>NZ_BDCH01000001.1 GCF_001613405.1 Nocardia crassostreae
GCTGACCACGACGACCCACACCAGCGCCGCCATCAGCTTGAAGAACGCGAAGACCGACACCGCTTCGGCACTTGCGGGCAGCACCTTGGCGATATGCATACTGACGAAGTCGCTGGCGGCGTGGTGTTCACCGGTGTAGGCCGCCACCAGCGCCTTCACACCGATCATGCTGATGCCCTCGACGAGCACGACGGCCTCGACGAAGTAGGCCGCCTTGAAGTTGGAGCCGCCGAAGCGGGACATCCGCTCGGGCACCCGGGGGTGGTTGAGCTGCCGGATGATGATCAGCGTCAGCCCGCCCACGATGGTGCCCAGGCCCAGCAGCTCGTCGAGGAGGTGATAGGCGAGGGTGTCACCGACCCACGGCCACGTGAAGGTGGGGTTGAAGATCTGCCCCTGGGCCTGGAAGACCGTGACGAATCCGATCAGGAAGCCGACCATGACGAGCCAGTGCGCCCAGCCGACGGTCCGGAACTTCGCCATGCGCGTGTGCGCGGCGAATTCCTTGACCATGGTGGCGAATCGGGGCAGGAACGGCCCGAACCGGTCGGGCGCCGGCTGCCCGAGCCGGATGACGCGCACCATCTTGCGAATCGCCAAGACAAACCCGGCCCACGCGGGGACACCGATCAGAATGGAGATGATGCCCAGCGCTAGTTGCAGGGGGCTCATGCAATGGCCTTTCAGTTACGAAGGGACGCACTGTCGTTCGTCGCTCGGCGCATCATAACCCGACCCATGTTACTCACCGGTAACGGAGGATGGGCGCGCCGCCGCCCGGGATCGCCGGGCGTAGATCGCCGGGTCGATACCGCGAAGTCTGCAAGTCTCGGCGAGTTCACCGGTCAGCAGCACATCGGTATTCGCCAGCGCGCGTACGGTTTCCGCGCCAAGCACCGTCATGATCTGCCGGATCCGAGCGATCCAGGTGTCGATGGCCGCGATCAGCCCATCGACACCTTCCGTCTCGAGGATCGCCAGGAAGTGCCCGGATACCCCCACCGCCCGGGCGCCCAGCGCCAGCCCCCGAACCACATCGAGCGGCGTTCGCACGCCACCGGAGGCGAGCAGCGTAACCCCGTGCGCCAGAGCGGCGTCGGCCCCGTCGACCAGGCAGGCCGGGGTGGCCAGCCCCCAGTCGGCGAGCAGGCCGAAATCGGCCCGTGGTCGCCGCGCGTTCTCGATCAGCGCGAAATTCGTCCCGCCACTGCCGGATACGTCGATGATCCGCACCCCGAGCCCGGCCAGCTGCGCGACAGTGTCGGCGCTGATCCCGAACCCGACCTCCTTCACGATCACCGGCACGTCGAGCGCCTCCACCAGGCGAGCGATATTGCCCGGCCAGGCCGAGAAATCACGATCCCCCTCCGGCATCACGATCTCCTGGATCGCATTGACATGCACCTGCAGTGCGTCGGCTCGCACCAGTTCCACCGCCCGTGCCGCCATCTCCGGGGTGGTGTTGGCATTGACATTGGCGATGACGTATCCCCGCGGGTTCTCCTCGCGCAGGACGGAGTAGGTCGCGACCACCGAACTGTCCGCCAGGTATGCGCTCATCGAGCCCGACGCGATCGCCACTCCCGTCTCCCGCGCCGCGATCGCCAGCCCCCGATTCACCGCACCCGTGCGGGCGCTGCCGCCGGTCATCGCGTTGATGTAGAGCGGCACCGGCCAGATCGCGTCGCCCACCTCGGTGGCGAGCGAGACGGCGTGCTCCGCCCCGCCCCGCACGGCGTGGTGGACGAACGCGACATCGTCGAACGGAGTCGGGGGCTGCCCGGTACTCGGCTCACGATGCTGCGCGACGGCCAGGCGGACGTGATCGTCCTTGCGACTGGCATAGCTCATTCGATGCTCTCTTTCCTCTCGTACCGGATCAATCCCGCGGTACGCAACGCGATATCGTGAATTCCATTGGGGGATATCCTCAATTCGCTCCCCCGCTACTGATGGACCGAGCCCCGGCAAATTTGTGTGATTTCGATTCACACGTACGAAACCGGCAGTGAGCCTTGGCATTACCGACTCCGGCCGCACTCGCCCGAGGCGCGTTGACCTGTGACGATGCGCCGAATCAGGGTGTACAACTGCGGCTTTCGCGCAGTTGCACACCCCGGCGTGCCCTCAAAACCAGTGGATCGACACGGTCTGCAGCATGGGGTATCGATGGAGATCCCAACGGCCGAGCCAACGACGTCGAGCCCCCCTTGCCGGACGTGCATCCCTGCGGTACTTTTCAAGCGATGATCTTGAAAGTACAAGGGGCACTACTCATTTGGAGCAGTCCTCGAAATTGAACCGCGTAAATACATCTTCGGAAATTGCTTCGCTCGTGACTGTCGGCTCCCCCAGATCCGAGGGCGTAGACCAATCTCATATCGAGCGGCTGGTCGAGGCCGAATGGCCTTTGCCGCCCATCCTCGTTCATCGGCCGACAATGCGAGTGATCGACGGGTTTCACCGCACATTCGCCGCACACTTGAAGGGATTCACACATATTGATGCATACCTGGTGGACGGCTCGGAGGAATTGGCATTCACAATCGGGGTCCGAGAGAACACAACTCACGGTCTGCCGCTATCCCTGAACGATCGGCGCACCGCCGCGGAACGCATTATCAAGACGCATCCGCACTGGTCGGATCGTTCGATCGCGACCACCACCGGTCTGTCCGCCAAGACGGTCGCATCGATCCGCGGCCGCATCGACGGCGATCCGCGGTCGAGCCATCGACTGGGCAGTGACGGCCGCCTCCGCCCGGTCGACACCAACTCGGCCCGGCGCACCGCCGCCGAGCTGATCCTGGCCCGCCCCGACGCGTCCCTGCGCAGCATCGCCCAGGAGGTGGGCCTGTCCCCGTCCACTGTTCGCGATGTACGCACCAGACTCGAACGGGGGGAGGACCCGGCTCTCCATTCGGTCGAGAACAAGGCCCCCAACACCGAACCGGCATTGGAGAGCAAACTCCCGGACACCCCCGAGCGACTGACACCCGCCCCCTACCCCGACAAGCCCCCGGATCTCGTTGTCCTGCTTGCCCTGCTGTCCCGGAACCCGGCGCTGCGCATGAGCGCCAGCGGTCGCGACCTGCTCCGCTGGATGCATCAGCGCGCGGTGCGAACCAACGATATCGAGAAAATAGCCGAGGCCATTCTTCCTCACACCCTGGACCATATAGTCGAATTTGCTAATCAATGCGCGGCAAATTGGTCGAGCATCGCCCAGTATCTGCAGAATCGTTCCCAAAACGGCTCGCCGAATTCCAAATCGGCTTGAGCCCCGTAATACCTGTCCCCATTTTGATTACGGAGTAGTCGGCATGTCGAAAATCGCAGTTCTGACGAGCGGCTTGCAGTACGATATCGTCGGAAAGAACCCGGAGCGCCAGGCGGCGATCGCCGCGGCGACCCCGCATGTGACGGAGTTCTTGTCCGCCATGCGAAAGCGTGGTCATCCCGTGTTTCAACTGCAGCTTCTCAATGAGCCGGACGATCCCCTCGCCGAGCGGTACGACGGGCGCGTCCCCGCCGTGCGAGGCACCGCGGGCGCCGAGGTGGTCCGCGAATTCCTCGATGACGAGGATATTGTTCAGGAACGCAGCAAGGACAGCGGCTTCTACGAAACCGATCTGCACGCCAGACTCCAGGCGCTCGGGGTCGAAACCTTGATTCTCATCGGCCTGCAGACCCAGATCTGCATTCAGACGACGGCGGCCGACGCATTCTTTCGCGGTTACATCGTCGGGGTGCCGAGCGACTGCGTCTTCTCGGCCCAGGAAGCCGATCGACGGCGCGCACTCGAATGGCTCGAAGGCTACTGCGCCACGGTCGCCGATTCCACGGAGATCCTGCGGACCCTGGACGAGAACGGCGGTCTCCCCAGGAAGGAAACCAAGACACCGTGACTGTCGCGACCCAGCAGATCCAACTCGACCACGGGACCGGCGCGACACTGTCGGGCGAGCTGGTGGAGTTCATCGCGCAAACCCTGGGCGATGTGTATGTGGGCGAGATGGAGGACAGCGCCGTCCTCCCCGTCGAGGGCACCCGCATCGCCATGACCACCGATAGCTTCGTGGTCGATCCACCGTTCTTCGGCAACGGTGACATCGGAAAGATCGCGGTGTGCGGGACCGTCAACGATCTGGCGGTCTCCGGAGCGTCGCCCCGCTATCTCACGCTCGGATTGATCCTCGAGACGGGACTGCCCTTCGACCGGCTGTTCGGGGTACTCACCTCCATCCGGGAGACCGCGCGTGAGGCGGGTGTGCAGATCGTGTGCGGCGATACCAAGGTGGTCCGCGCCGGGGAAGCCGATCAGCTGTACCTCAATACGAGTGGCGTCGGATTCTTCTCGCGGGAGCCGTTGCGGATGGATTCCGTGCGCCCCGGGGACGCGGTCATCCTGTCCGGCCCGCTCGGCAACCACACGGTGCACCTGCTGTCGATCCGGGAAGGGCTCGGCTTCGAAAGCCGGGTCCTCAGCGACTGCGCGCCACTCAACACCCTGATCGATCGATTGCTCGCCGCGGCGCCCGCCGGGTCGATTCGCTCTATGCGGGATGTGACGCGCGGCGGGCTCTCGGCCGTATTGCACGAGTACGCGGGCAGATTGGACAAAGGCATCGTGATCGAGGCGCCGACCCTGCCCATCCAACACGAGACCGCCATGGCGGCGGACATGCTCGGGATCAACCCGCTGCACTGCGCCAACGAGGGCTGCCTGGCGATCTTCGTCGATCCCGAGGCGACCGCCGCCGTGCTCGCCGCACTGCGCGAGCACGAGTACGGACGGCACGCCGTGGCGATCGGCGCGGTGACCGACCGAGACGGCGCCGCGGTCGTTCTCCGGGACGCCGCGGGTCGCGAATCCATCCTGCAACCTCTGCGCGGCGCAGAGCTGCCCCGGTTGTGCTGAATCCTCGCCATGACCGAACAGGCAACCTGGAAGATCAGGGTCACGGGAGTTGTCCAGGGCGTGGGATATCGCCCGTTCGTCTACAAACTGGCTCGCGAGCGGCAGTTGACCGGATGGGTTCGCAATGATCCCGAGGGCGTGCTCATCGAGGCCAGCGGCCGCGAGTCGACGCTGCGGCTGTTCAGCGAGGAGCTGACGAGCAAGGCGCCGGAGCTGGCCCGGGTCGAGGGCGTGCGGGCGCTCAGCAGGTCGGCCGGAACCTCGGAGGCCACCGGCTTCGACATCGTGGAGAGCGAGCACAGCGGGGCGAAAGTCGCTCTGGTACCCGCTGATACGCACGTGTGCGCCGACTGCCTGGCCGAATTGCGCGATCGGGCCGACCGCCGGTACCGGTACCCGTTCATCAACTGCACGAACTGCGGTCCGCGCTATTCGATCGTGCGGGCGCTGCCCTACGACCGCTCGCACACCACGATGGCGTCCTTCGCCATGTGCGAGCGGTGTGACCGCGAGTACCGGGATCCGATGAGCCGACGCTTCCACGCTCAGCCCAATGCCTGTGCGGAGTGCGGACCTCGGCTGTCGCTGGCCGATCGAGGCGGAACGGTGCTCGAGGGCGAGCAGGCATTGCGGCGGTGCGCACAGGAGTTGGCGGCGGGGCGCATAGCGGCGATCAAGAGCGTCGGGGGCTTCCACCTCGCCGTGGATGCCTCCAGCGCCGCGTCGGTGGCCCTGCTGCGCGAGCGCAAACGCCGGGATTCGAAGCCCTTCGCCGTCATGGTCCGGGATCTGGCCGCCGCGCACCGGATCGTGGAACTGTCCGCGGCGGAGGAAGCCATGCTGTGCTCGCCCGCGCGGCCGATCCTGTTGGCGCGCAAGCGTTCCGGATCGGTTCCGGAGGGGGTCGCGCCGCGGAATCCGAATCTGGGTCTCATGCTGCCCTCGGCGCCGCATCATCACCTGCTCCTGGACGAATCCGGCTTGGACGTGGTGGTGATGACGAGCGGAAACGTCTCGGGCTATCCCATCGTCCACCGCAACGAGGATGCCCTCCGGCAGCTCTTCGATATCGCGGATGTGATCCTCTACCACGATCGCGACATCGAGATCAGGGTGGACGATTCCGTGGTCCGGTTGTCCACGCATCCCGAATTGCCCCGCCCGCTCACGACATTCCTGCGCCGAGGGCGCGGTTACGCGCCGTATCCCGTGGACGTGGGCCGTCCGCTGGCGCCGCTCGTGGCCTATGGCGCCGAGCTCAAGACGACGGTGGCGCTGTCCGCCGGTTCGCGGGTCTACCTCAGCCAGCACATCGGCGATCTGAAGAACGACGAAACCTTCGCCTCGCATCGCAAGACCGCGGCCCACCTGGCTGCGCTCTACGATCTGCACCCCGAGGCAGGGGTGTACGACATGCATCCGCAGTTCCGCACCAGTAGTGCGCGTGCAGGCATCGGCGAATCCGGCGATCCCGTGTTCGTCCAGCATCATCACGCTCATATGGCCGCGTGCATGGCGGAGAATCAGCTCGCCGGACAGGCCATCGGCGTGGTCTTCGACGGGGCGGGCTACGGCTCGTACGGCACCATATGGGGTGGGGAATTCCTGGTCGGCGGCTTCGAAAGGTTCGAGCGGGCAACGCATCTGCGGCGGTTGGCGCTGATCGGCGGCGACCGCGCGGTGTACGAACCCATTCGCACCGGGCTGTCGATCGCCGTGGACGCGTTCGGCGATATCGACACGGCCGTCAAGGCCTTCCCGGCGCTCGCCCGGCTCGATCGGGACCGGCGCCACGTGTATTCGACGATGCGGGCACGAGGCATCAACTCACCCGAGGTGTCGAGCATGGGCCGACTGTTCGATGGCGTGGCCGCCCTGCTGGGCGTGTGCTCGCACGCCGAGTACGAAGCCCAGGGCCCGATCGAGCTGGAGGGTTTGCTCGACCGCGACCTCGACATGACCGACGTCTACGAATTCGACTACGACGAACCAGAAGTCGACTTCCGGCCGGTGATCCGCGCGATCGCGCAGGACCTCGCCGCCGACGTACCGGTCGCCGAGATCAGCCGTCGGTTCCATTCCAGCGTGGTCACCATGGTGCGAAGCCGGTGCGCCGCGATATCCCGCACGACGGGAATACGTCAGGTGGTGCTCTCCGGCGGCGTATTCCTCAATGAATTCCTCTTGGTCAACTGCCTCGTAATGCTCGAGCAGGACGGATTCGAGGCATACGCCCACCACCAGGTGCCCCCGAACGACGGAGGCATAGCCCTCGGCCAGGTGATGGTCGCCGCCAGCGGACGATCGGGAACGGATTGACCGCGACGTTCGAGGGCGGCACTGGCCGCGGCGCTGCGCCGGAGGTGAACAAGCCGACGCACGGTGTCGGTACAGTGTCGATCAGTCGGGGAGGTGCGAACCCGGGCTCACGCCACGGATCGCACGAGGTATCGCCGCGGGATCAGGGGGGATTTGCCGATGCGGGGTCGGGGGCGGATTGCTGCCGGGATATCGGCTTTGGTTCTGGCGCTGAGTCTTTCGAGCGGGTATGCGGTCGGCGATGCGAATGCGGACCCGGGGGTTCCGGCGGCCATTGCGGGGCAGGGTCTGGTTTGGGAGCCTTGTGCGGCGACCGGGGGCCGGGACTTGCTGGGTGGGGAGGTCGCGGCGGGGGTGCGTGCGGCATTGCTCGACGGGCTGGAGTGTGCGAGTGTGCGGACGCCGCTGGACTGGTCGGATCCTGGGGCGGGAGCGACCGTGAGTTTCGAGATTTCGCGGTTGCCGGGGCGGGATGGGGGGCGGCCGCTGCTGACCAGTCCGGGCGGGCCCGGTGCGGGGACCTTGCTGAATCCGATTCAATGGGCTGCGGCGTTTCCGGAGCTGCGGGGCTCCTATGACCTCATTGGATTCGATGCGCGCGGGACACGGCTGTCCGGAACCGCGGTCGACTGCGACTCGAACAGCTCCGGTGATCCGCAGTTGCTGGCGACCGGACGCAATGACGGCGCCGATGTCCTGGATTTCACGGCGGAGTCGGTGCAGCGGCAGGTGGAGCAGGCGGGCGCGTGGATCCGGTCCTGTGTGGAGCGGACGCCGGGCGGGGGCACCGTACTGGGGGCTGTGGACTACTGGCAGACGGTTCGGGATCTGGATTTGGTGCGGTCGCTGCTGGGGAGTCCCACGTGGAGTTAACTCGGCGCCTCGCAGGGGACCGCGCTCGGATTGGAATTGGCGCGCACGTTCCCGGACCGGATCGACCGGCTGGTGCTCGACTCGGTCATCGATCCGGGCCGACCGCTCGCCGAGGGCTATCGAGACCGGGTCCTGAACCAGCAGAGGACGATCGAGGACGAGTTCGCTCCGTGGCTCGCTGGCCGCGGTACGACTTTCGGAGACAGTCGTGAAGCCGTCCTCGGAGCGCTCACGCGAATGCGGGCCGATCTGACGGCCCGCCCCCTCGCGCTGCCGCTCGATCGGACCTTCAGCGGAAACGACTTGAACACAGTCATCTTCGGTGTCGGCAACGGACCCTTCGAGGCCCTGGAACGGAAGCTGCTCACCCTGCGGGCCGCGATGGATCGCCCGTCGCTGGCCACGCAACTCAACGCGGCCATGACCTTTCGCGTTTCGCCGCTGGTCGAGGAGCTGGGCGGTGATCTCGTCCAGGCCGGTTCCCGTGTCGGCTGGTGGACCGCACGCACCTGCAATGACGCTGGCTGGAGCCGCAACCTCGACGAAATCGTGACCACCGCGGCACAACTCGCGGCTCGCACACCACTGACCTACCTCGGCATGGGTTTCACCGCCGCCTGCGCGTTCTGGCCCGAACCACCCCGCGCCCCGAATCCGGCACCGCTCGAACGCATCACCTCCGCCCTGCTGATCGGCAACGAGAAGGACCCGGTAACCCCGATATCCGGGGCCCGAGCCGTCCACGCCGCCATCCCGGCCTCCCGACTCGTCACGGTCTCCGGCGCCCAACGCCACCTGGCCCTCCCCCAGACCATGCCCAACGGCCTACCCGGCTCGATCCCCGCCACCAGCGCCTGCGCCACCTCCGCCGTCATCGAATACCTTGTGCACAACCGGCTCCCGGACACCGACACCACCTGCCGCCCCGACCGATGACGGTTCGGCGCGCACGGGTCTAGTACGCGCCCGTGCTGCGGGCGACGGCGGTGATGGTTTTCTTGATGATCAGGAGGTCTTGCATCATGGACCAGTTTTCTACGTAGGAGAGGTCCAGGCGGACTGCCTCGTCCCAGGGGAGGTCGGAGCGGCTGGAGACTTGCCAGAGGCCGGTCAGGCCGGGTTTGACGAGGAGGCGGCGGCGGACTTTCCAGTCGTAGTCCTCTACTTCGCCGGGGAGGGGTGGGCGGGGGCCTACTACGCTCATTTCGCCGCGGAGGACGTTGATGAACTGGGGGAGTTCGTCGAGGCTGAATTTGCGGAGGATGCGGCCTACCGGGGTTACGCGGGGGTCGGTGCGCATCTTGAAGAGGGGGCCCGCGGCCTCGTTCTCGGCGAGTAGGGCGGGGAGGGTGCGGTCGGCGTCGTTGCGCATGCTGCGGAACTTGATCATGCGGAATGGTTTGCCGTTCAAGCCGATACGGGAAGACTTGTAGAAGATCGGGCCGGGACTGCTGAGTTTGACCGCGAAGGCGGTGGCCAGCATGACGGGGGCCACCAGCAGGAGTGCGACGGCGGCGAAGGCGATGTCGAAGGCCGCTTTGCGGTAGGACCTGGCGCGGTCGTACTGGGGTTTCTCGATGTGCAGCAGGGGCAGGTTGGACACGGGGCGGATGGACAGGCGCTGGTCGGCGATGTCGACGACGCCCGGGGTGACGACCAGTTCGATGCCGAGGGGCGAGAGTTTCCACAGCAACTCGTTGATGCCCTGTGCGCCCAGCTGTTCGGTGGCCGCGATGGCCACGGAATCGGCTCCGGTGGTGCGGACCGCTTCGATGATCGACGACTTGGTCACGAGCAGCGGTGCGTCCGGATCGTCCTCGGTGACCATCCCCTCCGGATCCGGATCGTCGTCCGCGCCGTACGGGATGTACACGCCGACAACGGAATACCCGACCGCCGGATCGCGCTCGAAGCACCGCCGCATCTGCCGGGCCGAATCGCGGCGGCCGACGACGAGCACCGAGGTGAGATACCGGCCGAGGCGGCGCTGGCGGACCGCGTACTTCCGCCAGATCAGCCGGTTCGCGGCCAGGGCCAGCAGGCCGATGGGCAGGGCGATGGCCAGATAGCCGCGCGCGAACTCCACGCTCAGCAGCAGCGAGACGATCGCTATCAATCCGAACAGCCGCATGGTCGCCGCGACCAGGCGACGGTATTCCTCCGCGCCGGATCCGAGCACGGTCGGCGACCAGGCGCCGCCGGCCGCGAGGAATCCGACCCAGGCCAGAACGAGCGCGACCGAGATGGCGGTGTATCCCACGCGCGTGTCACCGTTCCAGTCCACGGGCGCGTCATAGGTCGACCCGCCGAAGCGGATGAACTGGGCGAGAGCCACCGAGACGGCGATGACCGCCGAGTCGGTGATCCGGAGCCGTCGGCGATACTCGGCCAGCCACAGCGGCTTCCCGGACTTCTTGATCGACTGGTTCTCATCGATTTGAACGACCATCTCGGAACTCCGTCAAGCCACGCGAAATTGCGGCAGTCCCCCCTGTAAAAAATGGACGCCGATGCTGAATATTACTGGGTTTTCGGTCCGAGCGGAGGATGAAAGACGAACCCGAATAGATTGAAATGCAAACCATTTCGCGAACAGACCGACCGCTCGTTACGGTGCCGGAACGGGTTCCGCCCGGTATAGTGGCCTCGGGGGCGGGGAGGAACCGGAGAATCGTTATGGGCCAACGCATCTCTGTAATCGGCACAGGCTACCTGGGGGCTACCCACGCGGCGTGTATGGCCGAACTCGGGCACGAGGTGCTCGGGGTCGATGTCGACCCGCGCAAGCTGGCCGAACTGGAAAAGGGGCGGGTCCCGTTCTACGAGCCAGGTCTCGAGGAAATCCTCACCGCCCAAGTCGAATCCGGGCGACTGCGGTTCACCGACTCCTACGCCGAGGCCGCGCATTTCGCGAACGTGCACTTCGTCACGGTCGCGACACCGCAGCGCCGTGGCGAATTCGCCGCGGACCTCGGTCAGGTCGACACCGTCGTCGAGCAGTTGGCGCCCCGGATCACCGGCCCGGCGCTGATCATCGGCAAATCGACGGTTCCGGTCGGCACGGCCGCGCGCCTCGGTGCGCGAGCCCGCGAATTGGCTTGCGACACCGTCGAAGTGGCGTGTAATCCGGAGTTCCTGCGCGAGGGCCACGCGGTGGCCGACACCCTGCGGCCCGATCGCATGGTGCTCGGCATCGACCGCGACCGCCCGGGCCGCGCCGAGGAGGTCACCCGCGCGGTGTACGGCCCGCTCCTCGACGACGGGGTGCCACTGCTGGTCACCGATCTCGAGACCGCGGAACTGGTGAAGACCGCCGCCAATTCCTTTCTGGCGACCAAGATCTCGTTCATCAATGCGATGGCCGAACTGTGCGAGGCCAGCGGCGCGGATGTGACCGTCCTGGCCGATGCCATCGGCCTCGACCCGCGCATCGGCCGCAGCTTCCTCAATGCGGGCATCGGTTTCGGCGGCGGCTGCCTGCCCAAGGACATTCGCGCGTTCATGGCCCGCGCCGGTGAACTGGGCGCGGACCAGGCACTGACCTTCCTGCGCGAGGTGGACAGCATCAATATGCGGCGCCGGACCCGGATGGTGGAGCTGACCCGGGACACCGTCGGCGGCTCGCTGATCGGCACGCGCGCCGCCGTACTCGGCGCCGCCTTCAAACCGGATTCCGACGATGTGCGCGACTCACCGGCGCTCAATATCGCTGGCCAGCTGCAACTTCAGGGCGCCACGGTCACCGTCTTCGACCCGAAGGCCATGGACAACGCACGGGCCCTGTTCCCCACACTCGGCTACGCGCACACCATGATCGAGGCGTGCGACGGCGCGGATGTGGTGCTGGTGCTCACCGAATGGGCACAGTTCCGCGAGCTCGCTCCCGCCATGCTCGACGATGTGGTGCGCCGCCGTCGCATCCTGGACGGCCGCAACTGCCTCGATCCGAGCCAATGGCGCGGCGCCGGTTGGGATTACCGCGGAGTCGGCCGCGGATAACCTCTCAGCGGGCGCCGTGGATCGCCTCGATCGACCACTCCGGCCCGCTGTCGAACCGCACCAGGGTCAGCGTTCCCCCCGACCGCAATTCCAGTGGCGTGGCCACATTCTCGAAGTCGATATTGCCGCCGGATTCGAAGAACACCGACCCGCCCGCGGCCTTCAGCACCACCCGCTCCCCCGGGAAGTGGGTGGCCTTGACCACCCGCACCGGGGTGGGCGAGGCGCTGAGCGCGACCGTCACGGCGGCGCCCACATCGATCTCGACCGCGGGCTCGATGCGCTGGGTCAGATTCCGGGTGACCGCCATATCGCGGCCAACCCCATTGGACATGAGCACGCTCGCCCCGCTGTCGTCCGCCGACGCCATATCGCCGAACCGGCCCAGGAACACATTGCCCGTACCGGATACCCGCGCGCCCGCGACGGCTCGAACCGAGAACGGTTCCCCTTGTCCCAGCGCCGAATTCGCGAAGTGACAGCGATCGACGCGGCAGTGGTCCACGCCGGAGAACAGCAATCCGCTGCCCAGACCCTCGAAATGGCAGGTATCGAAGGTGATCGACTCCGCCCGGTCCACGAACACCCCCAGCGCCGCCTGCTGGAAGGTCACATCCGTGAACACGTGACTGTGCCCGATGCGATCCGACAGATAGGGCCCGCCATTGTCCGACGCGTCGTACCCGCTCAACTGGCGGCAGATCTTCACATTGATGCCCGGTGCGGCGGTGGCGGCGGCGCCGAACCCGTCGATCCGCCCGCCCGTCCACGCGGTCTGATTGACCTGCCCGGACATGAGCAGCCCCAGCGACCGTTCGGAGTCGTTGCGCCGCTCCAGAATCACGCCGTCGAAGGTCAGGAACTGCAAGGGATCGCGCGCATCGTGCCCGCCGCCCTGCAGCCAGAGCTGAGCGCCCGCGAATCCGGCCACGCGGAGCAGGCGAAAAGCCGAGTGCCACAGTCCCGATGCGGTGTCCTCACCCCCGCGCCGCGCGTGGATGTGGATACCGTGCTGGTCCGGATTGCCCGCATCCTCGATGCCGATTCCCTCGACGGTCACATACCGGGTGGGTCCGCGCCCGATGCCCAGCACGGGGCCGTTGCCCGATCCGGGAACGGCCCGGATCACCGTGCCCTCGGGCCCCGCGCCGATCAGGCGTGTGCCCTCCCGCAGCAGCAGTCCGTCGGCGGTGTACCGGCCCGCCGGAAGGAACAGGGCCAGACCGTTCTCGTGCGCGTAGTCGATGGCGTTCTGGAGGCGCGCGGATTCGTCGGTCTCGCCGCCCGCGATACCGAAATCCCGTGCGTTGGCGACCAATCCGCCGAGGTCCGACACCACCGTCGGCGGATCCGCGGGCTGGGCCGCGCATCCGGCGACCCCGGCGGCCGCGGTCGCGGTCATTCCGGTCAGGAGCGCCCGGCGTCTGCTGATGGCCATCCCTGCTCCTCGCGTGCCGAATCCGGGGCGCCCGCGCGACCCCACAACGGCCCGCAGCAGGCTCCGAGCAATGTGACCAGACCCAGATAGGTGGCCGGGTAGCCGAGCCCGCCGGTCACCGGGGTGTCGATCGCGAGCACGATCACTGTAGCCAACAGAACCTTGCGCTGAGTGGAGGCGAGGCGGCTTGCGGGCCAATACTTTCCCGAAATCGCCCGGAGCGCCAGCTGACCCAGGAACCCCAGATACGCGACCAGGCCCACCAAACCGGTCTTCATCAGGTAGTAGACGTACCCGTTGTGCAGGAACGCGGCCTCGGTGCGGCTGAAATTCGCTCGCGTCGAAGCGGTTTCGATATCGAACCGCACCACCGCGCCCCAGCCCTGGCCGAACCACTGGGCGAAGATCGACGACCGGTCGACCTGCGCCAGCGCGCGCCGCGATTCGAAGGCGCGGTAGTTGTCGGCGATCTGGTCGCGGGTCTCCAGATTCGAGGTGGCCACCTCCGTGAACGAGTTCTCGACCTTCGCCAGGAACACCTCGTCGAGGAATTGATAGGCGGGCGGCGCGAACCACCGCAGTGCGAGCAGCGTCGCGTAGATGGCCGCCGCCGCGGGCACGACGGCCGAGATCAGCTGCCGCGGGCTGGGAATCAGCGTCCGGTTCGTGGTCACCGTGAGCGCCGCCATGACCGCGAGCAGGACGACGAGGTTCAGCATCAGCCCGCGCGACAGCGTAAGCAGCATGGACACGGCGACCACCACCCCGATCACCTGGACCACCCGCCGCCACCGGCGCAGCTCGCCGTCGGCGGCCAGCAGCAGGCACGCGCCCAGTGCGGCGTACTGCGTATGGGATCCGCGCCCGGCCTCCAGGCGCAGCACATACAGATCGTTCACCCCGCCGGACACCACGATGCCGAACCGGACCAGGTGCGCGATCGAGATGACCAGGCCCGCCGCGGCGATGACGGTGAGAATCACCCGCAGGCTCGCCCGGTCGTAGGCGAACAGATACCCGATGCCCAGAAACAGGAGGTAGGTCAGCGTGATCCCGATATCGCGTTCCAGGTCGATATCCAGCGGTGTCGTACCGAACGCGTTCGCCACGATCGCGCCAGCCAGCCCCAGAATCAGGATGGCGAGCAGCCAGCCGCCCGCGGGCGGAAACCGCGGCCACGGCAGCCGCCGGATCCAGATCACTCCGGACCCGGCGACCGCGCCAGCAATGGCCAGCCCGATGACCGGGCCGACGTACTCGGCGGCCACGAGCGCGACGAACACGCTGCACGCGAACGGATACCAGCCCCAGGTGCGCGCGGGCGACTGCGACGTCATCATCACCCCCGGTGCACCGTGACGCTGTCGAGCACGCGGTCCGCGATCGACCGGTGCCCGAGATCATTGGGATGGAAATCGTCGGAGGTCCCGGAGAAGGTGGGCAGGCCCGCGGGTCCGCGCATGCGCGGGTACTCGGCCAGATCGAACAGGGGCCGGAACACCCCGCCGTGCGCCCCGCACAGATCGGCTATGACGGTGTCGAAACTGCGGGCCGTCTCGATCGGCCGCCACAGTCCCAGGCACAGCAGGGCGGTATTCGGGGACGCGGCGACGGTTCTGTCCAGGAGTTCGCGATAGCGGTCCCGGAAGGTGCGCAGGTCCACCTGCGGGGTGTCGTTGGTGCCCAGTTCGACGATGAACAGATCCTGATCAGCGGGGAACGCCGGTCCGAGCAGCGCCTCGCCGACGGTGCCGCCGATGCGGTTGGCCTTGTGCTCCTCGACGGGCCCGCCCTCCCGCCAGGCGGCGGTCACCAGCGGCCGGAAGCCGAGTTCCTGTGTGGTGGCGGACAATCCGTGATCGAGCGAATCCCCGAGGAAACTGACCTGCAGCGCTTCGCCGGTGGCCAGGCGCAGTTCGATCGTCGCGTCGTGCGGCGGCGGTGCGCCGCTGCCGATGCGGATATAGGCGACGGTGGCGGCGAGCACGACCACCACTGCGGCGATCCCGATCGCCAATCGGGCGTTCACGATCCCGGCTCCCGTCGTTTGAGGAGGCGGGCGGGCACGCCGCCGATCACGGATCCGGGTGGAAACTCCCCGCGAACAACGATTGCCGCCGCGACCACCGATCCGGCTCCCACCCGCGCGCCCGCGAGGAAGGTGACCCGGGCGCCGATCCACACATCGTCGGAGATGACGATCTCCGCCTCGCGGGTGCCCTGATGGCGGATGGCGACGGTGGTGTCGTCGGTGATGTGCTCCTGCGAATGGAAGGTGACATAGGGACCGGCGATGACATCGCGGCCGATGGTGACGCCGCCGCTGCAGCCGATGTGCGCGCCGTCGCCGATACCGCTGAAATCCCCTATCACCAAACCCACTCCGCGCTTGCCGAGCGAACTGGTGGTGGTCACGATGCAGCGCCGCCCGAGTTTGGCGCCGCGCCCCAGGCGCACGCCGCGCGTGCCGCTGGCATCGATGATCGACTCCGCGCCGATGGCCGACAGCGGCCCCGCGGTGAGATGGCGTTTGCAGCGTAAGCGAACCCCGCGACCCCGGAACACCGTCGCGCACAGGGTGAGAACGCCGCGGGACAGCTCGAGCCCGCGCCGGGCCATCTCCCCGTACAGGAAGGCCCGCGGTATGCAGGGGTCGACCTCGTAGCTCCGGCCCGCGGATCTGATCACCCGCTCGATCAACGTCACTGTGTCCCCCTCCGGTCGTCCCGTCGCACCAGCGCGAGGCCATTGGCCGCCGCCACGCCCGTCCACGCGACGGCCGCCGCGAGGCCCGCGCCGAGCGCGCCCAGGGATCCGACGGTGCCGAGCGAAACAGCCAGCAGCACAATGGCTCCCACGATCGCTATGGCGGACGCGATGACCTGCATCCCGCGCAGGATGAGCTGCACTCCGACCACGGTCGCGACGCACATGGCGACGGCCGCGACGGATGCGGCGGCCACCACCGCCGGATCGAACCGGAAGTCCGGCCAGATCCGGTGGCCGAACCCGAGGAGGAAGGCCGCCACCAGCACCGCGCCCAGCGCTCCGGCGCCCACCCCGGCCATGGTCAGCAATCGTTCCCGACGCTGAGCGGCGGCATTGTGGGCGGCCTGGATCAATGCCACCACCGGCAGATACAGATAGGTGATGCCGGTCAGCGGGCGCACGATGGCCTGGTACTGCCCGGCCTCGTCGAGGCCCGCCAGCGCCGACAGCGCGTAAGTATCGGCCCACGACATGGCGAACGCGGTGCCCGATACCGCCAAACCGGGTAGCCAGTAACGGCGGGTGTCGCGCCAGAGCTCCCAGCGCGGCCGCGGCGGCATGCCGGGACGGCCGAACAGCGTCGCGCTGGCCACCGCGCCGAGCATGGACGCCAGCGCCGAGCCGCCGAAACTGCCCGCGATGGAACCGAGTTTGGGCGCGTTCTGCCAGACGATATTGTGCCGGGTGGAGGACTGCTCGTCACCGCGCTGCGCCGCCGCCGACGCATGCGCCCGGCCGCCGACGACCAGGAGCGCGGAGGCGAACGCGGCGGCGCACACATAGCCCAGCGGCACGCCCGCCACACCGAACACGCACGACACCGCGATTCCGGCCAGGCAGGCCAGCGTGCTGATCTCGACGGCCTGCTCCCGCAGCGCCGCCCGCAGATCCGGGTCGACATCGGTGCGCAGCGAGGCATTGATCGCCCCGAGATCGCCGAACTGCAAGGCCGCCTGAATGACCGACAGACCCAGCGCGACCATGCCGAATCCGCGAATGCCCAGATTGTTCGGCAGGAAATAGAACTGGGCCACGGCCAGGGACCCGGTGAGGGCGACGACGCCGACATAGGTCCGCAGCGAGATCCGGGTGGTCTGCAGGCTCATACGCGCCAGACCGCGAGCGCATTCTTCATCAGATGGCGGGCCTTGGCGTCGCCGGGATGGCGGGCCCCGCGCACCAGGGCGCGCGCGGCGAGCCCGGCCGTGAAGGTGGTGCGCCAGGCCAGCCGCGTGAGCGCGCGCGGCTGGAATTGCCGCACGTAGTAGTCGTAGAGGTGGCGTCCCCACATCGTGCTGATATCGATGGGCTCGGCCGGGGTGGTCGTCGACGGGGGCTCGACGGCCGGAATGTCTTCGGGGGCAGCCGCATCCGGCTGCTCCTCGGACACCGGGACGTCCTGCCCCGAACCGCCCACTTCGTGGAAGGCGCGAACACCGGCCAGCACCTTGATCTTCAGGCCCGCGTCGAGCACGCGCTGGCAGTATTCGGTGTCGTCGGCGTACAGGAAGTACCGCTCGGTGAACACCCCGACCTTGTCGATGGTCGTGCGCGGCATCAGCATGACGCAGCCCGACGACCACTCCACGTACTGGTCCTCGTCGGCGTGGCGGCTCAGGAACAGGTGCCGTCCGCGCAGCAGCGCCGACGTGGGGAACAGGCGCGACAGCCCCGAATAGTGCGTGAACAGCGGCCACAGCCGGGGCTGGCGACCGGCCGAGATCACGCTGATCTCGTCTCCGCCGTACACCAGCGGGGTGACCAGCCCCAGGTCCGGTTCCGTCGCGACCGCGGCGCGCAGGGCCGCGATGCCCTCGAGGGTGAAGCGGGCATCCGGGTTGATGAGCAGAATGTCGTCGTCACCCGACCGGGAGATAACGTCATTGGCGGCCACCGCGAACCCGGGATCCTCGGGGACCAGGATCAGCTCGTCGATGAGGCCGTCGGCGGCCAGCTGCTTCAGCACGCCGGGCGTCTTGGTATCGGTGGATCCGTTGTCGCGCAGCCGGATTCGAATATCCGGCCCGCGATCGGCGAACGGGCGCAGACAGCCCGCGATCTGATGGGCGGAATTGAACGTCACGATGGCGATCGTGAGCGGGCGCGCCGGGCTCATCACCGCACCGCCCGGCCCGCGGCGGCCGATTCGAGGATGTCGAGAATCTGCTTCTCGTAGCGTGCGAGCGAAAACCGCTCCAGCACATCGCGTTGTCCCGTCATGGCCAGTCTCCTCGACTCCTCGGGGTGGGTCGCCGCCCAGCTACAGCATCGAGCCAGGGCGCGGTGATCGTTACTGGGGAAGGTGAGCCCGGTGCGGCCGTCGAGGAGGATCTCGGTGAGGCCCTGGACCTCGGAGACCACCGTCAGCACTCCGGCGGCGAGGCTTTCGGCGGCCACCGTGCCGAAGGGTTCGATCCGCGACGGCACCACCGCGATATCGGTGCGCCCCAGCACCGGCCGGATATCGGCGTGGAAACCGGCGAACTCGACCCGGTCGGCGACACCGAGTTCCTTGGCGAGGTCCCGCAATTCGCGCTCGAACCACTCGTAGCCGTCGAATACGGCGCCGACCAGCGTCAGGGTCGCGTCCGTCCCGTCCGCGGCGAGTTCGGCCAGCGCCCGCACCGCGACATCCTGGCCCTTGCGGGGACTCAACCGGCCGATCACCGTTAACCGCAAGGAATTTCGTCCTGAATCTTCTCGATCGACGTGGTAGTCGGACCAGTCCTTGCCGTTGTAGACGACCAGCAGCCGATCGCGCACCGGCGCGACGACCGATGCGATCTCGTCGCGGGTGGAGGCGCTGTTGCAGGCGATCACGTGCGCGGCCAGCAGCGGAGCATTGATCACGGTCCGCACCGCCCGGGGCAGTTGGGGTTCGGCCTCGCGGACATGCACCACCACGCGGCGGCGATGCAGCCGGGCGGCCACGATCCACCACGGCTGCACAATCGTATTGACGTACACCACATCCGGATCGATCGATCGCAGCAGCCGGGCGATGAGCACGAGCCCGGCCAGCACGGTGCGGAGCAGCCGGAGAAAGCCCTGGGGGCGCAGATCGGATTTGCGCAGCACTCCCACGTCAGCCACGATCACGGTCGCGCCGGACTCTCGCATCCGATCCACCAGCGACCCGTCCACCGGAACGACCGCGGTCACCGTATGCCCGGATCGCACCAGGGCGTCCAGCGCCAGCAGCGCCATGCGGTCCGCGCCGTACAGTTCGGCCGAGGGGTGGGTGAGCAGCACCTTCACAACGCTGCCTTCAGCGTGCGAGAGTAGCTGTCCAGCACCAGCTTCCACGTATACCCCTGCTGCTGGCGGTCGAAGGCGGCGGCGCCGAGCCGGTCCTGCAACGCCCGATCGGACAGCACCGCGCGCAGCCCTTCGGCAATGGAGTGCGGGTCCGGTGCGACGAATCGCCCGGCATCGCCGAGCACCTCGCGGTTGTAGACGGTGTCCCGCGCCACCACCGGCGCGCCGCAGGCCATGGCCTGCACGAGTGCGGGATTGGTGCCGCCGATGCTGTGCCCGTGGAAGTACGCGCCCGCGTTGTGCCACAGCGCGAACAGCTTCTGGTCGTCGCTGAGATGACCCAGCCAGCGGACGCCGGGATGCTCGGCCGCGAGCGCGCGGGCGCGCTCGTCGAGTTCGCCGCCGTAGCCGGAGGATCCGACGATCACCACCGGCCAGTCCTTGCTCAATTCGCCTGCCGCATCGAAGAATTCGACCACCGTGTTCTCCGGGACGAACCGCGCCACCAGCAGCGCGTAACCTCGCCGCGGCAGCTCCGGCAGCGGATCGGGGGCGGCCGTCGAACCCCCGTACGGGATGAATTCGCTGGTGCGGCCGAACCCTTCGCGCCAGCGCCGGGCGATCTCGTGTGAATCGCAGACAAGGGTATCGCCCCAGCGCGCGGTCAGCCGCGCACCGGCCCGGAACACCGCCTTGGCGGCGCGGCCCCATTTGGCGCGTTCCCATTCGATCCCGTCGACATTGACGACGGTGGGGATGCCGCGGGCGGCCAGGAACGGCAGCCAGAAACCATTGGCCACGTTCATGATCAGCGCGACGTCCGGTCGCTGCCGGGCCGCGTGCAGGCACGAGGTGAGCCCGTAGGACAGGGTGCTGAGCGATTTGGATTCCACGCCCGGCGTGACGACCCGGACGATGCGGGGGTCGCGGGCCGGATCGTCGGCTACGGTCGCGCCCCGGCGCCCGTAGACCGTCACCTCCCACCCCTCGTCCGCGAGATGTGGAACCAAACGCCGCACCAGCGTTTCGAATCCCCCGTAGTAACTCGGATACCCCCGTGTGCCGATAACGGCGACTCTTCTCGGCATGTGGCAGTCCTCCCATCGACCCACACCGATTTCGAATGAATTTACGGCGGCCGGTGGTAGCGCGCAATGTAAACCGTGCGATTACCTCTCTGGCGCTACACTTTCCGCAACAGTTAGGGGGACGCATGAACGGGTGGATCAAACGCGTAGCAGGACTGGTCCGGCCCGCCTGGCTGTTGGCCGTCGGCGCCGGACTGCTCGGCGGACTGTTCGGGTTGGCGGCCTCGCTGGCCGCAACCCCCCAATACGAAGCCCATGCTACGCTGTATGTTTCGACCAAGGCGGGCCCGGAGGTAGCCAATGCCAGCTACCAAGAGCCCGGCGCCTCACAGCAATTGGCATTGTCGCTGGCGAAATTGCTGAAAACCGAGGTCGTCGCCGAACGCGTGGTGCGCAGTCTGCACCTGGACACCTCACCCAGCGGCCTGGCGAGCAATATCTCCGCAACGGTGCAGCCCGAAACCGTCCTCATCGATATCACCGTCACCGACTCCGCACCCGAGTCCGCCCGCGAGATAGCCAATACCCTGGCCTTCGAATTCGCCGACTACGTCGAGGAACTCAACCGGACCTCGGTCGCCATGCTCCCCGCCGCGCAGGTCAGCCTCATCCAACCGGCCCTCGCGCCGTCCACGCCGGTGTCCCCGAACACCACGCGCAATATCGGCCTGGGCGTGCTGGGCGGACTCCTGGCGGGCATTGCCGCGGCCAACCTCCGCGACCGTGCCGACCGCAGCCTCCGCGACGCCCGCACGCTCCGCGAGGTCGTCGGCGCCCCCACCCTCGGCGCCATCCCGCCCGCCCGCACGCGCCGCGGCGGACCCCTGCCCCTGGTCACCGGAGATCACCGAGTTTCCGAGGCCTACAAGCGAGTTCGAACGAATGTCACCCAAGCGCTGGCCGACAGCCCCTCCCGACTGGTCGCCGTGGTCAGTGCCGAACCGGCCGAAGGCAAGACGACCACGGCGGCGGGCCTGGCCGTGACTCTCGCCCAGGCCGGGCACCGCGTCGCCGTGGTGGACGCCGACCTGCGCCACCCCGCCCTCACCGAACACCTCGCGCTGATGAACGAACCCGGCCTGACCGATTTCCTCCAGCGCGCCACGGACGGACTCCCCGTCCGCCCCCTCCAGGCCATGCCCGCGGTCGACATACTGCCCGCAGGCCACAAGACCCTCGAGCCCAGCGAACTGCTCGCCTCCGAAAAGGCCGCCGACCTCTGGTCCACCCTCGCCAAGCACTACGACTACGTCGTCATCGACACCCCCGCCGCCCTCCCCTACACCGACGCCACCCTCATAGCCACCCGCGCCGACGCCACCATCCTGGTGGCCCGCCACGGCCGCACCAACCCCACCAGCCTGGAATCGGCCATCGCCGACCTCCGCACCGCCGACACCACACTCCTCGGCTCGGTCTTCACCTGCGCCCCACCTGAATGACACCGGGCCGACATCGTTTGTGAAAGTCTACGAAAACGGGGGGCCCGGTCCCGGGGATCTTCAGGGTTTCCGCCGCTAGCTGCTACCGCCCGATTGGCTGTGTACTCCTTCACACAAGTTTCATTTGACAAGGGAGTTCTCGTGGCCATCCAAGAAGTGAGCATCCAGGAGCTCGAACACGCCTGGCTGGACGAAGCGATCAAGTTGGCCACCGACAGCGTGGCGAATGGCGGCGGGCCGTTCGGTGCCTTGATCGTGAAGGATGGCGAGGTCGTGGCGCTCGGGAACAACCAGGTCACCGCGACCCTGGATCCGACCGCACACGCCGAGGTGAGCGCCATGCGGGCCGCCTGCAAGGTGCTGAACACCTTCTCGCTGGAGGGTTGCGTGCTCATCACCTCGTGTGAACCGTGCCCGATGTGCCTGTCCTCCGCGCTGTGGGCGCGCGTCGACCGGATCGTCTACGCCGCCGATCGCCACGATGCCGCGGTCGCCGGGTTCGACGATCTGAAGTTCTACGACCTGTTCGAGAAGAAGCCCCGCGAGCTGTGGCCGACGCCGGTCGATCAGCTGGACCTGCCGAACCGGACCGCCCCGTTCGACGCCTGGTTGGCCAAGACCGACCGCATCGACTACTGAGAATTCGCCGGACTACCGCGCCGGCGCCATATCCCTCGACCGCCGGGCCAGGAGCGCCGCGGCCACGGCGGCGGGGAAGAACATGATGATGCCGTAGATCGCGCCCGGGATCGCCATGGTCTCGTTGTCCAGGACCGAGACGGCGACGGCAATGGCCAGGGTGGCGTTGTGGATGCCGATCTCCATGGCCGAGGCGATGGACTGCCCGGTATCGATCCGGAACAGGCGCGGCACGAAGTACCCGATGGTCAGGCTGAGGATCGACAGCAGCAGCGCGATTCCGCCGAGCTGCCCGATATGGTCCAGCAGAGTGTCGAACTCGCTGATGACGGCGGCCAGGATGACCAGCACCAGCACCACCACCGAGGCGATCTTGACCGGCGTGCGCATGCGCTCGGCGAAGGCGGTGAAGCGCCGCCGCACCCACATGCCGATCGCGACCGGCACCAGCACAATGGCGATGACCTGCAGGAACTTGCCCGGTTGCAGTCCAATGCCCGCGCCGTCGTCCAGGAACGCGGCAATGGACAGGGTCACCACGATCGGCATGGTGAAGACCGCCAGCACCGAATTGATCGCCGTCAGCGTGATGTTCAAGGCCACGTCCCCGCCCGCGACATGACTGAACAGATTCGCCGAGGTGCCGCCCGGCGAGGCGACCAGCAGCATCATGCCCACCGCCAGCGCGCCCTCGAGCCCGAACGCGTACACCAGGCCCAGGCACAGCAGCGGCAGCACCACGATCTGGCAGACCAGCGCCACCGCGGCGGCCTTGGGATAGCGCAGCACGCGCACGAAATCCTCAACGGTCAGGGTCAGCCCGAGACCGAACATGACCAGGGCGAGAGCGAGCGGTAGGAATACCGCGAAAATCGAGGAACCCATGCGAATCTCCTGAGGACGGTACGACCGGCGGTACCGGGCTACGCCGAATACTGACCGATTCCGGCGCCCGCGCGCTTGTGGTCGGCAATAAAGAACCTCGGCCGTATTGTGTCCGTCCACAACCCGCACGTGGCAAGGTGATCCCACGGAGGAAGATCGGACCGAGAGGTGCGCTTGGACAGGCAACTGGCGGCCCGTCCGCTGACCGTCAGCGGCCGACCGCTGGCCGATCGGCTGGCGCAAGGCACGCACATGATCGTGACCGCGACCGTCGAGCATGTGAGCGCGCAGGTCGCCTTCTATCGCACCCTGCCGCCCGAGGCCATCCGCCGCGATGTCACCGCCATTGTCGGGCGCAATCTCGAACTGCTGGTCACCACGCTGCGCGAGGATCGCGATCTGCGCGCCGCCGAACTGGCGCCCATCGAACGCTCCGCGCGCCGCCGCGCCGAGGAGCGCGTCCCGCTCACCGATGTGATCACCACGTATCACCTGGGCACGCAACTGTGGTGGCAGACCATTGTCGAATGGGCCGAGCCCGGTGATTCCGATGCCCTGGTGCGGGTGGGCGTCCTGCTGCAACGCCATCTGCAGGCGGTGACCCACGCCGTGCTGGCCGGATACGGCGCCGATCAGGCGCCGCTGCCGCCGCAGGATCACCACCGCCGCCAGCTCTATCGCGCCCTCACCACGGGCGCGGCGGTCGAGGACACCGCCCGCTCCCTGGGATTGGTTGTCGCGCCGCGCTATTGGGTGGTCGCGCTGCGGGTGGCGGCCCATCCGGACGAGCAGGTGCAGGGCGTGGACGCGACCGTCGCCTCGCGCCGCAAGACGCGCCGCCTGGAGTACGAGCTCGACTGGCTGGGCCGGGGCGAGACGCTGCACACGGTCACCGCCCAGGGCGGCTGCGCGCTCATCCCGGCGCCCGAGACCGCCGCCGCCGAATCCCGGTTCGATGAATTGGCAAGGCAGCTGGGCGATCTCGAACGGGCCGCGGGGGCCGCCACCCTGTGCGCGGTGGAACTCGCCGTCCCGCACGATATTCCGGCCGTGCACGCCGAGGTCGCCGAACTGCTGCGGGTGGCGGTGCGCTATCACCGCGATGCGGGGGTGGTCCGCTTCCGCGACCTGGCGCTGGAGTATCAGCTCACCCGCCCCACCCGGGTCTCGCACCTCAATGCCGCCGAACTGGCGCTGCGCCGGACGCTGGAAACCTATCTGGCGCACGATCTCAATACCACCGCCACCGCGGCGGCCCTGCACGTGCACGCCAATACCGTGCTCTATCGCCTCCGCAAGATCACCGATCTCACCGGTCTGGACCCGGCCAAGACCCGCGATCTGCTGCGCATAGCCGCGGCGCTGGCCGCCACTCCGGATCGCTGACGCACCGGACACTCGGCGTGTCGTAATGCCGTTTCGCTATCACTCGAGAGGATGGCGCCGTGACCACGCGGCGCGACTTCCTCTCCTGCCTGGTCGCCGCACCGCTGCTGACCGTCGCCGCCATCGCGCCGCGGGCCGCGGCCGAGACCGTCCCCGGATGGCGGCAGGCGCCGCCGGTGCCCGAATTCCTGGATCTGGGCGACATTCTCACCCTGGCGGGCGCACCGACCAGCGCGCTGCTGGCGGTCATCACGGTTCGGGCCGACGGACGGGTCACCCTGCAACTGCCGCGGGCGGAGGTCGGGCAGGGCATTGTCACGGTGGGCGCGCAGCTGGTGGCGGAGGAGCTGGAACTGCCGGTGGAGCGGGTCACCGTCGAGCTCGCCCCGGCGCGACCGGAACTGCTGTTCAATCAGATGACCGGAAGCTCCAATTCGGTTCGCAGTCTTTATGATCCGGTGCGGTGGTCGGCGGCCGCCGTGCGGGCGCGCCTGCTGGCCGCCGCCTCGGCCCGAATGGGGATCGGGGCGGGGACCCTGCACACCGCCGAGGGCTTCGTGGTGGCGGCCGACGGGCAACGCCTGTCGTACGGCGAGTTGAGCGGTGCGGCCGCGGATCCGGGCCTGTTCGGCGCGTTCGCCATGCCGCGCCCGGCACCGGATCATCGGCCGCCCGCACGGGCGGCCGGATGCGCGCGCCATGGTGACGGGCCGTCACGAATACACCATGGATCTGCGCATTCCGGATGCGCTCCCGGTGGTCGTGGTGCGCCCGCCCACCATCAAGGGCACCGTCCTGTCGGTCGATCTCGCGGCCGTGCGGGCCATGCCGGGCGTGGTCGACGCCGCCCTCATCGACACCGGCATCGCCATCTGCGCGCGGACCTTCGGGGACGCCATCGCGGCCCGGCATGCGACGCGGGCGGCCTGGAATCCGGGGACGGTCGACGGCGAATCCGACGAGACCATCCGGGCGACCCTGCGAAAGACCGTCGCGCCCTTCCTGATTCCCCGGCTCGACGAGGTGGTGCCCGGCAGCGCCACGGTGGAGCTGGACTTCGATTTCGCCTTCGTGCCGCACGCACCCCTGGAGCCCAATTGCGCGGTGGCCGATGTCCGCGCCGACCGCGCCGACGTGTGGGCGCCCATGCAGACGCCGATCGTCGCGGCCGCGGCCATTGCCGCCGAACTCGGGCTGCTGCCCGATGCCGTACGCGCCCATGTCGTCGCGGCCGGAGGCTCGTTCGGCAGGCGGCTGTTCTACGACGCACCGCTGGAGGCGGCGCAGGCCTCGCGGGCGCTGCGGCGGCCGGTGCGGCTGCTGTGGCCCCGGGTCGACGATATGCGGCACGGCCGGGCGCGCCCCGCCAGCCACCACCGGGTGCGGGCCAATATCGCGGGCGGCCGGGTGGTCGGGTACGAGCACCGGGTGGCCGCGGTGGAGACCGATTTCCGGCACGGGCTGGGTGACTGCCTGACCGCCATGGCCGCCCGGATTCCGGTGATCGGGAATCTGTCCTTCGCCGAGACGGTCTTCCTCACCTCGGTGGTGTGCCCCTACGAGATGGGCGCCGTCACGTATGGCCTCACCGAGGCTCCGCTGCGCATGCACACCGGCAGCTGGCGCTCGGTGTACTCGGCCAATACCCGGGTGGCCGAGGAGATCGCCGTCGACGAGATCGCGCGCATTCTCGGCGAGGACCGGCTCGCCTACCGCCTGCACACCGCGAAATCGAAGCGGGCGCGCCGGGTGCTCACCGAGGTCGGGCGCATGAGCGGCTGGGGGCGCACCACCGAACCCGGTGTGGCGCTGGGCGTTTCCCTGCACACCGAGCACCGCTCGGTGATCGCGTGCGTGGTCGAGCTCGATGCGACCGGCGCCGCGCCGCGAGTCACCAAGGCGTACTTCGCCGTAGATGTCGGGCTGGCGGTGAATCCGCTCGGCCTGGAGGCGCAGCTCATGGGCGGGCTCACCGACGCCATCTCCACCGTGCTCACCGCCGGGCTGCACATCGATCGCGGGCTACCGCTCGAAGGCAGCTACTCGCACTCCCACTTCGCCCGGATGCGGGACACCCCACGGGTTTTCGAGGTGTCCATCCTCGACTCCGGTGACCGCCCCGGCGGTGCGGGCGAGCTGGCGGTCCCCGTTGCCGCAGGCGCGGTCGCCACCGCCTTGAGCCATGCGACCGGTGAACGCGCACAACGGTTCCCGGCGCGATCCGAGATCGATTTCGAACCGTTCCCGCGCTAGAAGCCGCATGCCCGAGTACACGTTCACGCTCAATGCCGAACCGGTCACCGTCGACGTTCCCGCCGAGGTTCCGCTGCTGTGGGTGCTGCGCGACGTCCTCGGCGTCCGCGGCCCCAAATACGGTTGCGGTATCGAGGTCTGCCACGCCTGTACCTGCCTGCTCGACCAGGCCGCCGTACTGCCCTGCCGACTACCGATGGACCGCGTGCACGGCCACGCCGTGACCACCATCGAGGGCCTGGCCGACGGCGAGACCCTGCACCCCGTGCAGCAGGCCTGGCTGGATCTCGATGTCGCACAATGCGGTTACTGCCAGCCGGGCCAGATCATGAATGCCGTCGCCCTGCTCACCCGCGATCCGGATCCGGACGACGACGCCATCGACGAGATCGAGAACGTCTGCCGCTGCGGCACCTACTACCGCATCCGGCAGGCCATCAAACACGCCGCGGCACTGCTCCGCGACGACTGAACCGCATTCACTCGGTCTGCGCCCACGCCGCCACCGGCATCGACAGGTAGATCCCGAAATCCTCCAGCCCCGTCGCCTCGGCAATGCGCTCGTGCAGTTCGTCGACCCGCTCCTGCCGATTCGCCGCCCGGCTCTCGAAGTACTTCGACCGGATCTCGATCACCGCGTCCAGCCCGCTGCGATCCAGCGGCCCGAGCGCCCGGAACCGGATCTCGACATCACCCGGCTGCAGATCCCCGTCATAGGGCTCCTCCGGGCATTCGACCGCCACGGACACCAGATGCGGGAGCCTGTCGGCCAATTCGCGCAACGTGGCTTCGGGGACATGGGCCGCGTAGGTCACCTCGATCAAGGGCATCCGGCCAGCCTAGTGCGGGGCGGCCGGATCAGCGCAAGTGCGAGGTGTCGTTGAGCGACAGCAGTGCGGTGTTCCCGTTCGGGTAGTAGGCGACCGTCGACAGCGATGCCGCCGCGGTCTCCATACGGAACAGCGACTCGGGCGGTGCACCGAGGGCCAGGCGGATCAGCTGGCGGACCGGCGTGACATGGGTGACCACCAGGATGGTCCGCGCCGGGTGGCGGGCCAGGAGTTTGTCGCGCACGAGGACGACGCGCCCCGCGACCTCGTCGAGGGATTCGCCGCCGGGCGGGGCGACCGCGGACGAGCGGAGCCAGGCGGCCAGATCGTCCGGATAGCGGTGCCGCACTTCGGCAATCGTGAGTCCGTCCCACACGCCGAAGTCGGCCTCGCGCAGGCCCGCGTCGACCTGGACGTCGAGATGCAGGCGGGCGGCCGCCGCCTCGGCGGTTTCCCGGCAGCGCCGCAGCGGCGAGGACACGACGGCCCGCACCGTGCCGAGCGCGGCGAGCACGGACGCCGCGGCCTCGGCTTGAGGACGCCCGGCGGCCGACAGGGACGGATCGGCGCCACCGCTGCCGGAGAAGCGTTTCTCCGGCGTCAGCGCGGTTTCGCCGTGCCGCATGAGCACGAAGGTCGCGGGGACGCCCGGGTCGTCGAATGTCATGCGGCGGGACCGGATTTCGCGACGAGATAGTTGCCCAGCACCACGTAGTCGATCTCGGTGCCCAGGAAGCAGCTCAGAGCGTCGAACGGCGTGCAGACAATGGGCTCACCCGCCACATTGAACGAGGTGTTGAGCAGGCAGGGCACATCGGTCAGGGCGGTGAAACGGCGCAGCAGCGCGGCCAGGCGCGGGGTGTCCCGGTCGGTAATGGTCTGCACGCGGGAGGTGCCGTCCACATGGGTCGCGCCGGGAATCACCTCGTGGAATTCCGGGCGCACCGGGAAGACGAATGTCATGTAGGGCGAGCGGGTCTTGCGGCCCATATCGAAGATTCGCGGGGCGTCGGACTCCAGCACGATCGGGGCGAACGGGCGGAACGGCTCGCGGTGTTTGACCCGGGTATTGATGACGTCCTTGATATCCGGGAAGTTCGGGTTCGCCAGAATGCTGCGGTGGCCCAGGGCGCGCGGGCCGTGCTCGATCCGGCCCTCGTACCAGCCGATCACGACCTTCTCGGTGAGCAGTTTCGCGACCAGATCCACGATCTCGTCGTCGTCGCGTCTGCTCCATTCCACGCGATCGCCGAACTCCCGCAGCGCCCGCTCGATGGCGGCGTCGTCGTATTCCGGTCCGAGATACGGGGTTACCGGCGGCGCGGTCAGCTGCTTGCCCGCATTGTCCGGATGGTTGATCCACGCGTGGACCGCGGCGCCGAGGACGATACCGGTATCGCTGGCGCCGAAACTCACAGCCATATCGTCGAAACGCGAGCCTTCGAACAGCGGAGTGTTGTTGAGGCAGTTCAGCGCCACGCCGCCCTCGAACAGCACGTGAGTCAGATCCGTCTTGGCCTCCAGCGCGCGGAACTGGTGGCGGGTCACGACATTCAGTATTTCCTGTGCCGCCGCGGCCACGACGGCCTTGTATTCGAGAGTGTCCCGGAAAGGCCCGAAATACTGCTCGAACAGCGAATCCAGGCTGTGCGGGTCATCCGTCGCCAGCGGTATGCGGAAGGCGTACCGGCCGTCGGGGTGCAGCTCCACGAAGTCCTCGACGAACGGGTTCGGGGCCGGGGGCGCGGTGAATCCGGACAGGCCCATCACCTTGTACTCGTCATTGTTGGGCACGAAGCCCAGGAAGCGCGTGATCGCGCTGAACAGGATGCCGATCGAATACTCCGCGCCGATCGCGGTCTCCTCGAAGACGCGGATCCGGCCGTCGCGGATCTCACCCATGAGCGTCGAAAGCACTTCGGCGCGACCGTCACTGATGAGAAACGCGCTATCGCGCATGCCCGCCGCGTAGTAGCCGGTCATGACGTGCGCGAGGTGGTGCGGTACGAACACCACCTTGTCCGGATCGGGGGTGAAACCGGTGCGGGCGGCGAAGTCGGCGAGGATCGCCTCGTGGCTCACGACATCGGTGTAGAGCTTGCCGATATCGCGCACCAGCACCAATTTCGCGGCGGGCGGCATAGGCGCGGCCACGATGCCCGACAGCATCTCGTCCAGCACTTCGGCGGAGAAGTCGAAAGGGATGGCGATCAGGTCGATATCGGAGAATTCCAGGCCCGCGTGCGCGAGGCACCAGCGCACCGGATGGAACGGGAAATCGGTGGTCTTCTTCTCCCGATTGAGCCGCTCCTCCTCCACGGCGGCGACCACGTCGCCGTCGATCAGCAGCGCGGCGCCCGCATCGTGGCCGAGCAGGTAGTGCTTGTCGATGCCGACCGCGCCGAAATTCTCAGCGAAGACTTCCGAGACGCGGGTGAAGCCGTTGCACCCCAAGACGATCATGACCATTTCCTTCTTTGTCGAGCACGAGGTCGCGGACGAGCTCACCGGCGGCGGGCGCCTGGCACAGTCCCTGGCCGGAGAATCCGGCCGCGTAGACGAAGGGGCGGACGGGATCGCGGCCGATGAGCGCCATCCCGTCCGGGCTCACATCGAGGTCCCCGCTCCACCCGCGCTCCAGGCGGCCACCGGTGAGGGCCGGGAAGGCGGCGCCGAGTTGCCGGGCGACCCGCTGCCGCCAGGTCTCCCGGGATTCACCGGGTCTGGGTCGGCCCATGCCCACCAGAATGCGGTCCCCCCAGCTGCGAATCCGCAGGCCGGACGGGTGCAGGGTCATCGGCAGGGCGGACGGCGCGCCCGCGGGGGCCGGGGCCAGGAGCATGTCGACCGGGTACGTGGTGGCGGGCAGGCATACCCCCGCCATGGCGGCGACCGACTCCGCCCAGGGACCGGCCGCGCACACGATGGTGCGCGCGCGAATGCTGCCCGCGGGCGTGTGCACCTGCCCGTCGGGGTCGATGCCGATGACGGGTGTTTCCGTGTGCAGAACGGCCCCGGCCCGCTCGGCGGCGGTGGCGTAACCGCGCACGATGGCGGCGGGATCGCAGGCGTAGGCCTCGGGCGACCAGGCCGCCACCACGGTGCGCGCGTCGAGCAGTGGATTGCGTTGCGCCGCTTCGGCGGCGGTCACGAGCTCGACGTCCACCCCCGCCGCCCCCTGCGCGGCGTGGTCGCGGCGAAAGTCCTCCACCTGGGCTTCCTCGGTGAACAACACCAGGAAGCCGATGCGCCGCAATCCGAGATCGACCCCGGTCCGCTCGGCGAAGGCGTGATAGTCCGCCATGCTCCGGGCGGCGAGACCGCTGACGAGAGCATTGCCGGGAAAGTAGGTCCGGATGACCCCGGCGGTGGTCCCGGAGGATCCCGAACCGAGCGCACCGCGCTCCAGCAGCACGGTGCCCACGCCCGCCTCGGCGAGCCGGTACGCGATCGACGTGCCGATGACTCCCCCGCCGATGACGAGCGCGTCGGTGTGCTCGGGGAGCCGGTTCACGACTGGCGGCCCACTTCGGCGGGGCGCTGCTGGCGCAGGTAATCGCCTGCGTCCCAAGGGAACAAATGCAGATTCCAGGCGCCCAGGCAGTTGACGTAGAGCGCCAGCTGGCTGGTCACGGCCAGGAAGTCGTCGCGGTCGAGCCGGTCCAGGCAGGCCAGGAAGCGCTCCGTGAAGGCCCACAGCCGCTCCAGGCCGCAGTAGCCCAGGAATTCGGCCGGAATGCCGACCAGCAGGCGGGTCATCTGCCGCAGCGAGTCCAGCGGCATGCCCTGCACCGCGGCGCGGACCAGGCCGCCGTAGGTGGCATAGCCCAGCGGGCGGGTCTCGCCATTGACGAACAGCAAAGTGGGCAGCACCGTCTCGAATGTTCCCGCCCCGGAAGGGATCAGCCCCCGGTGTAGGTCGGCGAATTCCCGCGGTTCGGACAGCCAGGCCTGCTCGGTCGCGGTGTACACCTCGTGGATGAGCCGGTTGGCCTCCGCATCGGCGGCCGTCAGATGCGGAATGCGGTGCCCGCCCGGCTCGCCCGCCTTGCGGACCTCCGCGATAATGGGCCGCTTCGACGAATAGACCGACTCCCAGATCGCCTCCCCGGCCGCGAGCAGGCCCGGCAGGCCCGCCTCCCGGATCCGGCCCACCGGCGAGGCGGGCATGGGTTCGGTCAGCGCGCCGTACTTGATGCCCAAATGTTGTAGCGCGGAACAGAAGACAGTCCCGTCCGGGGCTTCGCGCCGATCCGCGATCCGGGTGGAGGCGGGCAGATGCAGCAGCGACGGAATCGGCGCCACGTGATACAGATGCTGACCCGCCACCAGGGCGTGCCCTTGCAGGCTCTGATACGGCAGGGCCTCCCACAGCGCGTCGGCGAGTTCCGCATTGCGGCCGTCGAGTTCCGCGGTCACGGTGATATCCAGTTCGGGCCAAGCGATTTCGAGCTGTCGGCCGGGCAGCGTCTCGGACAAGATTTCTCCTTGGTTCGGTGCGAGGCGGTCAGCGCTGCGCGAAAAAGTCACGCACGGAATCGGTTTGCTTTGCCATCATGGCGATAATGGTTTCGACGACCTCGGTATCGGCGTCCTCGGCAATGGTCAGCCCGCGGGTCCAATCGAAGAAACAGCGGTTCGGATCATTGGTGATGGGCCGCACGCGAATGGTGGCGAGATAGCGGTCCACGCCCATGGTCGGTTCGATGGACCGGTAGGTCTGCGAGCGCTCCACCTCATTGCGGCCCGCCACCTCCTGCTGGACCAGGCCGTCGGAGAACACCAGCGTGAAGTTGTACAGCGACGGAACCTTGTCGGGCGAACCGCCTTCGGCCCAGTGCACATCCTTCGCGGCGGGCCCGGACACGATGGACACCACCCGCAGGGCATCGCGGACCACGGCCCAGACGGCGTCCGGTTCGGCCTCGATGATGGTCGAGTGATACATCGTGTGCTTCCGCTGGATCGCCAAGAAAACTCCTTGTCCAGCAAGGGAATTCCCCTGCGTTCGTCACAACTCGTGTGATCCACTCAACAGCCGGGCGAGCGGCGGCGGCCAGGGCCCGAAGCCACGAAAACGGTCGCGGGCCGCACCGGGCATTTCGTAGACTTCTACAAGGGCCGTACACGTATTCCCTTGTGCTATAATCCTTTCCGCTGTCATTCGAATATCTCGAGAGGATTGTTTATGGCCGAGCAGGGTGGCGGAGAATTCGTTCGGGAGATGATGCGGTGGCATTTCGGCCCGGAGACCGGATCGCCATTCTGGCTGCGGCGGGCCGCGGCACTGGATTTCGATACGCTGACCGATATCCGGGATTTCGACGACCTCGGCCGATTTCCGAATGTGGTGGACGAGCTGCGCGATGTCGCTGTGCGCGATCTGATTCCGCGCGGTTACGGCGCGGGGCACGGGGCCAGCGTCTACGAGAGCGACGGCACCACGGGCGAACCCAAGCGGGTCATGTTCACCGCGGAGTGGCAGCGGCGCAGCATCGCCTGGTTCAGCGAGCGCCTGGACGCCCACGGGGTGCCGCGAAATGTGGACTGGCTCAGCGCGGTTCCCACCGGTCCGCACAATGTCGGGGCCATGGCGGCCGATACCGCGGCCGCGCGGGGCGGGCTGAATTTCGGCATCGACCTGGATCCGCGCTGGGTGAAGAAGCTCATTGCGGAGGGCCACAGGGATATGGCCGCCGCCTATACCGACCATCTCATCGAACAGATCGGCTATATCCTGGCCGGGCAACAGGTGGGCGTGCTCTTCGCCACCCCGCCGCTGCTGGAACGCCTCGCCCAGCACGACGAGCTGGTCGACCAGGTGAACCGGAAGGTCCGCGCCATCATCTGGGGCGGTACGCATTTGGACGCCGATACCCGGGATCTCCTGCGCGACGAGGTGTTTCCCGGTATCAAGCTGGTCGGCGGGTACGGCAGCGCCATGATGCTGGGGACCTAGGTGGAGCGGCCCGGCCTCGGCCCGGACGAGGCGTGCGTCTTCGATTCCTTCGCCCCGTACACCACCTTCCGGGTGATCGACCCCGACACCGGCGCGGTCGTTCCCTACGGCGAGCGCGGGCAGGTCGTCGTGCACCATATGAGCCGGACCGCCCTGCTGGTCAACAATGTCGAGCGCGACTTCGCCACCCGGATCGCACCGGTGGCGGGCGGATTCGGCGATGCCGTCGCCGATGTCGCGCCCGTGGCCTCCTTCAGCGGTGCGCCGGTCATCGAGGGCGTGTACTGATGCTGTCCCTCGACGTGCTCGGACCCGGCGGACCGTACCGGTCCCGGCGGTCGGAGACGCTCACGGACTTCGCCGGAAACCCTCTCGCGACATTGAGTCTCGCGCCGCCGCTCTATGTCGGCCGCGCCATGGGGGCGTTGCGCCGGGCGACGGAACTGCCCCTCGACGCACGGATCACGGCCCTCGCGGCGGCGGGCAAGGCTTTCGCCACCCGATCGGTCGGGGGTTCGACGGCGGCGGAATACGAGCACACCGTCAGTACCGTCACCGGGATACCGATCACGGCGGTGCGCGCCGCCAGCGGCGATATCGCGCGGGCCGCCGAGCGGATCGGGCACAGCGTGCGGAACGCGCGGCCGTCCGCCGCGGTCGGCTCGTGGCGTGATCCGCTGACCCGGGCCGGTGCGGCGGTGTGGACGCGGCGCGGAGAGGTGTTCGCCGTGCACGCGGCGGGCAATCATCCGGGGGTGCACCAGGGTTGGCTGGATGCCCTCGCCCTCGGCTACCGGGTCGCGGTGCGGCCCTCCCGGCGGGAGCCCTTCACACCGCACCGGCTGATCACCGCCCTGCGCGAGGCCGGATTCGGCGATGATCGAATCGTCTTGCTGCCCACCGATCACAGTGCGGCCGACGATGTGCTCCGGCACGCCGACCTCGGAATGGTCTACGGCGGTGCGGAAGTCGTGCGCAAATACGCGGGCGATCCGCGCATCCTGCCGCAGGGTCCGGGCCGCTCCAAGATTCTGATCACCGCCGATTCGGCGTGGGAGCCGATCCTCGACACCCTGGTGGAGTCGATCAGCGGCGGCGGGGGTGTCGGCTGTGTGAATGCCACCGGCATTCTCGTCGAGGGTGATCCCACCCCCGTGGCGGCCGCGCTCGCCGAACGCCTCGCCGCGCTACCGAGTCTGCCCGCGACCGATGACCGCGCGGTCCTGCCGGTGGCCCCGATCGTTCTGGCGCGCCGGTGGGACAACCACCTTCGGCAGCGCGCCGCGGGCACGAAACCGTGGCTCGGCGGTGACGGCATCATCGACGACCTCGGCGACGGCAGCGCCGTGCTCCGGCCCGCCGTCCATCAGCTCGACAGCCCCTTCGCCGATCAGCTCGGCGCGGAACTGGGTTTTCCCTGCGCCTGGATCGCGCCCTGGGACCGCACCGCCGGAATCCGGCCGCTGCGTGACACTCTCGTCCTCACCGCCGTCACCGGCGACGCCGATCTGATCGACGCACTCGTGGCCGAACCGACCATCGCCAATGTCCACATCGGCGACCATCCGACGCCGTGGATGGCCCCCGGCCTCCCGCACGACGGCTACCTCGCCGAATTCCTCATGCGCACCAAGACCGTCTTGCGCTGACCGGCACGCGGAGTCACGCCGCGCGGCACGCGTCCGACTCGGCAACCGGTTGCGGCGCGGCCCCGATAATCACGTCGAGCGCGGCGCGCGCGGCCAGCAGATCCGCCACGGCCCGGTCGATTCGGTCCCGCTCGCGGGACAGTCCGGGAACCATATCGGGGCAGGCGGGCGCCAGCGTGCCGTCCTCGTCGATCATGCAGGGCAGCATTGCCGCAATGGTCTGGGTGTTCAGGCCCGCCGCCAGCAGGGTGCGGATATTGCGGACCGTATCGATATCGTCGTCGCGGTATTCGTGATAGCCGCTGGGGCGGCGCACCGGCCGCAGCAGGCCCTGCTCCTCGTAATAGCGCAGCAGGCGCACGCTGACGCCGGTGCGGCTGGACAGGTCTCCGATGCGCATGTGCGGCTCCCCACAGAGATTCGAGTTGACTCTCACATCCATGTGAGACTTTAGCGTGATCGCATGACACCTCAGCAACCAATCAAACCGCAGGACAAGGACATCAGCCTCGTGGGCCTCGGCCCCATGGGTGTAGCACTGGGCGCGGCGCTGGTGCGGAAGGGCCATACGGTCACGGTCTGGAACCGCACCCCGGAGAAGGCCGACGGGCTCGTCGCGCTGGGTGCGCGGCGCGCGGACACCGTGGCCGCGGCGATCGCCGCGAGCCCGATCACCCTCATGTGCCTCAATGACTACGACACCATGTACGAGGTCTTCGGCTCCGCGACCGCGGCGCTCGCGGATCGCGTGCTGGTCAACCTCAACTCGGGCACGCCCGGCGAGGCCCGCGCCGCGCTCGACTGGGCGAGCGGCCACGGCTTCGGCTACCTGGACGGCGCCATCATGGTGCCGCCGCCGCTGATCGGCGAATCCCATGCCGTCTTCCTCTACAGCGGCGACCGCAAGCTGTTCGATCGGCACCGGCCGGTCCTGGCCGAGCTGGGCGACCCCCGCTATCTGGGCGAGGACATCGGTCTGGCGGTGCTCTACAACACCGCCATGCTCGAGATGATGTACACGACCTTGTACGGCTGGCTGCACGCCACCGCCCTGGTCGGCTCCGCGGGTGTGTCCGCCACCGAGTTCGCCGATCTGGCCCAGGGCTGGTTCATGCCGACCGTGCTGGATCCGGAGTCACTGGCCCGCAGGGCGCCCACCCTCGACGCCGCCGAGTACCCGGGCACACTCGGCACGATGGTGATGAATCTCAATGGGCTGCGGCACATCACCCGCACCAGCGTGGAACAGGGCGTGCACTCCGCCCAGCCGCGATTCCTGCAGGAGATCGCCGAACGCACCATTGCCGCGGGCTACGGCGAGAACGGTTTGTTCTCCGTCTACGAGACCTTCAAGAAGCCGGACCTCGGCTAGCCCGCTCAGAGCAGCCCGCGCTCGTGGGCGTAGATGGCGGCCTGGGTGCGGTCGCGGACGCCGAGCCGGGTGAGGATGGCCGAAATATGGTTCTTGACGGTGCCTTCGCTCAGGTGCAGGGCGCGGGCGATCTCGCGATTGGCGGCGCCGCCCGCCAGCAGGCGGAGCACCTCCGATTCCCGTTCGGTCAGTGTGGTGGCGGGCTTGGCGGGGCGGGTGCGGACCAGGTCCGCCAGGCGGCGGGTGACGGCGGCCGAGTACTGGTCCACGCCCGCGTGGGCGAGGCGAACGGCCTGGGCCAGTTCGGGGGCGGGCAGATCCTTGAGCAGATAGCCGGAGGCCCCCGCGTGCAGGGCGCGCATGATGTAGTCGTCCTCGTCGAAGGTGGTGAGCATGAGGACGCGGGTGCGGCCGCGCAGGCGCTCGGCGGCCTCGAGGCCGGTGCCGCCGGGCATGCGGATATCCATGAGGACCACATCGGGATGCAGTTCCGCGGCGAGTTCCACCGCGCGGAAACCGGTTTCGGCGGTGGCCACCACCTCGATGCCGGGTTGCAGGGCGAGCAGGGCGGCAATGCCCTCGCGCACCAGGCGTTCGTCATCGGCGATCAGGACGCGGACCGGGGCGGACGGGCCGGTCATGCGGGGCCCGGGATGGTGGCGGTGAGCCGGGTGCCGGACTCGCCGGAATCGATGGCCAGTTCGCCGCCGACCAGGGCGAGGCGTTCGCGCATTCCGGTCAGGCCCTGCCCGTCCGCCGTCTCGGGCGCGAATCCCTTGCCATTGTCCGCGATTTCGAGGGTGCAGGCAGCCGGGTCGAGGGCGGCTCGGACGGTGACGGCGGTGGCCTCGGCGTGCTTGCGGGCATTGGTCAGGGCTTCCTGGGCAATGAGGTACACGGTCAGCCGGACCGTTTCGGGGAGTTCGGCATCGGTGCCGTCGATCTCCAGCGCGATACGGAATCCCGGCTCGTCGAGCCGCGTCACCAGCGCACGCAGAATGGGGGCGAGGGTGAATTCGGTATCGTCGCTGCGCAGTGCGCCGACCGTGCGGCGGATCTCTTCCAGCGCACGGCGAGTCGAATCGCGGCCCTGGGCGAGCGCCGCATCGGCGGCGGGCCCGTCCACGTCGCGATAGGCGGCGGCCTTCTCCAATTGGATTGCCGCCACGACGAGATGGTGCCCGACACTGTCGTGGATATCGCGGGCCAGACGGCTGCGTTCGGCAATGGCGGCGGAGGACACGGCCTGATCGGCATACTCGCGCAGGCGGATATTCGCCTCGGTGAGCTCGGTGAGCAGCGCCTCGGCCCGGCGGCGGGCCACCTCCTCGCGGTGGGCGACCACGGCGATCGCCAGCGCGAACACCACGCCGACCGCCAGCATGAGCAGATCGGACAGGGCTTCGGGATCCCGGCGCAGCTCCGCCCGCGCGCCGACGAGCCCGCCCGCGGCGAGCAGGCCCGCCGCGCCGAGGGCGAAGGCAATGCGGTGCCCCACCGTGAAATACGCGGTGAGCGGGATCAAGACGAACAGCACCTTGGCATTGCCCGCGCAGTCGAGGCCCGTGATCACCGTGAATACGGCGGCCCGCACGAACAGCCAGGCGACCGCGGTCGCGCGCGTCGCGGGCAGCCGGGTTTCGGCGAATTCCAGTCCGACGGCGAGCCCGAGCACGCCGATGAAGGCGCCCACCCGCGGCGCCCCGCCCGGACAGGGCTCGGTCCAGGCGACCGCGATCCCGGCGATCAGGACCGACACGTAGAGAAAGCACGCCACCCAGGTCAGCGCGCGCGGCCGAATCATGGTCAGAGCGTAGGAGAGCGGCCCGCGCGGCGGCGGCGTTCGACCGCAGGTCTGGCCGAAAGTCATGGGTCCCACGGCACTTCCGGGCATGACCACCGGATTCCTAACCTCGGCGGCATCCGAGGAAAGGATCTGTCATGGACACCCGAGCACTGCTGCGGCTCAGCGCGATCGGCGGCCTCGTCTGCGGCGCGGCCATCGCGTTCGCCGGACTCACCGAACTGGTCACCGGCCACAAGACCACCCTCACCCAACTGCTCAACGGTGGCGCGGCGCCCTTCGGCATCGGCCTGCTGGTGGGCTTGTACCTGCTGCAACGAAACCGGTTGGGCCGCTTCGGCGCAGTGGCCTTCGTCGTGCAGTTCCTGGGTTTCGCCTACTTCGCCGGGGTCGCCTACACGCGCAACTTCGTCCTGGTCCATCTCGATCGCGCGACCGTCGACGAATTGCTGGAAACCCCGGCGCGATTCGCATTCCTCGCGACGGCGATGACGGCGCTGCTCGGCACGCTGCTGTTCGCCGCCGCCCTGCTGCGCGCCGGAGCGGTCCCCCGCGCCGCCACCGCCCTGTACGCCATCGGCCTGTCCCTGCTCTGCCTCACCTTCCTGCTGCCCGCCCCGATCGTCCGCGTCGGCCATATCGTGGCGGGCGCGGGCATGATCTGGCTGGCCGCGGCGGTCTGGTCCCGTACCGATCAGGGTTCGTCGAGGTTGGCGTACAGGTAGTGGCCGGTGCCCGCGAGGGTCTGGCGGGTCCACTCGTCCATGGCGGCGGCGTCCATCCGCGTCCAGTCGGGGGTTCGCTCGACTTGGGCGCGGCCGATGCGGCGGCCGAGAGCGGTGAGGCGATTGCCTTCCGCGCAACGGGATTCGTTGTAGGCGGTCAGGGCGGCGGGAAGCGTATCGGCGTCGCGCAGCGCCTGTTGGAAGCTACGGGCGTCGTCGATCGCCTTCATCGCGCCCGAGGCGGTGTGGGGGCGGGCCAGCGCGCCCGCGTCTCCCGCGAGGGCCAGGCTGTCGCGGGTATAGGCCGTGACAGCGAGGTCGTAGACCGGGTGCATGGCGATCTCGGTATCGGCGGTGGCCTCGATGATCCGGGCCCAGCGGCGCGGGAAATGCTGTGCCGCCAGAGCTTTGACGAAGTTGGCCAGTTCGGGCGCGGAACCGGGCGGATGGCCGTGCTCGGATCGCGGCGTGCTGGGCGGGTAGGCGTAGATGCCCCAGTTCAGGCGGCGACCACCCGTTCCGTGCGGCGGCGGAGCGTCGGGGATGAAGTAGAAGACGGCGTGACCGTGCGGGAAAACCACGGTGGCGAAACCGGTTTCGAGCTCGGGCACCGGCACGGGGAGCGCGGGCTCCGGATAGCTGGCCCGCCACAGCCCGTACCCGGCGTAGTGCGGCTCGGAGCGGCCGTCGATTTCGGCGCGCGCCAGCGAGCGATGGCCGTCCGCGCCGACCACGCAGTCGAAGGACTCAGTACCCGCCGCGGTGACCAGCGCCGCGGCGGAACCATCGGATTCGATCCGCTCCACCGTCACCCCGGCGCGGTAGTCGACCTCGGCCACCCGGTCCCGCAGGGCCTGCCACAACAGCCCCCAATTGCACCCCATCACCGGACTCGGCTGCCGCCACAGCACCCGCTCGTCCCCGCCCTCCCCCTTGGTGATCCAGATCCGTTCCGACATGGCCTGTCCGCGCATCCCGGCATCCACATACCCGGCCTCGATGAGCGTGCCCCGCAGCGCCTGCGGCACCCCGATCCCGAACCCCCGCTCCTGCAACCGCCCCGCACTGCGCTCGAAGACAACCACATCCGCACCCGCGAACCGGGCCGCCATCGCCATGGCGCACCCGGCAATACTCCCGCCGACGATCCCGATCCTGATGTCTACGAATCCAGTAGACACCGAAGCCTTTCGCGACGACAGGGAGATGAGATCACCCGAGCGGCGTATTCGCCGACCACGGAAATGGGGGAAAGATCAGGGTTCGCCGGTGGGGACGGGTGCTTACGATCTAGGGGTGCGGGTGGGTCGAGGGCTTTCGGGATTTCTGGCATTCGCGGTGTTGGTGCTGGTGGCGGTGGCGGCGGCGTGGGAGCAGCAGCCGCGCGGGTATGCGTCGGAGTCGGTGGCGGGGGGCGAGTTCAGCGCCGGGCGGGCGGCGCGGACGGTCGGGGAGATCGCGCAGCGGCCGCATCCGGTGGGGACGGCCGAGCACGATCGGGTGCGCGACTATCTGGCCGGGGAGCTGCGGGGGCTCGGACTGGAGACGGAGATTCGGTCCGGGATCGGCACGTGGCCGGGGAACTTCGGGACCGACACCATCGGGGTGGGGCGGGTCGACAATATCGTGGCGCGAATTCCGGGGAGCGATCCGACCGGAACGGTCTATCTGGTCGCGCATTACGACTCGGTGCCGTCGGGTCCGGGGGCGAACAACGACGGGGTCGGGGTGGCCGCCATTGTGGAAACCGTTCGCGCGCTGCGGTCGAGCGAGACCGGATTGCGCAATGATGTGGTCGCGCTGCTCACCGATGGCGAGGAGATGGGGCTGCTGGGGGCGGAGGCCCTCGTGCACTCCGGTGCGCTCGACCGCAATGGCGTGATCATCAATCTGGAGGCGCGCGGGGCCGGTGGCCCGGTCATGCTGTGGCGGCTCACCCATCCCGACTCGGGGCTGGTGGAGGTGGCGCGGAAGGTGGCGCCGCATCCGAATACCGACTCGCTCAATACCCAGCTGGCCACGGGTGAACAGACCGGCAGCAATACCGATTTCGCGGCCTTCGACGCGACCGGTCTGCGCATGCTGGACTGGGCGTACGCGGGACACAGCGCCTACTACCACAATCGGCTGGACGATCCGGACCACATCGATCTGGCCACCGTGCAGCAGATGGGCGACAACACCCTCGCCCAGGCGCGCGAATTCGGGCAGCGGGATCTCACGGACGCCTCCGGCGACACCGATCTGGCCTACTTCGCACTGCCTTTCGGCGTGCTGATCACACTGCCGCCGTGGGTGCTGATCGCGCTGGCGGTCGTCATGGTCGCGGTGGTGGCGTGGGTGGTGTGGCAGGTGCGCCGCACCGGCGAGGCGAGCATCAAGCGGGTCCTCGCCGCGGCGGGGGTGGCCCTGATCGCGGTGCCGATCACCGTGGCCGCCGCCTACGGCATGTGGTGGCTGGTGCAGCTCATCGAACCGCGCTACGCGGGTATGCCGATCGATCCGTACCGCCCCGAGTTCTTCCAGGCCGCCATGGTCATGGCGGCGGTGTTCGCGCTGCTCGCCTAGTATGCGTTCGCGCGCCGGTTCTTCGGGCCGACGGCCACGCCGGTCGGACTGCTGGTGTGCGTGGCGGTACTGGGCGCGCTGGTCGCGGCGCTGCTGCCCGCGGCCTCGCACGTGCTCGTCGTACCCGGGATCGCGGCGGCAGCCGGTGTGGCGCTCACCTTCCTGGCGCCGGACCGGTGGCGGCTGCCGGTGCTCACCGTATTCCTGCTGCCCGCCGCCATTTTCGCGGACGGCGGCTGGGGCGGGCTCCAGGTCGGGTTGCAGACCGGCTACTTCCTGATGGCCCCGCTGGTCATGCTGCTGGGCGGCCTGCTGCTGTTCCCGCTCACCCACGCCTGGCCCCGGCGCGGCTGGCCGATTCCGGTGCTCGCGCTCGCGCTCACCGCGGCGCTGGCGGCGGCCGGACTGGCGGTGGACACGGTCGACGCGCGGCATCCGCGGCCGTCCCAGCTGGTCTACGCGCTGGACGCCGATCGCAATGCGGCACAGTGGATCTCCACCCTCACCCCGAATCCGTGGACGGAGAGCTTCGTCACCGACCGCGCACCGGAAGGGTCGACGGCCGAGCTGTTCCCGCAGGCGAAATCCAGCGGACCCGCACCGGCGCAAGCCCTGTCGCCGCCGACCGCGCGGATCCTGTCCGACCGCACCGAGTCCGGGCAGCGCACGGTGCGCCTGCTGTTGGGTTCCCCGCGCGGCGCGACGCGGCTGGATCTGCGGTGGGCGGCGGATGGCGTGCGGGCGCTGCGGGTGGCCGGGCGCGAGATCACCGAGGTGCCCGAGCGCGGCTTCCGCTTCTTCGCACCGCCCGCCGAGGGCATCGAGGTCGAACTGGTCGCGCCCGCCGGGCCGCTGCCGCTGCGGCTGGCCGACTACTCCTGGCTGCCGGGTTCGGGTGTCGCGGCTTTCCGGAATCCGCCGGAGGACGCCTATCTCATGCAGAGCAGCGCCGCCGTGGTCTCCGTCGGCATTCCCGGTCTCTGAGCTACCGCCGCCACCATTCGCTCAGGGCGGCGGCAATGCGGGCCAGCGGAATCGGCTGCGCCATACCGATATGCGTGGCCTCGACCGGCACGTCCACGACCGTCCCCGTGACGTGGTCGGCCCAGCCCGCGGCCGGACAGCGCGCCGGATCGGCCTCCCGGGTGGCGGTGAAATGCAGCAGATCGCCGTGGAATTTGCCGCTCGGCGCGCCCGGGACGCGGCGGGTCAGCGCGGCGACCGCGCGGTCCACCAGGTCCGGCGGAAAGCTGTCGGCGCTGACCACGCCGCGCAGTTCCGCCCAGGCCGCCGCGGTATCGCCCGGATGCCCGGCGGATTCGAAGACGCCGTCCGCGGGCGCGGAATCCATGAGGGCCAGCAGGCACACCTGGGCGCCCTGATCCTGCAGCCGCACCGCCACCTCGTGGACAATGCGGCCGCCCAGCGACCAGCCCAGCAGGCGGTACGGTCCGGACGGCTGCACGCGGCGGATCTCGCGCACATACCGTTCGGCGTAGTCGGCGAGCGAATCCGGTGCGGGCTCCGCGCGAACCACCCCCGGATCCTGGAGCCCGTACAGCGAGATCTTCGGATCGAGATGGGTGAGCAGACCCGCGTAGGGCCAGGCCAGCCCGCCGCGGGGTTCACGCAGAACAGCGCCGCGGCGGAGGCGCGCCGCAGCGGCAGCAGCACCGCGAAGGATTCGTCGGCATCGCCATCGCCCAGTCGGGCCGCCAGTCCGGCGACGGTCGGGGCCTCGAACAGATCCCGCAGTGCGATACCGCCGTCGAGCCGGGCCAGCACCCGGGCGGCGCTGAGCGAATTGCCGCCGAGGGCGAAGAAGTCATCGTCGAGTCCGGCGCATTCGAGGTCCAGAACGTGTGCGAAGGCCGCGGCGACGGCGTGCTCGGCGGGTGTCGTCGGCGGGCGGTACTGCCGCTGCGGGACGGGCGGCGGCGGTAGCGCGGCCCGGTCCACCTTGCCGTTCACCAGCAGCGGCAGTTCGTCGAGCACGGCGATCGCGGGCACCAGGTAGTCCGGAAGCCGTTGCGCGGCAGCGGCTGTCACCGCCTCCGCGGTGAGCCGGTGCTCCGGATGCGGCACCACGTACGCGGCCAGGGCCGCCTCCGGCCCCGCGCCGGTGCGGACCGCGACCGCGTGCGCCACACCGGGAGCCGCCGCCACCGCGGCCTCGATCTCACCGAGTTCCACGCGCATACCGCGCACCTTCACCTGGAGATCGGCACGGCCGTGCCAGGCGAGTTCGCCGCGCGCGGTCCAGGCGACGAGATCGCCCGTGCGGTAGAGCCTTTCACCGGCGGCGCCGAAGGGGTCCGCGATGAACCGGGCGCCCGTGAGACCGGGGCGGCCGAGGTAGCCGCGCGCCAGTCCGGCGCCGCCGAGGTACAGCTCACCGATGGCCCCGACCGGCACCGGCCGCAAGCCGTGGTCGAGAACGTAGTAGCGGAACCCGACCCCGGGCCCGCCGAGGGTGACGGCCCGGCCGCCGTCGAGCGGACCGCTCATACCGGTGACGGCCGTGGCCTCGGTGGGGCCGTAGGCGTTCAGCAGCCGCCGATCCCGTCCCCAGGCGGCGGCCACGCCCGGCGGGCAGGCTTCGCCGCCGGTGATCAGCACCGCGAGATCGGGCAGTCCGATCGGTTCGGTGCCCGCCAGTACGGCGGGCGTCACGAAGGCGTGCGTGACGCGCTCGTCGCGCAGGAGCCGAGCGAGCGCTGGGCCCGCGAACACGTCGGCGGGCGCGACCACCAGGGTGGCGGCGGCGCGCGCGGCCAGCACGAGTTCCCAGACCGAGGCATCGAAACTCGGTGCGGTCACGCACAGAACGCGCGAATCCTGCTCCGCGCCGATGCACCGTGCCTGGGCGGCAGCCATATTCGCCAAGCCCGCGTGGGTCACCACGACCGCTTTGGGTCGGCCGGTGGACCCGGAGGTGTGAATTACGTACGCCGCATTGCCGATTCGCCCCCCGCGCGCCGAATCGGCGGGCTGGAGCGCGCCGTCGGATTCGGCGAGCGTCCCATCGGCGTCGAGTTGGAGAACCTCACCGTCCTGCGCGGCGAAGGCCGGATACTCGTGCGGGGCCGTCAGGATGACCCGGCTCGCGGCCCCGCTGATCATGTCCGCGATCCGGGCCGCCGGAAGTCCCGGGTCGACCGGCATGAAGGCGGCGCCGGATTCGGCGACCGCCCAGCAAGCCACCACCCACGGCAGCGACCGCGACATGCCCAGTGTCACCACGTCTTCCGGGCCGATGCCGCGCGCCGTCAGCTGCCGCGCCAGCCGCCCGGCCCGCTCGGCCAGTTCACGGTAGGTGAGGGCGAGCTCGCCGCAGCGCACGGCCGCGGCGCCGAGTGCGCGGCGCACCGCGGCGGCCAGGAGATCGGGCAGTACGGCGGCGGGCGCGGATCCGGTGGCATTCCAGTCGTGGACGAGTTGCCGGTATTCCCGGTCGTCCAGGATTCCGATGCGCGCCGTCGGCGCTTCCGGGTCGGCGGCGACTCGGTGCAGGACGCGCAGGTAGCGGTCGGCCACCTGCTCGATGGTGTCGTGGTCGAACAGCTCGGCGGCGTACCGGAGGGTGAGCATCAGACCTGAATCACCGCGGCCGACAATGAATTCGAGGTCGAAGCGGACCGTCGGATCGGTCACGGTGATCGGTTCGGCGCGCAGACCGGGCAGGTCGAGGCGCACCGGGTCCAGGTTCTCCACCGACAGCATGACCTGGAACAGCGGGTGCACGGCGCGCGAGCGCGGCGGATCGAGGGCGCGCACCACCTGTTCAAAGGGCAGTTCGGCGTGCGCGAAAGCCTCCAGATCGATATCGCGCACGCGCCGCAGCAGAGCGGAGACCGGTTCGGCGGCAACAGTGTTCACGCGCAGCGCCAGGGTATTGACGAACATGCCGACGAGATCGTCGAGCGCCGCCTCGCCGCGTCCCGCCACCGGGGTGCCGATGGCGATATCCGTGCTGCCCGACCAGGCCGACAACAGCAGCGCCAAGCCGGTGTGCAGGATCATGAACAGCGACACGTCGTGTTCGCGTTCCACCTCGCCCAGGCGGCGCAGGGTGGCCTCGGGGATCGCGTGCGAGCAGGTGGCCCCGCGATGCGTGGCGACCGCCGGGCGCGCATGATCCAGCGGCAGACCGATATCACCGGACAGCCCGGCGAGTGCCGTTGTCCAGTAGTCGATGTGACGCCGATGCTCCGAGTCGGGATCGGCGGCGGAGCCCAGGACCGCGCGCTGCCAGAGCGTGTAGTCGGCGTACTGCACCCGGGGCTGCGGCCGGTCCGGCAGCGCGCCCGAGCGGGCGGCCGTGTACGCCTCGCTCACCTCGCGCGCGAGAATTCCCAGCGAGAAGCCGTCCGCATTCGCGTGGTGCACGGTGAGGGCCAGCAGCCATTCCCGATCCGGATAGCGGGCGTCGCCCACGGCGAACAATCCGATCCGAATGGGCGCCTCGGATCGGAGATCGAAGGGGGCCGTACAGAATTCGCCGAGCAGTTCCGGTAGCTGCGCGGCGGCCACCGTCACCGTCGCGAACGATTCCGGGAAGACCTGGTCGACCGGAAGCACGCGCTGACACGGCTCGCCGCCCGATTCGGGATAGCAGGTGCGCAGCGCCTCGTGCCGGGCCAGCACCCAGCGCAGCGCGGCGGTCATGGCCGCCACGTCGAGCGGGCCGTCCAGCCGCACCACCAGCGGAATGTGATAGGCCGGGGATTCCGGATCGAGCCGGTGCAGCAGCCACAGCCGCTGCTGGGCGAAGGACAGCGGGATGGCGTCCGGGCGCGTGAGGGCCACCAGCGACGGCCGGGCCGGAGCGGCCGCCGCGCCGACGCGCGTGGCCAATTCCGCCACCGTGGGCGCGTCGAAGATCTCCCGCACCCGGACCCGCGTGCCCAGCGCCGCGCCCAGTCGCGCCGCCACCCGGGTGGCGCTGAGGGAATTGCCGCCGAGCCGGAAGAAGTCATCGTCCGCGCCGACCTCATCCACCTCGAGCACCTCCGCGTACACCCGCGCCACCAGCAGTTCGGCGGGGGTCCGCGGGGTCCGGAAGAGTTCGGTCGCGACGGCGGGCAATGCGGCCCGGTCCACCTTGCCGTGCGCGTTCACCGGGAGCCGCTCGCACAGGACGACGGCCGAGGGCACCATATGGCCGGGCAGCCGCGCGGCCACGGCCGCGCGAATATCGGCGACATCCGGATCGGCCCCCGGTTCGGCGGTCACATAGGCGACCAGACGGTGCGCGGCCGGACTGTCCTCGCGCATCATGGCCACGGCCTGTGCGACGCCCGGGACCGCCACGACGGCGGCCTCGATCTCACCGAGTTCGATGCGCATACCGCGCAGCTGCACCTGGGAATCGGTGCGGCGCACGAACTCCAGCGCACCATCCGCCCGCCACCGGACCAGATCGCCGGTGCGATACATGCGCCCGCCCGCCGCCCGCCCGAACAGATCGGGCAGGAAGCGCGCGGCGGTCGCCGCGGGCCGGGCGTGATAGCCGCGGGCGACGCCCGGACCGGCCACATACAGCTCGCCGGGAATGCCGACCGGCGCCGGATCGAGGCGCTCGTCGAGCACATAACAACGCACGCCGATACCGGGACCGCCGAAATCGACCGGCCGCCCGGCGGCATACGGGGCGCTGACATTCGAGATGATGGTGATCTCGGTCGGGCCGTAGGCGATCAGCAGGGTGCACCCGGCCGACCAGCGGGCCGCCACGGCCGCGGCGACCACCTCACCTCCGGTCACCAGCACGCGCAGCGCGGAACCCGCGGGCGGGGAGGCGAGTTCGGCGGGATCCAGGCCCGACAGCACGGCCGGGGTGATGAAGGCGTGCATGATCCGTTGCCGCCGCAGCAGATCCATCAGATCCGGGCCGCCGTAGACGTCCGGATCCGCGATCACGAGGGCCGCCCCGGCCCCGGCCGCCAGCAGCAGCTCCCACAGCGACGCGTCGAAACCCGGTGAGGCCAGCTGCAGCACGCGCGAATCACGTTCCACCGCACAGTGTTCCGCCTGCGCCGCCACCACGTTCGCCAAACCCGCATGGGTGACCGTGACGCCCTTGGGCACACCGGTGGAACCGGAGGTGAAGAGCAGATAGGCCGCATCCAGGATCCGCAGCGGGCGGACCCGCACCGCATCGGTCACCGCCGCGGCGGTCGTGCCCGCGAGTTCGGCCGCCAGGTCCGGATCGTCGAGCGAGCACCAATTCGACCGGGTGTCGGGGAATTCGGGTAGCCGATCGAGCAGGCCGTCGACGGTGAGCCCGAAGCAGGCGCGCGCATCGGAGAGCATGTGCGCGAGCCGCTGCGGCGGATGGCTCGGATCCAGCGGCAGGTAGGCCGCGCCGGTCTTGGTCACCGCCCACAGCGCGACCACCCACTCCACCGAACGCCGCAGCGCCAGCGCGACCACCCGATCCGGTCCGATGCCGCGCCGGATCAGCCAGTGCGCCAGTCGATTCGACTGCTCGTCCAGTTCCCGGTAGGTGAGGGTGTGACCGTGGAACGCCACGGCGTCCGCCTCCGGGTCGAGCACCGCGGCCCGCGCGAGGATCTCCGGCAGGGTGCGCGCGGGCGCGCCGCCGGTCGTGTTCCAGCCGTGCAGGAGATCGGCGCGCTCGCCCGGTGTCATGACGTCCCCGGCGCGGACCGGCCGCGCCGGATCGGCGGCCACCTGGCCGAGGACCAGGTCGAAGCGCCGCAGCAGCGCGGCGGCGGTCTCCGGATCGAACAGCGCGGTGTCGTAGCGCAGCGCCACCGCGAGACCCGAATCCGCCTCGGTGACTTCGAATTCCAGATCGAAGCGCACGGTGCGGACCGGGCCCGGCAGCGGTTCGACGCGAATGCCGGGCAGCCGCAACTCGGCCGGTCCGAAGTTACGGAAGGCCAGGCCCACCTGGAACAGCGGATGACGGCCGCCGCTGCGCGGCAGCCCGAGCGCCTCGACAATCCGTTCGAAGGGCGTCCCGGCATGCGCGAGGGCATCCACATCGGTGGCGCGGACCCGCTCCAGCAGGGTCGCGACGGATTCCTCCGGATCGATGGTCACCCGCAGCGGCACGGTATTGACGAACATGCCCACCAGCTCGTCCAGCCCCGGCGCGTCGCGGCCCGCGGACGGGGTGCCGATGACCACGTCGCCGGTGCGGGACAGCTTGGCCAGCAATACGGCCAGCGCGGCGTGCACCACCATGAACAACGATGCCCGGCGCCGCCGGGCGAGATCGTGCAGCCCGGCCGTGCACTCCGGGGACAGGGTCAGCGCCACGCCCGCGCCGATATGCCGGGCCACCTCCGGGCGCGGCCGATCGAACGGCAGCGCCAGCTCGGCCGGTGCGCCCGCGAGCGTCCGGACCCAGTACGCCAGTTGCCGGTTCAGCTCGGAGTCCGGATCCTCCGGCGCGCCCAGCGCCGCCCGCTGCCGGAGCACATGGTCGGCGTAGCGCAGCGGCGGTGCGGGCCAGTCCGGTGCGCGACCGGCGGTCCGTGCGGCATAGGCCGCGGCCAGATCGCGGGTGAGCGGGCCCAGCGAGGCGCCGTCCGCATTGATGTGGTGCACCACCATGGCCAGCGCCCACTCCGCCTGCCGCGTCCCGCCGTCGGCCGCCTCGACGGCGTACAGCCGCACCCGCATGGGCGGTGCGGCGGCGAGGTCGAAGGGTTCGGACTCGAAGTCGGCGAGCGCGCGCTCGAGGCGGTCCGCGGGAATCCGGCGGATCTCCAGCGCGCCGGTATCCGACTGTGTCACCGCCTGATACGGCTCACCGTCGTGTTCCGGGAAACAGGTGCGCAGCGCCTCGTGGCGGCCCACCACATCGGTCACGGCCGCCGCCAGCGCCGCCACATCCAGGGCGCCGCCCAGGCGCGCGGCCAGCAGAATGTGATAGGCGCGGCCGGAACCGGCGCGATCGAGCAGCCACATGCCGTGCTGTGCGGGCGAGAGCGGAATCCGCCACGGCCGGGCGGCCGCGACCGGTTCCGCCGCGCGCGGGAGCGCCGGGGCGGCGGACAGGCGTTCGGACAGCAGCCAGGAGAGCCCGGCCACGGTCGGCTCGTCGAACAGATCCCGGAGCCGTACGACCGCACCGAGATCCGCCGCGAGCTCGCCGGGCAGTTCGACGGCGGCGGCGAGTTCGGCGCGCAGCTGCGCCACGGCGCGGGTGGCGCTGAGCGAATTGCCGCCGAGACCGAAGAAGTCGTCCGCCGCACCCACCTCGGCGCGGTCGAGGACCTGCGCGAAGGCGCGGGCCACCAGTCGCTCCATGGCGGTGCCCGGCATCCGGGCCTCGGCGCTGGCGCGAATGGCGGGCGGGGGCAGGGCCTCTCGATCCACCTTGCCGCTGAGCGTGAGCGGGAAGTGCTCGAGCACCGTGACGGCGGCCGGGACGTACGGGCCGGGCAGCCGCCGCGCCACGGCGGTGCGCACCGCGATCGGATCCACGGACCGGCCCGGTGCGGGCGCGACGTACGCGACCAGATCGTCCCCGGTCGCCGCGCCGCCGGGCCACCGCACCACGACCGCGTCCGCCACCTCCGGCAGTGCGGTCAGCGCCGCCTCGATCTCCCCCGGCTCGATGCGTACACCCCGCACCTTCACCTGGAAATCATTGCGGCCGTGGAAATCCAGTTCCCCGTAACCGCGCCAGGAGCCGAGATCGCCGGTGCGGTACATGCGCGCACCGGGCGCACCGAACGGATCGGGGACGAATCGCGCGCCGGTGAAACCCGGGCGGCGCAGATAGCCGCGGGCCAGACCCGGCCCGGCCACGTACACCTCGCCGATCACGCCGGGCGGCACCGGTCGCAGGCGGCGATCCAGCACATGGCAGCGGGCGCCGACGATCGGACCGCCGATGGAGACGGCGCCGTCGGCCGCCGATATCCGCACCGGACGGGTGAGGGTGGCGCACATGGTCGCCTCGGCCGGACCGTACACATTGACGAAAGACCGTCCGGCCGACCATATTCCGGCCGACTCCGGCGGACAGGACTCCCTCGCCGCGGCCAGCAGCCGCAGGTGCGGCAGGCGCTCCGGCGCGGACAGCGTGGCCAGCACGCGCGGGGTCAGCAGGGCGTGCGTGATCCGCTCGCGCACCAGCAGCTCCCGCAGTTCCGCACCCGCGTACACCGCGGGCGGCGCGACCACCAGCGCCGCCCCGGAGGCCAAGGCCAGCAATAGTTCCCAGAGGGAGGCGTCGAAACCGGGCGAGGCCACCGCGAGCACCCGGGCGTCCGGATCGGCATCGCAGCGCTAGGCCTGGGTCACCACCACATTCGCCAGACCGGCGTGGGTCACGGTGACGCCCTTGGGCGCTCCGGTCGAGCCGGAGGTGTAGACGACATAGGCCGGATGCTGCAGCCGCAGCGGCCGGGACGCCCGGATCGATCGGCAGGTACGCCGCACCGGAGTGCGCCACCGCGCACACCGCGATCACCCATTCCAGGGAGCGGGGAAGGCCCACCGCCACCACGTCCTCGGGTCCCGCGCCCAGCGCGATGAGCCGGTGCGCCAGCCGATGGGCGCGCTCACCCAGCTCTCGATAGGTGAGCGTGTCACCCTCGCAGACGACGGCCGTGGCCTCCGGATCGTAGGCGGCGGCCCGGGTCAGCAGTTGCGGCAGCGTGAGCGGGACCGCCTGGCTGGTGTCGTTCCATTCGCGCAGCAGCCGCAGCTCGTCCACGGCCAGCAGGTCCAGCTCGCCGACCCGCACGCGCGGATCCCGGCCGATCTGCTCGAGTATCCGAACCAGGCGCTGCACGAGAGCCTCTGTTCCGGCCCGGTCGAACAGATCGGCGGCGTAATGGACGGCCAGTGACATTCCGGAAGCCGTCTCCGCACACGCGAATTCGAGATCGAACTTGGCGAAGGGCAGCGGAATCTCGACGGGATGCACGCGCAGACCGGGCAATTCGAAGGCGGCCCGATCCGAGTTCCGGAACGACAGCATGACCTGGAAGAGCGGATGCCGGAACCGCTCGCGGGGCGGATCGAGCAGCTCGACAATGTGCTCGAACGGGGCCTCGTCGTGGGCGAACGCGCCGAGATCGGTATCGCGCACGCGCGTCAGCAGTTCGGTGAACGATTCGGACCCATCCACGTCCACGCGCAGTACCAGGGTGTTGACGAACATCCCGATGAGGTCCTCGAGGCGGGCGTCCCCGCGCCCGGCCACCGGGGTGCCCACCGCGATATCGCGGCCGCCGGAGACCGCCGCCAGCAGGGCCGCCAGCGCCGCGTGCACCACCATGAACAGCGTCGCGCCATTCCGGCGCGCCACATCCTGCAATCGCCAGACGGTTTCGGCGGGCACGCTCGCCTGCACCCGCTCGGCGCGCCCGGAAGCGCTCGCCGGGCGCGGACGGTGCGGCGGCAGCCCCGATTCGATCGGCAACCCGGACAACATGTCCGACCAGTAGGCGAGCTGCCGGGACAGCAGCGAGTCCGGATCCGATTCCGCGCCGAGCACCGCGCGCTGCCACAGCGCGTAATCGGCGTACTGCACCGGCAAGGGCGGCCAGTCGGGCGCCGCGCTCCGCATGCGGGCCTGATAAGCCAGGGCGAGATCACGGGCGAAGGGCCAGAGCGAGTATCCATCGGCGATCGCGTGATGAACCAGGACCGCCAGCAGGTGGTGATCGGCTGCGGCGGACCCCGACACCGCGAACAGCCGCACCCGCACCGGCGGGCGCGCGGCCAGATCGAAACCGGCGGAACCAAATTCCGCCAGCAGCCCCGCCAGCAGGTCGGCGCACACCGGCTCCGCGACCAGTCCGGAGATCACCTCCTCGGCGGCCCACACGCGCTGGCGGATCACGCCGTCCAGCTCCGGAAACGACGTACGCAACACCTCGTGCCGCACCACCACATCGGTCAGTGCCGCCGTCAGCGCCACGATGTCGACCGCACCGGTCAACCGCAATCCCAGCAGCATGTTGTACTGCGCGGATGCCTGATCCAGCTGGTTGATGAACCAGAGACGCTGCTGCGCAAAGGATGCCGGAGCGGAACCCGCACCCGACCGCGGCTCCGGCCGCCCCCGGCCCGGCAGCGAAGCGCGCGCGCTCACCCGCTCGGCGAACGCCCCGACCGTGCCGGTCTCGAACAGATCCCGCACCCCGGCATCCACCCCGAGCGCGGCGCTCACCTGCGCCGCCACCGACGTCGCGGAGAGCGAATCACCCCCCAGCGCGAAGAAGTCGTCGTCGAGCCCGACTCGGCGTCCACCAATCGTGCGGCCCAGCTCACCGGACACCGCGAGAGCGCTACCGACCGCGAACCCACGACCTCGTCGCCCGGACCAACGCCCCGCCACCGCCGTCGCGGCACGCTCACCGCCGGAATCCATTGCACCCGCTGGGCCGCCGCCGGTATGGATCCCGGTCAAGTTCGCATCCGATGTCCTCGACCCGAGCACGCGGGCGAAGACTTCGGCCACCACCTGCTCGGCCTCGGTGACCGGTGCGCGATACCTGGGCGTGACGGGCAGGGGCGCGGGCAGGGCGCGGCGGTCGACTTTGCCGTTGGGGGTGACCGGGAAGCGGTCGAGCAGCACGACGGTCGGCACCATGTGGCCTGGGAGCCGCTGTGCCGCAGTGTATTCCAGTTCGCGGGTGGTGAGCAGGCAACCGGGCTCGGGAGCGGCGTAGGCGACGATTCGCGGCGAGGTCGCGGAATGCTCACGGGCCGGATCGTGCGGTCCGCCGCGGATGACGGCCACCACCTGGGCGACGCCCGGATAGTCGGCGAGGACCGTTTCGATCTCGCCGAGCTCGATGCGCTGGCCGCGGACCTTGACCTGACGGTCGGCGCGGCCGTGGAACTCCAGTTCGCCCTCGGCGTTCCGGGTGACGAGATCGCCGGTGCGGTGCAGGCGCTCGCCGGGGCCGCCGAAGGGGTCGGCGATGAATCGTGTCGCGGCGACGCCCGGTTGGCCGAGATAGCCGCGGGCCAGGGCGGGGCCGCCGATATACAGCTCGCCACGCACGCCCGGCGGGACGGGGCGCAGCCATGGGTCGAGGACGTACCCGCGGATGCCGGGCACGGGTGCGCCGAGGACGGCGGGACGGTCGGGGGCAAGGTGGCCGAGGTGGGTGGCGATGGTGGTCTCGGTGGGGCCGTACACGTTCAGGAGGGTGCGGCCGGGGGCCCAGGAGGCGGCCACCGCGTGCGGGCAGGGTTCGCCGCCGGTCGAGAGGTGGTGCAGCTCATCGAGTCCGGTGGGATCGGTACTCGCCAGCACGGCGGGCGTGAGGAAGGCGTGTGTCACCTGCTCCCAGCGCAGCAGGTCGGCCAGCCGGGGGCCCGCGTAGGCATCGCCGCCCGCGACCACCAGGGTCGCGCCGCCGGTGGCGGCGGCCAGCAGTTCCCAGAGCGAGGCGTCGAAACCGGTTGCCGCCGCGCAGAGCACCCGGTCACCCGGTGCGGTGGGCATCCGCTCCGATTGCGCCGCGAGCAGATCGGCCAGACCGGCATGGGTGACCATGACGCCCTTGGGCATTCCGGTGGAACCCGAGGTGTGGATGACGTAGGCCGGGTGCCGGGCACGCAGCGGGCGGGTGCGGTCGGCGTCGGTGAGGGCGGCGGCATCGACGTGGGCGAGCAGGCGTTCGGTGGCGTCCAGCTCCAGCCAATCCCGCCCGGCGCGCACCGGCTCGGGCAATACGGTTGCGGCCGTGGTGATTCCGAAGCGCACCCCGGCCTTCCCCAGCATCTCCGCCAGCCGCTCACCGGGATGACCCGGATCGACCGGCAGATACGCGGCACCGGATTTGGCCACGCCCCAGACCGCCACCACCCATTCGGCGGAGCGGCCCATGGGCACGGCCACCACATCCTCCGGGCCGATACCGTGCCCGCACAGCGTGCGCGCCAATCGATTCGACAGCGAATCTAGCTGAGCGCGGCATCCCCACACACCACGGCCTGCGCACCGGGATCACGGGCGGCCGCGGCGGCGAGCAGATCCGGCAGCAGCACTGGATCGCCCGGCCCGGCGCGGTGCGGGGTGCGCACGGCGAGTTCGTGTTCCGCCGGTGTCAGCAAGCTGATGCGGCCGATCGGTTCGTCCAGATCGGCGGCGATCACGGTGCGCAGGAACAAGAGGAACCGGTGCAGTTGCTCGTCGACGGTCCGCTGACCGTGGCGCTGTGGATTGGCCAGCAGATCGACCGACAATCCCGCCTCGGTGCCCGCGCGATACAGATTGAAATGCAGATCGGCCACCGAACCCGAAGCGAGAATGCGGTACTCGCCGATCGCCTTGCCGAAACGGCTGGTGCGATCGAAGAACATGAGATTCACGCTCGGCCCCAGCGCCTGATCCGCGCCCACGCCCAGATCCCGGCGCAACTCCTCGAATCGGTAGCGCTGATGCCGCAGCCCGCCGGTGATATCGCGGGCGGCGGCCGCGATGAGCTCGCGCAGCGTCACCGCGCCCCCGCAGCGCAACCGGACGGGCAGCACATTCGCGAGCATGCCGCCGGACTTCTTCAGCACCGCGGTGGTTCGCGCCGAGGCGGCCAACTGCACCAGGGGTTCGGCCTCGCCGGTCATGCCCGCCCGGAACGCACAGATGACCGCCACCAGGACCTGCGCCGGGCTGACGGCGCATGCGGCGGCGCGGCGTTCCAGCGCGGCCCAGTCCTCGGCCGCGAGCGCACCGGCGGCGCGCAGGGCGGTCGGCAGCGCGCCGGTACGGCGCGGGTGGTGCGCACCGGGCGCGGGGATCGGAGTGGTCCAGTCCGAGAAGCGTTCCCGCCAGTAGGCGCGATCGGCGAGGAAGCGGGCGGAGGCCCGGTACTCGGCGTCGGCGGCCTGGATCTCGGCCGGGGAGAGCCCGCCGAAGACCGATGGCTCGATACCGCCGAGCAGGGCCTCGTACCACTGGCCAATGCGCGCGATGAGGCTCAGGCCGCCGTAGCCGTCGATGGCCACATGGTGCATCTGCGCGTACCAGATGTGCCGGTCCGGCCCGAGCCGCAGCAGCGCCGCCGCCCACAGGGGGGCGTCGAGCAGTTCGATGGGCACCCGGTGCCGCCGGTCCATCCAATCCAGCGCGGCCCGTTGGGGATCGGGCCGGTCGGCCAGGTCGACGCGTTCCAGGGCGCCGCCGATATCGGGCGCCATCCACTGATACGGGCGGCCGTCGGCCTGGCCGATGCGCAGCCGCCCGACGCCGAACTCCTCGAAGGCGCGATGTGCGGCGGTATCGAACAGCTCCGCATCCAATTCGCCGTGTAGTTCCAGGTAATGCGCTTGTCCGGGTAATGCGCGCGGACGGAGTCCGGCTCCGTCCCCCGCTCCGATATCGTCCGCGAGCCACAATTCCATTTGGGCGCGGGACAATTCGAACGGTACGGCGTCGCAAACGTCAGGCGAATCGGCGAGCATTGTCCCTCCCGAAGTCCGGACCTGCGGAATACGCCGGACAGTACCGCACTGTTGCTGAAAGTCTGCTGGGGCACAGCGACATCCATGTGAAAATACAAAATCCGGCGGCTGTCCTTGTGACAGCCGCCGGATTCCGGTGAACCGAAAGCTAGCTGGAGACCGTTTCCGACTCCTCGATCCGATGCGACTTGGAGCCCCAGCCGACATGGGCCTCGGCGCGCATGCGCTCGACCATGTGCGGATAGTGCAATTCGAATGCCGGGCGCTCGGAACGGATCTGGGGCAATTCGTAGAAGTTGTGCCGCGGCGGCGGGCAGGAGGTGGCCCATTCGAGGGAGTTGCCGTAACCCCACGGATCGTCCACGGTCACGACCTCGCCGTAGCGGTAGGACTTGAAGACGTTCCACACGAACGGCAGCATGGACGCGCCGAGAATGAAGGCGCCGATGGTGGAAATGGTGTTCAGCGCAGTGAATCCGTCCATTTCCAGGTAATCCGCGTATCGGCGCGGCATGCCCTCGTTACCCAGCCAGTGCTGCACCAGGAACGTGGTGTGGAAGCCCACGAAGGTGGCCCAGAAGTGCCACTTGCCCATGCGCTCGTCCATCATGCGGCCGGTCATCTTGGGGAACCAGAAGTAGATGCCCGCGAAGGTGGCGAACACGATGGTGCCGAAGAGCACGTAGTGGAAATGCGCCACCACGAAATAGCTGTCGGACACATGGAAGTCCAGCGGCGGGCTGGCCAGGATCACGCCGGACAGGCCACCGAAGAGGAAGGTCACCAGGAACCCGACCGACCACAGCATGGGTGATTCGAAGGTCAGCTGGCCGCGCCACATGGTGCCGATCCAGTTGAAGAACTTCACACCGGTTGGGACCGCGATGAGGAAGGTCATGAACGAGAAGAACGGCAGCAGCACCGCGCCGGTGGCGTACATGTGGTGCGCCCACACCGCGATCGACAGCGCCGCGATACCCAGGGTCGCGTAGACCAGGGTGGTGTAACCGAAGATCGGCTTACGGCTGAACACCGGGTAGATCTCGGAGACGATGCCGAAGAACGGCAGCGCGATGATGTACACCTCGGGATGGCCGAAGTACCAGAACAAATGCTGGTAGAGCAGGGTGCCGCCATTGGCGGGATCGTAGATGTGCCCGCCCAGGTGCCGGTCGTAGGCGATGCCGAACAGCGCCGCGGTCAGGATCGGGAAGGCCAGCAGCACGAGCACCGAGGTCACCATGATGTTCCAGGTGAAGATGGGCATGCGGAACAGGGTCATGCCCGGGCAGCGCAGGCAGATGACCGTGGTGATCATATTGACGCCGCCCAGGATGGTGCCCAGACCGGAGACGGCCAGACCCAGAATCCAGAGGTCGGCGCCCACGCCGGGCGCGTGCACCATATCGGTGAGCGGGCTGTAGGCGGTCCAGCCGAAGTCGGCCGCACCGCCGGGGGTGATGAATCCGGCGGTCGCCATGGTGCCGCCGAACAAATAGAGCCAGTAGCTGAAGGCGTTCAATCGCGGGAAGGCCACATCGGGCGCGCCGATCTGCAAGGGCAGCACGATGTTCGCGAAACCGAACAGAATGGCCGTCGCATAGAACAGCAGCATGATGGTGCCGTGCATGGTGAACAACTGGTTGAACTGTTCCGTGGACAGGAACTGCATACCCGGGCGCGCCAGTTCGGCGCGCATGAGCAGCGCCATCAATCCGCCGATCATGAAGAACGAAATGGCGGTGCACAGGTACATGACGCCCAGGACCTTGGGGTCGGTCGTCGTGACGCATTTGTAGATGAACGAACCCTTGGGGCCCAGCCGCGGCGGATAGGGCCGAGTCGGCTCCAATCCCGATTGCGGCTTGGGAGCTACGGCAGTCACCACATCCTCCTCGAGATCCGTCCGCAGCTTGGACTATCGGCTCCGGAACCCACGATGAACGGCGCTCAGCGTACTCACAGCAATTCGATTCTGGCAGAGAACACTCCGACCGGACAGTCAGGACACCCTTTTCCGCACATCACCTGGGCGACTCGCCACCCGGCATCACGAAATCCTCACGACCGACCCGGCACCATCGAGGTATGAGCAGATCGCTGCGCACCCGGATCAGCACCGCCGTCGTGGTCGGCGCGCTCGGCGCCCTGCTGGCCACCGGCGCGGCCCTCGCCCAGCACGAACCGCGCGCGGTCATCCACGGCCGCCACGCGCTCACCGCCTCGGTCACCGGCGAGAAGCCCGGTAACCGCTGCCAGCTGGCGGGCAAGAGCGTCAGCGGACCGTGGGAGACCGTCGCGGCGGACGGCACCGTGCGGCTCACGCTCGACGCGGGCGGGGGCAAGGACGTGCACGTGCTCTGCGAGGATCCGGCGCGGGGCGATAGTTCGGTGCATATCGTGCGCGCCGAGCGCACGCCCCATTCGGGTGCGCCGTCGCCCATCCGGCAGATCCTCGACAGCCCGCTGCTGGGCCGGGGCTGAGTCTCCTTTATATGTCGAGCCCCCTTTAAATCGGGCGCGCCGATCAGGCGACGCGGGCCGCCGCGACGGCGGCCCGCACCGCGGGGGCGGTCTCGACCGCGAAACGCTGTGTCTCCCATTCGTCGTCCGGGGCGACCTGGAGCAGGAATTCGCTGATGCCGTGGGCCAGGGCGATCTCGGTGAGCTGATCCGCCGTCATGGCCGGTTCGATCACATAGGCGCGGCGGATGAGGGCCGGGACGCGCCCGGCCGCACGGGCGCCGGTATCGATGGCGGCCATGAGCGCGGCCAGCGAATCCGGCGGGGCGTAGGCGAATCCGCCGAGCCAGCCGTCGGCCAGCTCACCGGTCATGGCCAGGGCGCGCGGGCCGTAGACGCCGAGCCAGATGGCGATCGGATGGGACGGGCGCGGCCCGGGTTTCGCACCGCGCAGGGCGTAGAACTCACCGTCCAGGTACGGCCGCTCCTCCGCACTCCACAGTGCCCGGATGACGGCGATGCCCTCGCGCAGCGCCCGCAGCGCCTGTCCCGGCGTACGGCGCTCGCCGCCCATGGCGTCGATGGCATCCCAGAACGCGCCCGCGCCCAGACCCAGTTCGACCCGGCCGCCGCTGAGCAGATCCAGGCTGGCGGCGCTGCGGCTCAGCACGGCGGGCGGGCGCAGCGGCAGATTCGCGACGGCGGGCATGAGGGTGAGGTTGCGGGTCACGGCCGCCACATAGGACAGCAGGGTCCAGGTGTCGAGGAAGGCGGGCTGATACGGGTGATCCTGGACGGCGAGGACCTCCAGGCCCTGTTCGTCGGCATGGCGCACCAGCCGCAGCAGCGACCGGCCGCGCGCCGCCTCGGGCGGAACGAAGATCCCGAACCTCAGCTCATGTCCGTAATCGCCCATAGCGAATCCCAAGCTACTCCCGCCGGAAGGGGGCGGGCCGCCAAGCCCCCTATCTCGGCGAGTCCTTTCCGACACGCAGATCACGGCAATCGTCCCCGATCGTGATCAAGTGGGAATCTGAATCCAAGGTCGTTGCCGGGCAACGGATTACAATCGAGGAGGTGCAGCAACACAGCACGCTCGACAATGCACGCAAGCATTTGCTCCGGATCGACCCGGAGGCGCTGCTCCACGCCCGCGACCGACTGACCGAGAGCGGGATAGCCCGGCTCGGTTTCCTGCTGCCGCACCAGGTCAAACGCAGCCTCGCCGCCGAGGCGCTGGCTCTGCTGGACCGGTATCAGGAATTGGGCGCCAAACTGCCCGGGAACGAGCCCTCCCGGCACGGAATCGATGTCGAGCAACAGGAAGTCGACGCGCACGGCCAGTTCATTCCGCAGCTCTACGACTGTGAATCCTTGCGGCACAGGCTATCCGTCATTGCGGCCGAGGACGTTTTGCCCCGACCGGGTCCGCGCCGCTACGGCGTCACCCGTCTGCACCACGATGATCGACCGAGCGAATAGCATTGGGGCGACTACTCTTTCATGCTTGCCCTGGTCGTGGAATACCCGTCGCTGGAGGAGGGCGACTTCGTCCAGACCGTGGCGCACACCCGCCGCGATTGGGACCACTCCGATATCCATCGCACCCTCATCCGCAATCCGATCCGCTCCTGGGAACTGCACCCCGGCGACCTCTATCTGATTCGCGCCGACACCACCCTGCACCGCGTGCACCCCTTCACCCACGGCCGCCGCACCATCGTGACCATGTCCTTCGCCTCGACAGCGGATCTGCGGCGCGAGCAATCCGCGAGCAGACACGGTGCGGGTTTACCGGGCCGTGTTCGGGTTATGACGAATCAAGCACAGTGATAACCTGATTCACCGTTAACACACGGGGGCAGTGTCGCCATACCGTTTTCTCCCGGTTAGGCGAAAACCGATGGACCTTCTGAATCCACTCGACGCGATCTTCTTGGCCTTCGAATCCCGCGAACATCCCATGCACGTGGGCGGACTCCAGCTGTTCGAACCGCCCGCCGACGCGGGTCCAGACTTCGCCCGCGACCTGTTCGCGGACATGGTCGCCGCGGGCGAGGTGCGCACCCGCTTCCGCAGGCGCCCCAGCCGCATGCTGGGCGGCTTCTCCAGTCTGACCTGGTCCCATGCCGATTCCGTCGATCTCGACTACCACCTGCGGCGCTGCGCCCTGCCCACGCCCGGCGGCATGGCCGATCTATTGGATCTGACCGAGCGCCTGCACGGCACGCTGCTGGACCGGCACCGGCCGCTGTGGGAGGGGCGACTCATCGAGGGCCTCGACGACGGGCGCTTCGCCGTCTACATCAAGATGCACCACGCGCTCATCGACGGCGTCTCCGCCATGCGGCTCATGCAGCGCACGCTCACCGACGATCCGTTCGACACCCGCGTCCGGGTGCCGTGGGGCGCGCCCCCGGTGCCGCGCGACGGCGATGCGCAGAACCCCTGGCAGCAACTACGAAAGGCGCTGCCGCGCATGCTGCGCAGCGCCGGATCGATCGCCGAGCCATTGCGCGGCGCGCTGGACGGGCGGCTCACCATGCCCATGACCGCGCCCAAGACCATCCTCAATACCTCCATCGGCGGGGCGCGGCGAATCGCGGTGCGGTCCTGGCCGACCGAGCGCATCAATGCCATCCGGTACGCCACCGGCGCGACCGTCAACGATGTGGTGCTGGCCATGAGCGCGGCGGCGCTGCGGTCGTATCTGCTGGAACACCGGGCGCTGCCGGACGATCCGCTGATCGCCATGGTGCCGGTGAATATTCGCAGCATTGCCGAGGCCGATACCGCCGAGGGCAATATGGTGGCCGCCTGCCTGGCGAATCTGGCGACCCACCTGGATGATCCGCTGGCGCGGCTGCGGTCCATCAGCGCCTCCATGCGCGAGACCAAACAGGTCTTCACCCAGCTGCCCAAGCTGGAGGCCATGGCCCTGTCGGCGCTGCTCATGACGCCGCTCGGGGTTTCGCTGCTGCCGGGCTTCGAGGCGCTGCCGCGCATGCCGTTCAATCTGGTGATCTCGAATGTGCCCGGGCCGCGCAAGCCGGTGTACATGCGGGGCGCGCGGCTGGACGCCAACTATCCGCTCTCGATTCCGTTCGAATCCCAGGCCATGAACATCACGCTCGCCACCAATGGCGACAATCTCGACTTCGGACTGGTGGGCTGCCGCCGCAGTGTGCCGGATCTGGACCGTTTCCCGGATCTGCTGGAGGCGGGCCTGACCGAGTTGGAACGGGCCACCGCCTGATCTCTACCCTGGGCGAGTGCATACGCGTTGGCCCGAACTGCGGAAACAGTGCCTGCTCGCCGAGGACGAGGCGGTGCTGGCGCTGAACAAACCCCCCCGGTATCTCGGTCACCGGCGAGCGCCACGACACCGATATCGTCGAGCTCGCCGCGGCCGCCGGGGAGACGCTGTACCCGGTGCATCGCATCGACAAGGTGACCTCCGGACTGGTGCTGCTGGCCAAACAGCTGCCCGCGCACGGGCAGCTCACCCGGCAGTTCAACAAGCGCACGGCCGAGAAGGCGTATCTGGCCATCGTCGAATCGGCCGGGCTGCCCGAGCGCGGGGTCATCGAACTGCCGCTGAGCGTGGGCCGCAAGAACCGGGTGCGGATCGCCGCGCCGCGCGAGGCCATCCGGCGGGTGGGCGATACCTGGCGGGTGGACGAGCACGACCTGCTGGCGGGCAAGAACTATCCGTCGATCACCGAATTCGCGACGGTCGCGAGCATCGCCACCCACACCGTGCTGGCGCTGCGCCCGGTCACCGGGCGGCGGCATCAGATTCGCGTGCACCTGGCCTGGATCGGGCACGCCATCACCGGCGACCCGCTGTTCGACAAGTCCGGTGCGCACGAGCGCACCCATCTGCATTCGTGGCGGCTGCGGCTGGACGCGCCGTGGCGTGATCCGGCGGTACTGGAACTGGAAGCCGAACCGGGCGCGGATTTCTGGAAGGTGGGCGGCGCACCCGTTTCCGCCGATCCGAAGCAACTATTGAGCATTGCCGCCGCGCTCATGACGCAGGGCACACCCACCGGCATTTGATGTGAAAACGCTATATTCGGTGGCGAGTCTCACCGAGACCGTATCCGGGCAGGTCATCTAGCCTGAAAAGGTGGCCGCTCGCGGTCCGCTCGGGCGCAAAGGCGCTGCCCTTCACAGAAAGCGAATGCCGATGGTTCTGCTGGCACAGCTCAGTGACACCCACTTCAATATGGGCGATCGGAATCTCGAACGCGCGGAACGGGTCATGGCCTTTCTGGCCGAGCTGCCACAGCGACCGGATGTCATCCTCGTCAGCGGCGATATCGGCGATGAGGGGGATATCGAGGAATACCAGCAGGCCCGCGTCGCCCTGAAGGCCGATGTCCCGGTGGTCATCCTGCCCGGCAATCACGATGATCGCGCCAATATGCGCACCGTGCTGTTCGGCGAATCGCCTTCGCACGCACCGATCAATCAATCGTTCAGCGTCGACGGCGTGACCCTCGCACTGCTCGATTCCACCATTCCGAATCAGTCCGCGGGCGAGCTCACCGACGAGACCTACGACTTTCTCACCACCCTGCTGGCCGAGACCCCGGCCGACAACATCGTGCTGATCGCCATGCACCATCCGCCGGTGCCGGTGCATTCCACCGTCGTCGACCCCATTCGCCTCACCAATCCGGACCGCCTGGCCGAGATCGTCGCCGCCGACGACCGCATTGCCGCGGTCCTCACCGGCCATGTGCACTCCGGTCTGACCACCACCTTCGCCGGTAAGCCGCTCATCGTGGCCCCCAGCGTCTCCTCGACCATCGGCTGCGAATGGGAGACGGCCCGCCCCGGGCACGTGCCCATCGATTTCGCCCCGGACCCGGTGCTGGTCTTCCACTCCATTCAGGACGGCCGCCTGCTGTCCGCCTTCCGCCCCGTGGCCATGGGCGGCTGGCTCAGCGAACCGCGGGAGTGACCGCCGCGCGCCGATAGGCCGAGGACGTGGTCCCCGTCCACCGTTTGAAGGCGTGAATGAAGGTGGACGCCTCCGCATATCCCAGCCGGATGGCCACATCGCTGACCGACAGCGGTGTGGCGGTGAGCATTTCCTCCGCCAGCGCGCGCCGCACCTCGTCCAGTAATTGCCGGTAGCTGGTGCCCGCGGCATCGAGGTGACGGCGCAGCGTGCGGGTGCTCATATTGAGATCCCGTGCCACGGCGTCGATTCCCGGCGGCGCCGCGAAACCGTCCACCCCGCCGCGCGGTACCAGGCGCTCACGCACATCCGCCGCGATACCGGTGCGCGCCCGCCGCCGGGACACCAATTCCTGACATTGCGCCAGGCATATGGCCCAGGTGTGCTCATTGGCCTGCGGCAGCGGCTGATCCAGTACCGCGGGATCGAGGCTGAACAGATTGTGCGGGGAATCGAATTGCGGCTGCAGCCTGAAGATTTCGTCGTACAGCCGCCGATCGCCCGGCGGCGGGAAGTCGAATTCGGCCCGCACCAGCTCCACCCGGTGCCCGAGCAGATCGCACAGCATCTGATGCATGGCGGTCACATCCCGCTCCACCAGGAAGCGCCGCACATCCGCCGGAATCCGCTCGTCGTGAATCCGCGCCACGAACTCGCCGGGCCGCCAGCGCGCCACCGGAATGCAGAAGGTGAAGCTCAATTCCAGATACCGCAGCGCGAAGGCAATGGCCTCCCCCAGCGTCGGGCTGCTCACGCAGGCGAAGCCGAAGATCCCGAAGGTGGTGATCCGATACCGCCGCCCGACCTCCAGCCCGAGGTTGGGCCGCTCCCCCAGCTCCCGCACCATATTCCGGATGACCGCCAGCTCGGTATGGGCGTCGATCTGCGCATCCGGATCCGCGAGGGCCTTCTCACCGAGCCCCGATCCGGCCAGCATGCGGCTCACCGGCACCCCGTGCTCGCGCCCGAACCCCACCATGAGCACGACACTGCCCCCGCCCCCCCCCCCCCGCGGAAAGTCCCAGTCCCGTATCCCCGCCTCCTGCACCGAGCTCATCCCCGGATTATGGCCGAAACTCTCGATCAGGACCCCCACGAACCGCGACACACCCTCCTACAGTGGAAAGCGTCTCCGATGTGAGGGGTGCCACACATGCCGTCGATCATCATCATCGGTGCAGGGTTCGGCGGGCTCGGCATGGCGATAGAGCTGCAACGCAATGGCTTTCGCGAGTTCACCATCCTGGAGCGGGCCGCTGACCTGGGCGGGGTCTGGCGGGAGAACACCTATCCGGGTGCGGCCTGCGATGTGCCGTCGCCGTTGTACTCGTTCTCCCGGGAGCCCAAACCGAAATGGCGGCAGCGGTATTCGGCGCGCGAGGACATCTGGGCGTACATGCGCGGGGTGGCCGACCGGCACGGGCTGGACGAGCACATCGTATTCGGCGCGGAGGTCACCGAGGCGGAGTATGACGAGAGCACCGGCCGGTGGACGGTGCGCACCGCCGACGGGGCCGCCCGCACCGCCGATATCCTCATCTCCGCGGTCGGGCAGCTGTCCCGGCCCGCCCTGCCCGCCATCCCGGACATCGGCTCCTTCGCCGGGCAATCCTTCCATTCCGCGCAGTGGAATCACGAGATCGACCTGACCGGAAAACGCGTGGCCTGCATAGGCACCGGGGCCAGCGCCATCCAGTACGTCCCGGAGATCCAGCCCACGGTGGACCATCTGACCCTCTTCCAGCGCACCGCCGCCTGGGTGCTGCCCAAGTTCGACACCGACTACAAGCCCATCCACCAGCACGTACTCCTGCACGTCCCGGGTCTGCCGGTGGCCGAGCGCTTCTCCTGGTGGGCGATCGCCGAATTCGTCGCCCTCGGCCTGGTCGAGTTCCCCGGCATCGTCCGGCTGGTGTCCGGCATTGCCGAACGGCACCTCGAAGACCAGGTCACCGATCCGGAACTGCGCGCCAAACTGACCCCCGACTATCCCATCGGTTGTAAGCGCGGCCTGTTCTCCAACGACTACTATCCGGCCCTCACCCAGCCGAACGTGGCGGTCGAGACCACGCCCATCACCGAGATCGTGGCCGAGGGCGTCCGCACCGAGGACGGGGCCCTGCACCGCGCCGACGTCATCATCTACGGCACCGGATTCAAGGGCACGGAGTTCCTGTGGCCCATGAAGATTCGCGGCCGCGCCGGGGTGAACCTGGCCGACGCGTGGGACGGCGGCGCCCACGCCTACCTGGGCATCACCGTCCCCGATTTCCCCAATATGTTCATGATCTACGGGCCCAATACCAATCTCGGCGTCGGCTCCATCATCTACATGATCGAATCCCAGGCCCACTACATCCGCCGGGCCCTGCAGCTCCTGGCCGAACGCCTTGGTCAGGTCCTCGAAGTCCGCCCCGAAGCCGAGCGCGCCTTCAACACCGCCCTGCAAGCCCGCCTGGCCCGCACCCCCTGGAACTTCTGCACCAGCTGGTACCGCACCCCCTCCGGCCGCATCACCAACAACTGGCCCGGCACCACCCGCAGCTACCGCCGCCTCACCCGCACGGTCGATCTCGCCGACTATCGACTCACCCACGTAGCCCGCTGATCCCCGGTCCCCACTCCCCCGTGTGCCATATTCACGCCATGCGAACCCGCCTCCGCCTGGCCGTTCCCCTCGCCCTGCTGACCCTGATCCCGGTGAGCGCCTGTTCCTCCGGCGATCCGGCGCCGAGCCCCGCCACCACGGCCGCCACCACGACCATCCCGGGCACCCGGCAGTTCGAGATCTACGTGGCCCCCGAAGAAGTCCCCTGCACGAGCATGGTCCCCCAGACCTGCCTCCAGGTCCGCCGAGACCCCAACTCGCCGTGGGAACTCCACTACGACGGGATCGACGGGTTCGACTACCAGCCGGGGTACACCTACCGGCTGCTCATCGAAGAACGACCCTGGGTGAACCCGCCCGCGGACGCTCCGTCGAGTACTTGGCATCTGATCAAAGTGATCTCGAAAGAACCGGCCTCGTAACGCCTGTAATGCTCTGAGCATTACAGGTATGCTTGCAAGCATGGCTGAGAACAAGACGACGATCACGACTCGGCCCGCTACCCGAGACGAACTACAGACGCTGGCCAAGCCCAACGAATCCTTGGATGCGGTCATCAATCGCTTGATCACGCACTACAAGTCGACTCAGACCCGTAATCGGCTGGCGTGGGAGAACCGCATCGCGCAGGACCGTCAGAACTCGGGGGCGGTCGCTTGGGCCGAGCGCCAAGCGGACCGGCTCGCCGAGCGGCTCGCGCAGCGGCAGGAGGCCCAGGGGTGAGCGTTGGCTACGTGCTCGACGACACCGTCATCCACGCGTATGCCCACGGCGATGCGAACGTATCCAACCTGATCGCGGTCCTCGACGGTCGCGATATTCGCATGGCCGTGCCATTCCTGGCGCTTGCCACCAGCCTGGCCGGATTGTCCGACGATCAACGCGCCCAGGTGAACGGTGTTGTCGACAATCTCGACTCGGTCCAGATTGCGGCGCTCGCGACCACCGAAGACGCCAATGAGCTCGCGGATATATTGGCTTCGGCCACGGAGCCCATCGATGTGACCGCGGCTCACGCGGTCTCGGTAGCGCGCTACCTGGATTGGGAGATCATCACCACCGACCGATCCCGTTGGGCCACCGTTGAACTCAGCCTGCCGTTTCCGGTGAGCATCGTCGAATTCACCGACGAGTAGTAAGGACCGGCGAGGGCCGATGCCGTCCGACAAGACCGGATGGTCCTATTGTGATGGGCGGCAAGGTCTTTCGTTGGCAACGCTCTGGCTACGACGTGGGTGAGGCGTTGACCAGGGGGTATGCCGGGCAGTAACTTGGGTGGTCCGATGCGCCGGAGATCGTGGTCGGCGCTAGATGCGAGTCCGTAGTGCTGGAGCGTCGGAGGTTACGACGCTGGAGGCGTGATGCGGCGGGATGACGCATGGTCCGGGGGATTCGCACGGGGTTTTGCAGGGGGTTCGCGGCGTCGATCGTGGTGGCGGGTGGGGCTGGTGGCGCTCACCGTGCTGCTCGCGGCCGCGGTCGTGACGCCCTTCACGAGGGCGGATATTCCGTACCCGGATGACGATCCGTTCTATGCGGCCCCGGCCGGGTTGGCGGACTTCGGGAACGGGGATGTGCTGAACTCGCGGCCGATCGCGGTGCTGGGCTTGCCGCTGCCGGTGGCGGGGTGGCAGGTGCAGTATCGGTCGACGGATTCGACCGGGGCGGCGATCGCGGATATGGCGACCGTGCTCGCGCCGCTGCTGCCCTGGCTCGGACCGGGCGGGCGGCCGCTGCTGTCGTACCAGGTGGAGCAGGACAGCCTCGGGACCCGGTGCGCGCCGTCGTACGCCCTACGGGGCAGGCGGGATTGGTCGATCGTGAACACCATGCTGGACATTCCGTTCCTGGCGGAGCTGCTGCGCCGGGGGTGGGCCGTGGTGGTGTCCGATTACGAGGGGCCGCAGTCGCGCTTCTTCGACGGGGTGACCTCCGGGCGCGGGGTCCTCGACGGCGTGCGGGCGGCGAGATCGTTTCCGCCGCTGGGGATCACCGAGCAGAGTCCGATCGGGGCCTGGGGGTATTCGGGCGGTGCGTTCGCCACGCTCTGGGCCATGGAGCAGCGGGCGAGTTATGCGCCGGAGCTGTGGTTCGCCGGGGTCACGGCCGGTGGCGTGCCCGCGGATATCGCCGCCATCGCCCGCCAGGTCGACGGGGAGACCCAGGCCGGGCTCGCGGTGCTCATCCTGGTCGCCTTGGCGCGCAATGATCCCGGATCCGGACTGCTCGACGCGCTGAACGAGCGCGGCCGGGAGCTACTGGCGCAGGAGGCGCAGGCCTGCGGCGCGGAAATGGTGGTGCGTCACCTGAACCGGCGCCTGGACGACTACGGCAAGGAACCGAATCTGCTGTGGCATCCGGCATTCCAGGCCGCGACGTGGAAACAGGAACTGGGCGACCTGGCGCCGGACATCCCGCTGTACATGTATCACAGCACCGGCGACGACGTCATTCCGGTGGCGGGCTATACGGCCCTGGTCGACCGCTACTGCGCCCTGGGCGCGAATCTCACCGCGGTGCACTCCGCCATCCCGGGCCACAATCCCGCAGCCGTGGTGGAATCCGTGGGCGCCCTGAACTATCTGTCCGATCGCTTCGCCGGAATCCCGGCCGAGACCGGTTGTCACGTGCGCTGAAGCCCGGCGGGGCGACGCGGAATGCGTGCGCCCCTACCGGAATTCGGCGGCGACTACTAGTTGGCCCACTTGGTGGTGCCGGGCGCCGCGGTGAGCGTGTTGATCAGATCCACACCGGCGATGATCAGCGTCGGGCCGCCGACCGCCAGGGTGCCGATGATCGCGCCGATGCCCGCCGCGACCGGCATGGTGGCCAGACCGAAGGCGCCGCCCGCGAAGCCGATCAGACCGACCACCGCGCCGACGGCGAGGCCGATGAAGCTGCCGACCGCGGTGGCGATGCCGAACTGGCTGCTGAAGGCCTGCATGGCCTTCTGGTTCTCCTCCGTGGAGGCGACCGGCTGCACCGGCACCGGGCGGGCGGAGGCGACATCCTTGACGGCGGTCAGCTCGAGGGTCCGGCCGTCGCCGGAGACATTGTGCGGCAGGGCGTACTGCAGGCCGTCCTGCGCGAAGGACAGCGGGAGACTCACCACGGTGTTGCCGGAAATGTCCTTGACGTTCACGGCACTGCCCGCGACCTCGAAGGAGCCGTCGGTCAGCGTGGTGACGACGGTGTTGCCGACCAGTTTGGTCTCGTACCCCACGTTCGGGATGGCCGGATCAGCTTGTGCGACGCCCGCGCTCGTAATGGCGAGCGCGGTGATTACGGGGGCGGCGACAGCAGTGATCTTGCGCAGCATGGAACTTCCAATCTTCATCAGGCTTCGAAGGCAACACGCGGGTCACCGGATCGATTCCTCCCCTCGAAGAGTGCTGCCGAGCCCGTGTCGCGGCGCATTGCGCTCTACGAGCTATCACAGTAATGCGCGACACCGACACCTCGGATCATTTTTGACTCGAGTGTCATTCAAAACAGCAGGTCGATACCGATGCAGAGGGCGCATACCGCGCCCACGATCGATAGCGCAATGACATCACCGCGTCCCGGATCACTCGGCCGCGCCGTCAATTCGCCGGTGCCGCCGCGGGTGGTGATGGCCTCGCCGAGTTCGCCCGCGCGGCGGCTGGATACGGCCATGCTCGCGGTCAGGATGTCGACCAGCGGATTCTCCGCCGACCGATGCAGCAGCGAATCCTTGGGCCGGAGTTTGCGGGCCGCCCGCAGGATTCGCAGCTCCTCCAGCAGCAACGGCAGCCCGCGCAGCGTCAGCGCGACCACCACCGCCCACTCGTCCACCGGCACCCGGTGCCGCACGCCCTTGCGCGTCCAGCCGATACGCCGCAGCGGTGCACCGAGTTTCGCCAGCGCGGGCGCGATCTCACCCATGGGCGTCGTCCACGCGATGAGGAACGACGCACCCAGCAGGATGAATCCGAAGACCATGACATTCGCGTAGCGCAGCACCGCGGCCCCGCCCACCGGCAGATTGATGAGCGCGCCGATGGCGATGCCCAGCCAGAACCACCACGGGAAGCGCGGCAGCGTGCCCAGCGGCAGTCGCGCCGAAATCCACACCGCCACCAGGAATGCGATGCCGATTCCGAGCACCGGCCAGGACGGCATGAACATGAGCAGCACGCTAATGGCGAAGGCCGCGATCATCTTGGTACCGGCCCAGAGTCGATGCACCGGGCTGTCGACGGGGACCTCGCGGAGAATGACGCTGCTCATCGGAAGCCTCCGGTGAAGTCGGGAACCCGCGGGGCGGCGGGGTGCGCCGGTGCGGCGGAGTCGATGATGCGACCCTCGCGCAGGTGCACGGTGCGATCGCAGACCGCGGCCATATCCGCGACATCGTGCGAGATGACGATCAGGGTGAGGCCCGAATCCCGGAGCCGGGCAAGCAGTTCCACCACGCCCGCCCGCCCCTCCGGATCGAGTCCGGCCAGCGGCTCGTCGAGCACCACCACCTGCGGGCGGCTGGCGACGATGGCGGCCAGCACCACGCGTTTGGCCTGCCCGCCGCTGAGCTCCTCGATGGACCGGGTGGCCAGGGCGCGGTCGAGGCCGACGGCATCCAGGGCGCGAGCGACGGCGGCGGTGCCGTGCCCGCCCCAGTCCTCGATCTCCTCGCCGACGGTCTGCCGGTGCAATTGCAGCCGGGAGTGCTGAAATGCCAGCTGTACCGCGCCGATTCGCTTGTGCACCGGTTTCGCGCCGCTGTGCTCGCGCAGTACGCAGCCGCCGCCGGTGGGCACGGTCAGCCCGGCCATGATCCAGGCCAGCGTGGACTTGCCGGAGCCGTTGCCGCCCACGACGAGCAGCGCCTCGCCGCGCCGGACGCTGAGATCGACGCCGTGCAGCGCGGGGGCCTCCCACGGCGTGCCCCGGTTGTAGATGTGCCGCATATCGGTCAGTTCCAGCACGGGTTCGCCCATGGGCCTGCGCCGTTGGTCGCGGACGGGCCGCGGCCAGGCGGGCAGGTGCTCGACCGCGCGCCCGCGCATCAGATGTACGACGCGATCGGCGGCCGCGGCGTCGGCCTCGTGGTGGGTCACCAGCACCACCGCCATATCGTGCCGTTTCGGCAGCGCGGCCAGCAGTCCGACCAGATCGCGGCGGCCCTCCGGATCGATCATGGACGTGGCCTCGTCGGCCAGCAGCAGGGTGGGCTGCCGGGCCAGCGCGGCGGCCACGGCGAGCCGCTGCTGCTGCCCGCCTGACAGCGTCGCCGTCTCCCGATCGCCCATGCCCGCCAACCCGACCTCGGCCAGCAGTCCGTCGATATCCACCTCGGCGGCCAGCTCGGTCGGCAGACCCCAGACCACGTCGTCGGCCACCAGCACGCCGAGCGTCTGACTTTCGGGGCGCTGCAACACCATGGCGGTGCCGCCGCGCAGCCCGAGCCCCGCCGATCCGGGCCGGGTCACGCTGCCGCCGGTCGGCGGGCGGCCCGCGAGAATCCTGGTGAGCGTGGACTTTCCGGATCCGTTGTGCCCGACCACCGCCACGAATTCCCCGACCCGCACGGTCAGGTCGATGCCCTGCAGGGCGTCGGTGCGCGCGCCCGGATAGCGGAAGGCCACCTCCCGCAAGGTGACCGGCAGCGGGGCGACCGGACGGTCGTCGGCGGGCGCGTCGAGCAGATCATCGCGTCCGGGCAGCCAGGCCAGCCGGTCCAGCACCGAGCCGAGGACATACCAGGACACCACGCCGCTCACGATCACCCCGGCGATGACGCCGCCCCCGACCCAAACCCACCACCAGCGCAGGATCGAATCGGTGGCCTCGGCGACCCAGCGCCCGAGCGGTTCCAGCCAGGCTTGGCGCGCCGCCAGATTTTCCAGGCTGCGCGCCGAATTGCGGATAGTGTCGAAAAGCAGTTGGCGTGACCGGGAGAACAGCAGCAGCAGTCCGACGGAGAAACATGCCCCCAGCAGTCCGGCGAGCGCGGACAGCCCGAGCACCGCGAGGAGCCCGCCGTGCCGCCGCTTGACAATGCCGATGATCCCGCCGACCAGATTCACCGCGGGCACCAGGCCCGCCGCCACGAAGGTCACCAGCGTGGCCGCGATCGTGGTCGTACCGACCGCCCGCAGCCGGTGCCGATGCGCGAGCAGTCCCATGGGCACCGCCGCCACCAATTGCAGTGCGGCCGCGAACGGCACCAGCGCCCCCACGGTCACCAGCCCGACCGTCGCCCCGCCCAGTACGGCCCCCGTGGCGAGTTCGATGGGCCGCAGCGGACCCCGGGTCATGGGTGGCGCCCCGGAGGGCTGGGACGTATCAGTCACGTCAACCAGTTTGCCGTGTCCGCTCATCTACCCTGGTCGCTCGCCGCCAACCGGGTCGGGTCCTTGCATTCATGCGCAACTATGCATATGCTGGTGGCTTGTGGGACATGATCATTCGCACGGCGTAGCCCCGGAGAGCGCCTTGGGGAAATATCTGGGCCGGTTGGTACTGGCATTGGGCATTGCCCTCGTCTTCATGGCGGTGGAGTTCGTCGTGGCGTTCACGACCTCCTCGCTGGCACTGCTCTCCGATGCGACGCACATGCTGACCGACATCGTCGGCATCTCGATGGCGCTGTCGGCGATCCTGCTGGCCAAGCGGACGCGCGCCACCTATACCCGCACCTTCGGCTACTACCGCGCCGAAGTGCTCGCGGCGCTGGCCAATGCGATCCTGCTGTTCGCGGTCGCGGTGTACGTCCTCTACGAGGCCATCGCGCGTCTCGGTGAGCCGCCGGAGGTTCCGGGCTGGCCGGTCCTGATCGTGGGCGTCCTCGGCCTGGTCGCCAATATCGCCTCCTTCCTGCTGCTGCGCCAGGGCGCGCAGGAGAGCATCAATGTGCGCGGCGCGTATCTGGAGGTCTTCGCCGATCTCATCGGCTCGGTGGGCGTATTGATCTCCGCCGCAATCACTCTCACCACGGGCTGGCGGTACGCCGATATGATCATCGGCGTCGCCATCGGCTTCTGGGTGCTGCCGCGCGCCTATGTCCTGGCCAAACGGTCGCTGCGAATCCTGTTCCAGCACAGCCCCGAAGACCTCGATGTGGAGCAGATCGCCGCGGCCCTGCAGGCCGTGCCCGGTGTCGCCGACGTACACGATCTGCACGTGTGGACCCTCACCTCCGGTATGGAGGTGGCCTCCGCGCACCTCGCGGTCACCGCGGGCCACAGCGGCGACCACGTGCTGCGCGCGGCGCAAAGGATCCTGGCCGACGACTTCCACATCGAGCACGCCACGCTTCAGGTGGAGGGCGCGGACTCCGCCGCCCACTGTAAGGAATTGTCCTGGTAACCGGCCAGATAGTGCGAGCCGACGGTAATGACCTCGACCCGCGCCATCAGGGCATCCGGGATCCGGCCGCCGACGAAATGGTCGGGGCCGGGTGCGATCACGGCCGTCACGTCCAGCCGATTCGCCAGCGCCCGCAGCCAGGCCAGGGGCGGTTTGCCGGTGCGCGGGTCGTAGACGACCATCCCGCAGAAGTCGTAACCGGACCGCTCGGCGATTCGCCGTATGCGTTCCTCGTCCCACAGTTGGCCGATGCCGGAGACATCCGTGCGCAGATAGCCGAGCGCGGCTGGTCGGTACCGCATTTTCATGGCACGATCTTGGCCCGGACCGGCGTCTCGGCGCGTCGCCGCCGAGGTACCTTCTATTGCTCCAATGTCTCCTCTATGTCTCGTTTTCGCAGGTAGGATCGCCGCATGTGCACGGCGGCTCGATCGAGGCGGCGATATGGCAACGGTGCTGAAAGCGCTACTGCAACAACGACATCTGCAAACCGTTTCGTCGTTCAATCGTGAGTACGACCGGCTCGCCCGGCTGATCGAGCCCGAGCTGGTCGGCTGCGGCCCGAAGAAGGCGCAGTTCTACCGCTGGCTGTCCGGCGATCTCACCGGCCTCCCCTATCCGCACCACTGTCGCATCCTGCAGGCCATGTTCCCCGATCGGTCCATCGGCGACCTGTTCGAGCAGTTCACCGGGCAGGAGCGCAGCTCCGGCACGCATACGGCCGAAGTGGTCACGGTCTACCCGCACCGGAGCTCGGTCCCCGCGGACCTGTGGAACCGGCTGCTGAGCTCCTGCGCCGCCAGGATCGACATCCTGTTGCTCGCGGGGCTGTTCCTCGCCGAGGATCCGGTGTTCGTCCGGCTGCTCAAGAGTAAAGCGCGGCAGGGCGTTTCGGTCCGGATATTGTTCGGCGACCCGCTGGCCGACGAGGCCGCGCGGCGCAGCGCGGAGGAGCGGCTGGCGGCCGGAGCGGTGCAGGCCCGGATCCGCAATGCGCTGGCGCTGGTGGAATCGCTGCAGGAGATCGACGGCGTCGAGCTGCGCTTCCACAGCACCACCCTGTACAACTCGGTCTTCCGCTTCGACGACGAAATGATTGTGAACATGCACGTCTTCGGCATGCCGGGCGCCTACGCCCCGGCGCTACATCTGCGCCGATTGCCGGCGGGTGAGATGTTCGAGACCTATATGACAAGTTTCGAGCACGTGTGGTCGGCCTCGGAGGCCGCGAGCTTTTCGAGGATCCGGGCATGAGTCGAATCGATTTCTTCAACGATCCGGAAGCGCCCAGAGCCAACAGCATCCGGGTCGCGGTCAGTGCCGTGGTGCGCGACGACGCGGGGCGGCTGCTCCTGATCCACCGCACCGACAACAGCAGGCATTCGATACCCGGCGGCGGGCTGGAGATCGGCGAGACGCCGGTGCAGGCGGTGGTGCGGGAGGTCAAGGAGGAGACCGGCATCGATGTCGTGGTGACGGGGCTGGTGGGCGTGTTCTCCAATCCGGACCATGTGATCGCCTACGACGACGGCGAAGTGCGCCAAGAGTTCTCGGTCTGCTTCCGGGCCGACCCGATCGGCGGCGCGCTGCGGCCGAGCGCGGAATCGAAAGCCGTGGAATGGGTTGCGCCCGACGAGCTGGCCGCCCGCGATATCCACCCGTCGATCCGGCTGCGCATCGATCGCGGCCTCGAATACCGCGCCGAGCCCTACTACGCCTGATTCGGTTCGGCCAGTAGCCGTTCGGTGCGCGTCACCGCGGCGAGCAGCTCCGGCGACGCCTCGGTCACCGATCGGGCGACGACGTGATCGGCCCCGTACCGATGCCGGACCTCCGCAATCCGGCTGCGCCCGTCGGTAATCCGGCCCGCCGGTGTGGTCGTCATATCCGCCCACCACAGCGCATCGCGCAGCGCCGTCCGCTCATCCAGCCATTCGATGGTCAGTCCCCGATTGCGCGCCTCGACGCAGGCGCAGGAATGGTGCGCCACCAGCGCGCACAGCCGCTCGGAAACCCCCTGTGCGGCTAGATGAATCGTGCCGTCGATCGGATGGAAACCCGTGCGCACCAGATCGGGCGAATATCCGATGTCGTGCAACCAGGCCGCCGCGACCAGCAGATCCGGATCGTCCACGACGCCCGCGGCCAGCGCCGCCTGCCGCGCCACCCCCTGGGTGTGTGCCCATCGACGCGGCAGCCCGCGTAATCGAGCGTGCGCGGTCCGCGCCGCCCAACTACGCAATTCGGAGGTCACAGCGACCAAGGGTAATGCCGGATTCGCGAAGATTGATCGGGTCTCGATCAGTCGCCCGAGCGCGCGGAGTCCACGAAGGCGGCGAACATGCTTGTGATCCTGCAGGTCAATTCCTCCGGCGTGGTGCCCATCAGGCCCGCGCGCTTGCCGAGCCGGCCGTCGACGGTGAGGGCGGCGAGGCCGTGGGCCATGCTCCACCAGGCGACGGCGAGGGTGCCCGCTTTGTCGGCGGGCAGGACGCCCGCGCGGACGGCTTCGTCGACGGTGTCGGCGAGGACGGCGAAGGCGGCTTCACCGGCCACCATGGCGTCGGGGTGTTTTTCCGGCTGGGAGAGTTCGGGGCGGAACATGAGGCGGAAGTACGTGGGCTGTTCGACGGCGAATCGGACGTAGCCGACGGCCAGTTCGGTCAGGACGTCACGGGGGGTGGCGGCGCGGGCCTTGGCGGCGACCATCTGATCACGGAGGAGTTCGAAGCCGTGGGTGGACAGGGCGGCCAGGAGCGCCGAGCGGTCGGCGAAGTGGTGGTACGGGGCGCCGGGGCTGACGCCCGCTTCGCGTGCCACGCGGCGCAGGCTCACCGCTGCCAGACCCTCGGAGTCGATGAGCTGCAAGGAGGCTCGCATGAGCTCCTCGCGGAGGTCTCCGTGGTGGTAGCGGTCCTTGGTCGGTGGCATGGGATGACTGTAGAGGCTTGACAGCTGCGGCTCCTTGGATCTAAACAGTAATTAGATTCTAAGCACTGCTCAGATTGGAGACGCACATGTCGGATCTGGTTCTCGTCACCGGGGCTTCCGGCTATATGGCCTGGCACATCATCAGCGAGCTGGTCGGACACGGCTACCGGGTGCGCGGAACGGTTCGGTCGCTCGCGCGCAGCGGCACTCTGCCGCATCTGCCCGAGGTCGAACTCGTCGAGGCCGACCTCACCTCCGATGCCGGATGGGCCGCCGCGGTGGCGGACTGCCGGTACGTGGTGCACACCGCCTCGCCGTTCCCGCCGTCGGAGCCGAAGCACGAGGATGAACTGGTGCGGCCCGCGGTGGACGGCACGCTGCGGGTCCTGCGCGCGGCAGCCGAAGCCGGGGTCGAGCGGGTGGTACTGACCTCGTCGATCGCCGCGGTCCGGGTGGGGCACACCGGGGATCGCGTGCTCACCGAGGACGACTGGTCGAAGCCGCAGGCGTGCAATGCCTACGAGAAGAGCAAGACCCTCGCCGAGCGCGCCGCTTGGGATTTCGCCGACGCGCACCCGGAACTCGAGCTGGCGGTGATCAATCCGGGCATGATCCTGGGCCCCATCCAGTACCCCGAGGTCCGCACCTCCGTCGACGGGATCCGCATCCTGCTCGCGGGAGATATGCCCGGCGCGCCGCGCCTCAACTTCGCCACCGTCGACGTCCGCGATCTGGCCGTGGCCCACCGGCTGGCCATGACCAACCCGGCCGCCGCGGGCAACCGCCATATCTGCGCGGGCCAGGAGATCTCACTGCCCGATATGGCCCGCATCCTGGCCACCCGCTACCGCGTGCCCACCCGCGCCCTCCCCGACTGGCTGGTCCGCCTGGCCGCCCGCTTCAACCCCTCCGCCACCCTGGCCGCCCGCTACCTGGGCCGCCGCGAACTCCTCAGCGCCGCCAAGACCGAACGCGAACTCGGCTGGACCATGCGCCCCATCGAGCAGACCCTCTTCGACACCGCCGAAAGCCTCATCCGCCTCGGCGTCGTCACCGACCCGGGCGCACCCCGCGCCCACACACCCCGCAAAGCCCCCCGCCCCCAAACCGCCTCGGCCTGACGACAACCCCCACCTCAGAGGACTCGGCCATGCTGATCGCCACGCTCATTGTCACGACACTCGGATTCATTCGCCGCCTGCGCCGGAGGAACGGCTCGGTGGGCGGCACACCATCCGCTGAGCCATCGGCCCGGCTCGCTCGCGTGAGCGGATTGCCCGCGGCTGTCGCGCAATTGCTGCGCTCGATGCCCGCGCGGGTCCGGCGCGGGCTGGAGCGGATCGACCGGCGGTACCGGGTGCCGGTCGCCGGTACCGCGGTCACGCTGCTCGGCGTGACGCTGGTCGTCAACGGGCTCGCCACCTGCTGACGCTCGCTCGGAATCCGGTGCACCGATCCAGGTCCAGAAGATCAGGCCAGCAATCGGTGACTGAATCTGTTTTCGGCAGGCCAGTTGCCGGGATGATGGCGAAATGTTGTTTCGTCGGTTGATCGCGCTGTACGTCGGTTTGTGGTTGTACGGGTTCTCGATGGCGGTCATGATCCGCGCGGCTTTGGGGCTGGATCCGTGGGACGTCTTCCATCAGGGAGTGGCGAACCACGCGCCGCTGAGCTTCGGGATGGTCACCGCGGTCGTGGGCGCGGCGGTATTGCTGGCGTGGATTCCCTTGCGGCAGAGGCCCGGACTGGGGACGGTCAGCAATGTGGTGGTGATCGGCGTATCGGTCGATGCCGGGCTGTGGCTGTTGCCGCAGGTCCACGGGCTGGGCTGGCAGATCGCGACCATGGCGGCGGCGGTGGTGCTGAATGCGATCGCCACGGTGCTCTACATCGGCGCGGGCATGGGGCCCGGACCGCGCGATGGCCTGATGACTGGACTGGTCTGGCGGACCGGGAAACCGGTGTGGATGGTGCGGACCGGTATCGAGGTGACCGTGCTGATCGTCGGCTTCCTGCTGGGCGGCAGCCTCGGCGTGGGCACGCTCGTGTACGCCTTCGGGATCGGGCCGCTCATTCACGTGCTGATTCCGGTGGTCGACCGGTTCCTGCCGGGCTTCCACCAGGTCGGCGAGCACGCCGCGGCGACCGAGGAACGCGACCCGAAGGTCGGCGGGGCGGCCGTCGCCGCCTGAGCCGGGCCGCGCCCGCGCCGGAAATCACAGGGGTACTGTGGGGCAGCGAAAGCTGTTGTGAGAGCTACCGATAGCGGGGTGCGATGCGACACGGTAACGGGCTGCAGATTCCGGAGACCCTCGAGGATGTGTGCGCGCCCGAGCGCATGGCATTGATCGTGTACGACATGCAGGTCGGCGTGCTCGGCCAGCTGGCGGACGGGCCGCGGATCACCGAGCGGGTGGTGCGGGTGGTGGAGGCCGCCCGGCGCGGCGGCTACCCGATCATCTTCCTGCGCCACATGTTCCTGCCCAAGCGGCTCATGGGCGCCTTCGCGCTGCGCATGGCCATGAGCTGGCAGGGCGTGGACTCGGTCGAGCAGGTGAAACCCATCCTGCAGCGCGACACCCCGGGCTTCCAGCTGGTGCCGGAACTACAGCCGCAGCCGGGCGAGATCGTCTTCGACAAGACCTCCATGTCGGCCTTCGAAGGCACGCCGCTGGCCTCCACCCTGCGGGATCTGGGCATCGGCGCGTACGCCATCACCGGCGTGGCCCTGGAGATCGGCATTGCGCCGACCGTCGCCCACTCCACCGATCTGGGTTTCGTTCCGGTGGTGGTGCGCGATGCCGTCGGCGGTAAGGACGAGGCCGGATTGCGCCGCGCCTGGGCGGAATTCGAGTTCCAGGGGCATGCCATGGTCACCGACAGCGACACCATCACCCCGCTGCTGGAGAAGACGAGCTAGCCGGAAGACTCAGTCCGAGGCGGGAATCCAGGCGGGATGCCAGAGCCGCCCGCCCTCGGTCCAGTTCATGAACCGCACCGTGCCGGTGAGTTTCGGGCTCACCCAGACGGCGTCCTTGCGCTCGTCGGCGGTGAGTTCATTGTCGAACGGGCTGGTCTTGCGTTCCAGGCGGCGCAGCCGCGCGGCCAGCTCGCTCATCTCCTGTTCGCTGAAACCGGTCCCGACCCGGCCCAGATAGTAGAGCCCGTCCTCGTGCGGGACGCCCACCAGTAGCGAAGCGAACTGCCGTAGTTCGGATCTGCGGTAGCCGCCGACCACCACCGACAGGGTGCGCCAATTGCGCGTCTTGATCCAGGATTGGCCGCGGCGGCCGGGCAGATAGATGGAATCCCGGCGCTTGGCGACCACGCCCTCCATACCGTGCTCCTGGCTGTAGCGCAGGGCCGCCGCGCCGGAGCCGTCCAGACGCGGCGGCACGATGAGCGAGGATGCCCGCCCCGCCAGGGCTTCCAGCACCCGCCGCCGGTCGTCGTAGCGCTTGCGCACCAGCGAGGTGCCGTCCAGATAGAGCACATCGAAGGCGAGGAAGATCGCCCGGCCCGAATTCTCGTGCAGCAGAACTAGATTCGCGGCGCCGTGATCGTCGAAGACCACCGCCTCGCCGTCCAGCACAACGCGATGTCCGGACAGTTCCGCGCCGAGGCGGGCCACACCCGGATACTTTCCCGTCACCACGAGGCCCTTGCGACTGCGCAAAGTCACTCCGCCGTCCTCGATTTCGGCGATCAGCCGAAAGCCGTCCCATTTGGTTTCGAAGGCCCAGTGCTCGGCATCGAGGGTCGAGACATCACCGGGCGTGGCGAGCATGGGGGTGAGACCGTGCGGTAGCGGCGCATCGCTCCTCGGGGGCGAACTCCGTTGTGCTCCATTGCCTTCCTGCTCCGCCGGTCGCTGATCCTTCATCAGGTGCATCAGCCACTGGTTGCCATTGGTCTGGATCAGCGCGTACCGCCTATCCAGTCGTTCCCCGTGCAGCCGCACGATGACCTCGTCGTCGCGCCACTTCTCGGTCTCGTAGGTGCCGGTATCCCAGATGGTCATTTCCCCGGCGCCGTACTGCCCCTTCGGAATGGTGCCGCGGAACTCCAGATACTTGAGCGGATGATCCTCGGTGTGCACCGCGAGCCGATTCTCGTGGGTATCGGTCGGCGGCCCCTTGGGCACCGCCCACGACACCAGCACGCCGTCGCGCTCCAACCGCAGGTCGTAGTGCAGCCGCCGGGCCCGATGTTCTTGCACCACATAGCGATTCCCGGCGCTCGGCGCGGGCGTTACGACCGGCACCGGTTCCGGGGTGCGTTCGGGGTCGCGCATGGAGCGGTACTTCTCGAGCCGGTCCGGCGGCGCCTCGTCGAGCCCGGCGAGCAGGTCCCCGTCCTGCTCCCACCGCCGTAGCACGTCCTCGAAGTGCAAGTGCCGCAACTTCTTCGACTGTTCGATCTCCGACCAGTCGCGCGGCGCGGCCACCCACGGCTCGGTCCGCCCGCGCAGGGAGTACGGCGCGATGGTGGTCTTGGCCGGATTGTTCTGGCTCCAGTCCAGGAAGACCTTCCCCCCGCGCGCCGATTTGGCCATGGTAGCGGTCACCAGTTCCGGCCGCAACTGTTGCAGATTCGTCGCCACCTGTTTGGCCACCGCCGACGCGCCGTTCGGCCCGAGCCGCCGGTCGAGGGGCACATAAATATGAATCCCCTTGGAACCGCTGGTCACCGGATAGGCGTCGAGGCCGACATCGCGCACCACATCGCGCAGGATGAGCGCCACCTCGGCGCACTGGGCCAGTCCGGCTCCCGGCCCGGGATCCAGATCGAAGACCAGGCGCGTTATGGGCCCCATTTCGGCGCCGTCGAAACGCCATTGCGGCACATGCAGTTCCAGCGCCGCCTGCTGCCCGAGCCACGCCATACCGGCCACCGAATCGATGAGCGGATACACAACCGTCCGGTCGGAGTGTTCAACGCTGCGCCGCGCCAGCCATTTCGGCGCGTGATCGGCCAGATTCTTCTCGAAGAACGAGGTCTCCTCCACCCCGTTCGGCCACCGCTTGCGCGTCACCGGCCGCTGCGCGATATGCGGCAGCAGCGCCGGGGCAATGGCGGTGAAATAGTCGATGACCTCGCCCTTGGTGGTCCCGGTCGCCGGATACAGCACCTTGTCGAGGTTGGTCAGCCCAACCTCGATCCCCCCGAAATTCCTCCGGGACCCCATAGAACCAGTCTAGAGCGAGGAGTCGGCGACATCGGGCACGTCCGCGGTTCCGAAAAACCAACGGGCCGTTCGGGTCACCGGCGGAGGGTATCCGCCGGAACCTGAACGGCCCGGTACGGCCGGTGAAATCAGGCCGGTGGCTGCTGCCCCTCCTCGGGAGCGGGCGCGGGTTCGGGTGCGGGCTCCGGCTCCGGAGCGGGTTCCGGGGCGGGCTCGGCCGCCGCCTCGGCCGGGGCGGGCGCGGCATCCGCGGCCTGCTCGGTCGGAATGGCGTTCTTGGCCGCTTCCTTACCCTTCTCGATCTTGTCGGAGTACTTGTGCCCCGTCTTCTCATCGATGAACGTGCCGGCCTTGTCGACCGCCTGTTCTATCTTCTCGGCGTTTTGGGCCGCCACGTCCTTGCCCTTGCCGACCAAACCCTTGAGCGTGTCAATCAGACTCACAGTCCTACTCCTTCACTCCTGGTCCTCGGTCACTGGCGAACATCTTCCCACCACGTATCTCGAGGCGGGAGGCCAATCGGGTCGATCCGCTGTCCGGGCTTCGGCACGGCGATTCGCGTGTCCGCCTCGCCCGCCGCCGCGACCAATCGGCGGACCGGTTCCGACCAGCCGTGGAAGGCAAGGTTGAAGGTCGCCCAGTGGATCGGCACCAGCAGGCCGTGCCCCGGATCGCCGACACACAGGTCGGCGTGTGCGCGCACCGCTTCCTCGGGATTCATGTGCACGTCCGGCCAGTGCCGATCGTAGGCCCCGATGGGCAGCAGGGTGAGATCGAACGGGCCGAGTCGCGCGCCCGCTTCGGCGAAGGCCTTGGTGTAGCCGGTGTCGCCGGTGTCGCCGCCGAAATACACCCGGCGTGTCGGACCGGCGATGGACCACGACGCCCACAGCGTGGTGTTGCGCACCAGGCCGCGGCCGGAGAAGTGCCTGGCCTCCGAACAGGTGATCACCAGATCGGTGCCGTCCGGGCGGGCGCGCTCCAGTTCGGACAGGGAAATCGAAGCGCCCCAATCCAATTCGACAATCCGCTCGACCGGCACCTGCCAGTGCCGCAAATGCGCGCCGATGCCGATCGGCACGATGAAGACCGCGTCCTGGGTGCGCACCAGCTCGTCCACGGTCTCGCGGTCCAGGTGGTCGTAGTGGTCGTGTGAGATGAGCACGACATCCACCGGCGGCAGCGCCGCCAGGGGCGTCGGCACCGGATGCAGGCGGGCCGGGCCCACCAGCGGCGAGGGTGAAACGCGGTCGCTCCACACTGGATCGGTGAGCACCCGGTAGCCGTCCACTTCGACCAGGCAGCTGGCATGGCCGTACCAGGTGACCGCCAGATCGGCGGCGTGTTCCGGCTGCGCGGGCGTCTCCAGCGGAATAGGGCCGGGCGGGCGGCCCGCATTGCGCTGGGTCACCAGCTGGTACAGCAGCCCCAGACCCGAACCCGGCGTGATCTGGGCGCTCGGCTCGGTGTTGTGGAACTGGCCCTTGCGGTAGGTGGTGGCGCCCATGGCGGTCGGCGCGATGGCCGATATGGACGCACCCATGGCCGACGGGATCCCCCACGCGGCCCGCACCACCCAGCCGATTCCAAACGCACCCGCAGCCATACCCACCAGTCTCCGCGAATTCGCGGCCATGCGCTTCCCGTTCATCGGCCGGTGAACCTCGCGGCGCGCTTCTCCTGCCGTGCCATCCGCGCCTCCTGTGCGTCCGCGCTGCTCCAGGCCGCCGCCAGGGCCGCGCTCTGTTCGGGGGTGTCCGCTCCGCGGGTGCCGTCGTCGTTGAACACCAGCTTCATGTGCCGCAGCGACAGCGGCGCGAGTTCGGCGATCTGCTTGGCCCAGGCCTGGGCGTCGGCCAGGCTGCCGATCCGGTTGGCGAAACCGAAGGCGTAGGCGTCCTGGGCCGACACCCGCTCCGCGCCCAGCAGAATCGTGCGCGCCGGTCCGGGACCGATCAGTGACGACAACCGCCGTACCGTCCAACGATCAACGGAGATACCGAGTTTCGCGGCCGGAATGCCGACATAGGAGTCCGGGCTCATCACCCGCAGATCCGAGGCCAGCGCCAGCTGCACCCCCGCGCCCAGCGCGCCGCCGTTTATGGCGGAGATCACCGACACCGGCACCGTTTCGATGGTCCGCAACATGCCCAGCAGACCGCCCAGGAAGGTGTCCGAGTACACCCCGTCCAGATCCGCGCCCGCGCTGAACAATGGCCCCTGTCCCGTCAGCACGATCACCCGCGCCGACTCCGCGGCCTCGGTCAATGCCGTCCGCAACAGCCCGACCAGCTCTTCGTTCAGCGCATTCCGGCGCTGCGGGCGCTGCAATTCGATGGTGACCACATCACCATCACGGCTTACTCCGAGCATCTGTCCTTCCCCACTGTGTGCTGCGTACCCAAGGTCATCTTCACTCTAAGCGTGCGTAATGTCGGGACGGTGACAGCAACACCCGATGTCGACATCCTCGTCATAGGCGCGGGCCAGGCCGGACTCTCGGTCGGCTACCACCTGCACCGACTCGGCCTCGCGCCCGAACGGGATTTCCTCATCGTCGATCACTCCCCCGCGCCCGGCGGCGCGTGGCAGTTCCGCTGGCCGTCCTTGACATTGAGCACCGTCAACCGGGTCCACGATCTCCCCGGCATGTCGTTCGCGGAAACCTTGCCGCCCGGATCGGAGAACGCGCAGGCGGCGACGGCGGTCCCGCACTACTTCGCGTTGTACGAGAAGGAATTCGACCTACGCGTGCACCGGCCCGAATCGGTCACCGTGGTCTGCGACCGCGCCACCCCCGCCACCTGCCCCGGCGAGGCCGTCGACGGCCTGCTGCACGCCGAACTGAAGCCCGCCGCCACCACCGACACCCCCGTGCGCGTGCGCGGACTGGTCAATGCCACCGGCACCTGGGACAAGCCCTTCATTCCTTATTACCGGGGCGCGGAAACCCTCGCCGGACGCCAGCTGCACGCCCACGACTACCGCACCGCAACGGAATTCGAGGGCAAGCACGTCGTCGTGGTCGGCGGCGGCATCACCGCCGTCCAGCTCCTCGACGAAATCTCGAAGGTCACCACGACCACCTGGGTGACCCGCCGCGAACCCGTCTTCCGCACCGGCGAATTCGCCCCCGAGAACGGCCGCGCCGCCGTGGCCATCGTCGAGGACCGCGTCCGCCGCGGCCTCCCGCCCGGCTCCGTCGTCTCCGTCACCGGCCTCCTCGAAGACGCCCGCGTCCGCGCCGCCCGCGCCCGCGGCGCCCTCGACCGCCACCCCATGTTCGACCACATCGAACCCGCCGGAATCCGCTGGCCCGACAACACCTTCCAGCGCGCCGACGTCATCCTCTGGTGCACCGGCTTTCCCAGCGCCCTCGACCACCTGGCCCCCTCCGCCTGCGCGGCCCCGGCGGCGGCATCACCATGACCGGCCGCCTCGCAACCCAGGTGGCAGCCGACCCCCGCATCCACCTCATCGGCTACGGCCCGTCGGCCAGCACCATCGGCGCCAACCGCGCCGGACGCGCCGCCGCCGTTGAACTCACCGCCTACCTGGGTATGGGATAGGTCGACTGCGTTTCCTTAGACCGGGGCGCCTGCCATGAAGGTATCGGGATCCGGTCCGATGCGGGTTCCCTTGTCCAGGGCGTGGATTCGGGCCATCTGGTCTCCGGTGAGTTCGAAGTCGAAGACCTCGAAGTTCTCGGCGATGCGGGAGGGGGTGATGGATTTCGGGATGGCCACGTTGCCCAGTTGCATGTGCCAGCGGAGGATGACCTGGGCGGGGGTGCGGCCGGTTTCGGCAGCGATGGCGGTGATGACCGGATCGGTGAGTTCGGCGCCCTGGCCGAGGGGGCTCCAAGCTTCGGTGGCGATGCCGTGTTCGGCGTGGAAGGCGCGGAGGTCGGGCTGGGATAGGTAGGGGTGGAGTTCGATCTGGTTCACGACCGGGGTTTCACCGGTTTCGGCGATGATGCGCTCGAGGTGGGGGCGCTGGAAGTTGGAGACGCCGATGGAGGTGATGCGGCCCTGCGACTTCAGGGCCTGCAACGCCCGGAAGGTGTCCACGTAGAGATTGGCCTGGGCGATCGGCCAGTGGATGAGGTACAGATCCAGGTGGTCCAGTCCCAGCAGCTTCATGCTCTCGTCGAAGGCGCGCAGGGTGGCGTCGTAGCCCTGGTGGTCGTTCCATACCTTGGTGGTGACGAAGATCTCGTCGCGCGGCAGGCCCGATTCGCTGATCGCGCGGCCCGTTTCCGCTTCGTTGCGATAGACGGCGGCGGTATCGATGCTGCGATAGCCGACCTGCAGCGCCGTCGCCACGGTATTCACCGCCACGTCGGCGGCGACCTGGAACACGCCGAACCCGAGCTTGGGCATCACCTGCCCGTCGTTCAGAACGATGGACGGGATGGGGCTCGTTTCACTCCTGTAGGTCACCGTTTCGACCGTAGAAGCGGTTTGCCGTGTGGTCAACGACCATGCCGGTTCGTCGTCCGCCTGTCTTGGTCGCGGACTCTGAAGGCTGCATGTGATTGTTGGTTATCCCTCGGCAACTACTCGCGATATGGCCGATGGCTCAGCCGCCCGGCAAGCCGAGGCGGCGGTAGCGCCGGTGGCGGGCCGCGAGCAGGTCGGCGGCCGGTTCGGCGGTCAGGGCCGCCACCTCGCGGGCAATGGCCGCGACCATGCGCAGGGCGAAGTCCACCGGTTCGTCGGCGGCGTCGGGATATTCGGGGACGATGCGGTCGACAATGCCGTCCTCCTGCAGGTCGACCGAGCGAATGCGTTGTGCCGCAGCCAGATGCGGGCCGTGCATGGTGTCGCGGTGGACGATGACGCTGGCGCCCTCGGGCGGCAGCGGTGCGAGCCAGCCATTGGCGGCCGCGAGCACCCGGTCGGCCGGGAGCAGCGCCAGCGCGCCACCGCCACTGCCCTGGCCCAGCAGGATGGAGACCGTCGGCGTGTCCAGGGTGACGAGATCGGCCAGGCAGCGGGCGATCTCGGGAGCCAGGCCGCGCTCCTCCGCCTCCCGCGACAGGGACGCGCCCATGGTGTCGATGACCAGAACCAGGGGAATGCGCAGCTCGGCGGCCAGATGCATGGCCCGGCGGGCCTCGCGCAGGGCCGCCGGACCCATGGTCAGGTCCGTGGACTGCCCGGCGCGGTCGTGGCCGAAGATGATGCAGGGCTGACCGCGCAGGCGCGCCAAGGCGTGGACCACGGTGCGGTCGGCCTCGCCTTGTCCGGTGCCGGACAAGGGAACTCGATCGGTGGCATGGCGGAGCAGTTCCCGAATACCGGGCCGATCGGCGCGGCGGGAGATGAGCACCGACTGCCAGGCGGGCAGATCGTCGCTCTCCCGCAGGGCGGGACCGTAGAGTTCGTGGCCCGATTCGAAGATGCCGACGCCGCGATCGAATTCGCGTGGATCCCTTTCCTTTTCCCTGTCCGGCAAGGATTGGGGAGCGTCGCACAGCACGTTCAGGGCGCGGTGGGCGATGCGGCGGAAGACCGAGATCGGGACGACACCGTCGATAACGCCACTGCGGTACAGGTTTTCGGCCGTCTGGACGCCCTCGGGGAAGTCGCGGCCATAGAGCGCCTTGTAGACGCGCGGCCCCAGAAATCCGATCAGCGCGCCCGGCTCGGCGAATGTCATGTGCCCCAGCGAACCCCAGGAGGCGAAGACGCCGCCCATGGTGGGGTTGCGGAGATAGACGAGATAGGGATTGCCCGCGGACTTGTGCGCGGCAATGGCGCCCGCGACCTTCACCATCTGCACGAAAGCGACTGTTCCCTCTTGCATTCGGGTGCCACCGGAGGTCGGTGAGGCGATCAGGGGCAGGCCCAGTTCGGTGGCGCGCTCCACGGCCGAGACGATGCGTTCGGCGGCCGCGACACCGATCGAGCCCGCGAGGAAGGCGAATTCACAGGCGATGACGGCGACCGGGCGCCCGCGCAGCAGACCCCGACCGGTGAGCACCGACTCATCGGTGCCCGCCGCCACCGCGGCCGCCCGCAACTCCGCCGCATAGGACGGGGAGGCGTCGACGGGTACCGGCGGTCGATCCCAGCTCTGGAAGGAACCGGGATCGAGCAATTCGCCGAGTAACTCCCGCGCCGAGATTTTCACGGCGCGAGCTTAACGGCCCCGACGTTGCTGCGGACAACGCCGGGCCGTGTACGGAGTGCCGCCGCCCTAGTAGCCCTGCACGACCTTGCGCAGCGCGTACTCGGTGACCGCGACCAGCGCCTGCTTCACCGGTTCCCGGCGCCGCGCGTCGATCGACATGATCGGCACATCCGCCGGAATGGCCAGGGCCTGCCGAATGTCCTCCACCGGATAGCGCGGCGCATCGTCGAACTCGTTGATGGCCACCAGGAAGGGTAGGTTCCGCGCCTCGAAGTAGTCCACGGCCGCGAAACTGTCCTCCAACCGGCGGGTGTCGACCAGCACCACCGCGCCGATGGCGCCGCGGATGAGGTCGTCCCACATGAACCAGAAGCGGTACTGACCCGGAGTACCGAACAGGTACAGCACCAGATCATCGGCCAGGCTGATACTGCCGAAGTCCATGGCCACCGTGGTGGTGGCCTTCGACGGAACACCGGTCAGGGAGTCCACGCCGACACTGGCATTGGTCACCAGAGCTTCGGTGCGCAGCGGAACGATCTCCGAGACGGCACCTACCAGGGTCGTCTTGCCCACACCGAAGCCACCGGCCACAACGATCTTGGCCGACGTGGGCTTGCTGGTGCGCGTATCGACCTGTGTCGTCGAATCAAATACGCCGGAGTCCACTGAGAACCCTTTCGATCAGCTCGCGACGTTCATCGTCGCTGGAATCGTCTTTCAATGTCGCCGAAACCCGCACATGTCCGGCTTCGATCAGATCAGCGACCAGCACCCGGGCCACCCCGATGGGGATACCCAGGCGCGCGGCGACCTCGGCGACAGACGGCGATTCTCTGCACAACTCCACGATTGACGTCTCGATGTTGGTGAGTTCGAACTGCCGCTCGAGGGCGACCGGATGCGATGCGACGAGCGCTTCCAACGCCAATTCCACCTTCGGCCGCGTGCGACCGGCGGTCAGGGAATACGGGCGTACGAGACTGGGCTCGGCGCTCCCAACGCGTTCGTTGTCTATGTCCATCCCGCCATCAGGAACCCATCGTGACGCGAGGTGTGGCCTGAACGGTCTGGCCCACTCGCTCGACCAACAATGCCATTTCGTATCCCACCTGGCCGATGTCGCAGGACGTATTGGTCAGGACTGCAAGGTACCGACTGCAGCACGGTGCCGCCTTCGAACAGATTGGATACGCCGACCGAGAGGCTCGCGAGCCCCGCGGTCACGGCGGACAGCTGTTCGGCGCGGTCCACCGGCAGCTGCGCGCTCGCGGCCATCAGCAGGCCGTCGGCCGACACCAGAACCGCGTGCGCAACGCCGGGAACCTCATTGGCGAAGTTCGAAACCAGCCAATCCAGCTGTCGCTTCGTACCACCTAGATCGGGGTTCATCGGTCTCCTTTATCTCCGGTTAGGTTCATAGCTTTCATTGCGCGGCCATCCCGGACGCCCTGCTGGTGACGACTCAGACTTGACCTGATGGATTCTGGGTCGCGAGAGGGTGCCTTGTCAGCGTTTCCGTTCACACCGCCAGGCACGAGGCGGTTGCCCGGGTCACGCTGCGGGAGCCCCTCCGCGGTCCGCTTCTCCGGCGTGGACTCGATGGCACGCCGCGCAGCCTGCCAGCCCTCATCGCCAGGTGATTCGAAGGAGGCGGCCACCTGGGACCGGTCCGCATTCGGATCCGACAGCCACGCCGACATCATCTCGGCGAAAATCGGCGTGCCCATGGACGACTCGGCCTCCCCGGCCGGCTGCAGCCGGGTCTGGAAGAACGAGGCCGCCTCCTGCGGATTCGAGCGGAAGCTGTGCCGACCGCGATCCTTGGGATCACCCGCGGGCTCGCTCGGCGGCAACCCGATGCCCGGCAGCGGAGCCGGACGCGGCGGCAGACCCGCACCGGGCTCGCGCCGCGGCAGACCGACCGACGGATCCCGCTGCGGCAAACCACCATCCCGCTGCGGCAGACCACCATCCCGCTGCGGCAGACCACCATCACGCTGCGGCAAACCATTGGCCGGACCCCGCGGCGGCAGTCCATCGCGCGACGGCAAGCCACCGCCGGACGGATCACGTGACGGGAGACCACCCGGCGCAGGCGCGCCATTGCTGCCCGGCGCACGACGCGGCAGGCCGCCACCGGCCGAATCCCGCTGCGGAATACCGGTCGCACCGGCGTCCCGCTGCGGCAGGCCGTGCTTACCGGACTCGCTCACACCGCGCTGCGGCAGACCCACATCACGCGGCGGCAGACCACTGTCCGCGCCACCGCGCTGCGGCGGCTGCGGGCCGCCGTTCAGCCCGGTTTCCGCGGCGCCGCGCTGCGGCGCACCGTTCTTGCCCGGCTCACGCTGCGGCAGACCGCCATCGGCTCCGCCGCGCTGCGGCAAACCGCCCGATGCGGACCGCTGCGGCTGGCCGAGACCCGGCTCCCGCGACGGCGCGCCATTGGCGCCGGGCCGCCGGGTCGGCAGACCACTCGGCCCGGCGGCCGAATCCCGCTGCGGCGGAACCGGACCGCGCTGGGTCGGACCCGAATCCCGCTGCGGCAATCCCTCACCCGGACCACCGGGCGCACCTGGACGCGGCGGCACCGGGCCGCCCCCGCCCTGGCGCTTGAGCATATTAGCGGCCAGTCCGCCACGCGGCTGCGCCGGACCCTCGCCCGGTGCGCGCTGCGGCAGATTCGCGCCCGGCTGGGCGCCCGGCCCGGCCGGACCGTGCTGGCCTGGATCCCGCTGGGGTAGCCCACCCGGTCTGGATACGCCCGGGGTGGCCACGGTGTGCTTGACGGTCGGGCCGTTGACGCCCGGCTGCCGCGTCGGCAATCCGACGCTCGGCGCCGCCGCACCCGGCTGGCGCTGCGGCAAACCGGTGGCGGCACTGGCCGCCGCCGGTGCGGAACCGGCCGGAATCGGCCCGCTCCCACCGGGATCCACGGTGACCATGACATTGCCGGTCGCGGTGCGGGTGACCGCCCGCATCTGCATGGAGGCGCCCGCACCGGCCGCCGCGCCCGCGCCCTGCGGCGCCGGGCCCTGCGGAGCGGGCTGCTGCGCATTCGGCTGCGGCGGCACCGAGATGGGCCCGCCGGTGCCGACAATGAGCGGCTTGGGCACGTGCACCGTCACGGTGACGCCCGGATCGCGCGCGGTATCGAAGGTCGGCCGCAGCCGCACGGTCAGGCCGTGCCGTTCCGCGAGCCGACCGACCACGAACAGACCCATGTGGCGGGCGGTGTCCGGGCCGACCTCGACGGTGCTCTCCAGACGACGGTTGATCTCGGCCATTTCCGCGGGCGGCATACCGATACCGCGGTCGGCGACCTCGATGAGCAGACCCTGATCGTGCGCCTGCGCGAAGGTGAACTTCACATCCGTCTCCGGGGGCGAAGCACGCAGCGCGTTGTCCAGGAGCTCGGCGAACAGATGCGCGAGGTCGGAGGCGGCCGGTTCGGTCAGGGAGCCGCGCGGGGTGGCGCCCAGCTTCACGCGTTCGTAGTCCTCCACCTCGGAGATGGCGGCGCGCAGCACGTCCGCGATCTCGACGGGGGCGGACTTGGACCGGCGCTGTTTGGTACCGGCCCGAATCAGCAGGTTATCGCCGTTTCGCCGCATACGCGCGGCGAGATGGTCGAGGGGGAAGAGGTTTTCGAGCAGGCGCGGGTCCTTCTCGTCGTACTCCATGGCCTCGATGAGCGAGAGCTGGTGGTCGACGAGGGACTTGGAGCGCCGCGCCAGGGTCTCGAACATGTCGTTGACCTGGGTACGCATGGCGGCCTGGTCGGCGGCCAGGCGCAGCGCCTGACCGTGGATGTCGTCGACGGCGCGGGCCAGCTGACCGATCTCCTCCTCGGTGTGCACCGGCATCGCTTCCAGCGGCACGTCTTCGGGATCGGCGCCGTCACGCAGCGCGGAAACCTCTTGACCGAGGTCGTATTCGGCGACGCGCAGCGCGGCCAGACGCAGCCGGCGCAGCGGCACGATCATGGCGCGCGCAATGAGAACGGCCAGGGCCAGCGCGCCGAGAATGGTGGCGACCACGATGACCGCGTGGCGGATGGCGTCGGAGCGCGAGGTGCTCGCGAGGCTGTTCACCCGGTCCACGATGTCGCGGGTGGAGTCGTTCACGATGCCCTGATAGCGATTGATGCTCTGTTCGAGCGAATCCTTCAGCTCGGAGATCGGCAATGAACCGGAGGCGGCCTGCGGCCCGGAGGTCAGCTGCAATCGGGTGTCGACCAGCTGGTTCAGTTCGGCAATGGTCTTGTCGGCATCGTCGAAGCGATGCGCGAGCACGCTGAGCATGTGGCGTTCGGTGGCCGCGCCGACCTGGAAGTCGCGCAGACCGTCCTTGGTATTGCCGCGTAGCGCCTCGGCCACGCCCGCGATCTCGCTGACCGTGACCACACGGGTGTTGAGCGAGTCGACCAGGCGCAGCTTGTACTGGTCCACGGTCTTGTCGGCGACCGTGGACACGATGCTCTCCACGGTGCGGACGCTATTGCCTCGAATGCGCTCGATGGCGGCGGTGGCATCGGCCACCGTCTTGGTCGGCGCCAGACCGCTGGCCCGGATCGACTTGGCGCCGATGATCATCTCGTCGATGGCGGAGCGCGCGCTCGGGATATCGCTCAACTTGGGAGCGGCCTTCTCGGCGAACGCGATGGCGGTGTCGAGGGCCGCCAGTTCCGGTTCGGAGGTCATCGACTGGGTCGGTGACAACATGATCGACTGACCGGAGGCCACCTGTGAGTCGGCCGCGGACAGACCGGTGATCGCCGGGATGACCCCGACGTGCTCGACTGCCGTCCTGTACCGGCTCGACTCGGCGAATTCCGCCGAGATCCTCGACGCACCGAGCGCGACCGCGACCAACAGCGGGACGGCCAGAACTGCCGTCACCTTCCATCGCAGGTCCCAGTTGCTCAGCGCCCAGCGCCGTGTGCTGCCGGACCTAGCGGCGTCACGCATCTCCCACTCACTTTCCAAACTGGCCCAAGCCACGCGCCATCCACGAGCCTCCACGATCGCACGCTGGGCTCGACAGACAGAGCTGGCCGAGAACTGCGGCTGGCCGAGAACTGCGGCTGGCCGAGAACTGCGGCTGGCCGAGAAATTGCGGCTGGCCGAGAAATTGCGTCCATGACGGCCGAAATATGTGACATGCGATTCTAACGGATCAATAACTTCTTGTGTGACTTCTTGGCAACCACCGGGCTCTGACCTGCCGATTCCAGGCATTATCAAAGGTCGCGGCGTCCGCCCGGACGTCGCGTGAAGTCTGCCACAATCAGGCTGATCTATCGAGGCGGGCATCCATGCCCATCACAAGCGTGCTGGTGCGGAGCTAGGGAGTCACGGGGTTGAACGCGAAGCAGGAGTACCGACCGGCGTATCAGCTGAGCCTGGTCGATCCTTCGGAGTTCTGGCGTGACGCGGCCGATTGCATCAGCTGGGACGTGCCTCCCACCCAAATTCTGGATGCCGCGGCACGGCCGACGGCCCGCTGGTTTACCGACGCTCGCCTCAACACCTCCTACAACGCCCTCGATCGGCATGTGCGCGAGATCACAGCCCCCGACGGCGCATCCATCGCTCAGGAGGGGGGTCGCGCGAATCAGCCCGCCCTAATATACGACTCCGCTATGACCGGCGCCAGGCGTGTGTACACATATGCCGAGTTGCTGGAGGAAGTTGCCCGATTTGCCGGATCCATGGTGCGCCTTGGTGTTCGGACCGGCGATCGCGTCGTCATCTATATGCCGATGATTCCCGAAGCGGTCATCGCCATGCTCGCCTGCGCGCGTATCGGCGCGGTGCATTCGGTGGTGTTCGGCGGCTTCGCGGCGCACGAATTGGCCGCCCGCATCGACGATGCCAAACCTGTGCTGATTATCACTGCGTCAGGGGGGCTTGAACCCGGCCGCCGGATCGAATATCCGCCGATCGTGTTGCAGGCCCTCGATATCGCCGAGACCACCTCGCCGCGGACCGTTCTGGTCAAACAGCGCGAAGGTTTTCCGGCGCTGCGCTTCCCGGCCGAACAGGCCGCCACCGAATCCCTGCCCGCCTCCTCGGAAACGGTGGTCGCGCGCTGGCTGGACTGGGACGACGCCACCCGCGATGCCGAACCGGCCGCACCGGTCTCACTGGCGGCGACCGATCCGCTCTACATCCTCTACACCTCGGGAACCACCGGGAAGCCCAAGGGCGTGGTGCGCGACAACGGCGGGCACGCGGTGGCGCTGGCCTGGTCCATGCGCAATATCTATGACGTGCGGGGCGGGCAAGTCATGTTGACGACCTCCGATATCGGCTGGGTCGCCGGGCACTCCTATATCGTCTACGCCCCTCTACTGGTCGGCGCGACCACTGTTCTCTATGAGGGCAAGCCGATCGGCACCCCCGACGCGGGCACCTTCTGGCGGCTGATCGACGACTACAAGGTGCACGTGATGTTCACCGCACCAACCGCTTTGCGGGCCATCCGGCGCGCCGATCCCGAGGCCGCCGCCGCCAAGCGCCACGATCTGTCCACCCTGCGCGCCCTGTTCTGCGCGGGTGAGCGCCTGGATCCGGCCACCTACGAATGGTCGGTGGACACCCTGCTCGCCGACCGTCCGGACTGCCCGGTGGTGGACCACTGGTGGCAGACCGAGACCGGCTGGCCGATCTGCGCCAATCCGCTCGGATTGCAGCAGCTTCCGATCAAGACCGGTTCCGCCTCGGTGCCGGTGCCGGGATTCCGGCTGCGCGTCCTGGATTCCGAGGGCAACGCCGTGCCGCCACACACCGAGGGCAATATCGTCATCGGGCTGCCGCTGCCGCCGGGCACCCTCACCACGCTGTGGCGCGACGACGAGCGGTTCGAGCGCTCCTATCTGTCCGCTTATCCCGGCCACTATCTGACCGGGGACTCCGGTTATTTCGACGAGGACGGCTATCTGTACGTCCTGGGCCGCAGCGACGATGTGATCAATATGGCCGGGCATCGGCTCTCCGCCGGGGGTATCGAGGCCGCCATCGCCGGACATCCGGCCGTGGCCGAGACCGCGGTCATCGGCATTCCGGACGAGCTGAAGGGCCAGCGCCCCATTGGTTATGTGGTGCTCAAGGCCGGAATCGATATCGACGCCGCGCAATTGCGCGATGAGGTGATCGCGCGGGTGCGCGAGCGGGTGGGCGCCATCGCCACCCTCTACGACGTGGTGGCCGTCTCGGCGCTGCCCAAGACCCGGTCGGGAAAGATCCTGCGCCGCACCATGCGTCAGATCGCGGCCGGGGACGCCTTCGAGGTGCCGCCCACCATCGAGGACGCGGGCATGCTGCCCACCCTGGAGAAGCAGATCCGCGATGCCGTCACAGTGATGGAGGACCGGGAACGGATTGCCGCGGCCGATGCCGCCGCGGCCGCCACCATGCCCCTGCGCCGCATCGACCCGGCCGCGGCCACCGGCGACGCCGCCGCAGCCAACTGACGCCCACACGGTTTTCTCAGAGATCGTTCATCGGCCCCCATGCCGGTGCCATACCGTCGGGCGGGCGCGGATCACCGCGCACGCCAATCGGAAAGGTCGATGCACATGAGTTTCGTCCGTAATCGCCGGGTCGGCGCGGTCCTCGGGACCGGCGCCCTCGCCGCCATCGCCATTGCTCTGGCTCCGGCCACCGCATCGGCGGCCCCGGCGGATCTGGTCGCCCCGCTGCTGAATTCGACGTGCAGCTTCGCCCAGGTGGACGCCGCCCTGCACGACAAAGCCCCGGCGCTGGCCCAGTTCCTCGACCAGAACCCGGGCCAGAAGGCCGAACTGCAGGCCAAGTTCGACCAGCCCGTCGCCCAGCGCCAGGCCGAGTTCCAGGCCTACCTCGACGCCAACCCGGACGCCGCCGCCCAGGCCGAGGCCGACCCGCGCGCCGGTGGCATCGCCGCGGCCATCCAGCAGGTGGCCGATACGTGCCACAACTACTGAGGTAGAGCCTGCGACAATGGAGCCCGTGGTCGAACGCGGTGAGCTACCCACTGTCCTCGTCGTGGACGACGACGAGGACGTTCTGGCATCGGTCGAGCGCGGGCTCCGGCTCTCGGGCTTCCGGGTGGTCATCGCCCGGGACGGGGTGGCGGCCTTGCGCGCCGTGACCGAGCAGTCTCCCGATGCGGTCGTTCTCGATATGAATATGCCGGTGCTGGACGGTGCGGGCGTGGTCACCGCGCTGCGGGCCATGGGCAACGAGGTGCCGATCTGCGTGCTGTCGGCGCGCAGTTCGGTGGACGATCGCATCGCCGGACTGGAATCCGGGGCCGACGACTATCTGGTGAAGCCGTTCGTGCTGGCCGAGCTGGTGGCGCGCATCAAGGCGCTGCTGCGGCGGCGCTCGGACGTCCCGGCCTCCACCATTCCCGGCGGCATCAGCGTGGGCCCGCTGGAAGTGGATGTGGCCGGGTATCGCGCACTGCTGCACGGGCGCGAAATCGAGCTCACCAAAAGGGAATTCGAATTGCTGTCGACATTGGCGCGCAGTGCCGGGGTGGTGCTGAGCCGGGAGCGGCTGCTGGAATTGGTGTGGGGCTACGATTTCGCGGCCGACACCAATGTGGTGGACGTGTTCGTCGGCTATCTGCGCCGCAAACTCGAGGCCGACGGCACGCCCCGGCTGCTGCACACCATCCGCGGCGTGGGCTTCGTGCTGCGGGCGCCGAAATGATACGGGCCCCGAAATGTTGCGAGCACTGAAATGAATTGGCGGCGTTCGTATTCGGTACGGACACGCGTCGCCGCCGCGGCCGCGCTCGGCGCCACCATCATTGTGGCGGTGCTCAGCTGGGTCACCATCTACGCCATCGAGCGCAACAACATCACCAATGCCGATCAGCAGCTGGCGGTGGCCTCCCGGGTGGTGCTCATCGAGCCCGTGATCGCGGTGACCGTGCTGAATGTGCTGGGGCCCAGCAATGATCTCTCGGTCACCGTCCGCAATGCCGACGGCTCCCTGGCCAGCACCTCGGTGCAGCTGCCCGAGCTGCCGGTCGGCAAGGCCACCGTGACGGTGGCGGGCAATACCTACCGGGTACTCACCACCGCCGAGAATCAGCCGACGGGACGCGTTGTCTCCCTTGGCCTTCCGATGACCGCCACGGAGCAGGCCACCGCCGCGCAGCGCCGCTGGGTGCTGTGGGCGGCGCTGGCCTCGGTGGCGGCGGCGGCCGGGCTGGGCTGGCTGTTCGGCGGCCGGGCGGTGCGGCCCATCGTGAGCCTCACCCGGCAACTGGACCGGCGCGGACCCAATGGCGATCCGGGCGATCCGCTGCCGGTGGCCGGATCCGGGGTGCGGGAGGCGGACAAGCTCGCCGAGGCCGTCAACACCATGCTGGAACGGGTGGACCGGGCGCAGGCCGAGACCGCCGCCGCCCTGGAGACCGCCCGCGATTTCGCCGCCGTCTCCGCGCACGAACTGCGCACCCCGATCACCGCCATGCGCACCGATCTGGAGGTGCTGCGCACCCTCGACCTGAACGAGGAACAGCGCATAGAGATCCTGGCCGACCTGCAGCGCAGCCAGAATCGGGTGGAGGCCACCCTGGCCGCGCTGGAACGGCTCGCGGCCGGTGACCTCACCAATGAGCGCGATCACGTGGAAACCGATGTGGCCGAGGTCTGCGATGCCGCCGCGCACGATGCCATGCGGCATTTCCCGGAGTTGAAGGTGCGCATCGACACCGATGCCGAACTGCCCACCCGCGGCCTGCCGACCGGGCTGCGGCTGGCCATCGACAATGCCCTGGCCAATTCCGCGCGGCACGGCGGGGCCACCGAGGCGCTGCTGTCCGCGCACCGGGCGCCCGGCGGGTACATCGTCATCTCGGTCGACGACAACGGCCGCGGCATTCCGGCCGCCGAGCGCGATGCGGTCTTCGCGCGCTTCTTCCGTGGCAGCCAGGCCAGCAAGGGCGGCTCCGGGCTGGGGCTGGCGCTGGTGGCCCAGCAGGCGCAATTGCACGGCGGACGTGCCTATTTCGACGACGGCCTGCTGGGCGGTGTCCGATTGATCCTGGAATTGCCGGACCGCGACACGCCGCAGCCCGAACCATTTACGGAACTCTCAGACAAACGCCAGAGCTAGGGCCATTCGGTACCTCTACGGTCTGAATGGTGTTCGGAAAACGTAGCCGCTGGGCCCTGTTCGTTCTGCTGCTGGCAGCCGCGGTCGCCGCGGGCGCGATCGCGCTACTCCGGCACGCACCCGCGCCGACGGGGGTGGCGCTCATCAACGCCGATACCGGCCCGACCGGCGAACGGGTCGTGAAAGCCTTGCAGGACAGCGGGACTCGCACCTGGGACGTGGTGGACGAGGCGAGCACCGCCGATTACGCCGCCATCATCACCCTGCCCGAGGATCTGTCCACCTCGGTCACCTCGCTGGCCACCGACCAACCGCGGAAGGCGCAGGTCACCGTCACCACCCATGACCGCGCCGATGCCAATACGGTGAACGACGCCGTGAACGAGGTGACCAAGCAGATCAGTGCGGCCGGACTGGATTCCTTCTTCGCCGCCATGAACTCCGCGCGCGGGCAGGTCTCGCAGGTGGCGTTCACCTCGCAGCTGCTCAGCGCCGGGGTGCAGTCCGCCGCCGACGGGGCGGGCCAGTTCGAGAGCGGCGCCGGTCAGCTGCTGAGCTTTCTGGAGCAGGCCAAAACCGTTGCGGCGCAGATGACTTCGGCCATCGCCCAGCTGAACACCACGGTCGCCGCGGCCACCGCGCAGGCCAATCAGCTCGCCGACGCCCTGGAGGCCACCGGGCTCACGGTCGGGCAGATCACCGATGCCACCACCTCGCTGAGCACCGGGATCAATACGGTGGTGCCGCTGTTGCAGGCGCTGCCGTTCGCCGGTGATCCGCAGCTGGCCTCGATCATCCAGCAGATGCAGAGCCTGCAGACCATTGCGAATCAGGCGGGCGGGCAGCTCAGCGGCTTCGGCCAGATCACCGGGACCGATGTCACCGCCGACACCACCATCAGCCAGTTGCTGCGCGATGCCACCACCCGGCTGAACGAAGCGGGCGCGCAACTGAGTCAGGGTGCGCAGCTGGCGGAGCAGATTCCGCGGATCGCCGATCAGGGCAGCACGCAGCTCCTGACCGCCATGCAGGCGCTCACCACCGGGGTCACCCAGCTGCAGGCGGTCACCACCACGCTCGGCAATCAGGCCAATCAGGCGCTGAACTCGCTGCCCGCGCGCAGTGTGCCGCAGCAGTCGCTGATCTCGGCCATGCTGACCGATCCGGTGGAGATCGTCCGCAAATAAGTCTGCAAACAATCAGCAACAATCGGCGGTTCGCGAAGCTAAACTCATGCCCGAATCGCTCTAATTGCTCTGATCGCCCGTTTCACGCTGCTCCACGCCTGACCCGCACCGGAGAGGAAACGATCGTGAGCATGCTGCTGGCCGCGCACGACATGTACGGCACGGTCCTGGCCCAGTTGGGCAACCCCACGGCCGAAACCCCGCCCATGGCCGACAAACTCATGAAGCTCTTCCGCTACTTCACCTGGTTCACCCAGATGTCGGGCATCGCCGCCATCACCTACGGCGGCGGCCGCTTCGCCTGGGAAAAATGGGGCGGCGGCGGCCTCCAGTCCCCCAAGATGATCGCCAACGCCATGGTCGGCGGCGCCACCGCCACCAGCGCGGGCACCATCATGAACACGGTCGTCGGCGGCTGACCGACCAACAAACGGCTCCGGACCGCCAGGCCCGGAGCCGTTCGAATGCCGTTCTCAGTTGAGGACGTCGAGCAGGTCGATGATGAAGACCAGGGTCTTTCCCGACAGGGGGTGACCCGAACCGGCCGCACCGTAAGCCAGGTGCGGCGGAATCGTCAGCTGGCGGCGGCCGCCGACCTTCATACCCGGGATGCCCTCCTGCCAGCCCTGGATCAGGCCGCGCAGCGGGAAGGTAATGGACTCGCCACGCTTCCAGGACGAATCGAACTCCTCGCCGCTGTCGAACTCGACACCCACGTAGTGCACGTCGACCGTGTCACCCGGCTTGGCTTCGGCGCCGTCACCCACCACGAGGTCCTTGATCGCCAGCTCGGTGGGGGCGGGGCCCTCCTGGAACTCGACTACGGGCTTGGTCATGGACTGTCCTCTTCTTTAGGGGATTCGGGATCGTGACAACCTTATGCGGTGGCTGACGTGATCGATATCGACGACCCCGCCGATCCGAGGATCGCCGATTTCCGCGACCTCAATTCCGCGGACCGCCGTCCGGACCTGCCGGGCGGGAAGGGCCTGGTCATCGCGGAGGGCACGGTGGTGGTGCAGCGCATGCTCGCCTCGCGGTTCACTCCGTTCGCACTGCTCGGCGTGTCGCGGCGGTTCGAACAGCTCGAGGCGGATCTCGCGGACGTGGACGTGCCGTATTACCGGACCACCGCCGAGGTCATGGCCGAGGTCGTCGGATTCCATCTCAACCGGGGCGTGCTGGCGGCGGCGCGGCGGCCGCACGAACTCACCGTCGACGAGGCGCTGGCGCGGGCGCGCACGGTGGCGGTGCTTGAGGGCGTCAACGATCACGAGAACATCGGATCGATCTTCCGCAATGCGGCGGGCCTGGGCGCGGATGCCGTCCTGTTCGGCGACCGCTGCTCCGATCCGCTGTACCGGCGGGCCGTGCGCGTCTCCATGGGTCATGTGCTGCGGGTACCGTTCGCGCAGCTGCCGCCGCTACCGGGTAGCCTGGATATCCTGCGCGACAATGGTTTCCAGATCATAGCGCTCACCCCGGACCCCGCGTCCGGCACCCTCGCCGCCGCCATGACGGGCGAGAAGGTGGCGCTGCTGCTCGGCGCGGAGGGCCCGGGCCTGACCGAGGAGACCATGCGGGCCAGCGATATTCGCGCCCGCATCCCCATGACACCGGGCACCGATTCGCTTAATGTGGCCACCGCCGCAGCCATGGCCTTCTACGAGAGAGTGCGAATCCAGTGAGCCACCCACCCGACGGCCCGTACGGATACGGGTATTCCGAGCCGACCCCGTGGGCGGCCGGGATCATGGCCGTGGCGATCGTGGCGGCGCTCACGGCGTGCGGGGTCTACGCCTTCGGCGCGGCGCTGGCGGAGGTGCATCCGGTGCTGGCGGTGGTGGTGAATCTGGTCGCGGTCGGCGGCGCGACGCCCACGGCCTGGCGTTGGCGCTTCGCCCCGGTGACCCGCTGGGTCATCGCCGGACTCGCGGCGGGCGTCCTGCTGGGCTGGTTCGCGCTGATCTTCGGTTAGGCCCGGCCGGATTCAGGAGACCCGGTCGCGGCCGCGCAGCCAGCTGAACAGTCCGCGCTTGCCGTTGTGCTCCACCTGGGTCTCCGGCGGCGCCTCCGGTTGCGGCGCCTCGCCCTTGGGGAACAGCGAGAAACCGCACACTTCGATCTCCTCCGATCGCAGGGGCGAGCGGTCCGGTGGCGGCGCGTCCACATCGATGGGTTCGCCATCGGGCATGGTCATCTCGATGTCCGGCGGCGGCCCCTGCGGTTCGGTATCCACGGAAACCCCGCCGCGATACCGGAATCCGAGCCAGATGGCGTTGGCGGCATCCGCGAAATCGGGCGGATCGAACGGCAGCAGCTGGGGATCCGGCAATTCGCCCGGCGCGAGTTCGATGGGGTGGTCCCCCGCCCAGTACGGCCGCTCCCACACCAGCGGCAGTCCGGCGTCCTCGAGAATGTTCACCCGCGTCGCGCTGAAGGACCGCCGGAATTCGCCGCGCTCCCAATGCGCGAACGCGCCCCAGCCGAGGGAGAGATCGTAGGAGACGAGGAAGGTGTGCTCGGAGGCGAGCGGACGCGCCAGCAGCTCGGGCAGTTTGGTCGGCCGCGGCAGGGCTGCCTGGGTGGAGAAGACCACGGTGACGCCGGGATAGCAGCCGATATAGACGGATTCGGGATCGGGCCCGGCCCACACCTTCATGGTGCCGGAGGCGGCGGGCACCACATCGCGGTCCGGATTGAGTTGCCGCGCCAGGGCCCAGGCCGCTTCGGGATCCGGTCCCGGATGCGCGCGCAGTACGGCGACCGGATCGGGGGCGTCGACGTACCAGATGGACGACACTGTGGATGGCACGGTCCGGCACCTCCCGAATTGCTTGTAGTCAAGATGGCAAATCTTGAGCAACTCTCGGCGGCCGTTCTTGCGCTTCGGCGTCGGATCGCCCCGGCAATCACCGCCACCAGTACAAAATCTACCCCCACCACGGCCGGAAATGTCGCTGTTGCTCGAGCCCGTTCTCGGCGCGGCGAACTCGTGGCCGCGAATTAGGTTCGGACGAAACGGTCAAAGATCGAACCGCACGTCCAGGCAGTGACGGATATCCGCATCGATTCGGCTACCCAGCCGCCCGAATGGCACGGCAGCAACCGGCGCGCAACAGTATCAGCGGTCTAGCAAACTTTTAGCTTCCGGAAAATTTCAGTGACCGGAGCTGCGCACGCCTAGGAGGACGTCCTCCCAGGAGGGCATGGGGGCCTTGCCGCCGCGCTTGGCGCGATTCGGCTTCTGCGCATTCGGCTTGGCGGCGGGCTTCTCCGGAGCGGGCGCGGGAGCCGGTTCGGCGGCAGCGGCGGCCGGTTCGGCCGCAGCGGCGGCCGGTTCGGCCGCAGCGGGCGCCGCGGGGGCGGGCGCCGGAGCCGAATGCTCGGCGGGCGCGGGCGGATTCGGGGCTTTGGGCGCGGCGGGCGCTGCCGGAGCGGGAGCAGGGGCCGGAGCCGGAGCGGCGGCCGTGGGCACCGGCACGGTGCCGTCGCCGACCGCGGCGCGCTGCTCGAAATAGCCGTCCAGGCTTTCCTGATTCGCCGATCGGGTGGGCGCGGCGTACTCGGCCCGCTTCTCGCGTGGCGCGGGCGCACGCGGCGCGGGCGGTTCCGCCACCGCGGGCTCGGACTGATCCGGCAGGATGGTCGCCAGCCCGCGCAGGGCCCGGCCGAAATCGGGATCGATGAGATCCCCGGCCGGATCATCCAGCGGGACCACCGATCCGCCGTGCGCGTCCGGCTGGTAGCGCCAGTGCGCGGCGATCACCGAGCGCCCGGCCTGCCACTGCAATTGGGCCACCCAGTAGCCCTTTTCGTCCTTCCAGGCGTCCCATTCGGCGACCTCGATATTGTGGCCGCGCTCGGCGAAGGCCGCGGACACGATGTCGATGAGGGTCTCCACCGCCGGGCCGTCATTGCGGACCGGATGCGCCTTCTGCGCCAACTCCGCGGCCCGGGCCCGTTCCAGCAGTACGGGATACGCGAAGCGCTCCACCCGGCTGGAGGGCATTCCGGATTCCTCGGTGACCTGCTCCACCGACGCACCGGCACGGATTCGAGCCTGGATATCGCGAGGACGCATGGTGGCTTCCGTTTCGATCTCGATCTGGCCGAATCGGGCAAGGTCTCCACGGGCGGCGGCACGCAGTTTGTCATCGGCGGCGAGCCGGTACTTCTGGCCGGACTCGGTATCGATGCACACGATATGCGCGGAATCGGGTGTCAATCCGATTACTCGAAGTTCACGCACCGTTACCTCCTTATCACTGCATCAAGCACAGCGCTGCGTCCCTCACAGCTATATCGCCAGGCTCGCGACCGTCGGTCTCCGCCCGGTGAATACCGCCCACGTTCTGGAACAGTAGTGCACTTCTGTGAATCACGGGGCAAGACACGCGGCGCGGAAATCTGTCGCCAGACTCCCGCGCCGCATTAGCTTGTGTGGTTCGGCATCAGCCGATCTGGCCGACCACCCAGTCGATGCAGCGCGTCAGCTGCGACACGTCCTCGGGATCGATGGCCGGGAACATGCCGACGCGGAGCTGGTTACGACCCAGCTTACGGTACGGCTCGGTGTCCACGATTCCGTTGGCGCGCAGGATCTTCGCAACCTGTGCGGCATCCACCGAATCGATGAAGTCGATGGTGCCGACCACCTGCGAGCGGTGCGCCGGGTTCGCCACGAACGGCGTCGCGAATTCGCTGGTCTCGGCCCAGGAGTACAGGCGCGAGGAGGAATCGGCGGTGCGCTTCACGGCCCAGTCCAGACCGCCATTGCCATTGAGCCATTCGATCTGGTTGGCGAACAGCAACAGCGTGGCGAGCGCCGGGGTGTTGTAGGTCTGATCCTTGGAGGAGTTGTCCACCGCGATGGGCAGCGACAGGAATTCGGGGGTCCAGCGACCCGAATTCTTGATCTCCTCCACGCGCTCCAGGGCCTTGGGGCTCATGAGCGCGATCCACAGCCCGCCGTCGGAGGCGAAGCACTTCTGCGGCGCGAAGTAGTAGACGTCGGCATCGGCCATGTTCACCGGCAGACCGCCCGCGCCCGAGGTGGCGTCGATGGCGATGAGCGCATTCTCCGAACCCGCCGGGCGGGACACCGGAATGGCGACGCCGGTGGAGGTCTCGTTGTGCGCCCAGCCGATGAGGTCGACCGAGGGATCCGAGGTCGGCTCGGGCGCGCTGCCCGGCTCGGCCTTGACCACGATCGGATCGCCGATGAACGGGTTGCCCTTGGCGACCGAGGCGAACTTGGAGGAGAACTCACCATTGCTCAGGTGCAGCGACTTCTCGCGGATCAGGCCGAAGGCGGCCGCGTCCCAGAACGCGGTGGTGCCGCCATTGCCGAGGACGACCTCGTAACCGTCCGGCAGCGCGAACAATTCGCGCAGACCGGAGCGCACGCGGGCCACCACATCCTTCACCGGCTTCTGCCGGTGGGAGGTGCCGAACACGGAAGCGCCGGTATCCACCAGGGACTGCAGCTGTTCGGGACGCACCTTGGAGGGTCCGCAGCCGAACCGTCCGTCGGCGGGCTTGAGATCGTCGGGGATGGTCGGGAACGCAGAGGTCATGGCGACAAGGGTAGAGGTTGGGTGTATCCGCGCACGCGAGTGGGTAGCCACTGGAAAGCCCGTGAATTCGAGTGCCGTTCAAACGGCGAGTATTGGTGTGGGGCGGGCCACAGAGCCATTACGGTGTACGGCCATGGATATGACCGCGCACGAGCGACCTGACACCGACGCCGAGCAATTCGGCGCACCCGCGAAATCCGGACGCGCACAACGGCGTACCCCCGCGGCAGACCGTCCGCGACCGGGCCTGTTCACCCGCCTGTCCTCGCAGTTCGGCTCGCGCGGCCTGTCCCGCCGCGGTCCCGCGCTCGATGACGCGGCCCGCCGCGAGCTGCTCATGCACGGCGCCGAGGGCACGGCGACCATCCTCAGCGTCCGCGCCGGGACGAGGAGCTCCGGCACCGATGCCGAACCGGATCCGGGCTGCGAATACTGGGTGCGCATCAAGCTGGAGAGTCAGCATCCCTACGAGACCCGGGTCCGCCAGCACGTCACCGCCGCCGACGCGGAGTGGATGCGGCCCGGCGACGAGGTCGCCTGCCGGGTGGATCCGGACGATCGCGATCGCGTGGTCCTCTATGTCCCGCCGCCGGGCGAGACCGCCCGCACCAATATCGCCAAGATCCTCAGCGACGGCCGCCGCGCCCGCGCCACCGTGCTCGCGGCCGCGCCGCTGGCCGCCGACTACACCGGCCGCGACGATCCGATCCTGCGCCTCGATCTGGAACTGCAGACCTGGGACGAACCGTCGCCGTGGCGCGTGCGCACAGTCCAGCCGGTGCCGCTGGCCGCACTGGAACTGGTCGACCTCGGCCGCCATCTCGAGGTCGCCTTCTTCACAGTCGACCGCGGCGAATCCGTCGCGGTGGATTGGGCGGCCTCGCTCGAAGACGGCGATTAGGCCGTCCGACGCGGTCGGGCAACCAGCTCGCCACCACAGTTCGGGCAGACGTAATCCATTGTTCGACCGCACGTTTCACAGAATGTGCATTCGTATGAGCAGATCAGTGCCGCCCCGTCGGCAGGCAACTCGGCAACCTCACATCGTTCGCAGAGAGTCCGCATCTCCAGCGCCACGATCCACCTCCGTCCCGAATCCGGCCGAGGGCCCACGGAATTCGGGGCATCCGGCGTCCGGCTCACGTTACGAGCCGGAATGCTCCAGACTGCAGCGCGGTGCGGTCACCCAACACGTCCGCATTGTCTGCTCCAACGTCAGCTAGGACCCGAATGACCTACCCGAACAATCCCTACCCGCAGCAGCCGCAGCAGCCGGGCGGTTACCCCCCGCAGCAGCCGGGATACGGCGCACCGCAACAGCAGTACGGCGCACCGCAGGCCCCCTATGCCAGCTGGGGTCAGCGTGCGGGCTCGTTCCTGATCGACTACCTGATCGTGGGCCTGCCCGCGGGCATCCTGTACGGCCTGGCCGCGAGCGTCGGCACCGAACCGCTGGAATGCGATTTCAGCAGCTCCTACAGCGCCGGTTGCACCGGCGGCGGATACTCCGCCGTCGGCTGGATCCTGCTGCTGCTCGGCTGGGCGATCGCCCTCGGCGGCACCGTCTTCCTGGGCTACACGGAAGGCACCACCGGACAGACCCCGGGCAAGAAGGTGGTCGGTCTGCGCACGATCCGCGAGGCCGACGGTCAGCTCCTGGGCGCCGGAGCGGGCGTCGGGCGGAAGTTCGCCCACATCGTGGACGGCCTGCCCTGCTACATCGGTTATCTGTGGCCGCTGTGGGATGCCAAGAAGCAGACCTTCGCCGACAAGATCGTCAAATCCATCGTGGTGAAGGCCTGATCGTCCGCGCCTGACCGGCGGGGGCGGGGCGTTCCCGCCGGTCGGCCCGGACAGCATTATCGGTCGGCCTGGACAGCATTATCGGTCGGCCTGGACAGCACTGTGGCCCGCAGCGGAATCCGCTGCGGGCCACACGCTTTCCGATCACTACTTGCGAATCACGCTGTCCCAGCCGATGACCGTCTCGGGCGTGCGCGGGGCCGGACCGGTGTAGATGGCGGCCGGGCGCACCAGCTTGCCCAGCTTCTTCTGCTCCAGGATGTGCGCACACCAGCCCGCGGTGCGGCCACAGGTGAACATGGCGGGCATCATGTGCGCGGGCACCTCGGCGAAATCGAGAATGACCGCGGCCCAGAACTCCACATTGGTCTCGATGGCGCGGTCCGGGCGGCGCTCGCGCAGTTCGGCCAGCGCGGCCTGCTCCAGCGCGGCGGCGACCTCGTAGCGCGGGGCGTTCAGGCGCTTGGCGGTCTCGCGCAACACCTTGGCGCGCGGATCCTGGGCCTGGTAGACGCGGTGGCCGAAGCCCATGAGCTTTTCCTTGCGGTCCAGGATGCCCTTGACCAGGGCCCGTGCGTCACCAGACTTCTCGACCGCCTCGATCATGGGCAGCACACGGGCCGGGGCGCCGCCGTGCAGCGGGCCGGACATGGCGCCGATGGCGCCGGACAGCGAGGCCGCCACATCCGCGCCGGTGGAGGCGATGACGCGGGCGGTGAAGGTGGAGGCGTTCATACCGTGCTCGGCGGCCGATACCCAGTAGGCGTCGATGGCCTCGATGTGCGCCGGATCCGGGTCACCCTTCCAGCGGGTCATGAACCGCTCGGTAATGGTGGTGCACTCGTCGATCTTCTTCTGCGGCACGGCGGGCTGGTAGATGCCGCGCGCCGACTGCGCCACATAGGACAGCGCCATGACCGAGGCGCGCGCCAGGTTCTCCCGGGCGGTGTCGTCGTCGATGTCCAGCAGCGGCTGATAACCCCAGATCGGAGCCAGCATGGCCAGCCCGGCCTGCACGTCGACGCGCACGTCACCGGTGTGCACCGGCAGCGGGAACGGTTCGGCGGGCGGTAGACCACGGCCGAATTCGCCGTCCACCAGGAGGGCCCAGACATCACCGAAGGTGACCCGGTTCGCGACCAGGTCCTCGATGTCGACGCCGCGGTAGCGCAGCGCGCCGCCGTCCTTGTCCGGTTCGGCGATATCGGTGGTGAATGCCACCACGCCTTCGAGGCCGCTGACGAAGTCGGCGGGGACGGCAGGGCTGGGAACCGCAGCGCTGGCAGTCATGTTGTGACTCTCCTTGCAAATCGGGCCGCCCGATCCGATGGGCGGCCACGCCGATCAGTTAGACCTTAACGCGCGGATTACCCAGGAGTAACGTCTGGCCCATGCGCGACCAGGAGAAATTCGCCACTTCCGACCTCGATATCGCGGCCATGCGGGTGGAGTACGGCGTGGACGCCGGGGACAACCATCCGGGGCTGGAAACCGACCTTGACGAGAGCTGGCTGGCGGGTGGCTGGGAGCCGTTGCTGCGCAATTGGATCGAGGACGCGACGAGCGCGGGGGTGCGCGATCCCAATGCCATGGTGCTGGCCACCGTGGAGGTGACCGACTCCGGTCCGCGACCGTCCACGCGCACGGTGCTGTGCAAGGGACTGTCATCGGAGGGTGTGACTTTTTACACGAATTACGAATCGTTCAAGGGGCGCCAGCTGATTGCCACGCCGTATGCGTCGGCGACCTTCGTGTGGACCGCGATGGGGCGGCAGGTGACGGTGCGAGGGCCGGTCCGGCAGGTCGCACCCGAGGTCACGGCCGTGTACTGGCAGTCCCGCCCGCGCGGTTCGCGGCTGGGCGCCTGGGCCTCGGAGCAGTCGCGCACCATTGCCTCGCGCGCGGATCTGGACCGGCGCATGGACGAATTCGAGCGGCGCTTCGCCGAGGTGGACGACATTCCGGTGCCGCCGTTCTGGGGCGGGTTCCTGATCGAACCGGAGACCGTGGAGTTCTGGCAGGGGCGCCGCAGCCGCATGCACAACCGGATTCGAGTACTGCTGGAACCGGGCAATACCGATATCGCCGCCATGAAGATAGAGCGCTTGCAGCCCTGAGCTGTGCTTTCCCAGGGGCTCCGCCCCCGGACCCCCGGTGGGCGGGGGCTAGCCCCCACGACCCCCATTGGGGCTTCGCCCCAAACCCCTTCGAGTGTCATGTATCACTTCCAATACATGGGATGACCGCCGAAAAAGGCTGGTTCCAACACAATTCATCCCATTAATGTGCACTCAGTGAAACTGCTCGCCGACATAACCCCGCTCCGAAACCCCGACTACCGCTGCCTGTGGACCACCGGCGTAGTCACGGTCATCGGAGCGCAGTTGTCGGTGGTAGCGGTGCCGAAGCAGTTGTGGGACATCACCCACAACTCTTCCTATGTCGGGCTGGCCTGACTCTTCGGCCTCGTGCCGCTCGTTGTCTTCGGTCTGTGGGGCAGCGCCCTCGCCGATGTCATGGAACGCCGCAAACTGCTGCTCATCACCGGCACGGGCACCGGTCTCACCGCGCTGGCCTTCTGGGCCCAGGCCGCCGCGAACCTGAACAACGAATGGCTCATCCTCGCGCTCTTCGCCGTTCAGCAGGCGTTCTTCGCGGTGAACCAGCCCGCCCGCGCGGCCATCTACCCCCGCCTGCTACCCCCTGAGCAGCTGCCCGCCGCCAACTCGCTGAGCATGACGGTCTTCCAGTTCGGCGCCATCGCCGGACCCGTCGCGGCGGGCATGCTGATTCCGGTCACGGGCCTGTCCACGCTGTATCTACTGGACGCCATCGCGCTGCTGGCCATGCTCTGGGCCACCTGGAAACTGCCGTCCATCCCACCCACCGGCGAATCCCGCCGGGAGGGCCTGCGCGAGGTCTTCGACGGCTTCGCCTATCTGGCCGCCCAGCGAATCCTGCTGGCCTCCTTCGCCGTCGACATCGTCGCCATGGTCTTCGGCATGTCCCGCGCGCTGTTCCCCGAGATCGCCTCGGACACCTTCCCCGGCTCCGATGACGGCGGCACCGCCCTGGGCATTCTCTTCGCCGCCATGTCGGTGGGCGCGGTGCTGGGCGGCATCTTCTCCGGTTGGCTGACCCGCATCCACCGGCAGGGCCTGGCGGTGATCTGACTGATCGTGCTGTGGGGGCTGGGCATGGTCGGCTTCGGCCTGGCCGTCGGCGCGGCGGGCGGGCCGCTGCCCGTCACCGTCGCCCTCTGGATCGCCTTCACCTGCCTGGCCTTCGGCGGCGCGGTGGACATGTTCTCCGCCGCCCTGCGGACCACCATGCTGCAGTCCGTCGCCACCGACGACATGCGCGGCCGCCTGCAGGGCGTCTTCATCGTGGTGGTCGCGGGCGGACCCCGCATCGGTGATGTTGCGCACGGTTTCGCGGCGGCCGCCGTGGGTACCGCCGCGGCAGCCGCAGGCGGCGGCGTACTGGTGGTGATCGGCATGGTCGCAGCGGCTCTGATTTTCCCGGCATTCCTCAGATACCGGGTTTCACGAGCCCATTCGGAGGTACAAATCGCGGATCATGCCAATAACACATGACCGCACCGCACCTCACCTCGCGGCGATGTGACTGTGAGGTAGTTATTGGTGACCCTCGTTGGTCGGGCCTACCGGACAACGGCTAGCGTTAAGGCAAGCGCATCGTGAGCCACCGCGTCCGATGCCTACGGTTTCAAGCCTGAGAGGGATCCTTCCGTGCCCGCTGAGAACATCATCAACGTCGACGACTCCAAGCCGGTACTGACATACCCCGGCGGCGAGTACCCGATGACCGTCGCCAAGGCTGTCGAGGGCAACGACGGAATCGACCTGGGCAAGCTGCTGGCCAGCACCGGGTATGTGACCTACGACCCCGGGTTCATGAACACCGCGTCGACCAAGTCGGCCATCACCTACATCGACGGTGAGGCCGGCATCCTGCGCTACCGGGGCTACCCGATCGAGCAGCTGGCCGAGAAGTCCACCTTCATCGAGGTCAGCTACCTGCTCATCTACGGTGAGCTGCCGACCCAGGCCCAGCTGGACGATTTCACCAACCGCATTCGCCGCCACACCCTGCTGCACGAGGACCTGAAGCGGTTCTTCGACGGCTTCCCGCGCAATGCGCACCCGATGCCCGTGCTGTCCTCCGCGGTCAACGCGCTGTCGGCCTACTACCAGGACTCGCTCGACCCGCGCGATCCGGAGCAGGTCGAACTGTCCACCATCCGACTACTGGCCAAGCTGCCCACCATCGCGGCCTACGCCTACAAGAAGTCGGTCGGCCAGCCGTTCCTGTACCCGGACAACTCGCTGAGCCTGGTCGAGAACTTCCTGCGCATGACCTTCGGCTTCCCGGCCGAGCCGTACGAGGTCGACCCCGAGGTCGCCGCGGCGCTGGACATGCTGCTCATCCTGCACGCCGATCACGAGCAGAACTGCTCCACCTCGACCGTGCGCCTGGTGGGCTCCTCCGACGCCAACCTGTTCACCTCCGTCTCCGGCGGCATCAACGCGCTGTGGGGCCCGCTGCACGGCGGCGCCAACCAGGCCGTGCTGGAGATGCTGGACGACATCAAGGCCAATGGCGGTGACGTCAAGGAGTTCGTCCGCAAGGTCAAGAACAAGGAAGACGGCGTGAAGCTCATGGGCTTCGGGCACCGCGTCTACCGCAACTACGACCCGCGCGCGACCCTGGTCAAGAAGGTCGCCGACCAGATCCTGGCCAAGATCGGCGGCGACGACCAGCTGCTCGATATCGCCAAGGCCCTGGAAGAGGCCGCGCTCACCGACGACTACTTCATCGAGCGCCGCCTGTACCCGAACGTCGACTTCTACACCGGCGTCATCTACCGCGCCATGGGCTTCCCGACCCGCATGTTCACCGTGCTGTTCGCCATGGGCCGCCTGCCCGGCTGGATCGCGCACTGGCGCGAAATGCACCGCGAGCCTTTGAAGATCGGCCGCCCGCGCCAGATCTACACCGGCTACGAGGAGCGCAACTACGAGGGCATCACCCTGCGCTGATCGCTTCGCACACAACGGAACCCGTCCTCACCGAGGGCGGGTTCCGTTGTTTTCGCTATCGCAAGGAATCTTTAAGGAAGTCACCAGCACTCACCGACATAGTTCTTGTCAAGGGAGAGGGGAGCTCCCGAGGGGGTGAGGATCGGTACCTGCCACGGAGGGGGTGGCAGGTACCGATCCTCGGTGCCGTGCACACCGGAAAATCGGATGCGCCCGCCCCCGAATTCATGGGATGGTCGGCCAATGGCATCCATCACCCTGCGCTCTGCCACCCCGGACGACCGGCCCCGTATCCGGGAACTGCTGGCGACCTGCTTCGGATCCCGACCCGACCCCGCCGACCTGGAAATCTCGGCCGATCTGTTCCCGATCGAGCGCGCGATCGTCGCCGTGGACGGCGACAAGATCGTTGGACACACCGTGGACCGCACCATGACGGTCACCGTGCCCGGTCTGAATACCGTGCAGGCCTGCGGTGTTTCCGCGGTCGGAGTGGCTCCCACCCATCGCCGCCGGGGCATCCTGCGCGCGCTCTACACCGAACTGCACCGCCGCGCTGAGGCCGACGGCCTGCCGATCACCATGTTCACCGCCAGCGAGGGCACCATCTACGGCCGCTTCGGCTACGGCCCTCGACCATCCGCAACGAGGTCAGCATCAATCGGCGCAAGGCCGAATTCCGGCCCAGCACACCGGATCCCGGTGGAGTGAGCATCGAGGTGCTGGCCGACGCCCAGGATCACCTCCGCGCGGTGTACGACCGCTGGCGGCGGCTCGTGCCCGGCGCCCAGGTCCGCCCCGAACAGAACTGGAAGATCTGGTTCGCCGATCTGGAGCGCTACCGCGACGGCGCGTCCGCGCTGTTCGTGCTCACCCATCCCGACGGCTACGTGCTCTACCGGCGGAAGTGGGAGAACGACGAGAACACCGCCCTGGTCGCCGAATTCTGCTCGGTCACGCCCGAGGCGCACATCGCGCTGTGGCGGGTGCTGCTCAGCCTGGATCTGTGTCACAAGGTCGAGGGCAGCCTCACCGAGAGCGATCCGCTCCCCTATCTGGTGACCGATCCGCGCCTGGTGCGGGTCACCGAGCGCTACGACGGCATGTGGACCCGCGTCATGGACGTGCCCGCGGCCCTCACCGCGCGCGGCTACCGCGCCGATCTGGATGTCGTTCTCGCCGTGACGGATCCGTTCCGCAATGCGGGCGGCGCCTTCGCGCTGCGAGTGCGCGACGGCGTGGCCGAATGCGAACCGACCACCGCGACACCCGATCTGGAGCTCGGCATCGACGTGCTCGGCAGTCTCTATTTCGGCGCGCACCGCGCCCAGGTGTTCGCCGCGGCCAATCGCATCCAAGCCAAGGACGCGACCGTGCTGCGCGCCTTCGACGAGGCGTTCGCGGCCGATCGTGATCCGGAACCGGGCTGGTTCTTCTGAGAACTCCCTGATTAAGGGTATTCCCTGATGCCAGCCGCCCCCGGCGGCTGGCATCCTGGAAGACGTGAAACCCATCCAGCTCGTACTGAACGTCCTCTGGCTCGTCCTGGTCGGATTCTGGATGGCGGTCGGCTATGTGATCGCCGGGCTGATCTGCTGCATCCTGATCATCACCATTCCGTGGGGCATCGCGTCGTTCCGGATCGCCTCGTTCGTGCTGTGGCCCTTCGGCCGCGAAGCCGTCGAGAAGCCGGGCGCGGGCGTGCCGTCCATGCTCGGCAATGTGGTGTGGTTCATCGTGGCGGGCTGGTGGCTGGCGCTGGGGCACATCTTCACGAGTATCGCCCTGGCCATCACGATTATCGGAATCCCGTTCGCCTGGGCCAATCTGAAACTCGTGCCGGTGTCGCTGTTCCCGCTGGGCCGCGAAATCGTCTCCAGCGACCGGGCTTTCGGCGCCTGACCTATTCCGATTCGTCGACGATGTGCTTCATGATGCCGACCGCCTCGTTGAGCACCTTCAGCTGATCGGGGTGCAGGCCCGAGAGCTGTTCGGTCATCCAGGCTTCGCGCGCATGCGTCTCGTCGGCGATCAGGGCGCGCCCCGCATCCGACAGCGACACGATGATCTGCCATCCGTCGGTGGGATGCGGTTTGCGTTCCACCAGATCCATTTCCGACAGCGACGCGATCACCCGGGTCATGGACGGGGGCTGCACGCGCTCCTTGGCGGCCAGGGCGCCCGGCGTCATGGCGCCCTCGCGATTGAGCGTCGCGAGGGCCGACAGCTGGGTCAGCGAAATCTGGGCATCGGCGCGCCTACCCCGCAAATGTCGCGTCAAGCGCACCACCGCCAGTGAGAGTTCACCAGCGAGCGCTCGAATATCGGAAGGCGTTGTCACAGAGGCAAACGATACGGGACCAGTCGCGAGCAGGACGCCTGTTCGCACGCGCGACCTCCCCCGACTCACCGGAGCGGGAGACGCGCCGCGCCGGTGCGGCCGGGTCGGCTTAGGGTGGAGGGGTGACACGCCCCGTTCCGGAGATTCCGCACCGGCTGACCGATCCCCGGCCGGTGCTGGCTATCAGCACGCTTGCTTTCCTCATCGCCACCGTCGCGGTGTGGATCGACGACAGCTGGGCCGAGGCGCGGCCGGTCTGCATGATGGGCTTGGCCGTCGGACTGCTCGGCTACACCATCTATGCTATCCAGCTCCGGAGTGCGCGCCGGGGTGACAAGGGCGCGCAGCTCGGTCTGGAGTAATCGGCTCCGTCTGGAGTGATCAGCCGATCTCGAACTCGTCGCTGACCCCGGTGAACGGGCGCAGCGCCCCGTCGCCGGTGAGCTGATCCGCGAAGTGCTGGAACCGGTAGCGCCCGGGCGCCGCATCGGCCGGAACATCCCAGGTGAACCGGGCCACCGAGACATTGCCGTCGCGCTTGCTCCAGAAGAACTTCACCGCCCATTCGCCCTCGTTGGCGACCCGCGACCAGCCGGAACCGGTGGCGCGCTGCACTTCCAGGAAGGTGCCGCCGCGCCGCGGATTGTGTTTGGGGTGCGCGGAGACGAATTCCACGGCGGCCTGGCCGCCGCGCGCACAGAACCCGGCGGGCTGGGTGAGGACATCGCCGAAGCTTGTTCCGGGCAGCGTGGCGTCCGGGCCCGGGGCCGCAACGAAATTCGGCTGCACAGTCGAGATGTCGCGCGGGGCCGGGCCCCGGGGCACCGTCTGCTGCGCGGCGAATGCCGTTGCCAGCCTGTGGAATTCCTGTTGATAGGCCGGAAGGGTGTAGCGCCCGTACAGTGTCGACCCGCCCTCGTACTGCTTGGCGTCGTACTCCTCGGGCGTGGACACGTATTCGTGGTAGCCGTTGGCGTAGCCCTGCATGAGCACCTGTTCCGGATCGACGCCCAAGGCCGCCGCCACGGTGCGCCGGATGCGTAGCCCGGACACGATGGTGAATTCCGCACCGCCACAGGCCAGATAGAGCTCGCCGATGCGCACCAGCTGGATCGGCACCACATTCGGCACCCATCCGGCCGGGGGCAGCAGGCCCAGCGGCGCCACGATGGCCTTGGGGGCCTGGGCGTCGGTCAGCCAATCCGGCACGGGCCGGTTCACGCCGCCGAGCGCGTCCACGAAGGGATTGCGCACGCCCTCGGGAATCGGCACGCCCGGCAGGCCCGGCCCGTCCTCGGTGCTGCCCGCGATGAGCGCGACACCCGCGCACGCGGGCGCGGTGTGGCGCGGCCCGCCGGTTCCGGTCCAGCGCGCGTCCACCTCGATATCGGCGATATCGATGTAACAGAGCAGGCCGCCCACCTGCCCGCCGAGCGGCCGCGCCGCGGCGAGCGCGGCCTTACCGGCGCGATATTGGCGCTCGCCGATGATGCGGGTGTTCTCGAACTCGTTGTCGGTGGGCCCGGAGGTGGGGCTCAGGTTCAGATTCGGGGACATATCGCCGGAGTTGGTCTGCGGGAAGGCCGCAATGAAATCGGCGCCGTCCAGATACCGCACGCCGTGCTCACCGTGTTCGAAGGCGTAGGACGCATAACCCTTGTTGTCGCCACTGATGAGCCGGTTCTTGTTGCTCATGGAGGTGTTGTGGGTGGCGAACCAGGTGATGGCGCCGACCGGTCGGCCGCCCTTGCGCAAGGACAGCACCGTGACGGCCGGATCGATGGCATTTGGAAAATACTGTTTGTCGGCTTCGGGATTGCGTTCGAAGGCGATTCGCGACCGGTTCACGCTGGCGTCGTGCAATTCGCTGCGCCCGATATGCAAGCTTCCGGGTCCGAGATCGGCGTCCGCGGCGGCAATGGCCTCCACGATGGCCGCCACCTCGATGTCGTACACCTGCTGCTGGAAACCCAGAATCGAGAGGTTGTAGGCGTAGTCGTGGGCGGCGCCGCCGCAGGTGGCGTGCGAATGCGTGGAGGTGAGCAGCACGTTCTGCTCGGTGTAGCGGTCACCGAAGCGCCGGGCCAGGGCCGCCATGACGCCGCGGTACACGGATCCGAAGATCATGCCGTTGTCGGCGATGGCGTAGACGATGCGCTGCCCGCCGCTCGCGATCACGTAGGCGCGCAGGTGGATTCCGGCGGTGTCCTGCCCGAACTGCGAGTAGCCCATCATTCCGCATTCGGCCGCGGGGCCGGTGATGTCCGAAATGCCCACGCCAATGAGGTAATCGCCCGAATCGGCACGAGCCTCGCTTTCCGGGAGCGCGAGCGAACCGGCCACGGCCAGCGCCGCGGCGCCCGCGGCCGCCCCGGCCAGGACCGTTCGCCGCGAGACCGATCCGGGCTGTTCCCGCTCGGCCGTTTCCTTGTCCGGCACCGGCATTCGCGCCTCCTCACGAGTTTGGATGCGAGCGAACCATAGAACTGGACGGGCGTCCAGTCGAGATTTCCGGAGCGTGCGAATTGACTGCGCGCGCCGCGAGCGCTTAACTCTGCGGGGTGTCCTCCCGATTGAGCGTCGAAGAACGACGGGCCCACCTTATCGAGGCAGCCATCGGCCTTGCCGAAAAAAAGGGCGTGGCAGGAGTTACCACGCGCGATGTGGCACAGGCAGCCGGTGCTTCGCTCGGTGTGGTGCATTACTGTTTCGAAAACAAGGATCAGCTCATGACCGAGCTGGTCAAGGCCCTCTCGATGGAATTGCGCGATTCCGTCGATGCCAACGAAGCGGTATGGCAAGACGTCGGAACTGGAAAAGAAGCGCTTCAAAAATTGGTGCGCGCCGGTCTGGAACTCATGTGGTTGAACATAGAAGCCACTCCGGAACGGCAGTTGCTCACCTATGAAACGACGACCTACGCACTCCGCGAAGGCGAACAAACTCCGGCAAAACTCGCCATTGCCCGCGAGCAGTACACCTTCAACGACTCCACCGTCGCCGACATCATCGAGCACGCCCGCGAAGCGACCGGCACCCAGTGGACCGTCGGCGTCGGCACCCTGAGCCGCTTCATGCTCGCCACCATCGACGGCATCGTGCTGCGCTGGCTGGTCGACAACGACAGCGCCGCCGTCCGCGAGCAACTGGACGTCCTGGCCCGGATGATCACCTCGCACGCCGCCTGAGCGAACCGCCATACGTCCGGCCGATTTCGGTGCGGCGCTATCGGACATAGCGCCGCACCGCGGCGCTAATCGTTGTCGTCCGTGCGCGTTTCGACGGTGGTGCGGCGCGGGGCCCGCACGTGGGTCACATCGCCGTCGCGCCACCAGGGCACGGATACCGTCGCCTCGTAGGCGCCCGACAGCCGCACCAGCAGCTCGTCGTGGACGACGAGTTCACCGGTGGGCGCGGGCATATCGAATTGCAGGCGCAGCAGGACACCGAGCGGGTCGGCGGCCCAGGTGGTGGCTCGGCCGGTGCTCACCACCTCGGCGGCGACGGCCTGTGAGGCGAGCGGGAGGTCGAGCAGATCGGCGAGAGCCTCGGCGGCGGCGATATCGCCGACCACCAGGCGGTCGGCGGGCAGCGCCGGGCCGAACCAGGGGCGGTCCAGGACGAATGCGTCGGCGGTGTCGATGACCGCGCCCGACAGGGCGCGCACATGCGGCGGCAGGTCCAGATCGTCCGCGTCCAGCAGCCCGGCGGCGACCGCCTCGGCCAGCCGGACATGGGTGTGTGAGATCGCTTCCGGATTGGGCATTCTCGCCGGATCGGCCAGTGCGTCGAGGAGTTCCTCGGCCAGATGGGCGGTCATCACCTCGGGATCGGCGAGCACACCACGCAGTACCGCCAGATCCTGAGCGGAGAAGCCCGGCAGTTGTGGCAGCAGACCCGTGAACAGAATATCGTCCGGATGCCGCATGAGGCCCAGCTGGATGCCGTCGATATGCGCGTGCAGCCGCAGCCACCAGGCCGTGTAGCCGTCGCGATCGGCCAGTAGCGGGCGGGTGGCGGGATCGGCGAGCAAGAGCCGCAAGGCTTCCGGCCACTCCCCGTCGTCCACCAGATCCAGATCGCGGACCGCGGTCAGCTCCGGCGGATCCTCGGCGAGGCCCTCCCACCACGACTCCTCATCGTCGAGATGGTGATCCGGGCCGGTCGGATCCGATTCAGTGACCAGGGTGAAACTCCAGCCCACGCCGACGGCGCGCAGCGCTTCGCTCCCGTAGCGCTCCAGCGTCTCCGCCGCGACCGTCTCGAACGGCGAGTCCGCCACCAGCACGCGCCCCAGCGGGGCCTCCGGCAGCAGCAGTTCGTCCGCGGGGCTCAATTCGCCATGGGCATCGGGCAATTCGATCAATCCAAGCCAGGTGGGCAGCGCCCCCTGCCCGGCGGCGGCGTGTCCGGCCAGGCCCAGCACCGCGTCCACGGTATCCGGATCGCTCGGATCGTCCTCCAGAATCGCCTGCAGGCCGGGATCATTCAGCAGATCCTCCGCCGACGCGGCCCGCGCACCCAACCGACCCAGCAGCTCGTGCGCCGCCTCCGGATGCACCAACCGCGCCCAGTGCACCGGAATCGCGCTCTCCAGCCGATCATCCAGCACCGTCGTGCGCGGCCCCGTCACCAGCCGCCCGTCCGCCAGCGGCACCGCCAGCGCCCCCAACTCCTCCACCGCCAGCGGATCGGTCACGGACGGCTCCAGTGCGTCGTACAGCGAATACCACCACTGCGGTTCCCGCTCCAGACTGCTCGACAACTCCGCGATCCGCGCCAACCCGATCCGATGCACATCCAGCACCCCAAGCGCATCGGCATACATCCGCCCCGACAACTCCGGAATCACCAGCGGCCCGACAACTTCCGCCAGCAGCTCCGCCAATTCCCCAGTCACACCGGTGAACACACTCGCCCGCCCCGGCCGCTCCACCGGATCCGCGGCAAGGGCCGTGCCATCCGCGGCGTCCGCGAAGGCGGAAGGGCGATCGCCCCCGGCGCGGACAGTGTCACTCCCGCGCCGCGTATCCACCGCGGGCGCGGGGTCCATATCGAACAACGCGCCCTGCCCACCCTCGGCAAAGCCGGGGTTGCGCGCATCGCCGTCGTCATCCCGGTCGGCGCCTCCGCCCGAAGTCGCGCTCGGTGCGATGGATTCTCCGTGGGATGCGGCGGATTCGTAGCCGAGCAGGGTGTCATCGGGCAGGGCGGGTGCGGGGTCGCCCGCTTGTCGCGGCGACAGGACGGGGAGCCAGGCGTGGTCGCGCAGTTCGGCGACGAGGGCCTCGCGCAGGAGGCTGTCGGCCTCGCTGCGGGCGAAGGCCGGGAGCGGTACCAGGACCAGGCGGTCGCGGGGTGGGAGGGCGCGGGCGAAATCCGCATAGCCCGAGGCCAATTCCGCGAGGTGCGCGCCCGGGAGCAGGCGGCGGCGGTCCGGCTGCATGGGGATGTCGGCGATCAGCAGGGCGGGCAGGGACAGCTCTTCGTCGGAGCGGGTCGGTGCGCGCAGGACGTCGAGGTGCGCGGCGACCGGGCGGCCGTCGCGGACGGGCAGCAGCCAGCGGGCCCGCTCGGTCCGGTACTGCCACCAGCGGCGGTCGGCGTCCTCCGGCCCGCTGACCCGGATTTCCTGAATTCCGTCCGCGAGATCGGCCACCTCGGCGGCGATCTCGTCGTCCTCGATCCGGATGTACTGCAGGGCGGGCAGTTCCAGCAGCAGGTCCACGGCCTCGTCGCGCATGCCCGCGAGCAGTTCGACCGTGTCCACGTCCGCGCGCAGTCGCAGCACGATCTCGCTGTCGAATCCGGCGGCCGGCTTCTCGTCGATGGCCCACGCCAATCGCAGTGCGGGCGGCTGGAATTCGCCCTCGACCTCCGGAATCTCGATCCCCTGCGCCCCCAGCAGCGCCCAGGTCTCCGCCCGCGAGAACCGCACCGAACCACCCGTGGACCGGAACTCGATCTCCTCGGAAACGCTCAGGACCGCGGTGAACCCCACGCCGAACCGTCCGACGGCGGCATCCGCCCCCGACTTGGCCGAGGCCCGCAGCGCCGTCAGCGCGTGCACCCCCGAAACATCCATCCCCACAACGGTATTCGCAATGTGCAGCGTCCGCCCGTCCAGCCACACCGCAACCCGCCCGGCCACCCCCGCCTTGGCCGCCGCATCCGCCGCATTCTGCGCCAACTCGGTCAGCACCCGATCCCGATACCCCGACCGCACCAGATCGGCCTCGCTAGCCGCATCCTCACGCAACCGAGTGGGCGACCCCCGCCAAGCCGCCACCACCCCCGCGCGCAATGCCTCGGTCCCGAACGAATCCCCCACCTCAGTACTCACCGATCCCCACGCCCTTTCCAGTTCGCCAGACACCGACGCCAAGCAACTCCCAGACGCTACCCGCCACCGCCGCCGCAAGATCACCCCGGCTTCACACCCTTCGTCGCGGCTTCACACCCTCTGTACAGGGTGTGAACTCACGGGAAAGGGTGTGAACTCAGGGTTGTGTCAGCGGTACGGCTCAGTGCGAATCCGGTGCGCCGGGCCGATTCGGCTGGGGGCACCGTTTTCGGGTTCCACCTGGACCGCGGTGACGACCCAGGCGTCGTCGTACTTGGCGTCCGGATCGACATCGAACAGCGCGATCGGACCATTGTTCGGCGCATCGGACTCGGGCGCCTCGGGCGCGGAAACATCGGCCGCACCGGCGTTCACGGCCTCGGCCGGGGCGGCGATCTCGACCTCGGTGACCACCGCGTCCTCGGCGATCGCATCGGCGCGGTCCACCACGCCCGATTCGACCTGAGGATCCGCGATGTCCGAAACGGGCTCGGCCGCAGTCTCGTCAGCGTCGGCGGGGGCCGTGTTCTCAGCCGCGTCGGCGTTATCCACCGCGTCGGCGCTGTCCGCCGGGGCGGATTCGGCCTGTTCAGCGGCGGTCGAATCCGACTCGGGGGCAGGGTCGTTCGCAGGAGGCTCGACCGGCTCGGGCTTGCGGAGGTCTGCGGCGGGGATGACTTCCACGGCGGCGGAGTCGTAGGGCTCGTAGAGGGGGGAGCCGCTGCCGGTGGGGACGACCGTGTCGGAGTGGGCGCCGCAGCCGTATCGCATGTGGACGACGTGGCCGTCGGCGCCCATCGCATTGGCGCACACGCCGAAGGCGGCGTGCAGGGAGCCCGCCATGGGGGTGAAGAAGCCGCAGACGCCGCAGGTGGCGGGGGCGGAGCGGGCCATATCGGTTTCGGGGCCGAAGGCGGAGTACCAGCGGTCGGCGGCTTCCAGGCGGCCCTCGCGGCTGAGGACCTGGGTGCGGCCGAGACCGAGTTCGAGGGCGACCTCGTCGACGGCCGGATCGCCGGTCGCGACATAGCCGGGAACGAGGCGGGGGTCGTCGGGCGGCGGGGCCAGCAGATCGCCGGGCGCCAGATCGCCGGGGCGAATGCGCTGATCCCACGGAATGAAATCGGGGGCGACGAGGGCGTCCGGTCCGGGCAGCAGCGCCGATTCACTGACGGTGGCGTGCTCGGCCTCCGGCGGGGCCGCCACCACCACCGCCCACTGCCAGCCGCGATAGCCGGGCAGGGTGGCCTCGAAATGATGGGTGGCCGAGGATTCGTCCTCGGCGGTCACGCCCAGATGGGCGCCGACGCCGACCGGCTCCAACTCCAGGAGCGCACGCCTTGCCAGGTCGACCGCCTCCGCCAGGATGGGCCGAACACCGGGCTCCGAAACTCCAACCGCGCTCACGCCCTACATTTTGCCGTATGGAGCGCAAACCCTGTGCACCGGTAGCGGCCGTCCCGATCCTGCTGACCACGGCCCTGTGCCTGGCCGCCTGCGGGACCGGCGACGACACGCCGTCGCTGCGCGCCGAAGTGGTCGCCACCCACCCGCACGACACCGGCGCGTTCACCGAAGGACTCGAGGTCGACGGCCCGGTGCTGTACGAGAGCACCGGCCTGACCGGCAAGTCGTATATCCGCGCCACCGAACTGGCCACCGGCGCCGAACTGGCCCGCGCCGACCTACCCCCGCCCATGTTCGGGGAGGGCATCACCCGGGCCGGAAATCTGCTCTGGCAGGTCACCTATCACGACGGCATCGCCATCGCCCGCGATCCGGTCACCCTCGCCGAGGTCCGCCGCGCCGCCTACGACGGCGAGGGCTGGGGCCTGTGCACCCGCAACGGCCGCATCGTCATGAGCAATGGCGGCTCCACCCTCACCTTCCGCGATCCGGAAACCTTCGCCCCCACCGGTTCCGTGGCCCTCACCAGCCGGACGGATACGCGGCTCAACGAACTCGATTGCGCCCCGGACGGTTCCGTCTACGCCAATGCCTGGCCCACCGAAACGATCCTGCGCATCGACCCGGACACCGGGAATGTCCTGGATGTGATCGACGCCTCGGGCCTGCTACCCGAGTCCGACCGCACCCCCGGCACCGATGTCCTCAACGGCATCGCCCACCTTCCCGGCACCGACCGTTTCCTGCTCACCGGAAAGAACTGGCCGACCACCTACGAAGTCCGTTTCGTCCCGAAATAAGCCGTCCTCGAATGAACAACGAGGGAATCTGTGGCATCGCACACCGGCGGTAGTGCGACCGCACTCGTTCGACACTGCAAGAATTGAACGCGTGACTGCTCCCCGTGACCCAGGCGCCGAATCCGGTCGGTGGTGGGACGAGGAGTCTCCGCTCATCGAACGGCATCCCGGATACGACCGGTATCCACCCGCGAATACGCCGCCGCGGCGGCCACCGCGCGGAAACGAGCCCGAGGTACCGGAGTTCCTGGCCCGCCGCACGCCGACGCGCCCGCTGCCGCCCGCCGACCAGCCCTCCGGCCCGCCCGCCGCGTCCGAGGAACGACCGCGCTCGCGCTGGTCGCGGCGACGACACCGAGACGAGGCCCCGCCGGTCCGCCCCGACGCCCCGGCCCGGCCCGTCGAGCCGCAGCGGCAGCCCTTCGAACAGCCGCGGCAGCGCTCCGGCCCGCAGGCCCCCCGCGAGGCGCAACCGCCCGCGCGGCGCTCGCCGCGGCGCGATCCGGACTCGCAGCATCCGGGCGCGGCGGACACCCGGCCGCACACGCCTCCCCAGGGTGAGGCGGCCGCGGCCGGTTCCGCGACGCCGGGCGAGTCCAGCCCCGGACTGAACAAGCCGCCGCGCAAGCTCACCGTCACCCGGGTGGCGGCGCGGCGCAGTATCGAACTCACCGAGCGGGGTTTCGCGACGTTCCAGCGCGCGGCGAAGGCCGACGGCGCGGAGGAATCAGGCCTGACCTCGCTGGTCTACGCCACCATGGCCAATTTCGCGACGGACACCGCGGTCGCGGTGGCGCTGGCCAACACCCTGTTCTTCGCCAGTGCCACGGCCGAGTCCAAATCCAAGGTGGCGCTGTACCTGTTGATCACCATTGCCCCGTTCGCGGTGATCGCGCCCCTGATCGGCCCCATGCTGGACCGTCTGCAGCACGGCCGCCGGGTGGCTCTCGCGGGTTCCTTCGCGGTGCGCGTGCTGGTCGCCGGACTGCTCATCTTCAATATCGACACCTGGGCGCTGTATCCCCTGGCGCTCTGCATGATGATCATGAGCAAATCGTTCTCGGTGCTCAAGAGCGCGGTCACCCCGCGCGTGCTGCCACCGGGAATCGATCTGGTGCGCACCAATTCCCGGCTCACCGTCTTCGGTCTGGTGGGCGGCACCCTGGGCGCGGGCGGTATCGCCGGGCTCATCGCCTCGGTCACCGGCTCCATGGGCGCCCTGCTGTTCGCGGCCTTCCTGGCCGGGTGCGGCGCGTATCTGAGCCTGCACATCCCGCGCTGGGTGGAGGTCACCGAGGGCGAGGTCCCGGCCACCATCGGCTATCACGGCGACGACGGGCACACCGAGGTGCTGGATCCGAGCCAGGCCGACGCGGTGCCGCCGCGCAAACGCCGTCAGCCCCTGGGCCGTTCGGTGGTGACCGGCCTGTGGGGCAATGGCACCGTCCGCGTGCTCACCGGATTCCTCACGTTCTATGTGGCTTTCGTCGCCAAGGCCACCGAACATCGCCCGGTGCAGCAGGCCGCCATGCTCGGCGTGGTCGGCGCGGCCGCCGCCATCGGCAATTTCACCGGCAATGCCACCGGCGCGCGCATGAAACTCGGCCGCCCCACCCTCATCGTCCTGTACTGCACCATCGGCTGCGTGGCGGTGGCGATTGTGGCGGCCCTGCTGAACAACCTGGTCGGCGCGGCCGTGGCCACCCTGGTCGCGGCGGGCGCGAGCGCCCTGGCGAAGGTATCCCTGGACGCCTCCATCCAGGATGATCTGCCCGCCGAATCCATTGCCTCCGGTTTCGGGCGTTCCGAGACGGTGTTGCAGCTGTCCTGGGTCATCGGCGGCGCCATGGGCGTGCTGCTGCCGACCGACTGGTGGAAGGGCTTCGCCATCGTCGCCGGTGTGATGGCGCTCGGATTGATCCAAACCGTGGTCAGCTACCGTGGACATTCGCTGCTGCCCGGTTTGGGCGGCAATCGACCACAGCACGCGAAGCAGGAGGTTCCGGACGCGCACGGTGTCCCGGATCCCACTTGACGGACAGGAAGCGCAGCCCCGTGACCAAACCGAACGCCCGCACGATCGCAGCCCTGCTGGCGGTGCTCCTAGTCGCGGCCGTCGCCTATTTCGGCGCGATCTTCATGATCGCCCGCAATGCGGACAAGCCGGAGCCGACGGTCACCGCCTACGCGCACGGCAAGTCCATCACGGTGCAGCCGTACCTGTACTGCGGTGTGCGCATGGACGATTGCCGCGTGCTGCCGCAGGAGGACATCGGCCTGCCCGCCCAGCTCACCTGCCCCGAGGGCGAGGACTGCCACACCGGCCAGTCCAATGACCTGGAAGTGCCCGCCGGGTACCCGCTGCAGCTCTCACTGCCCAAGGAAGTCATCGACAGCCCCTGGCTGATCGTGGCGCTCTACCGCACCCCCGACGGCCAGATCCTCGAAAACCAGCTCACCCACCGCGATTTCGACGAGGGCACCGCCGCCGTCACCATCCCCTCGGTGCCGAAACTCCCGCTGTTAGGCGTAGAAATCCAGCTCTCCATCCTCACCCGCGACATGACCACCGGCCAAGAGGGCTACATGCCCCACGCCGCCTGGTCCGTCCGCACCCAGGTCTAAGAGCTCTTCCCCAAGAGGGTCTTCCCCCAAATCGGCCCCGCCTCGTAATCGGGGCGTGGGGGCGAGCCCCCACCCGGGGGTCTGGGGGCGGAGCCCCCAGGAAAAATACAGCCCCGACGAGCTTTCTCGCCGGGGCTCACTCTCCCACAACCTCAGTGGGTCTTCCCTACACCTCAGTGGTCTCTGCGCGACAACCTCAGTGGTCCAGTTCCCGCGCCACCCCGCGCACAACCTCCGCAATCCGCTGCGCCATCTTGCGATCCGGATACTTACCCCGCCGCAGATCAGGCTGAACCTTGGTCTCCAACAGCGTGATCATGTCCTCGATGAGCCCGTGCAGCTCATCGGGTTCCTTACGCGTGACCGGGCTTTCGCTCTTGCCGCCGCGCCGCTCGCCGCCGCGCTCATTGCGCAGGGACGGCGTCTCCAGCAGTTTGAGGCTCAGCGCCTGCGGACCGCGCCGCCCCGCCGCCATGCCGAATTCCACACGCTGCCCGGGCTTGAGCGCCTCGACACCCGCGGGCAGCGCCGACGATCGAACATAGACGTCCTCACCCTCATCCTGGGAAAGGAAGCCGAAGCCCTTTTCGACGTCGTACCACTTCACCTTGCCGGTCGGCACTGCGCTCACCCGTTCGTTGTTTCGATGCCCGGGCCTTGCCGGGCACAGTCATGATTGTCGGACGTGTCAGTCCGCCAACCGTTCCGTTTGCGAAAAGAACGCGCCCCACACAGCTATGCAGGACGCGATTGTCATCGAGTCTACCCCGGTGTGAATAGCGCGAGCACATCAGTTTTACGGTCTACAGGTGTCCGACACGTCCCCGAAGCAGCCGCCGCGCAGGTCCGGGAGCTGGCTGCTGAATGTCGCAATGGTCTTGTTCACAACGGGATTGCTGGCGATTGTCGCAATCTTCGGCATCGGAATCCTGACCGATTCCGATCCGGGACTCTGGCTGTATCTGCTCGCCATGGCCGCGCCGCTGGGCTTTCTGCTGGCGATCGGCTACGCGCTGTGGTCGGGCCGACGCGCACGATGACACGCGCGAATTCCCCTTCTGCCACTCGCGTACACATGTGATATTAGTCACATAACAGAACGGTCACAGCGCGGTGACAGACCCCTATCGGCCGGGACACGCCGTGACCACCAGCAAAGACGTGAAGCGGAACACCTTGCGCCGGTTGGCGACCCTGACAGACACGGCGGTTACCAAATGGTGATTTTTCGCGGCGGGCGTCGTAGTGTCTCACACCAGCCGGGTCAGCCCGGCGCCACCGGCCCGCCGCACCGAATCTCGCCCCGCGGGTACGGACCCCCAACTGGAACGAGGGGCGAGAGCGAGGAACAGCGCGCAACAGCGCGCCGGTCCGGACGACCTCTCAGTTCGACCCCGGTAGTCGGCCTCGCAGGCGCGTACGAGAGGAACGACCCGAACATGAGTGGACGCCATCGCAAACCGAGTAACACCGGCCGCACCGTCGCCAAGGTCGCCCTGACCGGAGCGATCGTCGGCGGAGCCGGAGTGGCCCTGGCCGGAAACGCCAGCGCGGCACCCGACTCCGACTGGGATCGCCTCGCACAGTGTGAAGCCGGCGGCAGCTGGCAGATCAATACCGGCAATGGATACCAGGGCGGCCTGCAGTTCTCGCCGAGCACCTGGATCTCCCACGGCGGCGGCGAATTCGCCCCCACCGCCAACCAGGCCAGCCGCGAAGAGCAGATCGTCATCGCCGAGAAGGTGCTCGCCACCCAGGGCTGGGGCGCCTGGCCGTCCTGCTCCTCGAGCCTCGGCCTCTCCAGCGGCCCCACCGAGCGCATCGCGCCCGCCCCGCAGGAAGCCCCGCGCTGGAACCCGGGCGGTCAGCAGCAGGCCGCCGACGGCGGTACCCAGGAGGTCTTCCAGGCCGTCGACCGCGCCGTCGAGATCGCCCAGCAGCAAGGTGTCAACATCCCCCAGCCGGTGCTCGATTTCCTGAACGCCACCAAGGTCGGCGGCAACCTCGACCCGAACATCGTGAACTTCTACCAGGCGAACAAGGGCCTGCTGCCCAGCTAGAAAACCCTCGTTTGCATGAAGCGCGGTAGTCACTCAGCAACCCAAGGTGGCAACTGATTTCGTGAGGGCCGGGTAGCTCCTGGGGTACGCCCAGCATCGGCTCGGCACCAAACCGCTTGCACGCGTTCCCAACCGGTCAACGGCTCTCAGCCGGGCGCTGAAGGTCCGGGGAGGCGGGGGAGCTGTGCGACTAGCTAACTTCGGGGGTGCCGGAGGGGGCGTCCGCGGAGCCGCCATGCCAGAATGAGGCCGTGGTGAACAAAACGAAGAAGCCCTATGTCGACAATGGCTGGCCCGAGGTCAGCGATGGCGAGCATGCCGTCACCGAGCTTTCGTCGACCCGCTCCGGCAACCTCTCCCCCTACGGTGAGGACACCGAGTTCCCGCTTCCCGTCGATCAGCTGCCCTACGCGCACCCCCGCACGGTCATCAACCGCTGATACGCGTCCCTTTCGCCGTGCCCGGGGCCCGATCAGCGGGGCGCCGGGTAATACGGCACGTTCCAGCCTGGATCGGATGAAGTGACCGATACCCCCGCGAAGGCCACCGGAAAGTCCGCCAAATCCGCGAAGGCCACCAAGCGGGCCGCCGCCGCGGCCGACCTCACCCTGCCGGAATGGCTGTCGGCCCGCGGTGACGACGAACTCGTGACGCTCCTGCAGCTGCGGCCGGATCTGGCCGTCCCGCTGCCCTCCGCCATGGCGGTGCTGGCCGCCCGCACCGAACAGCGCGCCTCGGTGCTGCGCGCCACCGACGAGCTGGACACCCTCGACTTCGCGGTCATCGAAACCCTCGTGGTGCACGGCGCCGCCGACGGCCTTCAGGCCGAACCGGTCCCGCGCGCCCGATTGCACGAACTCCTGGGCGACCGCGTGCCCAAGGCCGCGCTCGACGCCGCCGTGGACAGGCTGCGCACCCGCGCCCTGGTATGGGGCCCGGATGCGGGCCTGCGCCTGACCGCCGCCGCCCAGGAGGCGCTGCCGTGGCCGCTGGGCAGCACCACCGAACTTCCCGACGCGCTCACCGAGCCCGAAATCACCGCGGCCCTGGGCGATCTCACCCAGCAGGAGCGCGGCCTGCTGGACAAGCTGGCCACCACCGGTCCGCGCGGCCGCACCCGCGATGCCGCGCCGGGCACCCCCGACGACCGTCCAGTGCAGCGGCTGCTGCACCGGCGCCTGCTGAACTGGATCGACGAGGAGACGGTGGAACTGCCCGTCTCGGTCGGGCAGGTGCTGCGCGGTGAACCGGTCACCGATCCGCACGCCCTGACGCCGCCGCATCCGGATCCGGCCAAATACGCACCGGCCGATGTGAATGCCGCGGCGGCGGGCGAGGTGGGCGAACTCCTGCGGCACGGCGCGGCCGTACTGGAGGTGCTCGGGCAGTCCCCCGCACCGGTCCTGCGCTCGGGCGGGCTGGGCGTGCGCGAGATCCGCCGTATCGCCAAGCAGACCGGTATCGACGAGGCGCGGATCGGCCTGCTCGCCGAGATCCTGGCCGCCGCACGGCTGTTGGACAAGGGTTCTCCCGAACCCATGCCCGAAGCCGATACCGCCGACGACTACTGGGCGCCGACCACCACCGCGGACGCCTGGCTCGCGGTCGTACCGCCGCACCGCTGGGCCGTCCTGGCCCACGCCTGGCTGGAGCTGGACCGCTTCCCGTGGATGATCGGCCTGCGCGACGCCAATGACAAACCCCTGGCGGCGCTCTCGGCCGAACTCCGCAATGTCCACGCCGTCCGCGATCGCCGCGCCGTACTCGGCCTGCTGGCCGAATTCCCCACCGGCACCGCCATCTCGGCCGCCGACCTGGGCCGCATCCTGTCCTGGCGGCAGCCGCGCTGGCGGCGGCACTATCGCCTGGAGGCGGTGGAGCGCACCCTCGCCGAGGCCGAGGCGCTGGGCCTGATCGCGCGCGGGACGGTCACCTCCGCGGGCCGCGCCCTGCTGCACGGCAGTCCGGAGGACGCCGAATCGGAGATGGCCGCGGCCCTGCCCGACCCGGTCGATCACGTGCTCGTACAAGCGGATCTGACGGTGATCGCCCCCGGACCGCTCATCCCCGATCTACAGGACCGGGTGTCTCTCGTCGCCGATGTCGAATCGGCGGGCGCCGCAACGGTGTACCGGATCAGCGAAACCTCGGTCCGCCGCGCCCTCGACGCCGGGGCCACGGCCGCGGAGCTGCACAATCTCTTCACCACCTACTCGCGGACCCCGGTACCGCAGTCGCTCACCTACTTGATCGACGATGTGGCCCGCCGCCACGGCCGCTTGCGCGCGGGCATGGCCCAATCCTTCGTCCGCAGTGAGGATCCGGCCCTGTTGGCCGAGGTGCTGGCCGCGACCGTGGCCGGTCAGCTCGCCCTGCGGGCGGTCGCGCCGACCGTCGCCATCTCGCAGGCGCCGCTCGGCGAGGTCCTGGAACAGTTGCGCGCGGCGGGTTTCAGCCCGGCCGGTGAGGATTCCTCGGGCGCCATCGTCGATCTGCGCGCCCGCGGCGCGCGCATCAGCGCTCGGCAGCAGCAGAAGCCGAACTGGCGGCCCAATCCCCCCAATGCCGAGCAGCTGCACGCGCTGGTGGCCGAACTGCGGGCCGGTGAGCGCGCGGCCAATGCCCGTCCCGGACAGGCGGTCCGCTCGGACGGCAGCCGTACCAGCACCGCCGCCACCTTGAATCTGCTGCAATTGGCGGCTCGCACCCGCCGCCCGGTGCACATCGGTTATGTCGACGCCTCGGGCATCGCCACGCAGCGGGTGGTGGAACCTGTGCGGGTCGGCAGCGGCCAATTGGACGCCCTCGACCCCGTCACCGGCGCGATCCGGCATTTCACCTTGCACCGGATCGCGTCGGTCGCACTCGTCGAATAGACGTTTAACTCTTCGGGCTGCTCAAGCAGAAAGTGGCCTTCGGATCCGGCACGACGCGGAATCCGATCGCCGTGGTCGCATCGCAGAGGAATTCGTCGGCCTGGCCGTCGATACGCTTGGCCACCTTGAACGACGCCTCGGGCGCGGTGCAGTCCACGAATTTGTAACCGGTGGTCGCCGATTCGTTGTAGCAGGCGCCTTCCTTGAAGTTGGGCGTCAGGCACAGGAATGCGGTGGTGCCACCGTTGAGGGTTTCCTCGTAGGAGGTCTGCTCCTCCTTGCAGTCGGTCTTGGTGTCATACACCGCGACGACCTTGTAGACCGCCTTCTCGTTGGAGCAGTCGACCGGCTCGGTCTTGGAGTCGACCATCGACCCCTCGATGACATTGATGCAGTCGCCGACCTTCGCCTTGGCGGTATCGGATTTGCTGGCGTCCTTGATCATCGAACACCCGGTCACGGCCAGCGCGGCCACGGCCACCGCCACGAGGGCGATCACGAGGCGCAGAAGAGGCCTCGTTCCTGTGAACTTCACCTGCGAAAACCTTTCTCACCGAACAGTTCACGGATGCCGTGAACGCGGTGAGGATACCCGTGGGTGACCGGGGACCGCATCAGCGCGGTGGATGATCTCAGATCATCGACAGGCCGCGCATACCCAGGATCGAGTAGTTGAGGATGGCGGGCAGCAGGCTGTTGAGGAGCTGGAGGCTGAAGACTGTCACGGTATTCCCTTCGGATCTGGGCGCTCGTCCAGATATTTGCGCCGCTAACTGTATTCGCTCGGCCGCGAGTTGTCGTTACATAAGGGAAAACTAAGGGAATCAACAACTTTCGCTCATCGGCGGGCAATGGACACGGTCACCGTCGCCGTGGTATCGGCCTCGATCGTCACCACCCGCGCCCCCTCCGGCGCGGTGATCCGGCCGCCCTCGACGGTCACCCGGTACCCCTGCGGGTAGTGCAGATCCGAGACGAAGATTTCGGTCGGCGCACCGGCCGGACGCGCGGTGTACCGATAGCCGAAGTCCCCGGTGGCCGGATCGAAACTCAGGCGCTCCGGCGTCCCCGCCGTGGCCTGCGGATAGGTGCGCACCACCTGCCGCCCGATATCGCCGAGGAACGGATCGGGCCGCGGGCCGCCCGCCCCGAATCGCGACGCGTAGTGCCAGTACTGCCAGCCGATGAACCGCTCGTCGGCGCGGGTCAGCGTATTGCTCAGCACGTCCGGATCCCCGTCCCCGAATTCGGTGATGAGTGTGGGCAGCCGTGTCCTCTTTGTGAAGGCGTCGATATTCGACCAGGTCTTGTCGTGCCGCACCGGGCACAGCCCGCGCAGGAATTCGGGCAGCCCGAGGTAGATGGCGAGCTGACTCGGAATGCAGTAGTCGTGCGGCGCGAAGGCAATGCCCGGCGCGGTGATCGGCGGGTTCTTGCCGAGATTCGTCGGCATGGTCTCGTTCCAGGTCACGTTCGGCTCCCAGAACACGCCGATATCGCCATTGCGCGCCCGCACCGCATCGGTCAGCTTCTGCATGGCGGCCTGATACTTGGCGTCGAATTCCGGGCAGCCATCGGGAAAGCAGCTCAGGAAGGCCGATCCCGGCCACGGCTCGTTCATGAGCTCGATCCCCAGCACCCCGGCGCGCCCGTGCAGCCGCGCCGCCAGCGCGCCCAGCCGGTCGAAGACGCCATAGCTGTTGTTCCACACCTCATCCCAGCCCTTGTTCATGCTGGGCATCAGGTAGTACAGCGGAAACGACGGATTCGGCTCCAGCGCCCCGGGCCGCGCATTGATCGCCCATTCCGGAAACCCGTTGCCGCCCCAGATCTTCGACAGCCCGTCCTGGTGGTGGTCGAGCAGGGTGTGAATCCCGTACCGCGCCAAGGTGTCCACCACCGTGACGACCCGATCGATATACGCGGTGTCGATGACGCCCTTGCTCGGCATGAGCCCGTCGAAGGAGACGCCCAGCCGCACCGTATTGAAGCCGTGCCCGGCCAGCAGCGCGGCATCGTCCGCGGTGAGCGTGAACCCGTCGCCGAGTTCGACGTACGGGGCGTCCTCGTCCACATTGTTGACCCCGTGCAACAGCACGACCCGCCCGTACTCGTCCACGAACCGGCTGCCCTCGATCCGCACCGTTCCGATTTCGGCCGGATCGGCCCGGGCGGTCGGCCCACTCGCCGTCATGACACCCGCCAGCACTGCCGCCAGTACGCCCGCCGCCGCTCGCGCGAGGGCTCTGCCTGGGAATTTGCGCATACTCATCCCCGTTCAATGAAAAGAATCAAGCCAAAATGGACAATCGTCCAAGTCGTGTGATATTAGCCACGGAAATTCGGGGCTTGACGGTTTTCACGGAAATACCGGTGGCCCCCGTGTCGGTGTCGTCGGGAAGAATGGACGACGGCTCGCCGGGGACGGGCCCCAACCAAGCCAGGAGGTGCCGTGACCGACGGTCCGCTGATCGTGCAGAGCGACAAGACCCTGCTGCTCGAGGTCGACCACGAGTCGGCCGATGCGGCGCGCCAGGCCATCGCGCCGTTCGCGGAACTGGAGCGCGCGCCCGAGCACGTGCACACCTACCGCATCACGCCGCTGGCGCTGTGGAACGCGCGGGCGGCCGGGCACGATGCCGAGCAGGTCGTCGACGCCCTGGTCACCTATTCGCGCTATGCGGTACCGCAGCCGCTGCTGGTGGACATCGTGGACACCATGGCCCGGTACGGGCGGTTGCAGCTGGTCAAGCATCCGGCGCACGGGCTCACGCTGGTGAGCCTGGACCGCGCGGTGCTCGAGGAAGTGCTGCGGCACAAGAAGATCGCCCCCATGCTGGGCGCCCGCCTGGACGAGGACACCGTGGTGGTGCATCCCTCCGAGCGCGGCCGGATCAAGCAGATGCTGCTCAAGATCGGCTGGCCCGCCGAGGACCTCGCCGGTTACGTGGACGGCGAGGCGCATCCCATCGAGCTGGACTACACCGAGGGCAAGTGGCATCTGCGCGACTATCAGGAGATGGCCGCCGATTCCTTCTGGGCCGGTGGTTCCGGCGTGGTGGTGCTGCCGTGCGGTGCGGGCAAGACCATGGTGGGCGCGGCGGCCATGGCCAAGGCCAAGGCGACCACGCTCATCCTGGTCACCAATACCGTGGCCGGGCGGCAGTGGCGGCGTGAGCTTTTGGCCCGTACCTCGCTCACCGAGGACGAGATCGGCGAATACTCCGGTGAGCGCAAGGAGATCCGGCCGGTCACCATTGCCACCTATCAGGTGATCACCCGCAAGACCAAGGGCGAGTACCGGCATCTGGAGCTATTCGACAGCCGCGACTGGGGCCTGGTCATCTACGACGAGGTGCATCTGCTGCCCGCGCCGGTGTTCCGCATGACCGCGGATCTGCAATCGCGGCGGCGACTGGGCTTGACCGCCACGCTGGTTCGCGAGGACGGCCGCGAGGGCGATGTGTTCTCCCTCATCGGCCCCAAGCGCTACGACGCGCCGTGGAAGGACATCGAGGCACAGGGCTGGATCGCCCCGGCCGACTGCGTCGAGGTGCGGGTGACCCTCACCGATGCCGAGCGCATGGCCTACGCGGTGGCCGAACCCGAGGAGCGGTACAAGCTGTGCTCCACCGCGCGCACCAAACTGCCCGTGGTGGAATCGATTCTCGCCAAGCACAAGGATGCGCCGAGCCTGGTCATCGGCGCGTATCTGGATCAGCTGGACGAGCTGGGCGAACATCTGAACGCACCGGTCATCCAGGGGTCCACGCGCACCAAGGAGCGCGAGGAGCTCTTCGACGCCTTCCGGCGCGGGGAGATTCCGGTGCTGGTGGTCAGCAAGGTCGCCAACTTCTCCATCGATCTGCCCGAAGCGTCGGTGGCCGTCCAGGTTTCGGGCACCTTCGGATCCCGTCAGGAGGAGGCACAACGCCTGGGCCGCTTGCTGCGGCCGAAACACGATGGCGGCCAAGCTCACTTCTATTCGGTCGTCGCACGTGACACGCTGGACGCCGAATACGCCGCACATAGGCAGCGTTTCCTGGCGGAGCAGGGGTATGCCTATCGCATCACCGATGCGGACGACCTGTTGGGGCCGACGATAGGATAAATGGAGGACGATCCTCCAGAATAGGGCGGGAGGGAACGCACGTGCGGCGCTTCGAATTCGTGGTGGACCGCGAGCACGCGAGGGCGGTCAACGAAGTCGTCGCCGATCTGCGACGGTTGCGGGTGGTCGCCATGACCGCCGCCGCGCTGTTCGGTATTGGCACCGGATATCTGGTCTGGCTCAACCACCCCTGGTCGTATCTGCTGGCGGTGGCCTTCGCCCTGGGCGCGGCCACGGCCCTGTTCATCGGGCTCTGGACACCGCATCGCGGCCGGGTCGACAAGCTCTACGCCGCAGGGGAACTGGTGCCCGCCGTGGTGTCGGAGACCGGCGCGGAGTGCACCACGCTGCTGGCCCTGGTGGATCTGGCCAAGCCCAATGCCGACAGCCCGCGCTACGCCCTGGTGACCAGGACCGTGCGCACCTTGCCCGGCCATCACAGCCGTGCCGGTGAGCGGGTGCCCGCGGTGACCATCCGCATCGATCGCGCGCCCACCTCGGTGGAGCTGTGGCAGTCGGTCAGCGCCATGCCCATTGCCTGGGGCACGCGCGATCTGAACATTATCGAGCGCGCGCAAGGCCATCCGCGAAGTGGAATGGAAGCTGCTCACCGACAATCTGGAGCTGGCGGCCAAGGTCCGGCGGGTCGATGCCAAGCGGCTGCTGCTGGATCCGCAGCAATTACCGGACGAACTACGCAGCTACGCGAGCTGAGGCCCGCGGGCACGGAAAAAGGCGGGACATTGTTCGAACTCCCTCGTACGCTGGGTCGATGATCCCTGCCGCGAATCTGGTGGCGTTCTTCGTCGCGGCCACCATCCTGATCGTAATCCCTGGTCCCGGTGTGCTTTTCGTGATCGACCGGGCGCTCACCTCCGGGCGGCGGGCGGCGCTGCTGTCGGTGCTGGGCCATTCCGTCGGCGTGCTCGTCATCCTGCTGCTCACCGTCATCGGGCTCGGCGCGGTGCTGGCGGCCTCGGCGGTGGCGCTCACCGTGATCAAGTTCGTGGGCGCGCTCTACCTCGTCTACCTGGGCATCCAGTCCATCCGGGAGCGCAAGTCGCTGCGCGAGGCCTGGGAGTCGCGGACCGAACCGCCGCACGATCGCCGCATGCTGAAGCAGGCCTTCCTGGTGGGCGTCTCCAATCCGAAGGCGATTATCTTCTTCGCCGCCGTACTGCCGCAGTTCGTGGATCCGGCCAGTGGCTTCGTACCGCTGCAACTGCTGATTCTGGGCCTCCTCTTCCTGCTCATCGCGCTGATCTCCGACAGTGCGTGGGGCCTGGCGGCCGGGCTGGCGCGGGATTGGTTCGCGCGCTCACCCAAGCACCTGGAGGCGATCGGCGGCGCGGGCGGCGTCATGATCATCGGATTGGGCGCCAGCGTGGCCGTGTCGGGCACCAGCCACTGACGTGTCCGGCGGCTAGCATCGATAGATGCGGTCTGGCTGGTGGCGGTACCCGGTGGCGGGAGCGGCGCTCGCACTGGCGGTGAGTGCGGCACCCGCGCAGGCGGATTCGACCGACCCGTTCACGGGCGCGGCCGGACTCGGCGACCCGTACTATCCGCTCGACGGCAATGGCGGCTACGACGCGCGCCACTACGACATCACCATCGGCTACGACCCGCCCGCCCGGCAGCTGACCGGGTCGGCCGTGATCGATGCCGTGGCCACCCATCCGCTGCGCACCTTCAACCTCGATTTCAGCGGGCCCGAGGTGTCGAAGGTGACGGTGAACAATCTGCCCGCCTGGTTCGATCGCACCGGCGAGCACGAACTGGTGATCACCCCGCTGCTGCCGCTGCTGCCCGGCCTGCCCTTCCAGGTGCGGGTCGAGTACGCGGGCGAGGTCACCGATACCGAGGGCGAGGGCTGGGTGCTCTCCCCCAGTGGCGGGGCTTTCGTTGCGGGCGAACCGCATTCGGCCACCAGCTGGTATCCGCTCAATGACACGCCGTTGGACAAGGCCACTTTCACCCTGCACGCCGCGGTGCCGCAGGAGTGGGAGGTGATGTCGAACGGGGTGCCCATGCGCAATGTGGTGCTCGACGGCATGCGGCACACCGATTGGGAGATGCGCCAGCCCGTCATCGGCTATCTCACCACCATCGCCATCGACAGGTTCGAGTTCCTGGATCAGCGGCGCGCCAATGGAACTCCGCTGCTGAGCGCCTTCGCGCCGCAGGCCCTGGACGCCAAGGAGATGGAGATGCGGCTGCCGGAGATCCTGGACTTCTCCGAGGAGCTGTACGGGCCGTATCCGCTCGATGTGGCGGGCGGCATCTATGTGGACTCGGAGCTGGAGTTCTCGCTCGAGACCCAGTCCCGGCCGATCTACGCGCCGTGGACCGAGCTCGACACGGCGGTGCACGAGATCGCCCACCAGTGGTGGGGCGATTCCATGTCGATCGAGCAGTGGGCCGATATCTGCCTGAACGAATGCTTCGCGTCCTACACCGCGGACTATCTGTGGAAGGAACGCAAGGAGGGCGCGAACGTCGACGACCAGTACCGGGAGACCCTGACGAAATTCCTGGAAAAGCCCAAGTTCTGGGAGGTGAAGCTGGACGATCCCGGCGTCGGCTTCGAATTCACCTCCGTCTACTACCGGGGTCCGCTGTTCCTGCACGCGCTGCGCAACACCCTCGGCGACGAGGTGTTCTTCCCGGCCGTCCGAGAGTTCGTGGAGTCGCACAAGTTCGGCAATGCGTCCATGGCGGAGTTCCGGAAGTTCCTGCAGTCCAAGACGTCTCAGGACCTGACCGGTTTCCTGGCGGCCTGGCTGGACACCGAGGATCCGCCCGCCGAGCAGTACCTCTACCCCGGCGGGCTGCACGCCTGACCGTTACGCCGCCACCGGCCGCGCCCGATCGGTGGCCACCAGCGCCGCCATGGCGCCCAGCACCGAGCCCGTGACATACCGCTGCGCCCGCAGCCAGAGCGGCCGTCCCGCAAGGAAAGTGGCGACCGTGCCCGCCCCGAACACGATGAGCGAGTTCACCGTGAGCGCGATGACGATCTGCACCGCGCCCAGCGCCAGGCTCTGCAACCACACCTGCCCGTGCTCGGGCGCGACGAACTGCGGAATGAGCGCCATGTACATGATGGCGATCTTGGGATTGAGCAGATTGGTGACCAGCCCCATGGTGAACAGCCGCCGCGTGGGATCGGCGGGCAACTCTGTGGGCGTGAACGCCGAGACCCCGCCCGGCCGCAGCACCTTCCACGCCAGCCACCCCAGATACGCGGCTCCGGCCAGCTTCAGCGCCAGATACAGCGCGGGCACCATGGCGAACACCGCGGTGATTCCCGCCGTCGCCGCGGCCAGATACACCGCGAACCCGACGGCCACCCCGGACAGCGACACCATGCCCGCGCGCCGCCCCTGCGACACGGTGCGCGATACCAGGTACATCATGTTCGGCCCGGGTGTCAGCACCATGCCCAGTGCCGCCGCCACGCCGAGCACCGCCGTCGTCTCGATCATGTCCTCGATCGTGGCCGACCGGACCGCGCGCTGTCGCGGTCCAGTCGGCAGCCGGTGGACCGCTCGCGGGCTGTCTCGTGACGGCGATCCCGCCTACCTCGTGACGGCGGTCTGCCCGGCGCGCAGGCGGCGCACGCCCTCGGCGATGGTCTCCTCCTTCTTGCAGAAGGTGAAGCGCACCAGGTGGTTCCAGGAGTCCTTGTCGTCGGCGAAGACGCTCACCGGCACGGCGGCCACACCCAGCCGTTCCGGGAGTTCACGGCAGAAGTCGTAGGCGTCGGTCGCGCCGAGCGGGCGGATGTCGGCGCAGACGAAATAGGTTCCGTCGCTGCGCTTCACGCCGAATCCGGCGTCGGTGAGGGCGGCGGAGAGCCGCAGTCGCTTCTCCGAGAGGGTGTCCCGCAGCGCCGCCACCCACGCCTGCTCGTGCTCGAGCGCGTGCGCCACGGCGGGCTGGAAGGGGCCGCCGCCGACGAAGGTGAGGAACTGTTTCGCGGCGAGCACCGCGTCCAGCAGCGGGGCGGGCGCGCAAGCCCAGCCGATCTTCCAGCCGGTGACGCTGAAGGTCTTGGCGGCGCTGGAAATGGTGACGGTGCGCTCGAACATGCCGGGCAGCGTGGACAGGCTGATGTGCTCGTGCCCGTCGAAGGCGAGATGCTCGTAGGCCTCGTCGGCCATGACATACAGATCGTGTTCGATAGCGAGCTCGGCAATGGCGGTGAGATCGGCGCGGGAGAGCACCGCCCCGGTCGGGTTGTGCGGCGAATTCACCAGCAGCATGCGGGTTCTGGGCGTGATGGCGGCGCGCAGGCTGTCCAGGTCCAGGGCGAAGCCGTCGCCGTCGGGCACCAGCCGGGCGGCGCGCCGGGTGGCGCCCGCGAGAGCGATGGCCGCGGCGTAGGAGTCGTAGTAGGGCTCGATGAGCACCACCTCGTCACCGGCCTCCACCAGACCGAGAATGGTCGCGGCAATGGCCTCGGTGGCGCCGACGGTGACCAGCACCTGGCTGGCCGGATCGTAGGTGACGCCGTAGCGCCGGGCCCGGTCGGCGGCGATGGCCTGCCGCAGCACCGGCATGCCGCGCCCCGGCGGGTACTGGTTGAGCCCGTCGGCAATGGCCTGGCGGGCGACCTCGAGCATGCCCGCGGGCCCGTCGGAGTCCGGGAAGCCCTGGCCTAAATTGACCGCGCCGTGCCGGACGGCGAGTTCGGTCATCTCGGCGAAGATCGTCGACGCGAAGGGGCGCAGGCGGGCGACGGTCGGAATGTGCGACGGCATGTCCGGAGGATAGTCACCGCCGTGACCGGCCCCCGGATCGGCCCATCTCACCGCGGCAGGCGAATACCGCGCAGTTTGGCCGGGTTGACCAGATCGTAGATGCCCCAGATCCTGCTTTCGTGCACGGTGAAGCCGTACACCCGCTGCGGCGTTCCCGGATAGCCGTTCTCGGAGGCGAATTCGTGAACCAGCACGCCCAATTGGCCGTTGACGAGCACGAATTCGAAGCCCGAAGCGCGTTCGGGCGCATCGAAACCCAGCTTGCGCCGCAGTCCGAGCCAGAGCCGGGCGTTCTTCTCCCGGCCCTCGACAACATTGATGGTCGTGGACGTGGTGCCCCCGGCGTCGCCGATCGTGTGCACATCCGGATGCAGCAGTGCCACAACGGCATCCACATCGCCCTTGTTCAGGGCCTCCAGCAACTGCCCGACCAGGGCGGCGTGCTCCTCGTCCGGCACCGGGTCCGGGGTGCGGGCGAAGGCCTTGCGCGCCCGCGCCGCCAGCTGCCGGGCCGCCTCGGTGGAGATGTCGAGAATGTCGGCGATCTCGTCGTAGGGCACCGCGAAACCCTCGTGCAGGACGAAGGCCACCCGCTGCGGCGGGGTGAGCGTGTCCAGTACGACCAGGGCGGCGAAGCGCGCGTCCTGTTTGCGCACCACCGCCGCCAGCGGGTCCGGGCTGCTGGAGGGCAGGGGCGTGGTGACGACGGGCTCCGGGAGCCATTGCCCCACATACTTTTCCCGCCGGGCCGCGGCGCTGCGCAGCCGGTCCAGGCAGATGCGGGAGACCACGGGGTGAGCCAGGCGCGCAGATCCTCGATCTCGTACTGGCGGGCCACGGCAAGGCGCAGCCAGCTCTCCTGGACCGCGTCCTCGGCATCGGTCACGCTGCCGGTCAGCCGATAGGCCACGGAGAGCAGATGCGGCCGATGTGATTCGAACAAGTCGGCGAGAAGAGCGGCAACCATCGAATCGATCCTACGGCCGGGCCGCGGCGGCGCCCGCGCCGGGCCGACTTCGGCGGGCAAACCCGATGCGCCCCTGCACGGTTCCGTGACAGCATGACTCGATGGATCCGCAAGCGCTATCCGGCGAGGCTGTCCGGCTGTCCCCACCGACCGTGCACGATATCGACGCGATCACCGCGTGCTGCCAGGAGCCGTCGATCGGGCGGTGGACCACCATGCCGGTCCCCTACCGGCTCGCCGATGCCGAGAAGTTCGTCTACGACATCGTCACCGCCGGGTGGGCCGGTCGCAGCCCCACCTGGGCGCTGCGGCTGACCGAGGGCGGCCCGGTGGTGGGCATGATCGGCCTGGGTCCCAGTGAGACGCGCCGCGACGACGGCTCCGCCGAGATCGGGTTCTGGATGTCGCCCGCCGTGCGCGGGCGGGGCCTCATGACCCAGGCGGTGCGGCTGGTTTGCCGGGCGGCCTTCGATCCGTCCTGGCTGGCGCTGGAGCGCGTCGAATGGCGGGCGATCGCCGGGAATCACGCCTCGGCCACGGTGGCACGGCGCGCCGGATTTCATTACGAGGGCCTGCTCCGCGGGGGTTATGTACAGCGCGGCGTCCGGCTCGACAGCTGGATCGCCGGTCGCCTGGCCGCCGATCCGCCGGGTCCCGCCACCGACTGGCCCGCGGGCATCTAGGAGGCGGCCCATGGCGAGCGATGCCCGCTTCGACTGGCTGGTCACCACCATGGCGGTGCGTCCCGCCGATCGCATTCTGGAAATCGGCGCGGGCTCCGGCCCCTCCGTCGCCTACCTCGCCGCACCGCTGCGCACCGGTTCGGTCACCGCCGTCGACCGCTCCGCGACCGCCATTGCCCGCTCCACGAAACGACATGCCGCCCTGATCGATTCGGGCAGGCTGCGGCTGTTCCCGATCGCGCTCGAGGCGCTGCGCCCCGAGGACGTGCTGAACACCGCCGTCCCGGCCTTCGACAAGGTCCTGGCGGTCAATGTGAATCTCTTCTGGACCCGCGGTCCCGCAACCGAACTCGCCTTGATCCGGCGACTCCTGGCACCCGGGGGCGCGCTGTTCCTCGCCTATGGCTACGGCGATCCGGATGGCGCCGACACGAGTCCGAAACCCGTGCCGGACACAGTGTCTGGGTACCTGGAGGCCGCCGGATACGACGTGCGCGTCGTATCCTCCGGCGACCTCCTGTGTGTGATCGCCACCCCGGGCGCCGGATAACCGCACTCGCGTTCGGTACCCGCCCACCCCGAGGCGGGCACCGGCCGCATGCGCGGGCAGCCGGTTTCAGTTACTTCCGGCGCGGCGGCGGGCGACGGCGTCGGCCAGCCGGTCCAGCTGCGCGGCGGTGGTGTCCCAGTCCAGGCAGGCGTCGGTAATGGACTGGCCGTAGGTCAGCTCCGCCGAGCGGCCCAGGGTCAGGTCCTGGCGGCCGCCGACCAGGAAGCTCTCCATCATCAGGCCCACCACGGTGTTCTCGCCCTGCGCGATGCGCTCGGCGATATCGGTCACCACCAGGGCCTGCTTATTGTGGTCCTTGTTGGAGTTGCCGTGGCTGGCGTCCACCACCAGGCGCTGCGCCAGCGCCGACTTCTCCAGGCGGAGCAGGGCTTCCGCGCAGGAGGCGGCGTTGTAGTTGGTGCCATTGCTGCCGCCGCGCAGGATGACGTGGCAGTCCGGATTGCCCGCGGTGCGGATGAGCGCCGAGCGCCCGTCCAGATCGGTGCCCGGGAAGACGTGGCTGGCCGCCGCGGCGCGCACGCCGTCCACCGCGACCTGCACATCGCCGTCGGTGCCGTTCTTGATGCCGACCGGCATGGACAGCGCCGAGGACAGCTGCCGGTGCACCTGGCTGGCCGCGGTGCGCGCGCCGATGGCGCCGTAGGAGACCAGGTCCGCGATGTACTGCGGGGTGATCGGATCGAGGAACTCGCACGCCACCGGGAGGCCCAGACCGGTGATGTCGACCAGCAGCCGCCGCCCGAGATCCAGACCGGTATTGATGTCGAAGCTGCCGTCCAGGTGCGGATCGTTGATCAGGCCCTTCCAGCCCAGCGTGGTGCGCGGCTTCTCGAAGTACACGCGCATGACCACGTGCAGCCGATCGGAGACCTCGGCGGCCTTGACCGCCAGCCGGCGCGCGTACTCCATGGCGGCCTCGGGATCGTGCACCGAGCACGGGCCGACGATCACCATGAGGCGGTCGTCGTCGCCATTGAGCACATCCACGGTGGCCTTGCGCCCGGCGCGCACGGTATCGGCGAGCAGATCATTGATCGGATGGGCATTGCGCACCTCACGCGGTGAGCTCAAGGGGCTCACGCTGAGCGTGCGCTGGTCGTCGAGGTCGGCATGGGAGTCGAGATCGGCGGCGAGAATCATGATCGTGGGTTCCTTTTCTCAGGCCGGCCCACGGGTGAGTGGTGTAGATACCCTCGGGAGCCGGTCTGTGTAATCCGGCTCGGGGTGGAAGAAGTCAGCGCAGGTTCACGCCGCTCGACCCACCCGGGGCCGGCTGGCTAAACCAGAAATACGCGCGCTGCATGCCCGGGACAGTACCAGAAATAACAATTCGTGCGTGTGGGCGCCGACACAATTTGGAATGTCGTCTCATGATGTGGGATCGAGGTCCACTGATCGGACGCTCGCGCACCACTCGGAAACAGCGTCGCGTGCACCCCATCCACGCTAGTCCCGCGCGGGGTCGAGATCGGTTCGCAAGTCCGCCCGGTAGACGAGGATCACACCGGACGGTTGCGCAACGATCTCGGATCGCGATGATCTCGCATGAGCACCGAATCGAATGTGCAAGACCCGGAACCGGTTTCGCCCCCGAGATCACGACGAACGCTGATCATCGGCGTGGCCGCCCTGGTTCTGGCCGTCATCGCCGCCGCTGCCGTCTTCCTGCTCCGGAAAGAAGACGAGGGCACGGCCTTTCCGGCATTCACCCCGTTCACCTACTCCGGCCACGGTGACGCGGTATTGACCGTCGGATGGTCGCCGGACGGTATGCGCATTGCCTCCGGCGGGTGGGACAAGTCCGTGCACATCTACGACTCGACCGGCAACCGGGAAGTGATCGAGTGCGCGCGCATGCCCATGCAAGTGCGCTCGCTGGCCTGGTCTCCCGACAGCACGCGGGTCGCGCTCGCGGACTTCGACGGGAATATGAACATCTGCGACGCCGCCACCGGGAAGACCACGGCGGCGGTCGTGGCCGAAACCTCCACCTTCGCCGTAACCGCGGTGGACTGGTCCCCGGATGGCGCCCAACTGGTGGTCGGCGCCGCCCCCGATGCCAGGGTGCTGATCCTCGACGCCGCCACCTTGCAGCAGTTTCAGGTCTACACCGGCCACGCGGGTTACATACAGGCCGTCGCCTGGTCGCCGGATGGCGAGCAGATCGCCTCGAGTGACAGCCGCGGATCGTCGAAGGACACACAGTTGCACATCTGGACCGCGGCCGATGCCTCGAAACGGGGAGTCGAGTACCGGACCGACAACTCCGTGGACGCCATGGCGTGGTCGCCCGACAGCGCCCGTCTCGCCGCCAATAGCGGCCGCGACAATGGGATCCAGATCATCGATATCGCGACGCGCCAGGTGGAGAGGACATATACGGTGACCGCCGGCGAAGTGTTCGCCCTCGCTTGGTCCCCCGACGGCGAGTTCATCGCCGCCGCCGACAGTGCGGGCCCCGTGGTGGTGCACCGTCCCTCGGGAGAGAAGGTCTTCACATTCACGGGCCATCCCAACCGAACTCGGGCGGTGGACTGGGCTCCGGACAGCAGCTATGTGGCGTCCGCCGACGGCGAGGACGACACCGTGCAGGTGTGGCGGGTCGTGATCGGCTAGCGGCGGTTGAAGGAGTAGCTGACCTTGGTCAGCTGCTCCGACAGCTCCCAGAGGCGACGGGCGGTGACCTCGTCGCGGGAGGCGGCGGTGGAGCCGCTGGAGCCCGGGTAGCCGCGCTGGCCCATGAAACCGGTGGGGCCGTAGAAGCCGCCGGGGTTCACGTCGGGAGAGATGGCGGCGAACAGGGTTGGGAGGGCGCCCATTTTGGCGGTTTGGGCGAACACCTTGTTGCCGAGGGCCATCAGGCGGTCCTGGATGGATTCGGTGTGGGACTGCAGGTCGGTGGCGGCGTAGCCGGGATGTGCGGCCAGGGAGAGCTTTTCCGAACCGGAGGCGGTGAGGCGGCGCTGTAGTTCGTAGGCGAACATGAGGTTGGCCAGTTTGGATTGGCCGTAGGCGGCCCAGCGCTGATAGCGGCGGCGCTCCCAGTTCAGATCGTGCAGATCGATCTTGCCGATGGAGTGCAGGCCGCTGGAGAGCGTGACGATGCGGTCGCGCACCTTGGGCAACAGCAGGCCGGTCAGCGCGAAGTGGCCGAGATGGTTTGTGCCGATCTGCTTTTCGAAGCCGTCGGCGGTGCGCCCGAGCGGCACCGCCATGATGCCCGCATTGTTGATGAGGACGTCGACGGTCTCGACGGAGTCGGCGAATTCGTGCACGGAGGCCAGATCCGACAGATCGAGGCGGCGCACCTGCGCGCCCGCGCCGATGGAATCGGCCACCGACCGCGCCTTCACCTCGTTGCGGCAGGCCATGATCACCTGTGCGCCCTTGTCGGCCAATGCCCGCGCGGTGACCGCACCGAGGCCGCTGTTGGCGCCGGTGACGACGAACGTCCGGCCGCTCTGATCGGGGATGTCCGAGATGTCCCAACCGCTCACGCGAACGAGTCTAGGTGCGGATGAGGCAGACCGCTGAGCCTCTTTTCGGCCCACTGATTGCCGATGACTTGCCATCGTGATGGCAACAGCACGCTCGACGGCGTGTCAAAGCTGGCTATGACCATCGCTGAACAGGCAAAGCTGTAGCGTCCGCCACCATGGACACGCTCATTCTCGCGGGTTTGCTGTGCGTCGTTTATCTGATCTATAAGCCGAGTCCCCGGCGGACCATTCTGTGGGGCTGGTGGATCGCGTTCTTCGCCGTGTGCGCGCTGCTGAAGTACCACATCACCAGCGGGCTCGGTTTGGGGCTGACATGGTGACCGCCACCCCGGCCGAGAGCACCGGCACGGAAGCGGACGACGGCGGCGGCATTCTGGGTCAGTTGCAGTACTGGCTCGCCGTCGTATTCATCATCGGCTGGACGGGCGTGGTCTGCGGCGGTCTCGGCGTGCAGTTCATCACCTGGGACTATCCGTGCCCGCTGTGCATGATCCAGCGCTACTTCATGTTCCTGGCCGCGATCGGCGGCGTGTACATCGTGCGCAAGGGCATGACCGGGTCCATCGCGCCGCGCGATTACGCGGTCGGCTGGGGCCTGGCGATAGTGGGCTGCTTCGGCGGCGGGTTCGCGGCGTGGCGGCAGACCATGCTGCACATTCTGCCCGGCGATCCAGGCTACGGCGGGGCGGTGCTCGGCCTGCACCTGTACGTGTGGGCGCTGATCCTGTTCGTGGCGGCCATCACGACAATCGGTGTGGTGCTTGTGTTCTCGTATCCGACTGCGCACACCAAGATCCCGGATACCCCGCATCACCTGATCGGCAAGCTGGCCATCGGGTTCTGCGCGCTGATCATCGTGGTGAACCTGGTCGCGGTGTTCTTCCTGGAGGGCTTCCACTGGGTGCTGCCCGACGACCCGGCCTGTTACCGGCTGCTGCACGATCTCGGCATTCTGGACGGCGGCTGCGTGCTGCCCAAGGACCACTGAGTCGGCACGCCGCACCGCCCACGATCCCCGTGCCCCGCGAAAGGTGCACGGGGATCACTTCTTCCGGTCAGGAGTGCGCGATCACCTCGTCGTCGGTCATGGCCGCCACCTCCAGGTAGAGCGCGGCGACCGCGGCCAAGCGGCCGGGCGCACCGGCGCGCTGCTCGCGCTCCAGCAGTCGCTGCGCCAAACCGGCCACGGTGCGGGCGGCGAAGAAGTCCGACACCACGGCATCGGGGGAATCCAGCCAATCCCGCACGCGGGCGATGACGGCGGTGGCCAGCACCGAATCGCCGCCGAGCGCGAAGAAGTCGTCGGTCACGCCGACCCGGTCCCGCTCCAGGACGAGGGCCACGATATCGGCGATGGCCCGCTCCGGATCGGTTCGGGGAGCGACGAATTCACCGGCCTCGTCCTCGGCCGACAGCAATGCCGCGATGGCCTTGCGATCCGGTTTGCCGTTCGAGGTGAACGGCAGTTCGGCCAGCAGTTCGACGCGAGTGGGAATCATGTAGGCGGGCACCAGGTCCGCGGCGGCGGCGAGCAGTTCGTCGACCACGAGGGTGACGCCGTCCACCGGCACCACCACGGCGGTGAGTTTCGGTGCGGCCGAACCGATCACCGCGGCAATGGCGTGCCGCACGCCCGGCAGGGCGCGCAGCGCGCTCTCCACCTCGCCGAGTTCCACCCTGTAGCCGCGAATCTTGACCTGGTGGTCGGCGCGGCCCAGGAACTCCAGGCCGCCATCGGGCAGGTAGCGCGCCAGATCGCCGGTGCGGTACCAGTTCACGCCCTCGTAGGTGACGAACCGGTCCGCGGTGCGCTCGGCGTCACCACGATATCCGGCGGCCACGCCGTCGCCGCCGATCCACAGCTCACCGGACACCCAGTCCGGGCAATCGTGCCCCGACGGCCCGACCACCCGGCACCGCACATTGCGCAGCGGGGTGCCGTACGGAACCGCCGTCCACTCCCGCGGCACTTCGGCATTCACCACTTCACAGATGGTGGAGTGAATGGCCGTCTCGGTCGCGCCGCCCAGGCCTGCGAAGCGGCAGTCGGGAGCGACCGCGGCCAAGCGGCCTGACAGCGCCACATCGACCCAGTCCCCGCCCAGGATCACCATGCGCAGGCTCGCCAGGGACTGTTCGGCGGCGGCCGTGAGCAGCATGTCGAGCAAGCTCGGCACGCAGTTGAGCACCGAAATCCGATGCCGCCGAATCAGTTCCAGCCACCGCCCCGGCTCGCCGCGCTGCGCCTCATCGAGGGCCACGACCGCTCCGCCCGCACTGAACAGCCCGAAGATGTCGTACACCGACAGATCGAATTCCAGCGCCGACAGCGCCAGCGCCCGATCCGCGACCCCGATCCCGAACCGCTCGTTGAGATCGTCGATGGTGTTCATGGCCGCCCGATGCGGCACCTCCACACCCTTCGGCTTACTCGTCGAACCGGACGTGAACAGCACATAGGCGATCGCCTCCGGATCCGGGAACACGGCCTCCGCCAACGGTTCCGGATGCGCCAGCGCCTGCTCCAGATACACGGTCGGCACCTCGGGCACGTCCGCCCCGGCGGTCAGCGCCGCCACCACCCCACCGGTGCGCAGGATCTCCGCCCGGCGCGCGGCAGGCTGATCAAAACCGATCGGCACGTACACCGCGCCCGCCGCCAGGACGCCGACGGTAGCCAGAATCTGCTCCGGCCCCTTCGACAACTGCACGGCGACCGCATCGCCCGGTCGCACCCCTACCGCCCGCAGCGCACCCGCCACCGCAAGCGCACGCGCGGCCAATTCCCCGTAGGTCAGCACCGCCGAAGTCGGCACGGTCGCCGAAGCCTCCGGACCGTCGAGCAGTCCGACGCCCTGCCGCAGTGCGACTCCTCCTGCCACAGTGGATATCTCATTGGCAGCGTCACCCGCGTACGCCGCGATGCCCCCCCCCGCGGCGAGGTCGGTGCGAACGTCGCGTTCCCAGATGACCGCCGGAGCTGCCGGATTCGTCGCCGCATGGGCGAACAACCCCGCGTGCAATGTGCGACCGGTGACGGGGCCGTCCGTGGCATTCACCCGGGCTCGGATCACGGCCTGTTCCACCGGAATTCGCACCGCGGCATCGGCGTCCCAGCCCGCCGGGGACACGGCCTGCGCGCGTCGCCGATCCGCCTGACCGTGGTCGCCGGAGGCGGCCGCACCGCCGTGATCGTGATCGTCCGCGGTGATTCCGCCCAGGCGCAGCACGGCGTCGATGTAGCGGCCGAACATGGTCTCGACCATGCCCACCGGAAAGGCGTCCCCGCGCACGTCCCAGTTCAGCAGCAGCCCGCCGCGCACCTCGGTGACCTGAGCATCGAGGAGGACCTGCGGGCCCTGAGAGATGATCCACACGGGATCGCCGAAGGTGGCGGTGACCTGGTCGGCGAAAAGCTCGCCCAGGTTGATCGCGCTGGTGTAGACGATCGGCGCGAGCACCGGCTCACCGCGCAGACGCCCCAGATCGCGCAGTACCTCGAGCCCCGCGTAACCGGAATGCGCTCCGGCGGCATGCAATTCGCGCTGCAATGCCTGCGCCCGCTCGGTGACGGTGGCGGGCGCGGTCACATCGACCTCCAGCAGCACCGAGGAGGTGAAGTCACCGACCACACCGTCAACCTGCGAATGCACCGGTTCCCGATGGAACAGCGGCAGATTCAGCAGGAACCGCCGCTGCGCCGACCAGCCGCCGATGGTCTCGGCGAATACCGAGGCCAGCGCCATGGCCGGAGTTATCCCGCGCGAGTGCGCGGCGGCGAACATGCGCGCCTTCGCCTCCGGCGACAGCCACCGATGGAAACGAACAGTCCGCCCGGTGCGGCCCGAGGCAACCTCCGTGTGGGCGGCTTCCGAAACCAGCACAGCCGCAGCCGTTCCCGCGCCGATCGATTCGGAACACGCATCGATGTCGCCGCGCGCCGAGGCGGTAGCGGCCGTGTCGAATGCGATCTCGCGCCGGGTAGCGGTGGCGGTACTCGCACGCGGAAGCTCAGGTGCGCCAGGCAGTTCCGGCAGGCGCTGCTGCCACCACTCCCGGTCCGCTTCGCGCTCCGGAGCAGGCCCGGCGTGCTCGGCGAGGTACTGGCGGAACGTGTAGTCCTGCGGCGGCAGCGTCTCACCGTGGTACAGCCGGGCGAGATCGGCGACCAGGATGCGGTAGCTCTGGGCATCGGCGGCCAGCATGTCGACGTCGAGGTGCAGACGGGTGCGGCCGTCCGGCAGCAGGGTGAGGGCGATATCGACGACCTGGCCGTCCTCCACCGCCATCAGCTGGTGAGTCCGCTTGTCCCGCAACTCCTCCAGCACCCGCTCGGCCTCGACGGCGTCGCCGGCGCGCAGATCGGTGACGCTCCACACCGGCCGCCCCGGCCGGTCGAGGGTCTGCTGGGTCCCGTCCGGCAGGAAGCGCGTGCGCAACATAGGATGCCGGGCCACCAGCGCCTCGACCGCCGCACCCAACCGCTCCGGATCCACACCCGCACCATCGAATTCGACATACAAGTGGGCCGCGACCGCACCGAGCTCCTGCCCCTCGGACCGCCCGATCCAATACGCGTGCTGCATCGGTGCGAGCGCGAACGGCGTGCCATCGTCGGCGGCAATGGCCGAATCCTCCGCCCGCGCTACCCCAGCGGGATCGCCAATCGCTCCAGCTTCCGCGTCCACACCCTCGTCGGCGGCCGGATCCGCACCCGCCCCAGTGCCGTTCACTCCAATCTGCGCCACAGCGCCGCGCGCCGTGCCCGCGGTATCGGTGCCCGCGACCTGCGTGGCCGCCGGGTTCACGTACGCCGCGCCGCTGGGTGTCGTGTCGGGCGCGGGGGTGTCGATGCCGCCGAGGAGGCGGTGCCAGGCGGCGAGGGTGGGTTCGGCGGCGAGTTGGGCGAAGTTGACGGACAGGCCGCGTTTGCGCCAGGAACCCGCGAGTTTCATGGCGCGGATGGAGTCCAGGCCGAGTTGGATCAGGTCGGCGTCATCGGTGATCTCGTCCGTGGGGAGGGCGAGGTGGTCGGCGATGGCGGCGCGGATCTCGTCTCGGGTGATGCGCGATCCGGGGGCGGCTGACTCCATTTCCGCTGGTACTCCTTGTTCGGGGCGGGGGACACACCGTTGGTTTTCCGGATTGCCGGAAGTCTTTGGCAGCAGCGTACCCAATTGAGATAGGGTTGCCTAACCTATGTAGCCGCATCCTTACTCGTCAGAGGCCAGAGCTGTGAATTCCACCCGTACCGCCGCCCAGGATCACCGTGACGGCTTCGTCCCCTTCCCCGCCGATCTCGCCGAGAGCTACCGGCGGGCGGGGTATTGGGCGGGCCGCCCGCTCGGTGAACTGCTGCGCGATGCGGCGCGGCGGTGGCCGGATCGCCCGGCGGTGCTGACCGACTGGGAGCAGACGAGCTACGCCGACCTCGATGCCGCGGCCGACCGGATGGCGCACGGCTTCCTGGCGCTCGGCATCGCCCCCGGCGACCGGGTGGTCGTCCAACTGCCCAACGTGCCCGAATTCCCGGCGGTGCTGTTCGGCCTGCTGCGCGCCGGAATCATTCCGGTGCTGACCCTGCCCGCGCACCGCCGCGCCGAGATCGAGCACCTCACCAAGCTGTCCGGCGCGGTGGCCTACGTAATCGCCGACCGGCTCTGCGATTACGACTACCGCGTCCTGGCCGCCGAGGTCGCGGCCGCCGCGCCCGCGCTGCGGCACGTACTGGTGCTCGGCGAGCCCGGGGCCTACACCGGCCTGGATTCCGTACCCGCGGACGGTGATTCGCTGCCCGAGCCGGATGCCTCCGATATCGCCATCATGCTGGTCTCGGGCGGCACCACCGGTCTGCCCAAGCTGATCGCACGCACCCACGACGACTACACCTACAACGCCAAGGCCAGCGCCGCGGTCTGCGAACTCGGCCCCGACGACGTCTATCTCGCGGCACTCCCTGTCGCCCACAACTTCCCGCTGGCCTGCCCGGGCATCTTGGGCACCATCGCCACCGGCGGCGGTATGGCCTTCACCACCGATCCCAGCCCGGAGAACGCCTTCGCCGCCATCGAGCGGCACGGCGTGACCGTCACCGCCGTCGTTCCGCCGCTGGCCCAGCTCTGGTCCGCCGCGGTCGAATGGGAGGAGGCCGATCTGTCCACGCTGCGCTTGCTCCAGGTGGGCGGCGCGCGCCTGGCGGAAGTCAATGCCCGCGAGGTCGTTCCCGCTCTGAACGTGCGCCTGCAGCAGGTGTTCGGCATGGCCGAGGGCCTGCTCAACTACACCCGTGCCGAGGACTCCGCCGATATCGTCTGCACCACCCAGGGCCGCCCGCTCTCCCCCGCCGACGAGGTGCGGGTGGTCGACGCCGACGGCAAGGACGTCGCGGACGGCGAGGAGGGCGAACTGCTCACCCGCGGCCCCTACACCATTCGCGGGTATTACCGTGCGCCCGAACACAATGCGCGCGCCTTCACCCCGGACGGCTTCTACCGCAGCGGCGATCTGGTGCGCCGCCTGCCCAGCGGCCACCTCGTGGTCTCCGGCCGGATCAAGGATGTGATCAACCGCGGCGGCGAGAACATCTCCTGCGACGAGCTCGAGGAGCATCTGCCCGCCCACCCCGCGGTCCGGCACGCGGCCGCCGTGGGCCTGCCGGACGCCGTGCTCGGCGAGAAGGTGTGCGCCGTCCTGGTCGTGGACGGCGCCATGCCGACGCTGGCGGAGATCAAGACCTTCCTCACCAAGCGCGGGCTGGCCACCTACAAGCTGCCCGATGTGCTGCGCCAGGCCGACGCCCTGCCCATCACCGCCGTCGGCAAGATCGACAAGAAGGCGCTGCAGGCCTCCTGACCGCCCAGCACGAATCCGGCCGGGGCGCACACTGAACAGCGTGTTCAGCCCCCTTGCGCGGGTGTGGATTTACTCACGGCTCTCCCGCGCGACGACACGCAGGACACATCATAGAGTTCGTCCATGGGTGGGTGGAACACATCGAATATTCCGGACCAGACGGGCAAGACCTTCATCGTCACCGGCGCGACCAGCGGCCTGGGCGCGGCCACCGCGCGCGGGCTGGCCGAGGCGGGCGCACACGTGATCATGGCCTGCCGCAACGAGATCAAGGCGCAGGCCGTCGCCAAGAGCATCGACGGCCGCGTGCACGTGCGCCCGCTCGACCTGGCGGATCTGTCCTCGGTGCGCGCCTTCGCCGCGACCGTGGACCACGCCGACGGGCTGATCAACAATGCCGGTGTGATGGCGGTGCCCAAGGGCGCCACCGCCGACGGCTTCGAAACGCATATCGGCACCAACTATCTCGGCCACTTCGCCCTGACCGGCCTACTGCTGGAACGTATTTCGGGGCGGGTGGTGAACGTCTCCAACCATACGCACTACATCGGCCGCATCGATCTGGACGATCTGCACTGGGAACGCCGCGCCTACACCGGAATCGGCGCCTACGCGCAGACCAAACTGGCGCTGCTGCTGTTCACCTACGAACTACAGCGGCGGCTGCCCACCGCCGGTTCCGCCAAGCTGGCGCTGGCCGGGCATCCGGGATACGCGGCCACCGAGATCAATTCCAAGACCCAGAATCTGTTCGAGCAGTTCATCGCCCTCGGCAACCGCCTGGTCGCCCAGGACGCCGACATGGGCGCGCTGCCGACGCTCTACGCGGCGACAGCCGAGGTCGAGCCGGGCGGCTACTACGGCCCGGACGAGTGGTTCGGCTTCCGCGGGCATCCGGTGCGCATCGATTCCAGCGCGGCCTCCCGCGAGGAGAAGACCGCGCAACTGTTGTGGGAGCGCGCCGAGGAACTGACCGGCGTCGAATTCCGTTTCCCGGCCGCCTGATTACGCCCGCGCCGCGGTCGCTCAGGCCCGCACGATGTAGGGCGCGACGCTGCCCAGCTTCTCGCAGGTCTCCTCGAACTCCCGCTCCGGCCGCGACTGCCCGACCACGCCCGCACCGGCGCGCAGCCACGCTCCCGCACCGGTCTGATAGACCGCGCGCAGCACCAGGGTCGCCTCCAGCGCCCCGTCCGGCGACACCGTGACCACCGCACCGGAATACAGCCCGCGCGGATCGTGATCGAGCCGGAACACCGCGTCCACACCGGCCGCCTTCGGAATCCCGGAGGCGGTCACCGACGGGAAGAGCGTTTCCAGGGCGTCCCACGGGCTGCGGTCGGCCGCCAGCCGCCCCTTCACCGTGGAGGCCAGATGCTGCACGCTGCCGCGCTCGCGCACCGCCATGAAATCCGAGACCGCCGTGGTGTCGGGCTCGGCCACGGCCGCGATCTCCGCGAACGAGGTCTGCACCGAAATGGCGTGCTCGACAATCTCCTTGGGATCGCTGATCAGCTCGGCGCGCGCCGCCATGTCCACGGCGTGCCCGCGCCCGAAGGCCCGGGTCCCGGCCAGCGGTTCGGTGGTGACGGTGCGATCGGCGGCCACCGCGGCCACCAGTTCCGGGCTGAATCCGGCCGCCTCCAGGCCGCCCAGCCGCAGCAGGAACGACCGCGCCGGGGTGTTGTGCATGCGCCCCAGCCGGTAGGTGTCCGGAATATTCACGGCGAAGGGCAGATCCACCTTCCGCGACAGAATGACCTTCTGATACTTGCCGTCGTTGATCTCGGCGACACCGGCCGCCACGCGATCCCGGTACCCGGTCGGATCAAGGGTGATGTCCACCGGATGCGCGACCGGCGCGGCGCTGTGCCGCGCCCCGGCGATGAGCTCGTGGATATCGGCCGCCTCGGCGGGCGTCGCACCGCGGATGCGCACCCCGGTCTCGTCGATATGGACCTCGATGCGCGGAATCATCAAGTGCGCCAGCGTGGCCCGCGGATGCACGTGCGCCGTCGCGCCCAGCGACCAGGCGCAGAATTCGAAACCGACCCACCCGAAGACCCGATGTGCGCCCAGCGGCAGTCCGGCCAGGGCGCGATCCACGGCCTGCGCCGGGCTGCCCGCCCAGGGTCCCGCCGTGGTCTCGCCGTCCCAGGTGATCCGCAGTTCGTCGGCGTCGAGTTCGACGCCGCCGATCGGTGCGGCGGCGAAAACCCAGGAGCCCGGCCGTTCGTAGACCACGTACTCGCCGAAGCGATCCGCGGCCGCCAGGGCGGCCATGGCCGCGACCGGATCGGTGACGCGCTCGTCAGCCTGTTGCTCGCCGTCGAGCCGTACCCGTTCGTCCGTGGCCGACACCAGTCCTCCAAGGTTATGCTTACCTTACTCAGTGCAGTGAGGTTAGCATTACCTCTTTTCAAATTACGATACCCGCGGAGGGACCTTGATCACGTCCCCGGCTACCCCTCGAATACGACGTTCCGAAGCAGGAATTGACCTACTAGGCAACTCCGCGGCGGAGTTTCCGCTTGAATGGATTGCGGCGGCTCACGCGCGGAGGGAACGAAGATGCTCGATCATGACAGCCGGCTCCCGGAGGCCACCACCACCCCGGGCTCGGTCGTCGCGCTAATCGACGCCACCGGCCGCGTGGAGCGTGAGCTGGTAGGCAACTGGCTGGCCGAGGGCGGCATCGCACAGGAATTCGGCACCGCCGCGCCGGTGACCCAGCTCGACCTCGACGCCGACGCCGTCACCTCCCGCCTGGTCGGGCGCAGCGACGACCCCCTGGTGGTGCCGGTGCGGGTGCTGTGGCTGCCGCCGGAGCGGGATGGCGTGCGGCGCACCACCTTCACCGATCTGCTCACCCTGTCCAATCCGCGCAAGCCCAACCGGCTCATGCAGCGGCGGCTGATCAACAAGGCGCCGGACCGGCACCTGGTGCTCACCGGCCAGCCCGCGCGGCTGAGCGAGCTGCGCGCCAACAATCCCGGTGCGGCCGGTGCGCCGGAGGCCTTCGCCCGGGCCATCGTGCGCGCGGGCATCGTGGCCCTGGAACGCGCCGAGCGGGCCGTCATCGGCGACCGGTACAAGGTGCCGCGCCTGGTGGTCGAGGAGATCCTGGACTCGCCGGAGTTCCTGCGGCGTCTGGACGCCATCGCCGAGGACACCGGGACCCAGCCGCGCGAGATCTACCGCCGCGCGGAGAAGGGCCTGCGCGAACTGGTGGCCGCGCAGAGCCGACTGGTGTCGGACCTGTTCACCCAGGCGATGCGGCCGGTGCACGCCTCCACCTGGAAGGTCGACAGCGACGAGACCGGACTGGACCGGCTGCGCCACCTGAACCGGCGCTATCCCCTGGTCTTCCTGCCCTCGCACCTGTCCTATGTGGACGCGTTCGTGCTCGGAGACATTCTGGCGCGCAACGACTTCCCGCCCAATCACGTGGTGGGCGGCGCGAATCTGAAGTTCTGGCCGATCGGGCCCATCGCGCGGCGCACCGGAACCGTGTTCATCCGGCGCAGTTTCGGCGACGACGAGGTGTACAAGGCCGTCGTCGAGGAGTACTTCGCGTATCTGCTGGCCAAACGCTTCAATCTGGAGTGGTATTTCGAGGGCGGGCGCACCCCCACCGGGAAGCTGCGGCCCCCGCGCTACGGGTTGCTGAACTACCTTGCGGCGGCGCTGCGTTCGGCGCGCATCGACGATGTGATGCTGGTGCCGGTCTCCATCACCTACGAGCGGCTCAACGAGATCGGCGCCATCGCCGACGAGCAGACCGGCGGCAGCAAACAGGCCGAGGGGCTGGCCTGGATGGCGCGCTACATTCGCAGCCAGCAGCATTCGGCCGGACATGTGTACGTGCGCTTCGGCAATCCGCTCTCGGCGCGCGATCGGCTTGCCGCGCACGGTGATCCGCTCAGCCCGCAACCCGTTCCGACGATTCCGGACACCGCCGATCCGGAGGACAAACACGATCTCGAGCACCGCGCCGTGCAGCAGCTCGCCTTCGAGGTCGCGGTCGGCATCAATGCCGTCACGCCCATCACCGTCAATGCCCTCACCACCCTGGTACTGCTCGGCGTGCACGAACGCGCCTTGACGCGAGACGAACTGCGCGCGGCCATCGCCCCGGTGCTCGGCTATATCGAGGGCCGGGAACTGCCGCGCGGTGAACTCGACACGCTGCGTGACGATCACGGCCTGGCGGTGGTGCTCGAACAGCTCGCCATCGCCAAGGTGGTCACCATCTATCGCGGCGGCCTGGAGCCGGTGTACTCCATCGGCGCGGGCGCGCATCTGGAGGCGGCCTTCTATCGCAACAGCGCGGTGCACTGGTTCGTCAATCGCGCCATTCTCGAACTGGCCATTCTCACCGCGGTCGAGGCCACCGAGGGCGATCAGCTGCGGGTGGGCTGGGAGGCCGCCTATCGGCTGCGCGATCTGCTCAAATTCGAATTCTTCTTTCCGGAGCGCACCGAATTCACCAGTCAGCTGACCGCGGAGATGCTGCGCGTGGATCCGGAATGGCATCGCCGCACCGCCGCGGGCACCGTCGGATCCGAAATCCTGGCGCGGCTGGCGGAATCCGGCTTCATGATGGCGCACCGCGTGCTGCGGTCCTTCTTCGACGCGCAATTGGTGGTGGCCGAACGGCTGGCCGCCCGCGATCCGGCCGCGCCCATCGACAAGAAGGCGTTCATCGACGAATGCCTCCAGGTCGGCAAGCAGATGCTGTTGCAGCAGCGGCTGCACAGCCCGGAGTCGGTGTCCTCCGAATTGTTCGGCAGCGCACTGCGACTCGCGGACAACCACGGGCTGCTCACGCTCGGCGAGGATGCCGCCGACCTGGCGGCCCGGCGCATGCGTTTCGCCGCCGAACTGCGCGCCATCGGGGGCCGCATCTCCCGCGCCGCCACGCTCGATCCGTCCAACCGGATGGACGCGCTATGACGCACCGGGCTCCCGGCGCGGACACCGCGGCCCGCCCGCATCCGCCCCTGCTCGGCGTCGGCATCACCCAACAACCCATCGGCGCAATGGATCTCGACGAGGCGGTCGCGGCCATCCGCACCGGCCCGCAGGGTCCGCACAGTGCCGCCGTCTTCGACTTCGGCGGCACCGTGGTGGCCGGATTCGATCCGCCGCCGCTCATGCGCCGCATCGTGCGCGGCCGCGCCGGGCGGCGCACCCTGGCCGCGACCCTGCTCGGCAGTATTCGCGGCGCCCGCAGCGAGGGGGAATACGAGCGATTCCTCCAGCACGCCATGTACACCTGGGCGGGCGTGCCCGAGGCCGAGCTGGCGGAGATCGGCGCGCAGTTGTTCGCGCGCACGGTGCACGGGCACCTCTATCCCGAGGCCTGGCGGCTGATTCGCGAGCACGAGGCCGCCGGGCACACCGTCGTGCTGGTGAGCGCGCTCACCCGGTACCAGGTGCGGCCGGTGGCCGAGGAGCTCGGCATCACGCACGTGCTGTGCACCGCCATGAGCGTCCAGGACGGCGTGCTCACCGGGCACGTGGATGGAAAGCCGCTGTGGCGCAATGGCAAAGCCGAGGCCGTCCGGCGCTTCGCCGGTGCGCACGGAATCGAGTTGTCGCGCAGCTGGATCTACGCCGACGCCGCCGCCGATCTGCCGCTGCTCCAGCTCGCCGGGCATCCGGTCGCCGTCAACCCCGACCCCCGGGTGGTCCTCGAGGCCGCCGAAAAGGATTGGCCGGTCCTGCATTTCCGACCCCGCCAGGCGCCCGGTCCGCTCGACTACGCCCGCACCCTCGCCGGTTTCGGCGGACTGCTGGGCGGCGCGCTGTTCGGGGTCGCCGCCAAGGCGCACACCAAACAGCGGCGGCAGATGGCGGATTCGATGCTGGTGCACGCCGCCGACTCCACCCTGCGCGGCTCCGGGGTCCGGGTCCGCGTCACCGGGGCCGAGTACACGCGCGCGCCGCGACCGGCGGTCTTCGTCTTCAATCACCAGAGCCAGTTCGACATCGTGGTGCTGGCCGAGGTGCTGGGCACCGGCTTCACCGGCATCGCCAAGAAGGAGATCACCAAGAATCCGGTCTTCGGCCCGCTCATGCGGTTCGTGGAGGTCACCTTCATCGACCGCGCCGACAAGGCGGCCGCCAAGGCCGCGCTCGCCCCCGTGGTCGAAACCCTGCGCGGCGGACTGTCGGTCGTCATCGCGCCCGAGGGCACCCGCTCCCTCACCCCGCGCATAGGCCCGTTCAAGAAGGGCGCCTTCCACATCGCCATGCAGGCGGGCGTGCCGATCATCCCCGTCGTCATCCGCAATGCCGGAGAAATCGCATGGCGCAATTCGGCAATCGTGCGCAAAGGCGTCGTGGACGTGGCGGTGCTACCGCCCATCGACGTGAGCGGCTGGGATCCGGCCGATATGGACGCCGAAGTCGAGGGCGTGCGTCAGCTGTTCGTGGACACGCTGCTGCACTGGCCCAAGGACGAGACCTAGACCTGCTTGCCGAACAGCAGCTTCCACGGCATGGCCGCGGATTCCAGCTGCACCTTCAGACTCATCTTGGACGCGCCCAGGGTGCGCTCCTCGAAGCGGATCGGCACCTCGGCGATGGCGATGCCCTTCTTCACGGTGCGGTAGTTCATCTCGACCTGGAAGGAGTAGCCATTGGACTTGATCGAGGCCACATCGATGGCGCGCAGCGTATCCGCCTTCCACGCCTTGAATCCCGCGGTGGCGTCCTTCACACCCAGGCGCAGAATCAGATTCACGTAGAAGTTGGCCCAGGCCGAGAGGGCCTTGCGGTACCACTTCCACTCCTCGGCGGTGGAACCGCCGGGCACGTAACGGGATCCGAGCACCACACCGGCGTCGCTGTTCTCCAGCTTGTCCAGCATGGCCGGAATGACCTCGGCCGGATGCGACAGATCGGCGTCCATCTGGATCACCACATCCGCGCCCTCGTCCAGCGCCTTGGTGATGCCCGCGATGTAGGCGCGCCCCAGCCCGTCCTTCTCGGTCCGGTGCAGCACGCTCACCACACTGGGAAGGTACGCGGCCAGCTTGTCGGCCACCTCACCGGTACCGTCCGGCGAGTTGTCGTCGACGACCAGCACGTGCAGGTCGGCCACCGGTAGCGCAGTCAGCCGCTCCACCGCCACCGGCAGGTTCTCCCGCTCGTTGTAGGTCGGCACCACCACGGTCACCTTCAAAGCCTTACCCTCCCACTTAGGTCATTTGCGCTCACGAAACCCTAGTCGATGGACCTGAATGACACATGAGCGCATCAATGGGCGCGCCCGGTTATTCAGTCCTCTTCATTGTCCGCGGCCTTGTTCCTGGCCCGGGCGATCTCCAAAGCCCGTTCGGCAGTGGCTTTGTCGGGGTAGGGACCCATCCGATCGTTGACCCAGCCCTGCTTACCCTGCACGGCCTTGTGTTCCGAGAGGTCGTAGTACCAAGCCTGGTCATCAGAATCAGCCATGACTCCAGCATTACACCAAGATCGGAAGGCTTGGCCGCAACACGAGAAAAAGGCCACACCCGGAGGTGCGGCCTTCTCGAACTGTGGCCAGAGCCGGGATCGAACCGGCGACCTTCCGCTTTTCAGGCGGACGCTCGTACCAACTGAGCTACCTGGCCGAAAGGCACCCGACTCGAATGCCAAGCTGTGTCTTGCGACCCTGACGGGACTCGAACCCGCGACCTCCGCCGTGACAGGGCGGCGCGCTAACCAACTGCGCCACAGGGCCTTGCTTGCTCCTCCAGCAATGTGACCATTGCTGGTACCCCCTACGGGATTCGAACCCGCGCTACCGCCTTGAAAGGGCGGCGTCCTAGGCCGCTAGACGAAGGGGGCCCGCCAGATTTCTCTGGACCGTTTGCTCAACGGCTTCCGTTGGGAGCGGAGATAGCTTATGACAGTCTCCGGGTTATTCCCAAATCCGCTGGTCAACCTCCCAAATTGAGATCTTCCAGCCGGGCCGTCACGCGCCAGCCGACGCGCCGGAACTCCTCGGTCCACTCCGGTGTCGCGGTGGCCTCCACGATCACTTCGAGCGCCTCGGTGAACCGGGACCGCAGATCCACCGGGCCGCCCAGCACATCGGCGATATAGCGCTGACCGGCCAGCGCCGCCGCCAGGGTGCGGGTGAAGCGGTCCGGATCGGCGTCGTCGCGCAGCTGTTTGTGCTCGGCGGCGCGCACCGCGAGCAGCCGGATGGCGCGCCCTAGGATGCGGCCACCGCCCGCCTGGATGTCGCGGTAGAACTCGGGCTCGATGATGAGCCGGAACTCGGCCTGGATGATGATGTCGTTCTCCAGCCGCAGGGCGACCTCGTCGATCATGCCGTGTAGCACGTCGAGTGGGCCCAGATCGCCTCGGGCGAGCCATCTTTCGGTCGATGCTCGATATCGGTCGACGGCGGCTTCCAAGACCGTGCGCGCCAGATCCTCCTTGGAGTCGAAGTGGAAGTACATCGCGCCCTTGGTAGCGCGTGACCCCTCCAATATACGGTTGAGCGATGCAGCGGCATAGCCGCTCTTCCCGAACTCAACGGCGGCGGACCTGATGATCGCCGCGCGTGTCCGGCGGGCCCGCTCTTGCTGCCGTGCCATGCTCGAAACGCCTCCGAAGCTAGCTACCGTCGCGAACCCCTTGCCGGGCCTCGACGCAAAGTTACGTGTCTTTCAAATACTTCAGAACGGGCTTGCGCCCGAATTACCAAACTCTTGGTACGAAAAAGCGCGAAAAACTTGAAACACACCAACTGGTATAGTTTTTCACGCCCGGGTGCGCCGCAGGGGGTGCGCACCCGGGCGTTCTCGTCGTCTGGTCCGCCTCCCGCAGCTACATCCATTGCACCGCGCTCGGCCAGACCGCGCGCGACACGTATCGGGCACATTCAACGATAAGCCGAATCCCGTGCCGCCGGGGCAATCCCGGTTCTTCGGGAATTCACCAGTCGGTCACCGTATCCGGAAAGCGCACCCTGCGTGAGGTGTACCGGAAAGTCAGTTAGCCAGCCCGCCCCCTATCGAACACCGCAATTTCGCAGCTACCAGCTGGGCGATTGGTCCAAATAGCCGAATTCGCCCCTATCCCAAGGATGTTCGATCCACCGGTCATGCCCGCCCGAGCCACCCCCATCGGCACGGCATCACCGTCGGATCGACGCCATCCCCACGGCGCCGGCGCCGGCTCCGACCGGTTGTCACCCCCCAACCCAAATTGATTGCCACACATTACCATTGGATGATATTCCCAACCGGCCTGAGCGAAACAAACTGAGTGGCAACGCGATTGCCGGACACGCCGGGGCGGGGCGGGTCAGCGGGCGCTCACCTCCGCGCCCGGCCCGCCCGCCCGAGACCCGGCCGCCCACCGGAACCCGGGCCACCGCCCCCGGGTGCCCCACCGACCGGTCCGCACGCTCCCGGCATCCCCAACCTTCCCCCGATCCGCCCACCGCCTCCCCAGCGCGCTCCCCTCGATTCGGACCCGCCCATCCCCCTTCGAGCCCCCAGCGCGATCGCCCGCCCACCCCGCAACCCCCGGCGACACCGCCCCGCCGCGCCACCCGCGCCAACGTCATTGACCTGTGCAAACATCCGGCGTCACACCACAATCGGATACTCGTTTAACAACTGGCCGACCGGCACCGTAAACTGTCGTCCCGCGCCCCTATAGCTCAGTTGGTAGAGCTACGGACTTTTAATCCGCAGGTCCCAGGTTCGAGCCCTGGTGGGGGCACACATCTGCCCGTATGGGCAGGCGATACGCCGAGGGGCCCGAACACCGCGTTCGGGCCCCTCGCCACATCTGCGAATCTGTGGCAATCTGTCCGTTTTTCGCCTACCGTGACCTGAGTAGGGCTTTTCCGGGACCCCATCAACTCAGGCGGAGTTCATGACTTCCTTCGATGACCTGCTCTCCCAAGTACCCGTCGCCCAGATCGCCGATAAGCTCGGTGTCGACCAAGCCACCGCGACCACGGCAATCAGCGCGGCGATTCCGGTTCTCCTCGGCGGGCTACAGGCAAAAGCCAGCAACCCCGACGCGGCGACGGAGATAGAAGGCCAGATCGCCAAGCAGCCCGACGACCTGCTCGACGGCGGCGTCAATATCGACCAGGTCGATGTCGCCGGTGGCGACAAGATCGTCGACCAGACCTTCGGCGCGGAGAAGAACACCGTGATGAGCGCCCTGGGCAATGTCGGCGGCAGCAATATCACCCAGGACCTCATGGGCAAGCTGCTGCCCATGCTGGCCCCCATCGTGCTCGCCTATATCGGCAAGAAGGCCATGGGCGGCGGTGCGAGCACGCAGGCCGCCGGTGGCGGCGGCGGACTCGGTGACATTCTGGGTAGCCTGCTCGGTGGAGCGACCGGCGGCAAGGGCGGCGGCGGACTGGGCGACATTCTCGGCTCAGCGCTCGGCGGCAAGGACGCCGGCAACGTGCTCGGCAACGTGCTGGGCGGACTGCTCGGCGGCAAGAAGTGAGATCACACCGAATTCCGGTGTGCGGCTAACGAACTGCGGCCCACGGCGATAGACAGTCGCCGCGGGCCGCGTTCATGTGACATCCCTCACGGGTGCCGCAATGACGCACTTGTGAGTTTCACATCACCCTACGGTCACGTAGGGTATGGGCTCGGCGGCAGGCCGGCGAGGGAAGACAGCACACCGCACGACAACGAAGGGCACATACATGGCAAGGGATCTGACTCAACTCGAACTGCTCACGGAGTTGGAGCCGGTTGCCGCGGAGAACGTCGATCGCCACCTCTCCCTGGCCAAGGAATGGCATCCGCACGACTACGTGCCGTGGGACGAGGGACGCAACTTCGCCGCCATGGGCGGCATCGACTGGGATCCGGAACAGTCGAAGCTGAGCGAACTGGCCAAGGCGGCCATGATCACCAACCTGCTCACCGAGGACAACCTCCCCTCCTACCACCGTGAGATCGCCGAGAACTTCTCCCAGGACGGCGCCTGGGGCACCTGGGTCGGTCGCTGGACCGCCGAGGAGAACCGGCACGGCATCGTCATGCGCGACTATCTGGTCGTCACCCGCGGCGTGGATCCGGTCGCCCTGGAACAGGCGCGCATGATCCACATGACCAACGGATTCGCCTCTCCCACAGTGGAAGACGCCGGCTTCCTGCACTCGGTCGCGTACGTGACCTTCCAGGAGCTGGCCACCCGCGTCTCGCACCGCAATACCGGCAAGGTGTGCGACGACCCCATTGCCGACCGCATGCTCCAGCGCATCGCGGCCGACGAGAACCTGCACATGATCTTCTACCGGAACATGTGCGGCGCCGCCCTGGACCTCTCGCCCGATCAGGCGCTCAAGGCCATCACCCTGATTCTGGAGAACTTCCAGATGCCGGGCGCGGGCATGCCCAACTTCCGCCGCAATGGCGTGCTCATGGCCAAGCACGGCATCTACGACCTGCGCCAGCACCTCGAAGAGGTGGTCAATCCGGTGCTCAAGAAGTGGAAGATCTTCGAGCGCGACGACTTCACCGCCCGCGGTGACGCGGTCCGCAACCGCCTCGGCGAGTTCCTGGAGAAGCTGTCCAAGGACGTCGTGAAGTTCGAGGAACAGCGCGACCGCATGCTCGCCCGCGAGGCGGCCAAACGCGAGCGCGAGCTCCAGGACGCGTAGGCGCCGGTGGGGGGGGCTTCGCCCCCACACCCCCAGCTGAAAAAGAGGGGGGTCCGTGGGCCTGAGCCCCCGGACCCCCCTCTTTGCCCCCTTTCATGCGCAGCGCAGAGGTATGTGTCCCCGGGCACAGTCGCCGTGATGAGACACTGGTCGGCATGACAACCTCGATCGAAGCCCCCCGGACCGCTTTGCGAATCGGCCCCTACCCGGTCGATCCGCCGGTCGTGCTGGCTCCGATGGCGGGCATCACCAATGTCGCCTTCCGCACGCTGTGCCGGGAGTTCGGCAGCGCGACCTCGATCTACGTGTGCGAGATGATCACCGCGCGGGCGATCGTCGAGCGCAATGAGAAGACGCTGCACATGATGGCGTTCGGGCCCGACGAGAGCCCGCGGTCCATGCAGCTCTACGGCGTCGACCCGAAGACCCTCGGCGAGGCCGTGCGCATCGTCGTCGGCGAGGGCTGGGCCGACCACATCGACCTCAATCTGGGCTGTCCCGTGCCCAAGGTGACCCGGCTGGGCGGCGGCGCGGCGCTGCCGTACAAGCGGCAGCTGTTCCGCGACATCATGAAGGCGATGGTGTCGGCCGCCGAACCGGCGGGCGTGCCGGTGACCGTGAAGTTCCGCATCGGCATCGACGACGAGCACCTCACCTATCTCGACACCGGCCGCATCGCCGCCGCGGAGGGCGCCAAAGCGGTTGCCCTGCACACCCGTACGGCGGCGCAGCGCTACTCCGGCGAGGCCGACTGGAGCGCCATCGCGCGGCTCAAGGAGGCCGTCACCGATATCCCGGTGCTCGGCAACGGCGATATCTTCAGCGCCGCCGACGCCGTGCGCATGATGGCCGAAACCGGCTGCGACGGTGTCGTGGTCGGGCGCGGCTGCCTGGGCCGCCCGTGGCTGTTCGCCGAACTCGAGGCCGCGCTGCGCGGCGAACCCCTTCCGGCCCCGCCGAATCTGGGCAAGGTCGGCGAAATCCTGTACCGGCACGCCAGTTTGCTCGTCGCCCACGACGGCGAGGAGAAGGGCATGCGGGATCTGCGCAAGCATATGGCCTGGTACCTCATGGGGTTCCCGGTCGGCGGCGATCTGCGCCGCTCCTTCGCGACCGTGGGCAGCCTGGCCCAATTGCAGGAGCTGATCGGCAAACTCGACCCCACCGCACCCTTCCCCAAGGATGCCGAGGGCCCGCGCGGTCGGCAGGGCTCGCCGGGCAAGGTGTCGCTGCCGCACGGCTGGCTCGACGATCCCGAGGATCCCACCGTCCCGTGCGCCGCCGACGTAATGCACAGCGGCGGCTGAAAATATCGCCTCCCGCGTTCCCGAACCGATCGCCGTACCCCTGGCAGACTTTTCTGTGAGCTACACCCGGTGGATTCCCGTTCGAGTGGTCCATCGTGGCGGAATCGTTATCATGACGGTCGGCATCGAATAGCAAAGTGAGGTTCGTTGGTGGGTGACGATCGGTACGGGCGTACGCCACGGCCCGGAGGTCGCGCCCCGTGGGAGCGCTACCCCGCGGACGAGGACGCCCAGTCATCCACCGGCCGCCGCGCGCGCCACGGCGATTCCGCGACGCCCGGCTCCGCGCCCATCTCGGTGCAGGATCTGGTCGAACGCGTGGACAGCGAGCGCAAGTCGCGTCGCCGCCGCCGCCGGGCCGAACCCGAGCCCCCGGCCGCGCCGCCCGCGGCCGCCACACCCGACGACGACGAATCGATCGCCCCCGGCCGCACCCGCCGCCACGGCGATACCGTCGGCTGGCCGCCCGCGGCCAACGGCGCCCGGCGCACCGTGCCCGGAGAGCCGCCCGCCGCCAATAGCGCTCGCCGTCCCGCCGATCCGGGCACGACCGGCGCCCGCCGCGCAGTCACGCCGGACTCCGCCGCCGCCAAGACTTCTCAGTACGCGGCCGTGGAATCCACCGGGAAGCGCCGGGTCGACCCCGCCGCGGATCCGGTCACCGAAGAGCTACCCGCGATCACCGATCCGCCCCCGGTACGCGCCAAGTCCGCCAAGACGCCGCGCGCCGCCCGCGTCGAATCGCCCGCCGACTATCCGACCACCGCCCTGCCGACCCCGGTTGGCGCACAGTCCGTCTCGCGGCTGACCGCCAGCAGGCGCCGCCGCAATCGCAAGATGCAGATCGCCGGGCGCAGTGCGCTCGCCGTCTTCGCGGTGCTCACCATGCTGATCACCGGCACCGGCTGGAGCTATCTGAAGACCAAGGACAACGGCTTCAACCAGGTGACCGCCATCGATCCGAACTCCCCGGACGTGGTCGACGCCAATGCCCAGTACGGCGATGAGAACTTCCTCGTCATCGGCACCGACACCCGCGCGGGCGTGAACGCCGGGCTGGGCGCGGGCACCACCGAGGACGCCGAGGGCGCGCGCGCCGACACGGTCATGCTGGTGAACATTCCGGCCAATCGCGATCGCGTGGTCGCGGTGTCGTTCCCGCGCGATCTGGATGTCACGCGGCCGGTCTGCGAGGGCTGGGACAACGACAAGGGCACCTACACGGGCGAATCCTTCCCGTCGGCCATCGGCGACAAGCTCAATGCCGTCTACGCGCTAGGCGGGCCGAAATGCCTGACCAAGGTGATCCAGAAGCTGTCCGGCCTCAAGATCAACCACTTCGTCGGAATCGATTTCGCCGGTTTCGAATCCATGGTGGACACCATCGGCGGCGTGGAGGTCTGCGCCACCAAGCCGCTCATCGACGACACGCTCGGCACCATTCTCACCGAGCCCGGTAAGCAGATCGTCAACGGCGCCACCGCCCTCGACTATGTGCGCGCCCGGCACGTGTACGGCGAGGAACGCAGCGACTACGACCGCATCAGCCGCCAGCAGCGGTTCCTGTCCTCGCTGCTGCGCGGGGCGCTGTCGAGCAAGGTGCTGTTCGATCCGGGCAAGCTGAACGGGTTCATCAACGCCTTCGCCAACCACTCGTTCATGGACAACGTCACCACCAAGGACCTGCTCATGCTCGGGCAGTCGCTGCGGAAGGTGGAGGCCGGGGCCATCACCTTCCTCACCGTGCCCACGGCGGGAACCACGTCCTACGGCAATGAGATTCCGCGCGAATCCGATATCAAGGCCATCTTCCGCGCGGTCATCGACGATCAGCCGCTGCCCGGTGAGAAGGCGCCCGATCCGGAGACCACCACCACCGAGGAAGCGCCCAGGCCCAAGCTCACCGCGGTCGATCCGAGCAATGTGTCGGTGCAGGTCTCCAATGGCTCCGGCATCGGCGGCATCGCCTCGACCACCGCCACCAAACTGTCCAATCAGGGCTTCCAGATCTACAGCACCGGCAACTACGCCGAGGGCACCTCGCCCAAGACCAAGGTCCGCTACTCCAGCGGGCAGGAGGCGGCGGCCGCCACCGTGGCCAGCGCCATCCCCGGCTCGAGCCTCGAGGCCGCCACCGGATTGGGCAGCATCGTGGAGGTCGTGCTGGGCGCCGACTACGCCGCAACCATCAAGACGCCGACCGCCTTCGGGCAGACCCTGCCGGACGCGCCGATCTCCACCGATGCGGCGCAGGTCACACTCCCGTCCGACCTGGAACATGTGAACGCGGCCGACGACACGTGTAAATAGCAGCGGCACCGATGTTCACCCACCGTTGGTGACTTGGTCAGCAGCTACTACTAATGTCTTGACTCATGCGTGTCATCTACAACGAACAAATGGCCGAGCTCGCCGATCTGCTCGGCGGCATGGCCGGGCTCGCCGGATCGGCGATGGAGCGGGCGACCAACTCGCTGCTCGACGCCGATCTCGAGCTCGCGGAGCAGGTGATCACCGAGTACGACCGCATTGCCGAGATGATCCAGCTGGCCGAGGAGAAGGCGTTCGCGCTGCTGGCCCTGCAGGCCCCCGTCGCCGGTGATCTGCGGCAGGTGGTCAGCGCCATTCAGATCGTCTCCGACGTCAACCGCATGGGCGCGCTCGCCCTGCACGTGGCCAAGATGACGCGGCGGCGCTTCCCGGCGCACGCCGTGCCCGAGGCGGTCAACAGCTACTTCGCCGAAATGGGCCGCATCGCGGTCAAGATGAGCGCCACCGCCAAGGAGGTGCTGGAGACCCGCGATCCGGAGCGGGCCGCCAAGCTCACCGATGACGACGAGGCGATGGACGATCTGCGCAAGCATCTGTTCACGCTGATCATGGATCGCGACTGGGACCACGGCGTGCCGTCCGCGGTCGACGTGGCGCTGCTGGGCCGCTACTACGAGCGGTTCGCCGACCATGCCGTGGAGATCGGGCGCCGGGTGGTGTTCCTGGTGACCGGCGTGCTGCCGCCGGACCCGGACTCGGAGAAAGAGACGCTCTAGGACCCACTCCCGGGGCCCTCAGGGGCAAGCCCCTGAAACCCCCTCGAGCCCCGGAGCCCTCCGGAACCTGGGACATAGGCACGACTTCGGCACCCGCACACGACACGGTGCGGGTGCCGAAGCGTATTCAGCTCTCGACAGAATCTGTTGGGCTGGACTGCTTCTCACGCCAGCCCAGCAGGATGGAGTTGCCCCGCTGCGGCTTCCAGGGCAGCGCCAGGGCGACGATCACCACGGCGACCAGAATGGTGCCCACCGCGACGTAGGAGGCCGCCTGCGCGCCCGCCAGGGCGGCGGCCTTCATGGCGTGGATGAGGTCGGTCTTCGCTTGCAGCAGTAGCGGATTCACCGGGGCCTTGATGACCTCCAGGACGCTGATCGGGGTATTGCTCGCCAGCTCCTTCTGCTGGTCGTTCATGATCTGGTCCGGGATGGACTCGATCCGGCCGCCCACGCGCTGGGTGTAGACCGTCGTCATGATGGAGCCCAGCAGCGCCACGCCCAGCGCGCCGCCCACTTCGCGGGTGGTGTCGTTGACCGCGGAACCCGCGCCCGCTTCCTCCAAAGGCACCGAGCCCATGATGGATTCGGTGGCCGGACCCTGAACCACCGCGAAGCCCAGGCCCATCAGGATCATCGAGATGACAACCGGTCCCAGATACGGGGTTTCGACCTTCGTCTGCCCCGCGATGTACATGGCGATGGCCAGGATGAGCAGCCCGGTCACCAGCATGGCCGTGGTGCCGAGCCGCTGCGCCAGCATGGTCGCGATGGGCGCGCCGAAGCCGACGGCAATGGCGAACGGCAGTGAGTGGATGCCGAATTCGAGCGGCGAGAGCTCCTTCACGCCCTGGAAGTACTGGGTGATCAGGAACAGGAACCCGAATGCGCTGAAGTAGGACACGGTGATCGCCAGGGACGGCACCGCGAATCGCCGATTACGGAACAAACGCATATTCAGCACAGGGGTTTTCACCCGCAGCTCCCACCCGACGAACACCGCCAGCGCCACCACCGCGAGCGCATAGCCCACCAGGCTCTGGGTGGACAGCCAGCCGTGCTTGGGCGCCTCGATGATCGAGTAGACCAGCATGGTCACACCCGCCAGCGACAACACGATGCCGATCTTGTCGAGGCGGTCCACATGCTCGGCCCGCGACTCCGGAACGGTGATCAGCACGGCCGCGATGGCGATCAGCGCCACCGGCACATTGATCCAGAAGACCGAGTGCCAGCTGAAGTGCTCGAGCAGCCAGCCGCCCACCGTCGGCCCGATGGCGACGGCAATGCCCTCCATGGCCGTCCACGCGGCAATGGCCGCGGCGCGCTCGCGGGCCTCGGTGAAGATATTCGTGATCAGGGCGAGCGTCGCCGGGAACACGACGGCCGCGAACACACCCATACCGGCGCGGGCCGCGATGACCTGCCCGAGCCCGGAGGACAGCGCCCCCGCGCCGGACATGGCCGCCACGCCGATCAGGCCGATGATCATGAACTTGCGCCGCCCGTACCGGTCGCCGAGGTGCCCCATGGCCAGCAGGAGCCCGGAGAACACCAGGGTGAACGCGTCCACGATCCACTGCAACCCGCTCATATCGGCCTGTAGCTGCACCGCCATCGACGGCAGCGCCACATTCACGAGCGTGTTGTCCAGTACCACAAGCAGTTCCGCCAGGCAGATGGCGACCAGCGCCGCCACCCGTCCCCGTCGCGACAGGGTCGCCACGGTCTGTCCGGATCCCCGGCTCGCCATTGACACCGTCATCCGACACCTCCTACTAAACCGATCGGTTTACCAACAGAGTCAGACTAACTGTTACTGACGGTTCCACACAACGGCGCGCCGGGTGTATGACGCAGGACACACCATTGCGGCCCGGTCCCGGCGGGAGGCCGGGGACCGGGCCGAATCGTCTTTTCGTTCAGTCGTTGGCGTGGAGGGCTCGGAAGACCTTGTGGAGTTCGGCCTTGTCCTCGAAGCCGATGCCCGGGGTGGAGCCGAGGGCGATGTGGCTGTTGGCGATGACGGCCTCGTCGGCGAAGCCGCCGGTGGGCTGGAATTCGCCCGGATAGGACTCGTTGCCGCCGAGGCGCAGGGCCGCGGCTATGTGCAGCGAGAACTGGTAGCCGCCGTGCGGGATGCAGCGGCGCGAGGACCAGCCGTGTTGGCGGAGCATGTCCTGGATGCGGAGGTATTCGACGAGGCCGTAGCCGAGGACCGGGTCGAACTGCAGGTAGTCGCGATCCGGGCGCATGCCCGCGTAGCGGATGAGGTTGCGGGCGTCCTGGACCGAGAAGAGGTTCTCGCCGGTGGCCAGCGGGCCGGGATAGCGCTCGGACAGGGTGGCGTGCAGGGCGTAGTCGAGGGGGTCGCCGGGCTCCTCGTACCAGAACAGGCCGTAGGGCTCGAGCGCGCGGCCGTAGGCCAGAGCGGTGTCCAGATCGAAGCGGCCGTTGGCGTCGACGGCCAGGCGCGAACCGTCCCCGCCGAGCACCTCCAGCACGGCCTCAATCCGTTTGATGTCGTCGGCCAGGCTCGCGCCGCCGATCTTCATCTTGACCACGTCGTAGCCCTGCGCCAGGAATTTGACCATCTCGTCCTGGAGTTGCGTGAGCCCCTTGCCAGGGGCGTAGTAGCCGCCCGCGGCATAGACGAAGACGTCCGCATCGGGTTCGCCGAGACCGTAGTGCCGGACCAGCCACTGATACAGCGGCAGCTCCGCCAGTTTGGCGGCCAGATCGAACAGGGCCATATCGACCACGCCGACCGCGACCGAGCGTTCCCCGTGTCCGCCCGGTTTCTCGTTGCGGGTCATGAACTCCCACGCCCGCGCCGGATCGACGGCCGCGCCGTCGGCGGTGAGCAGCTCCTCGGGCGGGGCCGCCAGCAGTCGCGGAATGATCCTGCGGCGCAGTATCTCTCCCGCGCTGTAACGACCGTTGGAATTGAAGCCGTAGCCGACGACCGGCTCCCCGTCCCGGACGACATCGCTGACCACCGCGACGATCGAGCTGTCCATGGTGCTGAAGTCGATGAAGGCATTGCTCATCGATGAGCTGATGGGTACGACGCCTTCGTGAATGGCGACGATTCGGGTCATTTCAATACTCCTCAAGCAGTTTTCGACCGGTACCCGAGCACCTCGGCTGCACGCTCGGCATCCAGGCCATCGGGTTCCCAGCGCGCGATGACCACGGCCGCAACGGCATTGCCGAGCACATTGGTCAAAGCCCGCATGAGCGAAAGGAATCGGTCCACCGACAGCACCAGCGCCAGCCCCGCCACGGGCACCAGCGCGGTCGCGGCCACCGTATTGGCCAGCGTGACGAAGGCCGAACCGCTGATCCCGGCGGTGCCCTTGGACAGCACCAGGAACACCAGGAACAGCATCAGCTGATCCCCGAATGTCATCGGTACGCCGTGCACCTGGCCGATGAACACCACGCAGATCGGGATCACCACCGCGACCCCGTCCAGATTGAACGAGAACCCGGTCGGCACAACCAGACCCACCACACTGCGGCGGCAGCCCGCCTCCTCCATGCGCGCCATGAGTTGCGGCAGTACGGCTTCCGAGGACGAGGTGCCGAGCACCACCATCAGCTCCCGCCGCAGCAGCCGGATCACCCGCAGCAGCGAGAATCCCGCCAACCGGCAGATCACCGCCAGCCCGATGAAGACGAAAACCGCCAGGGCGAGGGCGGATACGGCCACCAGCTTCATCAATGCCGTCAATGTCTCGGGCCCGTACTTGCCGACCGTGAACGCCACCGCGCCGAAGGTCCCGATCGGCGCCAGCAACATGATCATGTTGATCATCCGGAAGAGCACCTGCGACAACCGGGTACAGGCGCCCACGATCGGCTCCTGAATTCCGGCGGGCATGCGCAGCAGCGCCATGGCGAACAGCACGCCGAAGATCAGCACCTGAATGATGTGCCCCTCGGCGAACGCCCCCACCGCATTGTCCGGCACCATGCCCAGCACGAACTCACCGAACGAATCGTGCGTCTTCCCCGGCACATAGCTGTCGATCTCACTGGACGCGTCGGCGGGCGGCGCCACCCCCTCGCCCGGCTTGAACACATTGACCGCCAGCAACCCGAGCAGCATGCCCACCGTGGTGACGATCTCGAAGTAGACGATCGTGCGCGCCGCAATCCGGCCGACGGTCTTCATACCGCCCGCCGACACAATGCCGGTGACCGTCACCAGGAAGACGATCGGCGCGATCAACATCTGGATCAATGCGATGAAGCCGGTCGCGATCGGCTTCAATCCGGCCGCGATATCCGGGGCCACCAGCCCGAAGATCCCCGCGGCAATGGCGGCGACCAACACCTGAAAGCTGGTGTTGGCCAGCGCCCGCCGCCAGCGCGGCCGGGGGGCCGCGGCGTCCGGCGCGGCATCGAGCGCGGAAGTGCTCATGTAACTCAGCTCCCGGAATCACTTGGCCGGAACAAGAGTCGAGCGCAGGGCGTCGCGGTCCACGGTCAGTCCGAGGCCCGGTCGATCCGGGACGGTAATGCGCCCGTTCACCGGTTTCGGCGCATCCGGGAACAGCAGTTCACCGACCTGCACCATGCCCAGATGCCACTCCAGGATCCAGCCGTTCATCATTCCGGCCAAGGTGTGCAGATTGAACAGTGGCCACCCGCCGCCGTGCGCCAGCGGCAGGTTGTAGGTCTGCGCGAGATGCGCGGCCTTGCGGGCCTCGGTGAAGCCGCCGCAGTAGCAGACATTCGGCTGCAGGATGTCCACCGCCTGCCGCTCGACCAGCTCCCGGAGCCGCCAGCGATGGCCCTCCATCTGACCGGCGGCGAGCGGAATTCTGGTGTGCGCCCGCAGGTCCGCGAGAGCGCGCGCGTCGTTCTGATGCAGCGGTTCCTCGAACCAGGTGAGATTGGCATCCTCCACCGCGCGGCAGAGGTAGGCGGCGTCATTGGGGGTGAACAAATAGTTGGCGTCGATCATCAGATCGATGTCGTCGCCGATCTCCGTGCGCACGGCATGAATTCGGGCAGCGTCCTCACGCCAACCGCGCTCGTCCACCGCGACCACCATCTTGAGGGCCGAGACACCCTGGTCGAGTTGCAGTCTCGCGGCCTCGGCCAGAGTTTCGCGATCGTATTGCGGGAAGCCGAAAGTCACGTACACCGGCACCTCGGTGCGAGCGCCCCCCAGCAGACTCGCCACCGATCGGCCCGCAGCCTTGCCCGCGATATCCCAGAGCGCGATGTCCAGCAGCGACAGGGCGCTGGACACCACCCCGGTCATGGTGCGGGGATTCAGTGTGCGCCAAACCTTCTGGTGCACCGCTTCGACTTCCCGGGGGTCCATGTCCACAACCGCAGGCAGGAAGTGCTGCTCGAGCGCCACCACCACCGCATGCGCCAGGAAATGGCCGGTGATCGCGACCCCGGTGAGCCCCTCGTCCGTCTCGACCTCACAGAAGACGAACTCCTTCTGCTCCTCACGCCCGTAACCGGTGACCCGCTCACGCAACAGCGGCACCTCGATCGAGGTGGTGTGCACGCTGGCCCGGATGTCCTTGATCTTCATATCCGTCCTCCTTCGTTTCGCCTGGACGGTGCACAGAGTCTGCGCTCGAGAATTGTCAACTGTCAACGATTTGCAATTGACAATTCAAGCTGACAGAATGCCGGGCAGATCCGTCCGCGCAACGAGTGAGTGGAGGCCATGGCCGAGCACAGGGATGCGATGAACGCCTTGCAGCAGCGAGTCGCCGAACGTCAGTCCACCTCGTTGTTGCAGTTCATTGCGGCGGAACTCGAGAAGATGATCATCAACGGCATGCTGAAGGGCGGGGACCGGATCAACGAGTCGGCGTTGGCGTTGCAGTTGGGGACCAGCCGGGGACCGGTGCGGGAGGCACTGCGGCAGTTGGAATACGGGCGACTGGTTGAGTTCCGGACGAACAGGGGGATGTTCGTGCGGGAAATCTCTGTTGACGAGGCGGCGCAGTTGTATGACATTCGTGCGGCGCTGTTCGGGCTGGCGGGGCGGTTGGCGGCTGTGAATGCCACACCCGCGGATGTGGAAGCCCTGCGCGCCAAGGTAACCCGGCTGGACGACGCTGTACCCGCTGTGGACGACTACTACCCGGGGAATGTTGATCTGCACCGGGCCCTGGTCGGCTTGTCGGGCAACCCCCGGCTGATCGAGCTGTATGACGATGTCTCGAAGGAACTACACCTGTTCCGGCGCCACGGGCTCGAAACCGAAACCGCCAGGAACACTTCGAACTGCCAGCATGCCGAGATTATTGATTGCCTCGCGGCGCAGGACCCTGAGAATGCAAGCCGGTTGATGGAGGCGCACATTCGATCGGGGAAGGAGCGCATGCTTGCGGCGGTGCACGACTGACTGAGACCTGTGATGTGCGAACGGTTTC
>NZ_BDCH01000002.1 GCF_001613405.1 Nocardia crassostreae
GGAGGGCAAATTAAACACAGCCACGAGCGATTCTCGAGGGCCCCACCCTCGACACCGTTCGACCAAGACCGCCCCCGAATCCAATCCCCGCAATGCAAATGCCCCCGGCCCAAAGGGCCGGGGGCACAAGACATCAGATCCGATCTACCCGAACCGACCAGAAATGTAGTCCTCAGTAGCCTTCTGCGACGGATTCGAGAAAATCTTCTCCGTCTCGTCGATCTCAACCAACTTGCCCGGCTTCCCCTGCGCCTCCAAGTTGAAGAACGCCGTCTGATCACTCACACGCGCAGCCTGCTGCATGTTGTGAGTCACGATCACGATCGTGAACTCCTTCTTCAACTCCGCGATCAGATCCTCGATCGCAAGCGTCGAGATAGGGTCCAGCGCCGAACAAGGCTCGTCCATCAGCAGCACATCCGGCGACACCGCAATCGCCCGCGCAATACACAACCGCTGCTGCTGACCACCCGAGAGCCCGCCACCCGGCTTGTCCAAGCGGTCCTTGACCTCGTTCCAAAGGTTCGCCCCCCGCAGCGACCGCTCGGCCACCTCTTCCAGCTGGGCCTTGTTGCGCACCCCCGACAGCTTCAGTCCGGCCACCACATTGTCGCGAATGGACATGGTGGGGAACGGGTTCGGGCGCTGGAACACCATGCCGATCGTCCGTCGCACGCCGACCGGGTCAACAGTCGCCCCGTAGATGTCTTCCCCATCCAGCAGCACCGCGCCCTCGACGCGCGCATCCGGCGTCTCCTCGTGCATCCGGTTCAACGACCGCAGCACAGTCGACTTCCCGCACCAGGAAGGACCGATGAACGCAGTCACACTGCGCGGCAGAACAGTCAACTTCACATCCGCCACGGCATGAAACTTGCCGTAGTAGATGTTCAAATCCTTGATGTCGATCCGCTTGGCCATCAGTAGTTTCCGTTCGCCTTCTATCGGTTCCGCGTGAGCAGCTTGTTGACTGCGGCCGCAGCCAGGTACAGCGCCGCAATGATCAGGATCAGGGTCAGCGCCGCACCCCAGACGCGCAGACGCCCCGCCGCTTCCGGGTTGGCCAGTTCCTGATAGATCATCAGGGGCAGCGAGGCCATATTGCCGTCGAACACGTTCATATTGATCGACCGGCTGTAACCCACCAGCACCAGCACCGGCGCGGTCTCACCCATGACACAGGCCAGCGCCAGCAGAATGCCGGAGATCATGCCGGGCGCCGCGGTCGGAATCACGATGCGCAGGATCGTCTTCCACTTGGGCACGCCCAGCGCATACGACGCCTCACGCAGTTCATCAGGCACCAGCTTGAGCATTTCCTCGCTGGACCGCACCACCACGGGCAGCATGAGCAGCACCAGCGCCAGCGACACCGCGAACGCGCTCTGCGGCATGCCGAAGGTGGCGATCCACAGCGCGAAGATGAACAGCGCCGCGACGATCGACGGCACACCGGCGAGAATGTCCACCATGAACGTGGTGGTCTTGGCCAGCCACCCCCGCCCGTATTCGACCAGGAACACCGCGGCCATGATGCCCAACGGCACCGCGATGACGGCGGCGATGGCGGACTGCACGATGGTGCCGTAGATGGCGTGGTAGACGCCGCCCGCGTTCTGTTCGGGCAGCACGCCGCGCTGCGATTTGGTCCACCAGTTGGCCGAGGCGATGGCCTCGATGCCATTGCTGAGCACCGTGTACAGCACCCACACCAGCGGAATCAGCGCGATGGCGAAGCACAGCCAGACAATGCCGGTGGCGAGGTTGTTGCGAATGCGGCGGCTGGTGCTGAGCTTGCGGAAGGTCGGCGCCTTGACCGGCTTGTCGAGCGTGGCGGTCATGCGTTCACCTTTCCACCGGCGGCGAGGCGCGCCAGCGCGTTCACCACGAAGGTCAGCGCGAAGAGCACGAAGCCGGCGGCGATGTACGCACCGGTCGGCAGCGCTTCATTGAATTCGGCGGCGGCCGAGGCGATCTTGGAGGCGAAGGTGAAGCCGCCGTCGAACAGCGACCAGTGCCCGGCCTGCGCCGCGGTGCGCAGCACGATCAGGACGGCGATGGTTTCGCCGAGCGCTCGGCCGAGTCCGAGCATGGAACCGGCGATCATGCCGGAGCGCCCGTAGGGCAGCACCGTCATGCGCACGACTTCCCATTTGGTGGCGCCCAGCGCCTGCGCCGCCTCGATGTGCGCCTTGGGGGTCAGGTTGAAGACCTCGCGGCTCACCGAGGTGATGATCGGCAGGATCATGACGGCCAGCACCACACCGGCGACGAAGATGGTGCCGCCGCCCGCGATGGTCACATTGCCGTCGGAGAACAGGAACAGCCAGCCGAGCTTGTCGTTCAGGAATTCCTGTACCGGCGCCAGCTGCGGGGCCAGCACCAGGAAGCCCCAGAGGCCGAACACGATGGAGGGCACGGCCGCCAGCAGATCCACCAGGATCGCGAACGGCCGCGCCAGCACCTTCGGGGCGTACTGGGTGAGACACAAGGCGATGCCCACGCCGATGGGCACCGCGATGAGCAGTGCGAACACCGAGCTGAGCACGGTCACCATGAACAGGTCACGGATACCGAAGTGCAGGTTGTCGGCGTCGCGGACGTCGAACTCCGTCGAGGTGAAGAAGTTCGACTCGTTGGCCATGACCGAGGGCACGGCGCGGATGAGAAGGAACAGCGCGATCAGCGCGATGGCGGCGACAATGGTCGCCCCGGCCGCCGTCGCCAGCGAGCGGAAGATGAATTCCGCCCGCTGATTGTGGGCCTTGCTCTTGGCTTTCGGCCTGGTGCTCGTCTTGGTAGACATGTGCGCAGTATCTCCGCCCGCCCGCGGGCCGGTCGAATCCGACTGGCCCGCGGCGGTCACTTCATCGTGCACGGTCATGGGATCGCGATCAGGAAATAGCGTTGACCGCGGTGGTCAGCTTGGTCTTGAAGGCGTCCGGGATCGGGATGTACCCGGCCTCGTCCAGGCCGTTCTGGCCGTTCTGGATGGCCGAGAGCATGAACGCCTTGACGGCCTTGCCGGTGTTCGCGTCGCTGTACTTCGAGCACACGATCTCATAGGTCGGCATGACCAGCGGGTAGGCGCCCGCGGTGGTCGGCTTGTAGAAGGCCGAGGTGTCCAGCACGAGGTCGTTGCCCTCGCCGGTGATCTTAGCGCCCGCGATGGCCTTACCGGCGGACTCGACGCTCAGCTCGACCGGCTTGGGGTCGTTGGAGGAGTCGACGGTGAGCAGCTTGGCGATGGACAGCTTCTGCGCCTTGGCGAAGGACCACTCGTTGTAGGTGATGGCGTTCACGGTGTTCTTGACCGCGGCCGAGGTGCCCTCGTTGCCCTTGGCGCCTTCGCCGATGCCGCCGTTGAAGGTCTTGCCCGCGCCCTTGCCCCACGCGCCGTTGGAGGCGGCGTCCAGGTAGAGCTGGAAGTTGTCGGTGGTGCCCGACTCGTCCGAGCGGTAGATCACGTTGATCTTCTCGGCGGGCAGGGTGGCCTTCTGGTTGAGCGCCTTGATGGCGACGTCGTCCCAGGAGGTGATGGTGCCGTTGAAGATCTTGGCCATGGTCGGGCCGTCCAGCACCAGATCGGTCACGCCGTTGATGTTGTAGGTGACGGCGATCGGGCCGAGGACGGTCGGCAGGTTCCAGGCCGGGGCGCCGCAGCGCTCGGCGGCCTTGGTGGGCTCGTCCTTCTTGAGCGGGGAGTCCGAGCCCGCGAAATCGGTCTGGCCGCCGAGGAATTCCTTGACGCCGGCGCCGGAGCCGCTGGAGGTGTAGTCCAGGCTGAAGCCGTCGCAGTTCTGCTGGTAGGCCGAGACGAAACGGTCCATCGCGTTCTTCTGCGAGGAGGCGCCGCTGGCCTTCAGGCTGGTCTTGCCGCCACAGGGCACGTCCACCTTGGCGACATTGTTTCCGGTCTCCTGCGTGTTGTCGTCACTGCCACACGCGGCGAGGGGCATGGCAACGACTGCCAGCACACCGACCAGGGCGCTGCTGCGCTTGAGATTCACCTGTTCCTCCGGGAATCACGGTCTAGCACGCCCAACCCCTCAACGGTTGGACAGGCGAATGTTGGTGGCTGTTCGCTGCGAACTCGCGCACCGGGCAGCGAGTGCTGCCCACAAGCAACGTATTTGTGTCCGGTAGACAGTTGGACCAGGGAAGGTGAACGGAGGGTGAACAACCCGGAGCGATTGCAACCTTTCTGTGTGACATTAGCCGCACTGTTGCCACATATCGGTTTGCCCCATGGTCGCCTTCGACCCGCGAGTGATCTACGCAACCGCGCGGGCGGCGGCGCGGGTCAGCTCGCGGCGTAGGCGGCGTCCACGTGCGACCGCTCGAAGCCGAGCTTGGCGTAGGTGCGCACCGCCGCGGTGTTGTCGGCCTCGGTGTAGAGCAGCACCGCGCCCAGCCCGCGGTCGCGCAGATATCGCAGTCCGGCCAGGGTGAGCAGGCGGCCGAGCCCGCGACCCTGGGCGGCCGGATCGACGCCCACCACGTAAACCTCACCGACCGGGGGGTTTTCCTCGTGATGCACCTTGGTCCAGTGGAAGCCGAGGATCTTGTCCGGCTCGGCCGGGTCGGCGGCGAGGAACAGTCCGGCGGGATCGAACCAGCCTTCGGCCCGGCGCACGGCGATATCGCGCTCGGTCCAGCCGCCCTGTTCCGGATGCCAGGAGAAGGCGGCATTGTTCACGCGCAGCACCTCGGCATCGTCGGAAGGCCCCGCGTAGGTGCGCAATTCCAGATTCTCCGGAACCGTCAATTCAGGTAGCTCGGAATTCGCCAGATCGCGGCGCATTTGCCACAATTCGCGCGCCACGCGCAACTCGAGCCGGGCAGCAACCGCCTGTGCGGCGGGCAGGTTTCCGTGCGCCCACACCCGCGCGCCCGTACCGCCCGCTGCCAGCGCCGATCGCACCAAGTTCGCCCCGATTCCCCGGCCGCGATGATCGGGATCCACAGCAACCTCCGCCATGGCGGGGTGCTCGTTATGTGCGGGGGCCAGATTCGCGTAACCGGCGACCACGCCGTCCACCGTCACGACGGCATGCCGGGCCGCGGGCTCGCCGGACAGCGACAGCACCGCCTGCTCCGAGACGGGCGCGACGCCATCGGCCGCGGTGGCACGTTCCAGCAGACCTCTCACCTCCGCGGCGGTCTCGTCGGGCAGCCGGTCGGTGAAGGAAGCCATCAGAAAGTGCCGTTCGCCGTGGTCATTTCGGGGTCGTCGGTGGATTCGGCATCCGGAAAGGTGACCGCATCGCCCTTGGCCCCGGCCGCGCGCGCCGGGCGCACCGCCTTGTGCCGACATTGCGGACCGTGCCGATGAGCGATTCGTATTCGCTGCCGAGCTTGGCGCGCAGCCGCCGCACGTGCACGTCCACGGTGCGGGTGCCGCCGAAGAAGTCGTAGCCCCACACCTCCTGGAGCAGCTGGGCGCGGGTGAACACCCGACCGGCGTGCTGCGCCAGGTATTTCAGTAGCTCGAACTCCTTGTAGGTGAGGTCGAGCGGGCGCCCGCGCAGGCGCGCGGTGTAGGTGCCCTCGTCGATCACCAGCTCACCCAGGGTGATCTTGCCGGTGTTCTCCGGGCTGGCGACGCCACCATTGCGGGCGACCAGTAGTCGCAGCCGCGCGTCCAGTTCGGCGGGACCGGTGCCGGGCAGCAGGATGTCGTCCAGCCCCCAGTCCGCATTCACCGCGACCAGGCCGCCTTCGGTGAGAACCGCCACCACCGGCACCGAGGATCCGGTGCTGCCCAGCAAACGACAAAGGCCGCGCGCGGCGGCCAGATCGGTGCGGGCGTCGACCAGTGCCACATCGGCGGAACCGGCCTCGAGCAGGGACGCCACCTCGGTGGGCGCGGGCCGCACGTGGTGCGGTAGCAACGCCAACGAGGGCAGCACCGACTCGGGGTTGGGGTCGGAGGTCAGCAGGAGCAGCTCCATGGGGGCCCTCCATCCCATCTGGCATGTGCGTGGCAACTGCTCTGTACGCCACGACGCCATGCTCGTCATCACAGGTAAGTCGGTGCCTACATTAGCGTGTCCACGGCCATGACCACGCAATCCGGGCAGCGTACGCCGGGCTCGGCAACCTCCTGATCTCGTGCGCTGTCCTCGAGATCACACCCGCGGCCGGTCCGGGGGCGGGTCCGGCGTGGACTGTGTTGGCCGACTCGCCGCCATCGGGCCCTACTAGGCTGCGACTCATGCATATCCGAAGGCTGATCATCGCGCTGCTCTGCGTGGCAGGGCTGGCCGTCGTGCTCGACTTCGGGTTCGCCGCGTACTCGGAATACCGCGTGTCGCGACTGCTGCGGGCCGGATCGGATCTCAGCTCCGATCCGGAGGTCACCTTCCACTCGTCGCTGCGGTATCCGTTCGCGACCCAGGCGCTCTCCGGCGATTTCCGCAATATCGACATCCGGGCCCGCGAAGTGCGGCCGGATATCCCGGGCAAGATCGTGGTCGAGGCCAATCTGCGGGGCGCGGAGCTCCCGTTCAGCAGCCTGGTGGACCGCACGGTGCGCGCGGTGCCGGTGGATGTGGTGGAGTCGCGCATCCGGATCGAGCCCAATGAGCTCGGGCGGCTGTTCAAGATTCCGGATCTGGAAGTCAAGAATCCGGATCAGCCGGTCTTCGGGCCGGGCAAGTCGGATGGTTTCGGCGGTATCGGCGGCGTCGGCGGCACCGGATTCCAGACCACGGCGACCATCGTCCTCAGCGGAAAGATCGCGGTGGACAGCACATCCGGCAATGGCGCGCTCATTGCCGACAGCCGCAATGGCCAGCTCGTGAGCGTGCTGGCGGATATGCGGCTGGTGGGCAACCAGGTGCATATCGCCGCGACCGATATCTATCGCGAACCCGACCCCGCCGCCTCCATCCCCATCGCCACCGAGGTCCCGGAGCTGGACAAGGCCAAGGTGCTGGCGCTGTTCACCCGCACCATCGACACCCACGGCCTGTCGTTCGGGGTCCGGCCCGCCAAGGTCAAGGCCGAGGGCGGGCAGATCGTGGTGGAGGGCCGCGAGGAGAAGGTCACCGTCGATCTGGATCGGCTGCAGCAGCCGTGATCGCCATCGGGGTTCTCGCCGCCGCCGTCGCCGCCGCGATCGGCGTGGGAATCCTGGTGCGCCGCACCGAAGGCCGGGTACGGACCAGCACCGGCTCGGAAACGCCTGCGGCCGAAGGTAATCGGGCCGCATTGCTGACCGCGGCCGGGGTGCTCCCGGGCCGCCCCACGGTCCTGCACTTCTCGGCCGACTGGTGCGGCCCCTGCGCGGCGGTGCGCCGCGTGGTGGGGGGCGTCGTCGCCGAACTGGCCGATGCCCCGGCCGCACCGCTCGATCTCGAGATCGATATCGATGCGAACCCGGCGCTGGCGCGCGAACTGAACGTGCTCTCGCTGCCCACTACCTTCGTGCTGGACGCCGATGGCCGGGAGCGGTACCGGATTTCCGGGGTTCCCAAGGCCGCCGATTTGCGCAGTTCATTAGGGCCTTTAACGGTCTCCGGGACGCCAGAGTGACCAGCATTACGAACCCCGGGTCCAATTTCCCCCGAAAATTGGGTAAACTCCCCCTCGTGCAATCCAACCGCGAGCTCATGCTCACCCGACGCCGCACGGTAGACCTGTGTCGGCTCGGTGGTTGTTGCTGCCTGTGCCGCTAGCCGGTCGGCCTTTCGTCTCTTCTGTCGCCGACCGGATTTGTCCCCGCCGTTGAGTGATCGCCTCGATCCTCCGGCGATCTGGCCATATAGACCATCCGCGCAGGAGCACACTCATGTCGAACCCGAACATCACCAAACCCCCTGAGGGACAGGTGGATGTCCGCGGCCCACGTTTCGCCGCCTGGATCACCACCGCAGTCCTGGCCCTCGTCCTGATCGTCGCCGTCTTCTCCGTCCCGCTCGCCGCCGCGCTCCTGGCCGTCCAGGCCGTGGTGTTCGCACTCGGCGCGGCCTCCGGTCCGCGGCGCAGCCCCTACGGGCGCATCTACGCCAGCGCCATCGCACCCCGCATCGGCCCGGCGCCGGAGCTGGAACCCGTTGCGCCGCTGCGGTTCGCACAGCGGGTCGGCTTCGTCTTCGCCGCGCTCGGCGTGCTGGGCTTCGCCGCGGGCAGTCCGGTCGCCGGTGCGATCTTCACCGGTTTCGCCTTGTTCGCGGCCTTCCTGAACGCGGCCTTCGGCATCTGCCTGGGCTGCAAGACCTACCCACTCGTCACGCGGTTCGTCCCGAAATCCGCGCCGACCCACCCGAATCCCACCGCCTGACTCCGGCACCACCCTCGAAAGGAACAACATGGCTCGCGCCGATGTCCTGGTCTCCGCAGACTGGGTCGAAGAGAACCTGAACACCCCGGGCGTCGTGCTCGTCGAGGTCGATGAAGACACCTCGGCCTACGACCTTGGCCACATCGAAGGGGCGGTCCGCCTCGACTGGAAGAAGGATCTGCAGGACCAGGTCCGGCGTGACTTCGTCAACCGGGAGCAGTTCTCCGAGCTGCTGTCGGCCCGCGGCATCGGCAACGACGACACCGTCGTGCTGTACGGCGGCAACAACAACTGGTTCGCGGCCTACGCGTACTGGTACTTCAAGCTCTACGGCCACCAGGACGTGAAGCTGCTCGACGGCGGCCGCAAGAAGTGGGAGCTGGACGGCCGCCCGCTGGTCAAGGATGTCAAGGTGCGCCCGGCCGCCGCCTACAAGGCGTCCGAGCAGGATCTGTCCATCCGCGCCTTCCGCGACAAGGCCATCAACGCCATCGGCGTCAAGAACCTGGTCGACGTGCGCTCCCCCGACGAGTTCTCCGGCAAGATCCTGGCCCCGGCCCACCTGCCGCAGGAGCAGTCGCAGCGTCCCGGCCACATCCCGGGCGCGATCAATGTGCCGTGGTCCAAGGCCGCGAACGAGGACGGCACCTTCAAGTCCGACGACGAGCTCGCCTCCATCTACAAGGAGGCCGGTCTGGACGGCGAGAAGGAGACCATCGCCTACTGCCGCATCGGCGAGCGCTCCTCGCACACCTGGTTCGTGCTGCAGGAGCTGCTGGGCCACAAGAACGTGAAGAATTACGATGGGAGCTGGACCGAGTACGGCTCCCTCGTCGGTGCACCGATCGAGTTGGGAGCGTAATCAATATGTGTGCAGCACCTACCCAGGGTCAGGCCATCCCCGCAGGCGTCGATGTGGAGAAGGAGACGGTCATCACCGGCCGCGTCCTGACCGCTGACGGCCAGACCGTCGGTGGCGCGTTCGTGCGCCTGCTGGACGGCAATGGCGATTTCACCGCCGAGGTCGTCGCCTCGGGCACCGGTGATTTCCGCTTCTTCGCGGCGCCGGGCAACTGGACCATTCGCGCGCTGTCTGCGTCGGGCAACGGCACCGCCGAGGTCGCGCCGGACGGCGCGGGCATCCACAACGTGGACGTCACCGTCGCGAAGTAATTTCGCCCATCTCTTGGGATTCTCAGGGGCTCACGCCCCTGAGACCCCATGGGGGATCAAGCGGAACGGCCTCGGGAATCCTTTTCCCGGGGCCGTTTTCATGTCCGGACTCCCGGCCGCTAGACTCCGACACGTGGTGCTTGCCTTCGAGATTCTGCTGGTTCTCGTCTCCGTACTGATCGCGTGGTTCGGTCTGTACGTCCTCTACCGGCTGTTCACCGAGTCGTGAGCGATTCGGCGAGCGGGAACGTCGAGAACACAACGGCCAACGGCACGGCGTCGGAGACGCCGGGCGGTCGTGACGATGCCGTGCGACGCAGTGGCGACCAAGCGGTCGCCGAGGCTGCCGAGCGCGCGAAATCGACCGGCGTCCTGAACATTCCCACGCTCGCCGGGCTCCCCTTGCCCGAGGACACCGCGAATCTGCGCCTCGGACCCGATCTAAGCTCCTCCATGCTCGCGCTGCTGCCGCTGGTCGGCGTGTGGCGCGGCGAGGGCGAGGGCAACCATCCCGACAATGGCGACTACCGCTTCGGTCAGCAGATCGTCGTCTCCCACGATGGCGGCGACTACCTGAGCTGGGAGGCCCGCTCCTGGGTCATCGACGCCAAGGGCGAGTACTCCGGTCCGGATCTGCGCGAGAGCGGCTTCTGGCGGGTCGGCATCGACGGTGACGACGAGGTCCTCGAGCTCCTGCTCACCCACTCCTCCGGCGTCGTCGAACTCTTCTACGGCCAGGCCCTCACCCAGTCCTCCTGGGAGCTCGCCACCGATGTGGTGATCCGCAGCCAGTCCGGCATCGTGGTCGGCGGCGCCAAGCGCCTCTACGGCATTGTCGAAGGCGGCGACCTCGGCTACGTCGAGGAGCGCATCACCCCCGACGGCACCCTCGAACCCCGCCTGTCCGCGCGTCTGCAGCGCTACATCGGCTGATCAGTCGACCTCCTCGGCGGCCCGCTGAAAGGCGTCCGCCGCCTTGGCGAAGTAGTCGAACAGCACGTCCCGCTGCTCCGGCGTGTACTCACCGATGATCTCGCCGATCCGGCGGCGCGCCGGAGCCAGCACCTTGTCCAGATCGGCGGGTCTCCCGATCGGCTCCACCATCGCCTTGCGCCGGTCCCCCATATCCGCGACCCGCCGCACATAGCCCGCCGCCTCCAGCCGATCGATGAGCCGCGTGGTCGGACCGCTGGTAAGCCCGGTGCGCGCACCCAATTCACCGGGCGTCATGGCCCTGCTCAACTCGAGCACATTGAGCGCGTACAGATCCGTGGCCCCCAGTCCCACCGCCCTCGCCCCCGCCTGCGCATGCAATACCATGGCGCTCAGATAGCGCCGATATACCTGATGCCCATCCCCTGCAGAACCTGTTGACACGGCGGCCATCCCTCTAGAGTCCATCGTCGAAGAAGATACTTCCCCAAAGAAGATAGCTCAGCCCCGCCGATCGAGCTCCGCCAGATCGATCCGTGCCGGATACGGCACCGCCACATCGAATCGACCGCTGAAGATGCCCACTGCCACATAGCAATTGGTGACCGGGTCGAGTTCGTAGGCGTATACGACGGCTTGGGTGTCGCGATGCTCGACACGCCAGTAGTAAGGGATACGAGCCCGTGCGTACTTACCCGGTTTCGTCTCCCGGTCCCGCTCCACGGAATCCGGAGAAACCACTTCCACCGCCAGGATGACGTCCTCCGCGAAGTAGTACGTCGAAGGGTCGGTGCGAGCGAAGGCCTCCGCTGTCACGACAAGGACATCGGGTTCGGGCATCTGCCGTTTGTCGAGCCTGACCGACATCTCTCGGTCGGCTCGCAGATGTGGGGGCGCCTGTAGGTCGAGTTCGCGCCGGAAGAGATCGATGACACGTCGATGCCACTTCTCCTGCGGGCTCACGAAGACAAGACCCCCGTCGATCAGTTCGGTGTGCCGAGGCAATCCGCGCAGCTGCAGGAACTCTTCGACTGTGTACCCCCCGGGCGGGTGCACCCAGTCGGGCAGCGGCTCAACGGTCATGTCATCAGAGTAATCGCTGGTCGGAGGAGATAAGCCGGAAAGGGAACGACCCCCGAGTCTGTGACCGCGGATGCAACTCACGCGATCCGGTCGGACAAGACCGGAGACTCGGGGGCCGGGTGACTGCCTGGATTTCGCTAGGCGTTCGCGCCATGGAATCCATTGCAGCGGTGGCGACTAGCGGACAGCCACCTCACGTGTCCTGGAATTACTCATTCTTGGAACCACCTCCTTCCTCGTGTACCGAGAAAGTTAGTCGCACACGCGATCCGCGGCAACGCATTTTCTCAGACTGCGAAAATCGCAGATCAGCGATGGTTTGCGGGAATAAGGCGGGTGATGGAGATGTCACCGTCCGCGGCGACCTCCACGAGGGTGTCGGCGCGGTGGTCCGGGGGCAGTTGATGGGTGACCACCACGACGGTCCGATCGGGGGCGACCAGGCCGCTGGCATCGTCGAGGAGGCGGCGGAGCAGGTCCGCGCCGGGCTCGGCCTCGAGATGTTCGGTGGGTTCGTCGAGGAGCAGCACCCGCGCCGGGGACAGCAGGGCACGGGCGAGCAGGATGCGACGGCGCTGACCACCGGAGACGGCCGCGGCGCCGCCGATCAGATCGGTGTGCACGCCCTCGGACAGCGAGTCGAGCCAGTCCCCCGCACCCACCGCGCGCAGCGCGTCCTCGGCCTCCTGCTCGGTGATGTCGCCGCGAGCGACACGCAGGTTCTCGAGGACCGTCGTACCGAACAGGTGCGCATCCTCCGCGAAGAAGGTGGCATCGGGGCGCGGCGTGCCGAACAGCCCCGCCCAGGCCATGAGCAGCGTGGTCTTGCCCGCCCCGCTGGGCCCGGTGACCGCGATGCGGCGGCCGTCCGGCAGTGGCGGGAAATCCATTGCGGGACCCTCGGATTCGGACCGCTCCAGCCGCGCCAGGCGATGCAGCGCCGCCCGGCCGGTGGTGAGCGCCTGCGCGGCCGCCGGGAGCACCGCCACGGCCTCGAAGGCCGACAGCGGAACCAGCACCAGCACCGCGAACGCCATGGGCGTGATGCCGCCGCCCGGAATGGTCTGGAACCCGTCCGTGGCAACCATCGGCCCGGCGCCGTAGAGCACCATGCCGATGAGCAGCGCGCCCAGCACACTCGCACCGATGGCGAGCGGCAGCACTGCCGCCGACCACGCGGTGTGCGATGCGGCGCGATCCTCGGCCGCGACATCACGCCCCCCTGCCCGCTCCGCAGCCTCGATCGCATTCGAAAGCCGTCCCGCGACCCGCAATTCGGGCGCATGGTCGAGAACCGTCAACGCCTCGGCCGTGAACTCGGTCCGATCGGCGCGCACCGCCACTTCGGCCTCCCGCGCGGCCCGTGCCGACAGCCACGGCGCGACGACACCGGAAACGCCCAGCGCCACAGCGAGAATCAGAGCGGCGGGAGTCGAAATGCAGGCCAGCAGCCCAACGGCCGCGACCGACAATACGATCGCGACCGCGATCGGCACGAACGCCCGCACCACCACCGCCCCCAGATCATCGATATCCCCCATGACCCGCCCGAGCAGCTCCCCCCGCCGCATCCGAGTCGGATCTCCCTGCCCCACACCCTCTTCCGAGCCGCCGCTGCGCCGCGGCCGCCAGACATCGGCCCCGGCCAACGCACCATAAGTACTGGTCCGCGCCAAGTTCATCGACCGCAACGCCACATAGTGGGTAGCCAGCCGCTCCAAATACCGGCACACTCCCCGCGCAATCCCCAAGGCCCGCACCGTCACCACCGCAATGGTCAAATCCAGCACCGGCGGCATCTCCCACGCCCGCGCGATCAACCACGCCGCCAACGCCGCCAACCCGAGCCCACTCCCGAGCGCCGCCACTCCCCCGAGGATCGACACCGCCATTCGCCACGGCGACAGCTCGAGCAGCCCTCGGATCCGCCGGAAGTCGGCCGCTATCGCATTCATCGAACACTCACCACATTCGGTCGGGACATGCGTTCTCCGGCAGGTTCGCCCGGTTCCTCGTCCCCGTCCTGCGCGCTGACGTGCGGCTCACGGGTTGCGTCCGAAGCGGTGGCGTGAACCGGAATCGTCCGGTCCGCGATCGCGAGGACGGTGGAGCGGTGGCCGACGATCACGACGGTGGCTCCGGCACGTGCACGGGCGGTGAGGGCGGTGAGGACTCGGGCTTCCGCGGCCGGATCGAGGTGGGCGGTGGGTTCGTCCAGGAGGAGGACGCCGCGGTCGGCGGCCAGGGTGCGGGTGAGGGCGAGGCGTTGGCGCTGGCCCAGGGAGAGGCCGGTGCCGCCGGTGCCGACCAGGGTGTTCCAGCCGTCCGGGAGTTCCGCCAGCACGGTGTCGAATCCGGTTGCGCGGCAGGCTGCTTCGAGGGCGGCGTGGTCGGCGGGTGGGCCGAGGAGTTCGAGGTTCTCCCGGAGGGTGCCGGGGACCAGGACCGGGCGCTGGGGCAGCCAGGCCACATGGGACCACCAGCTGTCCGGATCCAGGGCCGGGACCGGGGTGTCGTCCACCGTCACCGTGCCCGCGTCGGGCGTGATCAGGCCCAGGATCGCCTGCAGGGTGGTGGATTTGCCGCAGCCGTTGGGGCCGGTGAGGACCGTGACGCTGCCGGGGCGCAGATCCGCGTACAGGCCATCGGGCGCGAAGCCGTCACGGGCGGCGATGCTGAGGTCCCGAATGACAATGCGGCCCTGGAACTCCCGTTCCCCGAGGCGCCGTTCGGGCGCGCGGTCGGTGAGGTCGGGAGTACGCCGGTCCGGTACGGCCGGATCCAGGACGGCGAAAGCCCTTTCAGCGGCTGCCATGCCGTCCTGGGCGGCGTGGAAGCGTTCACCGACGGTGTGCAGGGGGAGGTAGACCTCGGGGGCGAGGACGAGGGCCAGGATGCCCGCGTAGAGGCCCATATTGCCGAAGACCAGGCGCATGCCGATGGATACGGCCACCAGGGCGACGCAGAGGGTGGCGAGGGATTCCAGGACCATGGAGGACAGGAAGGCCATGCGGAGGGTGGACATGGTGCGGCGGTGCAGGGCGTCGCCGAGGTCGCGGACGCGGTGGCGCATGGTGGTGCGCGAATCATCCGCCGCGGCAGTGTCGTCGGTGGCGGCGGGAGATGCGCAGGGGTGCGCGCTTTCTCGGCCGAGGGCGCGCAAGGTGGGCATACCGGCGAACAGGTCCAGGAGTTGATCCGACAGCCGGGTGGTGGCGGCCAGGGTCTCTTTGGCGCGGCCCTGGGTGAGCAGGCCGATGAGGATCATGAAGATCGGGATGAGCGGCAGGGTGACGGCGATGATCGCCCCGGAGATCCAGTCGTGGGCCGCGACGACGGCCAGCACGATGGGCGGGATCAGGCAGGCCAGCAGCAGGGCGGGCAGGTACCCGGCCAGGTAGGCGCGCAGCCCGCTCAGACCGGAGCCGACGACCACCGCCAATTCGGTGCGGCGCGACTCCAATTCGCGCGGCGGGAGCTGTGCGCCGGTGCGCAGGACGGCGGTCTCGAGTTCGGCCACCACCTGCGCTCCGGCGCGGTGCGCGAGCCGGGACTGCCACCAGGTGGCGGTGACCCGGATCAGTACGGCGACGGCGAAGATCGCCAGTTCGGCCGTCCACGAACCGATCTCGCGACGGGACGGATCGGTGATGACACCGGCGAGGACCCGCGCCAGGGCGAGCGCCGCGACCACGATGCAGAGCGTGGTCGCCAGCGACAGGCCCGCGCTGAGCGCGAGATACCGTCGGGCCGAGCGGGCGTGCCGCCACAGGCGCGGGTCTACCGGTCGTGCCATTTATCGAATCCGTACTGTCGGCATCAGTGTGGTGCGTCCGGGCTCAGTTCTTCGCCTCTTGCATGGGCAGCCCGATGGGCGCCGGGATCTGCTCCATGGTGAGCCGCTTGCTGAACACCCAGTAGGTCCAGCCCTGGTAGATGAGCACGATCGGGGTGACCACCACCGCGACCCAGCTCATCACCACCAGCGTGTAGTGCGTGGACGAGGCGCTCACGGTGCCGTCGCGCCCGTCGACGGTGAGGCTGAAGGCCGCGTCGATGGTGGAGGGCAGCACATTCGGGAACAGCGCCCCGAACAGCAGCGCGGTGGCCGAGGCGATGGTGAGCGCGGTGCCCGCGAAGGACCAGCCGTCGCGGCCCTGGGTGGCCGCGAAGCCCGCCACCACAATGCCGATCACGGCCAGCGCCAAGGGAATCCAGGTCCAGCCCTTGCCGTAGGCGAGCTGGGTCCAGATGCCGAAGGCCGCCACCACCACCGCGGTCGGCACGAACAGCATGCGGATGATCCGCTGGGCGTCGTCGCGCACCTCGTTACCGGTCTTGAGCGCGATGAACATGGCGCCGTGCAGCAGGAACAGCAGCAGCATGGCGACGCCGCCGAGCAGCGCGTACGGGTTCAGCAGATCGAACAGATTGCCCTGAACCTGGCGCTTCTCATCCAGTTTCACGCCGCGCACGATATTGGCGAAGGCCAGGCCCCAGGCCAGGGCCGGAATCCAGGACCCCAGTCCGATGCCGATATCGCACCAGCGCCGCCACTTCTCGTCATTGATCTTGCTGCGCCATTCGATGGCGCAGGCCCGCGCGATCAACCCGACCAGAATGAGCAGCAGCGCCAGGTAGAACCCGGAGAATACGCTGGCGTACCACTCCGGGAAGGCGGCGAACATGGCGCCGCCAGCGGTCAGCAGCCACACCTCGTTGCCGTCCCACACGGGCCCGATGGTGTTGAGCACCACGCGTTTCTTGACTTCGCTGCCCTTGCCGATGATCGGCATGAGCATGCCGACGCCGTAGTCGAAACCCTCCAGGACGAAGTACCCGGTGAAGAGAACGGCGATGAGTACGAACCAGAAAACTTGCAGAGTCATCCCCGTCTCCTCAGTAGGCGAAGGAAAGCTTCTCGACGGAATCCCCGGTCATCTTCGGGGTATCGGACTCGGTGGCGGCCGGTTCGGGCCCGGCGACCACGTATCGCCGCATCAGGTAGAACCACCCGATGGCGAGCAGCCCGTACAGCAGCGTGAAGACGATGAGCGAGGTCAGGATGGTGCCCGCCGAGACCCCGGATACGCCCTCCTGCACCATCATTCGAATGCTCTGGTCCCCGGTCGGATTGGGCGCCACCACCCAGGGCTGGCGGCCCATCTCGGTGAACACCCAGCCGGAGATATTGCCCAGGAACGGGGTGGCGATGGCCAGCAGCGACAGCCACGCGAACCATTTCCGATCCGGCACCCGGCCGCGGCGCGTGACCCAGAGTCTCACCAGGGCCAGCAGAATCGACCCGGCCATGAAAGTGATCATGGCGCGGAAGGACCAGTAGGTCACGAAGAGGTTGGGCCGGTAGTCGCCGACGCCGTAGCGCTCGTTGTACTCGACCTGGAGGTCCTTGACGCCTTCGAGGGTCACCCCGGAGAACTCGCCCTTGGCCAGCCAGGGCAGCACATAGGGCACCTCGATGAGGTGATCCACGCTGTCGCAGTTGTTGTGCGTGCCGACGGTGAGGACGGAGAAGTCCGGATCGGTTTCGGTGTGGCACAGCGATTCCGCCGAGGCCATCTTCATGGGCTGCTGCTCGAACATGAGCTTGCCCTGCACATCGCCGGTGTAGATGAGGGCGACGCAGGCCACCAGGCTCACCCAGATGCCGACCCGGGCGGCGGGCCGCCACATGGTGCGGGCCTCTTCGATGGGCGCCTCGCTCCCCTCGGCCTTGCCCTTGCGGGCGTTGCGCACCATCCACCATCCGGCGATACCGGCGACGAAGGTGCCCGCGGTGAGGAAGGATCCGGCCACCACGTGCGGGAAGGCCGCGAGGGTGGTGTTGTTGGTGATCAGCTCCCAAATGCTGTGCAGCTCGGCGCGTCCCGTCTCCGGGTTGTATTTGGCGCCGACCGGATGCTGCATGAACGAGTTGGCGGCGATGATGAAGTACGCCGACGCGTTCACGCCGATGGCGACCATCCAGATGGTCGCGAGGTGCACTTTCTTGGGCAGCCTGGTCCAGCCGAAGATCCACAGGCCCAGGAAGGTCGACTCCATGAAGAAGGCGACCAGCGCCTCCATTGCCAGCGGTGCGCCGAAGACGTCACCGACGAAGCGGGAGTATTCGCTCCAGCTCATGCCGAACTGGAATTCCTGCACGATGCCGGTGGCGACGCCGAGGGCGAAGTTGATCAGGAACAGCTTCCCGAAGAACTTGGTGAGCCGGTACCAGTGCTCCTTCCCGGTGATCACCCACGCGGTCTGCATCCCGGCCACGAGCGGGGCGAGGCCAATGGTGAGCGGCACCAGAATGAAGTGATAGACGGTGGTGATGCCGAACTGCCAGCGCGCTAGGTCTACGACGCTCATCCGATCTCCTGCCGATCTACGACACGACGTAGTACCGAAGATTACGCCGACTGGAGTTCAGGTCAACATGCGCCACGCCACAGCGCGCCGGAAATTTGCTGGAATGTGATTCAGAACCCTCTCACCAGTCGGTGATATTGCCGGGCTGCGTGACGCCCTTGTTCACCAGCTCCGCGATCTCGACGGCGTTGTCCGGGGCCGACATTCGCAGTCCGTCCAGCGAATTGACCCGCGCCGCCAAGGTGACGCTGGACAGCATCCACACGCTGTCGGCGGTGATCAGATCGGCGATGAACAGCGGCTCGTACTTGCACTCCCAGCCCGCCTTCTCCGCCTCCGTGAACAGCACGCGCTGCGTGGTGCCGGGTAGCACGCCATTGCGCGCGGGCGGGGTGATGAACTGGTTGTCCCGGGCGATCACCACGGTCGAGCGCGGGCCCTCCAGCACGCGATGCTCGGTGCTGGTGAAAATGGCGTCGTCGGCGCCCATGCGCCGGGCGAAGCGCAGCGCGGCCATATTCGTTGCGTACGAGAGGGTTTTGGCCCCGAGCAACAGCCACGGCGCCTCCTGCGCCAGATCGATGGAGATGCCCCGCAACAATGTGACGACCGAAACACCTTCGGTGCGCGCGATTTTGACCCGCTCGGGCACCGGCAGCACCAAAACGTAACCGGTGGCGGCGGGTTCGACCCCGGCCAGTTCGCCACACGTGATAGCTGATTGTTTGCTATCGGTGCCGTGCTCGCTGTCTCGCCCACGGGTCAGCACCATCCGCAGCAAACCCTCGCGCTCGCCGCCCCATTCCTTGGCCGCCGTCTGCACCGCCGTGCGCCACGCCTCCAGGTCCGGCGCGGCCAGATCCAGCGCCTCCGCCGAGCGCCGTAGTCGCGCCAGATGCAATTCCAGCGCACAGGCCGCACCGTCACGCACCAGCACGGTCTCGAAAATCCCGTCGCCGCGCAGTACACCGATATCGTCCGCATAGAGCAACGGCGCGTCCGGATCCCGGATCGCGCCGTCGAATGTTACCAGAACCCGTTCCACCATGCGCCCGAGCCTAGGACAACGAGCCCGTCGCCACAGGATTACGGCGTCAGCAAACAATCAATCCGGCAATACAGATCACACCGCTGACGCGCGAAAATACCGCGCCGATGGAACCACGGAATTTCCCAGCGCCTAATGTGGAGCTGTGTCCTCCGAGGTTGCGGTCAGCCCAATCCTTCAGTTTCCGGGGGCCGTCGCGGGATTACCGGGTTCGCCCGATGCCGCGGTGGCATGGCATTACGGGGATCCGCTCGGCGAGCAACGCGCTGCGGTGCAGCGCGTGGCCGTGGTGGATCGCTCGCACCGGTTCATCGGATCCATTACCGGTAAAGAACGCCTGACCTGGCTGCACACCATTACCAGCCAGCACGTCGCCGATCTGCGCGACGGCCGGTCGGCGGAGAATCTGGACCTGGATCTCAATGGCCGGGTGCTGCATCACTTCGTGCTCACCGAGCTGGACGGCACGGTGTGGTTCGACACCGAGACCGCGCGCGGACCCGAACTGCTGGGCTTCCTGCAGAAGATGGTGTTCTGGGCCGACACCAAACCCGAAGCCGCCCCCGATCACGCCGTGCTGAGCCTGCTGGGCCCGCGCGTGACCGACCTGCTCGGCCCCCTCGGCATTGCCGGACTGCCCGAGATCTACGAGGCGGTGGCCCTGCCCGGCGGCGGTTTCATTCGCCGGATGCCTTGGCCCACCGCCGATTCCTTCGACCTCATCGTTCCGCGCGCACAGCTCACCACCTGGTGGACCGCGCTGCGCGAGGCCGGGGCCGAGGCCGCGGGCATGTGGGCCTTCGAGGCGCTGCGGGTGGCGGCGCTGCGCCCGCGCATCGGCATCGACACCGACGACCGCACCATTCCGCACGAGGCCAACTGGGTCGGCGGTATCGAGGAATTCGGCGCGGTGCACCTGAACAAGGGCTGCTATCGCGGCCAGGAGACGGTGGCCCGCGTCCACAATCTCGGCAAGCCGCCGCGGCATCTGGTACTACTGCACCTGGACGGCTCCGCCGACGCCCGTCCCGTGCCCGGTGATCCGGTCACCGCTGGCGGCCGCGCGGTCGGCGTGGTGGGCACCGTGGTCGACCATTTCGAATACGGCCCGATCGCCCTGGCCCTGATCAAGCGCACCATCCCGGCCGACACCGCGCTCGAGGCGGGCCCCACCGCGGCGTCCATCGACGCGGATTCCGTTCCCTCCCATGACGAGCCGCAGGCCGGTCGGCTCGCCGTCGAGAAGCTGCGCGGCCGATGAGCGACACCGGGCAGGTCCTGGCCGTCTGCGTGGTGCATGCCGAGATCGAGGTGAACACTCGCGTGGGCCGCACCGCCATCGACAAACGCCCGGTGCCGCACCGGGTTCCGGCGCGCGCCCTGGGCCTGGACGGCGATCACGTCTGCGACACCAAGAATCACGGCGGCGTGCACCAGGCCGTCTACGCCTACTCCGACGCGGACGCCCGCATCTGGGGCGCCGAACTCGGCCGCGACCTGCCCGCGGGGTGGTTCGGCGAAAACCTGCGCATTGCCGGACTTCCGGTCAGCGATGCCGTGCTCGGCGCGCACTGGGCCATCGGCGACGCCCTCCTCGAGGTCTCCGCACCGCGCGTGCCGTGCGCGACGTTCCAGCAGTGGACCGGCGAACCGCAGTGGGTCAAACGCTTCACCTTGCAAGCCCACACCGGCGCGTACTTCCGGGTGCTCACCGAGGGCACGATCGGCGCGGGCGACGAGGTGCGGGTGGTGCACACCCCCGCACACGGCATCACCGTCCGCGACCTGTTCACCGGCAAGGATCCGGCCCTGCTGGATCGGCTGCTGGCGGACGAGCCGACTCTCTCCGACGATGTGCGCATGCAGATCGAACGCCACCGTCGCAGGCTGTCCCGCCTCCCCGAGACTTCAGCGCCCGGCTAGGAGCCGTGAACCGTTGGCAACGCGTGCCAGCGGTTGGGAGCCGAACCGATTCTGGTCGTACCCGACGAGTTACCCGGCCCGCACGAAATCAGTTGTCACGTTGGCATGAGAAGGGAGCCTCCGCAATGAGCACGGACCTGGTCGAGGTGGTGCGCTCGGGTTTTCGCGAGTGCATGCACCGGGGTTCGGCGGTGATCCTGCGGCCCGACGGCGAGCCGCTGGTCGAACTCGGCGCGGTGCACGGCCCGATCTTCCCGCGCTCCACCAATAAGCCCATGCAGGCGTTGACCTTGCTGCGCAATGGTTTCGAACCGGCCGACGAGGCCGAACTGGCCATCTCCACCGCCTCACATTTCGGCGAGCCCGATCACGTCGAACTGGTGCGGCGGTTGCTGGCTCGCTTCGGATTCACCGAGGACGACCTCGAATGCCCGCCGGATCTGCCCTTCGACGAGCAGGCCCGCGCCCAGGCCCTGGCCGGGCACGAACGCGGTAAAGGCATGCGCCGCATCTACATGAACTGCTCCGGCAAGCACGCCGCCATGCTGGCCACCTGCACGGTCAACGGCTGGCCCACCCGCGGCTACCTCGACGCCGGGCATCCGCTGCAGCAGGCCGTGCTGGACACCATCGCCGACGTCACCGGCGAACCGGAGACCGATCTGGGCATCGACGGCTGCGGCCTGCCGATCGTGCCGGTCTCCCTGGTGAATCTGGCCCGCGCCTACGCCACCCTGGCCACCGCGCCCACCGGCACCCCGGAACGCCGTGTCGCAGACGCGATTCGTGCCCACCCGCGAGTGATTTCCGGCACGGACGGTCCCGATCTGCGCGTGATGACGGCAACCCCCGGACTGGTCTGCAAGATCGGCGCGGATGGTGTGCACGCGGGCGCGCTCCCCGACGGCACGGCCTTCGCCTACAAGATCGACGACGGCGCCGATCGCGCCCGGCTCCCACTCACGCTGGCCATTCTGCAGCGTATGGGCGTCGAGTGGACCGACGCGCACGCCGAGCTGGCCGCACCCGCGGTGCTCGGCGGCGGCGCCAGAGTCGGCATCATCCGAGCGATCCCGGGGGTGCTCTGAACCCCCTGCTCGGCACCGCCCGCCCCCGGTCGAGACGGCCGCGGGGCAGCACTTCGATGGTTTCTCCCCCACTCCTGGAAGCGCGACCGCCGGACACACGCTAAAGTGTCTGTCCGGAAGAGTATTAATTCGAACGGGGCCGCCAAACCACCCCAGGCCGCCCCGCAGTGACGCGAGGGGGTCAGCCATGGGCCGTGGCCGGGCTAAGGCAAAGCAGACCAAGGTTGCACGCGAGCTGAAGTACAGCTCCGCGCCAACCGACTTCGCGAGCCTTCAGCGCGAGCTGTCGGGGGGACCTTCATCCCCCGACTCGCAGCGGAGTGGAGTTCTTTCCGACGAGCACGACGCGAACGATGCGCCGTCGAGCTGGGACGAAGACGACTACGACGACTGGCGCCGCTGACTCGGATTGATCGACGTGTTAAGGGGGAGGCCGCGACTGGCCTCCCCCTTAACACGTCGATACACCGAGCGCGCCGCCGGTTTTGAAGGCCGCTGAATGACACCAGCGTCCCGCCCGCAACGGGCCGGACGCTGGTGGATTTTTGGTATCTGGAGTCAGGACATTCCGGAGTCGGGACATTCCGGGCGAATAGTGCTGAGCGGGATACAGTTCGGCCCCGGTCACCGCGAAGATGCCGGGGCCGGAACGGTATTCGCTCAGAAGCGCGGGTGGTCTCCCACCAGCACGACGCGGGCGGCGTCGGCGTCCTTGGCCTTCTTCACCGTGCCGAGGGTCCAGCAGTCGATGTGGCGGGCCGTGAGGACCGCGAGGGCGCGGTCGGCGTCCTCGGGAGCGACGACGGCGACCATGCCGACGCCCATATTGAAGGTCTTCTCCATCTCGACCCGCTCGACGCGGCCGCGCTGGGCGATCAGCTTGAAGACCGGGGCCGGGTTCCAGGTACCGCGATCCAGTTCGGCGACCATGCCCGCGGGCAGTACGCGCGCCAGGTTCTGGGCCAGGCCGCCGCCGGTGACGTGCGAGAAGGTCCGCACATCGGTCTCGGCGACCAGGGCCAGGCAGTCCTTGGCGTAGATGCGGGTCGGCTCGAGCAGTTCCTCGCCCAGGGTGCAGCCGAATTCCTCGACGTGACCGGACAGGGACATGCGGTCGATCTCCAGCAGCACCTTGCGCGCCAGGCTGTAGCCATTGGAGTGCAGGCCCGACGAACCCATGGCGATGACCACGTCACCGGGGCGCACGCGGTCCGGGCCGAGCACGGCATCGGCTTCCACGACGCCCACGCCGGTGGCGGAGATGTCGTAGTCGTCGAGGCCCATCAGGCCCGGGTGCTCGGCGGTCTCGCCGCCGAGCAGCGCGCAACCGGCCTGGACGCAACCCTCGGCGATACCGGCCACGATCTGGGCGACCCGCTCCGGCACGACCTTGCCGACGGCGATGTAGTCCTGCAGGAACAGCGGTTCGGCGCCGCAGACCACCAGATCGTCGACGACCATGGCGACCAGATCGAGCCCGACGGTGTCATGCTTGTCCATGGCCTGCGCCACGGCGATCTTGGTGCCGACGCCGTCGGTGGAGGCGGCCAGCAGCGGCTCCTTGTATCCGCCCTTCAGCGCGAACAATCCGGCGAAGCCGCCCAGTCCACCCTGCACCTCGGGCCGGGAGGCCTTCTTGGCCAGGGGTGCGAACAGTTCGACTGCCCGATCTCCGGCCTCGATATCCACACCGGCCGCCGCGTACGAGGCACCGGCGCCGCTGGGTGTCTGTTCAGTCATTGTCGGGGAGAACTCCAAGCCGAATCGTCCGGATAGATGCCTGCTCACGGTACCCGAGACGGATAACGCGCTTGCAGCCGTATGGGTGTCAATCCGCGTTAACGGGGGCCGACCAGCGCCAGTGATTCGGCACGCCGACGACGCTGCTCGACCGGGTCGGGGACGGGCACCGCGGCCACCAGACGACGGGTGTACTCCTGTTCCGGGTGCCGCAGGATGGCATCCCGGTCGCCCTGTTCGACCACGGCACCATTGCGCATCACCAGGATCCGATCGGCCAGCTGGTCGACGACCGCCAGGTCATGGGTGATGAATACGCAGGCCCAGCCGCATTCGCGTTGCAGATCGGCGAAGAGCTCGAGCACCTTCGCCTGCACCGAGACGTCGAGCGCGCTGGTGGGCTCGTCGGCCAGCAGCAGGTCCGGGCCGAGCACCAGGGCACGCGCCAGGCTGGCGCGCTGGCGCTGACCGCCGGACAGTTCGTGCGGGTAGCGGGCCTCGGTCCCGGCGGGCAGCTGGACGTCGTCGAGGATGTGCCGGACGCGGGCGCGCAGGGCCTCGCCCTTGGCCTCCTTGTGCACCACCAGCGGCTCGGCCACGCACTCGCCGATGGTGAGGCGCGGATTGAGCGAGGTGGCCGGATCCTGGAAGACGAAGCCGAAGCGGCGGCGCAGCGGCCGCAACTTGCGTTCGGACAGGCCGCCGATATCGGTGCCGAGCATGGTGACGGTGCCCGCGGTGGGTCGCTGCAGGGCGGCGATGCACCGGCCGATGGTGGATTTGCCGGACCCGGATTCGCCGGCCACGCCGAGGGTTTCACCGCGTGCGATCGTGAAGCTCACATTGTCGACGGCCCGGAAGACCGGGCGGCCGAGCAGGCCCGGGAACTCGACGGTCAGATTCGAGACCTCGAGCACGGTTTCGGCCGGTTCGCAGACGACCTGCACCGCGGCCTTGGCGGATGCGGATTCGGCGACCTCGACGGGCCCGGCGGATTCCGCCGTGACCGTGCCCAGGCGCGGCACCGCGGCGAGCAGCGCCTTGGTGTACTCGTGGCGCGGGTCGGCGAAAAGCTGTTCCACGGGCGCGGTTTCGACGACCTCGCCATCGCGCATGACCACCACGCGATCGGCGAGGTCGGCGACCACGCCCATATTGTGGGTGATCAGGACGATGGCGCTGCCGATGCGATCGCGCAGATCCCGCAGCAGTTCCAGGATTTCGGCCTGCACGGTGACGTCCAGGGCGGTGGTCGGCTCATCGGCGACGATCACCTTGGGCTCGCACGCGATGGCGATGGCGATGACCACGCGCTGCTTCTGACCGCCGGAGAGCTGGTGCGGATAGAAGTCGACCCGCTGTTCCGGATCGGGCAGCCCGACCATTCGCAGCAGCTCGATGGCGCGGGCCCGCGCCGCCTTCTTGTCCATATCGCGGTGTGCGCGCAGGGCTTCCATGATCTGGAAGCCCACGGTGAACAGCGGATCCAGGGCGGAGCCGGGTTCCTGGAACACCATGGAGATGGCTCCGCCGCGCAGCGCGGTGAGCTCCTTCTCGCTCATGGACGTGATGGCCTGGGTCCCGAGGGTGACGGTGCCCTCGACCCGCGCGGTCTGCGGCAGCAGGCCGAGCGCGGTGCGGGAGCTCACCGATTTACCGGAGCCGGATTCGCCGACAATGGCGAGCACCTCGCCGGGGAACACCTCGTAGGAGACGTCCCGCACGGCCCGCACGGGTCCGGCGTCGGTGGCGAAGGTGACCGACAGGGATGCGATGGACAGGGCTGATTCAGTCATCGTCGCTCTTCCGCGGAGAGTCGTTGGTGGCGCGCCGGGTACGCAGCAGCGGGTTGAGCGCCTCGTTGAGGCTCTCGCCGACGAGGGTCATACCGAGCACGACGAGCACGATGGCGGTGCCGGGGAAGATCGCGGTCCACCACACGCCATTGCTGATATCGCCGAGCGCCTTGTTGAGGTCGTAACCCCATTCGGCGGCCTGGGTGGGCTCGATGCCGAAGCCGAGGAAGCCCAGGCCCGCCAGGGTCAGAATGGCCTCCGCGCCGTTCAGGGTGATGAGCACCGGCAGCGACTGCGTCACATTGGCGAAGATGTGCCGGAACAGGATTCGCGTGGTGGACGCGCCGGTGACCCGCGCGGCGTCCACATAGGGTTCCTGTTTCACCGCGATGGTGGCATTGCGCGCCACCCGGAAGTACTGCGGCACGAAGATCACCGTGATGGCGATGGCGGCCGACATCATGCCGCCGAAGCTGCTGGACTGGCCACCGGCAACCACGATCGAGACCACGATGGCCAGCAGCAGCGACGGGAAGGCGTACATGGCGTCCATGAACAGCACCAGCACGCGGTCCAGCCAGCGCCCGACATAGCCGGACACCAATCCCAGTGGTACGCCGACGAACAGCGACAGCACCAGCGAGATGATGATGACGATGAGCGCGGTGCGGGCGCCGAAGATGACCCGGGGAACACGTCCTCGCCGCGCACCGAGGTGCCGAACCAGTGTTCGGCCGACGGCGCCTGCTGGCGCACGAAATCCACGCCGTCGGCGGAGATCTGCACGAATCCGTAGGGCGCGATGAGCGGCGCGAAGATCGCGATGAGCACGAACATGCCGATGAGGCCGAGGCCGAACAGCAGGGTCGCCCGCTGCAGTCCGCCGGTCAGGCCGATCAGCTTGGCGCCGGGCAGCTTTCGCCAGGATCGCGGCGACTTCCGTAGCGCGCCGGGCAGTTCCGGCGCGCCGGGCTCGGACTTGTCGAGAACCGGCGCGGGGGCCGGTGCGGTGGTGGTCATCAGAACCTCACCCTCGGATCGATCATGGCCACCACCAGGTCGACCACGAAGCTCATGACCGCGACGACCAGCGCGATGAACGCGACGATGCCCTGCACCGCCATGAAGTCGCGGGCCGAGAGGTACTGCGCGAGCTGGTAGCCGAGCCCCTTCCATTCGAAGGTGGTCTCGGTGAGCACCGCGCCGCCCAGCATCATGGCGATGTACATGCCCATGACGGTGACGACGGGAATGAGCGAGTTACGGAATGCGTGCCGCCCCACCACGACTCGCTTGGACAGCCCGCGCGCCCGGGCGGCGTCGACATAGCCCGCCCGCAGCGTCTGGAGCAGGTTGATGCGCACCAGGCGCAGGAACACACCGGCGGTGAGCAGACCGAGCGCCACTGCGGGCAGTACGGCATGCTTCAGCACGTCCATCAGATAGCCGGGATCGCCGTAGAGGATGGCGTCCACGATCATGATGTTGGTCTTGGGCGACACATTGTTCAGCGCCAGTTCCACATGGGTGCTGGCGCGACCGGCGACCGGCAGCCAGCCCAGCTGCACCGAGAACACCAGCTTGAGCAGCATGCCGACGAAGAACACCGGCGCCGCGTAGGCCAGGATGGCGAAGGTGCGCAGGCCGACGTCGGCGGCCGTATCCCGGTGCGTGGCAGCGTATCTGCCCAGCGGGATGCCGACCGCGAAGGCGACCAGCAGAGCCCAGAGCACCAGCTCCAGGGTGGCCGCGCCGTAGGTCATGATGACATCGCCGACGGCCCGATTGTCCTGTGTGCGAACGAAATCGCCGCGCAGCAGCCCGGACAGGTACTCCCAGTACTGGGTCAGGATGGGCCGGTTGAGTCCGGCGGCCTCCTTGCGCTCTTCGATCTGATCGGCGGTCAGCCGCCCGCCCATGGCGGCGGTGATGGGATCGCCGACCACGCGCATGAGGAAGAACACGATGGTCACCAGGATCCAGGTGGTGGGCACGATGAGCAGTGCCCGGATCCCCAGATAGCGCAGCAGCGCGTTGTATCGAGATCCGCTGCCGCGCGGCGATTTCCGCCGCCTGGCCGATGTTTCCGGCTGGTCCGCAGGCACCTCGGTGCCCGAGCGGGCCGGGGTCACCGGCCCGCTCGACTCGATGGTGGTCACTACTTGCTCAGCATCCCGTAGCGCAGCTTGGACGACAGGTCGAGGCTCTCGCCGACGCCCTGCACGTTCTTGCCCGCCACCGCGATCTGCTTACCGGTCAGCAGCGGCAGGATCGGGATGTGGTTCTGCGCCAGCTCGGTCTGCACCTGGGCCAGCAGCGCCTTGCGCTTGACCGGATCGGCCTCGGTGAGCTGCGCGGTGATCAGCGCGGTGACCTTGGGATCCTCGAAGTGCGACTGCAGCATGTTGTTCGGGGCGAAGAACGGGGTCAGGTAGTTGTCGGCGTCCGGGAAGTCCGGGAACCAGCCGAACTGGAAGACCGGGTAGCCGTCCTTGGCGCGTTCCTTCTGGTAGGTGACCCATTCGGTGGACTGCAGGTTCACCTGGAACAGGCCGGTGCCCTCCAGCTGGTTCTTGATGGCGGCGTACTCCTCGGAGGAGGTGCCGTAGTGGTCGGAGTTGTACTGCAGGTTCAGCTGGACCGGCGTGGTGAGTCCGGCGTCGCGCAGGTACTTGGCGGCGGCGTCCTTGTTCGGCTTCTCGCCGTAGGCGTCCTTGAACGCCTCGGTGGCGTCCGGGAAGACCTTGGGGACCGACGAGTACACCGGGGTGTAGAGGTCCTTGTAGATGCCGGAGGCGAGCGCGGCGCGGTCGATGGAGGAGGCGAGCGCCTTGCGCACGGCCAGCTTCTGTGCCGGATCATTGCCGGGCATGGTGTTCAGGTTGAACACGATGTAGCGCAGCTCGCCGCCGGGGCCCTCGTGCACGGTCAGCGTGTCGTTGCCGCGCAGCGAGTCGATATCGGTGGGGGTCAGCGAGCGGTAGGCGATATCGATCGCGCCGTTCTGCACGTCCAGCTTGAGGTTGTCGCTGGAGGCGTAGTACTTGACCGAGACGGTGTCGGACTTGGGCTTGCCCTGGATGCCGTTGTAGCCCGGGTTGGCCTTGTACTCGACGAGCTTGTTCTTGTCGTAGCTGCCGATAGTGTAGACGCCCGAGAACGGGTTGGCCTTGACGACCTCCTCATCGGAGATCGCCTTGTCGGCCGGGAAGCTCTTCTCGTCGACGATGTACCCGGCATTGGCCGACAGCGCCCCCGCGGCGAAGGTCTGGTCGTTGGCGACCTTCAGGGTGAAGTTCACGGTGCGCTCGTCGACCGCGTCGGTCTTGGCCAGATTGCCGAGCAGCGAGGCCGGGCCATTGGGGTCGTTGATCTTCAGCATGCGGTCGAAGGAGAACTTGACGCTGTTGGCGGTCAACGGATTTCCATTGGCGAACTGCAGGCCCGGGCGCAGCGTGCAGGTGAACACGGTCGGCGCGGTGAATTCGCACTTCTCGGCGGCGTCCGGCATCGGGGCGGAGCCGCCCGCCGGGAAGTCGAGGAGAGTCTGGAAGACCTGGGCCTGCACCTGCTTCGAACCATTGTCGTAGCTGGCGGCGGGGTCCAGGGCGAAGATCTTGTCGGTGGTGCCGAGGACGATGCCCGCGCCACCGGCGGCGTCTCCGGTGCGGCCCGCTCCACAGCCCGCGAGGGCGGCGACGGCGAGGGTGGCGATGCCGGCCGCGGCGATCTTCGTGGTCCGGCTCGTCGTTGAACTCATGGATAACCCAACTCTCGAACGCGCGCCGGGCTCTCACGGACAGCATGGGGGTTCACCCGTCTGCCCGCCCGGCGTCAAGCTAACTTTGCGCGCAGTTAACCAGATAAAATGTTTCCGTTGTGTTTCCAAATCTCATTTAGACATAATTTTCAAGAATGCTTGCGGTCAGGTGTCCAGATGCCCTAGATTCCGACGATTGGCAGTTCAGACTGCTCTTCTGGACAGTGAGGATCTCACCAATTGGTAGTAACTAAGCATTAACAAAGGCTGCGCCCGGTTTTCCGGACGCAGCCTTCGTATCGAACAGGTTTTGCTAGGCCGAACGGTCCTCCGCGAACAGCGCCGCGTGCTCCGCGCGCCGCCGCCGCTGCTCGACCGGATCGGGCACCGGCACCGCCGCCACCAATCGCTGCGTGTACTCCTGGGTGGGATGCCGCAGGATCTCGTCGCGGGTGCCCTGTTCCACCACCGCGCCCCGGCACAGCACCGCGATGCGATCGGCGAGCTGATCCACCACGGCCAGGTCGTGACTGATGAACAGACAGGCCCAGCCGCATTCGCGCTGCAACTGCGCGAAGAGCTCGAGCACCTTGGCCTGCACCGACACATCCAGGGCGCTGGTGGGCTCGTCGGCAATGAGCAGATCGGGATTGAGCACCAGCGCCCGCGCCAGGCTCACCCGCTGCCGCTGCCCGCCGGACAGTTCGTGCGGGTAGCGCTTGGCGGTGTCGGCGGGCAGCTGCACATCGTCGAGCATGTGCTGGACCCGGTCACGGACCGCCGTGCCATTGGCGGCGCGGTGCACGATCAGCGGTTCGGCCACGCAATCGCCCACGGTGAGAAGGGGATTCAGCGAGGTCGCCGGATCCTGGAAGACGAAGCCCAGCCGCTACCGGATGGGCCGCATCCGCTTCTCGCTCAGCCGCGCGATATCGGTGCCGAGCACCCGCACCGATCCGGTGGTCACCTTCTGCAGTCCGGCGGCGCAGCGGCCGATGGTGGACTTGCCGGAACCGGATTCGCCGACCAGGCCCAGGGTTTCACCGCGGGCGATGGTCAGGGTGACCTCGTCGACCGCCCGGAAGGACGAGCGTCCGATCCCGCCCGCGAACTCCACCACCAGATCCGCGATATCGAGCACCGGCGTACCGGCCGACACCTCCAGTTCCGTTGCGGCGGTGGCGAGTTCGATGGGCTGGCTCTTGACTAGCACGGAGGCGGGCGCTTCCGGCTCGGCGGCCGCCGTATCCTCGGCGGCGACCACGTCCCGGATTCGCGACGCGCCCAGATGCGGCACGGCCGCCAGCAGCGCCCGGGTGTAGTCGTGCTGTGGATCGGCGAAAAGATCGTGCACGGGGGCGTTTTCGACGACCTTGCCCTCGCGCATGACCACCACCCGGTCGGCGAGGTCGGCGACCACGCCCATATTGTGGGTGATGAGCACGATGGCGCTGCCGATGCGGTCCTTGAGATCGCGCAGCAGTTCCAGGATCTCGGCCTGCACGGTCACGTCGAGCGCCGTGGTCGGCTCGTCGGCGATGATCACCTTGGGTTCGCACGCAATGGCGATGGCGATCATGACGCGCTGCTTCTGCCCGCCCGAGAGCTGATGCGGGTAGTAGTCCACCCGATGCTCCGGATCGGGCAGCCCGAGCATGCGCAGCAGTTCGATGGCCCGCGCCCGGGCCGCCTTGCGGTTCATATCGCTGTGCGCCCGTAGGGCTTCCATGATCTGGAAGCCGACGGTGTAGAGCGCGTCCAGGGCCGAGCCCGGCTCCTGGAACACCATGGAGATGGCCCCGCCGCGCAATGCGGTGAGTTCCTTCTCGCTCATGGATGTGATCTTGTCGCTGCCCAGGGTGACGGTGCCGCGCACGCTCGCGGTGCCCGGCAGCAGGCCCATGGCGGTGCGGGAGCTCACCGATTTACCGGAGCCGGATTCACCGATCACCGCGAGCACCTCGCCCGGGAACACCTCGTAGGACACCTTGCTGACCGCGTAGACGGGCCCGGCATCGGTGGCGAAGGTGACGGACAGGGACTCGACCGACAGTGCGGGACGGGCCTTTTCGAGCGTCATGGGTGGCTTGTCAGTCATCGCCCGCCTCCGCGTCCGCGCCATTGCCGTTGTTCACGCTGCGGCGTGAACGCAGGAGTGGATTGAGCACCTCGTTGAGGCCCTCGCCCACCAGGGTCATGCCGAGCACCGCGATCACGATGGCGATACCCGGGAAGATGCCCGTCCACCAGATGCCGTTGCCGACATCGCCGAGCGCCTTGTTGAGGTCGTATCCCCATTCGGCGGCCTGGGTGGGCTCGATGCCGAACCCCAGGAAGCCGAGACCCGCGAGGGTCAGGATCGCCTCCGCGCCATTGAGCGTGATGATCACCGGAAGCGACTGGGTGACATTGGCGAAGATGTGCCGCACCAGGATTCGCGCCGTGGACGCCCCGCTCACCCGGGCGGCGTCCACGTACGGCTCATGCTTGATGGCCACCGTCGCATTGCTCACCACGCGGAAGTACTGCGGGACGAAGATGACGGTAATGGCCACGGCCGCGGAGAACACACCGCCGAAGGCGCTGGACTCACCGCCCGCCACCACGATCGAGACCACGATGGCCAGCAGCAGCGACGGGAAGGCGTACATGGCGTCCATGAAGAGCACCAGCACCTTGTCCAGCCGCTTGCCGACATAGCCGGAGATCAGGCCCAGCGGCACGCCCACGAACAGCGAGAGCACCAGCGACAGCGCGATGACCATGAGCGCGGTGCGGGCGCCGAAGATGACGCGGGAGAGCACATCCTCGCCGCGCACCGAGGTGCCGAACCAGTGTTCGGCCGACGGCGCCTGCTGACGCACGAAATCCACGCCGTCGGCGGAGATCTGGGCGACCCCGTAGGGCGCCAGCAGCGGCGCGAACACCGCCACGAGGATGAACAGCCCGACAATGCCCAGGCCCAGCAGCAGGGTGGCCCGCTGCAGGCCCGAGGACATGCCGACGACCCGCAGGCCCGGTATGCCGCGCCGCTTCGGAACGACCGGCAGCACAACGGGTTCGGTGACGACTTCCGGTGCGACCATCAGAACCTCACCCTCGGGTCGATCATGGCGACGACCACGTCCACCACGAAGCTCATGACCGCGACCACCAGCGCGATGAAGACCACGATGCCCTGCACCGCCATGAAGTCACGCTGGGTCAGGTACACCGCGAGCTGATTGCCGAGCCCCTTCCATTCGAAGGTGCGCTCGGTGAGCACCGCGCCGCCCAGCATGGTGGCGATATAGAGGCCCATGACCGTCACCACCGGAATGAGCGCATTGCGGAAGGCGTGCCGTCCGATGACCGCGCGCCGGGACAGCCCGCGGGCGCGGGCGGCGTCCACGTAATCGCTGCGCAGGGTCTGGATGAGATTGATCCGCACCAGGCGCAGAAATACGCCCGCGGTGAGCAATCCGAGCGAGATGGCCGGGAGCACAGCGTGTTTCAGCACATCGACCAGATATCCGGTATCGCCGTACAGGATGGCGTCGACGATCATGATGTTGGTCTTGGGCGAGACGTGCTGCAGCGCCAGCTCCACATTGGTGCTGGCCCGGCCATTGGCGGGCAGCCAGCCCAGCTTCACCGCGAAGACGAGCTTGAGCAGCAGGCCGACGAAGAACACCGGCGCCGCGTAGGCCAGCGTGCCGAACAGCCGCAGGCCGACGTCGGCGGCCTGATCACGATGGGTGGCGGCGTAGCGGCCCAGCGGTACGCCCACCGCGAAGGCCACCACCAGCGCGTAGAAGACCAGTTCCAGGGTGGCCGCGCCGTAGGTGATGATGACGTCGCTGACCGGCCGCCTGTCCTGGGTATAGCCGAAATCGCCCTGCAGCAGATTGGTGATGTACTCCCAATACTGCACGTGCAGTGGACGATTCAGTCCGGCGGCCTCCTTGCGGGCCTCGATCTGGTCGGCCGGGAGGCGACCGCCCATGGCGGCGCTGATCGGATCGCCGACCACCCGCATGAGCACGAACACCGTGGTCACCAGAATCCAGGTGGTGACCGGAATGAGGGCCAGCCGCACCCCCAGGTAGCGCAGCAGCGCACCGTAGCGGGAGTCGGCGCCCGGAATCTTGATTCGGTTGAGGGACAGTTGGTTCCGAGGCGAGCGGGCCGGGGCGTCCGGCCCGCTCTTCAGCGACGGGGTCACTTGCTCAGGACGCCGTACCGGAACTTGAACGACGCGTCGAGGGTGCTGGGAACGCCCTGGACCTCGGGGCGGGACACCGCGATGGACTTACCGGACAGCAGCGGGAGCATGGAGATGTGGTTGGCGGCCAGATCCTTCTGCACCTGCGCGAGAATGGTCGCCCGCTTGGCGGGATCGGCCTCGACGGTCTCCGCCGTCAGCTGCGCCGTAATGGCCGGATCCTCGAAGTGGTTCTCCAGGAAGTTGTTCGGCGCGAAGAACGGGGTCAGGTAGTTGTCCGGATCCGGGAAGTCCGGGAACCAGCCCAGCTGATACAGCGGGTAGGTGTCCTGGACGCGCTCGTCCTGGTAGGTGACCCATTCGGTGGACTGCAGGTTGACCTTGAACAGGCCGGTGCCCTCCAGCTGCGCCTTGATGGCCGCGTACTCCTCGGAGGAGGAGCCGCCGTAGTGATCCGGGTTGTACTGCAGGTTCAGCGTGACGGGGGCGGTCACCCCGGCGTCGGCGAGGAACTTGGCGGCCGCGTCCTTGTTGGGCTTGGCGCCGTAGATCTCCTTGTAGGGCTCGGTCGCACCGGTGAGGCCCTGCGGGATGGAGGAATAGGCCGGGTTGTAGGTGCCCTGGTAGACGCTCTGGCTCAGCGCCTCGCGGTCCACGCTGGAGGCGATGGCCTTGCGCACGGCCAGCTTTTGGGCCGGATCGTTGCCGGGCATGGTGTTCAGGTTGAACACGATGTAGCGCAGCTCGCCGCCCGGACCGTCGTGCACCTTGACCTTGGAATCGTTGCGCAGCGCCGCGATATCGGTGGGCGAGAGCGACCGGTAGGCCACATCGATCGCGCCGTTCTGGATATCGAGCTTCATATTCTCCGGCGACTCGTAGTATTTCGCGGAGACGGTGTCGGACTTGGGCGCGCCCAGCAGGCCGTTGTAGTCCTTGTTGGCCTTGTATTCGACCAGCTTGTTCTTGTCGTAGCTGGTGATGTCGAAGGGCCCGGAGAACGGATGCGCCTTCACCACTTCCTCATCGGGCAGCACCTTGTCGGCCGGGAAGGACTTCTCGTCGATGAGGACCCCGGCCTGGGTGGGCAGGATTGCCGGGAAGGTCTGGTCGTTGGCCACCTTCAGCGTGAAATTGACCGTCAGGTCGTCGACGACCTCGGTCTTGGCGAGGTTGTTCAGCAGCACGGCCGGGCCATTGGGGTCGTTGATGCCCAGCATCCGGTCGAAGGAGAACTTGACGCTCTTGGCGGTCAACGGATTCCCGTTGACGAACTTCAGGCCCGACTTCAGCTTGCACTGATACACCGTCGGTGAGGTGAACGAGCACTTCTCGGCCGCATCCGGTTTGGGGGTGGCGTCGCCCGGTGCGAAGTTCAAAAGGTACTGATACACCTGGGTTTCCACGGCGAGCGACCCATTGTCGTACGCGGCGGCGGGGTCCAGGGCGAAGATCCGGTCGGTGGTGCCGACGACCAAGCCGCCGCCCACTCCCCCGTCCCCTGTTCGGCCCGACCCACAGCCCGCTAGCGCCGCGACCGTCAACCCAACTACACCTACAACTGCAACGCTTCTCTTGCGCATGCCTGTCCTGCTCTCGAAACGTGGTGCGCGCGTCCGGATCACGGACAGCGGAGCACCACGATGGACTTCGTCTGGCTGGGCACAGTATCGACGCGCCATTGCCGATATGTTGCGTTTACGAACAAACTGACAATTTTTTTGTCACGTACACAACAGGGCCAATGTCGCAAGTGCGCCACAATATTTCCCCCGAAAACACGAGCGCCCGCCCGCGTTTTCCGCGGGCGGGCGCTAGTGACGAGGCTTTTTCCGGAGGCCCTCCCAGGGGCGGCTCAGTGCGTCCACATTGGCATTGTCGGCCAGCAGCTCCGACTCGCTGGCTCCGCTGAGCATGCCCTCGAGGAGGTTCTTGCCGATCGCGGCCTCGGTCGGCAGCGCGATCGGGTACTCACCGTCGAAGCAGGCGCAGCACAGCCGCGAGCGCGGCTGCTCGGTGGCGGCGACCATGCCCTCCAGGGAGATATAGCCCAGGCTGTCCGCGCCGATGGAGCGGCGCACGCCCTCCACCATCTCGTCCAGGCTGGTGCCCTCGATGCCGTCCGGGCCCGCGCCATTGGCGATCAGCTCCGCGCGCGAGGCGAAGTCGATGCCGTAGAAGCAAGGCCACTTGACCGGCGGCGAGGCGATCCGCACATGGATCTCCAAAGCCCCCGCCTCACGCAGCATTCGGATGAGGGCGCGCTGGGTATTGCCGCGCACGATGGAGTCGTCCACCACGATGAGCCGCTTACCGCGGATCACCTCGCGCAGCGGATTCAGCTTGAGCCGGATGCCGAGCTGGCGAATGGTCTGGCTGGGCTGGATGAAGGTGCGGGCCGCATAGGCGTTCTTCATGAGCCCCTGGCCGTAGGGCACACCGGAGCCCTGCGCGTAACCCACCGCGGCCGGGGTGCCCGACTCCGGCACCGGGATGACCAGATCGGCGTCGATGGGATGCTCATCGGCCAGGCGACGGCCGATGTCCACACGGGTGGCGTGCACGGAACGACCCGAGATGGTGGAGTCCGGCCGGGCCAGATACACGTACTCGAAGACACAGCCCTTGGGCGTCGGATTGGCGAAGCGCGAGGACCGCACCCCGTCCGCGTCGATCGCCAGCAGTTCGCCCGGCTCGATCTCGCGCACGAAGGAGGCGCCGACGATATCGAGTGCGGCGGTTTCGCTGGCGACCACCCAGCCACGATCCAAGCGGCCCAGGCACAGCGGCCGGACACCGTGCGGATCGCGCGCGGCATACAGCGTGTGCTCATCCATGAAGGTCAGACAGAACGCGCCGCGCAGCGTCGGCAGCAGTTCCATGGCGGCCTGCTCGATGCTCTTGTCGGCGGCCGCGTGCGCCAGCAGCGCGGTCATCACATCGGAGTCGGAGGTGGCGGCCATATTCCCGGCCAGCCGCCCACTGATCAGACCGAGTTCGCGTGCACGCGCGCTCAATTCGGCGGTATTGACCAGATTTCCGTTGTGCCCCAATGCCAATCCGGTGCCCACCGCGGTGGTCCGGAAGATCGGCTGGGCATTCTCCCAGGTGGTGGAACCGGTAGTGGAATAACGGCAATGGCCGACGGCCACATAGCCGGGCATGGAGGCCAGGGTCTGCTCGTCGAACACCTGGCTCACCAGGCCGAGATCCTTGAAGACCAGCACCTGCGAGCCGTCGGCGACGGCGATACCGGCCGCCTCCTGCCCGCGGTGCTGCAATGCGTAGAGGCCGTAGTACGTGAGCTTGGCCACATCCTCACCCGGCGCCCAGACTCCGAAGACGCCGCACTCTTCGCGCGGTTCGTTCTCGTCCTGATCGGGGGTGGTGGCGGCGGGGGGCAGGGTCACCGGTTGCTCCCTGTTAGGCGGGCGGGGGGCACCGGTCATTCTACGGGTAATCCGCGCGCAACCCACCGCTGGGTTGACCCCGGTGGCGGGAGGTTTGCTGTTAGCTTTCGAGAGTGACGGACACCGATACCGTGGACGGGGCCGAACGTCGGCATCTGACACCGATCAAGTGGGCGCTGCCGATTGTCGTGGTCACGTTGCTGGCCTCCTTGCTCGGCGTCATGTACCTGGATTACGTCGTCGATCCCGAGAAGAACCTGCACAATTTCCCGATCGCACTGGTCAATCAGGATGTCGGCGACGATATCGGTGCGCCGGGGCAGGTCAAGCACGTCAACTTCGGCGATCAGGTGCAGGAGGGGCTGCAAAAGGCCGTCCCGTCGGACAAGATCGATCTGCGGGTGCTCGGCATCAACGAGGCCCAATTGCAGATGCAGCAGGCACAGGTATACGGGACGATCATCATTCCGAGCGACTTCTCCAAGCGGCTGGGGATTCTCGGGGTGGGGAGCGTGATACCCGGTGACATTTCCCAGCCCGTGCTGACCCTGCAGACCAATCCGCGAACCGGCGCCTTCGCCACCGCGATCGTGCAGAAGATCGGCGCCGAAGCCCTGAGCCAAGTGCAGATACAGGTCGGGCAGCAGCTCACCGAGACGGTCAAGGCCCAACTGACCCCGCCGGACGGCGGGCCCGCGCCGGAGCTGACCGGTGCGACCCGGATCGCGTTGGAGAAGCCGCTCAATATCGTGGTCGAGCAGTTCCGGCCATTGCCCGGCGGATCCGGGGAGGGGCTGACGGCGTTCTTCTACGGGCTGCTGTTGCTGTTGGTCGGCATGGTCGGGGCGATGATCATTCACCAGTTGATCGACTCGGCGCTGGGGTTCCTGCCGACCGAATGGGGGCCCTGGTATCTGCATTTCCCGCGGGCGCCGGTTTCGCGGGTCACCACGCTGCTGATCAAATGGTCGGCGGTGGCGGTGATGTCGTGTTTGGTATCGGGGGCGCTGCTGATCATTGCGAACGCGCTCGGGATGCCGATCGACAAGCCGCTGTTGCTGTTTCTGTACGGGGCGTTCGTGATGATCGCGGTGAGCGTCACGTGTACGTCGATTCTGGCTGCGGTGGGGACCGCGGGGCTGATCATCAACCTGATCATTTTCATTATTTTGGGGCTGCCGTCTTCCGGGGGGACGGTGCCGATCGAGGCTACGCCGAAGTACTTTGGGTGGCTGGCGAAGTTCGAGCCGATGCATCAGGTGTTTCTGGGGACTCGGGCCATTCTCTACTTCAATGGGAGCGGGATCGCGGGACTGAGTCGGGGATTCTGGATGACGGCGCTGGGGCTGGGGATCGGGGCGGTGTTCGGGCTTGCGATCACGCGGTTTTATGACCGGAAGGGGTTGGAGCGCAAGCCGGTCAATGCACGGCCTGCGTCATAGCTGGGCGATGGGGAGCCAGCGGGCGACCTCAGGGGCGCGGCTGCCCGAGGCAGTCAGGGCGCCGGAGTCCAGGGCGGCCTCGAAGGTGAGCAGGCCGGTGGCCAGCAGGAGCCACATGCGGGGATCGGTTTCGACCACATTCGGCGGGGTGCCACGGGTGTGGCGGGGGCCTTCGATGCATTGGACGGCGACGAAGGGTGGGATGCGCAGCTCGACCCAGGAGCCGGGGGCGTCGGCGGCCAGGGAGCGGGCCGTGACGCGAACCGCGGCGGCCAGGTCGGGGCGGGCGGGAGGGAGGGTTGAGTCGTCTTGGAGCCACTGGGCTATTGCTGCCAGGGCGGATCGCACTTCTTGCGGGGTGACCGCGCCACGTCTTGCCACGGGGGCGAGGTTACCTGGGCTGTCGGATGAATCGGTTTGGTTGCTGACGGTTTCGAGGGCTGGTCTGATCAGGAACGCTCGTGGCTGTGTTTAATTTGCCCTCCGCTTCGCTCCGGGCGGGGTTTGGGCCCCGAAGTCTCGATTTTTCCCTCCCTCCGCGCACGCCGGAGCTCCTCCGCTTCGCTCCCCCGCTCCGACGTGCGCTCCACTCAGTCCAAAATCGAGACGGCCCAAACCCTTACAGAACTGCGCGAAGAGAATTCCCTACACCAAGACGAACTGGCTTGATACGCGGACCGGATTGCACCAACTGTCAACGACAGTTCGCCTGCGGCGGACCAACTCGAACCGACCTTCCTTAATGGCAGCCTGTATTGCGACTCAGTTGACGACAACCCAACCAGCCGACAAGTGCGTTAGCGTTCACGGCGCAGGACGGCGTGGCGCTGGCGGCGCAGTGCAGCGAGATGCTCCAGGCGGCGAGCGGTGCGGCGTTCCCAGCGGCGGGCGGTTCGGGGCGCGAGTGCCCCGCCGCCGTTCACCGCGAGGTGCAGCAGGGCGGGTGCCGTGATACTGCTGGTCTTCGACCGCAAGGCCTCCAACAGCAAACCGCCGAGGCCCGTGATCATGACGGTGCCGGGAACCGGGTCTCCCGACGCCTGGGCCGGTCGGATGTGTGACAGCCCGAAGATCAATGCCCCGAGCCATCTTCCGCACCGGCCATATGTCTCCTCGAGCAGGGGGGTCAAGGTGGCCCGATAGATCAGCTCCTCGGTGTACACGGTGCCCAGAGGTATGTGCACCGCAACCCATTCGGCTGGCCCCACCTCGGGTGCCCGGTCGGCGAGTTCGGCCAGATGGCGGCGAGTCGACGGAATGGCCAGCGCCGCGGCGTAACCGGCGCCGGCCAGTCCAGCGGCCGCGATTCCGGTGCACAGTCCGCGCCCCGACCGCCAGTTCGGATTGCCCTGAAAGACGACGGCGTAAGCGGTCGCGAACAATGCGTTGGCGGTAGTTCGCCCACGGAGGCCCAGACCCATGGCAGGGAGCAGCTGGTTGTTCCAGGCCACAGGAAACGCCATGGCCGCGAGGGCTTCCAAGCGGATGCGCACGCTATTTGACCGTTCGCTCGAAGTCTTCGGCCAGTTCGATCTGAGTGCGGATCTTCTCTTGCAGTTCCGGATTCCAGTCCGGAGGTTCCGCGATGGCAGTCCAGCCATCGAGGATCAGGGACCCGTAGCGGTGCCCGTGGCCGTCACTGACGCCCTGGGCATTGATGAGATCGGCCGCCACCTGCCAGAAGGTGACGACGGGCCACCAGCGCATTTGCGAGGACACGTCGGAGCCGCGCGGCTCGGAGAGCCAATCGGGTTGGGAGAAAAGCAGATCCGAGGACCACCACACAATGGGATCGGAAGGGTGCATCAAGTACGCGATCCGGGGGCGGCGCCAATCCGGCGAGGGTTTGGTGAGATCCTCGGCCTGCGCCGCGAAGCGCACGACCAGCCCGTCGGCATAGATCGGGTCCACTTCACGGGTGCCGGGATCGCGGCGGGAGACGAATTGTTCCCACAGGACATTGGAATTGGGTGGGCCGACCCACAGCGCGCCGTCCACCTTGGAGCGCAGGTCCGCCAAACCCGAGAAAGCCGATTCCGAGCCCTGTGACCCCAGGCTCTCGCCGTACACCAGCAGTTTCGGGCGAGATTCCGGCGGACGGGCCGACCAGCGGGTGTAGACGGCGTCGAACATCTTCTTCCCGGCGATGGCCACTTTCTGGCGGTCGGCCAGGAAGGACAGCACGCTCGGCAGGTACGAGTACTGCGAGGCGAGGATGGCGGTGTCGCCGCCGTACATGTACTCGAGGGCGGCGGCGCTCATGGAGTTGACCCAGCCGGTGCCGGTGGTGGTGACAATGGCGAGAACCTTCCGGTCGAAGGCCCCCGTTCGTTCCAGTTCGGCGACCGCGAGATCTTCCTGGGTGGTGTCCGCACCGGCTGATTCGAGGCCGACATACACCCGGATGGGTTCGCGGGCGGGCTTGCCGGTGACCGCGCCGATGAGCAGCGGATCCGGACCGTGCGAGACGAACCAGCGCCCCTCCGAGCCGAGGGTCTCCCATTTCGCCAGGGACTGCGGGCTGCCGGAGCGTTCCGGTTCGGTGGGCTGCACCGCGAAATCGGTCATCTGGTCATTGCGCACGCTGAACGCCGAGTTCGCCACCGCCCAGAAGGCGGTGGTGGCGACGCCGTTGAACAGCGTCACGACGAGGACGGTGAGCAGCAGCGCGCCGGTGGCCGGTGCCAGCGCGGGCGGTACCCGCACCCAGCGGCTGAGTTGGCGGGCTATGAATCGCACCAGTTCCCGCAGGGTCCGGTAGACCGCCACCACCAGTGCGCCCACCGCGAAGCTGAGCCCGCCGGTGCGCAGGTAGGCGGCGCGCGAGCTGGTTTCGTCCATGCCCATGAGGGTGTAGATCTCGCGCTGCCAGTCGGCGGAGAGCACCAGCATGTAGGCGGCGGCCAGCGCGCAGCTGAAGACCACGGCCACCTTCACGCTGTAGCGCACCCATTCCGGCGGGGTGCCGATCTTCAACCGGGGGCGAATCCACTTGCGGAACAACCACTCCAGCACACAGCCGACGCCGTAGCCGAGCGCGGCGTTCACGCCGCTGATCAGGCCCTGGAACAGCCAGTCGCGCGGGAGCAGGGACGGGGTGACCGACCAGGCGAAGAACAGGGTCGCCACCACCAGCCCGACGTGATTGAGGCCGACGATCTCCTCGACGCGCCGCGCCACCTGCGCGATCCGCTTGCCCCAGCCGCGCCGGAAGAGCGCGGCGCCGCGAGTGCGCAGCCGCGTCAGGGCGTCGGCGGTGTCCAGCACCCGTCAAGTATGGACGTCCGCCGCCCGATTCCGGGGACCCGTGCCTGTGAGGATCACCATGATCACCGGGTGGGCGGCTATCGCCCCCGGTCGGAGAGGCATTTACGCACAGCACTCGAGTAGTTGTACGGGGTCCGGCGGCGGCCCGCCCCGACAGACTCACTGAGCATGAGCACGCCCAGCGCACAGACCAAGAGCACCACGGCTTTTCTGGCCCAGGCCATGATCGCGTTCGGAATCAGCTTCTCCGCCATCGTCATCGGCATCATCAACCTGCCGCTGGACTTCTGGCAGCGCGGATTCCTCTTGATGTCCACCCTTTTCCTGGTGAGCAGCTGCTTCACCCTCGCCAAGGTCATCCGCGATCAGCACGAATCCTCCAAGGTGCACCACCGCATCGACGAGGCCCGCATGGAAAAACTGATGGCCGAACACGATCCGTTCAAAGTCCCCTGAAGCAACTCAACCCCGCCGAGTCCGGTAACAACGAGGGGTCCGGACCCGGCGGGGTTCGCTGGGGTTTCAGGGGCTTGCCCCTGAGAGTTACGAGAGTTGTTTAATGCTCGAACGCTCCGAAGAGCGCGGGCAGCGTCGCCTCGAAGGCGGCGCGCAGTTCGTCCAGGGTCACGGAGAACTGGCCCTGCACCTCGAGGGCATCGGAACCCTGGTCGACCACGCCGATGCGCACCCACGGCAGTTCGCGGGCATCGCACATCTTGGTGAAGCGGGTCTCCTCCGAACGCGGCACAGCGACCAGCACACGCCCGGCCGACTCGGAGAACAGCGTCACGAACGGATCGGCGCCCTCGGGAATGATGACGCGGCAAGCGGTTTCGCCCGCCAGCGCGGCCTCGACCACGGCCTGCGCCAGGCCACCCTCGGAGAGGTCGTGCGCGGCGGAGATCATGCCGTCGCGCGAACCCGCGGTGAGGATCTCGGCGAGCAGCTGCTCCCGGGCCAGATCGACCTTGGGCGGCACACCACCGAGGTGATCGTGCTCGACCTGCGCCCAGATGGAACCGTCGAACTCGTCGCGGGTCTCGCCGAGCAGGATGAGCGTCTCACCGGGCTCGGTGCCCAGCCCGGTCGGAATGCGCCGGTGCACATCGTCGATGACGCCCAGCACGCCCACCACCGGGGTCGGCAGGATGGCCGTCTGCCCGGTCTGGTTGTAGAAGGACACATTGCCGCCGGTGACCGGAATGCCCAGGGTGGCACAGCCGTCCGCCAGACCGCGCACGGCCTGCTGGAACTGCCACATGACGCCCGGATCCTCCGGCGAGCCGAAGTTCAGGCAGTTGGTGACGGCCTTCGGGGTGGCGCCCGTGGTGGCGACATTGCGGAACGCCTCGGCCAGCGCCAGCTGCGCGCCGGTGTAGGGATCCAGCTTGGTGTAGCGGCCGGAGGCGTCGGTGGCCAGCGCGATACCGCGGCCGGACTCCTCGTCGATGCGGACCACACCGGCATCGGCGTGCTCGGCGAGCACGGTATTGCCGCGCACATAGCGGTCGTACTGCTCGATGATCCACTTGCGCGAGCACAGCTGCGGGCTGGCGATCATCTTCAGCAGGATGGCGCGCAGTTCGTCACCGGTCTTGGGCCGGTTCAGCGCGGCGGCGGTATCGGCATTGAGCGCGTCCTGATCGGCGGGGCGCTGCACGGGCCGCTCGTAGACCGGGCCGTGGTGGGCGACGGTGCGCGGCGGCACATCGACGACGGTCTCGCCGTGCCAGGTGATCTGGAGGTGTTCGCCGTCGGTGACCTCACCGATGACGGTGGCGGTGACATCCCACTTCTTGCAGATCTCCATGAAGCGATCCACGTTCGCGGGCGCGACGACCGAGCACATGCGCTCCTGGGATTCGCTCGAAAGGATCTCGGCCGGAGTCATATTGGCGGCGCGCAGCGGCACCCGGTCCAGCTCGATGGACATACCGCCGTCACCGGCAGCCGCGAGCTCGGAGGTGGCGCAGGACAGCCCGGCGCCGCCGAGGTCCTGGATGCCGACGACCACACCGGAGTGGTACAGCTCCAGACAGCACTCGATGAGCACCTTCTCGGCGAACGGGTCGCCCACCTGCACACTCGGCAGCTTCTTACGGCCGGAACCGGATTCGTCACCGGAGAAGGTGTCCGAGGCCAGCACGGACACGCCGCCGATACCGTCGAGGCCGGTGCGCGCGCCGAACAGGATGACCTTGTTGCCCTTACCGGAGGCGAAGGCCAGCTTCAGGTCCTCGACCCGCATGACGCCCGCGCACAGCGCGTTGACGAGCGGATTGCCCTGGTAGGAGGCGTCGAATACGGTCTCGCCGCCGACATTCGGCAGGCCCAGGGAGTTGCCGTAGCCGCCGACGCCGCGCACCACGCCGTCGACCACGCGCCGGGTGTCCGGGTGATCGGCGGCGCCGAAGCGCAGCTGATCCATGACCGCGATGGGCCGCGCGCCCATGGCCATGATGTCGCGCACGATGCCGCCGACGCCGGTGGCCGCGCCCTGATAGGGCTCCACATAGGAGGGATGGTTGTGCGATTCCACCTTGAAGGTGACCGCCCAGCCGTCGCCGATATCCACCACGCCCGCGTTCTCGCCGATGCCCGCGAGCATCGAGGAGCGCATCTCCTCGGTGGTGGTCTCACCGAAGTAGCGCAGGTGCACCTTGGAGGACTTGTAGGAGCAGTGCTCCGACCACATCACCGAGTACATGGCCAGCTCGGCATCGGTGGGCCGGCGGCCGAGGATCTCCTTGATCCGGGCGTACTCGTCGTCCTTGAGGCCGAGTTCCTTGTAGGGCTGCGGGCTGTCCGGGTTGGCCGCGGCGTTGCTGACGGTATCGACGTGGCTGGTCACGGGAATACCAGAGTCCTTTCGGCCGGGCAGGCGGAACCGAGTGCCGGCGTTGCTAGGAAGTCGGCGAGATACAGCGGTGAGTCTAATTGCCGCCTAATCAGCGCCTTCGCCCACCCGCGAGTGTGTTCGGGAGCACACCGCCAGCACACCGCCGTGCGTTTAACTCCCGGTGGGGACGGGCAGCTACGCTTCACCCGTGAGCGATCGATCCGGGCTTGCGGATCCGGCCGAGCCCGTGACCGCGCAAAAGGGGAATGCAGGGCTGACGCCGCAGCAGCGGAAGTTGTTGCTGATCGCGGTGGGGCTGTTCGTCGCCTCCGCACTCGTCAGCTATTTCGCCAAGTTCTGGCACGGGTACATCGATCTCCAGGTGTACCGCAATGGCGCTCGCGCCTGGCTGGACGACAAGGACCTGTACGGGCCCATGCCGCAGGTGTTCGGCATCGGGCTGCCGTTCACCTATCCGCCGCTGGCGGCCCTGTTCTTCGCGCCGCTGGCGATCATGTCGCTACCGGTCGCCTCCTGGGCGGTGCTGGCGACATCCATTGCCGCGCTCGGCATCACGCTGTGGGTGGTGCTGGACCGGCTGCGGCCGGGCATGGACCGGATCACGCGGCTGTCGCTCGTGATCGGCGCGGTGGCGCTGCTGCAGCTGCTGGAACCGATCCGCCAGACCTACGGGTTCGGGCAGATCAATCTGGTGCTCATGGCGGCCATCACGCTGGATTGCCTGGTGCGCAAGCCGTTCTGGCCGCGCGGCATGCTCATCGGCATCGCGGTGTCGGTGAAGCTGACCCCGGCCGGGTACCTGCTCTACTTCGTGCTGCGCAAGGACTGGAAGGGCGCGATCACGCTGGTGCTGTCGGCCATTGCCGCAGTGGGCGTGGGATTCGCGGTCTTCCCGAAGGATTCGGTGCAGTACTGGTTCCACACGCTGACCGATACCGGGCGCATCGGGCCGCCGTACTTCGCGGGCAATCAGTCCCTCAAGGGCTTCGCCTTCCGGCTCGGGGTGTCCGATTCGGCGGCGACGCTCATCTGGGTGACGCTCTCGCTCATCGCGGTGGCGCTGGCGGCCGTCTGGATGAAGCGGCTGTTCGAGGCCGGGGCGGACGCCGCCGCGCTCATGGTGAATGCCGCTGCGGTGCTGCTGGTTTCCCCGGTGTCCTGGTCGCATCACTGGGTGTGGATCGCGCCCGCCCTGATCGTGGCGGCCGATGCCATCGCCCGCGGCCGCCGCAGCCGGATCTATCTCGGCACGGTCGGCCTGGCGGTGGTCATGTTCGCCATCGGCCCGCAGTGGGTGCTACCGCACAATTCCGATCGGGAACTCGACTGGTCGTGGTGGCAGCAGCTGCTCGGCAGCAGCTATGTGCTGTTCACCCTGGGCATCTTCGTGGCCGCGGTGCTCACCTATCACCCGGCCAAGGCCGTCACCGCGGCGCATCCGGGGTGAGGAACGCGGCCAGGGCCGCGGCGTAGGCGGGAACGTCCGCCGCGCCCATCATTTCGCGCGCGGAGTGCATGGCCAGCTGCGCCGCGCCGACATCCACGGTCGGCATGCCGGTGCGCGCCGCCGTCATGGGCCCGATGGTGGATCCGCACGGCAGATCCGCCCGATGGACGTAGCGCTGCAACGGCACATCGGCTTGCGCGCAGGCCAGCGCGAAGGCGCCCGCGCCGGTCGCGTCGGTGGCGTAGCGCAGGTTCTGGTTGACCTTCAGCACGGGCCCGCCATTGACCTCGATGCGGTGCATGGGCTCGTGCCGGTCCGGATAGTTCGGGTGAGTCGCGTGCGCCATATCGCCGGAGGCGCAGACCGATCCGGCCAGGGCGGCCAGATATTCGGCGCGGCCGCCGCCGCGGGTCAGCACGATGCGTTCGAGCACCGTGGGCAGCAGCCCGGATTGCGCGCCGTGGTCGGACTGGCTGCCGACCTCCTCGTGATCGAACATGGCCAGCACGGGCACGGCCACGCCCGGTTCGTCGATGGCGGCCAGGAAGGCGCGCAGTCCGGTGTAGCAGGTGCCCTGATTGTCCAGTCTGGGCGCGCTCACCAGATCCAGATCGCGCCCGATCAGCTTGGACGGCACCAGATCATGGGTCATGAGTTCCCAGCCGAGCACGGCATTCGGCTCGATCCCGGACCGTTCGGCTATGAAGGCCATGAACGAGCGCGGTTCCCCGCCGATCCCCCACACCGCATTCACGTGCCGCTGCGGGTCGAGGGTGACCCCGCGCCGGTCCTCGGACAGGTGGATGGCCAGCTGCGGCACCCGCAGGATGGGTTCGTCGATGCGAATCAGCCGTTCCCGCACCATATTTCCGTCCCGCACCGAGAGCCGTCCGGAAATGCCGAGGTCCCGGTCCAGCCAGGAGTTGAGCCAGGCCCCGCCGTAGGGTTCCAGCCCGACCATCTGCCAGCCCGCCACCGCCGTATCGGGGTGCTGCTTCACTCGCAGATTGGGGCTGTCGGTGTGCGCGCCGACCACGCGGAAGGGCGTCGCCTGCCCGGTGCGGAAACCGGTGGGCGCGCCGGGCCCGCCATCGGCCCAGGCCACCAGCGAACCGCCGCGCACCACGTAGTAGCGGCCCGCGCTGCTGGAGGGCCAGGACGCGGATTCGGAGAGTCTGGTGAAGCCGTGGTCGTCGAGTTCCGCGGCGACGGTGCGGCACACGTGGAACGGCGACGGGGAGGCATCGATGAATTCACACAGTCCGGCGGCGGTAGCGGTGGTCTCGGCAACTGGCATGCCGCAATCCTAAGCATTCTCAGTTCAGTTTCTTCCGATCCGGTTGCCCAATCCGCGGGCGCGCCCGGTGACCACTTCGGAAACGTCTGGGAAATACAGCAATTCACAGACTGGTAATAACCAGCTTTCGGTGCGGGCCCGGTTCAGGCGCCGCGGGCCAGCTCCGGTGCGGCCTCGGCGACCTGTTCCAGCAGGCGCACCAGCTCCAGATAGTCCTGTGCGCCCAGGCACCCGCGCAGTTCAGCCTCGGCGCGGACCTCCTCGGCCCGCACCTCCTCGACGAGCTCCACGCCGCGGCGGCTCAGGCCGATGAGAATGCGACGGCGGTCGTCGGCGGCGGCGACCCGGAAGATGAGACCGCGTTCGGCCAGGTGATCGGCGTGCCGGGTGGCGGAGGAGGGCGGCAGCTGAGCGCGCGCGGCCAGCTCGCTCATGGTGATGCCGGTATCGGGGGACAGATTGGTCAGCATGCACCATTGATCGGCCGTCAGTCGCCTGGCGCATAGTGCCGCGTCAAGGTGACGAAGCCAACTGCGTTCAGCGGCACGCAGCGCCCGATGCAGCGTGGAAATGCCACCTAGAATTGTCGCCATATTTCCCGCCCGTCAAATCACAGCTCGAACGAGGGGAAGACTAACCGATGACCCCGTTCGGCGGGAATCCCGAAAACAGTATCGAGGTCCTCAACATAGTTCCGCAGCAAGGACCGGGCGGTATCTTCGCGCCCTCCTGCGAGGCCGCCATTTCTCTGGCGGTGGAAGAAATCAACGGCGGGAGCGGAATTCTCGGACGGGAATTGCGGGTCACTCACCTGGACGGCGGGCGCGAACCCGCGGAGGTGGCGCGGGAGGTCTCGGCCCTGCTGGCCACCGGCATGGTGCACGCCATCACGGGCTGGCACACCTCGGCCGTGCGCCGGGCGGTCACCCAGGCCAATGCCGGGCGGGTGCCCTATCTGTTCGCCACCGATCATGAGGGTGTGGACCACCCGCCACCTGGACTTTTCCTGGTCGGCTCGGATCCGGGGCGGCAGATTCTGCCCGCGCTGCGCTGGCTGCGCCGCGAGCTGGGGGCGCACCGATGGGCCATTATCGGCAACGACTACGTGTGGCCGCGGCGCACCGCCGAGGTGGTGCGGACCGAATTGGCCGATCGCTACGGGGCATTGGAACCGGCGCTGCCGCTGGAGCGGTTCGTGCCGCTGGGCACCGCGGATTTCGCCGACTTCCTCGCCGATCCCCGGCTGGACGGCGTGGACGGGGTGATCGTGCTGCTGGTGGGCGCGGATGTGGCGCGGTTCAACAAGCAGTTCGCCCGGTTCGGGCGTGATGAGCGGCAGCTGCGGGTGAGCCCGGCGGTGGACGACAATGTGCTGCTCGGCGCGGGGCGCGGGGCCAACCGGAATCTGTATGTGCCGTCGAGTTTCTTCGTCAACGGGCCGGAGGGGCGTGAGCAGGCGGAGCGCTATCGACGGCTGCACGGCACGTTCGCCCCGGCGCTGACCAACTTCAGCAATACCGAGTACGAAGCACTGCACACGCTACGGGCCATGGCGAAGGCCGCCGGATCCCTGGACGTCGGGCGGGTGCATGCGGCCGTTTCGGAGGCGACTCTCGAAACTCCCTCGGGCGGAATTGGTTTCGACGGCAACCAGGTGGTGCGTCCGACCTATATCGCCCGCGCCGAGGGAGTGGAGTTCGAGATCCTCGACCGAATTTCCTAAGCGGAGACGAGGGCGTCGAGCACCGAGAAGAACATCCCCAGCCCGTCGTCGCTCGGTCCGGTGAGCGGTTCGGTGGAGTGTTCGGGATGCGGCATGAGGCCGACAATGCGACCGCTGGCCGAGGCGATGCCCGCGATATCGCGCTGCGATCCATTGGGATTGCCGCCGGTGTAGCGGAACACCACGCGGCCCTCGCCCTCGAGCTCGTCGAGCACGGTGTCGGTGGCCTGGAAGCGGCCCTCGGCGTTCTTGACCGGAATCAGGATCTGCGCGCCCGGCTCGTAGCGGGAGGTCCACGCGGTATCGGTGTTCTCCACGGTCAGCCACTGATCGCGGCACACGAAGTGCAGGCCCTCGTTGCGGGTGAGCGCACCCGGCAGCAGCCCGGCCTCGCACAGGATCTGGAAGCCATTGCAGATGCCCAGCACCGGCATGCCCTTGCCCGCGGCCGCCACGACCTCGCCCATGACCGGCGCGAAGCGCGCGATGGCCCCGGCCCGCAGGTAGTCGCCGTAGGAGAAGCCGCCGGGCACGATGACCGCGTCGACGCCCTTCAGATCGGCGTCGGCGTGCCACAGGGCGACGGCCTCGCCGCCCGCGAGCCGCACCGCGCGCGCGGCATCGACATCGTCGAGCGTGCCGGGGAAGGTGATGACTCCGATGCGTGCGCTCACAGCCGGACGACCTTCCAGTCCTCGATAACCGTATTGGCGAGCAGCGATTCGGCGATCTGCTCGAGTTCGGCGTCGCTCACGTCATCGGCAACGTCGAGTTCGAATCGCTTGCCCTGCCGCACATCCGAGATTCCGGGGTGCCCCAGGCGCCCCAGTGCGCCGACAATGGCCTGGCCCTGCGGATCCAGGATTTCGGCCTTCGGCATCACCTCGACAACGACACGTGCCACGCGTTGCTCCTCAGCTGGTGGGGCGGCGCCCGGGCCTACGGCTGGCCGAGCGGGGGTTCCGCTGATCAGGGTAGTTGAGGGTGGTTGCGCGCGTGCCGCCGGGTCACGCCGGTCGTGGTGTGCGACACACCGCCCGAGGACTACCGTTGCGGACATGCGCATAGCCCATTTCGGACATTCCTGCATTCTCGTGGAGTTGAACGGCGCGAAGATCCTTTTCGATCCGGGCACCTTCTCGCACGGCTTCGAGGGCATTACCGGGCTGGACGCCATTGCCATCACCCATCAGCATCCGGACCACATCGACCCGAACCGCATCGCCAAGCTGATCGACGGCAATCCCCAGGCCAAACTGCTCGCCGATCCACAGACCGCGGCGCTGCGCGAGGAGCCGTGGCAGGCAGTCCACGCGGGAAATGTCTTGAAAGTCGGAAATGTACAGATCACCGGCGGCGGCGGGCGGCATGCCGTAATCCATCCCGAAATCCCGGTAATCGACAACACCGTCTTCCAACTCGGCACCCCGGAGGATCCGGCCCAATTCGTCCATCCCGGCGATTCCCTCTGGGTGCCGCCCGTCGATGTCGGCGTACTGGCCATCCCCGCCGTGGCCCCCTGGATGAAGATCAGCGAAACGGTGGATTACCTGCGCGCGGTAAACCCCCGCACCGCCTTCCCGATTCACTTCGGCATCATCGCCCCGGAAGCGCAGGGCATCTATTTCGGTCGTTTGAACGAAATGGCCCCCGCCGGAACCGATTTCAAGGTCATCGAAGCCGAGGACCACACCGAGTTCTGATCAGGACGCCCGGCCCAGCGTGATGCCCGGCGCCTGACGGAGACCGTCCACGGCGTGCAGGATCAGCTCGAGCCGGATGCCGTCACCGAAATCCAGCCGCAATGGCGTGGGAGTGACTGCCACATTGAAGGTTTCGACCGTCGCGGACCAGCTCGCCGTTCGTCCGGAATAGGCGTACTGCGAGAGCGACACCGAGGGTTGAACGCTGCATCGTCGGCGGTGTTCACCGGGCGCTCGCCACCCAGAGGTTGATCGGTGAGCACGAATGACCAGTGGTCGGCAGTGATGAGTTCCTTTGTCCAGTAACCGGTCCGGCCGATGTCATCTGCGGCGGCGACCACACGGGTCGGGGCGGCTGGATCACGGCCGGTCAGCGGTTACCGATTGCGTGGCGGCCGTATGTTGTTGCGGCCCTCCACCACACACCGAGACTGAAGCTGGTGGCGGCGACGGGGACGAAGCTGAGCAAGGCGAGGACGGTCAGCATGGTGCGCTCCTAGATGTCAGGGACGGGCGATGCCGTGGATGAGCGTTGTGAAAGTGGCTGCCTCCCAGGGATTTGTCTCTACGCCGGGGGGAATCGCGTCGAGAAGTGGGGCGTAGGCGAGGCTTCCGGAGCCATGGTGGCCGGTGGCCCGCGCACTGGCGAGCACTGCGTGGATGACGAGGGCATACGCTTCGGGGCGGGGGGCCACGAGCGCGGTTCCCGAGTCTTCGAAATGCCGTAGCAGGGACTCGATGGCGTTGATTATGTCGGTCAGGACGCGTATTTCGAGGTCGCGTGCCGGATCCGGGGTGGGAGTCGAGGCAGGGTGGGGAAGGTCGGGCACTGGTGGAAACCTCCCGTGATCGGGCGGGGATGCGTTGTGTCGCCCAGGACAGCACGGCACCTCGCCAACCTCGGTACGATCGACGGGATCCGCTGAAGAAACCGCGTTTCCCCAGCACCGTTTCCATAATCGGCGCAGAATATTTCCATTTCCTGCGATCCGGCGTTCCATCTACCGAGGGGTAACCAGCGATGGCCGGTGAAGACAGCACGCTGCCACGACGACAGCTCGGGCGATTTCTGCGCCAGTACCGCAAGAAGATCGGGCTCACGATGGCCCAGGCGGCTCAGCTCGTGGAGATTGGAACGTCCACCCTGCACCGCATCGAGAGGGGCACCGCTGACAAGGTTCGGCCGCGCCTGATCGAGCGCCTGTGCGAGATCTACGAACGGTCCAACGCCGAGAAGACCGCGCTGAAGCAGCTCGCAGAGCAAGCTGCCGCCGAGACCTGGTACCACGAATTCAGCGATCTGCTTCCTGACCACTTCGACGACTACGTCGGACTGGAAGCCTCGGCTCGACAGCTGATTTCCTATCAGGAGCTGGTACCGGGCTTGCTACAGATCGAGCAGTACGCCCGGACCATGATGCACGACTACACACCGGCCACATCCGACCGAGATATCGAACGCCATGTGGCCCTGCGGATCAGGCGGCAAACCATTGTCAGGCGAAGGGCCGCACCGGTCGAACTCGACGTCGTCCTACACGAGTCCGCACTCAGGCGAGTCGTGGGGAGCCCCAAGATCATGGCGAACCAATCGCGGCACTTGGCCGATGCGAGCACGTGGCCCAATGTCGCGATGCGTGTGCTGCCGTTCACGGCGGGTATCCCGATGGGCATGCTGCCGGGCCCCTTCGTGATCTTGGACTGCGGATTCGACAGCAAGGGGCGGCCTGTGGAGCCTACTGTTGTGTATGTCGAGAGTGTCATCACCGCACACCTCTACTTGCAGAAAGAAGCCGACGTAGAGCGCTACAGGGCAGTGTCAGCGGCATTGCACGCGGCGGCGCTGGATCCGGTGGACACTCGAGCACTGCTGCGGAGTCTCGCGAAGGAGTACGAACTGTGGGCAGAAACCTAGCCGGTGTCTCGTGGTTCAAAAGCAGCCACAGCCAAGGGACTTCGGAGTGTGTCGAGGTCGCATGGCTCGATGATGGAGCTGTTGGACTCCGGGACTCGAAGGACCCGGCGGGCCCCGCGCTGATCTTTTCTCCCGCCGGGTGGTCTGCGTTCACCGCGCTTGTGATCGCCGGGGGTCCCGGCCGGTCGGACGCCTGAGGCCGACCGGCGAGTGCCATCTCGGGTCAGTGTGGAGCGGCGACCTCCTGGGCGCGGCCATCGGCTTCGGTGCGCTGGAGTTCGCGCAGGCGTGCGCCCTCGACGTCGATATCGGGGACGATGCGGCTCAGCCAGTCCGGCATCCACCAGGCGGCCTTGCCCATGAGCACGAGCAGGGCGGGGATGAGGATCATGCGGACTATGAAGGCGTCGAGGAGAACGCCCGCGGCGAGGGCGAAGCCCATGGATTTGGCGCTGCCGTCGGGTTCCATGATGAAGGAGCCGAATACGAAGATCATGATGATGGCGGCGGAGGTGACCACGCGGGCGCCGTGGTGGTAGCCCTTGATCATGGCCTGGGTGGGTTCCTCGCCGTGCACGTATTCCTCGCGCATGCGGGTGACCAGGAAGACCTGGTAGTCCATGGCGAGGCCGAATACCAAGCCGATCAACATGATCGGCATGAAGCTGATGATCGGGCGCGGCTCGTCGATGAGGCCGAACTTGCCCTCCTGGAAGATCAGCACGGTGGCGCCGAAGGTGGCGGCCATGGACAGCAGGAAGCCCAGGGCCGCGGTCAAAGGCACCAGGATGGACCGGAATACGGCGATCAGCAGCAGGAAGGCCGCACCGGCCACAATGGCCAGATAGGGCACGATCTTGCCCAGCAGCACATGGTCGATATCGGCGTAAATGGCTGTGGTGCCGGTGATTCCGTAGCGCATGCCGTAGTCGGACTTGAATTGCGATTCGGCGTCGCGGGCATCGCGCACCAGGTCCTTGGTCTCCTGGTTGTTGGGCCCGGTCTTGGGCACGCCCTCGAATTGCGCGCCCTGGCCGTCCTCGCTCCAGGTCGGATCGGTCACGTAGTTCATATCCGGATAGGAGGCGAGCTTGTCGCGCAGCGCGGTCACCGCGGTCTGCCGTTGATCGGCGGGAGTGGCGGACAGATCCACCGCGATCTGCAGCACGCCATTGCTGCCCTCGCCGAAGCCCTGGGTGCGCAGTTCGTATGCCTTGCGGACGGTGGAGGTCTTGGGCATCGAATCCTCGCCCGGCAGACCGAGATTCATCTTGGCCGCGGGCACCGCCAGCAGGCCGAGCACCGCGATGCTGAGCACCAGCGCGACCCACGGCAGCTTGCCGATCAGCTGCCCGATCCGCATGCCATTGGTGACGTGGGTGTCGTCCTCCGGGTCGTATTTGGCGATGAGCGGCAGCTTGGGTTTGAACAGGAACCGCCCGAACGCACCGAGCAGCGCGGGCATGAGGGTCAGGGCGACCAGCACCGCGAAGCCCGCCGCGACCACGCCGCCCAGACCCATGAAGGTCAGGAAGCGCACACCCACGATGCTCAGGCCGACCAGCGCGATGATCACGGTCAGGCCCGCGAACACGACCGCCGATCCGGCCGTGCCGAGGGCAACGCCTGCGGCTTCCTCGGGTGAATCCTGCACGGCCAGTTCGTGTTTGTAGCGGGACACGATGAACAGCGCGTAGTCGATGGACAGCGCTATGCCGATCATGGAGGCCAGGAAGGTGGTGAAGCTGGGCACCGACAGCACCGAGGTGCCCAAGAAGATGAGCGAGGTGGCCGCGCCCAGGCCCACGATGGCGGTGATGATGGGCACGAAGGCCGCCACGATGGCGCCGAAGCAGATGATCATGACAATGAAGGCGAAGCCCATGCCGATCATCTCGGACTTACCGCTGGGCTGTTCCTGCTCCATGGCGATGGTGCCCGACAGTTCGACGGTGAGCCCGGCCCGCCGCGCACCGTCGGACACGTCGTAGGCCGCCTTGCGATCGTCGGCGGTGACATCGGCGAAGTTCTCGATGGTGAACGGAACGCTCAGAATCGCAACGGAATCCGGATTCTCCTTGTTGAGCACGTTCAGCGGCGCATTGCTGCACTTGGAGATGAACTCGCTGGAGGCACGGTCACCGTCGAGACAGCCCATCTCCTGGGCGGCGGTAATGGGATCGGTGAGCGGCTTGCTGTGATCGACGATCCCGAGCCCCTCCAGTTGCTGGATGAGGCCCTTGATCGCCCGCTGATTGGCATCGTCGGTGAGCGTGGTGTTCGGCGGCGCACCGATGACATAGACACCGGTGACCGCGTCGAACTTGTAGGCCTGCGACATCCCCGGGAAGTGCTTGTCCAGAATCTCGGTGGCCCGCTCCGAGGGCAGGTTCGGAATATCGAAGTCATTGCTCATCGGTTTCTGCAGGGCGGCCCCGAGCCCGCCGAGCAGCATGAAGAGGAGCAACCAGATCGGAAGGACAATCCACTTCCGTCGATATGCGAACCTGCCCCACCGGTACAGATAGACGGACACGAGCTTCTCCTAGCGGTCGCCGGATAGCGCTTTCGGTCGGTCGTGCTCTCGATACCAGAGTTTGCCTTGAAATAGCCAACGTATCAAACGGGAATGTTTACCTGCGGTACGAGGCGAGGAAGAGGGCCTCGGCCAGGGCCATGTGCTCGATCTCGGTGGGGTCGACGCTCTCATTGGGCGCGTGGATGAGGCAGGTGGGTTCCTCCACGCCCATCAACATGATTTCCGCGTCCGGATAGGTGTCGGCGAAGACATTGCAGAGCGGGATGGAGCCGCCCTGGCCCATGGTGGTGGCGGGACGGCCGTAGGAGGCGGCGAAGGCGGCCGCCATGGCGGTGCGGGCCGGGCCGCCGGTGGCCGAACGGAAGGGCGCGCCGGTGGACTCCTTCTCGATGGTGACCTTGGCATGCCAGGGCGTATTCGATTCGATGTGGGCGGTCAGGGCTTTCAGCGCCTGCTGCGGATCGGTGCCGGGCGGGATGCGCAGGTTGATGCGCGCGGCGGCGCGCGGCTGAATGGCGGCCGCGGAGCCGACGACCTTGGGGGCGTCGATGCCGAGGACCGTCAGAGCCGGTCGGGCCCAGAGCATATCGGCGACGGCGCCGGAGCCGAGCAGATCCACGCCGTCGAGAACGCCCGCGTCGGAGCGGAACTGGTCCTCCGGGTACTGGACGCCGTCCCACTTCTGGTCATTGCTCAATCCGGAGACCGTGGTGTTGCCGTCCTTGTCGCGCAAGGTGGACAGCACATGGATGAGGCCCGCGAGCGCATCGGGGGCCGCGCCGCCGAACATGCCGGAATGCATTTCCCCGGCCAGGGTTTCGATGGTGACCACGACATTCACATTGCCGCGCAGGGTTTCGGTGAAGGTCGGCACGCCGACGGCGAAATTGCCGCAGTCGCAGACCAGGATGGTGTCGGCGCGCAGCAGATCCGCGTTCTTGGGGACGAAGTCCTCCAGACCGCCGGTGCCCTGCTCCTCGGAGCCCTCGGCAATGAGCGTGAGGCCGACCGGGAAATCGTCACCGCCGACCTGGCGCAGGGCGCGCAGGGCGGTCAGATGCATGACGATATTGCCCTTGCAGTCGGCCGCGCCGCGCCCATACCAGCGCCCGTTCTGCTCGGTGAGCTGCCATACCGGTGTGCGCCAAGCCTTTTCGTCCAAGGGCGGCTGCACGTCGTAGTGGCAGTAGAGCAGTACGTGCGGCGCTCCGGGCGGACCCGGGCGGCGCGCCACCACGGCCTTGCTGCCGTCGGCGGTCTCGTGCAACCCCACATCGGTGAGCCCTTCTGCGGCGAAGGCATCCGCCACCCACTGCGCGGTCTTCTCGCACTCCTCGATCGGGAACTGCCGCGCGTCGTACACCGACTTGTACGAAACCAGTTCGATGAGATCTTGTTTCGCGCGCGGCATGAGGACCTGTACGGCGGCGCGGAGCTCTTTCTCGGTCATTCCGTCTCCTGTTTCAGTTGTCCGTATCCGATTTCACCGTGTCACCCGTTCTCAGGGTGCCGGTTTCTTGCAGGTACGCGGCCAGCTTGTCAGGACAGTACGTTTCAATGGCCAGCGCGGTGGCGGTGAAGACCACGCTGTCGGCGATGACCGGCCGGTTGCCCGGACCGCTGGCGCCATTGCTGATGGCCGCCTGATAGCGCGCCTTGATCAGCGGCGAGTCGGGATCCTGGCACACCAGTCCGCCGTCGACACCGAGCGAATCGGCGATGGCCCGCGGTTCCGGCGCGGCGATACCGGCCTCGGTGAGCCGGGAGTGCAGCACCTCCGCCTTGCGCAGCGCCGCCTCGGAACCGCGCTCCTGTTTGAAGATGATCGTCCCGATAATGGCGACGACCACGAGGATCACCGCGACCATCAGATACGTCGTCCGCCGCACCCGTTGCGGCGCACCGCCATCAGCGGTCATGCCAGCGCCTCCTCGGGAACATCGGTCTTCCAACCGGGTTTGCGGAACTTGAGGAACAGGAACGGAATCAGCAGGCCGACAATGCCCATGCCGAGTCCGATCACCAGGATGTAGGTGAGGCTGTTACCGCTGCCGTACTGCGAGGGCGGCACGAACCCGATGAGGAAGGCCGCCACCGAGGAGACGGTGCCCAGCCCGCACAGCGCGATCAGGGCCGGTGCCCGGTAGCCGCGCGGATGGTCGGGCTGATTGCGGCGCAGGCGAATCGCGGCGATGAACATGAGCACGTACATGATCAGATAGACCTGCGTGGTGATGACCGACAGGATCCAGTAGGCGCTGGAGACATTGGGGATGAAGGCGTAGAGCAGCGCCAGCAGGGTGGTCACGACGCCCTGCGCCACCAGCATGTTCTGTTGCACCCCATGCTTGTTCAAGCGGGTGAGCACTGGCGGCAGATAGCCCTCCGTGCGGCCGATGAGCAGCAGGCCCTTGGACGGCCCGGCCAGCCAGGTGAGCATGCCGCCCAGGGCGGCCGCCACCAGCATGACGCCGAGAATCGGGGTGAGGAACCCGATGCCGAAGTGATTGAAGAACCCGTCGAAGGCCTGCATGACGCCCGCGGTGAGGGACAGGTTCTGCGAGGGCACCACCCAGCTGATCACCACGGCGGGCACGATGAAGATGACCAGCACCAGGGCGACGGCCAGGGCCATGGCCCGCGGGTATTCCTTGCCCGGATCGCGCAGCGAGGACACGTGCACCGCGTTCATCTCCATGCCCGCATAGGACAGGAAATTGTTGACGATGAGCACCAGGCTGGCCAGCCCGGTCCAGGCCGGGAGCAGATGCGCGGCATCCATCGGCGCGGCGGGCTCATTGCCCTGGGCGAGGAAGACGAAGCCCAGGATCACCAGCAGCGCACCGGGAATCAGGGTGCCGATGATGAGACCCATACTCGACAGTCCCGCAACGGTTTTGGTGCCTTGCGAGGAGACGAAGACCGCCGCCCAATAGATGGTGATGATGACGATGGCCACGTACACGCCGTTCGCCGCCAGCGACGGATTGATAATGTAGGCGAAAGTGCTTGCCACATACGCCAATAGGCTCGGGTAGTAGAAGATGGTCATGGCGAACTGGCACCACACCGCCAGGAATCCCATCGGCTGGGAGATGCCCTCCCCCACCCACTTGTAGACCCCGCCCGCCCATCCGGACGCGAGTTCCGCCGCCACGAAGGCCGTCGGCAGCAGGAACAGCAGCGCGGGCACCAGATACAGGAAGACACAGGCCAATCCGTAGACGGCCATGGTGGGTGAGGCCCGCAGGCTGGCCACCGAACTCGTGGTCATGAGGGCGAGGGTCACCCAGGAGATGTAATTGGTGGCCGTCGTCGGCTTGGTCACCGCGCCAGTCATCACCGGTCCTTTCCGAAGCCGTGCGATACAACTCGAAACGTGCTGGGCTGAGCCGAGATTCAGAACACCGAGAATTGGCCGACCCGCGCGAAGGTCTCCAGCGCGACCGCGCCCGATACCGAATTGCCTTTGGCGTCCGGCCCCGGCCCCCAGGCGGCGACCGAGCACTGGCCGGGCACCACGGCCAGCAGCCCGCCGCCCACCCCGCTCTTGACCGGAAGCCCTATGCGATAAGCGAATTCGCCCGCGCCGTCGTAGGTGCCGCACATGGTCATGAGCGCGGTGATGTGCCGGGCGTCATCGCGCGAGAGCAGGCGCGAGCCGTCGGCGCGCAGGCCGTGACGGGCGATGAGCAGACCGGCCTTGGCCAGCTCCGCACAGGTGATGCTGAACGAGCACTGCCGGAAGTAGTGGTCGAGGGAGAGATCCACGCTGTTGCGCATATTGCCGAAGCTCGCCATGAGGTAGGCGGTGGCGCGATTGCGGTCGCCGGTGCGCAACTCCGATTCGGCAATAACGCTGTCCACGTCCAGGACCGGATTGCCGGTCTCGGCCCGCAACAGCTCACGCAGGGCGGCCACGGCATCTCCGGTATCGGCCAGCAATTGATCAGCGATCACGATGGCGCCGGGGTTGATATAGGGATTGCGCGGAATGCCGTTCTCCAGTTGGAGCTCGATCAGGTCATTGAAGGCCAGGCCGGAGGGCTCGCGGCGCACCCGTTTCCAGATGTCGGCGTCCTTGCGGGCGAGTACCAGCGCGAGTGCGAAGGCCTTGGAAATGCTCTCGATGGCAAAGGGAATGTCCACGTCACCACCGGTATAGAGGTTTCCTTCGACGGTGGCGACAGCGAATCCGAACTGTTTGGGATCAACCGCGGCAAGGCCGGGAATGTAGTCGGCGACCGCACCCTCCCCAATGTGCGGCGTCGTGGCGGACATCACCTGCTCTATGACATGCTGATAGTCCATAGTGCTGAATAGTAACCGTTTAGCAACTATCTCTGGATTACGAAACGGTAGCTTGCTCAACCAGTTTCGATAGGCATGGATCCCGTATTGGAGGCCATATGACCGGCAATCTGGAGCCCGACGACCTATTCGCCATGCCCGGCATCAAACGCCCGGCGCCACATCGCGGATTCCCGGAACAAGAGATATTTCCCCAGGTCGCCTACCAGATCGTGCACGACGAACTACTGCTCGACGGCGTATCCCGGATGAACCTCGCGACCTTCTGCACCACCTGGGTGGACGACCAGGCCCGCCGCCTCATGAACGAATGCCTGGACAAGAACATTGTCGACAAGGACGAATACCCGCAGACCGCCGAACTCGAACAGCGCTGCGTGCGCATGGTCGCCGATCTGTGGCGCTCCCCCGATGCGGAGCGCACGCTCGGCACCTCCACCACCGGTTCCAGCGAAGCCGCCATGCTGGGCGGGCTCGCGGCCAAGTTCCGCTGGCGTAAGAACGGCGGCAAGGGCGTGCCCAACTTCGTCTGCGGGCCGGTCCAGGTGTGCTGGGAGAAGTTCGCCCGCTATTTCGATGTGGAGATCCGGCAGGTGCCGCTGCGCGGCGACCGGCTCACCATGCACCCCGACGATGTGGCCAAACACTGCGATGAGAACACCATCATGGTGGTGCCGACCTTCGGGCAGACCTTCACCGGCCTGTTCGAGGATGTCGAGGGCATCAGCAAGGCCCTGGATGCGCTGCAGGCCAAGACCGGTTTGGATATCCCGATCCATGTGGACGCGGCCAGCGGCGGTTTCCTCGCACCGTTCTGCGCGCCCGAGATCGTGTGGGACTTCCGGCTGCCGCGGGTGAAATCCATCAATGCCTCCGGGCACAAGACGGGCCTGGCGCCGCTGGGCGCGGGCTGGGCCATCTGGCGCACCGCCGCGGATCTGCCGCAGGAGCTCATCTTCAATGTCGATTATCTCGGCGGATCCATGGCCACCTTCAATCTCAACTTCTCCCGGCCCGGCGGTCAGGCCATCACCCAGTACTACGACTTCATTCGCTTGGGCCGCACCGGATATCGGCGCGTGCAGGCGGCCATCTACGCGGCCGGACAGCATCTGGCCAAGGGGCTCACCGAGGTCGGGCCGTTCGAGCTGATCCACGACGCCGATCCGCGCCGGGGCATTACCGCGGTGTCCTGGCGGCTCTCGGGTAGGGAGAACTTCAACCTCTACGACCTGTCCGATCGGCTGCGCACCCGCGGCTGGCTCATTGCCGCCTATCCGCTGCCCGCCGACCGGCAGGACGAGACCATCATGCGGGCGGTGCTGCGGCACGGATTCACCTACGACATGGCCGATCTGCTGCTGGCGGATGTGAAGCGCAGCATGAAGCTACTGCACGCGCACCCGCTCAAGACCTCGCTCATGCGCGAGGACGCGTGCGGATTCACCCACAATGCGCAGGCCGCGGTGCCCATGCCCAAGCCGGGCAAGGCGAAATCCACTGCCGGGAAGGCGAAGTCGTGACCGCCACCACCTCGAAGGCCGGGACAGCGACCAAGTACCTGACCGTCTCGGCGCTTGGATTCACCACGGCCGCATCGATTGTCACCAGTCTGCGCGGTCTGCCCATGATGGCCAAGGAAGAGATGACGATGTTCTTCTACATCGGCTTCTCGACCGTCCTGTTCCTGATTCCGGCCGGGCTGGTGGCCGCCGAGCTGGGCAGCATGTACGCTGCCAAGGCCGGTGGTCTCTACGCGTCGATCAGCGGGGCCTTCGGCAAGCGAGTGGGTTTCGCGATCATCTTCCTGTCCTGGATCCAGGTGATCGTGTTCTATCCGACCGGTATGAGCTTCGCGGCCGCGGGTGTCGCCTTCGCCTTCGACCGGCCTGATCTCGCTCAAAACCATATCTACGTGGGCATTTTCGCGATCGTCGCGTTCTGGTTGTGCACGGCCGTGGCCTTCGTGAGCAATCAGTTCGCGCTGAAGGTGACCCGCGCCGGATTCCTCGCGGGCACGGCCCTGCCCGGCATCGTCCTGGTCGCGGTCTTCATCTGGTGGATCTCCACCGGCCACTCCATCGGCTGGGAGCACACCACCGACCCGGCCGTGACGGTCGCCGACAACGGGCACGACTCACCCCGCTGGTTCCCCTATATCGCCGGGCTGTCCGGCCTGTCGTTCCTGGCGGGCATCCTGCTCAACTTCGCGGGCGTGGAATCCCAGGGCGTGCACTCGACCGAGCTGAAGAACCCCGCCAAGGGCTATCCGGCCGCCATCCTGATCGCGGCCGCCGTGGCCTTCGGCATCTTCACCCTCGGCGCGCTCGCCGTGGCGGGCATCGTCCCCTACGACAAAATCGACCTCAACACAGGCGTTTTCGATGCCTTCACCTTCGGCTTCACCGATATGATCCACTCCACCTGGCCGGTCCGCATCCTGTCGGCCCTCATCGCCTACGGCGCGCTGTCGGGCGTGCTGGCCTGGATCCTCGGCCCCAGCCGCGGCGTGCTGACCACCGCGCACGACGGCATGCTCCCGCCGGTCCTGCAGAAGGTGAATTCCCGTGGCGTACAGGTGAACATCCTCATCATCCAGGGCGTCATCGTGACCCTACTGTCCTCCATCTACCTCATCATGGACGACGTCAGCTCGGCCTTCTTCCTCATCTCCGCCATGGCCGTGAGCCTGTACCTGATCATCTACATGTTCATGTACGCCGCCGCCATCCGGCTGCGCTACACCCAGCCCGATCTCCCCCGCGCCTTCAAGATCCCCGGCGGCACCCCCGGCATGTGGATCTTCGCCGGAATCGGCTTCCTGGCGGTGGCTTTCGCCTTCATCCTGGCCTTCGTCCCGCCCTCCCAACTCCCCATCGGCAACAAGGCCACCTACATCGCCCTGGTCGCAGGCGGCGCCATCATCTTCAGCGCCGTCCCCCTGATCATCGAGAAACTGAAGAAGCCCTCCTGGATCCCACCCGACGACGTGAAGGCCAAGGCCCTGGGCCCCAGCGCCGACACCTCACATCTGACCACCGGATAGCGCTCCCCCCGGCCGCGCACCCCAGCCATACGGGGTGCGCGGTTTCTTCTGCCTATGGTCCGTAGGCTGCCGGACATGAATCCGTACACGATCTTTTCCGATATCGTCGCCGGTCTCGCGCCTACCAGCAGGGTGTACGAGGACGAGGACGTGCTGGCGTTCATGGACATTCGGCCCGTGACGCCGGGGCATGTCCTGGTGATTCCCAAGACCCCCGCGCGGAGTCTGGCGGAACTCGATCCGGCGTTGGGCGGCAAGCTGTTTCAGGTGGGGCAGCGGGTGGCGTCGGCGCTGCGGGAATCCGAGGTCGGGTGCGATGGCGTGAATTTCTTCCTGGCGGACGGGGTTACCGCGGGGCAGGAGGTCTTTCACGTGCATCTGCATGTGATTCCACGCACCCCGGGGGACGGATTCGGGTTGCGGGCGCGGCCCACCTCACCGGCGCGCGCCGACCTGGATTACCTGGCGGGATCCATTTCGGGAGCTTTGGGAAGAATCGCCAATCGGTAATAGCGAGAACGCATTACCATATCCGAACCGACTGGTTTGCCAAGGACACGCCAATAACCGAATCTTCCTCGCGGCAGCCACCTCTCGAGTTACGTTGAAATGCGTTCTTGGTGGGCTGATGGAGGTGGGGACATGCGCAGAAGAGTCGTTGCCGCAGCGATTTTCGCAATCGCCGCAAGTTTGCTGAGCCCGGTTCCAGCGTCTCCGCCAACCGCGAGCGCCGCCCAGGTCCTCCGCGTCGACGACCTCAGCCCCACTCGCTCGGCCCTGTTCATCGACTCCTCCGCCATGGGGCGCACCATCCAGGTCCAGGTGCTGCATCCGGCCGGTGGCGGCACCCGCCCCAGCTACTACCTGCTCGACGGGCTGGATCCGGGTGCGGGTCAGAGCACCTGGACCAATGCCACCGATGCCGAACCCTTCTTCGGCGGCAAGAACGTGAACGTGGTGCTGCCCATGGGCGGGCAGGCCAGCTACTACACCGACTGGATCGCCGACGACCCGCGCTTCGGCCGGTACAAGTGGGAAACCTTTCTGACACAAGAACTTCCGCCGATCATCGACGGCTACTTCGCCGGTAACGGCGTCAATGCCATCGGCGGGCTGTCCATGGGCGGCACCGCGGCTTTCGTTCTCGCCGTCCGGCATCCGAACCTGTACCGCGCCGTGGCCGGATACAGCGCCTGCCCGGACATCACGATCGCCCAGGGCGGCATGATGTTCTCCATCGCCAACCGCGGCGGCAACCCCTTCAATATGTGGGGCGCCCCCGCGAGTCCGGCCTGGGCCGAACACAATCCGTCGGTGCTGGCCGACCGCCTGCGCGGCAAGACCCTCTACCTCTCCACCGGAACCGGCCTGCCCGGTCCCCACGAGCTGGAGATCAAACCCCAACTGCCCGAGAACATCTTCTTCGGCGGCCCCATCGAATTCGGCGTCAATGCCTGCGTCACCGCCTTCGAACAGCGACTGCGCGAACTCGGCATCCCGGCCCGCATCGACTACAGCGCGGTGGGCACGCACTCCTGGTCCTATTGGCAGGACACCCTGCACGAATCCTGGCCGACCATTGGCGGCGCGATCGGCGCGTGAGCGCCGATCGCGTTCCGAAGCCGATCAACCGACCGCGACCGGCTCCGATTCTCTTGTGGTCGTGTCCTTCTCGCTGGACCTGCCGCGCAGCGCGAGAGCAATGAGCAATCCGGCCACCATTCCGGCGGCGGTGAGCAGCACGACGAGTCGTTCGCCGTCCGCCATCGCACCGAGGAGCGCTGGGCCCGACAGCCCCTCGAGTCCGATATCGGCGATGACGGTGAAAATGGCCAGTCCGATGGCATTTCCGAGATTGAGCGCGGTCGAGGCGATGCCATTGGCCACACCCTGTTCGTGCGCGGGGATTCCGGTCGCCGCGGTGATCCACATGGCCGTCCATACGATGCCCTGCCCGACGCCGGAGATGATCAGTCCGGGAACCAGCGCCCAGTAACTGCTGCCCGCGCCGAATCCGAAGGCCAGTACCACCGTCCCGGGTACGGCCACGGTGAACCCGATCAGCAGATTTCCCCGGTTGCCCCACCGCGTGGCCAGTCGCTCACCGAGCTGGGTGCCCGCGGCAATGGCCACCGAGGGCACCAGGAAGGCGAGTCCGGTCTGCAGTGCGCTGTAGCCGTGCACGCTCTGCATCAGCACCGTCAGGAAATAGGGGAGCACGCCGAAGGTCGCCATGAACAAGAAGGTGACGGTCATGCCGACGGTGAGGCTGCGATTGCGGAAGAGCCGGAACGGCATGAGCGGATCGGCGCTGCGCCGCTCGATGACGGCGAAAGCGGTCAGCAGTATGGCGGACGCCGCGAACGCGCCGACGATCACCGGTGCGCCCAGCCCATTTCGGGTCCTTCGACGAGTGCGAACACCAGCACCGTCGACCCGGCGGTGACGCTGAACGCGCCCGGCAGATCGAAGGCGCGCCGCTCGGTGCGGCGCGCATGGGTGCCCGCCTCTCTGCCTGCGGGGTTTGGACGGCGGGGCCCGCGCCGTCCGACTGTACGAGATAGTTCGTACAGTCGGACGGTACTAGAACTTACGTACGATCTGTCAAGGGATAGTTCGTGAATACTGGTACATTCGAATCATGGCCCTGAATCATCCGGCCCGCGAACAGATTCGCCTCGAGCATGTGTTGTCCGCCCTGGGCAGCCCGGTTCGGCTCGGCGCGGTGCGGATCCTCGCCCGCGGCGGCGAGCGCAACTGCTCCAGCGTGCTCAATGAACTGGAAGTGAGCGCGAAATCGACCATGACCCACCACTGGCGGGTGCTGCGCGAGGCCGGGGTTATTCGCCAAACGCCTTCCGGGCGTGAATTTTTGATCGAGTTGCGGCGCGACGATCTGGATGCCCGCTATCCGGGGCTGCTGGATGCCGTGCTGGCGGGCGCGCGCACCGAGGCCGGTGCGCCGCCGATTGCCGCGAGCTGATTCCGATCAGGTTGCGGGACGGTTGAATTCGCCGTCCTTGGCACCCGCCACGAAGGCCTTCCATTCGCCCGGTGTGAAGATCAGTACCGGGCCGTCCGGATTGCGGGAATCCCGCAATCCGACATTTCCACTGGCCAGGAAGGCGATTTCGACGCCATCGGCCTGGTCGTCACTGCGCCGCCAGACGGCATCGGATTCGATCTCGCGGTTCTTCGCTTCCACTTCCGGACACTCCCTGTGCGATCGCTGCGAGGTACTGGACGGTGATGTAGATCGCACTCATCATGCCAGTGTTTGCGAGCGGGCCGGATCGGATATTCCATTCTGTGTCAGCGGAAGGAGGTATGTGGTGCGCACGCCATGGTCGTCGCAGCGAGCCGCTCCCATCTCCGACAGCTGTGATGTCGTTCCCGAGCGGTTCACGGTGGAGATGGCCCACAGCATTCTGCGGATTCATCGAAGTTGCCCGACCGACCAGTGTGCTCGGCGGAAGGCAGCGGTTTTCTTCCTCTACGATCAGCGGCAGCATTCGGCTCAGGGACGTTCGCGTCGCCGATAACCTGACCGCCTGACCGCGAGCACCACTGCGGCGGCGACCACCGCGGTCGCCGCCACCAGGACGAAACCAGCTGGTACGCCGAGGAATACGACGAGTTCTGTGCGGTGCTCGGTCGGCCGGTAGTCGCCCGCGGACGATGCGGTGAAGGTGAAATCCGAGCTGATCTCGCCCGGATCGTGAATGACGATATCCATTTCCGTCAGGTAGTCGCGCCCGTTCACCGCGAGCTGCCGCAGCTCCGGTTCGGCCGGGTCGGTAATGCGCCCGGCGAAGTCGACGCTCACGAGCTGTCGGGTCGCATTCGGATCGGAACGCTGCACGCGGTGCGGGCCGAGCACATACAGCTTGACCGTCTGCGCGCTGGTGGCCGCACCGGACATCCGCATCGGATAGACCAGACTGTCGGCCGCGAACGTCAACCGGACCGGATCCGGTGCGCCGCGCAGCGGTTCGCCGCTGCTGAGCCGCATGGCCACGAAGGACCAGCCCTCGCTGAGATAGGGCTGCATGGTGGCGGTGACCTCCGGGCGCATGGCATAGCCATTGTCGTCCAGCCACTTCTGGATGCCCGTCAGATCGCCACCGGTGAGGGTGGCGGCCTCGAGCGGGCCGAGCTGCACCCGGCTCACCACCTCCGGTGCGCCGCTGCCCGAGGTCTCGACGGCCCCGGGAGCGAGATTGTCGCCGTCCCCGGAGCTCTGGAACAGGGCCATGCCGCCGATCCCGGCCAGCACGCTCAGGTCGCCGAACCAGTCGAGATCGGTGACGACCCGGGGTTCGGTGAGTTCCCCCAGTGCGGTGAAGGTGCTTTCGTGTCCGGCGGTCACGGTCGCCGGGGCGGGTGTCGGGACGAGCAGCGCGGCATTCTCGGAAGCGCTGTCGAATCCGAGCCGCATGAGGATGGTCTCGGTGGCGCCGTCCCAGCTCACCAGCGCGGTCTCGTCGAAGACCCGCATGGACTCCCCGGCCGGTGTGGCGACGCCGCCGCACGCACACGCCGCGGCGGGCGCGACCATCCCGATTCCCCCCCACGCCGAGCGCGGTGGCGACCACCTCGAGCAGGCGTGCTGTCATGCGCAACAGCATGGCCGCCAGGGTACCCACTAACGTGGACGCATGGCTTTGGACAGTGGTAGCGCGACCTCACAATCCGGCGCGATCGTGACGGCGCCGATCGCCAAACGGGTGCCGACCGAGCGCGTGCACCACGGCGATGTCTTCATCGATCAGTACGAGTGGCTGCGGGACAAGGAGAATTCCGAGGTCATCGCGTACTTGGAGGCCGAGAACGCCTATACCGACGCGCAGACCGAGAAGTTGCGGCCGCTGCGGGAGAAGATCTTCGAGGAGATAAAGGGCCGTACCCAGGAAACCGACCTGTCGGTGCCGACTCGCATGGGCGACTACTGGTACTACTCGCGCAGCTTCGAAGGCAAGCAGTACGGCGTGCACTGCCGCTGCCCCATCGCGGGCAAGGACGACTGGACCCCGCCGCGTCTCGAGGTCGGCACCGCGGTCCCCGGCGAGCAGGTGCTGCTGGACTCCAACGAGCTGGCCGAGGGCCACGACTTCTTCGCGCTCGGCGCCTTCTCCATCAGCCATGCGGGCGATCTGCTGGCCTTCTCCGTCGACACCGTCGGCGATGAGCGCTACGTGCTGCGGTTCAAGAACCTCGAGACCGGCGAACTGCTGGCCGACGAGATTCCCGGCACCGCGCCCGGCGCCACCTGGTCCCTGGACGGCACGCACGTCTTCTATCAGACCGTCGACGAATCCTGGCGGCCCGATACCGTGTGGCGGCACCGGCTGGGCACCGCCCAGGATGCCGACACCAAGGTCTTCCACGAGCCGGACGAGCGCTACTGGGTGAGCATCGGCGCGACCCGCTCGGAGAAGTATCTGGTGGTGTGGGTCGGCTCCAAGATCACCAGCGAGGGCTGGATCCTGGAGTCCGACAATCCCGAAGGCGAATTCCGGGTGCTGCTGCCCCGCCGCGAGGGCGTGGAGTACTCGGCCGAGCATGCCGTGGTCGGTGGCGAGGACCGCCTGCTCATCCTGCACAACGATGTCGTGGACGGAGTGAAGGCCGAGAACTTCGTACTGGCCGATGCCCCGGTCACGAATCCGGCCGATCAGACCATTCTCATTCCGCACCGCGACGATGTGCGGCTCGAGGATGTCGACGCCTTCTCCGACAAGCTGGTGCTGAGCTACCGGCGGGAGGCGCTGCCGCGCGTGGCGGCCTGGCCGCTCACCGCCGACGGCTACGGCGAGCCGAAGGAGATCGACTTCGATCTCGAGCTCTTCGCCGCCGGACTGGGCTCCAATCCGGAATGGGAACAGCCCACCCTGCGCCTGGGACTGACCTCGTTCATCACCCCCATGCAGGTCTTCGACTACGTCCCCGAGACCGGTGAACTCCTGCTCCGCAAGGAACAGCCGGTGCTCGGCGGCTACAACGCCGAAGACTATGAACAGCACCGTGATTGGGCGGTCGCCGCCGACGGCACCCGCATCCCCGTGTCGATTGTCGTCCGCAAGGACGCCAAGGGCGGGTCCGGGGGCGTCGGCTCTGCCCCGAAGCCGTTGCTGCTCTACGGTTACGGCTCCTACGAGGCCAGCATCGACCCGTCCTTCTCGGTGGCGCGGCTGTCCATGCTGGACCGCGGCATGGTCTTCGCCGTCGCCCATGTGCGCGGCGGCGGTGAGATGGGCCGCCTCTGGTACGAGCACGGCAAGACGCTCACCAAGAAGAACACCTTCACCGATTTCGTCTCCTGCGCACGGCATCTCATCGATACCGGCGTCACCACCCCCGACCGCATGATCGCCGACGGCGGCAGCGCGGGCGGCCTGCTCGTGGGCGCGGTCGCCAACCTGGCCCCCGAACTCTTCACCGGCATCCTCGCCAATGTGCCGTTCATGGACCCGCTGACCTCCATCCTGGATCCTTCTCTTCCGCTCACCGTCATCGAATGGGATGAGTGGGGTAATCCCTTGGAGGACAAGGAAGTCTACGAATACATGAAGTCCTACTCGCCGTACGAGAACGTCGAGGCCAAGGACTACCCGTCGATCCTGGCCATCACCAGCCTCAACGACACCCGCGTCCTCTACGTCGAACCCGCCAAGTGGGTCGCGGCCCTGCGCGCCACCAAGACCGGCCACTCCCAACTGCTGCTCAAGACCGAGATGTCCGCCGGTCACGGCGGTGTCAGCGGCCGCTACGAGAAGTGGAAAGAAGTAGCCTTCGAATTCGCCTGGGTCCTCGACACCGTCGGCCTCGCCGACCGGTAGAAGCTAACCGAAAGGGCGAGCAGCATTCCGCTGCTCGCCCTTTTTTCTCGTGATCAGTCGACCAATTGCGTTCTCGCGCTTACAGGATTGGCGACGGGGTGTAGCGGGCCGCTTCCGGGTTGGCCTCGACCAGCTTCTGGACCTGGTCGATGACCGCGGCGGTCTGGGCCTCGGCGGCGCCGATGAAGGCGGAGCGGTCCGCGAGGGCGGCGTCGAGGGCGGCGCGGTCCAGGGGCATACGGTCGTCGGCGGCCAGGCGGTCGAGCAGGTCGGGTTCGCGACCCTGCTCGCGCATGGCCAGGGCCACGGCCACGGCGTGCTCCTTGATGACCTCGTGGGCGGTTTCACGGCCGACACCGGCGCGGACGGCGGCCATGAGGATGCGGGTGGTGGCCAGGAAGGGCAGGTAGCGATTGAGTTCGCGGTCGATGACGGCCGGATAGGCGCCGAACTCGGCGAGGATGGTCAGGAAGGTCTCCATCATGCCGTCGATGGCGAAGAAGGCGTCCGGCAGCGCCACGCGGCGGACCACCGAGCAGAAGACGTCGCCCTCGTTCCACTGCGCGCCCGCGAGTTCCGCTGCCATGGAGCCGTAGCCGCGCAGCACGACCTGCAGGCCGTTGACGCGCTCGGCGGAGCGGGTGTTCATCTTGTGCGGCATGGCCGAGGAGCCGACCTGGCCGGGCTGGAAGCCCTCGGTGACCAGTTCGTGCCCGGCCATCAGGCGGATGGTCTGGGCGAAAGAGGAAGGGCCCGCGCCGATTTGGACCAGGGCGGAGAGCACGTCGTGGTCCAGCGAGCGGGGGTAGACCTGGCCGACGCTGGTGAAGACATTCTTGAAACCGAGGTGGTGGGCCACCTTCTGTTCCAGCTGCGCCAGTTTGGCGGCGTCGCCGCCGAGCAGATCGAGCATGTCCTGGGCGGTGCCCATGGGGCCCTTGATACCGCGCAGGGGATAGCGGTCGATGAGTTCGCGCAGGCGGGTGAGGGCAATGAGCAGCTCGTCCGCGGCCGAGGCGAAACGCTTGCCGAGGGTGGTGGCCTGGGCGGCCACATTGTGCGAGCGGCCCGCCATGACCAGGGACTGGTATTCGGCGGCGCGCTCGGTGAGGCGGGCGGCAATGGCGATGCCGTGCGCGTGGACATGCTCGAGCGAGAGCCGGATCTGCAGTTGCTCGACATTCTCGGTGAGATCGCGGGAGGTCATGCCCTTGTGCACGTGCTCGTGCCCGGCCAGGGCATTGAACTCCTCGATGCGGGCCTTCACATCGTGGCGGGTGACGCGCTCGCGCTCGGCGATGGAGGCCAGATCGACCTGGTCGATGACGCGCTCGTAGTCCTCGACCACACCGGCCGGAACGTCCACCCCCAGTTCGGCCTGGGCGCGCAGCACCTCCAGCCACAGCCGCCGCTCCAGAACGATTTTGTTCTCGGGCGACCACAGGCGCACCAATTCCGGGCTGGCGTAACGGGTGGCGAGGACGTTCGGCACAAGACTCACGTTTGCCCAGTTTACCGGCGGCGATTCGGTCCGCTTACGCGGGCGGGGCGACAATATCGATGATCTCCAGCAGCGCCCCGCGCGCCATTCGCCGGGGTTGCGGATCCGCCTCGCCGAGCGCGGTCACCACCGCGCCGTCCACCACCGCCACCAGGCGGCGGGCCTGCTCGGTCCGGACCACCCGATCGGAGCGGCGCAGCACGTCGCCCAGCAACTCGTCGAGCTGGGCCCGTAGTCGGAGTTGCACTTCGCGTAGTTCCGGGTGGCGGGCCGACGCCACCGAACGTTCGTAGCGGGCAATGAGCTGGCCGCGGGCATCCGCGTCCGGATTCTCCGGGCCGACGAGCAGATCCAGGACCAGATCGACCGTCGCCTCGGCCCCGCGGCGGCGGTGGGTCACCTCACCCACCCGGCGGCGCATGGCCTCGAGTTCGGCATTGCCGGAGAACTCCACCGCGCGGGCGATCAAATCCTCGAGCGAGTCGAAGTAATAGGTGGTGGATGCCAGCGGCAGCTCCGCCCGGGTCGCCACCGAGCGGTGCCGGACCGCCTCGAAGCCACCTTCGAGCAAGAGCTCGGCGGCAGCACAAACCAGCGCTTGGCGACGCCGTTCGCCTTTCGGAGTCGTCGCAGTGGTCACGGTGCAATCGTGCCAGTCATCATCGGTTCATCTGTGCCAAATCTGTGCGATCTGTGGTGATTCCCAGGTTTCAGGGCAATCGGACGAGCCGTGCGGAAACGCGATACTGCTGTTGTACCGCATCTGTGCGCGCTCGGGGGCGAGACCGGAAAGTCTTGGCAGATCAGGCCATATAGCGTTCCAACCGGTCCAACGCTTCCTCGATATCGGCACTCGCCCCGGCGAACGAGAAGCGAACCGTGTGCAACCCGTTGACGGTGTCGAAGTCGATACCGGGCGCCAGCGCCACCCCGGTGTGGTCGAGGACGTCGGTGCACCAGCGCATCGAATCATCGGTCAGGTGAGCGATATCCGCGTAGGCGTAGAACGCGCCGTCGGCCGGAGCGAGATCGGTGATACCCAGTTTCGGCAGCCCGGACAACAGCAGTTGCCGGTTCGCCGCATACCGGCGCACATGCCCGTCGAGCTCCTCCTTGGCCTCCGCACCGAAGGCGTGCACGGCCGCGTACTGCGAAATGGCGGGCGGGCAGACGGTCATATTCGAGGCCAGCCGCTGCAGCGCCGGGCGCAGGGTGGCGGGCACCAGCATCCAGCCCAGCCGCCAGCCGGTCATGGAGAAGTATTTCGAGACCGAACCGATCACCACGGATTCGCGGGAGGTCTCCCAGGCCGAGGCGGTCGGCTCGGTGTCGTCGTACACGATGCCGTGGTAGATCTCGTCGGAAATCAGCAGCGTGCCGTGCTCATCGCACCAGCGGGCCAGCGCCGCCAGCTCCTCCGGAGCGATCATGGTGCCGGTCGGATTGGCCGGACTCGCCACGATCAGGCCCGCGGGCGGCTCCGGCAGCGCTTCCAGCATGGCCACCGTCGGCTGGAACCGGGTCTCGGGCCCGCAGTCCAGCTCCACCACCTCGCAGCCCAGCGCGGTGAGCGTATTCCGGTAGGCCGGATAGCCGGGCCGGGCCACCACCACGGTGTCCCTCGGATCGAAGGCCGCCAGGAAGATGAGCGTGAACGCGCCGGAGGATCCGGTCGTCACCACCACATCCTCGGCGTCCACCACCACCCCGTAGGTGGACCGGTGGTGCTCGGCAATGGCCTCCCGCAACTCCAGGATTCCGAAAGTCTCGGTGTACCCCAGCAATTCGCTGTCCATTGCCTGCCGGGTAGCCCGCAGCACCGCCCGCGGCGCGGGCGTGGACGGCTGCCCGGCGGCCAGCACCAGCACATCCCCGTGTGTCCGGGCCCGTTCAGATGCTGCTTTCCAGACGTCCATCACGTAGAAAGGTGGAATGGTCGACCGGCGAGATTCGATACGCACGAGACAGACGGTAGAGCACCCGCTCCCCCGCCTGTCCCTAATGGCCCTTGGAATGGCTGAGGAGGGACGCGTGCCGGGGGGAAGAACCACCGAGGAGACCTCGGCGGGGCAGCGGTCCGCGCCGCCCGAGCCCGAGACCAATGGAAAACAGCCGCTCGCCACCGCCGCGGCCACGACCACATCGGGCCCGAACGGGAGCAAGCCCGCTGAACACCAGACCGCAACGGACGCGCCGGTTGACGGCGACATGGATTACGAGGAGCCGGACGAGGGCTCTGCGGCGGACGCGCGCGATCGCGGGTTTCGGATAGGGGCGGGCAACTACGTCCCGGGTGTACGGAATCAGCTGGCGGCGCGGCGGGACGCGGGGGCTCGGGAGCGGCTCGCACAGGCCGTGCGGGCTTCTGGCGAGGATGTGGCGTGGGCACGCGCGCAGGTGTTCCTGGCGCGCGATCGCGGAATGGAGCTGTGGGGACGGCGGCCCAGGTCGCGCGCGGAGGTCGAGAATCTGGTCGGGCAGGGGCGGGACGAGGTGCGGCGACAGGCGCCGGTGGCGCGGGAGTGGGCGGTGCGGCATCGGGGGTTGATCGCGGGGGTGGCGGCGGTGTGGAACCCGGTGTGGCGCTGCGGGTTCCGACGGCGCACCCGTTGCAGGTGCAGATGCCCGCGTCGACGACGAAGCGGTATCTGGATGCCATTGCCAATGGTGAGCGGATTCGTGAGCAGGCGGTGGTGGCCGCCGCGGCGCGGGCCACGCTGGAGCGGGCCAAGGCGGAGGCGGCCGCGGCGGTGGCCGGGGAGTATCAGCCGTGGATGACGGCGGGGACCGATCCCACCTTCGTGCTGCCGGGTGTCGGGGCGTTCACGCTGCCCGCGCGGGGGGCGTTCACCTCCGGGTTCGGGCCGCGGTGGGGGACGTTCCACGCGGGCATCGATATCGCGGCCCCGCTCGGGTCACCCATCTACGCGGTGGCGGCGGGCACGGTCGTCGAGGCCGGACCGGCACAGGGGTTCGGGCTGTGGGTGCGGATCCGGCACGACGACGGGACGATCTCCGTGTACGGGCACATGTACGACTTCTTCGTCTCCGTGGGCGAGCGCGTCCCGGCGGGCATGCAGATCGCCCGCATCGGCAATCGCGGCGACTCCACCGGCCCGCACCTGCATTTCGAGATCATCCAGAACGGCCAGCGGGTGGACCCGCAGGCCTGGCTCGCGCTGCACGGACTGCGGCTGGGCTAGGCAGCCCGGCGAGTTCAGACCGCCGGGGTGGGCACGCTGATGCGACCCTCGGTGGCGGCCAGCGCGATATCCGTGCGGAAGTGCCCGCCCGGGAGCTTGATGGTGGCGAGCCGGTCGTAGGCGTTCTTGCGCGCCTCGGCGAGGTCCGCGCCCTGGCCGACGACGGAGAGCACGCGGCCGCCCGCGGAGATCAACGCGCCGTCGGCGCGCTGCGCGGTGCCCGCGTGCAGGACCTCGGATTCGGTTCCGGTGCCGGAGGATTCGGCGCCGGTGATGACATCGCCGGTGCGCGGGCGGGCCGGATAGTTCTCGGCGGCCACGACGACAGTGACGGCGGAGCCATCCTTCCAGCGCGGCGCGGCCACCTGATCGAGGGCGCCGGTGGCGGTGGCGTTCAGCAGTTCGCCCAGCGGGCTGTCGAGCATGGCCAGCACGGCCTGGGTCTCGGGATCGCCGAAGCGGCAGTTGAATTCGACCACCGCCGGGCCGTTCTGGCCGATGGCCAGGCCCGCGTAGAGCAGGCCGCTGAACGGCACGCCCCGGCGAACCATTTCCGCCGCAACGGGTTTCACCACATCCTCGACAATGGCGGCGGCGGTCTCGTCGGACAGCCACGGCAGCGGGGTGTACGCGCCCATACCGCCGGTATTGGGCCCGGTGTCCCCGTCGCCGACGCGCTTGTGATCCTGCGCGGGCAGCAGCGGCACCACGGTCTCACCGTCGACCAGGCAGAACAGCGACACCTCGGGGCCGTCCAGGAAGGATTCCAGCAGCACCGGATGCCCCTGCTCCAGCAGTTCCGCGCCGTGCTCGCGGGCCACCGACCGATCCGGCGTCACCACGACGCCCTTACCAGCGGCCAGCCCGTCGTCCTTCACGACCCAGGTCGGCCCGAACCGATCCAGGGCGGCATCCAGCTCACCCGGGTGATCGACGATCTCGCTGTGCGCGGTGCGCACGCCCGCAGCATTCATCACGTCCTTGGCGAACGCCTTCGACCCCTCGATGCGGGCGGCCGCGGCCGACGGTCCGAAGCAGGCGATTCCGGCCTCGCGCACCGCATCCGCGACGCCGAGCACCAGCGGCACCTCCGGTCCGATGACCACGAGATCGGCGGCCAGCTCGCGCGCCAGCTCGGTCACCTCGGCGCCGGAGGAGGCGTCCACCGGCCGCACCTCGGCATGCTGGGCGATACCGGCATTGCCGGGCGCCGCGTACACCGCGGTCACCGCCGGGTCCTTGCGCAGGGCGAGGACGAGGGCATGTTCACGGGCTCCGGAGCCGACGACGAGTACGCGCACGACCGACAGCTTAGAGGGTGCTGTCGACACTGATCATGGCGGTTGTTCGGCCACCGGAACCGCACCGCCGCGTCACCGAGCGGTCGGCTGGAGTTCAGTGCGCGGGGCTACCTCGCCGGGGATGATGGAGGGTGGCGACCGTCACCGCGAGCGATCTGAGGATGTGCCTGCTATGGGCTTGATCGACGGAATCATGGGCAATGCGGGACGTATCGATCCCGCGGGGGCCCAACAGGAATACGGCAAACTTCTCGGTCAGGGCGAACAGATCTACGCGGCGTACCTCCTCGTGCGCGATGCCATGCTGTTCACCAACCGCCGCTTGATCCTGGTCGACAAGCAGGGCCTGACCGGCCGCAAGGTCAGCTATCACAGCGTCCCGTACCGGGCCATCACGCATTTCTCGGTGGAGACGGCGGGCACCTTCGATCTGGACGCCGAACTGGTCATCTGGATTTCGGGCTCGCACGAGCCGCTGCAGAAGCGGTTCAACCGCCAGGTCGACATCTACGAGGTGCAGGGCATCCTGTCGCATTTCGTCGCGGTGTAGGTGGGGCGCGCGATGCGAGATTCCGCGTAATCTCCCGAGCATGGCTTCTGTTTTCTCCGCAATCATCAACGGCCAGCTGCCGGGCCGCTTCGTCTGGGAGGACGACGAATTCGTCGCATTCCTGACCATCGCCCCGGTGACGCAGGGTCACACGCTGGTGGTGCCGCGCCAGGAGATCGACCAGTGGCAGGACGTCGATCCGCAGACCTTCGCGCGCATGACCGGCCTCGCCCAGAAGATCGGCCAGGCGGTGCGGGCGGCGTGGGACGCGCCGCGCGCGGGCCTGCTGATCGCCGGACTGGAAGTACCGCACCTGCACGTCCACGTCTTCCCGGCCTTCGAACTCGGTGATTTCGATATCACCGGCGCGGACCCGGATCCGAGCAAGGAATCCCTCGACGAGGCCCAGGCCAAGATCAAGCAGGCGCTGCGCGATCTGGGTTACGGAGCCAATGTGCCCGCCTGATCCCGGGGCAGCCGCACGGTGAAGGTGGCGCCTTCGCCCGGGACGCTGGTCACCGTGACCGTACCGCCGTGCGCGGTGACCAGCGCCTGCACGATCGACAGCCCCAATCCGGTGCCGCCGCGCTCCCGGCTGCGGGAGGCGTCGGTGCGATAGAAACGTTCGAAGACCCGCTCGGCCTGGTCGGGATCCAGTCCGGGCCCGGTATCGCGCACCTCCAGCAGCACCTCGTCGGCGGCGGGGGTGAGCCGCACCGTGACCGCGGCGGCCACGGGGGTGTGCACCAGCGCGTTGTTGATCAGATTCGCCAAGACCTGCCGCAGCCTCGGCTCATCGCCGAGGATCTCCAGAGTTCCCGCGCCGGAACCGATCTCCAGACCGATCTGCCGCTGCGGACCGTCGGGATGCTGGACCGCCGCGACCGCGCGCGCACTGTGCACCGCATCGCTGGCCAGCGCCAGCAGATCCACCGGGCGCCGCTCCACCGGCCGGTGCGCGTCCAGCCGCGCCAGCATGAGCAGATCCTCGACCAGCAGGCCCATGCGATGGGATTCGTGCTCGATGCGATCCATGAGCACACCGGAATCGGTCAGTGCGCCTTGCCTATACAGCTCCGAGAAGCCCCTGATGGTGGTCAGCGGCGTCCGCAGCTCATGACTGGCGTCGGCGACGAAGCGCCGCATCTTGGCCTCGGAGCGCCGCGCCGCCTCCTCCGAGGCCTCGGTGGCGGCGAAGGCCTGCTGGATCTGGGTGAGCATGGTGTTGAGCGACTGCGAGAGGTGATCGACCTCGGTATCGGTGCCGCGCACCGGAACTCGCCGATGCAGATCGCCGCCAGCAATGGCCGCGGCCGTCTCCTCCACCTGCCGCAGCGGCCGCAGGCTGCGCCGGATCACCAGCCGGGCCAGGACCGCCAGCAGGGCCAGCACCAGCGCCCCGATCACCGCTTGCAGCAAGACCAGTCGCTCCAGCACGGATTGGGTGCCGTCCAGTCGCAGCGCCACCGTGCTGGTGCCATTGTTGTTGTGCACCTGGATGACCCGCCACTTCTCCCCCGCATCGCCCACCGAGCCGACCGTGACCGGTCGCGAGCCGAGATCGCCGGGCACATCCGGCTGCCTGTCGCCGACATTGAGGTGCAGCGTCACCTCGCCCGTCGAATCCTGTACGCGCACATAGAAGAGGTTGGGCGGCCGCTCCCGCTGGTCCGGCGGCTCGGGCAATGGCGTCGGCGGTTTCGCGCGCGGTGAGGCCCAGGTGGTGGCCGCCTCGTACAGCTGCTGATCGAGGCGATCCACGAGCACGTTCCGCATGAGCGTGGTGACCACGAATCCGGAGACGAGCAGCCCGACCCCCACCAGCGTCACCAGTGCCACCACCAGTGTGGTGCGCAGCGGCACCGCCGCCAGCCGCCCCGAAACCCGCTCCCGCACGGTCATTTCGCGACCGGCTCCGCTCATTTGGGCACCGGCCGGGGCTCCCGCATGACGTACCCCACCCCGCGCAGCGTGTGGATCAATCGCTCCGGCCCCGTGTCGACCTTCTTCCGCAGATACGACACATAGGTCTCCACCACCCCGACCTCCCCGCCGAAGTCGTAGCGCCACACGTGATCCAGAATCCGCGGCTTGCTCAGCACCGTCCCCGCATTGACCATGAAATACCGCAGCAGCGTGAACTCGGTGGGCGACAAGGCGACCGGCTCCCCCGCCTTCCACACCTCGTGCGTATCGTCGTCGAGCTCGATATCGGCGAACCGCAGCCGCGACGACTTCTCCTCCGGCGCGCCCACTCCCGCCCGCCGCAGAATCACCCGCAGCTGCGCCACCACCTCCTCGAGGCTGAACGGCTTGGTCACATAGTCATCGGCCCCCAGCGTGAGCCCGGTGATCTTGTCCTCGACCTCGTCCCGCGCGGTCAGGAACAGCACCGGCGCCTCGATCCCATCGGCCCGCAGCCGCCGCAGCAACCCGAACCCGTCCATCCCCGGCATCATCACGTCCAGCACCATCGCATCCGGCCGAAACGTCCTGGCCCGATCCAGCCCCTCGCTCCCGCTCCCCGCGGTGGCCACCTCGAACCCCTGGAACCGCAAACTGACCGAGAGCAACTCGACGATCATGGGCTCGTCGTCGACTACCAGAATTCTGGCCTCGGGTTCGCGCGCGGCGGGCAGACCTGTCATGCCTTCATCCTGCGACCACCCGCCGCGAACTCCCTGTACCTTCGCTGGGAGTTTCCTGGGAACGGCCACCCGCGGTCCAGTAAAAAAGTCAGGGTCCCTGCCGCGGTTGGCGGCAGGGACCCGTGGAGCCCCCCGTCGGGATTGAACCGACGACCTTCGCTTTACAAGAGCGGTGCTCTACCACTGAGCTAGGGAGGCGGAAGCGGTGCCCATCATAACCGGGTGGACCGGCTGCGCGGAAAAAGCCGGTTTGCCACGGTCGGGCCGATAGCTGCGGGCGATACCGAATTACGGCCGCGCGGCGCTGGTGGCACCGCACGGCCGTATTCGGAAGCCGTTCTGCGCAGTATCGGGCTAACCACAGTTTCTAGGATTGAGCCGCCTGACGTGCCGCATCGTCGGCGGCCATGGCATCACGCAGGCTCTTCGGACGCATATCCGTCCAGTTCTTCTCGACGTACTCCACGCATGCGGCGCGGGAGTCCTCGCCGAACACGACTCGCCAACCCGCCGGAACCTCGGCGAAGGTCGGCCACAGGGAGTGCTGTTCCTCGTCGTTGACCAGGACGAAGAACCGGCCGTCTTCGTCGTCGAAAGGATTGGTGCTCATTTCACCTCACTGGATACTGGCGCTGTGTACGGGAACGCTGAAGGATCGATTCCGGTGCTGGTTTGGACCACAGCAACGGAGCGAACCCCCGACGTTGGATTCGACCCTAGCAAGGCGGGCGTTACGCCAGGGCGGTTACCTTCACCCAGCGAAGAATTCCAGCAGGATCTTGTTCACAGTCTCGGGGCGCTCCAGATAGCCGAAATGGCCTGCATCCGGGACTTCCTGGTAGCGGGCGCCCGGAATCACCTCGGCGACCTCGCGGGAGAGGTAGGGCGGGATCATCCGGTCATCGGCGAAACCGACCGATAGGCACGGCACGGTGATATTCCGATAGGCCGCCGTGCGGTCGAAATCATGGTCCATGCGGCGCTGTGCGCGCACGCCCGGCACGACCGGGCCGCCGGTGAACTCGAACAGATCCAGCCAGTCGCGGGCCGCATTGGTGTCGGCCATGGTGGCCGGGGACAGATTCATGAGGGCGGTGATGGCGGCCTCGTACTTGGCGGGCAGCCGCACGCCGGAGGCGTCGAATTCGTGCTCACCGAACGACAGCGTCTTCTGGAACTGGTCGAGGCGGGCGTGCCCGGCCAGGAAGACGGCCTTGCGGACCAGATCCGGGCGGGCCAGGGCCAGCTCCTGGGCCACGCGCGAGCCCATGGACTGCCCGACCACCAGGGCCGGGCCCTCGTCCAGGAATTCGATGAGGGCGGCGGTATCGCGCACCAGCTCGTCGATGGTCATACCGTGCGCGGCCTCGAAAGACGGTGCGATACCGCGATTGTCGAAGGTGCAGACCCGGTAACCGGCCGCGACCAGCGCGGGCACCTGATGCAGCTCCCACACCCGGCCCGGGCTGCCGGTGCCCATGATCATGACGACCAGCGGCCCGCCGCCCTTGACGTCGGTGCCCTTGGCGCGGTCCCCCTTGACCTGGTAGTTCAGCGAGATTCCGTTCACCGTTGCCAACGGCATTGCTCAGACCCCTTCATCAGGACGTGCGACTGCTGCTTCCGCCCACCGTATCGGTTCCCGGCCCGGTCCGTTTCGGCCCGGCGGCGAACGCCCCGGTGGAGACACAGTTCGAGCTCGCTCTGCACCGAGCGGACGGTTCCCGATTCACCGGCAGATACGATGGAACTCTCGTAACCGAGGCAAACTCCCCGAGAGGACATGATGATGGCCGCGAAGAGCAGCGCCAACGACATCGCGGACGACGATCTGGAACCGCTCGCCGATGAAACCGCCCGTCAGGCTCAGCGCGTGGTGGCCGCCTATGCGACCGACGCCGACGAGTGCCGCATGCTGCTGTCGATGCTGGGCATCGGTCCGAACGCTCGAGGCGAATGACCCGTGAACCCGGATAGCTCCGGCTCGGGTTTCGTCGTCGTCGCCAACCGGCTTCCGGTCGACCTGGAACGACTACCCGATGGCACCACCCGCTGGAAGCGCAGTCCGGGCGGCCTGGTGACCGCACTGGAGCCGGTGCTGCGCAACAACAAGGGCGCCTGGGTCGGCTGGGCGGGCGTACCGGATGTGGATATCGACCCGATCGTCGAGGACGGTCTGGAACTGCATCCGGTGCCGCTGTCCTCCGACGAGGTCGCCGACTACTACGAGGGCTTCTCCAATGCCACGCTGTGGCCGCTGTATCACGATGTGATCGTGCGGCCGGTCTACGACCGCACCTGGTGGCAGGCCTACGTGCAGGTGAACCGCCGTTTCGCCGAGCACACCGCCAAGGTGGCCGCCGAGGGCGCGACCGTCTGGGTGCAGGACTATCAGCTGCAGCTGGTGCCCAAGATGCTGCGCATGCTGCGGCCGGATCTGACCATCGGCTTCTTCCTGCACATTCCGTTCCCGCCGGTGGAACTGTTCATGCAGATGCCGTGGCGCACCGAGATCGTGGAGGGTCTGCTCGGCGCGGACCTGATCGGCTTCCATCTGCCCGGCGGCGCGCAGAACTTCCTGTATCTGGCCAGAAGGCTTGCCGGACAGCCGACTTCGCGCGGCAATGTGGGCGTGCGCTCCAAACTCGGTGTGGTGCAGGTGGGTTTCCGCACCGTGCGGGTGGGCGCGTTCCCCATCTCCATCGCCTCCACCGAGCTCGACGAGTATTCGCGGCGGCGCTCCGTACGTGAGCGGGCCGCGAAAATCCGTGCGGAACTGGGCAATCCGAAGACGATCCTGCTGGGCGTCGACCGCTTGGACTACACCAAGGGCATCGATATCCGGCTGGCCGCGCTGGAGGAGCTGCTGGCCGAGGGCCGCGTCGATCCCGAGGACACGGTGATGGTGCAGCTGGCCACCCCGAGCCGGGAACGCGTCGAGTCCTATATCCAGATGCGCGGCGATATCGAACGCCAGGTGGGCCGGATCAATGGCGAGTACGCCCGGGTGGGCTATCCCGTCGTGCACTATCTGCACCGCCCCATCCCGCGCGAGGAGCTCATCTCCTTCTTCGTGGCCGCCGATGTCATGGTGGTGACGCCGCTGCGCGATGGCATGAATCTGGTGGCCAAGGAGTACGTGGCTGCCCAGGGCGGCCTGTCCGGCGCGCTGGTGCTGAGCGAATTCACCGGTGCGGCAGCGGAATTGCGGCAGGCGTACCTGTGCAATCCGCATGACCTGGACAGCGTCAAAGAGGCCATTGCCGCGGCCATCGAGGACGACCGCGACACCCGGCGCCGCCGCATGCGCTCGCTGCGCCGCCAGGTGCTCACCCACGATGTGGACCGCTGGGCCCGCGCTTTCCTGGACGCGCTGGCCCAGGACCGCGTGGCGGGCAGCGCACTGCTCACCGACGACGACGTCGATCCGGGCCTGCGGCGCTGAAACACCTTGCACGGCAACCCCTGCCATCCACCGATGGCAGGGGTTGCCTGTTCGGCTGCCCGCTCAGTCGATGCGGTACGAGACTCCGGTCAGGCGCTCGGATTCCGTCCACAGCCGCGCCGCCGAGTCCGGGTCGTGGGCCGCGTCCCCGGCTCGGTTCAGTTCCGGATGGCCGCGGAATTTGCCGGAAGGGCCGTAGAATTCGCCGCCGCGCGCCTTCGGATCCACTGCGGCGCGCAGGGTGGGCAGGGCGCCCATCTCGGTGGACTGCAACAGCCAATCGGTCATCCAGCGCATGGACGGGCGGTGCAGGAAGCGGATGGCCGGGCCCATATTGTCGGCGAAGTCCGACCGCGCTACACCCGGATGCGAGGCCAGCGACGCCAGTTCGGCGTCGGTGCCATTGAGCCGTCGCTGTAATTCGAAGGTGAACAGCAGATTCGCGAGCTTCGAGGCTCCGTACACCTTCAGCGGCTGGTATTTGCGACCCTCGTAATTCAGGTCGCCGAGGTCGAGGGTGGGCTTGAGATCCTCGGAACCGCCGCTGCTGACCGTCACCACCCGGGCCTGAGGCGCGGCGAGCAGTAGGTCCAGCAACAAGCCGGTGAAGGCGAACGGCCCGAGATGATTGGTGGCGATGGTGCTTTCGAACCCGTCCTCGGTGACGGTGCGGCGCTGATTGATGGTGCCCGCATTGTTGATCAGTAGGTCGATCCGGTCGTATTCGGCGCGGACCTTGTCCGCGGCCGTGCGCACCGCGGCCAGCGAGGCCAGATCCAATGGCACGATCGGCAATTCGGCCTCCGGCGCGGTCTGCCGGATGAATTCCGCCGCCGCCGCGGCCTTCTGGATGTTCCGGCAGGCCAGCACCACGCGCGCCCCGCGCTGGGCCAGCATCCGGGCCGTCTCCAGCCCGAGTCCCGCGCTGGCGCCGGTCACAATCGCGGTGCGGCCCCGCAGATTCGGTATGTCGGCCGCGGTCCACGGCGTCGTCTTCTCACCCAACTCGATCTTCCTGACACCTGAGGCCCCCTTCGATGGACCTCAGGAGCCTAGATCGGGTCGACGTCGGCCACCAGCCAGCGACCGTCCTCCTTGTCGAGCTTCACACGCAGCCGGCTGGCATCGTAGGTGCCCTTGGCCGGATCCTTGCCGGTGCTCTTCTGATTCAGGAAGATCATGACCTCGGCGTGGTCGTCGGTCGCCGAGATGACGCCCGATTCCACCACGGTGGCCTCGACCACCAGTTCCTTGTCCTTGGCGCCGGGCGCCAGCACGGTATCGGTGACCTGTTTCCAGTCCGCCTGGAAGTCGTCGGTCATGTCCTCCATGACCTTCGGCATCTGGGCATCGATGGTACGGAAGTTGTAGCCGAACATGCCCTGCACCGCGCGCCGGGCCACGACGGCGGAATCCTCACGGGCGGAAGCGACCTGATCGTCCTGCCACCAGCCGTAGCCGACCCAGGTCCCGGCGCCGACGCTGAGGACGAGCAGGGCGGCCGCACCGGCCAGGATCAGCAGATCACGCAGTTTCGCGGTCATACCACCATCTCCATCGAGGTCGCGGTGAAACCGTTCTCGCCCCGGACGATGGTCACCTTGAATCGGAACTGCCGCTGCTGCGGCCCCTCCGCCCCCGCATTGGTGAGGGTCTGCTTGACGGCCACCAGCACGATGGCCGAATGGTCGTCGCTGGTCTGCAGGGCGGCCTCGATGACCTCGCCCTTGGCGCGCACCTCGGCCTTCTGCACGATGGCCGCGTAATCGTCCTTGCGCTGGGAGTATTCGGTATTGAGATCACCGGAGGTCACCGCGAGCACACGGTTGATGTCGTCCTGCGCGGTGTCGGCATTGATATTGGTGATATTGAGCATGGCCTGCTTGGCGGCCTGGACGTAGTCCGCGCGCAGGGCTTCCTCATCGCTGAGCTTATTGCGCTGGACGGCAAGGAATACGGTCGCCGCGGCCACCGCGACGGCCAGTACGAGCGCGGCCGCCGAGACATACCAGGCCCATCTGCTCGACTTGTCGTCCGAAGCGGCTGCGGGCGCTTCGGCTGCGACCCTGTCGGTAGCGGGCTCGTCGGCCGCGACGGCCGGAGCGGCGTCTTCCTTCTTCGCGAGTTCGACCGGCGCGGCGGGGGCTTCGTCCGCGACGGGAGGCTCGGGAGCCTTGGGCGGCTGCGGAATCCGCTCCTCCGCCGTCGCGGCGGTCCCACTCACTGGAACCACGATCTCGCTCACCGGTGTGGTGGTCTGCTCCTCCGGCGGCGGCCCCTCCGATCGCACGGCCCGCCGCCGTGTCCGCTTCTTCCCCACACTCGGTTCATTCATCGCAACTGCTCCTGGACCATCGCTGTCAGGCTGGCCGGAACCACTCCGGAGCCGTCGGCCCCGATATTGGTGATGCGGTAGTCACGACCGTCGTCACCCATGAATGTTCCGGTAAGCGGATCGTACGGCCGGGTCTCGACCGAAGCCGGTTGAGTCCCATTGGCCGCACCGGCGGGCTGCCCGTCCGGGGTCACCGGATTGGGATCGCCGAACGGCGGATTGTCGCCCAGCGGGATGTATCCCTGCGGGTCACGGCACATTTCCGGGGTCGGCGCGCGCTTGCCCGGGACTTCCATACAAGGCATATTACGGATGCCGCGCACCGCATAGGGCGCATCCTGCGGCACCTTGCAGTACAGGCCCGCCGGGGTGTCCGGCGCATCGAGCAGGGCGGCCGAGCGGCGCTCGTCGCCGGGCAGGAAGCCGGTGGTGCAGCCCTGCGGATCATTGAGGCTGACCATGAAGTCCACCATGGCGCCGTATTCGAGCGGCCCATTGGTCGCCGCGGTCAGCAGACCTGCGATCAGGGGCGGGAAAACCACCAGCAACTGCTCGAGCCCGGCGTCGTAGGTGTAGGTGACCTGGCCGACGCTGACCAGATTGCGCGCCAGCAGCGGCAGGGTGGGTTTCAGATCCTGGAAGAGCTGGGTGGCGCGGGTGGCCGTACCGGGCGTCTTGGCAATGACATTGCGCAGCGACGGATCGTGTTCGCGCAGTTGATCGGTGAGCGTGGCCAGATCCTGGGTCCAGGACCGGATGGCCGCGTCCGATTCCACCTGGGTGTCGAGCAGCGGTCCGATCTTCTCGATCAGATCCTTGGTGGCCGCGGAGTTGTCCTTGGCCTCCTGCACCAGCAGCGCGGCGGAGTCGATGAACCGCTGCAAGTCCGGTCCCGCGCCGTCGAAGGCCTGGAAGGCGTCGTCGATGACCTGCCGCAGTTTGGTGTCGGCGACACTGTTGAGCAGCCGGTCGGTCTGATCGAGCAGGGTGCCGACATCCTGCGGCAGCTTGGTGCGGTCGACCTTGATGACCGAACCGTCGGACAGGTTGCCGCCCTGGGGATCCGCGGCGGGCACCAGGTCCACGTACTGTTCGCCGACCGCCGAGACGCTGCGCACCCAGGCGTCCACATCGGAGGGGATCTTGTAGTCGCTGTCGATGGACAGTTCGGCGTTCACGCCCGCCGGGGTGAGCCGAACCGCCTGCACCTTGCCGACATTGGTGCCGCGATAGGCCACATTGGCGTTCTCGTAGAGCCCGCCGGTGGCCTCCAATTGCACGGTCACGTCGTAGCGCCCGATGCCGACCATGGCCGGAACACCCACGTACGCACCGCTCATCACGGAGAGGCCGATAACGGTCAGCACCGCGAAAATGGCGAGCTGGATCTTGACGAAGCGGGTGAGTTTCACTGTCCACTCCCTTGCGGCACGGTAATGCCCGGAATCGCGGGCAGCCCCGGAATCGGGCCCACGCCCGGCAGGGTCGGCTGCTGGGATTCCGGCTGCGGTTGCAGCGGCGCGGTCTTGGGATCGACCGGTTCGCCCGCGGTGCCGCCCATCTGGCCGAGCGCGCCCTCGACGCCCGCGTAGCGCGGGCCGAGCGGGGTGCCTGTGAGGAAGTTCTTGGCCAGGCGGGCCGCGGTGAGATCGAAGGTGATCTTGACATTCAGATAGTCGCCGCGCACCGCGCCGTCCATGTAGTGCATGGGGAACGGGAAGGTCAGCAGCATGCTCAGCGCCGAGGTGAGGTTGGTGCCGGTATTGGCCAGCTGTTCCAGCGCGGGCCACAGATTGGCGAGATCCGCGGTCAGATTGTCGCCGCCCTCGTCGACGATGCGCGACACCACATCGCTGAGCCCGCCGAGCGCGGTCAAGGTGCCGGTGATACTGGCCCGCCGATCGGCCAGCACGGTCAGCGCCGGATGGATGTTCTCGATGGCCGAGGACAGCTGATCCTTCTGCTGGGCCAGGATTCCGGAGAACCGGTCCAGCCCGCTCATGGCGGCGATGATGTCCTGGGTCTGGGTGTCCAGGGTGCCGATGAGGGTGTTCAGCTGCGGCAGCAGATCCCGGATGGCGTCGGTATTGCCGACCAGCGCCTTGTTCAGCTCGGAGGTGATGTTCTCCAGCTGCGAGATGTCGCCGCCATTGAGCACCACCGACAGCGAGGAGAGCGTCTGCTCGGTGGTCGGGTAGGCACCGGCCCGCTCCAGCGGAATGACATCGCCGGGCTTCAGCTCACCTTGTGCCGCACCGTCTTCCGGTGCGGCCAGCTCCAGGTGATTACTGCCCAGCAAGCTGGTCTGCCCGATCTTTGCGGTGGCATTGGCCGGTAGCTTCACACCCTTCTCGAGGCTGACGGTGACCAGCGCGTGCCAGCCCTCCACCTCGATCCCGGTAACCGTGCCGACGGTGACATCGTGCACGCGGACCGGCGAATTGCGGGTCAGCGTGGTGACATTCGGCATCTGGATGCTGATCTGCCAGGCGTCCTCACCGGTGCCCTCGGCGCCGGGCAGGGGCAGCGAGTTGAGGCCGTCGAACTGACATCCGGTGGCGCCCAGGGCGATCGCGAGGCCGATCGCCAGTCCCGCCACCCGGCGGCGTCCGCGCAGGGTCTTCATCAGTTGCCTCCCGGAAGGGCCAGATCGGCGAGGCTGCCGGGCACGGAGACCTGGGCTCCGGCCTCCGCCGCGAGTTCCGGTGTGCTGTAGGTCAGCTGCTCCGGATAGGCGGTGGCATTGGTGGGTGTGCTGAGCATGAGCGGCGGATAGTTCATGACCAGGCTCTGCAGCGCCGGGCCGAGATTCTGCGCGCACAGATCCGCGGTGCGGTCGGAATCATTGGTATCGAGCGCCTCGATGGAACCGCAGATGAAGCTGAGCGGATCGGCGAAGTTGGTGAGCACCGGATAGCCGGTCAGCGTGCCCTGGGCGGGCTTGTAGAGCTGGTAGAAGTTCACCAGCGCGGTGGGACCGGAGTGCAGCACGGTCTCCAGTTCGGGCCGCTTGTCCACCAGCAGCTGGGTGACATCGGCCATGCGCTGCAGGCCCTCGGTCAGCGCGCCGCCGCGGGATTCGATGAAGCGCCGCACATCCTCGACCGCGATATCCAGATTGTCCAGGCCCGCACCGAGATCGGCGGAGACACCGGCCAGCACCGAGGAGACCGAGGCCAGGCGGCCGCCGAACTGCACGATCTGGTCATTGCTCTTGGACAGCACGTCCACGAACAGCTGAAGATTGCGAATGGTGGCGAACAGGTCGGTGCGACCGTCGGAGAGCGTGTTCAGCGCGCTGGACAGTTCCCGCAGGGTGTCGCGGAACGCCTGGCCATTGCCGTCCAGATTGTCCGCCGCGGTGTCCACGAACCGGCCGAAGGAGCCCTGCTCGTCATTGCCGACCGGGCCGAGAGTGGTTGCCAGCTTGGACAGTTCGGCCTTGATGTCGTCCCATTCCACCGGGATGGCGGTGCGCTCGATGGGAATGGTGCCGCCGTCCTCCAGCTTGGCGCCGCCGGTGTAGGCGGGGGCCAGCTGAATGAACCGTGCGGACACCAGCGAGGGCGAGACGATGACGGCCTTGGCGTCGGCGGGCAGATCGACGCCGCGGTCCACGGTCATCTTCACGGTGACCCGGTCCTTGCCCGGATCCACCGAATCGATGGTGCCGACCCGGACGCCCAGGACACGCACCTCGTCTCCGCCGTACAGGCCGCTGGTGGACGGGAAGTACGCGGTGATCTGCGTCTTGCCGATCCGGCTCAGCGCCGGATAGGCGAGTGCGGCGACGACGGCGATCAGCGCCACCAGGGCGGCGATGCGGGCCCAACGGGGCAGGGCGGCGGCCTTTTTCAGTGCGTTCATTTGCCGGGCTCCGTCAGTCCGGGGTAGAGACCCACCGGCGGGCCGCCGGTGTCGAGGTAGGACCACAGGTCCGCGGGCAGGTGCTCGGGCCAGACCATGGCGTCGATCAGCGCCTGAATGCCCTTACTGGTGGCATTGGAGATGTAGGCCTGGAAGTAGGGGCCGCTGCCGACCTGCTCGCCCAACGCGCCCGCGTACGGGCCGAGGGTGTCGAGCGCGTCGGACAGGTCCTGCTTATTGCGCTGCAGGATGTCCAGCACCGAATTCAACCGCTCCAGTGTGGGTTTCAGCTGCGCCTCGTTGTCGTTGACGAATCCGGTGAGCTGCTGCGCCAGGCCGTTCACGTACACGATGAGCTGAGCGAGCGCGGTGCGCCGGGCATCCAGTTCGCCGAGCAGCGAATTGCCGTCCACCAGCAGTGCGCTGATCTTGGCGGCGCGATCGGACAGCACCTGGGTGACGCCCTGGGCCTTGCTCAGCAGTTCGGTCAGCGCCTGATCGCGGGTATTGATACTGCGCGACAGGGCGGTAATGCCGTCCAGCGCCGAGCGCAGCGGGGCGGGGGTGTCGGCGAAGGTCTCCGACAGCGCGTCCAGGGTGGTGTTCACCTGCTGCATGTCCAGGCCGCCCACGGTGGTGGCCAGATCGCCCAGCGCGTCGTTGAGCGAGTACGGGGAGGTGGTGCGCTCCAGCGGGATCGGATCGTCGGCGCGCAGTCGACCGTCCCCGCTCGGGCTCAGCTCGAGCGATTTGCGCCCGAGCACCGTATTGGTCTTGATGGCCGCGCCGGTCTTGTCGCCGAGCCGGATGCCCTCGTCCAGCGAGAAACGCACCAGCACCTTCGCGCCGTCCAGCGAAACCTCTTCCACGCGGCCGGATTTGACCCCGTCCACCTGGACGTTGTCGCCGGGGACCAGCCCGCCCGGGTCACCGAAGTAGGCGGTGTACTGCGTCCCCGAGGCCAGGAACGGCAACCGGTCGAATTGCAGCGCGGCCAGGGAGACGGTCACCGCGAGAACGATGCCGATAATGCCCACATCGATTGCGGGCGAACGCTGTTCGCTCACTTGGCGCACCTCCCGGTGGTCTGTCCGCCGGGCATCTGGATCAGCATCGGCTTACCGTCCGGACCGTCGATCAGCAGGTTGGTCGCGCAGGCGTAGATGTTCAGGAACGAACCGTAGGAGCCGATGCGGACCAGCTTCTTGTAGGCCTCCGGCAGATTCTGGATGATCCACTCCGCCTCGCCGGAGCCGTTGTCCAGGACCTCGGCGGTGCGGCCCAGCTGGGTGATGGTGTCCTTCAGATCCGGCCGGGCCTGCGCGAGCAGTTCGGTGAGATCGCCGGTGGCCCCGGACAATCGGGGAAGGGCGTCGGCGATCGGATCCTTGTCCTCGGCCAGACCGCTGACCAGTCGCTGGAGTTCGTCGAGGGTGGTGGCGAACTGCTGATCGCGATCGTCGATGGTGGCCAGCATGGTCTTCAGATTGTCGATCACGCTGCCGATCAAGGCATCTCGCTCGGACAGCGTCTTGCCGAAGGATCCGGAGCTGTTGAGCAGCGAGACCAGCGTGCCGCCCTGACCCTGGAAGATCTGCAGCAGCGCCTCGGTGAGGTCGTTGACCTGCGCCGGATCCAGCCCGCGCAGCAGCGGTTTGATACCGCCGAGCAACATGTCCAGATCCAGGGCGGGCTTGGTGCGATCGGTGCCCATGGTCGCGCCGTCGCGCAGGACCTGACCGTTGCCCGGACCCTCCAGCAGTTCCAGATACCGGTCGCCCACGAGGTTCTCGTAGCGAATCGCGGCGGTGGTGCTGCTGTAGAGCTTGTACTTGCTGTCCACGTCGAATTCGAGGTGGGCCAGATTGTCCTTGCCGACCTTCACGCTGTTCACCGAGCCCACCGGCACGCCCGCGATGCGCACCTTCGCGCCGGGCAGGATGCCCGAGGAGCTGGTGAACACGGCGTTGTAGCCGTTCTCCGAGGAGAACTGCATCTGGCTGAACACGATGCCGAGCATGCCGAGCACCAACACCATGACGAGGGTGAACAGGCCGAGTTTGACGGTGACCGCGCGGGGCTTGAACTTCACTTACTTCACCCCCGGCAGTCCGGCGAACAGCAGCTGGAAGACGGTGCCCTCACTGGCGCGCGGCGTGGTCGCGGGCACGAAGACGTGCCCCTCGGCCGTGTCGGTGACCAGGTAGTTGGCTTCCTGTCCGGGCACATGGTCCAGAATTCCCTCGCAGTGCGGGCCGCCGGTGGCATTCACCTTCGGGAGGTCCTCCGGATACTTGTACGGCTCACCGGCGGGCATGATGCTGGCGTTCATGGTGACCGCCGCGTAGCGGCCGCCGAAGATATCGCCCACGATCGGCATATTCGAGCCGAGGCCGACAATGGTGCAGTACAGCGAGTCCCGGTACTCGTAGAGGGTCTCGGTGGTCGGACGCAGCAGCCGGAGTGCTTCCACGAGAGGTGATTCGGTCTCGTTGAGGATCGGGGTGGCCGTATCGGCCAGACCGATGAGATTGGTGAGCAGCGCGTCGATCTTCTGCTCGGAGTCCACGATGGCGCCGCTGGTGACCACCGCATTGTCGGTGGTGCGCAACAGGTCCGGCACGGTGTCGGCGTACAGGCCGGTCACCTGGGTGGTCTTCCGGAGATCCTGCTGCAGGGTCGGCAGCGAGGGGTTGATCTCGCGCAGGAAGGCGTCGCTGTCGACCAGCAGCTGGCCCAGCTTCTCGCCGCGGCCCTCCAGGGCCGAGCCCAGCGCGGACAGCGTCGCGTTCAGCTTCTCCGGCTCGACCTTGGCGAGCACGTCATTGAGATGCTGGAAAAGAGTACTGAATTCGACGGTCACATTGTTCGCCTGCACGACCGCGCCCGGACGCAGCGAGTCGCCGGACGGATTCTCCGGCACCATGAAATTGATGTACTTCGCGCCGAACACGGTCGTGGAGCGAATATCCACAACGGCATTGGCGGGCACCAGCTTCAATTGCTCATGGTCCACGGCCAATTCGATGTTCGCCCCGTCGGCGGTCTGCGTAATACCCGCCACCCGGCCGATTTCCACGCCGCGAACCTTGACCTTGGCATCGGGATCCAGCACCAGGCCGCTGCGCGGGGCCGCGACCACGACCTTGGCGGTCTGGGTGAAGCCGCCCGCAAAGCTGACCAGGCAGATCACCACTATGACGACCAGCCCGAGAATCAGGCCGACACCGGCCAGTTTGACGACCCAGCCCTGTTCGAGTGTTCTTTTGGGCCTGGGTTTTTCGACGAAGGGGGAGCCGATCGGGCTCCGCACCGGGTCCTGTTGTGTCACCATGTCCCGCCCCTACCCGGAGAGATGGAAATTGCCGGAGGTGCCGTAGATGGCCAGCGAGATCAGCAGTGTCACCGTGACGACCGCGACCAGGGAGGCGCGCACCGCGTTGCCCACCGCGATTCCCACGCCCACCGGTCCGCCCGCGGCGTGATAGCCGTAATAGGTGTGGATCATCATGACCGTGATGGCCATGACGATCGCCTGCCCGAACGACCAGAGGATGTCGCTGGGAATCAGGAAGGTCTCGAAGTAGTGGTCGTACACACCGGCCGACTGCCCGTAGATCACCACTGTCGCAAAGCGACTGGCGATGAACGAGGCGATGACGGCCAGGGAGTACAGCGGAATGATGGCGATCATGCCCGCCAGCACCCGGGTCCCGACGAGGAACGGAACCGGGCGGATGGCCATGACCTCGAGCGCGTCGATCTCCTCCGCGACGCGCATGGCGCCCAATTGCGCGGTCGCGCCCGCGCCGATGGTGGCCGCCAAGCCGATGCCCGAAATCACCGGCGCCGCAATGCGAACATTGATGAAGGCGGCGAAGAAGCCGGTCAGCGCCTCGACGCCGATATTGCCCAGCGAGCTGTAGCCCTGCACCGCGATGGTGCCGCCCGCCGCCAGGGTCAGGAAGCCGACGATCACGACGGTTCCGCCGATCACCGCCAAAGCGCCCGTGCCCATGGAGATCTCGGCAATGAGCCGAATGGTCTCGGTGCGGTAGTGCACGAAGGCCTTGGGCACCGAGGCCAGCGACTGCGCATAGAACAGCGCGTGCTTGCCGACCGAGTCGACGGCGTCGCCGGTCCGGCGCACGCGCCGCATGACCTTCGGAAAGCGGGACTGAATCACGAAAGCCATCTGATCACCGCGCCGTGAACTTGATGCCAACGGCTGTTACCACCACGTTGACGACGAACAGTGCCATGAAGGCGAAGACGACGGTCTGGTTCACCGCATCGCCCACGCTCTTCGGGCCGCCCTTGACGTTCAGGCCCAGATAACAGGCGACCAGTCCGGCGACGAGTCCGAACAAGGTTGCCTTCACTTCCGATATGACGAGTTCCGGCAGATTCGTTAGCAGCGTGATGCCATTGACGAAGGCGCCGGGATTGACGTCCTGCAGGAAGACCGAGAACAGGAAGCCGCCGAGAATGCCGATGGTGCAGACGAGTCCGTTGAGCAGTGCCGCCACGAACATGGAGGCGAGCACGCGGGGCACCACCAGGCGCTGCACCGGGTCGATGCCCAGTACCCGCATGGCGTCGATCTCCTCGCGAATGGTGCGCGCGCCGAGGTCCGCGCAGATGGTGGTCGCGCCCGCACCGGCCACGATGAGCACCGTGACCATGGGGCCGATCTGGGTGACGGCGCCGAATGCCGCGCCCGCCCCGGAGAGGTCGGCGGCGCCGATCTCACGGAGCAGGATGTTGAGCGTGAAGCTCACCAGCACCGTGAACGGAATGGCCACAAGCACCGTCGGAAGAATGGAAACCCTTGCGACAAACCACGATTGATCAACGAATTCACGTCGCTGGAATGGTGGCCGCACCGATGCGCGGGCGACGGCGCCGACAAGTTCGAAGAACCCTCCGACCGCCCGCAACGGTACGGCGAGGACATCATTCATTCCCGCGATTCCTCCTGCCCCTGCCTGGCTTATAGCAGCCGAGATTGATTTGCGATCCCGACCCTACCCGAATATTAGAACACGTTCTCATGCCGCTCGGGAAGATTTCGACGGTTTCTAACAGGGATTCTTTCTGAACTAGTGTCCATTTTTGAGAACATGTTCACCTCGAGCCCACCGTCACGCGCATGACACTTTTGTGAGGCGTCACACATAGTTAGTCCCCATTCCTACCAACGTTTGATGCCATGATCAACCGCTGATCGGGGGCCGAAACCCCCGGCAAACTGATGTGAGGGTTGACTAACCGAGATCCATCAGCGAGGACGCGGAAAAGGTCGCGCCCGCCGGTCGATCGGCGAAATAATCGCCCAGGGTCCGCGCAAGACCCGCTGTGCTCCACTCGCCCTCGGCGTCGAAGCGCTGTTCCACCACGGGAGCCGCCATCAGGGCCACCATCGGGCCGTAGACGACGAACAGCTGCCCGGTGACTGCCGCGGCGGCGGGCGAGGCCAGATAGGCCACCAAGCGCGCCACATGGTCGGGCGAGAGCGGATCCGGGCCCTGCTCGGGGGCCGCGGAGAAGACCTTCTCGGTCATGGCGGTGCGCGCCCGCGGCGCGATGGCATTGGCGGTCACGCCGAAATTGGCCAGCGCGCGCGAGGCCGACAGCGTCAGCGCGGTGATACCCGCCTTGGCCGCACCGTAATTCGCCTGTCCGGCCGGGCCCAGCAGGCCCGCTTCCGAGGAGGTGTTGACGATGCGCCCGTAGACCGGCGCGCCCGCCTCCTTGGACTTGGCCCGCCAGTACGCACCGGCATTGCGGGTCAACAGGAAGTGCCCGCGCAGGTGGACCGCGACGACCGCGTCGAAATCCTCGTCGGACATATTGAACAGCATCTTGTCCCGGGTGATCCCGGCATTGTTGACCACGATGTCCAGCCCGCCGAAAGCCTCCTCGGCGGTGCTGATCAGCGCATCGGCGGTGGCCCGCTCGGCAATGGAACCGGCCACGAACTCCGCCTTGGCCCCGAGCGCCCGGATATCGGCGAGGGTTGCGCTGACCGCGTCGTTTTCGGCAAGGTCGTTCACAATGACCGAAGCGCCGGCGCGGGCCAGCTCGAGGGCCTCGGCCCGGCCCAGCCCGGCACCGGCTCCGGTCACGACCGCAACCCGACCGGCAAGACTCACATCAGATTCGCTCACCGGGCCGACTCTAGAACGTGTTCCGCTCCACGGGCAATAGCGGATTCAGCCCAGTTTGAGGGCAGCCTTGGGGCACTGCGCCACGGCGGTCTCGATATCGGCCCTATTGGCCTCGGTGACCTCGGACTCGACGATGTGCAGCACATCGTCGTCATCGAGATCGAACACGTCGGGGGCGATTCCGACACAGATTCCGTTCGCTTCGCACTGGTCGAGATCGACAGTGGGCTTCATGACCGACTCCTTTGGGCTGATATGGGCCGAGCCTAACAAGCGAGGGTCGGCACGGGTAGCCGAAACACCCCGATTCAGGGCTCATACTGGAACATGTTTCACCCGCTGTGCAATGATCGGCTGAACCCTGAAACGAAGGCTAGAGGTACTGCTATGCGGATCGCATACACGCCGCAACAGGAACAGCTGCGCGCTGAGCTGCGTGATTATTTCGCTCGTCTCATCACTCCCGAACGGCGGGAAGCGCTTTCGGCCCAGACCGGTGAGTACGGGTCGGGCAATGTCTACCGCGAGGTCGTGGCCGAGATGGGCCGCGCCGGGTGGCTCACCCTGAGCTGGCCCGAGGAGTACGGCGGGCAGGACCGCTCCACCATGGATCAGCTGATCTTCACCGACGAGGCCGCCATCGCGGGCGCCCCGGTGCCGTTCCTGACCATCAACTCGGTGGCGCCGACCATCATGCACTACGGCACCGAGGAGCAGAAGAAGTTCTTCCTGCCCAAGATCGCGGCGGGCGAACTGCACTTCGCCATCGGCTATTCCGAACCGGGCGCGGGCACCGACCTGGCCTCGCTGCGCACCGGCGCGGTGCGCGACGGCGACGAGTGGATCATCAACGGCCAGAAGATGTGGACCTCGCTCATCGCCTACGCCGACTACATCTGGCTGGCGGCGCGCACCGATCCGGAAGCCAAGAAGCACAAGGGCATCTCCATGTTCATCGTGCCGACCACAGCCGAGGGCTTCTCCTGGACGCCGGTGCACACCATGGCCGGGCCGGACACCAGCGCCACCTATTACCAGGACGTGCGGGTCAAGCATACCGATATGGTCGGCCCGGAGAACGGCGGCTGGTCGCTGGTCACCAATCAGCTCAATCACGAGCGGGTGGCGCTGACCTCCTCCGCGCCGCTGGCCCTGGCGGTCGCGCAGACCACCGAATGGGCGCGCAATACCAAGAACAGCAATGGTTCCCGCGTCATCGACGAGGAATGGGTGCAGATCGCGCTGGCCCGCGTGCACGCCAAGGTGGAATACCTCAAGCTGCTGAACTGGGAGATCGCCTCGCGCGCCGATGCGGGCGGGGATGCCGCGCCGCGGCCGTGGGATGCCTCCACCTGCAAGGTGTACGGCACCGAACTGGCCACCGAGGCCTACCGCACCCTCATGGAGGTACTCGGACCGCAGGCCTACCTGCGCCAGGACTCCCCCGGCGCGCAGTTGCGCGGACGCCTGGAGCGTATGCACCGCGCCTGCCTGATCCTCACCTTCGGCGGCGGCACCAACGAGGTGCAGCGCGACATCATCGCCATGACCGCCCTCAAGCAGCCCCCGGCCGCGCGCTGATCGAAAGCTAGGTAGCAGACATGGATTTCACTCTTACCGAAGCGCAGCAGGACCTGGCGCGGCTCACCGCCGAGGTGACCGGCAAGCTGGTCACCGCCGACAAGCTGCGTGAGCTCGACAAGAACACCGACGCCGACGGCGCGCGCACCGTGCGCTTCGACGAAACGCTGTGGAGCTCGCTCGCCGAGACCGGCGTGCTGGCGGCCGCGCTCCCGGAAACCGTCGGCGGCAGTGATTTCGGCGTGCTCGAGCAGGCATCCATCCTGCGCGAGCTGGGCAAGGCCGTGGCCGCCGTGCCGTACCTGTGGTCGATCGTGCTCGGCGCGGGCGCGCTCGCACAGTTCGGTTCCGAGGCCCAGCGCGAACTGGCCGCACGGGCCGTCGCGGGCGAGGTCGTGCTCACCGTGGCGCTGACCGAGGAACGCAACTGGGAGCCCGCCAAACCGGTCACCACCGCGGACGAGAACGGCCATTGGCGCATCACCGGTCTCAAGACCACCGTGCCGTTCGCCCGGCAGGCCACCCGAATCCTGGTGCCCGCCACCGTGTCCGGGCAGGCCGCGCTGTTCCTGGTCGATCCGTCCGATCCGGGCGTGCACCTGTCCGATCAGATCGTCACCGACCGCTCCCCCGAGGCGCAGCTCGAATTCGAGGGCGCCCCCGCCGAATTGATCGGCACCCTGGAGCAGGGCCCGGAGATCCTGGAGTGGCTGCTGCACCGCGCCTGGCTGGGCCTGGCCGCCCAGCAGCTCGGCACCTTGGAGAAGGGCCTGGAGCTGGTCGCCGACTACGCCCGGGAGCGCAAGCAGTTCAACCGCAAGATCGGCAGCTTCCAGGCCGTGGCCCAGCGCCTGGCCGATGCCTACATCGAGGTCCAGGCCGTGCGCCTGGCCGTCCAGCAGGCCGCCTGGCGGCT
>NZ_BDCH01000003.1 GCF_001613405.1 Nocardia crassostreae
ACACCGCCAAGTTCTGGGCGGCCGAGGCCGGTCACCGGGTGGCCCACACCGTGGTGCACGTGCACGGTGGCGTCGGCATCGACCGCGATCACATCGTGAACCAGTACTTCACCGCCGCCAAGCACAATGAGTTCGTCCTCGGCGGCGCCACCGACCACCTGCGCGCCCTGGGCGGCCTGCTGGCCGAAAGCACCGCAGGCTAGGGCACCAGCGGTCCCGCGAGCACCCGTTCGCCCGCCATCCGGTCCCCCTCCCATGCGAAGGCGGGACTGGTGGCGGGCTTGCGCTGCCACAGCGCCAGCAGCAGATCCGAGGCGGTCCCGGAGATCTCGGCGACCGGCTCCCCCGGTCCGTAGGTCCACTGCGGCCCGGTATCGGTGGCTCGAATCCGCAGCGCCACATCGGGTTCGGTGGCCAGCCCGCGCAGAATCATGCGCGGCGCGAACAATTCGAACACCTCGTTAATCCCGTCCACCGCGAGTTCGATCCCGAACGGCGCGGCGGTCCCCAGCGCATCCTGCCCGTCCCACAGATGCAGGGCCGTCTCGTGCATGCGCCGCCGCTGCCAGAACCCCACGGTCCGCGGCATCTGACTGGTGAACGTCCACGCGGGCGTCTCCGGATCCACCGACAGCGCCGCCACCATGGCCTCCGCGCTCCGCTCGTACCATCCCCGCAACTCCCCCGGATCCTTGGGCGCGGCCTCCCCCTGATAGTCCCCCCGCCCCTCGGCCACCGCGGTCACCACCCACATATTCCCCTGCCCGACATGGTCGACCAGCTCATAGAACGTCCAGTCCCCACACCCGGGAACCGGTGCAGCCAAGGGAACATCCGGCGTGATGAGCTCACCGAACGCCGTGAGCCGCTGGCGGAGAATGGCCATGTAATCCATGCCGTAACCGTAGAGCCGATCGTGCTCGCGCACCCGCCGACTCACGATTCCAGCTCACGCACCGGGAAATCGCGCGGGGACACCGGGTCGGGATTGTCGGAGGCGGGTTCCAGCTCGCGCAGCAGCTGCGATCCGAAGGCATCGCGACGAATGACCCGGCCGAGCTCGGCGGCGGCGCGGTAGTGCGCCGGGGTGCGGAGGATGCGGCGGATGGTGCGGGCTATGCGGGGTGGGGTCGCGGTGCGGGGGAGGGTGATTCCGGCGTGGTGGGCGCGGAGGCGGGCGGCATTGTCGGCGTGGTCGCGGCCGTGCGGGAGGACCAGGAGGGGGAGGTCGGCGGCGAGGGATTTGAGGACGGTGCCGTGGCCGCCGTGGGTGACGACCAGGCTGGCGTGGCGCATGATCTCGTGGTGGGGGGCGGCGCGCAGGACGGTCACATTCGGCGGGGCGGTGATTTCGGCCGGGTCGATGGCGGGACCGGTGGTCATGACGGCGCGGACCGGGAGGGTGGCGACGGCGGCGGCTATGCGCTGCAGGCAATCGGTTTGGCGCTGGAAGGTGGTGGACAGCGAGATCAGGAGCAGGGGGTCGCCGCCGTCGGGGACGGTCCAGGCGGTCTCGCTCGCCCAGGAGGGGTCGTCCAGGATGGGGCCGGTCCAGCGGACGCCGTCGGCGCGCTGGGCCGGGAAATCGAAAGCCTCACTGGACAATACGAGCTGACGGTGGGCCAGTTGCACCTGATCCTGGTAGTGCGCCAGGCGCTCCAGATCGAATTCGGCGCGTAAGGCATTGAGCTGGGATAGCAGCTCCTGATCCCAGCGACGCTGCACGAGGGTCCCCACCACGCGGTCGCGCAGGCGCCCGACCGGGCCGTGCGCCGGGCCGAATCCGGTTCCCGGCGGCGGACCGCCCTCCACCGGCAGCGGATAGATGCCCGGGATCAGCACCGAGAAGGGCACGCCGCGCGCCTGCGCCGCCACCATCGCGCCGCAGGCGAAATACGAGGCGAGCACCAGATCCGGTCGGGCACTGTCGATCTCGGCCACGGTATCGCGGGCGAATCCGGAGCCCGCCCGCGAGCGCACTCGCGCCCCGGTGGCCGTCACCTCCGCGGCCAGGGATTCCTCGGCCAGCACGGTGACCTCGTGCCCGCGTTCCACGAGCCTGCGCACCACCCCCAGCTCCGCCGGTACCGTCCCCCCGCTGCCGGTCAGCGCGACCAGGTAGCTGTACGTCATCGGGCACCTCCTGTCCGCCACTCTGTCACGACCGGCCACATCGCGCTGCACCGATGAGTTTTTACCGCCCGGTTCGTCCCTATCCATGACATCAACGAAGCGCACGCGAAATGCGGATGGAAGGACGGACCGACATGGCCAGCAAAATGATCTTCATCAACCTCCCCGTCGAGGATCTGGATCGGTCGAAGAGCTTCTACGAGGCGCTCGGATGGAAGGTGAACCAGGACTTCACCGACAGCAATGCCGCCTGCATCGTCATCGACGACAATATCTGCCTCATGCTCCTGACCAAGGAGTTCTTCCCCACCTTCACCAAGCGCCCGATCGCCGACACCAGGTCGGCCATCCACGCCGCCTACGCCCTGTCGCTGAGCAGCGCCCAGGAGGTCGACACGCTGACCGAGGCCGCCCTCGCCGCGGGCGCCACCGAAGAGGTGAACGAGGACAAGCGGGCTCAGGAAGCCCAGGCGGGCATGCACGGGCGCACGTTCATCGATCCGGACGGGCACCAGTGGGAGCCGTTCTTCATGGACTACCCCGGCGCGAACTGACGCACGCCGTCGAAACGCCAGAGAGCGGGCGACCGGATTCCGGTCGCCCGCTCTGGTTTTCAGCGTTCTCAGGCAGGTTTGGCCGTCGCCATGGCGCGCTCGGTCTCCCAGAAGGCGCGCAGCGCGAGGATCTTGCCGTCGGCGTCGACCTTGTAGGTGAACACGCCCTCGGCGTCGATGACATTCCCGCCGACGGTGGAGCGGATGCGGCCGGTGAAGGCCACCTCCGAACCGCAGGCGAAGGAGTCGTCGAAGAGGAACTCGATCAGGTCCGTCATGGCGATCGCCTTGTCCCAGAACGCCGCGATGGCCTCGGTCCCGCGATGGCCCTCGCCGTCCGGATCGAAGAAGGACGGGCCGACCGGATCCTCGACAATGCCGTCCGCCGCGAACAGCGCCACCCAGGCGTCCTTGTCCCGCGCGCGGACCGCGGCCTGCGAGGCGAAGGCCGCCACCCGCGCCGGATGATCGGTTCCGGTCTTCCGGTCGGTCTCGGTTGTCATGGCTGCTCGCTTCCTACGACCCACATCGAGAAGTACTGCGACCCACCGCCGTACGCGTGGCCGAAGGCCTTGCGCGCACCCGCGACCTGGTAGTCCCCGGCCCGCTCCATGACCTGCTTGGCGGATTCGGCGAACCGGATGAGCCCGGAGGCGCCGATGGGATTGGAGGAGAGCACGCCGCCGGAGGGGTTGACCGGCAGTTTCCCGCCGATGGCGGTATCACCGGAGTCGGTGAGCTTCCAGCCCTCGCCCTCGGGCATGAAGCCCAGGTTCTCCAGCCACATGGGCTCGAACCAGGAGAAGGGCACGTAGATCTCGGCCGCGTCGATCTCTTCCAGGGGATTGGTGATCCCGGCCTGCCGCCACAGCGCGCGTGCGGCCTCCTGTCCCGCAAGGGGATTCACCTGATCGCGCCCGGAGTAGGCCAGCGGTTCGGTGCGCATGGCGGTGCCGTGCACCCACGCCACCTTGCGTCCGCGCGCCTCCATGGCCTTGGCCGAGCTCTCGTCGCCGATGACCATGGCGCAGGCGCCGTCCGAGGACGGGCAGGTCTCGTCGAAACGAATTGGGTCCCAAAGCATTTGCGAGGCCATGACCGATTCCATGGTGATATCGGCCTGCTGCAGATGGGCGAGCGGATTGCGCGCGCCATTGCGGCGGTCCTTCACCGCCACCATGGCGCCGATGTGCAGCGGGGCATTGGCGCGGCGGATATAGGCGCGCACATGCGGCGCGAAGTAGCCGCCCGCGCCCGCGCCCACCGGCTTGGTGAAGGGCACCGGATTCGACAGCGCCCACATGGCATTGGATTCCGGCTGCTTCTCCCACGCCACGGCGAGCACCTTGCCGTACACGCCCGCCTGCACGTGGTTGGCGGCCACGACGCCGGTAGAGCCGCCGACCGAACCCGCGGTGTGCACGCGCAGCAGCGGTTTTCCGGTCGCGCCCAGGGCGTCGGCCATGAACAGCTCCGGCATCATGGCGCCCTCGAAGAAGTCGGGCGCCTTGCCCACCACGACGGCGTCGATATCGGCCATGGTGAGCTCGGCGTCGGCGAGCGCGCGGTCGATGGCCTCGCGGCACATGCCGGACATGGACACGTCCGACCGCTTGGTCACATGGTGGGTCTGGCCGGTGCCGAGTACGGCGGCGGGGTTGCCCCCACCCGTCGCCCGGCCACCACCCCCCACCGAATCGCTACGCGATGCCGTGCTCATTTTGCCTCCAGGGTGGCGACCAGGTTCTGCTGCAGGGCCGGACCGCTACTGGCGTGGGCCAGTGCGCGATTCGCCGTGCCATTGATGATTTCGGTGGCGGCGAAGCCGATGCGCTCCAGGCCCGCCGCGAACATGGGATTGCCCGCCAGCGCACCGCCGGAGGGGTTGATGCGGGTCGAACCGTTCAGCCCGATCGCATCCTTGAGAATGATCTCTTCGTGGGAGAACTGGGCATTCAGCTCGGCCACGTCGAATCCGCTCGCATCACCGCCGGTGACCGCGCGAGCCGCCTTGGCGGTGGACGCCGAGACGGTCAGATCGCGCGCGCCCAGCATCGGGGTGTCGATGTAGTGGGCCATGCCGGTCAGCCAGGCGGGCCGCTCGCACAGCTCGCGCGCCCGGTCGCCCACCGCCAGCACGATGGCGGCCGCGCCGTCGGTAATGGGCGCGATGTCATGAGCCCGGAAGGGATTGGCCACATACGGTGCGGCCAGCAGCTTGTCGATATCGGTCTCGGTGCGCGCGGTGGCGGCGCCCGCACCATGGGCGGCGGCATTCGCGGCGACCGCGGCCATATCCCGTTCGGTCCAGCGCCCGGCGGACAGGCCCGCCTGCGCCTGCAATCCGGCCATGGACACCGCGTCCGGGCCCAGCGGCGCCACCAGGTACGGATCGGTCTGCAGGGTGAGGATCTGCCGCAGGGTGCCCGCCGAAGCCTTGCCGAAGCCGTACACCAGCGCCGTCTTCGCCTGTCCGGAACGCAGTTTCACCCACGCCTCGTACAGCGCCCAGGCCGCGTCCATCTCCACGTGGGATTCATTGATGGGCGGCACCGAGCCGATGGAGTCGATGGCGGAGATGAACGAGAAGGCGCGCCCGGCAAGGTAATCCGAGGAGCCGGAGCACCAGAAATCGATATCGGCGGTTTTGATGCCGAGTTTCGCGTACAGCTCGGTGAAGCACGGCTGGAGCATTTCCACGCCATTGGTGGTGCCGAAGGTCTCCGGCACGTGCGGCGCGTGGGCGAAGCCCACCACCGCGATATCGGTTGCTTTGTCGCGCCCACCCGTCACCCGGCCGCCACCCCCCATGGAATCGCTACGCGATGCAGTATTCATGTTCAGCGCCTCTCTACAGGTGGTGCGCGAAGGACTCGTAAGCCGCGTCGGGCTCGCCGGTCGGTTCGAAGTGCAGGATGTTGTCGAGCCCGTAATCCCATTCCTCGCGCGGCTTCCACACCGCCTTGACCCGCATGCCCATGCGCACATCGGTGGCTTCGAGCCCCAGCACCAGGTGCAGGAACGGAATATCGGCCCCGTCCAGCAGGATGTAGGCGGCCACGTACGGCGGCTTGATGCGCTGCCCCTGGAACGGCACGTTCACAATGCAGAAGGTGGTGACGATGCCGGTGTCCGGCAGCTCCACATAGTCCTCGGTAGGTGCGCCGGTGCGCGGGTCCGCGCCGCGCGGCGGGAAGTACACCTTGCCGTCATTGCCCGCGCGGGCGCCCAGCAGGCGGCCCTCGACGAGGGCCTTCAGGAATTCGGTCTCCTGCGGGGCGGCTGTGTGCTTGAAGCTCAGATCGATCGGGGTGACGATGCCGGTAATGGGCTCGCCCTCTTCCGAAGGCGTTGCGGCGACCGAGGTTTCGCCGGGCTCGAAGCAGGCGATGTCGTGGATGGATCCGGTGCGCTCGCCCGCCCAGCGCGCCCGCACCCGCATCCCGATCGAGATGTCCCCGGGTTCGGCCACATCCACGGCGTGCAGCAGCGCGGTATCGGCGCCGTCGAGCTCGATGAGCGCATAGGCGAAGGACCGGTCGAAGGGCTGGCCCGGCAGCGGTTCGGCCACCCAGCTCCAGCTCCGCACGGTGCCCACATCGGCCACGTCGACGAATTCGGTCAGCGCTGCCGCCGTGATCGGATCGAATTCCGAGGGCGGCACGATCACGCGCCCATCGGAACCCCGCACTCCGACGATCCGCCCGGCACGCAGCCCGGTCAGGAAGCGTCCGATGGTCGGGCCGGTGGAGCGGGTGTAGTCGAACGTCATCCGCAGCGGCGCGGCGAGTACTTCGGTGTTCCCCAGAGTCACGAGATCGAGTAGAACAGGTTCTAACAACGGTCGCAAGAGCCCAAGTGGGAAGGGAATGAACATGCGCTTTGGGTTGCAACTCGGATATTGGGGCGCGCAGCCGCCCGGCACTGCGCAGGAGCTGGTGATCGCCGCCGAGGAGGCCGAATTCGACGCGGTGTTCACCGCCGAGTCCTGGGGTTCGGACGCCTTCACGCCGCTGGCCTGGTGGGGTTCGAGCACCAGCCGGGTGCGCCTGGGCACCTCCGTGGCGCAGCTGTCCGCGCGCACGCCCACCGCCACCGCCATGGCGGCGCTCAGCCTGGACCACCTCAGCGGCGGCCGCGCCATTCTCGGCCTCGGCGTCTCCGGTCCGCAGGTGGTGGAGGGCTGGTACGGGCAGCCCTTCGCCAAGCCGCTCGCCCGCACCCGCGAATACGTCGACATCATCCGGCAGGTGCTGGCCCGTGAGGGCAAGGTGACCAGTGACGGTCCGCATTATCCGTTGCCCTACAACCGATCCGATGCCAGCGGGCTGGGCAAGCCGCTCAAGCCCATCACCCATCCGCTGCGGTCGGATCTGCCCATCTGACTGGGCGCGGAAGGCCCCAAGAACGTGGCGCTGACCGCCGAGATCGCCGACGGCTGGCTGACCATCTACTACACGCCGCGACTGGCGGATATGTACAACGCCTGGCTGGACGAGGGATTCGCGCGACCCGGGGCCCGGCGGTCTCGCGAGGACTTCGAAATCGCCGCCACCGCGCAGGTGATCATTACCGACGACCCGGACGCGGCACTCGCGTATTTGCGGCCGGTCATGGCGCTCTACATCGGCGGCATGGGGGCTGAAGAACTCAATTTCCACGCGCAGGTGTACCGGCGCATGGGCTATGGCGAGCAGGTCGACGAAATCACTCGACTGTTCCGCAGCGGCCGCAAAGACGAAGCGGCGGCGGCGGTTCCGGACGAGCTCATCCACGACACCATGATCATCGGCAATGAGTCGCACGTGCGCGAACAGCTGAAGGTGTGGGAGCAGGCGGGGGTCACCATGCTGCTGGTTGGCGTGCGCGATCTGGAGCAGATGGAGAAGTTGAAGCCCATCATCCAAGGCGAGAACTCGCTGTAGGATCCGATTCATCAGAAAAGCGGAATTTGTGGCTTGCCCCACACAAGAACACGTTCTATTTTACTGATGTGAGCTACAACATCGCGGACCTTGTCGAACACGCCATCGACCTCATGCCGGAACGTGTCGCGCTCGCCGATGACACGCGTTCGGTGACCTACGCACAACTGGAGGACCGGGCCAACCGGCTCGCACATCAACTGCAGGAACAGGGTGTGCGGCCGGGTGACAAGGTGGGTGTCTACTCGCGCAACACCATCGAGGCCGTGGAGGCCATGGTGGCGATTTTCAAGGCGCGGGCAGTCATGATCAACGTGAACTACCGGTACGTCGAGAACGAGTTGCAATACATTTTCACCAACTCGGATATGGTGGCGCTCATTCACGAGCGCCGCTACGGCGACAAGGTGGCGAATGTGCTGCCGAATGTCGAGAAGATCACCGCGGTCATCACCGTCGAGGACGGCACCGATCTCCCGCTGCCCGCCGTCGCCGTGGAATACGAAGCCGCACTGGCGGGTTCGCACGGCGAGCGGGATTTCGAGGAGCGCTCCTCCGACGACATCATGATGATCTACACCGGCGGCACCACCGGCCTGCCCAAGGGCGTCATGTGGCGGCAGGAGGACTGGTGGCGCGTCCTCGGCGGTGGCATCAACTTCTACACCGGCGAATTCATCCAGGACGAGTGGGAGCAGTCCAAGGGCGGCGCCAGCGGCAATACGCCCATGGTGCGCTACCCGATTCCGCCGCTCATCCACGGCGGTTCCTTCACCGCGACCCTGCACAGCCTGTTCGACGGCGGCAAGGCCGTCATGCTGCCCGAGTTCAGCGGGCACGGCGTGTGGCAGGCCATCGACCGCCACGGCGTGAACATGATCTTTATTACCGGTGACGCCATGGCCCGGCCCATGCTGGACGCCCTGCACGAGGGCAATCCGGAAACCGGTGCGCCGTACCAGCATTCGAACCTGTGGGTGCTGGCCAGCAGCGCCGCGCTGTTCTCCCCGGCGCTCAAGGACGAGTTCATCGAGCGCTTCCCGAACGCGCTCATCACCGATTCCATCGGCTCCTCGGAGACCGGTTTCGGCGGCCTGTCCGTGGCGTCCAAGGGCACCACCCACACCGGCGGACCGCGCGTCAAGATCGACGGCTCCACCAAGGTCCTCGACGAGGACGGCAACGAGGTCGAGCCGGGCTCCGGCAAGGTCGGCCTGCTCGCCCGCACCGGCAACATCCCGCTCGGCTACTACAACGACCCGGTCAAGTCCGCGGAAACGTTCAAGGAATTCAACGGGATTCGCTACTCCATCCCCGGCGACTACGCCCGCGTGGAGGAGGACGGCATCGTCACCATGCTCGGCCGCGGTTCGGTCTCCATCAACTCCGGCGGCGAGAAGATCTACCCCGAAGAGGTCGAGGGCGCCCTCAAGGCCCATCCCGACGTCTTCGACGCCCTCGTCGTCGGCGTCCCGGACGAGCGCTGGGGCCAGCGCGTGGTCGCCGTCGTGCACTGTCGTGACGACAAGCGTCCCACCCTGGAGGAGTTGCGCCCCACCCTGACCCAGGAGATCTCCTCCTACAAGATGCCCCGCAGCCTCTGGTACGTGGACGCCATCAAGCGCTCCCCCGCCTGCAAGCCCGACTACAAGTGGGCCAAGGCGCAGACCGAGGCCCGCGAGGCCGACAACCACGCGCAAGCGCCGACCACCAAGTAACGGATACCGCCGTGCCCACCTGCTGAGGCAGGTGGGCACGGCTGTTTCTGATGAGGCGAGAATGGCGCATTCGAGCGGTTTTTCTTGTCGGTGGGCTGTGCAAGAGTGTCAGGCATGAGTAAGCCAGCAGGGCCGTCCGGCGCCATTACGGACGAGGTATTGCAATCGTTCGAGTGGCACCGGCGCGAGCTTTGCGCGTATGCGTATCGCATGCTCGGCTCGTCCTTCGAAGCCGAAGACGCGGTGCAGGAGACCTTCACCCGCGCATGGAAGTCCTACGATTCGTTCGAAGGGCGTTCCAGTCTCCGCTCCTGGCTGTACAAGATCACCACCAATGTCTGCCTGGACATGCTCGACGGTCCGCAACGTCGCGCCAGGCCCATGGACCTATCCGGTCCCTCCACCCCCGATTCACTGCTCCCCATGCCGGAGCCGGATTACGTGTGGGTGGAACCGATTCCGAACGCCCTGGCCTTCGGCGCCGATCCGGCCGAGGCCGCCAGCGCCAAGGACACACTGCGACTGGCCTTCGTGGCCGCGGTCCAGCACCTGCTTGCCACCCAGCGCGCGATTCTCATTATGCGCAAGGTGCTGCGCTTCTCGGCCAGCGAGACCGCCGACATGCTCAATGTCTCCCCGGCCTCGGTGAACAGCGCCCTGCAGCGCGCCCGCGCCACCATGTCCAAGGTGAACGAGGTCTCCACCCCCTCGGACGTCTTCGACGAGTCGAACGAGCAGCAGCGCAAGCTCATCGACGACTTCGTGAAGGCCTTCGAGTCCTACGACATGGAAGCCTTGACCGAACTCCTCAAAGCCGATGTGGCCCTGTCCATGCCGCCCATCTCCCTGTGGATCTCCGGCCCGGAGAACGTGGCCGCCTTCATGGTCGGCACCGGCCACGCCTGCCGCGACTCCCGCATGGTCCCGGTCGGCGCCAACGGCATGCCCGCCTTCGCCCACTACAAGCCCAGCCCCGACGAGGCAGGCGTCTGGATCCCGTGGTCCATCACCATGCTCGAGCTCGACGGCGACCGCATCGCGGGTCTCAACTTCTTCCTCGATACCGATAAACTCTTCCCGCTCTTCGGAGTTCCGATGGAGTACCGGGAAAGTTAGGGGACCTTGTCACCGGGCACGGTGGAGTACCGGGGTGGTCCGGTACAGCCCGGTGACATGCGCGAACGGCCCACGGGTGAAAACCCGTGGGCCGTTTCTCATTCCGAACGCGGCGGCCTAGTGGGCCACGGGGCAGCCGCCGGTCTTGTAGTCGACCTGGAATTCCTTGACGCCGTTCAGCCAGCCCGAGCGGAGGCGTTTCGGGTCGCCGAGTTTGGTGATGTCGGGCATGTGGTCGGCGATGGCGTTGAAGATGATCTCGATTTCCAGGCGGGCGAGGTTGGCGCCGATGCAGAAGTGGGCGCCGGTGCCGCCGAAGGAGAGGTGGGGGTTGGGGTTGCGGAGGATGTCGAAGGTGTGTGGGTTGTCGAAGACCTCTTCGTCGAAGTTGGCGGAGCGGTAGGACAGTAGGACGCGCTGGCCCTTCTTGATCTGGACGTCGCCGAGTTCTACGTCTTCGAGGGCGGTGCGCTGGAAGGTGCTGACAGGGGTAGCCCAGCGGATGATCTCGTCGGCGGCGGTTTTGGGGCGCTGGGACTTGAAAAGTTCCCACTGGTCGGGGTTTTCGAGGAAGGCGGCCATGCCGTGGGTGGTGGCATTGCGGGTGGTCTCGTTGCCCGCCACGGCCAGCATCATGACGAAGAAGCCGAATTCCTCGGGCAGCAGGGCCTCGCCGTCCATATCGGCATTGATGAGTTCGGTGACGATATCGTCGGCGGGACAGGCTCGGCGGGCCTCGGCCATCTGGTAGGAGTAGCCCAGGATCTCGGTGGAGGCGACCACGGGATCGGCATCGCTGTCCGGATCGTCGTAGCTGGTCATCTCGTTCGACCATTTGAAGAGCTTGAAGCGGTCCTCCTGCGGGACGCCGATGAGTTCGGCAATGGCCTGCAGCGGGAGTTCGGCGGCCACCTGCTCCACGAAGTCGCCGGTGCCCGCGGCCGCCGCCGCCTGCACGATGGCCTCGGCGCGGGCGGTCAGCTCGGCGCGCAGGCCGTTGATGACGCGCGGGGTGAAGCCCTTGGAGATGATCTTCCGCAGCTTGGTGTGCTCGGGCGCGTCCTTGTTGAGCAGGACGAAGCGCTGCAGTTCGATCTGCTCGCGGGTGATGTCGTCGTTGAAACGCGGGATGGCGGTGTTCTCGTAGGTGGAGAACACATCGTCGCGCCGCGAGACCGTCTTGACGTCGGCATGCTTGCTGACCACCCAGAAGCCCTCGTCGTGGAAGCCGCCGACCTCCGGAGACTTGGGGTTCCACCAGATCGGGGCGGCCTTGCGCAGTTCGGCGAGCTCCTCCACGGGCACGCGCTGCGCCCACATTTCCGGGTCGGTGAGATCGAATCCGTCCGGCACGTTCGGGCGTGTGTGCGTCTCCACCACCAGTTGTCTCCTTTGACTAACTGAAACCTGTTCTACCGTTATTGAAGCACGGGTGGTAAACCAGGAGAAGGGGTAATGGAAAACACCGTTAACTAAGGTTGACCACCCGCAGAGAACTTGTTGCAGTTCTGTACCGGAAGGAAAGATATGGGTACACCCGTCATCGTCGAGGCCGCGCGCACCCCCATCGGCAAGCGCAATGGCTGGCTGGCCGGGCTGCACGCCGCGGAGATCCTGGGCGCCGCGCAGAAGGGCGTGCTGGAACGGGCGGAGCTGGATCCGGCCTTGGTCGAGCAGGTCGTAGGCGGCTGCGTCATGCAGGTGGGCGAGCAGTCCAACAATGTCACCCGCACCGCCTGGCTGCACGCGGGACTGCCCTGGCAGACCGGCGCGGTCACCATCGACAATCAGTGCGGTTCGGCCCAGCAGGCCGCGGGCATGGTGGCCGGGCTCATTGCCACCGGCGCCATCGACGTCGGCCTGGCCTGCGGTATCGAGTCCATGTCCCATGTTCCGTTGAGCGCCAACGTCGGAACGCACGCCGGGCCGCGCCGCCCCGCGTCCTGGAATATCGACATGCCCAATCAGTTCGAGGCGGCCGAGCGAATTGCCAAGCGGCGCGGTACTTCTCGCGACGATATCGAGGAGCTGGGCGTGCGCTCGCAGCGGCTGGCAGCGCAGGCGTGGGCCGAAGGACGCTTCGATCGCGAAGTCCTGACCCTGAAGAACGCCCCGCAGGTGGACAAGGAGGGCAACCCCACCGGCGAGACCCTGGACGTCACCAAGGATCAGGGCCTGCGCGAGACCACCAAAGAGGGCCTGGCCAAACTGAAGCCGGTGCTCGAGGGCGGCATTCACACCGCCGGGACCTCCTCGCAGGTGTCCGACGGCGCCGCCGCGGTGCTGCTGATGGACGAAAAGGCCGCCGAGCGTTCGGGTTTGCGGCCGCGCGCCCGCATCGTGTCGCAGTGCCTGGTGGGCTCGGAGCCGGAATTCCACCTGGACGGCCCGGTGCAGGCCTGCCAGCGCCTGCTCGATCGCAGCGGTATGAGCATGTCCGATATCGACTTGTTCGAGATCAACGAGGCTTTCGCCTCGGTGGTGCTGTCCTGGGCGTCGGTACACAAGCCGGACTTCGATCGCGTGAATGTGAACGGTGGCGCAATTGCCCTCGGTCATCCGGTGGGCAGCACCGGATCTCGACTCATCACCACGGCGCTGCACGAGTTGGAACGGACGGGTAAGAGCACCGCCATGATCCTGATGTGCTGCGGCGGCGCACTTGCGACAGGCACCATCATCGAGCGGATCTAGTCAATACCAATCAATTTGGGCCATGGTTGAACGTTCATCCCACGTGCCGCGAAACGTGGCGTACGCCACACAAACTCCGGTACAGACAAGAAGATGAGACGTCAGCTATCTTAGGGCTACCGGTGGCCCGTCGGAGAAGACCCTCGCGACGGGCCAGAACCGGGGCTCTTAAGCGGCTCGCAAGAACCGTGGGGTTGGCCCGCAAACACCCAAGCCACGGCCGGTTCCCCGGATCACCGCCTAGAAGCTTCAAGGAAATCGCGAATCAGGCGTAGGTTTTCAGTTACTGAGCCGCTAATATCAATGATACGTATCCGAGATAACGACTGTTAGTACAGCGAAGGGAATTGGGCGGCTCACAATAGCTGATTTCGCGGCGCGGCTGAACAAGCTGTTCGAAACCGTGCATCCCCCGGGGCGTAAGCCGCACACGAACGCAGAGGTGGCGGCTGCCTTGACGACGTCCGGCCATCCGATCTCGAAACCGTATCTGTCGCAGTTGTGGTCGGGACAGCGGACCAACCCGTCTGATGAGACGGTGGCCGCGCTGGCAAAGTTCTTCAAGGTAAAACCGGACTACTTCTTCAACGACATCTACGCGGCCAAGATCGATCACGATCTAGAGCTGCTGTCCCAGCTGCAGGGCTACGGACTGCGTCGGTTGTCGAGTAGGGCGTTCGACCTGTCCGAAGAATCTCAGAACCTCCTCACCTCCATGGCGGAGAAGTTGCGGGCCTCCGAAGGGCTGCCCGAAATTCCTCCGGACGGCACGGAATAGGCCCCGTCTCAAGGCAACACAGTGCGGCTGGCTCGGAGGCCGCACTGTGTTGGTTTGTAACAGGACTGCTCCCGCTGTAGTGGCGGTGGCGATCGGACGGAGGGGCGCTGCTTGCAGGGCGGCGCCGCTCCCCCGCTGAGCCATTCGGATCGGCCGAGGACTGTTGCACCGGTCTCAGGGCGCTGAGGCCATGTGGCGTAGAACGCTGCGCCTGGTGCATTATGCACAAACCTGGTATAAACACGTGTGGGTAGTAGCGAGTTATCAGACCAGTTGTTTTGTGCAGTATGTCGAATTGCGCGTTGTGAGTGTTTCGCCCCCAATGCACGAAGAACGACAAACGAACCCCCGTGCTGTGCACGGGGGTTCGTTTTAGTAGATAGATCGTTCGATTCAGCGGCTACCGGTCGGAGTTCGACTGTCGCTACTCGCCGAGAATGCGCGCGCAATGGCGTGGACCCAGCGGCGGGGTCCGACGCCCGGCGGCGGCGCAATCCAGCGGCCGTCGATCAATACGTCCCCGAACGGATTCCGCGCCCACTCCGCGACCCGTTCGGCCCGCTCGGCTATCACATCCGGCGGGGCGCCCGCCGCGGCCAGTTCCACACCGCCGCCGGATTGCAGATAGAGCGCGTCCATGATCTGGGCGACCTGATCGGAGGCCTTCAACTGGGTGGTGGAGCCGGTCTGATCCTTGGCCACCACCTCCGGGAAACGGCCGATCAGCACCCGGTGCAGCGGGCGAATGTCCTTGAGCAGCCTGCGCGCTCGGATCCAGAGCTCGATGACGATCCATACCGCGCCGACCGCGATGAGCAGGCCCGCCACCTGCCAGGCGGGCCAGAACCAGTCGCCATCGCCCGGATCGGCCATGGTCCGATCCTGGAAATTGCGCCGCACCGACAACCCCGCCAGCACGCCGACCAGCAGAGTTCCGGTGGTGTACAGGGCAATACCGCGACCCAGGGCGGTCCAGTCCAGATTGCGCACACCGGTAATGACGATGAAGACGCACTCCAACAGCACGATCACCCAGCCGAAGGTGACCGACCACGCCAGCGTGAGCACCATGGCGATGAAACCGCCCGCGTACATCATCCAGGCGATCTGACGCAGATTGCGGCGGGAGACCACCGGCCAGGCGGCGGCCGCCACCACCGCGGTGGCGGTCGCGAAGAGGATCCAGGCGGCGGTGGTGGCCCGGTCGGACAGCCACATGCCGCGTAAGCCCGCCGGGAGGATATGGTCCACCGCCACACCGATATCCGGCACGGCGATGGTGACCGTGATCGCGACCGCGGCCACCGCGATGACAATGGCGACGCGCGCCGTGGTCGCGGGCTTCACCAGCACCCGGCCGACTCTCGCCCCGGCTGCCATCCAGACCAACATGGCCGTCAACCAGAAAGTCATCCGAGTGCCTCATCGAATCGAAGGACCGAGACGCCCGCGCCCCGGGTATTGAATACGCGCAGCCGGGTCATGAGCATGCTGGCGAAGGTCTCCGCCTCCCATTCGCACTGCTCGTCCTCGCCCAGGTCGACGATCTTCTGGTGCGCGCGCTGGCTGAGCATGTAGGCGATGAGATCGTCGCTGGCCTCCAGCACCACCTCGGTCGCCGCCTCGCCGGGATGGTCGAAGACGATATGCCCCAGCTCGTGCGCGAGGGTGTGGTCGCGGCTGGGCAGCGCCTGGGCCAGCACGATCACATCCTTGTCCGGATAGCTGCGGCGCTGACCGCACACCCCCGGACCCAGTTGGGCACTGGCGATTTCGATGGGCCGCCGCCGCTCCGCCGAAATGGCGGCGACGACCTCGTCCAGGGTGGTGGCGTCGAAGTCGGCGGCCACCGCGCACACCGCGTCCACCGCGGCCGCCCCCCGGCGGTAGGACCCGATGCTATGCGCCTTGCTCTCGGTCATCGCGGTCCCCTCACAGCCTCGGTCCGAAGAACGCGGCCCGGGCGGCGTCGATCCGCCCCTGCGCCGCCGACGCGCTCTGGAAGCTCACCGCACCCGAACCGGTGCCCGCGAGCGTGAGCGCGATCAGGCCACCAACCACCGACAGCAGTTTCAGCGGCGGCAGCGGACTGCTGTCCGAGGTCGGCTGCACTTGCGGATCCGGTTGCGCGAGAACGGGAGCCGGGGCGAGCGCGGGTGGCGGTGGCGGAGCGGGCGCGGCGGGCACGACAACCGGCGCCACGACCGCGGGGGCGGGCACATTCGGTGCGGGCGGGATCTCGAGCGGGATCGGCACCGGCGCGGGCGGGCTGGGCAGCGGGATCAGCAGGAGCAGGAGCGGGGAGGCGCAGAGCGCGGCGGAACCGGTGGCCGCGGAGCCGACCGCGGCCGAACCCGTCGCGGCCGAACCGGTGAGCGCGGAACCCGTTGCCGCCGAACCGGCTCCGGCGGAACCGACCGCGGCAGAGCCAACGCCGGTCGAACCGGCCGCGGCCGAGCCGACGCCGGAGGAACCGCCCGCCGAACCCACGCCCGCCGAACCACCGGCGGAACCCGCACCGGCGGAGCCGATTCCGGCCGAACCCACGGCGGCCGAACCCGTGCAGAAGGCGGCGGCCGAGCCGACCGCGGCCGAACCCGTCGCCGAACCGGTGCCGAAGAGCAGGCCGAGCAGCGCCGAACCGGTTGCGACACCGGCGGAACCGACACCGGCCGAACCGAGGCCGAGCGCCGATCCGGTACCGATCCCGGCGGAACCCACTGCCGCCGAACCGGTTCCGAGTACCGCGGAGCCGGTGGCCAGACCGGCGGAGCCGGTGCCGACGGCGGCCGAACCCAGGGCCGCGCCCGCGGAGCCGACGGCGGCCGAACCCGTGCCGAGAACACCGGAACCGGTACCGCCCAGGACCGCGCCCAGACCGGCCGAGCCCACGCCCGCCGAGCCCACACCCGCCGAGCCCACACCCGCCGAGCCCACACCCGCCGAGCCCACACCCGCCGAGCCCACACCCGCCGAGCCCACACCCGCGGAACCCACCGCGGCCGAACCGGAGCCGACGCCCAGAATGGCCGCCACCAGATCCTCGGGACCGGCAACGGGATTCACCGGGACCGGTGCGCCGACCTCTTGTTGCTGGGGCAGGCTGGTACTCGGATCGTCCGGCGCGGGCTCGAGCGGCAGGCCCGGTTGCGCACCGGCCCCCGCGGGCCCGAGCAGGGCCGATCCGGCGACAGCTGCGATCACTGCCACCAGGCGCAATGCACGACCAACGATCATGCGCCAGCCATCCCCTCATCGATACAGCGCAGTCGGCTTGTTGTTCCCGCGGCGGGTATGGGAATGACTCCCCACATCGATACGGGAATTCCAACCCGCGTCAGGCGGGGTGGAACAGTTTCACACATTGCCCGGTCGCCCCGATTGCCGGACCTTTGCGGAACGCGGTCATCCTAACGGTCACCCCGTGACCCCACACAAGTTCAAGCGGCATTAGGGGGGCTCACAAACCGTACGCCTGCGGCTTCCCCGACGTGCCCAATATCAACAAGCGGCACAGGCCAATTGGCCGACTTCGCAACCTCACACCCCTACACCAGCCCCATCCGTCACGCGTTTTGCGACAAGTTGCCCACACGTATCCGGCAAATCAGGACGAATCGGACAACTAGGCGCTTGCTCGCGGCGACCGAATCTCCCCTCGAAAGTGGCCAGCATCACACACTTCACAAGCGTCTCCAGGCGCTTGCTGGCATGGATTCCGGAGTGCGGCCGCGATAGCCGAGACCCAAAACCGATAGCTGTGGCCGAAAACCGCCCATCCGGCACAATGCAGAACGCCGCCGGTACCCGACTGCTCGGTACCGGCGGCGAAAGCGACTGGCGTCGCTGTGAAATCAGGCGCCGTACACCGGCTCCGGCGTGGTCGCCTTGGCGAGCAGATCGCGCACCACCGGACCCAGCTCGGCGGGCTCCCAGCGCGCCCCGCGATCGATGGAGACACCGTGCCGCCAGCCGTCGGCCACGGTCACCTTGCCGCCCTCCACCTCGAACATGCGGCCCGTCACCCCGGCGGCGTCGGCGCTGCCCAGCCACACCACCAGCGGGGAGATGTTCTCCGGGGCCATGGCGTCGAAGCCCTGCTCCGGCGCGGCCATGGTGTCGGCGAAGACGGTCTCGGTCATGCGGGTGCGCGCGGCGGGGGCAATGGCATTGACGGTAATGCCGTAGCGCGCGAATTCGGCTGCGGCCGTGACGGTCAGGCCCGCGATACCGGCCTTGGCGGCCGCGTAGTTGCCCTGGCCGACCGAACCCAGCAGGCCCGCACCGGAACTGGTGTTGATGATGCGGGCCTCCGGCTGCCGCCCGGCCTTGGATTCGTTGCGCCAATACTCGGCCGCGTGCCGCATGGGCGCGAAGTGCCCCTTGAGGTGCACCTTGATGACGGCGTCCCACTCGTCCTCGCCGAGGTTGACCAGCATGCGGTCACGCACGATTCCCGCATTGTTCACCAGAATGTCGAGGCGGCCGAAGGTTTCGACGGCGGTCGCGATCATGCGGCGGGCGCCCGCCCAGTCGGAGACGTCGTCGCCGTTCACGACGGCCTCGCCGCCCGCGGCGCGAATCTCCTCGGCCACCTGCGCGGCCGGGGACTCCAGGCTGGGCGCGCCGTCGAGCTCCGCGCCCAGATCGTTCACCACGACCTTGGCGCCCGCGGCGGCGAAGGCGAGCGCGTGCGCGCGGCCGATCCCGCGGCCCGCGCCGGTGACGATGACGACCCGGCCGTCGCAGATCTTGTTGTCCGTCATATCGATAACCTCACTGGTGAGTGACTGTGGATGCTTCGAGGAAGGCCGGTTTCTCGCCGCCGCCGTGCACCAGCAGCGAACTGCCGCTGATATAGGAGGCCAGGGGCGAGGCCAGGAAGGCGGCGGTCCGGCCGATGTCCTCGGGAACGGCCATGCGCTGCATGGGAACCGTGCGGGCGACGGCGGCGATGCCGTCCTCGTCGCCGTAGTGCAGGTGCGAGGACTCGGTATTGACCAGGCCGACGATGACCGAGTTGACCCGCACCTTCGGCGCCCACTCCACGGCCAGCGATGAAACCAGGCTGTCCACACCGGCTTTGGCGGCGCCGTAGGCGGCGGTGCCGGGCGAGGGGCGGTGGCCGGAGACGCTGGAGATCATCACGATCGATCCGCCGGTCTCCTGCCGCTGCATGACCTCGTTGGCGATCTGCGAAACCAGCAGCGGCGCCAGCAGGTTGAGCTGCACGATCTTGGCGTGGAAATTGGCGCTGGCATCGGCGGCCAGGGCGAACGGCGCACCGCCCGCATTGTTGACCACGGTGTCGAGGCGGCCGTACTTCGCCACGATGGCGTCGATCAGCTCCCGCACCGAATCCGGATCGCGCACATCGCACGGCAGGAAGTCGATCCCCCGGCCATTGCTCTCCACGGGCGCGTCCGCGGGGCGGCGCGCACAGGCCACCACGGTCGCGCCGGCGCCCAGGAAGACCCGGCTGATACCGGCCCCGACGCCGCGCACACCGCCGGTGACCAGGACGACCGAGCCGGAGAGGTTCACTTCGATTCCCACCGTGCTAACCTACCAAGCACTTGCTTGTTTTGCCAACGATGGGACATGCGATGGGGATCAACCGTCACACCGAAACCGAGGGCGTCGAAGTCGTCACCGTCGACTACCCGCCGGTCAACGCTCTGCCTTCCGACGGCTGGTTCGCCCTGGCCGACACCGTCCGCGAGGCCGGGCGCAATCCGGAGACCCGGGTGGTGGTGCTGCGTGCGGAGGGACGGGGGTTCAACGCGGGTGTGGACATCAAGGAGATGAACCGCGACGTCGGGCACACCGCGCTCATTCGCGCCAACCACGGCTGCTTCGAGGCCTTCGCCGCCGTCTACGACTGCCAGGTCCCGGTGGTCACCGCCGTCAACGGCTTCTGCCTGGGCGGCGGCATCGGCCTGGTCGGCAATTCCGATGTCATCGTGGCCTCCGACGACGCCACCTTCGGCCTGCCCGAGGTGGATCGCGGTGCGCTGGGCGCGGCCACCCACCTCGCGCGCCTGGTGCCCCAGCATCTGATGCGGACCATGTTCTACACCGCGGGCACCCTCACCGCGCAGCAGCTACACCACTACGGATCGGTGTACAAGGTGGTGCCGCGGGCCGAACTCGACGCCGCCGCCATGGAAGTCGCCAAGAACATCGCCAACAAGGACGGGCGGGTCATTCGCGCGGCCAAGAAGGCGCTCAATGGCATCGACGTGCAGGACGTGCACCGCTCCTACCGGTTCGAGCAGGGCTTCACCATGGAACTCAACCTCGCCGGTGTGGCGGACGAGATCCGGGTGCGGTTCGACGAGGATCTCGCCGCCCAGAAAAAGGAGAAGTAGAAATCGATGCGCGACAAGCGAATGACGCTCGACGAGGTCGTCGGCGAGCTGCGCAGCGGAATGACCATCGGCATCGGCGGATGGGGATCGCGGCGCAAGCCGCTGGCCTTCGTGCGGGCGATTCTCAAGTCCGATGTCAAGGATTTGACCGTGGTCACCTATGGCGGACCGGATCTGGGCCTGCTGTGCTCGGCGGGCAAGGTGCGAAAGGCGTACTACGGCTTCGTATCCCTGGATTCCGCGCCGTTCTACGACCCCTGGTTCGCCAAGGCCCGCACCGCCGGTGAGATCACCGTGCGCGAAATGGACGAGGGCATGGTCAAGTGCGGGCTGCAAGCGGCCGCCGCGCGACTGCCCTTCCTGCCGATTCGCGCCGGATTGGGTTCGGCCGTCGTGGATTTCTGGGAGGGCGAGCTGAAGACCGTGCGGTCGCCGTACCAGGATGCCGACGGGCGCAGCGAAACCCTCGTCGCCATGCCCGCGCTGAATCTCGATGCGGCCTTCGTGCATCTGGATCTGGGCGACAAGCACGGCAATGCCGCCTACACCGGCGTCGACCCGTACTTCGACGACCTGTACGCGCTCGCGGCCGAGCGGCGCTACCTCTCGGTGGATCGCCTGTTCGAGACCGATGAGCTGGTGAAAGCCGTTCCGCAGCAGGCGATCATCCTCAATCGCATGATGGTGAACGGCGTGGTCGAGGCGCCGGGCGGTGCGCACTTCACCTTCTCCGGCAGCTACGGCCGCGACGAGAAGTTCCAGCGCCACTATGTGGAGGCCGCCAAGACGCCCGAATCGTGGGCGGAATTCAAGGCCCGCTACCTGGATGTGTCCGAGGACGAATACCAGGCCGCCGTCCGTGCTTTCGCCGAGGAGCAGAAATGAATACAGCATCGCAACGCGATTCCGTGAGGGGTGGCGGCCGGGGCTCGGGTGGGCCAGAGACCAGCACCATTACGCGGGCCGAGATCTGCGTCGTCGCGGCGGCCGAGATCTTCCGGGGCGCGGGCGAGATCATGGCCAGCCCCATGTCCACCGTCACCACCATCGGCGCGCGGCTGGCGCGGCTCACCTTCGAGCCGGATCTGCTGCTCTCCGACGGTGAGGCGCTGTTCTTCGCCGAGGTCCCGGCCATTGGCGGCAAGGCGCCCATCGAGGGCTGGATTCCGTTCTCCAAGGTGTTCGACGTGGTCGCCTCCGGTCGCCGCCATGTCGTCATGGGCGCGAATCAGCTGGACCGCTACGGCAATCAGAACCTGTCGGCCTTCGGTCCGCTGCAGCAGCCGACCCGGCAGATGTTCGGCGTGCGCGGCGCGCCTGGCAATACCATCAACCACGCCACCAGCTACTTCGTGCCCAAGCACAACAAGCGGGTGTTCTGCGAGAGCGTCGACATCGTCTCCGGAATCGGTTACGACAAGCTCGATCCGGAGAATCCGGCCTACCGGTTCCACCACCTGCACCGGGTGGTGTCGAACCTGGGCGTCTTCTACTTCGGCGGCCCGGAGCACACCATGCGGGCGCTCTCGCTGCACCCGGGCGTGAGCGCCGACGAGGTCGCCGAGAACACCTCGTTCGAGATCGCCGGTCTCGCCGAGGCGGGCGAGACCCGGCTGCCCACCGAGGAGGAGCTGCGGATCATTCGAACCGTGCTCGATCCCAAGGGCTTCCGTGAGAAGGAAGTGACGGCATGACGCCTCGGCTGCGGACGCCGCTGACCGAACTGGTCGGCATCGAGCATCCCATTGTGCAAACCGGTATGGGCTGGGTCGCCGGACCGAGTCTGGTGTCGGCCACCGCGAATGCGGGCGGTCTGGGCATTCTGGCGTCGGCGACCATGACCTTCGGCGAGCTGGAAGCCGCCATCGCGAAGACCAAATCGCAGACCGACAAGCCGTTCGGCGTGAACATTCGCGCCGACGCGACCGACGCGCCGGAGCGCATCGAACTGCTCATCCGGGAGCGGGTCAAGGTCGCCTCGTTCGCGCTGGCGCCCAAGAAGGAGCTCATCGCGCGGCTGAAAGACGCCGGGGTCGTGGTGGTCCCGTCCATCGGCGCGGCCAAGCACGCGGTCAAGGTGGCGTCCTGGGGCGCCGACGCGGTCATCGTGCAGGGCGGTGAGGGCGGTGGCCACACCGGCCCGGTCGCCACCACCCTACTGCTGCCCTCGGTGCTGGATGCCGTGGATATCCCGGTTGTCGCCGGTGGCGGCTTCTTCGACGGGCGCGGCCTGGCCGCGGCGCTGTCCTACGGCGCGGCGGGCGTGGCCATGGGCACCCGCTTCCTGCTCACCCAGGAGAGCAGCGTGCCCGATTCGGTCAAGCAGGAGTATCTGCGCCGAGGTCTCCAGGACACCGTGGTCTCCACCAAGGTGGACGGCATGCCGCACCGGGTGCTCAATACCGAACTGGTGCAGAGGCTCGAGCATTCGGGCAAGGCCCGCGGCTTCCTCGCGGCAGCCGGGAATGCCATGAAGTTCAAGGGCATGACGGGCATGAAGTGGTCGACCATCGTCAAGGACGGTCTGGCCATGCGCAAGCACAAGGACCTCACCTGGTCCCAGGTGATCATGGCCGCCAATACCCCCATGCTGCTGAAAGCCGTTCTGGTGGAAGGCAATACCCAGGCGGGCGTGCTCGCCGCGGGCCAGGTCACCGGCATCATCGAGGATCTGCCCACGGTGCAGGAACTCATCGACCGCATCATCACCGATGCGGTGACTCGCATCGACGACCTCGCGAAGTACCGCGTCACGGACTCCGCGACGGCCTGACGCACCCCCTCGCGCTGCGGCCCGCACCGCAGCGCCCCAACCGTGCGGCCCCCACAATCGGGCCGTACCCCAGGATCCGGACGACACCGGATCCATTGCGCGGCAACAGCCGTTCGGTCGCGCACGGACCGTCCCCGGATCCTCTCGCCCGGGGACGGTCTTCGCGTTTCGGCTACTTGCGGCGCACACCCGCGGCGGCGGCGAAGATCGCGTCCAGGACGGGTGTCGGGGTGAACCGGGTACTCAGGGCCTGGACCTTGTTCAGTAGGCCGACCACGATGCGGGCCTTCGGGTTCCGGGTTGTCAGGGCCTTCTCCACCTCGGCCACGACAGTATCGACCGGGGCCGCGACGCGCTGCTGGACGGTGGCGGCGACCTTGCGGGCGGCGGCGAGCTGCGGGGCGTAGAGGTCGCGGTGTTCCTGGGTGAACGATGCTGTGGCGGCGTCCATCTCATTGAGGACTTCGCCCCACATATCGGTGGCGATGGGGCCGGGTTCGATGAGGGTGACTGGAATATTCCAGGGGCGCAGTTCGACTCGCAGGGCGTCGGCCAGGCCCTCGAGGGCGAACTTGGAGAAGTTGTAGGCGCCCGAGCCGGGGGTGGAGATACGGCCGCTGAGCGAGGAGATGAAGACGACGCGGCCGCGGTTGGCGCGCAGCCGGGGCAGTACCGCCTGGGTGACGGCGAGCGCGCCGAAGACATTGATCTCGAATCCGGCGCGGACGGCGTCGACGTCGAGGCATTCGACGGGGCCGAGGACGGCCACGCCCGCATTGTTCACCACGGCCGTCAGATCGGCGGGCAGGACGGCGTCGAGTGCCGCGATGTGGTCGGCGTCGGTGACATCGAGGAGTACCGGGGTGATGGCGGCGTTCAGCGCGGTCAACTCGTCGCCATCGGAGAGTTTGCGGACACCCGCGTAGACCCGCCAGCCCCGCTCGGCCATGCGCAGGCAGATTGCTTTTCCGATACCGCGCGCCGCGCCGGTCACCAACACAGAGTTCATGGCGTCACCCTATTCGGGCGTGCCCGAAGCGGCACGACGGAATTGGACGTGCCCCGGCGGCGGGCGGCTGCCACCATGGGGCGATGGGGAATGTGCTGATTGTCGGGGATTTCCACGGGAACACCAGCCATGCGCTGGCCATGGTGCGGGTCGCGGCGCGGGAGAACTGCGCGCGCATGTTCTCGGCGGGAGATTTCGGGGCCTGGGAGCACACGCCCTCGGGGCGGCGGTACTTCGACGTGGTGAACCGGGCAGCCAAGAAGGCCGGGGTGACGGCGTATTTCCTGGACGGGAATCACGACAAGTCCTCGCTGCTGCACGAGTTGTACGACGAACGGCGGGACGACGAGGGGTTTCTCCTGTGCCGCAAGTTCGTGCGGTATGCGCCGCGCGGGCATCGGTGGACCTGGGAGGGGACGGACTTCGCGGCCTTCGGCGGGGCGCGGTCGACGGACAAGGGGTGGCGGCTGGCACGCGAGGCGCGCAAGGAGGAGCAAGCCGAGCGGCGGCGCAGGTACGGGTCCGCGCGGCGGCCGAGCACGGCGGGCACGCTGTGGTTCCCGGAGGAGGAGATGACCGACGAGGAGCTGGACGCCCTGCTCATCGCGGACAGTTCCCCGGTCGACGTGCTGCTCACCCATGACAAGCCGCGGGCCACCGAACCGAAGGTCAATCGCAAGGACCGGCCGGAATGCTTCCCGAATCAGGACCGGGTCCAGCTACTGGTCGAGACGCTGCAGCCGAGCCTGCATTTCCACGGCCATCTGCACTATCGGTATACCGAGACCATTGCCTGCGGGGGTGATCGGTGGACCCGGGTCGAGGGCCTGGCCGCCGACCCGGAGGCCTCCAGCCATCCGGCCTATCGGCCCGAACAATCCTGGATGGTGCTGCAACTCCCTTGCGCCACCGCGGAATTGGCCGAATCACGCGCGGGCTGAGCGCTCGCTCACCCGATCCACGCTGGGCGGATGCCCAGCGCCCTTACATACATAGCGATGCGTGCATATGATCGCCTGCGGTTGCACGAAAGGAGAACACGGTGGGTGCAGGACACGCGCACGGTCACGATCATGGGCATACGCACGGCCACGGGCATACGCACGGCGCCACGGCCGACAGCGATAAACGCTGGCTGGCCGGAGCCCTCGCACGCATCGTCACCTTCATGATCGGCGAGGTGATCGTCGGTGTCGTCTCCGGCTCGCTCGCCCTGCTCCCCGACGCCGCCCATATGCTCACCGACGCGGCCTCGATCGTGCTGGCGCTGTGGGCCATCCGCCTCGCCGCCCGCCCGCCGGGCGCATGACCTTCGGCTGGAAGCGCGTGGAGATCCTCTCCGCCTTCGCCAATGGCGCGACCCTGCTGCTGCTGGCCGCCTGGCTCACCTACGAGGCCGTGCGCCGACTATTCGAACCGCCCGAGGTCACCGGCGGCCTGGTGCTGGTCACCGCCCTGATCGGCGTGGTGGTCAATCTGATCGCCACCCTCATGATCAATCGCGCCAATCGCACCAGCCTCAATGTGGAGGGCGCCTACCAGCACATCCTCAACGACCTCTACGGCTTCATCGCCACGGCCGTGGCCGGTGCGGTCATCATGCTCACCGGGTTCGTGCAGGCGGACGTCATCGCCACCCTCATCGTGGTGGCGCTCATGGTGAAGGCCGGTGTCGACCTGGTGCGCGCCTCCACCCGCATCTTCCTCGAGACCGCGCCCGAGGGCCTGGACCCGAGCGCCATCGGCGCCGCCATGGCCGCCCGCGAACATGTGGTGGAGGTGCACGACCTGCACATCTGGGAGATCACCTCCGGCTCCCCCGCGCTGTCGGCGCACGTCCTGGTCGAGCCCGGCCACGACTGCCACGCCGTCCGGGAAGATCTGGCGCACTTCCTGTCCCACGATTTCCACATCGACCACGCCACCCTGCAGGTCGATCACGCCCAGCCCGGCGTGCTGGCGCTGGGCCGCGAGACCGCCTCGCACTGCGAACAGTCCCACGGCCCCTCCCACACCGCCGCCGGTTACTTGTCGTAGGACGAGGTGCCCTCGTCCAGCAGCGGCTCCTCGACCTTGTAATGCGCCGGGGCGAACAGGCGCAGCACGTGATAGCCGCTGATGACGACCAGGGTGCCCAGCGCGATACCACTGAGGGTGAAGTTCTCGGTGAACTCGATGCTGACATTGCCGATGCCGATGATCAGGCCCGCGGCGGCCGGGACCAGGTTCAGCGGATTGCGCAGATCCACCTTGGCATTGGTCCAGATCTGCGCGCCGAGCAGGCCGATCATGCCGTAGAGAATGACGGTGATGCCGCCCAGGACGCCGCCCGGAATGGCCGCGACCACCGCGCCGAACTTCGGGCACAGACCGAACAGCAGCGCGAAGAACGCCGCGGTGGAGTAGACGCGGGTGGCGGCCATGACGCCGATGTTCTCGGAGTAGGTGGTGTTGGGCGGGCCGCCCACCGCGGTGGAGAGCATGGAGGCGGCGCCGTCGGCCGCGATGGCGGTGCCGAGATTGTCGTCGAGATCGACGCCGGTCATCTCACCGACCGCCTTCACATGCCCGGCATTCTCGGCGACCAGCGCGATCACCACGGGCAGCGCCACCAGAATGGCCGACCATTCGAAGGCCGGGGCGTGGAAATCGGGCAGGCCGAGCCAATTCGCCTGGGCGACACCGGAGAAGTCGAGCCGCCAGTGATCGGTCACCGCACCGCTGCCGTCGGCGGAATGGATCTTGCCGAAGATGCGGTCCAGCGCCCAGGACAGGCCGTAGCCGAAGACCATGCCCAGGAAGATCGCGATGCGCGAGAAGAATCCGCGCAGCGCCACCACCGCCAGGCCGGTGAAGAGCATGACGAACAGCGCGGTCCACTGATCCTGCGGCCAATAGGTGGAGGCCGTCACCGGGGCCAGATTGAATCCGATGAGCATGACCACGGCGCCGGTCACCACCGGCGGCATGGCGGCGTGAATGATCCGCGCCCCGAAGCGCTGTACGGCCAGGCCGACCAGGAACAGCGCCAAGCCGACCACCAGGCAGGCTCCGGTGATCGCGGCGCTGCCGCCGCCCTGCGCCCGAATGACCGCCGCCACGCCGACGAACGACAGCGAGCAGCCGAGGTAGCTCGGCACCCGGCCCTTGGTGGCCAGCAGGAAGACGGCCGTGGCGACGCCCGACATCATGATCGCCAGATTGGGATCCAGACCCATGAGGACCGGCGCCACGAAGCTGGCGCCGAACATGGCCACCACATGCTGGGCGCCCAGCCCGAAGGTGCGCGGCCACGACAGCCGCTCATCGGGCTTCACCACCGCGCCCGGCGCGGGAGTTCGCCCGTCGCCGTGCAGAGTCCAGCGCACGCCGAGGTCCATAGTGTCGTCGCTTTCTACCAGGTCCGGATGATCCCCGACATCGTAGGCGAGCAACCGTTCGGTTTATCACCACGCCGAGGCGCGCGGCGCGATCCGCCCTACAGCCCGAGCCGCCGCCGCACCTCCGGCGGCAGCGCATAGGGATTCTCGTCTCCGGGATCACCACCGGAATCGGTCACCGGCCGTGCCGGACCGGGCCGCTCCGGCTCCGCGGCCGCGAGGAACCAGCGCAGCGCGCCCGCCACCGCCGGATCATCGGCCAACTCACGCCGCAAATCCGCCGCACGCTCCCGCGTCTGTCGCAGCGCCTTCTCGTGTGCGAACGAAACCGCCTGCGCCAAGGCCGGATCCGGTAGCGCCAGCGTGGTGATCCGGCCGTCCGCCGCCACCTCGATGCGCACCGCGCCGACGCTCGCCGTACCGCGCACGCCTTCGATGGCTTGCTGTACGCGCCGGGCCCTGCGACCGATCTCCTCGAACCGCCCCTCCACCGACATCCCCCATTGATATTCCGGCGGCGGCGATCCCGGGCCGGATCAGCGGTATCGGCCGCTCACTCCGGCAGGACCCGGATCTGCTGCATCATGTCGTGATCGGCGTGATCGAGATTGTGGCAGTGCCAGACATAGCCGCGGATCTCGTCGTGACCCGTCGCATGATCGGCATGGTGCGCACCCGTGGGCGCGATGGCCTCGGCACCCGCGGGAACGTGAATGACGGCGTCCGGATCGAAACCGAGTTCCGCGACCGAGGGCCAGCGCACCAGCACCCGGGTAATGGTGTCGGTGGGGCATTCCACGGTGTCCTTTCCCGAAGGCGGGCGGGTAGTTGGCCAGCCAGTAGGCGAGGGTGAGAATGGGCTGGCGGCTGATCACCCGCATGCGGGCCAGGTGAATGTGGATGGGGTGGTCGAAGGGCGTGCAGTTGACGATGTCCCAGCGTTCGGTGGCGCCCGCCTTGGCCATATCGATATCGGAGCTGAGGAACGGCAGGTTGTTGAGCGGCATCATGGTCGGGAAGACGGCCGCCGAGCGGGAATCGTCATTGAGGCCCATGAGGGTCATGACGCGCACGGATTCCGGGGAGTAGATCGGTTCCAGGGCCTCGGGCAGCCCGTCGTGACCGCGCAGGAACGGCGGGGGAACGGCCTGCGGCCCCGGCCCGGAGACCGTGAAGCGCATGATGTTCCGGAGTTCGGGGACCATGAAGATGGTGTTGCCGAGGTCGTTGAGGGCGGTATTGATCAGCTCGATCACCGTGCCGTCGGCGAGCGGTGCGAAATCCACCAGCAGGTCCACGCGTTCGCCGGGGCTCACCCGGATCGAGGTCGTGGGCACGGGGGCGTCGAGCAGGCCCAGATCACCGCCGATGGCCAGGAAGGGCATGCCATTGGTGAACTCGAAAATGTATGGGCGGGAGTTGGATCCGTTCAACAGCCGGAACCGGTAGAGGGTGCGGCGGACCTCGAGTCGCGGCCAGACCATGCCATTGACGCAGGCCACATCGCCCAGCTGGCCGGATTGGTTGTAGCCCTCCGGAATGTAGACCCCGACCATGGGCTGGATGCTGCCGTCGGCATTGAAGGTGCGGTCCTGGACGATGAGCGGGATCTCGAACTCGCCGCTGGGCAGGCCGAGCGGGTTGTCCGCCGCGCCGGTGTCGAATTCATCGCGCACGTAATACATTCCGGCCAGACCGGCCTGGATGTTGAGGCGGGTGATGCCCATGGCGTGGTCGTGATACCAGAGTGTCGCCGCCTCTTGCCGATTCGAGTACGCGAAGCTCGGGCCGCCGCCATTGCGCCAGCCGATGAGCGGATGTCCGTCGTCGTCGGGCGAGTTCGCGCCGCCGTGCAGGTGGACGGTGAAGCGGGGATCGGTGCGATCGAGGTCGGTCACGCCGTGCATGGTCACGTCGACGTGCGAGGGGAGCACATGGCCGCCGAGCCGGTTGGGAAAGCTCATGCGCGCCACGCGATCTCGCCGGGCCTCCAGATTCGGCCCGAGCACCGGGCGGGAGAAGCCCCAGCTGCGGGTCTCGGGCAGGTCCCGGTGGTAGCGGTGGATATCGGCGGTGGCGGCCAATTCCCCTGCGGCCGGGACGGTTTCGGGAATCGGCAGCAAATCCACGAACGGCTGCAAGGGCGGCGAATGGTAGTTCAGCGGCGTAATGGCGGGCGGCGGCAGCGGCGGTATGGGCAGCGGGGGCGGCGGCAGCGGGACGGGCGCGGCGCCCGCTCGCGCGGTGACGCCGAGTCCCATTACACCGAGAGCCCCCAGGAGGAACCCCCGTCTGGGCAGGTTCGCATTCATGATCAGTTGATTCTCTCGCCGAATACTCACGTATACGGGGGCAGCGCGTTTTCGTTATTCAACTGGTCTATCGGTCCACGTAAAAGCGACATTACGGACACGAAATGATTGAGGCCGCGCACCGGAAATCGGTGCGCGGCCTCTCATATCGGCTGTGGCTCACATAGTTTCAGAGCCGCTCGATAATCGTCACATTGGCGGTGCCGCCGCCCTCGCAGATGGTGAGCAGACCGTAGCGACCGTTCACCCGCTCCAGTTCGTGCAGCAGCGAGGCGAACAACTTGGCCCCGGTGGCGCCCAGCGGGTGCCCCAGGGCGATGGCGCCGCCGTTCACGTTCACCTTCTCCGGATCCGCGCCGGTGTCCTTGATCCAGGCCAGCACCACCGAGGCGAACGCCTCGTTGATCTCGATGACATCCATATCGCCGATGGTGAGACCGGTCTTCTTGAGCGCCCACTTGGTGGCCGGAATCGACGCGGTCAGCATCATGATCGGATCCGCGCCGCGCGCTCACATGGTGGATGCGCGCCCGCGGGGTCAGCCCGTACTCCTGGACCGCCCAGTCCGAGGCGAACAGGGTGGCGGCGGAGCCGTCGGAGATCTGGCTGGCCACCGCGGCGGTAATGCGGCTGCCCTCGGCGAGCGGTTTGAGCCCCGCCATCTTCTCCATACTGGTCTCGCGCGGGGTCTCGTCGATCCAGAAATCGCGCACCGGCACGATCTCGCTCTCGAACTTGCCCTCCACAATGGCCTTGCGGGCGCGCTCATTGCTGCGCAGCGCCCACTGCTCCATGTCGACCCGGCTGATATCCCACTTCTCGGCGATCATGTGCGCCGAATTGAACTGCGACACTTCGCCGGTGCCGTAGCGGTGATCCCAGCCCTCCGCACCCACGAAGGGCGCGTCGAAGCCGTACGGCTGCCCGGCCAGCATGGCGGCCGAGATCGGGATGGCGCTCATGTTCTGCACGCCGCCCGCCACGATCACCTCGGCGGTGCCGGACATGATGGCCTGCGCGCCGAAGGTGATGGCCTGCTGCGAGGAGCCGCACTGCCGGTCCACCGTCACGCCCGGAACCGACTCCGGATACCCGGCCGCCAGCCACGCCGTGCGCGCGATATTCCCGGCCTGCGGGCCGATGGTGTCGCAGCAGCCGAACACCACATCGTCGACGACGTTCGGGTCGATCTTGTTGCGGCCCAGCAGTCCGCGCAGCGCCGCCGCGCCGAGATCGGCCGGGTGCACATCGGCGAGCGAGCCGCCGCGCTTGCCGACCGGAGTGCGCACGGCGTCGATCACGTACGCCTCCCGCATCGGCGAGTACTGACGGCGGGACGGTGCAGACATGGGAACTCCTACTGGAACTGTGAACTATCTCGCGTCGGGATTGGTGAGCCCGTCGAGCACGATGGTGAGGTACTGCTTGGCCAGGCTGTCGACGGTGATGCGGCCGCCGGGCTGATACCAGCGCACCGACACCCACACGGTGTCGCGCAGGAATCGGTAGGCCAGTTCGATATCCATCTCGGGGCGGAAGCTGCCGTCGGCGACGCCCTGCGCGAGCACCTGATGCCACAGCTCCCGAAACTCTTTGTTGTATTCATCGATGTAGCCGAATCGCGGTGTGCCGCTGAGCCGCTTGGCCTCGGCCTGGTAAATGGCCACCGCGGCATGCCACTGATCGAAGGATTCGTAGGACGCGATCACCAGCGCTTCGAGCGTGTCGCGGGCGCTGAGCCCGGAGGCGACGATCTCGCGGTAGCGTCCGAAGAGGTCGTCGAGGAAGCCGCGGAGGATTTCGTCCACCATGGCTTCCTTGGAATCGAAGTGGTGGTAGAGACTCCCCGATAGAATCCCCGCCGCATCGGCGATATCGCGAACCGTGGTGGCGCGCAGTCCGCGTTCGGCGAACCGATTGGCGGCCAGGCCGAGCAGCTCGCTGCGGCGCGCCGACTTGGAAGGGTCCGATGGTGGGGTCACCGCCCCAATATACAACCAAGCATTTGCTTGGTCGAGCGCAACCCAACTCTCGGGACTCTCAGGGGCTTCGCCCCCGAACCCCCAACCGCCCTTCGGGGCTCCGCCCCGGACCCCGAGTAGGTCAACGTATGGAGTAGCGCAAGGGCGATGACATCGACAGGTCCGCTAACAAGCGGTCGCAGATGACGACGGGGGATATTCCGGCGCGGGCCATGCGGGCCACGAGGGCCAGGCGGCGTTCCGGGCTGTCCCATTCGACGGTCAGGGGTTCGCGGCCGGGTCCGGCGTCCACCGTGACCATGGCGCGGGGGAGGCCGCCGTCTGGGGTGGGTTCCTCGATGATTTTCAGGACCATGCCGCGTTGCCATGCCCGATATGTCTCCATATCGGCGCCTACGACCAATTTGTCTGTGGCGGCGCACAATCCTTGGGCTATGCCGTCGGCGAAGGCGGTGTGGTCGAAGCGGAGGCGGCGGCATTGGCGGACGACCTCGAGGAGGTCGGCGCGGACTTCGCAGAGGAGGGCGGTCTGTTTGCGGCGGCGCTTCTCGACCTCGGACAGGCCGTGCAGGGATTCGCGGGCCAGGCCGATGCGGCGGGCGCGTTCGCGATCGCGGACCATATCGCGGCGCAGGGCGGCCTTGGGGTCGCGGGAGACCTCGCCCTCGTCGACCGCGTGTTGTTCCAGGATCTGCGCGGCGCGCATGGCGGTCGCACGTTCGGAATCATGGTCGAGTAATTCGGCGCCCAGGGTCAATGCGGCCAGGACGACATCGTCGAGTCTTCGGCGCGCCAGAACGACCTCGCGCACCAGCTCGAGTTCGAGTTCCAGTTCTTCGTGGGGTTCTCGGGCTGCTTGTGTTCGGCGATCCGGACCCATGGGTCGCGCCCTTCGACTAGCGGAACCGGCCTAAACCAGGATTGCACAAGGACACCACCGGCGCGCCAGCCATTTTCCGCCGCGGCCGAAATACGCACTGCCGCGCCCCCTCGGGAACGCGGCAGTGAGAAAATCTGCTACCGGACGACACGGCTTTCCACATCACCCGAACGCATGAATTCGGTTGCGCCGAAGCGAAATCAACAGCACATATTCGACATCGCGAAATCAGGCTCGCTGACTGGAAATGGAAACCACTTCACCGGTGAGGTAGGTGGTGTAGTCGCTGGCGAGCATGGCGATGGTCGCGGCCACCTCCCACGGTTCGGCGGCGCGGCCGAAGGCCTCCCCGGCGGCGAGGCGATCCAGCAGATCGCCGGAGGTCACCTTGTCGAGGAAGGCGTGCCGGGCGATGCTCGGCGCCACGGCATTGATCCGCACGCCATATTCGGCGGCCTCGACCGCGCTGCACCGGGTCAGCGCCATGACGCCCGCCTTGGCGGCGGCGTAGTGGGCCTGGCCGTGCTGGGCGCGCCAGCCGAGCACGCTGGCATTGTTGACGATCACGCCGCCGTGCCCGGCGTCGCGGAAGTGCTTGAGCACCGCGCGGGTGCACCGGAAGGTCCCGTTGAGGGTGATGTCGAGAACCTTGTCCCACTGCTCGTCGGTCATATCGACCACGGGGGTCTCACCGCCGAGACCGGCATTGTTGACCATGATGTCGATGCGACCCAGCGCCTGCACGGCCGCGGCGACGAGCGCATCCACCTGCTCGGTGCTGCTCACATCGCAGGGCGCCAAAGCGATTCGGCGGTCCGGGAATTCGGCCTTCAGCACCTCCTCGGTCTCCTTCAACCGACGCTCGTGCCAATCGGAGATCACCACGTCCGCACCCTCGGTGAGCAGGCGGCGCGCGGTGGCCGAACCGATGCCGGTCCCGGCGGCCGCGGTGATGACCGCGGTCTTACCGGCCAGCAGATCGTGGCCGCCGGTGATTTCAGGAGCGATGGACAAGTCGACAGCGTTCGATGGACGTTCGCTTCGCTCACTCATGGACGAGCCTCCCGGGGAAGTCCGAGCACGCGCTCGGAGATGATGTTGCGCTGCACCTCGTTCGAGCCGCCGTAGATGGTGTCGGAACGAGTGAAGAGGAAGAGCCGCTGCCAGGCATTGAGATCCGCGCCCGGAGCATCGGCGATGAGGCCGGGCGCGCCCAGCACATCCATGGCCAGCTCGCCCAGGCCGCGATGCCAATTGGCCCACAGCAGCTTGGTGACCGAGGCCTGCCCGGCCGCGGTGCGGGCATCGACCGAGGTGCCGTCGTGACCGGATTCGAGGGTGCGCAGCACATGGGCGCGCAGCACATGGGCGCGCAGCACCCGCAGGCCGACCCAGGCGCTGTCGAAGCGGTCGGCGATCACCGGATTCTCGAAGGCGCCGTTCTTGCGCGCCACCGCTTCCAGATCGGCGAGTTCGCGCGCGTAGCGGATCTGCTGGCCGACGGTGGAGATGCCGCGCTCGAAGGTGAGCGTGCCCATCGCCACCTTCCAGCCGTCGCCGGGCGCGCCGACCACGAGATCGGCCGCGGTGCGGGCATTGTCGAAGAAGACCTCGTTGAATTCCGCGGTCCCGGTGAGCTGGATGATGGGCCGCACCTCGATACCGGGCTGCTTCATGGGCACCAGCAGGTAGGACAGGCCGTGATGGCGCTGTGAGCCCTTCTCGGTGCGGGCCACCACGAAGCACCAGTCGGCCAGGTGCGCGAGCGAGGTCCAGATCTTCTGGCCGGTGATCGACCATTCGTCGCCGTCCAGATGGGCCGAGGTGCTCACCGCGGCCAGATCCGAGCCCGCGCCGGGTTCGGAGTAGCCCTGGCACCACAGCTCGGTGACATTGCGGATACCGGGCAGGAACCGCCGCTTCTGCTCCTCGGTGCCGAAGGCCAGCGCGGTCGGGCCGAGCAGTTCCTCACCCAGGTGGGAGACGCGGCTGGGCGCATCGGCCTTGGCGTACTCCTCGTGGAAGATGACCTGCTGGCGCAGTGTGGCGTCCCGGCCGCCCCATTCCTTGGGCCAGCCCAGGCAGGTCAGGCCCGCGGCGGCCAGCGCCCGGTCCCATTCGAGACGCTCCTCGAAGGCCTCGTGCTCACGGCCCGGACCACCCAGACCGCGCAGTTCGCGGAACTCGCCATTCAGCTTCTCGGCCAGCCATTCCCGCACTTCAGTGCGAAAATTCGCCTCCTCAGCGCTGGTCGTCCCGCTGTCCGGTTCGGGGGTCTGGATCATGCTCACCCCCGTAGAGTAACCTACCAAGCACTTGCTTTGTTAGACCCGTTCCCGGACGCTCGGAGATCCCGTGACATCCCCACCGCAGACCACGCCGCTCGCCCTGCACACCGCCGCGAGCGCCTACGGCGACGCCACCGCCGTGAGCGACGGCGCCGTGCGACTGAGCTGGGCACAACTGCTCGACTCGGTCCGTGAGACCGCCCGCGTACTGCTCGCGCGCGGCGTGGAGCGCGGCGATCGGATCGGCATCTGGGCTCCCAATACCCACCACTGGGCGACCGCGGCGCTGGCCACGCACTATGTCGGCGCGGCCATCGTGCCGTTGAACACCCGCTTCGTCGCCGACGAGGCCGCGGACGTGCTGCGCCGGGTGGACGCCAAGGCGCTGTTCGTCGCGGGGACCTTCCTCGGCCGGGACCGGCTGGCCGAATTGCGGGCCGCCGCACCGGAACTCGGCATCGAGACCGTCATCGTCATTCCGGCCGAGGCCGAGACGGCCGTCGAGAACGCCATCGCCTGGGGCGAGCTGCCGAAACTGGCAGAGGCGGTCGCCCTTGAGGACGCCGTCGCGCGCGCGGAATCCGTGGGAGCGGACGATCTTTCGGACATCCTGTTCACCTCCGGCACCACCGGGCGCAGCAAGGGCGTGCTCATCTCGCACGGGAAGGCGCTGACCAGCGCCCGCGCCTGGTCCGACTGCGCCACCCTGCACAGCGGCGACCGCTATCTGGTGGTGCCGCCGTTCTTCCACAGCTTCGGTTACAAGGCGGGCATTCTCGCCTGCCTGGCCACCGGCGCGACCATCGTGCCGCAGGCCACCTTCGATGTGCCGGAAACCATGCGGATCGTCGCCGACGAGCGCATCACCGTGCTCACCGGGCCGCCGACCATCTTCCAGACCATTCTCGAGCATCCGGCGCGGCCGAGCGCCGATCTGTCCTCGCTGCGCGTGGCCGTCACCGGCGCGGCAACGGTGCCGGTCGTGCTCATCGAGCGCATGCGCGACGAACTGGACTTCGATGTGGTGCTGACCGCGTACGGGCAGACCGAATCCGGCGGGTTCGGCACCATGTGCCGTCCGGAGGATTCGGCGGAGACCATTGCCAATACCTGCGGCCGGGCACTCGAGGGTTTCGAGATCAAATTGGCCGACAATGGCGAACTGCTGCTGCGCAGTTCGCAGATCATGCTCGGCTACCTCGACGATCCGCAGGCCACCGCGGACACCATCGACAAGGACGGCTGGCTCCACACCGGCGATGTCGCGGTGATCGACGAGCGCGGCTATATGAAGGTCACCGACCGGCTCAAGGACATGTACATCTCCGGCGGCTTCAATGTGTATCCCGCGGAGGTGGAGCAGGCCCTGGCGCGGCTGGACGGGGTCGCCGAGACCGCGGTCATCGGGGTGCCGGACGAGCGCATGGGCGAGGTCGGGAAGGTGTACGTCGTGCGGCGGCCCGGCGCCGAACTGACCACCGACGATGTTGTGGCGCACGCCAAGACGCTGCTCGCCAACTACAAGGTGCCGCGGTTCGTCGAGTTCCGCGATCAGCTGCCCTACAGCGCCGCCGGGAAAGTGCTCAAGCGGGAACTACGTGAGGAGAAGGCGTGAGCCAGCAATCTGGAGCCGTCCCGGACGAGGGCGATGTCGTCCTCTACGAGAAGCGCGGACCGGTCGCGGTCGTCACGCTCAACCGGCCGGACTACCGCAATGCGCAGAACTCGGTCATGACCTACGCGCTCGACGCCGCCTTCGTGCGGGCCGTCGAGGACGCCAAGGTGAAGGTGATCGTGCTGGCCGGGGCCGGAAAGCATTTCAGCGCCGGGCACGATATCGGCACCCCAGGGCGCGACCACCACATCGAGTACGAGAACAAGGCCGCGCTGTGGTGGGACCACACCGATCGGCTCGGCGGTGATCAGCGCTTCGCCCGGGAGACCGAGGTGTACCTGGGCATGTGCCGCCGCTGGCGGGAGATTCCCAAGCCGACCATCGCCATGGTGCAGGGCTCCTGTATCGCGGGCGCTCTCATGCTGGCCTGGTCCTGCGACATGATCGTCGCATCCGAGGACGCGTTCTTCTCCGATCCGGTGGTGCGCATGGGCATTCCGGGCGTCGAGTACTTCGCGCACCCGTGGGTGCTCGGACCACGGCGCGCCAAGGAGATCCTGTTCACCGGTGAGCGCTTCACCGCGGCGCAGGCCTACGAGTGGGGCATGGTCAACCGGGTGGTGCCGCGCGCCGAACTGGAGACCCAGACCTTCGCGCTGGCCGAGAAGATCTCGGAGATGCCGCAATTCGGGCTGGCCTTGACCAAGAAGGCCGTCAATCAGTGCGAGGACCTCATGGGGATGCGCGCGGGCATGGATTCGGTCTTCGGACTGCATCACTTCGCGCACGCCCACAATGCCGAGGTCGGCGCGGACTCCCTCGGCGGAATGAACGCCAAGTCCATGAAGGCCGCCGCGGTGCACGCGGACGAGAACGGGGCGAAGTAAGTGGATCTCGAATTCGATGCCAAGACCGAGGAATTCCGCCGCGAGGTGCGGGAGTTCCTGGCCGCCAACGTGCCCGCCGCTCCCCTGCCGTCCATGGACACCAGGGCGGGGTTCGAGGCGCACCGGGAATGGGAGGCCACCCTGGCCGACGCCCGGCTGTCGTGCGTGGCCTGGCCCGCCGAATACGGCGGGCGCGATGCCTCGCTGACGGAATGGGTCGTCTTCGAAGAGGAGTACTACGCCTCCGGGGCGCCCGGACGCGTCTCGCAGAACGGCATCTTCCTGCTCGCGCCGACATTGTTCGAGCACGGCTCGCCCGAGCAGCTGGCCCGCATCCTGCCGAGAATGGCGCGCGCCGAGGATATCTGGGCCCAAGCCTGGTCGGAGCCGGAGGCGGGCAGCGATCTGGCCGGTATCCGTTCCACCGCCAAGCGCACCGAGGGCGGCTGGATCCTCAACGGTCAGAAGACCTGGATTTCCCGTGCCTCGTACGCGGATTGGGGCTTCGGCCTGTTCCGCAGCGATCCGGAGGCGCAGCGTCACCGCGGTCTCACCTACCTCATGTTCCCGCTCACGGCCGAGGGCATTACGGTGCGCCCCATCCCGCAGCTGGACGGTGAACCGGGCTTCGCGGAGATCTTCCTCGACAATGTGTTCGTCCCCGACCAGGACGTGATCGGCGAGGCCCATAACGGCTGGAAGGTCGCCATGGCCACCTCCAGCAATGAGCGCGGCCTGTCGCTGCGCAGTCCCGGCCGCTTCAATGCCACCGCCGCCAAGCTCATCGAGCTGTGGCGCGCGACCGCCGACGCGCACGACACCGCGGTCCGGGACCGCGTCGTCGACGCGTGGGTCGGCGCGGAGGCGTACCGGCTCAATACCTGGGCCACCGTCACCCGGCTCGCCGAGGGCGGCCAGCTGGGCGCGGAATCCTCGGTGAACAAGGTGTTCTGGTCCGATCTGGACATCGCCATGCACGAGACCGCCCTGGATCTGCACGGTGCGGCCGCCGAACAGGAATCGGCCTGGACCGACGGCTATCTCTTCTCGCTGGCCGGACCGATCTACGCCGGTACCAACGAGATTCAACGCAATATCATCGCCGAACGCCTGCTCGGCCTGCCGCGCTGAAATACGGAGGACGACATGCGATTCGCATTGACCGCTGAACAAATCGATTTCGCCGCCAGCCTGCGCAAGATGAGCGAGGCCGCCAAAACCCCCGGCGTCGTACGCGCCTGGGGCGCGGGCGATTCCGCCGCCGGACGCGCACTCATCGGCCAACTCGCCGAAGCCGGGGCGCTCGGCCTGACCATCTCCGAGGACAACGGCGGCTTCGGCGCCGGACCGGTGGAAATGATCGTGGCCTTCACCGAAATCGGCCGCGCCGCCGCCCCCGGCCCGCTGCTCGAAACGGCCGCAGCCATTCCCGCACTGCTGCAAGCCCTTCCGGACACAACGGCCGCCGCCGAATGGCTGCCGCAATTCGCCGAGGGCGCGAAGCTCGGCACCCTCGCCGTGAGTCCCGGCGCAGAATCCAGGGCGAGCGCGTCTGCCTCCACCTCCGGAGCGGGCTCGACAACGACTGCCGCCGAGGCGAGTGCGACAGCCACTGCCGCCGGGGCAAGCTCGAGAGCGGCCGCTGCGGGGGCGGGCTCGGCAGCGACTGCTGCCGGGACGAGCGCCCTCGATGCCTCCGGTGGACCGGTGGCTCTCGACGCCGATATCGCCGACCTCATCCTGATTGCCGACGGCGACCGCGTCTCCCTCGCGACCGCTGGTGCGCAGGCGAAGTCCATCGACGCCGCTCGCCGTCTCTTCACGGTGAATGCCGAGACGGTTCTCGCCGAGGGCGAAGGCGTAGCCGAGGCCATCGAAAAAGCCTTCGACACAGCCGCTCTCGCCGCCGCCGCGCAGCTCCTCGGCGCGGGCCGCGCCCTGCTCGACACCAGCGTCGACTACGTCAAACAGCGCCACCAGTTCGGCAAGCCCATCGGCCAATACCAGGCCATCAAGCACCACCTGGCCAATGTCCTCATCGCCCTGGACATGGCCCAGCCCTTGCTCCACCGCGCCGCCCTGACCCTCCAGGACGACGCCCCCGCCCAGGTGCGCGCCCGCGACATCTCCGCCGCCAAACTGGCCTGCGGCGAAGCCGCCTACCAGGCCGCCCGCACCGCCCTCCAGGTCCACGGCGCCATCGGCTACACCGCCGAATGCGACCTGTCCCTCTGGCTGACGAAGGTCACCGCCCTCCGCTCCGCCTGGGGCACCCCTGCCTTCCACCGCACCCGCATCGCCACCGCCCTGCGCGCCACCCCCCGAGCCGCCGCGTGACCCCCCGCACACCCCAAGCGTTCACACCCCTCGCCGCCGGTCCACACCCCCTGTCGAGCACCCAAACAGGGTGCGAACCAGCAACAATGGGTGCGAACCAGCACAAGCCACCCCGCCCCCGGCGAACGCGCCGCCCAGTGCACCCACACGACCGGAGCCACCGCGCACCCCGGGGCTTCACACCCCTTCCCGCCGATGCACACCCCGCCATGGCTACCCGGACAGGGCGTGAACCAGCACAAGCCACCCCGCCCTGTCCAACGACCGCACCGCGCACCCCAGAGGTTCACACCGCTTTTCGCCGGTGCACACCTCTTATTGGCGGCGAAAAAGGGTGTGAACCAACTGCTATGGGTGTGAACGACTTGATGGGAGCGAACGCATGAGCATCACGGTGGAGCAGCAGGAGCTGGCGGGTACCGTGCGCGCGGTGCTGGCCAAGCACGGTGACAGTGCGGCCATGCGGCGAGGACTGGGGAACGAGCGCGGGTACGACGAGCAGTTGTGGACCCTGTTGTGTGAGCAGGTCGGGGTTGCGGCGCTTGCCATTCCGGAGGAGTTCGGGGGCGTTGGCGTCGGGCTGGTCGAGTCCCTGCTGGTAGTGGAGGAACTCGGCCGTACGCTGGCCGCGCCGCCCATGCTGGGATCGGCTGTGCTCGGTGTGCAGGCCCTGCTGCTCGCCGGGAATGCCGCGGCGAACGAGCGCCTGCTGCCCGAGGTGGCCGAGGGCGCGCGCACGCTCGCGGTGTGCTGGGCCGGGCCGCAGGGCTGGGATTCGTTCGGGGTACGTGTCGAGGGTGGAAACCTTTCCGGCACGGCGCATTACGTCCTCGACGGCACCTACGCGGACAGCCTTCTGGTCCTGACGGCCGACGGGCTCTTCGAGGTGGACGGCACGGCCGCGGGTGTGACCCGCACCGCGGTTCCCACCATGGATCCGACGCGGCGCCTGAGCACCATTGCCTTCGAGGCCGTGCCCGCCACCGCGCTCGGCACCGTCGATATCGCGCGCCTGCGCGAGATCGCCTGGGCGGCAGTGACCGCCGAGCAGGTCGGCGCCGCGGACCGCTGCCTCGAGATGACCGTCGAGTACAGCAAGTCCCGCGTGCAGTTCGGCCGCCCCATCGGCAGCTTCCAGGCCCTCAAGCACCGTATGGCCGATATGTATGTGCAGGTGGAATCGGCGCGCTCGCTCGCCTATCTCGCGATCGCGGGGCTGGCCGACGACACCGTGGAGGCGATCGATATCGCTGCCGCCCGGCTGCATGCCACCGCCGCGCTGAATGCCGTTGTCTCGGAAACCGTTCAGATGCACGGCGGGATCGCCGTCACCTGGGAGCACGACGCGCACCTGTTCTTCAAGCGGGCGCACGGGGATGCCCAGTTGTTCGGCGCGCCCGCGCGTCCGCTCGCCCGCCCGGCCTAGCCGAGCGGTACCCGAGGTGCTAACGCTTGGCGGAGAGCGAGGACGAGCCGCTCAGTAGGCAGGCCCACTGATTCCAGTTGTTCGGATCGCAGTTGATCGGCGTCCACGTGGCGTCCGGCTGCGCCGGTTCCCGGAGGGCGGCATCGGCGGACGCGGTCGCCACCGAGGCAACGGCGGCGACCGCCAGGAAGGCGCCGGTCACGAGGGTGCGGACTGCCTTGGTCATGGATACTCCTTCGATCGATCTTCCGGAGGCCGGAGCTATCCGATGTCCGAAGAAGCTCGCATGACCCGAATTCCGTTGGCCCGCAATACTTTGCGGGCCAACGAGTGTTTGCGTCAGTGTTGCAGGACCTCGACCTCGCGGACCGGCTCCTTGCGGCCGAACTTGGCGCGCAGGGGGTAGATCGCGGCCACGATCAGGAGGCTGACGGTGGCGGCGATGAGCTGGTAGCGCTGGTCGTCCTTGGTGGCCATGGCGACGAAGACGGCGAAGATGGCGATGACGACCGCCCAGCTGATGTAGGGGTAGCCCCACATGCGGTAGGTCAGGGCCGAGGGGTCCTCGCGGCGCAGGCGGGCGCGCAGGCGCAGCTGGGAGAACATGATGGCCAGGTAGACGAAGGCCAGGACCACGCCGATGGAGCTCACCAGGAAGTTGAAGACCTTGTCCGGGGAGACGTAGGAGGCGATGACCGCGCCCCAGGCGGCGACCGTGCCGAGCAGGACGGCGCGGGCGGGAACGCCGCGCTTGTTCACCTTGACCAGGGAGGCGGGGGCGTCGCCGTCGCGGGTGAGGACGTAGAGCATGCGCGAGGACACGTAGATGGCCGAATTCAGCACGGACAGGACGGCCGTCAGAATGACGACCTCCATGATGGTGCCCGCGGCGGGGACGCCCATGCGGTCGAGCGCGCTCACGAATGGGGACTTCAGGACCTGGGCGTCGTTCCACGGGAGGATGGTCACGACCAGGAAGATCGAGGCCACGTAGAACAGGCCGACGCGCCACAGCACATTGTTGGTGGCGCGGGCGACCGCCTGGCCGGGCTCCTTGGATTCGGCCGCGGCGACGGTGACGATCTCGGTGCCGCCGAAGGCGAACATGACGATGACGATGGCGGAGAAGATGCCGCTGATGCCATTGGGCGCGAAGCCGCCGAAGGCGGTGAGATTGTGGAACCCGGCATCGGAATCGGGCCACAGACCGGTGACCCAGGCCGCGCCCAGCGCCAGGAAGACGACAATGGCCGCCACCTTGATGGAGGCGAACCAGAACTCGAATTCGCCGAAGGATTTCACCGACACCAGATTGACCGCGGTCATGACGATGAGCAGGGCCGCCGAGAGCAGCCACTGCGGCAGGTCGATCCAGCTCGCCAGAATGGCCGCGCCCGCGACCGCCTCCGCGCCGACCAGGATGACGTAGAGATACCAGTACAGCCAGCCGATGGTGAATCCGGCGAACGGCCCGAGCGCCATGCGCGAGTATTCGGCCAGGGATCCGGCGACCGGACGGGCCACCACCATTTCGCCGAGGGCTCGCATGACGCACAGCACCAGCAGCCCGGCGGCGGCGTAGGAGAGGATGGCGGCGGGACCGGCGGTGCCGATGACCGAACCGCTGCCGACGAACAGGCCCGCGCCGATGGCGCCGCCGATGGCCAGCATGGTCATATGGCGTCGCCGCAGTCCGGTCCGCAGTCCTTGCTGCTCGGTGCTGCTCGGTTCCGACATCTGACCGCCACCTTCATGTCGCTCAAGTGTTGCCCGAACACCATATCCGGTCTGGTCAGGCTATAAAAATCGCAGGTGCGCGCCGTAGCTGTCCGATACGCCTTGATTGCTCGAATTCCGTTCCCCACCTGCTACTTCGGCCGGGAGTACCGTCGAGACCATGACCGAGTCGAATACCTGGCAAGTACGCGTCGAACCGTGCGCCAAGCGAGTGCGCGCCTACTTCGGCGGCCAGTTGGTGGCCGACAGCAGCCGACCCCGGCTGGTGTGGGAGCACCCCCACTATCCGACCTACTATCTGCCCGCCGCCGACCTGCGGGCCAAGCTGGAACCGACCGGCAAGAGCCGCACCTCCGAGGGACGGGGCGAGGGCATCGAATTCGACGTGGTGGTCGACGGGACCGTCGCGGCCGGGGCGGCCGTGCGCTATCCGGACTCCCCGGTCGAGGAATTGCGCGATCTGGTCCGGCTGAAATTCGACGCCATGGACGAATGGTTCGAGGAGGACGAGCCCATCTACGTCCATCCGCGCGATCCCTACAGCCGCGTCGACATCCTGGCCAGCACCCGCCATATCCGCGTCGAGCTCGACGGGCAGACGGTCGCCGACTCGCACTCCCCGCGCATCCTGTTCGAGACCGGGCTGCCGCCGCGCTACTACCTGCCGCTCACCGATGTCCGCATGGATCTGCTGCGCGCCTCGGACAAGCAGTCGCAGTGCCCGTACAAGGGCACCGCCGCGTATTGGAGCGTCCGGATCGGCGAGAACGAGTATCCGGATCTGGTGTGGATCTATCGCGCCCCACTACCGGAGAGCCAGAAGATCGCGGGGCTGGCCTGCTTCTACAACGAGAAGGTCGATATCTGGGTGGACGGCGAGCTACAGGCCCGGCCGCACAGCCCGTTCAGCTGAAACCCTTACTCCCCCAAGATTTCCGAGACCAACCGAGGTACCGCGCGACCGATGGGTTCGCGCACCACCTCGGCGGCATAGGGGTCGTACGGCGTCGGCTCGGCATTCACGATCACGAGTTCGGCGCCGGAGTCGACGGCCACCGCACACATGGATGCGGCCGGTTCCACCTGCAGCGAGGTGCCGACGGCCAGGAAGATCGCGCTGCTCTCGGCGATCTCCACCGCCGCGCGGATCGCGTCACTGTCGAGCTGCTGACCGAACATGATGACGCCCGCCTTGAGGATGCCGCCGCAGTCCGGGCAGTCCGGATCGGGTAGCCCGGCGGCCACCCGCTCCAGCGTGGCCGCCATGGAATCGGTGAAATCGCAGTCGATGCAGACGACTTCGAACATATTGCCGTGAATCTCCACCACGGTCTCGGACCCGGCGCGCTGATGCAGCCGGTCGATGTTCTGGGTGATGATCCCGACCTCGCGCGCGGCCGCCAGCCGCACCAGCGCCTGATGCGCATCGTTCGGCCGGGCCTGCCAGGCCGGATTGTCCCGCCGCGCCAGCCACGCCCGGACCCGCAGCTCCGGATCGGCCACATAGTTCTGATAGGTGGACAGCAGCTCCGCGATCGGATCCTTGGTCCACACCCCGCGCGGGCCACGGAAATCCGGAATGCCGGAATCCGTCGAAATGCCCGCGCCGGTCAGTACGCCGATCGGGCCCTTGCGCGTTCGCCAGTCCGTCACTCGCCCGAGGGTAGTCCCGTCCGGCCGCGCCGAGCCAGGGCATTTCGCCGCGGGTGGACAGCCGACGGCAGATGTTCAGACGGCGATCACCGCGGGCTTGTCCTCGGCGCGCCGGTATTGCCCAGGGGCCGAACCGTATTCGCGCTTGAAGGCCTTGGCGAAGGCGAATTCGGATTGATAGCCGACCTTCCGCGCGACGGCGGCCAGCGAGGTGTCGGTCTCGCGCAGCAGGCGGGCGGCGGTGAGCATGCGCCAGCGGGTGAGATAGGACAGCGGCGGCTCGCCGACGGTGGCCGTGAAGCGGCGGGCCAGCGTGGCCCGGGAGACACCGGCCAGATCGCCGAGTTCCGGTACGGTCCACGCGCGTTCGGGCGCGGTGTGAATGGCGCGCAAGGTGGCGGCGACGGCCGGATCGGCGAAGGCGCCCGCCCATCCGCTGGCCCGCGCCTCGGCCTGTTCGTCGAACCAGGCGCGCAGGATGAACAGCAGCAGGGCATCGAGAATCGAGGGGATGGCGGCATCGCTGCCGGGCCGGGGTTCGGCGATCTCGGCGGCGAGCAGATCCACCGCGGCGCGCAGCGCGGGATGGCGGCCGGGACGCGCGGGGAGATGGATGAATTCGGGGAGGTCGTCGACCAGCGGATGACCGCGGCGACGGCCGAGTTCGTAAGCGCCGCAGAGCAGGGCGGTGCGCGGGCCCGGCCCGGCGATCTCGCGTGGTTCGCCCGGACGCGCGGATTCGGTGACCGGACTGTGTGGCTGATCGGCGAGCACATGGTCGGCGCCGCGCGGCATGAGCAGGACATCACCGGGGCCCAGCGCCATCGGCGCACCGGTCGGCGGCAGCACCCAGCACGAACCCTGGAGCACCACATGGAATCCCACGCCCGGCACCACCGGATAGCGGCGACCCCACGGTGCGTGCCGGATGAACATGCCGGAGGCCGGATTGCCGGTGCGCAGGGCCGCGATGGTTTCGCTGAGAATGTCCACTTAGTCATCATATCGCTCATCGTTTGAGCGTTTCGAGCATCAAACTGAGCAAATTAGCCATTACTTCGCTCACAGCGCCGCAATAGTGTCGTAGCCATGACAACGACGAACACCACCGCCCAGCCGATCACCATCGCCGTCTACGGCGCCAACGGCCAGACCGGCGGCCCCATCCTCACCGAACTCCGCCGCCGCGGCATCACCCCGATCCTGGTGGGCCGCAATGCCGAACGACTGCGGGCCGCAGCGACGGCGGCCGGTCTCCCCGATGCCGAAATCCGGCTCGCCGACCTGGACGACCCGGCGGCACTGACGGCCGCGTTCACCGGCGCCGACGTGGTGATCAGCGCCGTCTCCGCCTTCGTCGACCTGGGCGAGCCGATCTTGGCCGCCGCCATCGCGGCGGGCGCGCACTACACCGACACCTCCGGCGAGCAACTGTTCCTGAAGAAGGTCCTCGACGAATACGGCCCGCGCGCCGCGGCCGCCGGGGTGACCGTGATCTCCGGCATCACCGACAGCAACCTCCCCGGCGACCTGCTCGGCCACCTGGTGTCCCGCCGCGTGCCCGGCCCCGCCGATATCGTCCTCAGCCACCTGAGCTACAGCGGCGGCAACGGCTCCAAAGGCAGCGCCAAAACCGTTCTGGCCAGCCTGGATTGGTTCCGCTCCGGCGGCTGGCACTACGCGGACGGCGACCTGCGCACCGGCCCCGCCACCGCCCACACCGAAATGACCTTCCCCGATCACACCGCCCCCACCCGCGTCGCGAAATTCCCCCAACCCCCGGTCCTCACCATCCCCCGCCACTCCGACGTCTCCTCGGTAACCGGCGTCCTGGACGAATCAATCCTGGCCCACCTCAGCGACTTCACCCCCGAAGCCCTCGAATCCATGCCCGAGGAACCAAGCTCCGAACTCCGCTACCACATGGTCGTAGACGCCCACGGCACCAACGGCGCCACCGTCCGCGGAGTAGTCAGCGGCCCGCACTCCTACCGCGACTCCGCCCTGATGGCGGTGGAGGTCGCCGCCCGCCTGGCCACCGGCACGGCAGCACCGGGCGTCCTGGCCCCCGCCGAGGCATTCGACCCCGAGGACGTGCTGAATTCGCTGGCGCCACACGGCATCACCTGGACCATCGAGACCCGCTGACCGCCGCCCGATCCGCCATCGCCGCGCCCAACCCACCGACCTCCGCACCCAGCGCCTCGACTCCGGCCGAGACACTCGATGCCGATCAGCCCACCGCGCCCCACCCGGCAGGCTGATCGGCGCGCCGCGTGGCGGCGGGTGAGCGCCTACGCTGGGCAGCATGAGCGACGACCGGCCCGCACTGGCTGCCGAATTGGATCTGCTGCCTCACCCCGAAGGCGGCTGGTATCGGGAAACCTGGCGCAGCGGAGTGGAATTCGAGCCCGACGGCTACGACGGAAAGCGGTCCAGCGCCACCGCGATCTACTTCCTGCTGCTGCCGGGTGAGAAGTCCGCGCCACACACGGTGACCTCGGACGAGCCGTGGCTCTGGCACCGCGGCGGCCCGCTGCTGCTGAACATCGGCGGCGAGGAGATCGTCCTCGGCCCCGACGTCGAGAAGGGCCAGCGCCCCCAGGCCGTCGTCCCCGGCGGGATGAGCCAGGCCGCCCGCCCGGCCGATGACAACTACGTCCTCGTAAGCTGCGTCGTAGCACCAGGTTTCGACTTCGCCGACTTCCGCCTCGACTGACATCCAGCCCACAACGCCCCCCCACAACGCCCTCGCCCCCGCTGCGTTTGCAGCGGGGGCGAGTGGGTATTTGGAGACGACTCTCAGTCGTCTACCTCGAGCATGCCCTCGGCGAGGGCGTGCTCGATGGTCTTCTCCAGGTTGGGGCAGGAGTCCGGTTTGCCGAAAATCGGTCCGGCTTCGGCCATTTTGCGGAAGACCGGGCAGTGGTCGGCCGGGTTGACCGTCCATTGCACGGTTTTCTGCTGTGCGCTGTGTTTGCGCACGAGCACCTGGGTTCCGCAGGTCTGGCACGCGAGGGGTGTCAGGCCGGACTCCATGTAGTGCTCTTTGTCGAGGACCGTCTGGGCGCGCACCTGGGCCTGCTGCTCGGGACGATCCGACAAGTCGGGTGCTTTCGCCCAGGTGGTCATCAGACTCCCGCCTCCTGTGCCGCGGCCGCGGCGGCCTGCTCGGCTTCCTTGGCCTCGGCGCGCTTGCGCAGATTCTCCGCGACCTCCTTCTCCCAGGCCTCATTGGCCTTGGAGGTGTCGACCTCGAATTCGAAGCGCTGCGTCATCTTCGGGTCGATATCGGCGACGTCCACATAGAACTGCTCATACCAGCGGCGTAGCTGGTAGACCGGGCCGTCCTCCTCGGTGAGGAGCGGATTGTCGATCTTGGACTTGTGCTTCCAGATCTCGACATCCTGCAGGAAGCCCTCGGAGACGCCCTCGGTCATCTTGTCGGCGAAGCTCTGCGCCTGCTCGTCGGGCAGTCCCTTGGGCTTCTCCAGCGTCACACCCCACTGCAGCACGAAGGAATCCTGCGTGACCGGGTAGTGGCAGTTGATGAGCACCGTCTTGACCTGGAAGCCGCTGTAGATATTGAGCAGCGGGTTGATCATGTACGACGGCCCGAAGTACGACGCCTCGGACTCGAGGGTGACATCGATCCCGGCCTCGGCCGCCTGGCCGATATCGGGACGCCCCTTGGTCTTCAGGTACTGCGTCGCGACATGCCCTTCCAGGACGTTCTTGAAGTACGTCGGGAAGGCGTAGTGGATATAGAAGAAGTGCGCCATATCCACGACGTTGTCGATGATCTCGCGGCAGTTGGAGCCCTCGATCAGCATCGAATGCCAGGTCCACGGCGTCCAGCCGTCATTGAGCGATTCGGAGCTGCTGCCGTCGGCAGTGGTGAACGGCCCGTCGATATACGGGATGGTCACCTCGTCGGTCGGCTTGGAGCCCTCGTGGTCGTGCCAGACGAACAGCTGGCCATTGCGTTCGAGGGTGTGCCAGGCCCGGGTGCGGGCCAGCGGCGGTACGCGCCGGGCGTAGGGGATCTCCGTGCATTTGCCGTCGCCGCCCCAGCGCCAGTCGTGGAACGGGCATGCGATGGAGTCGCCCTTGACCTCGCCCATGGACAGGTCGCCGCCGAGGTGGCGGCAGTAGCTGTCGAGTACCTTCAGCTCGCCCTTGCTGTTCATGAAAACGACCAGCTTGGTGCCGAAAGCATTGACCGCGTGCGGTTTCCCGTCACGGAAGGTGCTGGACAGACCCAGGCAGTGCCAGCCCCGGGCGAAGCGGGTGGGCATGGAGCCCACGTCGATCTCGCGGACCTTCCCGCGGGGCCCTTGGGGAGTTGTCGCCATCGTTTTCCTCCTTGGAAGTACTAGAACACGTTACAAAATTGATCGAAAGTTGGCCAGTAGAACGTCCAACTAACTGGCTGGGGCCGATTCGAGCCGCGTTTGAACGCCGTTCTCGACAGGAATAGGAACGTGTTCTACTCTCAGGGGCACATAGGAACCGCTTCCCGATACCTATTCACCAGGCAGGAGCAACTGGCGAGATGACGCAAGAAGTAGTTGAGCGGGTCGAGGCGCTGCTGCCCACGCTGCGCGAACGCGCGCAGCAGGCAGAGGATCTGCGCCAGATCCCCGAGGAGTCCATCAAGGATCTTCAGAGCGCCGGATTCTTCAAGTTGCTGCAGCCGCGCCAGTGGGGCGGCTACGCCGGGGACCCGGTCGTCTTCTACGACACCGTCCGCAAGATCGCCAGCGCCTGCGGCTCCACCGGCTGGGTGGCGGGCATCATCGGCGTGCACAACTGGCATCTGGCGCTGTTCGATCAGCGTGCGCAGGAAGAGGTCTGGGGCGAGAACACCGACGTCCGGATCTCCTCGTCGTATGCGCCCATGGGCGTGGGTCAGGTCACCGAGGACGGCACCGGCTACACCGTGAACGGTTCCTGGGCCTGGTCCTCGGGCTCCGGCCACGCGGACTGGGTGGTCGTGGGCGGACCGGTCATCAAGAACGGCAAACCGGTCGACTTCGGCAGCTTCCTCATTCCACGCAGCGAATACACGATCAACGACGTGTGGCACGTGGTCGGCCTGCGCGGCACCGGTTCCAACACGGTCGTGGTCGAGAACGTGTTCGTACCCAAGCACCGTTTCCTCAGCTTCCGAGCCATGAGCGAGCTGAAATCGCCTGGCCTCGAGCAGAATACCGACCCGGTATACAAGATGCCGTGGGGCACCATCCATCCCACCACCATCTCGGCGCCGATCGTAGGCATGGCCTATGGCGCGTACGAGGCGCACGTGGAGCATCAGGGCAAGCGCGTGCGCGCCGCCTACGCGGGCGAGCATGCCAAGGACGACCCGTTCGGCAAGGTGCGTATCGCCGAGGCCGCCAGCGATATCGACGCCGCCTGGCGGCAACTGTCGGGCAATGTGGCCGACGAGTACGCGCATCTGCTTGCGGGCGAGGAAATCCCGTTCGACCTGCGCGCTTGCGCGCGCCGCGATCAGGTGCGGGCCACGGGACGGGCCATTCAGTCCATCGACAAGCTCTTCGAAGCCTCGGGGGCGACCGCCCTCGCGAACGGCACTCCGCTGCAGCGCTTCTGGCGCGACGCGCACGCCGGGCGGGTGCACGCGGCCAATGACGCCGAGCGCGCCTACGTCATGTACGGAACGCACGCCTTCGGGCTGCCCGTCGGCGACACGATTGTGTAGCCGATGACCTCAGTGGGAGAAATCACCTTCGAATCCACCTCGCGCTACGCGCAGGTGCGACCGGATCTGAAGCTGCACTATCACGAGGCGGGCGTAGGCAACGGACCCACCATCGTGCTGCTGCACGGCGGCGGGCCGGGCGCGGCCTCGTGGTCGAACTTCTTGCGGAATATTCCGGTGCTGGCCAGGGACTTTCACGTGCTGGCCGTGGATCAGCCCGGCTTCGGGCTTTCGGACAAGCCGACCGAGCATCCGCAGTACTTCGTGCACAGCTCGTCGGCGCTGAAGGATCTGCTGGACACCCTCGGCATCACCGAACGCGTTCACCTGCTGGGTAATTCGCTCGGCGGCGGCACCGCGACGCGGTTCGCGCTGGACTACCCGGATCGCGCCCGGAAGCTGGTGCTCATGGGTCCGGGCGGGTTGTCCACCAACCTGTTCGCGCCGGATCCGACCGAGGGCGTGAAGCTGCTGGCGAAGTTCAACTACGAACCGACGCGCGAGAATCTGGAAGCCTTCCTGCGCATCATGGTCTTCGACCAGTCGCTCATCACCCCCGAGCTGATCGAGGAGCGCTTCGCGTCCGCGAGCCAGCCGGAGTCGCTCGCGGCCACCCGCGCCATGGGCAAGTCCTTCGCCGGACCCGATTTCGCCAAGGGCATGATCCGGCGCGACGCCTTCACACTGCGCCAGCCCGTGCTCATGATCTGGGGCCGCGAAGATCGCGTGAACCCGATCGACGGCGCCCTCGTAGCCTTGAAAATGGTGCCGCGCGTGCAGTTGCATGTATTCGGCGGCTGCGGACACTGGGCGCAGCTGGAGAAGTTCGACGAATTCAACCGTCTGGCAACCGACTTCCTGCTCGGCGTCAAGGAGAAGTAAGCATGGGGATCAAGGCACTGGGGTACATGCGCATCGAGGCCACCGATATGGCGGCCTGGCGCGAGTACGGCCTCAAGGTGCTCGGCATGATGGAGGGCGACGGACCCAATCAGGACGCGCTCTACCTGCGCATGGACGAGTTCGCCGCGCGCCTGGTGATCGTGCCCGGCGAGCAGGACCGGCTGCTGGTCTCCGGCTGGGAGGTCACCGACGCGCCTGCGCTGCAACGGCTTCGGGAGACGCTGTCCAAGGCGGGCGTGGCCTTCGCCGAGGGCACCAAGGAGGAGCTGGCCGAGCGTCGCGTCGAGGGCATGATCCGGTTCCAGGATCCCTCCGACAACACCCTCGAGGCGTTCTACGGTGCGCAGTACCTGGACCGCCGCTTCGTGAGCCCGTACGGTCACAAGTTCGTGACCGCCGAGCAGGGGCTCGGGCACGTGGTGCTCACCTGCACCGATGATGCCGCGGCCCAGGCCTTCTACCAGGATGTGCTGGGCTTCCGGCTGCGCGATTCCATGCGGCTGCCCCCGCAGCTGGTGGGCCGCCCGGCCGACGGCGATCCGGCGTGGCTGCGGTTCTACGGCTGCAACCCGCGCCATCACGCGCTGGCCTTCCTGCCGCTGCCCAACCCCACCGGCATCGTGCACCTCATGGTCGAGGTGGAGAACTCCGACGATGTCGGCCTCTGCCTGGATCGCGCGCTGCGCAAGAAGGTGAAGATGTCGGCCACCCTGGGCCGCCACATCAACGACAAGATGCTGTCGTTCTACATGAAGACGCCGGGCGGATTCGATATCGAGTTCGGTTGTGAGGGTATGGAAGTCGAGGAAGAGTCGTGGATCGCCCGGGAGTCCACCGCGGTGAGTCTGTGGGGCCACGACTTCTCGATCGGGTTCAAGTAGCGATGACGGAGACGGACGGGGTGAACATGACGACGACAGACGCGCAGCCGGTGATCGATCCGCGCGCCTTCCGGAATGTGCTGGGGCAGTTCTGCACCGGTATCACCGTCATCACCACGCTCGGGGAGGACGGCGCACCGATCGGCTTCGCCTGCCAGTCCTTCGCGGCCCTCTCCCTGGAACCCCCGCTCGTCTTGTTCTGCCCCACCAAGGAATCCCGTTCCTGGGCGGCCATCGAGCGCAACGGCAAGTTCTGCGTGAACATCCTCGCCGAGGAACAACAGCCCGTCTGCGCCCGCTTCGGTTCCCGCGAACCCGATAAGTTCGCCGGAATCGGCTGGCGCACTTCGGACCTGGAGCTTCCGCTCCTGGACGACGCCCTCGCCACGATCCAGTGCACCGTGGACCAGGTCGTCGACGGCGGCGATCACTACATTGTGATCGGCCGAGTGCAGGCCTTGTCGGAGTCCACCGACTCCGGCAGGCCGCTGCTCTTCTACCGGGGCCAGTACACCGCCATCGAACCGGAGAAGACCACCCCCGCGCCCTGGCGCGCGGACCTCGAGCACTTCCTCACCACGACCACGCTGGACACCTGGCTGTGAGGTAGTCCCTCTCATCGCTCGAATCGGCAACGGCCCCCGCGTAATCCGCGGGGGCCGTTGTCATCGGAGACCCGAATCCGGATGCACCGGCAACCCGACTGCCGCTCAGCGTCCGAGCGCCTCGGCGAGTTGCGCATTGGTCGGTTCCACCAGCACCGCCCCGCCCGGCACCACGATCACCGGAATATTCTTCCGCCCACCCGCCAGCTCGACCGCCCGCCCCCGCGCCACCTCGTCCACCTCCACATCGATCTCGGTGAACGCCAGCCCCTGCTCCTTCAGCCAGATCTTCGCGCGGCGGCAGTCCCCACACCAGTCCGCTCCGTACAGGATGATCTCGTCCATAACGTCCGACTGTATCGGTACGATGGTCGGCGACACCACGATCCATGCTGGTTGAAGGAACTGCGCGGTGCTCATCTTCGATAGTTCCGCTTGTCTTCGAGTAGTTCGAGATCGAACGCGCCATCAGCAACGGCGTCCTGAAGACGAGTCAGCGCAAGTGCGCGCCGCCTGATTTCCAGGACTTCGCGCAGCGCCGCTTTCACCGTGTCCGGCATCAGTGCCATTGCCGCCTCCCACCGTTTGGTGTCGACTTCTGAATCAAGGATGTCATGGGAGCTATCGAGCCTCTGAACCACAGAGAGCGGTCAAGTTACTCACAAGGAGCGGTTACGGTCTGGTCGTAGCGTGAGGGGCATGTCCGATCTGGCCCGCATCACCTACGACCCGGCCATCTGCAGAGGAATGCCGGTGGTCCGGGGTCTGCGCTATCCCGTCGGGCTGTTGCTCGACCTGCTCGCGGCGGGATTGCCCGCTGACGAGATCCTCGACGACCACCCTGCGTTGGAGTCCGCCGATCTGCTGGCGGCGCTGGAATTCGCCGCGAGTACTGAACTACTTTCGAACTCTCGGGTAGCCTGGACTCATGGCCACCCGGACCTTCCCGTTCTCCACATTGATCAACAAGCAGACGAGTGTGTTCCCGGCCCTCGATGACGCCGATGTGATCCTCGAGCGGCGGGATGCGGAAAATCTCGTGCTGATGCGCTCGGAGCGGTTCGAGGCGATGGTCAAGGGGCTCGGCCTGGCAGCGCGCTCACTGGCAATCGTCGCGAAAGCGAACCGCGCGCTCGCCGAGGAGGTCTTCGCCGAGGAATTGCCCTGGCTGACCTGGCTGCCCGATGAAGCACGGCCGCGGTGCATCAAAGATCTCTTGGACCATTTGCTCGCCGGGGCGGAAACAGGGCTGCTGCTGCCGTTCTCGCGCGCATTGCGGGAATGGCAGTCAACCGCCGAGATCTACTCCGATCCCGAGCTCACCCGACGGCTACGCGGGCCGTTCGACACGACCGATGCGGTCGACGTCGAACGCCCGGGTAGCGCCGATGGCTGACAAGCTGGGGAGAGGAGACGAAGTCAGACGACCGGCAGGCTGGATCGTTCGATTGGTCGACCGTCAGGCACGGACGTTGTGGATAACGCAAGCAGGCACAGGCCATCCCAGGCAAACAGACAAGCGTCGTCGGTGAATACCGAACAGGACCGGGCCGCGATCGCATCGATCGCGGCCCGGCTGTGCCACCCCCGTTGCTGGTTGTCCCTCCGAGCTCAGGCGGTGACGGTCTGCTGTTCCCGCTGGAGCTCCAGGGCGATATCGATCAGCTGGTCTTCCTGACCGCCGACCAGCTTGCGCTTGCCCGCGCGGACGAGCATTTCCGCGGCGGACACGCCGTAGCGTTCGGCCTGACGCTCCGCGTGGCGCAGGAACGACGAGTAGACGCCAGCGTAGCCCATCATGAGGGCCTGGCGGTCGAGCAGACATTCCGAGGGCATGGCCGGGCGGACAACGTCTTCGGCGGCGTCGGTGACGGCGAAGAAGTCGACGCCGGTCTTGATGCCGAGCTTGTCGCAGACGCCGATGAACGCCTCCACGGGCAGGTTGCCCGCGCCCGCGCCGAAGCGGCGGGCGGAGCCGTCGATCTGGGTGGCGCCCGCGCGCACCGCGTAGACGGAGTTGGCGACGGCCAAGCCGAGGTTCTCGTGGCCGTGGAAGCCGACCTGCGCGTCATCGCCGAGTTCGGCGACCAGCGCGGCCACGCGATCCGTAACCTGGTCCAGCACAAGGGCTCCGGCGGAGTCCACGACGTACACGCACTGGCAGCCCGCGTCGGCCATGATGCGGGCCTGCTTGGCCAGCAGCTCCGGGGTGGTGGAGTGCGCCATCATGAGGAAGCCGACGGTTTCCAGACCGAGCTCCCGGGCCAGCCCGAAGTGCTGGATGGAGACATCGGCCTCGGTGCAGTGCGTGGCAATGCGGACAATGCTCGCGCCATTGTCCTGGGAGATCTTGATGTCCTCCTTGACGCCGACGCCCGGCAGCATGAGCACGGCGATCTTGGCCCGGGTGGCGGTCTCCGCGGCGGCCTTGATCAGTTCCTGCTCAGGGGTTTTGGAGAAACCGTAGTTGAACGAGGAACCGCCGAGGCCGTCACCGTGGGTCACCTCGATGACCGGAACGCCCGAGGTGTCCAGGGCCGCGACGATATCGCGCACCTCGGTGACGGTGAACTGGTGGCGCTTGTGATGCGAGCCGTCACGCAGCGAGGTGTCGGTGACGCGCACATCGAGTTCGCCCGAGAAGGGCTTCAGAACGTTGCTCATGGGTCCGAATCTCCTTACACCCGAGCCGAGATGATCTGATCGGCCAGCACATCGCCCACCTTGGTGGCGGCGGCCGTCATGATGTCCAGATTGCCCGCGTAGAGCGGCAGGAAGTCGCCCGCGCCCTCGACCTCGACGAAGATCGAAACCTTGGCCATGCCACCAGAAATCACCGACGGCTCGTCGAACTGCGGCTCGTTGAGCAGCCGGTAGCCGGGCACGTACTCCTGAATGGACTTCTCCATCTCGTGGATGGACGCGGTAATGGCCTCGCGGTCGGCATCCTCGGGAATGGCGCAGAAGATGGTGTCGCGCATGATCATCGGCGGTTCGGCCGGATTCAGGATGATGATGGCCTTACCGCGCTGCGCGCCGCCGATGGTCTCCACGCCCTTGGAGGTGGTCTTGGTGAACTCGTCGATATTCGCGCGCGTTCCGGGACCGGCCGACACCGAGGACACCGACGCCACGATCTCGGCGTAGGCCACCGGGACGACCCGGGACACCGCGGCCACCATGGGAATGGTCGCCTGCCCACCGCAGGTGATCATGTTGACGTTCGGCGCATCCCGCAGCGAATCCAGATTGACCGGCGGAATCACGGCCGGGCCGACGGCGGCCGGGGTGAGGTCCACCGCGCGAATGCCCGCGGCCTCGTACTTGGGCGCATACGCCCGGTGCACGTACGCCGAGGTGGCCTCGAACAGCAGATCCGGCTTCTCCGGCAGCGCCAGCAGCCAATCCGCGCCCTCCGCCGAGGTCTCCAGGCCGAGGCCGCGGGCGCGCTTGAGCCCCTCGGAATCCGGATCGATGCCGATCATCCAGCGCGGCTCGATCTTCTCCGAGCGCAGCAGCTTGTACAGCAGATCGGTGCTGATATTGCCGGACCCGACGATCGCGGCGGTGACTCTGCTTGCAGTCACGGGTTACTCCCTTGTGCGGTGATGTCAGTGTCAGCTGAAGGACAGCCGGACGGAACCGAGTCCGGCGAACTCGGCGGTGAAGTCGTCGCCCGGGCGGGCGTCGATGGCGCGGGTGCAGGAACCGGGCAGCACGATGTCGCCCTTCTTCAGGCGCACCCCGAACGAGGCGACCTTGCGGGCCAGCCACGCCACGGCAATGGTCGGATCACCGAGCACCGCATCGCTGCGACCCTCGGCCACCACCTCGCCATTGCGGGTGAGGACGGCGTCGATCTTCTTGATATCCAGCTGATCCGGCGCGATGCGCTCCGGGCCGAGCACCCATCCGGCGGAGGAGGCATTGTCGGCGATGGTGTCGCAGAGCCCGATCTTCCAGTCCTTGATGCGGGTGTCGATCAGCTCGATGGCGGGCGCGTAGGCGACGGTGGCCTTCAGGACGTCCTCTTCGGTGCAGTCCTCGCCGGGCAGATCCGCGCCGAGCACGAATCCGACCTCGACCTCCACACGCGGGTAGAGGTACTGCGAGGTGTCCACGGGAACGTTCTCGAAGACTTCCATCTCGGCGAGCAGATGCCCGTAGTCCGGCTCGTCCACGCCCATCATCTGCTGCATGGCCTTGGACGACAGGCCCACCTTGTGGCCGATCACGACGGCGCCGCCCGCGATCCGGCGGCGCATGTTCACCAGCTGGATCTCATAGGCGTCGACCACGTCGATCTCGGGATGCCGGGCGACCAGCGGGTCCAGCGGCACCCGATCGCGCTCGGCCACGGCGAGCTCATCTGCCAGTTCACTCCGAAGCGCGTCGCTCAGCACGCTGTCTTCCTTCCACTAGAAACTGAAACGAGTTTTTGTGAAGAACATCGCGTCAGCGGTCCTATCTGCCAGACCAACATAGACCAAACCAGGATTGATTCTATAACGTGTTCTACATGACTGATCGGGATTACGACGTGGTGGTGGTCGGCAGCGGTGCCGCCGGTATGACCGCCGCCCTCACTGCCGCGCACCGCAGTCTGCGCACGGTGCTCATCGAAAAGGCCGCGCACTACGGCGGCTCGACCGCTCGCTCCGGTGGTGGCGTATGGATTCCGGGCAACAAGGCGCTGCGGGCCTCGGGCCGTCCCGACGACCGCGACGAGGCGCGCACCTACCTCTACAACATCATCGGCGATGTGGTGCCCAAGGAGAAGATCGATACCTATATCGACCGCGGCGCAGAGGCTTTCGACTTCGTCCTGGACAACACCCCGCTGAAGATGAAGTGGGTGCCGGGCTACTCCGACTACTACCCGGAGGCGCCGGGCGGCAAGTCGGAGGGCCGCAGCTGCGAGCCCAAGCCGTTCAATCTGAAGATCCTCGGCGAGGAGCGCCGCAATCTGGAACCGCCGTACAGCAAGGCGCCGCTGAACGTGGTGGTCATGCAGGCCGATTACAAGAAGCTGAACCTGCTGCGGCGGCATCCGATCGGGCTGGTGACCGTGCTGCGGGTCGGCACGCGCTGGGCCTGGGGCAAGGTCTCCGGTAAGGAACTGGTCGGCATGGGGCGGGCCATTATCGCCGGTATGCGCAAGGGCCTGCAGGACTCGAATGTGCCTGTGCTGCTGAATACTCCGCTGACCGGGCTGGTCATCGAGAACGGCGTGGTCACCGGCGTGGAGGCCGAGCAGAACGGCGAGACCGTCCGGTTCAACGCCAAGTACGGCGTCATCCTGGCCAGCGGCGGTTTCGAGCGCAATGCCGATATGCGGCACAAGTACCAGCGCGAGCCCATTTCCGCGGACTGGACCACCGGTGCGATGGCCAATACCGGCGACGGTATTCGCGCGGGCATCGACGCGGGCGCGGCCCTGGACTTCATGGAGGACGCCTGGTGGGGTCCGACCACGTTCCAGGGTCCGAACAAGACCTGGTTCTGCCTCGCCGAGCGCAATCTGCCGGGCAGCATCATGATCAATACGCAGGGGCGGCGATTCGGTAATGAGTCCGCTCCTTACGTCGAGGCTGTGCACACCATGTACGGCGGCGAATACGGGCAGGGTGAGGGTCCGGGCGAGAACGTGCCGTGCTGGCTGGTCTTCGATCAGCGCTACCGGAGTCGCTACATCTTCGCCGGGTTGCAGCCTGGCCAGCGGATTCCGTCCCGCTGGATGGAAAACGACCTGATCGTCATCGCCCCGACCCTGGCCGAGCTGGCCGAGAAGATCGGGGTGCCCGCGGATAACCTGGCCGCCACCGTGAACCGCTTCAACGGCTTCGCCGACACCGGCAAGGACGAGGACTACGGCCGCGGCGACAGCGCCTACGACCGGTACTACGGCGATCCGACCATCAAGCCCAACCCCTGCCTGAACAAGCTCGAGGTCGGCCCGTACTACGCGGTCAAGATGGTGCCGGGCGATCTCGGCACCAAGGGTGGCCTGGTCACCGACAATGACGGCCGCGTGCTGCGCGAGGACGGCTCGGTCATCGACGGCCTCTACGCCGCGGGCAATACCTCCGCCCCGGTCATGGGCCACACCTACGCCGGTCCCGGCGCCACCATCGGCCCGGCCATCACCTTCGGCTATCTGGCCGCCCTGGATATCGCCGCCAAGGCGAAGAACGGGCAGCCCGCCGCGCAGAAAGCCTCCTGAACCGTCCCAACCCGGTTCAGGAACGGGCCGGGTGCGAGTTCAGGTCACGTGGGACTCGCCCCGGCCCAACCAGCCAATCGAATATCGCGACCGCGCACCGGTCCCGGCGAGCGGACCGCGGCTTGCGGAGACGCGCGCGTGCGCCACACGATCGAACGAGTGGGTTCGCATCGTGGGTGCCGTCCACCGATCTCACCGAGGAGAACTTCATGCCCATCGACCTGAATATCGCGCTCGGCGCGGCACTTCCGTCGCGGGAGTTCAGCTGGACTCCCAGCGATGTGCAGACCTACAACCTGGCGCTGGGCGGCGGGGCGCGCTGGACCGATCCGGCCAAATTGCGCTATCTGGATGACCGGAATCCGCAGGTGCTGCCGTCCTTCGCGACCGTCGCGCCGTCCTTCCACGAGACCGAGCCGCCGCAGGTGAAGTTCCCCGGCATCGATATCGATCTGGCCAAGGTCGTGCACGGCAGCCAGGAGATCACGGTGCACCGCCCGATCCCGGCCTTCGGCAAGGCCACCACCACCGGCCGCATCACCGATATCTGGGACAAGGGCTCGGCCGCGGTGGTGTGGCGCGAGGACACCGTCGTGGGCTCCGACGGCGAACCCCTGTGGACCGCCCGCTCCTCCATCTTCGCCAAGGGCGAGGGCGGCTTCGGCGGCGAACGCGGCCCGTCCTCCAAGACCGAACTCCCCGACCGCGCAACGGATTTCGACGTCCTGACCCCGACCCTGCCGCAGCAGGCGCTGCTGTACCGCATGTGCGGCGACCGCAACCCCCTGCACTCGGATCCCGAATTCGCCCGTAATGCCGGATTCCCCAACCCGATCCTGCACGGCCTGTGCACCTACGGCCTGGTCCTCAAGACCGCCACCGACACCGCCCTGGATTCGGATGCCGCCCGCGTCACCGGTTTCCGGGCCCGCTTCGCCGGTGTCCTCTACCCGGGCGAGACCATCCGCAGCCGGATCTGGCGCGGCGACGGCGAACTCACCATCGCGGCCACGGTCGTGGAGCGCGAGGATGCACCGGTGCTCGCCGACGTCACCCTCAGCTATTCGGCCTGATTCAGGTCAAAACAGCAGGGTTGTGGCCGAATTTAGGTCATGACCCGGTTTGTTATGTCTGATTTGGGCCACTTTGCGGTCTACCCGGCCTGACTCGGGTTAGACCCTGATCGAAACCCGGCCACGATTCTCCCGCGCGAACTGGCCGGGAGACTGCCCCTTCCACGCGCGGAAGGCCGAGGTGAAGGCGGAGACGCTGGCATAGCCGAGGCGCACGGCGGCCTGTTCCACGGTCATTCCGGTAATGAGGAGTTCCTCGGCCAGCAGGCCGACCGTCTCGGTGGTGAGTTCGCGGAAGGTGGTGCCCTCGTCGGCGAGGCGGCGGCGCAGGGTGCGGACGCTGATATCGAGTTCGGCGGCAATGCGGGCCTGATCGGCGACGCCGCCGCGGCTGATGAGCAGCTGGCGGACGCGGCCGCTCACTCCCTGGCGGCGCTTGCGGCGCTGCATGAGGTCGGCGCACTGCTTCTCGTAGTAGCGGGCGGTGGCCGCATTCGCTTGTGGCAGTTGCAGATTCTGAATGCTGGCTGGGCCGGTGACCACCGATCGCGGTGCGTTGAAGACGACCTCCTCCACACCCAGCATGGCGCCGAACATCTCGTAGACCGGATGCGGCGGGAAGGCCACGGCCACCCTGGTCAGCGGCGGGCGCATGGGCATGACGTCCTGCTGAATGGTCCAGATGGCGGCCACATCCCGCTCCACCGCGAAACGGCGCAATTCGGGCGGGACGTGGCTGTCGTCGCGAATGATGGAGACTTCCTGCTCGTTCATGACCAGGGTGTGGCGCGCGACGGTGAAGGACAGATCGGCGTAGCGCAGCGCCATCTCGACGGCATCGCGCACGGTATTGCAGCTCATCAGGGCGAATCCGAGTACGCCCAGGCTGGGCGGATGGCACAGCAACCCGGCCATGAGGCCGACACCGGGTTCATCGCCCACACCGGCCACGACATTGCGCATCAGGGCCAATTCCTGGCCCAGGGTGATCTCGGCGGTGGAGTCCACCAGGTCGGATTCGCGAATGCCGGTGTCCCGCAGCACCACTGCCGTTTCCAGCCCCCGGCCGGTGGCGAAGTCGACCAGCAGCGCCGCGCTGGTTATGGAGCGCAGTTGTGCCTGCCCGTCGGTCACCTTGTCAATCGTCGCAAACTTTCGGCGTATACGGACCCGAAACGGCTGGCTAAGTTGCTGGCAGAGGCCGAAATTCGCCTGTTTCTGACCCATGACGCGCTGGCCGAAGTAACGTCTCGAGCTATACGGTGAATATCTAGCGAACTACATCCAATTGAAACCGATTGACTGGAGAAGGTGAGCAAATGGCCGCCTGGCAGGTGTTCACGGTCACTCTCGCAATGCTGGCGATCATGGCGGCAACCGTCATGAGCCTGCACCATCCCACCCGCGATCCGGACCGGCTCTCCGTGGACCGGATTAGCGAACGAATCAGTAACGAGCGCAATACATCCCCGGATCCGGAACCCATCTCCAACGCCTGGTCCCACCTGGCTCCCGAGGAGCCCTTCGGGGTGTCCGAGGCCCATCGCACGATGCAGCAGCATCGCCGGTGCCCGGTCACCGAATGTGCCCGCAAGGCCGCCGCTTTCCGGGCTCTCATCGACGCCGGGCGGATCAAACCGACCCGCATGCCACCCGCCCTCCAGTAACCGGAACCACCCATCTGAACTGCAGCGGCGGTCGGATGGGCCGCCCGCCCCGCCGGTCGCCCTCCGGCGGGGCTCGGCGGAACAATCATTCGCTATGGGATTGCTGAGTGTACGTGCAGCTGCACTTACCGTTCGCCCGCCGTCTGCTGCCGCCCCCGTCAAGCCGTACGGATTACCCTGGCGGCCCGGGGGTTTGCCGATCCGACAGCCCGCAGCACCCCCGCGCAAACTCTCGAACGCACAATGCCGAATCAACTTCCCGAAAGATTGCCGGGCTCGCCTGCCACGGCGACCGACCGGGTCGAAACCGGACTATTCGGAAACACCTCGAATGATCCAGGCGTACAGCAGGATTACCGCGATCGGCGCCGCGATGGGCAGCCACGCCAGCCCGGCGGGCAGTACCGTCGCGGCGCCCGCGGCCACGGTGAAGACCAGCGCGCCCGCCACCGAGGGGCCGGTGGTGGGCACCACGCCGACCGGGGCCGAGACGGTGGCCGTATTCAGCAAGTACGTGGTCGCGACCAGGCCGATCGCCCCCGCCACCACCGCTCCGGTATCGGCGATGGTGAGCACGACCAGCGCCACCAGCACCGCGCCCACCGCACCCGCCCGCCAGCGCCAGCCCGCCACCGCGAGCGGCAGCAGCGGCACCACCGCCCAGGGCTGCACCAGCGCGACCCCGAGCGTCAGCAGCAGTCCCGACAACACCGCGAGGAATCTGGTCATCGGCGCACCCGCACGGTACGGCGGTGCTCGGGCAGCAGCCGCATGACCTGATCCAGGCGCGCGTCCTCCGGCCACGGCACGATATCCACGCCCACGGTGCCCATATCGCGATACATGGAGGTGCGCTCCAGCTGCCACATGCGCGCCAGCGTGGACTCCAGGCCGTCGCCGAAGGGCGGGCCGCGCAGCACGTCCACCACCACGACCGCATGCCCGCGTTTGCGCAGATCGATGAGCGCCAGGGCGAATTGGGTGTCCAGCAGGGTCGAGAAGGCGATGACCACCGCGCCGATCGGCACCGCGGCGTGCGGGGCCAGCGTGCCGGTGGTGGCGATGTGCTCATCGCCGACATCCAGGACGGCGTCCACGATCCGATAGAACTGGCGGCGGCCGATATCGGGCCGCAGCCAGCGCGGCGCGCGGCCCAGGCAGACCACGGCGGTGCGGTCCCCGGCCTGCAGCGCCGACTGCGCGACCTGCGCCGCCCCGCGCACCGACAGCTCCAGCGAATCACTGGCCGGACCCGGCGCTTGCAGCGAAGTGTCCACCAGCACAACCACATCGGCGGCCCGGTTGGTGAACCGCTCGGTCACGAACAGCCGCCCGCGCCGTGCGCTCACCCGCCAGTTCACCGTGCGCAGCTCGTCCCCGGGCGCGTAGGCGCGCACATCGGCGAATTCCACGCCCGGACCGTGCCGCCGGGTCAGATGCGAGCCGATCCGCTCGGTAAGTTCGTTGCGCGGCAAGCGCATTCGCTGCGGATCGGTGATCGGATACACGTACACCTCCCCGGCGGGCAGCAGCACCGAGGCCACCGCCAGCCCGGCCGGGCTCAGCGCCGTCACCCGCACCGGCACCGGATACCGCCCCCAGCGCGGCGCCGACAATGCCACCCGCAGGCCCGCGGGCGCGGGACCGGAGTCCACCGCCTCCTCCACCCGTAACTCCATACCGGGCACGGATTCCGCATGCAGCCGCAGCAGCGCATGCCCGCTCTCCACGAACGCGGCGGCGGTCAGCACCACCTCCTCGGTCTCGAAGCAGCGCAGGATTCCGGCCCCGTCGACCTGGATCCGGGTGCGCGACTGCTGCAGCGGCGCGGTGGCCAGCACCCCGAGCATGGGCGCCGCGAACACCACCAGCTGCCACTGCCCGAACACCACCGCCAGCACCAGCGCAGGTGCGGACGCGGCGGCCAGCATGAACACCAGGGGCGCGGGCCGCCAGCGCAGTTCCGCCTCGATCGCGGTGCTCGTATCGCGGTGCCTCATGCGCGCCCCACTCCGGTACCGCCGCGTGCCCGGTCGCTCACGCGGTCGTCGCGCGCGGGACCGGGAGGCGGCGCGGTAGTTCGGCGATCACGTCCTCGCCGCGAATGCGGCGGACCCACATTTCCGGGCGCAGCGTGATGCGGTGCGCCATGGCCGGAATGGCCAGGGCCTTCACGTCTTCGGGGACGATGTAGTCGCGATTGTCGAGCAGCGCGCGGGCGCGGGCCATCTGGACGAGGTCGAGTTCGGCGCGCGGGCTGGCGCCGACCTCCACCTGGGGGTGGCCGCGGGTGGAGGCGGCGAGGGAGACGACATAGCCGACCACATCCGGATGCACGGTGACGTATTCGACGGACTGGCGCATCTCCAGCAGGCCGTCGGCATCGACCACCTGGCCGACCTGGGCCGGTTGCGCACCGCGCTCCAGGCGGCGGCGGATCATCTGCATCTCATCGGATTCGGACAGATAGCCCAGGCGCAGTTGCATGGCGAAGCGGTCGAGCTGGGCCTCGGGCAGCGGGTAGGTGCCCTCGTACTCTATCGGATTGTCGGTGGCCATGACAATGAAAGGCTGTGGCAGCGGGAAGGTTTCGCCGTCGATGGAGACCTGCCCCTCGGCCATGGCCTCGAGCAGGGCGGCCTGGGTCTTGGGCGGGGTGCGGTTGACCTCGTCGGCCAGCAGCATATTGGTGAAGACCGGTCCGCGGCGGAAACTGAAACGGCCGGAATGCATGTCGTAGATGGTGGAGCCGATGAGATCGGCGGGCAGCAGATCGGGGGTGAACTGCACGCGGGTGAAGTTCAGGCCCAGCGTGGCGGCGAAGGAGCGGGCGATGAGGGTCTTGCCCAGGCCCGGGAGGTCCTCGATGAGGATATGGCCGCCGGACAGCACCGCGATCATGATCAGCTGCAGCTCGTCCCGCTTGCCGACCACCACCCGGGACATTTCGCGCAGCACGGCATCGGTGCGCTTGATGGTCACGTCCATCGGTGAGGTCATGTCGTATCTCGCATCTCGTTCACATGTTCTGGAGGCGGCGCAGGATCTCGTCCAGGGCCGGTCGGCCCGGGGCCCGGCCGACCTGATCGCGCAGCGCCGAATTCGCCGGATCCACCCATCGCCACAGTTCCGGTCCGAACTGCAGCAGTCCGGCGGCCTCGTGCGCGCGCCGGTTCTTGGCCATTCGATGTCCGCTGGTCAGCTCGAATTCCTTGGCCAGCAAGGGACGTAGATGCCGATCCCAGTCAGCGCGGGTGCCGTCGGCGCGCTCGGCCAGCATCTGGGCGCGCGCCTGCCAGCGGTGCAGCATCTCCGCCGGGCCATTGTCGATCTCGTGATCGGCGGGCCCGTCCTGGCGCAACCGGCGGTCGCGCTCCACCAGCGACCACAGCAGCAGCCCCAGCGCACCGGCCACGGGGATGGCGGCCACCGGCAGCAGGGTGGCGCGCTCATTGCCGAAGGCGAGCGCCTCGAACACCACGACCAGGACCAGCCCGCCCACCACGATCGCGATCCGATTCATTGCCGGTCACCCCCACCATTCCGGCCGGACAGCCACGGCGCCAACACTTTTCATGCCGCCTGCCCTTGTAGATCAGCCAATACGATACGCAGCAGCTGCTCGGCCCGCATCCGCTGCCACTGCAGCATGGAATGCGGGCTGAAGCGCGCCTCCTCGAACAATGCCACCAGCTCGCGGGCCGAGGCGTCGTGCAGGAAGCCGCGATCGAAGGCGCGGGCCAGCACCTCCGACGGGGTGTCCGAGGCCAGCGGGGCCACCTCCCGGGCGGTCGACAGGCCGTGTTCCATGGCGACATAGCAGGCGATGATGGCCGTGCGCGGATCCTGGCCCGGTGCGGTCATGGCCGCCAGGCCCATGGCCGCGACCTTGGCGAGGGAGACCGCCTCGGCGGGCTTTGCCGGGCCGAGCTGACCGGACGCGGGCGCCGGACGACGCGAGGAGGTCACCGCGACCACCACCAGTCCGGCAATGGCCACCAGGACCAGCACGCCCGCGCCGATGGCGACCAGCAGCAGGGCGGCGCCGCCCAGGGGCGGTGCGGCAATGGGCGCTTCCGGCGGCGGCAGCGGTTCCACCGCGGGCGCGGTGGTGACGGGCGGGGTTTCCGGCGCGACCGTGGTCTCGTCCCGGCCCGGCCCGACCAGATACACCGAGAGCGCCGCGGCCGCCAGCAGGATCAGCGCCACCAGCCCGATCAGGGCGGCCAGGGCGATCCCGCCGAGCCCCCAGCTCCGCCGGTCCGGGCGGCATTGCGGCTCCGGCATGGACAGCGGCAGGTGGTGCTGACTGTTGATCACCCCGGCCACCAGGATCACCGCCGAGACCAGCAGCAGCACCGGCATGAGCGCGAGCGCCACCGCCGAGGGCGGGTGCGGGGCGGACGGCCCGCCGGTGCCGGGGATGTGCCCGCGCAGTGCGACCACGGCCAGCATGAGCAGCGCGATCAGCCCGATCGCGCGCGATGCCACCGTCCCCACCCCAGTCACGAGCGCTCCCAACCAGAGTTCCGCACAAATCAGGCACATAGTTACATGCCGATCGGTCCGCGAGGATGGAAATGGCGAACACCGGTTACATACACATCACGATCACGCGCTGCGGCGTACCCGGGCCCGTAATCGGGTGAAGGCGGTCGAATCGGCGGCCGCGCGCGCGGACCGATCGTGCCTGGTCGCCTCCGGCGCCACCTGGGCCGGATCCCGCAGCGGTGTGACTTTCGCTGTACCGGAACGCGATTCGACCAGGCGGCCGAGTGCACGGAAATCCCAGCCCGCCGCCAGCCACGGCGCGGGATCGAGCGTATTGCGGGCGTCGATGATGACGCTGCCCCGCGCCACCGAGCGCAGGAAAATCGGGTCCAGATCCCGGAATTCGTGCCATTCGGTGAGATGCAGGACCACATCGGCCTCGTGCAGGGCCGCCGCGGCGGTGGCCGCGTAGACCAGCTGCGGCGCGATGGCGCGCGCGGGACCCGTTGCGGCCGGATCGAAGACGGTCACCTCGGCGCCCGCGGCCCGCAGCCGCACGGCCACATCCAGGGCGGGCGAATCACGCACATCATCGGAGAGCGGTTTGAACGCGGCGCCGAGCACGCCGACCCGGCCGACCGGCCGGGAGCCGGAGCCGCGCAGCAGCTCCAGGGTTTCGGTCACGACGCGCTCGCGGCGGCGCAGGTTGATGGCATCCACATCGCGCAGGAAGTCGACGAACTCGCCCGCCCCGAGTTCGCCCGCCCGGGCGATCAGGGCGCGCACGTCCTTGGGCAGGCAGCCGCCGCCGTATCCCATTCCGGCGCCGAGGAATTTGCGGCCGATGCGGTCGTCGTGGCCGAGCGCGTCGGCCAGCAGCGTCACGTCCGCGCCGGTGATCTCGCACAGTTCGGCCATGGCATTGATGAACGAGATCTTGGTCGCCAGAAAGGCATTGGCGGAGACCTTGATCAGTTCCGCGGTCGGGAGATTGGTGATCACGACCGGGGAGCCCGCGGCGATGGGCGTCGAATAGACCTGGCGCAGCGCCCATTCCGCATCGGGGGTGGTGACGCCGAAGACCAGGCGGTTGGGGTGCAGGGTGTCGTGGACGGCATGACCCTCGCGCAGGAACTCCGGATTCCAGGCCAAATCCACCGAGATGCCCGGGGGCGCCAGCTCGGCGATCCGAGCCGTCAAGGCCTCTGCCGTGCCGACCGGCACCGTCGACTTGCCCACAATGAGGCAGTTACGGGTCAGGTGCGGCACCAGGCCGTCGAGGGCGGCGTACAGCTGCGAGAGATCGGCGGCGCCGGTCGCGCCGGGCGGGGTTCCCACACACAGGAAGTGGATGTCGGCGAAGCGGGCCGCCTCCGGCAGGGAGGTGCCGAACCGCAGCCGTCCCGTCGCCACGTGACCGGCCAGCAATTCGGGCAGGCCGGGCTCGTGGAAGGGCACCGTGCCCTCGGACAGCGCGGCCGCCTTGGCGGCATTGTTGTCCACGCCGAGCACGTCGAATCCGAGTTCCGCCATGCCCGCGGCGTGCGTGGCGCCCAGATATCCGGTGCCGATGACGGAGATGCGGAGCATCACGAGGCCTCCTTGGAGAGCGGGCCGCAGTCGGGCAGCGAACGCGTCCGGCGTTCGGTGATGACCTCGCGGTAGTGGCGGATCAGCAGATCGTTGACGGCCGCCCAGGACCGGTCCCGCACGCTGTGTTGCGCGGTGGCCGCGGTCTGCGCGCGCAGCCCGGCATCGTCCACCAGTCGGCGCACCAGGGCGACCATGGCCTCGGCATCGCCCGGGGGATAGAGGAATCCGGCGCCGGGGGCGACAACGTCGATGGGGCCACCGGACCTCGGGGCGACCACGGGCACACCGGAGGCGAGGGCCTCCTGCGCTGCCTGGCAATAGGTTTCGTGCCTGCCGGTGTGCACGAAGACATCCAGGGAGGCGTATGCCGCGCCCAGTTCGTCACCGTGCAGGACGCCCAGGAAAGCAGCCCGCGGCAACAGTTTGCGCAACCGCTTCTCCTCCGGGTCGCCGCCGACGAGCACCAGGCGAATGCCGTCCACATCGTGCAGGTGCGCGAGCAGCTCGAGTTCCTTCTCCGGAGCCAAGCGGCCGATATAGCCGACCAGGGCTTCGCCCTTGGGGGCCAAGCGCTTTCGCAGCTCTTCCGAGCGCCGGAACAGGCCGAACTGCTGTAAATCCACCCCGCGCGGCCAGCGCGCCAGGCCGGGGACGCCCATCAGTTCCAGCTGGCGCAGGCTCGCGGTGGACGGCGCGAGAGTGCGGTCCACCTGGAGATGGATGCGCCGGGTGAGCGCGGCCATGGTCCGGACGCCGCCGGGCAGGTCGTAGCGCTCGGCGAAGCCGACCAGATCGGTCTGATAGATGGCCACCGTGGGCACGTCGAGTTCGCCAGCCACCCGGGCCGCCTGATAGCCGAGCGTGGCCGGGGAGGCGATGTGCACGACATCAGGCTCGAATTCCCGGATGATGCGGCGCAATCGCCGCCTCGTCTCCAGACCGATGCGGAAGTCCCGATAGAACGGCAACCGCGCCCCGCGCACCACGTGCACGCGGAATCCGGCGTACTTGGCGGGCCCGGTGGGAGCCAGCAGCACAGCCTCGTGGCCCTTGGCGGAAAGGTGGTCGAGCACCCGGCGAACCGAGTTGGTGACGCCGTTGACCTGGGGAAGAAAGGACTCGGCGACCACCAGCACACGCAGCCGGGTGCTCGGGATGCTCGGGTTCCGCGGCGCGGAACCTCCAGCCTGCTCACGGATTCGCATCGTTCCCCTCCGGTTCGGTGCTGTCTCCTTAGAGCAAGGTAAGAAGCAGCCCGCAACGTAAGACCCCCTGCGCGTGGACGGGACGTGAACCATGCCTGTCGATCAAGGAGGCATGTTCACCGAGGTGTCGCCGGGTCGTCGCACGCATGTCCGCCAGGCGTTTTATGGGAGGACTGCGGCTTGCGGAACGGCCAATTCGCTCAAGCGGGAGACGGTCCGGTACAGATCGGGGACACACGGGACCGCACCGCCGAGTTCGGCGAGCGGGACCTCTGCGTGGACGGTGAGGGGCAGATCGGCGTCGTAGAGGACATCCACGAGGTTCACCAGGCGCATGACCCAATCCTCCGGGACGGTGTTCAATGCGGGCACGCCGCACAGGGTCCAGTGCCGGAAGCGCCGGGTGAGTTCGAGGAAATCGGCGGCCGAGACCGGGATTCCGCAGATCTGCGCGAAGTCGGCGACGAGCGCGTCACCCTCGGCGCTGCGGGCGTGCATGAGCCGGTGCGCGATGGGCACCTCGGCCGATCCGGTGATCGGGCAGTCGCCGACGAGGTACTGCCCGGCCGCGAATCCGGTGTGGCGGCCGCCGAGACGGCGGTAGTCGACCGGGCCGTTCACCGATACCACGTCCAGATGCTCGAGAATCCGCGCGATGGTGGGCTCGAAGAGGTGGTGGAACAACGGGTTCGGCAGCAGGCCCTCCGGTACGTAGTTCGAGGTCACCACCAGCGTGATGTGCCGGGCGAACAGGGTCTCCAGCAACCGCGCCACCAGCGTCGCGTCCCCCGAATCGTGGACGTGGAATTCGTCGAAGCAGACCAGATCCACTCCGCCGAGCAGCGCGTCCGCCGCCGCGTCGACCGTGCCGTAGGTGTGGATGGCGGCATTCAGCTGGGCGAAGAAGCCGTGAAAGTGGAACCGCCGCTTGTGCTTCGACTCGACCTGGGCGAAGAACCGATCCATCAGCATGGTCTTGCCGCGCCCCGGCCCGCCGTGCAGGTACAGCCCGCGCGGCCGCCGCCACCGCTTCCCCACCCGGGCCGCGATAGCCGCCAGCCGGTCGGCCGCGAGCTGCTGGTCCCGATCCAGAACGATGGTTCGCGTGTCCACGACAACCTCCTCTGCCCTCTACATCCGTAGAGCACCCTCTATAATTGTAGAGGATTACGCGGCCGAGGAGGACCGAAGGTGACCACTTCCACATCGGATCGGCGCACGCTCATCGTGGACAGCGCCATCGATCTCATTGCCACACAGGGCTTGCGCGCCCTCACCCATCGGGCCCTCGACACCGTCCTGGAACTGCCCGCGGGCTCGACGTCCTATTACTTCCGCACCAAACGCGCCTTGATCGAGGCCATAGTGGACCGCATCGCCACCCGCTCCCGCACCGATTTCGCCGCGAGCCGCGACACCGACCGACCACCTGTCATGGATCCCGCCACCGTGGCGCACGGCATTGCGGTCTGGTTGGATCAGCTACTGGCACAACGCCGCAATCACCTCATCGCCCGGCATACGCTCATTGTCGATCAGCTCGGCGATCCGGGCCTGCACGCCGAGCTCACCGCGAGCCTGTTCTCCCACCGGCACGCCACCGACCTGTTCACGGCCTTGAACGCCGCCGATCCCGAGACCGCGGCGGCCGACTTCGTCGCCATTGTCGAGGGTCTGGTCTTCGATCGATTCGCGGGGGCCAGAACACATCTCGCTCCCAATACCGCGGCGAGCGTCGACCAGCTCGCCGCGCCCATCGGCTGCGCGCTCAGCAGTCTGTCAGCCGGATATCCGGCCACGGCGGCCGCCGCAGCATCGCGCCGGTCACGAAGGCCGCGGCCAGCAGGCCCGTAATCGTCCCCACGGTGGCCGCGATCCGACCGGTCCGGGCCTGCAGCACCCCGATCCGATCCTCGGCCGCCTCCCACTTCACCTCGGCGCCGTGCACCACGAACACCCCGACCGGTCACGCCCCGGTGTACCCGGTGGCCGATACCGTAATGATCGTGGAGCCCTCGGGCGTCTGGTACGGCTCCCCGTAGACCAGCGCGCCACCCAGCGCCTTCCCGTCCATCACCTCGCGCAGTGTCACGGCATCCCCCTCGCTGTTTTCGACTGTCTCCCAACCAACTTACGCCGCGAGCTGCAATGCCAGGGTGGCAATCGCCGGACCCATGTAGAGCACCGGGAAGGGCAGCGTCTTGAACGACCGCGCCCGCAGGATGGTGATCAGGGCTCCGCTGAAGTACAGAATCAGCCCGATGGCGGCGGCGATCCCGATCGCCGGAACGAAGAAACCCACGACCAGTCCGAGCGCCCCGGCGGCCTTGGCCAGCCCCAGCCAGTTCCACCAGCTCGCCGGAACCCCGTACTCGCGCAGCGGATCCACGACGAACGCCTTCTCGGTAATGATCGAATACACCGAGAAGCCGATCCAGAGGGCCGCGACGACTCCGACGATGTGGTAGGCGGTGTTCATTGAAATCGGTTTCCTTTCACCAGGGTCGAACCATGTCTGCCGAGTGGACGATGTGCGCCGCCCGGGTGTGACATGCCCTGGTGAAGGAATGGACCGCCTTCAGTGCGCGGTGAGGACCAGCCCGGAGGTCGGGACGCCGGTACCGGCGGTGACGACGATGTTCTCCAGGCCGTCGACCTGGTTCACCGAGGTCCCGCGGATCTGCCGGACACCCTCGGCAATGCCGTTCATGCCGTGGATATAAGCCTCGCCGAGCTGGCCGCCGTGGGTGTTGAGGGGCAGGCGGCCGCCCACCTCGAGCGCTCCGTCCTGAATGAAGTCCTTGGCTTCACCGCGACCGCAGAAGCCGAGTTCCTCGAGCTGCATCAGAACGAAGGGCGTGAAGTGGTCGTACAGGATGGCGGCCTGCATGTCCCCGGGAGTCAAACCGCTCTGCGCCCAGAGCTGGTCGCCGACCAGACCCATTTCCGGCAGCCCGGTCATGGCGTCCCGTTAGTAGGAGGTCATGACGTACTGGTCGGCGCCGGAACCCTGTGCCGCACCGGCGATCAGGGCCGGTGTGTTCGGCAGATCCTTGGCGCGTTCGGCACTGGTGACCACGATGGCGACGCCGCCGTCGGTCTCCTGGCAGCAGTCGAGCAGATGCAGCGGTTCGGCGATCCAGCGGGACGCCTGGTGCTCCTCCAGGGTGATCGGCTTGCCGTAGAAGTGGGCGGCCGGATTCACCGCGGCATGCTTGCGGTCGGCGACCGCGACGCGGCCGAAATCCGCACTGGTAGCGCCGTATACGTGCATATAGCGGCGCGCCACCATGGCGACCTGGGCCGCGGGGGTGCCCAGGCCGTGGGTGTAGGAGAAGGCATTGTCGACGCCCGAGGAGGTCGGATTGCCGGTGGCCAGGTGGGTGGCGAACTGGCCGAAGCGGTTTCCGGAGCGCTCGTTGAAGGCGCGGTAGGCGACCACGACATCCGCGATGCCGGTGGCCACGGCCATGGCGGCCTGCTGCACGGTGGCCGCGGCGGCGCCACCGCCGAAGGGGATGTTGGAGAAGAACTTCAGGCTCGGAATGCCCGCCGCCCGGGCCACGGCGGCCTGGGTATTGGTATCCATGGTGAAGGTCGTCAGGCCGTCCACATCGGCGGGGGTCAGACCGGCGTCGGCGAGCGCGGCGGTGACGGCCTCGGCGGCCAGGCGCAGTTCGCTGCGTCCGGAGTCCTTGGAGAAATCGGTGGCGCCGATGCCGACGATGGCGGCGCGGCGGCTCAGGGCCGTCACTGCTGGGCCTCCTGCAGGGAGATGACGGCTTTCGCCGAAATATGGTCGCCGAGGCTGTCTTTGCCGATGACCTCGATGGTGATGTCGCCGCCGTCCACGGCGGTCACGGCGCCGGACAGGGTGAGGGTGTCGCCCGCGTACAGCGGTACGCCCAGGCGCAGCGCAATGGACTGCACAATGGCGCCCGGCCCCGCCCAGTCGGTGACGAAACGCTGCACCAGGCCGGTGTCGGTGAGGATATTGACGAAGATCGTCTTCGAGCCGCGCTCCACCGCCTTGGCGGGATCATGGTGCACGTCCTGGAAGTCCCGGGTCGCGAGCGCCGTGCTCACCACGAAGGTGGTGTCGGCATGAATCGTCAACTCCGGCAGGGTCGTTCCGACCTGCACCGCGGCAGGTCCGGCAGTCGCGGTCAGCCCACCCGTCGCCCGACCACCACCCCTCACGGAATCGCTTCGCGATGCTGTCATCGAATTGCCTTCCAGTAGGGCACGGTGTTGTCCTCGTCGAGCTTCTCGAAACCGGCCTCGACGGCCAGTCCCACCTCGACCTCGGCCGGGTCGATGCCGCGCAGCTCGCCGAGCATGCGCACGCCCTCCTCGAGTTCGACCAGTGCGATCACGTACGGCAGTTGCCGCCCCGGCACCTTCGGCGCGTGGTGCACGACGAAGCTGAAGACGGTGCCGCGGCCGGAGGCCACGACATAGTCGGTCTGCTCCGACTTGTCCTTCCACAGCGCGGGCACCGGCGGATGCCGCAGCGTGCCGTCGGGCTGCTGCTGGATGCGCAGTTCACCGGCCTTCGTTCCGTCCCAGAAGAATTCGGTGTCCTTGGAGAACGTGGGCCGCACCCGCTTGGCGAGATCCTCGGCGCTCGGCGCGGCGGCGACCGGTTCGGCGGTCTTCGGGGCCGCGGTGCCCGGCGCGAATTTCAGCATGCGGAAGAGCATTTCGGTGACCAGCTCCTCACCCACGTACCAATTGGTGCGATAGGTGGTGAACCAGCCCTCCCCCAGCCCGGTCCGCTTGGGCCCCACCAGCTCCTCGATACCGGAGCGCACGGTCACCTGCTCGCCGATCTGCAGGTACCGGTGGTAGATCTGCTCGCAGTTGGTGGCGACCACCGAGGTGTATCCGGCGGCGTCGAACAGCTTGTTGGTCTGCTCCATTGGATCGTCGTCCGCGCGTTTCCCATTGAGCCCCAGCATGGTCCACACCTGCGCCATGGCGGGCGGCGCCACAATGCCCGGATGCCCGGCCGCGCGGGCGGCGTCGGCGTCGGTGTAGATCGGGTTGGCGTCGCCGAGGGCCTCGACCCAGTTGTTGATCATGGGCTGATTGACCGGATCCCGGCCCACCCGCGGCGCGGACTCCCCCGCGGCCTTGATCTTCTCGATTGCCGCGCGAATATCGTCGGCCGTGCTGCTCTGCGTCACAGGGTGACTCCTATCTGGGGACGCGCGGCAACCGCAGGCCCATTTGGGCGATGAGCTCGCGCATGACTTCGTTGACGCCGCCGCCGAAGGTCACCACCAGGTTCTGCTTGGTGCGCCGGTCCAGCCAGGTCAGCAGTTCGGCGGTCTTCGGATCGGCGGGATCACCGAAGCGGCCCACGATCTCCTCGGCCAGCCGTCCGGCCTCCTGCACCGCCTCGGTGGAGAACACCTTGGTCGCGGAGGCATCGGCGATGACCTCGGCCGGAGCGGTGTCGGACCGTTCCATATTCGAGGCGACCTGCCAGTTCAGCAGTTCATTGAGCCGCACCATGGCGTGCAGGCGGCCCAGCGAGCGCCGCACATCGGCCTCGCCGAGCACGCCCTGGCGCTGCGCCCAGTCGCGCACCCGCTCGTAGAGCTGCTCGATCTTGCCCGACGGCCCCAGGCTGACCCGCTCGTGATTGAGCTGGGTGGTGATGAGCTTCCAGCCGCCGTTCTCCTCGCCGACGATCATGTCGGCGGGCACCCGGACATTGTCGAAGTAGGTGGCATTGGTGTGGTGCGCGCCGTCGGCGGTAATGATCGGCGTCCACGAATAGCCGGGATCCTTGGTGTCCACGATGAGGATCGTGATGCCCTTGTGCCGCGACTCCACCGTTCCGGTGCGCACGGCCAGCCAGATGTAGTCGGCCTCGTGCGCGCCCGTGGTGAAGATCTTCTGCCCGTTGACGATCCAGTCGCCATTGGCATCGCGCACCGCCGAGGTGCGCAGCGCGGCGAGATCGGTGCCCGCCTCCGGCTCGGAATAGCCGATGGCGAAATGCACGTCGCCCGTGAGGATTCCGGGCAGGAACTGCTTCTTCTGCGCCTCGGTCCCGAAGGACTGCAGGGCCGGGCCGACGGTCAGCAGCGTGACCAGCGGCACCGGCACATCCGCGCGCACGGCCTCGTTGTAGAAGATCTGCTGTTCCAGCGGGCCGAAACCCCGCCCGCCGTACTCCTTCGGCCAGCCCACTCCGAGCCGGCCGTCGGCGCCCATCCGCTTGACCACGGCCCGGTAGGCATCACCGTGCCGGTTCACCAGCATCTCGGCCTCCTCCTCGGGAGTGACGAGACCGGCGAAGTACGAACGCAATTCGTCGCGCAGCTGCCGCTGCCGCGCGGTCAGTTCGATGAACATCTGGCTCCCAGTCGATCCAGCCGGAACGATTCGCCGCCCAGCCAGCGCGCGATGTCCTTGGCCTGTGAGTAGTAGCGGTGCAGCGGATGGGTCACATCGACGCCGATGCCGCCGTGCAGGTGATGGCACTTCTGCAGGGCCGCGGGCAGTTCCGAGGCGACCGTGTAGGCCAGCACGTCGAGATCGTCGTCGGTGCGCTCGCGATGCTCGGCCGAGTCGTCGTCCTGGGCCAGGGCCCAGTTGGCCGAGGCGGCGGCCGCGTGCAGGGTGCGCGAGACCACGTAGACATCGGCGATCTGCTGGGCCACCGCCTGGAATTCCGCGAGGGGCTTGCCGAACTGCTCGCGGGTGCGCACATGCTCGGCGGTCAGGGCCAGCACGCCTTTGAGAAGTCCATCGGCGACCGAGCCCAGACAGGCCAGGGCCAGCCGATGCAGTTCGGCGAGCCCGCCGGGCAGCAGATGCTCGGCCGGAATCTGCACGGCGTCGAAACGCAGCGAGAACTCCGGCACCCCATCGGAAGTCGGCGAGGCGGTCCGGGTGATACCGGGCGCGTCACCGTCCACGACCGCGATCCCGGCATCGGTGGGCACCAGGATCCAGCGCGCGGTGTCGGCATAGGGCACCGCCACCTTCTGCCCGCTGATCCGCACCGTGGCGCCATCGGCGACGGCCGCGGTCTCCGGCTTCACGGTGAACGGCGCACCCGCCTCGTGCAGCGCCGCGGTGAGCACCGCGCCCTCGGCCACGGCCGGGAACACCTTCTCCGCCAGGGCATCCGGCACGCCGATGGCCAGCAGCGGCAGGACGCCGAAGCCGAGCGTGCTCAGCGCCGGGGTCTGCACCGCATCGGTGGCCAGCTCGGTGAGCATGGCCGCGACCTCGAGCGGTCCCATCTCGTCACCGCCGAAGCGCTCCGGTAGTGGCACCGCTAGTAGACCGCTCTCGGCAATGACCGGCCAGAGCGCGATATCGCGCGCGCTTTCGCGTTCCAGCAAACTTACGACAACCTCGGCGACAGCGTCCTGGCTCTCGTCCCTGGTGAAGTCCAATTCCATGCTCCCGGTTGTGGTGTGGGCTAGCCGTGCGATTCGCGGGGCAGTCCGAGGATCCGTTCCCCGGCGACGGTCAAGAGAATCTGCTCGGTACCGCCGGCAATCGACAAACAGCGTGTGAGCAGGAATTCTTTCACCAGGTCGGTTTCCAGGGCGCCCGCCACACCAGACAATTCGACGGCGAATTCGGCCACCGCCTGCCGGTGTCGCACACCGACCAGTTTTCTTACGCTGCTCTGCGGACCGGGATCACCGCCGGACAGCAGTTTCTGCGCCGCTCGGGCATCCAGCAAAGTTCCAGCAATAGATTCGGAGATCAGTCCTCCGAGTCGATCCGCCACCAATTCCGCACCCGGCCCGGAGGTCGGCGCGGCGGCGATGAGGGCCTCCAGCTCCTTGCCGATTCCCTTGCCGCCCATGGCGACTCGCTCGGCCGAGAGGGTGGAGCGGGCGATCTTCCAGCCATTGCCCAAGGCGCCGACCAAGCATTCGTCCGGGACGAAGACATCATCGAGGAAGACCTCGTTGAAACGCGCCTCACCGGTGATCTCCACCAGCGGCCGGATATCGATTCCCGGACTGTTCATTTCCACCAGGAAATAACTGATGCCCTTGTGTTTCGGCGCGGCCGAATCCGTGCGCGCCAGGCAGATACCCCAGGTGGCCTTGTCGGCCAGCGAGGTCCAGACCTTTTGCCCGCGCAGTTTCCAGCCGCCCTCGACCCGTTCGGCCGTGGTGCGCAGCGCAGCCAGATCCGAGCCCGCCTCCGGTTCGGAGAACAGCTGGCACCAGATCACCTCGCCGGTGAGCGTGGGCAGCGCGTACCGCTCGATCTGCTCGGGCGTGCCCCATTGCAGCAGGGTCGGAATCGCCCAGTTGGCAATGGCGAGCTCCGGCAGTTCGATACCGGCCCGGCGGATCTGATCCTCGATCCAGGTGCGCTGGATCGGACCCGCGCCCTTGCCATAGGGCTCCGGCCAGTGCGCGGCCAGCAGTCCGGCGGCCGCCAGCGCGGCGCGCTGCTCGGACTCCGGCAGCGCCGCGATATTCGCCAGCTCGGCCGCCAGCACCGCGGCCGCGGCGGCGTCCAATCCGAGGTCGTCCCAATTCGGTTCGCCCTCCCCGGCCCCGAGGTCGACGCCCACGGTGCGGCGCACGCCCGCCTGGGTCAGCGCGGCGACCCGCGCCCGCCAGCGCGCGGAACCGCCCACCAGCTGTCGCACGGCGGTGGCCCGGCGCAAATACAGATGCGCGTCGTGCTCCCAGGTGAAACCGATTCCACCCAGCACCTGAATGCAGTCCTTGGCGGTCTCCACCGCGGCATCGAGTGCGATGGCCAGTGCGACGCCGGCGGCCAACCCGAGTTCCGAACTCCCGGTATCGACGGCATGTGCGGCATCGGCGGCCACCGCGCGAATCTGTTCGGCCCGGCACAGCATCCACGCGCAAATGTGTTTGACCGCTTGGAATTCGCCGATCTTGCGGCCGAATTGTTCACGCACCTTGGCGTATTCGGTGGCGGTTTCCAGGCACCAGCCCGCAATGCCCGCGGCCTCGGCCGCAATCAGAACGGCGGCCAGATCCAGCACATCCTGCGCCGGTTCGAAGATGCGATCCTGAGTTACAGCAACATTCGCACACACGACATTCGCCAATGGCGTACTGCGATCGATGGCGTCGAGGGGTTCGATCCGCAGACCGTCCGCGTCCGCGTCGATCAGGCACCAGAGTCGCCGGTCACCGTCGCGTACCGGGACCAGGACCGCGGTTCCGGGGGCGGCGCCGAGCACCGAATCCCACGTACCGGAAAGGCTGAGACCGGATTCACCCGCCGATATTGCGATTTCACCCCCGAGGGCGACGCCGCACGGCGTATTCTCGTCGAGCATCTCGTCGGCAACGAGTCCCGCCAGCGCCGTCGAGAGCACGGGTCCGCCTACGAGATCATGCGCTGCCTGCTCCACCAGAACAGCGAGATCACCAACGGATCCACCCGCACCGCCGGCCTCTTCCGGAACCGCGACCCGGAATATTCCGAGATCGGCCAGGCGCGACCAGTATTCGCGCCAATAATCCGGCGCGCCTGAACGCAGTGTTGCAATTGGGCGCACCGCGGCAGCCCATCCGCGCATCGACTCCTGAACGGCTTTATGCTCGTCAGTGGTGGCTATGGTCACACTCCATACCGCCTTTCCGGCGTGACTTCCACTCCTAGAACATGTTCTATTGTTCGAGCCGGGCGTAAGTCAAGCGCCGTCCGGTCGCGGTACGAACTCATAGCCAGCCTCCGCTGGGTGAGAGAACCGATGATTCGTGCAGGAAAGGACTTTCAACCGATGGCCAGTCCCTCCCGATCGCAGGCAGCCGACGGGGCGCGCACGGCGCCCGTCACCACCCTCAGCGAGGAGGATCTGAGTTCGGCCGCACAACGCGACCGCCGTAAACGCATCCTCGACGCCACCCTCGCGCTGGCGTCCAAGGGCGGTTACGACGCGGTGCAGATGCGGGCGGTCGCCGAGCGCGCGGATGTCGCCGTCGGCACGCTCTACCGCTACTTCCCGTCCAAGGTGCACCTGCTGGTGTCCGCGCTGGCACGGGAATTCGAGCAGTTCGAGGGACGGCGCAAGCCGCTGGCCGGCGCGACCCCGCAGGAGCGCATGCACCTGCTGCTCACCCAGGTCACCCGGGCCATGCAGCGCGATCCGCTGCTCACCGAGGCCATGACCCGCGCCTTCATGTTCGCCGACGCCTCCGCCGCGGCCGAGGTCGATCGCGTGGGCAAGGTGATGGACCGCTTCTTCGCCCTCGCCCTGGCCGACGACAACCCGACCGATCGCCAGCTCGCCATCGCCCGCGTGATCAGCGATGTGTGGCTGTCGAATCTGGCTGCGTGGCTGACGCGGCGGGCCTCCGCCACCGATGTCACCGAGCGCCTCGAGCTCACCGTCGATCTGCTCATCGGCGGCAAGGAGTGAGCAGCTACACATAGCGCGAACGCCCGGCATGCATACGCACGGGTAACAAGGAGGTCTGTCCGCCCCCGGAGAGCGGACAGGCCTCCTTCGTCGTCAGATGAACGTCGCTGGTCAGGCCCCTTCCAGCCGGAAGGGATTCGCAGATTTCACACAAATCGTGAACGGCATGCAAGTGTCCTGTAAACGCTATGTATCACCACGAGAACGACTGGGCAATCATCACCCAGTAGCATCACTCGCGCCCTGAAAAAATCCCTCCGATCATTAGGTTGGATGCGTGAGCGCACAGGATTTGCCACTGGAACTTCGCCGTGCGTTGTCGGCCATCGCCCGCGTGCCGCGGTTGCTGGTCGCTTCGGACTACGACGGGACCATCGCGCCCATCGTCTCGGACCCGGCGAAGGCCTATCCCCATCGGGAGTCCGTCAGCGCGCTGCGCGCGCTCGCGGGACTCACCGGAACCACCGCCGCCGTGATCTCAGGGCGTGCCCTGCGTGATCTCGCGGCCCTGTCCCGGCTGCCCGTCGAGGTGCAGCTGATCGGTAGCCACGGTTCGGAATTCGATGTCGGCTTCGTCCATGCCATCGACAATGACGCCAAACAGCTACTGCAGGAAGTGCAGACCACCCTGACGCAGATCGCCACGGACAATCCGGGCGCGACCGTCGAGATCAAACCGGCCAGCGTGGCCCTGCACGTCCGCAATGCCAGCCCCGAAATCGGCCGCCGCGCACTGGTTCAGGTCCGGCAGGGCCCGGCCAGCTGGGTCGGCGTGCAGACCACCGAGGGCAAGGAAGTCATCGAGCTCGCCGTCGTGGAGACCGACAAGGGCGCGGCGCTCGATATCGTCCGGCATCAGCAGGGCGCCTCGGCGGCGGTCTTCATCGGCGACGACGTCACCGATGAGAAGGCGTTCAAACGCCTGTCCGGTCCCGATGTGGGAATCAAGGTCGGCGACGGCGAGAGCCGCGCCGAGTTCCGGGTCGCCAGCACCGAGGAGGTGTCCAAAGCCCTCGCCTACCTGCTGGAGGAACGCCGCACCTGGCTGGCCGGGGCCAGCGCCCCCCGAATCGAGCGGCTGACCATGCTGGCCAGCCCGCGCACCAAGGCCCTGGTCACCCCCGACGGCACCATTACCTGGCTGTGCCATCCCGAACCGGACTCGGCGGCGGTGTTCGCGCACCTGCTCGGCGGACCGGGCGCGGGCCACTTCACCATTCAGCCCGAGCGCGCCGGACTGCCGCTCTCGCAGCGCTATATCGACGGCACCATGACCGTAGAAACCCGGTGGGCCAGCCTGCAGGTCGTCGACTATCTGCCGCACGACGTGGTGGCCGAGCGCACCGACCTCACCCGCATCATCACCGGTGACGCGCGGGCGGTCGTGACCTTCGCGCCGCGACCGGAATTCGGCCAGGTGCCGGTGCGGCTGGTGCGGGCCGCGGGCGGGCTCGTGGTGCAGGGCACCAACGATCCCATCGTGCTGCGCTCCCCCGGCGTCGAGTGGGAGATCATCGACGAGGGCAATCACCACACCGCCCGGGCCGTGGTGGATACCCGGCAGGGGCCCGTCCTGCTGGAAATGCGCTGCGGCACCTCCGATCTGGCGCCCGCCATGACGGCCGAATCGGATCGCCGCCGGGAAGCCGAGCGGTACTGGTCGGATTGGGCGGGCACGCTCGAACTGCCGCCACTCAAGCCGGATCTCATGAAACGCTCCGCGCTCACCCTGCGCGGGCTGGTGCACGCGCCGTCCGGCTCCATCCTGGCGGCGGCCACCACCTCGCTGCCCGAGGACATCGGCGGCGTGCGCAACTGGGACTACCGCTACTGCTGGCTGCGCGATGCCTCGCTGACCGCCTCGGCGCTGGTCTCGCTGGGCTCGCTGGGCGAGGCCGAGGATCCCCTGGACTGGGTGCACCGGGTGCTGGAGACCCTGCCCGGACCCGAGCGCCTGCACCCGCTCTACACCCTCTACGGCGAGACCCTGCCGCCCGAGGCCGTCATCGACCAGCTGCCCGGCTACGCCGGTTCGCGGCCGGTGCGCGTCGGCAACGCCGCGAACATGCAGGTGCAGCTGGATGTGTTCGGTCCCATCGTGGATCTCATCTCCCAGCTCGCGCACGCCCGCGAGAAGAAGGGCATCACCGATCCGAAAAAGGCTCTGCCGGACGCGGATTGGGAGTTGGTGCACGCCATGGTCTCGGCCGTGCAGCGGCGCTGGCGCGAACCCGACCACGGCATCTGGGAGATTCGCGGCAATCCGCGCCACCACGTGTACTCCAAGGTCATGGGCTGGCTGACGGTGGACCGGGCGCTGACCCTGGCCCGCCAGTTCGACCGGCCCGGCGATCCGGACTGGCGCAAGCTGCGCGACACCATTGCCGACGAGGTGAAGGTGGAGGGCTGGAACGAGGAGGTCCAGTCCTATACCGCCGCCTACGAGGGCACCGACCTCGATGCCGCGACCCTGCACATCGGGCTCAGCGGGCTCATCGACGCCTCCGATCCGCGCTTCGCGGCCACCGTCGTGGCGACCAAGGTGGAACTGCGCAGCGGTTCCACCGTCTACCGCTACCACCACGACGACGGCCTGCCCGGCGGCGAGGGCGGCTTCCACCTGTGCGCCGCCTGGCTGGTCGAGGCCTACCTGCTCATCGGCAAACGCGAGGACGCCGAAGCCCTCTTCGCCCAACTCGTCGATGTGGCGGGACCCACAGGACTCCTCTCCGAGGAGTACGACCCGGTCGCCGAACGCTCCCTCGGCAACCACCCCCAGGCCTACAGCCACCTGGGCCTGCTCCGCTGCGCCCAGCTGCTGAGCCAGCCGGTCGCCGCACTGACGTAACCGCACGCCGAATCGGACAAAGCGGCCCTCGCGAACGGAAGTTCGCGAGGGCCGCTTTCGTTGTTTCCGGTCATGTGCGCTACATTTTAATGGCAATCGTTTTCGTTTTAGATAAGTGTTTCAGGAGTACCCCCGCGTGACCAAGCACCCAGCCCGAGGATTTGCGTTGTTCGCCGCGGGTCTCGCCACTGTCGCGAGCCTGACCGCCTGCGGAAGCTCGAAGAACGATTCCGGAGAACTCACCGTCGTCGCCTCCACCAATGTGTGGGGCGATATCACCAAGGCCATCGCCGGTCCGGATGTGAAGGTCGAATCGGTCATCTCCGACCCGTCCGCCGACCCGCACTCGTTCGAGGTCACCGCCGTCGAGGCCGCCAAGATCACCGACGCCGACCTGATCGTCTACAACGGCGGCGGCTACGACGAGTTCATCGACAAGGCCATCGACGGCAAGAACAAGAAGTCCGTCAACGCCTACCAGATCATCACCGGCGAATCCGGCGACGCCCACGGCGCCGAGCCGTCCGGGGCCGGGGACACCGGGCACGGCCACGAGCACCCGAACGAGCACGTCTGGTACGACGTGCCCGGCGTCGAGCACGTGGCCGAGCACATCGCCGAGGAACTCGGCGCGCTCGATCCCGCCAACAAGCAGGCCTACGCCGACCGCGCCGCCGCCTTCGGCGGTCAGCTCGCCGCCGTCTCCGCCATTACCGGCAAGATCGCCGCCGAGCATCCGAATCAGCCGGTGCTGCAAACCGAACCGCTGGCCTACTACCTGCTGGTCGACGCCAAGGCCGAGGACCGCACCCCGCACGAGTTCCAGGAAGCCGTCGAACAGGGCACCGATCCGGCCCCCGCCGATGTGGCCGCGGTGAGAGACCTGTTGACCGGCAAGCAGGTTCGCGCCCTGGTCTACAACATCCAGACCGAGGACAAGACCACCAAGGACCTGCGCGCGCTGTCCGAGGCCAATGGTGTGCGAGTGGTCGAGGTGACCGAAACCCTGCCGCAGGGCCAGGATTACATTCAGTGGATGACCGGCAACGCTCGCGCCCTCGCCCAGGCCCTCGGATAACCGGTATCACCATGCCTGCCAACGCTGTCCACACTGGGAGCACCACCATGGACACCAAATCATCCACAGTTGTGGATAATTCATCCACGACGCGCGCGGTTCCGGCGGTGCGGCTGTCCAATGCGCGCCTGTCCTTCGGCGCCCGAACCCTGTGGCAGGGACTGGATCTGGATGTCGCGCCGGGCGAGTTCATCGCGGTGCTCGGGCCCAACGGCTCGGGCAAGACCTCGCTCATGCGAATGCTGCTCGGCCAACTGGCGCTCTCGGAGGGCACCGCGCAGATCGCGGGATCGCCCGCCCGGACCGGTAATCCGGATATCGGCTACATCCCGCAGCAGAAGACCATCGAAGCCGGTGTGCAATTGCGCGGGGTGGACCTGGTCGGGCTCGGCGTGGACGGGCACCGCTGGGGTCTCGGACTGCGCGGTCGCGGTGAGCGCAAACGCAAGGTGGCCCAGGCCATTGCGGACGTCGGCGCGGAGAAGTTCGCGCACGCGCCCCTGGACGCGCTCTCCGGCGGTGAACAGCAGCGGCTGCGCGTGGCCCAGGCGCTGGTCGGCGATCCGCGGGTACTGCTCTGCGACGAACCGCTGCTCTCCCTGGATCTGGCCAATCAGCGGCTGGTCTCCGAACTCATCGACAAGCGGCGGCGCACCCACGACACCGCCGTGCTGTTCGTGACCCACGAGATCAATCCCGTTCTGCCGCTGGTGGATCGGGTGCTGTACCTGGTCGACGGCAAGTTCCGGATCGGCACGCCCGATGAGGTCATGACCTCCGAGGTGCTCTCCGAGCTGTACCGCACCGAGGTCGACGTGCTGCGCGTGCGCGGCCGCCTGGTGGTCGTCGGCACCGGCGACACCATGGACGCGCTCGGCGAGGCCGGGGCGCAGCACTGCCACGGCGAGACGCCGGAGGCGCGGTCGTGAACGACAAACTCGCCGACGTCCTCTCGAAGATGTTCGACTTCTCCACCACCGCGCACCTGCTGTCCTATGACTTCGTCCAGCAGGCGGTACTGGCGGCCGCGCTACTGGGCCTGCTGGCCGGGGTCATCGGCCCGCTCATCATCAGCCGCCAGATGTCCTTCGCCGTGCACGGCACCAGCGAGCTCTCGCTGACCGGCGCGGCGGCCGCCCTGCTCGCCGGAATCGGCGTCGGCGTGGGCGCCATCTTCGGCTCGGTGGTGGCGGCGGTGCTGTTCGGCGTGCTGGGTTCCCGCGCCCGCGAACGCGATTCGGTCATCGCCGTGGTGCTGTCCTTCGGTCTCGGCCTGTCCGTGCTTTTCCTCTGGCTCGGCCCCGAACGCGCGGGCTCCAAATTCTCGCTGCTCACCGGTCAGGTGGTCAGCGTCGGCAATAGCGGCGTCGGCCTGCTGGCCGCCTGCACCGCGGGCGTGCTCATCGTGCTGACCGCCGTCTACCGCCCGCTGCTGTTCGCCAGCTCCGATCCGGAGGTGGCGATCGCGCGCGGCGTCCCGGTGCGCGCGCTGTCCATCGTCTTCGCGGTCCTGCTCGGCGTCACCGCGGCCTTCGCCGTCCAGATCGTCGGCGCCCTGCTGGTGCTGGCCCTGCTCATCACCCCCGCCGCCGCGGCCGCTCAGCTCACCGCGGACCCGGCGAAGGCCACCCTGCTCGCCATCGTCTTCGCCGAAACCGCCGCTGTCGGAGGCATTCTGCTGTCGCTGGCCCCCGGCGTCCCGGTGTCGACCTTCGTCACCACCATTTCCTTCACGATCTATCTGGTGTGCCGCGTGATCGGATCCCGCACCCGCAACCGCCGCCGCGCCCTCGTCCCCGCCTGATCGCCGGATACTCGCGATCCGCCGCATGGAGGGCGGCGGATCGCGCCACAGGCCGGTCAGGGCGCGGCGCTGCCCTCTCCGGCCAGCGCGAACAGTCCATCGGAGGTCTGCTCGATCAAACCGTCCACGAGCAGGGAGTCGAGGGCGCGATCCCGCTGGCCCGGATCGCGGGTCCAAGCCAGATCCAGGCGGATTCGCTCGACCGGGCCGGTGGCGTCGCGCAGGACGTCGAGCAGGCGGCCGCGGGCCTGGCGGTCGGTGCCCTCGTACTTCTGCACTTTGCGCACCACTTCGGAGGCCGGGCGGCCCGCCGTGACCCAGGCGCAGGACGGCAGCGGGCAGCGGGCGCAGTCGGGATTGCGGGCCGTGCACACCAGCGCGCCCAATTCCATGAGCGCGGCCGACATGACGGCGGCGCGGTCCACCCGGGCGGGCATCAGGGCCTCGGTTTCGCCGAGATCGCGGGCGGCCGGATTGCCCGCCTCGGCCTTGCCGTGCACGGCGCGCGCCACCACGCGGCGAACATTGGTGTCCACCACCGGAACTCGCTGCCCGTAGGCGAAGCAGGCCACGGCGCGGGCGGTGTAGGCGCCGATGCCCGGCAGGCTCAGCAGCGTGTCCACATCGGCCGGGACCGCATCGCCGTGATCGCGGGCCAGCACCTGGGCGCACTCGTGCAGCCGGAGCGCGCGGCGCGGATAGCCGAGCTTGCCCCAGGCGCGCAGCATCTCGCCCTGCGGCGCGTCGGCCATGGCCGACGGCACCGGCCAGCGCGCCACCCATTCCCGCCAGATGGGCTCGACCCGCACCACCGGGGTCTGCTGCAGCATGATCTCGCTCATGAGGATCTGCCAGGCGCTCACGCCGGGCCGTCGCCACGGGAGATCACGGGCCGTTTCCCGATACCAGTCGATCAGCGCATCGCTATCCATTGCCACCAGCTCACCATGTTCGCGGGATACCTGCCAGCGGGTAGTTGCGGGACCGTAACGCCACGGACTCGCCGGTAACCGATGCGCTATGGAGAATGGGACGCATGCCGCACACCAACCCGATCAGTGCCTGGAAGGCCCTGCGCGAGGGCAACGAGCGCTTCGTCAACGGCACGTTGCAGCATCCTAGCCAGGGTGCCGTCGACCGGGCGAAGCTCGTCAGCGGGCAGCAGCCCTCGGCGATCCTGTTCGGCTGCGGCGACTCTCGCGTGGCCGCCGAAATCATCTTCGACCAGGGCCTCGGCGATATGTTCGTGGTCCGCACCGCGGGGCATGTGGTCGACTCCTCGGTGCTGGGCTCCATCGAATACGGCGTGCAGATGCTGCACGTGCCGCTCATCGTGGTGCTCGGCCATGACAACTGCGGCGCCGTGCGCGCCACCATCGACGCCCTCGATCACGGCGATGTGCCGGGCGGGTTCATTCGCAGCGTGGTCGAACGGGTGACGCCGTCCATCCTGATCGGCCGCCGCGAGGGCCTGGAATCGGTGGACGAGCTCGAGGCCCGCCACGTCGAGGAGACCGCGCGCCTGCTCATGCAGCGGTCGATGATCATCTCGCAGCGGGTCGCCACCGGCGAATGCGCCATCGCCTGCATCACCTACAACCTGGCCGAGGGCCAGATCAAACTGCATCGCGTGATCGGCAATATCGGCGAGGTCGTCTAGCGGCCTCCGGAGGGATCGGCCGGTCGGCGGAATTTACCCGCCGCGTAGGCTGTTTCACCGCCGACACGCCGAGACCCTGCGGCGGCTGCGCCCGACCGTGCCCTTACCGTTGTCACCGTGCTGGAACCGAATGGACCACTGCCGCCGGAAATCTACTGGCGCCGTCGCCTGGTGGCGATCGGCGCGCTGGTGGTCGCCACCGCGCTGGTGATCTGGGTGGCGTTCGCGCTGCTGCGCGGGGGCGGCGGCGAGGACAAGCAGGCCGACGGCAAGACCACCACCGCGGAGGCCACCAACAAGGCGGCGGGCAGCTCCTCGGCCCCGTCCGAATCGGGCAAGCCCTCCGGCAGCACGACCAGCGGCAGCGCGGCCCCGGTCGCACAGGGCCAGTGCCCCGATCAGTCCCTCGCCGTGAAGGTGAATGTCGGCCAGCCCACCTACAAGACCGGTGAGCAGCCGGTATTCGGCATCGTCATCACCAATATCTCCAGCGCCGCCTGTGAACGCGATATGGGTTCGGGCCTGCAGCTGGTGTCGGTGCAGTCCCTCGACGGCGCGCGCCGCCTGTGGGCCAGCACCGACTGCTATCCCGACGGCACCCCCGACGTGCGCACCTTGAATCCCGGCCAGCAGGCCGCCTTCACCGTCACCTGGACCGGCTCCACCTCCCAGCCCAGCTGCGCGGGCGAACGCGTCCCCGTCCCCCCGGGCCCCTACACCGTTGTGGCCCAACTGGGTTCGGTCCGCAGCGCCCCGGAGCCGTTCAATATCGCCTGACGCCCCCTGATGTCGCTGATACCCGGCTAGGCGTAGCCGTGCTCGCCCAGCCGGGCAATGCCCTCGCGAATGCGGCGCGCCAGTTGGGCATTCACGCCCTCGACCGCTTCCAGATCGCCCTGGGTGGCCTCCAGCAGCGCCCGTAGCGTCCCGAAGACGGCCACCAGGGGTTCGACCCTGCGGAAGGGCACCCGCGGGATCTGAGCGAGCAATCGGTAGCCGCGCGGGCCGACCGCGGTGTCGAGGGCCTCCAGGGTGGCCGGATAGCCCAGCGACGGAGCCAGATTCGACAGCTCCAGCAGATCCGGCTCGACCAGTCCGTCCAGCCGGGCCAGCGCGCGGTCCACCTGCGCCTCCCCGGCCGACTCCGCCACCACATAATCGCGCACCAGCAGCCGCCGCAGATTCTCGGTGTCGGCGACCAGTTCGCTCAGTTGCAGGGCGAGCTGCCTGCCGTCCACCCCGAGTTCCATGACGTCCTGGTCGATCTCGTTGGCGGTGCGGCGCATGAGCTCCAGGCAGTGCAGCACCGTGAGCACATCGCGCAGCGCCGCGAGATCCCCGATCTCCAGCCCGGACAGCCGCCGCGTCACCTCGTCGAGCCGGATGCGGTAGCGCTGCAATGTGGCCATGGCCTGATTGGCGCGGGTCAGGATGGCCGGGGTGGTCTGCACCAGATGCCGCGCCCCGTGCGCGTACACGGTCACCAGCCGGGTGGACCGGCTCACCGACACCACCGGATATCCGGTGTGCGCCGCGGTGCGCTCGGCCGCCTTGTGCCGGGTACCGGATTCCACCGTCGGCAACGCCGGATCGGGCACCAGATGCACATTGGCGCGCACTATCCGGGAGCCGTCGGTGGAAAGCACCACCGCGCCATCCATTTTCGATAATTCGCGCAAGCGGGTGGGCGCGAATTCCACATCCAATTCGAATCCGCCGTCGCAGATCCGCTCCACTCGTTCGTCATATCCGAGCACCACCAGACCGCCGGTATCGGCCCGCAGAATTCGATCTATCCCGTCACGCAATTGCGTGCCGGGCACCAGTCGCGCGATCACATCCCGCACCGTGTCCGCCGAATTCTCGTGCCCGCCGGGCGAATCCGACCCGGGCTCGGTCACGGCCGCCCCGGACCGGCCCAGCAGCCCGCTCATCCACCGCCCGGCCATTATTCGGCCATTTCCGCGGCGTCGCCGCGCGGGCGGCCGCCGCGCCGCTGCCGCAGCCCCACGATCGCCAGGGCCGCACCGAGATCCGGGACCTCGCGAATGGTCATCTTCCGCCCCGTGCGGTCCACCCCGGTGGGCACCAGCGCCTCGGTGAAGCCGAGCCGCTCGGCCTCGGCGAGCCTGCGGGTCAGCCCCGTCACCTGCCGCACCTCCCCGGCCAGGCCGACCTCGCCCAGCACCACCATGCCCTTGGGCAGCGCCCGATCGGTGGCCGCGCTGGCGACGGCCATGGCCACGGCCAGATCCGCGGCCGGTTCGACCAGCCGCATACCGCCCACGGTGGCCGCGTACACATCGCTCTTGGCGATGAAAACCCCGCAGCGGCTCTGCAATACCGCCAGCACCATGGCCACCCGGTTGTAGTCCAGCCCGCTCACCGCGCGCCGCGGCGCGGGCGCCTGGGTGTCCACCGTCAGCCCCTGCACCTCGCCCAGCATGGGCCGCTTACCGTCCATGGCCACGGTCACCGCCGTGCCCGCCACCGAGGTCTCGCGGTGGTGCAGGAACAGGCCGGAGGGATCGTCCACGCACGCGATCCCCGCCTCCTTCATCTCGAAGCACCCCACCTCGTCGGTGCTGCCGAAACGGTTCTTGATACCGCGCACCATGCGCAGCGTCGAATGCTTGTCCCCCTCGAACTGCAGCACCACGTCCACCAGATGCTCGAGCGTGCGCGGCCCGGCCACGGCGCCGTCCTTGGTGACGTGCCCGACCAGCAGCACCGCGATACCGCTGGCCTTGGCCAGCGAGGTCAGCGCCGCGGTCACCGACTTCACCTGGGTGACGCCGCCGATCACGCCGTCCGCGTCCGCGGCCAGCATGGTCTGCACCGAGTCCACCACCAGCAGCGTCGGCCGCACCTGCTCGACATGCCCGAGAATGGTGGCCAGATCGGATTCGGCCGCCAGATAGACCTTCTCGTGCACCGCCCCGGTCCGGTCCGCCCGCAGCCGCACCTGCCCCGCCGATTCCTCCGCCGTCACGTACAGCGCGATCTCGTCGCGGGCCCGCGCCCACCGGTGCGCCACCTCGAGCAGCAGCGTCGACTTCCCGACCCCGGGCTCGCCCGACAGCAGCACCACCGAACCCGGCACGATGCCGCCGCCCAGCGCCCGGTCGAGTTCGGAGACCCCGGTCCCGCGCGCCTGCGTATGCGTCGAGTCGATGCTCAAGATGGGCGTCGCCGCCGTGCTCGGCAGCATGGCGCGCCGCCCGACCGCCACCGCGGCCGACGAGGTGGCCGTCTCCTCGATGGTTCCCCAGCCGCCGCACCCGGGACAGCGCCCCACCCATTTGGCGACCTCGTGCGCGCACTCCGCGCACCGGTACAGCGATTTCACCTTGGCCACGCCCGGCAGCCTATCCAGCGCCCCTGACAGATCCGCGCAGCCGGGCCACGCCACGACGCCTGCCGGCCACCGCGGCGTCACCGCTGTGAGATGTCCACAGCGTCAACCCCCCGAAACAACAAAACCCGCTTCGGTTATCCGAAGCGGGTTCTGCCGTGACTGTTCCGAGTCCGGGCCCGAGGCTCAGTGGCCCCCGGCGGGCTTGGGCTCGCTCTCGCCGCCGGACTTCTCGTCCACGACGCGCTCGAGCTCGTGCCCGGCGTCGACCGGAACGTTCACCACGACGGTGCCGTTCTCCTTGAAGTTGAAGGTGACCGGGTAGGTCAGGCCCGGGGTGACGTCCTTGGTCAGCCCGGTGATCTCGATCAGCACCGGCGTGGCGTCGGGATCGGTCTTGCTCTCGGCCGGGGCGGCCGGGGTGGTGGCGTCGTGCGAATCGCCGTGGTCACCGGCGGCCTCGGCCGCGCCCGCGCCCGCGGGCAGGTTGGCGACGACGGTCTTCTGCGGGCCCAGCTCGATCTTGCCGCCGATCTTCACGGCGCCCAGGTCACTGGTGATGCTGACCAGCTCGTCGCTCTTGAACTCGCCCAGGTTGACGGCGCTGAACGCCAGCACGGCACTGCCGCCCTTGGCATTGGTGTACTGCTCCGACTGCGGCAGCAGGATGCGCACATCGCGCAGCGCGATCTGGCCGACATTGGCCTCGTTGCCGTTCACGGCCGCGACCTGGGTCGCGGTCTGCGAGATCTGACCGGCACCGCAGCCCGACAGCGCGAGCACCGCACCGGCGGCGAATGCTGCAACTGTCACGGCACGCCGCCGCATCTTCGACGCTGTGGTGGCTTTCAGGGCAGTCACGGGTTGTCCTCCATGTCGACCGGCTCACTCCACTATGGAGAGTAGTAGTCAAAGAGAGTAATGCGTGTCCCGCCACGCCTCGCACGCGGGCGGTCTCGTGTGGCGAACCTCGACGCGCCCCGGAATAGGACACACCCGGGCGAGCGTCACAATAGATGCATTGCCGTTTATGCGAGGGTGCGCAGTGCGTATGCGGAGAAGGCATCGGCATATGCGTTCTGACGGAACTGAGCGGTATCCCGTTATGGCACAACAAGATGCACACTCATCGCGTTCTGTCAACCCCCGCCGCTGGCTCGTTGTGGCCCTGACCTGCGCCGTTGATCGCGCCGTTACCGAGTCGCATGTTAAACTGTGAACATCGAAAGGGGCACGGGACACATGATTTTTAAGGTCGGAGACACCGTCGTTTACCCCCACCACGGAGCGGCGCTGATCGAAGCTATCGAAACCCGCACCATCAAGGGTGTGCAAAAGGAGTATCTGGTCCTGAAGGTCGCGCAAGGCGATCTGACCGTTCGGGTTCCCGCTGAGAACGCGGAGTATGTCGGCGTCCGCGACGTCGTCGGCCAGGAGGGCCTGGACCGGGTCTTCCAGGTGCTGCGCGCTCCGCATACCGAGGAGCCGACCAACTGGTCCCGCCGCTACAAGGCCAACCTCGAGAAGCTCGCCTCCGGCGATGTGAACAAGGTGGCCGAGGTCGTTCGCGATCTGTGGCGCCGGGAGCAGGACCGCGGCCTGTCCGCCGGTGAGAAGCGGATGCTGGCCAAGGCTCGCCAGATCCTCGTCGGGGAGCTCGCGCTCGCCGAGGGCACCGACGACGTCAAGGCCGAGACCCTGCTCGACGAGGTCCTCGCCGCGGCTTCCTGACCGTGAGCGAAACGCGCGGCGCCAGCCGTGTCGTAGCGTTGGTTCCTGCCGCCGGCATGGGCGTGCGCCTGGGTGCGAATGCACCGAAGGCGTTCGTACCGGTCGGCGGCAGTCCCATGCTCACACTGGCGGTCACCGGTTTGATCTCTTCCGGGTGCGTCGACGAGGTTGTGATTATGGTGCCCGCCGAACTCGTCGACGAGACCCGCGCCCTGTTGCCGGTGAGCGATACGCCGGTCCATGTGGTGCCCGGTGGCGCCGAGCGCACCGATTCGGTGCGCGCCGGTCTGGCCGCCGCACCCGATGCCTCCTACGTGCTCGTGCACGACGCGGCCCGTGCCCTCACGCCGCCGTCACTCATCGCGCGCGTCGTGGCCGAATTGCGCGCGGGCGCGCAGGCGGTGATTCCGGCATTGCCGGTGACCGACACCATCAAGTCCGTGGATACCGCGGGCGCGGTGACCGGAACACCGGATCGCTCCGGTTTGCGCGCCATTCAGACTCCGCAGGGCTTCGACGCGGAATTGCTGCGCGCGGCCTATGCGACCGGAACTCGGGCGACCGATGACGCGGGCCTGGTCGAATTGCTGGGCGCCACGGTGCGCACCGTGCTCGGCGATCCCATGGCTTTCAAGATCACCACACCGCTCGATTTGGTATTGGCGAATACACTGGTGTCCCAGAACAATTCCCGAGAGGCGGTGGCGGCTCCATGATCGATCCCACCTCTCTGCGCACCGGCATCGGCAGCGATGTGCATCCGATCGAACCCGGGCGGCCCTGCTGGATGGCGGGTCTGCTGTTCGACGGCGACAGCGGCTGCGCCGGTCATTCCGATGGCGATGTCGCCGCGCACGCGCTGTGCGACGCACTGCTGTCCGCCGCCGGTCTCGGCGATGTCGGCGCGGTGTTCGGCACCGGACGCCCGGAATGGGAAGGCGTTTCCGGCGCGGCCATGCTCAAGGAGGTCCGGCGGCTGCTGGACGAGGCGGGCTTCACCATTGTCAATGCCGCCGTTCAGGTGATCGGCAACCGGCCCAAGATGGGTCCGCGCCGCGCCGAGGCGCAGCAGGTGCTCGGCGATATTCTCGGCGCCCCCGTCTCGGTCTCGGGCACCACCACCGACGGTCTCGGGCTCACCGGCCGCGGCGAGGGCGTGGCGGCCATCGCCAATGCCCTGCTCTGTTGCCAGTCCTGAATCCGCCCGTCTTCCGCCACATCCCAACAGCTAGGATGCTCTGTCGTGACTCTGCGCCTGAACGACACCGAGACGCGGCCCCTGCGTGAATTCACGCCGCTGGTCCCCGGCCATGCCTCGGTGTACCTGTGTGGCGCGACCGTGCAGGGTGAACCGCACATCGGGCATGTGCGCAGCGGCGTCGCCTTCGACGTGCTGCGACGGTGGTTGAGCGCCAATGGTTTCGATGTCGCGTTCATTCGGAATGTCACCGATATCGACGACAAGATCCTGAACAAGGCCGCCGAGCACGGCCGCCCGTGGTGGGAATGGGCCGCCACCCACGAGCGCGCCTTCGACCACGCCTACGAGACCCTGGGTGTGCTGCCGCCGTCCGGGGAGCCGCGGGCCACCGGGCACATCACCCAGATGGTCGACATGATGGAGCGGCTCATCGCGCGCGGGCACGCCTATCCGTCGGAGGGCAATGTCTACTTCGACGTGCTGAGCTATCCCGAATACGGGCAGCTGTCCGGCCACAAGCTCGACGATGTGCACCAGGGCGAGAGCGCCGGGCAGGGCAAAAAGGATCAGCGCGACTTCACGCTGTGGAAGGCCGCCAAGCCGGGCGAGCCGAGCTGGCCCTCGCCGTGGGGGCCGGGCCGCCCGGGCTGGCATCTGGAATGCTCCGCCATGGCCGAGTTCTATCTCGGCGCGGAATTCGATATTCATTGCGGTGGAATGGATCTGGTCTTCCCGCATCATGAGAACGAGATCGCGCAGTCGCGCGCGGCCGGGGACGGGTTCGCCCGCTACTGGCTGCACAACGGCTGGGTGACCATGAGCGGCGAGAAGATGTCGAAGTCGCTGGGCAATGTGCTCTCGATTCCCAATGTGCTCGAACGCGTCGGGGTGCGGCCGGTGGAGCTGCGGTTCTATCTGGGCAGCGCGCACTACCGGTCCATGCTGGAGTACTCCGATCACGCGCTCACCGAGTCCGCGACCGCCTATCAGCGGATCGAGGCGTTCGTGCATCGGGTGAACGAGCGCGCGGGCGAGGTTCCGGTCGGCAGCTGGACCGCCGGATTCGCCGAAGCGCTCAACGAGGATCTCGGCGTGCCCAAGGCGCTGGCCGAGATCCACCGCGTGGTGAACGACGGCAACAAGGCCGTGGAGGCCGGGGATCTGTCGGGCGCGCGCCTGCTCGCCGGTCAGGTGCGGGCCATGCTCGGCATTCTCGGGGTGGACCCGCTGGATGCGCACTGGGTCACGCCCGCCGACAATTCCGCCGCCGACGCCGCCCTCGATGTGCTCATCGACGCGGAACTGCAGCGGCGCCAGCAGGCCCGCGCGGACAAGGACTGGGCCACCGCCGATGCGGTGCGCGACCGGCTCAAGGAAGCCGGTGTGGAGGTCACCGACACCCCGCAGGGTCCCGAGTGGACACTGACCAAGGAGAATAGGTGACCTGGTCCGCTACGGCGGACGCCGCCTCGCCCCGGCGAGGCGGATGGATGTACAGGGGCGCAGCCGTTCGCTGCGCCGACCGGATGCAGGTATCCCGCAGGAGCGATGGAGCGCGGGCTGGCTCGCGCCCGGCTCGATGCGGGATGCCCGCGTGATACGGAAGGCGAAGTGATGGCAGGGAATTCGGCGCGACGCGGTGCGGTGCGCAAATCGGGCAGCAAGAAGGGGCAGACCGTCGGGTCCGGCGGACAGCGCCGCCGCGCCCTGGCGGGCAAGGGCGCCACGCCGAAGGCCGAGGACCGCGTCTATCACCCCGCGGCCAAGCGCGCCAAGGCCAAGGCGAAGGCCGAGGCGGGGGCCGCCACGGCGCGCAGCCGCAATGCCAGCCGCCCGATTCCGGGCCGCAAGGACAATGAGGGCCCGGAATTGGTGCTCGGGCGCAATCCCGTGGTGGAGTGCCTGCGCGCCGGGGTTCCGGCCACCGCACTGTTCGTGGCCGTGGGCACCGAGAACGACGACCGGCTCACCGAATCGGTGAAGATCGCCGCGGATGCCGGTATCTCGATTCTCGAGGTGCCGCGCACCGATCTGGACAAGATGAGCCACAACGGTATGCACCAGGGCCTGGCCCTGCAGGTGCCGCCATACCGCTACGCCCACCCCGACGATCTGGTGGACAAGGTGAAGGCGTCCAAGGAACCGGCCCTGCTGGTGGCCCTGGACAATATCTCCGATCCGCGCAACCTGGGCGCGGTCATTCGCTCGGTGGCGGCCTTCGGCGGTCAGGGCGTGGTCATTCCGCAGCGGCGCAGTGCCAGCGTCACGGCCGTGGCGTGGCGGACCAGTGCGGGCGCGGCGGCGCGGCTGCCCGTGGCGCGGGCCACCAATCTCACTCGCACGCTGAAGGATTGGGCGAGCCAGGGGTATCAGATCGTCGGCCTGGACGCCGGGGGCGACACCACCCTGGACGAATTCGACGGCAGCGCACCGACGGTCATCGTGGTCGGTTCGGAGGGCAAGGGGCTGTCGCGGCTGGTCCGTGAGACCTGCGATTCGATCCTGTCCATTCCGATGGCGGGTCCGGTCGAATCGCTGAACGCCTCCGTGGCGGCCGGTGTGGTCCTCGCCGAGGTAGCCCGCCAGCGGCGAGGCTGACCCGCCTCTCCGCGACTTCAGCGCCCAGCCCAGGGCCGTCGACCGTTGGCAACGCGTGCCGCCGGTTGCGAGCCGAACCGATTCGGTCGTACCCCGGGAGTTACCCGGACCGCACGAAATCAGTTGTCGCCTTGGGAAGAACATCGTTCCTCTGTTGCGAACCATAAGGCGCGTCACCCTGTTCGCAGCGGGGTTGCGACCGTAAAATCGGGCGGTGGTCATCCCCGAGAAGCCCATCGGCCCCACCGTCGAACACGAGTATGCGACGGCGGTGCTGCTACTCGGGGTGCTCAGCATCTTCTGCTGCGGCATCCTCGGACCGGTGGCCTGGGCCATGGGGCGGCGGGCGCTCAATGACATCGAGGCGTCCGGCGGTGAGTACGGCGGCCGGGTGCAGTTGGTGGTCGGCTATGTGCTGGGCATTGTAGGCACCGTCTTGATGATCTGCATGGGCGTGCTGTTCCTGCTCATGGTCATCGGCGGAAATTCCTGAGGCTCAATCCAGCCCGGGGCGCGCCTCGCCGCCCGTGACGGCGTCCCAGGCGGGCCATTCGGCGCTCACGCTGCCGGTCCACTTGGGCTGGCGGCGGTCCTTGAGCACGGCCACGCCCTCCCCGCCGTCGGCGCTCTTGGCCACGTAGTCGTTGAGTTCGGTTTCCAAGCGGCCCACGGTTTCCGGGGTCATGGTGGGCGCCTCCCACAGCAGGCGTTTGGACAGCGCGACCGGGAGCGGGGCGGAACCGTGCGCGATATCGTGCGCCACCGCCAGCGCGGTGGGCAGCACCTCGGTGGCGGGCAGCACCGAATTGGCCAGGCCCATGGCCCGCGCCTCGTCACCGTCGAAGGTGCGGCCGGTGAGCAGCAGATCGGCGGCATTGGCGCTGCCGATGAGCCGGGGCAGGGTCCAGTGCGCGAAACCGTCGGCGAGCGCGCCGCGACGCACCTGATTGAGGCCGTAGACCGCATCCCGGGCCACGTACCGCAGATCGCACTGCAGCGCGATCTCCAGTCCGATGCCCACCGCGTGCCCGTTCACCGCGGCGATGACGGGTTTGCGAATCCGGAACGGCGGCGGGTCGATGAGGCCGTTGACCTCACCGACCTTCAGCGACAGATCCGCGCCCGCGCAGAAGGCGGGCGCGGTGCCGGTAATGACGACCGCGCCGATGGCGTCCTCGGTATCGCAGCGCCGCAGCGCCGCACCGAGTTCCGCGGCCATGCCGGGAGTCAGCGCATTCTGCTGGGCGGGACGATTCAGAGTGAGGACGGCGACGCCGCCGGAGACGTCGACGTGCAGATCCGAACTCATACGCGCGAATCCTAGTGCACCTGCCGCTTCGCCACGCCCGAGCGGAATTCAGCGGAGAATTTTGCGGCCGATGGCGTACTTGTGGACCTCGGTCGGACCGTCGTAGAGGCGGAAGGCGCGCATATCCCGGAAGATCATCTCCACCACTGTCTCATCGCTGATGCCGATGCCGCCGAGCACCTGCACGCAGCGGTCGGTGACCTTGAACAGCTCCTCGGAGACAAAGGACTTGGCGATGGAGCTCTCGTGCCGGGCCTTCTCGCCCTGATCCATGAGCCAGCAGGCGTGCCAGATGGTGAGGCGGCACTGGTGCAGCGCGATCTCGTTGTCCGCCAACATGAACGACACGCCCTGATGCTCACCGATGGGCTTGCCGAAGGCGGTGCGGGTCTTGGCGTAGTCGATGGCGATGGACTGTGCGCGCTCGGCCGCGCCCAGCCAGCGCATGCAGTGGGTGAGCCGGGCGGGGGCCAGTCGCAGCTGCGCGTAGCGCAGGGCCTGGCCGGTCTCGCCCAGCACGGACTCCCTGGGCAGCACCAGATTGTCGAAGTTCACCACCGCGTGGCCGCCGACGTAGTTGCGGTCCATGGTGCTCATGACCCGCTCGATCACGATGCCGGGGGTGTCGCCGTCGGTGATGAACAGCGTCGGGCCCTCGGGCAGATGCGGGTTGGCGGCCAAGCGCGCCATGATGATCCAGGTCTTGGCGCCGTCGGCGCCGGTGATGAGCCACTTGCGGCCGTTGATCGTGAAGTTCTCGCCGTCGAAGACGGCCTCGGTGGTCAGCTGGTTCGGGTCCGAGCCCGCGCCGCCGGGTTCGGTCATGGCGAAGACGGAGCGCTGGTGGCCGTCGATGACCGGCTGCAGGTACTTCGCGGTCTGCTCCGGGTCGGCGATCTTGGAGAGCAGGAACATATTGCCCTCGTCGGGGGCGGCGCAGTTCATGGCGACCGGGCCGAGGGTGGACCAGCCCGCGGCCTCGTACAGCACCGCCTGCTCCACATGGGTGAGTCCGCGCCCGCCCAATTCCACCGAGGCCTGCACGGTCAGCAGCTTCTCGGCGCGCGCGAGTTCGACTAGTTCCTGGCGCAATTCGTCGTTCAGGCCCTGCGCGGTCAGCCGCGGATCCCGTTCGAAGGGGACGATTTTGTCGATGACGAACTGCCGGACCCGATCACGTTCGGCGGCGCGCTCGGCGGGAATCGAGAAGTCGATCATTGGTCACCCATTCGTTCTGAGTTGGCTGCGAGCCGAGCATACGACGACCACCCCCACCGACTGAAGGCACCCGCCCTCAAACAAGCACGCGTCGCAGGAATGCCTCCACTTCGGCCCGGTAGGCGGCCGGTTGATCGTCGTGCACGAGATGACCCGCATGCGCGATGACCACGTGCCGGACATCGGGGTGCACCGCGGCCATCTCCTGCATCTGGCCGGGCGGGGTGATGGTGTGCTCGCCCTCGATGAGCAGGGCCGGGACCGTGATGGACTTCCACTCGGTCCAGAAGTCCCGCGTGCCCCACTCCTCGGAGATATCGCGGAAGGTCGGGACCTCGCCGTGCAGCCGGTAGCCGTCGGGGCCGCGCTCGAAGGAGTCGAGGAAGTAGCGCCCGGCCACGGGGCCGAAGAACTCGAGCATGGCGGCCTCGTCCGCGAACGGCTGCGGCCACGCCTCGATCATGGCCGCCCAGTTCGCGGCGGTGCGGCCGCGGAAGTCGGGTGCGATGTCCCCGACCACCAGCGCCCGCACCCGCTCCGGATGCGCCGCGGTGAACACCCAGCCGTGCAGCGCGCCCATCGAATGTCCGATCACCACCATGGGTTCGGCAATGTGCGCGGTCGCCGCCGCGAGATCGTCGACGAAAGCCTCGGTGGTCAATTCGGCCGGTGCGGGGCGCCCGCGCCCCGCGGCGTCGAAGGTGTGGACATGCCCGAACTCACGCAACCAGTCCAGCTGACTCCGCCAGGTGCGGGCGCTGCCCATCAACCCGTGCAGCAGCAGAATCGGCGCGCCCGCGCCGCCCTCGTCGTACAACACCATGCCGACAATACAACGACCCTTCCATTCTCGTTCCGTGCCCGCCGCGGGTACCGCGGCGGGCACGAGGGCCCAGGGAGTGAGGGTAGCCTCCACCCCATGGCAGTCGTCAAGATCAATGCAATCGAGGTCCCCGAGGGCGCGGGCCCCGAACTGGAGAAGCGCTTCGCGCACCGTGCGCACGCCGTGGAGAACTCCCCCGGCTTCCTGGGTTTCCAGCTGCTCCGCCCGGTCGCCGGTGACAACCGGTACTTCGTTGTCACGCAGTGGGATTCGGAAGAATCCTTCACCGCCTGGCGGGACGTCCCGGCACGCGAGGCGCATGCGGGCGAGGCCCGCAAGCCGGTGTCCACGGGCGCCTCGCTGCTGGAGTTCGAGGTGGTCCTGGACGTGGCGGGCAAATCCGCCTGATTGACGTAAGGCCAGGTGAGCTGTCACAGTTCGAGTTGTAGTAAGCGATGGTGACGAGTAACCCGGTGTGATTCCGGGGCGGTCGCGCCACTGTAGTTCCATGCATCGAACCCGAGTCCGGGTCCAGGTGCCGGGAGAGCCAGACACCGGCGCCGTCGCACCCAACTCGACGGGGACGCGAATTCCCCAGGAGGACTCGAATGGCCATCGTCCATACCCCCAGCCGGGCCGGTGACGCGCTGCAGGCGCTGCTCATTTCGGCCGCGGTCGTTCTTCTCGCACTGCTCACGCTGTACCTGGTCGGCTTCGATCAGGGCGCCATCTCGCGCAGCGGCATGTTCATGCACGAGCTCATGCACGACGGACGACACCTGCTGGGCGTCCCGTGTCACTGAGCGAATCCAAGCAGCTGACGGGTTCGCTCAAGACGCTGCTGCTGCGCGGCCTGCTGGCCGGCCTCATTGCGGGCCTGCTGGCGGGCACCGTGGGTTACTTCATCGGAGAACCCAAGGTGGACGCCGCCATTGCCATCGAGGAGGCCCAGGCCGCCGCACCCGCCGACCATCCACACGGGTCGGAAGCGGAAGCCACGAACGGCCATTCGCACGGCGACGAGGAAGAGCCGCTGGTGAGCCGTTCCGGTCAGAAGGCCGGTCAATTCTTGGCGCTGGGCCTGTACGGCCTGGCCATCGGAGCCATCTTCGCCACCGTGGCCAATGTGGCCCGCCGCTACACCATCCTGTCGGGCCCGCAGCTGTCGCTGGGTCTGGCCGCCGGTGGCTGGCTGGCCATAGTCGCGGTGCCGTTCTTCAAATACCCGGCGAACCCGCCCGCCGTCGGCGATCCGGAAACCATCAACGACCGCACCTGGCTGTGGGTCGCGGTGGTCCTGCTCGGCTTCGCCGCCGTCGGCCTCGCCGTGTACGCGCACAAACTGCTGCGCAATATGCTGCCGACCGTCCGATTCATCGGCGCGGTAGCGACTTTCGTACTCGTCACGGCGGTCGGCTACATCCTGCTGCCGGGCGTCAACGAGGTGAAGTCCGACTTCCCCGCCACACTGCTGTGGGAGTTCCGCGTGGCCTCCCTGGCCGAGACCGCCACCCTGTGGCTGTCCCTCGGCCTGGCCTTCGCGGCCCTGACCGAATTCGCGTCTCGCGGGGTGCGCGAAAAGGATTCAGCCGCGGCGTAATTACCAGAACACGGAAACGGGCAGTGCCGGATATCCACCGGCACTGCCCGTTTGCCGTCACGCCTCGAAGGTGGCGTCCAGTTCGATGTTGTCCACGCCCGCGAGGGCCTTGGAGAACCGGGCAGCCCGCCTTGGCGGCAGCGGCGGCGGCCAGGAAGCCCGCCTCGTCGATGCCCGCGGCGCGGCCGATCACGGTCAGTTTGATGTTCGAGATGCGGAAGCCGCCCGCCGGATCCGGACCCAGGGTCACATCGGCGGTGACATCCAGGCTCTGCGGGGTGCCACCGGCCGCCGCGATCTGCCCGGACAGCGCCATGGAGTAGCAGGAGGAGTGCGCGGCGGCGATCAGCTCTTCGGGGCTGGTGGTGCCGTCGGCATTGTCGGCCTCGCGCTTCGGGAACGAGACGTCGTATTTGCCGACGCCCGAGCTGACGAGTTCGACCTGACCGGAACCGTCCTGCAGCCCGCCGGACCAGGCGGTGCGTGCGCTACGTACTGGCATCACTGTCCTTTCGATTGGGGAAGCCGTCCGCGTTCGAACGTACCCGTCCTCACACCGGTGCGGTGGCGCGCTGGTCCAACTGTTCGAGGACGATCGGCCAGGATTTCTCGTGCCGGTCACGGGCGGCGGCATTCGGGAATCCGGCATGGGTGAGAAGGAAGGGCGGTGCCCGCGCCGTGCGGTGTGAGTTCCACGGTGAGAACGGTTTCCGCGCCCTCGGTGCCGCCCGCGCCGGTCACCCAGGTGAGTTCCACCAGTTGCGCGGGGACCAGGCGCAGGAAGCGACCGTAGTGCGGGTGGCCGCCGCCCGCGGTGAAGAAGAACGGTTCGTTCACCGCGGGGCGGCTGAGCACCGAACCGGGATCGGCGAACCAGAGGCTCAATTGCTCGGTGCACATGCGGTAGAGCTCTTCAGGGGAAGCCGCCATGATTCGTTCGGCGACCAGGAAGAAGGGCCGCGCGGAGAGGTCGGGCGGCCGTATCGGCGCAACGTCCATGCGCGAGAAGATACCGCTCATCGCGCCGATCACTCGGGATTGGTCACCCGAGCCAGCACGATGCCGCCCACGATCATGGACAGCGCCAGCACCCGGCCCAGGCTCAGCGGATCCTTCTGCACCAGCACGCCCAGCCCGATGGCGCCCACCGCGCCGATCCCGGTGAAGACGGCGTAGGCGGTGCCGACCGGCAGGCTCTGCATGGAGACCGAGAGCAGATACACCGCCACCGCCGCTAGCACGAAGCAGACGAGGGTGGCCAGGGGTTTGGTGAAGTTCTCCGTCGGCTTGATGGACTGCGACCACGCGATCTCCACCAATCCGGCCAGAAGCAGTATCAGCCAGGGCATTTCAGTACTCCTTACCGAGTCGGCGCGCCGCCTCGAGGGCGGCGGCGTAGGACGCGTCGTGCTTGTCGCGCAGGTGCGCCAGCGCCGGATCGTGGCGCGAGTTGACCAGTTCCGCATTGACGAAAACCGTGTCCTCGACGGCGAAATGGCCCGCGAAGAAGTCGCGCAGATAGCGCTCCTGATAGTCGTAGATCGCCTTGGGCGCGCCGGGCGAGTACGCGCCGCCACGAGCGGTGGCGACCACGAAACGCCTGGGCGCGAGGGACATTCGCGGGAAAGTGATCTGATCCAGCCAGGACTTGAGGCTGGCCGGGATCGAGTAGTTGTACATGGGCGTGCCGATGAGCACCACGTCCGCCGCCCGCACCTCCGCGAGCAGGGGCTCGACAACTGCCCAGGCCGCCCGCTGCGCGGGTGAGATCGCGAGCTCCGCGAGCCGATCCAGATCGGTATTCCCTTGCGCGAGAACGGCATCACAGAGTTCGGTCCAGCCCTCGCCGATGAACGGCACGGGCGCGGCGGCCAGGTCGCGGTAGACGTAGTCACCCTCGGGATGTTCCGCGCGCCAGGCATCGGCGAAGGCGGAACTCAGCTCCCGGCTCAGGGAGTTGCCGCGGGCGCTGGCGTCGAGGTGCAGCAGGGCGGGCATTTCGAACCTCCGGTAAGTGGACGTTGTGCCCGTTTACGGATCGATAATGAACCCAACCGGACAATCTGTCCACTTATTCCGAGATTCGGATACAGTGACCGCATGGAGGATTTGCCCCTGCTCATCGAGCCGAGCGGCACCGGCCGGGCCGAACGAGCCGATGCGGCGCGCAATCGCGCCCAGGTCCTCGAGGCCGCGGCGGGCCTGTTCGCCGCCCGCGATCCGCGCACCGTCACCATGGACGACATCGCCAAGGCGGCCGGGGTCGGGCGGGGCACGCTGTACCGGCGGTATCCGGATGTCGTCGCCATTGCCACCGCACTGCTGGACGACCACGAGCGCGCGATCCAGGAACAGCTGCTGCGCGGCGAGCCGCCGCTCGGGCCGGGCGCGCCGCCGGAGGAACGGCTGGCCGCGTTCTACGCGGCCATGGTCGAATTGCTGGAGACGCGTGCGAATCTGGTGCTCGGCGCGGAGGTCGGCGGTGCGCGGTTCCGGACCGGGGCCTACGGATTCTGGGTGGTGCACGTCCGGTCGCTGCTGGTGGAAGCCGATGTGCCGGAACCGGATCCGCTGGTGGACGTCCTGCTCGCGCCGCTCGCCGCGGAGGTCTACCGACACCAGCGCGAGCGCGGGCTGACCTCACAGGAGATCAGCGCCGCGCTCGCTCGGCTGGCCGGGGGCATGCTCAGATCATGTCGCGGCGGCGGATGAGCCACACCGTGCCCACCGCGAAGACCGCGATATAGGCGGCCAGCACCAGCACGGACTCGTTGCGGCCCAACACATCCAGCACACCCGGGGTGGCCGGTCCGCCGCCGCCCACCGTGCGCATGGAACCCGCGAGGGATCCGGCGGCGGTCCCCGGCAGGTAGTCGGTGACGGCCTCGATCGGCTTGAAGATGCCCGCCACGCCGCGCAGCAGGTTCTCCACCACCAGCACCCACACCAGACCCAAGCCGACGGCCAGGGCCGGGCCGCGGGCGATCGCGCCGATCAGCGCACCCGCCAGCGTCCACATGCCCAGAATGGCCGAGCCGACGCCGATTCCGAGCACGATCTGCCGCACCGCGGGCAGCGCCAGGGACTGCCCCTCACTCGCGGCGATGAGCGCCGCCACGCCGGTATCGATCACGAAGGCCACGATCACCAGGGCGACCACGGTGAGCGCCAGGCTGATCACCACCCCGCCGACGGCCGCGACCCGCGACGGGCCCTGGGTGAGCACGGTTTTCCAGCTGCCCCAGCCGTAGCCGCTGCCGATGGCCAGTGCGCCCAGCACCAGCAGGAGCGCGCCGCCGAACATGGCCATGCCCTGGGTGAAGACCTCCGGCACGGCGGCCGGAAGCATCAACTGCAGCAGCACTTCTCGCGGCTGGCCATTGGACATTCGACCGCTGTCGCCGGTCGTGTAGGCCAGGTAGTTGAACAGGTAGGCGAAGGTGAGGTTCAACAGGATCCATGTGCCGAGCACGATCCAGAAGGCGGGCCAGGTGCGCAGGCGCAGCAGTTCGGCCCGGGTGGAAGCCAGCAGGTCTTTCATTTCACGCTCTCCGTCATTTCGAAAAAGACTTCTTCCAAGGACTTCTCATCGCTGCGCAGCTCCATGAGCTCCGCGCCCGCCTCGATGACCGCGCGCGCCACGGCGGGCGCCTGTGCCACACCGGCGTCGACCCTGATGCCGGTGGCGGTGAGCAGTGCGGATCGGTCGCCGACCACCCGGCGCACCGCCGGGAAGGCCAGTTCGAGGGGTTCGGCGCGCACGAACAGTGATGCTGCGCCGCGCAATTCACGCACGGTGGATTCGGTGAGCAGCCGCCCGCCGGAGATGACGCCGACGCGATCGCAGATCTCCTGCACTTCACTGAGCAGGTGACTGGACAGCACGACGGTGTGCCCGTCGGCGGCTAATCCGGTAATGAGCTCCCGCATCTCGGCCATACCGGCCGGATCCAGACCATTGGTGGGTTCATCGAGAATCAGCAGGTCGGGATGGCCGAGCAGGGCCGCCGCCACGCCGAGGCGCTGCTTCATGCCCAGGGAGTAGGTGCGGAATTTGTCGCCGCCGCGGGCGGACAGTCCCACCCGCTCCAGAACGTGCTCCACCTCGTCGCGGCCGACTCCCCGATAGCGGGCCAGCACCCGCAGATTGTCACGGCCGGACATGTACGGATAGAAACCCGGGCCCTCGATGAGAACCCCCATGCGGCGCAGGGTTTCCGGATCGCCCGGCGACCGGCCGAGCACGGTCGCGGCGCCGTCGGTGGGCCGGATCAGGCCGACCAGCATGCGCAGGGTGGTGGTCTTCCCGGCGCCGTTGGGGCCGAGGAAACCGTAGATCTCACCGCGCCGGACACTCATACTCACGGCATCCACGGCAGTGTGGGAGCCGTAGCGTTTGGTCAACCGGGTGGGAGCCGTAGCGTTTGGTCAACCGGTCGGTGCTGACAATCGCTTCGTTCATGGCCATAACGATCCGCTCCGACCTGCGGTGAAACATCCGCCGCGCAGCCCGATCCGGTGTACGTATTTGGACGTATTTCTGGCCTGGAGCGGTGCCGCCGGGGTGCGTACGGCGCTACGGTGCAGCTATGGAGACGAGTGGGGGACGAATCGGGCGGTGGGATGTGCCGCTGGCCGCGGTGGTCGCGGCGATCACGCTGGGTGCGGGGACCCTGGCCAATGCGCATCAACCGGAGATGCGCTCCCTCGATGTGCTCGGCTACGCGCTATTGCTGGCGGGCCCGCTGCTGCTGACCGTGCGGGGGCTGTACCCGCTGCCGGTGTTCTACGGGGTGCTGGCCGCCGATGCCGCCTATGTGCTCGCCGGGTACGGCTACGGGCCCATCTTCCTCTCGCTGATCATCGCGTTCCTCACCGCCGCGGTCGCCGGATCTCGTTGGTACACATACGCCGCGGTGCCGCTCGGCTATCTGCTGATGGTCTGGCCGGTACCCGGCTGGCGCGGTTACGAGAGCAATGCCTGGCAGGAGTTCGGGCTGCTGGCCTGGCTCATCGTGCTCATCGCCATTGCCGAGGGCATCCGGCAGCGCCGCGCCGCCGTGCTGGCCCGGCGGCAGCGCGAGGAGGAGGCGCGGCGCAATGAGCTGGCGCAGCGCGCCCGCGAGCTCGCCGAGCGCGAGCAGCGGGCCAGCGCGGAACGGCTCGCCATTGCCCGCGACCTGCACGATGTGCTGGCGCACAGCCTGTCGCTGATCAATGTGCAGTCCTCGGTCGCGCTGGAATTGATCGATCGCAAACCGGAGCAGGCCGCCACCGCGCTGGCCGCCATCAAGACCGCCAGCAAGGACGCGCTCGGCGAGGTGCACGCGCTGCTGCGCTCCATTCGCTCCAGCGCGGGCACCACCACCGCGCCGACCAGTCCGGCCATCGGGATCAGCGATCTGGACGGGCTCACCAAACCCGCGCGGGCGGCCGGGGTGGACGTGCGCACCATTGTGACCGGGTCGCCCAAACGGCTGCCGTCGGTGGTCGACGTGACGGCGGCGCGCATCGTGCAGGAGTCGCTCACCAATGTGGTGCGGCATGCGCCGGGCGCGAGCGTCCTTGTCACCGTGCGCTATTCGGGCGATCGGCTGTATCTGGCCATCGACAACACCCGCCCCAGCCAGCCCCCGCTCGCCACGCCCAGCGGCGGCCACGGCATTACCGGTATGACCGAGCGCGCGCACGCCCTCGGCGGGCGGCTGCTGGCCGAGCCCAAACCCGACGGCGGTTTCCGGGTGGAGGCGCGGCTGCCCATCCACCTGGCACATCCGGAACCGGCCGCCTAGGTTCGAAACGTCGGCGATACAGGAGGTTTCGTGAGCATTCGGGTAGTGATAGCGGATGATCAGGCGCTGGTGCGCGGCGGGTTCGTGGCGCTGCTGGACGCGCAGGACGATATCGAGGTGGTCGGCGAGGCCGACAATGGCGAGCGGGCCGTGGAGCTGGCCCGCGCGCTCACCCCCGATGCGGTGCTCATGGATATCCGCATGCCGGTCCTGGACGGGCTGGCCGCCACCCGCGCGATCGCCGCCGACCCGGCGCTGGCCGAGGTGAAGGTGGTCGTGCTGACCACCTTCGAACTGGATGAGTACGTTTTCGAGGCCATGCGGTCCGGGGCCACCGGATTCCTGGTCAAGCACACCGAGCCCGCCGATCTGGTCAAGGCGGTCCGGGTGGTGTCCGGCGGTGACGCGCTGCTGTCCCCCAGCGTCACCAAACGCCTGGTCGCCGAATTCGCGACCCACGCCAAACCCGCGCCCGCGGGCTCGTTCGCGGAGCTGACCGACCGGGAGCGGGAGGTCATGACGCTGGTCGCGGAGGGGCTCACCAATGCCGAGATCGCCGAGCGGCTGTTCATGAGCCCGGCCACCGCCCGCACCCACGTCAGCCGGATTCTGTTGAAACTCAATGCCCGCGACCGCACGCAGCTGGTGGTCATGGCCTACGAATCCGGCCTGGTACGGCCCGGCTGGCAGTAGTCACCGCAGCTCGGCGGCCTCGATTCCCAGCAGATCGCGCAGTCCCGCTTCGCCTTTCGCGGTGACGGCAATGGCGCGACCGGACCCGATCCGCTTGACCCACTCGAGTTCCCGCAAGCGGCGGCACAATTGCGCACCGGCGACTCCGCCGAGATGCGTGCGCCGTTCGGTCCAGTCCAGGCACGGCCGGACCACCGGGCGGCGCGTCTTCCGCAAGGTCGCCGGATCCACGCCGAACGGCCCCGTCAACAAGGCCACGCCGCTGTCGGTGAGCACGAAACCCGCACTGGTATCGAGAAATTCGCGGGCCGTCAGCGCATCGGTAATGGCCACGCCGAGCCGCCCCGCGAGATGGTCGTAGCAGGTTCGCCCGCGCGCCAGCGTGGCGGCGACGGTGGCGGACTTGAGCCCGCTCACCGGACCGCCGGGCGGCCCGATATAGGCGTTCATGGCCTCCAGCAGTTCCGCCACGCGGGCATCGGCGAGTTGCACATACCGATGCCGCCCCTGCCGCCGCTCCGCCAGCAGCCCGCCCGCCAGCAGCCGGTTCAAATGCTCGGTCGCGGTGGACGCCGCGACCCCGGCGTAGCGCGCGAGCTCACCGGCCGTCCAGGCCCGGCCGTCGAGCAGGGCCAGGCAGATATCGGCGCGGGTGCGGTCGGCCAGCAGCGCGGCCAGTCCCGCCAGTTCGGCTCCTCCGGATCGCATGCCGCCATGATTCTCCGGAATCACTTCGGCGGCCACCGAAGTATTCCGGGCATACCGTCGATCCATGCCCCGGACCTGCCCCTTCCTGACCGATCCCGACCAGGTGCGCACCGCCCTGCACCGGGCGCCCGTGCCGCATGTGCCGCCGGTGCGCGACCCTCTCGGCCTGGCCTGGCTGCGCGCCCATGTCCCGCGCTTCTGCGACGGCCCGGACCACACCCGCCGCCGCGCCCTCGTGCTCGCCGAACTGGACCGCCTGTCCCCCGCCGATCTGCGTGCCCGCGCCCGCACGGCCGCCCATTTGCCGCTGGCCCACGTTCAGGTGCTCATCGATGAGCTGGGGCTGCCCGGCGCATCCGCCGACGCGGTGAAAACCATTGCCGCCCACTATCAACCACACGAACCCGACAGCGCCGCCGCCGATGCCGCGGTGGTCGAGCTGGTCGCGGCCTGCGGCGGCGTGGCCGACGAGGCGACCGCCGCGCGGATTTGCGTGCTCGTACAGGCCTGCGCCGCCACCGATGCGCTGCTGGCCAATGTCCGCGCGCTCGACGCCGCCGGAACCCCCGAGGAGCGCATTGCCCGCACCATGCGCGAAAACCCGCCCCTGCGCGCCACTCGACGCGTCATGGACGGCGAACTCGTCGAACTCGATATGCGCCATCCCGGACTGGGTTTCGGTGTCGGTCCACACGCCTGTCCCGGCCGGGAGCACGCCATCGCCCTCGCCGCCGGAATTCTCGAAGGAGCTCAGCAATGACCAAGACCGATGCTTTCCACGCCCTCCACCACGGCCCCGGCCCGCTGATCCTCCCCAATGCCTGGGATTTCGGCTCCGCGGCCATGCTCGCCGCCGCCGGATTCCCGACCGTCGCCACCACCAGCCTGGGTGTGGCCGTCGCGGCCGGTCTCGCCGACGGCGAGGGCGTGACCCGCGCCGAAACCCTGGCCCTGGCAACCCGGCTCGCGCGGCTGCCGATACCGGTGACCGTCGATATCGAAGCCGGATTCAGTGAGAGCCCGGACGCGGTGGCCGAATTCGTCGCCGAGCTCGCCGAGTTGGGAATCGCGGGCGTGAACCTCGAGGACGCCCGCGCCAATACCCACCTCGCCGCGCCCGCGGAGCACGCCGCCCTCATCGCCGCCGTCAAGGCGCGCACGCCCGGCATCTTCGTCAATGCCCGCACCGATACCTACTGGCAAGAGCGCGAGGAGGATTCGACGATCGATCGCGCCCACCGCTACGAACAGGCCGGAGCCGACGGCATTTTCGTCCCCGGCCTCACCGATCCCGACCTGATCGAGAAGTTCGTCGCCGCCGTATCCCTGCCGGTCAACCTCCTCTATTCGGCGACCGGACCCTCGCTCACCGCCCTCACCGAACTCGGGGTGGCGCGCGTCAGCACCGGCTCACTCCTGTACCGGGCGGCCCTGGGCACGGTCGCCGATCTCGCTCGCGCCATCCTCGACGACCGGACCGTCACGCCCACCATCCCGAGCTACCGCGATATCCGAGTCCTGACCGGCGACTAGCGGTCAACTCCCGGGATTGGACTGGTCGCGTTCCGCATCGGTGAAGCCGTCGTCGGTGAAGGGGCTGCCGGGTGCGGCGGATTGAATGCGGCCGGTGTAGGAGGCGGCGGCGCGGAAGACACCGGAAACACCTTGGGGCGCGGCGGCATAGGTGATGGACTGGCGGGGGGAGAAGCCCATCTCGGTGCCGATGGCCACGGCGTCCATATTCGCGCCGAGGAACAGGAAGTTCCACTTCCAGACGTCCTGCTGCTGGGTGATCAGGGATTTGACGGCGGCGTGGGACCACTCCTTGCTGGAGTTCTCGTGACCGTCGGTGAGGACCACGACGATCACCGTGCCGGGGCGGCGGTGGTCGGGGCGGGCGGCGAGTTCGGCGCCGACCTCGGTGACGAGTTTGCCGACGGCGTCGTAGAGGGCGGTCATACCGCGCGGTTCCAGCTGCAGCGGCGGCACCTCGGCCAGGGGCCGATTCGCGTAGACCACCTGGTAGTCGGTGTCGAACTGGGCGAGGGTCACCTCGATCTGTTTGGGCACCTCGCGTTGCTGCTCCATATAGGCGTTGAATCCGCCTTCGGTGTCGGACTTGATGGACTGCATGGAGCCGGAGCGATCCAGCAGTACGGCAATGAGTGTGAGATCCGGATTTGTCATGGTTGAACCCCCGAACGGCCTGGTTACCAACCCCATCCACGCTACGCCCGCCCGCTTACGATCAACCGGGGCAAAACCTTGCGGTACCGGCGGTTTCGACCACCGCCGAAGACCCGCGTACGTCTCCGGACGTAGGCGAGGTACCGCCTGGAAACCGATTCCCCGACAATCGTCGGCGCGCATGCTCGGACCATGAGCATGAACTTCGGCCTCGTCACCGTCCCCCGCTCCGGCAGCGACTGGGTGCGCAGTGTCCAGGACGCTGAACACCAGGGCTACGGCTCGGTCCAGCTGCCCGACACCCTCTACACCCCGTCCCCGTTCCCCGTCCTGGCCGCCGCGGCCGCCGTCACCTCGACCATCCGGCTGCGCCCCAATGTGCTGGCCGCCCCCATGCGCTCGGCGGCGGCCACCGTCCGCGAAACCGCCGCCCTGCAGATGCTGTCCGACGGCCGCTTCGAACTGGGCATCGGCGCCGGGCGGCCCGACGCCCAGGCCGAGGCCGAGAAGTTCGGCGTGCCTTGGGGTTCCGGCGGGGACCGGCGCCGCCACCTCATCGCCACCGTCGAAGCGGTACGGGCCGGAGTCCAGCCCGTACCCGCCATCGTCATTGCCGCGAGCGGACCCCGCATGCTGGCCACCGCCGCCGAATTCGCGGACCGCATTCATCTGGCGGTGGAGCCGTCCGCCACCGAACAGGACATCGCCGGGATCGTCGCCACCGTGCGGGACCACACCGACCGGCCGATCGTCTTCAGCCTCCAGGCCGTCGGCATCGGCGATCGGCTGCCCTACTACCTGTCCGCCCGTATGAGCCTGACCGGCGACCAGCTCCGTGCGGCGGGGGCGGCGGCGCTGATTCCCGCCGACCCTGCCGAAGCGGCGGAGATCCTCGAATACCGCCGCGAGAAGTACGGCATCGACGAACTGCTGGTTCCCGGTGAGCTCGCCGAAGCGTTCGCGCCGATTCTGGCGCGCTGCCGCTAGGCGGCCAGACCCCGCCTGATGGCGAGCTCGAGCGGCGAGTAGTCCCCGTCCGCACGGTCGAGTTCGCACGGCTGCCGCAGATCCAGCGGAGGCTGCGCAAGGAAGCGCGGGTTCCGCCCGTGGTGCGGCTGGGCCGCGTGCACCAGGAAGGGATGGCACAGGTAGACGTCACCGGCCCGCCCGGTGGCGTACGCCTTCGGGAGATCGGCTGCGATGGCGTCGAAGTCGAAGTCGAAGAGGGTGGCGCCCGCGGTCCCGAAGGGTTCCAGCAGCTTCGCCATCCGCAGATGCGAGCCGACGCTGATCCGGGTGGGCGCGTCGTCGATCTCGATATCGGAGAACAGGAACAGCATCAGCAGTGCGCGGCCCTTGGACTCCACATTGAATCGCCACCGCATGAAGTCCGTCGGCTCATCGCCCGGAAAGCTGGTGTCGACGTGCCAGCCGTCGTCACCCGGCTCCGCGGTGCTGGGGAAGCGAATCGGGAAGGTGCCCAAGCCGTCCCGCGGCACCCACCGGTCGCGTCCGACCAGCTGATCGAAGGCTTCGTGCAGCGCGGGCGCGGTCGCCGCCTGTTTGAAGGGCGGGTTGCCGAATCCGGGCAGGCGGATCACCGGCCGGGTCCAGGTGGCGGGATCCTCCGGATCACATCCGCATGCCCGCCAGAGAAATTCGCGGGCGTCGGCCGCCACCTCGGCCGGGAAGGCCCCCTCCACCTTCACGAATCCGTCGGTGATGAATGCGGTGATCTGATCGTCGGTGAGCAATACGGTCCTTTCATTCGGCAACCTTTCGAGGATGCTCGACACCGCCACCGCGCCGCCAACGAATTTCCGCGTCCGGAAACGGCGAAAGCCCCTCCCACCAGTGGTGGAAGGGGCTTTCGAGCGAACCGTTTCTACTCGCCGGAGGCGGCAGCGGCGGGCGCGTCACCCGCGAGGGCAACGACCGGCTTCTCCTCGGCGGCGTCCTTCTTGGTCAGCTTGGCCTTGCCGGTGAAGGTGAACTTGGCGTTCTCGCCCTGGCCCTCACCGTCCCAGCCCTCGACGTCCACGACCACGGTCTGACCCGCGCCGAGTTCGCCGAAGAGGATCTTCTCCGAGAGCTGATCCTCGATCTCGCGCTGGATGGTGCGACGCAGCGGGCGCGCACCGAGCACGGGATCGAAGCCGCGCTTGGCCAGCAGGGACTTGGCCTGCGGGGACAGCTCGATCTCCATGTCCTTGTTCTTCAGCTGCTTGGCGACGCGGCCGATCATCAGATCCACCATCTGCACGATCTGATCCGTGGTCAGCTGGTGGAAGACGATGACATCGTCGATGCGGTTGAGGAATTCGGGGCGGAAGTGCTTCTTCAGCTCGTCGTTGACCTTGAGCTTCATGCGCTCGTAGTTCGAGCCCTCGACATTCGACTGCGCGAAGCCGAGGCCGACCGCCTTGGAGATGTCCTGCGTGCCGAGGTTCGAGGTGAAGATCAGCACCGTGTTCTTGAAGTCGACCGTGCGACCCTGGCCGTCGGTGAGGCGGCCGTCCTCGAGGACCTGCAACAGGGTGTTGTAGATCTCCTGGTGGGCCTTCTCGATCTCGTCGAAGAGCACGACCGAGAACGGCTTGCGGCGCACCTTCTCGGTGAGCTGGCCGCCCTCTTCGTAGCCGACGTAGCCCGGAGGGGCGCCGAAGAGCCGCGACGCGGTGAAGCGGTCGTGGAACTCGCCCATATCGATCTGGATGAGCGCGTCGTCATCGCCGAACAGGAAGTTCGCCAGCGCCTTGGACAGCTCGGTCTTACCGACACCGGAGGGACCGGCGAAGATGAACGAGCCCGAGGGACGCTTGGGATCCTTCAGACCGGCGCGGGTGCGGCGGATGGCCTTGGAGACGGCCTTGACCGCGTCCTCCTGGCCGATGATCCGCTTGTGCAGCTCGTCCTCCATACGGAGCAGACGGGTGGTCTCCTCCTCGGTGAGCTTGAACACCGGGATACCGGTCCAGTTGGCGAGGACCTCCGCGATCTGCTCGTCGTCGACCTCGGCCACGACATCCAGATCACCGGAACGCCACTGCTTTTCGCGCTCGGCCCGCTTGGCGACGAGCTGCTTCTCCTTGTCGCGGACACGAGCGGCCTTCTCGAAGTCCTGCGCGTCGATCGCGGACTCCTTCTCCCGGCGCGCATCGGCGATCTTGTCGTCGAATTCGCGCAGGTCCGGCGGCGCGGTCATCCGGCGGATGCGCATGCGCGCGCCCGCCTCGTCGATGAGGTCGATGGCCTTGTCCGGCAGGAAGCGGTCGTTGATGTAGCGATCCGCCAGGGTGGCGGCGGCCACCAGCGCGCCGTCGGTGATGGACACCCGGTGGTGCGCCTCGTAGCGGTCGCGCAGACCCTTGAGGATATTGATGGTGTGCTCGACGGTCGGCTCGCCGACCTGCACGGGCTGGAAGCGACGCTCCAGCGCGGCATCCTTCTCGATGTACTTGCGGTACTCGTCGAGGGTCGTGGCGCCGATGGTCTGCAGCTCACCGCGAGCCAGCTTGGGCTTGAGGATGGAGGCCGCGTCGATGGCGCCCTCGGCCGCGCCCGCACCCACCAGGGTGTGCAGCTCGTCGATGAACAGGATGATGTCGCCGCGGGTGTTGATCTCCTTGAGCACCTTCTTCAGGCGCTCCTCGAAATCACCGCGGTAGCGGCTGCCCGCGACCAGGGAACCCAAGTCGAGGGTGTAGAGCTGCTTGTCCTTGAGCGTCTCGGGGACCTCGCCGTTCACGATGGCCTGGGCCAGGCCCTCGACCACGGCGGTCTTACCGACACCGGGCTCGCCGATGAGGACGGGATTGTTCTTGGTGCGGCGGCTGAGCACCTGCATCACACGCTCGATCTCCTTCGAGCGCCCGATGACCGGGTCCAGCTTGCCTTCGAGGGCGGCCTGGGTCAGGTTGCGGCCGAACTGGTCGAGCACCAGCGAGGTGGACGGGGTGCCCGCCTCGCCGCGGGTACCGGACTCCACGGCCTCCTTGCCGCCCTGGTAGCCGGACAGCAGCTGGATGACCTGCTGGCGCACGCGATTGAGATCGGCGCCCAGCTTGACCAGCACCTGCGCCGCGACGCCCTCTCCCTCGCGGATCAGGCCGAGCAGAATGTGCTCGGTGCCGATGTAGTTGTGGCCGAGCTGCAGCGCCTCGCGCAGCGACAGCTCCAGCACCTTCTTGGCACGCGGGGTGAAGGGGATGTGACCGGACGGCGCCTGCTGGCCCTGCCCGATGATCTCCTCGACCTGGCTGCGCACACCCTCCAGCGAAATGCCCAGGGACTCCAGGGACTTCGCCGCGACACCTTCACCTTCGTGAATCAGACCAAGCAGGATGTGCTCGGTGCCGATGTAGTTGTGGTTGAGCATCCGGGCCTCTTCTTGGGCCAGGACAACGACCCGCCGCGCGCGGTCGGTGAACCTCTCGAACATCGCTCCCTCACTCTCCTGCTCCGCCGTCTACGGCATCCGGCGCTTCAGACCCTGTGCTGCCCTTCTGGTCGCCAGCCTGCCATGAAGCCCTGGGGTTGCATCCCCCACCTCCCACTCTAGTGGTGAGGGGTCACGCCCGTCGTCCGTCCACCCTATTGCGAACCGGCGATAGTACGACTCATTCCCTCATAACGGGGCTGTAGCCGGGAACGTTTCCGTCCCGGCTACGCCGACAGCGAACACGGGCGAACTACCCCGTGAAGGGCGGGATGAACTCGCAGACGACCGGGCGCGGATGCGCGGGATCGAGGGCATTGAGCATGAAGCCCGCGGTGCGCGGACTGCCCGCGATGGCCATGTGTTCGGAGAAGTCGCTCTCGCAGCCGTCCTGCACCACGATGTTCACCGCATTGGGCGCTTCGATCAGACCGACCGTGTACGGGAAGGCGATCTCGTCGTATCTGGTGGCGATATTGGTGTAGGTGACCTGCGGGGCGTAGATCCCGTCGGCATTGAGCGCGTTCATGAAGCTGGATCCGCCCAGCATCTGCGAGCAGACGTGGCAGACGCTGCCGACGAGCATGCTGTCCACGGCGTCGGGCTCGATGCCCAGCTGCCGCCCCATGGTGCGCACCATCTCCATCTGATCGCCCGCGCCGCCGATCCACGGCCCGGCGATGGAAACGAATCGCTCCACCTTGGCCGCGCCGCCGAGCCGCTTCACCACGTACTGGCCGACAATGCTGCCCTGCGAGTGGCTGACGAAATCCACGCGGGCGGCGCCGGTCGCGGCCAGCACCCGATCCACGAAAGCCGAGACCTGCGCGGCGCTTTCGGGAACCGGCCGCAGACCGCCCAGGGTCTTCAAGGGAAAAGGCAGATCGAGATTGCCGTAGGTCAGGGCGTAGACGCAGTAGCCCTCATTGGCCAGCAGCGGGGCGTACGCGCCCCAGTTGGTCTGCGCGCCGCCCGCGGTGCCGTGCAGCAGCACCACCGGATTCGGATGCGCGGCGGTCGGCTTGCACGACCAGTCGTTCGAACCCGGCAGTGAGCCACCGGGATTCGAGAGCTCGTACGGGATGCCCGCGAAAAAGTTGTAGTCGACCGGATATTCGGCGCGAGCGGTGCCGCTCGCCCCCACCCATAACATCGCCAGAACAGCCATGAACAGCATCGATCCCGGCGAACGGCGCGGCAGCGCACGTCGCATGAGCCCCTCCAAAAAATAGAACGCGTTCCGGTAACGTAACCGGAACGCGTTCTAGTCCGAGGGCTTACCGACGGGTAATGTATGAAACCTGTTGCCGCGGGTTGCAGTTACCAGCGCGCGGGGCCGTGGCCCGGCTGCACCGGACCGCCGTAACCGGGCTGCGCCACCCCGCCGCCCGCGACCGCCCCGGCGGGCAGGGCCTCGGACTCGGACTTGCCGTGCTGCTGGCCGGCCACGAACAGCGCGCCGCACAGCACCAGGAACGCCGCCGTGTGCAGCACGCCGCGCAGGATGTTCCAACGGATCCACGGGGATTCGAAGTCCGCGCGCACGGCCGCCAGATCGGCGATCTGCGCCGGATCCCCGGCCGCCTCCAGCGCATTGTTGAGCGGGACGTTCAGTCCGGCGGCCACCGCGAAGGCGATCACATTGATCACCAGGGCCACGGCCAGCCAGATCAGCGTGGTGCGGGCGTCCTTACCGAGGTGCAGCGCCACCGCGAGCACCGTGAATCCGACGGATCCCAGGAAGCTGAACATGAACCACGGGTTGAGGATGACCACGTTGATCTTCTGCATCACGTCGATCATGGTGCGGTCGTCGGACTGGCGAAGGGCCAGCATGACCGAGTTCGCGTAGGCGTAGAACACTCCGGCGACCAGCCCGGTCGACAGCGTTGCCGCCACCAGGGCGGCGATGCTAAGTGCGAACATGAAACTCTCCTGACTGGATCTGCCACCCGCGGAATTCCCGGGCGATCAACGACTTCCAGTCAACCGGGACCGGGAGCGGGTCTCCATGGCTCAGAAGCTCGCACACATGAGCGGGAGTCCACAACACCACGGCGCCCCCAATTCCGGGGGCTACAGATCCCGTTCGGAGATGACGCCGGATTGCAGGGCCAGGTTGGCCAGCCGGACCCGCTTGGCGTTCTGCGGCAGGTCCTCCACGCCGAACTTGGCGAACAGGGCGCGCAGATGGGTCTTGATGGCATCCACGCTGAGGAACAGCTCGGCGGCGATCTGCTGATTGGAGGCCGGTGAGGCGAAACCGTCATTGCCGCGCAGCGGGCGGCACAGGGCGATCAGGACCGCGCGCTGGGTTTCGGTGAGCGAGCGCAGAGTTGGCAGGCCGCCGGTGGAGGTCTGGGTGATATCGCCTGCGGCGCCGCTGAAATCGTGGAAGGTGACGCGCGAGGTGCCCATCCAGATGACATCGCCCGGTTGCAGGCGATGCCTACCGACCAGTCGGTCCCCATTCACGAACGTGCCATTGCGCGAGAGCCCGTCATCGACGATCGTCCAGTGCGCACCCAGGTATTCCGCGGTCGCGTGCAGCCGGGACACCTCGGCGTCCCAGAACAGCGACAGATCGGCCTGCGGTGAGCGGCCGATGGTGATGCGCGGCTGATCAGGAGTCAGCATCAGCTCGTGCTGCTGGCCCTCGTGATCCTTGACTCGCAGGAATGAACCCGGAAATGCGGTCACTGCGCCGATACCTCTTCTCTACATCCAGCCAGTGACATCGTTCGCACAGTTTCAATGGTGCCGTGCCGCCGGGGCGCGAGCAAGATCGTGGCTCGGAGTTGGGCAGGCACTACCCAGGCAAGTTATATGCAAAGCGTATGAATAAACCACTGCCGCCCGGGTTCGCACGAAACACCCGAGCGGCAGTCGCAAAGAGCACTAGTTCTTCGCCGCAGCCTTGTTGTAAGCCTCGGTGATGTCGGCGGAGATACGTCCACGCACCGAAACCTTGTGTCCATTACGGCGAGCCCATTCACGAATCGCGGCACTTTGTTCGCGATCGATCGAGACCCGGCTCTTCGGTCCCGCGGTCGCCGCAGCGGCGGCCTTGGTACGACGCCGACCGCTCACGCGACGAGCGTTGGAAACCCACACTTCCAATCCGTCCCGCAGCTTGGCCGCATTCGCCGTCGACAGGTCGATCTCGTACGAGACGCCATCGATAGCGAACTCGATGGTCTCGTCCGCGATGGACTCACCGTCGACATCGTCGATCAGGCTAACGGTGACCTTCTTCGCCATGAGATGAACGTCCTCTCGAAATCGTGCGACCCGCATAGTTAGGCCGATTACCCGACGCCAGAATACCGCTAATTCCGATAGTCCCAGAACGGGCAGCGACAATGCAATCCAGCGAACTCAACGAGCCGCTGGACGCACAATTGGAAAGAGTATCGTTTCTCGGATTCCCAAGCCAGTCAGGGCCATCAGCAAACGGTCTATCCCCATACCGGTTCCGGTCGCAGGCGGCATACCGTGCTCCATGGCGGCCAGGAAGTCCTCGTCCAGACGCATTGCCTCATCGTCGCCCGCGGCGGCCAAACGCGCCTGATCCATGAACCGTTCGCGCTGGATGACCGGATCGACGAGTTCGGAATAGCCGGTTGCGAGTTCGAAGCCGCGGACATAGAGGTCCCACTTCTCGGTAACTCCGGGCTTGCTGCGATGCTGACGCGTCAGCGGAGAGGTCTCCACGGGGAAGTCGCGAACGAAAGTCGGCGCGTACAGCTTGTCGCCGTACACGTGCTCCCACAGTTCCTCGACCAGTTTGCCGTGACCGTAGCCCTTGTCCGGCGGAATTTCCAGACCCACCCGATCGGCGAGTGCCAGCAATTCCTCGACCGACGTTTCGGGCGTGACCTCCACACCGATCTGCTCGGACAGCGAGGGGTACATCTCCACCGTCGCCCACTCGCCGGACAGATCGTATTCGGTACCGTCCGCGAGGGTGACGACCTGCGTGCCGTACACCTCCTGCGCGACTTCCTGGATCAATTCCCGCATCATCTTCGCGGAATCGTCGTAGGTGCCGTACGCCTCGTAGGCTTCCAGCATTGCGAACTCGGGCGAATGGGTGGAGTCCGCACCCTCGTTGCGGAAGTTCCGGTTGATCTCGAAGACCTTCTCCAGGCCGCCCACAACGCACCGCTTCAGGAACAACTCCGGTGCGATACGCAGGTAGAGCTCCATATCCAGGGCATTGGAGCGGGTCACGAACGGGCGCGCCGCCGCACCGCCGTGGATGGTCTGCAGCATGGGGGTCTCGACCTCGAGGAAACCCCTGCGCTCCAGCGCATTCCGCAGCGCGCGCACCGCGGCCACGCGGGTCCGGGCCATCTCCCGGGCCTCCGGGCGCACGATCAGGTCGACATAGCGCTGCCGGACCCGCGACTCCTCGTTCATCTCCTTGTGCGCCACCGGCATGGGGCGCAGCGACTTGGCCGCCATCTCCCAGGCGTCGGCCATGACGCTCAATTCGCCGGTGCGGGAAGTGATCACCTCACCGTGCACGTACACGAAGTCGCCGAGGTCCACATCGGCCTTCCAGGCCGCCAGCGATTCCGCGCCCACCCCATTGAGGCTGATCATCGCCTGCAGCTTGGTGCCGTCACCCTCTTGCAGGGTCGCGAAGCAGAGCTTGCCGGTATTGCGCACGAAAATGACGCGCCCGGCAATGCCCACCCGCAGGCCGGTTTGCACATCGGCTTCCAGATCCGGATACGCGTCCCGGATTTCGGCGAGCGTGTGCGTGCGGTTCACCACCACGGGATAGGCCTCGCGCCCCTCCTGCAGCAACCGCTCCCGCTTCTCCCGGCGAATCCGCATCTGCTCGGGGACATCGGGTTCGGCAGCGGCGGCCGCGGCACGGGTTTTCCCAGCGGGAGCCGTGGTGCCGGCGGTAGAAGGGGGGTTGGGGGTGCTCACGGGGCTCTAGCCTATCGTGCCCCCGAAATCGTTTTTTCCGCCGCCCGGGCAAACGAAATCAGACCCAGGCGAGGGTGGCGACCTCACGTTCGAAATGCGGAGCGGTGGCGGCCACCATGAGCAGTCCGGCGGCTTTCAGCGCCTGGTATCCGCCCACCAGATCGGTGGCGCGGCGCAGGCCCAGTTGCTGCAGCGACGAGGCCGCCAGGCTCGAGGTGTAGCCCTCCGAGCAGACGACGATCCATTCCACGTCATGGTCGGTGGCCAGGGCCAAACGCGCGTCGCTGGAGGGATCCAAACGCCATTCCAGGACATTTCGCTCGATGACGAGCGCGCCCGGCAGGGTGCCTTCGCGCAGGCGCTGCGCTTGCGGGCGAATATCGACCGGAATCGCGCCGCGCGCGATGGCCTGCGGCAATTCCACCGGATACATCCGGCGCAACCGCTCGCGCGCCTGGGCGAGCATGCCGTCGATGGTCATGTGGGTCATTCGAGTTCACCTTCGGGCTGGTCGGTGAGAACGGAACGGGTGCGGCGAAGCGTGCCGTGACCGGTGACCTCGTAATAGGACATGGCGGTCAAAGGCGGGGAATAGGCGTGCACGCTCAGGGTGGGGTCGAGCGGACCGGAAATTCCGGCCTCGGCATCGGGGGCGCGCACCACGTCGTGCACCCAGCCGAGCGGGAAAGAGGCCTGATCACCGGCGGTGAGCGTGCGGCGGCGCAGATCCCGGCCATTCCACCGGAATTCCGAGAGCGCGCCGGAGAGCACCGTCAGCGCGCCCAGCGAACCGGCGTGATCGTGCAGTTCGGTGTGTTTGTCCGCGACCCAGCTGATCAACCACAGGTCGATCTCTTCATCGGCGATAAGCCTTGTGGCCCAGCGCTTCTCGGTGGGCCACAGGCCGCCTTCCGGCAGCAGGTGATCGTAGCGTCCGGCCAGCACGTCCTCGGCGCCCTCATCGGTCAGGCGCAGCAGATCGGCCGGGCGCAGCCGGGTGGGCAGAGCGGAGGCGGTGGCGCGTTCGGTGACCTCGGGCAGCAGACGGGAAACACCGGCGACAGGCAGGGAGAGAACAGAGGATCGCATGAGCGAAAACTCCAGGATGTTTGTGGTTGACGAGGGCTGTACGAAGCCTCGACAACGAGCCGAGGCGGATTAGCCTCGACAACACTCCTGGATGCTCACGCGGTAAGACACGGGGCAGAGTCTAACAGTGGATCGCCGCCGGTCAATAGCTCCCGGCGGCGACGAATACATCACAATGAACCGTGTTAACGGGCGCGCCGTTGCTGGTTGCGCTCGTAGACAAGGCGCAGACCGTCCAGCGTGAGATGCGGTTCGTGGTGATCGATGGTCTCGGATTCGGGCACGATCAGCGGCGCGCTGGCCCCGGTCGCCACCACCGAGACATCGTCACCGGCGAAGGCGTCGAATTCGTCGCGAATGCGATCGATCAATCCGTCCACCAATCCGGCAAACCCGAAAATCGCACCGGACTGCATGCACTCCATGGAATTCTTGCCGACCACCGACCGCGGCCGCGCCAACTCGGCGCGGCGCAGCGCGCTGCGCTCGACGAGGGCCTCGGTGGAGATCTCCACGCCCGGGGCGATGATGCCGCCCAGGAATTCCCCCTTGGCCGACACCAGATCCACACAGATGGCGGTGCCGAAATCCACCACGATGGCCGGGGATTGGAAGCGGTGATAGGCGGCCAGGCAGTTCACGATGCGGTCCGCGCCGACTTCCTTGGGATTGTCGACCAGCAGCGGAATCCCGGTTCGCACACCGGGTTCCACCACCACGTGCGGTACATGACCCCAGTACCGGCTCAGCATTTCGCGCAGTTCGCGCAGCACCGGCGGCACCGTGGACAGCGCCGCCACGCCGATCACCTGGTCGGCGTCGGCGCCGATCAAACCGCGCACCTGCAAGGCGAATTCATCCGCGGTGAGCAGCGGATTGGTGTGCATCCGCCACTGTTTCACCAGCTTGGCGTGATCCCCGCTGCCGGAGAACAGGCCCAGCTCGATACTGGTATTGCGGACATCGATGGTCAGCAGCATGGAGGTGTCCTTTCCTCGCCCGATCGGAGCCCTACGTGGTTACGCTGCGTTCCCGCCTCCGGGCTTGACCGGTCGGGCGAGCGTTCAGCGCGCGTAGGACAGCGAGCGCGGCGAGATCAGATCCGACCCCTCCGGCGCGTGCGCCGGATCCGAGCCCAGCTCCACCTGCCGGTTGCGGTCGTCCACGAACACCACGCGCGGAGCGTATTCCCGCAGCTCCGCCTCGTCCATCATGCCGTAGGCGATGAGAATGACGAGATCGCCCGGCTGCACCAGATGCGCTGCGGCGCCGTTGATTCCGATGACGCCCGAACCGCGCTCCCCGGCGATGACATAGGTCTCGAGGCGGGCGCCGTTGGTGATGTCGACAATGCAGACCTGCTCGCCTTCCAGCAGATCGGCGGCATCCAGGAGATCCTGGTCGACGGTGACCGAGCCGACGTAGTGCAGGTCGGCGTGCGTCACCGTGGCGCGGTGGATCTTGGACTTCATCATGGTGCGCAACATCGTCGTCGCCTCCTCAGTTGGTTGCCGGAGTGGGCTGGTCGGGGGTGGTCGGATGGCCGTCGATCGGAGCGCCGACGGTGACGGGAATGTTGTCGATGAGCCGGGTGCTGCCGACCCGGGCCGCGATGAGCAGGCGGGCATTGCCGCTGTCCTGGACCGGGCCCAGATCCGAACCGCGCAGCTCGATGTATTCGAGCTCGATCTCGGGCGCGGTGGCGAGCACCTCGTGCGCGGTCTTCAGGACCGCGTCCGGGCCGAAGGCGGCGGCGTGGCGACCGGCCGCCAGCGCCGCCGACAGCGTGGTCGCCAGCTCGCGCTGGACCGGATCGAGGAAGCGATTGCGCGAGGAGAGCGCCAGGCCGTCGGCCTCGCGCACGGTCACCACCGGGACGATCCGCAGATCGAAGTTCAAGTCCCGCACCAGCTGCCGGATGAGCGTCAGCTGCTGATAGTCCTTCTCGCCGAAGAACGCCTCGTGCGGCAGGCAGATCTGGAACAGCTTGGCCACCACGGTCAGCACGCCCGCGAAATGCCCCGGGCGGTGCGCGCCCTCGAGCTCGTCGCCGAGCGGTCCGGCGTGCACGGTGGTGCGCGGGCCGTCCGGGTACATATCGGCCGGGCTGGGCGCGAACACCAGCTCCACGCCCTCGCCGCGCAGCAGTTCCACATCGGCTTCGAGGGTGCGCGGATACTTGTCCAGATCGGCGGCCTCGTTGAACTGCAAGGGGTTCACGAAGATCGACACGATGACGACCTGATTGGTCCGCTTGGCCAGCCGCACCAGCTCCAGATGACCCTCGTGCAGCGCGCCCATGGTCGGCACCAGAGCAACCTTGCGGCCGACGGCTCGCAATGCCTTGACAACCGACTGGACGACCGCCGGATCGTGCAGCACGGTGAGCTCACCGCGCTTGTACGCGCCACGCAGTTTCGGGTCCATCAGTGTCCTTTCTCCGCCTGGTCAGGGCCCTCCGTGGTTACGCTCCGCTGCCGCCTCCGGGCCTGACCGCCCAGGCGGGGTCCTTCCAGCAGATCGATCAGGGCGGGATTGCTCTTCGCACGCTCGGCCGAACGCAGCGACATGGCGCGATACCCCGCCGCCAGCCTGGGATCCAGGGCCTCGAGCGCCTCGAGATGCGCGGCCACCGCCTCGACATCGCCGCGGGCGACCGGACCGGTCAGCGCGGCCTGGCCGCGGCGCAGCGCATTGTCCAGCGCCGCCGACACCAGCGGCGCGAGCATGCGCTCGGCCAGTCCGCCGGGCTGATCGTCGACCACCTGCTGGCCGAGCAATCCGGGACCGGACAGCGCCACCCGAAGCGCCTCGACGGCATCCACGATCAACGTGACCAGGTGATTACTGCCGTGCGCGAGGGCGGCGTGATAGAGCGTGCGGTGCTCCTCGGCCACCTTGACCGGTTCGCCGCCCATCTCGATGACCAGCGACTGCGCGATGGCATAGCCGATCTCGTCGGCGGCGGTGATCCCGAAACAGGCATTGCCCAGCCGGGCGATGTCCTCGTCGTGGCCGGTGAAGGTCATGGCCGGATGAATCGCGACGGGCAGCGCGCCCAGGGCGGTGAGCGGCGCGAGAATGCCGATGCCATTGGCGCCGGAGGTTGCACCACGATGGTGCCCGGCCGCACGGCCCCCGCCGCCGCCAAACCGGAGATCAGCCCGGCCAGTTCGCTGTCCGGCACCGACAGGATGAGCAGCTCGCTGTGGGCGGCGACCTCGGCTGCGGGCAGGATTCGCGAATCCGGCAGCCTGGTCTCGGCACGCCGCAGCGACGCATCCGAAATCGCGGAGACGCCGAATACGACATGACCGGCACGCTCGAGTGCCGCACCGAGTGCGGATCCGACGCGTCCCGCCGAGACGATTCCCACCGTCAATCGTGCAGGCGCAGGATCGGTCCCGCAGACATCCTTGTCCGAGGTCACTGTGTCCTCTCGAAAAGCCGTTCCAGTCCCGCTTGGCGGGTACCGGAGGTTACTGCCCCAGAATATCGGCCCCGATTCGCCGGGGCCATCGACTGTGGGATGTCTTACAGCGGTCCCGGATCACCGGGCTACTTTCCCTCCGACCGCAGGTTGGCCATGATCTCGGCGACCGACAGGCGCGGGGCCTCGTCGGCGCCGTCCTCCTCGGCGCGGCGGCGTCTGCGGGCGCTGGCCGTGCCCATGGGTGACGGGGCGGGCTCGGGGGCGAGGCGGGGCGTCGGCGGCGCGGGCGATTCGGCGACCGGCATGTGGAGGTTCGTGTGGACGTGGCCGTTCGCCGGGACGGCGTCCGCGACGGCGGGCTCGCTCGCGGCGGAGGGATCGCTTTCGAACCAGGCCACCGTGGTCAGCGGTTCCCGCGGCACGCCCGTAATAGGCTCGGTGCGCTTGGTCGCCGGATCCGCGGCCGGTTCGGGCTCGGGCTCGGCGAATTTGGCCGCGCGCATATCGAATTCCTGATCGGTGACCACCGAGGTCTCCGCGGTCACCGGATCGTCGTACGGGCTGGCGAAGGCGGGCGGCTCCGGATGATCGGGTTCGAAGATCGGCGTCACGCGGCTGCGCGGATCCGGTTCGCCGTCGTCGATGGGCGCGGACCACGGATCCCAGTGATCGTCGGTGTCGCCCCAGTTACCGTTCGCGGCAGCATTGTTCGCCGGGCGCTGTCTGCTCGGCAGTTCGTGCACGCGATAGGCATCGGCGTGCAGGGCCGTGCGCTCGTGCGGCAGTTGACCTTCGAAGAGCCGCTGCAGGCTCTCGCGCAACACCGTGAGTTCGGCCCGCAGCGCGGCCATCTGCTCGGCGTCCGCGCCGACTTCCTGACGCACCCGCTGCTCGACGCCGAGCTCGTATTCGCGGCGCGCAGCAACCTCGCGCTCCAGCTGGAGGTGGTAGACCTTCTGCAGGTCACCGATTTTGGCCTTGTCGACCGCCGATTCCCTGCGATAACGCGTCGCGGCGAGGGCTCCGATGGCGGCCGCCCAGAGCGCCGCGACGAGTCCGACGCGCACCATTTGCACGCTGTCGCTGAAGACCAGGAAAACGCTGGCTACCAAGCCGAGAAGGATGAGTACGCCGGTGAAAAGTTTTCCCGCGTCCTCCCGCCGACGACGGGTGGCACTGGTACGGGAGGGTGAAACCATGTCAGCCAGCGTAGCTTGATCTTCGGGCCATGGCTCCCGCCTTGGTCACGATCACTGCCAATCCGTTAGCTAAGAAGTAGCTGCTTCATCGGGCGGGTCGATCGGCGCACGACAGCAATATTCCAGCCACAAAGCCGCCGCCACCAAGGCGATTCCGGCAAGCAGGCCCACCACCGCACCCGGGGTGTCCGAGGCCGCCGCCCGCAGATCCGAGCGCTCCGGCAGCAGCCAGATCAGGAAGCCCAGCCAGATACCGGCCACCAGGGAACCCACCTGCGCCGACGCCTTCGCCAGCGCCACCGCCCGCGCCGCGGTGATGGGATGCAACTGGCGCTCGTCGGTGCCGATGCCGCGATTCTCCACCCGCTGCCGAATCACGAAGGCCAGCACGACCTCCAGCACCGCCACCGGAATCAGCGAGGCGCCGGAGAACACCGAGATGGGCGGGAAGCTGGAGTACGCGATATTGGTGGCGATCCAGGCCACCACGGCGGCCAGCGCCACATTGGCGGTCAGATCCAGCACGCGCGTGGGCTTCACTACAGCCATCCGAGGGTCAGTTCGGTGCGGCGCACGCCGTCCACCTCACCGGAGTCCAAGGCCGCCAGCCATTCCCGCACCGGCCGCCGCGCACCGGCCGCCTCCAGTTCCGCGTCCGGCTCCAGCTCCAGCCAGGGGACCAGGACGAAGGCCCGATTGTGCGCCTGCGGATGCGGCAGGGTCAGCGTGGGATCGGTGCTGCGGACCGCCATCTCGCCATCGCGGCGGCGCTGCCCGGCCCACACCACGTCCACGTCCAGCGTGCGCGCGCCCCACCGGACTTCCCGCACCCGCTCGGCGGCCTGCTCCAGCTCCTGTCCGAGCCGCAGCCAATCGCTGGGCTCCAGGTCCGGATCCTGGGCCACCAGGACGGCATTGAGGTAGTCCTGTTGCGGCACCCCGCCCCAGGGCGGCGTGGAGTACACCGACGACACGGCCAGCAGTCGCGGCCGCAGGGCCGTCACCACGCTGCGCAGATGTGCGAGCCGATCGCCGAGATTCGAACCGATCGACAGGACTACCCGACTCACCCGCTACTCCTCCGCTTCGCGACGGCGGGACGTGACCACCCAGACGTCTTCGAAGGTATGCGGAATCGGCGCGGAAGGCTTGTGCAGCACCACCTCCACGGCCGCGATGCGCGGATCCCAGGCCATCACCCGATCGGCGACCTCGGAGACCACCGTCTCCACCAGATCGCGCGGTGCACCGCCCACGATGCCCACCACCAGATCGGCGAGCTCGCCGTAGTGGATGGTCTCGGCCAGATCGTCGGACTTGGCGGCGGCCGAGAAGTCCGTCCACACGGTCAGATCGACCACGAACTCCTGGCCGTCGCGCTTCTCGAAATCGAACACGCCGTGATGGGCGAAGACGCGCAGTCCGCGCAGCTCGATGCGATCGGTGCTCAAATCCGTTCTCCCGGTTCACGACGGCGCGCGGCCCGCCGCCCAGACTCTACGGCGGCCCGCCGCCAGGCGTCGGTGACGGCGATGGCGTCCAGCGAGGCGCGCACATCGTGCACGCGCACACCCCACGCGCCGTGCTCGGCGGCCAGCGCGGAAATGGTGGCCGTGGCGACCTCGCGCCCGTCGGGCGGGCGCGGCCCGTTTGCATCGGCGAGCAGCGCGCCCAGGAACCGCTTGCGCGAGGCCCCGATCAGGATCGGCAGCCCGGTGCCGACGAATTCGTCCAGCGCGCCCAGCAATTCCCAGTTGTGCTCGGCATTCTTGGCGAAGCCCAGACCCGGGTCCAGCAGCAGCCTGCCCGGATCCACGCCCGCGGCGACGGCCAGATCGATCTGCACGCGCAGTTCCTCCAGCACCTCGCCGACCACATCGCCGTAGTGATCGGCCGGACCGGTGTGCCGGTAGTCCGCCGCCGCGCGCCAGTGCATGAGGATCCACGGAACCCCCGCCGCCGCAACGACCTTGGCCATATCGGCATCGGCGCGCCCGCCGGAGACGTCGTTCACCACCGAGACGCCCGCCGCGACGGCGGCCTCGGCCACGCTCGCCCGCATGGTGTCCACACTGGTCGGCACACCCGCCGCGACCAGCCCGCGAATCACCGGAACCACCCGCGCCGCTTCGGTTTCCGAATCGATTCGCACTGCACCCGGACGAGTCGACTCACCGCCCACATCGACGATATCCGCGCCCATCTCGTACAGCTCCAGCCCGTGCGCGATCGCCAGGCCCGGATCCAGATAGCGCCCGCCGTCGGAGAACGAATCGCTGGTGACGTTCACGACGCCCATCACGACACATGAGCGGCCCCCGCGGGGAACTACCAGTTCATCCCACCGGGAACCGCTTTCGGCCATCGTCGGTGCGCTCACTTCCGGAGGATGAGGTCCAGGGCCTCGGCGCGCGAGGCGGAACTGGTCTGGAGCAGGCCGCGCACCGCCGAGGTGGTGGTGCTGGCGCCGGGCTTGCGAATACCGCGCATGGCCATGCACAGATGCTCGGCCTCGACCACCACGATGGCGCCGCGCGGATCCAGTTTGCGCATGACGGCGTCGGCGATCTGGCTGGTGAGCCGCTCCTGCACCTGCGGGCGCTTGGCGTAGAGGTCGACCAGGCGGGCCAGCTTGGACAGTCCGGTCACCCGGCCGTGCGGGCCGGGAATGTAGCCGACGTGCGCGACGCCGTGGAAGGCCACCAGATGGTGTTCACAGGTCGAGTACATGGGGATGTCACGCACCAGCACCAGTTCCTGATGCCCTTCGTCGAAGGTGGTGTTGAGCACCGCGTCCGGTTCGGTGTAGAGACCGGCGAACATTTCCCGGTAGGCCCGGGCCACCCGGGCCGGGGTCTCGGCGAGACCGGGACGATCCGGATTCTCGCCGACCGCGAGCAGCAGCTCGCGCACGGCATTCTCGGCACGCTCCTGGTCGAACGGCCGACCGGTGTCGAGCGCGATCGGGCCGGAGACGACACGGTTATTGGCCGACAATCGACACCTCCTGTGTTGAAAATGCCGCGCCTACGGAGGGCGGCGTGTTCGCGACTGTCAACGGCCCGGGTCGACCCGGGCATTCCGAGCCAACCCGAGCCGGGTCACGAACTGTGTCTCACTTCGCGCCCGGCTCGGTCCACCCTGGGCCGAGCCCGGCCACGAACATGTTGAGCGTATCGGGGCCGCGATCAGCGGCGACCGTTCGGTCCGTCCCAGTCGCCGTTGTCGTCGTCCTCACGGCTGGCGGCGGGCTGCTGGGCGTTCTGCCCGTAGTCCGGTCGCTGCCCCGGGGTGTAGCGCTGCCCACCGGCCGGAGCCCAGCCGCCGTATTCGCCGCGGGTCGGCGGTTGCGCACCGCGCGCCTGCGGATCGTCCTCCTGCGGCGGCCAGCCCGGCGCCGACCATCCGGCCGGAGCGCCGTAGTCCGGACGCGAACCGTGCGTGCCGCCGCCGTGCCGCGGGTAGGCGGGCTGCGGCGCCGGGTACCCGGCCGGGGCGGGGGCGGGATAGCCGTACGGCGGCTGCGGTTGCGGCGCACCGTAGGCGGCTTCGGGATAACCGCCATTGGCGGGCTGTCCGGCCGGAACCGGGCGCACCAGCTCCTCCCACGGCTCGCCGCGTTCGGCGGCCAGTTCGCGCGGGGTCTTCACCGGCGGGCGGTCCGACGGGGTGCGGCCGCCGAAATCATTGAAAGCCGTGATGCGCGGCCGCTTTTCGACCGTCGCGAGCACGATCTCGAGATCCTTGCGGTGCAGCGTCTCGCGTTCCAGCAGGGCGGTCGCGAGCGAATCCAGCTCATCGCGGTACTCGTTGAGCACGACCCACGCCTCGGTGTGCGCGGCCTCGATGAGATTGCGCACCTCCTCGTCGATCTCGCGGGCCACCTCGTGCGAGTAGTCCGAGCTCATGCCCATGGACCGGCCCAGGAACGGATCGCCCTGCTCCTGTCCGTAGCGCACCGCGCCCAGGCGCGCGCTCATGCCGTATTCGGTGACCATGGCGCGGGCGATCTTGGTGGCCTGGTCGATATCGGAGGAGGCGCCGGTGGTCGGCTCGTGGAACACCAGTTCCTCGGCCGCGCGCCCGCCCATGGCCATAACCAGCCGGGCGATCATCTCCGAGCGGGTCATCAGACCCTTGTCGTCCTCGGGCACCGTCATGGCGTGACCGCCGGTGCGGCCGCGGGCCAGAATGGTGACCTTGTAGACCGGCTCGATATCCGGCATGGCCCACGCGGCGAGGGTGTGGCCCGCCTCGTGGTAGGCGGTGATCTTCTTTTCTTCCTCGCTGATGATGCGGGACTTGCGCCGCGGGCCGCCGATGACGCGGTCGACCGATTCCTCCAGCGACGGACCGGTGATCACGGTGCCGTTCTCGCGCACGGTGAGCAGCGCGGCCTCATTGATGACATTGGCCAGATCCGCGCCGGACATGCCGACGGTGCGCTTGGCCAGACCGTCCAGATCGGCATCGGGCGCGATCGGCTTGCCCTGCGAGTGCACCCGCAGGATGGCGCGCCGGCCCGCGAGATCCGGGTTGCTGACCGGGATCTGGCGATCGAAGCGGCCCGGGCGCAGCAGCGCCGGATCCAGGATGTCGGGCCGGTTGGTGGCCGCGATGATGATGACGCCGGTGCGTTCGCCGAAGCCGTCCATCTCGACCAGCAGCTGGTTCAGCGTCTGCTCGCGCTCGTCGTGACCGCCGCCCAGACCGGCGCCGCGCTGGCGGCCGACCGCGTCGATCTCGTCCACGAAGATGATGCAGGGGCTGTTCTGCTTGGCCTGATCGAACAGGTCGCGCACGCGGGAAGCGCCGACGCCCACGAACATTTCGACGAAGTCCGAACCGGAGATGGTGAAGAACGGGACGCCCGCCTCGCCCGCGACGGCGCGCGCCAGCAGCGTCTTACCGGTGCCGGGCGGACCGTAGAGCAGTACGCCCTTGGGGATCTTCGCGCCCAGCGCCTGATAGCGCGCCGGGTTCTGCAGGAAGTCCTTGATCTCGTAGAGCTCTTCGATGGCCTCGTCCGCGCCCGCCACATCGGCGAAGGTGGTCTTGGGCATGTCCTTGGACAGCATCTTGGCCTTGGACTTGCCGAAGCCCATCATGCCGCCGCGGCCGCCGCCCTGCATGCGGGCCATCACGAAGATGAACAGGCCCAGCAGAATGATCATGGGCAGCATGAAGAGCAGGATCTGGCTCAGCCAGCTGTCCTGTTTGACCGAGGTGTTGTACTTCGCGCCGGACTCCTGCACGTCCTTCAGGATCTCGGCGGAAATATCGCTGCCGCCCGGATATTTCGCGATGATCTTGGTCTGGCCGTCGGTCGCATCATTGCCGTTCTTCAGCGTGATGCGCAGCTGCTGTTCTTTGTCGTCGATCTGAACGGAGTCGACATTCCCCTTGTCCTGGAGCTGGGTGAGCGCCACGGACGTGTCGACGCTCTTCCAGCCGCGCGTGTCGTTGCTGAAGTAGCTGACCAGGTAGATCACGAGCAGGAAGCCCGCGACTTTGGCCAGGTTGCGGAACACAGTCTTGCGGTTCATAGAGCGTCGGCCGACGGCCAGTCCTTTCCGGGGGGTGTATCCGGTCATGCCCGAGATGCCTCGTGGCGTGTCCGGTTCCGGTGAACGGATGCGGACATGCCACGTTACCGCGTACGGTCTAGTCGATACATCGCGCAGTTCGGCAGCTAGTGCAGTTCAACAGGTAAACGGCTGAAGAACGCGGGTGGTTCCCCAACCATCTGCGGCAACACGACGGGGCGACATCATCGAGGTGTCGTACCGAGTGGTCACAATCATGGCATGGTCGTCCTATCGTGAGTGACGACACAACAGAGCGCAGGGGGTATGGACATAGTCGAGCTACGGACACCCACAGCGATCGTGCGTCACGGCAACGGGCGGTTGACGGTGCTGCGACCCGGAACGGACGGCGAACGCGTGCTCGACGTACCTGTTTCCGACCTTCTGAAGGTCCGGCTCAACCGGCGCGCTGATGACGCCGTCGTCATCGAGATCTATCTGCGGTACCCCACGCCGGTGCTCACCGGTGTCCCGGCCGACCGGACTCCCCTCCCGGTGCTCATTGCCGAACACGACGTGCCCGCCGCGACCGTCATCGTCGAGCGGATCAACTCCCAGATCCTGGCCACCCAGCGCCTGGATGTGGCGGCCCCCGATCTGACCCCGCCCACCCCGTCCTGGGGCCGTAACGGCCCGGCCCGCGCCGATGTGGATCGCGCGGTGCGGCGGATGGCGCCCAAACGCGATGCCAAACCGGCCATTTCGGCGCTGCACCGCTATGTCACGCCGGACGAGTACGTCCTCGAGGCCGCCATTGCCACCGCACAGCCGCCGCACGCCAAGGGCATCGGACTGCTGGCGGTCACCACCACGCGGCTGATCTTCGTCTCCATCGGCGCGTCCAAGCGTTTCGCGCACGAGCTACCCATTGCCGCCCTGCTGTGGGCGCGGACCACCGATGATGCCCAGACCTCCGGAGCCGCCCCCGGCGAGTACGGCGTCGAGGTCAATGACGGCAATCTGACCTGGTATTTCACCGGCGCCGACCGGGCCGATACCGAACGCGTCACCGGCGCTTTGAATTTCGCCATTCAGCGCGAATCCGCCGACGGGGCCGCCGGTCCCGCCGATCCGGGCGTGCAGAAGCTCTATTCGGAGTGGGAACTGCTGGTGGAACGGCATTCCCTGGGCATGGTCGACGATGCGCAGTTCCAACGCTACGGGCGCGGGATTCTGCGGTCGCTACCGGACTGACTCACTCCTCGCCGGGTTGCAGGTCGATGCGGCGCCACGGGCTCGTGGGCCGCATCCACAGGCGCAGCAGCTCCATGTGCCGGTCCACACCGCCGGACTTGAGCTCGGCCAGGTCCTCACAGGCCTGCCAGTAGGTCCAGCCCGCCAGGTAGGCATCGCCGAATTGCCGCCAATTGCGATATTTCCGCTGCGCCAAAGGCAATGCGCGCATGAGGTAATCCCATGCGGTGTCGGCTTCCATGTAACCGGCCGTGTAGGCCATCCGGGCGACCGCCACCACGCGCGCCAGATCCCACGCCTGAATATCGGCGGGCAGCGGGCGGACCAGATGATCGGTGAGGCCGAGTTTGATGGCCTGCGACCAAATGTCGTAATCGCGCACCAGCGCCTCCGGATTCTCCATCCCGCGGAAGGAACCCACCTGCCGCAGGAAAGCCCGGTGCCGGTCGGCGCGTTCGCCGAAACGGTCGCGTTCGGGGGAATTGATGGCGGCCTGGACGAGCGGATGCACCAGCGCGTACAGCGGTGCGTGCATGCCGTCCAGGAGTTGCTCCATGGATGCCATGGCCTCGGTGCCGTCGGTGATCCCCCACGCCCCGGTCAGGGTGTCGATGGCGAGTTCGCGGCGGTCGCCGAGCGGATGCTCGCGTTCGGGGCCGAGCAGCAGCGCATCGTGGAAGGCGTCCCAGCGCGCCGAATAGAAACCGCCCAGGGACAGGGCGCGCAATTCGTCGTCGGAGACCTGCGCACCGGACCAGTGGTCGTCCTCGCGCTGGTCGAGCTCCGGGTAGGGGAAGGTCATCAGCGTGGGCACATCGCGGGCTGGCATACCTCGATTCTGTCTCATCGATCTTGGAGTGGCCGAGTATTCGCCGATCGCGTGTGGCGGCGCCCATCCGGGACGGGGAATTGCGGGGAAAGTTAAGACCTGATTCTTGGCCTGTCACACAATGAAATCGAACGCTAGTCTCTGGGCCATGGTTAGGAACATCACCCTGTTGCGCGGGCTGGAGCCGCCGGCCACGGAGCAGGAAATCTACGCGGCCGCACAGGAATACGTGCGCCCGATCGGCGGCGTATCGGGGTTGACCACGGATACCAAACCGGCTGTGGACAAAGCGGTCGCGGCCATTGCGGCGGCCACCACCGCGCTGCTGGCGGAATTGCCCGAACGCCGGGGTGTCGCGCCCGCCGAATCGGCGTTGCGCGGGGCCGCGCCCGCCAAGGACGCCAGCTGAGCGCCGCAGCCCTCCGTACCGCGCCTCACACGCCGTAGACGGCCACGCAGTCGAGCGCGATATCCAATCGCGGACCGCGCTGGTCGATGGGGTGCCCGAGTAGCTCCTCTATGCGCTGAATTCGATAACGCACGGTGTTCTTGTGTACGCCGAGCATTTTCGCGGCGGCGTCCGGGCTGCGCCGGGCGCGCACATAGGCGTGCAGGGTTTCGCGCAGCCGCGCGGTGTGCGCGTCGGGGGCCGTCAACGCGCCCAGTTCCCGGTCGATGAGCGCCCGCATGGCGATCTCGTCGGCTCCGGCCAGATAGGCCACTTCGACCTCCGGATAGTGCAGCAGCCGGGCCGTCCCCGGCCGCGCCCGCTCGGCCACGTGCCGCGCCGCCACCGCCTCGCGATGACCGCCGCGGAACCCGGCCGCGTGCGCCGCGGGAACTCCGGCCGCCACCCGCACCGGCGCCTCCACCGGCCACGGCGCCGAGGCGGGATCGACGCCGTCGTCCACGCCGATCCAGGCCCACAGGGCCGTGGCTCCGGACGGCACGGTGAGCACGCTGCCATTGCCGACCGCGGCCGCGCAGCGCGCCGCCACCCGGTCCAGCAGGGCCGCCGCCTCGTCCACGCCGTCGGGTCCCGCCGGTACGGCGTCCTCGTCGGTCCACAACACCAGCGCGAGGTGCCGTTGCGCGAGCCGGTAGCCCAGCCGCGCGGAGGCCTGCTCGATATCGAGTTCGGCGCCGTCCAGGAGCGCCCGCACGATCTCGGCGCGCTGGTTCAGCGCGGCGCGCAGGCCGCGTTCGCGCTCGGCCATATAGGTGTCGGTGAGCGTTTCCACCGACGCGCTGACCCAGCGCGTGGTGCGCTCGAAAAGCCGCAGCAGGACGGCCCTTTCGATGTCCTGCGGCAACTGCCGCTGGTCGATGACCTCGCTCATGTAGTCGACGACCGCGTCCTGTCCGATGTGATAGACGCGCAGCAGCAGGCGGACATCGTGGCCGCGGCGGGCAATGGTGCGGGCGAAGGCGTGCGCCTGTTCGGGTACCGGATAGTCGAAGCGGTCCTGGGTGAGTCCGCTGAGCACTTCCAGGGCGTGGGCGCGGGTGCTGGCGGCCAGATCGCGGCGCATATCCCGATCGCGCAGTTCCGGGACACGGGCGATGATCGCATTGTCGAGCCGCGTCACCACCTGCTCCAGGGTTTCGGTGTGCAGGGTTTCGGCGACGAAGTCGGCGATCCACTGCCGGATCACCGGGCTGGTGGCCGTGACCGCCATGGGGACCTCCGAATTTGTATCTCAGGTACAAAACCGGCCGGAATACTTGAGCGGATGAGCCAAGAATGTGCCGTCGGAATTGTGTCACTATCATAGTTCAGTGAGCTGACGCACAGCTCGCGCAGCAGTCCGGTTCGCAACGAAGCGCACGTGGGAGAGCACATCGTGACCAATACCGAACCCGCCGCGGGCACCCCCCGCAAAACCACGGCCCGCAAGGCCGCCGGGACCACCCGCACGAAGGCCGCCGCGACACCGGCCGTGCCCACCGAGCTCGAGATCCGCAATCCCGCGACCGGCGCGCTCGCGGGCACGGTGCCCATCGATTCCGCCGAGACCGTCGCCGCCAAGGTGCGCGACCTGCGCGTGCATCAGGCCGAATGGGAGGCCATCGGCCCCGACGGCCGCAAGGAATGGCTGCTGAAACTGCAGGACTGGCTGGTCGACAACACCGACCGGCTGGCCGACGTGCTGCAATCGGAGACCGGTAAGGCGCGTGTCGACTCGCTCATCGATCCGGCCTTCTCCATCGACCTCACCGGCTACTACGCCCGCCGCGCCGCCAAATTCCTTGCCGACGAACATCCTTCACCGCACAGCCCGCTGGCCCGGGTGAAGACGCTCACCACGGTATTCCGGCCCTATCCGGTGGTCGGGGTCGTCACGCCCTGGAACTTCCCCCTCGCCATGCCGGTCTTCGAGGTCGTCACCGGCGCGGGCGAGACCGGCGCGGCCGTGGTCGCCCATGCCGACTACGTACAGTTCACCGGTTCCACCGCCACCGGCCGCAAGATCGCGGCCGCCTGTACCGAGCGCATGGTGCCGTTCTCCCTCGAACTGGGCGGTAAGGATCCCGCCATCGTACTGGCCGACGCCGATCTGGACCGCGCCGCGCACGGTATCGCCTTCGGCGGCATGTTCAATGCCGGGCAGGTGTGCATCTCCATCGAGCGCGTGTACGTGGAAGCGCCCGTCTACGAGGAGTTCCTGACCAAGCTCACCGCCGCCGTCAAGGGGGTCCGCCAGGGCGTGGACGGCCGGGTCCCCGAATTCGATATGGGCGCGCTGGCCAACGAGAACCAGGCGCAGATCGTGCAGAAGCATGTCGAGCAGGCCGTCGAAGCGGGCGCGCGAGTGCTCACCGGCGGTAAGCGCACCGGCGTCGGCACCCTCTTCGAGCCGACCGTGCTGGCCGATGTGGACCACACCATGACCTGTATGACCGAGGAGACCTTCGGGCCCACCCTGCCGGTCATGAAGGTGGCCGATGAGGCGGAAGCCGTTCGGCTGGCCAATGATTCGATCTACGGGCTGTCCGCCTCGGTGTGGAGCGGCGACAAGGATCGCGCCGAACGCATTGCGCGCCAAATGAATGCGGGCGCGGTCAATATCAACGACGTGTTCAGCAATATGTTCAGTTTCGCGCTGCCCATGGGCGGCTGGGGGCTGTCCGGGGTGGGCGCCCGCTGGGGCGGCCAGAACGGCGTGCGCAAGTACTGCCGCCAGCAGGCCATCACCAAACCCCTGCTGCCCACCCAGACCAAGGAACTGCTCTGGTTCCCGTACAACACCAACAAGCTGTCCTTCGCGCTGGCGGCCATGCGCGCCGCGGGTGCGCGCGGGCTGCGGCGGCTGTCGGTGCAGTCGGTGTTCGAGACCGTGAAGGGGACCAAATAATGACCGACTTCGGTTCGATCGCAGGCAAAGTCGTCGTCATCACCGGCGGCGCGCGCGGTATCGGCCTGGCCACCGGCACGGCGCTGCAGGCGCTCGGCGCCCGGGTCGCCCTCGGCGATATCGACGAGGCCACCGTCAAGGAGTCCGGCGCCGCACGGGGATTCGAGGTGTACGGCCGCCTGGACGTCACCGATCACCAGTCGTTCGAGGATTTCCTGAACGAGGTGGAGCAGCGCCTGGGCCCCATCGACGTGCTGATCAACAATGCCGGGATCATGCCGACGGGCCGCCTGGTGGACGAGCCCGATCAGATCACCCGCCGCATTCTCGACATCAATGTGTACGGCGTGATCCTGGGCTCCAAACTCGCGCTGGCGCGCATGCTCCCGCGCGGTAAGGGCCACGTCATCAATATCGCCTCCCTCGCCGGGGAGAGCCATATTCCGGGCCTGGCCACCTACAACGCCAGCAAGCACGCGGTGCTCGGCTTCACCGACACCCTGCGCGAGGAGTACCGCGGCACCGGCCTGCACTTCTCCTCGGTGCTGCCCACGCTGACGAAGACCGAACTGGGATCGGGCGTCACGCCGCCCAAACTGCTCCGCCCGGCCGAACCGGAGGAGATCGCGGACGCCGTCGCCAAACTCATCGTGGAACCGAAGTCCAAGGTGCGCGTCACCGCGGTGGCGGGCGCGATCGCCCAGGTCTTCGGCCTGTTGCCGGAATCCGTCGCCGACGCCCTCGGCCGCGCCCTCGGTTCGGGCACCGCCTTCCTGGACGACGTCGACGGCGACGCCCGCAAGGCCTACGAACACCGCGTGCGCGACTAGTTCGCGCCCCGGACCCCCGCCATTGCCTATGGTCGGCACCATGAACGACACCGGTGCGGTCTTCGTCGACCTGTCGACCCTCGACCTCGCCTACGCCGTAGGCCGATATCCACAGGAGGACACCAAGACCCGAGCCGCCGGAATGTGGCTCGGCGCAGGCGGACCGGCTGCGAATGCGGCGATCACCCACGCCTTCCTGGCGGGCCCGGCCAGCCGCCGCACCATACTGGTGACGGCCCTCGGGCAGCATTCGCTCGCGCTGACCATCCGCGATGATCTGCGCGAGCACGGCGTCGAGATCTGGGATCGGGCCGAGGACGCGGTGCGGCGTCCGCCGGTGTCCTCGATCGTGGTCACGGCCGACACCGGCTCCAGAACCATTGTGTCGATGGACGGTTCGGAATCGGATCCGGTTCCCACCGATGCGGTGGACTTACCGGACCACACGGGCATCCTCCTCGTGGACGGCCACTACCCCGCCCTCGCCCTCGATGCCGCCCGGCGGGCGACCGGTCGGATACCCGTCGTGCTGGACGGCGGGCGCTGGCGCGACGACGTGCACCGGGACCTGTTGCCGCTCACCGATATCGCCATCTGCTCGACGGATTTCCGTCCGCCCGGCGTACCGGCCGGGGATATGGACGCGCTGTTCGACTTCGTGCACGCGGCCGGTCCGCAGCTGGTCGCCGTCACGCGCGGCGGCCGGTCCATCCGGTATTCGGCACCCGGCGAGCGGGGCGAAATCCCGGCCCCCGCGGTCGAAGTCGTCGATACCCTCGGCGCAGGCGATATCCTGCACGGCGCGTTCTGCCACTTCCACGCGAAAGGTGAAGCGTTCCCCGCAGCCCTGCGCCACGCCGCCGAGGTCGCCACCGCTTCCTGCCGCTATGTCGGCACCAGGGAGTGGATGGGGCGTCAGCAGATGCGGTAGTGGCGGCCGGATTTGCGCAGGACCAGGTCGGCGGTGGTGCGGGTGCGTTCGACCAGGCTGGCGTTGGGGAGATCGCTCTGGGCGACTTTGGTTTTGGCGGCTTCCATGGTGCGGCCGCCGCGCATGTGGCGGCGGACCAGGCGCTGTTCGATGATCGGGCGGGGGACGTCGAGGTACCAGGTCTCGTCGAGCAGGGGGCGGACGGCGGACCAGCCGGGGGCGTTGTCGTCGTCGACGAGCAGGTAGTTGCCCTCGGTGACGACGATCTCCTGGTGGTCGAAAACGACGCCGCCGGGGACGGGTTCGTGGATGTCGCGGTCGTAGGTGGGCCAGGGCACGGGCTGTCCGGGGGGTGTGTCACGCAGGGCGCGCAGCAGCCGGACATAGCCGCTCGCGTCGAAGGTGTCGGGTTCGCCCTTGCGGGCGAGATTCCCGGCCGCGCGCAGCTGGGCATTGGTGAGATGGAAGCCATCCATCGGCGCGACTTCGGCAATGCCGGTTCCGGCGGCCAGATTCAGCTCGTCGCGCACGCCGCGCGCGAGGGTGGACTTCCCGGCCCCGGGCGGTCCGGCAATGCCGAGGATGAACCGCCCGGTATGTGCTGCGGCCCGTTTCCGGACGCGCGCCGCCAATTCCGCCAGGGATATTTCGACGCTGCCGCGGGTCACGGCCCTACCCTACGGAATTCACCGCCTGTTTCGGTGCGGGCGCGGCCGATGTCATCGGCGATCGAAGGCGGTGCGGTAGGCGCTGGGCGTCAAACCGACGCGGCGGGTCAGATGCTGGCGCAGTGATTCCGAGGTGCCCAACCCGGAGCGCCGCGCGACCTCGTCCATGGGCAGGGCTGTGGTCTCGAGCAGTTCCCGGGCCCGGTCGACGCGCTGATGCAGCAGCCATTGCAGTGGGCTGGAACCGGTTTCGTCGCGGAAGCGGCGAGTGAGGGTGCGCGTGCTGACATGCGCGTGCGCGGCCAGCTCCCGCAGCGTGAGCGGCTGGTCGAGGCGCGCGGCGGCCCAGGCGCGCGTACCCGCCAGCGACGTCCCGGTCTCCGGCGGCAGCGGCGTCTCGATGAACTGCGCCTGCCCGCCCGGCCGGATGGGCGCGACCACCGCCAGCCGGGCGACCGCATTCGCCACGGCCGCACCGTGATCGCGACGCACCAGGTGCACGCACAGGTCCAGGCCCGCGGCCAGCCCGGCCGCGGTGAGCACCTGCCCGTCGTCGACGAACAGCACATCCGGTTGCAGATCCACCCGGGGGAAGCGCTGCCGCATTTCCGCGGAGAACAGCCAATACGTGGTCGCGGGCCGCCCGTCGAGCAGTCCGGCCTGCGCCAGCACGAAGGCGCCCGTGCAGATGGAGGCGATGCGCTTGCCCGCGGCGGCGGCCGCGCGCAGCTCCCCCAGCACCCGCGGATCGCCCTCCACGCGCGCGCCGGTGCCGGTCACCATGACGGTGTCGGCCGTGGCCACCTCGTCCAGGCCCAGGTCCACGACGACCGAACGCCCGTTGTAGCCGGGGACGATCCCGGGATCGGGCGTGCACACCACGACCTCGTAGACCGGCTGCCCGTCCACCCGCGCCGCGGGGAACACCAATTCCGGTATCGCGAGATCGAAGGTGGTGACCGGCGGTACCGCGAGGACGACGATTCTATGCATGGCCCGAACCTTTGGATATCTGGCATTCCGGCCACTACTGTAGCGCGATCCCCAGGGGCACAGTGGTTTCCGGACCGTCACCGAGACGCTCCGAACCGAGGAGGATTTCGATGTCTCTGCACGTCATCACGGGTGCGGGCAGTACCGGCGGGCGCACCGCACTACTCCTGGCCGCGGCGGGCGACCGGGTCCGGCTGATCAGCCGTCGCGGCCTGGGTCCGCGGCATCCGCGCATCGAACGGGTCGCCGCCGCCGACGCCGACCCCGACCGGCTCACCGAACTGACCGCGGGCGCACAGACTCTGATCAATTGCGGCGCACCGCCCTACGACCGCTGGCGCACCGAGTTCCTCCCCCTGGCCGCGAGCCTGCTCGCCGCCGCGGAGCGCACCGGCGCGAATTACGTATCGCTGTCCAATGTCTACGGCTACGGCTTGGTGGACGGGCCCATGACCGAGGATCTGCCCATGACCCCGCGCGCCATGAAAGGGGCTGTGCGGGCGCGCATGTGGCTGGACGCGCTGGCCGCCCACGAGGCGGGCCGGGCCCGCGTCACCGAGGTCCGGGCCGCGGATTTCCTCGGCCGCGACGCCTTCTCGCTCTACAACCTGCTGGTGACGCCGAAGATCGTCGCCGGGGAACCGGCGGCCTACCCCGGCGATCCGGAGGTGATCAAGAGCTGGTCGTTCCTCGACGATGTGGCGCTGACCCTGGCCACCGTGGCCCGCGACGACCGCTCCCGGGGCCGGGCCTGGCATGTGCCGTCGACGCACATGTCCCTGCGGGATCTCACCGACCGCCTGGCCAAGGTGGCCGATGCCCCCGCACCGCGGCTCGCGGCCATGTCACCGGTGGAGCTGGCCTGGGCGGGTGCCGGTGATTCCATCGCGGCCGAGGTCATCGAGATGTACTACTCCCTCGAGCACCCCGCCGTCCTCGATTCCACGCTCACCGCAAGCACTTTCGGCCTGTCCGCCACCCCGATCGATACCGTGCTCGCCGATACGGCGCGGTTCACCCCGCCCGCCTGATCCGCCTCAGATCGGCGTGCTCTGTGGAATGGCCCGCGCCAGCGCGCGCAGATCGTCCTCCAGCAGCCGGAACAGCCGGTAGGTGAGAACGAAGGCGATCAGACCGCCCACGCTCAGCCAGCGCACCGTGCCGATCACCAACTCGAGGTCGTCCGGGGCGACGAAGGTCGCGGTGGCCACCCCCAGCAGCGGCACCGAGGCCGAGGCCGCCAGATAGAAATTGCTGCGGCGCGCCAGGGCCAGCAGTTGCCGCCGATCATCGGGCCCGACCGCGCCGCGCGCCAGCAACTGCGGATACAACGAGCGCACCGCGTACACCGAGACCAGGAAGAACGGATAGGCCAGCGCAATGGCCGCGCACACCACCTGGGCGGTGAAGAAATACGCGAAAGCATTGGGCGGCAAGGCCGCTCCGGACCGCGACAGCGCCACCGGCCACGCCATCCCCGCGAGCAGCCACATGGCGAAGGGAATCCACACCGCCCGTTCCCCCATCAACAGCGTGTCGGCGCGTGCGCGGGCGAGCTCGGCGGGGGTGTAGTGGCGGCCGTGGGCCAGCCGATAGGAGACGGTGAGCGGCCGCCGCGCCAACCAGAGCAGCAGCAGCGCCGCCAGCGGAAAGGCAATGGCATTGTTCACCAGCGCGACGGTCTCGAACCGCTCCTGATCGGCCACCGCGAGCCGGTTCACGATGAGGCTCTGGTTCAGCCGGATGTTGTACACGCTGGCCAGCGCATTGGGCAGTCCGACGCACAGCACCGCGATGGGCACCGGCCAGCCGCGCATCCGGGCGCGCAGGCTGGTGCGCGGCGGATCGACCAGATCGCGGGCGCGCGGGTCCAGGCACAGCTCCAGCTGCCCGGCCAGTTCCGCGCCGTGCTGCCAGCGCCGTTCCGGATCCGGATGCAGGCATTCCAGCAGCACCCGGCGCAGGGCGGCCGGGGTCTCGGGGGGCAGGGCGGCCAGCGCGGCGGCGGGCACCCCGGCGCGGCGCCGGGTCAGCAGGTCGGCCACCGCCCCGCCGCCGGGCGCGGCGTCCTCGAACGGCACAGCGCCGGTGAGCATTTCCCACAGCAGCACACCGAGGGAGTAGATATCGCCGCGCGCGCCGGGCAGCGGCGCGGTGGGATCGAGCAGCACCGCCAGCGCCTCGGGCGAGCGATAGCGCAGCGCCGCCGTATCCGCGGCCGCCGCGGGCGGCGGTGCACCCGCCCAATACAGCGGCCCCAGTGCGAAATCCGCCAGTTTCGGTACGCCCTCGGCCGTGAAAACCACGTTCCCCGGCCGGATATCGTGATGCAGTACGCCGTGCCGCTCGGCATGGTCGAGCGCCTCGGCCAGCCGCCGCCCCACCCACGCCACGGTTTCCGGCCAGCTCAGTTCCGCGATTTCGGCGCGTATCCGGGAATCCGCGGGCCGGATCTCACCGCGGGCCGCGATGGCCGCGTCCACCGCGCGCAGCAGCAGATCGCCGCCGAGCGCGGCGACGGAGGCCGGACCGGGTTGCGCGCGCCGCTGCGCGAGCACATCCGCGACGGTGCCGCCCGGCAGGTACTGCATGTACAGCAGCCGCAAGGGTTTTCCGGTCGTGCCGTCGGCGATCAGGCGCTGGTCGAAGACCCGGACGATGTACTGATGGTCCAGCTGTGCGACGGTCGGGGTGTCGCTGTCCGCCCCGGCCTCCACGCGCACCGCGACCAAACGCTGCATGGAACGCTGCCGGGCCAGGAACATGCGGCGGTGCGCGCTCCCGCCGAGATCGGTGAGCAGATCGAAATCGTCGAGGCGGCGGCCGATTCCGATGCCTTCGGGCAGGCTCGGCGGCGGGGCCGGGCGCGCGCCGCCGGACTCCGCGAAGCGGGCGCGGATCTCCCCCGCCACCTCCGGATACTCGACCGCGAAGGTGTCCACGTCGATGGCCCGGTAGCGGCTGCGCACCAGGTACTCCTCGCACACCAGATCCACGAAGTCCGGGCTGGCCGCGACCTCGGGAAATTCGGTGCGGTACTCGGTGATCCGCTTCTCCATCCCGGCGCGCCGCCAGCGCTGGCGCATATCCACGCGCACCAGATCGGTGAGCACGGCCAGGCGGGCGTCCACCCCGTCCGGCACATAGCGATCCAGGAGCGGCGGATCGAGGCGATCGCCGCGCAGCGTGGACTCCCAATCGGCGGCGAAACGGGCGACCGCGTGCACCGGGTTGCCGCTCACGGCCGGGTACCCGGCCGTTCACCGGTCTGTCCGGGCGCGACCACGCGCTCCAGCGCCGCCAGATCCGCCTCGAGCGCCCGGAACATGATGTAGACCGCCACGAAGGCCACGATGCCGCCGACGCTGAGCACCCGCACCGCGACGATCACCAGCGGTATGTCGTCGGGCGGCAGGAAGGTCACGCCCGCCACCGCGAGCAGCGGCACCGAGGCCACGATGGCCAGATAGCCGTTGCAGCGATTGCCCAACCGGTGTAGCCAGGCGGCGTCCTCGGCGCTGATATCGCCGTGCCGCAGGAACATCGGATAGATGCAGCGCACCAGATAGAAGGTGACCAGGAAGAACGGATACGCGGTGGCGATGGCGCCGCACACCCACAGCGAGACCAGGAAGTGCACCATGCCGCGCGGTGCGATATCGCCGGTGGCCAGGTGCAGCGAGAGCGGAAAGGTAATGCCCGCCAGCACCCATGCCGAGATCACCACGAACGAAATGCGTTCCCCGCACAGCAGCACATCGGCGCGGGCGCGGGCCAGGGTTCGCGGATCGTATTCGCGGCCCTTGCGCAGGCCGCGCGGCACCGTGATCACGTACCGGCACAGGTAGATGATCACCGCCAGTCCGATCGGATAGAACAGCCCGTTCACGGTGGCCGTGGTGAGGGTGAAGGTCCGCATGGCCGCCTCGGAGAGGCGGCTCACGATCAAGGTGTCGTTGTGCACGATGTTGTAGATGGAGGCGATCACGTTCGGCACCGCGACGAACAGCGTGACCAGTGGAATCATCCACCGCCGCAATCGCATTCGGGGGCTGTGCGGCGGCGGGTCGACCAGATCGCGGGCCCGCTCGTCCAGGCACAGCTCGAACTGCTTGGCCAGTACGGAGCCGCTGCGCCAGCGCTCGTCCCGATCGGGGGCCAGGCAGGTGAGCAGGACCCGGCGCAGCGCGGCCGGGCAGTCGGCGGGCACCCGCTCCAGGGCGGCGGCGTCCACGCCGCTGCGGCGGCGGTGCAGCATGGCCTCCAGCGTGGTGCGGTCGCCGTGCCCGCCCGGACCGGCCGTGGTGTCGTCGAACGGCTTTGCGCCGGTCAGCAATTCCCACAGCACCACGCCGAGGGAGAAGATGTCGGCGCGGGTGTCGAGATCGGCGGCGGTGGTGTCGCTGCCCGGATGGCAGGCCTCCAGCTGTTCCGGCGACATGTACGACAGCGAGCCGCCGAAGTAGGAGACGGGGCTGGCGCCGTCCAGATTGCGGCTGAAGCTGATATTGAAATCCGCCAGCTTCGGCACGGCCTCCGCGGTGAGCAGCACATTGGCCGGTTTCACATCGCGGTGCAGCACCCCGTGGCCGTCCGCGTAGTCCAGCGCCTCGGCCAGCCGACGCCCCAGCCACGCAACGATTTCCGGCCAGCTCAGTCCGGCCAGCTCGGCGCGCACACTGGAGTCGGTGGGCCGGATCTCGCCCTTCTCCTCCATGGCCGCGTCCACGGCGTCCAGCAGCAGCTGCCCGCTGCGTTCGGCGGACGGGGTGGCGCGCACCCAGCGCAGCACGCCCAGCAGCGTGCCGCCGGGGAGGAACTGCATGTAGAGCAGGCGCAGCCGCCGCCCGGTCTCGGTGCGCACGCCCGACATGAGCCGCTGATCGAAGACCCGCACGATGTAGTCGTGGTCCAGCTGGGCCAGGGTCTGCGGTTCGGTGCCGTGGTCGGCGGAGATCTTCACGGCCACCAGGCGTTGCAGCGAGCGCTGCCGGGCCAGGAACACGCGTGCGAAGGCGCCGCTGCCCAGGCTGGTGAGCAGATCGAAATCATCGATGCGCTGGCCGATTTCGATGCGATCGAGGAGTTCGGTGGTTTCCGGGGCGCTGATCCCGCTGGTGGCGCGGGCCGCCTCCAGGGCGGCGCCGTTGCGGGAGCTCGGATCGGCCTGGGTGAGTTCGCCGGGCTCGGGGACGAGGGTGCTGTCGAGATCGGTCCCGGCCCGGGTGGACTCCTCGGGCGGTGCGCCGGTGCGGGTGGAATCATCGAGTGTGAAAGCCGATTGGGTCAGATCCTCGGGCGCGAAGGCCATCTGCGTGGACTCGTCCAGCGGCGGCTGCGCACGCGTGGACTCCTCGAATCCGGGCCGCGTGGTCTCCTCCGGAGTCGACCGCCGGGTGCTCTGATCCTCGTCATCGGCATTGAGCAGTTCCCGCAGCTCGGCGGCCTGATGCGGGAATTCGCGGACATAACCCCGCGGATCCACCCGCTCCCCGCTGTGCCTGCGGATGACGAACTCCTCGTAGACCAGCCCGGCGGGCAGATCGCCGACACCGAGTTCGGGGAATTCGGAACAGTATTCAGTCAGACGTTTGGGCGGCCGCGTCCGGTCGGGAGGCACCCCGGAGCGCCGCAGCCAGCGGTGCCGCATATCGACGCGAATGAGCTCCAGCAGCGCACCCCGGCGCAGGGCGGCGGCATCGGGCAGGAAATCGGCGATCAGCGGCGGCGCGGAGCCGGTGTCCCAGGCCGCCGTGAACGCGGCGACCACATTGAATTCCGTTCCCGCCGAATATCGGCCGGAGCGGTGGTCGGCACCAGAAGCCATGTCCGCACCCATCGTGGCTCGGCACGGATACCGTCGAATCCGCACTGTCGATGGATGTCGCGGATAAAATCCGCCACACCCGACACCATCATGCCCGAGCAATCGGGGGAATGATAACTTGCGGCTCAACAGCGGATCACCCGATTTCGACACGAGGCGACGGGGGAACACCAGTATGTACGACGAGGGCACCGCACTGGCGGACGGCACCGCGGCGGTGAACGAGGTAGTGGTGAGCACAGAGGACACGGCGGGCGAGTCCACCGAGACGACGAGCGGGACCGCACCCGAGACGACGAGCCCCGGGCAACCGGCCGAATCCGGCCCCCGGGTGGACGACAGCACCGCGGCCGGTATCGCCGCGGCCGTGCGCGAGGGCCTGCGCACGCCCGGCGACCTGGTGGAGGCCGCCATCGAGCGGATCCGGTCGCGGGACCGGAAAGTCAACGCCTTCAGCCTGCTTCGCGTCGACGCCGCCCGCGCCGAGGCGCGCGCGCTGGCCGAGCGCGCCGATCTGGACCTGCTGCCGCTGGCGGGCGTGCCCATCGCGGTGAAGAACAATATCGACGTGACCGGCGAGGTCACCCGCGGCGGCTCGCTGGCGGGCCCGAACTCCCCCGCCGAGACCGACCATCCGGTGGTGCGCCGACTACGCTCGGCCGGCGCGATCGTCGTCGGCCTCTCCACCACCCCCGAATTCGGCCTGTGGGGCGCCACCGATTCCCCGGAGCGCATTACCCGCAGCCCCTGGAATCCCCGCTTCGGCTCCGGCGGCTCCTCCGGCGGGTCCGGCGCCGCCGTCGGCGCGGGGCTGGTCCCCGTGGCGCACGGCAACGACGGCCTGGGCTCGGTCCGCATTCCGGCCGCCTGCTGCGGCGTGGTCGGCATCAAGCCCGGCCGGGGCCTGGTTCCCGCCGAGGTGGGCATCGACTCCTGGGGCGGTATGACCGAAAACGGCGTGCTGGCAACGACTGTCGCCGACGCCGCCCTGGTGCTGTCCGTCATGGCCGACCGGCCCGCCCTGGCCGAACTCGAAACCCCGCCCACCCTGCGCATCGGCTTGGCCACCGCCGCACCGGTCCCCTTCACCCACGTCGACCGCGCCTGGACCGCCGCCGCCCGCAAGGCCGCCTCCCTGGCCGCGGGCGCGGGTCACGCCGTGGCCGTGGCCGAACTCCCTTATCAGGGCGCGACTTTCGCCCTCGCCCTGCGCTGGGTGGCCAATGCCGCCCGCGAGGCCGCGACGGTCCCCTACCCGGAACGCCTGCAACCCCGCACCCGCACCCACGCCGCCCTCGGCAGGCTGGTCCTGAAAACCGGTCTGGTTCGCTCCGGCCAGGTCGACCGCATCGAGGCCCGCCTGCTCGACTACTTCGAGCGCTACGACGTGGTCATCACCCCCACCCTGGCCACCGCCCCACCCCGCGCCCGCAACTGGCACACCCGCCCCTGGCTCGCCAATGTCCTTGCGAACGTGCGCTTCTCCCCCTTCACCCCCCTCTGGAACCTGGTCGGCTGGCCCGCCATCTCGGTCCCCATGGGCACCCACCCCCGCACCGGCATGCCGGTAGCCGCCCAACTCGCCGGTCCCCCCGGCAGCGAATCCACCCTCCTGCACCTGGCCGCCCAGATGGAGACAGCGCAACCCTGGAAACGAACCTCGGCCTGACGCACAAAGACTGGGCCGTCACTGACGTGACGGCCCAGTCTCATGCCGAAAGGTGAGCGACGCCGCCTCCGACCCGCCGCCGCCCGTTGCCCGAGGTGACAACTGATGTCGTTCCGGTCGGGGTAACTCACCGGGTACCCCCGAAATCGGGTTCGCGCCTGACCGCAGGCACGCGAATGGGACCCGGCGCGGCTCCTAAGCCGGGCGCAAAAGTTCCGGGGAGGCGGCTACAGCGAAGCCGCCTTCCAGGACGCGCGCCGCGAACTCGACGATGGTCGGCCGATCGTCATCGGCCCGCCACGCCACCGCGAGCTCGCACGGCGGCAGGCCGGAGACCGGTCGCGCGGTCAGTCCGGGCCAGCGGTACATCGGCACATTGTTCTCGGCCAGCAGGCATACGCCCAGCCCGAGGCTGACGGCTTCGAGCCGCTCCTCGGCCGTGGCCGCCTCCGCGCCGATTCGCGCCTGCCGCCCGCCGCGGGCGTCCGCCCCGATCCAGAAGTCGCGCGCCGCACCGGCTTCGGCGGGCATGGCGATGAACGGCTCATCGGTGAGATCGGCGAAGTCGATGGTCTCCTGCCCGGCGAGCGCGTGGTTCTCCGGCAGCAGCACCCAGCGCGGCTCGGTGCGCAGCACCTGCCAGCGGTAGCGGCTGGTGTCGGGCACCGGCAGCCACATGAGGGCGAGATCGGCCTGGCGACCGGCGAGGCCGCTGGAGGGATCGGTCCAGGATGCGGAGTGCAGTGCGAGCCGATGCCCGCTGGCGCTCTCCAGATCGGTGATCAGGCCGCGCCCGATGGAGGACTGGATGCCGACGCGCAGCACCTCGCCCGCCTCCTGCAGGGCGACATTGGTCACCTCCCACAGCTCCAGGATCTTGCGGGCGCCTTCGAGCAGCTCCTTACCGGCGACGGTGAGGGCGACGCTGCGCTGGTTACGGTCGAACAGGACCACGTCGAGCTGGCGTTCCAGCTGACGAATCTGCCGCGACAGGGTGGGTTGTGCGATGTGCAGCCGCTGGGCGGCGTTGGTGAAGTGCAGTTCCTCAGCGACGGCGACGAAATACCGCAGGTCGCGCAAATGCGGGTCCATAGCCCCTTGCTATCAGAATCGGTCTTGATTTTCCAGCCGTATCCGACCCAAAAGTTTGCGTTCAGATCAGAAAACAGCCGTCAGGTTTGTTACAGACAGCATAATCCGCCCGCGAAACATGCTGTTAACCGGACCCGCGAATTCCTGGCCATTCGGCCGAGATCACCGACGGGCCACCCATGCAGTCGGGTGACCAGCAGTTACCCACGCCACGTCGCCGCGTGCGAAAAAGTCATCCGACGGCGCGCGGCCGGATAGCAACAACCGGTCCGCGCTCACGACGTCGCCCTCGAGACCGTGAGGTGAGTTTCGTCACATGAGGCTTAAAACCGCTCCCGAATGGGTCCGCGAGGCGGCGGGGCGGGTCACTTGCCGCCGTAGACCTTCGGGTCGAGCGTGCCGATATAGGGCAGATCGCGGTAGCGCTCCGCGTAGTCCAGCCCGTAGCCGACCACGAACTCGTTCGGAATGTCGAAGCCCACGTGCATGACGTCCACATGGGTGCGCAGCGCATCGGGCTTGCGCAGCAGCGTCACGACCTCCAGCGAGGCGGGATTGCGGCTCTTCAGATTGCGCAGCAACCAGGACAGCGTGAGCCCCGAGTCGATGATGTCCTCGACGATCAGCACATTGCGCCCGGCAATGTCCTTGTCCAGGTCCTTCATGATGCGCACCACGCCCGAGGACGAGGTGGAGGAGCCGTACGACGAGACGGCCATGAACTCCATCTGCGTCGGAATGGTCAGCCGCTTGGCCAGGTCCGTCATGAAGAAGATGGCGCCCTTGAGCACGCCCACCAGCAGCAGATCGCCTTCGGGGGCGTCAGCGGGATACCGCTTGGCGACGAGGTCCGCGATCTCGTCGATCTTTTCCGCGATGTCGTCCTCGCTGATCAGCACCGACGCGATGTCGTCCCCGTACACGTCCACTGGTTTCCCTTCAGTGATGATGTCGATCCGAATCGGATTCGCTCTGGTCCGAGCCCAGTATGAGCCTGCCACGTTCGCGCGTGGCAACCAACCTGGTCCCATCGGGCAAACCACCGACGGCCACCCCGCCCTGACCCCGCCAATTCGTGATCAGCGCGTCGACGGCGCGTAAATTGCTGTCCGTCAATGATTTTGCGCCATGTTCCAGCAACCAGGCGCGAACGACGCGGCGGCGCAGTGCGGGCGGGGCAGTGGTGAGCGTCTCGAGGGACAGGGTTTCGCCGTCCAGCGCCGCCGCCAGCAACTCCGCGGCGAGCGTGTCCAGCACCGCGCCGTCCTCTTGCAGATGGGTCGCCGTACGCGCCAGAGCAGCGGCGACGCCACCGCCGAGGACTTCCTCCAGCAGGGGCAGCGCCTCGGTGCGCAGCCGCACCCGGGTGAACTCCGGCGCGCTGTTGTGCGGATCCTCGTGCGGCGTCAGGCCGAGATCCGCGCACAGCGCCCGCGTGACCGGGCGCCGCACGCCCAGCAGCGGGCGACCCCACGGCGCGGCGTATTCGGGCATCCCCTGAATCGAGCGCCCACCGGACCCGCGCGCCAATCCCAGCAGCACGGTCTCGGCCTGATCGTCGAGGGTGTGGCCGAGCAGCACGGGCAGGCCGTCGCGGGCCGCGTCCAGGGCCGCGTACCGGGCCCGCCGCGCCGCGGCCTCCAGCCCGCCGTCCCGGCTCACCTCGACCGGCAGCACCCGGGCCGACCGGCAGCCCAATCGAATCGCGGCCGCGGCCGCCTCCGCCGCCACCGCGGCCGAGCCCGCCTGCAGCCCGTGATCCACCACCAGCGCGTCCACCGCCCCGGCCTCGACCACCGCGGCCGCCGTCAGGGCCAGTGAATCCGCGCCGCCGGACAGCGCCACCGCGACCTCGTCACCGGGCGCGTGGGCGGCCAGCCATTCGCGCACCGCATGGCGCATCTCCAGGGCGGCGCGCGTCTCGGGCAACCGGGGCCGATCGTTCACGTCCCCGATCGTTGCACGCCGCCCCTGGCCGCCGGATAGGGCTCAGCCCAGGACGCGGGTCACCCAGCGCTGCGGATCGCTGATCTCGTCTGTGCGGGGCAGGGTTTCGGGATTGGTCCACACCGCGTTGAAGCGTTCCATGCCGACGGTGTTCACCACCTCGTCCACGAAGGCCTTGCCGCGCACGTACTGCTGGACCTTGGCGTCCATGCCCAGCAGCGCGCGTAGGAGCCGTTGCAGCGGATTGCCGGGCCGCCTGCGCCGCTGATCGAAGGCCGAGCGAATGCGCGCGACCGTGGGCACCACGGCCGGGCCGACGGCATCCATCACATGATCGGCGTGACCCTCCAGCAGGGTGCCGAGCATGAGCAGATTGTCCAGGGCCTGCCGCTGCGGTTCGGCCTGGGTGGCGCGCAGCAGCCCGATGACCCCGCCCGCCGGATCCTCCACCCCGCGACGGCGCTCGCGCACGGCCTCCAGCAGGCGGTTGAGCATATCGGCCATGGGTTCGTCCCCGGCCTCGCCGAGCAGCTCGACATTGTCGCGCATATAGTCGGCCAGCCAGGGCGCGGAGGAGAACTGCACCCGGTGGGTCACCTCGTGCAGGCACACCCAGAGCCGGAAATCGCTGGGCGCCACGCCCAGTGCGCGTTCCACCGCCATGATGTTGGGCGCGACCAGCAGCAGCGTGCCGTCGGGCATGCTGAACGGGTCGTACTGCCCGAGGATGGCGGTGGACAGGAAGGCCAGCATGGCGCCGACCTGCACACCGGCGGGCTTGCCGACGAACTTGCCCTTCTCGCCGGGATCGACGCCGGTGCCGGTGAGCTGCGCCATGGAGTCCGCGGCGGCCTGAATCCAGCCGGGCCGATCCACGATGCGGGCGTCGGGCACGACGGAGCCGTCGATCAGCCCGCTCACCTCCCGCACCGGTCCCTCGGCGCGCACCGAGGCGGCCGCCAGTTCCACCACGGCCTGTTCGGCGGCCTGCCTGGTGGTGCGCGGCCCGGCGGGCACCAGGGCGGCGCCGGTGCGCGCGGCAATGGCCCAGTCCACGGAACCGGCCAGCCCGGAGCGGAGTTTGCGCGCGGGTTCGCCGGTCACCAGCACCTCACCGGCGGGCACGGCGGCTTCCGCGCGCTCGGCGTCGGCCGAATTGTGTTCGGGTCCGGTCATAGTCATCCACCCGTCAGGAGCATGCGCAATTGCGCAGTGTGGCGGCGATGGCGTCCAAGGCCGGGCGGCTCAGGCCGGGCAGGCGTTCGTTCGACATCAACGCGAAAGTGAGTACGCGCCCATCGCGATCCAGCACATACCCCACCAACGAGCTTGCCACGTCCAGAGTTCCGGTCTTGGCGCGTACCCAGCCCGCGGCGGCGCGATCGCGCACGGTGTAGCGATCCGACAGTGAGCCGGTGGCCCCGGCGACCGGCAGATAGTCGAGCAATGCCGCCAGCGGCGCGGGTGCGGCGTTCCCGGCCCCGTTTCCGGTCGGGTCGCTCTGATTGAAGGGCGAGGTCGGCAGCGCGGCGACGGTGACGACCCGGTCCAGCAGCGCGGGCGTGATCTTGTCATCCACGGAGAGCCCGCCCGCGTCGTGCAGGGTCGTTCCGGTCAGATCGAACCCGGCCGCCTGCAAGGTCGTGGTCATGCCGGTGACCGTCCCGGCGAAGGACTGCTCGGCGCCCGCGGCGGCGGCGATCTCCCGGCCGATGGTCTCGGCCAGCACATCGTCGGAGTGGACCATCATGTCCCGCAACCGGTCTCGCAAGGGCGCGGATTGCACCGACGCGACCCGAGTGGCCCCGGCGGGGGCATTGCCCATCCGCACCCGGTTCGGATCCAGTCCCAGGGCGACGGCCAGCGCCTTACCGGCGTCCAGGGCGGGGGTCGGGGTGCGCGGCGAGTACTCCACCAGCGGATCCAACCGGCCGCCGTCGATCATGACCGGTTCGATGGGCGCGATGGAGCCCCCGGCGATGTCCTCGGTCAGCCAGCCCTGCGCCATGGTCGGCCCGGTGTAGGCGGAGACGTCCACCACGATGGTGTCCGCACTGCGCCCCGACGCCTTGATCTGCGCCACCAGATCCGACAGCTTCGGCCCGTCCGGGTAATAGCCCTTGCCGTCGGGCTGCGCGGTCAGCGTGGGATCGCCGCCGCCGACCAGCACGAGCTCGTTGGGCGCGGCCCCGGTCACCACCTCGGTGGTCACCCGGTGATCGCCGGGCAGCGCCAGCAGCGCGGCGGCGGTGGTGAGGATCTTGGCGGTCGAGGCCGGGATCATGGCCTTGTCCGCGTCGTGACCCCACAGCACCGCACCGGTATCGGCATCGGACACCTGCGCGGCGAACACGCCCAGATCCGGATTCGCGACCACCGCCGCGAGCGCCGCGGTCAGACCCGCCGCGGTGGGCGCCGGGCCGTTCGTCGGCGCGGGCGCGACCTGCGGCAATACCTTCACCGGCGAGGGCGGGGCGGCAATGGTCAAGCCCCCGTGCCGGAATTCCTCCGTCCACGGTTTCACCGTCAGCACCACGGCCGCGGCCGCCACCAACACCACGACCAGCGCCGATGACACCACGATCCACGTCCTGCGACGGCGCTTGGCCTCCAACCCACCGATGTTCTGTTTGTTCCGACCTGCCACCTGCCGCTACTCCCTGATACCCGTGGTCCGGTCTTGCCCTGAGAAGTCCCTGCCGCACCCACACGACCCCCGACCACACTATCCTCGTTGCGCAGTCGTTCCCCCGAACGAGCTGGCGAGTCGGCAGCCATACCGCCCACCGAAGAAGGAGATGACGTGGAGTTCGACGTCACCATCGAGATCCCCCGGGGTCAGCGCAACAAGTACGAGGTAGATCACGAGACCGGGCGCGTGCGGCTGGACCGCTACCTGTACACGCCGATGATGTACCCGGCCGACTACGGCTACATCGAGAACACCCTGGGCGGCGACGGCGATCCGCTGGACTGCATGGTGCTGCTGCCCGAGCCCGTGTTCCCGGGTGTGCTGGTCGAGGCCCGTCCGGTCGGCGTGCTCATCATGAGCGATGAGGCCGGCACCGACGAGAAGCTCGTCGCCGTGCCCAACAAGGACAAGCGCTGGGATCACATCCAGGACGTCGAGGACATCCCGGAGTTCCAGCGCAAGGAGATCGCGCACTTCTTCGAGCGGTACAAGGATCTGGAGCCCGGCAAGTGGGTCAAGGTCGAGGGCTGGGAGGGCCGCGAGAAGGCCGAGAGCCTGGTCACCGAGGCCTACGCCCGGCTGAAGGAGCAGGGCGGCCACTGATTTTCCGGCCGTGAGTGAAGCGGGGCGGCGGATTACCGCGCCCCGCTTTTCATTCGGCGTCGGTTATTCCGGCGGTGGTGCGCAGCGGCACTTCCCGCCAGAACAGCACCAGCACCAATGCGATCAGGGTGACCCCCGACGTCGTCAGGAACACCGTGGACAGCGATTCCGCGAACCCCACCTGGAACGGTCGCGCCAGCTCCGGATCGAGTTGTTGCACAACCGAACTGTCGCTGAGCACCCGCTCGACCCCGGCGGCCTCCCGCCCCGCCGCGGCCAGTTCCGCCCGGATATCGGGCACCAGCCGCGCGAACAGGATGGACAGGAACACCGCCGCCCCCAGCGTCCCGCCGATCTCCCGGAAGAAGGTCGCGGCGGCCGTGGAAACCCCCATGTCCTTGGGCGGCAGGGCATTCTGCAACGCCAAGATGAGCGGCTGCATGAGATTGCCCAGCCCGAATCCGACGCACGCCATGAACAGCGCCACGATCCAGTATTCGGTATCGAACCGCAGATAGTGCAGCAGGAACAGCCCCAGCGTCACCAGGGCCGCGCCCAGTACGGTGAAAATCCGGTAATGCCCGGTGCGCGAAATCAATTGGCCCGAGAACACCGAGCCGATCATGATGCCGAGCACCATGGGGATCATCTGCAATCCGCCCAGCATGGGACTGGAACCCCGCACCACCTGCAAGTACTGCGGCAGCAAGAGAATTCCGCCGAACATGCCCGCGCCCACCACGAACGAAATGACCACGCCCAGGGCGAAGGTGCGGTTCCCGAAGATGCGCAGGGGAATGAGCGCGGCATCGCCGAGCGCCTTCTCCACCGCGACGAACCCGATCAGCCCGACCGCGCCGATGACGAAGCACGCGACCGATCTCGCACTGCCCCAGCCCCATTCGCGGCCCTGCTCGGCCACGATGAGCAGCGGCGTGAGCACGGTGATCAGCACCAGCGCACCCCAGTAGTCCACCCGATCGCGCGATTTCTCCCGCGGCGGCAGCCGCAGCACCCGGGTCACCACCACCAGCGTGAACAACCCGATCGGCACATTGACCAGGAATACCCATCGCCATCCGGCAATGCCGAGAATGCTCTGCTGTCCCGCGAACAAACCGCCCAGCACCGGCCCGACCACGCTGGAGGTTCCGAATACGGCGAGGAAATAGGCTTGATAGCGCGCTCGTTCCCGCGGGCTGACGATATCCCCGATAATCGTGAGCGCCAGGGACATCAGCCCGCCCGCGCCCATCCCCTGCACCGCGCGGAATGCCGCCAACTCGTACATGGACTGCGCGAAGGTGCACAGCAGCGATCCGGCCAGGAATATCGAGATGGCCGCCAGATAGAAGGGCTTGCGCCCGTACATATCCGAGAGCTTCCCGTACAGCGGCGTGGCCAGCGTCGCCGTGATCAGGTACGCGGTCGTGGCCCACGCCTGCAGCGCATAGCCGTCGAGATCATCGGCAATGGTGCGAATGGCCGTCGACACGATGGTCTGATCCAGTGCCGCGAGCAGGATCCCGAGCAGCAGCCCGCTCAGGATCACCAGAATCTGCTGATGCGTGAAACCGCCCTCGCCCGAAGCGGACTCACGTGTTTCGGATGTAGCCATGGCCGCACCTCCTACCCCAGCCTCACGATAGGCCGGGGGTCGGAGATGCGTGACCTTTTACGCCCCGGGGGTTTCAGGGGCGAAGCCCCTGAGAGCCACGAGAGTTGCTATTTCCCCTTGAAGTCGGGCTTGCGCTTCTCGAACACCGCCTGGATGGCCTCGGTGATGTCCTCCGAGGGCAGGAACGCCGCATTCCAGGCCGAGACGTACCGCAGCCCGTCGGCGACCTTGCCCGCCTTGGGCTGATCCAGCACGTCCTTGATGCCCTGCACCACCAGCGGCGGGTTCTCGGCGATCTCGCGGGCCAGCGCGTGCGCCGCGTCCAGCACCGCCTCCTGATCGGCGTACACGTCGTTGATCAACCCGATCTTCTCCGCGCGCGCCGCGTCGATGTCCTTGCCGGTGTAGGCGAGCTCGCGCAGATGACCCTCACCGATAATCCCCGGCAACCGGTGCAGCGAACCGATATCCGCGACAATGGCGACCTTCGCCTCGCGCAGGCTGAACCGGGCGTCGGCACTGGCCAACCGGATATCGGCGGCGGCAATGAGATCCAGCCCGCCGCCGATGCACCAGCCGGAGACGGCCGCGATCACCGGTTTGCGGCAGTCCGCCACGGCGGTGACCGAGTCCTGCATCTCCCGCACGTGCCGCAGGAAGTCGGTGCGCGGCCCGGCGAGCGCGGGCCCGCCCAGCAGCGGCCCGAACATGGGGCTCATGGCGGGCAGGTCCAGGCCGTAGGAGAAATGCTTGCCCGCGCCGGTGAGCACGATGGCCCGGACCTCCGGATCGGCGTCGAGCGCACGGAAGATGAGCGGCAGCTCACGCCAGAAGTCCGGGCCCATGGCATTGCCTTTGCCGGGACCGGTCAGCGTCACCTGCGCGATGTGGTCCTTGCTTTCGACCTCGAAAGCCTTCCATTCGGTCATCGGTCCAGCGTATCGGGGGTGCGGGCGGTCCGGGCGGGCGGTGTAAATCCTGTGCTAAATAAGGTGTGCCGCACTGGTTTCCGGCTACCGCGCGGACGCACCATGAGAACCGTCCGCATAGTGCACTCCCCCGTGTGGAGGTCCCGATGTTGATGCATCACGGAATCGGCCTCGACCGCTTCAATTCCCTGCCCCGCCGGCGCGCCATCCACGCGCTCTACGAATGCTGCTGCAGCGTCACCTGGGCGGCGAAGGTCGCCGACGGCCGCCCCTACCCCGGCTACGCCGCACTCCAGACCGCCGCGGCCGCCGAACTGGACGCCCTCTCCGCCACCGATCTGGATCGCGCCTTCGATTCCTGTGCGCGCGAGATCATTTCGGAGCACACGGTCGCCGAGCTGAAACGCATTACCCGCGCGCGCCTCGCGAGCATGCTCGGCCCGGAGGAGGGCTATCCCGAATACTGATACCCCGCACATCCACCGCAATCGCTCTACCCTGGTGCCATGCGCAGGTCTCTGCCACCCGTCGCCGCCAAGGTTTCGGACACGCTCATCGCGCGCGGTCATCACGGGGTGATCATCACCCAGCGCAACCCACCCACACCGCGGCCGACGCTGCCCAGGCGTTGAACGTGTCCGTCGGCGCGATCACCAAATCCCTCGTCTTCCTGCTCGACGACGATCCGGTGCTGCTGCTCGTCTCCGGGGAGCACCAGGTGCACCTGGAGCGCACCGGGCAGCGCCTCGAAGGCAAGCTCACCCGCGCCAGCGCCGCCATGGTCCGGGAGCTGACCGGCCAGCCCATCGGCGGCGTCGCCCCGGTCGGGCATCCGGTCAACCTGCCCACCTATATCGACACCGCACTCTCCCGGCACACCGAATTGTGGGCGGCGGGCGGACATCCGAACACGCTCTTCCGCACCACTTTCGGGGAGTTGGTCCGCATTACGGCGGGCCTGGCCATCGATATGGACTGAGCAATTTCGCACAGCGGGGAATAAACCGGGCATCCGGACACGTAGGTTCGAAGCGTGAGCGATTCTCCTACGCCAGGGGCCGAGCTACAGGTGCCCGACGATCTGAGCGGTATCACCGCGCAGCAGTATCGGGCCGCCATGCGGCACTATCCGGCCGGAGTCACCATTGTCACGCTGAACTCCGCGGACGGACCGGTCGGCTTCACCGCCACCTCGTTCGCCTCGCTCTCGGCGGAACCGCCGTTCATCTCGTTCAATATCGCCGAGACCTCGTCCAGCATCGACGCCATGCTGGCCGCCGAATCACTGGTCGTGCACTTCCTGGGCGAGCATCAACAGCATCTGGCCCAGCGGTTCAGCCGGGCGGCCGAGGAGCGGTTCAGCGACCGGTCGCTGTGGACCACCCTGGAGACCGGCGAACCGGTCCTGCACGGCACCCCGATCTGGGTCCGCGCCACGGTCCATCGGCTCATTCCCATCGGTGACCACACCCTGGTGGTCGGTCTGGTCACCCGCGTCCACGACAACACCGAGGACGCGCCCTCGGCCGGACCGCTGGTGTACTACAACGGCGCCTACCACCGCACCGAGATCTCCGACTGACTCACGCCGCCGAGGACGCGGTCCCGATACCCAGCGCCGCCAGGATTCCGGCACTGAGCTGTTCGAGCCGATCCCGCACCCGCGCACTGCGCAGCAGCGTCACCGCCCGCGAGGCCGCCATGGCCAGCAGCACCATTTCGGCCGCCGCGATGGCGGATTCGATGGCCCCGAGCGCGAGCGTGTTCGCGAAGGTCACCTCGGCCAGGAACTGCGGCAGCACCGCGAGGTAGAACAAGCCAACCTTCGGGTTGAAAATGCAGGACAGCAATCCCGCAGCGAATGCCGAGCGAACGGTGACATCGGCCCGCGGAGCGTCGACCTCGAGCTCCGCCGCCCGGGCGGCCCGATTCCGGCGGTACTCCACGAAGGCGCGAATCCCCAAGTAGATGAGGTAGATTCCGCCGACCACCTTCAATACCCGGTAGGCCGTGGCCGACTGCTCGAGCAGCGCCGCCACCCCGGCGGCCACCACCACCGCCCAGACGATCCCGCCCAGCGCCAAGCCGAGGGCCGCCGCCACCGCCGGTCGTCGCCCGATGATCGAAAACCGCAGCACCAGAAATGAATCCGGCCCGGGCGTCAGCGACAGCACCAGGCACAGCCCGATAAAGCTCAGCAGCAGCGGAAGGCTCACCACTCCATGGCAGCGCACCGCCACGGCGAAGGCAAGGGAATTACGCGGCGAACTCCGCACCCAGTTCGCGGAACAGCTCGGTGTTCAGCGTGAACGCCAGCCGCACCTCGTCGAGCACCTGCTCGACCTCCGGACCGCCGACCGGCAGCTGATCGAGCTGCTCGCGGTATTCGCGTTTGAACGCAGCGGGATTCGAGATGCCGTCGAAGACGTAGAACCGCACGCCGTCGCCCTTCTTCGGCAGATCCCACAACTTCTCGGCGGTGCCGCGAATGACCTGGCCGCCGGAGAGATCGCCCAGGTAGCGGGTGTAGTGGTGGGCCACGTATCCGGCCGGGAAGCTGCGCGCGCACTCCTCGATGCGGGCGGCATAGGCGGCGGTGGACGGCAGCGCGGTCAGTTCGTCGCGCCAGTTCGCCCCGCCCAGGTGGGCCAGATCGGCTTCCAGGGACTGCAATCGGGCCAGCTCGGGCCGGATGAAGGGGCCCGCGACGGGATTGTCGGCGAGCTCGGCGGAATGCTTCTCCAGCGCGGCGTAGACGAACCACAGCTGCGCGGTGTAGCGGTAGAAGGCCTCGACTCCCAGTGCGCCGCCGAGCATGTCGCGCATGAAGGTAGAGTGTTCGGCCTCTTCGTGCTGCCGTTCGGTGGCGGTGCGGATGAGGGTCGAGAACGGCGTGCCGGTGTCGGTGGTGTCGGTGGTGTTGGCCTGCGCAGACATGGACTGACAACCTCTCGTGGATCAACTCCGGAGCGCCGAAGTATGGCTACCCTAACTTCTCCTACGACTGTACGCGTCAGCAACGATCTCGCGATTCGAACTTTGCGGTCCCGGCCATCCAACTTTCGGATGATTTTCCGGCCGGGGTTGACAAGGCTCGGCGGCATCTGCCAACCTCTCAAACCAGGTCATGAGTACCAGCGCAAAGCCCCGGCTAGCTGGTCGGCAACCCTCCTCCGCGGTGGGGTGCTCCGGGTGACGACCAGGCCGCAGCCCAAATCCGGGCGCGGCAAGCGCGGACTCTCGATCATTTTTCGATCGCGTGTCCCTGGCCCGATGGGATTTCGTGATGACTGCTTTCGCCGACCAGACCTGTGCCGCTCTCGCCACCGTCTCCGGCTGTGACCTCCAGGTGCCCCTGGTCCAGGGCGGCACCGTCCGCTACGCCAACTTCGACTACGCCGCGAGCGCTCCCGCATTGCAGCAGGTCACCGAGCGAATCGCCGATCTGCTGCCGACCTACGCCAGCGTGCACCGCGGCGCGGGCTACGCCTCGCACATCTCCACCGACTGCTACGAGGCCGCGCGCGGTTCGGTCGCCCGCTTCCTCAATGCCGCCGACGATCAGGTCGTGGTCTTCACCCGCAACACCACCGATTCGCTGAATCTGCTCGCCGCCTGCGTGCCCGGCGACACCGTGGTCCTGGATGTGGAGCACCACGCCAACTTCCTGCCGTGGACCCGCCACGGCCGCCGCGTGGTGCCCATCGCCGACACCATCGAGGAGACCATCCAGCGCATCGTCGCCGAGCTGTGCACCAAACCGGCCGCGCTGCTGGCGATTACGGGCGCCTCGAACGTCACCGGCGAACTGCTCCCGCTGGAGCGCCTGGCCTGGATCGCGCACCAGTGCGGCACCCGCATCCTGGTCGACGCCGCCCAGCTGGCCCCGCACCGCCGCATCGATCTGCGCACCACCGGCATCGACTACCTGGCCTTCTCCGGCCACAAGGCCTACGCCCCCTTCGGCGCGGGCGTGCTGGTCGGCCGCCGCGACTGGCTCGATGCCGCCGAGCCGTACCTGGCGGGCGGCGGCGCGGTGCGCTCGGTGACTGCCGACGGCGCGGACTGGGCCCTCGCCCCGCAGCGCCACGAGGCCGGATCCCCCAATGTGCTGGGCGTGGCCGCCCTGGCCAAGGCCTGCGACGTCCTCGCTGAACTGGACGAGGCCACCGTGCTCGAGCACGAGCAGTACCTCACCCACCGCCTGCGCTACGGCCTGAAAACCGTTCCGGGCGTGAACTTCCTGCGCATCTTCCGGGACAGCACCGACGCCGTCGGCATTGTCGCCTTCACCATCGACGGTTTCGAACCCGGCCGGGTCGCCGCCTACCTCTCGGCCGAGCACGGCATCGGCGTGCGCGACGGCCGCTTCTGCGCCCACCCGCTGCTGTCCCGCCTCGGCGTGGACGCGGCCTTGCGCGCCAGCATCGGCCTGGGCACCACCGCCGCCGATGTGGACCGCCTTGTCGATGCCGTCGCCACCCTGGTGGAGCACGGCCCCAACTGGGATTACGCCAATACCGAGGGCCATTGGAACCCGGTTCCGGAAACCCGCCCTTTCGCCGATACCGATTCGGGCGCGGCGCCCTGCGGGTTCTGAGTTACGGCACCAGATAGCGGGCGGCGAGTTCCTCGACGAAGGGATCGTCGTCCGCTACCGCATTCAGAATGTCCAGATCGTCGCGCACCGAAATCTGGCGCGGATCATCCTGTTCGGGATCGGTCGGCCCGTCCTCTTCCAGCTGCCGGATCAACTTCGCGCGCACTCGCTCTTTCAAAGTGTCACCCATGACCCGAGCATGCCACTACACGGGTGCGAGCCAGCTTCCCCACGGCGTGTTTCGGACGACCGTATATATAAGGAGAAACGCCAGTGTGATCCACAGGGCCTTTCTCGGCAGCACCCGAGGTAGTCGCGGAATCGTCTCCCCGCGCCAGCCGCGCACCAGCCACGCGCCCCACCACACGGCGAATCCCAGAATCAGCGGCACGATCAGGATATTGCTGTGGACGGCATCCAGAATCCGTCCGTCGGTGAGATTGTGCAGCCCGCGCAGGCCACCGCAGCCCGGGCACCAGAATCCGGTCAGCTCGTAGAACGGGCAGAACCCGTAGGACCCTTCCGAATGCGGGTCCCGGAAATGCAGCAGCGCCAATCCACCGGCCACCGCGCCGCCCGCGAGCAACGGCATACCCAGGCCGACCCAGCGGGACCGGGCGGGGGTTTCGTTCACGGGCGCTGACGTGGTGTCCACGAGCATCAACGGTAGCCGGGCGCGCGGCGCGCTGCCAGGTCACCGACCGGCGCCAGCAGTACGCCCGCGAGCATATCGATGATCTCCATGCGCGCTCGCATATCCGACGCCTCGACCCGGCCGTCCTCCACCGCGCGTTCATGATCGGCGAGCAGGGCGAAAAGCACTGTGGGCAGCGTGCGCAACCGCCGGACCCGCAGGCCCGGCCGCAGTTCGGTGAGCTCGTCCCCGAGCCGCTGCATGATGACCCGGACCGAGGTGCGCGCCGCGCTGGCCAGATTGGCCGCGTCCGTCACCGCGGGATGGGTGTGGATCTGCTCCAGGAATCGCGCGTAGTGATTGATGCCGTATCGCTCGTGCAGCTCGAACATCGGCAGCACCAGAGCCTCCAGCAGCCCGTGCACCGTGGCCGCCGAACCCGTCTGTTCCGCAAGCAATTCCAGCCGCCGCACCTCCAGGGTGGCCAGCCGGTGCGCCACCACGGCTTCGATCAATCCATCCCGCGAACCGAAGTGGTATTGGATCGCCGAATTGTTCCGCTGCCCGGCCGCCGCCGCGATATCCCGCAGGGGTACGGCCTGCCCCCGTTCGGCGATCAGCCGTTCGGCGGCTTCGATGATCCGCTCGCGCGCTTCGGTGACTGCCATGCGTGCAGACTAACCTGCTCGACGGCCGATAAAGAACTCCTTCTTGACAGTTAAGAACTAATTCTTAAAGCTACGTGTGACCCCCGCCATACCGGAAGGACCGCACGATGATCCTGGACAAATTCCGCCTGGACGGCCGCGTGGCCGTCATCACCGGCGGTGGCCGCGGCATCGGCGCGGCCACCGCACTGGCCCTCGCCGAGGCGGGCGCCGATATCGCCATCGCCGCCCGCACCGGATCCGAACTCGACGAGGTGGCCGGTAAGGTTCGCGCACTGGGCCGCCGCGCCTTCACCTTTCCCGGCAATCTCGCGCACACCGAGACCCTCGAGGCCTTCGCCGCCACCGCGGCAGCGGATCTGGGCCGCATCGATATCGTCGTCAACAATGTGGGCGGCACCATGCCCAATACCTTCCTGACCACCACGAGCGAAGAACTCGACCAGGCCTTCCACTTCAATGTCACCACCGCGCACGCCCTGACCCGCGCGGCCACCCCGCACCTGCTGGCCCAGGGCGGCGGTGCGGTCGTCAACATCACCTCGACCCTCGGCCGGGTGCCCGGACGCGGCTACCTCGCCTACGGCACGGCCAAGGCGGCGCTGGCGCACTGGACCCGCATGGCCGCCACCGATCTGTCCCCGCGCATCCGGGTCAATGCCATCGCCGTCGGCTCGACCCTCACCTCGGCGCTGGATGTCGTTGCCCAGCAACCGGAATTGAAGAAGCAGATGGAGGATGCGACGCCCCTGCGGCGATTGGGCGAGCCGTGGGAGATCGCCGCCGCCATCGTCTACCTCTGCTCCCCCGCCGGGGGCTATCTCACCGGCAAGGTCCTCGAAGTGGACGGCGGACTCATCAGCCCCAACCTGGACCTGCCGATTCCCGATCTGTGATCCCTTGCCCGCCAGGAGTTCTGCCATGAAATACCGCGTAGTCCAGTGGAGCACCGGCAATGTCGGCCGCCGCACCCTGCGTTCCATCCTCGCCCGCCCCGAACTCGAACTGGTCGGCGTCTGGGTCTCCAGCGAGGCCAAAGCCGGGAAGGACGCCGGGGAACTGGCCGGTCTCGACCGCGAAACGGGAGTCCTCGCCACCACGGACGCCCAGGCCCTGATCGATCTGAAGCCGGACTGCATAGTCCACACCGCCATGGCCGATGATCGCCTGCAGGAATCGGTGGAGGACCTGAAATCCTTCCTGCGGGCGGGCATGAATGTGGTGTCCAGCAGTCCCGTCTTCCTGCAATTCCCCTACGGCACACTGCCCGACGAGGCCATCAGCCCGATCGTCGACGCCGCCACCGAGGGCGGAGTGTCGCTGTGGGTCAACGGGATCGATCCCGGCTGGGCCAACGACTGGCTGCCGCTGCTGCTGTCCAGCGGTTCCGAACGCATCGACGCCATCGTCTGCTCGGAGATCATGGACTACTCCACCTACGACAATCCCAAGGTGCTGTTCGACATCATGGGCTTCGGCCGCACGCTGGACGACGAGCTGCCGCTACTGCTGCAACCCGGCGTCCTCACCCTCGCCTGGGGCAGTGTGATCCGCCAGCTCGCCGCCGCCCTCGATGTCGAACTCGATTCCGTCACACAGTATTTCGAACGGCTTCCGGCGACCGAGGAACTGCGTGTCGGCGCGCACACCATTGCGCCCGGCACCGCGGCCGCACTGCGGTTCCAGATTCACGGCCTGCGCAACGGCCGCGATGTGCTGACCCTGGAACATGTCACGCGCCTGCACCCCGAGCTGGCTCCGGACTGGCCGCAACCGGCCGGAAAGGGTTGCTACCGTGTGGAAATCAAGGGCGAGCCGGATTATCGGCTCGATCTGCAGCTCTACAGCGACGGCGACCACGCCGAAGCCGGGGTGGTCGGTACCGTCGCCCGCCTGGTGAGCGCCGTTCCCGCGGTGGTCCAGGCGCGGCCCGGTCTGCTCACCGCGACCGATCTCCCGCTCACCACCGGCCGCGGGCTGGTCGCGCCCTAGACGGCGGCGCGGCCGATCACATCGTCGAGCACATCGCGGGAGCGCAGCAGATCGCGGATCTTGCGATCGATGCGCTCCCGTTCGCCCTTCAGCTCGCCGACCAGTTCCGGCGTGGCGAATTCATTGGCGCGGCCGTCGGCATCGCGCATGCACGGCAGGATCTGCGCGATCTTCTTGCTGGGCAGGCCCGCCGCATACAGCTCCTGAATGTGGATGACCCGATCCACCGCCAGCTCCGGATAGTCGCGATGACCGCCGGAGGTGCGGGTGGACACCAGCAGCCCCTGCTCCTCGTAGTAGCGCAGCGACCGTTCGCTGACTCCGGTGCGCGCCGCCAGCTCCCCGATTCGCATACGCCACCTGGCCTTTCGTCTCTGGGCTTGATTCTCACATCAATGTCAGATTTTACCGTACCCGCATGACGAACACCGCAGTGCGCACCAGCCTCTTCGACACCACCGCCCTCGGCGCCCTCGACCTGCCGAACCGTCTGGTCATGGCGCCCATGTCCCGCAATCGCGCCGCCGCCGACGGCACCCCGACCGAGCTCATGGCCGCCTACTACGCACAGCGCGCGGGGGCCGGGCTCATCGTCGCCGAGGCCGCCACCCCGAACCTGGTCGGTAAGACCTTCGCCGGGATTCGGGCCATTCACACCAATGCCCATATCGCGGGCTGGCGGCGGGTCACCGATGCCGTGCACGCCGAGGGCGGGCGGATGTTCCTGCAAATCCAGCACGGCGGGCGCATCGGGCATCCGGACAACACCGGGCTGACCCCCATCGCGCCCTCGCCGATCCCGCTGCCCGACACCATCCACACCGCCGCCGGATCCCGGCCCGCTCCGGTCCCGCTGGAAATGACCCTCGACGATATCCACGCCACCATCGCCGATTTTGCCGCCGCGGCCCGCAATGCCGTCGCCGCCGGGTTCGACGGGGTGGAGGTGCACAGCGCCAATGGCTTCCTGCTGCACCAGTTCCTGTCCGACAACACCAATCGGCGCACCGACTCCTACGGGGGCTCGATTCGCAATCGGATCCGGTTCACCGTCGAGGTGGTCGAGGCCGTCGCCGCCGCCATCGGTCCCGAGCGCGTCGGCGTGCGCATCGCCCCCGGCGTCACGGCCAATGCCATTGCCGAGAGCGATACCGCCGAGCTCTACCCCGCGCTGATCGACGCCCTGGACGGCAAGGGACTGGCCTACCTGCACGTGGTGTTCGCCGATCCGGATTCGCCGGTCTTCCAGGATATTCGGCGGAACTGGCGCGGCGCCCTCATCGCCTATCCCTACCTGGGCTGGGGTGAGCCGCTGCCCGCCGACGGGGGTCGGCAGCAGGCCGAACGGCTGCTCGCGGCGGGCGCCGACCTCATCTCCCTGGGCCGCCCGTTCCTGGCCAATCCGGATCTGGTCGAACGCCTGCGGCGGGAGGCGCCGATCAACCCGTTCCGCGACGCCTACTTCTACGGCGGCGATGCCACCGGCTACACCGACTACCCGGTGCTCGCCGATGCCGTCGCCTCAGGGCAGCAGTAGACCCCAGTAGAGCGCCCAGAGGGTGAAAGCCGTTCCGCCGCAGACCAGGAGCGTCCATCTGGTGCGAGCGCCCGCGCTCGCACCGGACAGCGCGTCCCGCCCACGCACGAGAACGACACCGAGGGCGACCACCGCGCCCACCGCGATCAGCTGCAAGGCCAGCCACGGCAGGGTGCGGCCGAAGATCAACGGGCCGAACGAGGTCGTGCGCGACAGCATCAAGAAGCTCAGTTGGACGATCACTCCGATGGTGGCGATCGAGGCCGCGGCCACCAGAATTCGCCCGGGACGGGCCTTCGGCAACCGCCAGGAGCGGATCAGACCGGTCAGCGCGTAACCGCCGAAGGCGAATACGATGCCGCCCAGCAGGACCAGTTGTACGGCGGTGGACTCCCACCAGGCCAGCGGCGTCAATGGCTCAGCCGAATGCCCTTGTGCGGCAGGTTGATCCGCCTGCCGAGCGGCAGAGCCCGGGAGCCCTTTCACCCAATCGGCCATGACCTGGATGTATCCGGGAGCGAACTCCGGAAGCTTGTCGAATCCATCCGTTGTGGCGAACCCGCCGTGCTGGGCATTCGGCAAGGTGCGCAGCGTGTAGTTCGTCTTACCCACCCGATCGAACGCCGCCTGGAAGCCCCGCAGACTGTCCCCCGGCGGGGTGAGCCGATCCAGTTCACCCCAGATGGCCAGCACCGGCTGCGGAATCCGCTCCAGCACCGGCACCGCGTCGTACTCCGCCTGCGCGAACTGCCCCGCTCCGACCAATTGCCGGATCGCATTGCGCGCCAGCGCATCGACCATCGACCCGTGCACTCCGCCCGCCGCGAGCCGGGTCTCGTTCGCCCAGTTCTGTTGCGTGGCCGGTGCCAGCGAGTTGGCGCCGATGGTAATGAGGAACGCAGCGTCACTGGAACGCGAAACCTCCAGCGGGGCAACCCATCCGCCCTCCGACAACCCCCACACGCCGACCCGCGCCGGATCGACCTCCGGCCGATTCCGCAGCGCCGCGAGCCCCGCCAGCGCATCATCGGCGAGCAGTGGGTAGTCCCGATGCGCGGGCGTGTAATCCTCGGTGCGCTTGTCGTACCGCAGCGCCACGATGCCGGACCGGGCGAGCGCATCGGCCACATCGGCGTACTGCCGACCGCGCCCATCACCCGATCCGTGCACGAGCACCACTCCCGGCAGCCCCGTGGCCCCCGCGGGCGCGTGCACGGTCCCGGCGGTCGTCGTCCCATCCAACCGGGTGAAGGTGATGTCGCTGGCGACGATCTCGTTCGCCCGCGCCACCGGGGCGCCCAGTACGGCGGCGGCAATCATGGTGACCAACAGGATGATTCGTTGCGCGATCGGCAACATGGCGGATCCTTACTCGCTGTAATTCATTCCGGGCGCCGGAAACGCGACGAACCGTGTCAGCACCCGGCGCGCCCCCGGCCGCCCCTCGGCGTGCGTGGCCTGAAACCGCTTGAGCAGCGCGAGATAGTCCTCGAAGAACCCCTCCAGCTCCTCCCGCGTCGCATATATCGCCCCCCGCGAAAACGGCAACATATCGGCCCACTCCCCCAACTCGGGCCGTTCGGCCTGAAACCGCTGAAAACTATCGACATCGTCCGCGATGTGCATCGCGAACAGCCCCTCCATCACCTCCCGCAACTCCGGCGATGGATTCCGATCCATCCGAAACCGCAGATCCTGCGGCCGCGACCGCCACCTCCGCTCCTTCCCCTTGGCCAGCTCGGTCGCCTCCTCGATGAACCCGAACTCCGCCAACTGCCGCAGGTGATAACTCGTAGCCCCACTGTTCTCCCCCAACACCGCCCCCAACCCCGTAGCCGTAGCGGGCCCTCGCTCCGCCAACGTCCGCAGAATCCGCTGCCGCAACGGATGCGCCAACGCCCGCAACGCAGCCGGATCCGTGATCTCCCTGGGCGCCGGAACCTCATCAGCCATACATCCAAACTACCCTTTGCAAAGCAACCTATGCAAAGACTTCTTTGCACCCCTCCGAAGCGACCGCCCCCGCTGTCAGCGGCCGTGTCAGCACCGTGGCAGCCCGCTGTCAGGACGCCGGGCGAAAGTTACGTCATCAAGTCCCCGACCGGCGAGAACGCCAACCGGAAACCAACTTCGAAGGAGCCCCCCATGAACGCCACCATCACCCTCACCGACCAGGACAAGTCCACCCTCCGCACCGCCGCCTACGGCGCCATCGCCCTCATCTCCGCCACCGGCGCCCCCCACAAGGCCTCCTCCGAAGGCAGCATCGCCCTCACCACCGCCACCGGCCTCACCGGCCACATCCTCGCCACCGCGAAGGCCCGCGAAATCACCCTGAAAGGCAAGACCGTGGCCGACCTCGCCGACCAGGTCTTCCCCGCCCTCACCGCCGCCATGACCCTCCTCCAGGCCCAAAACCCCGACGAGGCCGAAAACTTCCGCACCACCGTCCTGGTAGCCGTCGAAGCCGCCACCCGCACCGTCAAGAACGGCCCCGGCCCCGCCCTAGTCGCCATGACCAGCAAGATCACTGGAGCCCTCTACTCCGCCTGACAACCACCCGATCCCGTTGACCCACAACCGGATTCACCCCACAAAAAACAGCAGGTGGAGAGCGAAATCGCTCTCCACCTGCTGCTGTTGGAGCCGCCTGGGGGAATCGAACCCCCGACCTTTTCATTACGAGTGAAGAACTCTACCGACTGAGCTAAGGCGGCGTGCCTTTCGGCGGTCGCAGTCTATCGTCTTGCTGCCCGGATCGCGAAAACGCGTGGTCGGGGTCACGAGGGGGTGGGTCAGGCGGAGCGGGCGGACATGAGGGTGGCGACCATGGCGGCTACGGCGAAGCGGGGTTTTACGTTGGTTTCGAGGGCTTCGCGGCAGTCCAGGACGGCTTGGATGGAACGGAGGAGGCCCTCGGGGCGGAGGTCGGTGGCGAGTTCGCGGATCTGGTCGGACATATCGGGGTGGGTGAGGGTGACGCCGGAGCGGGAATCGGGGGTGGCGGCGCCGAAGCGGGCGGCCAAGGCGTCGCGGTAGAGGCCCGCCACGTCGATGAGGGCTCGGTCCAAGGCATCTCGGCCGGTGCGGGTGGCGCGGGATTTCTGGCGCTTTTCCAATTCCTTCAGCGCGCCCGCGGAGCCGCGGGTCGCGGAGGCGGCGCCCTTGCCAGTGCCGCCCGCGCCCAGGGCGGTCGCGAGTTCGTCGCGTTCCTTCTCGTCGCGTTCGGCGCTGACCTGCTTGGCCTCGTCGTCGGCGGACTTCACCAGTTCGTCGGCGGCGGCGTAGGCCGCGGCGGGGCGGGCGGTGGCGGCAACCAGGGCCAAGGCCCGCTTGCGGCGGGCGCGGGCGGAATCATCGGTGGCCAGTCGCCGGGCGCGGCCGACATGACCGCCACTGACGGAAGCGGCCCAGGCGGCGGTGTCGGCGTCCAGGCGATCGCGTTCGCGCAGCACGCGGGCAATGGAATCGACCGACGGGGTCGCCAAATGCACATGGCGGCAACGGGATCGCAGGGTGATCGAGATGTCCTCCGGATCGACCGACGGCGCGCAGAGCAGGAAGACGGTGCGGGCGGGCGGTTCCTCGACCACCTTGAGCAGAACATTGCCCGCGGCCTCGGTGAGGCGATCGGCATCCTCGACCACCACGACCTGCCAGCGACCGGTGCTCGGGCGGCGCGAGGCGACCTGGACGATCTCGCGCATCTCCTTGGTGCCGATGCTCAGGCCCTCCGGCACCACGCGGCGCACATCGCCGTGGGTACCGGCCATGGTGGTGGTGCAGGCATGACAATGCCCGCAGCCCGGTCGCTCCGGATCGGTGCACTGCAGCGCCGCCGCGAAACACAGCGCAGCGACCGAACGCCCCGATCCGGGCGGTCCGGTGAAGAGCCAGGAATGAGTCATGGCCGAAGACGCCGCCCCGGCGCCGCCGCGCGCGGCCACCGCGGCAGCGGTCAGTTCGGACTCGACCGCATCCTGGCCGACCAGCCGATCGAAGACACCCGCCACGTCGTACACCCTAGCGGCAGGCGCCGACAGCGAATGCAACAGCTCAGGCGCGCTGATAGGTGGTGTTCGCGCCGTCCAGGGCTTCGCGAATGATGTCGGCGTGCCCGGAGTGGTGCGAGATCTCCCGCAGAATGTGCAGGATGATGTGCCGCGCCGTCTGCCAGGTCAGCTCCGGCTGCCACGGTGCGGTCGGAATCGGAATGGACGCGTCCAGGCTGTCCAGCTCACGAATGAGCGTCGCCGTCTGCTCGCTCACCGCATCCCACTCGGCCAGCAGGCCCTCGAGGGTCTCGTCCGGCCCCATCCGATACTGCGAATCCATCTCCGACAGATCGAATTCCGCCTTCTCGTCCCGTTCGGTGACGACGGTCGTCCAATGCCGTTCGGTCGAGACGAGGTGGTACAGCAGCCCGCCGAGCGTCAGTTCACTGACCGTGGTGCGCTGCCGCGCATCGGCGTCGTCGAGCCCGCGCAGCGTGATCCTGAAGATGTCACGCTGCTCGGCGAGTATGGCGATCAGGTCCTGACGATCCTGGGCGACGGCCATCGAATGTCCTTCCGCTGGTGCGTTTTACAGGCACCAGGCTACGGCAGGGCACCGACAGAAACCGCCCGTGTAATGCGAAAACCCCCGCCGCGGCGGGGGTCTCCGATCAGGACTGCGAGGCGGCCGCCTTCTTGGCCGCGGCCTTCTTGGTGGTGACACCGTCGGCCGTCTTCGCCGCCGCTTTCTTGGCCGCCGCCTTCTTGACCACCTTGGTGGCGGTCTTGGCCGCAGCCTTCTTGGCGGCGGTCTTCTTCGCCGGGGCCTTCTTCGCCGCGGTCTTCTTGGCCGCCTTCTTCACCGGCCCGCGCGCCCGCCGATCCGCCAGCAGCTCCGAGGCGCGCTCATCGGTAATGGACTCCACCTCATCGCCCTTGCGGAGGCTGGCATTGGTCTCACCATCGGTGACATACGGCCCGAAGCGGCCGTCCTTGATCACCATCGGCTTCTCCGACACCGGGTCCACGCCCAGTTCGCGCAGCGGCGGCGCACTGGCCGCCTGCCCGCCGCGCCGCTTGGGCTCGGCGTAGATCTTGAGCGCCTCCTCCAGCGTGACGGTGAAGATCTGATCCTCACTCGTCAGCGACCGCGAATCGGTGCCCTTCTTCAGATACGGCCCGTACCGGCCGTTCTGCGCGGTGATCTCGGCATTGGACTCCGGATCCATACCCACCACACGCGGCAACGACAGCAGCTTCAGCGCATCCTCGAGCGTAATGCTGTCCAGGCTCATGGATTTGAACAGCGATCCGGTGCGCGGCTTGGGCGCATACGCCTTCTTGGCGCCCTTCTTGGCCGTCTCCTCCTCGGGCGGCGCGGGCAGCACCTCGGTCACGTACGGACCGAAACGCCCTTCCTTGGCCACGATCTCATTGCCGCTCTCCGGATCCACACCCAGCGAGCGACCCTCCTGCGGCGTCGCGAACAGCTTCTCCGCGACCTCCGGGGTCAGCTCGTCCGGCGGCAGATCATCGGGCAGATTGGCGCGCTGCGAGATCGGATCCCCGTCCGGGTCATCGGGATTGACGACCATGCGCTCCAGATACGGCCCGAACTTGCCGACCCGCACCACCACATCGCGACCCTCGTCGTCGCTGAAGAGCTTGATGGAGTTGACTTCTCGCGCATCGATACCGCCGAGCCGTTCGCCCACCATCTTTTTCAGGCCGCCCGACCGCGCGACCGAACCCTCGGCCCCGTGATCGCCGCCGAAATAGAAGGAGGACAACCAGTTTCCGCGCTGCTCGCGCCCACCGGCAATGGCGTCCAGATCGTCTTCCATGGCAGCGGTGAAATCGAAGTCCACCAGCCGCCCGAAGTGCGCCTCCAGCAGCCCGACCACCGCGAACGCCACCCAGGACGGCACCAGCGCGCTACCGCGCTTGTACACGTATCCGCGATCCAGAATCGTCTTGATGATCGAGGAGTAGGTGGACGGACGCCCGATGCCGAGCTCTTCCAGCGTCTTGATCAGCGAGGCTTCGGTGAAGCGCGCGGGCGGATTGGTGGTGTGCCCATCCGGCAGCAGCTCGACCGCGGTGACGCCCTGCCCCTCCGACAGCGCGGGCAGCCTCGATTCGGCATCGTCGGACTGGCCGCCCGCCTCCTCGTCGACACTCTCGACATAGGCCTTGAGGAAGCCCGCGAAGGTAATGGTCCGGCCCGAGGCCGAGAACACGCACTCCTCACCGGTATTCGCCACACCGGTGATCCGCACCGTCATGGTGGTGCCGCGCGCATCGGCCATCTGCGAGGCCACCGTGCGCTGCCAGATCAGCTCGTACAAACGGAATTCGTCATTGTCGACCCGCGAATGCAGCTGCCCCGGCGTGACGAAGGTGTCACCGGCGGGACGAATGGCCTCGTGCGCCTCCTGCGCATTCTTGACCTTGCGGGTGTACTGCCGCGGCGTCGGGCTCACGTACTCCGCACCGTAGAGCTGCGTCGCCTGCGACCGCGCCGCCGCGATGGCCGAGTCCGACAATGTGGTCGAGTCGGTACGCATATAGGTGATGTAGCCGTTTTCGTACAGCCGCTGCGCCACCCGCATGGTCCGCTCGGAGGTGAACCGCAGTTTCCGCGCGGCCTCCTGCTGCAGGGTCGAGGTCATGAACGGCGCATACGGTTTCCGCGTATACGGCTTGGACTCCACCGAGGTGACCGACAGATCCACCCCGTGCAGCGATTCCGCCAGTCGCCGGGCATACCCGCCGTCCAGCACCGTCACACCCGAGGTCTTCAACTGCCCATCGGAGCCGAAATCCCGTCCCTGCGCCACCCGCGACCCGTCGACGGACACCAGCCGCGCGCCGAAGACCCGCGGATTCCCCTCGCCCTGATCACCGGCGTCCAGCTTGGCCGCGATATCCCAGTACTCCGCGGACCGGAACGCCATGCGCTCCCGCTCGCGCTGCACGATGACGCGCGTCGCCACCGACTGCACCCGGCCCGCCGACAAGCGCGGCATGACCTTCTTCCACAGCACCGGCGACACTTCGTAGCCGTAGAGCCGGTCCAGAATGCGGCGCGTCTCCTGCGCGTCGACCAGATCCTTGTCCAGTTCGCGCGTGTCGGCGGCCGCGGCCCGAATGGCCGATTCGGTGATCTCGTGGAACACCATGCGCCGGACCGACACCTTCGGCTTCAGCGTTTCCAGCAGATGCCACGCGATGGCCTCGCCCTCGCGGTCGGGGTCGGTGGCGAGATAGAGCTCGTCGGCATCGGCCAGCAGGCTCTTCAGCTCGCTGACCTTGGCCTTCTTATCCGGGCTGACGACGTAGATGGCCTCGAAGTCATTGTCGACATCGACGCCGAGCCGCGCCCACTGCTGTCCCTTGTATTTGGCCGGTACATCCGCCGCGCCGCGCGGCAGGTCCCGGATATGCCCGACAGAGGCCTCGACGACATAACCGCGCCCCAGGTAGGGGGCGATTTTCTTGGCCTTGGTCGGCGACTCGACGATGACGAGACGACGCAGGGAGCGGCCCTGGGCAGGCCCGGTCGATGCACCGCGGTCTCGTGTTGCCACCGGCGAACACACCTTTCCTGTCGATCCGCGCGGCGCTGGTGTGCGCGCGATACGCGGCTGGGGCAAGCGGCTGCGACTAGATATCGCTGCCAGGAACATTTATACCGTCTGTATTGGCTGCACTCGTGTTGCAGCGACGATATGGCCCCGGGTCGTGATCGAGTGTAATGGGTCCAGATATGGGTCGTCCCCCACCGCCGGAGGCGATGGGGGACGGAACCCTGTGGGTAGGCCCGCTCAGCTGAGCGCGCGAACACCGGTGGCCTGCGGGCCCTTGGTGCCCTGGCCGACCTCGAACTCGACCTTCTGGTTCTCCTCGAGGGTGCGGAAGCCCGTCCCCTGGATCTCGGAGTAGTGGACGAAGACGTCAGCGGAGCCGTCCTCGGGCGCGATGAAGCCGAACCCCTTCTCCGCGTTGAACCACTTCACAGTTCCCTGTGCCATTCTGTTCCTTCTCTTTCCATACCGGAACGGCGGACAAGTAGGTTCGTCCGCCGGGTCCGTTCCGAGCGCTGTACTCTGTTCCCCCTGCAGGAAAGCCTCTAGTACACCGTTCGCAACATCGATCCTGCTGATGGTTTGGACTTTGGATCCGTTCCCTCGAACACAGAAGCTTGCGACCAGGAACCAGTGAACCATGTCTTCGCGCAATTCAACAGCTGAGTTACCCACAATTTGCAAAAAAGTTGATCTTGCGAATGCGCAGGTGAGGGTCATAATGCCCAAATCCGTACTTGAAGTTGGTTTGCTTCCAGATAACAGAGCGAGCATCTGGCAAACCGGGTGTGAGCCAGGCCGCTACTCTGTAGTGAAATGGCAGGTAGAGGACCGGACATACACACGTTTCGCACCCCCGGCGCGTGTCGCGTCGCCGCACCGATGAAAGCAGCCGACTCCATGAGCCGCGCGGGCGCGGAAAGCCACCACTCCTACGGTAGATCGTTGCTGAATCGTGTCCTAACCGGGTGCGATGCCGGTGACCCCCGCCTCACCCATGTCACGGAGCTACCGTCACGTGCTGCTCAGGTCACGAAATGGCCCGAATGGATATCCCCCGAGGTGATAGCTGCGGTGCGTGCCACGGGCGTGGAGGCGCCCTGGATTCATCAGAGCCGGGCCGCCGACCTGGCCTTTTCCGGAGCGCACGTGGTGGTGTCGACCGGCACCGCCTCCGGGAAGTCGCTGGCCTATCAGCTGCCCGTACTCACTGCGCTGCAAGCGGATCCGCGCGCCACCGCGCTGTATCTGTCACCGACCAAGGCGCTCGGGGCCGATCAATTGCGCGTGGCAACCGAGCTGACCGGGGCGGATGCGCTGCGCAGCATTCATCCGGCCCCGTACGACGGGGATACGCCCGCCGAGATCCGGCAATGGGTGCGGTCGAATGCGCGCTGGGTTTTCACCAATCCGGACATGCTGCATCTGGGTATGTTGCGCGGCCACGAACGGTGGGGACGACTGCTGCGGCAATTGAAATACGTCGTGGTCGATGAATGCCATACCTACCGTGGGGTTTGCGGATCGCATGTGGCGCTGGTCCTGCGTCGGCTACGGCGAATCGCCGCGCAGTACGGGGCGGATCCGGTTTTCGTGCTGTGTTCGGCGACCACCGCGGAACCCGCTGACACCGCCGCCCGGCTCATCGGCGCGCCGTGTGCCGCGGTCACCGAGGACGGGTCGCCGCAGGGGTCGCGGACGGTGGCGCTGTGGGAGCCGCCGCTCATCGGGGCGGGCCTGACCGGGGAAAACGGTGCGCCACTGCGCCGTACGGCCGGAGCGGAGGCCGCGCAGGTCATGGCCGAACTGGTGGCGGGGGGGGCGCGCACGCTCACCTTCGTGCGCTCCCGGCGCGGTGCCGAACTCATTGCCATGGACACCCGGCGCCTGCTGGCCGATCTCGACGCGACGCTGCCCGAGCGGGTGGCGGCGTACCGGGCCGGATATCTCGCCGAGGATCGGCGGGCCCTGGAAAACGCGCTGTCGGAGGGGTCTCTGCTGGGTGCGGCCACCACCAACGCGCTCGAGCTGGGCGTGGACATCGCCGGGCTGGATGCGGTTGTGGTGGTGGGTTATCCGGGCACGGTGGCCTCGTTCTGGCAGCAGGCCGGGCGGGCCGGACGGCGCACCCAGGGGTCGCTGGTGCTGCTCATCGCCCGCGACGATCCGCTGGACACCTACCTGGTGCATCACCCGCAGGCACTGCTCGGGCGGCCGGTGGAAGCCACCATCACCGATCCGCACAATCCGTACGTGCTCGGCCCGCACCTGTTGTGCGCGGCCATGGAACAGCCGCTCACCGATGCCGAAGTGCTCGAATTCCGGGCCTGGGAACTGCTTTCCGACCTGGCCCGGCAGGGTTTGATCCGGCGGCGGGCGGGTGCGGCGCGCGATGGTTCGGCGCGCTGGTTCGTCACCGCGGACGCCCATTCGCACGATGCGGTGGACGTGCGCGGCGGTATCGGCAGCGCCATCGCGGTCGTGGATGTCGAGACCGGGCGCCTGCTGGGCACCACCGATGCCGGGCGCGCCCCGGCCACCCTGTATCCGGGCGCCGTGCACCTGCATCAGGGTGAGAGTTACGTGGTCGACGAGCTGGACCTGGACGAGGGCGTGGCGCTGGTGCACGCCGAAACCCCGGGCTGGACGACCACCGCGCGGACGCTGACCGCCATCGAGATCGAGGCGACCACGGCCGAGCGCGAACACGGCGCGGTCACAACGGCATTGGCGAATGTGCTGGTCACCCGGCAGGTGGTGGGGTATCTGCGGCGGCTGCCCAGCGGTGAGGTGCTCGATATGGTGCCCCTCGACATGCCGGAGCAGACGCTGCCGACCCGGGCCGTGCTCTACACCGTCACACCGGAGTTGTTGGCGCGCGCGGGAATCGACGCGCGGCAGGCGGCCGGGGCGCTGCATGCCGCCGAGCACGCGGCCATCGGCCTGCTGCCGCTGGTCGCGACCTGCGATCGCTGGGATATCGGCGGCGTGTCGACGGCCGAGCATCCGGATACCGGCCTACCCACCGTCTTCGTCTACGACGGGCATCCCGGCGGGGCCGGGTTCGCCGAACGCGGGTTCGCAAGGCTGCGGCACTGGCTCACGGCCACCCGCGCGGCCATCGAATCCTGTGCGTGCGCGGTCGGCTGTCCGTCCTGCGTACAGTCCCCGAAGTGCGGAAACGGCAATAATCCGCTGGACAAGGCGGGTGCGTCGCGCCTGTTGGAGGCGGTACTGGCCGAGCTCGGCAATGGTGACGGCGATCACATCGAAACGTGATCGGGCCGTCGCCGGAGTGAGGCCGGAACTCTATCCGACCGGCCGGTCCGAGTCGGGCAGCTGAACGGTATCGGGGACGGGTCCGAGAGGCCCGTCACGAGCCCCGCGGGGCGTCGCGGATAGCCGAATAAAAAGGGATGTGATCCTGTTAACTGGATGATTGCTCCGTTCGATAATGTCGATTACGCATTTACCTGCGAATTCATTCGAAAGCGACTTCCGGAACGAATTGGAAAGCGATCGGTACCCAATCCTTTCGGTCGGGACTTTCATCCAATTCAGGTATCGATCGACCGTTGATGTGGCCCGCGCCATCCAATTTCTAACCAACCGCTCGGTATGAGATAGTGGCTGTCATTGCCATTACGCCAACTTCTACTCCACATGATCGATCGGCCCGGCCCGAGCCATGGCGCGCACGACTCGAGCGCCGAGCGGACCGAGCGCCATTCGGGCCTCGACGGTAACCGTCACATCCCAGTCCTCCACCACGCATCCGGACCCTCGCATCGCCATTCGGCCCGCGATCTCCGCCGCCCGCGCGCAGCCCGCCGCGGTGCCGCGAGTCAGGTCGTGGGCCGCCGCAAGCGCCGCCAGATCGGCCGCGGATTGCGCCTGGTGACGACCCGCCACCGCCACCCCGACCTGCGCCACCAGCAGCGTGACCGCCAACATGGCCAGAACGGCCAGACATGCGGCCACCGTCACACCCCCGGCCTCGCCATTCCGATACGAATCCCGCACCCGGCGCCGATGCACCGATCCACGCCGTGCGCTCATCGATCCACGCCGGGTGGTCATGGCTCCGCCTCGGGTTCCCGGGCGGCGACCGCCTCGGCGCGCAGAGTGAGCGGCAGCAGCGGCGAGCGGGCGCTCACCACCGCCACCACCAGGTCACCGTCGGCCCGCACCGTAATTTCGGCCCGCGGCGGGGCCACCTGCCGAGCAGTCGCCACGGCTTCGGCGTCACCCCGGGCAGCCAGCCGCGCCGCCTCCCGGGCAGCGTCGACGCAACGCACCTGCGCGGCGGCCGCCAGCAGCGCACCGGCGCAGAGCACGAGCACAACGACCAAGGCGGCCAGGGCTAGGCGGCCTCGACGGTCGCCATACCGGCCTCGCCCCGGCCGCTCACCCGGCCTGGGCCTTCAGGGCCTTGTCGATGATCTTGGTCAGGGCATTCACAATGCTGTCGCCGGTGACCACCGCGTACAGCACGGCCCCGAAGGCCGCCGCGGCAATCGTCCCGATCGCGTACTCCGCCGTACTCATTCCGTCCTCGCCCACCGCCAGCGTCAGCATGCGCCGCCGCAGTCCCCAGCCGAAGTTCCGCACTGTCGATCCCACCAGACTCTCCTTCCTCGAATCCGATGCGGCGGTTCCGCACCGGCACAGTCGTATTCACATCAGTCCCCCGCCCAGTACCCGGCCCGCCAGTCCGATCACCACCGGCACGATCCCCAGGCAGACGAAGGCGGGCAGGAAACACAACCCAAGCGGTCCTCCGATCAGCACCCCCGCCCGCTCCGCCCGCGCGGCCGCCGCATCCTCGACCGCACCCCGCCGCTGCTCCGCCAATTCCGCCACCGCCCCGGCCAATCCGGCCCCCGACCGCGCCGACCGCCGCACCATCCGCACCAGGGCGCCCACCACCTCGTCCGCGCACCCGGCCCCGGCCTGCTCCCACGCCGTCACCGGATCCGCCCCCAGCGCAAGCAGATCCGCCGCTCGCCGCAATACCGTCCGCAGCGGCTCCGGAGCACCGGCCGCCACCGCTCCCGCCGCGGTCGACGCGGGCAGTCCGGCCCGCAAGCACGCCGCGAAGAGATCGAGCGTCCCCGCCGCGCCGAGCGGATCGGTGGCAATCCGTCCGGTTCGAACCCTTTGCCCGCCAGCCCGACCCGCAAGCACCCGCAACCGCCGCCGCCCTCCCACCCGTCCGGGCAGAACGAGCAGCGCCAGTGCAACCAGCGCCACGGCCCCCGAGAACCCGCCCACCGCAACCCCTTCCCAAGACCATTGATCCGCGTTCAGCGCAGGACTTTCGCCTGGATCGCATCGGTCCACAGCAAGCCCGCGCAGGCCAGGCCCGTACCGAGCGGAAGCAGCACCGCACCGGTGGGGGTGAGGAACAGGACGCGCACGGGCGCCGCGCCCATGAGTTGTCCCAGACCGATGCCGAGCACGGGGAGCATGGCCAGGACGGCGGCCGTCGCGCGGGCACCGGCCAATGCGGCGCGCGTGCGGTCGCGGAATCGCTGGCGGGCCGATAGATCGGCGCGGGCCGCCGCGAGCAGTTCGGCCAGCGCCAGGCCGTGCCGCTCCGCCACCGACCAGGCGTCGGCAATGCGCGACAATTCCTGCGCGATGGCCGTTCCCGGCCTGCGCAGTCCCTCCGCCCCGGAACCGCCGAGACGGCTGCGCGCGGCGCTCGCGGCAAAGGCGCGCGCCGCCTCACCGGACGTCTCGCGGGCGGCGGTCGCGCTCGCGGCGCTGGGATGCGCCCCGACGCGCAGTTCCCCGATGACGGCCTCCATCCCCTCCAGCAGCTGCGTGATCTCCGCGGCCCGCCGCCGCTCCCACAGCGCTCGCCGCCTACGCACCGTGAGAGTTCCTGCCAGCAGCGCCGCAGCCACCAGCGCACCGATACCCGCGACCAGTGCCACGGGAACCGATAGCCCGGCCCCCACTCGAATCATCCGGCTGACCACAGGTTTTCGTAGCCGGTCCGGCGTGCCGAACACCCGCGCCAGCCGTCGGCGCACGGCGGGCTCGGGCATTACCAGCAGCGCCGAGGCGAGACAGACCAGGACCGCCTCGGAATGCCCCGGGACCGGAATCATGGGGTGTCGTCCCGGTGTACTTCGGGCTCCACTACGGCGCAGCCAACCGGGAACTCACAGGCGCGATGCCGACCGCCAGTGAAATCGGCTGCCGGGCAACGCACCTGGCGGCCTGGCGGATCCGGCGGTCCGGGATTCCCGCAATCGGGGCAAAATTCGCGATCCTCTCCCGAGGGCGGTTGCTTGGCATCGGAAGCCTTGGCGAGTGAGACCGGGAAATTAGGGCGCGGGTCGGCACCAGGTGGATGAGATTGCAGTTGTATGAACATGGGGTGACTTACGTCACTTGACGTTTCTGGTCGACATGGTGACGGCGCGACCGATTCGGAAGCGGTATCCGCGCAGTGGTTTCGCCAACTGAGCCGAGGGGACGGTGGTTTCGAGCGGCGCCAGCCGAAGAGGGCGGTGCAGAGCTGAGCCGACGGTCGGCAGGCGGCTTCGGGCGGACAGCAGGGAGGTTGGTGCGGATCCTCCGGGCGGAGAGGGGGCTTCACTGGTTCGCCCTTTCGTCGAGGAGGGTGGCGAGGAGATCGGATGCGGGAGTCGGTCGCCTGTCAGCGGTCCAGGCGGGGACTATGCGGACTTGGTCACCGGAGCGAGTGACCATGCCGATTTCGCGAAGGCGGCGAGCGCCGCCGGGATACCGGTGGACATGCAGGACCACGTGGATCGCGGCGGCCAGCTGGCTGTGCAGGGCGGTGCGGCTCATACCGCCCAGGGCCGCAAGGGCTTCCAGGCGGGCGGGAACCTCGCGCAGGGAGTTCGCGTGCACGGTGCCCGCACCGCCGTCGTGGCCGGTATTGAGGGCCGTGAGGAGGTCGACGACTTCCGCGCTGCGAACCTCGCCCACGACAATGCGCTCGGGCCGCATGCGCAGGGCCTGGCGGACCAGGTCGCGGACGGTCACCGCGCCAGCGCCCTCGACATTCGCGGGACGCGCCACCAGGCGCACCACATGAGGGTGGGGCGGGGCCAGTTCCGCGGCATCCTCGACACAGATAATGCGTTTGGCCGCATCGACTTTGGCGAGCAGTCCGGACAAGAGGGTGGTTTTGCCCGCGCCGGTTCCGCCGACGACGAGAAAGGCCAGACGGGCGCGAATTATGCGCTCCAGCAAGACTTTCGCCTCGGCGGTGACCGCACCGGCACGCGCCAAGGCATCCAGCCCCTGGGAGGCGGGGCGCAGGACGCGCAGGGACAGGCAGGTGCCGCCGCGGGCAATGGGAGACAGTATGGCGTGCAGCCGGACGCCGAACGAATTGCCCAGGGCCGCTTCGGTTCCGGTGAGTCGACCGTCCACCCAGGGTTGCGCGTCGTCGAGTCGGCGGCCCGCCGACAGGGCCAGGCGCTGCGCCAGGCGGCGGACGGCGGCCTCGTCGGGAAAGCGCACCGAGGTGCGGCGCAGACCCCGCCCGCGATCCACCCACACCGCATCGGGCGCGGTAACCAGCACATCGGCCACCTCGGGATCGTGCAGCAGCGGCTCCAGCGCACCGGCTCCGGTCATCTCGGTTTGCAGCAGGCGCAGTGCGCGCAGCAGATCGGTATCCCCCAGCACGCCACCGGCTTCGGCGCGAATGGCGGCCGCCACCTGTGCGGGCTCCGGATCGGCGGCGCCTTCGGCCAGGCGCTCCCGCACCCGTTCCAGCAACTCCGCCGATACCAGCCCGCTCATGGCCGGGCCGCCGCACCGAGCGGCCGCTGGACCGGAGCGGATACGCGAGACCGCGGTTCGCCGACGGCATCCAGCGCGGTGAGGACGGCCTCGGCGGCGAGGCGGAGCGGGCCGCGGCGGCGGACGGTGAGGCCGGTGTATTCGAGGCGCTCGGTCAAGCGGGGCTGCGGCGGGACCGAGGCGAGCAGGGGCAGGTGCAGCACTTCGGCCACCTCCTCTCCGCGCAAACCGACGGGAGCCGGGCCGCGAACGACCAAGTGCACATTGGGATTTCGGACGACCACGTGGGCGGCCACGGATTCCGCGGCGGCCACCGCGCGAAAACGCGCGGGCACGACCAGGATTACGGCATCCGCCGCGTCCAGGATCTGAGCGGCATGCGGGCCGCGTTCGCTGGAGAGATCGCAGACCACGAGATCGCCCGCGGAGCGACCGGCCTCCACGACGGACCGGACGGCCGTGGGTGCGAGTTCCGTTGCGCCCGCGCCTCTTCCGCAGGACAGCAGGGATACCCCAGCGGTTGCGGGCAGGGCGTCGTGCAGGGCGGCCGCGGCCACCCGGCCGTCCTCGATCACGAGATCGGGCCAGCGCAGGCCGGGCGTGTTCTCGAGGCCCAGCAGCAGATCCAGCCCGCCGCCGAACGGGGCCGCATCCACCAGCAGCGTGCGCTCGCGGAAATGCCCGGCGGCCGTGAGGGGTACGGCGGCGGCCAGGGTGGACGCCCCCGAGCGACCGCAGGCGCCAGCCACCGCGACCACCGCGCCGTCACCACGACCACGCTGGTCGCACGCGGCGAACGCGGCGATCAGGGCGTCGGCCGCGGCGGGCAGGGCGAGGACCTGCTCGGCGCCGACCGCGGTGGCCGCCTGCCAGTCGAGCAAACCCGGCTCACCAGCGGTTACCAGGAGAATTCCGGCACGGCGCGGATGGTCGGCACTCGCACAGCGCAGGGCGGCGGCGGTGTCCACAATGACCACTCCGGCGGTGGTCCAGGCGTGCCGGGCAGGGGGTAGGACGGGTTCGTCGAGGGGTCGGTCGGCCGCTGCGGCGATGCGGCGCACCTCATCGCGCAACCAGAGGTCGGAGAGCAGGGCGAGGGCCCGGGCGGGAGCGACGGCATCGGAGTTCATGCAGGTCAGCGTCGCTCGCCGCGCAGCCGGGAAAAAGAGCCCCAACGGCGAGTGTGGATAACACGCGACCTGTGGATAAAAAACGCGGAATGGGGAGTGCCGGAACTGTCCGGAAATAGAGGACGGCCCCAGCCGGGGGGGGGGGGGAGGAGGCTGGGGCCGTCGGGTTCAGCCCCGGGGGGTCGGGCTGAACGCGCCTGGACCATGTCCAGGTATCTGCGATACTACACCCAAGCCCTGGCACGTTTGCAAGTCCGCCGGGCGAGTCTTTTTCTCGCCAACCGGGCCCGGTTTCCAGCTGGCTAACTCGGGCAATTGCCCCATGACGCACCTCGATGCCCGGCGAAACATATTCTGGACCCCATGACGGCCGAAAGCGGACGAGTCGCCGCCTTCTTCGATCTCGACAAGACGGTGATCGCGAGGTCCAGCGCCTTCGTGTTCAGCAAGCCGCTGATGGACCAGGGCCTGCTCAGCAGGCGCGCGGTACTCGAAAGCAGTTACGCGCACTTCCTGTTCCTGCTCTCCGGTGCCGACCACGACCAGATGGATCGCATGCGCGAACATCTCACCAAGATGTGCGCGGGCTGGGATGTGGACCAGGTGCGCTCGGTGGTGAACGAGACGCTGCACGACATCGTGGATCCGCTCATCTATGCCGAGGCCGCGGATCTCATTGCAGACCACCGGATTCGGGGTCACGACGTGGTCATCGTCTCGGCCTCCGGCGAGGAGGTGGTGGCGCCGATCGCGGCCGCGCTGGGCGCCGATCACTTCGCCGCCACCCGCATGGTCATCGAAAACAACAAGTACGCAGGCGAAGTCGAGTTCTACTGCTACGGCGAGGGCAAGGTCGAGGCGATCAAGCGGCTCGCGGCGCGCGAGGGCTACGAGCTGGAGCGCTGCTACGCGTACTCCGACTCCGTCACCGATCTGCCCATGCTGAGCGCGGTCGGGCATCCCACCGCGGTCAACCCGGACCGGGCGCTGCGCCGGGAGGCCACCGCGCGCGGGTGGCCGGTGCTCACCTTCTCCAATCCGGTGTCGCTGTGGGCGCGGTTGCTACAGCCCTCGACCACCACGGTGGCGGCGAGCGTCGCGGTGGGACTGGGCGCGGTGGCGGCGGGGGCGCTGAGTTACCGCCTGCTGCGTCGGCGGCGGTAATGCGCGGTGGCTCTCGGCCGTGAAACACGCGGAGGCAAAATCATGCGGACACGCCGGATATTTGAAAGTTTCCCCAGCTCTTGATGTGGGGGGCATCACAGAGTAACAATGGACTCACGGAAGGACGGAAGGCCAAGATCGGATCGGAAGAGAAGATCCCCTCTCCCAACCCACCCTTCCCAGCACGGACACCAGGCACCCACGCGGAGCACGCCGCGACAAGGGCATGAGTGTTGTGGGCCTGCGTTATCCGCGGATTCGACGGCAAGGGCCTCGCGTAGATCGCGGGGATGAACCGCCGGAGCGTGGAGAGCTCGCCGAGGCCGAAGACACAACCCGAAAAGCACGCTTGGTAACCGGGTAGTCCGTGCTAGCGGGCGGTGAGGTCGCATATGCGGCAACGCCGCCCGCTTTGATGTGCACAACTCTCGTAGCTCTCAGGGGCTTCGCCCCCGAACCCCCAGGGGCTGTCTTGGGGGCTCCGCCCCCAAACCCCCGACGACCCTCGTAGGCTGCGCCCCCACCCCGACGACTCTCGTAGGCCCCACCCCGACGACTCCCCTGGGCTCCGCTCGACACGCTCACGGCCCCAGTGAGCTCTGTTCTCCAACCCGGTAGACCGCCAGGGGTCTTTACCCGGCTGCGGCGTCTGCGATCGATTTCGCTTCGCGGGCACCGTCTTCCAGTGCGCCGCAGGTGAAGATCACCCAGCCGCCCACGCCGTCGGGGGTGCCCATGCCGAAGGCTGCGGCGGCGTCGAGGTAGGGCTGGCGGCGGCGAAGCCAGAAGACTTCGGGGACGCCGAGGCTGTGGGGGTCCAGGCCACTGGACACGGCCACCAGGCGGGAGGCGGCGCGGGCGACTATGCCGTCGGCAGTGCCGAAGGGGCGCAGGGCCAGGAGTTCGCCGTGGACGATGGCGGCGATGACGGGAGCGGGGGCTTTGGTGGTCACCACGGTTTGAGCAAGCAGATCCAGACGTTCGGCTACGCCGGGGACATTGCGGGGGCGGCCCAGTTGCTGGTCGTCATCGACCAGATCGGCGGCCGCGAGGAGGTGCAGGCGGGCCAGGGCTAGGAGGGGCGCACGCTGCCAGATGGCCACGAGATTGGTGAGGGCCTCACCGTCCAGGGCTTGGCCGACGCGCAGGGCGCCCGCCAGGATGGGGTCTTCGACCACGCCGTCGGCGGGGATGTCGATGGTGCCGCCTTCGATGGCGGCGGAGGAGCGGGCCGCGCGGACGGCGGCTTCGGCGGCGGTGGTCGGCCAGCCGCGACGGTTCGTCTTGTGCCGATGTACTTCGGCGAGGGCGTCGCGAGCCTTGTCGGCGGCGTCGCGGACGCCGGGCAGGTCGACGAGGGGCTGTAGCGGGTCGGTCACGAAATAGGAGGCTACCGAGGGTGAGGCGGCGTCCGGCCGCCGACCGCCGGACACGGCGCGCAGGCGCCCGCGCATGCCGCGGTCGGACCGCCAGCGCTACACGCCGCGAATACGACCGCAGACGACACATGCGTCGAAGAGGCCGTGCACACGGCATCCGACCCGCCTACCTCCGAACACGTCGAAGCGGCCGCACACGGCGATCTGACGCCTACCGCCACGCACGTCGAAGACACCTCGCACGCTTCGGTTCGACTGCCGACCGGCGTACACAGGTGTGCGGACACTCGTGTACGCCGGGCCCGCCGCGCGGTGTGAGAGATCCGCGCGGCGGGGGCCGGAGCTAGCAGGCGAGCAGGTCTCGGCCGGGGATGGCGTCGAGGAGTTTTCGGGTGTAGTCCTGCTGGGGGTTGTCGAAGACCTCCGTGGTGGTGGCGGCTTCGACGACCTTGCCCTGTTGCATGACCACGACGTTGTCGGCGATCTGGCGGACCACGGCCAGGTCGTGGGTGATGAACAGGTAGGACAGGCCCAGTTCGGTTTGGAGCTCGTTGAGGAGGGTGAGGATCTGGGCCTGGACGAGGACGTCGAGAGCGGAGACCGCCTCGTCGCACACCACTACTTCGGGCTGTAGGGCCAGGGCTCGCGCGATGGCTACGCGCTGGCGCTGGCCGCCGGACAGCTCCTTGGGGTAGCGGCGCATGATCGAGGCGGGCAGGGACACCTTGTCCAGGAGATCGCGGACGGTGGCCTCCCGTTCCTTGGTGGTGCCGATGCCGTGGGTGCGCAGTGGCTCCTCGATGGTGCGGTAGATCGAGTACATGGGATCCAGTGATCCGTAGGGGTCCTGGAACACCGGTTGCACTCGCCGCCGGAAAGCCAATGCGGCCTTGACTTTCAGGGACGCCACCTCTTGGCCGTCGAAGCTCACCCGGCCGGAGGTCGGCGCGAGCAACCCCAGGACCATTTGCGCCACAGTCGATTTGCCGGAACCGGATTCGCCGACAATGGCGGTGGTGGTGCCGCGCCGCAGCCGGAAGGACACCTCGTCGACGGCCTTCAGCGGCGTGGACTTCCACGGTGTGCTGCCGCGCACCTGGAACACCCGGGTGAGCCGGTCGGCGATCACCACATCGTCCGGGCTGTCGGCGAATCCGGTATCGGTCTCGACGAGTTGCCCGGCCATGCGCTCGGCCTGCTCGCGCACCTCGGCGCGCTTGCGCACCGAGGAGAGCCGCTGCGAGGCCAGCGAGGGCGCGGAGTTCACCAGCTTCTTGGTGTACAGATGCTGTGGATCGCGCAGAATCCCCAGTGCCGGACCGGATTCCACCACCTTGCCGCGGTACATCACCACCAGGTGCTCGGCGCGTTCGGCCGCCAGGCCCAGATCGTGGGTGATGAGCAGGACGGCGGTGCCGAGTTCGCGGGTGAGCCCTTGCAGATGGTCGAGAATCTGCCGCTGCACGGTGACGTCGAGCGCCGAGGTGGGCTCGTCGGCAATGAGCAGTTTGGGCCTGCAGGACAGGCCCATGGCAATGAGCGCGCGCTGACGCATACCGCCGGAGAACTCGTGCGGATACTGATTGACCCGCCGCGCCGCATCGGACATGCCCGCCTCGTCGAGCAGTTCGATGGTGCGCCGCTTGGCGGCGAAGCCCTTGGCGATCCCGTTGGCCTCCAACGTTTCCCGAATCTGGAACCCGACCTTCCACACCGGGTTCATATTCGACATCGGGTCCTGCGGCACGAAGCCGATGCCGCGGCCACGCACCGCGACGATCTCGTGCGGAGACGCCTTCGCCAGATCCTTGCCGTCGAAACGGATGGAGCCGGAGGTGATCTTCCCGGTGCCGGGCAGCAGGTTGATGACCGCGTGCGCGGTGGTCGACTTCCCGGAGCCGGATTCGCCGACGATAGCGACGGTCTGGCCCGGATACACCGTCAGATCCACCCCGCGCACCGCCGAGGTCTGCTTGCCCTCGGAAGTGAAACACACGTTCAGATCACGTACTTCGAGTAGTGGCTTGTCCATGGCCGTCACCTCTTTCAAGCCTTGGGATCCAGCGCGTCACGCAGTGCATCGCCCAGCATGATGAAGCTGAGCACGGTGAGCGCCAACGCTGTTGCGGGATAGAACAGGATTGCCGAGGTGCGGATCTCCTTCTGGTTGGTGGCGATATCCGAGCCCCAAGACACGACCTCGCGAGTCAGACCCACCCCGAGGTAGGACAGGGTCGCCTCGGTCACGATGAAAACACCGAGCGAAATAGTGCTGACAACGATCAGCGGCCCGGTCGCGTTGGGAAGTACATGACGAACCAGGGTCCGGGCTCGTGAGACTCCCAAGGCCTTTGCCGCCGTGACATATTCACTGTTCTTGGCCTGGATTACCGAACCGCGCGCGATGCGCTGAGCCTGCGGCCAGCTGAACGAGGCCAAAATGACCATGACCGTCCACACGGTGCGCGTTTGGATCATCGTCATGAGCACGATCGCGACGAGCATCAGCGGCAGCGCGTAGAAGATCTCTGCGATCCTGGACATGATGGAGTCCAGTAGACCGCCGAAGTAGCCGGAGATGGCTCCCAGAGTGCCGCCGATCAGCACGAACAGCACGGTCGCGCCGACACCGGTGATCACCGATGCGCGGGCGCCGTAGATGGTTCGTGCGTAGACGTCACAGCCCTGTCTGTCGTAGCCGAACGGGTGCCCGCCGGTGGGTGGGTCCATGCTGAAATCGCCGCTGCAGAAGCGCGGATCCTGGCTGGTGAACAGTCCCGGCCAAGCGACGACCAGCAGCACCAGCGCGATCAGCACCGCGGCGGCTATGAAGATCGGGTTGCGTCGCAACTGCTTCCAGGCTTCACGCCACACACTGGTGGGTGGGGCGGTCTCGTCCAATCGGTCGGTGGCCACAACCTCCACCTCGTCCGGTGGAGCGACGAAATGCGCCTGTCCCGGCCGATGCTCTTGTTCCTCTGTCGGATTCTTACGAGTCGAAATCGCCGCTGGTTCAGGCATAGCGGATCCTCGGGTCGAGTGCGGCGTACAGCAGGTCGACGATGACGTTGGAGATCAGCAGGATCACGATGATCACCGTCACGAAGGCGACCCCCGTGGGCGGTTCGCCGCGAATGATTCCCTGGTACAGCTTCCAGCCGACGCCGGGGACGTTGAAGATCCCTTCGGTGACAACCGCGCCGCCCATGAGGAATCCGAGGTCGGCACCCACGAAGGTGACCACCGGAATCATGGAGTTGCGCAGGATATGCACGACGATGACCCGTCGCCGGCTCAGCCCCTTCGCGGTGGCGGTGCGGACGTAATCAGCACTCATGTTCTCCGCCACCGAGTTTCGGGTCAGTCGCAGTACGTACGCGAACGACAACGAACCGAGCACGAATGCCGGAACCAGCAGGTCGGTGAAGGATGCCTTGCCACTGACGGTTACCGGGGCGATCCCCCATTTGACGCCCAGCAGGAACTGGGCAAGGAAGCCGATCACGAAGATGGGGACCGCGATGATGACCAGGCTGACCACCAGCATGGTCGAGTCGAACCACTTGCCTTTGCGAAGACCGGCGATCAGGCCGAAGCCGACGCCGAACACAGCCTCGATGGCGACCGCCATGACGGCCAGCCTGAAGGTGATCGCGAAGCCGTCTATCAACTCCTCTCGCACCGTGCGGCCGGAGAACGAGACCCCGAAATCGAGGGTGACGATGCCCTTCAGATACTCCCAATACTGAATGAAGAAGGGCTGATCCAGATGATACCGAGCCCGCAGAGCGGCCTCGACCGCCGGGGTCAGCTGCCGTTCACCGGCCAGCGCTCGGATGGAATCGCCGGGTAGGTAGAACACCAGCGTGTAGAGCAGCAGCGTAGCTCCGAGAAATACCGGAATCATCTGGAGCAGCCGCCGAATGACGTACCAAACCATATTTCACTCCGATGCCAGGCGGGGGCCGTGCCGCACACCATTGTGTGTGGGCACGACCCCCGCTAACAGCTACTTCTCGATGTTCTCGAAATCGAACAGGCCGGACCAGGTGACCTCGGCCTTCTGCACCTTGTCCGAGCGCCCGGCCGCGACGTTGTAGTCGAAGATCGGGATGTCGGCCATGTCGCGGAAGAGCACCTGCTGGGCCTTGGCGACCAGGTCGTAGGCGGCGTCGGTGGTCGGCGCGGCCTGCGCGTCGGCGAGCAGCTTGTCGAACTCCGGGCTGGAGTAGTGGGCGTTGTTGGTTCCGGATCCGGTCAGGTACAACGCGGTCAGGAATTCGAACATGGACGGGTAGTCACCCTGCCAGCCGTAGCGGAACGCCTTGCCGATGGTGTTGTTGCTGATCTCGTCGCGAATGTTCTTGAAGGTCGGGTACGGCACGCCGACCGCCTCGATGCCGAGCACGTTCTTCGCGCTGTTGGCGACCGCCTCGATCCAGCTCTGATGGCCGCCGTCGGAGTTGTAGGCGATCTCGTACTTGCCCAACCACGGCGAGATGGCATTGGCCTGCGCCCACAGCTTCTTCGCCTCGTCCGGGTTGAACTTCAGCACCTCGGAACCGGGCAGGTTCTCCCGGAAGCCGTCGAGGGTGAAGGCGGTGAAGTCCTGGGCGGGCACGCGGGTGCCCTGGAAGATGTTCTGCGCGATCTGTTCCCGGTTGATGGCCATGGAGATGGCCTTGCCGCGCAGCACGCCTTCCTCACCGGCGAAATGCGCGGTGGTCGGCTGGACGCCGATGTGCTGGCTGTAGGCGATCGGCTTGGTGATGGCGCGGTCGCCGAGATCCTACTTGAAGGAGGTCAGCGCGGTTTCGGGGATGACGTCGAGCGCATCGAGGTTGCCTGCCAGCAGATCGGCGTAGGCGGTGTCGTAGGACTGGTACATCACGAACCGCAGGCCCTTGTTCTTGGCCGGGCGGCCACCCGGGTAGTCCGGGTTCGGCACCAGATCGATCTGCACATTGTGCTGCCAGGCATCGGGTCCGGCAAACTTGTAGGGACCGTTGCCGATCGGGTTGTTGCCGTAGGCGTCCATGTCCTTGTAGGCCGACTCGGGCAGCGGGTAGAACGGCGCGAAGCCCAGCTGCAGCTCGAAGTCGATGGAGGGCGACTTCAGGTCGACGGTGAAGGTCTTGTCGTCGACCACCTTCAGACCCGACATGGTCTTGGCGGTCGGCGGATCCGCCGAGACCTCGTCATATCCGGCGATGGAGGCGAAGGCCCAGTTCTGCTTCTGGCCATTGGTGCCGAGCGAACCGTAGTTCCAGGCGTCGACGAAGGACTTCGCGGTGACCGCGGTGCCGTCGGTGAACTTCCAGTCCGGCTTGAGGGTGATCTTGTAATGCTGCCGGTCGGTGGACTCGATGGATTGTGCGACCTCGTTGTACGCCTTGCCGTTTGCGTCGTAGTACTTCAGACCCGCCCACAACCGGTCGACCACGCGGCCGCCCATATTCTCGTTCACATTGGTCGGCACCAGCGGATTCTGCGGCTCGCCACCGTTCACGGTGACAATGTCGGAACTGCCGCCGCTGTCCGAGGAGCAGGCCGTCAATGTGAGGCTCGTGGCCAGGGCTGCCGCGGCCAAGGCGGCAATCATCTTTGCTCTCAACGCATTCTCCCGATTTCAGGAAGGCGGACCCGTCAGCGCGCACGGGGATCCGCCAGTCCGCACCGAAAGGTCGTCTTAGGTGAAACGGACAGTAGCCATCCGGCCGGAGATTCGCAGCGGATCGCGTCGGGTTTGTTCAGCTTGTTAGCAAGACAGCAACACGCACGACCCAAAACAGGGCGCTTGGGTGACACTCTGCACACTTCGCGCAACGTTCACGGTTCGATCATGAACGGCCGGGCAGGCTCGGTGGCCAAACCCCCCGACCCCACCTGCCGGGACCCGGCCGCGGCACAGGTCACAGTCCGTTAGGGTCGGAACGTGGCCGCGGTCACCACCCGGCCGAAGCGCATGCGAAAGAAGAGACGAGAGATGACCGAAACCGCCGATCACCTGGATGCCTATCCACCGAGCGCTGAGTTCGCCGCCTCCGCCAACGCCGATGCGTCTCTCTACGATCGGGCCGCCGCGGATCGGGACGCGTTCTGGGCCGAACAGGCCCGGCGACTGCACTGGCATCAGCCCTTCACCCAGGTGCTGGACTGGTCGGACGCCCCCGTCGCCCGCTGGTTCGCCGACGGCAAGCTGAACGTCGCCTACAACTGCGTCGACCGCCACGTCCTCGACGGGCACGGCGAGCAGGTCGGCATCCGCTGGGAGGGCGAACCCGGCGACTCCCGCGCCATCACCTACAACGAGCTGCTGGCCGAGGTCTCGCGGGCCGCGAACTACCTGACCGAACTGGGCCTGCACGCCGGTGACCGCGTCGCCATCTACATGCCCATGGTTCCCGAGGCCATCGTGTCCATGCTCGCCTGCGCGCGGCTGGGCCTGACCCACTCCGTGGTCTTCGCCGGGTTCTCCCCCAGCGCGCTGCGGCAGCGGGTGGACGATGCCGAGGCGCGGCTGGTCATCACCACCGACGGCCAGTGGCGGCGCGGCAAGCCCGCCCCGCTCAAGGCCGCGGTCGACGAAGCCCTTGCCGCCGACGGTGATTCGACCGTCGAGCACGTGCTGGTGGTGCGCCGCACCGATATCGACACCCCGATGACCGAGGGGCGCGATCTGTGGTGGCACGAGACCGTCGCCCAGGCCTCCGATGAGCACGAGGCCCAGGCCTTCGACGCCGAGCACCCGCTGTTCATCCTCTACACCTCGGGCACCACCGGTAAGCCGAAGGGCATCCTGCACACCACCGGCGGCTACCTGACCCAGGCCGCCTACACCCATCACAACGTCTTCGACCACAAGCCGGGCGCCGACGTGTACTGGTGCACCGCCGATATCGGCTGGGTGACCGGGCATTCGTACATCGTGTACGGCCCGCTGGCCAACCGCGCCACCGAAGTGGTCTACGAGGGCACCCCGAACTTCCCCGACGAGCACCGGCACTGGCAGATCGTCGAAAAGTACGGCGTCAGCATCTATTACACCGCTCCGACGCTGGTGCGCACGTTCATGAAGTGGGGCCGCGAGATTCCCGACGCCCACGATCTGTCCTCGCTGCGGCTGCTGGGTTCGGTCGGCGAGCCGATCAATCCGGAGGCGTGGCGCTGGTACCGGGATGTGGTGGGCGGCAACAAGACCCCCATCGTGGACACCTGGTGGCAGACCGAGACCGGCGCGATCATGATCTCCCCGCTGCCCGGCGTCACCGCCGCCAAGCCCGGCGCGGCCATGACTCCGCTGCCCGGTATCTCGGCCAAGGTCGTCGACGAGGAGGGCAAGCCCGTCATGCTCGGCGAGACCGAGGCCAATGGTTATCTGGTCCTGGATCAGCCGTGGCCGTCCGTGCTGCGCGGCATCTGGGGCGATATGGAGCGCTACAAGTCCACCTACTACGAGCGCTACGCCGCGCAGGGCTGGTACTTCGCCGGTGACGGCGCCAAGCTCGACACCGACGGGGATCTGTGGGTGCTGGGCCGGGTGGACGATGTCATGAACGTGTCGGGCCACCGCATCTCCACCGCCGAGGTCGAGTCGGCCCTGGTCGGCCACTCCGGCGTGGCCGAGGCCGCCGTCGTCGGCGCCTCCGACGAGACCACCGGCCAGGGCATCGTCGCCTTCGTGATCCTGACCGCCGAGGCCAAGGACACCGGCGAGGAACTGATCAACGAGCTCAAGGCCGAGGTCTCCCGCGAGATCAGCCCCATCGCCCGCCCCCGCGAGATCCACGTCGTGCCCGAGCTGCCCAAGACCCGCTCCGGCAAGATCATGCGCCGCCTGCTGCGCGATGTGGCCGAGGGCCGCGAGCTCGGCGACACCTCGACCCTGGTCGACCCGAACGTCTTCGAGGCCATCCGGGCCGGTAAGGCGTAACCCGGCACAGCCGTACCGAAAACCCCCTCGCGACCGGGTCGCGAGGGGGTTTCGCATGTCGGCGGTCAGGACGAATCAGGCAGACCGTTAGGATTACGTAGAAATACAAAAGGTGTGCCGGGAAGTCTGGTCGGCATGCGGTAGTGCATTCGGCCGGAAACTTGGTGGTTCGCACGCCGCTGGTCTTGTCGAACGTCCGGCTGAAAGGTGCACCAGTGTTCTCCCACGTTCGCTCCGAGCTCACTCGTTATCTGCGAACCGAAACCGTCGGTGGTGCACTGCTTCTCATTGCGGCCGCGCTGGCCGTGTTGTGGGTGAACTCGCCCTGGGAGGCGAGCTACACCACCATGATCGACACCAAGCTGGCCATTCCGGCGCTGCATCTGGACCTCACCCTGGCGCAGTGGACCAAGGACGGTCTGCTCGCCATCTTCTTCTTCGTCGCGGGCCTCGAGCTCAAACGCGAGCTGGTGGTGGGCGAGCTCGCCGATCGCAAACGCGCCACGCTCCCCATTATCGCAGCCGTCGGCGGCGTGGCGCTGCCCGCGGTGATCGCGATGGCGGTCGGCTGGGGTGTGGAGGGCATGGATCGGGGCTGGGCCATTCCGGTCGCCACCGATATCGCCTTCGCACTGGCGGTGCTGGCCCTCACCGGCTCGCGAATTCCGGCCAGCGCCCGCATCTTCCTGCTCAGTCTGGCGGTGGTCGACGATCTGATGGCCATCATCCTGATCGCGGTGCTGTTCACCACCACCGTGGCCTTCCTCTGGCTGCTGGTGGCGGCGCTGAGCTTCGCGGCCTGGTCCTTCGCGCAGTACAAGCGGTGGAGCAGCCCGATCACCTATGTCCCGCTGGCGCTGGTGGCCTGGTATGCCCTGCACGAGGCCGGAATTCACCCGACGCTGGCGGGCGTCATCCTCGGCTTGCTCACCCGGGTCCGGCCCGATCCCGACGAGGACGAGTACTGCGTGCCCGCCGCCAATCTGGAGCACTTCTTCCAGCCCATCTCCGCGGCCATCTGCGTTCCGCTGTTCGCGCTGTTCGCCTCCGGCGTGCCGCTGGATTCGGAGGTGTTCTCGCAGCTGTTCACCAACCGCCTGTCGCTGGCCATCATTGTGGGCCTGCTGGTCGGAAAGACCGTCGGCATCTTCGGATTCGGTTGGATGGCGGTGCGTCTGGGTATTGCCGAGAAGCCCGGCGATCTCGGTTACCGAGACATGTTCGCCCTGTCGGTACTCGGGGCGATCGGCTTCACCGTTAGCCTCTTGGTGGCAGAACTCGCACTGGAGGACGTCGGCGACGGCTCCGCGGCGGAACTCGCAAAAGCGGCAGTGTTGCTGACGTCATTGGCGGCTTCCCTGGCGGGTTCGGCGCTATTGTTGCGTCGGGGACGTGCCCATCAGGCACTACGTGACGAGCGGGCGCTGCTAGGACAAGAGTGAGTTCACGGGCAGTACCGGGACATGGAGAAGGGTCGAGCAATTGAGCTTCACACAGGGCGGTAACGGACAGGACTTCGGCCGCACCCGCACCATTACCTCGATTCCGTTGTCCGATGTCGACGCCCACGGCTCGGCGACCATCGGCACGCTGGTGCGCGATGCCACCGAGCAGATGTCGACGCTGGTGCGCGCCGAGGTGGAACTCGCCAAGGCCGAGGTGACCGGTGAGATCCGCAAGGGCCTGCAGGGCAGCATCTTCTTCATCGCGGCGCTGACGGTCCTGCTGTTCAGCTCGTTCTTCTTTTTCTTCTTCCTGGCCGAACTGCTGGACGTGTGGGTGTACCGCTGGCTGGCGTTCCTCATCGTCTTCCTGTCGATGATCGTGACCACGGCGGCGCTGGGCTTCTTCGGCTATCTCAAGGTGCGCAAGCTGCGTGCCCCAGCGAAGACCATCGAATCGCTGAAGGAGGCGAAGACCGTGCTGCCCAGCGGTTTCGGCGGCGCGGCCGAGCACGGCGCGGAGGCGTCGGTGGAACTCGGCAAGTCCCGGCGGTAGGTCCTCGACTACGCTTCCGGCGTGTCGTCGAATTCGCTGCCGGATCCGTCCGCCGTCCGCTACGACGGACCGTGGACCCATCGGGACGTGCATGCCAACGGCATTCGCTTCCATGTGGTCGAGGCCGTCCCCTCCGGTCCGGGCCTCGCCGATCCGGATGCCCCGCTGGTGGTGCTGCTGCACGGTTTCGGCGACTTCTGGTGGTCGTGGCGGCATCAGCTGACCGGACTGGCCGAGCGCGGCTACCGCACGGTGGCGGTGGATCTGCGCGGTTACGGGGATACCGACAAGCCGCCGCGCGGCTACGACGGCTGGACGCTGGCCGGTGATGTCGCCGGTCTGATCCGCGCGCTGGGCCACACCGAGGCCACCCTCGTCGGGCATACCGAAGGCGGCCTGGTGTGCTGGGCGACCGCGGTGCTGCACCCGCGGGTGGTGCGCTCCATCGGGCTCATCTCCTCACCGCATCCGGTGGCCCTCAAACGCGCCGTGCTGCGCGATCGCAGGCAGCGCCGGGCCTGGCTGCCGAACTTCCTGCGCTCGCAGCTGCCGCGCTATCCGGAGCATGTGCTCACCACCGACGACGGCGCGGAGCTGGAACGGCTGCTGCGCAAGCGCGCGGGCGAACGCTGGTCGGCCACCGCGGAATTCGCCGATACCGCGCAGCGCATGCGCACCGCCATCCGGATTCCGGGCGCCGCGCACTGCGCCCTGGAATACCAGCGCTGGGCCTTCCGCAGCCAATGGCGGCCCGACGGCACGCGTTTCATGTCGACCATGCGCGAGCCCGTGCGCATTCCGGTGCTGTCGCTCTACGGCGCGCACGATCGGTACATCCTGGCCGGGACCATCCGCCGGGGCGCCGATCTGGCGCCCGAGCGCCGGGTGCTGCCGATTCCCGGCGCCGGGCATTACGCCCACCAGGAGAGCCCGGAGGCCGTGACCGCTGAGCTCGCCAAACTGCTGGGGCACAGCGTCGCGTAGCGACTCCGTGAGGGGTGGTGGCCGGGCGACGGGTGGGCTAACTCAGTACGCAGCTGCCGGTGCCGACCGGGGCCGAAGCGGCCGGGGCGGCATCGATTTCCGGGCGCACCTCGTCGAGGGTCAGCACGTAACCGGTGTCCTCGTCAGTCACGGCCGCGCCGAAGACCACGCCCAGCACATTGCCGTCGGTGTCGACCAGCGGCCCGCCGGAGTTGCCCGCCCGCACCGAACCACGCACGGTGTAGACCTCGCGCTGCACATTGTCGTCGCGATAGATATTGGGGCCCTTGAGGTCCAGCGTCTCACGCACGCGCGCGGCGCTGGCCGTGTAGCGGCCGCCGCCCGGATAGCCGAGCACGATGGCGCTCTCGCCGGACTGGGCGGGCTTGGCGGCCAGCGGGATCACATCCGCGGTCAGCCCGGGCACGGCGAGCACCGCGACATCCTTGAACGGATCGAACAGCACCACGGTGGCATCGAGGGATCCGCGCGGGGTGTCCACGCTCACGCTGTTGGTGCCCGCCACCACGTGCGCATTGGTCATGATCCGCTCCGGCGCGACCACGAAGCCCGTACCCTCCAGCTGCCGTTGGCAACTCGGCGCGATACCGCGGATGCGCAGCACACTGCCCTGCAGCGATTGCGCGACCGGCAGTTGCAGCACGCTCGGATCCGGCGGCTCCACGGCGGCGATGGGCACCCGCCCGAACGGCCCGATGACATCCGGCAGCCCGGAGGTGTTGAGCAGGTTGGAGAATTCGTTGGGTACCTTGCGCAGCCAGTCCGGCGCGACATGGTCCACATTGATCAGGACCTGAGAGTTCTTGACCGCGGCCGCGATTCCCGGCTGCGAGGAGTTGGTCAGCGGCAGCGCCAGCAGCCAGGCGGTGGCCAGCACCGCGACCGCCTGCAGGCCCGCGCCCACCACGCTGTCCACACTGCGGGTGAACGGATCGCGCATACCGCTGCGCGCCGCCCGGCCCAGCACCATGCCCGCGACCTCGCCGACGATCACCAGGGCCACGATCAGCAGCACGCCGACCAGCACCCGGGAGCGGCCCTCGCTCAGGTGGATGAGGATGTGCGGCGCGATGAGAATGCCCGCCACCGCGCCCAGTACGACACCTAGGAAGGCCAGCGCCGACGCCACCGCGCCCTGCCGCCACCCGGAGGTCGCGGCCAGCAGCGCGAGCAGCACGATCGCTATATCGAGCCAGCCCGAGGAAGTCATAACGTCATCCCAACCGCGGCCAGCGAGGCCTGCAGATCACGCACATCGTGATGGTCCCATTCGTGTTCCCAGCCGGAAACGGCCAGCAGCCCGGCCAATACGCCCGCGGTGAAGCCCCACACCAGCATGCCCTCGACCGCGAAGGCCGGGCCCATATAGCCGAGCGGATGCCGCACCACGAAACGATTGGCCGGATCGAGCAGATCCTTGATCGGCACCCGCACCACCCGCGCCGCCTCGGTCTCGCTCACCACGCCGACCTCGCCGGGCGTGCGCCAGTAGGCGACCACTGGCGTCACATCGAAGCGCGAGGGCGGTACGAAGATCTTGGGCAGCACCGCGAACGGCTCCACCCCGGCGCGGTCGAGCCCGGTCTCCTCCCAGGCTTCGCGCAGCGCGGTATCGATCGGCCCGTCGTCGCCCGGCTCCACGCCGCCGCCGGGAAAGGCGACCTGGCCGCTGTGCTGGCGCAGGGTGGCGGCGCGCTGGGTCAGCAGCACGTCCGCGTCGGCGGGCAGCCCGCCCAGGGCCTCCGGATCCGAGTCCGGCGAGCCGCCGAACAGCACCAGCACCGCGGCCTGGCGCGGGCGCGCGGCCGCGGCGGCGAAGCGGCGCATGGCTGTGCGCCGCAGCACCGGATTCACCCCGGTGGGATCGGCCGGATCGTGGTCGGCGACGCCGCGCAGCCACTCCGGAATCGGATGGGCCGGTACGAATTCGGTCATTTCCGCGCTCACGCCCGCACCCCTAGCTCGGCGGCGACGGTATCCGAGATATCGGCCACGCTGGTGAACGCGCGCACCTCGACCTTGGCCACGGTGCCGTCCGCGCGCAGCAGGACCGAGACCGGGAGCACCGCGGGCGCCCCAACGGCCTTGCGGACCTGCGCATTCGGATCTTCCACACCGGGCAGGTGGATACCAAGACCGGTCAACCGAGACAATCCTTTCGCGATGCCCGGATCGCTGTGCACCGTGAGCACGGTGATCGCGTCTCCCGCCTGCTGCGAGAACTGTTGCAGCATAGGCAGTTCTTCCGCGCACGGTCCGCACCAGTAGGCCCAGAGATTGAGCAGGGCGGGCTTTCCGGCGAGGGCGGCGGTCAGCTCGACGGGCTTGCCGTCGGCGAGACAGTTCAGGGTGAGCCCGCGCAGCGGGCTGTCGCCGACGGGGGCGCCGGAGGGTTGCGGGCAGGTCGCCAGCGCGGCGGCCGACCGCTGCGCGGCGGCGACGGATTCGGCCGTGGTCTCGGTTGCCACGCCCTGCGCGTGCTCATTGTCGCCCCCGCCGACCGCACCGGCCACCACGATGGCGACGGCCACGGCGACCACCACGGCCGCGAGCGCCCAGCGCCACCAATTGTTCGTTGCCGTCACAGGCCCACCAGTTCGAGCAGATGCTCGGTCTCGGGCCCCTTGATCAGTTTGGCGGCGGTCACCGGATCGGTCGGCCCGGTCCCGAAGGACGGGCAGTCCTTGGCCAGGACGCAGGCGCCGCAGGCGGGCTTGCGGGCATGGCAGACACGGCGGCCGTGGAAGATGACCCGGTGCGAGAGCATCGTCCAATCCTTGCGCTCGATGAGCTCGCCGACGATCTTCTCGACCTTCACCGGATCCTCTTCGTCGGTCCAGCCCCAGCGCCGGACCAGGCGGCCGAAATGAGTGTCGACGGTAATACCCGGAACGCCGAAGGCATTGCCGAGAATGACATTGGCGGTCTTGCGCCCGATACCCGGCAACTCCACGAGTTGTTCCAGCTTGTGCGGCAGCACCCCGTCGTACCGTTCGACCAGCGCCTGCCCCAGCCCGATCAGCGAGCTGGTCTTGTTGCGATAGAAACCGGTGGGCCGGATGAATTCCTCCAGCTCGGCGCGGTTGGCCTCGGCGTAATCGCGGGCGCTGCGATAGCGCGCGAACAACGCCGGGGTGGTCATGTTGACCCGCACATCGGTGCACTGCGCGGAAAGAATTGTGGCGACGGCCAATTCGAGGGGTGTGGTGAAATCCAGCTCACAGTGCGCGTCCGGGAATGCCTGCGCCAGCGTGCGGTCCATGCGGCGGGCGCGGCGCACCAATCCGAGCCTGGTCTCCTTGGCGCGTGACTTCGCCTTGGCTGCTTTGCCGCTGGTGGGCACGGCGGTAACGCCGGATTCGGCCCCGTTCGCGGCCACAGTGGATTTGTCGACACGCACGCGTCCACCTTACGGAACCAGCCTGGCCCGACAACCGGGCTGAGCACCTCCCGTGTTCCATCTGAGACCTTCGCCGTGTTTACTGCTGCCTATGCAAGGACTCGCTGTGGTGCTGTTTCCGATAGCGCTGATGCTGTTCGCATTGGTGATGGAACGGGTCGAGAACAAGCTTCGGAAGCTCCTCGAGCCGGACCCGGAGGTTCAGCAGTACCTCGATCGAGCCACGAACGCCGAGGTCAGTGACCTCACGAAACTGGGTCTGCCCGCCGCGGCCGCACGTCCGCGCCGCGCCCGGCCGGCCGCCAAGGGCATGGATGTCGCCCAGGCCAGTTGACCTTTTCAGGTCTGCTGATGACTCACCTGGTACAAACCAGGACAATGCTCTTTAGCACGGATCCTGATCTTCCTTAGGGTTATCGGCGGCGTGTCGGCGTGCGTGTCGCGTAATCGGGCCGTCTTGGCCGATAAGCACGGCGAGCGTGCCGGAGAATGAGCACGCTGCGTGGTGTCTATCACTACCCGGCGGTATTGCAAAGTAGACTGCACTGTCGGCCGAATCGCTTCGGTCCAGGACAGAGCCATTTCCCATAAGGAGCACATTCGTGGACGAGGCCCTCGCCAGAGCAGGCATCTTCCAAGGCGTAGAGCCCACCGCGGTGGCGGCTCTCGCCAAACAACTTCAGCCTGTGGACTTTCCGCGCGGCCATGTCATCTTCAATGAGGGCGAGCCCGGCGATCGGCTGTACATCATCACCTCCGGCAAGGTGAAGATCGGCCGTCGTTCGCCCGATGGCCGTGAAAACCTGCTGACGATCATGGGTCCGTCGGACATGTTCGGCGAGCTGTCGATCTTCGATCCGGGTCCGCGCACCTCGACGGCCACCACCGTCACCGAGGTCCGCGCGGTCACCATGGACCGGGACGCCCTCAAGGCGTGGATCGATCAGCGGCCCGAGATCGCCGAGCAGTTGCTGCGGGTGCTCGCCCGCCGCCTGCGCCGCACCAGCAACAACCTGGCCGACCTCATCTTCACCGATGTTCCGGGTCGTGTCGCCAAGGCGCTGCTGCAGCTCGCACAGCGTTTCGGCACTCAGGAATCGGGCGCGCTGCGCGTGACCCACGACCTGACCCAGGAAGAGATCGCCCAGCTGGTCGGCGCCTCCCGCGAAACCGTGAACAAGGCCCTGGCCGACTTCGCGCACCGCGGCTGGCTGCGGCTGGAGGGCAAGAGCGTGCTGATCTCGGATTCCGAGCGGCTCGCCCGCCGCGCGCGCTGATTCCGGTCCGACACGGACGCAGAGACCGGGCCTCACGGGGAGTGACGGCCCGGTCTCGACGTGTTCTCAGCCCCTGCGAACTTGCTCAGCCGTGTGAGCGCAGATAGGCCAGCTGAGCCTTGACCGAACTGTGCGCGGCGGGCCACAGCCGCTTGTCCACATCCGCGTAGACCTTGGCGACGATCTGCAGCGCCTTGGCGTTCGGGCCCAACTCCGCGAGGGCCGCGCGCACCTGGTTCAGCCGTTCCTCGCGGTGCGAGAGGTAGTACCGCAGGACTGGTTCCGCATCGGGGTGTTCGGGCCCGTGTGCGGGCAGCAGCGCGCGTCCCGCGCCCGCCTCGATGAGTTTGTGCAGCGACGCGAGATAGTCCGCCAGCGCGCCGTCCCGGGACTCGAGAACGGTCGTCCCGCTGCCGAGCACGGTGTCGCCGGTGAGCAGGACCCGCTCGCCGTCCGGACCGTCCACGAGGAAGCTCACCGAGTCCTCGGTGTGCCCCGGCGTCGCGAGGACCGTGATGCGCAGCCCGGCCGCCTCGATCGACTCGCCGTCGGCCAGTGGCGTATTCGAGCCGTGCAGGAATTCGGGGTCCAGGGATCGCACGACCGTCCCGGTCTCCTTGACCAGACGCGCAATGCCGCCGGTGTGGTCGTGGTGATGATGGGTGACCAGCGTCAGCGCGATGCTCCCGCCGGTTTCGCGCACGATGGCCTCGGTGTGCTTGCGATCCTTCGGGCCCGGGTCCACCACCACGCACTCCGGGCTCCCCGGTGCGCGCAGGATCCAGGTATTGGTGCCCTCCAGCGTCATTCCGCTGGGATTGTCGGCCAGCAGTACCGAGGCCGACGGGGTGACCGGCCGCAATTGCTCATAGGCGGGATGAGTGAGGGTCATACATTCGTCCTAACGCACGAAGCGCGGCGCGTCCATGGTTGAACGCACCGCGCTTGCCTTGCGCTGCACACGCTTTCGCGTCAGCGCACTTCCGCGATGAGCTCCACCTCGACCGCGCTGTCCAGCGGCAGCACCGGGACGCCGACGGCCGAGCGCGCATGCACGCCCGCATCGCCGAAGACCTCGCCGAGGAAATTGGAGGCCCCGTTGATGACACCGGGCTGGCCGGTGAAATCCGGTGTGGAGGCGACGAATCCGACGACCTTCACGATCCGCACCACATTGTCGAGGCCGACCAGGGCGTGCACGGCCGCGAGCGCATTGAGTGCGCACAGCTGGGCCAGTTCCTGGGCTTTTTCGGGGGTGACGTCCGCGCCGACCTTGCCCGCGGCGGGCAGTTTGCCGTCCACGAACGGCAGTTGGCCGGAGGTGTAGACCAGACTGCCGGTCTGCACGGCGGGTACGTAGGAGGCCACGGGCGGCGCGACCGCGGGCAGGGTGAAGCCCAGCTTTTCGAGGTTGGCGGCCCAATCCGTTGCGGCGGCCATCAGTTCTTGGCTCGCTTCAGATAGGCGACATGCTGTTCGCCGGTCGGGCCGGGCAGCACGGTGACGAGCTCCCAGCCGTCCGCGCCCCACTGATCCAGGATCGCCTTGGTCGCGTGCGTCAGCAGCGGCACCGTCGCGTATTCCCACACGGTCACATCACTCATGCTGTGACATTCTGCCCTGCGCTTCGCACATGCGGATGAGCGGCCGCAAGTACGAGTGGTGTATCAGACAGTCGCGTTTCGGTGCTGGGCAGGAATCAGGAACGAGTTATAGGCTCGCGATTGTGGGAGTACCGATAGCAGTGCCCGTTTCGGTTGAGCCGGGGGTCGAAGCAGGTTGGCCGGAGCGGGCGGACAAAGCCCGCCTGCATTACGTATCCGGCAAGGGTGGGACCGGAAAGTCCACGGTCGCGGCCCCATTGGCGCTGGCGCTGGCGGCCGGGGGCCGGAAGGTGCTGCTGGTCGAGGTCGAGGGCAGGCAGTCGATTGCCCAGCTGTTCGATCTGCCGCCCCTGCCGCCCACCGAAACCAAGATCGCCACCGCGGACGGTGGCGGCGAGGTGATCGCGCTGGCGCTGGATGTCGAGCATGCCTTCCTGGAATACCTGGACATGTTCTACAACCTGGGCTTCGCCGGGCGGGCCATGCGCCGGGTGGGCGCCATCGAGTTCGTGACCACCATCGCGCCGGGGCTGCGGGACGTCATTCTCACCGGCAAGATCAAGGAATGCGCGGTGCGCGTCGACAAGTCGGGTAAGCCCGTCTACGACGAAATCGTCATCGACGCACCGCCGACCGGTCGCATCGCCAGCTTTCTGGACGTCACCCAGGCCATGGCCGAGATCGCCGGGGGCAGGCCGATCGCCTCGCAGGCCGTCGGCGTGTCCAAGCTGCTGCACTCCCCGCAGACCATGATCCACCTGGTGACGCTGCTGGAGGCGCTGCCGGTGCAGGAGACCGCGGACGCCATTGCCGAGCTCACGGCCAATGAGCTGAATATCGGCACGGTCATCGTGAACCGGGCCGGTGAGGGCTATCTGCCGAAGTCGCTGCGCGCCAAGGCCGCCGCGGGCGAACTGGACGCCGACGCGCTGCGAGAGGGCCTGGCCGAGGCCGGAATCAGCCTGTCCGAGGCGGACTTCCAGGGCCTGGTCACCGAGACCCTCGAGCATTCCGCTCGCCTGCAGGCGCAGGACGAGAGCGCCGCCGAACTGGCCCAGGTCGACATCTCGCGGCTGTACCTGCCGTCGCTGGCCGACGGTATGGATCTGGGCGGGCTCTACGAGCTGGCCGAAGTCTTGAGCGCACAGGGGGTCCGCTGACCATGATCGTCCCGGCTAGCACTGTCCCGCTGGACATCTCGAAGATCGTCACCGATCCCTCCGCGCGCATCGTGGTGTGCTGCGGCTCCGGCGGCGTCGGCAAGACCACCACCGCCGCCGCCATTGCGCTGCGGGCCGCCGAAATGGGCCGCAAGGTCGTGGTGCTGACCATCGACCCGGCCCGGCGGCTGGCCCAGTCCCTGGGCGTCAGCGATCTCGGCAATGTGCCGCAGCGGGTGGAACTCGGGCCCGAGGCCAAGGGCGAACTGTTCGCCATGATGCTGAACATGCGCCGCACCTTCGACGAGATGGTGCTCGAGCACACCAGCCCGGAGAAGGCGGAGCAGATCTTCGCCAATCCGATCTATCAGACCGTGGCGTCCTCCTTCGGTGGCACCCAGGAGTACATGGCGATGGAGAAGCTGGGCCAGCTGGCGTCCAAGCGCGAGTGGGATCTGATCGTGGTCGACACTCCCCCGTCGCGGAACGCCCTGGACTTCCTGGACGCGCCCAAGCGGCTGGGTAACTTCCTCAACGGCAAGATGATCCGCGTCATCATGGCCCCTGGCCGGGGCGTCGGGAAGTTCGTGGCCGGGGCCATGAGTCTGGCGCTGCGCGGCGTCTCCACCATTGTGGGCGGGCAGCTGCTCAAGGACGCCTCGGTGTTCCTGCAGTCCCTGGAGTCCATGTTCGGCGGCTTCCAGGACCGCGCGGACCGCACCTACGCCATGCTGTCGCGGCCCGGCACCCACTTCATCGTGGTGGCGGCGGCCGAGCCCGACGCACTGCGCGAGGCGTCGTTCTTCGTGGACCGGCTCTCGCACGACAAGATGCCGCTGGCGGGTCTGGTGCTCAATCGGACGCATCCGGTGCTGCTGGGGTCGCTGTCCGCGGAGCAGGCTCAGGTGGCGGCGGACCGTCTAGCCCCGGAGACAATGGCGGCGGTCGATGGCGAATCCGAGACCCCGGCCGCGCTGGCCGCCGCCGTCTTGCGCATTCACGCGCACCGGGCGACGACCGCCAAGCGCGAAACGCATCTGCTGCACCGCTTCACGGGCGCGCACCCCAGCGTGCCGATCGCCGCGGTCACGGCGCTGCCGTTCGAGGTCGCGGACCTGGAGGCGCTGCGTGCGGTGGGCGATCAGCTGGCCGAGGCGGGTACAGCGCGGACCGCGTAGGAGCAGGGCGCGATCTGCGTGATTTGCCCGATCTGTCCCCAGAAACGGACCGAGCCCGCGAAAGCGGGCTCGGTCCGTTCTGCTTTTGGGGATACTCGGCTACATCGCTACTTTCTGTGCACGCTGGACCCGGAAGAAATCGGCCCAGGATATCACCTCCGGATGTTGTTTGAGCAGCGCGCGGCGCTGCCGCTCGGTCATGCCGCCCCACACTCCGAACTCGACTCGATTGTCCAGGGCATCCGCCCCGCACTCCATCAGCACCGGGCAGTGCCGGCAGATGGTCGCTGCTTTGCGCTGTGCTGCGCCACGCACGAACAGCTGGTCGGGATCCACTTCCTTGCATCGGGCCTGGGAAACCCAGGCGATTCTCGCTTCGGCCTGCTCCACGTCCAATCGAGCGATCGGGGTAGTCATGTGCATTTGGTGTGCCCCTTTGCAGTCCGAACACCGGGTCACGGCGCTCCAGAATCGCGTGTACAGCGCGCAGCTACCCAACCCCACTGCGTCCTGTACCACATTCCACTTTGAGTGTTAGCTCTATCACACTGGGTTCTCAATCTAGGTAAGAGTGTGCGGCTTGCGCAAGACCGTCCCGAGATTTTCTGGTACATCCGTCCATGCATTCGTCACCTAAAACCGGGCAGTCGGCACCTTTGCGACGAACTGACACCCGAGCGACACGGGCACCGACTGTGCGGAAGGCCAATTAGGCTAGGGATCGTGCCGATCACACGAACGCTCGCGAGACTGGCCGGCAGCTGCGTCCTGGCCGCCGTCCTCCTCGCCGGGCTGCTGTTCCCACTCGCCGGCGGCTTCGGCTATATGTCGAACCGCGCCGCCGACGCCGTCGACAATGTCTCCGCCGAACTGGTGGAAGGCACGGTGCCGGCGGTATCGACCATGGTGGATACGAACGGCACGCCGTTCGCGTGGCTTTACGAGCAGCGCCGCTTCGAGGTCCCCAGCGAGAAGATCTCCAACGATATGAAGCTGGCCATCGTCTCCGTCGAGGACCGGCGCTTCGCCGAGCACGGCGGCGTCGACTGGCAGGGCACCTTCCGCGCCTTCCTCACCAACACCACCGGTGGCGAAGTGCAGCAGGGCGGTTCGACCATCGACCAGCAGTACGTGAAGAACTATCTGCTGCTGGTGGTCGCCAAGACCGATGCCGAACGCCGCGCCGCCATCGAGACCACGCCCGCCCGCAAAATCCGCGAGATCCGCATGGCGTTGACGCTGGAGAAGGAACTCACCAAGGACGAGATCCTCACCCGGTACCTGAACCTGGTGCCCTTCGGAAACTCCTCCTACGGCATCCAGGACGCCGCGCAGACCTACTTCGGCATCGACGCCAAGGATCTGAACATCGTGCAGTCGGCCATGCTCGCGGGCATGGTGCAGTCCAGCTCCAAGCTGAACCCCTACACCAACCCGCAGGGCGTGCTGGAGCGGCGGAACACGGTGCTGGACACGCTCATCCAGAACATTCCGAGCCGGGCCGAGGAATTCCGCAAGGCCAAGGCCGAGCCTCTGGGCGTGCTGGCCGAGCCCAAGGGGCTGCCGCGCGGCTGTATCGCCGCCCAGGACCGCGGGTTCTTCTGCGATTACGCGCTGCAGTATCTGGCCAATGCCGGGATCAGCCGCGATCAGATCGACAAGGGCGGGTACCTGATTCGCACCACGCTGGATCCGGCGGTGCAGGACTCGGTGAAGGCCTCGGTCGTCCAGAACGCCGATCCGAATCTGCCGGATATCGCGCAGGTCATGAATATCGTGGCGCCCGGGCAGGATTCGCATCCGGTGCTGGCCATGGCGTCGAGCCGGACCTACGGTCTCAATGGCGACGCCAACGAAACGGTGCAGCCGCAGCCGTATTCCATGGTCGGCGATGGCGCGGGCTCGGTTTTCAAGATCTTCACCACGGCCGCGGCCATGGAGAAGGGGCTCGGCATCAGCGCACAGCTGGATGTGCCCGGGTCCTTCGCGGCCAAGGGCATGGGTAATTCGGGCACCCCGGGCTGCCCGGCCGAGACCTACTGCGTGAAGAACGCCGGCGCCTACAAGTCGCCCATGTCGGTGACCGAGGCGCTGGCGACCTCGCCGAACACCGCGTTCGTCAAGTTGATCCAGTCGGTGGGCGTCACCCCGACCGTGGATATGGCGGTGCGGCTGGGCATGCGGTCCTACACCCTGCCCGGCACCTCCGGGCACGGCAATCAGAGCCTGGCCGACATGATCAAGGACCAGAACCTGGGCTCGTTCACCCTCGGCCCGGTCGCGATCAATCCGCTGGAGCTGTCGAATGTGGCGGCCACCATCGCCTCCGGCGGCAAGTGGTGCCCACCCACCCCGATCCGGGAAGTGGTGGACCGCGGCGGGAAGACGGTGCCGCTCACCCAGCAGGCCTGTGAACAGGTCGTCGAGCCCGGATTGGCCAATACCCTCGCCAATGCGCTGGGCAAGGACGATGTGAGCGGTACCGCGGCCGGCGCCGCTCGCGCGGTGGGCTGGAACGCGCCGCTGTCGGCCAAGACGGGAACCACCGAAAGCCACCGCTCCTCGGCCTTCCTGGCCTTCACCAACTCCTTCGCGGGTGCGGCCTACATCTACGGCGACAGCCCGACGCCGGGCGAGATCTGCTCGTTCCCGCTGCGGAACTGCGGCGCCGGCAACCTGTTCGGCGGTAACGAACCCGCGCGAACCTGGCTCGGGGCCATGAAGAACGTGCTCGACCGGTTCCCGCCCGCCGGATTGCCGCCGCTGGACGACAAGTACGTGCAGGGCGCGAACAATTCACGCATCCCCGACGTCATCGGCATGACCCAGGCGGAGGCGACCTCCACCCTCATCGGCGCGGGCTTCCAGGTCTCCATCGCCTCGGCCCCTGGCGCCGCCAAGGGCACGGTCCTGAGCATCTCCCCGGACGGCTCGGCCATCCCGGGATCGGTCATCACCGTCTACATCAGCGACGGCACCCAGATCCCGCCACCCCAACCGGCCGCCCCGGCTTTGCCGACCCTGCCCGGACTACCGGGAATCCAGCTGCCGCCGATCCCGATTCCCATCCCGATTCCCATCCCGATTCCCCGGTAGGCCCAACTCTCGGGAAGCTCTCAGGGGCTTCGCCCCTGAAACCCCTGACCAACGAAAGAGGCCCCCGCGTCCACTGGACGCGGGGGCCTCTCGCTTCCCGCGACTTCAAGGGCCCAGCCCCGTCGTCCCCGCGGCGTCGGACCACAGCCCCTGACAGCCCTGCGGCTGTCAGGGCGAAGCTCCTGTCGTCCTTTTGGGGGGTTCGGGGGCGAAGCCCCTGAGAGTTCCGAGAGTTGGTTACAGGCGGGCTTTGACGGCGGCGGAGATGCGGGAGCCGTCGGCGCGACCGGCGGCCAGGGCGGTGGCGATCTTCATGACCTGGCCCATCTGCTTCATGCCGGGGCGCTCACCGATCTGCTCGGCGATGGCGGTGTCGGCGATATCGGCGACCTCGGCCTCGGTGAGCGGGGTGGGCAGGTATTCGTCGATGACGGACTCTTCGGCGCGCTCGTTGGCGGCGAGTTCACCGCGACCGGCCTGCTCGTAGACGACGGCGGCCTCGTTGCGCTTCTTCGCTTCCTTGGCCAGCACGGCGATCACGTCGGCGTCGGTGAGCTCGCGCGCCTGGGCTCCGGCGACCTCGGCGTTCTGGATCGCGGCCAGCAGCATGCGCAGCGTTCCGAGGCGCAGCGCGTCCTTCGCCTTCATCGCAGCGGTCATGTCCGCATGCAGCTTCTCTTTGAGTTCCGACATGCGGCCACGGTAGCGCCTACCGGTGTGGTGGCCCACCTCATTTAAAGCGGTGTTTCCGCCGCCGGTCGCCTATTCTGGGCAAATGCCCGTTATCTCGACCTCCGCCCTCAGCCGTGCCGCACTGGGAGCCGCCGGGGCCGCGGTCGCCGGAATCGGTTACGCCTCGCTGATCGAGCGCAATGCGTTCATGCTGCGTGAGGCGACACTACCGGTGCTGGAACCGGGTAAACCTTCGCTACGAGTGCTGCACATCTCCGACTTGCACATGATGCCCGGTCAGCAGTTGAAGCAGGCGTGGCTGCGGGAGCTGGATCGGCTGGAACCGGATCTGGTGGTGAACACCGGCGACAATCTGTCGCATATGAAGGCGGTGCCTTCGGTGGTGCAGTCGCTGGGCGGGTTGCTCGGGCGTCCGGGTGTTTTCGTTTTCGGGTCCAACGATTATTTCGCGCCGGTGCCGAAGAATCCGCTGAAGTACTTCAACAAGGACCACAAGCGCGTTTTCGGTGACCCATTGCCGTGGCAGGATCTGCGGGCCGCGTTCACCGAGCGGGGCTGGCTGGATCTCACCCATGTGCGCCGCGATATCGAGGTGTCCGGAGTGCGGATCTCGACGGCGGGCGTGGATGATCCGCATTTGCAGCGCGATCGCTACGACACCATCGCCGGATCGCCGAATCCGCTGGCGGACTTGAGCATCGGGCTCACCCATTCGCCGGAGCCGCGGGTACTGGATCGGTTCGCCGAGGACGGGTACGACCTGGTGATGGCCGGTCACACCCATGGCGGGCAGCTGTGTCTTCCGTTCTACGGCGCGCTGGTCACCAATTGCGGTATCGATCGGGCGCGGGTCAAGGGTGCGTCGAAGTGGGGCGCGCACACCCGGCTGCACGTCTCGGCCGGTGTCGGCACCTCGCCGTGGGCGCCGTACCGGTTCTGCTGCCGCCCGGAGGCGACGCTGCTGACCCTGGTGGGCGCGCCGCCCAAGAAACCGGTTTCGGAGTCCGGTCGCGGACGAACCGTAACGGAGACTGTCGCGCGTTGAGCGTTTGCCGCGATATACAACGCGGTATGTAGTCGTCAGTCAGGGGACAACCGTGACCAGTGGTAACGATAAGGACGATCCGGGGCAGCGCGGTCCGGAGCCGGACTGGTGGCAGCAGGGCACTCCGGCACAGGATCCGAATTACGCTGGGCAGCAGTCGGATCCGACCTTGGTGGGGGGTTACACCTCGCCGCCGCCGACCGCGCCGATCACGGGTGGGCAGTATCCGCAGGATCCGCATCAGGGGCAGCCGTACACCGGGCCGCAGCCGTATCCCGGACAGTCGCCGTATCAATCGGGGCCGCAGCCGTATCAGTCAGGGCCGCAGCCCTATCCGGGGCAGCCGCAGCAGTTCGGGCAGCCGGGATATCCGCAGCCGTATCCGCCGCAGCAGTCGCCGGGTGGCGGCAAGGGCAAGATCTGGTTGTTCGCCGGTATCGGCGTGCTGGTGCTGGCGATCATCGGGGCGGTGACGGTGGCGCTGGTGAACCGGGATTCGAGTGAGCCTTCGGCGCAGTCGAATACGACGCCCTCACTGATCAGCGCGCTCACTCCCACCAAGACCTCCACCGGGCCGACGACCAAGACGACGACCACGCCCAAGACCACGGGTCCGGCCGCGGTGGTGCCTGGCTATCAGGTCGTCACGATCCCGGACAATGGTGCGGCGTACGACATTCCGAAGAATTGGACGGTCGACCGCACCGGTCAGAGCACCTTCGATTCCGGCGGGGATTCCATCCCGATCGCCGGGCTCGCACAGGACGGCGTCGGTTACTGCCCGAATTATGTGCGCACCAACGTCTTTCTGACCCAGTCCACCGAGACCGATCCGACCAAGGCCGCGACGGATATCGGGGAGCGCATGGGCCGTATCGGCTGGTCCCCCACCTCCCTGAACGCCTCCACCCCCGAACCCTTCAGCTCCACCGACAATGCCCTGCACGGCGTCTACGCCGAAACCACCGGCACCTTCACCCCACCCGACCCGACCTGCGCCTCCACCTACGCCATCTACACCTTCGCCCTAGGCGGCGAATCCGGCGCCCTGGTCCTCACGATCGCCGCCGACACCGGCGTAGACCGCGCCGTAAACCGCGGCCTGGCCCGCCGCCTCCTAGCCACATTCCGCCTAATTTAGCCACCTGACCAGCCGATTTAACGACCACACCGGCCATGCGCTAAGCTACTGCAGGTTCACTTCACGGGGTGTGGCGCAGCTTGGTAGCGCGCTTCGTTCGGGACGAAGAGGTCGCAGGTTCAAATCCTGTCACCCCGACGTGTTGGTTGAGACACAGTAGAAGGGCCCTGACCACCAGCTGGTCAGGGCCCTTCCTCGTTCTCCTCACCCCAACCGCTCTTCTTGCGGCATAGACGGACTCGAGGTGACGGCTGTTGCCGGTGCCACCTCTTATCCGTATGCGGTGATCAGGAAGGTGCGGGTTAGCCCAGGTGCAGGCGCTTCATGAGGCGGAGGGTGATGAGGGTGGATTTCAGTTGCTTTTCGTAGGGCATGTTCGAGCGGGCGGCCATGATTTGTTTTTTCTGAACGCCGATATTGATGGTGTCGGTGTATTTGAGGAGGCCTGCGGCGCCGTGGCGGGTGCCTACGCCGGATTGTTTGATGCCGCCGGAGGGGGTGCCTTTGGCGGCGTAGGTGGTGACGAAGCCGTCGTTGATGTTGACGGCGCCTGCTTCGATCTTGGCGGCAATTCTGGTGGCGCGGTCCAGGTTTCCGCTCCAGACGCTGGCATTCAGGCCGTAGGTGGTGGCGTTCGCCAGGCGGATGGCCTCTTCCTCGGTGGAGAACTTGTAGATGGATACGACGGGGCCGAAGGTTTCGAGGGTGGCGTGGGCCATGTCCAGGGTCACGTCGGTCAGGACCGTCGGCTCGTAGAAGGCGGGGCCGAGGTCGGGGCGGGGCTTGCCGCCGGTGAGGACCTTCGCGCCCTTGTCGCGGGCCTCGTCGACGTGGGAGGCGACGCGCTGCATGTGATCGACCGAGACGAGGGAGCCGAACTCGGGATCGAAGGTGTAGGAGGCGCCCGCCTTCGAGCCCAAATCCTCTGCGGCGGCGACGAATCGGCGGACGAACTCGTCGAAGACGCGGTCCTGGACGTAGATGCGTTCGATGTGCATGCACGCCTGGCCGGTATTGCCGTAGACGGCGAAGGTGGCCGAGGGAATGGCCTCGTCGAGGTTGGTGTCGTCCAGGACGATCATGGGGTTCTTGCCGCCGAGTTCCAGGGAGCAGCCGATGAGGTTGCGGCCCGCTTGCTCGCCGATCACGCGGCCGGTGGCGGTGGAGCCGGTGAACATGACGAAGTCGACATTGTCGATGAAGGTCGGGCCGACATTCGGACCGCCGCCGCAGACCACCTGGATCAGCCCGCGCGGCAGGCCCGCCTTGTGCAGCAGTTCGATGCCGTAGAGCGTGCACAGCGCGGTCTTGTTGTCCGGCTTCATGACAACGCCATTGCCCGCGATGAGCGCGGGGGTGGAATCGGACACGGAGATGGCGAAGGGGAAGTTCCACGGCGCGATGACCGCGACCACGCCCTTGGGCCGGTGCTCCTCGGTGGAGCTGGTGATGACCGGCATGGGTCCGCTGCGCTTCTTGGACTTCAGCGTCTTCTCGGCCGTCTTGAGGTAGTGCGCGATCACCATGGGGGTGTCGCAGGCTTCCTCGATGGCCATGCGCCGGGTCTTGCCGCAGCCGATCTGAATGAGGTCGGCAATGGTCTCGATCTCGGAGAGAATCAGCTCGTGCGCCCGCTCGAAGACCTCGAGCCGCTGCCTGAGTGGCCGGGCCGCCCACTCCTTCTGGGCGGCGCGCGAGATCTCGACCGCGGATCGCACATCCTCGGGCGAGGATTGCGGCAACTGCCCGACGATATCGCCGGTGTAGACCTCGATCATGTCGTACGGTTCGCGGGTCTCGCCCGCCGTGCCCGCGGTCACCATGGCGGTGAGCCGGTTGACGAGGGATTCCGTAATGCGCGGGGGCAGCTTCGCCCGCGAGCCGCTCTGCGTTGTGCTCATGGTGCTCTCTCCATTACTTGCCGCCCGTGAAGGCGGTCACCATGATCCAAACTAGAACACGTTATTGTTCAGTACAACGGCGCGAGGTAGTTTCATCCCGGAATCGACGGTTGGATCCTGCGGAAAGAAAGGTCGGCGATGACCACAGCCACTGCTGAAACGAGTAGCAACACCGAGCCGCACGCTCTGGTGGAGAAGCGGGGCGGGACGCTCATCGTCACCATGAACCGGCCGAACGCCAAGAACGCGCTCACCGGCGAGATGCTGGCGATCATGACCGAGGCGTGGGAGCGGGTGGACAGCGATCCGGAGATCCGGTGCTGCATCCTCACCGGCGCGGGCGGGGCGTTCTGCGCGGGCGCGGATCTGAAGAATATGGCGAAGTCCAACCCCGGCGACAATATGACCAGCGGCAGCTCGTTCGATCCGACGCGGATGCCCGGACTGCTCAAGGGATATCGGCTGTCCAAGCCGCTCATCGCGGCCGTGGAAGGCCCGGCCATTGCCGGTGGGACCGAGATTCTCCAGGGCACCGATATCCGGATCGCCGGGGAGAGCGCCAAATTCGGTGTGTCCGAAGCGAAGTGGAGCCTGTTCCCGATGGGCGGGTCGGCGGTGCGGTTGCCGCGGCAGATTCCGTACACCGTGGCCGCGGAGCTGCTGCTCACCGGACGGCACATCACCGCGGCCGAGGCGCTGAAGTTCGGGCTCATCGGGCATGTGGTGCCGGACGGGACCGCGCTCGACAAGGCCCTCGAGATCGCCGAGCTGATCAACAACAACGGTCCGCTCGCCGTGCAGGCGATCCTGAAGGTCATGCGCGATACCGAGGGCATGCACGAAGAGGAAGCCTTCAAGATCGACGCCAAGGTCGGCCTGCCGGTCTTCCGCAGCGAGGACGCGAAGGAGGGCCCGCGCGCCTTCGCCGAGAAGCGGAAGCCGAACTTCCAGGGCAAGTAAAACTTTCGGGGATCCGGCCGCAATTCGCATCACGGCCGGATCCTCGTCAGCGGGCGACAACCTCCTCGCCGAGGAAGCCACCCGATTGATGCCGCCACAGCTGCGCGTACGTTCCTTCCGCGCGTAGCAGGTCATCGTGGGTGCCTTGCTCGACGATGCGCCCGCGGTCGAGCACCACCAGCCGGTCCATACCGGCCACGGTGCTCAGCCGGTGCGCGACCACCAGCGCCGTACGCCCATCCATCAGCTCCCAGAGTGCTTGCTGCACAAGCAGTTCGCTCTCGGAGTCGAGGGCGCTGGTGGCCTCGTCCAGGAGCAGAATGGGAGCGTCGCGCAGGATGGCGCGGGCCAAGGCGACGCGCTGCCGCTGACCGCCCGAGAGCTTCACGCCGCGCTCACCGATGAGCGTTTCCATGCCCTGGGGCAGGGCGTCGGCGAACTCGGTGACGTGCGCGTCCTTGGCGGCGCGCAGGATCTCCTCGTCCGTGGCGTCGGGGCGGGCGAAGCGGATGTTCTCGCGCAGGGTGCGGTGGAACATGGCCGGATCCTGTGGCACATAGGCGATCAGACTGCGCAGATCGGCCTGGCGCAGCCGGGCGATGTTCTGCCCGCCGATGCGGATGGTTCCCGACTGGATGTCCATCAAGCGCAACAGCAGCTGGGTGATGGTGGTCTTGCCGCCACCGGATCGCCCGACCAGACCCACCTTGGCGCCGCTCGGCACATCCAGATCCAGGCCCTCGAACAGCTGCCGCGCACCCGCGTGCGTGAAGTGCACCTGCTCGAACCGCACATCGAAACCCTTGGGCCGCAGCGGTTCCGGGTCATCCGCATCCAGCACCGTCGGTTTGTCCATGAGCAGTTCGGTGAACTGCGCGGCCTCGGTGAGCACGCTCTCCAGCCGCCGGTAGATCTGGTTGAACCGGAACATGATCCCGGTGGCGTTGAAGTAGTAGGTGAACGCCACCACGATGGCCTCCACCCCCGCATTCCCGCCACTGAGTCCCAGCGCGATCAGCAGCCCGATCACATTGGTGAGCACCACGATCGGCGCCACCAGCGTATCGATGCGCAGGTTGGCGTAATCCCAGGAGCGCAATGCTTTTCGCCGCTGCCAGGCAACCCGCCGCTGATGCTCGGCCGCCTCCTGCGGTTCGGCCGCGAAGGCGCGCACCACCTGCATATTGGCCAGGCTGTCGGCCACATGCCCGGAAACCCGCGCGATAGCGGCCTCCCGGTCGTCCACCAGTTTCTGGCGACGCTGAATGAGCGGCATGATGACCAGCGCGGTCACCACGATCATCCCCAGCAGTACCACGACCAGCATGGGGTCATAGCGCCACAGCACCACCGAGGCGAACACCAGCGGCACCAGGGCGGCCAGAATCTCGAAGGCGAGCGTGTCCACGAACTGCTCGAACCGCGACGCGAAACTCAGCGAGCGCTTCGTCAACGACCCCGCGAAATTGTTGTGGAAGAATGCCGCATCCTTGACCAGCAGCTCATCCATGGCGCGCACGTACAACGCCTCGATACCGTAGGCATCAACCCGGTTCAAACAGTGAATCCCGATGCGCCACATCACTTCCACGAGCAGCAGCACACCACCGAAGGCGAGTATGTAGGGCGCCAGCGCCCCCACACTCGCATCGCCGGTCACCGCAACCCGGCCCACCATCATGGCGACCAGCAGCGGTGCGATGTACAAGTTGCAAATATTGCCGAGCGCCGGCGCCAGCAGCGCCGGAATCGTTATGGCCTTACGGGCGGCCATCTCCCGCCCGTAGTAACGCAGCACCAGCCTGATTGCCGTTGCGCGTGAACTCATGCTTCCCCTCTCGACTCGGATTACGAGCGATGCAGGTGAGCTATGATCTCGCGCCCCCGGGGGTTCCGGCCACCGAATATTCGCCGAGCGCTAGCTGCCGCACGTCACAGCGTAATGAGCCGGGCTCATTGCCCCAGAGCACGGAACAGGTCGTTGGTCTCGGCGGTCAGGAGCTTGATCTCGCGGGCATGGCCGTCGATATCGATGCCGACCGGTCGCAGGTCCGGCACCAGCCCGCTACGCAGGGCTTCCGGTTCGAGAAACTGCTCGTAGTGACCCGGAATCCACCAGAAGATCCGTTTGGTGAGCGGTTTCGATCCGCTGTCGAACAGTCGCTGTGCCACATCCTGAACGTCGACCAGCGATTCGACGGGTCCGGTCTGGCCGAGCGGGTAGATCATCACGTACTCGGGGAGGGGGAAGGCGACCAACGCGCCGTAGGGCAGCGCGACCGACGCGAAATGCCTTGCCAGCACATGTATGTGAGAGCCGACGTAGCGGTGCCTGCCGCTGATGAAGGTCACGTGTCCATGGCTTAGCTGCGATGTGTCGACAAGGTGCTCTTCGCTACCGATCGACAGCGCGAGCGCGGCGGCGAAGATATCCTCCTCACGCGCCTCGAGTTGGCCACGATTGAGCACCGACATGTGCTGGGGAGTATCGAGAACCACGGTCTCCAGCAATCCCGGAGCCAGCGGGCGGGCGACAAGTTGGTCGAGCATGCCGTCGAGGGCACTCTCCGGGTACAGCCGCATCCGCAGGTTCAGTTTGGCCGGATCACCGGTCTGGCGGTGTGCCGCAAGCACTTCCGGTGGAATTCGCTGGTCCATGATCCGATCCCCTCCACAGCCGAGGGCATCGCCCCTCCCCATGCCACCTTAATGGTCGCGAACTCGATCAGGTCCACTACAGCGTCGGAGTCCGGCCCGGCTCGTCGTTGCACCGCTCGGTTCGCCCGCTCAGGGCCGCGCGGATCAACCTTCGAGCTGCTTCGCCTGTAACCGATTGGCTCGCCAAGGTGTCGAATGCTCGCCCGTAGAGCGCGACCTCCCTCGGCTGCGTCACGGTGAGCTCGGCGGTGTGCGCTTCGACTTTCACCGTACGGTTGTCGAACATCATGAAGCCTTCGACGACGACGAGTGCTTCGGATGTCAGCGGGACGATACCCAGAGTGACGCGGGGCATTCCGATGATCGTCTGGAGTCGGTCGAGTTGGCCCCGCATCACGTCGTCGTCGCCGACCGTCGTGTACAGCGAAGTCTCGCCGATGAGGAAGTGGAACCGATTGCCTCGGCGGTACAGGACCTGTTGCCGTTCCATGCGCTTGGATACTCCGGCATCTAGGTCGTCGGGTAAGCGGTAGAACTCGATTACGCGCTTCAGCTTGGCCTCGGCATATGCGGCCGTTTGCAGCAGTCCGGGAACTATCTGCGGCTCGTAGTTTCGGATGAGGGCCGTCTCGGCCTCGAGCCTCAGCGCCAGTTGTTGGCCACGCTTCACGCCCGTTCCGAGTAGTCGCCGCCACTCGAGCCATGCGGAATCGATGTTGTGGAGGCTGGCAAGCAGGTCGGGCAACTGTTCGTTCGCGTCGCAGTGCGAACAGTAAGCGCGCAGATCCGCCGTCGATGGCGTGGCCTTGCCGTGCTCGATGCGCGAGACCTTGGACTCGTGCCAGCCTTCACGAGCGGCAAGCTCCCGGCCGGTGACTCCGGCGTCACGGCGAATCTCCCGGAGCCGCTTGCCAAGAGCCTCCCGCGCTTCCTGTACCGAATCGGTCACTACCGGCTGTTCACCGGAGATTCGTTGATGTACTCCCAATAGGGCGTCGCTACGGCCAGCAATCGGTCCTTCACACCACGGCAGTACGCCGCGATCTTCGGATCGGTCGTGACCGCGACACCGGCCGGTCGGCCCGCCTGTTCGACAAGGTTGAAAGCGACGCGGCTGCCGTCGAACAACCACCAGTCATCGGAAGGGATGTCCGCCGGTTCAGCGAGATGCCTTGGCAGATAACGGATATCCTCGCCTGCCTCGACGTTCTTGCCGGTGACCGACAGTAGCCAGCGCTGGTAGTCGCTGTGCGGCACTGTGACGACCCGGACGCGGCTGACCGCGACGCCGCGGCCCGTCATTTCCCGGATAAGGTCGATCCAGTCGGACTTGTCGTAGTCCGGCGGCGGCTCGCCCTCGAGGAATCGCCGGAGCGGCTCGGATTCGCTCGCGACCGCGTAGGTGTCGCGAACCTCCATGTGGTACGCCGATTCTCGGCACTCGTGAAACAGATGGTCCCAGTCGTCAACGCCGCGAAATTCCACCGAAGTAAATCCTCTCAGCTCTCGGAACCTCGATCGCCGTCTCGAAGTCTTCCATGGTCAACTGCTCGAGCGTTCCGCTATCGGTGATCGGCCGCCCCGACACGATGAAGGACCCTCTCCCCGTGTCGGTCATCGTTGCCGCGATGAAACCCTCCTCGCCCGCGAAACCGAGTAGCGCATGGGGAATCTCGATGGTTTCAGGGTGGTCGGTCCGCCAGCCCTGGACGACGAAACTTCGCTGATCGGTGGCGTAGAGCGTGGGGCAGTTCTTCTTATCGGAGCCGCACTTACCGAGGAAATTCAAATGCATGATCTCAGCCTCCGGCTGACTACTTGCGTGAATTTGAACTAGCAACCTCCATGGTCCTCTAGCTCAGTGAACCTTGCCAGCAATTGGGTTCGATCGCGCAAGTATCCGCAAGTTCATGGACGCGGAGCGCGCAGCTTCGTAGCGTTTCCGACACCGAGAACAGCCGACTGCGGCCAAGGGGGCTGAGATGGCCTATCAGCGAAGGATCTATGAGTTCCCCGGTGGTTTCCTGGAAACCAATGCCTACGAGGACGACGACTCAGGCGTGTATCTGGAGCTCTTTCGGTCGGGCGAAGACGACAGCCGCGACGACGAACGACCGGAGGTGGGCAATGCGTTATAAGGCAACGATTCTCGGATATCTCCGAACCGACGTGTCCGGGATGAGCCAGCTTTGGGACGAGTCGCAGCTTCGGAGGCGTGCTGCTCAGCTGGGGTATGACTATGCGGGGACGGTTGTGTTCGATCCGGCGTCGGGGCGGCCGCCGCTGGCTCGGTTGAAGGCGCAGGCCACTCGGCTCGATGCTGACGCGGTCATCGTTCCGGGGACCGCGCACTTCGAGGGTGGGCAGGTGCCCGGGTCGCTGGTGAGGAGGGTCGACGTGATCACTCTGTACCCCGCGGAAACCTATGCGCGGCGTGGGGCGTGAAGTAGCGCTGGGCAATCGCAGAGCCCCGATTGCCCAGCGCCGGGTGCGGATGCCGATCGGAGCACGTGTCGGGATCCGCGCGACGGAGCTAGTCCGTCGGTTTGACCATGCGGGCGAGGACCCGGCGCATGAGGGCGGGGGCGAAGCGGCGCATGTAGTACTGGGGGGCGGCGGGGCCGGGGAAGACGAAGAGGGGGCCTTTGGGTTTGGCTAGGGCTTTTTCGAGGGCGTCGACTACAGATTCGGGGGTTACGCCGCCTGCGCCGCCTAGGACGGAGGCGTTCTCTTTTCGGACTGCGTCCAGGAAGGGGGTTTCCACCATGGGTGGGCACAGGGCGAGGAGGCGGACGCCGGATCCGGCCAGTTCGTAGGAGAGGCTGTCCACGAAGCCGATTACCGCGAATTTGGACGCCGAGTATCCGGCCATGCCGGGGGACGGGAGCCAGCCTGCTACCGAGGCGAAGAGGACTACGGCGCCTTTGCCTGCCTGTTGCATGGCGGGGATGACGGCTTGGCAGAGGTTGACGGCGCCTATGTAGTTGACGTCGATCATTTTCTTGATCTGCGCGACATTGTGGTCCAGGGCGTGGGCGTGGACGTGGCACATGCCTGCGGCGTGGACCAGGCGGTCGATGGGGCCCAGTTCGGCGCGGACCTTTTCCACGACCGCGGTGACCTGTTCCGGATCGGAGACGTCGCAGGTGTAGGTGTGCATGTTGGGGGAGCGTTGGGCGGTTTCGGTGAGGCCGTCGGGGTTGAGGTCGACGGCGGCGACGCGCCAGCCCGCGGCGGCGAGGCGTTGGACGACTATGCGGCCCATGCCGCTGGCCGCGCCGGTTACCAGAGCTGTCTGGGTCATTGTCCCTCCCGGGTTTGCGACACCGTGGTGGCGTCGTCGAAAGTCATGTGGAGTGCGCCGATTCCGCTGGAGAACAGGGCGGTTCGGGGCAGGCCGAGCGAGCGGAGCTGGTCGGAGATGGGGTGATCGCCGAGTTCGACTCGGGCGCCGCCGGGGCGTCCACGGACGCCGCCGGGATTCATTACCCAGGGTGTGCGGCGCAGTAGGCCGTCGCGGTAGGTGTAGGCGTCGATGGAGGCGCCGCCCGCACCGCCGGGCATGGGCAGGCCGTTCGCTATGCGCAGCGCGACCACCAACCGGCCGTTCTCGCGGACCTCGCAGCGCTTGCCGCCGCGCACGGGCGTGATGTCGATATCGGCCATGAGCTTGGGGAAGCCCCAAATCGATCGGCCCGCTTCGCAGGTGAAGGTCTGGTTCACCGGGAGCCAGTGGATGTAGGCCCCGGTGGTGTGCTTGCGGCCGGGTTGGCGCGCCATGAGCGAGAAGGCGAATTCGTGGTACGGGCCGAGATCGCCGTCGACGTAGCGCACGAAGGCCAGCAACACCACGGCCCGGCCGAGGACGGTGACCGGTTCCAGCCCGGTGGCCGCGAGGATCACCCGGGCGGCCGCGACATCGGCGGCGAACAGGGCCGAGGACGCGTCCGCATGACGGATCCGCACCGGCATTCGGACTTGCTCGCCCTGGATGATATGCGCCTCCGCCATGCTCGAATTAGAACAGGTTCCTGTGGGATGTGCCACAGGTTCTGCCGGGTTATCCCGTTGAACGGGCCCGGCGGTGGCATTCGAATCCATAACCGGTTACCGCACCTCATGATCGGCCGGGCGCGCGGCCGCGTACGCCTTCGCCCAGCGATAGTCGGGTTTACCGCTCGGGGTGCGTCCCACCGTGTCCGCGATCCAGATGCGCCGCGGCACCTTGTATCCGGCCAGGTGCGCCCGCACATGTCGTTCGAGGTCGGCGAAGTCCACACCGCCCGCACCGGTGGAGACGATGGCGGCCACCTGCTGGCCCCAGCGTTCGTGCGGTATGCCGATGACGACCGCGTCGTAGACGCGGGTGTGCGCCTTGACGATGGCCTCGACCTCTTCGGGAAATACCTTCTCCCCACCGGTATTGATGACCATGTTCCCGCGCCCGATGAGCGTGACCGACCCGTCCGCCTCGACCCGGGCGCGATCATCGGTGATGACCATGCGCACCCCGTCCACGGTGCGGAAGAGCTTGTCGGTCTTGGCCGGATCCTTGTAATACCCGATGGGCACATTGCCGGTCTTGGCCACCCAGCCCTCGCCCCCGGGCGCCACCGCATGCCCGGCGTCGTCGACGACCACCGCGCCGCGGCCCACGCTCACCCGCGGCCCGCGCCCCGGATCGTCGTCCTTCTGCGCGAAACCGATTCCCCCGAACCCGGTTTCGGAGGACCCGATGGATTCGGTGATCAGCGTCGACGGGAACAGTTCCAGCAGTTCGTTCTTCACCGGCTGCGTCAGCTGCGCGGCCCCGGAGCCGATGGAGAACAGCGAGGAGGCGTCCACGGGCGCGGCCCGGTAGGCGTCGACCAGCGGGCGGGCAATGGCGTCGCCGGTGATGACGAGGATGTTCGCCTGTTCGGCCGCCACCACCCGCCAGATCCGCGCCGGATCGAAACGGGGTTCGAAGATCACCGCATGGCCGGACCACAGCGCCGTGAAGGTCGGCATCATGGCGGCGGCGTGAATGAGCGGCGGCAGCACGAACCAGCGCAGCTGCTGAGCCTGGGATCCATTGCGGGACTGCTGATATTCGTCGGCGACCGGTTCACCGGTGTAGAAGTCGATGCCGCCGCCGAGCACCCGCCACATGTCCTCCTGCCGCCACATGACGCCCTTGGGGAGCCCGGTGGTGCCGCCGGTGTACATGATGAACAGGTCGTCGGGACCGCGCGCACCGAAATCACGGTCCGGGGAACCGCTTTCGAGCGCCTGCTCGTAGCCGACCGACCGGCTGGCGAGTCCGGCTCCGCCTTGATCGTCCTCGACCACCAGCGCGTGCCGCAGCTTCGGCAGTTGCGGCCGGACCTCCTCGATGAGCGGTGCGTAGCAGCGGTGGTGGACCACCATCTCCAGATCGGCATTGTCGTAGACGTGGCGCAGTTCCTCGGCCCGGTACCGATAGTTGATATTGATCGGCACCGCGCGAATCTTGAAGCAGCCCAACAGTGTTTCGAGAGTCTCGATGCTGTTGTGCATATGGAACCCGATATGCGTGCCCGGCCCGGCCCCGGCGGCGGCCAGATGGTGCGCCAGCCGATTGGCGCGCCGGTCGAGTTCGGCGAAGGTGAGCCGCCGCCCGGCCTGCACCACCGCGGTCCGGTTGGGTACCGCATCGGCGGCGTGTTCGAAGAGGTCGGCGAAATTACACGCCATGACTGCTCCTGGTGCTACAGAACGGTGAGTGGCAGGGGAATGCCTCGATCGGTGAAGGTGAAGGCGGCCCCGGAGCTGAAGCGGGTGACGGCGACCTCCGGCGCTTCCGGAAAGGCCGACTCCGCGAGCGCGATCCCGAGGGTCAGCGCCGCGTCATCGACGGCCCGGACCCGGACTTCGAAGCGTGGATTCACCCCGCGCACCAGTGCATTCAGCGCGTCGAGATGTTCGGCGTCGACGAGCGCCGCCCAGGCCCCGTCGGCGACCGCGCCGCAGTCGCGGCCCAGCCGGAGCTCCACGACCCGATCGCCACCGTGCACTTCGCTCGATACCTCGGCCCGCACATACGGCGCGGGATTGAAGGCCGGATGCAGCCGCAACACCTTGGCCAGCGCGGCCGCGTCATCGCCGAGCCCGAGGGCGGTGCGGATCCGTTCGGAGGTCAGCCCGGCGATGCCCGTGAACTGCTTGCGCGCGATTTCCACCGCGACCTCGGGTCGCGCCCGCGCAGCCACGGCGACGCGGAAGCCCAGGGTGAGCAGATGATGTTGCAGGGCAATCTCGTCCGCGATCCGAATGAGCGCCGTGCGGGAGAATTCGCCCCAGGGCACATCGCTGAGCAACGGCCCCGAATAGTCGTGCAGCCCTGGCACTTCGGCGTCGATGGCACCGAGTTCCATACGTGCCGCGTGAGATTCCGCGAGCACCGACTCCGCACCCACGAGCGGTTCGCCTCCCGGATCGATGGTCACCGTCCACGCGCACACCGGCGTCCGATCGGCGGGCGCCCGCGGCGGCCGGTGCACCGGCCGCACCCGCGCATACGGATTCGTCGCCATGGCCGTCGCGTCGAAGGTCGGATCCTCGATGTGATGGCACATGGCCACCACGTACTCCTCCCCTATCGGCTCCACATCCGCCAGCGCGCCGCAGTGATCGAGGTGGAATTCCCCGTGATCGTGGTCGTGCACCCGGAACCGGAAGTCCATGAACTGCGGCGGTGCGCCGATATCGAACTGGAAGCATTTGAAGATGGCGTCCACGCCATCCCCGGTGATGCCCAGCGCTTTTCGCAGTCGCCGCGTGTACACCGGGCTGGCCAGCCGCCACTCTTCGATCGCGACCTCGGTCATACCCTCGCGCCCGAAGGCCCCGATGGCGTGCGCCATACCGGACCGGTCGATCAGGTGCCCGCACAACAGCAGTTCCGGCACCAGCACCGCCAGCTCGGATCGCGACAGGGCCGCGTATCGACTGCTCACCACAGCGGGACCGGCCCCTCCCCCACCCGATACCAGCCGGGCAGCCGCTTACCGGTCATGGACCGTTCGATGCGCTGTTGCATGCCGTCGGAGAGTGCGTTGTCCGACATCATCTCCACGAAAAGCGCTGTCACATTGCCGAAGTCGAAGAAGTCCCGCTGCCAGCTCCACTGCCCGTTGCCGCCGTAGCGGAACCAGCTGCCGCCGATGCCCTCCGGGCTGTAGGGCCGCCCGTCCGGTCGCGACTTCTCATTGACCTGCTTCCAGAATCCGATGACACTGCCGCGGCGTTCGTCCACCACGAAGTCCTGATACGGGTAGGTCCAGCCCTCCAGCCCGAACATTTCCTGATCGAGCGCGAGATCGCGGATCTCGTCCCGGCCGACGGCCATGAATTCCTGTGCGGGGCCGTAGTTCCAGCCGTAGGTGGCGGCCTCGGTGTAGAAGTCGGCGAGCGGTTTCCAGTCGCCGAGCGCCTCGCAGCGCTTGTTCTCCTCGATCCAGCGCTCGATCATGTCGTCGAGTTCGGCGCGTTCCCAGCCCATGGCGGCCTCTTTCAATCGTCGAGCAGGGACAGCGCCTGCGTCGGGCAGTAGCGGACGGCGAGCCGCGCCGCCGCCAGATCGGTTCCGGGATCGGCGCGCAGTATCCGCACCTGTCCCTGTTTGGGTACTTCGAACAGCTCGGGGGCTTCGTCCTGACAGACGGCATGCCCCTGGCACAGCTCGAGATCGACGACGAGACGCATTTACTTCCCTCCCGAATCCTGTTCCCGCAGGGGCGCTTCCGGCTGCACCTCGACGAGCACGAGATGCGCGCCGCGCGGCGTGGACACCACGGCCGTGACCGCCGCGGCGATATCGGAGGCCCGCAGGAGATACGGATGCCGGGCGAAACCCCATTTCACCCAGTCCTCCAGCAGCGGCCCCACCACCTCGGGCGTGGCCGTCATGCCCATTCCGGTCTGGGTCTGGCCGGGTCGCACGATGGACGCGCGCACCCCGGTGCCCTCCAGTTCCATGCGCAGTTGCCGGGCGAACGCCTCGACGCCGCTCTTGGCCGCGTTGTACGCCCCGACGCCCGGCCGGGTGTGGTCGGCGCAATCCGAGCCGATGACGACGAAGTCCCCGCGCTGCCGCTCGACCATGCCGGGCACGAGGCGATGCGCGAGCCGCTGCGCGCCGACCAGATGGACCAGGATCTGCGCCTGGAAGACCTCCGGATCCATGGTCCAGCCGTGCGAGAACTCCAGATCACCGGCGCCGGAAATGACGATTTCCAGTGGTCCGAGCGCCTTTTCGGCGGCCGTCACGAACTCGTCGACCGAGGCGCCGTCGCCGACATCCAGCCGATGCGCGAAGGCCTCGCCCCCGTCGGCGCGGATCTTCTCGGCGAGCGTCTCGCAGACGTCCACGCGGCGCGCGCCCAGCGCGACCGGATATCCGAGTTCGGCGAGGGCGACGGCGGTGGCGGCCCCAATCCCGGAGGACGCGCCCGCAATGAGCGCGGGCCGCCGGTGCGGGTGTGGTGCGAAGCGAGGCATTACCGCACCTCCACGGATACCGGCAGTTTGGCGAATCCGCGCACATTGACCGAGTGCACGCGCTCGGCCCCGGCTTCGCCGACACCGTAGGCCCGCACCCGGGAAGCGAACTCCCGCAAGATGATCGCCGATTCCAGCCGAGCCAGATGCGCGCCGAGGCAGAAGTGCACGCCGCGCCCGAAACTGATCAGCCCGCCCTTGTCCGCCCGCTCGATGTCGTATCGATCCGGCTCGTGGAAGGCTGCCGCATCGCGATTGGCGGATCCGACCAGCAACAGGACCTTCGACCCCTGGGGGATCGTCCGCCCGTAGTACTCCAGATCCACCGCTGCCGTCCGCGCCAGGATCTGCGAGGACGCGTCGTATCGCAGCGTCTCGTCCACCCAGCCCTCGACCAGTTCCGGATGCGCCACGACCTTGGCGTACTGCTCCGGATTGCGCCCGGCCCAATACAGCGCGTTCCCCAGCAGTTTCGTGGTCGTCTCGTTTCCCGCGACCACCATGAGGAACATGAACCCGATGATTTCGTTCTCGGTGAGCCGGTCCCCATCGGCCTCGGCCGCCACCAGCGCGGAGGTCAGATCCGAGGTGGGCCGCTTGCGCCGCGCGGCGACCATCTCGGCGTAATAGCCGATCAGGTGCAGCGAGGCTTCCATGGCGGCGACGGGCACATCGAGCACGCCCTCTTCGCGGTGCACGAGAATATCGGCGAGCCTGCGCAATTTGGCCCGGTCGGCCTCGGGCACTCCGAGCAGTTCGGAGATGACGTCCATCGGCAGCTTGCCCGCGACCTCGTCTATCCAGTCGAAACTCCCACTGGCCAGGGCGGGTTCGAGATGCCGCAGCGTGATCTCCCGGATCCGCTCGCTCATCTCGTTCACCCGCCGCGGCGTGAAGCCCTGGTACACCAGCTTGCGCAGGCGCAGATGTCCCGGATCGTCCATGGCCAGGAAGGACATGGTGCGATGCGCGTGCGGCCCCCAGGCGGCCGGATCCAGCGATACCCCATTGGCGCTGGACAGCCGCGCGTCGTCGCGGAACCCGGCGGTCACGTCGGCATGCCGTGACAAGGCCCAGAAGTCCAGCCCGGGATTGTGATAGAGCGGCGCTTCGGTGCGCAGCCGCTCGTAGACCGGATACGGATCCTCGTGAACGCCGTAGTCGTAAGGGTCGAAGAGCAGCGGCTCGAGGGAGGCTGCGGTCATCGTCTCTGCACCTCGTTTTCGATAACGCGTTCAGCGGCAGCACGGAACGCCCGGCAGCTATGGGGACACGTAGCTGGACATGCGTCTGTACGGCACTAGCGCGGCTGGTCCCTGACAACGGAATCCAGAATTTGGCCGGAAACGGGAATGGCCGGAAAACGCCATTTCTGAAACATGTTCTTGCGCGCCTGGAAGTACCGAACCTATAGTCCGTACATGTGTCCGGACAGCATGGGAGCTACCGATGAGCTCGAGCAGTCTCGTTCCCGACGGCAACTCCGCGCTGCTGATCGGCGGCAAACTCGTGCCCGGCCGGGCCGGGGTGTTTCCCACCGTCAATCCGGCCGACGGCACCGTGCTCGGCCATGCGGCCAATGCCGATGCCGCCGATATGGACGCCGCCATCGCCGCCGCGCGCACGGCCTTCGACACCACGGGCTGGAGCCGCGATCCCGGTTTCCGGGCGCGCTGCCTGCGCCAATTGCGCGATGCGCTGCGGGCCAATATCGAGGAGCTGCGCGAGATCACCATTGCCGAGGCCGGGGCGCCCCGCATGCTCACCGGCGGGCCGCAGCTCGAGGGCCCGGTCGGCGATCTCGGGTATTTCGCGGATCTGGCTGAGAACTACAGCTGGGAAACCGATCTCGGCGTCGCCGCGCCCATGGGCATCAAGAGCAGCAGGCGGCTGCGGCGCGAACCCGTCGGCGTGGTCGGGGCCATCACCCCCTGGAACTTCCCGCATCAGATCAATTTCGCCAAGCTCGGCCCGGCGTTGGCGGCGGGCACCACGGTGGTGCTCAAGCCCGCGCCCGATACGCCCTGGTGCGCGGCCGCGGTCGGCCGGATCATGGCCGAACAGACCGATATTCCCGCCGGTGGGGTCAATATCGTCACCGGCGACGACCATGCGCTGGGCGCGCAGCTCGTCACCGATCCCCGGGTGGACATGATCACCTTCACCGGGTCGACGCAGACCGGGCGGGCGGTCATGGCCGCGGCCGCGGCATCGTTGAAGAAGGTCTTCCTGGAGCTGGGCGGCAAATCGGCGTTCATAGTCCTCGACGACGCGGATCTCGCCGCGGCGGTGGCCTATGCGGCCTTCGGGGTCTGCGTACACGCGGGCCAGGGCTGCGCGATCAACACCCGGCTGCTGGTGCCGCGCGAACGCCACGATGAAGCCGTCGAGATCGCGGCCCGTACCCTCGGCAATATCCGGCCCGGCCCGCCCGGCAAGCCCGGAACCGTCTGCGGCCCACTGATTTCCGAACGCCAGCGCGAGCGTGTCGAGCGGTATCTGGACCTCGCGTGCGCCGCGGGCGGAACCATTGTCACCGGCGGCAAGCGCCCGGACCTCGACGGCTACTACCTCGAACCGACTCTCATCGCGGGCCTGCCGAATTCGGCGGCTACAAGCAGTCCGGCATCGGACGGGAGATGGGCGTCGCCGGATTCGAGGAATACACCGAGACCAAGCTCATCGCGACCGGCGTCTGAAGGAGTGCAGCACATGGCCCGATTCACGGATAGATCCGTCATAGTCACCGGAGCCGCCCAGGGCATCGGGGCGGTGTACGCGCAGGCCCTGGCCGCCGAGGGCGCGAAAGTCGTTGTCGCCGACATCGATGCCGAGCGCGGCGCGGAGGTCGCCAAGCAGATCACCGCCGACGGCGGCACCGCCGTATTCCATCCCGTCGACGTCGCCGATCCCGAGGCCGCGGCCGCCGTCGCGGAGTTCACCGTGAACGAGTTCGGCGGCATCGACCATCTGGTCAACAATGCCGCCATCTACGGCAGCATGAAGCTCGATCTGCTGCTCACCGTGCCCTGGGACTACTACAAGAAATTCATGGGCGTGAACCTGGACGGCGCGCTGAACATGACCCGGGCGGTCTGGCCGCACATGTCGGCGCGCGGCGGATCCATCGTGAACCAGTCCTCCAATGCCGCCTGGCTGTACTCCGGGTTCTACGGCGTGGCCAAGGCCGGAATCAACAGCCTCACCCAGCAATTGGCGCACGAACTGGGCGGATCGAACATCCGCATCAATGCCATCGCCCCCGGGCCCACCGATACCGAGGCCACCCGCACCAAGGTGCCGGGCAGCATTGTCGATCTCATGGTCCAGCAGATGGCCATCAAACGCCTCGGGACGCCGCAGGATCTGGTGGGCGCGTACCTGTATCTGCTCTCCGACGAAGCGCGGTGGGTGACGGGGCAGGTGCTCACCGTCGACGGCGGGCAAGTCTTCCGGCCATGAGCGAAATACGGGAATTCACAGTAGGTTTCATCGGCCTGGGCAATATGGGCGCGCCCATGGCCCGGCGACTGCTCGATTGGCCGGGCGGGTTGGTGGTGTGCGATACGCGGGCGGAAGCCGTGGTGCCCTTCACCGAAGGCGGCGCGGTGCGGGCGATCTCGGCGGCCGAGGTCGCCGAGCGCTGCGCGGTGGTCTCGGTGGCGGTGCTCGACGATGCCCAGGTGCGCGCGGTGGTGGCGGGACCGAACGGACTGTTGCAGACGGCCAAGCCGGGCACTGTGATCGCGGTCCACTCCACCATTGCCGATGCCACCGCGGTACGGCTGGCCGCCGAATGCGCGGAAGTCGGAGTGGAATTCGTGGACGCTCCCATCAGCGGCGGCGCACCGGCCGCGCAGCGGGGCGCGCTCGCGGTCATGGTGGGCGGTACCGAGACGGCCTTCGCGGCCGTGCGAGAACCGTTCTTCCGCTTCGGCTCACTCATCGTGCACGCCGGTCCGGTCGGCGCTGGCACTCGAATGAAGCTGGCCCGCAACCTCATGCACTTCGTGGCCTTCACCGCGGCCGCGGAGGCGCAGCGGCTGGCCGAGTCCGCGGGCCTGGACATCACCGAACTCGGCAAGGTGGTCCGGCATTCCGATTCGCACACCGGCGGACCGGGCTCGATCATGCTGCGCGACAGCACCGCGCCGGTCGCCGCGGACGACTTCTGGTTCCCCATCCTCAGCCACGTCCGCAATCTCGGCGAGAAGGATCTGGCGCTGGCCCTCGATCTGGGTCGTCGGCTGGGCGTGGATCTTCCTCTGGCACAACAGTCCCTGCACCGCCTCGGCGACGACCTCGGAGTCGGTCCCGGCGATATCGCGAAGGAGCGACAATGAGCACAGCATCGCGTAGCGATTCCGTGGGGGGTGGTGGTCGGGCGACGGGTGGGCCCGACGAGCGCAGGCAGCGCGGTCTGAAGAAGATGACCGAGGTGTACGGCTGGGAGTTCCAGGACGGCCCGGGCGCGCACTTCGGGGTCACCGCCGACCATCTCTTCGCCGATATCTGGTCCCGCCCCGGCCTTTCCATTCGCGACCGACGCCTGCTGCTGCTCGGCGCGCTCACCGCACAGGGCCTGTTCGATATCGCGGAGATCCAGATCGGGGCGGCGCTGCGCAATGAGGAACTCGACGAGGAGCAGCTGCGGGAGATCGCGCTGTTCCTCTGCCACTAGGCGGGCTGGCCCGCCGGGACCAAGCTCGACGGCGTCGTCGGAAAGGTCATCGCCCAGGACAAGAAGTCCCGCAAGCACTAGGTTCTCCGCAGTATTCCCTTTCACCAGTTAGGAATTCAGATGCAATGGCCGAAACCGCAACCGTGCGACCGCTCCGGTCCAGCGAGGTGAGCACCTGGGACCTCCAGGCCGATGTGGTCGTCGTCGGCTTCGGCGTCGCCGGGGCCTGCGCCGCCATCGAGTCCGCCCGCGCGGGCGCCGACACCCTCGTCCTGGAGCGCACCGGCGGCTGGGGCGGCGCGGCCGCGATGTCCGGCGGCTTCATCTACCTGGGCGGCGGGACGGCGTTGCAGCAGAAACTCGGCTTCGAGGACACCGCCTAGAACATGGAGGCGGCCCTGGGCCCGGGCGTGGACAAGGCCAAGATCCACGACTACTGCCAGGGCAGCGTCGAGCACTTCGATTGGTTGGTGGCGCAGGACGTTCCGTTCAAGGAGGAATTCTGGGGCGAGCCCGGTTACGAGCCGCCGGGCGATCAGGGCCTCATGTACTCCGGCGGCGAGAACGCCGCCCCGTTCAACGCCATTGCTGATCCGGCCCCGCGCGGGCATCTGGCCTGGACCAAGGACAAGAAGCTGGGTGAGAAGGGCGGCGGCTACATGCTCATGGAGCCGCTCGCCCAGACCGCCGAAAAGCTCGGCGTCCGGCACGAATACGACGTGCGGCTGCGACGGCTGATCGTCGACGACAGCGGCCGCGTGGTCGGCGTGGCCGCCACCCGCTACGGCAAGCCGGTGCATGTGCGCGCCGAACGCGGCGTGGTGCTGGCCACCGGCAGTTTCGCCTACGCCCACGACATGGTGGAGCAGTTCGCGCCCAAGATCCTCGGCCGCCCGGCCGCCACGGTGGAGGAGCACGACGGCATCGGCATCCGGGTCGCCCAGGCGCTCGGCGCCGATCTGGCGCACATGGACGCCACCGAGGTCGCGCTGGTGGCGGATCCGCAGGTGGTGGTGCGCGGCATTCTGGTCAACGGCCGCGGGCAGCGCTTCATCACCGAGGACACCTATCCGGGCCGCATGGGCCAGGCGGTCTTGCAGGATCAGGACAACCAGGCGTATCTGATCATCGACGAGACCGCGCTGGAGGCGGCCTTCGAGACCAAGTCGTCCATGTCCTTCCTGCGCATCGCGCCGACCTGGGTGGCGGAGACGGTGGCGGAGCTGGAAAACGATATGGGGCTGCCGGAGAACACCCTGCAGGCCACCCTCGATCTGTACAACCATCACGCCGAAAAGGGCGAGGATCCGTTCCTGCACAAGAAGCCCGAATGGGTGAAGCCCATCGGCGCCCCGCTGGGCGCCTACGACCTGCGCGGCTACACCGGCGGTTTCACCCTCGGCGGACTGCGCACCGATCTGGATTCCCGGGTGCTGCACGTGGACGGGGAACCGATTCCCGGACTGTACGCGGCGGGCCGGGTCACCTCGGGCATCTGCACCGGCGGCTACGCCAGCGGCTGCTCCCTGGGTGACGGCAGCTTCTACGGTCGGCGCGCGGGTGTGACCGCCGCCAAGGGCAACTGAGAGGGAGTGCGGCACATGCGTTTCGGCATCGTCCTGTTCACCAGCGACCGGGGCATTACGCCCGCGGCCGCCGCGAAGGCCGCGGAGGAGCGGGGCTTCCAGTCGTTCTTCGTGCCCGAGCACACCCATATCCCGGTGAAAAGGGAAGCGGCGCATCCGGGTACGGGTTCGGCCGAGCTGCCCGACGACCGGTACACGCGCACGCTGGACCCGTGGGTGTCACTGGGCACGGCGGCCGCGGTGACCTCGCGGATCGAATTGTCCACGGCGGTGGCGCTGCCGACGGAGAGCGATCCGATCACCCTGGCCAAGACCATCGCGACGCTCGATCACCTGTCCGGCGGACGCGTGACCGTCGGCGCCGGATTCGGCTGGAACACCGATTAACTCGCCGATCACGGCGTGCCCGGCAACAAGCGGCGCACGGTGCTGCGCGAGTACATGGAGGCCATGCAGGCGCTGTGGACGCAGGAGGAGGCCAGCTACTCCGGTGAGTTCGTCTCCTTCGGGCCGAGCTGGGCCTGGCCGAAACCGGTACAGGCGCACGTGCCGCTGCTGATCGGCGCGGGCGGCACCGAGAAGACGTTCAAGTGGATCGCGAAATCGGCCGACGGCTGGATCACCACACCGCAGGAATCCGATGTGTCGGCGTCCACCGCGCTGCTGCAGAAGTGCTGGCGGGACGCCGGGCGTGAGGGTGCGCCACGAGTGGTCGCACTGGACTTCAAGCCCGACCCGGAACGCCTGGCGCGCTGGGCCGAGGCGGGCGTGACCGATGTGCTGTACGGACTTCCGGACAAGCCCGAGGCCGATGTCCTGGCGTATCTGGACCGCCTGGCGGCCAAGCTGGAACCGCTCGGACTGACTCGCTGAGTCCGCCTCTCTTCTCCAAATCCACTCCCTCCCATCTGTGATCCGGAGGCGCGGGGCCGGGCCCCACCTCCGTGGAAAGGCTGTGACGTGCTGCGTATCGCCCTGCTGTCCTATCGCAGCAAAACCCACTGCGGGGGCCAGGGGGTGTACGTCCGGTATCTCAGCCAGGGGCTGGCGGAGCTCGGGCACCGGGTCGAGGTGTTCTCGGGGCAGCCGTATCCGGAGCACCTGGCTCCCCGGGTGCGCCTCACCGAGGTGCCGAGCCTGGACCTGTACCGGGAACCCGATCCGTTCCGGACGCCGCGCCCGGGCGAGATCCGCGATCGGATCGATCTGCTCGAGCTGGCGACCATGTGGACGGCCGGATTCCCGGAACCGCGCACCTTCAGCCTGCGGGCGGCCCGGCTGCTGCGCGAGCGGGCGGCGGATTTCGACGTGGTGCACGACAATCAGTGCCTCGGCACCGGATTGCTGGATATCGCGGCGCATCTGCCGCTGGTGGCGACCATCCACCATCCGATCACCCGGGACCGGGCGGTGGATCTGGCGGCGGCGCCGTGGCGGCGGAAGCCGTTCGTGCGCCGGTGGTACGGATTCCTGGGCATGCAGCAGCGGGTGGCGCGCGCGATTCCGGACCTGATCACGGTGTCGTCGTCCGCGGCGGCCGATATCGCCGCCGATTTCGCGGTGTCGCCGCAACAGCTGCGGACGGTCCCGCTGGGCGTGGACACCGAGCTGTTCCGGCCGCGCGAATCCGGGCGCGTGCGCGGGCGCATCGTCGCGGTGGCCAGCGCGGACAAGCCGCTGAAAGACATCGCGCATCTGCTGAATGCCATTGCACGGCTGCGGCATACCCACGATCTGGAATTGCGGCTTGTCGCCAGGCTGGAACCCAACGGGCCCACCGAGAAGCTCATTGCCGAACTCGGCATCTCCGATATCGTCACCGCCGCAGGCGGATTGGGCGACGAGGAACTGGCGCGGCTGCTCGGTTCGGCGGAGATCGCCTGTATTCCTTCCATGTACGAAGGCTTTTCGCTGCCGCCGTGGAGGCCATGGCCAGCGGGACGCCGCTGGTCGCCAGCCGGGAGGGGGCGCTGCCGGAGGTGACCGGGGATTGCGCGGAACTGGTCGAGCCGGGCAATGTGGACGAGCTGACGCGGGTGCTCGGCGAATTGCTGGATTCCCCGGATCGACTGCGCCGCATGGGGATCGCGGGGCGGCGCCGCGCCCTGGACGTCTTCAGCTGGGAGGCGGTCGCCGCGCGGACGGTCTCGGTCTACGAACAGGCCATTGCCCGGCACCTCATCCGCCCGGCCATCGCGACGGTCGGCGCGCCCCGGTGATCATCGACGAGCCCTGCCAGGAGGCACACCCATGCTGACCGTCGACTTCGACCGTCTCGGTATCGAACCCGGCGTCCGCGTCATCGACGTCGGCTGCGGCGCCGGGCGGCATTCCTTCGAGGCGTGTCGCCGCGGCGCGGATATCGTCGCCTTCGATCAGAACGCCGAGGATCTGGCCGGGGTGGCGGCCATGTTCGAGGCCATGGCCGCGGCCGGGGAGGCGCCCGATTACGCCAAGGCGGAGACGGTGCGCGGTGACGCGCTCGACCTGCCCTACGGCGACGGCGAATTCGATGTCGTCATCGCCTCGGAGATCCTCGAGCATATCCCGCACGATATGCAGGCCATCTCGGAACTGGTGCGAGTACTGAAACCCGGTGGCGCACTGGCGGTCACGGTGCCGCGCTGGCTGCCCGAGCGCATCTGCTGGGCGCTGTCGGACGAGTATCACGCCAATGAGGGCGGTCACGTCCGCATCTATCGGGCCGATCAGCTCCGTGACAAGGTCACCGCGCACGGGCTGCGCCACCGTCACACGGCCCACGCGCACGCGCTGCACGCGCCGTACTGGTGGTTGAAATGCGCCGTCGGCGTATCCGCGGACAAGCATCCCCTGGTGTCCATGTATCACCGAATGCTGGTGTGGGACATGATGTCCGCGCCCGCGCTGACCCGGGTCACCGAGCGGCTGCTGGATCCGTTCATCGGAAAGAGCGTGGCCCTGTACTTCACCAAGCCGAAGTCCGTGAGCCGCCGTGCCGGTCTCTGAACTACCCGCCGTCCCCGGCGTCCTCGGCGCCCGAGACTATCTGCGCACCGCCGAAACCATCGCCGCCGCACAGGAACCCGATGGCGCCATCCCCTGGTTCACCGGCGGCCACACCGATCCGTGGGATCACCTCGAGAACGCCATGGCGCTCACCACCGCCGGTCTCCTGGACGAGGCCCGCGCCGCCTACATCTGGTCCGCCAAGACCCAGCGCGGCGACGGCTCCTGGCCCATGCAGTTCCGCGACGGTCGTATCGAGAACCACGACGCCGACACCAACTTCTGCGCCTATATCGCCACCGGGGTCCTGCACTTCCTGCTCAGCACCGAAGACGACGACTTCGCCGCCGAAATGTGGCCGGTCGTCCGCGCCGCTCTGGAATTCGTACTCCGATTCCAAGGCGACCGCGGTGAAATCCACTGGTCCTGCGGCCCGGACGGCAGCACCGGCGAGGCCCTGCTCACCAGCTCCTCCAGCATCTTCCACAGCCTGCGGTGCGGTATGCGCCTGGCCGAGCGCATGGGCAATCCCCAACCCCGCTGGGAGACAGCGGCACAACGCCTCGGCCGCGCCCTGCGCGAGCACCCGGAGGCCTTTCTCGACAAGAGCCGCTACTCCACGGACTGGTACTACCCGGTCCTGAGCGGAGCGATCCGCGGCGAGGCGGGATACACCCGAATCAATGCCGGTCGGTCTGATTTCGTGGTCCCGGACCTCGGCATCCGCTGCGTTTCCGACCAACCCTGGGTGACCGGAGCGGAAACCTGCGAGCTCGTCCTGGCCCTGGACGCCTTGGGCGACAGCGACCGCGCCCTGCGGCTGTTCACCGATATGCAGCACCTCCGCGAAATCGACGGCTCCTATTGGACGGGCCTGGTCTTCGCGGACGGCAAGCGCTGGCCGGAGGAACGCACCACCTGGACCGCCGCCGCCATGCTCCTGGCCGCCGACGCCCTGACCCGGACAACCCCCGCCAACGGCATCTTTCGGGACGTCAACTCCTGAACCACCCCCGTCCCGCCGGGCTATGCTCACGCCGTGGGCGGCGTGCACGACGGTCCGGAGCAGTATCCCGGCTGGGATCGCGTGCGCTATCCGTCGGACTATCCGGTCGACTCCGCGGACCGCCCGGGGCCTGAGGCCACCCCGCCGCACCCGCTGTCCCGGCCCGCCTTTCCACCGCTGCCGCCGATTCCGCCGATGGCGCAGCCCACGGCCGTCTTCGTGGCACGCGACGATACCGCGCCGCTACTGGCCCGGGCGCTTGCCGAACGCGTGCTGTTCCACTGGACATTCGTGGTCTCGATGGGGATTTCGTGGTTGGCGCTGCTACCCGCCACCTGGTATTTCTGGGGCGTTCCGGGCATTGCGGCCGCCGCGATGGTGATCGCGGCGACGCTCGCGGGGCGGCTGATGCGGCGCGGGCCGTTCGCCAGGCAACTCCAGCGGGCGTACGACGGCTTCGCCGCCCCGGGCATGGTCATTGCCGCCCGGTTCGGTCCGGATGCGTGCGATATTCAGCGGGCGGACTCGTTCCAGCGGATTCGATACGACCGTATTCGCGGTATCCACACGACCGACGCGGTCGTGCTGCTGCGCACCGGCGGTGGCTACCAGCCGTTCCCCGGTGAGCTGTTTCCCGAGCAGGCGCGCGACCTCATCCGGCAGCCGCATCCGGCGCCGCCGCTGCCGCCGATTCCACCTTTGGACCAACCAACAGCGGTGTTCGTCGCGGGTCCCGGCACCGTGCGTGATCTCGTGAAAGCGGTGATGCGGCAGACCAATAGCGATCTCGCCGTGCTCCTGGGAATCGCCCTCATGGTGCTCGTCCCGATCACGGCATTCACCGCCGGGCCGGTCGGCGCACTGACCGCCGTGGTCCTTGCCGCACTCGCCGTCCTGGGCCGCCTGATCTGGACCATCCCGGCCACCCGGCGATCGGAACGCGACGTCGCCGACTACGCCGCCCCGGGGCAGACCCTGGCCACCAGATTCGGCTCCGACACGGTCGAGATCCACACGGCAACGGGCCGCACGCGCATCCCTTACGCCAGCCTGCGACTACTGCGGGTGCGCGACAGCGCCGTCATCCTGCTGCACGGGCCGCTGATCGCCTATCCGCGGGAACTCTTCCCCGACATCGCCATCGATTACATCCGCACGATCCGGCCCGAACTGGCGCGCTAGTTGCAGGCGGCGGTGCGCTGGAGGATGCGGAGGGAGCCGGTGGCGGACAGTTCGCGGAATTTTCCGCTGTCGAGGGCGCGGCGGTAGATGTGGAAGGGGGCTTGGCCGCCGTCGGCGGGGTCGGAGAAGACGTCGTGGATGGCCAGTAGGCCGCCGCCCGCTATCCAGTGGACCCAGTTGTCGTAGTCGCGCTGGGCAGCTTCCTCGGTGTGGCCGCCGTCGATGAAGAGCAGGCGCAGAGGGGTGCGCCAGTGGCGGGCGGCTGCGGTGGAAGAGCCTATGACGCCGAGGACGGCGTCCGTGAGGCCCGCGCGAATCATGGTGCGGCGGAAGGCGGTTACGGTGTCGAAGACGCCGGTTTCGGGGTCGACCAGGGTGGTGTCGTGGTACTCCCAGCCGGGCTGGTGTTCCTCCGAACCGGAATGATGGTCGACGGTGTAGA
>NZ_BDCH01000004.1 GCF_001613405.1 Nocardia crassostreae
CCGAGGTAGACGGCGGACTTGCCGCAGTAGGTGCCGATTTCCAGGATGACGCCGTCACCGGCATGGGTGCGGGCGGCTTCGTAGAGGGCGCGGCCTTCTTCCGGGGGCATGAATCCGGTGATTTGTTCGGCGAGTGCGAACAATTCGCCGGTGCGATCGGGAATCTCGGCCTGCGTCATACGAAAACCTTTCTGGAGCCATCGCATTCATGCCGGTCACACATGATGCGAGTTGCTCGGAGAGCCGACCCATAGTAGCATCCAGACACGTGTCTGATTCCCTTTCCGCTCGCCCGGTGGTGAACATGGAGGCCACCCGTCGCCGCCTCACCGAGAAGCAGGCCGACACCGTCGAGCGGCTCACGCGGGCGGCCGTGGAGGTGCTCTCGCGCGAGGGCTTCGCCGGGCTCACCGTGCGCATGGTGGCGGCCGCCGCCGGGGTCGGCACAGCCACCGCCTATACCTACTTCTCCTCCAAGGAACACCTGTTCGCGGAGATGTTCTGGCGGCGGCTCGCGGCCACGGAACCGCCCTCGACCGAGGAATCCGATCCCACCCTGCGCGTGGTCGCGGTGCTGCGCCAGATCGCCATGCTGGTCGCCGACGATCCGCAGCTGGCGGGCGCGGTGACGGCGGCGCTGCTGGGCACCGATCCCGATGTGGCGCATCTGCGCCTGCGGATCGGGCGCGAGATTCGGCAGCGGCTGATCGACGCACTCGGTGAACCGGCCGATCCGGAAATCGTGGAGACGCTCGAATTTCTCTATGCGGGCGCACTGGTGCGCGCGGGCATGGGTTATGCCTCCTATGCGGAAATTGCCGACCTCTTGGAGAAATCGGCTGTGCGCGCACTGCGCGACTGAGTTTCCGCCCCTTTTTCACCACCGCCGCGAAAATCTCCCGATTCTCGTGGAATATCGTGCCGCGCAACGACTCCCGTAGTACCGTCCAGACAGGTGTCCATAACGCGGGAGGATTCCCATGACCCTGGTCAAGCCCCGGCAGGTATCGGGCGGCGAGCACGAACACGGCCATCTGGAGGAGTTCCGGACCAATCCCATCGCGCTCATGACGCGGGTCCGCTCCGAATGCGGGGATATCGGATCCTTCCGGCTCGCGGACCGCGATGTGATCATGCTGTCCGGCGCGCAGGCCAATGAGTTCTTCTTCCGTGCGGGCGATGACGAACTGGACCAGGCGGCCGCCTATCCGTTCATGAAGCCCATCTTCGGCGAGGGCGTGGTGTTCGACGCGCCGCCGGAACGGCGCAAGGAGATGCTGCACAATTCGGCGCTGCGGGCCGAGCAGATGCGCGGGCACGCCGCCACCATCGCGCGCGAGGTGGACCGGATGGTGGCGCGCTGGGGTGACGAGGGCGAGATCGATCTGCTCGAATTCTTCGCCGAACTCACCATTTACACGTCCTCGGCCTGCCTGATCGGGACCAAGTTCCGGGAGGAACTGGACGGGCGCTTCGCGCACCTCTACCACGAGCTGGAACGGGGCACCGACGCCTACTGCTATGTGGATCCGTACGCGCCGATCGAGAGTTTCCGCCGCCGGGACGAGGCCCGGTGGCAGCTGGTGAAGCTGGTGCGCCACATCATGGCGGGCCGGATGGCCAATCCGCCGCAGGGCAAGGCGGATCGGGACATGCTCGATGTGCTGGTATCGGTGCGCAACGAGCGGGGGCATCCGCGATTCAGCGCCAGTGAGGTCACCGGCATCTTCATCTCCATGATGTTCGCGGGGCACCACACCACCTCCGGCACCGCCACGTGGTCGATCATCGAACTGCTCCGCCATCCCGAGGCGCTCGAGCGGGTGGTCTCCGAGCTGGACGAGCTCTACGCCGACGGCGCCGATGTGAGTTTCCATGCGCTGCGCCAAATTCCGCAGCTGGAGGCGGTGCTCAAGGAGGTGCTGCGGCTGCATCCGCCGCTCATCATTCTCATGCGGGTGGCGCGCGAGGAATTCGAGGTGTGCGGGCACCGCATCGATCCCGGGGATCTGGTGGCCGCCACGCCCGCGGTGTCCAATCGGATCGCCGCGGACTTCCCGGACCCGGATCGGTTCGACCCGGGCCGGTATCTGGACCCCAAGCAGGAGGATCTTGCCAACCGCTGGACCTGGATTCCCTTCGGCGCCGGGCGGCATCGCTGCGTCGGCGCCGCGTTCGCGCTCATGCAGTTGAAGGCGATCTTCTCGATCCTGTTGCGCGACTGGGAGTTCGAATTGGTCCAGCCATCGGAGAGCTACCGCAACGACCACTCCAAGATGGTGGTGCAGCTGGAGCAGCCGTGCGCGGTGCGCTATCGGCGGCGAAACCGGTAGCGCACCCGCCGATTACAGCGCGGCTTCGATGGCCGCGGTGATGGCGGCGTCCTTGGGCTCGGTGCGCGGGCGGAAGCGGGTCACCGCGCCGTCGCGTCCGATGAGGAACTTCTCGAAGTTCCACTGGATGTCACCGGCCTCGCCGTCGGCGACCTGGGTCAGATCCCGGTAGAGCGGGTGCCGGTTCTCGCCGTTGACATCGGTCTTCTCCAGCAGCGGGAAGTCCACGCCGTAGGTCGTCGAGCAGAATTCGGCGATCTCCTCGGCGGTGGCGGGCTCCTGGCCGAGGAACTGATTGCACGGCACGCCGATCACGGTGAAACCGCGCGGGCCGTAGTTCTGCTGGAGCTCAACCAGGCCGGTGTACTGCGGGGTCAGGCCGCACTTGCTGGCGACATTGACCAGCAGCACCACCTTGTCACCGGCCAGTTCTGCCAGCGTGGTCGGCTCATCGGACAGGGCGCGCAGCGGGATTTCGCGAAGTGAGGCCACGAATCGAATAGTAGAACCAGTTCGCAACGCTCACGGATTCACCCGCACCGGACCTCCCACCGCTTCACACCGTGAATCCAGCCCGAGCGCAACCGCTCCGGCGGCGCGACCTCGGTGATGTCGGGCATGGCGTCGGCAATGGCATTGAACATCAGATCGATCTCCAGCCGGGCGAGATTCGCGCCGACACAGAAATGGGCGCCGGTGCCGCCGAACCCGAGATGCGGATTCGGATCGCGCAGCACATCGAACCGGAACGGATCGTCGAAGGCGTCCTCGTCGAAATTGGCGGAGCTGTAGAACAGGCCCACCCGGTCGCCCTCGCGAATCTTCTGCCCGCCCAGCTCGGTATCCTGCGTGGCCGTCCGTTGAAAGGCGACGACCGGAGTCGCCCAGCGCACGATTCCATCCGGTGCGGTGGACGGGCGCCGCGCCTTGTACAGCGCCCACTGATCCGGGTTGTCCACGAAGGCTTTCATGCCGTGCGTGATGGCATTGCGGGTGGTTTCATTGCCCGCCACCGACAACAGGATGACGAAGAAGCCGAATTCGTCGGAACCCAGTGCCTCCCCGTCCACATCGGCGGTCACCAGCTGGCTGACGATATCGTCGACCGGACGGGCGCGGCGCTGTTCGGCCATGGTGTAGGCGTAGCCGAGCAACTCGGCATTCGCGGTCATGTTCTCCCCGGCGAATTCCGGATCGTCATAGCTGAGCAGCTGATTCGACCAGTGGAAGAGCTTGTGCCGATCGGCCTGCGGTACGCCCAGCAGTTCGGCGATGGCCTGCAACGGGAGTTCGCTGGCGACCTGCTGGACGAAATCGCCACCGCCGGTCTCCTTGGCCTCGGCGACGATCGCGGTCGCGCGATCGGTGAGCGCTTTCCGCAAACCCTCCACCGCGCGCGGCGTGAAACCCTTGGAGACGATCCGGCGAATCTTGGTGTGCTTCGGCGGATCCATATTCACCAGCAAGGCATTTCGCGACAGTTCCATTTGCTCGGGCGTCGAATCGGCGGGCATCCGGATGATCGATCCGGTGCGCTGCGAGGACCACAGATCCGGCCGCCGGGAGATCTCCTTGACGTCCTCGTGCCGGGTGATCGCCCAGAAGCCGCCATCGGTGAACGGCGCCGCCTGGTCGGGCGTCTGCGCATTCCACCAGACCGGCGCGGTCCGGCGCAGCGCGGCGAACTCGTCGGCGGGAGTGTGGTCGGCCCACAGCGCCGGATCGGTGAAATCGAACCCGGCCGGCAATGACGGAACAGACACTGTTCCTCCTCGGGCATGCTGCCGCTATGATCACGGAATTGGAACGTGTTTCACGCTGATTCAACCACATCGACACGTGTCCAGACAGGGCTTTCGGCATCCGGATCGACCCGGTCGCACGCCTACTCCACCAGCTATCCGGCAGCACCTCTTCTAGAACATGTTCGTAAACAGTCGCCCTGTGGCGCAATTGCGCCCACAGGCACGCTGAACTTTGATCTTGTGACTGGACATTGCGTCCACCGGGCGTACAGACTAGAACTTGTTCTACAGTGATCGCAGGCACACTCGAGGATGAGGTACTGACATGACCGCTTCGCCGCGCGCAGCGAGCGCCGCAACCGAGGCCGATTACGTCGTCGTGGGCGCGGGCAGCGTCGGCGCCGTCGTGGCGGGCCGGCTCGCCGAGCGCGGCGCCAGCGTGATCCTGCTGGAGGCCGGGCGCAAGGACGACACCCGCCTGGTCACCTCCCCCGGCATGATCACCATGGTGCACACGGTGCCGCAGCTGAAGAAGCGCGTGACCTGGAAGCAGTTCTCCACCCCGCAGAAGCACGCCAACGACCGGCTCATCCCCATGAACCGCGGCAAGGTGCTGGGCGGTTCCAGCTCGGTCAACGGCATGCTCTTCGTGCGCGGCAACCGGGCCAACTTCGACTCCTGGGCCGCCGAGGGCTGTAAGGGCTGGGGCTACGACGATGTACTGCCCGCCTACAAGCGCCTGGAGAACTGGGAGGGCGGGGCCAGCGCGGTGCGCGGCACCGGCGGCCCCATCGAGGTCACCCGGCAGCGCGATCTCACGCCCATCACCCAGGAGTTCATGATCGCGGCGTCGGAGACGCTGGGCGCGCCGATCATCGACGACTACAACGGGGAATCACAGGAAGGCATCTCGATCTTCCAGCAGAGCGTGCGCAATGGGCTGCGCTACAGCTCTTCTCGCGGCTACATCACCGATCGGCCGAATGCGAACCTGACCGTCGTCACGCATGCGCACGTCACCCGCGTGGTGATCGAGAACGGCCGGGCCACCGGCGTCGAGATCGCGGACAAGAAGGGCGCGCGCCGGATTGTGCGCGCCGCCAAGGAGGTCATCGTCTCCGGCGGCGTGGTGGGCTCGCCGCAGATTCTCATGCTCTCGGGCATCGGCCCGGCCGCGCACCTGCGCGAGCTCGGCCTGCCGGTGCACGCCGATCTGCCGGTCGGGCAGAACCTGCACGATCACCTGTTCGTGCCCATGACCTTCGTCTCGAAAAAGGCCATCCACCGCGGCATTCCGACCTACTTCGCACGCGGCATCCTGCGCGAGCTGCGCAATCCGGGCAGCTCCTGGATGGGGCGCACGGTCTTCGAGGCCGCGGGCTTCGTCAAGACCAAGTTCGCCGAGGGCGACCACCCGGATATGCAGATCCACACCCTGCCGTGGTCGTATCCGACGCCCAATCAGGACGAGGACAAGATGCATCTGGTGGACCGCCGCCCGGCGCTCACCGTCATGCCCAGCCTCATCTACCCCAAGAGCCGCGGCGACCTGCGGCTGGCCTCGGCCGATCCATTCGCCTCGCCGCTCATCGATCCGGGCTATCTGACCGATCCGTGGGATACCGAATTCCTGGTCGAGGGCATCAAGATGATCCGGGATGTCATGTCGCACAAGTCGATCGCGGGCGACCTGGTGGAGAACTTCTTCCCCGGCGACGAATGGGCCGACGAATCCGCGCTGCGGCGCGAACTGCCCAATCGGGTGCACTCCATCTACCACCCGGTCGGCACCTGCCGCATGGGCTCCGACGAGCGGGCGGTGGTCGATCCGACGCTGAAGGTGCGCGGAATCGAGGGCCTGCGGGTGGCCGACGCGTCCATCATGCCCAGCATCACCGGCGGCAATACCAATGCGCCGAGCTACATGATCGGCGAGAAGTGCGCGGAGTTCATCGAGGTGTAGCTCCCCCGATCGGCGGATCGTGAGTGCTGTTACTTCCCTTGCTCTCCCGAACCGCTTACGGGGCGCCGGATTACGACCACCGGCGCCCCGGCGAGCGCCCCGGGCCGTCACGGCGGACCGGGGCGCTGGCGTATCCGGATCAGTCGATCACAATGGCCTTGCCGAGTTCGTAGAGGCTGCGATTGCCCGCCATATCGGTGACGACCAGCCGGGGCAGATACGGGCCGTGATCGGTGTAGTGGTGCGAGGTCACGGCGGTGGTGGTGACCAGGTGGGTGCCGTCGCCGAAGTACCACTCGTACTGGCGGATGGCCGCACCCGCGGGTGCGGCATCGAAATCGACCGTGACGCCGTCCGATCCGGGCGTGCCGTCGATGGTGAAGCCCTCACCCGCCGGACCGCCGCCGCCGAACCATTCGCGAATGCGGGGGTTCAGCAGGAAGGCGTCGGCATAGCGCCGGGCGCCCTCCGGATCGGGCGGACCCACCGCGCCCAGGCACTGCGGCGGCAGCTCACCGAGCTGTGGGCAGGCCAGCAGGCGCAGTGAGATCCCTTCGTCGCCCAGCGGATTCATGGCGGGGCGGCGTTCGCCCTCGGACTCCCCCGCGGCACGGGCGTAGAGACCGTCGGCCGCGACGGCGAAGGATTCCCCCGCCACGGCATTGGCCCGCTTGGCCGCCAGCCGGAAGACCTCGGCGGAGACGCGCACGAATTCCGACCAGCGCTGCCGCAGCGCGTCGGGGACCTGCTCGGTGTCGTAGCCGTGGAAGTAATTGGCCACCAGCACCTTCGGGCGTCCCGGGAGAGCGTGGGCGAGCTCGATGGCCTCCTGCATGCCGCGGCCGCCGTAACCGGTGGTGGCACTGCTGAAATACGGCACGTTCGCGGCCGGATTCACCGGTTCGGCGCCATCGCCGCCGCATTCGCGGTGCACGGCGGCGGTCAGATCCCGGGTGCCGGGCGTGACGCCGACCGGGATGCCGAAGAAGGGATCCAGATCGTTGATACAGCCGTCCAGCAGCACCAGATCGACCGTGTAGCCCTGATTCCTGGCCGCCGCGGCGGCTTGTTCCATCTGGCAGAAGACATCCGGCAGGCGGTCCATGCCCGCATCGGTGAAACCGCTGGCAATGGCCTCCACGCCGGATTCGGCCTGGCACAATCTGTCGTCATTGCCGACCGGCAGGTCCGGTGCGTCCAGCACCGCGCCGGATCGCGAGTAGTCGTGCAGTTCGGCGCCGCGGCCGGTCTGGGCGCCGAGGGCCTCGGCGGTCAGGTGGGCGAATTTGCGCTCCAGGTCCAGGCCCTGACCCCACATCACCGAATCGCCGACCGAAACCACGTGCAGCGGATGGCATTCCCGGCTCACCCGGAAGTTCCACGGCCTGCCGTACTCGCCGACCGCACCGCCGGGCACCCGGGCGCGGGCGTCCATCCGTAGCAGGCCGTCGGGGGGTAGCTCGTCCTGGGCTATATCGAAGCCGACCGTCAGCACCTCCGCCGTGACCGGCGTGATGCCGGAGCGCAGAGGCTGCTGACCGGCCAGGATCCGCCATTCCACCTCGGCCCGGGCCGGAACGCCCGGTGGGAAGAAGACCGAGGTGGTGCCGCGCAGCGGACTGTCGCATCGTTCGCCGGGCAGGGTGCTGACATCGATGATCAGCGGAATCTCGGTGAGGACATCGGCCCGGGCCGCCGGGCCGGCCACCGCGGTAGCACCCACCAGCGTGGGCAGCATTGCCGCCCGGCACCAGCGGGATCGCCACAACTTCACATGCTCCTCCTAGCAGTGTGGATTGACAGCGACATCGTTGAAGGGTCCTCGCCGGGCGCCCGCGCGGCACGCCGGAATGGCCGAATTTAGGTGTTTTGCAGGGGTTTTCGGCCGGACAAATAGGACGAATGCCAGATACAAGATCTTGTTAAGGCCGTGCCAAGCACGGACCCGCATCGTTGTGTCACCACCGGCACAACCCGGTGCAAGACCACCCGATCGGGGGGTGGAGCGCTGGGGCACGACCCGTCCACGAGGGGTGTCGGGTCGTGCCCCGGCAAACCAATCGGGCCGCCGGACCTGTCCACGAGGGGTGTCAGGTCCGGCGGGTTCGGTTTCGTGGCCGAAGTGCCACCACGCACTGCATCATGGAAGTGAGTGCGCCAAAGAGAATGGATCGGCGATGGAAACCGTGATCGTCTTCGTGCTGGCTTGTTTCATCTACTGGTTCGGGCTGTTGCGCTGAGCGCGGGCGACAGCGAGCAGGGCATCGGCGATCTGTTCACAGAACTCGTCGGCGTCATCGGTGCCGTGCGTCAAGGCCCGGATGAGGGTGGCGCCGCGCAGTAGTTCGAAGACGGCGTCGACATCGCACGCGGCGTTCGCCTGACCCGCCTCCGCCGCTCCGGCCATCAACTCCCGCAAGGCTTCTCGCGTCGGAAGCTCACCGCGGTCGAGCAGGCGACGGTAACTGTCGCGATCGTCGTGATACTCCGACATCAACCCGGGCAGCGCCGAGCGCGCGGCCGGATGCGAGGCCGATTCCAGGAACAGCCGGATCCAGGCCAGCAGATCGGCGCGCAGATCGCCGGTCGGCTCCGGGAAGACACCGCCGTCCAGGGCGAAGATGGCGTCCTCGACCAGCGCCCGCTTACTGGGCCAGCGCCGGTAGATGGAGGTGGTCACCACCCCGGCCCGGCGCGCCACCGCGGCAATCGTGGTGGCCTGATAACCCTCGCTGACCAGCAGTTCCTGCGTGGCGGCCAGGAGCTGGGCGTCCAGCTGCGGATCACGCGGACGCCCCGGGCCGGGGCGGGTCCCTGCGGGTGCGCTCACGGGCATCTCCATCGAATCGATACGAATTCCGCGATTCAGGCTACAGCTAGAACCTGTTTCAAATACGCTACGGCCCGTATTCGAATTACGGCCAGGCCGTACGCATGAGAGGTACCGTCGATGCTGACACCCCAGGACGAGATGCTCTGCCATCAGCTGCCCACCACGTTCGACCATGTGGCACAGAGTGATCTGCGCTGGACCGAGCGAATCGTGTTGTACGGCTTCGACACCAGCCGCACGGTGAATATGATGACCGGGATGGCGCGCTATCCCAACCGCAATGTCGTGGACGCCTATGTCATGGTCACCATCGACAACAAGCAGGCGCATGTGGCGCGGTTCTCCCGGCAGCTGGATTCCGGCGCCGACAGCCTCACGTCCTGGAAGGTGGGGCCGTTCACCTACGAGATCGTGGAACCGCTGCGCAAGGTGCGCGGCACGCTCGACGACAATGAGCACGGCATCCGGATGCACCTGGACTTCGACGGCGAATTCGAAGCCTACGAACAGGAACCCGCGTTCTTCCGGAGCCGGGGACGGGTTCGGGAGGACGCCCGGCGGTTCTATCAGAACGGGCTCGTATCGGGCTGGATCGACATCGACGGCGAGCGTATCGATATCGATCCCGAGAAGTGGTGGTTCGGCCGCGATCACTCCTGGGGCACCCGGCACGGCGGTGGCGGCGGCAGCCTGCCGGAGGGGACGGGCCTGCAACCGACCGAGATACCGGACGGCGTGCTCTACTACATGGGCATCTTCGAATTCGAGGACGAGCTGGTGCATTTCGCGCAGCGCGAGACGGCCGACGGGCAGCGCTGGCATTTCGAGGGACACATTCTGCCGCGCATCGATTCCGGCGCACCGGTGCTGCCGATCATCGACGTCGAGCACGAGCTGACCTTCCGGGACGACTTCCGCATCATCAGCGGCGGCACGTTCACCGTGATCGGGGCCGACCGCGCGCGGCGTGAATTCGCCGTCACCCCGGTCACCAACTATTGGCCGGGCATCGCGGGCTACGACGACTACCGCGGCTACGCCTCCGGGGTCTGGAAGGGCGAATCCTGGAGTGACGCCTTCGTCGCCGATCTCACCGATACCGAGGACCTGCAGAAGGTCAGAGCGCTGTCGGGGACCCTGTGCCGCATCGAATCCGAGGGCAAGGTCGGCTACGGGCTGGTGGAAATGGTCTTCTTCGGCCGCAATGAGCGCTACGGGTACCAGGGGCACTGATGAGCGCCACCCGACTGCCTGCGGAGCACTTGGCCGCGGCGCTGGAACCGCTGGTGCGCACCAACTTTCCGGTATCCGAAGGGGCGCGGGTACGGAATTTCTCCCGCACCGATCGCGGATTCGCCACCGATACCTATCTTTTCGAGCTCCAAGACGCCAGTGGCACTCTGCCCCTGGTGTTCCGGAGGCCGCCCGAGATCGCACTGTTCCCGGACTACGACCTGCTGCGGCAGGTGCTGGTCATGCAGCGCCTGGCGGACACCGGCCTGCCGGTGGCCACACCGCTGTGGCTGGACCGGCGGGGGGATGGTCTCGGGGATCCGTATTTCGTCATGACCCGGCTGCCGGGTGAGGCTCCGAGCGATTTCCCGTCGTATCACGTGGCGGGCAACTACTTCCAGGCCACGCCGGACCAGCGGGCCCGCATGTGGTGGGGCTGCGTGGACACCATGGCGGCCGTGCACGAGGTGGATTGGCGGGCGGCGCGCCTGGACTTCCTCGCCCTCCCCCACCACGGCAGCGGTGCGATCGCCCAGGTCGTGAACTATCTGGACACCGGATTGACCTGGGCCTGCGCCGGTGCGCAGCCGGAAATCTTCCGACGGGCCATCCGGTATCTCCGGGACAACCTGCACGAGCCGGACCGGGTGGTGCTGTGCTGGGGTGACGCTCGGATGTCGAACATCCTGTACGACAGCGACTTCCGGGTCACCGGCGTACTGGACTGGGAGATGGCCCATCTCGGCGACCACCGCTTCGATCTGGCCTGGATGCTGTTCCTGGACTGGGCCTGTAGCGAATTCGAGGGTCACCGGCGGCTGCCGGGCACGCCCTCGCGGGCGGAGACCGTCGCCTATTACGAGCGGCGCACCGGCCTGCCGGTCGGCGATCTCCGCTACCACGAGATCCTGGCGGCGGTCCTGCTGTCGCTCCCGCTACTCCGGATGACCAACCAGGTTCGGCTCCCGCCGGATATGGACATCACCGCCTTCTGCACCGCCCGGCTCGCGCAACTGCTGCCGTGAGGCCAGGGCGAGGAAGATCATCAGCCCGAAGGCGACCAAGCCCGTACCGGTGCGCAGATAGTGGAACAGATCCCAACGCGCCAGTTGGTCGAGATAGTCGGCCGGGGGACCGGTGACCACCCAGTCGTTGATCCGATAGTTGATCGGCACATTGCCGAAGCGGGTGATGACGAAGGACGCCACCACGAATCCGGTCGCCAGTCCGGCGAGCAATCGGGCCCGGCCCTTGACCGTCGCAGCGAGCGCGAGACAGCTCACCGCCGCGACGGCCATGGTGAGCTGCATGCTGACGCTGTTGTTCTTCATGAGCTCGGTGTGGAACTCGAGCCGCATCTGCAGGGGAACCCTGCGGAAGGTGGGCGCGAGATTGGCCGCGCCGTAACCGAAAGCGCCAGCCAGCAATCCGGTGCTCAGCAGGGCGACCGCGTGAGCGAGGCGAGTACGCATGCACATCTCCGTTCATGGAAATCTTACAACGCGTCAAGGTTATGCTCGCTACTTAACTTTTACAAGCATGTAAGAAATCCGCCTCCGGCAAGACTGCCGGGGGCGGATTTCGTTGTGCGGGTTGGACTTACTCGGCCTTGGCCAGCTCCTCGTCGGCCGACTCGACCGGCGCTCCCTCGTGCCCGGCGGCCTGGGCGCCGCGCATCAGGAAGAACGCGATCACGGTGGCGGCCACCACGCTGATGCCACCGCCGATGAAGGTGGCGGACATGGCATCGGTGAAAGCCTCACGGGCCGCGGTGATCAGGGCGCTGTCACCGCTGAGCAGAGCGGGGGCAATGGACTCGCGGGCCGCCTCGGGGGCATCGGCGGGCATGCCGTCGGTGTAGGTGCCCGCCAGCACCACGCCGAGCACCGCCACGCCCAGCGCGCCACCGGTCTGCTGGATGGTGTCGTTCAAGGCCGAGCCGACACCGGCCTGCTCCGGCGGAATGGCGCCCATCAGCGCGCCGATGGCGGCGGGCATGGCCAGACCGGCACCGGCGCCGACCAGGGCCATGGCCGCGGCGGGCGTCCAGAAACCGGACTCCGTGGTGAGAATGGACAGCACGCCGAAACCACCGGCCAGAATGGCCATGCCGATCAGAGTGATCGGGCGGACGCCGAACTTCTGCACCAGGCCCGCGCCGATGCCATTGAAGACCAGGGCGGTCAGGGCGAAGGGCGTGAAGGCCAGCGCGGTGCGGATCGGCGAGTAGCCGAGCACGAACTGCAGGTACTGGGTCAGCACCAGCAGCAGACCGCCATTGGCGAAGGTGACCAGCACCAGCGAGAAGCTGGAACCGGTGAAGACGCGATTGCGGAACAGGTGCAGCGGAACCATCGGGTTCTCGGCCTTCATCTCACGAATGATGAAGGCGGTCATGCCCACAACGGCGATGATGAGCGAACCCCAGGTGCCCTCGATGCCCTTGGTCGGCCATTCGATAATGGTCCACACCAGCGCGGTGGTGCCGATGATGGACAGCACCATGCCCGGCACATCCGGCTTGGCCCACGGGCCCTTGGACTCCGGCATGAGCGCCATGGCGGCGATGATGGCGATGATCGCGATCGGCACGTTCAGCACGAACACCGAACCCCACCAGAAGTGGTTGAGCAGCACGTCACCCACAATGGGACCGCCCACCATGCCGATCATGGCCACGGCACTCCAGGACGCGATCGCCTTCGGGCGCTCCTGCTCGTCGAACACCGTGATCAGGATGGACAGCGTGCTCGGCATGATGAGCGCGCCGCCGATGCCCATGACCATACGCCCGGCGATCAGCAGCTCCGGGGTGCTGGCATAGGCCGCGAGCACCGAGGCCGCGCCGAAGAGCGCCAGACCCACCACCATGACCAGCCGCCGCCCGAACCGGTCGGACAGACTGCCCGAGGTGAGCAGCAGCCCGGCGAAGACCAGGATGTAGGAGTCGATGATCCACTGAATGTCCTGCGAGGTCGCGCCGAGCTCGGTGGAGATCTGCGGAATGGCGACATTCAGCACCATATTGTCGATCACCAGCACCAGTGAGCTCAGGCAGAGCACCACCAGAATCAGCCAGCGCTTCGGATTGCGTTCGGCCGCGGGCGCATTCACCACCGCGGCGTTCTCGGTCTTACTCATTTCGATCCCCTTCGGATTTCTCTCCGCACACTGTGCGGTGTTGTCGAACACTGCACGGCCTCCGTACACTATTCGCAATAGGGAACATTGTGCGTTCAGTCGAACAGTGTTCTAGCAGCGGTTATGCTGACCGCAGACGAAGGAGGAGAGTGCAATGGCAGCCAAGGCCGAGCCGGTCGCGACCGTATGGGCGCGCCCCCAACGACAGCGCCGCGACACCCCGGCGCTGAACCGGGAACAGATCATCTCCGAAGCGATGGCCCTGCTCGACAGCGAAGGCCTGGACGCGCTGAGCATGCGGCGGCTGGG
>NZ_BDCH01000005.1 GCF_001613405.1 Nocardia crassostreae
GCTCTACACGCATGTGGCCAATAAGGAGGAGCTGCTCGAGCTCGTCGTGGACGCGGCTTTCGGCGAACTCCAGCTGCCCGAGCACTTCGTCGCCGAGAATTGGCGCGCGGATCTACTGATGATCAGCCGCAGCCTGCGGGAGACCATGATGCGGCACGCCTGGATGCCCGCCGTGCTGAGCACCGCCGGACTGATCTACCTCGGGCCGAATGTCATGCGCATGTCCGAGGCCATGCTCGGCATCCTGGAGACGGCCGGATTCGACGGCGCGATCGCCGACCGGGCGGCGGGCGTGATCTTCTCCTACCTCCTCGGCGCCACCACCACCGAAACGGCCATGCTCACCACTGTCGCGCGCGCCGGTATGGGGGAACAGGAGTGGATGGAGCAGATCATGGATGCCTCGGTGAAAATGGCCGAACCGTACCCGCGCCTGCACAAACGCTATCTGGCGCACCGCAATATCGATTCGGCGCAGAGCCGGGAGGACTACTTCGACGAGGAGATGAACGTGATCATGGACGGGCTGGCGGCGCGACGGGGCCGCTGATACGGCAACGGGCCCGCATCCCGAAAAGGGATGCGGGCCCGCGGTTTCCGAGGGGCTGACCCGGAAACGGGTGGGTCGCGCTCAGAGCTGGGAGCGGACCCCTTCTTCGATGCGCTTGCCGAGCTCGTTGTCGACGCTCTTCCAGTACTCGAAGACGCGGCTCAGGATGGGCTCCTGGACGCCGCCCAGAATGTGGCCGACGATATTGCCCACCAGGCGATCCCGCTCACCGTCGTCGAGGACCTCGCGGACCAGGGTGCCCGCCTGGGTGAAATCGCCGTCCTCACGGTGCTGGACGTACCCGGCGCGGACCGCCTCGGTGCCGAAGTTCCACAGGCCGTCATCGCCCGCCTTCTCCGGATCGGCGTGCGGGCCGCCGAACGAATTCGGCGCGTACACAGGCACATCCGGCGCGTTGAACTCGTAGCGCATCTGGCCCTCCTTGGAGTAGGAGTTCACCTCGGCGGCCTTGGCCCGGTTGGGCGGCAGCTGCGCGTGGTTGGCGCCGATGCGGTAGCGGTGCGCGTCGGCATAGGCGAAGACGCGGCCCAGCAGCATCTTGTCCGGCGAGAAACCAATGCCCGGAACGACATTGGAGGGCGCGAAGGCGGCCTGCTCGATCTCGACGAAGTAGTTCTGCGGGTTGCGGTTGAGGGTCCACTTGCCGACCTCGATCAGCGGGTAGTCCTTCTGCGACCACACCTTGGTCAGGTCGAACGGGTTGAACCGGTAGCCCTCGGCCTCGTGCGCGGGCATGACCTGCACCTTGAGGGTCCAGCTCGGGAAGTCACCGCGCTCGATGGAATCCCACAGGTCGCGGCGGTGGTAGTCGCCGTCCTTGCCCGCGAGCTCATCGGCCTGCGCCTGGGTCAGGAACTCATTGCCCTGATCGGTCTTGAAGTGGTACTTCACCCAGAAGCGCTCACCCTGGGCATTGACCCACTGGTAGGTGTGCGAGCCGAAACCGTCCATGTGCCGGTAGGTCTTGGGGATACCGCGGTCGCCCATCAGCCAGGTCACCTGGTGCGCGGTCTCCGGGCGCAGGGTCCAGAAGTCCCACTGCATGGTGTGATCGCGAAGTCCGTTGCCCGGCAAGCGCTTCTGCGAGCGGATGAAGTCCGGGAACTTGATCGGATCCTTGATGAAGAAGATCGGGGTGTTGTTGCCGACGATGTCGTAGTTGCCCTCGGTGGTGTAGAACTTCACCGCGAAACCGCGCGGATCGCGCCAGGTGTCGGGAGAGCCCTGCTCACCGGCCACGGTGGAGAAGCGCACCAGCGATTCGGTGCGCGCACCCGGCTGGAACAGCTTGGCCTTGGTGTAGCGGCTGACATCGCCGGTGACCACCAGTTCACCGAACGCGCCGGCGCCCTTGGCATGCACGATGCGCTCCGGGACGCGCTCCCGGTTGAACTGGGCGAGCTTCTCGATCAGGTAATGGTCGTGCAGCAGGATCGGACCCTGAGTACCTGCGGTGAGCGATTCGTCATCGCTCTGCACCGGGGTGCCGGTATTGGTGGTGGTCGCCTTGGTCATGCGAAACCTCCTTGGGGAGTTCAGGAATTACATGCCGGGCACAGGCCCCAGAACACGACTTCGGCCTCGTCGATCACGAAACCGTGGGACTGATCGGGTTCCAGACAGGGTGCTGCGCCGACGACACAGTCGACATCCACGACCGTGCCGCACTTCCTGCACACCAGATGGTGATGGTTGTCGCCGGTGCGCGCCTCGTACAGCGCCGGTGACCCGGCGGGCTCGATGCGCCGCAACAACCCGGCCCCCACACAAGCCCGCAGTACGTCGTACACGGCCTGCGTCGACACCGACCCCAGCGTCTCCCGCACCTTGGCGGTCACCCCCTCCGCATCGGTATGCGGAGAGTTAGCCAGAACATCCAGAACCGCGACCCGCGGGCCGGTGACCCGCAGGCCGACCGCACGCAATTGCTCCCGCGCGTCGTATCCGGTGTGCATGCCATACACCCTGCTACCTTTTCTAGTATAAGTCAAGAAAAGAAAGTTTTAGCTGGTAGCAGGCTTAAATCTGACTGAGAAAGGTCACCTAACCGCGCCGGGAGCGACGGTCGCGCCCGGCACCGGGGCGCGCGTGGTCAGCTGCGGACGAAGCAGGCTGGGCGGAATGGTGATCGGCCGGTATGTAGTTGCCCACGGGTCGTACACCGCGGAGGGAATCGTCGGTCGAGTGCGCTCCTGATTGTTCTTCGTGTCCGATATGGCCACTTCGACCAGGAGGCCCACCACGAATGTGCCGATGCCGACGAGGATTTTGATGATGAGGCCCCAGTCCGTGGGGTCGTATGTGTCGACGGGGGCTCGGCGGGTGGGGCGCGGGCCCGTCGGCCGGTGCACCCGGCGAGGCGGGGCCGCGGCGGCGCGGGCGCGGTCGATGCGCTCGCGCAGGTGATCGATCCGGGTGTCGCGTGGAGCCAGGGCGGCGGCCCGGTCCAAGGCGCGGAGGGCGTCGGCTTGGCCCAGCCATTGCAGCGACAGGGCCCGGACGTAGTGGTTCTCGGCATGGGCGGGCTCGAGTTCGACGGCTCGGCGCGCTGCGACCACGGCGTTCATGCGGCGCTCCTCGACCTCGACGACATCCCGGTCGACTTCACGGGCCAGTTGTAGTTCGGCCAGTGCTCGGATTCGCCACACTCGGCCGCTGTCGGGTAGGTGCGGCTCGGCTGTCGCGCACAGCTCGAGCGCCCGTTCGTACTCGCCGATTCGGACTGCGGCTTCCGCCTCGTCGAGCAGGGTGGCGGTGCCATCGATCGAGCTGTTCATCCCCCACTGACCTTTCGAGCTGATTCACGCGAAAGTCGCCGCGGCCGAATACGATTCGGCTGCCCGCCCCCGAGAACACATTGCGTAGGGGCGAATGCTATCCGGTGGGGCCGACAATGCACCATCGGATTGCGTTGCGCAGATCACAGGCGGGCGGCCGGAATAGATCCCGGGGCGGGCCGGTTGAACCCCACTGTCGGCGTCCTGGACAGCCCCGGGCCGCACCCTTTGTCGCTTCGAGCGACCACTCGCCGAGAGGCGCTTGTCGGGCGTCGGCTTTCACGTCGCGGTATTGCCGCGAGCGCGCGCCGCGAGGACCCCCCGCCTCGCGGCGTTTCGCGTATCCGGGGTCGTGGCGCGCGGATTGCGCGCGAGTCGCCGAAGATGGGCGCATGAGCGATGACCACGCGCTGCAGCGCCGCCTCGGATTGGGTGATTCCGTGGTGATCGGGCTCGGATCCATGGTGGGTGCGGGCATTTTCGCGGCCCTCGCGCCCGCGGCCGCCGCAGCCGGATCGTGGCTGCTCGCGGCATTGGGGATCGCGGCGGTGGTGGCGTATTGCAATGCGACGTCGTCGGCGCGGCTGGCGGCGCTGTATCCGGTGTCGGGCGGAACGTATGTGTACGGGCGGGAGCGGCTGGGCGAGTTCTGGGGATATCTGGCCGGATGGGGATTCGTGGTCGGGAAGACCGGCTCGTGCGCGGCAATGGCGCTGACCGTGGGGAACTACGCGTGGCCGGAGCACGCCCGGGCGGTGGCGGTGGGCGCGGTCGTGCTGATCACCGAGATCAACTACGCGGGCGTGCAGAAGTCGGCGCTGGCGACGCGGATCATTGTCGCGACCGTGCTGGTGGTGCTCGCCGTGGTGGCCGCGGTGTGCTTCGGTGGCGAACACGCCGGTGCGACGGCGCTGCCGGATCGGATCGGGGTGCGCGGGGTGCTGGAGGCGGCGGGGTTGTTGTTCTTCGCCTTCGCCGGATATGCGCGGATCGCGACGCTCGGGGAGGAGGTGCGCGAGCCGCGGCGGACTATTCCGCGGGCCATCGCGCTGGCGCTGGGTATCGCGCTCGCCGTGTACGCGGTGGTCGCGGTGGCGGTGCTGCTGGTGCTCGGATCGGCCGGGCTGGCGGCCGGGGCCGATCCGCTGGCGCGCGCCGTCACCACGGCCGGGGCGGCGGGGCTCGAACCGGTCGTCCGGGTGGGGGCGGTGCTGGCGGCGGCCGGATCGTTGCTGGCCTTGATTCTCGGCGTCTCGCGCACGACCTTGGCCATGGCGCGCGACGGGCATCTGCCACGGGGACTCGCCGCCGTGCATCCGAAGTATCAGGTGCCGCACCGGGCCGAGCTCGCGGTGGGCGTGATCGTGGCGGTGGTGGCGGCGAGTTTCGATATTCGGGCGGCCATCGGGTTCTCGTCGTTCGCGGTGCTGGTCTACTACCTGGTCGCGAATATCTCGGCGGGGACGCTGCGTGTGTCGGAAAACCGTCCGGCGCGGGCGATTCCGATAATCGGGGCGGTGGGATGCGGTGTCGTCGCCCTCTCGCTGCCCCTGAGTTCGGTCATTCCCGGGATCGTGGTGCTGGCGCTCGGCGCGGGCGCGTACTGGGCGCGGAAATTCGCCACGCGGTGATCGTTTCAGCAGGGCGGACGGCGGACCGGGCGATAGCCTGAGGCCCATGGTGCGCATGCGCAGGGGGCTGGCCAGCGCGATCGCGGCGGTCGTGACGGCGGGCAGCGTGATCTTCGGCGGCGGTCACGCGGCGGCGGACACCGGGCACGTGCGCTGCGCGCAACCCGTCGGCCGGGATTTCGAGCGGGCGGCCCCGGAGGACGCCGGGCTGGACACGGGACGGCTGGCCGATGCGTTGACCTTCGCCGCCGGTCGAAACCGGCTGAACGTGCAGGTGTTTCGCTACGGCTGCCTCATCGGCGAGGGTCCGTCCAACGAGCTGACCGGGCCGGTGGCCTGGAACGTCTGGAGCGTCACCAAGAGCATTGTGTCGCTGCTCGCCGGAATCGCCTGGGATCAGGGCACACTCGATATCGCCGCACCCATCGACGCGTATCTGCCGCCCGGCCTGGGCGATGCCGAGCATCGGGCGATCACGGTGGAGAATCTGCTCACCGAGACCTCCGGCCTGCGCATCGGCGTGGTCACCGAGGGCATCACGGGCGTGGTGCCCGTCGATCCGTTCAGCGCCGTCCAGGCGCTGACCCTGCCGTTCGACGATCCGCCGGGCACCGAGTTCACCTACAGCCAGCGCAATGTCGACCTGCTGGCGTACGCGATCGAACTGGCCACAGGGGAACCGCTGCAGGAGTTCGCACAGCGGGAACTGTTCGGGCCCATAGGCATTGCGCGCGAGGACTACTACTGGGCGCGGGACCGGTCCGGGCACACCTACGGTTACGCCCATCTCATGATCCCGCCCGACGATCTGTCGCGACTCGGCCTGCTCGTCGCCAATGGCGGCCGCTGGCACGGCCGCTCGATCGTCTCGTCCGACTATCTGACGCGGGCCACCACCCCGTCGGACACCTACGGCTGCTACGGCTATCTGTTCTGGCTCGGCGCGGACTGCGCGGAGAATCCCGCATTCCTGCCCCCGGACACCTATTCCATGTCCGGGCTGGGTCTACAGCACGTCTATTTCATCCCCAGCCTGGATCTCATGGTGGTGTGGACCGGCGTGTTCGGCGTGCACACCAGCCGGGGCGTGAGCGGAATCGTCCAGTACACGGAGGAACCCGCGTACGAGTTCTTCCGCCAGTTGTTCGCGGCCTTCCACGAGCCCCCCCGTTCCCGATCCCGGCCAGTTCGTCGAGCCGCCGCTGAGCGTGGACTACAGCAGGTTCTTCGACACCAATATCGCGCTCGCCGTCTTCGGCCTCGGCCCGTACGCGTACCCGGGCTGTAATGTGCACGCCTGCTTGAACATTCCCCTGGCGGCGCCGTTCACCGACGCGCCGCCCGGCTGCCTGCTGCTGGCATGCGTCGGCCCCGATCCGCGCACACCCCGCATTCGCGAGTGAGCGCTAGGGTGTCACCGCCGCGCGGCCCGCGAGCTCGCGCAGTTCGTCGGCCGGACGGCGGCCCGCGAACTGCAGCAGATCACGCACCACCTCTCGGACGCGATGATCGGTGCGGACCAGTTCCGGAGTCAGCCGCTCGGCGGTGAGCAAGGCCGCCAAGGCTTCCTGGGCCTGCCGCCGCTGGGCGTGCGCCCGGGCCACGTCCACCAGGAAGCGGGCCTGCCGCTCCGGGGACAGCACCGTGGCGTCCACCGTGCGCGCGGTGTCCAAAGCCTCACCGGCATCGCCCAATTCGACCGCCACCGCCACCGCGTGCACGGCCACGCTGGTCGGACCGAATTCGGTGTCGAAATCGTTGCGGCCCTCGCCGAGTCGCTCCGCGGCGGTGCGCGCCGCGGACAGGCCCGCGCGGGCCGCCGTCCGATTCCCGTCCGTCGCCGCGATCACCGCCAGCATGAGCTGCAGAGAACCGTAGAGCGACAGCACTTCCGGGCGACACAGCGTCTCGTCGCCGATCTGCGGCGCGAGGGCCGTCACCGACACCCGGGCGGCTTGTTCGGCCTGTTCGAGTCGCTGCAGACGTAGGAAAGCCTGTGCCATGCGGTAGGTTCCGGCCACCACGCTGAGCGCGTCGCCGGATTCCTCGGCCGCGGTGAGCGACCGATCGGCGGCCACCCAGGCGGCGTCGACCTCTTCCTGCCGGGTGAACGCCGTCGCCGCCACCTGATAGGCGCGTGACAGCAGGGTCAGCACCTCCGGCCGCTTGTCGGCGGTGGTCCGGGCCGCGTGCTCCAGCTCCGGAATCAGTTCCAGCAGTGCGCCGCCGACTTCCACCAGCCGCGATTCGTGTGCCAGCTGCCAGGCGGTATCCACGCGCTGTTGCAGTCCCGGCAACAGGTCGGCCGACTCGCGATCGGCCTCGTCACCGAAGAGTTGCTCCAGGGCGGGATGCCCGGTGAGCAGCAGTCGCAACTGCTCGAAGACCACGGATCCGGCGCGATGGCCGTCCCCGCGGTCGGCTGCCATGGGTTCGGCCGCCTCCGGCCGCAGATCCCGCACCGCCACGCCGAGCACATCGGCCAGTCGTTGCAGCACCGACAGTCGCTCGACGGGAAGTACATCCCGTTCGACCTGCGACACCCAGCTTTCCGAGCGCCTGATCGCCGCGCCCAGCTCCTTCTGCGATAATCCCCGCCGCCGGCGTAACTCCGCTACCCGTGCCCCTAGGGTACTTTCGGCCACCGGGTCAAACTCCTTCTGCCTGATCGGCTTTCCCGGCCGTCACCGCCCGCTGGTTTCGCCGATGTCTCCCATGCCCTTCTCCTTCTTCCCGATGGGATCTGCCGACAAGGATTCCAGAACCGGCGAGCTTACGGCGCACAGTATGGAACATGTATTTTTCTTATTGCACCGCAATTTTTCTGTGTTTACCGTGTGAAGTGGACCTGTCGAACCGAACGGACGACACGAGGTGGTCATGAGCGTGGCACCCGGAACACGCGAAGTCCATGTGCGCCTACGCTTTCCCGGTGGCATGGTGCTCGACTACCGCACCGAACGCTCAATTGCCGAACGCCTCGCAGCACACCTGCGACCACACTGCATTGAAGTCACCATTGACGGGATGGCAATAGATCATCTTCCACCCCTCCCCTGTGCCGAACTCTGGACCGAGTGATCCCGTAAACAAACTTACCGATATTTCGGAATTTCGGGTGGATTCGGGTGGAGACGAAAAAACGGGCCGTTCGATCCCCGTGGGATCGAACGGCCCGTATGCGATTCCGGCCGCGTCAGCGGTCGGCCAGCAACACCTCAGCAATCTGGATGGTATTGAGGGCCGCGCCCTTTCGCAGGTTGTCACCGGAGATGAACAGGGCCAGACCGCGGCCGTCCGGGACGCCCGGATCCGGACGGATGCGGCCGACGAGGGATTCGTCGCTACCGGCGGCGGCCAGGGGGGTCGGGACATCGGTCAGCTTGACGCCGGGAGCGGTCGCGAGCAGTTCCTGGGCGCGCGCCACCGAGAGCGGTTCGGCGAATTCGGCATTGATGGACAGCGAGTGGCCGGTGAAGACCGGCACGCGCACGCAGGTGCCGCTCACCGCGAGATCCGGCAGGCCCAGAATCTTGCGGGATTCATTGCGCAGCTTCTGATCCTCGTCCGTTTCGCCGGAATCATCGTCGACCAGCGAGCCCGCCAGCGGGATCACGTCGAAGGCGATGGGCGCGACGTACTTGTTCGGGGCCGGGAAGGCCACGGCCGAACCGTCGTGCACCAGCTTCTCGGCATCGCCGATGACGGCGCGCGCCTGGGAGGCCAGCTCTTCCACACCAGCCAGGCCGGAGCCCGAGACCGCCTGGTAGCTGGACACGATCAGACGGCGCAGCCCGGCCTCGTCGTGCAGCACCTTGAGCACCGGCATGGCGGCCATGGTGGTGCAGTTCGGGTTGGCGATAATGCCCTTGACCAGGTTGCGGGTCTGCTCCGGATTCACCTCGGAGACGACCAGCGGCACCTCGGGATCCTTGCGCCAGGCCGAGGAATTGTCGATGACGGTGACACCGGCCGCGGCGAAGCGCGGAGCCTGCACCCGGGACATGGTGGCCCCGGCCGAGAACAACGCGATATCCAGACCGGACGGATCGGCGGTCTCGGTGTCCTCGACAATGATCTCCTGGCCGCGGAAGGGCAGCTTGGTGCCCGCGGACCGCGAGGAGGCGAAGAAGCGCACCTCATCGGCCGGGAAGTTGCGCTCCTCCAGCAGCTTCCGCATGACGGCGCCGACCTGACCGGTCGCACCGACGACGCCTACGCGTACTCCCATGGTTATCGCCCCGTTCCGGCGTGCACGACCGCCACTTCGTCGCCGCCCAGATCGAAGGCCTGGTGCAGCACCTTCACGGCCTCGTCCAGATCGGTGTCCTTGACCAGCACCGAGATCCGGATCTCGGAGGTGGAGATGAGATCGATGTTGATGCCCGCCTCGGCGAGGGATTCGCAGAAGGTGGCGGTCACGCCCGGATGCGACTTCATGCCCGCGCCGACGAGGGACACCTTGCCGACGTGATCGTCGTAGACCACCTGTGAGAAGCCGATATCGCCCTGCCGCTTGGTGAGCAGCTCGACGGCGCGGGGGCCGTCCAGCTTGGGGAGAGTGAAGGTGATGTCGGTCTTACCCGTCTCCACCTTCGAGATGTTCTGCAGCACCATGTCGATATTGATCTCGGCATCGGCCACGGCCCGGAACACCTTGGCGGCGTAGCCCGGCTCGTCCGGAATGCAGACCACGGTCACCTTGGCCTCGCTGCGGTCGTGCGCGACGCCCGTGAGGATTGCTTGCTCCAAGGGGATGTCCTCCATCGATCCGGTAATCAGGGTGCCCTCCTTGTCCGAGTACGACGAGCGCGCGTGGACGGGCACGTTGTAGCGGCGCGCGTACTCGACACAGCGCAGCATGAGAACTTTCGCGCCGCAGGCGGCCAGCTCCAGCATCTCCTCGAAGGAGACGGTGTCGAGCTTCTGGGCGTCGGAGACGATGCGCGGGTCGGCGGAGAAGACGCCTTCCACATCGGTGTAGATCTCGCAGACATCGGCGTTCAGCGCGGCGGCCAGCGCCACGGCGGTGGTGTCGGAGCCGCCGCGGCCCAGCGTGGTGACGTCCTTGGAATCCTGGGACACGCCCTGGAATCCGGCGACCAGCACGATGGTGCCCTCGGCCAGCGCGTCCTGCACGCGGCCCGGGGTGACGTCGATGATCTTGGCATTGCCGTGCGTGCCGGTGGTGATCACACCCGCCTGCGAGCCGGTGAAGGAGCGGGCCTCCGCGCCGAGGGAATGAATGGCCATGGCCACCAGCGCGTTCGAGATGCGCTCACCCGAGGTGAGCAGCATGTCCATTTCGCGCGCGGGGGCGGCGGGGGCCACCTGCTGGGCCAGGTCGAGGAGTTCGTCGGTGGTATCGCCCATGGCCGAGCACACGACCACGACATCGTGGCCCTGCTTCTTGGTCTCGACGATCCGCTCGGCGACCCTGCGGATGCGCTCGGCGGTGGCGACCGAGGATCCTCCGTACTTCTGGACGACGAGAGCCACGGTGGGAATCCTCCAAGATCGACAAACTGCTGCTACCGATCCCCAAGACTACCGATCCAGGTCCAGCGGATTTGCGCTACCTCCCGGCTGTGATCCACGTTATGCCGCGGGCCGGGGGTCGTGCCGGGTGGAAAGCATTGTCAGCAACCAATTCTGCTTGGTGTTGTGGAATGCCGCGACGCGCCAGCGGTCGCCCTCCCGGAACATGACGAACAGATTGACCTTGGTGTTGAAGCGGTTGCGCCGACGCCTGCCCTTCACCACCGCGCCCTTGCCGTGCACCAGCGCCACCTCCGGCGTCAGGAAGCGCACCGCGCTGACCTCGCCGTCGAGCCGGGTGCCCCGCTGCCATTTCTCGAAGACCGGCTTATGCATGGCCTCTATATCCGCGCGGCCCCGGTAGCGCGGGCCGAAGAAGGTGACGTAGTCGGCGTCCTCGGTGAACTCGGCGGCGAAGGCCCGGGCGTCGGCCGCGGCCCACGCCTGCCCGAGCCGGTCGAAGACGGCACGGATGGCGGTTTCGTCGGTGAGCTGCTGGGTGGTCATGGCAATTCCCTCACGCCAATAGTTAATCTGCGCAGTAGATGAATCAGTAAATAGTTGACTCACTAAGATAGTGTCCGAGTAAGACTATGCTGTCAACCGATGACGAAGAAGCAGGACGAACTGGGGCTGGCGCTCACGCTCGCCGCCCAGCGCAGCGCCACCGATGCCGTGATGCTGCATCAGGCCATGGCCGATCGGCTCGGCCTGCATGTCACGGATCTGCGCTGCCTGAACATGCTGCGCCTGGACGGTCCGGCCACCGCCGGGGAACTCGCCCAGCGCACGGGGCTCACCACCGGCGCCATCACCCGCATGATCGACCGGCTGCTGCAGGCCGGTTTCGTGCGGCGGGAGAACGATGCGCGGGATCGGCGGCGGGTGATCATCACCGCCGTCGCCGAGCGCATCGACGAACTGGCACCCTACTACGAGGTGCTGGCAACAGAATTCGGGAAGGTATCCGCCGGTTACACCGTCGAGCAGCTGGAATGGCTGCTCGAGGTGTTCAACCGGCTGCACGAGACCTCGGTGCGGGTCACCGGACTACTGCGCGAACGCGCCTGAGCCGCTTGGCCTGCCGACCGCGGTCGGCCCGAATGGCCGAGTTGGCCGCCTGCCTCGGGAAGCGCCGCTGGACCGCGGCCGGGTAGGTGCTGGTCTGCTTTCGTATGGGAGTACCGCCTTGTCCGTTGAGAATCGGGATGATCGGTGCGAAGTGGTCAGGCTCGGTCGAGCCAGGTGACGGTCGTGCCATTGGCGAACTCCTTGCGCTGGGCGACCTGGAACCGCGTGGGTTTGAACGCGGCCGAGAACATCGGGATGCCGGTGCCCGCGACCACCGGATAGCTCTTGACGATCAGCTGGTCGATCTCGTCCAGGAGGGTTCCGGCCAGCCACCCGCCGCCGCAGAGCCAGATGTCCTTGCCCGCTTCCTTCTTCAGCTGCCGCACGAGCTCCACCGGATCGCCGGTGACCTGCTCGACCCCCGGTTCGTCGATGGTGCGCGAGGTCGTGACGACGTACTGCTTCAGATGGGCGTACGGGCTGGCCTGGCCGCCCACCTCGTAGGTGGCACGACCCATGAGCACGGTGTCCCATTCCTTGTTCGGCTCGTCGACGGCCATGCCGACCTGCGGGCGCAACACGGTCGGCACCGACTCCGGATACCGGGCGTTGATCCAGGCCGCCTGATCCTCGCCGTACGGATAGAAGTCGAACTCCCCCTGCGGACCAGCGATGTAGCCGTCGAGCGAGACCGCGATGTAGTAGACAAGCTTTCGCATTGTGACCGCCTAGTTTGTTGTACTTCGTTTGTAGTGATTAGGAATGTAGTACTACGTCTGGAGTGGTGTCAACGGGCGAATGTGGCCGGAACCTTGTGATGCGCGTCACGAGCGGCGAAAATTTCACTCATGCGAGCAAGCATCGGCGACCAGCTTGTCGTTCACGGACGCAATGTGGGCCTGCCCAATCACACCGCCGAGATCATCGAAGTGCGCGGCGAGGATGGCGCGCCGCCCTATGTCGTACGGTTCCCGGACGGGCACGAGAGCCTCGTCTTCCCGGGGCCGGACGCCGAGGTGCTGCCGCCGGACGGCGGCTAGGCGACCGATTTTTATCTTTTCGTACGGTTTGTTCCGATTCCCTTGGCTGCCAGCGGTATTCACAGCTCAGCCCGGCCCGCCGGGTCCCACGGGGCGGTCGACGCAGTTGACTCTCGTAGCGACGCTGGTCACAATCGGGCCTCAAAGCTGGAGGGTTTGGAATGCGTACTAAGAACGATCACCGGTTCGTCATCGACATCGATCCCGATCAGGTGATGGAGGCGTTGCTCCTGGTCGAGCAACTGCCCGACTGGTCGCCCTCCCACCAGGACGTTCGCGTCGCCACCCGCGACAAGCTGGGCCGCCCCAAGCGGGTGTACGTGTCCGCCAACATCATGGGCCGCCCGGACCGGCAGGTCGTCGAATACACCTGCACCGAGAGCAAGGTCGCCTGGAAGGTCACCGAGAGCAGCGCGGGAGCCGGTGGTCAGGGCTTCTTCGAGCTCGCCGAACTCAAGGACGGCAGCACCGAGGTCTGGTACCACACCGAGGTCTACCTGCCCATTCCCGCGCCCGGCATGCTGCTCAAGCGTGGCGCACGGCGTGAGGGCGAGGCGACCATCGCCAATTTCGTGGCCTTCGTCGAGGCGCTCACCGGCGTCGAGGGCCTGGCCGACGGGCCGGCCGATCTCGAGGAAATGCCGTACGCGGATTCTGTTGGCTACGAACCCGCTACCAACAATCCGTGGCTGCATCACGGCGGGAAGTTCGAGCCGGGCTTCGGCACCGCCTGAAAGCCGATAGCGAACACGGCATTCTTGGGGGCTGTTTTGGGGGCTTGCACACTGCAAGATGTCCCCTATGCCCGGTGCGCAACGCTCCCGTCTGACGAAGGTCGAAGAGAACGCCTCCGTCACTCAGCTGGAACTCTTCTTCGACCTGGTGATCGTCTTCGCCTTCACCATGGTCACCGATCTCGCCGCCCACGAGACCACCGCGGTCAATATGCTGCGGGCGCTGCTGATCCTCACCCTGCTGTGGTGGGCGTGGATCGCCTACTCGTGGCTCGGCAATGTGGTCAAGGCCGATGAGGGCCTGGGGCGAGTGGCCATGTTCGTGGCCATGGGCGCGGTCTTCGTCATCGCGCTGACCATTCCCGAGGCCTTCCACGATCTGCCCGGCGGCTTCTACGGCCCGCTGGTGTTCGTGATCGCCTATCTCGTGGTTCGCCTGGTTCATCTGACGATGTTCTGGCTGGCCAGCGCCGATGATGCCCAGTTGCGCGGGCAGGTGGTGCGCTGGGCGGTCGGATCGCTCAGCGTCTCCGGCATTTTCCTGATCATCGGCGCCTTCGCCGACGGCGGCTGGCAGATCGGACTGTGGTTCGTGGCGCTCGCGGGCGACATGCTGTGGACGCAGTTCGCGGGCACCGACTGGCGGCTCAACTCCGTCAAGCACTTCGCCGAACGCTACGGGCTGATCATCATTATCGCGCTGGGCGAATCCATCGTGTCCATCGGCATCGGCGTGGCCGGGCTGCCCATCGACTGGCCCATCATCGTGGGATCCATGCTGGGACTGGCCGTTTCCGGGCTGCTGTGGTGGGCCTACTTCGATGTGGCCGCGTTGACGGTGGAGCACGCCATGCACCGTGCCACCGGCGCGCGCCGCATTCAGATCGCGCGAAACTGCTACACCTACTGGCATTTCCCGATGATCGTCGGCGTCATCGCGCTCTCGCTCGGGCTCAAGAAGGTGCTCAACTACGTGGGCGACGAGACCGACCACACGCTCAGCGACGCACTGCACGGGATTCCGCTGTTCGCGCTGTACGGCGGCGTGGTGCTGTATCTGCTCGCGCTGGTTGGGTTCAAGCACTACGCGGCCGGGCAGTTCAGCATGCAGCGCGTGGCGGCGGCGGTGCTGCTATTCCGCTCGCGAACGTGCTGCCCGCACTGGCCTCGCTGGGCCTGCTGTACGCGGTGCTGGCGGCGCTGATCGGCTGGGAGACGCTGCGGTACCGAGATCCGCGCGAGCAGATCCGGCACGCCGCCTAGGCGGACGGGAGCCGGTGGTTGATGGACTCCGGCACCACCACCCCGTCGCGCACGGCGTCGCGCATCTGATTGACGTTCTCCCGCAACACATCGGCGACCAGCTCGTCGGTGCGCGGATCGGCCAGCACCTGGAAGACGATGCGGAAGCTGGCATCGGCGATACCGCGAATGATGTCCTCGTGGAAGGGGAGATAGCGGACCCGGCCCAATTGCGGGTCCTTGCGGATGAGTTCGACGATCATCTCGTCGATCTCACCGCGATTCTCCTCCAGCGCATTGGCGATATTGCGGGTGTAGTGGCCGGTGCGCAGCACATGGGCCACCTCGTCCAGGACCGCCATGGTGATCGGGCGCTTGATGGTCTCGACAATGGTGCCCACCGAACGGTTCACGATGGCGGCGGTGATCCGGTCCCCGAAGGCGCGGTCGGCCACGCGGGCCAGGCGGACCAGGATCACCACGATGCGCAGCAGCCGGAAGGCCCGGAAGAAGGGGCTGGTCACCGGGATCATGCCCAGCACCTCGTACCAGTAGACGAACGGGAAGGTCCAGCTCCAGCCCTCGCGCCGCCAGCGCCACAGGAATTCGGCCGCGAAGATCGCGCAGATGGCGTAGTCGAGAATCTGGATGGTGCGGTAGGTGCCGCCGGAGACCTCGAAGAAGGTCACCCACACCACGAGGACGACCGAGACGATCGCCAGGGCGAGCATGAGCCAGTCCGTCCACAGGGCGGGCGGTTTGCGCGGGAACTCCGGTGCACTGGCCTCGATCACGCTGACCCCTTCCACATCGAACGGTCCCGCGCCAGCGTAATCGGCTCCGCCGAGCCGATCATGAATCGCGAAAAGTCCGCGTGGCAATTTTCCCGCTAGGGCGGTTTTCCGCTCAGCAGAAGTCCACAGCGGTACAACTCTCGAAGCTCTCGGGGGCTTCGCCCCCGAACCCCCGACACCAGGGGGTGGGACTACCGGCCCGCACCGATAATGGCTTCGATATTCCGTTCAGCCACAGCGGTAATCGTCAGCGATGGGTTCACCGTGGCCGTGCTGCCGGGCAGGGCCGCGCCGTCCATGACGTAGAGACCCGGATGCCCGTGGACGCGGCCGTTGGCATCGGTGGCCCGGCCCAGCACCGCGCCGCCGAGGGGGTGGGCGGTGAAGAGGGCATTGGCGTCGTAGCCGATCAGGCTGTAGTCGACCGAGGAGCCGCCCTTGGCGGCAATGCGGTCGTCCACGGTGCGGCAGGCGGCCAGCACCTGATCCTGCGTGGCGCGCGACCAGGACAGGCCGACCAAATCGCTGCCGCGGTTGTAGCCGAAGCGGGCGCGGGTCGAATCCAGCACCATGCCCAGCGAGGCAATGGCGCCGGTCTCCACGGGAATGCCCGGGACGTACCAGTTTTCGAGCGTCAGCGGGGCGCCCGAGGAGTCGAAGATGCGGCTGGCGCTGGGCACGCCGCCGCCGGTCCCGGTCGGGGTGCTGAAGCTGCGCGCCAGCACCACATCGCCATTGGTGCCCCAGCCGTCGCCGATGTGCTCGTTGAGGCGCGGCAGCGCGCCGGTGGCCTGTGCGCGCACCAGCAGTTCGGAGGTGCCGACCGAGCCCGCGCCCAGGAACAGGCGATTACAGGTCAGGGTGCGGGTGGCCTGCACCTGGCCGGTGGGGGCCAGCTTCGTCACCGTGACGACATACTTGCCATTGGCGTCCTGGCCGATGGAATCCACCCGATGCCCCGGGTAGATCGCGGACCTGCCGGTGGCCTCCGCGTAGCGCAGATAGTTCTGGTTCAGATCGAACTTGGCGCCATTGGAATTGCCGAGATTGCTGCGCGAGGCGGTCGCCGACGCGCGCGAGCCGCCCGCCAGCTCGGCCCGGATGACATCCCAGTTGAAGATCGAATCATTGGCCTGCGGTTCATAACCCGCGGCCCGCACCTGCTGATCCCAGATCCGGGAGTGCGCGAAGGGCGCGGAGTTGTACACATCCGCGGGCATGGGGCTCAGCCGCAGCATCTGCCGCACCCGCGGGTAGTAGACCCGCTCCAGTTCGTCGTAGTTCACGACGCCGCCGAAGACGCTGTCGAACAGGTGCTTCGGCGGAGCCACCATGGCTCCGGTGAAGATGACCGAGCCGCCGCCGACGGCCGCGGCCCGCCACACATCGATGCCGGGATACTCGGTGACGTCGAGCACACCGCCGAACGAGGCGAAGGACATGGGCACCTTGGTGACGCCGGTGAAGCTGGTGCGATGCCAGAAGCCGCGGCCGTCGGGCAGATCGTCGCCGGTGAAGATCTCCCGCCACGGATCATTGGGCCAGCGCGAGCCGCGCTCCAGCACCGTATTCTGCACCCCGGCCTCGGCCAAGCGCAAGGCCGTGACGGCCGCACCGAAGCCGGAGCCGATGACGATGGCTTCCGAGTGTTCCGGCGGATTCGGCAGGGGCTCAAAGATTTCCGGCACCCAGTCCTGGAACAGCGCGTTCCAGACCGGACTGGCCGACGCGGGGCCCGCGCCGCGCACGGCGGCACCCGTCCCGACTCCCGCCAGCAGAGCCGCCACCCCGGCAGCCTTCAACACGGCGCGCCTGCGCAACCGGCCACCTCCCTCGTCACGTATGGCCGCGCGCGACACTACCGGCCGGACGGCGGCTGCTCAACACGTTCGAAAAGATTCGCTTCCCGCCCATGCCCATCGGCTATGGGTAGCCGGATCGGCTAGGCGCGCAACCGCTCCCGGCGCAGCTGCTCGACCTCCGGAAGATCCAGTGGCGGCAGCGAATCCACGCCGAGGGCGCGGGCGAGCAGCAGGTCGGCGAGCTCGGGATTGCGGGCCAGCGCCGGGCCGTGCATGTAGGTGCCGATGACCGAGCCCTGCACCACGCCCTCGAGGTTGTCGCCCACGCCATTGCCGACGCCGCGGGTGACCCGGGCCAGGCCGGTGGCCTCGCCGCCGAGTTTGGTTCCGCCCCGGTGGTTTTCGAAGCCGGTGAGGGGCTGGGAGAGGCCGGGGATCAGGGGCGTGGTGGCCACCTCGCCGATGGCGCGCTTGTCCTGTGGCGAGGTGGTGACGTCGATGAGGCCGAAGCCGTCCACGCGCTCGCCCGAGGAGGTCTCGTACCAGTGGCCGAGCACCTGGATGGCGGCGCAGATGGCGAGCGCCGGAGCGCCGCGCCCGGCGGCCTGTTGCAGGCCCGGATAGCGCTGCAGGTGGCGGGTGGCCAGGCGCTGCGCGGAATCCTCCGCGCCGCCGAGGGTGTAGATGTCGAGCGAGTCGGGAACCGGGTCGCTCAGGGAGATGTCGACGATCTCGGCGTCGTAGCCGCGCATGCGGGCGCGCTGGCGCAGTACGACGGCATTGCCGCCGTCGCCGTAGGTGCCCATGACATCGGGCAGGACGAGGCCGATTCGAAGCGTTGATTCGCTCATGCTGTGCCCTTTCGCGCATGACTGGAGCACTCCGTGGTTACGCTCCGCTGCCGCCTCCGTGCTTGACCATTCATGCGCCGGCGGCCGCCTTCTCTTCCAGGTCGCGGTTCAGATCGCGGAACGCGGTGTAGTTGGCGAGCACCTCCACCCGGCCCGGCGGGCAGGAGGCGATGGCGCGCAAGGGATCCGCGACGGTGGTGTGGTCGACCCCGGCATAGGTGAGGCGCACGGCGAGGTCGGTGGCGCGCTCACCGGCGGCGACCACCTGGGTGCCCTCGAAATGCTCGAAGCGGACGTCCCAGAGCCAGGACAGGTCCTCACCGTCGGGCACCTGGCCGTTGACCGCGATGACCAGACCCGTTGCGGCGGGATCGATCATGGACAGCGCCTCCTGCCAGCCCGCCGGATTCTTGGCCAGCAGCAGGCGGGCGGTGTGGCCGTTGATCTCGACGGTGCGGTAGCGGCCCGCGATCTCGCGCACGGTGGCCGCCGCCGCGGTGGCCTGCGCCGGATCCGCGCCTATGGCCACCGCCGCCGCGACCGCCTGGGCGGCGTTGCCGCGATTGGCGCGCCCCGGAAGGGCAAGGGCGAGCGGGATTTCCAAGCCGTCGGGCCCGTACAGGGTGTGCTCGTCGACGCGCCACTGCGGTTCGGGGCGCTTGAAGTCCGCACCGGTGCTGTACCAGTGCTCGCCCTCCCACACGATGGGCTCGCCGCTGCGCGGGCAGCTGGTGGCGTCCACCGCCCAGCCGCTGCCCGCCGACACCCACACCACATTCGGGTGGTCGTAGGCGATGGAGGTGACCAGGACGTCGTCGCAGTTGGCGATGAGGACGGCATCCGGATGCTTGGCCATACCGGCGCGCAGGCGGCGTTCGATCATATTGATCTCGCCGACCCGGTCCAGCTGATCGCGGGACAGATTGAGCAGCACCACGGCGGACGGGTTCAGCGCGTCGGCGACGTGCGGGAGGTGCAGTTCGTCGACCTCGATGGCGGCCAGCGGCGCGGTGCGATTCGCGGTCAGCGCGGCCACGATTCCGGCATCCATATTCGCGCCGTCGGCCTGGGTGGCGACCGCGCCCAGGGTCTGTAGCGCCGCGGTGGTCATGCGGGTGGTGGTCGATTTGCCATTGGTGCCGGTGACCAGCACCGTGCGGCGGCCACGGCCCAGCTGGGTCATGATCGTCGGATCGATCTTGAGCGCGATCAGGCCGCCGATCATGGAGCCTTTACCGCGCCCGGCCGCCTGCGAGGCCCACGAGGCCGCCGTCGCCGCCCGCAACGCCACTCGTCCGCGCATCGAGATGTCTGCCACGACGCGAGTTTATGGGGATGGCGAGTGTGACGTGCGATCAGGTGTTGTAGAGCAGCTTCTCGTAGGCGACGCCGTAGTGCGCCTCCAATTCCTCCAGCGTCTCGGTGATCTGCGGCTGCACTTCCTTCGCCAGCTGCGCCGGACCGGGCAGGGTGACCTCGGCCCACTCCTCGGGCTGCCACAGCTTGCTGCGCAGGAACGCCTTGGCGCAGTGGTGGAAGATGGTGTCGATATCGACCTCGATGGCCAGAATCGGGCGATGCCCGCGCACCACCATGTCGTCGAAGTACGGTGCGTCCCGGATCAGGCGGGCCCGGCCGTTGATGCGCAGGGTTTCACCGCGGCCCGGAATCAGGAAGATCACGCCCACATGCGGATTGCTCAGGATGTTGAGATAGCCGTCCGCGCGGCGATTGCCCGGACGCTCAGGAATGGCGATGGTCTTGTCATCGAGCACCCGGACGAAACCGGCGGGATCGCCCTTCGGGGAGGCATCGCAATTGCCTTCAGCGTCACTGGTGGCCAGCACCAGGAACGGGGAGGCCGCGATCCACTCCCGGTCGCGGGGATGCAGGAGGGGGCGTTCCTTCTTGACGGTACGGTCGGCGGGCGTACCCAGGAGTTCACGCAGTTCGGCAGGGTCGGTGATCTCGCTCATGATTCGATTCAACGGCGAACCGCGCTGGTTCACCAGTGATTTGTGAGAAACCCGACCGGGCCGCGCGGCGCGCTAGATCGGGGTGTCGAAGAAGTTGGGCTGCCCGGCGGCATAGCGGGCGGCATCGAGCTGGCGGAAGGGTTCGAGCTCGGCCGCGCGGTAGAGCGAGAACACCTTGCAGCGCGGGGCATCCGAACCGGCCACGTCGAGCAGTCTGTTGACCGCGGTCCGCGCCGATTCCGAGGCGCCCTCCATGGTCGCCAGATCCACCCCGGTGCGCACGTAATCGCCTGCCAGGAAGAGGTTTTCGATGGCGGGCCGATGGGACTCCGGCCGCAGCGCCCAGGACCCAGCGGTATTGATCAGCAGCGGATCGGCATTCACATTGCGGCGGTTGGCGGCATCCCAGGTAATGCCGGTGTCCAGGAACCAGGAGTGCAGATCGTCATCGCGCAGCAGATCCTCGCGATCGTTGAGGTGCGCTTGCAGCTGCGCCCAGACCTCGCGGGCGATTTCGTCGTGGGTGCATTCCTTGGCGGGTTTGCCGTACAGGATGCCGGGCGTGTTCCAGTCGGAGATGTCGACCGACAGGCGGTCCCGCACCGTGCCGTCGCCCAGGTCCGACATGGGGGTGCGGTTCCAGAACTGGTTCTGCGCAATGGAGGTCAGCGACCACGGGGAATCCACATAGGCGGCATGGCCGCGGACGATATTGGTCGGGTTCTTCAGGAAGAACTGGATGCCGGTCATCCAGTCCACGACCAGTTGGCTCATGCCCGCCAATTCCGGTCGCAGCGCCAGGATTTCGGGTGTCCACAGGGTGCGGGCGACCTCGACCGGCATGGCGGCCACGAAATGGTCGGCCTCGATCAACGTGCCGTCGGCGGTGCGGGCTGCCGAAATACGCCCGCCGTCCAGTTCCAGGCCGCGCACGTCCGCCCGCACGAATTCGACGCCCAGCTCGCGCAGCAGGGCCGTCCACGGATCGATCCAGGATTCGGTGGTGGCGCCGTTCAGCAGCCGGTCCAGCGGGCCGTCATTGGCGATCTCGAGCGGATTGCCCAGGAACTGTTCGCCCATATTGCCGATGGTGCGGGTGCTGGCCAGATCATCCTTGGCGGCCACCAGCAGGGTGGTCAGCGTGCGCGAGAGCAGCATGCGGAATTCCTTGGACCGCTGTCCCGCGCCGACGTACTCCTTCCAGGAGATGTCGTCCCACTGACCGCCGCGGCGGGCATCGCAGCTGGAGTTGAAGACCAGCAGGCGATTGGCGAAGAACAGGGCGTCGGCGGTCGGCATCTTGGCCGAGGTGGAGATGGCCGAGCCGACGGTCTCGCGGAATTGGTCCGGGGTGGCCCAGGTTGTGAAGGCCTTGCCCAGCGGCAGGATGACATCGTCGGCGTCGCGGCGGGAGAAGCGGGCCTCCGGGGCGGCGACCAGGTTGTCCCACACGCCATTGACGTTGCCCGCGAAGGGAATTCGCCGCATGGTGTCCGGGAGGTGGCGGTAGAAGCCGGGGAAGAAGCGGAAGCCGTGCTCGCCCCACAGCTCCGGGCGGCCGTCGCGGGCGCTGCCGGGCACCCGAATGCTGCGCGCCTGACCGCCCAGCGCCCGGCGCTCGTACACGGTCACCGCCAAACCGCGCTCGGCCAGTTCGTGCGCGGCGGTCAGGCCCGCCACACCGCCGCCCAGTACGGCCACCCGACGGCCCGGTGCGGCGACGGCCGAGGTGGGGCGCAGTGCGCCCGTCGTCGCCGCCCCCGCCACAGCCCCCGCCGCCACCGCGCCACGCAGCACCGTCCGCCGCGTGACGGACCTCCGCTGTCCTGCCATCCCTGCTACCTCCCACGCTGGGAGGAATCCTAAGCAGCGGGAACCGGCACCGGGTCCGGAGGGGTGATCTTTTTCGGACCGAGAATTCTGAACCGCTCCGGGATAGCTATCCGGCTGCCCGCCGAGGTGGCCGTGAACGCACCCGCGATCACGATGAGCGCGCCCAGCAGCGACAGGGCCGAGGGGGTCTCGTTCAGGAAGGCCCAGGAGGCGCCGATGCCCACCACCGGGACCAGCAGCGAGAGCGGGGCGACCGTGCCCGCCGGATAGCGGCTCATCAGATAGGTCCACAGACCCGAGCCCGCAATAGTCCCGAGCAGCACGATGTAGGCGAGCGCCGCGAAGGCGGGCCAGCCGCTCGGCGAGAAGGACGCGGCCAGATCACGCCAGCCGGTGGTGGGGCCCTCGGTCAGCGCGGAGAGCGCGAACATCGGAATGGGCGGCACCACGGCCATCCACAGTGTGAGGTGCAGCGGGTTCACGCCTTCGGCGCCCGCGACCGCCAGCCGCGACCCGATATTGCCGAAGGCCCAGACCAATCCGGCCGCGAGGGTCAGCAACAGGGGCAGCAGGGCGGCGTGGTGCGCCCGATCCCAGCCGATGACCGTCATGCCCGCCATGGCGACCGCTATGCCCAGCAATTGGATTCCACGCATGCGCTCCCTCAGGAACAGCGCGCCCAGCAGCGCCGTGAACGGCGCCGAGGACTGCAACACCAGCGAGGACAGACCGGTCGGCATGCCAGCGCGCATGGCGGTGAACAGGAATGCGAACTGCAGGATCCCGAATCCGGTGCCGTACAACAGCAACCACCGCCACGGCACATTCGGCCGCGGGATGAAGAAGAGCACCGGCACCGCAATGACCGCGAATCGCAGCCCCGCGAAGAAGAACGGCGGGAAGTGGTCCAGACCCACCCGGATGGCGAGGAAGTTCAACCCCCACAACACCACCACGGCGAGTCCGAGCAGGCGATCTCAATTGGTCATACCCAGAATCTTCCGACCACTGATAGGTAAGAACAATCGAATAATTCTGCACCAATAATGTAGTAGAACTTACCTATGCCGCAGGCCGACCCGCCCCACCCCGCGGACCCGAACCCGCCCCGCGCCGTCCCTCCACCTCGACGCATCGCGGCGTCGCCCCACCCTGCCACCGGGCAAACCGGTCAGGGGGCCGAATCGAGCGGTCCGAGCGCCTCCGGCGACAACCCCGCCTCCACCGGCCGGGCGCCACTCAAAACCATGGGGCCTTCGAGTCATCGACCGCCGACGACGCCACGCAAGATCCCCGCGATGGCCGAGGCGGTCGGGGCGGCGGATGGGACAGGCGGCATCGGCGCACAGGCGGGCGGCCCGCTCATGTCCGTCGAGCGATTGCGGGTGTTGCGGGAATTGGCGGATCGGGGGACGGTCGCCGCTGTGGCGCAGGCGCTTTCGATGACGCCGTCGGCGGTGTCGCAGCAACTGAAGGTGCTGGCGCGGGAGGCGGGGGTGGCGCTGCTGGAGCCCGACGGGCGGCGGGTGCGGCTCACCGATGCGGGGCGGGCGCTGGTCATGCGGGCCGATGAGGTGCTGGCGGCCATGGAGCGGGCCGCGGCCGAGATGGCGTCGTATCGCGGGTCGCCGCGGGGGCAGGTGCGGGTGGCGCTGTTCCCGTCCGGGGCGGCGCTGCTGTTGCCGCACGTGCTGGCGGAATTGAAGGACAGCGGGGTGGACATGGTGGCACGGGACGAGGACGTGCCGCCCATCGAAGTGCCGCGACTGCTGGCCGATTACGACGTGGTGCTGACACATCGCGACGAACGCGGGCCGTCGCCCGGTGGGCCGCGGGTGCATTCGCGGGTACTCATGCGGGAGCCGATCGATGTGCTGGTCGCGCCGGATCATCGGCTCGCGCGCAATGGGGCCGTGGTGCCCGCCGAGCTGGCCGACGAGACCTGGCTGAGCGTGCGGGGCGGGTTCCCGGTGGACGACGTGCTGCGGTCGATCGCCACGGTGACCAGCGTGCAACCGCGGATCGCCCAGCGCCTCAACGACTTCACCGTCATCGAGGCCCTGGTCGCCTCCGGCTACGGCGTCGCCCTCATGCCCCGCTACGCCAGCCGCAATCCGGATTTGGTGCTGCTGCGCCTGGCCGGGGTGCGCGCCGCCCGGCTCTACGATCTGGCCACGCGCCCGCACGCCGAGAAACGCCCGGCCGTGGCCACGGTGCTGGCGGCCTTCCGCGCCGCCGCGCAGAAGGCCACCGCCTAGGGCTCAGCGCTGAGGCGGGTAGCCCTGCTGGGCGGCGTGGTAGCCGAAGTCGTCGGCGACCATGGCGGCCAGTTCCAAAAGGGCCCGGCGGGTGGGCTTGGAGACCAGTTCCAGATCGATCTCCGCGCCCTCGGCCAGGTGGTCGTCGAAGGGGACGACCTGCACGGCGCGGGTGCGGTCCAGGAACAGCTTGCGCAGCTGATCCAGGTCGACCGTGGAGGAACCCTTACGAGAAGCGTTGACCACCACCACGGTTCGCTCCACCAGCTTGTGGTAGCCGTGGTGGTCGAGCCAGTCCAGGGTGGCCGAGGCGCTGCGCGCGCCGTCGATGGCCGGGGAGGTGACCAGCACCAGGGAGCTGGCCATATCCAGGACGCCGGACATGGCCGAGTGCATGAGTCCGGTACCGCAGTCGGTCAGGATGATGTTGTAGAACTGCTGCAGGATGCCGATGGCCTTGCGGTAGTCGGCCTCGCTGAACGCCTCCGACACCGCCGGATCCTGTTCGGACGCACGCACTTCCAGACGGCTCGGGGCCTGGGAAGTGTGTGCGCGCACATCGGAGTAGCGGGTGATGTGGGTGTCCTCCAACAGGTTTCGCACCGTGGAGCGCGTCTGCCGGGGCACCCGGTGGGCCAGCGTGCCCAGGTCCGGATTGGCGTCGATGGCGATGACGCGGTCACCGCGCAGTGAGGAGAAGGTGGAGCCGAGACCGACCGTGGTGGTGGTCTTTCCGACGCCGCCCTTGAGCGACAGGATGGCGATCCGGTAGTCGCCGCGCACCGGCTGGTTCACCCGGTCCACCAGCTGCCGGTACACCACATCCGCCGACGATTCGCCCGGATTGATCATGCCGCCGGACGCCTTGTGCACGGCGCGGCGCCATCCGCTGCGCGGCGCCTTGCGGGCCCGCTTGAGCAGGTTCAGATCATTGACCGAATGCCCCGGCTGCGGATGCTGCTGCCCGAACGCCTGCGGCGGCTGCTGCTGAAAACCCTGCGGCGGCTGCTGATTCCAGCCCGGCTGCGGAAAGCCCGACGGCTGACCGAAGCCCGGCTGCGACTGCTCGACCGGCGGTTGCGGTTGCGGCGGCGCGGGCGGCGGTGGCGACCAGCTGTAGATGGGCGCACCCGGCTGATCGGGCCCGGGCGGGAACTGCCCCTGCGACGGCCCGCCGAACTGCCCCGGCTCGGGCTGCTCACCCTGCGGCTGATCCGGGAAGACCCGGCGAACGGCCCCTCGGCCCCATTCGGGCCACCCTGGAACGGACCGCCGTACGGCCCGCCCGGGAACGGCGAAGCGCCTTCCGGCCCTCCGGCAAACGGATTCGGCCCGCTACCCGGCCCGTACGGTCCCGGCGCGAACGGATTCGGCCCGTCACCCGGCCCGGGCGGCGGGAAACCCCCGGCCCGGCCCCATCAGGCGAGAAGACCGTCGTCTGGTCGATCGAATCCGGAACCGGCGGAAAGAACCCGGACCCCTGCTGCTCCGCCTCGTCCCGGCTGTCCTGCTCGGCGGATTCGTCCTGCTCCGGCTTCCCGGAGGCGCGTTCCGCCGCCTCGAGGTCGTCGGAATCCACCGGCGACCCCAACTCGGGCTGCGAGGTCGAATTCTGATCTTTCGTGGTCACGTGTCCCCCATCTGTTCGACCGCTCGAACAGAGAGCTCGGCGCTAATGCGCACCAACGCTAGCAGTTCCGCCTCTCCGAGACATTAGCGCCCGGCTAAGAGCCGTGACCGACCCCACACGCGTGGCTGCGGTCAGGTGCCGAACCGATTTTGGACGTACCCGACGAGTTACCCGGCCCTCACGAAATCAGTTGTCACGTTTGGAGGACCGGGTATGTCGTTAGCTCAGCGGGTGCGAGCCGCCCGGTTGACAGCAGATACCACGGCGCGCAGGGAGGCGGTGGTGATGGAGGTGGCGATGCCGACGCCCCAGGTCACCTTGTCGCCCACCTGGCATTCGACATAGGACGCGGCCTGGGCGTCGTCGCCCGCCGACATGGCGTGCTCGGAGTAGTCCAGGATGCGGATGTCGTAGCCGATGGTGGACAGGGCGTCCACGAAGGCGGCCAGCGGGCCGTTGCCTTCGCCGGAGATTTCCTGTTCGGCGCCGTCCACCTTGACCACCGCGTCGATATGGTCGACGCCGCCGTCGGTTTCGGAGGCGGTGACCTTCTGGCGGATGCGCTCCAGCGGGCGGATGGGGGTCAGGTACTCGTCGGCGAAGACGTCCCACATCTCCTTCGGGGTGACCTCGCCGCCCTCGCCGTCGGTGATCTTCTGGATCGCCTGCGAGAACTCGATCTGCAGGCGGCGCGGCAGCACCAGGCCGTGATCGGTCTTCATGATGTAGGCGACGCCGCCCTTGCCGGACTGCGAGTTCACCCGGATGACGGCCTCGTAGGTGCGGCCCACGTCCTTCGGGTTGATGGGCAGGTACGGGACCTCCCAGGTGATGTCGTCGACATCGGCGCCCGCCGCGTCGGCGGCGGCCTTCATGGCGTCCAGGCCCTTGTTGATGGCGTCCTGGTGGCTGCCGGAGAAGGCGGTGTAGACCAGATCGCCGCCGTAGGGGTGGCGCTCGGCCACGGCCAGCTGGTTGCAGTACTCGACCGTGCGGCGGATCTCGTCGATATTCGAGAAGTCGATCTGCGGATCGATACCGCGGGAGAACATGTTCATGCCCAGCGTGACCAGGCAGACATTGCCCGTGCGCTCACCATTGCCGAACAGGCAGCCCTCGATGCGGTCCGCACCGGCCTGGTAGCCCAGTTCGGCGGCGGCCACGGCGGTGCCGCGGTCATTGTGCGGATGCAGCGACAGCACGATGGAATCGCGGCGGGCCAGATTGCGGCTCATCCACTCGATGGAGTCGGCGTAGACATTGGGGGTCGCCATCTCCACGGTCGCGGGCAGGTTGATGATCAGCGGCTTGTCCGGGGTCGGCGCGATGATCTCGGAGACCGCGTCGCACACCTCGCGGGCGTAATCCAGTTCGGTGCCGGTGTAGGACTCCGGCGAGTACTCGTAGCGCCAGTTGGTGTCCGGGTAGCGCTTCTCGACCTCCAGGCACAGCGTCGCGGCATCGGTGGCGATCTTCTTCACCGCATCGCGATCAGCGCGGAACACCACGCACCGCTGCAGGATCGAGGTGGAGTTGTAGAAGTGCACGATCACGTTCGGCGCGCCGTTGCACGCCTCGAAGGTGCGCTCGATCAGTTCCGAACGGCACTGCGTCAGCACCTGAATGGTGACATCCGCCGGAATCGCGCCGTCCTCGATGATCTCGCGCACGAAGTCGAAATCGGTCTGCGAGGCGGACGGGAAGCCGACCTCGATCTCCTTGTAGCCCATTCGCACCAGCAGATCGAACATGCGGCGCTTGCGGGCCGGGCTCATGGGATCGATGAGCGCCTGGTTACCGTCGCGCAGATCCACGGCACACCAGGACGGCGCCCGATCGATGATCTTGTCCGGCCAGGTGCGGTCGGGCAGCGTGATCGGCTCGACCTCCTCGGCGAAGGGCCGGTACCGGAACACCGGCATGGAGGAGTTCTTCTGCTTGTTCCAGGCGGGCTGATCGACCGGCGCCGGCTTGGACGGCGCGGTGATGGAGCGGCCGGATACGAAGGCGTCTGCGGGTGACATGGCGATTTATCTCCGAGAGTGTGGCTGGATCCCAGGGTTGGGGTAGACCGGCACGACTAACACCCGCGACGGGAGCCAGTCCGTATCAGAACCCGTCGCGGCGGCCGAGGAGAAGAAGTGCCCGCTGCATGATGATCGGAGTTTACAGGGCGGCAATACGCCCCTGGAACCCGGGGAGGCACGTGCCACACCACTGTGCCGCGCCGTATGGGCTGCTCGGCGCGTCCCCGGAAGGCTTCGCCGCGACGGCGGCCCGCATCGGAAGAATTCCACCGCACCCGCCCGGCAATCGAATTCGTCCTACCACTAGCGTCCCGCAGGGGAACCACGCTTGTACGGGCCCGGCCCGACGGGACGTCGAAGGATTGCTGCAATGACCTTGATCGAACAGCTGGCCGTGCTCGGCGCGGGCGTCGCGGCCGGCTGCATCAACACCATCGTGGGGTCGGGGACCCTGATCACCTTCCCGGTGCTGCTGGCGCTCGGCTATCCGCCGGTGACCGCGAACGTGTCGAATACGGTCGGCCTGGTGCCGGGCGGGCTGAGCGGCGTGTACGGCTATCGGCGGGAACTGGCCGGGCAGTGCGCCCGGCTCATCCGGCTCGGCACCGCGTCCCTGCTGGGCGGCGCGCTCGGCGCGGTGCTGCTGCTGACCCTGCCCGCGGGCGCGTTCAAGGCCATCGTGCCGGTGCTGATCATCATGGCGCTGGTGCTGGTGGTGGTGCAGCCGCGCGTCTCGGCATGGGTCAAGCGGCGCCAGGACGGCGCCATGCCCGAGCACGGCGGCCCGCTGCTGTTCGCCGCGGTCTTCGCCACCGGCATCTACGGCGGCTATTTCGGTGCGGCCCAAGGCGTTCTGCTGATCGGCCTGCTCGGCATCTTCGTGCACGACGAACTACAGCGCCTGAACGGCGTGAAGAACTTCCTCGCGCTGCTGGTGAACGCGCTGTCCGCGGGGATCTTCATCATCATCGCCGATATCGCCTGGCAGGCCGCGGCGTTGATCGCCGTCGGCTCCATCCTGGGCGGTCAGATCGGCGCCCGGGTGGGCCGGAAGATGCCGCCGACCATCCTGCACGGCGTCATCGTGGTGGTCGGCCTGATCGCCGTCGCCCGGTTGCTGTTCGCGTAAACGCCCGCCCGGCCGCACGATCCGGCCCGCAGAATCGGACCATGACGCACGCATATGTGGTGACCGGCGGTGGACGCGGCGTGGGTCGGACCATCGCGGAGCGGCTGCTCGACGACGGGCAGGCTGTGGTGATCATCGAATTCGAGGCGCGGATCCTGGACTGGACGCACGGTCATCGCGCCGGATCCCGGTTGCGCACGGTCGTCGGGGATGCCGCCGACGAGACGGTGACCGCCCGGGCCGCTGATCTCGCGCAGGAGGCCGGTCGGTTCGCTGGCTGGGTGAACAATGCCGCCGTATTCCGTGACGCGGCACTGGATTCCGCGCCGCCGCGGGAGGTGCTGAATCTGATCGCCCGGAATTTCGAACCGGTGGTGGTCGGCTGCGCGACCGCGGTGCGCCGGTGGCTGGAGCTCGGCCTTCCGGGCGCCATCGTGAATGTGTCCTCGCATCAAGCGCAGCGGGCGGTGCGCGGCGCACTGCCGTACGCGACGGCCAAGGCCGCCACCGAGGGCTTCACACGGGCGCTGGCCGCGGACTACGGCGCGCACGGAATCCGCGCGAATGCGGTTGCGCTCGGCTCTATTTCAACCGAACGGTACGAGGAATTCCTGGCGGCGCGGCCGCCCGCGGGCGCGGCCGCGGTCGCGGCGGATATGGCCCGGCTGCACCCGATCGAGCGGGTCGGGCAACCCGGCGAAGTCGCGTCGGCCGTCGCCTATCTGCTGTCCGATCAGGCGAGCTTCATTACCGGCGCGGTCCTGCCCGTGGACGGCGGCCGCGCCGCCACCGGCCAGGATCCGGAAGCGCGCTGAACCGTGCCGATCCGCCTCAATGCTGATCCGCCGCGGCGCAGCGGTCGTGGATGAAGCGCATCTTGTCGAGTACCGGATCGGCGAGGACGAAGGGGTAGAGATCGTGATGCCCCATGGAGCGATTCACCATGTTCAGCGCCCAGGCCAGGGGCAGCCAGAGGTCGACGATGCGGCCGAAGGCGGCCGGGCCGGACTGCGGGCGATCGAGAGTCGCACCGGCGGGTGCGAAGCCGAATGCGGCGGCGGTGTCGAGAGTGTCGCGTATGTGCAGGTAGTGGGCGAAGGTTTCGGCCCAGTCCTCGGCCGGATGCATGGTGGCGTAGGAGGAGACGTACGCCGATTCCCACTGCGGCGGAGCGCCTTCGGCGTAGTGCCGCTCCAGGGCTTGCCGGTAGTCGGCGAACGGATCGCCGAACAGGTCGCGGAAGTGCTTCAGATCGGCGTCGGCGGACACCAGGACCGGGAAGTAGTAGTGGCCGATCTCGTGGCGGAAGTGACCGAGCAGGGTGCGGTAGGGCTCGTCCATCTCGACGCGGAGCTGTTCGCGGTGCAGATCGTCGCCCTCGGCGAGATCGAGGGTGATGACGCCGTTCTCGTGGCCGGTGGTGACCTTCCGATCCGCGCTGGACAGCAGATCGAAGGCCAGGCCGTGCCCGGGATCGAGTTCGCGGCCGATCAGGGGCAGGCCGAGTTCGGCGAGTTCCAGTACCAGACGGCGCTTGGCCGACTCGGCCTCGGCGAAGGCGGGCAGCCCCGCGACGTCGGAGTCGGCCGGGCGGGTGCGGGTGAGTCGGCAGGACTGGCACAGCATCGGTCCGCCATTGCTGGGCACCAGCCAATTGCATTCCGCCACATGCTGGTTGGCGCAGAGCCGGGACCCATGATCGACGACCACGATGGCGCGCTCGGCGAGGCTGAAACCGAGCGGGCTGCCGCAGGCCAGGCACAGCGAATTCTCGAAGGCCAGTTGTTGACCGCATTGGGGACAGCTGAAATCACGCACGGCTACCCCTCGACGGGTGCGACGTCGACCGACACGGTAATGGTGCTCTTCTTGGCGTCGGTGTAGATGATGCCGCGCAGCGGCGGCACATCCGCGTAGTCCCGGCCCCAGGCGAGGGTGACATAGCGGTCTCCGGCGAATTGATCGTTGGTGGGATCGAATCCGAGCCACTGCCCGTCACCGGATCCGCCCGGCAGCCAGACCGCCGCCCAGGCATGGGTGGCGTCCGCGCCGACCACCCGTTCCTTCCCGGGCGGCGGATTGGTGGCGAGATATCCCGACACATAGCGACCGGCCAGGCCCACCGACCGCAGACAGGCGATGGCGAGCCTGGCGAAATCCTGGCAGACCCCTTCGCGGGCCTCGAAGACATCGGCGACGCTGGTGCTCACGGTGGTGGAACCGGATTCATAGGTGAAGTCGGCGTGGATGCGGGCCGTCAGCTCGGTCACCGCGTCGAGCAGGGCACGGCCGGGTTCGAAGGATTCGGCGGCGTAGGCGGCGATATCCGGCGTGATCTCGGGCGGCGTCAGATCGAGGGTGAATTCGACCGCGAGCGGACCGTTCGCGGCGGTCGGGCGGGCCTTCTCCCAGGGCAGGGTGGCGGGGACCGGGTCCGGCGGCTCGACGTCCACCACCGACTCCCCCGTCACCTCCAAACGGAGATGTTCGGCGGTGACATGGAAATACAGCGTGGTGTTGCCGTACACATCCAGCCCCACCGACCGGTCCGACGGCACCGGATCGACGCGAATCTCGTGCTCCCGCAACCGCTGTCCCGGCGACTGCCGCGGGGTCAGAAAGGCGCGTCCGTAGGAGCTGGTGACCTCGTCGGAATACACGTAGACGGTGCGATGCAGGATTCGATAACGCCGCATCGTCACCCCACCACCCGGGCCGAGCCCCACAGCGGCTGGGTCTCGCGCGGCACCGAAAGCCTGGTCGCCTCGAAGGATTCGGAGACCTTGCGCAACCGCAGATGCACGCCGTCGAGCAGGTCGACGAGTTCGGTGCGGCGGCCCCGCGCATCGGTCACCTCCAGATCGGCCGGATCGACCCGGCGCAGCATGCGCTGGGCATCGGTGAGCAGGCGTTGCGGGCGGGAGGATCCGGTGGCGGCGGGCAGGGCCAGGAAGTCCGCTTCCAGGCGTTCCAGCTGATAGGCCAGGGAGCGCGGATTGCTCGCATCGAACAGCAGCAGGCTCGCGAGCGCCACGATCCGCATCGAATCCCTTTGGCGGCGGCGGTAACTCACCGAGCAGACCGTCGCCTGCAAGACGGCGTCGGTCACCACCCGGGCCATATCGGGGGGATGGTCGTCGCTGAGCGTGGCTCCCAGCAGCGCGGACAGCGCCAGGCCGCGTTCGAGGCGGCGGCCGATGTCCTGGACGTGCCAGCCGGTATCGCGCACCGTGGATTCGGCGTCGATGCCCGTGAGCGAGAGCAGCGCCGCCAGCGCCCGGGAGTGCACCGCGGACAGCGCCGCGCCCCGATCTCCGTGTGCCGCCCGGTATTCCGAGAGCGCCCGGTCCGTGGAACTGAGCACCATCCAGGTGTCGGGCGAGAGTTGATCGCGCACCGCCCGCGCCGCCTTCCCGTATCGATCCACCGCGAATGCCAGGGATCCCCGCAATTCCCGGTCGACGGTCAGCGAAACCAGATAGTCGTGGTCGCGCCGGGACGCGCCGGGTATGGCGATCGGCATGGTCGGTTCGTCGGAGTATTCGCGCCGACACGCGGCCCGCACCTCCTCGGGCACCCGATGCTGCCGCGTCGACCCCGCGCGCTGCCGCTGCTCGCCGGGACGCTGCTGTTGTCCGAGCCGTTCGCTGGGCGGTTCCTGTTGTGCGGCCGACTGTTTGGGCGCGGGTGGCACGGTGCCGGTCATCTGGCCCAGCGCCGTCATCAGGATGGGCATGGCCTCCGCGCCCTCCATCCACGGCCGGTAGCGGTAGTCCTGATGGCGGTCGTGGATGGCGGCGAGCAGGCGCACCGTGGCCTCGGCGCGCTCACCGTAACGGCCCAGCCAGAACAGGTCGTTGAGCACGCGCGGCGAGCTGACCTGCGCCAGCGCCGGGACCAACGGCACCCGGCGTTCGCGTTCCTCGGGCACCTCGACGGCCGGGACCGGGGCCGGGGCGCCGCGCACCCAGACATCCTTGGCGGCGGCCTCGCCGATCATGCCGTTGGGTCCGCCGCGCTGATGCAATTGACCGAGCCCGCCCGCCATGACGCGATAGCCGACGCGTCCGGCCAGCGAGAACAGGCGCAGGGCGACCGGCGCCGCGGCCAGGCCGCCCGATCCGGCGACGGCGGGGGCGACGGAGAAGCGGGCGGGTTCCTGCCCCACCCATTTCCAGCCCTCGGCATCGATGCGGGCCCGCCATTCGGTGAGTTGCGCCCGGGTGAGGATGGGGCCGAACACGGTGGTGTTGTCGATGGTCGAGCGCAGGATGAGCCGGTGCAGGTTGGCGGTGAGATGGGTGCGCTCGGTGTCGTCGCCGCCCCAATACGCCTCCACCCCGGGTAATTTCAGGTCTTCGTCGAGCAGCAGGCGTGACAGTCGCGGCAGGAACGCGGCCAGCGCGGGGCTTTCGAGCAGCCCGCTGCCGAGCGTATTGACCACGGTGACCGCACCGCGGCGCAGCACCTCCACCAAACCCACCACGCCCAGCTGGGAATCCGGGCGCAGATCGAGCGGATCGGAGAATTCCGCGTCCACGCGCCGCAGCACCACGTCGACCTGTTTGAGCGTGCCCAGCGAGCGCATCCACAGCCGCCCGTCGCGCACCACCAGATCGGCGCTCTCCACCAGCGGGAATCCCAGGATCGACGCCAAATAGGCTTGATCGAAGGCGGTTTCGGAATGCACGCCAGGGCTCAGCACGACCACCACCGGTTCCTCGGCGGCGGCGCGGGGTGCGGCCTCCACCAGCATGAGCCGCATGGCGCGCACGAACGGCGTGAGCGGCAGCGGACTCGCCAGTTCGAAGGCCTCGGGTATCGCGGCCGACACCACCCGCCGGTCCGCCACCGCGTAGCCGATGCCCGAGGGCGCCTGCGCCCAATCAGCGAGCACCCGGAAACCGCCGTCGCCCCAGCGGCTGATATCGCAGGCGTGCAGGAACAGCTGCTGCCGTCCGGGCAGCGAAATACCGTGCGCGGCACGCACATAACCGCTGTGCGCGAACACCACCGCGGGCGGCACCAGACCGGCGGTGAGGGTGCGCCGGGGTCCGTAGAGATCGCCGAGCAGGGCGTCGAGCAGCCGGGAGCGTTGCACCACACCGGCTTCCAGAACCGACCAGTCCTCGGCGGAGACCAGCAGCGGGATCGGATCCAGCCGCCACGGCGACGGGGCGGCGGTCCGCTCCGGATCCGTCCGCAGTTCGGTGTAGGTGATGCCGTCGTCCTCGATGAGCCGCCGCACCCGGCCGTCGATGCGGTGCAGGCCGTCGCGGCCCTGTTCCAGGAAATCGGCGGAGAGTTCGGTCCACATGCGCCGCAGGCGGCCCTCGCCGTCGACGAGTTCGTCGTAGTAACCGCCGGTGGGCAGGCCGCAGGCGTCCATGCCGCCGGTTTCGGCCGCGGCGGCCCGATAGGTGGCGAAATCCTCGGCCACGCCGGGCCGGGCGGACGGATCGGGCCACCGGGCGGGTTCTCCGGGCGCGGGGTCCCCCGGTGGCGTCGCATCGAGCAGTGTCACCGCTACCACTTCCCCGGGTATGCCTACCGGTCGCCGGCCACGCCCCACACGGTTCGTGCCCGGCGGAGGTCGAGGATTCCGGGTGCGCCGATATCGGTGGCCTGTATGGCCATTTTGGCACGCAGGGCAGCGGTGTCGACCGGTCCCGGCGTATGTCCGAAAGGTTCGAAACGCCGGTTGCGCCGGGATTGCGCCTCGACCGCGTTCACCGGCGGCCCCGCGTAGAAGCGGCCGCCGGGATGCGAGACGTGATAGGTGCAGCCGCCCCGCGACAGACCTGACTCCAGGTCGACGACATCGAAAACCAAGGGGGCGTCCACCGTCAGCGACGGATGCAACGAGTTCGGCGGCTGCCAGGCCCGATAGCGCACACCCGCCACCTGCACATCCGCCTTACCGGTGGACAGCAGCGGAATCGGGAAACCATTGCAGGTCAGCGCGTACCGGCCGCGATCGGCGCCCACCACGCGCACCTGCAGGCGCTCCACCGAGGAATCCACATAGCGCGCGGTCCCCGACGCCGTGGTCTGCTCGCCGAGGGTGTTCCAGGGCTCGATGGCCCCGCGTAATTCGACTTCCATATCCCCTAGTACCACCGTGCCCACCCGGGGAAAACGGAACTCGGAGAACGGATCGAGCCAGCTGATATCGAATTCGATACCGTGCGCGCGCAGATCGGTTGCGACCTCGGCGATATCGGCCAGCAGGAAGTGCGGCAGCAGATACCGGCCGTGCAGATTCGCGCCGTGCCGGATGAGCGGCGCGGTGTAGCGACGCTCCCAGAACCGCAGCACCAGCGCCCGCACCAGCAGCGACTGCACCATGGCCATGCGGTGGTGCGGCGGCATCTCGAACCCGCGCAATTCCACCAGCCCCAGTCGGCCGCGCGCGGAATCCGGACTGAAGAGCTTGTCGATGCAGAACTCGGCGCGGTGCGTGTTTCCGGTGATATCGGTGAGCAGATGCCGCAGCGCCCGATCCACCACCCAGGGCGCGGCCCCGCCCGCGCCGCCGAGCCGGACGATCTCCGCGAAGGCGATCTCCAACTCGTAGAGGGCGTCGTCGCGGCCCTCGTCCACCCGCGGCGCCTGCGAGGTCGGGCCGATGAACCGCCCGGAGAACAGATACGACAGCGCCGGATGCCGCTGCCAATAGGTCAGCATGGACACCAGCAGATCCGGCCGCCGCAGCAGCGGCGACCGCGCGGGCGTGCGCCCGCCCAGCGTGATGTGATTGCCGCCGCCGGTCCCGCTGTGCGTCCCGTCCACATCGAAGGATTCGGTACCGAGCCGCGCCAGCCGCGCCTGCTCGTACAGGTTCTCCAGCAGCCCCGCCTGATCCGCGAAGGATCCGGTCGGCTGCACATTCACCTCGATCACCCCGGGATCCGGCGTGATCGACAAACTCCGCAACCGCGAATCCACCGGCGGCGCATACCCTTCCAGCACCACCGGCTGCTCCACCGCCACCACCGCGGCCTCCACCCGCCGCATCAGATCGAAGAAGGTGTCCAGATCCTCCACCGGCGGCAGGAACAGGAACAGCCTCCCGTCGCGCACCTCGGCCACCAGCGCGGTGGTCGGCGCGCGATCGGCGGACTCCACCACCGCGGCGGGCTCATCGGGCCGCAGCGGCAGCCGCGGCGCGAACGGATCCGCCTCCGGGCGCGCGGGCGGCGACTGCCAGGAGATGGCGCCGAGCGGCAATCGCAGCCCCGCGGGGGAATCCCCTTCGGCCAACATGATTCGCCCACGCCGCAATTGCCAATCCGCGCTCGCCCACCCGGATTCATCCGAGCGCCGGTGCAGCGGCAGCACATACGCGGCCGGTTCGGTCACCGCGGTATCCAGCCGCGCGAGCGCCTGTTTCCGCGCCCGCGCCGAATCCCGCTCCGGCGCGATGTCATCGCCCGCGTCCACCGGCTCCCCCTGCGGAGCACTGGCTTTCGCCGCCATCCGCAACAGCGGATCCTCATACGCGGCCCGCACCTGCGTCCCCGGCAACCCCAACCCGGCCGCGATATACGCAATCACATCTCGCGCGGCATCGCCCCCGGCCCGCCACGGCAATACCGATCCGCCCGCTCGTTCGACACCACCGCGCCACGGCGCCTCGCCACCGTGCCCTCTCGGCTCGGATGCGCGCACGTCGATTCGTCCGCCATTCGCCCTCGCCGCACGCGGGTCTCCCACCTGCGAATCATCCGACCACCGCGCACCGACCCCCCCTTCGCCCGCAATCCGCGCCGCGGCCGCACCCAGCGCGGCGTCATAACCCGACGCGGTGTTGTCGCCTGAGGCGACAGCAGCACCCGACGCGGTCGACGGCTCAAGCGGGGGGTCGCCGACCGCGCGTCCGGCCTCGTGGCGCACAGCGGCGTCGATGTCATCGGCCGGGCCCGTGCGCGACACGCTCTCCGAACCCGCTGTGTCCGGCCTGATGTCGCTCCCGCCCGCCGCGTCACCCGGCGGTTCGCCCATCGCATCGCGGTCCGGAGCGGCCTGCCGGTGCGGCTCATCGCCATTCGGTGCGCGAACTCCAGAGCGGGTACGGCCGGACTCCGCGAGCGTCGCGGGCGGCGGGAGCCAGGGGTCGATGAGCAGGTGCGGGTGGCGCCAGAGGGGGGTGCCGTCGGCGCGCCAGAGGAGGGCGATATCCCAGCGCGGGAGGGCTTCTCCGGGGTACCACTTGCCCTGGCGGTATTGGGCCAGGCCGTGGGGGGCGTAGATGCGGCGCAGGCGCTGGGCGAGGTAGGCGGCGCGTTCGCGCTTGTGCGGGCCGTCGGCGTCGGTGGTCCATTCCGGGGAGGTCTGGTCGTCGATGGAGACGAAGGTGGGTTCACCGCCGATGGTGAGGCCGATATCGGCGGCCTCGGTGCGGGCGTCGACGTCCGCGCCGACGGCGGCGATGCGATCCCATTGAATATCGCTGTAGGGCTTGGTGACTCGCGGGTCCTCGTGGATGCGGCGGACGGTATTGGAGAAGTCCAGGGTCGCCTTCACCGGATCGGTGGCGCCGGTGATGGGGGCCGAGGACATGGGGTGCGGGGTGGCGGCGAGGGGAATGTGGCCCTCCCCGGCGAACAGGCCGGAGGTGGGGTCCAGGCCCATCCAGCCCGCGCCGGGAATGTAGACCTCGGTCCAGGCGTGCAGGTCGGTGAAATCGGCGGGCGGGCCGGAGGGTCCGTCCAGGGAGAACACATCCTGGGCCAGCTGGATGAGGTAGCCGGAGACGAAACGGGCCGCCAGGCCGTACTCGCGCAGGATGGAGACCAGCAGCCAGGCCGAATCCCGGCAGGAGCCCAGGGCGGCGCGCAGCGTGTGGCCGGGCGTCTGCACACCGGGCTCCATGCGAATGGTGTAGCCGACATCGCGGTGCAGCGCCTTATTGATCGAGACCAGGAAGTCGAAGACGTGCGCGCCCGATCGCGGCGGATGCGCGCGCACCCAGTCGCGCACGGATTTCCCGAGGCCGGAACCGGATTCGCCCTCGTCCACCGGCCGCAGATACGGCTCCAGATCGGCGGTCAGCTGCGGGGGATAGTCGAACGGGAAATGCTCGGCGTACTCCTCGACGAAGAAGTCGAACGGATTGATCACGTCCATATCCGCGATCAGTCCCACCAGGACCGACATCTGGGTCGCCGGTTCGTTGAAGATTAGGCGCGCAAGGAAATTCCCGAAGGCGTCCTGCTGCCAGTTCACCCAGTGCGCGGCGGGCGTCACCCGCATGGAATACGCCTCGATACCCGTCCGGGTGTGCGGCGCCGGTCGCAGGCGCACCACATGGGGGTGTATCCGCACCGGGTGATCGAAGGTGTAGGTCGTGCGATGTTCCAGGGACACTTTGACGCCCATTCCTAAGTTCACCACGCCAGACCCCGGACACGCGGGCGGATTCCAGACAGTTCGGGCGACACGCGGTGACCTCCCACAGATGTCGCACCCGGGTGATAAGACTCCTAGTGACGATTGGAGGAGCTTCATGAGCACCTGCTCGCTCTGTGAATCGGCCCTCGATCACTGCCACGGGACGTTGATCGCCCACGCCGACGGCGCCACCGAATGCACCGACTGGCACTGTGACAGTCTCGATCGCGTGCGGCACGTCTATCTGGCCGACTGCTCCGAAGTGGCGGGCGGCTGCGAATGCCTGGAAGCCGAGATCATGCTGGACACCGGTCCGCAGAGCCTGGCCGGATAGGGCCTGGCCGGGGCGGGCGGTCCGGCTGCCACTAGCCTGACCGGGTGAGCTACGACCATGTTCTGCTGCCCTCCGGCGCCGCCGCCACCCCGGCGGCGGTCGATACGTATCTGGCGATGCAGGACGGGAAACCGGCCACACCGGCGGTGGCGGAGCTGGCCGCGGAACTCGACAAGCGCAATGGCGAACTGCCCGAGGAGGACAACTTCCTCACCGATCCGGTCGCCGAGAGCGCGGTCGGTGCGGCCCTGTTCGTGTCCAGCCCGATCGACGCCGTGGGATTCGTGCGGAACCTGCTCTTCGAGCTGGCGACGCCGCTCGGATACGCGGTGTACGACCCGCAGCTGACCTGGCTCATCGATCCGGCCGGGCACGTCCCCATAGCGGTGTCCCACGGCGGAGCGGGTGAATTCCCTTATCTCACACAAGAACTGGCGCGCCGCTGGATTCCGGAGCTGGGCGCGCCCGGACCGTATCTGATCGCGGATCGCGGCGACGAGGTCTACATCCAGACCTATCGGCACGACGACGGGCATTACGACCTGGAATACCGGGACGGCTCGGCGGACCGGCATTTCACCATTGCCGTGCGGGATGCGGAATTGGTCGCGGATCTCATCTGGGAATGGACCAGCGGGGATCGGTCGCGCTTCGACACGCTCGACTGGGAGCGGCTCACCTTCTGAATGCGCGCGGCGGAGAAATAACAGCCGCATTTCGATTCGGGCTCGAGCACCCTCGGGATAAAGCCTGCGCGGGCGCAGGAACGCTAGCCTTTCGCTTATTCCGCACGGCGCAACACGGCTTGTTCTCGTAACTCATCGCGAACGAGGAGAGAACCGATGAAGCTCCGCCCGAAGCTCAGTACCCCGAAGTTGCGTAAGAGCCTGGCCATTCTCGCCGGGGCGGCGGCCACATTCGCCGTGGCCGTCGCCCTGCACGCCACCGGTGCGGGGGCCGATATCCCCCGCAACAGCCAGCACATCCCCTGCCCGCAACCGGCGGCCATGCCCGCGCCGCCGTACTGGACCTAGAGCGCCCGGCGGCCGGAAAGGGCCCGGCCCAGCGTCAGCTCGTCGGCGAATTCGAGATCGCCGCCCATGGGCAGGCCGGAGGCCAGTCGCGTGACCGACAGGCCCGGGAAATCGCGCAGCATGCGCACCAGGTAGGTCGCCGTGGCCTCGCCCTCGGTATTCGGGTCGGTGGCGATGATGACCTCGGTGACGTCCACCCCGTCGTCCTGATTGCCGATGCGGGTCAGCAGTTCGCGTATGCGGAGCTGATCCGGGCCGATGCCCGACAGCGGGTCGAGCGCACCGCCGAGCACGTGATAGCGGCCGCGGAATTCCAGGGTGCGCTCGATGGCCTGCACATCCTTGGGCTCCTCGACCACGCAGATCATGGTGCGGTCGCGGCGCGGATCGGCGCAGATGCGGCAGAGTTCACCATCGGAGACGGTGCCACAGACCGCGCAGAAGCGCACGCCGTCGCGCACCTTCTGTAGCGCCGCCTGCAGGCGGTCGATCTCCGGCGGCTCGACGCCCAGCAGATGAAAGGCAATGCGCTGCGCGCTCTTCGGGCCGACACCCGGCAGTTTGCCCAGCTCGTCGATGAGATCCTGAACGGGACCTTCGTACACCTCGCGCCGGTCCGATCAGAAGCCGGGCAGCATGCCGCCGCCACCGCCGAGCCCGCCGGCCAGCGGGCCCAGCCGTTCCGCGGCCAGGTTCTGCGCATTGTTCATGGCGTCGTTGAGCGCGCCGATGACCAGATCCTGCAGGGTGTCGACATCCTCCGGATCGACGATCTTGGGATCGATGGTCAGCGCCAGCACCTCGCCGGTGGCGCGAATCTTGGCGCGCACCAGGCCGCCGCCCGCCTCGCCCTCCACCTCGGACTCCGCGATCTCCTGCTGCGCGGCCATGACGGCCTGCTGCATCTGCTGGGCCTGGGCCATCAACTGCTGGATATCGAACTCTCCACCGGGCTGCACGGGGTGTCCTCTCTGCGGGGAACTTTTCGTCCCCCAGCCTAGTCGCGGACCCGGCGTACTCGACCCGCCCCCGGCGATAGGGGTTTGGGGGCCAGGCCCCCAAACCCCCTTAGCTTGACTCTCCCCCGGGAGGAGAGTGTTCGCTGTGAGCATGACAGCAACGGTTCCGATCGGTGAGTTCTCCCGGCTCAGCCACCTCAGTGTGAAGGCGCTGCGCTACTACCACGAGATCGACCTGCTGGAACCCGCCGATATCGATCCCAGCTCCGGCTATCGGTTCTATTCGACCGATCAGGTGGAGCAGGCGCATCTCATTCGCCGGTTGCGCGATCTGAACATGCCCGTGCCCGAGATTCGGGAGGTCCTGGCCGCACCGGATCGGGAATCGCGCGATGCCGCGCTGCGGGCGCACCTCGAACGCATGGAGGCCGAACTCATACGCACCCGTGATGTGGTGGCCTCGCTGCGCACGCTGCTGCTGCCGCCGAGCCGGATCGCCGTCGAGGTCGAATACCGTTCCATTCCAAGCCATCCCACGCTGGCTGTGGCCGAGACGGTGGCGCGGGACCGTATCGACGACTGGTGCGACAGCTCGTTCGGCGCGCTGTACGGGACGCTGGAGAGCGCGGGCATCCAGCCGGACGGGCCCGGCGGAGCCACCTATTCGCTGGAGTTCTTCGAGGAGGACAAGGGCGAGGTGGTGGCCCTCGTCCCCATCGCACCGGCCGACCGGGACCGCGCCGCGGCGCACGGGACCGTGCTGGAACTGCCCGCCCGCCGATTCGCCATTGCCGTGCACCACGGACCGTTCACCGATTTCGACCTCACCTACGGGGCCCTCGGCTCCCATGTGGCCGAACACGACGCCGCGCTCGCCGAACCCATTCGCGAACGCTATCTGGCCGGACCCGGCGAGGTCGAGCCGGCCGAGTACATCACCGAAATCTGCTGGCCCATTGGTCGGCTCTGAAAGGACAGCACCATGACAGTGCAGATCGCCAACATCACCTTCGACTGCGAGAACGCCGCCGAACTGGCCGGATTCTGGGCCCAATTGCTCGAATTGCCGGTGGACTCGGAGGCCACTGCCGACTTCACCACCGTCGGCCGGAGCGCGGGCGCGTCACCGCTGCTCATGTTCATCCGCGTTCCGGACAAGACGCCCGGCAAGAACGTCGTCCACCTGGACCTGACCGCCGACGATCTGCCCGCCCGGATCGACCGCGCGATCGCCCTCGGCGCCAAGCACATCGCCGATTTCGACGAGTACGGCGGCCAATGGACCACCATGGCCGACCCGGAGGGCAACCTCTTCGATATCGCCGCGAGTTAGGCGAGTTCCTTCTTCAGGTTCTCGAGCACCTCGGCCTGGATCTTCTTCAAGCCGAGCGGGGCGAAGATGCCCTCGAAGATGCCGCCGATGCCGCCCGCGCCCTTCCAGCTGGTGCGCACGGTGACCAGCGAGCCCGCGCCGGACGGTGTCACGGTCCAGGTGGTGACCATGGAGGAGTTCGAATCCCGTTCCGTCACCATGGAATCCGAGACCGAGACGGCGGCGCGCACATTGCGCACCCGCTTCTCGGTGGCCTGCAGGGTCCACTCGGCCACGGTGCCGGCGCCCTTGCCGCCCTCGACCACCTTGTAATCGCGGTAGTGCGGCGAGAGGATGCGCGGGCGCACCGACTCGTAGTCCGCGATCGCGTCGAGGGCCCGCTTCGGATCGGCCGTCACGACGATCGAACTGGAGGCGCTGACCTGTCCCACCATGTGCTCCTTATTGATTCCCCGGCTCTGGTGCCGCCCGGTTATGCTACGCCGCAACCCAGCGCGACTGGATTTCGTCTGTAGTACCCGGGGTACAGGTACCCGGTTTCATCGAGGGGAATCGTTCCAACCATGCACACCGTGCGCCGCGTCAAGAACGTGGTGTCGTATCTCGCTGCCGTCGTCATCGGATGCGCGCTCCTCGTCGGCGGTGTCGTCACGCTCGGCGACTCCGGGAGCGGAAAGGTCATGTGCGGCAACCGGGAGATGCATCCCGGTGACACCTGCACCACCACCCGCAAGGGGAAGACCACCGAACGCAGCTATGACGAACAGAAGGAGAGCAACGGCTGGACGCCCTGGATCCTGTTCGGCATCGGCGGACTGCTCGCCGTGGGCGGCGCGGTCATGCTGATCGGCGAGTTCAAGCGTTCCCCGGGCGGCGGGGGCGGCGGGAGCAATGGCCCGGGACCCGGCATGCCGCCGCAGTTCCCGCCGAACCAGCCCTATCCGCAGCCGGGCCCGCAGTACGGGTACGCCCCGAATTACGTTGCACCGCAAGGCTATGCCGCTCCGCAGGGTTATCCCGCACCGCCGCAGTACGGCCCGCCGCCCGGTTACGGCGCTCCGCCGCAGGGTTATCCCCAGCCGGGTTGTGCCCCGCCGGGTTATCCGCCGCAGCAGCGTTACTGATCCCGATCCGATAGCCGAATGGCCGCGCGCCCATCACATAGGGCGCGCGGTCATTCGTTTTCAAATCGTTAGCCGAAGTAAGAATGATCACCACGGGACCGGGAATAGCCTCGGATATGGCAGGTAGTTCCGCACGCGCACATGCAAACTGTGCGTGAAAAACCGCCCCGCCGGTGTTCTCCTACTGGCCGCACCCGGCGGTGCACGATAGCGTTCCGAGGGTGGCAGTGAGTCTGTTGGGGAAGGTCGGCCGCGCACCGGCCGCACAGGAATCAGGTTTTGCCGCGCACCGCGCCGGGGTCGATCGACTGCTGGCGTCCTATCGTGCGATACCGCCCGACGCCAATGTCCGGCTGGCCAAGAAGACATCCAATCTGTTCCGCGCGCGGGCCAAGAATACCGCCCCCGGCCTGGACGTTTCCGGTCTGGACCGGGTCATCGCGGTGGACCCGCAGGCGCGCACCGCCGAAGTGGCGGGCATGACCACCTACGAGGATCTGGTCGCCACCACCCTGCGATACGGGCTGGCGCCGCTGGTGGTGCCGCAGCTGAAGACCATCACCCTGGGCGGAGCGGTCACCGGACTCGGCATCGAATCGTCCTCGTTCCGCAATGGCCTCCCGCACGAATCGGTGCTGGAGATGGACGTGCTGACCGGATCCGACGAGATCGTCACCGCCACCCCGGACGGAGCGAACGCCGAGCTGTTCCGGGGTTTCCCGAACTCCTACGGGACCCTCGGGTACTCCACCCGCCTGAAGATCGAGCTGGAAACGGTGAAACCGTTTGTGGCGCTGCGGCACTTGCGGTTTCATGAACTGCGGGAGCTGGAGGCGGCCATGGCGCAGATCATCGCGGACCGCTCGTACGCCGGTGAGCAGGTCGACTATCTCGACGGCGTGGTGTTCACCGCCGACGAGAGCTATCTGGTGCTCGGCCGCCAGACCGATGAACCGGGCCCGGTCAGCGATTACACCGGGATGGACATCTTCTACCGGTCGATCCAGCACGACGGCAAGGAACCGAAACGCGATCGGCTGACCATCGGCGACTACCTGTGGCGCTGGGACACCGACTGGTTCTGGTGCTCGCGGGCCTTCGGCGCGCAGAATCCGCGCATCCGCCGGTTCTGGCCCAAGCAGTACCGGCGCAGCAGCTTCTACTGGAAGCTCATCGCGCTCGATCACAAGTTCCATATCGGCGACAGGCTGGAGGCCCGCCAGGGCAATCTGCCGCGGGAGCGGGTGGTGCAGGACATCGAGGTGCCCATCGAGCGCACCGCCGACTTCCTGGACTGGTTCCTGCGGGACATACCGATCGAGCCGATCTGGTTGTGCCCATTGCGATTGCGCGATACCGGCGACGGTGAGCGGCCGTGGCCGCTGTGCCCGCTGGAACCGAATCGCACCTATGTGAACGTCGGCTTCTGGTCGGCGGTGCCGACCGTGGCCGGTCAGATCGAGGGCGCGGCCAATCGCGCCATCGAACGCGAGGTGTCCGCCCTCGACGGGCACAAATCGCTGTACTCGGATTCCTACTACGACAAAGACGAGTTCGCCGACCTGTATTACGGCGGCGACACGTATTCCAAACTCAAGCAGCACTACGACCCGGATCATCGTTTACTGGATCTGTATTCGAAGGCGGTGCAACGCAAGTGACCACGTTCAAGGACCGTTCCGACGTTTTCGCCGAGCTCGGGAGCAAGCTCAGCATTGCCGAGATCTTCGAGACCCTCATCGACGGGCCGATGCCGATTCGCTTCACGGCGTACGACGGCAGTACCACCGGCCCGGCCGACTCGAAATTCGGCCTGGAGATCAAGAACCCGCGCGGGGTCAACTACATCGCCACCGCGCCGGGCGATCTGGGCGTGGCCCGCGCCTATATCGCGGGCGATATGGAGGCCACGGGCGTCCATCCCGGTGACCCGTACGACCTGCTGAGGGCCCTGGGCAACTTGAAGTTCCACCGCCCCACCGCCCTGCAGCTGGTCGTCATCGCGCGCTCGCTGGGCTGGGAACTGCTCAAGCCCATCGCGCCGCCGCCGCAGGAGACGCTGCCGCGCTGGCGGCGCATCGCGCTGGAAGGCTTGCGGCACTCCAAGACTCGCGATGCCGAGGCCATCCACCACCACTACGACGTCTCCAATACCTTCTACGAGTACGTGCTGGGCCCGTCCATGACCTACACCTGCGCGGTGTACGGGGACGAGGACTGGACCCTCGAGCAGGCGCAGGAGAACAAGTACCGGCTGGTCTTCGAGAAGCTGAATCTGAAGGCCGGTGACCGGCTGCTCGATATCGGCTGCGGCTGGGGCGGCATGGTGCGCTACGCCGCCAAGCGGGGCGTCAAGGTCATCGGCGCGACCCTGTCGGCCGAACAGGCCGAATGGGCGCAGGCCAAGATTGCCGAGGAGGGCCTGTCCGACCTGGCCGAGGTGCGCCACTCCGATTACCGCGATGTCACCGAGAGCGGTTTCGACGCCGTCTCCTCCATCGGCCTCACCGAGCACATCGGCGTGCACAACTATCCGGCCTACTTCGAGTTCATGAAGTCCAAGCTGCGTGAGGGCGGCCTGTTCCTCAATCACTCGATCACCCGCCCCGACAACACCCGCACCACCAAGGCGGGCGATTTCATCGACCGCTACGTCTTCCCCGACGGCGAACTGGCGGGCTCGGGCCGCATCATCTCCGAGATCCAGAACGTGGGCCTGGAGGTCCTGCACGAAGAGGACCTGCGCCGCCACTACGCGCTGACCCTCGCCGAATGGTGCGACAACCTGGTCCGGAACTGGGACGCCGCCGTCGCCGAGGTCGGCGAGGGCACCGCCAAGGTCTGGGGCCTCTATATGGCGGGCTGCCAGCTCGGCTTCGAAACCAATGTCGTCCAGCTACACCAGGTGCTGGGCGTCAAACTGGGCGCGGACAAGGCCTGGACGGTCCCGCTGCGCCCGTGGTGGAACGCCTGACCGGAACCCTCGGCGCCTTCCTCACAGGGAATCCAGGAAGGCGCGGGGCAGTTCCACCCCGTCGGTATTGCCCAGGGGCATCTCGGTGCGCAGCGTGCGCAGCACATTCTGCACACCGGGCCCCGCGTCCTGGATGGGACGCGGCCAGCCGAGGTCGGCACAGCGGAGGACGACCGGGGTGAGGACCGCTATGGCCTCACCCATCCAACCGGCGGCCGAGAGGGATTCGGCGAGGAGCAGGGCGGAGTCGAGTTCGGCTCGGGGACGGCGCTTTTCGCGGATGCGGCCGTGCAGGGCGCGGGCGCGTTTGACGAGGGTGTCGTCGGTGCCGAGCGGGGCCAGATCATCGGCGTAGGCGCGGTCGACCCCGGCGTAGTGCCGGGCGAGCAGGGCGCGGATGGTGGCGATCTCCTCGGCCTCCGCGGCCAGCACGGCCGCGCCGGGTGAGATGGCGGACCGGGCGGATAGGCGGATCGGTGACCAGCCCGGCGGTGAGCTGATCGGCGGGCAGGCCCAGGCGCAGCCGTTCGGCGCGAATATGCGCCGCCAGGCGGGTGAGCTTGCGGTCCATGGCGATTCGGGCGCCCTCGTCGAGCCGGGCGGCGGCGGTGTCCAGATCGCCACGGCGATAGGCGACCTCGCCCAGCAGCGCGCCCGCCACCCGGACCGGGTGTGAGCGCGGACCGGAGCGGTCCCGCGCGGTCTGCCAGGCTTGTTCGAAAAACTGTGTGGCCGTGGTGATATCGAGCTGCTCATAGGCGGCATCACCCTGGCCGCAGAGACCGAAGACCACGCCGAGCGGATCGGCGGAGCGCGCGTGATACGGGGCGGCCCACTCCTGCATGGTGTTCGCACCCTCGAAATCGAACTCACACAGGCGCACGAAGGACACGAGATTCGCCGCGGTGGACACCGTCCAGGCGGGCAGATCCTCGGCCAGGGCCAGGCAGTCGGTGAGGCGGTCCATGACGCCGTCGGTGCGATCGCGCGCCACCTGATCGGCGGCCGCCAGGACCGCCGCCTGACATCGCTGGTTGATCGCCTCCGCATCGGTGGGCGCGCTACGGGCCAGCATATTGGACAGCCGCCCCAGCGCGGTACGGGCCGCGCCCGACTGCTGCAGCGTCACATTGGCCCGCGCCAGCGCCATGAGCAGCTTGGACCGCGAAGCCACCTGCTGCACCGGCAGTTTCGACACCGTGGCGAACAAGGTCGCAAGCCGGGACCGGTCGATCAGATCCATGCCGCCGCTCTCGACCAGATCCAGCGCGAACTTGAAATCGGTGGCGGCCAGCGCGTGATCCACCGACTGCCGCAGCATCTGATGTTCGGCGAACCAGCGAGATGCCTTGCGGTGCAGGGCCTTCACCTGCCCCGGCTGAGCGCGCTCCAGCCGGGCGCGCAGCTGCTCGGCCACCATGGGCTGCATCCGGTACACGCCGGAATCCTCGGAGATCCGATGTATGAACAACTCTCTCTGCTCGGCCTGCTCCAGCAGTTCGGCGGCATCGGTGGCGCCGGTGAGCGCCTCGGCCAGCGAAGCGCTCACCCGCTCCGGCACCGCGATGGCGGTCAGAAAGTCGAGCATGCGCGGATCCAGCGAATCCAGCACGTTCTCGGCCAGATAGTCGCGAATGGCCTTGTTGTCCCCGGACAGCCGGGCAATGAGCTGATCCGGATCCTGATCGCCCGCGCGCAGCGACAGACTCGCGAACTGGATGGCCGCGGGCCAGCCGTCGGTGGCGGCGTGAATCTGCTCGACCTGCCGATCGGTGAGCTCGATACCGGTGCGATCGACCAGGATCTGCCGCGTCTCGTCTCCGGTGAGACGCAGCTGCCCGGACCCGATCTCGACCAGTTCGTCGGCCACCTGCATGCGGTTCAGCGGCAGCCCGGCGCGCTCCCGGCTGGTGACCACGAAACGCAAATGGTGACAGCCACTGTCGAGCAGCGCCTCCAGCACCCGGTGCGCTCCCGCATCGGTGACCTGGTGCCAGTCGTCCACGATCACCACAATGGGCGCGCCACCGGCGTGCACCTCGTCGATGAGCGCGGTCACCGCATACGACACGGCGTCGGCGGGCCGCTCCTCGAGCACCTGCTCCAGTCCGGCCCCGAGCTCCGGGCGCGCCCTGCGAATGGCGGCGATGATGTGCGCGAGCAGCCACACCTCGTTGTCGTCATCGCGATCCACGCCGATCCAGGCCACCGGAATACCGCGGTCGGTGAGCTCGGCGCACCACTGCGCGGCCAGCGTGCTCTTACCGAATCCCGCCGGACCATGGATGACCGCCAGCCGCCGCCGTCCCCCCGCGCGCAGCGGTTCCAGCAGCCGCGGGCGCAGCACCGGTTCCCGGGCCGGGCGCGGCGGCCGGAATTTGGTGACGGCCGTGGGCGGCAGGGTCGTTCCGGTACCGCCCGGCGCCGGGAACACACCGCTGGACGCGGGCTCCGGCGGCCGCAGGCTCAGCGAGCGATTGCGCGGCGCGGTCACCACCGTGCCGGTGCGCTGGCGCGAATACTGCTGGGTGGCATCGGAATCCCCATCGGGCCCGCCGTTCGTCGAACCGTCCAGCAGCGCCATCTCATCGGGCACCTGGCCGTGCTCGGATTGGATGCCGCGCAGCATATCCCCGAATTCCACCGCCGAGCCCGGCCGGTTCACCGGATCCGGGGACATGGCGGCCTCGATGGCCGCGGCCACATCGGCCGGTATCTCCAGCGCCCGCAGATCCGGCAGCGGCTGGCTCGTGATGCGCAGGAACTGGGCGACGATCTTCTCCCCCGCCTGCCGTTCGTAGGCGGCGTGACCGGTCAGCAAGGCGAACAGGGTGGATCCGAGACCGTATACATCGGAGCGGACAGTCGGCTCCTCCCCCTTCAGCACCTCCGGGGCGGTGAATGCCGGGGATCCGGTGATCATGCTCGTCGAGGTGCGGAAACCCCCTGGGATGCGGGCGATTCCGAAGTCGGTGAGCTGGGGTTCGCCATAGCGGCTCAGCAGCACGTTCGCCGGTTTCACATCCCGGTGCAGCACCTGGGCGCGATGCGCGGTCTCGATGGCCCCCGCCAGCTTCACCCCGACGCGCAGGGAATCCGACCACGTCAAGGGCCCGTTCTCGCGGACCAGCCGCTCCAGCGACCCGTGCGTGGCGTACTGCATGACAATGAACGGCCGCCCGGTCGGCGTCACGTCCACCTGCAGGATGTCCACGATATTCGGATGCCCGGACAGCCGCCCCATGGCCTGTTCCTCGCGCAGGAACCGCTCCCGGCTCTCCTCGTCGATCTCCGAGGACAGCACCTTCACCGCCACCACGCGGTCCAGCGCCCTTTGCGCACAACGGAATACGATCCCGAACCCACCCCGGCCGATCTCCTCGGCCTCACCCAGCCCCATGGCCTCGAGCTCGTCGGTGATGCTCATGGTCACGAACCCCTGGGTGGCGGACTCGGCTCGCGTCGAGTCGCCCCCGGAGCCCCCCGGGTGCGCCTGTGGATTCATCTGGCCACCTCGAACCTGGAAGTGCACGTACCGAGCTTACGGGTGGAGTCGGCATCACCCGCACTCATCCAAACGTAGCGCGGCACGCACATGTCTGGTCGGAATTCGGGTTTACCTCCAAATACCCGGCCGGGACGTCGGGGCTCCGGAAACACACCGGCCCGGGTCGCGGCGATCGCGACCCGGGCCGGGTGATTCAGCGCAGCAGCGCCGATGGTTACTTCCGCAGCGAGGCGGGCACCTGGAAGCGGTCGCCGAACTTGGCGGCCAGCTCGTCGGCGCGCGCGACGAAGCCTTCCTGTCCACCCGGGTAGCCGACGATGAACTGGTGGGTGCCACCGGTCCAGGCCGGGTAGCCGATGCCGAAGATGGAGCCGATATTGGCGTCGGCGGTGGTGGTCAGCACGTTCTCATCGAAGCACTTCTGGGTCTCGATGGCCTCGGCGAAGAGCATGCGGTCCTTCAGGTCCTGCAGGGTGACGCCTTCCGGCAGCTCCCGCGAGGTCTTGAACAGGGTGCGCAGCTCGGGCCACAGGTTGGTGGCCTTGCCGTCGACGTAGTCGTAGAAGCCCGCGCCGCCCGCCTTGCCCTTGCGGTCGAACTCGCCGACCAGCTTGTCCAGGATTCCGGCGGTCGCGCCCGAAGCGGCGTCGATCTCGCCACCGGCGGCCACGATGGCCTCGGCGGTCTCCTTGTAGATCTTCTGCATGGTGGTGAAGTTCAGCTCGTCCGACAGCTTCAGCGGCGCCGCCGGGTAGCCCGCCTGCAGACCGGCCTGCTCGATGGTCTGCGGGTCGATGCCCTCGTCGAGCATCTTGATGGCCTCGTTGATGAACTTGCCGATGACGCGCGAGGTGTAGAAGCCACGCGAGTCGTTCACCACGATCGGGGTCTTGCGGATGGCGAGGGTGTAGTCGTACACCCGGGCCAGGGCCTCGCCGGAGGTCTTCTCGCCCTTGATGATCTCGACCAGCGGCATCTTGTCGACCGGCGAGAAGAAGTGGATGCCGATGAAGTCCTCGGCCCGCTTCACGCCATTGGCCAGCAGGGTGATGGGCAGGGTCGAGGTGTTGGAGCCGAGCAGCGCGTCGGCGTCGACGATGTCCTCGATCTCGCCGAAGACCTTGGCCTTGAGCTCCGGGTTCTCGAACACGGCCTCGATGACGAAGTCCACACCGGCGAAGTCGGCGGCGTCGGCGGTCGCGGTAATGCGATCCAGCAGCGCCTTGGACTTCTCCTCGGTGGTCTTGCCACGCGAGAGGGCCTTCTCCTCGAGCTTGACCGAGTAGTCCTTGCCCTTGTTGGCGGCCTCGATGGTGACGTCCTTGAGGACGACGTCGATACCGGCCTTGGCGGTGACGTACGCGATGCCCGCGCCCATCATGCCCGCGCCGATCACGCCGACCTTCTTGATCTCACGCTTGGGCACGTCCTTGGGACGCGAACCGCCGTTGTTGATCGACTGCAGGTCGAAGAAGAACGCCTGGATCATGTTCTTCGCGACCGGGCCGGTCAGCAGCGAGACGAAGTAGCGGGACTCGATGAGCGAGGCATTGTCGAAATCGACCTGCGCGCCCTCGATCGAGGCGGCCATGATGGCCTGCGGGGCGGGCATGTTCTGGCCCTTGAGCTGCTTGCGCAGGTTGGCCGGGAAGGCCGGGAGGTTGGCGGCCAGCGACGGGGTGGTCGGGGTGCCGCCCGGGATCTTGAAGCCCTTGACGTCCCAGGGCTGCACGCCCTTGTCCGGGTTGGCCTTGATCCACGCCTTGGCGGCCGGGACCAGCTCCTCGACGGTGCCGACGACCTCGTTGATCAGGCCGGTGGCCTTGGCCTTGGCGGCATTGAACTCGGTGCCCTGCAGCAGCACGCCCATGAGGCCGTTGGCAATGCCCAGCATGCGGGTGATGCGGGTGACGCCGCCACCGGCGGGCAGCAGGCCCAGCTTCACCTCGGGCAGGCCCAGCTTCAGGCCCTTCACATCGGCGGCGATGCGGTAGTGGGTGGCCAGGGTGATCTCCAGGCCGCCGCCGAGGGCAGCGCCGTTGATGGCCGATACGACCGGCTTGCCGAGCTGCTCGAGACGACGCAGGTCGCTCTTGATGAAGGTCAGCTCCTCCATGATGGCGGCCGCGTCGCCCGGGCCGGTCTGCATCATGTTCTTGAGGTCACCGCCGGCGAAGAAGGTCTTCTTCGCGGAGGTGATGACGACACCGGTGATGTCGTCCTTCTCGGCGACCAGGCGGTCCACGGTGGCCCGCATGGAGTCCTTGTAGAGCTGGTTCATGGTGTTGGCGCCCTGGTTCGGGTCGTCCATGGTCAGCACGACGATGCCGTCGGCGTCCTTTTCCCAGCCGATCATGTTCTGGGTCACAGTCTTTCGTTCTCCCTTGAAGAAATGTCGGTGGGCGTCAGACGCGCTCGATGATGGTGGCGACACCCATGCCGCCGCCGATGCACAGGGTGATCAGGCCGTAACGCGCGTTGCGACGGTGCAGCTCGTCGATCACAGTGCCGGTGATCATCGCGCCGGTGGCGCCCAGCGGGTGACCCATGGCGATGGCGCCGCCGTTGACGTTCAGCTTCTCGTCCGGGATCTGCAGGTCCTTCTGGAACTTCAGGACGACGGAGGCGAAGGCCTCGTTGATCTCGTAGATGTCGATGTCTTCACGCTTCAGGCCGGCCTTGGCCAGCGCCTTCTCCGCGGCCGGGGTCGGGCCGGTCAGCATGATGGTGGCGTCGGCGCCGGAGATGCCGGTGGCCACAACGCGGGCGCGCGGGGTCAGACCGGAAGCCTTACCGGCCTCCTCGGAGCCGACCAGCACCAGCGCGGCGCCGTCCACGATGCCCGAGCTGTTGCCGCCGTGGTGCACGTGGTCGATCTTCTCCACGTAGGTGTAGCGCTGCATGGCGACGGCGTCGAAGCCGCCCATATCGCCGATGCCCGCGAAGGCCGGATTCAGCTTGGCCAGATCCTGCGCGGTGGTGCCGGGGCGCATGTGCTCGTCGTTGTCCAGCACGGTCAGGCCGTTCATATCCTTGACCGGGACGACCGAGTTCTTGAAGTAGCCGTTCTTCCAGGCATTGGCGGCCAGGTCCTGCGAGCGCACGGCGTAGGCGTCCACGTCATCGCGGGTGAAGCCCTCGATGGTGGCAATGAGGTCGGCCGAGATACCCTGCGGGACGATGTAGTTCGGGTACGCAGTGGCCGGGTCCATGAACATGGCGCCGCCGTCGGAGCCCATCGGCACGCGGGACATGGACTCCACGCCGCCGGCGAGGACCAGGTCCTCGAAGCCGGAGCGCACCTTCTGGGCGGCCAGGTTCACGGCCTCCAGGCCGGAGGCGCAGAAGCGGTTGATCTGCACGCCGCCGACGGTGTCGGGCAGACCGGCGGCCAGCACCGTGGTGCGGGCGATATCGGCGCCCTGGTCGGCCACGGGGGAGACGACACCCAGGATGATGTCCGAAATCCGATCCTCGTCCAGGTTCGGGTAACGGTTCCGCAGCTCCTCGACCAGACCGGTGGTCAGATCGATCGGCTTGACCGAGTGCAGCGACCCCTTCTTGTTGCGGCCGCGCGGGGTGCGGATGGCCTCGTAAATGTAGGCCTCTGTGGTCATATCGGAGTTTTCCTTCCTCAAGGTGCGCCGACACCGCGTTGTGCGGGCGGCCGCGGGTAACCCTGGCCGATCGGCCTCGTCGACCGACCGTCCTGACGCTGTACAAACAGCCCCACGAACCGGCCGACGTGCGCTCTGGCAGCCCGTACGCCTGGGCATACCTTAGAACCCTCGCCAACCGATACTCACGGCCACCCGATCATAGTACCGCCGAGTGCGAACTCCGGTTAACTTAATGTGCCTCACAGGGGAACTGTCAACCCTCGAGCGGAGTGGCCCCCAATTCCGACCGCAGCAGTTCCAAGGCCACCTCATCCGGGTCGCGGCGCTCCTCGGCCGGGACCGGCCGGGCCGCGTCCGCCAACATCTCCCGCTCCTCTTCCTCCGTAGTAGCAGGTGGGACGCCGTCATAACCTACCGACGAGTAGTACGACGGTCCCGGATCGTCCGGAAGGTCCGGCCCGTCAGGCAGCGGAATATCGTCCTCCGGCGGCGCGAAACCGGTCCCGCCGCCCGCCGGATTCGCACCCGCCGAACGGTTGTCCGCACCCCCGCCGGTAGGGGTCGCGGCACTGCCCCACCCACCCGCATTCCCGGCGGCCGCGGGCGCGGTGGCCGCCCCACTCGCCGCCTTGGCCTGACTCGGCCGCGAGAACCGCGGCGCTTCCTTCTTCGGAGCACCCTTGCCCGCCCCGGGCCCGGTCCCCGCCCCGCGCCCCGCGGCGGCCTGCCCGGATCCCCCGACCTCCCATTTGATGTCGTGCGCACGCCCCAGCACGGCCTGCACGGCCGACCGCACGGCATCGAGGTTCTGCGGCTGCGACAACCGCTGCGCCAGCGGCGCATGCTGATGCCCGAAGACGATCGTCTGCCCTTCGACCCGCAGCACCGTCCCGCCCGACAACAGCGCCTGCAAAGCGGCGGAACCGAACTCCCGCACCTTCGTACGGATATCCGCCCAGGCCCCCTCGATCTCCCGCAGCACATCCGCCCCGGACAGCTCGGCCATCCCCGTGGAATCCCCCGCCGTGGGCGCGATGCCCTCCGCAGGCGTGGCCTCCGCAGGCGTGGCCGCGAGCTCGGCGGCCGGCGATGTTTCCATGGCCTCGGACACGGCTGCAGCCCCAGCGACACTTCCGGGCCCGACCGCTTCCGGCGCAGCCGCAGTCGCAGAGGCGGCGGGAACCCCGGACACGGCCGTGCCAGCAGTGGCAGCGGGAGCACTCGGCGCAGCGGCGGCAGCATGCTCATGCACAGTGGGAGCGCCTTGCGCAGTAGCACTTTCCGGTGCGCTGGTGAGCGGGTGCCCCGCGGCGGAGTCCGCATCCACCGACGGCGCGGCGGACTCGGGAGTCCCGGATGCCTCGGCCGACTGCGGCGAGAACGCCATCTTGTTCGGAGCCACCGCCGCGCCCTGCGAGATGGGCGACTGGCCCATGGGCTGCGCAGCGGCCTCGGCTGCTGACGGCGCGGTCGAACCGGGGGCCGTCGCGGAATCCGGCTGCGGTCCTGTCGGCTGAGCCGGGGCCGAGGTGGCGCTTGCCGCTGGCGAGGAAACCGGTTGCGGCGCAGCGGCGGGTGGCGCGGTTTCGGCGGAAACGCTACCCACCGCGTTCATCTCCGGTGGGCGGACTGCGGCAGGCCGGGCGGGCTCCGGCGAATTCCCTTGCGGCGCCGCTGTTGTGGCCGCACCCGCCGACTGCGCGGATTCACCGCCGCTGGCGGCTGCACCAGCAGACGCCTGCGGCTGCTGAGCGGGAGCATGCGGCGCGGCGACCTGGCCGGGCTGATCGTGGTTCCCGGCGACGGCCGGATCGGACACCGGCTGGGACGGCTGAACCGGCGTGGTCGCGGTCGGGGCAACGCCCTTTCCGGAGCGGCTTTCCCGCAGGGCGGCAAGAGCTTCCGCGCCGCGGCGGCGGGGCTCGCCGGAGGCGGCGGGAGCCGCCGGGGCGGCGGATGACGGCGCGGCGGCGGGAGCGGCGGATTGGGCGGTGGCGGGGAGGGGGCCGCTCGCTACCCGGCGTTCCAGGGTTTCCAGGCGTTGCAGGGTGGCGGTTTCGGCGTCGGAGACGGCGGGGAGGAGCATGCGGGCGGCGATGACCTCGAGGAGGAGGCGGGGGGCGGTGGCGCCGCGCATATCGCCGAGGCCCTCGTGGAGGAGTTCGGCGTAGCGGGTGAGGGTGGCGGGGCCGATGCGGGTGGCCTGGTCGCGCATGCGGTCGAGGACGTCGCCGGGGCCGGTCACCAGGTTGCGGTCGGCGGCGTCGGGGACGGCGCGCAGCAGGATGAGGTCGCGGAGGCGTTCGAGGAGGTCGGTGGCGAAGCGGCGGGGGTCGTGGCCCGCCTCGACGACGTGGTCGATGGTGGAGAACAGGGCCGCGCCGTCGGCGGCGGCCAGGGCCTCGACCGCGGTGTCGATCAGGGCGACGTCGGTGACGCCGAGGAGGGCGACGGCGCGGGGGTAGGTGACGCCCTCGGGGCCCGCGCCCGCGAGCAGCTGGTCCAGGACGCTGAGGCTGTCGCGGGGGGAGCCGCCGCCCGCCCGGATGACCAAGGGGTACACCGACTCTTCGACCTGCACATTCTCCTGATCGCAGATCTTGCCGAGCAGGCCGCGCATGGTGGCGGGCGGGAGCAGGCGGAAGGGGTAGTGGTGGGTGCGGGACCGGATGGTCGGCAGCACCTTGTCCGGTTCCGTGGTGGCGAAGACGAAGATGAGGTGGGCCGGGGGCTCTTCGACAATCTTGAGCAGCGCGTTGAAGCCCGCGGTGGTGACCATGTGCGCCTCGTCCACGATGAAGACGCGGTAGCGGGATTCGGCGGGCGCGTAGAAGGCGCGGTCGCGCAGTTCGCGGGTGTCGTCGACGCCGCCGTGGCTCGCGGCGTCGAGTTCGATGACATCGAGATTGCCCGCACCGCCCGGGCCCAGAGCCACACACGAGGAGCAGACGCCGCACGGTGTGGAGGTCGGTCCCTCCACACAGTTCAGCGAGCGCGCGAGGATGCGCGCGGAGGAGGTCTTGCCGCAGCCGCGCGGGCCGGAGAACAAATAGGCATGACTGATCCGGCCGGTGTCGAGCGCGGTGCTCAGGGGATCGGTGACGTGCTCCTGCCCCACCACTTCAGCGAACGTTGCCGGTCGGTACTTCCGGTACAGAGCCACGGCCCGAGGGTACCGAGTAGGGGCGACATCGAGCGATTCGCTGCCCGCGCGGCTTCCGATCGGCTCGCCGGTTGTCCGGATTTCAGCGTTCATCCATGCTGGACATCCATTCCCGTGACTCAAATCACATGCATTCCGGTCGCCCGTTCAAAACACTTCAGACCGACCGCAAAGTTTGCGATGCGGGCGAGCAAATTCTCAGCGCAATTTCAGAATGGGCTAGCCGGACGTCACTTCCACCCAAGATCACCATTTACTGATGTGCGTTAGGTTTCAACTCCACCTAGCCGACATAACGATCCCATCAACCGATGCAGCAAGATCGCAATCGTTTGGCTACCGTGGACATCGGCAACTTCGGTAGCCAAACCTTCATCAGGTTGGTGGCCCCGGCCGGTCCCTCATCCCGACCGGGGCACAACCAAATCTCCCGGAGGAATCGCCCAAGTGCCGCAGCACGACGTCATCGCCGCAGCCTGGCTCTCCAGCACCGACTTCGCGGGTAACACCGCCGCCGTCGATCTGCTCAGCCGAGCCATCGCCCCGCAGGACTACGACCTCAAGCGTGATTCGCTACCGGTCTCCGCAGCCGCCGATCCCGCCACCGCCAATGCCATTCTGGAGCTGCTCGAACGCGGCCAGGTGCCGACCATGGCGGCCATCAACACCCTCATCGTGCAGAACGACATTCGCGCCGAGGCCGAGCGCATCGAACGCCTGGGCCGCCGCGCCCAGCGCAGCATCGACGATTTCGGCCGGGTGCTCGCCAAGCTGACCGACGAATATTGGACCGCGCACGGAACCGGTCCCACCCGTCGCGACATTCTGCTTTTCGAGCCGGTTTTCAATCTCATTCGCGATCAGGTCGGCAGTATTCCGCCGACGTCGGTCAAACATTTGTGGTTGATCGAGCGCGCGCAGCGCACCGGGTGGATCGCCTATAACGCCACACCCCGATCCCTGTGCGCGGGAAGGCGTTTCCACGCCGCGCGTTATGGCAATCGGGTTTCGCTGCGCCCGGTGAATACCATCGGCACCTTGGTCGCGGCCTATCTGCGCGATCAGGTGACCGAGAACGGCCGCCCGCCGCGCTGGTCGGTCCTCGCCTACGAACTGCGTGACGATCGCGGCCGCCGCGTGTTCAACGACACTGCCGACGCCCGCGCCCAGCAGCAGTGGCTCACCACCGCCGAGTGGATGGCCCTCGACGACGGCCTGCCGCTGCCCGGACCTCGCGGATTGCGGGCCCTGACCTGGAAGAGCCGGGATCGCCGCAGCTAGACCTGTTACAGACACGTATCCAAGTCCTCATTTTCGTAACAGCGCCGAAACGTGAGGAAAAGGTAACTTCCGTGCAACGCGATCACGCGCGGAAGGAGTTCCCCCCAACATGACCTTTACCATCGATCCGGCAGCGACCGCCTGGCTGCTCGCGGCCACGGCCATGGTGCTGCTCATGACGCCGGGACTGGCCATCTTCTACGGCGGCATGGTGCGCTCCAGCGGTGTGCTCAACATGCTCATGATGAGCTTCATCTCCATTCCGCTGGTGACGGTGGTGTGGCTGCTCGCCGGGTACAGCTTCGCCTTCGGCGAGGACGCGGGCGGCGGGCTCATCGGCAATGTCGAGTTCTTCGGGCTGTCAGGCATCGACCCGAGCACCGTGCGGGAGAACACCGCCATCCCGGAACTGCTGTATGTCACCTTCCAGCTGACCTTCGCGATTCTGACCATCGCCCTGGTGAGCGGCGCCATTGCCGATCGCGCCAAGTTCGCGGCGTGGATGATCTTCGTGCCGGTGTGGGCACTGATCGTGTACGCGCCCATCGCGCACTGGGTGTGGACGCCGGACGGCTGGCTGGCGCGGTTCGGCGCGCTGGACTACGCGGGCGGGCTGGTCGTCGAGATCGCTTCCGGCGCTTCGGCGCTGGCGCTGGCACTGGTGCTGGGTCCGCGCATCGGGTTCAAGACCGATGCCATGCGCCCGCACAATCTGCCGTTCGTGCTGCTGGGCGCGGGCCTGCTGTGGTTCGGCTGGTTCGGCTTCAATGCCGGTTCGGCCTTGTCGGCCAATGGAACCGCGGCGGCGGTATTCCTGAACACCTTGGTCGCGGGCTGCCTCGGCATGCTGGGCTGGCTGGTCGTGGAGCAGGTGCGCGACGGCAAGCCGACCACCTTCGGCGCGGCCTCCGGCGCGGTGGCGGGCCTGGTGGCGATCACGCCGTCCTGCGGTTATGTGAACACCTTCGGCGCGCTGCTCGTGGGTCTGGCGGCGGGCGTGTTGTGTTCGTTCGAGGTGGGCTGGAAGTTCAAGGGCGGCTACGACGATTCGCTCGATGTGGTGGGCGTGCACTTCGTCGGCGGCGTGGTCGGCACGCTGCTGATCGGCCTGCTGGCCAATCGGGCCATGACGGGCGAGGACGGCGTGGAGGGCCTGCTCTACGGCGGCGGGCTCACGCAGCTGGGCAAGCAGGCGGTGGGCGTGATCGCGGTGGCGGCCTTCGCATTCTGCGTGTCGTTCGCGCTGGGCAAGGTCATCGACCGGCTGATCGGTTTCCGGGTCAGCAAGGAGGACGAGGTTTCCGGTATCGACTTCGCGCTGCACGCGGAGACGGCGTACGCGGAAGGTGTGAGCGGGCACGGCCACGGGCCGCGCAAGCTCGGTGAGGGGCCGTTCGGGCACTGAGCTCGAACGGACGGATGCCGCGGGGCGGTGGGTCGGAAGACCCGCCGCCCCGCCGCTTTTCGCCTACTTCACCTTGGCGGCGGGTGCGTTGAAGGTATTGCACTCGAAGGTGCGGTTCTCGTCGTAGCCGATCTCGAACCAGGCCCCGCCGTTCTGCGAGGTGCCGTGATCGCGCATATCGCCGGGGGCGTCGCCGCGGCCGTAGGCGTCGTTGCGGGCCACATTGATCTGGGCCGAGGTCAGCGAGCCGCCGCCGGACGAGGACGACAGGTACATGCCGTCGAAGCAGTTGGCCTGCAGTTCGGTGCGGCGGGACATTTCCAGGCCGAGATCGCTACGCGCACCGGCCTGTCGGCGTTCGCTGTGCACCTTGCCGAGAATGCCGGATTGGGCCTGAACGTGATGGCCGTATTCGTGGGCGAAGACCGAGAGGTAGACGACCCAGTTGTCACCGAACAGGTCGGTCTGCAGCTGGCTGATCGGCATGTAGATGGTCTTGTCGGCCGAGCAGTAGAAGGCGGCGAAATTGCTGCTGTTGCCGGTGCACAGCGTGGTGATGCCGCTGGTGTCGGCGGAGACCATGAGCTTCGGCGGTTCGAAAGCCAGTCCGGCCGCGTCGAATGCCGGTTTCCAGGCGCTCTCCAGACACCCCGCGGCGGTTTCGAAGAAGGTGCGCGCGGTGCTCACGTCGGTGCTCCACGTGGAGTAGTCGCAGCGCGCGGGCAGCAGGGTGAGATCGGAATCGGTGACCAGCGGGTTGTTCGCGGTATCGGCCACGCCGAGGGTGGCGCCGCCCGGTTCCGGATCGTAAGTGGTCTGGACGGAATCGCCCGAACCCAGTGCGTCCAGTCCGTTTTTGAATGCGGCGCGCAGCACCACGGTGGACACCAGGATGACCAGTATGAGCACCAGCGTGCCCCAGCGCCGTCGCCGCGGCGGCGCGGGCCGGACATAGGTCGCCGCGCCCACCGGAGTGGCGGCGGCGGGCGGGGGCATGGGTGGGCGGTAGCCGGGTTGCCGGGGCTGGGCGTGCGCCGGGGCCCCGTAACCGGACGGCGGCCGGTAGCCGGGCGGCGGATAGCCCTGGCGCTGGGGATATGCGGGTACCTGCGGAAAGCCTTGTGCGGGTGACGGTCCGGACCGCTGGGGATAGCCCTGCGCCGGGGGCTGCTGGGGCGGACGCGGCTGCCCGGGGTCCGGCGGCTGCCATGGCCGTTGCGGCTGACCCGGGCCCTGGGGATGGCCGGGGCCCTGTGCCTGGCGGGGTGATTGCGGTGGCGGCGCGGGCCATTGGCCCGGCTGCGGTGGCAGTCCACCGGCTGAATTCGGTCCTTGTCCGGACGGTGGTCGAGTCATCCCCCCGCACCCCCTCGTTCTCAGAGACAACCGACAGCCGCTTCGGAAGGATAGCAAGCTGTCTAAAGTAGCCTTCCATGCGGATTTTTCGGGGGTCTGCCCTCGTCGCGTTGCTCCTCGCGGTACTAGGGCTGGCCGCGCCGAACGCCTGGGCGCAACCGGACGGGGTGCGGATCATCGCCGAGGTGGATCTCGGTGATGACGGGCTGTTGCGTGTCACCGAAACCGTGGAAGTGCCCGAGGGCGGGGAATTCCGGCAGGTGCTGCCGCTGCGCGTGCAGATCGCCGAAGGGGTGCAGCGCAGCTTCGAGGTCAGCGATGTGTCGGCCGCGGGCGATGGCGAGGCGACGCTTGGCGACGACCGGTTCACCATTGTGGCGCGACCCGGTTCGGTGACCGTCAAGTACACGGTGCACAACACGGTCAGCAATGCCTCGGGCGCGCAGGTATTCCATTGGACCGGCGTGCTGAACACCGATGTGGCGTCGATCAGCGCCACGGTGACCGGTCCCGATTTCCGGATGGGCGTCACCGAGTGCACCATCGGCCCGCCGGGAGATCCCCAGGACTGCGCGGACATTCGGGTCGAACCGGATGGAGTCGCGCATCTGGAGAAGACCGATCTGCGCAAGGGTGATGTGCTCGATGTGACCCTGCAACTCCCGCCCGGCACCGTCGAGGCCAATGCCGATATCCAGGACGACAATGCGCCCGGGCCGTTCTCGGTGACGGGTCCGGTGCTGGCGGCCTTCGGAGTGCTGCTGGCCGGGCTGGCGGCCGCGGCGGGCTATGTGGTGTGGGCGCGGCGGGTCCGGCCGGGCGACGACGATGTGCTGGATCCGCTGCAGCGCGAGGGCGATCGGGCGCAGTTCGCCTCACCGGACGGTGTCACCCCGGGCATGGCCGGGCTGCTGGTGGACGGCTACGTGGACTCCTGGGATATGGCCGCCACCGTCGTGGATCTGGCTGTGCGCAGCTATATCTGGATGGCGGTGGCCGGGGAGTCGGATTGGCGGTTCTCCCGCATGAACCCGCCGGACGAGCACCTCAGCGGGTACGAACGAGCCGTCTACTCGGCCTTGCTGCCCGACGGCGCCGATGCCGTGCTGCTGTCCGAACTGCGCGGGAAGATGCCCGTGGCGCGGGTGCGCGAGGCTCTGATCGACGATGCCACCACGCGCGGGGCCTTCATCGATCGCACCCGGCGCGGTTTCGAATTCTGGCTCGGCGTCGGCCTCATCGCGGCCGGTGCGATCGCGACCGTGGTCCTGGCGCTCGGTCCCGGGCACGCGCTGGTGGGTGTGGCCATCGCGCTGGGCGGCGTGGCCGCACTGCTGCTCCCCCGCTATCTGCCCTCGCGCACCGCGCTCGGCCGGGATATGGCGACGCGCGTACAGGGCATGGTGCGCGCCCTGGACGGCACCGTTCCGCATCGTGTCCCCGAGGCGTATCAGGAGCTCATGTTCTCGCGCGGGCTGCCGTTCATGGTGGCCGGGCGGCGGGGCGATCACTGGGTGCGGGTGTGGCGTGATCTGAATCCCAGTGACGACGGCGTGCCCGGTCTGTATTGGTTCGGCGGTTTCGACGGCGATGCCGATCTGCACCGGTTCGCGAGCCACTTCCCGTACTTCATCACGGCCGTCGAGGGCCTGTTCGCCGACTGACCGGCCTCGGTCGCGCCCATTCCGATCACGGTGAACGGAATGGGTGCGCACCAGGCATTTCCCGAGTGTTCTGAGTCTCGAAAAGCCACCGGCGGGCGCTCATGGCTTCCTATCGGGCTGACCCGGGTGTTAACTTTGATCCCATGTCTTCCAGTCGCCCCAAGGCCGCACGGGTCACCTATGTGACCGTTGCGCTGGGTGTGCGGCTGCCGCGGCAGCGGGAACTGTGTTGTTCCTGCCGTCGCGCAGCCGAGTACTGATCCCGTCCTGCCCGGATCCGGGTTCCTCGCTGCACCGCTGAAATCCTCATGTAGGCCTTCGTCCCCTGTAGCCGCAGTCGGGACCGCAGCAAGGACTTCTATCTTGTCTTCCCCCACGCTTGATCGACCGCAGCAGACCGCCGGTGTGAAGAAATCGCCGGTCGTCACCACCGCGCGGCTGGCTCCGGCTCGTCCGGCCGTGCCGCCGGAGTTGCGGATCACCGACAATCCGGCGGCCGCCGTGCTGCGCGCCGCCACCCGGGACCCACTGTTCCGCGATGTCGCCGCCCAGACCACCGGGTTGAGTATCGCGACCGTGAATCGCCAAGTGTCGGCGCTGCTTTCGGCGGGGCTGCTGCGGGAGCGGGCCGATCTCACCGCCTCCGGCGCGGTCGGCCGACCGCGCGTGCCGTTCGAGGTCGACACCGATTCCTACGCCACCCTCGGGGTGCACATCGGGTCCACGGTCACCCGCATCGTGGCCGCCAATCTGTCCGGCCGGATTCTCGGCGGGCTCGAAATCGCCACGCCGCAAACGGGTCAGGACGCGGCGCGGACCATAGTGGCGCGCAGCGCCAAGGCCTTCCTGGATCGGCTGCCGCGTCGCAAGCCGCTGTGGACCGGCGTCGCGCTGGCCGGGCGGGTGGATTCCACCGCCGGTCAGGTCGATCATCCGCGGCTGGGCTGGCAGGCGGCGCCGGTGGCGGCCGTGTTCAGCAGTGTGCTGGATCTGCCGGTCTCGGTATCCGCCCATGTGGAGGCCATGGAGGCGGCCGAATTGCTGCTCGCTGCACGGGATTCGGGTGAGGAGACCCGACCGGGGAGCAGCCTCTACATCTATGCCCGGGAGACCGCGGGCGTGGCGGTCACGCTGCACGATCGGGTGCACACACCCGCGAACGGACCGGGTTCCATCGCGCATCTGCCGACCGGTTCGGACGTGGAGTGCGGCTGCGGTCGTCGCGGCTGCTTGGAGGCGGCCGTCGGTGAGCGGGCGCTGCTGGAACGGGCCGTGCGCAAGGGCATTCTGCCCCGGCCGGAGGCGCCGCGCCGACCGCTCGTGGCCGATCTGTACCGGGCCGCCGACGGCGGCCATGCCGGGGCCCGGGAGCTGCTGCTGGAACGGGCCGAAATCCTCGGGCGCGCAGCGGCTCTGGTGCGCGATATGTTCAATCCGGAGCGGGTGATCCTGGGCGGGCAGGCTTTCACCGGTTACCGGCCCGGTATGGAGCGGGTGGCGCAGGCGTTCGCCGAGAGCACCACGCTGCCCGCCGCGGATCTGCGCATCAGCCGCTTCGGTGGCCGGGTGCAGGAGTTCGCGGCCGCGGTGACCTCGCTGAGCGTGTTCTACGCGGATCCGCTGTCGGCCATGCGCCGGGCTACTCGCACCACTCGCTGAGCACACGAGAATCCCCGCCGGACAATCCATCCGGCGGGGATTCTCGTGTGTCGGTGCCCCGCGAGCCGGGTCCGGACGGTCCACGGTCCGGACCCGGCCCTGGGACCGCACCGCGTTCGGCCCGGCCCACGGTGCGGTGCTCCGCCGCTCGTTTCCGGAGTCCCCTTCCCTGACGAGCGGCGGAGCGTCTCAGGCGGCGCGCACGTGGGTCAGGCCCCATTCCCGCGCCAGCAGGCGGTGTGAGTTCACTCGATCCGCGTGATCGTGTGCGACGCTGGTGATGAGCAGTTAGTCAGCGCCGGTGAGCTTTTGGAGCGCGGTGAGCCGTTCGGCGACGGTCGCCGGGGAGCCGACGAACTGCGTGGTCACGCGATCCTCCACCAGCGCGTACTGCTCATCGGAGAGCGGCGGCGCGCTGTCCGGGGCGAGGTATTCGGCGGCGCCCGCCCCGCTGCGGATGCTGTGGACCCAGTGGCCGTAGGTGGAGGCCAGGCGCCGGGCGGTCGCATCGTCCTCGGCGACGACCACATCGGCCGAGACCACCAGATACGGGCGGGGGAAGCGGGCCGACGGACGGAACGCGGCGCGGTACGCCTCCACCGTTTCCACGATGGTGCCCGGGGAAACGTGGTAGTTCGCGGCGAAGGGCAGGCCCAGTTGTCCTGCCAGCTGCGCGCTTTCGCCGCCACTGCTGCCGAACAGCCACAGTTGCACGTCCGCGCCCTCACCGGGAATCGCGTGCAGCGCCACCCCGTCGGCGGAGGTGTAGGTGCCGTCGAGGAGGGCGCGGATTTGCTGCACCTGCCGGGTGTAGGGCAACGGCTGCGCGCCCGGAAGGTACAAGGTCTCCAAACCCGCTGCGACCCTGGTGGTGTCGAGCAGTTGCCCCGGATTGAACGGCGGCGGGATGACTACCCCGTCACGGATTTCGGCGGACCGCGCGGGGGCGGGCGCCGGGGCTGCCGCGGCGGCGCGCACCTGGTCGCCGCGATGGCCGGAGCGGCCGAGGCCGAGATCCAGGCGGCCCGGGTAGAGGGCGTCGACGGTGCCGAAGGCCTCCACCACCGACGCCGAGGTGTGGTGACCCAATTGGACAGCCGCCGTGCCGATGCGAATGGATTCGGTGGCGGCGGCGAGGAGCCCGATGAGTGTGGTGGGCGCGGCGCTGGCGACCGAGACGAAATGGTGTTCGGCGATCCAGAAGCGGTGGTAGCCGAGGCGTTCCGCCTGGCGCGCCAGATCGACGGTATTGCGCAGGGCCTGGCGGGCGGTGGAACCGGAACTGATCGGAGACAGGTCCAGCACCGAGAGGGGAATGGTCATGCGGTGTGCTCCTTACGGGGATCCTGTTCTCCTGCTACGACCGCGACGGCCAATCGGTTCTCGGCGGGTGCGACGGGGCAGGTGGCGTGATCGGTGAAGGCGCAGGGCAGATTCGCGGCCCGATTGAAGTCGAGCAGGACGGCGCCATCGGTCCCGGGGCGCGGCAGGTCGAGGCGGCGGGCGCCGCCGTAGCTGGTGACGCCGCTGGTGGCGTCGGTGAACAGCAGGTGCAGGCCGGTGGTGTGGCTGCCGAAGACGACGAGTTCGTAATCGGCGTCACCGAGCCGGAAGGCGACGGTGCCGATGGCCGGGTGATGGTGCACCAGACCTGCCACCACCGCCCCGGTGGTGACGACCTGCGCCACCTCGTACGGCGTGAAGACGCCCGTAACCGCCCAGCGCGGATCCGCCGGATAGGCGGGGATTTCCGTGAACGCCGCCAGGGTCGGCGCTTCCGGATCGTGCACGCGGAGCGCGAATCGCCCACTGCGGCGGATGACTTCGATGAGCCGCTGGCCGATCTTGACCTCGAGTCCGGGCTTGCCCTCACCCGGGGTCAGGATGGTCGTGCCCGACAGCACCCGCCCGTCGAACCACAGTTCACCCTCACCCAGCCGCGCTTCGGATTCGACTGTGACATAAACGTTCTCGCCATCGGCGCGCCACTCGCCGGGTAGGCCGTCGATGGTCTCGCCCGCCTCGCCGAGCCAGTGCAGTCCGGTCAGGCTCAACCAGCCCAGTGGCTGCCGTGCCCAGCGGTCGCGCTCGCTGCGCCATTGCGCCCACTGCTGGTCGAATTCGGTGACGGTTGCGGTCATGATGCGCGTACTCCTTCGGTGCCGTGGTGGGGATGGCGCAGACCCAGGTGCTCACGCAGGGTCGGGCCGGTGTACTCGGTGCGGAAGCTGCCGAGCGCTTGGAGCTCCGGAATCACCTTGTCGACGAATTCGTCGAGGCCGGTGGGGGTGAGATGCGGGACGAGGACGAAACCGTCGGCGGCATCGCTCTGCACGTAGTGGTCGATATCGGCGGCGACCTGGCGGGGCGTGCCGATGAACTGCTGGCGCGCGGTGGTCTCGATAATGAGCTCGCGAATACTGAGCTTCCCGGCCTCGGCCTTGGCGCGCCACGCATTCGCCACGGCGAGTGGATCTTTGGCGTGGCGGACCCGGCCGCGGGTGATGGTCGCATTGTCGACCGGATCGATATCCGGCAGCGGGCCGTCCGGATCGTAGGCGGACAGATCACGGCCCCACACCTGCTCCAGGAAGGCGATGGCCGTCTGCGGCGTCACCTGCTGGCGGCGGATGTGGCGGGCGTTCTCCTCGGCCTCGGCGGGCGTATCGCCGAGCACGAAACCGGCGGCGGGCAGGATCTTCAGATCGTCGCGGCGGCGGCCGTATTTGGCGAGCCGGTCCTTGACGTCGCGGTAGAACTGCCGCCCGTCCTCCAGTTCGCCGTGCGCGCTGAAGATGACATCGGCCTTGGCGGCGGCGAATTCGCGGCCGTCGTCGGAATCACCGGCCTGGATCTGCACCGGATAGCCCTGCGGGCTGCGCGGCAGCACGAATTCACCGTCGATGTCGAACTGATCGCTGGTGAAGCGGACGGCCGGAGCGGGCTGTGCGAATACGCCACGCTCACGGTCGACCAGCAGGGCGTCCGCGGGCCAGCTGTCCCACAGGGCGCGGGTGGCGTCCACGACCTCGGCGGCGCGGGTGTAGCGCTTGGCGTGGTCGAGATAGCCGCCGCGGCGGAAGTTCTCGCTGGTGAAGGCATCGGAGGAGGTGACGGCGTTCCAGGCGGCGCGACCGCCGGAGAGGTGGTCGAGGGAAGCGAATTGCTTGGCCAGCTCGAAGGGTTCGTTGAAGGTGGTGTTGATGGTGCCCGCCAGGCCCAGGTGGGTGGTGACCCCGGCGAGGGCATTGAGCACGGCCAGGGTGTCGGGGCGGCCGACAACGTCCAGATCGTGGATGCGGCCGCGGTGCTCGCGCAGCCGCAGGCCCTCGGCCAGGAAGAAGAAGTCGAACAACCCGCGTTCGGCGGTGCGGGCCAGATGCACGAAGGAGTCGAAATCGATCTGGCTGCCCGAGTCCGGATCGGTCCACACGGTGTGGTGGTTGACGCCCGGGAAGTGCGCGGCGAGGTGAATCTGCTTGCGTATCGGCTGGTTCGGCATGGCGCTCCTCAGGCGTGGGCGTAGCGGTTGACGGGGCGGGGCAGGCCGAGGCGTTCGCGCAGGGTGGGGGTGAGCGCGGACAGGTGCGGCAGTGCGGCGGGCAGGGCCAGGGGGCGTAGCACCACACCGTCGGCGGCGGTGCCGGTTTCGATCTGCCGCAACAGCTCTCGCAGTTCGGCGGGGGTGCCGATGTGGAAGACGGTGCCGGGGGCGGGGCTGGCGGTCCAGTCCTCGAGTTGGGCGACCTCGGCGGCCGCGCGGTCGGCGGTGGGGGCGAGGTGGACATCCACGTCGAGCAGGATTCGTACGCGGTCGGCCTCGCGTCCGGCGGCAGTGATGGCGGCCCGCAGGTCGGCGCGGGCGGCGGCGGAGGTGTCGAGATCGGGTGCGGTAATTCGAATGAGGTCGGCGCGCCGCACGGCCACCTCGGTGCTGTGCGGTCCGGCGGCGCGCACGGCCACCAGCGGCTGCCCCTGCGGTGGACGCGGGGTGATGGACGGGCCTTTGACGGAGAAGTTGTCACCCTCGAAATCGATGTAGTGCAGCTTGTTCCGGTCGATGAAGCAGCCTGTGGACTGATCGCGGATCTCGGCGTCGTCCTCCCAGCTGTCCCACAGCCGGGCGACCACCTCGGCGGCCTCCGCCGCCTCGTGCCAGCGCGATTGCTCGTCCTGCTCGGGCTTGCGGCCGAACAGCGCCGCCTGGCCTTCCGACGAGACGGTCACCTCCCAGCCCGCGCGGCCGGACGTGGCGAAATCGAGGCTGGCAATGGCCTTGGACAGGTGGAACGGCTCGGTGTGGGTGACCGGGGCCTGCGGTACGAGACCGATGCGCCGGGTGGCGGCCGCGGCCCGCGCGGCCACGGCAATGGCATCCAGGCGGCCCTTGGGGCCCTCGGCTTGCAGGGCGAAAGAGTCCGGTAGGAAGGCGAAGTCGAAGCCTGCCGTATCGGCGGCCCGCAGCGCGTCCAGCCAATAGTCGGCGGTGAACAGCTCCTCGGCGCGGGAATCCGGGCGACGCCAGGAGGCCGGGTGGGCGCCGGTACCGGACAGTTCCAAGCCGAGCAGCGGCGGTGTGGGCATCAGGCGGTCCTTTCGAAGGCGGGTACGGCGGCGAGCAGATCGCGCGTGTAGTCGTGCTGCGGGGAGTCGAAAATGTTTGCGGTGGAGGATGTTTCTACGATCAACCCTTGACGCATGACGGCCACTCGGTCGGCCAGGCGGCGCACCACGGCGAGATCATGGGAGATGAACAAGTAGGCCAGATTCAGTTCGGATTGCAGGCGCTCCAGCAGATCCAGGATCTGGGCCTGCACCGAGGCGTCCAGAGCGGAGACGGGTTCGTCGAGAACGAGGGGTTCCGGGCGCAGCGCGAGGGCGCGCGCAATGGTCACTCGCTGGCGCTGACCGCCGGAGAGTTCGGCTGGTCGGCGGTCCAGATAACCGGTCGGCAACGCGACCTGGTCCAGCAGCTCGGCGACGGTCTCGCGGCGGCTGCTCCGGTCGCCGATGCCGAAAGCCTGCAAGGGTTCCGAAACAATCTGGGCGATGGTGAGTTTCGGATTCAGCGAGACGTACGGGTTCTGATAGACGACCTGGATCCGGCGGCGCAGTTCGCGCAGCTTCGCCCCGCGCAGGCCCGCGATGTCCTGCCCGTCGAAGGTGACAGTGCCGGTGTCCGGTGTTTCCAGGCGGGCGAGAATGCGTGCGGTGGTGGACTTCCCGGAGCCGGATTCGCCGACTACCGCTAGGGTTTCGCCCCGTGCGATGGTGAGCGAGACATCGTCCACAGCGACGAGCGCGACCCCGCGCGCGATGCGGAAGGTCTTGCGCAGACCGTGCGCCGACAGCAGCGGTTCGCCGCCGCGTGCTGCGGCGGGCCGGGGCTGCCAGTCCTGCTCGAGGCCGGGCGCGGCGGCCAGCAGGCGCTTGGTGTACTCGTGCCGGGGATTGCCGAGAACCTCGGCAGCCGTACCGGTTTCGACGACCTCTCCGCCGCGCATGACTACGATGCGGTCCGCGCGTTCTGCGGCGACCGCCAGATCGTGGGTGATGAGCAGCACCGAGGTTCCCGATTCCCGGGTGCGTGCTGCCAGGTGGTCCAGAATGCGGCGCTGCACGGTCACATCGAGGGCGCTGGTGGGTTCGTCCGCGATGACCAGTTCCGGCGTGCAGGCCAGCGCAATCCCGATGAGCACCCGCTGCCGCTGACCGCCGGACAGATCCTGCGGGAACTGGCGCGCCCGCACCTCGGGCCGATCCAGTCCGGCGGTCTCGAGAATCCGGACGGCCTCGGCGCGCGCCGTGCGCCGGTCCGCCCGGCCGTGAATGCGCAGCACCTCGGCCACCTGGTCCCCGATCCGCAGCACCGGGTTGAGCGACGTGCCCGGATCCTGCGGGACCAAGCCGATGCGCGCACCCCGAATGTGTTGCAGCACGCGCTGTGACGCACGGTCGAGACGCTCGCCCGCGAAGCTGATCTCGCCCCCGGTGACGACTCCGCCATTGAGCAGGCCGATCACGGCGTGCGCGAGAGTCGACTTCCCCGAACCGGATTCACCCACGAGGGCGACCGTCTCGCCCCGTTCGACGGACAGGGACGCGCCCGCGACGGCGGTGGTCACACCGGTGCTCCCCCGGTACTCGACCCGCAAGTTCTCGATTGTCAGCAACGGTTCGCTCATCGGGCATTGTCCTTGTGGATAGCGCGGGCAATACGCTGCGTGGCGAGCACCAGCGCGATGATCACCAGACCGGGCAGGGTGGTGAGCCACCAGGCCGTGGCGAGATAGTTACGGCCCTCGGCAATGAGCGAACCCCATTCGGGCGTGGGCGGAACCGCGCCATAGCCGAGGAAGCTCAGCGCGGCCACGGCCAGCACCGCAACACCGAACTCGATGGCGGCCAGCGCCGCGACGGGGCCGTAGGCATTGCGCAGCACATGGCGGAACAGGACGGTGTGCCACCGGACGCCGGAAGCGAAGGCCGCCGGCGCATTCCGCACCCGCAGCACTTCCGCCCGCATGACGCGAGCGAAGCGCGCGATCAGGCCCACTCCGACGGCTATTGCCACGTTCCGCGTACCGACCCCGAGCACCGTGACGAGAGCCAGCGAGATCAACAGCTCCGGAATCGACAGCAGCACATCGACAATCCGGGAGATGGCGGTGTCCACGAAGCCACCGGTGGTGCCCACGACCAGACCGATCAGCGACCCGGCCACCAGCCCCAGCAGCACCGCGAAAACAGTGGCGCTCAACGACAATCCGGCCGCGTGCACCACCCGCGTGTAAAGATCCCGCCCCAACCGGTCGGTCCCGAACCAATGCTCGGCACTCGGCCCCTGGAACTTCTGCGTGGGCACCCCCGACAACGGATCCCCACTCGCGAACAACGACGGCACGGCCGCCCAGCCCAGGACGAGTATCACGATCGCGCTCGCCATTACCAGCCTGACATTGCCGCGCACCCACCGGGCCGCACCCCTCACCGAATCAGCCTGGCGTGCAGCGCTTTCGCGCGGACTCACCACCTCGGACACGGCGCTGTCAGCAACATTGGGCACTACCAGGTCGGTCGCGCCGGGAGAGGTCACATCGGGCGCATCGAGCTCGGCCGTGCCGGGTGCGCCAGGTGCGTCCGACACCGCCGTACCGACAGCATCGGACACGCGCGCCGCCGACGCCGCCGCTGGACGGGCGAGTGCCGCTCGAGCTCTAGTCATCGGCCATACCGTCCTGGTCGAACACATAGGCCAGGCCCGGATCGACCAGCGCATGCGAGAACATCAGCAGGCGCCGCCGCGAGCGAAATCCGGTATCGGCCGAGGCGACGGCCACGGGCGGTTCCGCCCCGTCCGATTCCGCATGGCTACCGGTCACGGCCGCAGGCGACATCGTCCCGCTCGGACCCGCGAGGTCGGCAGCCGCAGTTGCGAGAAGTTGCGCCTCTTCCAATTCGGTGGGCGCGGCGAGCATCGTGTGTCCCGCCGCGTGCGGATCGCGGGCGAGGACGGCGGCCATTGCGGTGGAAGTCCTGGCGATTTCAGGCATGTGCGCGCTCCTTGGTCGGGCGGCTGTGGGCGACTCGGGGGTCCAGGAGTGGGAGGACGAGGTCGATGAGCAGGTTCACGGTCACGAAGACCAGGGCGGCGAAGGTGACGATGCCCTGGACTACGGGGATGTCCTGGGTGAGGACGGATTCGTGGGTGAGGCGGCCGATTCCGTTGCGGGCGAAGACCGTTTCGACCACCACGAAGCCCGCGAGCACGGTGCCGACACAGAGGCCGGTCACGGTGAGCGCCGCACCGGAGGCCGGGCGCAGGACGTGGCGGAGCTGGACCCACCAGCGGGAGGCGCCCTTGGCGAAGGCGACTTCCACGAACGGCTGGCGCCAGGTGGTGACGAGGCTGGAGTACAGGACCTGGGAGATGACCGCGCCGACCGGGAGGGCCAGGGTGATGGCGGGCAGGATGACGCCGCTGAAGCCGTCGCCGCCGAAGGCGGGGGTCAGGCGTAGACGGAACGAGAACACCTGCAGGAGGAGCAATCCCACCCAGAACGTCGGCATGGACGCGCCGATCGGCGGCAGTGCGGTGAGGATGGCGCGCAATCTCGGACGCTGGGTGTAGGCGGCGGCGACGGCCAGTGCGCCACCGCCCGCCACCGCCAGCAGCAGGGACAGGGAGGCCAGGGTGGAGGGCAGGGCCTCGGCCAGGGCTTCGGTCACGGGCTGGCCGGTGCCGATGGAGCGGCCGAGATCGCCGTGCACCGCGTGGGTGAGGGCGGTCCAGTACTGCTCCCAGATCGGTTGATCCAAGCCGTATCTGGCGCGCATCTCGGCTATGGCGGCGGGGTCGACGGGTGCGCCCTCGGCGCGATTGACCGCCAGCTCTACCGGGTCGGCGGGCAGCAGGTAGAGCACGACGAAGGACAGCGTGAAGGCCGTCCACAGGACGCCCGCCGCTTGCAGGAGTCGTCCGATCACGTACCGGCGCATGGGATTACCGCCGTAGCCAGGTGTCGTGGAATTGCAGGCGGGCGGACGCTTCGAACTTCACGTCGGCGACGGTGTCCGCGACGCCGATGGCTTGGGACAACTCCACGGTGGGAATCCACAGGCCCTCGTCGAGCACGGCGTGCTGTGCCTGGCCGAGAATGCTCGCGCGGGCGGCGGCATCGGTGGCGGACAGCTGGGCGGTGAGCAGGGCGTCCAGCTTTTCGCTGGGTCCGCGAGCATTGAGATTGCGCTGATCGACGCCGAAGGTGGTGCGCAGGATATCGCCGTCGGCGCGGGTGGTGTTGTAGTAGTTGAGGTCGAAATCCTGGGCGTTCTGCCGGGTCGTCCACTCCGCCACCGAGACCGGATCCAGCGTCAGCTCGATGCCCACGGCGCGCAGCTGCTGCTGGGCGAGTTCGAGAATGGCCTGATTACCCGCGAACACGGGGGCGAACAGCACGGCCACCGTGAGGCGCTGACCGTCCTTGCTGCGGATGCCGTCCGATCCGGGAGCACAACCGGCTTGATCCAGTACCTTTTTCGCGGCTTCCGGATCGAAGGTGACCCGCGCCGAGAGATCCGCGTAGCCGGGGGTGCGGGAGGCCAGCACGCTCTTGGCGGTCTTGAACTCGGGGCCGAGCACGGTGTCCACCAGCTGCTGCCGGTCGATGGCGGTCAGGAATGCGGCCCGCACCGCCGGATCGCGCAGCGCCCCGCGGGTCACATTCGGCTGTAGCCCGAAGGGCACGCCCGGGTTCGAGGTGAACTGCACCCGGCCGCCGCTGCCCTCGATCTGCGGAACATCCTGCGGCAGTGCGTCACTGATGGCGTCGAGCTGCCCGGAGCCGAGGCTGCCGGTACGCACCCCGGACTCCGGGACGACGGTGAAATCGATCCGGTCGAGGTACGCCTCGCCCTGGTGCGCGAAAACGGCCGAGCCCCAGGTGTATCCGGTGCGCTTGGCCAGGACCGCCGAGGCACCCTGCTTCCACTCGGCATAGGTGAACGGCCCGCTGCCGATATTGCCGCCGAGGCAGCGATCGTCGGCCGGTTTCGCGACGGTGGCCGCGGATTGGATGCCGAGCTGCACGGTCGAGGCCGCCTGCAGGAATTGGGCATTGGGCGTGCTGAATTCCACCCGCACCGTCTGCGGATCCACCACGGTGGTACCGGCATAACCGGCCAGATAGCTGGCGGCGAGCGGCGCTTTGGCCCCGCCCACGGCGACCACGGCATCGAGGTTCTTGCGCACCACCTCCGCATCGAGCGGTGTGCCGTCGCTGAAGGTGATGCCGGTCTTCACATGGAAGACGAACTGCTTGGCATCGGCGCTGACGAACCAGCTGTCCGCCAGCCACGGCCGGATCTGCCCGGTCTCGGGATCCTGATCGACCAGCGAATCCACGACCTGCCGGGTCACGTAGATGGTCTGATTCGTCATGGACTGCACCGGATCCGAGCAGGTCGGCGCGACCGACAGGCCGTAGCGCAGGGTGCCGCCGGGCCGGGGCGGCCCGGTGGTCTCGCTCGCGCCGGTGTCACCGCCGCAGGCGGCGAGCGACAGGGTGGCGGCGAGCGCGCCCGCCAGGGCCAGGGGACGTTTCATCGGGGATCTCCGGAGGGATAGCGCTGTGCGCCGAGCGGGCGGCTCGGGATGCGGCGGCGGAGTTCGGGGGCCACCTCCGCCTGGAACAGTTCGAGACTTTCGCGGTGCTGCTTATCGGTGAGGCCGTCACCGTCGGCACTGAGGTGGACCACCTCGTGGCCGAGCCGCTCGTGGTAGCGGTGCAGTTTGTCGAGGACCTGCTGCGGGCTGCCGATCAGGGCGGAGGAGCGGGCGGCGAAATCCTCGATGGAATCGAAGACGACGGGTACGCCGAACTTCCGGGCCACCGCCTGGCGGGCCTCGAAGATGGGCCGGTAGGCGTCAAGGGCCTGCTGGGAGTCGCGGGTGACGAGGAAACCCGCGGTGCCCGCGCCGACGAGGGCCTCGGCCGGATCATGGCCGTAGGCCGCCCAGCGCTCGCGATAGTGCGCGACCAGGTCCGCGTAGGGCTCGATGGGATTGGTGACATTCGCCGAGAACAGCGGATCACCGTGCCGCGCCGCGTAATCCGCGGATTCGCGGCTGGTGGCGCTGCCGTGCCAGATGCGCAGCCGCGGTTGCAGCGGACGGGGCAGCGCCTTGGCCTCGGTCAGCGAGGGCCGGAACTGCCCGAGCCAGGTGACATTGTCGCTGTCCCACAGCCGCCGGAACAGTTCGTAGCCTTCGCGATTGCGGTCCCACTGATCGTCGGTGGTGACCTGGAACAGCTTCGCCTGCGCCGCGCCATTGCCCTTGCCGATAATGAGCTCCAGGCGGCCGTCGGAGAGGTTGTCCAGGGTGGAGTAGTCCTCGAAGGCGCGCACCGGATCCAGCAGGCTGAGCGTGGTCACGCCGGTGAACAGGGCGATACGCGAGGTGACGGCCGCGATATGGCTGAGCACCACGGGCGGGGCGGAGGAGATGAACGGGTCCTCGTGCCGCTCACCCACCGCGAAGCCGTCGTAGCCGAGTTCCTCGGCGAGCTTGGCGCTGTCGATCACCCGGCGCAGGCGCCGCTGCGCGGTCTCGGTCGCGCCGGTGACCGGATCGGGGGTGTGGGTGATGAGGGTGATCTGCAGGAATTTCATGCCGGGATCGCCTCCGAATCGTCGGCCACGTACTTCTCGAACGGATGCAGATAGCCGACCGGGGCCTCGATATCGCGCGGCAGGGCGGTGTATCCGGCGGCGGTGTAGAGCCCGACGGCCTCGGGCTGGCGCGGGCCGGTGGTCAGATAGATGCGGCGGTATCCCCGCCGGGCGATCTCGGCCTCGAGTTCCTCCAGCACGAACCGGCCCAAACCCTGTCGGCGATGCGTGGCGGCGGTCCAGATGCGCTTCAGCTCGGCGGTTTCCGCGTCATAACGCTGAAATGCGCCGCCCGCCACCGGTTCTCCACCATCGACCACGACCAGCAGATCGCCGTCCGACGGCGCGAACTGGCTCGCCGGATAGCCGAGCAGATCCGCGTGCACCTCCCCGGGCGTCCCGCCGTAGCGGCTGCTGTATTCGATGGCCAGCTCCGCCAGCAGCGGTGCGGCCAGCGGATCGTCCTGTCCGACGTGGAATACGGTGCGCGTCACGCTCATCCCTTCTTCTTGGGCAGGCCGGGCGGATTGATCCGGGAGTCCTTGACGGCTTCGCTGGCCAGGCCCCAGCGGTCGATGACCTTCTGGTAGTCGCCATTGGCCAGGGCGTGCTGCAGGGCCTGGTGCACCGGCCCGATGAGGCCGTTGTCCTTGCGGGTGAGGACGGCGATCTCGGCTTGCAGGGCATCGCCCGCACCGGAGAAGGTGGCGATCACCTTGGTCTGACCGGCGACCGCCACGTGGTACTGGGCGGCCGGGTTCGGCCCGAGGAAGCCGTCGAGACGGTTGGAGGACAGGGCCAGGTAGTAATCGGTGGTCTGCTGGAAGTAGGCGAGATCGATCTTGGGCAGGCCCTCGGCCAGGTTCTCCTCGTTCCACTTGACCAGCAGCTGCTCCTGATTGGTGCCCGAGCCCACGCCGATCTGCTTGCCCGCCAAGGACTTCCGGTAGGTGAAGGTCAGGGTCGAATCCTTGGGAACCTCCAGGGCGAGATTGTCCAGGCGGTAGGTGGCGAAGTCGTACTTCTCCTTGCGCTCCTCGGTGACGGTCACATTGGAGATGAAGGCGTCCACCTCGCCGGAGTCCACCTTCACGAAGTTCTGCGCCCAGTCGGCGGCGCGGATCTCCACCTTCAGACCGAGAATGTCGGCCACCAGATAGGCGAAGTCCACCTCCGAGCCGATGAGCGTGCGGTCATCGGTGGCGTACGCGCGCAGCGGCGGGCCGGTGCCCGACGAACCGGTGACGACGAGGGTGCCGCGATCGCGAATCGCGGCGGGCACCTGCGCGGCAATCGAATCCACCTTGGCGGCGCGCACCCGGCCGGGCTGTTCCGGCGACAGATCGTAGGTCTGGCCGTTGGCGGTGCTGACGGTATCGGCGGCATCGCCATTGCCGCAGCCGCTCGCGAACAGGCTCAGGACGGCGAGAGCGGCGACGGCGGAGAGCCGTCTGCGGCGGGTCGACAGAGACATGGGATTCCTCAGGTGTTCGGGCGATGCGTCAGAGCGCGTGCGAGAGAAAAGCTTTGGTGCGTGGATGCGAGGGAGTGTCGAAGACCTGATCCGGTGGCCCCTGCTCGACGATGGTTCCGGCGTCCATGAGCACCACGGTGTCGGCCACCTCGCGGGCGAAACCCAGTTCGTGGGTGACGATCACGAGCGTGGCGCCGCCGCGGGCCAGATCGCGGATGACATCGAGGACCTCGCCAACGAGTTCCGGATCGAGGGCGGAGGTCGGCTCGTCGAACAGCACCACCTGCGGCCGCAGGGCCAGGGCCCGGGCAATGGCGACGCGCTGCTGCTGACCGCCGGAGAGGCGGCGCGGGTACTGGTCGGCCTTGTCGGCCAAGCCGACCCGCGCCAGCAGCTCGGCGGCCTCGGTGCGCGCCTCGGCCTTCGGGCGTCCCTGAGCGGCAATGGGAGCCAGCGCGACATTCTCCAGCGCGGTCAGATGCGGGAAGAGGTTGAAATTCTGGAATACGAACCCGATCCGGGAGCGCTGCCGCAGAATCTCCCGCTCAGCCAGTTCGTACAGCCGGTCGCCCTTGCGCCGGTAGCCGACCAGCTCGCCGCCGACCCGGACCGTGCCCGCATCCACCTGCTCCAGATGATTGATGGTCCGCAGCAGCGTGGACTTGCCCGAGCCGCTCGGCCCGAGCACCACGGTGACCTCGCCCGGACGCACGGCCAGATCGATTCCGGCCAGCACCTCGTGCGCGCCGAAGGACTTCCGGATGCCGCGCAGTTCGACCGCGTACTCGCTCATCGCGCCGCCGCCTTCGCTCGAATATCGGCGTAGGCGCCACGCGCCCGCTGCCACGGCGTCGGCGGGAGTTCGCGGACGCTGCCCTGCGCGTAGTGCCGTTCGACGTAGTACTGCACGACATTGAGGACGGTGGTGAGCACGATGTACCAGACCGTGGCCACCATGAGCAGCGGCACCACCCGGCCATTGCGGCCGAAGATCACCTGGACCTGGTAGAAGAGTTCGGCGATGGCCATGGTGGAGACGATCGAGGTGCCCTTGAACAGGCTGATGACCTCATTGGCGGCATTGGGCAGGATGCCGCGCATGGCCTGCGGCCCGATGACGGTGAAGAACTGCCGCCGCCACGGCAGGCCCAGCGCCTTGGCCGCCTCCCACTGCCCCTGGTCCACCGAGATGATGCCCGCGCGAATGATCTCCGCGGAGTATGCCGCCTGATGCAGCGCCAGCCCGATGACGGCGGCGGTGAATCCGCTGATCACATTGTTGGTGTCGAACCGCACGAACTCCGGTCCGAACGGAATGCCCAGGGACACGGACTGATACAGGTAGGCCAGGTTGAACCAGAACAGCAACTGCACGATGAGCGGAATGGACCGGAAGGCCCAGATGTAGGTCCACGAAATCACCTGCAGCACCGGGCTCTTCGACAGGCGGCCGGCGGCCAGCCAGATGCCGAGGAAGAAGCCGAGCAGGGTGCCCCACATCGTCAGTTCCAGGGTGACCTTCAGCGCGGCCAGGACCGAGGCGGCGGTCAGGTAGTCGGCGAAGGTGGACCAGTCCCAGCCCGGATTGGTCGCCAGGCCGTGCACGAACTGGGCGACCAGCACCAGTGCGATACCGCCGGTCACCCAGCGCCACGGATGACGGGTGCGGACGACGGTCAGCGTGCCGTCGTCGTCGGTGACCGCTTCCGGTTTCCCGGGAGGCGCGGCGAGGATGCTCATGGGACGAATCTATGGAGCGCGGGGGATCGTGTCGCCGGTCACGATCAGTGTGAATTCAATTGTTTCTCAATACTTTTGCTATGCGCAGGAATACAGCGCACCCGCTCGGTCGAGCTGACCGAGCGGGTTCGCCGTTATTCCCAGCCGACCGGCATCGGCCGGGCGCGGTGCTGGTCTCAGGGCTGGAAACTGTGGAACAACAACACCGAGAGTCCCAGGCCCACCAGCAGATTCACCACCGTGGCCGCGCCGAACACCACGATCGGGCGCGGACCGGCTTCCCGGATGCCCTTGGCGGAGAAGCCGAGACCGATGGACACGAAAGCGAAGATGAGGAACCAGGTGCGCAGATCGTTCACCGTGGCAATGGCCGCCTTGCCATTGTCGGCGTACTGCACATACAGCGTGCCGATGACCGAGGCGGCGACGAAGCCGAGCACGAATTTCGGGAATCGGGCCCAGAATTCGCCGATGGTCGGGCGCTGCGCCGTCCCGGTGCGATCCACCTTCAGCGCGAAATACGCGGTGAGCGCAATGGCGACCAGGCCGATCAGGGCGTTCTGCGTGGTCTTCACAATGGTCGCGATCTGCAGCGCGTCCTCGCCCGCCAGGGCACCGGAGGCCGCCACGGCAGCGGTGGTGTCGATATTGCCGCCGATCCACGCACCGGCCACCGCATCGGAGAGCCCGAACAGCTCGGCCGCCCAGGGCAGGATAAAGATGGACGGCAGGGCGAACACGATCACCATGGATGCGGCATAGGCGAGCTGTTCCTTCTTGGCCTGCACCGCACCCGCCGCGGCAATGGCGGCGCTCACACCGCAGATTGACACCGCCGAGGCTAGCAGCGCGCGCAGCCTATCGTCGATTCCGAGGAAGCCGCCGAACCACCAGGTGAACCCGAAGACCGCCGTGATCAGCAGCAGCGCCTGCACGATGGCGGGCCCGGCGGCCGTGACGAGAATCTTCAGATTGACCGAGGCGCCCAGCAGCACCACGCCGGTCTTGATGAAGAACTCGGTCCGGAATCCGGCCGAAATGCGCTCCCGCAGGCCGAGTTTCCACAATGCGACATTGCCCAGTAGGCCGAGCACAATGGCGTAGATCGGGAACTCGACGGTCTTGGCGACCTTCGCGAACGAGGTGCCCGCCGCCCACTGGGGCACGTGCACGTCCAGGTACCGGGTGGCCGCGCCGAGCGCGATCACCACGGCGACGCCCGCGACGGCCAGCGCCACCGGATTGCCGCCGGGCGCCGACGTGCCGGTAGCTACCGGCTTGCCCGTATCCTCCGAGACAGGCTCCCGCGCAGCGGTATTCACAATGCCGTCGCTCATCACGGCACCCACTTGTCCGGCACGATGCCGGTCAGCACCAGGGCGATCAGGGTCAGCCCGGCGATGACCGCCAGCCAATCCTCGGTCACCCAGGACCATTTCCCGGTCGCCGCCGCGACCTGCTCTCCGGCGGATTCCTCTGACATGACCGGTTTCTCGCTTTCCGAACTGGCTTGGACCGGGCGACACGATCGCTCACCCGGCCCATCCAGTCCAGCAGCGCGGTCAGCGGCGCGACAGGATTGCGCTCACCGGGATCACAAGGGCGCGCCGAACCAGTGCGCCAGCGCTTCCCGCCGCTCGGCCGCGGCGGTCTCGGCCGGTTCGTCGATGGTCGCCGCCCAGGCGATGCACGCGTCCGGGCGGATGAGCAGGGCATCGGCCGGGCGATCCGCGGTCTTGGCGGTGACGATCTCGACCCGCGGCTCCCAGGCCCGCGCCGCCTCGCGCAGCTCCGCACTGTCGGCGAGATCGAGCAGAATCGGCCGGGCCGGATGCATGAGCTCGGCGACGCTGGTCGTGCCCGCCTCGGTGTGCAGCGCCAGATCGGGCGCGAAGGTGCCGGTCAGGGCGTGCTCGTTCGGATTAGGCAGGGCGTAGCGGATATTGGTGCCCGCGATCCAGGAGCCGAGGCGGCGGGCGGCGGGCTCGTCGGCGACCATTTCCTGGAAGACCGTGCGCAGCGCGTCGGCCGCCGCGTCCTGCCCGCGCCGCAGCGCCACCTGCGCCTGGGTGTGCACCAGCGTGCGCGCCCCGGCGTAGTGGCGTTCCTCGTGATAGGTGTCCAGCAGCCCGGCCGGGGCCCAGCCCTGGATTTCGGCGCCCAGCTTCCAGACCAGGTTGACCGTGTCGAGCATGCCCGCATTCAGCGCCACGCCGGTGGCGGGGAACTGATGGGCCGCGTCACCGGCCACCAGCACCCGGCCCGCCCGGTAGCGGTCGGCTTGCCGGGCCTGGAAGATGTAGCGCGACAGCCGAGTCGGGTTCTCCACCGGCAGTTCGACCCCGAGCACGCGGCGAATGCTGTCCCGGATTTCGTCCAGGGTCATGGGCTCGTCGGTGTTGTAATCGTCGGCGGCGGATTCCGCCTCGGTGGTGAAGACGCTGATCGGTTCGCCGGGAATGGCCGTGCCGAAGGCGAACAGACCGCGCTCGGTCCGGGTGAAACCGGCATGGACCGTGCCGAGACCGGGCACATCGAGATCGCCGTTGTCGAGCACCGTCACCGCCTCGCCCACGGTGACGGTCGCGAATCGGTTGATCTCCGGATAGGTGGTGCCGTCGAAGGAGATTCCGGCCAGCTCGCGGATCCGGCTGCGGCCACCGTCACAAGCCACCAGGTAGCGAGCGGTCACCCGGTACTCGCCGTCCGGCCCGCGCACCTCCGCGGTCACCGACTCCGCGTCCTGGGTGAACCCCAGAACCTCGTGTCCGCGCTGGATTTCCGCGCCGAGCGCACCGGCACGCTCGGCGAGCAGCTCCTCGAGCCGCGCCTGTGCGAGCGGCATGGCCCGCATCGGCGGATCCATCAGCTGGGTGAAGTCCAGATGCACACCGCCGAAGGGGAATCGGGCCGCCGGATGGAAGCCACCGCTGGCCGTCATGATCGGTTCCAGCGCACCGCGGTAGTGCAGCAGATCCACGATCTGCCCGCCGAGCCCGCTGGCCTTCGGCACATTGTGCTGCTGTAGTCGCCGCTCCAGCACCAGCGGTCGCACCCCGGCCAGCCGCAGCTCGGCCGCCAGCATCAGACCGGTCGGGCCAGCACCCACGATGACGACGTCGGTGTTCAGTACACGCATTCAGGCAACTCCAATTCGCAGGTTCTGGCTTAGGGCAGTGATTCTGCGGCATAGCCGGGGGGTTGCCGCAAGGCCCCGGGTGCGCTATACATTGAGAAGGAGCAAACGAACCCGCTCGGTCGTATCGGCCGAGCGGGTTCGTTTTTTTGGATTCGCGCCCGCGAGAACTACTTCGCCGGAGCCACGAACGGCTGGTTGATCGTGACGAAGTAGTTGTAGGCGGCCATGATCGCGACCGGAGCGGTCACGAAGATCTGACCCGCGAGGGTGCCCAGGAAGCCGACCAGGCTGGCACCGACAATGCAGCCGCCCAGCGGACCGGCGCCGAACATGAGCAGCAGCGGGGTCGTGGCCGCGAAGGCGACACCGGCGCCGATGACGCAGCCCAGGGCCGCGCCGCCGATACCGCCGGTGAGAGTGCCGATGGTGGCGCCCATGGCAATGGTGTCCTTCAGGCGGTTGAACGCGGCCTGCTCCCGGTCGTATTCGGACTTCCAGGGGGCCTGGTTCTCGAACGGCAGATTGATCGGCTTGTAGACGGCCTTCTCCTCGGTGAATTCGGGAGTCAGCGTGGCGGTGCGATCGGAAATCTCGGCGGCGATGGGGAATTCGAACTCGTCCACCCGGAACTTCAATTCGGTACCGGCGACCACGGTGCCGTCGGCGGCCTTGATTTTGAAGACGCCGTCCTCGACGACCATGGAACCGGCATCGGTCCGGATGATCGTGGACTTCTCGGTGTTGGTGGCCGCGTAGTTGATGACACCGCTATCGGCGGCCTCGGGGGCCTCGGGGGCCGCACCCGCGGTCCCGGCGCTGATGCCCAGCGCGGCGATCAACAGGGCCGCGGTGGTGGCGAATTTCTTCGACAGCATTCGTGTGGTTCCTCATCAGGCAATCCGCAGGGTGAACGGAGAGATCGAATCCTGTTGCCACGAACGCCGGATTGCCCGAGGGTGCCGCAATGATGAACATTGCGGCACCCTCGGGCTCTACCCGTACCGGAATTACTTGGCGGGCGGGGTGAAAGGCTGGTTGATGGTGGTGAAGTACTGCACCGCAGCCAGAATGGCGACCGGGGCGGTCACGAAGACCTGACCCGCGAGGGTGCCCAGGAAGCCGACCAGGCTGGCTCCCACGAGGCAGCCGCCCAGCGGGCCCGCACCGAACATGAGCAGCAGCGGGGTGGTCGCGGCGAAGGCGACACCGGCGCCGATGACACAGCCCAGGGCCGCACCGGCGATACCGCCGCCCAGGGTGCCGATGGTGGCGCCCATGGAGATGGTGCTGGTCAGGCGGGACCAGGCGGCGACCTCACGGTCGTACTCGGACTTCCACAGCGCGACGTTCTCGTAGGGCAGCGCGACCAGCTTGTAGACGGCCTTCTCCTGAGTGAACTCCGGAGTCAGGGTGGCGGTCCGATCGGTGATCTCCGCGGCGATCGGGAACTCGAAATCGTCCACGCGGAACTTCAGCTCGGTGCCCGCGACCGTGGCGCCATTGGCAGCCTTGATCTTGAAGACACCATCCTCGACGACCATCGAACCGGCATCGCTCCGGATGATCGTGGAGGTCTCGGTCGTGGTAGCGGCGTAGTTGATCGCGTCGGCCTCGGCGGCAGCGGGCGCCGCATTGACGGTGCCGGCCGTGATGCCCATGGCAGCGATCAGCAGCGCCGACGTCGCGGCGAATTTCCTCATCAGCATTTCTTCGGTTCTCTCATCAGTTGTTTCGGACGCCCCTGCCGGGACGAAGAGATCGAAACCGGACGTTGCTAACGCCGGATGTCGTCAAGGTGCCCGAGCGGTGAACTTTGCCCGCTGATTGCTGATCAGCGGTCCAGGTCACACAACGGGGCGCCCGATCACTACACCGGAAATGCCTCGGCAATCGGAGGTTAAAAACCAGCTTGATTCGATCCCGCGCTACTTCGCTTTCGGTGCGGCCTTCGCCTGCTTTTTGAATTCCCGTACCTGCGTGAGGGATTCGGCATCGGTCACATCGGCGACCGAACGGCGGGAACCGTCCTCGCCATAGGCCCCGGCGGCCTCGCGCCAGCCCTTGGCGGTGAGCCCGTCCTGTTTACCCAACAGCGCCAAGAAGATTCGGGCTTTCTGGTCACCGAATCCGGGCAGCGCTTTCAGCCGCCGCAATACTTCCTTGCCGTCCGGATCGCCGTCGGTCCACAGCCCCGAGGTTTTCCCGTCGTAGTTGTCGATGATGTAGCGGGCCAGTTCCTGCACCCGCCGGGCCATGGACCGCCCGTAGCGGTGAATGGCGGGCGGGGTGGCGGCCAACTCCTCGAATTCGGCCGGATCGGCGGCGGCGATGGTCCGGATATCGAACCCGCCCATCCGGTCGGCGAGTTTCTGCGGACCGCGGAATGCGTGTTCCATGGGGTACTGCTGATCGAGGGTCATTCCCACCAGAAGGGCGAAATCATCCGTCGAGAGGAGTTCGTCGGCGGCGGGGTCCTGGGCGATCATCAGCTTGCGACTCACCATGTACTGAATCATCGCATCCATCCTCGGTTGTGGTGACGCGGGTCACGACTAGGCTCGGCGCCATGCCCGACACCATGGCAATTTCTTCAGTGGGAACCGCGCCGCACCCAGGCGTAGGGTCCGGACTGCGACCGGACCGTTTCGACCGCGACGGCCAGGATCAACTGGTCGATGTCCATGATCTGCAAGCCGCGCTACCCGGTATCAAGCGGCTGCGGAACTGGGCGCACGAGGCGCTCGCGCTACAACCCGGCGAGAGCGCCGTGAATATCGGATCCGGATCCGGGTCGGAGGTGATGGCCTTCGCCGAACTGGTCGGGCCCACCGGCGCCGCCCTGGGCGTGGAGCCCGATCCGCACCTGCTGGCGGCCGCCGAGCGCCGCGCCGCACAGGCCGGATCGACCGCCAAATTCGTGACCGGCGACGCCTACGGGCTGCCGTTCGGCAGCGACAGCTTCGACGCGGCGCTCTGCGAGCGCGTCTTCCAGCACCTGACCTCCCCGGCCCGCGCGGTCGGCGAGATCGCCCGCGTGCTGAAGCCGGGCGGGCGCGTGGTGGTCATGGACAGCGACTGGGGCACCGCCATCGTGCATCCGGGCGACCGGCACGTGGTGCACGAGGTCATCGAGACCATGATCGCGGGCACCACCAATCCATTCGCGGGCCGCAAGCTGGCCGGGCAGCTCACCGCCGCCGGGCTGGTCGTGGACGGCGTCGGCTCGCACGCCCTCATCCAGGACGGCAGCATCGGCGCGGGCGCGCTGGTGGCGCGCATCGCCGATCGGGCGGTGGCGCGGCACGCCATTACCGAGCAGCAGCGCGATCAGCTGCTGGCCGATCTCGAGGCCGGTGCGCGCAGCGGGGACATCCATCTGTCGGTGACAATCTTCGCGGTGCTGGCGCACAGGCCCGCCTAGCCGAAACGAGCGAAGGGGCGCGCACCGGCCGGTGCGTGCCCCTCGTCGTCGGTCCTACTGGTTCAGCAACTTCTCGGTGGCGGCCAGCAGCACGCAGGTGGCCACGCCGTCCATGGCCTTCTCCAGCTCCGCCAGCGACGGGAAGCTGGGCGCGAGGCGAATGTTCTTGTCCTCCGGGTCGTTTCCGTACGGATACGACGAACCCGCCGGGGTCAGCGCGATACCCGCGTCCTTGGCCAGGGCCACCACGCGGCTCGCGGTGCCCTCCAGCACGTCCAGGCTGATGAAGTAGCCGCCCTTGGGCTCGGTCCAGGACGCCACCTTGGACGCGCCCAGGCGATCCTCCAAGATCTTCAGCACCAGTTTGAATTTCGGCTCCAGGATGGCGCGGTGCTTCTGCATATGCGCGCGCACGCCCTCGGCGTCCTTGAAGAAGCGCAGATGCCGCAGCTGGTTGACCTTTTCCGGGCCGATGCTCTGCTTGCCCGCGTGCTTCAGGTACCAATCCAGGTTGGCGGTGGACGATCCGAAGAAGCTGACGCCCGAACCCGCGAAGGTGATCTTCGAGGTGGAGGCGAAAACGTAGGGGCGGTTGGGGTTTCCGGCCGTATCGGCCATGCCGAGCACATCCAGGACCGGGTCGGCGGTCTCGGTGAGCGGGTGCACGGCGTAGGCGTTGTCCCAGAACAGGCGGAAGTCCGGCGCGGCGGTCGGCATCGAAACCAGTTCGCGGGTAACGGCTTCGGAGAAGGTGACGCCGGTGGGGTTGGAATAGTTCGGCACCGCCCACAGGCCCTTGATGCTGGGATCGGCGACCACCAGCTGGGCGATGGCGTGCACATCCGGCCCGTCGTGGCCCATGGGGATCGGGATCATCTCGAAGCCCAGCGACTGGGTGATGGCGAAGTGCCGGTCGTAACCCGGTGCGGGACACAGGAATTTGAGCACCGGCTCGTCCACCCAGCGGCGCGGGGAGTCGGCATTGCCGTGCAGCATGGAGAACACGATCACGTCGTGCATGAGCTGCAGACTGGCATTGTTGCCGGACAGCAGATTCGACACCGGGATGCCGAGCAGTTCACCGAAGATGGCGCGCAGTTCCGGGAGACCGTGCAGGCCGCCGTAATTGCGGACATCGGTGCCGTTGGCGTCGCGGTAGTCGTCATTGCCCGGCAGCGAGAGCAGGTCCAGCGACAGGTCCAGCTGCTCGAGCGCGGGCTTGCCGCGCGTAATGTCCAGCGTCAGCTTCTCGGTCTTGAGCTTCGCGTAGTTCGCGTTCTGCGTCTCGTGTTCCGTCACGAGTTCCGCATGGCTCATCAAACCGATCTGCGTTTGCCGGGGCATCAGGCAGCCTTTCCAAGGGCTAGGGGGTTGTTTGTCCGGGTCCGTGACCCAACCGCCCACGTTACTCGGCAGCCCTGCCTGGATGGGAGCCATATTGCTCCACAAATAAAAGGGGACCCAGCGCACCCGGCAGAGCCCGTTGACCCTTGCTGCCTTCCGGCCCTGGGGGAGTTCACAGGATGCGCGCCGCGCTGGATCCGTCGGCCAGTGTAGCGGCTCACCGAGACCCGCGCCGCCCCGGGTCGTTACGATGCTCCCGACATGGCGGGGTCACCCGCTCAGTACCGGAGGGGAATCCAGTAGTGACTAGCTCCAATCCAGGTCCGGGCGGACCGCAGGACCCGGCCGAGCACCAGGGAACCGCGCAGTGGTGGTCCACGCCGCCCGCCGGAACCGATTCGTCCGCACCGGTCGCCGATCCGACCATGCTCAACTACAACGCCGGAGCGGTGCCGCCGTACACCGCGCCCCCACAGCCGCTTCCGCCGCAGCAGACGTATCCGCCGATGCAGCAGCCCGCGTACACCGAGCCGCCGCAGCCCGCCTACACCGGCCAGCAGCCGTATGCGCAGCAGCCGCAGCAGCAGTTCGCGCCCGCCGGGGCGGGCTACAACTATCCGGCCCCGCCGCCCCCGTCCGGTGGCGGCGGCAAGACCGGCTGGATCATCGGCGGCGTGCTGGGCCTGGTGGTGCTGGTCGGCATCGGTATCGGCGCGATCGCGCTGACCCAGGAGGACAAGCCCTCGATCACCAGCGGGCTGGGCGGTGACAAGGAAGCCATGGACGGCAACTACTCCATGGACAAGGTCACCAATGCCTGCAGCCTGATCGATCCGTCGGTGCTCACCAAGTGGGCCTCCACCTCGTCTGGCAGTCCGGAGCATTCCGAGACCCAGCCCACCGACTACAGCGGCGGCAGCCTGAACTGCCAGGCGGGCTACGAAAGCCAGTCGACCACGAACAAGTACCACACCAATGAGGCCGACATCACCCTCGAAGTGTCGTTCAACGGCGCCTACGGTGATCCGTCCTACAAGAGCTGGAAGCAGTACGACACCGGCACCACCGGCACCGGCCTGTCCTCCGGCGATGTCACCGGCATCGGCGAGGAGGGCTACTGGCACGCCGAGGTCCGCGACTACTCCTCTTTCACCGTGCTCGACTACACCGTGGCCGTGCGCGACAGCAATGTCTCGGTCAAGGCGGAGATCAGCGTCGACCGCGGCGAGGGCGAGACGGTGAGCAAGGAAGAAGTCGCTCAGGTGGCCAAGGCTCAGGTCCAGAAAGCCCTCGACGGCCTCCGCAAGAAGTAGCCCCCGACTACCCGATTTGGTCGAACCCGGGGGGCAGCCGGTATATTGCTCGACGGAGGATTCGCCTAGTGGCCTATGGCGCTCGCCTGGAACGCGGGTTGGGTTAACAGCCCTCAGGGGTTCAAATCCCCTATCCTCCGCTCACGAAGGCCCCGGCCGGACTCAGTCCGCCGGGGCCTTCGCTCGTTCCGTGGTGGTTCGCAGGGCGGAAGCTGCCTCCGACAAGGCGGAATCCAGCAAACCGGCGTAGGCGTCGAGATCCGGTAGGACGGCCGGGTCGGCGTGGACGGAGACGGTGACGGTGTCGCCCAGGCCGTGCACGCCATGGGTCAGGTGCATGACGGAGCCGAGGGCCGGGAAGCCCGCGGTGAAGTGGACGCGGCCGCCCCCGAAGGTGAGGTCGGCGGGGCCGCGGTGGACGCTGGAGACGACGGTGTGACCCGAAACTCGTTCGGGGAGTGAGTCGATCGGATAGTGAGTCACATCACGGTGCAGCAGGGGGGCGGGGAGGTCGTCGTTCGCATGGGCGCGGACGTCTTGGAGCGGGTGGGCGGCGCGTTGGCGAGCCGCGGCGAGATTCGCGGCGATGCGGGCCGCGCGGTGGGGCAGGACCGGTTCGCGGACGGACAGATCGATGGACAGATCGCGGTAGCTGTTGCGGGTGTGGCCCGCTTCGGCAATCGACATGGGAACTTGGGCCAGGAGGGATTCCGCGGGTTCGGCGCGCTGCGCCAGGTAGCGCTGCAGGGCGAGGGAGACGGCGGTCAGGACGACCACGGTGACGGTGTGGCCCGGAACGCGCAGGCGCTCCGCCTCGTTCACGAGCATGCGGACCGCGTGGCCGGAGGGTGTGTGGCCGTCGCCATTGAGGAGATTGGGGGCGGCGCCCGGGGTGGCGGGCGGAATCGCGCCCGCGGTCGTCAGTTCCGCCAGGCGCTGTTCGGCGCGGTAGGCGGACAGGCCGCGAGCAATGGTGCGTGCCAGGCCGATCGGGAGGTCCGGGAGTGCCGCCAGGGTCGCGCGCAGCCGGGACGCCGAGGGGGCGCGGGACGAGGCGGCCGGTTCGGGTGCGGTCTCGGTGAAGAGCGCGCGGGCCAGGGCGCTCGCGCGGCGGCCGTCGGCCAAGGCGTGCGACAGTTGCAGCACCGCGACCAGGGCGGGCGCATCGGGGGCGAAGCCGGGGGCGTCCCGGACTCCGCGGAATACGTGCAGCCGCCACGGGCGATCCTGCGCACGCACTCCTGTGCCCAGCAGATTGCCGAGTGCCGCCGTCACATTTACCCAGGTGTCATCGGGCAGTGGATGGTCGGTGAACTGGTCGTCCATGAATTCGCAAGGCGCCCAAATCGGATACGCAATGTTTGCAGGAGTATCCAGCACGTGTACCAGCAAATCCGGAATGCCCGCGGCCCGCGCGGCGACGGCGCGACGGAGTTCAGCGGGGGCGGCGCCGGTGTCGGCGAAGCAGTACAGCAGGAACAGATCGTTGCGGGTGCGGGCGGACAACCAGTACACGGCGGCGTCGCGCGGCGCCAGGGAATTCACGCGATGACCTTATCGAAAGACCGTACGACGCAGGCCGTCTGGGTGCTACCGTGTGTAGTAGAAGCCTTACCACTCTCTCCAGGGGCGGGTGACCGCGATGGCAACCAGAAATCGACTGGCCGAACAAGCCGATTCGATGGATGAGCGGTATCAGGCCGCGAACTTCGTGAAAAGATCCATAAACAAGATCTTTCCGACTCATTGGTCGTTTCTGCTCGGCGAAATCGCGCTGTACAGCTTCATCATTCTGCTGCTCTCCGGCGTGTATTTGACCTTGTTCTTCGACCCCTCCATGACCGAGGTGGTCTACAACGGGTCCTATCAGCCGCTGCGCGGGGTCACCATGTCCCGCTCCTACGAGATCGCCCTGGACATCTCCTTCGATGTCCGCGGCGGACTGTTCGTGCGGCAGGTGCACCATTGGGCCGCACTGCTGTTCACCGCGGCCATGATCGTGCACCTGTGCCGCGTGTTCTTCACCGGCGCCTTCCGCCGACCGCGCGAGGCCAACTGGGTGATCGGCTCGATCCTGCTCATCATCGCCATGTTCGAGGGCTTCTTCGGCTACTCGCTGCCCGACGATCTGCTCTCCGGCACCGGGCTGCGGGCCGCCTTCGCGGGCATCACTATGGGTACCCCGGTCATCGGCACCTGGCTGCACTGGCTCATGTTCGGCGGCGACTTCCCGGGCACCATCATCCTGCCGCGGCTCTATATCGCGCACGTGCTGCTGTTCCCGGGCATCATGCTGGCGCTCATCGCCGTGCACATCGCGCTGGTCTGGTACCAGAAGCACACCCAGTACCCCGGCCCCGGGCGCAGTGAGCGCAATGTCATCGGCGCGCGCATCGTGCCGGTGTTCTCCCTCGACCAGGGCGCGTTCTTCGCCTTCACCCTCGGCGTGCTGGCCATCATGGGCGGGCTGCTGCAGATCAATCCCATCTGGAATCTGGGGCCCTACAACCCCTCCCAGGTCTCCGCGGGCACCCAGCCCGACTTCTACCTGATGTGGACCGACGGCTTCCTGCGGCTCTTCCCGGCCTGGGAGCTCTACATCTTCGGCCACACCGTGCCCGGCGCCTTCGCCGTGGGCATCGTCATGCCGCTGATCTTCGTGCTTCTCATCGTCTATCCGTGGATCGAGAAGCGGCTCACCGGCGATCGCGCCCACCACAATCTGCTGCAGCGCCCGCGGGATGTGCCGGTGCGTACGGCCATCGGGGCCATGTCGCTGACCTTCTACATCGTGCTCACCCTGGCCTGCGTCAACGACATCATCGCGCTGCAGTTCGACATCTCCCTCAATGCCACCACGTGGTTCTTCCGCATCGCCCTGCTGCTCGCCCCGCCGCTGGCCTACTACGCCGCCTACCGGTTGTGCCTGGGCCTGCAGCGCAGCGACCGCGCGGTGCTCGAGCACGGCATCGAAACCGGTGTGGTGCGGCGGCTTCCGCACGGTGAGTACATCGAGCTGCATCAGCCGCTCGGGCCGGTGGACGAGCACGGGCACCCCATTCCGCTGGAATACCAAGGGGCTCGCGTACCCAAGAAGATGAACGAACTCGGTATTGCCGGACGCCCGGGCACCGGCAGTTTCTTCCTCGCCGATCCGCCCGCCGAGCGGGAGCAGAACCGGGACGTCGAACAGGAGGCGGAGCATCAGCAGCTGGCTGTGCTGCGCCGGGCGCAGGACAACGGCCACCGTCACTAGGGGCCACCGTCACCAGAAGCGAAAAGCCCCGAGTCCACATCGACTCGGGGCCCCTGTTTTCTGATTCAGGCGCGTCTGAGCTCAGGCTCGCTTGAACTCCCCATCGGATACGCCCGACATGAACGCATCCCACTCGCCCGGGGTGAACGCCAAGATCGGCCCGTAGCCGTGGTCCTTGCTGTCGCGGACCGCGACGTTGCCGTCTTTGAGAAACGCGACCTCTACGCAGTTACCGTTCGGGCCGCTGTATTTGCTCTTACGCCAAACCGCACCTGTGTAATACACGTTCACAGTTCTAGCTCCTTTCTTGCGTCAAGCACGAGATCTTGCTGGCATCGATCTTGAAGGGGTTGAGATCCATGGAGATTCGCGGATCCCTGGTACGCCTGGGTCCGCACGCAACCTCTCCGTACAACCCACTCTCTGCACTTCACGATGGGAATGCACCCCCGATGGCCGTTCCCGCGCTAAACACTAGCAGGGTTCGTCATAAGGAGATCGCATTCTTTCGTTTTCAATCAGCAAACATGCGGCAAGGTTAGCCAGCTAATTAGTTGCACAAAAATAGCCGCTATTCGATGCGCACCGAATTTGAAAGTCGCAGAATTGTTGTCGGTGGATTAGCGGACCTTCCGGCAAACTCCGACCGGCCGGTCCGAGATGCCATCCGGGATCATGGACATATGACCGACGATGCGCCGGACGATATCGAACGGGATCGCGACGAGACCGGGCGTGCCCGGAATGCCCGACCCCGTGACCGATTCGGCCGACCCCTCCCCTTCGGCAGCACCGGAGTTCCTCGCATACCGGATGATTTGGACCTGCCGCCCGAGCAGACGCTCGAGTACGCTCAGCGCCTGCTCGACGACGGCCTGCCTTTCTTCGCGCACGAGGTATTGGAGGCAGCGTGGAAGAACGGCCCGTTCGCCGAGCGGATGCTGTGGCAAGGGCTGGCGCAGTATGCCGTTGGCCTGACCCACATTCAGCGCGGCAATTCGAAGGGTGCAAGGACCCTTCTCGACCGCGCGGTCCACCGGCTGGAGACCTTCGGGCAGGCGCCGTACGACATCGACTCCCCCGGATTGGCGGCCCACGCTCGCCATATTCTCGCCCCTCTGGCGGCGAACGAACCGATTGCCGAGATCGATCTCCGTCCCCACCTGCGCATTCGCTGAACTCGCAGATCCGCTGTCACTTCACACCTTTTGTGTGCACCCGCAAGAATGCGAAGGACCGGCGGCGGTGCGAAGCGTGCGAACGTCGCACGCATCGCTCCCCCGGCGCGGACACGCCATGGTCGCGGACGCGGACACGCCGCCTAGCATGGGCGGACGTGAAGGGATACGGGCGATTCGCACCCAGCCCGTCCGGCGACCTGCATCTGGGGAATCTGCGGACGGCGCTGCTGGCGTGGCTGTTCGCGTGGTCGACCGGCCGCGGATTCCGCATGCGCGTCGAGGATCTGGACCGCGTCAAGGCGGGTGCGGCCGAGCGGCAGCTGGCGGATCTCGCCGCCATCGGCCTGGACTGGGATCCGCCGGTGGTGTGGCAATCGCAACGGCTCGAGCGCTATGCCGCCGCCATCGAGCGGCTCGACGCCGCCGGGCTCACCTACGAATGCTTCTGCACCCGCAGGGAAATCCAGCAGGCCGCCACCGCGCCGCACGGGCCCATGGGCGCCTATCCGGGCACCTGCCGCGACCTCACCGCGGCCGAACGCGCCGAGCGGCAGGCCGCCGGACGCCCGGCCGCGCTCCGACTGCGGGCCGCCGTCACCGAATTCGAGATCACCGACGAGCTGCACGGCAGCTATCGCAGCGCGGTCGACGATCTGGTGCTGCGCCGCGGCGACGGCCTGCCCGCCTACAACCTCGCGGTCGTGGTGGACGATGCCGCGCAGGACATCGACCAGGTGGTGCGCGGCGACGATCTACTGCCCTCCACCCCACGTCAGGCTTATCTCGCCACACTGCTCGAACTGCCCGTCCCGCAGTACGCACATGTGCCACTGGCCCTCAATGCCGCCGGGCAGCGGCTGGCCAAACGCGACGGCGCGGTCACCCTGCACGACCGGATCGCGCTAGGCGAGACCCCGGCGCAGGTGTTCACGCTGCTCGCGGATTCGCTGGGCTATCCCGCCGTTACGACTCCGGCGGACTTGCTCGCGCGATTCCGGCCGGAAAAACTGCCGCGCGAACCATGGACACTCGATCCCAACGGCTTGTTGCAACCCAGTTCGTATCCGTAACGTACGCACTCGACCAGATCCCGACACGAACCACTTCCGAACGAGGACGGCGACACCATGACAAGCGGTGGGTACGACCCCAACCAGTATCCGCAGGGCGGCCAGCCGTACGGGCAGCAGCAGCCCTACGGTCAGCAGTCCGATCCGTACGGGCAGCAGCAGCCGCAGCAGCCGTACGGTCAGCAGCCCTACGGCCAGTCCGATCCGTACGCCCAGCAGCAGCCGCAGTTCGGCCAGCAGCCCGGCTACGGTCAGCAACAGCCGTACGGCCAGCAGCCCTATCAGCCGTTCCCGGGTCAGCCCGGCGGCTACGGTGCGCCCGGCTCCGGCGGCGCGCAGCCCGGTGACCTGTGGACGCGCTTCGGCGCCCGCATCATCGACTTCCTGATCGCGGGCATTCCGGCCAGCATCATCAGCTGGTTCATCCAGTCCGCGATCGGCGGCATCGTGGGCAGCATCATCGGTGCGGTCATCACCTACGCCGTCATCACCGGCTACTTCGTCGCCATGGAGACCTCGCAGGGCACCACCCTCGGCAAGAAGCTGCTCGGCCTGCGGATCGTGGCGCCGGGCGGCGCGGCCAAGCTGGACCCGAAGCAGTCGCTCATGCGCAATCTGTTCATCCCGATCGGCATGGTCTACTGCATCGGCAACCTGGTGAGCCTCGGCATGATGATCTACATCGCCGTCACCATCGAGCAGGACCCGAACAAGCAGGGCTGGCACGACAAGCTGGCCGGCGGCACCCAGGTCATCAAGGGCTGATCCATCAAGGGCCGATGACGAAAAACCGAAGCGGGGCACATCCTTTCGGATGTGCCCCGCTTTCGTGCGCGCGTGCGGCTATGCGCTGCCCCCGATGATGGCCGCGCCGACGAACACCCACAGCACCACGCCGATGGCCAGCCCGGCGGCGCCGACCCAGATACCGCCCAGCGCCAGACCGCGGCCGTCCTGACCGGACTGCTTCACCTGATTCAGCCCCACCGCACCGAGAATCAGGCCCACCAGCGAGCCGATCGGCAGGAAGCAGAACAGCATGGTGCTCAAACCGAGGATCGAGACGATCAGCGAGGCGATGGCCATGCCATTGGTGCCCATGGGCTGCTGCTGGTAGCCGTAGGGCTGATAGGCGCCCGGCTGCGGATACGCGCCCGGCTGCTGATAACCCGGCTGTTGATAACCCGGCTGTTGATAACCCGGCGTTTGGTAGCCACCGGCGGGCTGGCCGTACGCGGGGGCCGGGGCGGGCGGCGGATATCCACCGGCCGGATTCTGCTGCACCGGATTCGGTTGCGACGGCGGATAATTCGGATACTGCGGCTGCGGCGGCGGAGTATGCGGGTGCTTCTGCAGATCCGGAGCGGAGGAATAACCCGTCGGCGGCGGGGTCGGCTGGATCGGATTCGATCCGGAGGACGGGGAATCCGGCGAGACGCCTTCACCGCCGTACTGCTTCCACCACTCGTCGGAGTCCCCGGGATTCGTCATTGGACCAGCCTATTCCACCTGGCGACCACGCGGGTATCCTGTTCTCTTCGTGAGTGATGCACTATCACCGGCGGACACCGCCGGAACTGGACGCCCCGCCACCGAACACGCGGCATTCGCGAAGGCGGCGGGGGGCTACTACACACCGGTCGTGGCGCTGTTCACGGCAGTACTGATCATTTCGAATATCTGCGCCACCAAAGGCGTTCAGTTCTTCACCGATCGATCACTGAAACTCGGGCCCGTCGAAGTCCTGCCCCTGACCCTCGACGGCGCATTCTTCCTTTTCCCGCTCGCCTACATCATCGGCGATGTGCTCAGCGAGGTATACGGCTTCAAGGCCGCGCGCCGGGCCATCTACATGGGCTTCGCCATCCTGCTGCTGATACTCGGCTGCTTCTGGATCGCCATCGAGCTCCCGGCGGCGTCGTTCTATCCGAACCAGGACTCGTTCGCCGCCGTGCTCGGCACCACCTGGCAACTGGTGCTCGCCGGACTGTGCGGGTACTTCGTCGGCGAGATGCTGAACTCGGCGACGCTGGTCGCCATCAAGGAGCGGACCAAGGAGAAGCACCTGTGGGCGCGGCTCATCGGCTCCACCGTGGTCGGCGAACTGGGCGATACGCTGATCTTCTGTGCCATCGCGGCCTCGGCCATCGGCATCAGCACGTGGGGGTCGTTCGTCAACTACGTCGTCGTCGGATTCGCCTGGAAGACGCTCGCCGAGGTGCTGGTGCTGCCCGTGACCTATCGGGTGATCGCCTTCCTGAAGAAGCACGAGCCCAGCTACGCGCCCCGCGTGGAGCCCGCGCTCGCCAGCTGACGGATCGGGTGCGGGGGCGGCGCGCCCCCGCATCCGCACGCCGGAATCAGAGGCCGGGAGCCTTGATCCGGCCCTTCCACTGACCGAGGAATTCGGTCTTGTAAGCGTCGAAATACCCGCCGTCGATGCTCTCGCGAATGCGGTCGACCAGGCGCACGGTGAAACGCTCGTTGTGAATCGTGCACAGGGTCGACGCCAGCATTTCCTTCGCCTTGAACAGGTGGTGCAGGTAGGCGCGGGTGTAGTGCTGACAGGTATAGCAGTCGCAGTTCTCGTCGATGGGCGTGAAATCGCGCTTGAAGCGGGCCTGATCGATATTGAAACGGCCCGCGTCGACATAGATGGCGGCATTGCGCGCCACCCGTGAGGGATTCACGCAGTCGAAGGTGTCCGCGCCGTTCTCCACGGCGACGAAGACGTCCTCGGGCTCGCTGATGCCGAGCATATGGCGCGGCTTGTGTTCGGGCAGCTCGTCACAGCACCAGCCGACGATGGTGCCGAGATTGTGCTTCTCCAGCGCCCCGCCGATGCCGTATCCGTCGAATTCCGTTCCGGCCGTGCCGCGCAGCGCTTCCAGATCGCGACAGGCCTTGCGGCGCAGGTCTTCGTACTGCGCGCCCTGGATCACGCCGAACAGCGCCTGGTACGGGCGGTGCGACCGGGCTTCGGTCAGCCGCTCGTGCTCGTCGAGGCAGCGCTGTGCCCAGCGCCGCGTGCGCTCAAGCGATTCCTCTTGGTAGCCACGGGTATTCAGCAGCGTGGTGAGTTCGTCGAAGGCGAACATGATGTCCGCGCCCAGCTGATGCTGGATGCCCATGGACACCTCGGGGGTGAAGCGGTGCTTCGAACCGTCCAGGTGCGAGCGGAAGGTGACGCCGTCCTCGTCCACATGGGCGAGGCGCTCCTTGCCCTTGGCGATCACATCGTCGTTCTGCACGCCGACGGCCTCCATGGCGAGGACCTTCTTGAAGCCCACGCCGAGCGACATGACCTGGAAGCCGCCGCTGTCGGTGAAGGTCGGTCCGGGCCAGTTCATGAACTTCGACAGCCCGCCCGCCTCGTCCACGATGTCGGACCCCGGCTGTAGGTACAGGTGATAGGCATTGGCCAGCAGCGCCTGCGAGCCCAGTTCCTTCATGGTCTCCGGCAGCACCGCTTTCACGGTCGCCTTGGTCCCCACCGGAATGAACGCCGGGGTGGCGATATCACCGTGCGGGGTGCTGATCAGCCCGGACCGGCCGTGACGACCGTTGTCGAGCCTGGTACCGACCTTGAAGGAGAACTCAGCAGACACGACGTCCATCCTCCCAGACCGAGCCCGGCGGCTCACGGGCGCATCCGCGCGACCGTGAGCCGGGCCACCATCAGCCGCCGGTCTTCGTCAGTTCGACCGCGTCGGGATCCTCGTCGTCCGCGTTCAGGGCGGCGGCGAACTGGGCCCGGTAGAGGTTGTAGTACGGGCCGTGCGCGGCGAGCAGTTGCTCGTGGGTGCCCTGTTCGACAATGTGGCCCTTCTCCATGACCACGATGGTGTCGGCGTCGCGTATGGTCGAAAGCCGGTGTGCGATGACGAAACTCGTGCGGTCCCGGCGCAGGGCGGCCATGGCGTGCTGGACCAGCAGTTCGGTGCGGGTGTCGACCGAACTGGTGGCCTCGTCCAGGATGAGGATGGAGGGTTTGGCCAGGAAGGCGCGGGCAATGGTGATGAGCTGCTTCTCACCGGCGCTGACGCCGGAGCCCTCCTCGTCGATGACGGTGTCGTAGCCGTGCGGCAGCGCGTGCACGAACCGGTCCACATAGGCGGCGCGGGCGGCCTCGAGGATCTCGTCCTCGGAGGCTTTCGGATTGCCGTAGGCGATGTTCTCCCGAATGGTGCCGCCGAAGAGCCAGGTGTCCTGCAGCACCATGCCCATGCGGGCGCGCAGCCGATCGCGGGTGATGCGGGTGATGTCGACATCGTCGATGGTGATGGCGCCCGCGTCCACCTCGTAGAAGCGCATGAGGAGATTGACCAGCGTGGTCTTGCCCGCGCCGGTCGGGCCGACGATGGCGACCACGTGACCGGGCTCGGCGACCAGCGAGAGCTCCTCGATGATCGGGGTGTCGGGCTCGTAGCGGAAGGACACCTTGTCGAAGGCGACCCGGCCGCGGTCCACCGGGCGGTCGTCCTCCACCGCCGGATCGGGCACCTGCTCGTCGGCGTCCAGAATCTCGAAAATCCGTTCCGCCGAAGCGACTCCGGACTGCAGCAGGTTGATCACGGAGCCGATCTGGGTGAGCGGCTGGGTGAATCCGCGCGAGTACTGGATGAACGCCTGCACCTCGCCCAGCGACAGCTGACCCGAGGCCACGCGCAGGCCGCCGACCACGGCGATGAGCACATAGTTCAGGTTCCCCAGGAACATGATGGCGGGCATGATCAGGCCGGAGATGAACTGCGATTTGAACGATGCCTGATACAGCTGCTCGTTGGTCTCGTCGAAGCGCTCGCCGACCTCGCGGCCACGGCCGAAGGCGGTCACCACCTCGTGGCCGGTGAAGGCCTCCTCGACCTGGGCGTTGACCTCGCCGGTGGTCTTCCACTGATCCACGAAATGCGGTTTGGACCGTTTGGCGATCTGCGCGGTGACAACGACGGCCAAAGGCACGGTGAGCAGGGCGATCAGCGCCAGCATGGGCGAGATCCAGAACATCATGCCCAGGGTGCCGAAGACCGTCAGCACCGAGATGAGCAGCTGGCTCAGCGTCTGGTTCAGCGACTGCGCCATATTGTCGACGTCATTGGTGACGCGGGACAGCACATCGCCGCGCGCCTGAGAGTCGAAGTAGCTCAGCGGAAGTCGATGGATCTTGGCTTCGATCTCGTTGCGCAGCCGCATGACGGTGCGGTTGATGACGATATTGAGCAGGAACGATCCGAGCCAGCCGAAGATCGAGGCGGCGACATAGAGCGCGAGCACCATGGCCAGTACCCGGCCGACGGCCGAGAAGTCCACGCCCACACCGGGAATCACGTCCATGCTGGCGAGCATGTCGGCGAAGGTGTTGTCACCGGCGGCGCGCAGGGCCGCGACGGCGTCCGCCTTGGTCGTGCCCGGCGGCAGCGACTGCCCGATCTCCTTGCCGACCACCCCGTTGAAAATCAGATTGGTGGCGTCGCCGAGCAGCTGCGGGCCCAGCGTATTGAGCACCACCGAGGCCACCGCCAGGGCGAAAACAATGGTCAGATAGAGGCGTTCGGGCGCCAACCGGCGTAGCAACCGTTTCAGGGACGGACCGAAGGACTTGGCCTTCGCATCCGGCGCGCCGGGATTCGGTGCTCCGGGCCTCATCGAACCTCCAGCTGTGTCATGCGGGACACCCGCACCCGGTCGGCGCAATGAACGGCTGCGCAATGGTAATTCATCGCGCCTCCTCGACGCTGAACTGCGACTCCACGATCTCCCGGTATTCGGGGCAGTCCCGCAGCAGTTGGTCATGGGTGCCGATACCGGCCATCGCGCCGTCCTCGAGCACCACGATCTGATCGGCCTCGCGGATGGTCGAAATACGTTGCGCGACAATGATGACCGCGGCATTCGCGGTCTCGGGCGCGAGGGCCTCGCGGACCCGGGCGTCGGTGGCGACGTCGAGGGCGGAGAAGCAGTCGTCGAACAGGTAGACCCGGGGTTTGCGCACCAGGGCGCGGGCAATGGCCAGGCGCTGGCGCTGACCGCCCGAGACCGTCGTACCGCCTTGTGCGACAGGGGTTTCCAGACCCTGCGGCATTTCGCGCACGAAATCGGCGGCCTGCGCGACCTCCAGGGCCGCCCACAGCTGTTCGTCGGTGGCGTCCGGCTTGCCGTAGCGCAGGTTCGAGCCGATGGTGCCGGAGAACAGGTACGCCTTCTGCGGCACCAGGCCGATGTGATCGCGCAGCAGTTCCAGATCCACGTGCCGCACATCGGTGCCGCCCACGTGGACCGCGCCGTCGGTGACATCGATGAGCCGCGGGACCAGGTTGATCAGCGTGGTCTTGCCCGAACCGGTGGAACCCACGATGGCGGTGGTGGTACCGGGGTCCACCCGGAACCGGATCGCCCGCAGCACCGGCTTTTCCGCGCCCGGGAACTTGAATTCGGCGAAGGCGAAATCCACCGAGCCCGGATCGCCGGTGAACTCCTGCGGCAGGCGCGGCGGCTGTACCGAGGTCTCGGTGGCCAGCACCGCGCTGATCCGCTCCCCCGACACCGCGGCGCGCGGGGCCATCATGGCCAGGAACGAGGCCATCATGACCGCGGTCAGGATCTGCAGAATGTAGGACAGCATGGCGGTGAGCGAACCCACCTGCATGGTCCCGTCGTCGACCAGATGCCCGCCGAACCAGATCACGCCGACGGCGGTCACATTGGAGATGAGCATGACCAGCGGGAACATCAGCGCCATATAGCGGCCGACATACAGCGAGGTCTCGGTCAGCTCCTTGTTGGCCATGCCGAAGCGCCAGGTCTCCTGCCGCTCCCGCACGAAGGCGCGGACCACGCGAATGCCCGTGATCTGTTCGCGCAGAACGCGGTTCACCGAGTCGATGCGCTCCTGCATCTGCCGGAAGCCGGGCACCATGCGGGTGATGATGAAGGCCATCGACAGCCCGAGCGCGGGTACCGCGATGAGCAGCAGCCAGGACAGGCCGAAATCCTCGCGCAACGCCATGATGATGCCGCCCACGCACATGATCGGGGCCATCACCAGGATGGTCGCGCTCATGAGCACGAGCAGCTGCACCTGTTGCACGTCATTGGTATTGCGCGTGATGAGCGAGGGCGCGCCGAACATGCCGACCTCGCGCGCGGAGAAGGTGCTCACCCGGTGCAGCAGCGCGGCGCGCATATCGCGGCCCGCGCCCATGGCCGCCTGCGCGCCCAGGTAGACCGAGGCGGACTGGGCCAGGATCTGCACGGCGGTAATGGCGAGCATCCATCCGCCGGTGGTCCAGATATAGCCGATATCGCCCTTGGTGATGCCGTCGTCGATGATGTCGGCATTCAGACTGGGCAGGTAGAGCATGGCGATGACCGCTATCAGCTGAAGCACTACGACCCCGGCCAGCTGGGTGCGGTAGGGCGCCAAGAAGGTGCGGAGAAGTCTGATCAACATGATGTTCGCAGGCTACCGTCTGGCCCCGAGGGCCGCCGGAACGTTTACCGATCAGATGTCCGACTTGTACTAGATGTCTGGTTGATCCAAATCTCGCCATTCGGTGGCGGGACGGCTCTCGCAGACCTCGGCCGGACCGCTCACCGGCCGCGCGCGGCGCGTCCACGCATCCGGATCGTGCAGCAGTTCGTCCAGGAACGGCGGCAGCAGATCATTGGCGATATCGGCGATGGTCACGCGCTCCAGGACCGCGCGGATATTCACCCGCAGCCCGATCCACACCCGCTGCAACGGTTCCGCCGCGCCGGTGTAGCCGACATCCTCCGGGCGCTGCCCGCGCACCGAGGCGAGCGGGTCCTCCACGGCGCGGATGACATCGGCAATGCTGATCTGCGGGGCCGGACGGGCCAGGCGATAGCCCCCGTCCGGACCGCGGCGGCTGGTGACCAATCCGCCTTTGCGCAGATCCGCCGCCACCGATTCCAATACCTTCGGCGGAATGTCCTGTGCGAGCACAATGGCATCGGCTTTCACCGAATCCTGTTGCGCTTTCGCGATTTCGACGAGCGTGCGCACCGCGTAGTCGACTTTCGCGGTGATATGCACGGGGTACTCCTGATCTCGGTAAGTGACGAAGCGAAACTTTATCGCCTCGGATCGAGAACGCCGAGCGCGGATTCCAGCAGCACGCTTTCGATGAGTTCCTCGGAGGCCTCGGGCACCGCCTCCTGCGACATGAAGGCCACGCTGAGCACCTGCATGGCGGCCGCGGCCCGCATGATCGCCTCGTCATCGGCATCGGGACCGGCGAGCCATTCGACCATGCGGTGGTGCAAATCGATCATGTCCGGATAGCGATTGCCGAGCGCGTTGACGATGGCGACGGTATCGCGCATACACAGCACGCCCGCGGTGCGGTGGCCGAGCATGTCGTGTAGGTGATCGTGCAAAACCTCGCGCACGGCTTCGGGCGAATGCGGTTTGCCCTCCAGGCTTTCCACCGTGGAGCGCATGCCGTCGAAGATCGGTTCGATGATGGCGACGAGCAGATCGACCTTGGACGCGTAGTGATAGTAGAGCGAAGCCTTTGTGATTCCCACCGCATCGGCGACCTCGCGCAGGCTGCTCTGCTCGAAACCTTTGCTGGTAAATAACCGGATGGCGGCGTCCCGAATCGCGTCTTTAGCGCTTCTACCTGCGACGACACTCTCTGAGACGGCATGTCCACCCATGATCCCATCCTTTCACCTCGCGTCGCGGTGCGAGTAACGCCAGAAAAATTGAGGTTGTTCCTCCGCTTTCCGGGTCGGTAGTCTACCTACCGCACGGTAGGCAGATTTATCACGTGGAGGCGGACAGAGCCGGGCAGGGCTCCCGCGGCAATTGCTGTCTACGCGCCCGTAACCCGAGCATTGCCTCGAAAAATCACGCCAGGAGAACCTCTCGTGTCCGTATACCTCTATCGGTGGGGCAAGTTCGCCTTCCGCCGCAAGTGGATCGTCCTACCAGTCTGGCTCCTGCTGTTCCTGCTGCTCGGCGGCCTGGGCGCACAGCTCAAGGAGCCGATGAGCAATGACTTCAGCATGCCGGAGCTGCCGTCCGCGCGTGCCAACGAAATCCTCGACAAGCACTTCCCGGGCGCCTCGGAAGCCTTCAAGTTCGAGGCCGTCACCGGCACGTACGTCATCGCCGCCAACGAGGGGAAGCTGACCGACGATCACAATAAGAAGGCCATCGACGCCCTCATCGTCAAGCTCGGTGACCTGGGCATCGTCAACCACGACAAGCCGCTGGCCAATCCGGTGGACGTCGCCACCGAGATGGGCTGCCTCGGCGCCGATCGCGATGTCTCGAAATGCTCCGAGGCGCCGCTGAACGTGCTGGGCAAGACCGATCCCGATACGGTCGCGGTGCTCAATGTGCCGTTCACCATCACCAACTTCACCGATATCAAGGCCGAGGACCGCAAGGCCGCCTACGACATCGCCAATGTGGCCCGCGACGCCGGGCTGACCGTGGAGCTGAGCGGTTCCATCGCCATGGAGCAGGAGCAGCCCAGCGGTAAGGCCGAGCTGATCGGCATGGCGGTGGCGCTGGTCGTCATGATGGTGGCCTTCGGCGCCATCGTCGCGGCCTTCGTGCCCATCGTGACCGCCATCGTGGGTCTCGGCGCGGCCACCTCGGTGATCTTCCTCGGCACCGCCGTCATCGAGGTGCCCAGCTTCACCACCTTCCTGGCCTCCATGATCGGCATCGCGCTGTCCATCGACTACGCGCTGTTCATCGTGTCCCGGTACAAATCCGAACTGGCCGTGCAGAAGTCGCCCGAGGAGGCGGCGGGCGTGGCGCTCGGCACCGCGGGCTCGGCGGTGTTGTTCGCCGGTCTGACCGTCATCATCGCGCTGGTCGGGCTGAGCATCGTCGGCGTGGAATTCCTGACCTTCCTGGGTCTGGGCGGCGCCATCGCGGCGGCCTTCGCCGTGCTCACCGCCATCACGCTCATGCCCGCGCTCATGGGCGCCTTCGGCCGGTTCCTGTTCAAGCCGAAGCTGCCGCTGGTCGCCAAGCACGATCCCGCGGACGACACCTCGGTCACCAATGGCGAGCGCTTCGCCCGCCTCATCGGCAAGGCGCCCGCGGTGACCCTGCTGCTGAGCGTGCTCGTGCTCGGTGCGCTGGCCGCGCCCGCGGCCGGGCTGGAACTGGGTCTGCCCGGTGACGACAGCATGCCCAAGACCTCCACGGTCCGGAAGGCGTACGAGCTGCGCACCGAGGGCTTCGGCGAGGGCAGCAATGGCGTCCTCATGGTCGCCACCGATCTGAGCGGGGTCCCGGCGGAGCGGCGCGAGGAAGCCGCCAACGCACTGCGCGAGGAGCTGGCCTCCTACTCCGGCATGGACTACGTGACCGCGCCGGTGTTCAGCAAGGACGGCCAGGGCGCCATGCTCAATGCCGTTCCGGAATCCGGCCCGAACAACCAGGCCACCAAGGATCTGGTGCGGGACGCGCGCGATGCCGAAGGAAAGCTGAAGTCCGAGTACGGCATCGAGTACGGCATCACCGGCACCACCGCCATCTACGCCGATGTCGACCACGCCCTGCTCAGCAAGATCGTGCCCTACCTGGCGATCGTCGCTGGCGCGGCCTTCATCCTGCTCATCCTGGTGTTCCGGTCGATCCTGGTGCCGCTGACCGCCGCCCTGGGCTTCCTGCTCTCCATGGCGGCCACCTTCGGCGCGACGGTGCTGATCTTCCAGAAGGGCGCCTTCGGGCTCATCGACGATCCGCGCCCGCTGGTCAGCTTCCTGCCGATCATGTTGATCGGCTTGGTCTTCGGCCTGGCCATGGATTACCAGGTGTTCCTGGTGACCCGCATGCGTGAGGAGTTCGTGCACGGCAAGTCCGCCAAGCACGCCATGATGAGCGGCTACCACCACGGCGCGCGCGTCGTGACCTCCGCCGCCATCATCATGATCTCGGTCTTCGGATCCTTCCTGCTGGAATCCGACGCCACCGCGAAGTCCTTCGGCTTCGCCCTGGCCGCCGGTGTCCTGCTCGACGCGTTCCTGGTCCGCATGGTCCTGATCCCCTCCCTGCTCGTCCTGATGGGCCCCTGGTCCTGGTGGATGCCCAAGTGGCTGGACCGCATCCTCCCCGATATCGACGTGGAGGGCACCAAGCTGCGCGAGCTCCAGGAAGCCGCCACCGCGGTCGACCTGTCGAAGCAGGAACCGGTCGGCGTCGGCTGATCCCCGCATGACCGCGATCGCCCCCATCCGAACCCGGATGGGGGCGATCGTCGTTCGCGGCGCGTACGATTCCCTGAGCTCGGCCGTTGCCACGTGATCGGACCAACCGACCCACCGAGGAGCCGCCACATGAAGCTCTCCCCCACCCGGCTAGCCCTGACCGCCGCGTCCGCCGCCGCCTTGATCCTGTCCCTCCCCCAGGCCACCGCCGCCGCCTACGTGGGCGGCCCCACCGTCATGTACACCGGTTCCCAAGGCCCCGTCATGGGCTGCGCCCACAAGGTGGGCGTCAGCATCCGGGACCGCGACGTAGCCTCCGCCACCATCTGGATCGACGGCGCTCCCTACCCGGTCCTCCCCGACTACTCCGTAGACGCGGGGCCCTACGGCGGCTACGTCTCCTGGACACCCACCAGCCTCGGCTGGCACGCCCTCGACGTCATCTACTCCCCGCCGGGCGGCCCCGAAGAATTCGGCTACCTGAACATAGAAGTCCACCGAGTAGGCATCAATGCGGGCAGCTCCTGCATAGCCAACGGCGTCCCCCTACCGATCGACCCCAGCACCGGCACCCTCGCCCGCTACCTCTGACCCCCGAAATGAGTTGAGCCCCTCACCTGTTGGACAAGTGAGGGGCTCATGGCGGTGGCGGAGGGATTTGAACCCTCGGAGGGGGGTTACCCCTCACACGCTTTCGAGGCGTGCTCCTTAGGCCGCTCGGACACGCCACCGCCGGTGACTTTACCGGATGGGGTGGTGAATACCGAAATCGGCTGAAGCAGGATGCTAGGGGCGCTGGGACTTGAAGAAATCGTCCAGGAGAGCGGCGCATTCGGATTCGAGGACGACGCCGCGGACTTGGGGGCGGTGGTTGAGACGTCGGTCACGGACGACGTCCCAGAGGGAGCCGACGGCGCCGGTTTTGGGTTCCCATGCGCCGAAGACGAGTTTGCCTACGCGGGCCAGTACCAGGGCGCCCGCGCACATGGTGCACGGTTCGAGGGTGACTGCGAGGGTGGCGCCTTCCAGGCGCCAGCCGTCGCCCATGACTTGCGCGGCGGCGCGCAGGGCCAGGACTTCGGCGTGGGCGGTGGGGTCGCCGGTGGCTTCGCGGGCATTGGCGGCGCGGGCCAGCTCGCGGCCGTCGGCGTCGAAGACGACCGCGCCCACGGGGACGTCACGGCCGTCGGCGGCGGCCGCCGCGTCGATGGCGGCGCGGATCATGGCCTCGTCGGATAGCAGGGCGGCACCGCCGAGCCGGGGGGCCGAGGCGGTGCCGCGGGGGAGGTCAGTGGTCATGCGCTCAGCGCGGGAGTTTGTCCAGGACAGCGGCGAATTCGGTGGCGAAGCCCAGGCGCTGGGCGATCATGCCGAGCTGTTCGTCGGGGTAGAGGTCGGTCTCGGCGAGGATGACCGACAGCACGGGTTCGGGGAGGCCGAGATCGGCCAGGACGCCGAGGTCGCCTTCCTCCCAGGGCTCGATATCGTCGATATCGTCCGGATCGATATCCGGAATTTCGATATTCAGCTCTTCGAGCACATCCGCCGCGATGTCGTAGTCGATCGCCGCGGTCGCGTCGGACAGCAGGATGCAGCTACCGGTCGGGCCGGGCCGCAGGATGATGAAGAATTCGTCGTCCACGTCGAGCAGGCCGAAGGTCGCGCCGGAACTTCTCAGATCGCGCAGTTCCTGCTCGGCCGCCGACAAACTGTTCAGCGCCGCCGCGGACAGCGGCGTGCATTTCCACGTTGTTTCTTCGCGGACAACCGCCACTGCGAACCCTTCCACGTCGTCGTAATCGTCCGACGCCGCCCTGTTCGTGCTCGAGCGTTGTGCTGCCATGACCGCAACGGTAGTCCGCTTCGGGGGAAATGTTGAAGTCGTATGCGAATCTGATCGCATGACGGGCGATCCGAAAGCAGCGGTCTGTGTCCTCGGCACCGGGTTGATCGGCGGTTCGGTGCTGCGCGCCGCGGCCGCCGCGGGCTATCGGGCATGGGGATACAACCGATCCGAGCCGGGTGCGGCGGCCGCGCGCGCCGACGGATACGACGTGATCAGCGATATCGAAGAGGCCCTGCGCCGCGCGGCGGAACGCGATGCGCTGATCGTCATCGCCGTGCCGATGCCCGCCCTGGACGCGGTGCTCTCCGATATCCGGCTGTTCGCGCCGGACTGCGCGCTCACCGATGTGATCAGCGTGAAGGGCCCGGTCAAGGAATCCGTGCACCGGCACGAACTGTCCGCGCGTTTCGTCGGCGGGCACCCCATGGCCAGTACGAACGAATCCGGTTGGGCCGCATCCACTCCCGACCTGTTCCAGGGCGCGTCCTGGGCGGTGAGCGTGGATCCGGGCGTGCACGCCGATCCCTGGCGGCGCGTCGCCGCGCTGGCACTGGACTGCGGAGCGGTCGTGGTGCCGGTGCTGTCGGAGGAACACGACAGCGCGGTCGCCCGCATTTCGCATCTGCCGCATGTGCTGGCCGAGGCGCTGGCCATTCAGGGCGCGAACGGCGGCCCGCTCGCCCTCGGCCTGGCCGCCGGATCCTTCCGGGACGGCACCCGCGTCGCCGCGACCGCACCGGATCTGGTCCGCGCCATCTGCGAACCGAGCGCGACGGCTCTCGTCGACGTCCTCGACGACACGCTGCGCCTGCTCACCGCGGCCCGCGACGCCCTGCGCGATACCGACTCCCTCGCCGATCTCACCGCCGCCGGGCACGACGCCCGCACCGACTACGAGGACGCGGCGCGCACGCAGATCACCGATATCGCGCCGGGCGACCATGATTGGCAGGCCCGCCTGGCCGAGGCCGGTCGCAAGGGCGGCGTCATCGCGGCGCTCTGAACTTCGGGTTCGCTCAGCGCTTCGGATTCGCTCAGCGCGTCAGATGCGCTCGGCCAGCCCCGGATAGTCGAGCAGGAATCCGTCGGCGTCGACGGTGACGGTCGCACTGGACACCGGCGACAGCACGTGGATCCCGTCCACGCCGCTGCTGTAGGTGAGGCTCGCTTCGCCTACGAGCAGATCGGGTAGCCGCACATAGACGACGGGCACCTGCACGTCCTCACTGTTGTGCGCCAGCCCGTAGCGGCGAATCGGCAGCGTATTGAAGAACGGGCTGAGCACGACATCGACATCGAAGGCCCCACCGAACGTCGACCGCACATGCGTACCGCCCGCGTCGATGAGCCAGTAATTCTCTTCGTCCCGGGCGATCGAGGCGTGCCGTTCTCCGGTCGCGAGGGTGCTGCGGAGCGAGAGTCGCCTGGTTACGCCGTTCTCGTCCGTCACGAGATCGTAGGACGCGCTGAAGGCCGGATGATCCTCGCATTCACCGGCGATTATGCGCCCCGCCGCGCGAATCCGATTGCCACTCAGCACCACCCGAACGGACTCCATCCGCGATGCATTGTGCGCCCGCCAGGTCAGCACCGCGGGCCATCGCGGCGCCGCCGCCTTCGAATCCTCGCTCCCGCTGTCCGTCACACCCAATACCGTACGTCCAGCACCTCGGGGACTTCCGTTCAGCAGGTAATGGCGCGAGCCACTTCCCGGCGTTTGCCTGCACGATTGCATGCTCGCCGGGGTGGCGCGGGGGGTGGGGGTGGTGGGACTCGAGTAACGTGCTTGCAGGCATCGGGGACTTCGGGGTGAAAGGGACTGTTGTGACGGGCGCGCGGATGGTTGGGCTGTTCGCCGGGATCGGCGGGCTCGAGCTCGGGCTGTCCGCGCATGGGTTCGGTAGTGAACTGCTCTGTGAGATCGATGCGGGGGCGCAGGCGGTGCTGGCCGCGCATTTTCGGGACGTTCCGCTGCATTCGGATGTGACGCGGCTGCGGGCGCTGCCGGGCGGGACCGAGCTCGTCGCGGCGGGATTCCCGTGCCAGGACTTGTCGCAGGCGGGGCGGACGGCCGGAATTACCGGGGTCCGTTCGGGATTGGTGGACGAAGTATTCCGGCTGGTGCGGCGCAAGAAGGGGCCGCGCTGGCTATTGATCGAGAATGTGCCGTTCATGCTGCAGCTCGGCGGCGGAGCGGCCATGCGGCACATTACGTCCGCGCTCGAGGAGCTCGGATATCTCTGGGCGTACCGGGTGGTCGATGCGCGCGCGTTCGGGCTGCCGCAGCGGCGGGAGCGGGTGCTCATGCTGGCCTCGCGGACAGAAGATCCGCGGCCGATTCTGTTCGGCGCGGACGCCGGGCCGCGCGAGGTCGGCGATCCGGCGCACGATCCGTGCGGGTTCTACTGGACCGAGGGGACGCGCGGGCTGGGCTGGGCGGTGAATGCGGTGCCGACCCTGAAAGGCGGTTCGGGGCTGGGCATTGCGAGCCCGCCCGCGGTCCGGCTGCCGTCCGGCGAGATCGTCACGCCGGGTATTACCGACGCCGAGCGACTGCAAGGCTTCGACCGCGATTGGACCGCACCGGCACTCGGGGTGCCGAGCGTGCACGCGGGGCATCGCTGGAAGCTGGTCGGCAATGCGGTGAGCGTGCGCATGGCGACCTGGATCGGCGGACGGCTCGCCGAACCCGCCGATGACCCGTTCCCGGAGGGGGAACCGCACACCCGCCGCAGCTGGCCCACCGCCGCCTGGGGGCGCGACGGGGTCGTGCATCGAGTTCCGGTGTCCACCTGGCCCGTTCACGCCCCGTACGAGGATCTGCGCTGGTTCCTCGACGATGTCCGGCTGCTCTCGGCCCGCGCCACCGCCGGATTCCTGCGCCGCACCCGCATGGGCACACTGCGCTTCCCGCCCGGATTCCTCGACGATGTGGAGAACCACCTCGATCGAATGGGAGGATTTCCGCGCGAGGCCGCCTGAGCCGTGCGCGCGGCGGCTGGAACCAGCAGCAGGAGCCGGAATGAGTCATCGCAGCCATCGGGGACGCCGGTGAGCGCGCGCCCGGCCGCCGACGCCGCCACGAGCGCCCGGATGTCGCGGCAGCGGCGCGCGGATACGAAACCCGAGATCGCCCTGCGCAAGGAGCTGCATCGCCGCGGCGCGCGGTACTTCGTGGATCGCGCACCGCTGCCGGGCCTGCGCCGCCGCGCCGACCTCGTGTTCCCGCGCCGGAAGGTGGCGGTATACGTGGACGGCTGCTTCTGGCACAGCTGCCCGCAGCACGCCACCTTCCCGAAGCACAATGCCGAATGGTGGGCGGCGAAGCTGGCCGGGAATGTGACGCGGGACCGGGATACCGACGCGCGCCTGCGGGCCGCCGGGTGGACGGCGGTGCGGGTCTGGGAACACGAGCCCGCCGAGGCGGCCGCCGAGGCCGTCTTGCGGGCCCTGACCGGCACACGCTGAGGATCGGACCGCGCGGTGCGCGGGCGAGCGGCGCTGATGCGCGACAATGGCGGAAGCAACGGACCGTCCAGTCCGGGAAGATCGACTGCGGGCAGGCAGCAACAGCAAGCGAGGCAAGCGAAAGCGAGCACTGCGATATGCCAACCGAGCAGACCGCGACGACCGCGGCTTCCAGCGAATCCGCCGGGGCGCGACGCCCGCTCCGCTACGGCGTCGCCTTCCTCACCGCGCTCGCGGGCATCTGCTATTCGTCGTGGGTCCTGGAGTTCGTGCTCCCGATCGACAGCGATCCGACCGATACCTTCCTCAGCCAGCTCGCCGAGGACGGGGCGCCCTATCGGTGGCTGTTCGTCACCGGTGACACCGTGACCGGCGCACTCCTGCTGGTCGCCGGTATCGGCGGACTGCTGCTGTTCGCGCGACGGCGCTACTCCACCATTGCCTGGACCGCCCTGGCCTGCTTCGGCGCGGCCACCATCGCCGATGCGCAGTGGCCGTTGAAACCGGGCGCCGACAGCGGTGACAGCGGGCTGTTCCCGCAGCTGCACCAGGTGCACGCGCTCACCAGCACGCTCGCGGTGTTCTCCATCTTCATCGCGATGGTGGCCTTCACCGTGGCGGCGTTCAAATACCGGCACTGGCCGGTCCTGCGGCACACCGGGCTGTGGATTCTGATCTTCGGCTCGATCGTCACCGCGTGGATGCTGATCGCGGACAATCTGTCCGGCAACTACGGTCTCGGCATCGCCCAGCGCATCCAGGTGGGCGCCATGTCGCTCTGGTTGCTCGCACTGGCGGTGCAAATCGTCGTGGCCGAACGTAGGGTCGGAATGTGACCAGCGACGCAACGGAATTCACCCTCACCCGCCAGCTCGACACTGTCGCCACCGCGACCGGTCGCCTGCTCGATACCGTCACCAAGCTCTCCGACACCGATCTGGTCGAGCCGTCGTTACTGCCCGGGTGGACCCGCGGGCATGTGCTGGCGCATCTGTCCCGCAATGCCGACAGCCTCGTCAATCTACTGCTGTGGGCCCGCACCGGTATCGAAACCCCGCAGTACGCAAGCGCTTTCCTGCGCAACGCCGATATCGAGGCCGGGGCTCCGCGGCCGCTGCGCGAACAGCTGGACGACCTCACCGCCTCCGCGGAGCGCTGGCTGGCGCTAGCCCGCGTCATGCCGCAGGACCGCTGGGAGGCCGTCGTCCGCAATCGCCAGGGCGGTGAGATCCCGGCCACGCGCGTGGTGTGGATGCGCATGCTGGAGGTCGAGATCCACCATGTGGACCTGAATTTCGGCTACACCCAGCAGGATTGGCCCGCCGAGTTCGTGGCCCGCCTGCTGCCCCAGTCGGTGGCAGATCAGGCCGCCGAGGGCGCCACCGGCTTCACCGTCACCGCCACCGATACCGGCTACACCGAAACCCTCGGCACCCCGGCCACCACCGTCAGCGGCCCGGCCACCGCCCTCGCCGCCTGGCTCATCGGCCGCACCCCCGGCACCGACCTCACCGGCGATCTGCCCGACCTCGCCGCCTGGAAGTGAGCCGGAACACCGGCCGTCCGCACCATACGAAAGAGGCCCCGCACCTGCTGGTGCGGGGCCTCTTGCTGCGCGCCCGGAGAGACTCGAACTCCCAACCTTCTGCTGGGAGCTCCAGTCAATGTACTGGTCACGCCCAGGATTTCGTGTGCGGTGTTTCTTCTTCGTTCGAGTGGGACGAACGGCGTAGCTGGACGACCTCCATGCTGGGGGCTCGGAAGTCACACACGGTGCACCCGAATTCTTGGGGAAATCTTGGGGATAGGTCGAATCGGCCCGCCTCGTCGTCGCATGTGTGGCGCCGAGGCGACTGCCGTGTTGCCCATCGGCATCGAGATCAGCCGCGAAGGACTGGCCGGTGCCGGTCGTGGCCAAGCCGACGATGGAGTACGGATGGGAGTATCTACGGATTGTCTTTGCTGACCGCCCAGTGGTCGATGTGGTGTTCTGGACTGCACGAAGTTGAGGTGGCGGCGGAGTTCAGGGCCACTCGGACTGGTACACCGCGCACGAGCCAGATTCCCTGTTCGTCGGTCCGATCGAAACATGCCGCTGACGGCGGACTCTGTGGAAGGCTGGCAACCCCATGGCGGGACGTGCCGATCCGATCAACCGTACCCAGCTGGAGGTTCTCCGGTGGGTGGACGGTGGCTGTCCGGATGGCGTAATGACAGGCAGCTCGTACAAGTTGACGGCGCAGGCCCTCGCATGGCGCGGTTTGGTCGCGGTGTCGAAGAAGCAAGGGATATGGCGGGCCGAAATCACCGAGGCTGGGCGCTACTATCTTCAGCACGGTCGATACCCGGACGGTCACGGGGAACGTAAACCTTTACAGCAGAAGACAACTCGTTCAAAGGTCCGCGGCGAGCAGGGTATTTCGGATGGCCCGTCTGGGACCAACGCGACGAAATTGCCGCCAACGGATGGCGAGCGACCCGTGACAGCACATCGCGCGCCGCCGGATACGACGGCGCGGATCACGGCAGAGAGACGAACGGCCGCCCGTAAGCTGGTCGAAAACCTGATTGCGAATGAGGAATTGGTAATTCACCAGCCCGACGAATCCGAGGTCGCGCGGTGGCGGAAGGTTGTGGACTTTGCCAAGAGGCACAAGATGGTTCCGGAAGGGCAGCGGCTCGAGAAGCAACGTATGTATGGCGGCGATTTGCGGATCAGGCTTTTGAAGGGGGTGCACTTCAACTCTGCGGCAGCGGCCGAGTCGACCCCCACTGCAGTGCTGGACAGCATAGACCAATGCCATCCCTTGCTGGCCGACCTGCGGGATCCGTCAAGTGTTTTCGACGTATCGGAATCGTTGGTTCCGCGTGTGCTTCGGTTCCTCCACGTGCTCCTGACCGAATGCGCTGATCGTAGGTTCAACCTGAGTTGGTCGAGGGATGTCAAGGATGGGATCCGGATCGAGATGGAGGGTCTCGAGTATCGAGTGACGGTTGCCGAGGAGACCGAAAAGCGGGACGTTCTCCCCTCTGCCGAGGAGTTGTCAGGGCGAAAAACCTATGTATGGCAACGGGTTCAGGCCGAATCCCGAACGGTGCCCAATGGGAGGCTGGTGGTTTCGCTGTTCCACGGTCGCTGGACCCATCGCAAGTGGGCAGATCGTAAGCGTTGGACTATCGAGGACAAGATTCCGGCGATGCTGGCGGAGCTCGAAGAGCGGGTGGCTGAGGAACGTGAGCGCCGAGCTGCTGCCGAACGGTATGAGCGGGAGCAGCAACGCGAACGGGATGCTGCGATAGAACGCGCAACCAGCCGCTTTCACGAGGATCGCAGGATCACGGCGCTGGAAGCCCAACTCGCCGACTGGGGTAAAGCAGCGATGATTCGCGAGTTCTGCGATGCATGCGAGGGTAGTTCGATGGCCGGTCGGGACGCCGCACGGACCGCGGCGTGGTTGGCGTGGTGTCGTGACTACGCGGACCGGATCGACCCGGCGATGCAGGGTGTGGCAGCACCTGAGGAGGTCGAACCGAATTCCAAGGACCTGCAGCCCTATCTGCCTCGGCACATGCGGACGTATACGCCAGGAGCTAGCGGCGGGTTTCCTGCTGCTGGATATGCCGGAGAGTTTCCAGCGGGATACCCAGTTCCTTCTCAATGGCATCCGCGTCGGAACTTCTGGCATCGCGGAGCGCGGTGATCGCCCGCTCGATCAGCGAGCCCAGCCGAAGCACCTCGACCCGCAGTGCGATCAGTTCGTCGTGGCGGTCACGGGCCACCGCGCCGCACCACTGCCGGACGAGTTCACGGGCAGGGATCCACCTCGTCCGCGTTTCCGCGCAGATCTCGGGGGATATCCACCGATCCCCGCTGTAGTACCCGTAGCGACTCTCGCGCTGATCCCGTTGTTCGTCTGCGTCGAGCTCCGCCAACAGAATGTCGGCGTGCTTTTCCGCCAGTCGGCGAACGATGGTCTCCGACAGCCGCCACGGAATAACCCAGCGCCCCTCCTCGTCGACGTAGGACACCTCGTCGTCTATCACCGCGTTACGGTCCAGTTCGAGATCGATGACAAGGGCTTCTACGTCCGGGATGATCAGGACACCAGCTATGCCGGAATCGAGTTCCTTGACCGGAGGGACATCGCGGAGGTTGTCGAACACCATATGCCACGCGTCATCTTCAATCTCGGACAAATCCGACGCCGAACACACAGCCGACCATTGCTTTTGACGGCGCTGCCACTCATCGACGCCTGCCCACGGGACCTTGAGCCGAGCAGGTGGAACCCACTCCTGCCGACCTTCATACGCGTTGTCGACGAACTTGACCTGTACTCGCGCGGGTTTGGAGGTACCGATACGGACTACCTCGGCGCAGGTAACCGGGTCCGATTGCCTTTGCCGGTATGCCCAGTGCTCTCCGATGGTCAGATCGCTCAGATCGCGAGGCATGGGGCACTCCCGGAGAAGACAGATTCGATATTGCCACTGTAGGTTTCGGTCGGTGCTCTATCCAGCTTCAGATGTGAACAGAGTAGCCCTCTGATTGCTGCTCTGAGGCTGTCTGGCGAACGCCTGCCCGGCTTCACCTTGCGGCCATCCTGCGCGCGGTCGGACACGAATTCTGCTGCGGCGGGCCCGAAGTCGTCGATGGGGCGACCGGTTGCTGGCGGGTGGCCGTGGTTGTGGGCGGTACCTCTTGGGGAAGGTGGGAAGGATTGTCCGTAGGAGCTCGGCCTCGACCACCTTGTGACCCACTCAGGACGGCGCGCGTAAGCGCTTCGGGGCTCCTGTCGGGGAGTGATCAGATGCTCCGCTCATGGCGCTGATAGTTGCTGACCGGCATCAAGAGCGTGCGGTAACAGTCGGAAGAACGTCGAATCGAACCCAATTTGTGGCTATAATTTAGCCACATAATATGGCGACATAGGGGTTGATCATGGACGTCGGAATTCGAGAACTACGCGACAGCCTCAGCCGTCACCTGGCGGAGGTTCGCTCCGGCCGTACCGTCACCATCACCGATCATGGGCGGCCGATCGCCCGCATCGTTCCTGTCGAGCAGCACACCAGACTCGAACAGCTGCGGGCAGAAGGGCGCGTACAACCGGCACGCAAGAAGAAGCAGCCGGCGCCCACGCCCGTCCGTGGGAAGGGCATCGTCAGCGAGTTGATCGATGAGCAGCGCCGATGATCGGATACCTGGACACCTCGGCGTTCGTACCACTGCTGGTCGCCGAACCGAGCAGTCGAGCCTGCCGCCGATTCTGGGATGACGCCGACGCCGTCGTGTCGAGCAGGATGCTCTACCTCGAAACTGCCGCTGCACTCGCCCAAGCCCACCGCATGGCCCGCCTCGACGACACCGAATACACGGCCTGCCGACGACTCCTCGACCAACTCTGGCCCCAGCTCGAGGTAGTCGAGGTTGACGAACCCCTGATCCAGCGCGCGGCCCAGTTGGCGGACGCGCTGGCACTGCGCGGCTACGACGCGGTCCACTGCGCCTCAGCCGAACAGTTGGAAGACACAGATCTCGTTGCCGCGTCAGGCGACAAACGACTCCTCGAAGCGTGGAGAACGCTGGGAGTGGCCACCTTCGACACCAACGCGTCGGAATCCGCGACCTAAGCGTGATTTCGGGGTTCGACCTCCAACCATAAGCGTGCGACCGGCGAGGCCGCTTGAGCCGTCGACGGGTACCACACAGGCACGGCACACTGGACAGGCACCGCACACTGGTTGGTCGTGGAACGCTATCCCGGCGAGCTCGAAGAACTGCGCGCAGAGACCGCACGATTGCGGCGTCTGCTCGATCTGACCGAGCGACAGGCTCGTGCCGCCGATCCGGATCAGACGGCGGTTGTGACGCCGGTCCGCATGGGCTCTGCCCCGGAAGCCAAGGTCCGGTTCTATCTCGATCTGTTCCGCTGCCGCGACGATGTTTACGCCGTTCGCTGGGAAAATCGCCGTGATGGCCGGTCCGGCTGGATGCCTGCCATCCGAGGCCGATGGAGCAAGGGCATGTCCCGCACGGAAGCGCCGTACCTGCCGCTCACCGACGACGTCATCGCCGGCCATTTGCGCGGCGAGCACCACATCGGCCTGTACCCGCTGACCGACGCCGACACCTGCTGGTGGGTAGCAGCGGACTTCGACAAGAGCGCAGCCATGCTCGACGCGCTGGCATTTCTGAAAGCCGCTCGCGCCAGGGATATTCCGGCCGCGCTCGAAGTATCCCAGTCCGGGCGCGGCGCGCATGTGTGGATCTTCTTTGCCGGTCTCACACCCGCCGCCACGGCACGGCGGATCGCCACCGGCCTGCTCGCCGAGGCAATCCAGCTGCGCGGCAGCATGAATCTGTCCAGGTACGATCGGCTGTTCCCGTCCCAGGACACCCACACCGGCCGCGGCATGGGCAACTTGATCGCCGCACCTCTCAACGGTGCTCGACGCCGGCACGGAACCACGCTGTTCCTCGATCCGGCCACCCTCGAACCGTTCGACGACCAGTGGGCGTACCTGTCGAGCATCCCCCGGCTGTCGCCGAAACAGGTCGACGCATTGGCCACCAGACTCGGTGAGCCGAAAGTCGGCCACGATGTCCGGCGGCTCCAGCTACCGACCTCGTCGAAAATCCTGCCCCGCCCCGCACCGATTGTCCGTGCGGTGCTTGCTGCCCGGCTCCAGCTGAGCACTGCCGATCTAGGCCCGGCCATGATCTCGGCGGTCAAGCACGCCGCCTCGATCCCGAACCCGGAGTTCTACGCCCGCCAGCGGGCACGCCGAAGCACCTGGGACACACCATGATTCTTGCGCAGCTACGACGAGACCCTCGAAGGGGACCTGATCCTGCCCCGAGGACTACGCCCCTGCTCACCACCCTCGTCGAATCCGCCTACAGCACACTGAATATCGACGACAACCGCACCAACGGCAGCGACCAGACCTTCACCTGCGCGAGCGAACTGCGGCCCGAACAGCGAACGGCCATGCACGCCATCGAAGCCGAGGACACCTGCGTGCTGGTCGCGCCACCCGGCACCGGAAAGACCGTGATCGCCTGCGCGGCAATCGCTTCCCGCTCCACATCGACCTTGATCCTCGTCGACCGCAAAGCTCTGGCCGACCAATGGCGAACCCGGATCCTCGAGCACCTCGCCATCAAGTGCGGCCAGATCGGCGGCGGCCGCTCCAAGACCACCGGGGTGATCGACGTCGCCTTGCTGCCCACCCTCGCCCGTCGAACCAATGTTGACGAACTCACCGGCCGGTACGGCTTCGTCGTGGTCGACGAATGCCACCACATCGCCGCCTCCGCCTTCACCGACGTCCTCAACCAGATTCCCGCCCGATACTGGCTCGGTCTCACCGCCACCCCTTACCGGCGCGACCAACTCGACGACCTGATCTACCACCAACTCGGCTCACATACCCACACCATCGACGCCTCCGCGGCCGGACATCTGCCAACCAGCGGAGACACACCCGCACCACACCGGATACTCCACGTGCACCCAACCCGGTTCGCCTACGACGGCAAGGCCGACCCCAGCCAGCCCGGTGGAATCGCCGAGATCTACCGCGCACTCGTCGCCGACGAAGAGCGCCTGAAACAGATCGTCACAGATGTACTCGACGCCCATCAGGCGGAGCCAACATTCTCGTCCTGACCACGTGGGTCGACCACGTCGACGCACTCACCGAACAACTCACCGCCGCCGGCTGCGAGGACATCATCGTCCTCCAATACGCCGGACGCATCACCCGCGCCCACGCCGGAAAGAACACCGCGACCGTTCACGACTATCACGACGTCCTCACCCCCGTGATCGCCTCCTCACTGCGCAAACGCGCACCCGGATACGCCGAACTCGGGTTCCCGGACCCACGCAAACTCGGGAACTGAACTCCTGGAAGGACCGCGAACCGTGCTGGAACGGGAGTACCGCGCCGAGCGCAACGAACATCTCCTCGAAGGCCTGGTCGACCGCCGAAGTCTGGCTATGAGCGCCGACGAGGTGGTCGAGAAGATCCGGCGCGGACGCGAGGATGACGAGTGATCGTCATCGAATGGCCTGGCACGTAGCCGATGTCGAAAGCCAGCGGACGCTGGACCGTATCGATCCTTGCCCGTACGGTTTGGCGTCAGCCAGCAGACGTAATAGCTGGTAGCTAATTCTTGGCGTTTTCTTGGTGGAGGTCCAGTACACCCATTGCACCGAGAAGCCCCTGACCAGTATCGCCTGGACAGGGGCTTCTTGTTGCGTGCCCGGAGAGACTCGAACTCCCAACCTTCTGATCCAGAGCTCCGATCAATGTGCTGGTAGTGCCCCGAATTTTGGTGTAGGGGTGTGGTTCTCAGATCGAGTTGGTGCGGACGGCCGCCCTGTACACCTGTCTGCTCGTGCACCGAAAACGTATGTTGTGACCCCGAAAGTTGGGAAATTTTGGGATTGGCGAAGGTGGCAGAGCTGTACACCTGCGGGTCACCATGTCCTGTTCGAACCGCGCGCCGTGCGGGCAGTGTGTTGCGGGAGGCTTCCGACCGTGAATCGGTGGCGAGGTGTGTGCATGTGCATCGTCGCGCTGCGGGGCAGAAGGGCACCTCCAGTCCAGGTCTGGTTCGTGAAGATGCCAGCGAAGCTGGTTGATCAGCTTGGTCCGTTCGGTAGCCAGGGCATGCAAGCAGCGTGAAGGTCTTTCTACCTGCGCTTTTCATGAATCTTCACTGTGGGTGTTGACTTCCAAGATCGCTTAGGCAAAGCTGTTTACAGTGCTATAGTTGCGCCTTCTTCCCGAATCGCGGGAAATCAACTCTCCGGCATCAGGTTTCAGTCTTGTTTGCCGACCGAATCGTGCACCCCGCCGAGCCCTCGATCCGACCCGGATCGAGGGCTCGGTCGTTGAAGCACGACCAGTGGGACATACGGAGTAATGGTATGGGTCTTTTACGTTGCCGCAGAGGCTTGCGGTCTTGTGGGCTGATCGGTGTGTTGCTGCGAGTCAGTGCAGTGGCGATGTCAGTTCTGTTGTCTGTCACGTTGATCCAGGCGATCGTGTCGCCGCCCGGTGCGGCGGATTCGTTAGTCGCGCGAGATGTGCCGTTGCTGGCCTCGGAGGACGGTCCATCGGCCGAGGAGGAGCCTGGGCTTGTGCTCGAGCCGGATCCTCCGGTGCCGGACGCTGACTTCCGGCCGTTGGCGCGTTCGACTTCGGTCGATGGTTTCGATTCGGATCCGGGCATGCGGGCACAACAGGAAATGCCCGTCGAATCCATCAAAAGCGGTGT
>NZ_BDCH01000006.1 GCF_001613405.1 Nocardia crassostreae
CGTTCTGACGACCGAGACACCGACGCTGCAGGTCGCGGCTAGTGGTGCGGTGCCGGCCGGGACGAAGTATTGCTTCAAGGTGTCGACTGGATTTGATGGCCGGACCGGCAGCGTGGCTCAGTCCGGGTGTTTGTCGGAGCCGAAATGGGCGGTGCCGCGGCATGCCCTGCAAGACGGTGGTCGTTACACATGGACGGTCGAGATCGCGCTTCCGGGCGCGGAGACGGCGACGCCGGTGAGCTGGGTTGGTCATTTCACCATCGATCAGCGTTTGGGTGATCCGGGTCTGACACCGACCGATTCTCTCGGACCCGTGACGGTGAACCTGTTCAATGGCAACGTCCGCTACAACGCGTCGGGCCCGGCCTTCTCGACGTTGGGTGGGCCCGCGGGTGTGGCGCTGGCGTACAACTCGCGCCAAGGAACACCGCGCGGTGTACGAGCGTCGTACTTTAACGATTCCGATCACAACGGCACGCCCGACAACACTCCGGTGCTGGTGCGCACCGAAACCCAGGTCGACCTGCATTGGGGAAACAAGTGGAACGACGAAACCAATAGGGACCCACTACCTCCCGGGCTGGTAGACGACTGGTACGTGATTCGGTGGGAGGCGCAGTTCGAGGCACCCGTCACCGGCGACTATCGCTTCGCCGGCGAGCACGTTGACGGTGCGAAGGTCTGGGTCGGCGACAAGCTGCTCTACGCCAACCTTGAGGCCAGGGATCCCATCACTTCGGGGTTCTTCGAGTCGAATAGTGGCGAGAAGGTGACGTTGACTGCCGGCCAGCGGATTTCGCTGAAGGTCGAGTTGTCTCACCACTCGGCCAAACCGCCGGCGATGGTGCTGTGGGTCAAGAGCAGCCAGGGTGGCATCTTCGGCGGGCAGAACCTGGCGCCGCAGATTGTTTCGGCGCAATGGCTCTACCCCGCCGACCCGCCGCCATTGCCCGCCGGTTGGACACTGTCGGTGCGGGCCAGCGGCTACACCCACGCCGCCATGCTCGACGGGGCGGTCGTGCTCACCGATGGCGCGGGCGGCAAACACAGCTGGGCTCGCACGTCCGGCGGGTATACCCCGCCGCCAGGCCGAGACGGCGTTGTCGCATTCGATGCCAAAGGCCGGCTCTCGGTGACCGAGAACGGCGTTGTCACACTGTTCAACTCCGACGGCACGCTGGCCGAGGTATCAACGGTTCTCGACAGCAAGAAGCCCGCGTCGCTGCAGTACCGGTACAGCGGTTCCCCCTCGCGGCTGACCGAGATCGTCGATCCGGTCTCGGGACGTTCGCACAAGCTGCACTACAACACCGACAACAGCAACAGTTGCTACGGCGGGGCATCGATGCCTGCAGGCGCCAACTCGGCTCCAGCACAGCAGTTGTGCCGTATCACCTACTGGGACGGCACCGAAACCCGTTTGTGGTACGCATTGAACGTGCTGGGGCGGATCGAGAATTCCGGCGCGGCCATCCAAGACTTCAACTATGTCGACTTCGCTGACGTCAAGAAGAAATACAACAAGACCAACGACCCCATCAAGCGACAGAAACTGCTCGCCGGCATCGGGCCGCTGAGCCTGGTCCTCGGCAACCTTGGACATGACTGGACCGCGAGGCAGCAGTTCCCGTCTCAGGCCATTGCCTTCACAGCCATCCAGTACCGAAACATGATCGAAGAGCCCGGCCTGCCGGGCCGCTACCGCGCAATCGCGGTGACCGGGCCGTCCTCCGACGGTGGTGCTCTGGGCAACCGGCCTGTACACCAGTACACCTATGATCTGGCTGCGCGGCGATCGACGGTCGACATTCTTGGGACTGGCGGATTCGGATCACCACCAGACCGCACCATCACCTGGGACGAGGCTGGACGTGAACTGACCTCGACCGACGCGGTCGGAGATACCGTTCGCACCGAATGGAACACGAAGGATCAGCTGACAGCGACGGTCGATACGACCGGCCGGCGTACGACGGTGCTCTACGACCATGCCGACCGGCCGACCGATGAGTACGGTCCGGCACCGGCGGCCTGCTTCAAGGGGCAACTACCGAAGCCGGACTGCGCGGAAACCATGCCGCACTCCCACAAGGAATACGACGAAAACCTTGCCGGGCTAGAGGCCGCCTTCTACGACAACCCATACACCTCAGGCGCCCCGAAGGAATGGGTAACCGGTGTCGGCACCACCGACGGCAGCCTGCAACGGATTTGGGGCTCGACCCCACCGGTCTCCAACGACGACGGCTGGTCGGGCAGGTTCACCGGAGAAGTCAGATTCCCCGACACCGGCGAATACAAACTCGGCTTCACCGTCGTCGACGGTGTCCGCCTGTGGATCGACGACGTGTTGATCATCGACAGCTGGACCGACAAAGCCAGCACCAGAGTCACGCGCTCCTACAACAACGCTGCTGCCGGGAGCTGGCATCGGATCCGTATCGATTACTACAACCGCAGCGGCATCTCGGGTGCACTCGACTTCACCTGGACCCCACCAGGTTCCGGCACTGCTGTGACGGTGCCGGGTGCTGACCTCCGCCCCCGCTACGGCCTCGAAACCAGCAAGGTCACCGACAACACCCCCAACGGTGAGGCGGCGCGCGCGCCGGCGACGGAGCTTGCGATCAACTATTCGGATCCGAACAACGGCATCGACCCGGTGTTCGGGCTGGCGGTATCCACCACCGGCGATCCGGGCGGGCTCAACCTCACCGGCCGCACCCTGTACGAAAAGCTCGGCGAAGGATACCTACGCACACTGGCTGCAGCATTGCCGGCCGGTGACCTCGCTAACCCCGACAAGCGCGGCACCACCACCTACTACGCGGACAACGAAACCCGCGCGAACCCCTGCGAAACGAACTCACCCGCAGCCAACCAAGGCGGCATGGCCAAAACCGTTCGTGGAGCAAAGAGCTCGGACGAGGCGACGAACATCGTCGAGACGGTGTACGACACCGCAGGACGGGTCGTCGCCGCGCGCACCGACAACGAGCCATGGTCGTGCGTCAGCTACGACGCTCGTGGTCGCATCACCAAGAAGTTGTTCCCGGCAATGGGCGACCAACCTGCCCGCACCCTCATCTACGACTATGCCGTCGGCGGAGACCCGACGAAACAAGCCGTCAGCGACGGAAGCGGAACGACCACCACCGTGATCGATCTGCTAGGACAGGTCACCTCGTACACCGACGCCAACGGCACCGTCACAATCTCCGAATATGATGTCGCCGGCAGGAAGGTCAGCGAGAAAACCACGATTAAAGGCGCCACTTCGACTCTGAACTTCCACTGGGATAACGCATCTCGCCTGAGCCGTCTCGAACTGGATGGTGCGACAGTAGCTACCTCCAGCTACATCGCGGGCGTCCTGACAGGCGTCGGATACGGAAACGGGTCCGACCTCGCGATCACCCACAACGACGCCGGCTCAACCGTTGGCTTGTCCTGGAAGGTAACCGATTCGACGGTCACCAGCGAGGTGACACGCTCCCAAGATCAACGCATCATCGGCGAAAGGATCACTGATACCGCCAATCCTGACAGTCGCTACGACTTCGCCTACACCTACGACGGTGTCGGACGGCTGGTCGCGGCCGATATACCGTTCCACCGGTTGACCTACAGCTTCGACAGCGACAACGGTTGTGGGCCGAACAAGAACGCGGGACTGAACACCAACCGCACCGCGTCCACTGACAGTTTAAACGGGGCGCCGGCAGTTACTACCATCTACTGCTACGACGACGCTGATAGGTTGCTGTCCACGAGCGGAGCGACCAACATGTCGCTCACCTACGACAATTACGGCAACGCAACCAAAGTCGGCGCCGACATCCTCGGCTACGACTCCAACCTCCGGCATGTATCCACCACGACTGAGACAGGTCGGACGGTCAAATATACGCGCGATATCAATGACCGCATCATCGTGCGAACGGTCACTGACAACACCAACCCTGCACAGGTGACTCGCTACGGGTTCACCTCCGACTCCGGTGGTCCTGACTTCGTACTCGACGGCGGCGGGAACCTGCGACAGCGCGTATTGAAGCTTGCCGGTGGCGTCGTGCTCACCAAGAATTACGACTCGCAATCGCAACCTGCCGCGACGAACTGGTCCTATCCCAACATCCATGGTGACATCTTGATCACCGCAGATGGTGCCGCGATCCGCACCGGAACCATCCATCTGTACGACCCTTTCGGCCAAAACATCGACCCCATCACCGGCACCAGCGGTGACATCGCGATTCCGGCCACCGCGGAAGGCGGCATGGACTTCGGCTGGCTCGGCCAGCACACCGTCCCGATCGAACACATCGCCAGCCAACAAGCTATCGAGATGGGAGCCCGTACCTACCTGCCGATCTTGGGCAGATTCCTCCAAGTCGATCCAGTTCTCGGTGGTTCTGCCAATAGCTACGACTACGTCAACGGCGACCCTGTCAATTCGACCGATCTTACGGGTAAATGCCCGATGTGCGTGCTGGTGATCCCTGCTATACCCGCCATCATTGAAGGTGGGGCTGCTGCACTTGCCGTTGGAACAGGAATATTGGCAGGGGCCGTGGTGATCGACAAGGTTACCGACCAGCCAGGACCTTCGGGCGGCGAAACTCCCCGTGATCACCTGGTGCTTGGAAATCGGCACTACGGTCTGGAAGAATTAGCTGCCAAACTGGGTGGTCGGACGCTGTTGGATGCTGCCGACTGGAAAGCGCAAGTGACAGCTGCTGGCGTGCGTCGGGCGGGAGGTGATCGCAATATGAAAATATCGTTCGCTCTCGACGGCCTGCCGGGAGGCGACTACGCTACGATCCTGGAGACTGCGCAACTGGCTACCAAATTCAATACTGCTACTGCGACACAGTGGGAACTGGCGGAACTCAGCCGTTTGGGGGTGCTTGATAGAGTTGACTTCTACGAGAATCAGAAACCAATAAAGAATCCATATAAATAGGACTTCGAGGACGTGCTCGACTTGGATTTAAGAGGATTGAATGAACATTACCCAAGGCCAGCTGCCGGTTAGATTTGATCGAAAATTTCATCTGAGCTACGTAGAAAGTCATGCTCAATTACTTCTTCGTAGTGGCAGGGGTGGTTATCATCGAGGTCAGACCTTGAGACACGATTCAGTCGTTGATATTCTATTCAAGAATGTTGCCACTCTGGCGCTAATGGAAAGTTTTATTCCCCTGGAGATATCGCTCGCCGATGAGGTCGAGGTTGAAAAGTTTCGCCGATTCCTGAAATGCGAGCTGGGCAACCGGAATCTCTATGCCTTGCGCGGAGAGGATGGACTCGGCTATGTGCTTGCCGGAGCACTTTACTGGGTTGACGATCATGATGGTTCCACGGAGGAACCCAGCGTTCTCATTGCAACACCAGAGCGTTCGGAGAATATGGTGGTGATGAGAGCGTAATGGCCTGAAATTGCCGAGCCTGGATCAAGGGGCGACAACCCGCTGGTCGAGCTTGGATCCGCACCCTCGATTGGCACCAGACCATCGGCCTGGTGCCAATCGAGGCCGGATGGATGGCGCGGGTAATCACGTGGTTCGGACTGAACAAGGTCATCGATCCAGATGAAATTGGTTTCCGCGATGCGTTATGGGCCTCGTCGAGTCGGACCTGTTCCTCGGGCTGCGGCCGCCTATGCCTGTCGCAGCCAGTCAGTCCGTGAGCCTCTCGAGGCGAGATGTCTCCCCCGCGCGGGTTCCGGTCACCGGAAGGTGCAAGGTGCTGCGACCATCGTGTGCCGTGGTCGACCGTCAGGTGGTGTGTCACCGTGGTCGGGGCATGACCATGGCGAGCCAATCTGCCAACATCGCAAAGTCACTGCACCGCACGCCGATTCGCGAGTCTACGCGATGTAGGAGACTTTGGCTCCGGTGCTGTTCCGTTACCCACTCCCGGTCCCTGTCGCTGATCTCGTCGCCGATCCAGATGAATGGCCGTCCGGCGGCCCATTCGACCAATGTGCGGGTCTTCCAGTGCAATCCGAACCATTCGTCGACTCGATCATCGGACCTGTCCGGCCATTCCACTACCGCCAATGTGGGCAAGCCCAGCACTGAACCGAGGGAATCGTTGGCTTCTTGTCCCCAGGTCGTGGCCCACACCAGCTCGCAGGACAAGCTCGACAACAGCGGTCCCAGGTCAGGGTCGAGCCATGCCATGAGCGGGTTCGGCCCATCTTGCCGTTCTTGGCCGCGCGGGGAACTCAGCCGTGCACTTGTGAGTGTCTCACCGAAGGGTATGAGCGGTCCGTCAACGTCGAGGAAGAGTAGTGGGCGGTGCAGCGTGTCCATCACCTTCGAAGGCTAGCTGGTGCGCAGGAGGCCAATGGTCGGGCCTCATCGCAGTGAGGATCTCGCGCAGCCGGTGATAGACCAGGACAATATCGTTGCGAGATTAATCTCACAGTCGACGGGTGCGGGGCCGGGGTCGCTGGGACCCGCATGCCAACCGCGTACAGGATCATAAGCAGACACTGGACTTGAATCGGTCTTGCTGGAGGTGGTTCTGGCATCAGCCAACAGGCAAAATGTTCGGTAGCTAATTTTTGGCCTTTTCTTGGTGAAAGTCCAGTGCAGCGATTGCACTAAGAGCCCCCTGACCGAAATTGCCTGGTCAGGAGGCTCTTGCTGCGCGCCCGGAGAGACTCGAACTCCCAACCTTCTGATCCGTAGTCAGATGCTCTATCCGTTGAGCTACGGGCGCAGGGCTATTCACTTGTTGTACCCGGCGTACCGGGTTTGGCGGAGGCGAGAGGATTTGAACCTCCGGTCCCCGTGAAGGGACAACTCATTAGCAGTGAGTCCCATTCGGCCGCTCTGGCACGCCTCCTGGAGCCTTCTCTTCCGAGGGCACCAGTCCTTTCGAACCGCCGGGACGAAAGATTACACAGCGACCGACCAATAGGCAAAACGGCTGGTCAGCGCAGGTGACTGTCGAACCAATCGAAGATGCGGGTCTGGGCGTCGACGACGCAGGCGTCGTCCAGGGCGGCCGGATCGAAGCCCGGATGGTCGGGGCGGTGGTGCAGGCCCGGATAGGTGACGACGAGGGTCGCCACATCGGCGCGGGCGGCGGCCTCGCGGAGGCGGTCGACCTGGTCGGGCGGGGTGCGCGGATCGTCGGCGCCGAACAGGCCCAGCCAGGGGGCTTTCAGATCGCGGACCGCCGTCATGAGGTCGATTGCCTGTGGGGTGAGCGCGGATTCGATGCCGGGGCAGGCCACGCTGACGGCCGCGCCGATGCGGCTGTTGGTCGCGACCAGGGCGGCGGCGGTGCCGGCCGAATCGAAGCCGAGCACGCCGATGCAGTCGCGGAAGACGCCGTGTCCGGTGAGCCAGTCGAAGCAGGCGTCGAAGTCGGCGAAGAGTTCGGCGCCGAAAACCCGATCGGGTGCGACGCCATTGGAGCGATGAAACAGGTCGGGGGCCAATACGGTCCACCCGTCCTCGGCCAGCGAGCGCATGAGTTCCAGCAATGGCTCGGTGAATTCACGTGATTCGTGCAGGACCACGATGCCGCCGCGGGTGTGACCGTCGGGTTCGATCACGGTGAGGGGGACCCTGGTGGTGTCGTGCACAGGTGCTAGATCGCGGTAAACGCCCGACATAGAGCCAGACTAGTTGCGCTAGGTAAAGTCGGGATAAATCTTTTCGGGGACGACCTCCTTCCGGAGATTTTCCGGTGAGCGCCGGAAACTTTCCGACGACTCGACCACTTTCGGCAAACCCGGTGACACCACCCAGCATCCATATGACCGGTTCCACATAGGGTGGAGGGGTGAGTGCGCATATTCGACCGGATCTGGACGCCATCCCCGCGTACGTGGTCGGCCGCAGCCACCCCGGCGCGGTCAAGCTGGCCAGCAACGAGACAACTTTTCCGCCGCTACCGTCGGTGGCCAAGGCGATCGCGGAGGCCGCCGAGACGGTCAACCGGTATCCCGATAATGCCGCCATCGAATTGCGTACCGCCATAGCGGATTTCACCGGCGTGGCACTGGAGAACGTGACCGTCGGCTGCGGCAGCGTGGCGCTGTGCCAGGAACTGGTGCAGATCACCTGCCTCGCACCCACCGACGAGGTGCTGTTCGCGTGGCGCTCCTTCGAGGCGTACCCGATCGTCACCCGGGTCGGCGGCGCGACGGCGGTCACGGTGCCGCTGGATGATGAATTCGCCCACGATCTGGACGCGCTCGCGGCCGCGATCACCCCGAACACCCGGGTCGTCTTCGTCTGCAACCCGAACAACCCGACCGGTACCGCACGAACCAAGGCGGAGATCGTCCGCTTCCTGGACGTGGTCCCCTCGAACGTGCTGATCGTGCTCGACGAGGCCTACTACGAATACCTGCGGCTGCCCGCCGACGACCACCCGAATGGCGTCGAACTCGGCCGCACCCGCCCGAATGTCCTTGTCCTGCGCACCTTCTCGAAGGCCTACGGTCTGGCGGGGCTGCGTGTCGGCTACGCGATCGGCCACCCCGACGTGATCACCGCCCTCATGAAGGTCCACATCCCCTTCAGCGTCAACAAGGTCGCCCAGGCCGCCGCCATCGCCTCCCTCGAGGCCCGCCACGAACTCCTGGAGCGCACCGACGCCGTCATCGCCGAACGCGACCGCATGCGCACCGCCCTCCTGGACGCGGGCTACACGGTTCCCCCCAGCCAGACCAACTTCATCTGGCTCCCCCTCGGCGACCGCAGCCTCGAATGCGGCGAAGCCAGCGCCGAAGCCGGTGTCCTGGTCCGCCCCTACGGCACCGACGGCGTCCGCGTCACCGCCGGTGACCCGCACGAGAACGACCAGTTCCTCGCCTTCGCCACCGACCCGGCGGTCATCGCGCGATTCGTCGGCTGACCCGCGGTCAGTCGACGGCCAGGTCTCGTTCCCAGCGCGCCTCGACATCGGTGAGGCGCCAGACGGCGATGGCGACGGCCCAGGTGAGGACGAAGAGGCCGACGATGATGAAGCCGAGGTCGCCGAGGTCCAGGTTGCCGATCCAGGCTACGAAACCCGAAGTGATGTCCAGTTTTTCGACGAAAATGGAGATGATCTCCTGCACGCCGATGAGCAGGGCCACGGCCACCGAGAGCCCGGTGACGATCAGGTTGTAGTAGATCTTGCGGACCGGGCGGGCGAAGGCCCAGTCGTAGGCGTAGCTCATGAAGGAGCCGTCGAGGGAGTCGAACAGCGCCATACCGGCCGAGAACAGCACGGGCAGAACCAGAATCGAGTACCAGGGCAGGCCGGTCGCGGCGGCGCCACCCGCGATCACGAGCAGTCCCACCTCGGTGACGGTGTCGAAGCCCAGGCCGAACAGGACCCCGACGGGGTACATCTGCCAGGGTTTGCGGACCAACCGCACCACCGGGCCGAGGACTCGGTTGAGCAGGCCGCGTTCGTCGAGTTGCTTCTCCAGCTGCGCCTCGTTCAGCTCGCCACCGCGCATGCGGCGGAACACTTTCCAGATGCCGATGAGCGACACCAGGTTCAGCAGGCCGATGGCGATGAGGAAGGTGCCGGACACGCTGGTACCCCAGAGCCCGGTCCAGGTGTGCAGGGGCGGGCTCTCGTCCTCCAGCGATCCGGCCAGGGCGCGCACGCCGAAGGCCAGCAGCGCGACCATGACGAAGACGATGGTGGAATGCCCGAGCGCGAACCAGAACCCGACGGTGTGGGTCTTGTCGCGCCCGTTCTCGGCCACCAGTTTGCGGGTGGTGTTGTCGATGGCGGCGATGTGATCGGCGTCGAAGGCGTGCCGCATGCCGAGGGTGTAGGCGGTGACGCCCAGCCCGACCCCGAAGACCGCGCCCTGCACCTGGTACTGCCCGGGCACCACGAACAGCAGCAGGGTGCCCCAGCCCAGAATGTGCAGTGCCAGGACGGCGATTCCCATACCGATCCAACTGCGCACGAAACACACCCTCACCGTGATGATTTGGTGGAAGCGGAGGGATTTGAACCCCCGGTCGCTCTCGCGACGCTCGCTTTCAAGGCGAGTGCATTCGGCCGCTCTGCCACGCTTCCAGGCGTCTGATATTAGCCGACGGGTGATCCGCCCCGCTCCGGCTGTTCCGTACGGCCGTCCGGGCTATTCGCCGCGCCCGTCGAGGCCGGGTTCGGGCCTGGCCCCGGCGCGGTGGTCGGAGGCCAGGTTCACCAGGTCCAGGGCGGCGGCCACGGCGGCGAGTTGCTGCGGGGTGAGCAGATCGATGAAGTAACGGCGGACGGCGGCGACATGGCCGGGGGCCGCCGCGCGTAATCGGCGCATGCCCTCCTCGGTGAGCTGGGCCAGCACGCCGCGGCCGTCGTCCTCGCAGGCGGTGCGGCGGACCATCTGCTGTGCCTCCATGCGCCGGATCTGATGGGTGAGGCGGCTGCGGGAGGACAGTACGCCGTCGGCCAGATCGCTCATGCGCAGGGCGCGGCCGGGCGCCTCGGAGAGTTTCACGAGAATGCGGTAGTCGGCGAAGGAGAGATCGCTGTCGCGCTGCAACTGGCGATTGAGATCGGCCATGAGGCGCTGGCTGCCATCCATGTAGGCCCGCCACGCACGTTGCTGTTCCGGGGTGAGCCACCTCGGTTCGGTCGCGAAGCGCCCGCCGGATTCGACAGCCACGAACCACATTCTAACTGGGCAGTAGCCGCGAACCCGGCCGAGCGGAGAAACCGGTCAGCGGAAGGAGGAGATCATGGTGCGGCTCAGGTCCGACAGCGTGGCGCAGCCCGAAAGTCCCATGGCCGCATCGAAATCCGCGAGCAGACAGCGCAGGGCGTGGCGCACGCCGTCACGGCCCGCGATGCCGAGACCGTAGGCCCAGGGGCGGCCGTAGAGCACGGCCTTGGAGCCGAGGGAGAGCGCGATCATGACATCGGAACCGGAGCGGATGCCGGAATCGAAGAGCACATCGGCGCGATCGCCGACGGTGGCGACAATGGTGGGCAGGGCGTCCAGGGCCGCGACCGCGCTGTCCACCTGGCGGCCGCCGTGATTGCTGACCACCACCGCGTCCGCCCCGGCGTCCACGCACTGGCGGGCATCGTCGGGATGCAGGACGCCCTTGACCGCGATGGGCAGTTCGGTCCAATCGCGCAGGCGGGCGATATCGGCGGGGCGCAGAGCGTGATTGCCGAACATTCCGGCCCAGGTGAGGATGGCCATGCGCAGGGCGTCCTCGCTCTCCTCGGGCGGGGCGGCGAGTTTGGCGCGGAAGACCGGATCGGACAGGTAGTTGGCAATCCCCTTGCCGTGCAGGAACGGCAGGTGCGCGAGCTCCAGATCGCGCGGCCGCCAGCCCAGGCTCGGGGTGTCGACGGTCACGACAATGGCCTTGGCGCCGGACTTTTCGGCGCGCTCGACGAAGGAGCGGGCCAATTCCACATCATTGGGCCAATACAGCTGATACCACCAGTCGCCCGCGACCGCGCCCGCCTCCTCGATGGTGGTGGAGGCGGCGGTGGACAACTCCATGCCGATGCCGAGTTCCCGGGTCACCTCGGCCACAATGGCTTCCCCGCGCTCGTGCAGCAGGCCGAGCACCCCGACGGGTGCGGTGAGAACCGGTGCGGCGAGCCGGGTTCCGAGCACCTCGATCGACAGATCGCGGGCGCCGGGTCCGCTGGCGCCGCGCAGCATGCGGGGCAGCAGCCGGTATTTCTCGAAGGCGGCGGTATTGGCCGCGGCAGTGCGTTCCGCCGAGGCGCTGCCCGCCACGTAGTTGAAGGCCGCCGGTTCCAGGACTTCCCGAGCCCGCGCTTCCAGTCCCGCCGCCGTCATCGGTAGCGAAGGAACGTTTCCCGCGAGGCCGGAGAAATAGATCTCGTGCTGGTAATCGGCGAAACTGCTCATGCCGGAGACGCTAGTGCTTTCGCTCCCGGCATGGGGTGGGTCGGACGTTCTTTTCGGCGGTGACCGATTTCAGCGACGGCGGCTGCGCACGCGCACCAGGGCGCGCGGGGACTCGTCGGCGACGAAGCCGGAAATGGCCATTGCGGTCAGCACGATCATGGCGGCGAGAATGGTCAGGAAGGTGATCATGGGAACTCCTTTCGAAACTCACGATGCCCGGCGAAGCTGACAGGATGCTGTGCGGCCGCCCAGGACGACCTGACAGTAATCGGTGAATGCGCGTCGTACGCTCGCTTTCATGTATGCGGTGACACTCGACGGTTTCGGTGGACCAGAAGTCATGTCCTGGGCGCAGGCGCCCGATCTGCCCGCACCTGGTCCGGGCGAGGCGGTGATCGATGTGGTCGCGGCCGGGGTGAACCGCGCCGACCTGCTGCAACGGCAGGGTTTCTATCCGCCGCCGCCGGGGGCGAGCGAGATCCTGGGGCTGGAATGCTCCGGTGTCATCGCGGAAGTCGGTCCGGGCGTACGGGATTGGCAGCCGGGGGATCGGGTGTGCGCCCTGCTGTCGGGCGGCGGGTACGCGGAGCGGGTGCTGGTGCCCGCCACCCAGCTGCTGCCGGTGCCGGAGGGCCTGGATCTCGCTGCGGCGGCGGCGCTTCCGGAGGTGGCGGCGACCGTCTGGTCGAATCTGGTGATGACGGCCGGACTGCACAGCGGCCAGTTGCTGCTGATTCACGGCGGCGGCAGCGGTATCGGCACGCATGCGATTCAGGTGGCGGTGAGCCTGGGCGCGCGGGTGGCGGTGACCGCGGGTTCGCAGGGCAAGCTGGAGCGCTGCCGGGAATTGGGCGCGAGCATCGTGATCAATTACCGGGACGAGGACTTCGTGTCGGTGCTGAAGGCCGAGAACAATGGCGCGGACATCATTTTCGACAATATGGGCGCGGCCTACCTGGCCCGCAATGTCGAGGCGCTGGCCGATGACGGGCAGCTGGTGATCATCGGTATGCAGGGCGGGGTCACGGCCGAATTGAATCTGGCTGCGCTGCTGGGCAAACGCGGCAGCATTCACGCCACCAATCTGCGGCGGCGGCCGGAGACCGGGCGGGGCTCCAAGGCGGAGATCATTGCCGAGCTGCGCCGCCACCTGTGGCCGCTGATCTCGGACGGCGCCGTGGTGCCGGTGGTGTCCGCCGAACTGCCCGTCGCCGAGGTGGCGGCGGCGCATCGGTTGCTGGACTCCGCCGACTCGGTCGGCAAGGTGATCCTGCGGATCCGCGACGTCTAGGTTTCCAGCGCCGTGAGGGCGCGGCCGAGCTGATCGATCTCGAATTTCGTTGTGTAGGGCGCGAGACCGATGGTGACGGCCCCGCCCTCGTCGTTCACGCCCAGCGCGTCGAGCAGGCGGCTGCCGCCGTGCGATCCGCTCAGCGTGCCGATGCGGGCATCGGCCAGCTTGGCCGAGACCTTCTCCGCCTGCATGCCCGAGATGGTGAAGCTGACCGTCGGAATGCGGGTGGAGGCGCGGCCGATCACGGTCAGATTCGGAATGGTGTCGAGCACCGACATCAAATGCTCGAAGAGCTGATCGTGATAGTCCTGCAGCGAGGTGATCGACATTTCCAGGCGTTCGCGCCGGGTGCCGGTGGCGCGTTCGTCGAGTCCGACCAGATAGTCGACGGAGGTGGTCAGGCCCGCCAGCAGCGCGTACTGGTGACCGCCCACCTCCAGGCGCTCGGCGCCCTTGGCATAGGGATTGAGCGACATGGACGGAATGCGGTCCAGAAACGCCGGATCGCGGAAGACCAGCGCGCCGATTTGCGGTCCGCCCCAGGCGGGTGCGCTCAGCGCGATCACATCGGCATTGAGTTCGTCGATATCGATGAGCGCGTACGGCGCCGCGCCGAAGCAGTCCGCGACCAGTAAACCGCCGACCTCGTGCACGCGATCGGCGGCCACCCGCACGGCGGGGGCGGAGCCGACGATCGGGGAGGCGGCGGTCAAGGCGACCAAACGGGCGGTGGGGCCGATGAGCTCCTCGAACTGCCAGGCGGGCATTTCGCAGGTCTCGATCTCGACCTCGGCCCAGCGCACGTGTGCGCCATAGCGATTCGCGATGCGCAGCCACGGCGCGACATTGGCCTCGTCATCCAGGCGCGACAGCACGATCCCGGTGCCCAGACCCAGCCGGGAGCTCAGCGACTCGGCGAGCCAGGCCAGCAGCACCGCCCGGTCGGGACCCAGCACCACACCGGCCGGATCGCCGCCCACCAGATCCGCGACCGCCTCGCGCGCGGCCTCCAGAATGGCGGCGCTGCGCTTGGCCGCGCCGTGCCGGTTGGTGTGCGTATTGGCGGAGGTCCGGAAACCCGTTGAGACGGCCCGTGATACCGAATCCGGGACCAGCATGCCCGCCTGCGGGTCGAGGTGGATCCAGCCGTCGCCTAGGGACGGTATGAGGCCCCGCACCCTTGCGACGTCGTAAGTCATGCTGGCCACTCTAAAGGGAAGGGGCAACCCGCGGTAACGGTAGGGAGTGTTTGCTCGGTTCGCGAAGCGAGGCCGCTTAGCGCGATCGCAGGTGGCACGGAATGATGGGGTACATGACGCAATCGGATGGCGCACCCGAATCCATTGTCGTATTCGGTCCGGAGGGTAAACCGCTGATCATCCCGCCCGCGGCGCAGATCGGCGGGGAGCCGCAGGAGTTCACCGGACAGGTTGTCGGCGAGGAGAATTCCGGCGAAACCGGCGAACGGGAGGAGTCCCTCGCCGATATGGTCGAGCAACCGGCGAAGGTCATGCGCATCGGCACCATGATCAAGCAGTTGCTCGAAGAGGTCCGCCACGCACCCCTCGACGATGCCAGCCACACCCGGCTGCGCGAGATACACAAGACCTCCATTCGCGAACTCGAACAGGGCCTCGCCCCGGAGCTGCGCGACGAGCTCGAGCGGCTGGCCTTGCCCTTCACCGACGACCAGATCCCCTCCGATGCGGAACTGCGCATTGCCCAGGCCCAACTGGTCGGCTGGCTCGAGGGGCTGTTCCACGGCATCCAGACCGCCCTGTTCGCTCAGCAGATGGCGGCTCGTGCACAGCTGGAACAAATGCGCCAAGCCCTCCCCCCGGGCGCGAGCCAGTCCGACCCCCGGCAGCAGGGCGGTTCCAGCGGCAGCGGGCAATACCTCTGACACCACGGAAACCGGGGTCGGCGGCAGGTTCCCGTCGCAACGCGACGGCTATTAGATAAGGTCGGGTGCTGTGCCTGCTGCTGCCCCTCCCGACTCGGCCACGGCCGAAGCGACAACGGACAATGCTCCGGTGCCGCTAGTGTCGGACTCGCAATCCTTCGGTCGCGCGTTCAAGGACTTCCGCGACGGATTCTCGCAGCGTGAGCTGTGGCTTTCGCTCGGTTGGCAGGACATCAAGCAGCGCTACCGGCGCTCGGTGCTCGGGCCGTTCTGGATCACCATCGCCACCGGATTGCAGGCGGCGGCCATGGGCATCCTGTACTCCACGCTGCTCGACCAGCCGCTGAAGGAATACCTGCCCTATGTGACGGTCGGCCTGATCGTCTGGGGTGTCATCTCCGCCAGCATTCTCGAGGGCTCCGATGTGTTCATCGCCAACGAGGGGCTGATCAAACAGCTGCCCTCGGCGCTGAGCGTGCACGTCTATCGCCTGGTCTGGCGGCAATTCCTGTTCTTCGCCCACAATATGGCCATCTACCTGGTCATGCTGGTGGGTTTCGCGGTGTGGAAGAACCTCGACTGGACCGTCCTATTGGTCATTCCGGGCATTCTGCTGCTGTTCGCCAATGCCATGTGGGTGTCCATCGCCTTCGGCATCTTCAGCACCCGCTACCGCGACCTCGCGCCGATTCTGAGCAGCACCACGCTCATGCTGTTCGTGCTCACCCCGGTGATGTGGAGCACCAAGGCGCTGCACGATCAGGGCGGCACGGTGAGCGAACGCGCCAAGCTGGTCGAGCTGGTGCCGACCTACCACTATCTGGAGATCGTGCGCGCGCCGCTGCTCGGCGATCCCATCGTGTTGCGCAGCTGGGTGGTGGTGCTGGCCTTCACGGTCGTCGGCTGGATCGTTGCCATACTTACTATGAAGCAATTCCGTTCCCGCGTTCCCTACTGGGTGTGAAGGCTCAATGACAGACCATGTGAGTATCGAGACCCAGAACGCGTGGGTGGAGTTTCCCATCTTCGACGCCAAATCGCGGTCGCTGAAGAAGGCGTTCCTCGGCAAGGCGGGCGGCGCCATCGGGCGCAATCAGTCCGATGTGGTGGTCGTGGAGGCGCTGCGGGATATCAATCTGTCGCTGAAGGAAGGCGATCGGATCGGTCTCGTCGGCCACAATGGCGCGGGCAAATCCACACTGCTGCGGCTGCTTTCGGGCATCTACGAGCCGACCCGCGGCAGTGCGCGGATTCGCGGCCGGGTGGCCCCGGTGTTCGATCTCGGCGTCGGCATGGATCCGGAGATCTCCGGCTACGACAACATCATTATTCGCGGTCTGTTCCTCGGGCAGACACGCAAGCAAATCCTGGCCAAAATCGATGAGATCGCCGAATTCACCGAACTGGGCGATTATCTCGAGATGCCCCTGCGCACCTACTCCACCGGTATGCGGGTGCGGCTGGCCATGGGCGTGGTGACCTCCATCGATCCGGAGATCCTGCTGCTCGACGAGGGCATCGGCGCGGTCGACGCGGAATTCATGAAGAAGGCACGCATCCGGTTGCAGCAGCTGGTCTCGCGCTCCGGCATTCTGGCCTTCGCCAGCCACTCCAATGAATTCCTGGCCCAGCTCTGCGATTCCGCGCTGTGGATCGACCACGGGCAGGTCCGCATGCACGGCGGCATCGAGGAAGTGGTGCGCGCCTACGAAGGCCCGGAGGCGGGCGATCACGTGGCAGCGGTGCTGCGGGATATGGAACGCGAACGTGAACCCGAACGGAATCCCGCATGACTGAACCCACCACCCCGCATTTCGGCGACGATGCCCGCATCGTCGCCATCGTGGTGACGCACAAACGCCGTGAACTGCTGGCCGAATCGCTCAAGGTGATCTGCGCGCAGTCGCGGGCCATCGACCATTTGATCGTGGTCGACAATGCCAATGAGGCCGAGGTCGCCGAGCTGGTGAACCAGCAGCCGATCGAGACCACCTATCTGGGTTCGGAACACAACCTCGGCGGCGCGGGCGGCTTCGCGCTCGGCATGCTGCACGCGCTCACCAAGGGCGCGGACTGGGTGTGGCTGGCCGATGACGACGGGCGGCCCGAAGGCCCGGAAGTGCTTGCCACGCTGTTCGATTGCGCGCAGCGGCATCAGCTGGTCGAGGTGTCGCCGGTGGTGGCCGATATCGACGATCCGGATCGGCTGGCCTTCCCGCTGCGCCGCGGCGTGGTGTGGCGACGGTTGCGCTCCGAGCTGGGCGACGAGGATTTCCTGCCGGGTATCGCCTCGCTGTTCAATGGAGCGCTGATTTCCGCGGAGGCCGTGGATGTGATCGGCGTGCCGGACCTACGCCTGTTCGTGCGCGGTGACGAGGTGGAGGTGCACCGGCGGCTGGTGCGCTCGGGACTGCCGTTCGGCACCTGTTTGCAGACCGCCTACCTGCACCCGAATGGTTCGGCCGAGTTCAAGCCGATCATGGGCGGGCGCATACACACCCAGTACCCGGACGATCCGGTGAAGCGGTACTTCACCTACCGCAATCGCGGATATCTCATGTCGCAGCCCGGTATGCGCAAGCTGCTACCGCAGGAGGTCGCCCGGTTCGGGTGGTTCTTCCTGCTCCAGCAGAAGGATCCGGCGGGCTTCGTGGAATGGCTGCGGTTGCAGCGGCTGGGCCGCCGCGAACAGTTCCGGAAGCCGCAGACGAAGGTGCCCGGAAAATAGGTTGCACGGGCCCGGCGGACCTGAGAAGGTGATGCCGTTCTGTTCGGTGCGCAGCCGGTAACGGCTGCTCGAGGGAGATGAGGAGGTGGATTACGTGAAGACGACAGTGCGGATTGTCGTGCCCCGGCGAGTGCTCGCCGCACGCGTATCCATCTCGACTTCCCAGCGCTGAGTCCCGGGACGGGCTCGGCGCCCGACAAAGGACTCCCCAAATGTCTCTGGTCGATTTCGACCTGCTCTCCCCCTACGGCTGGACCCCGGCGATCGCGGCCGAATACCTTCCGCTGCTCGGTGATTCGCTGATTCCGGCCCGCGTGCTCCGCATGGATCGCAGTGAATGCGATGTGGCGGCGCCGCTGCCCACCCCCGATTACGAGAGCCGCCTGCGCGCGGCCATCGTGCGCGCCCAGTGCCCGCCCTCGAATTCCGAGATCAGCGGGCTGTGCACCGGCGACTGGGTGGCCATCGATGCCGATCGCATGGTGCGGCAGCTGCTTCCGCGCCGGACGGCCATCGTCCGCGCTGCGGTATCCGGACATTCGGATGCCAAGGCCCGCTCCGCCAATCAGGTGCTGGCCGCCAATGTGGACACCGTGCTGATCTGCGCCGCCGGTGACGATGTGGATCTCGGGCGTATCGAGCGCATGCTCGCGCTGGCCTGGGAATCCGGGGCGCAGCCCGTCGTGGTGCTGACGAAAGCCGATCTGGCGCACGATCTTTCGATCGACGAGGTGCGGGCCGTGGCACCCGGCGCGACCGTGCTGGCGGTGAGCGCCTCGAGCGGCTACGGCATGGAAGTGCTGGGCGCGGTGCTGAACGGCACCGTCGCACTGCTCGGCGCTTCCGGTGCGGGCAAATCCACTCTCGCCAATGCCCTGCTGGAAGCGGATGTGTTCGCCACCAATGAAGTTCGCGCCGGTGACAAACGCGGCCGCCACACCACGGTGCACCGCGAACTGCGCCCACTGCCGGGCGGCGGCACCCTCATCGACACCCCCGGTCTCCGTTCGGTCGGACTCTGGGATGCCGCCGAGGGCCTGGGCCGCACCTTCAGCGATGTCGAATCCTTCGCCGCTGCATGCCGTTTCGCCGATTGCGCACATGAGACGGAGCCGGGCTGCGCGGTGCTGGCGGCCATCGAATCCGGTGAGCTGCCGCAGCGGCGGCTCGACAGCTACCGCAAGCTGAGCCGGGAGAACGAGTGGATGGCCACGCGCACCGACAACCGGCTGCGCGCCGAACGCCAGAAGGTGTGGCGGGATATCAGCAAGGCCCAGCGCCAGATGTACAAGGAGCGTGGTCGCCGCCGCTGATCGGGACGGCTGATCACGGGGACTGGTGGCGGCATTCACGGGTATCGCCGCCACCAGCGTCCCGTCCCATAAGCCGGGTGCCGTTGCGGCGCTAGGCGTTCAAGTAGGCGAGGACGGCCAGGACGCGGCGATGTCCGGCATCGTCGGCGGCCAGGCCGAGCTTGGCGAAGATGCTCCGAATGTGTTTGTGCACGGCGGCTTCGGTGACGACCAGCCGTTCCGCGATGGTGGTGTTGGCGAGGCCCTCGGCCATGAGGGCCAGGACTTCGCGTTCGAGCGGCGTGAGGGCGGCCAGTGGGTCGTCGGCGCGGCGGCGCACCAGCAGCTGGGAGATCACCTCCGGATCCATGGCGGTGCCGCCCGCCGCGACCCGGCGCAGCGAGTCCAGGAAGCGCTCCACATTGCCGACGCGCTCCTTGAGCAGATAGCCGACTCCGCCCGCGCCGTCGCCGAGCAGTTCGCCCGCGTAGCTGTCCTCCACCCAGGCCGACAGCACCAGGACCGGCAGGCCGGGATGAATCTCGCGGGCGCGCACCGCCGCCCGCAGTCCGTCATCGGTGAAGATGGGCGGCATGCGGACATCCACCACCATGGCGTCGGGGCGGTCGGCGGTCACCACCTTCAGCAGATCGTCGGCATTGTCCACGGCCGCGACCACTTCCATGCCCGCGGTTTTCAGCAGCAAGGCCAGCCCTTCCCGCAGGAGGGCGTCGTCCTCGGCGATCACGATCCGCATGGCAGCTCCACTCGCACCACAGTAGTCCCGCCCGCCGGGCTGGTGAGCAGCATGCGCCCGTCCAGAGCCTCGGCCCGCCGCCGGATACCGGCAAGCCCGCCGCCCTCGGTCTCGTGCGCCGCGCCCACCCCGTCATCGATCACCTCGACGATCAGTCGCTCGGCGTCCCCACCGAGTCGGACCGAAACCTGCTGCGCCCCAGAGTGCTTGGTCGCATTGGTCAATGCCTCCGCGATCACGAAATACGCCGCCGCCTCCACCGCCGCGGGCCGCCGGACCGATTGGCTCGAATCCACCCCGACCGCGTCGGGTGCGGTGGAACCGTCGATATTCAGAACGCACGGAATCGGGCTGCGCGCGGCCAATGCCGACACCGCGCTGTACAGCCCGCGATCCGCGAGCACCGGCGGATACACGGTGCGCACCACATCCCGCAGTTCGGCCAGCGCCGCGTGCGCGGTGTCCTGCGCCTTGCGCACCATGTCGTCGGCGGCCTCGCGATCGCGCTCGCGCAATTGCTCGGCCAGTCCGAGCTGCATGATCACCGCGGCGATCCGGGCCTGCGCCCCATCGTGCAGGTCCCGCTCGATGCGGCGCAGTTCGGCCCCGTGCGCGTCCAGCGCGGCGGCCCGGGTCTCGGTCAGCTCGGCGACCCGGTGCGCCAGCATCGCGCCCTCGGCGGGCCCGAGCAGCGCCCGCGCCGTCAGTGCCTGCCACCGCGCGACCCGCGGCATCTGCAAGGTCAGCGCCCCAACCGGTATCGCGAGCAGGGCACTCAGGATGGCGGTGGTCCAGCCGTCGACCGTGAAACCGAAGTTGCTGATCGTGCCCGGCGGCAACAGCTGCCAATACGACGGAATCGCAAGCTGATTCACCACGCTGAACGCCAGCGACACCGCGATGATCGCCAGCGGCAGCCCGGCGACCGCATGCAAGCAGAGGTACCCGATATCGCGCCGATTTGCCGGATCGGCGACCACCGCCCGCAAGCGCTGCCGCAGATCACCGGTGAACGGCACATACGACACCTCGATCGGCTCCCCGAGCCGCTTGCCCGTCCGCCGCCGCTCGACCCGCACCAGCGGACGCACCATCTTGAGCGCCTCCGGCACGGCCGGTAACCCCACCCCGATCAGGCACAAACCGGCCACGAACACCAGCCCGACCACCGCGAACATGGCCACGACACCGGTAACCGCCCCGACCGCCAGATACGCGAGCGCCCCGGGCAGCTCCCCCAGCCGCCTGCCCACCCAAGACATCACCCGCACCCGCTCTCGGCCCCGGTTACGAAATCCCAGATCACCCCACCAACCTAGCGACACCCCCACCCCACCCTCGGACGCGCCGAGGCCCCGCCATGGTGGCGGGGCGCTCGGGTTCCGTCGTGGATCAGCTGTCCGCACGGCAGGTGTAGTCGGAGTCGGGGAGGGTGCCGTCGCGGAAGTAGGTGTTGACGGCGTTGTCGATGCAGGTGCTGGGGTAGTTGCCGAAGAGGGAGTGGATGGCGACGTTTTCCAGGGTGACCAGGCGGGAGGCGGTGAGGGCGCGGCGCATGCCCTGGGCATTGGCGTAGGTGGTGCGGGTGTCGCCGGTGGATTGGACGATGAGGGCGGGGACGGAGTTGTTCACGACGGTTGCCGGTTCGGCGGGTTCGGGCCAGAAGGCGCAGGGGGTGATGTTGTTGGCGAAGTCGGCGAACAGGGGCTGGGTGGCGCGGGCGGCTTCGATATTGCGCCAGTACCAGGCGGGATCGCGGTTCACGGGCACGTCACCGCACATGATGGCCATCTGCGGGGAAGCGTCCTCCGGGTCGGCGTGCAGGAGGATCGCGAGGTTCTCGGCGATCTCCGGATCAGGGTCGACGGGTTTGCCGTCGGCGGCATCGGCGAGTTGGCGCATGGCCTTGGCGGCCTTGTCGTACTTGCGCGGATCGTCGAGCGTGGTGAACAGCAGCAGCGGGACATCGTGTTCGGTGAGATCGAATTGGCCGAAGCGGATGGGGCGTTCGGCGGAACGGCGGATCAGGTCGGTGACGGTGGCGCGCACCGCCTCGCGGGTGGCGCCGAGGTGGTATTCGCCGTCGCGGGCGGCGGTCCAGTCCGCCCAGAGGTCGACGGCGGCCTCATTGGCCGGGCCCATGTCCTGCATCATCTGGACCGCGCCGTAGCGGGCCGGATCGACCGAGCTGTCCAGCACCACGCGGTCGCTGCGCTCGGGGAACATCTGGGTGTAGACCGCGCCCAGATAGGTGCCGTACGAAGTGCCGATGTAATTGATCTTGTCCTCGCCGAGCACGGCGCGAATGAGGTCCATATCGCGGGCGGTATTGCGAGTGCTGATGTGGCGCAGGCGATCACCCTCGTTCGCGACGCAACGCTCGGCCAGATCCGCCTGGGTGGCAACGGTTTCCGCATAGCTCGCGGCATCCGGACCGGCCGATTGCAGGCCGAAGCCGCGGGTCCACCGGCAATCGATCGGGGTCGAGCGGCCGACGCCGCGCGGATCCATGCCGATGAGGTCGTAGCGGGCGCGGACATCGGGAGTCATGGCATCGGAGACGCTGATGATGTAGTCGAGGCCCGGACCACCCGGATTCGACAGCATGATCCCGCGCCGCTGCGACGGATCCGGGGAGGAGATGCGGGAGATCGCCACCGTCATCGTGTCACCCTGGGGCGCTGCGTAATCCACCGGAACGATGACATCCGCGCATTGCGCTCCGGCCTTGTCCAGGCTCTCCTCACCGCAGGATTTCCAGTCCAGCTGCTGACCGGTGAACCGGTCCGACGGGGTCTCGCCGTCGGCGGCGGGCGTACAGGCCGCGACGGTGAGGCCGAGGAGAGCGGCCGCCATGGCCGCCGTCCCGACCCGGCGCGCGCGGGTGAGCTTCGTGGTGCGCATCATGTTCTCCCTCATCCGCAGAACGCGGCATCGAATGCCTGGTCCACGGCCGCGTCGGCGGCCTCGCTGGACGGCAACTGGTTCACGGTCAATGCGACGGCGGTGCCGTCGGCGGCCACACCGGTGCTGGTGCCGAAGCCCGGAATGCTGCCGCCGTGGCCCCACACCTCCTTGCCGCACGAGACGTTGTGCCGGACCAGGCCCAATCCGTAAGGGCTGCCGGGCTTTCGGTCGAAAGGCACGGTCTGCTTCATCTGCTCGAGCTGGGCGGCGGGCAGCAGCTTCCCGGCGAGCAGGGCGGCGAAGAAGCGGTTGAGATCCGCTCCGGTGGAAATCATGTCGCCTGCGGTGCCGCCCCAAGAAGGGTCCTGATCGGTGAAATCGACTCGCCGACCGTCGATTTCCTGATATCCGACGGGATGCGGCCCGCGGATGCCGGTTTCGCCGTCGGCCGGAACGTAGGTGTCGCGCAAGCCGAGCGGTTCGATGATGCGCGTGGTGATCGCCGCGGCCGCGGGCTTGCCCGTGACCTTCTCGATCAGTACGCCGAGCAGGATGTAGTTGGTATTGGTGTACACCGATTTCGCGCCCGGCTCGTATTGCGGCGGCATGGACATGGCGATGCGCACCAGTTCCTCCGGCTGGTAGTGGCGCCAGCGCACCGCATCCGTGAGCACTTCCAGCTGCGGGGTATCCGGCGCGGCCTTGATATCGGGGCCGCCACCGCCGAGGTAGTCCGGCAGCCCGCTGGTGTGCTGCAGCAGCTGGCGCACGGTAATGCGGTTGCCGTCATTGCCATTGCCCCGCACCACTCCGGGCAGGTACCGCTCGACCGGCGCGTCCAGCTCGATCCGGCCCTCCGCCGCCAGCTGCAACACCACGGTGGAGACGAAAGTCTTGGTATTGCTGCCGATTCGGACGCGGGCGTCATCGGCGAAGGGTGCGCCGGTGGCCAGATCACCGGCGCCCTTGGTCACGATCCGGTGCCCGCCGGGCCCGTCGATGACCGCCTGCACGCCCGGGAAGCCAGCGCGCACCAAGGACTCCAGGGCCTGGGTGAGCGCGGCGTTCGCACCGTTCGGTTCGGTCTCCGAGCCACCGGTGCCGCAGGCCGAGGCCGCGAGGACGGCCACGACGCCGAGACCGGCCAGCGCACCGCGGGACCGCCGGAATGTGCTCATGGAAAGGCATTCCTACTGTTCAGGCCGGGTCTGCCCGGCTCCTTCGAGCCTAGGAATTCGATCTCGTCCTGCCGATAGCGCGACCACCCGAGTTCCGGTATCGAAAACCGAACCCACGGGGTAGCGCCTGCACTACCGACGCGCGATCATCGAGATCGGAGCGAAAGCAACGAACAGGAGCTGACCATGACGGAAGCATCCAAGCCGCTGGCGGGCCGGACGATGATCATGTCCGGCGGGAGTCGCGGAATCGGGCTGGAGATCGCCAAGCGGGCGGCGGCCGACGGCGCCAACATCACGCTCATCGCCAAGACCGATCAACCGCATCCCAAACTGCCGGGAACCATCCATACCGCGGCGGCGGAACTGGAGGCGGCGGGCGGCACGGTGCTGAAGTACGTCGGCGATGTGCGCGACGACGGGGCGGTGGCCGAGGCGGTGCAGCGGACCATCGCGAACTTCGGCGGTATCGACATGGTGGTGAACAATGCCTCCGCCATCGACATCTCCCCCACCGAGATCCTGTCGATGAAGAAGTACGACCTCATGCAGGACATCAACTGCCGCGGCAGTTTCCTGCTGTCGAAGCTGTGCGTTCCGGCCCTGAAGGACTCCGCGCAGGCGGGGCGGAATCCGCACATTCTCACGCTGTCGCCGCCGCTGAACCTGGATCCGAAATGGGCGGGCATGGCGCTGGGCTACACCATTGCCAAGTACGGAATGTCGCTGACCACACTGGGTTTGGCGGAGGAACTGCGCAAGTACGGTATCGGCGTGAACTCGCTGTGGCTGCGCACCACCATTGCCACGGCCGCGGTCAAGAATCTGCTCGGCGGGGAAGAGATGATCTCCACCTCCCGGACGCCCGACATCTACGCCGATGCCACCTATCTGGTGCTCACCTCACCGGGCAAGGACACGACCGGCAATTTCTTCATCGATGACGAGGTGCTCGCCGCGCACGGGATCACCGATCTGGAGAAGTACCGGGTCACGCCGGGCGACGGACCGCTCACCACCGATCTGTTCCTGTGATACGAAAGACGTTCTGCGAGAACGCAATTCTGTAGCGAATTCGACTCGATCGCCGATATGCCCCCGGGAGACGCGGTCTCCCCGCGCTTGTCGGGGGCGATAACGAATCGAGGAGAGTTCATTGGGACAAAAACGATTTGCCGCCGGATTCGGCATCACCACCGGCCTGTTCGCGGCCGCCGTCGGCCTGGTCGCACCGCAGGCGGCGGCCGAGAAGGTCGAGTTGGCGCCGGGCGTCTCGTGTGATCAGACGGTCTGCTGGAACGATACGGACGATACCTACCGCATCACCCACAGGGTGACCTGCGACGCCATCGGTGTGCCTGCGGTCGTCGTCGAGGAGACGACCTCTGTGCCCACCCGCGACAAGCGGGGCGTCTTCGTGGACTGCCCGGCCTATACAAAGCCGGGGACCATGGAAACCCCGCCGCCGCGCTGGGAGCCGGGCGAGTGGGAGCCGGGCCGCCAGAAGCCGGACGGCACCTGGGAGCCGGGTCGGCACAAGCCGGGCAGTTGGGAGCAGGATCCGCCGGTTCACAAGCCCGGTGAAACCGTATCCCGGCACGTGTCGTCCATCGAGCACGTGCGCAGTGGTGGACAACGATCCGAGGCCGAGTACCGGTTCCGTCGGCTGATCCGGGTGGCGGGCCGCGGTTCAGATCGCGGCCCGCGCCTCGTCTTCGGCCAGCTCTTTCAGGGTGAGCAGCTGTTTGCGCATCATAACGAAGTCGCCGAGGATGACCGGCGGCAGCAGCCATGCCGGACCGCGGAAGCGGACCCGGGCGTGCAGGCGGCTGCCCGATTCGGCCGGGCGCACCGCGTAGGTGACGGCCACTCCCCCGGTGCGCAGCGTGACCTGCACGTCCGGGGTGAAGTTCTCCAGGTCGAAGACGCTCATGAACCGTTGTCCCACAGCCAGTTCCGTCAGCTTCGGATCGCGCTGGCGGGGGCTGCGGCGACCCCAGTTGTCCAGCAGGTCGTAGCTATAGGGCGCGGCACGCAACTGGCAGAGCCAAGCGTAGACGAGCGGCGGCGGCGCGTCGATCGACACGGCGCGATCGCAGATCACGGCCTGCCCGGGAACCTCGTCGTCGCACGGCATGTCCATGCCGAGTTCGGCGGGGGTCACGCCCCACCGCTGGCCGGGAGTGATCATTTTGGTTTCCTCGTCTCATCGGCTATGCGCCGCAGCATGTTCCGGACCACGACGCGATGGCCGCCGCTGCCGATGACCAGGGCTTTGTAGATACTGCCCCCGATTCCGGGGAAGACAGCGTGACTTTCGGCGGTGATGCGCGTTTTGCCCGGTTCTATCTCGTCGAGCAGGAAGGTGAGCCGGTATCGAGAGAACGGATGCTGCCCTTTCGCCGCCAATCGGCGGGGCGGATCGGCCTCGTCCAGGGTGAATCCGCTGAACAGTGTGCTCAAATCATCAGGGTTCTTGCAGGTCGTGCGCAGCAGAGCAGCCCATGTCTGCGCGGGATCGGCGGTGACTACTCTGGAATGCGAATCGATATAGGGCAAATGCTCCATATAGAAGGACTGTACTAGTTCATGGCACCTCCCCGGAAGCACGACACCGACGTGATCCTCGACGCAGTCCGCACCCTGGTGCTGCGCGACGGTCCGCGCGCGGCCAGCGTGGCCGCCATCGCGGACGCCAGCGGCGCCCCGGTCGGCACGCTCTACCACCGCTTCGGCAATCGCAACGGCGTACTCACCGCGGCGTGGATCCGCGCGCTGGAACGCTTCCAAGCCCGGGTGCTCGCCGCCGCCGAACAGGAGGATCCGCTCGAGGCCGGGGTCGCCATGAGCGCCGCCTCCATCACCTTCGGCCGCGAATGTCAGGAGGACGCCAAACTGCTCCTCAACCTGCGCGTCAGCGATCTGCTCGACGGTGCGCCCGATACCGAGTTCCGTGAGCGGCTCGCCACCATGAACGCCCCGCTCATCGAGCAGCTGCACCGGGTGACGCTGGGTGTCTACGGCTCCGCCGGGCCGCGTGAAATCGATGCGGTGGCAAGGGCGATCGTCGATCTCCCCTATGCCACCCTGCGCCGCCACGCCCATGCCGAATCGCTGCCGGACTGGCTGGACGACGATATCGCCACCGCGACCCGCACACTGCTCACGACTCGACCCTGAAAAGGAAAAAGGGGGGTGGGGGCTAAGCCCCCACCCCCCTTAGCCTGCGGCGCCGAACCGCGCCCACACCCACCGGGCGGCGCAGGCCGCGCGACACCCACCGTTCAGCAGTGCGGGGCCGCGCCCGCGCTGCTGCCTACTTCTCCTGGTTGATGCCGTAGAGGCGTTCCCAGTTTTCGCGGCTGGTCAGTTCCGGCATGGCGGCGCGCCAGCGGTTCTGGAGGGTGGGGAGTTCCTTGCGGAGTTGCTTCAGCAGCTTGTAGGCACGCAGCAGGAGGCGGCGGGCGGTTGCCTTGTCGCGCTTGCGGATTCGGACGCCGGATTGGGAGGCGTCGGTGACCACCACGTGGTCGAAGAGGGAGACGTGCCACCAGTGGGCGTCTTCGCGGGTGATGCCCACGAGGCCGTGCTGGGTGCGGCCGGTCCACTGGTTGAGGGCGCGCTTGAAGAGGATGAGGAGGCGGCGGCTGGGTTCGCCTCCGGCGCGGCGCAGGTGGATGTGCGACTGCGGGACCGGCGCGGTGGCGGCCGGGTGTTTGATGGTTTCGGGGTAGTCCGAGCGGGAGCCGCGGGCGGCGGCCAGGGCGGCGATACCGCCGTCGCGCAGGGCTTCCGGGCCCTTCAGGTAGTCCTCGATGCCCTGCAGGGTGGTGTGGGCCAGGCCGTACTGCATGCCGACCAGGTATTCGCCGATCTCCCGGAACAGCTGGCGGGTAATGGCTTTCGGATCCAGATCGGTGTGCAGGGAGGAGACGATGAGCGAGTTGCGCGAGGAGAAGTAGCGCGCCCAGTCGTCGAAATCCTTCCAGTAGAAGTCGGCGTGCCACACCGCGGCATTCGGCAGCGTGACGGTGACGAAACCGTTCTCCCGGGCGCGCAGGCCGTATTCGACATCGTCCCACTGGAAGAAGATCGGCACCGGCAGACCGATGCGGGCCACCACCTCGGCGGGGATGAGGCAGGTCCACCAGGCGTTGTACCCGGCGTCCACGCGGCGTTCCTGGTTCTTCTTGAGCATGCTGGTATTGCGCAGCGCCTTGGACACCTTCTGGCCGTGCCGCAGCTTGCCCAGATTCGTCTCCTCCGCACCGACATTCAGGTAGTCGGGGTTGTAGAGGAACAGCATCTGCGCGCCGACCAGCGTCGGCTCGACGGTCATATTGGCGAAGGCGTTGAGCCGCAGGACCGTTTCCGGCTCGCACAGGATGTCGTCATCCATGAGGATGACGTCGGCGTGCTCATTGGCCGCGGACACCTCGTAGAGCCCGCGCGTGAAACCGCCCGCGCCACCGAGATTCGGCTGCCGGATATAGCGCAGCTTGTCGCCGAACTTGGGTTCGGTCTCAAGGAACAGCGGCTGATCCTGCACCAGATCGGTGCCCTGATCGACGACGTAGACGGCGTCGATGGCCACCAGCACGGTCGGATCGGAGGCCAGCGCGGCCACCGTCTGCGCGCAGTCGGGCGCGCGGTTGAACGTGCAGATGGCAATGGCCACCGGGCGCACATGATCGGGCGCGGCCGCGGTCCATTCCAGATCGGTAATGGTGACCTCGCCGCCGATGGCGTCGATCTCCACCCAGATGGCGCCGCCGTCGATATACATGTCGAGGTTGGCGCCGAGCACGATGCGACCGGTTTCCCGGGTCTCCGCCGTGGCCACGACCCGTCGGTGCCCGGCGATATCGGAGGCCGCCAGCCGCACCTTGGTCTTACCGGTGACCTCGAGGGTCATGCCGACCTCGACGGCGGTGACCGTGGTCCAGCGCTGCCAGTACGCGGCGGCGAAGCGGCCGAAGTAGGTATTGGTGCTGACGGTGGCGCCCTTGTCCATCCGCAGGCTGAACCGTTCCCGGTGCGCCTTGCCGCCCTTCACGAGCGCGTACAGCTCCTCGCTGATCCGCGGGGCCGGACCGTGGAACAGGCCGCGCTGTAGCACCAGCCGCTCGGGCGCCGCATGGTCCGCGCGTAGCGTCGCGGGGGCCCCGGCGGTCGGCCGGTCATTGATTTCGGTCACGGCTTGTCCAGCCGACGCATCCATGAATCCCTCGACATCCCTCGATCACAACAGACACCGGCACACCCGACGTGGAACGCACCTCCACTGTCACGCACGGCGGGGCGAGAATACCAACCGACTCGCCAGACAGCAGTGTGAACCCGCGCTAACGATCGGTATCCCGCGCGGGCGTGAACACGAATTTCCCGTATGCCCAGTAGCGGAACCCCATCGCCACCGCCTGACCGACGATGGTGCCGGAGATGTTGTCCGCCAAGGGACTGTCCAGTCCGAGGACATAGCGCGAGAATCCGAGACAGCCCGACTGGAGGCCGATGGCCATCACGTTGAGCAGTGCGTAAACCAGAATATGGCGGCCATTATTGCCGCTCTCGTGATCGGAATAGGTCCACCCTTTGTTGCCGAAATAGGTGACCACGGTGGCGGTGAGAATGGCGATGATCTTGGCCGGTACCGGCGAGTGGAACAGCGGCCCTTCCCCGCCCCAGAACACCAGCCCGTTGTAGACGCCCGCGTCGACCAGGAAGCCGATCGTGCCGACCACGACGAATGCGCCGATGCCCTGGCGTAGCGCGGCCTTCACCTTGCCGACCAGGGATTGCGGAACGGGTTCGGTCACGGTCGCCGACTCACTGCTGGACACCCGGCCGACGGTACCGCAGGCCCGCCCCACCCATATATCCCAACGGGTCGGGTACCCTCCCCGTGTTCGTATTCGCCTCCGATCAGAGGATTGACCGGGTGGACTCCACCGAGCTTCGCATTGCCGCCATAGTGCCGTGCCACAACGAAGAGGCAGCGGTGGCGAAGGTTGTCACCGACCTCAAGGCCGCCGTTCCCGGAATCGTCGTCTATGTCTACGACAACCGCAGTACCGACGCCACCGCGGCGCGTGCGGCGGAGGCGGGCGCGATCGTGCGCAGCGAATACCGCAAGGGCAAGGGCAATGTGGTGCGGCGCGCGTTCGCCGATATCGAGGCCGATATCTATTTGATGATCGACGGCGACGACACCTACGACGCCTTCGCCGCCCCGAAGATGATCGAGGCGCTGCTGACCGGCCCGTACGACCATGTGCTCGGCGTGCGCCGCGAGCTGGCGGGCGAGGCCGCCTACCGCCCGGGTCACGCCACCGGCAACAAGGTGCTCAACGGCGTGGTCGCGCAGGTGTTCGGCGAGAATGTCGAAGACATGCTGAGCGGCTACCGGGTGTTCTCCCGGCGCTTCGTGAAGAGCTTCCCCGCGGTGTCGAAGGAATTCGAGATCGAGACCGAGCTGACCGTGCATTCGCTACATCTGCGGGTCCCGCAGACCTCGGTGCCGGTCGGTTTCAAGGATCGCCCCGCGGGCAGCGAATCCAAGCTGCGCACCTATCACGACGGCTTCAAGATCCTGAACCTCATCGTCGGCCTGGCCCGGCACGAACGGCCGGTTGCCTTCTACGGCGTGTTCGGACCCTGGCCTGGATTCTGTCGGTCGTGCTCATCACCCCGATCGTGATCGAGTTCTACCGGATTCACGAGGTGCCGCGGTTCCCGACGCTGTTCCTGGGCTTCACCCTGCTGCTGCTCGGCTCGCTGGCCTGGACCGCGGGCCTGGTCCTGGACGGTATCCGCCGGTCCCGGCACGAGGCGGCGCGCCTGGTCTACCTGCGCTATTCCGCGGTCGGAACCGATGAACCCGCGACCGAACGGCCGGGCGGTTCGCGGCGATGACCATCCGGACCGAACCGGATGCCACGAACGATTCGCCCGCCCTTGCCGCGCATTCCGGCAATGGCACAGCAGAATCGGACGTTGTGGTAACAACCGACGAAACCGGCATGACCGCGACGACCGCGCCCGCAGCTGAGCCCACCGAGACCGCAGCCGAGCCGACCGCGACCGCGACCAAGCCCGCGGAGCAGGTCGCGCCCACCGGCCTGCGGCGGACGCTGGCCGGGGTCGAGCGGCGATTCGGCTCGGCGACACTGGTTTTCCTCCTGCTCGCCGGTGTCTTCGGCGCCGTGTTCTCCGTGGTCACGCCGCCGTTCTGGGGTCATGACGAGATCACCCAGTTCGGCCGGGCCTACCAGGTGGCGCACGGCGGGATCACGCCGCAGAAGATTCACGACACGCGCGGACCCGCCTGGGGCGGGCAGGTGCCGGTGAGCATCGACGCGCTCATGAGCTACGCCTTCCACGACTATCAGCAGAATCCGGAAGAACCGGATCCGATGGTGGCCGACGCGGGCGCCTACGACCGGCTCGGCAAGGCGCCGGTGTCGGCCAAGACCTCCGAGGTCTGGTTCACCAATACCGCCGCGTACTCGCCGATTCCGTACCTACCCCCGGCCGCGGGCATCCGCATCGCCGAAGCCCTGGACCTGAGCGTCGGCGGCATGATCATGGCGACCCGCTGGGCGGGCCTGCTCGCCTATCTGGTGATCGTCGGCTTCGCCATCCGGATCCTGCGCGGGCATCGCATCCAGTGGCTGGCCCTGACGGTGGCGGTGCTGCCGATCGCGCTGTTCCAGGCCGGTACGGTCACCGCCGACACGGTGACCAACGCGCTGGCGCTGCTGGTGTCGGCGCTCATTGTGAAGGGCCTGTTCCTGGGCGAGCGGCTGAGCCGCCCGGAGACCGTCGCGGCGTGCGCCGCCACCATCCTGCTGCCGGTGTGCAAGCCGACCTACGTGCTGCTGGCCATGCTGACCGTGTTGATTCCCGCGCGCCGCTTCGGTTTCGGCAATGCCGAGCGCCCGGCCGTGTGGCAGCGCGCGCTGCCGTGGGTGTGCGCGGCCATCGGCGGCGCGGCCTTCGCGGCGTGGATGAGGATCGCCGCCCCGACCGGCGACGGTATGAGCCTCATGCGCCCCGAGCACCAGTGGGGCACGGTGCGCCCGGGCGATCAGCTGAAGGACATCCTCGGCGATCCGCTGCATTTCCTCAGCGTGTTCGGCGACTCCATCGCACTGCGCGATCAGCGCTGGTTCACCCAGTTCTTCGGTGAACTCGGTTTCGCCTATATCGATGTCCCGGCCATCACCATTCTGGCCTGCCTGCTGGCCTTCGCGGTGAGCTTCGGCATCTCCGATCGCATGAGCGCCGAGAGCGCGAATACGGTGCGCACCTGGCTGATCGCGCTGACCATTCTGGCCAGCGTGGCCATGATCTACGTGACGCTCTATATGTCGTTCACGCCGGTCGGCTACTACATCATCGACGGTGTGCAGGGCCGCTATTTCGTGCCGCTCGCGCTGCTCGGTTTCGCGGTGATCCTGCGCTGGATGCCATTGCGGCTCACCGATGCCCGGGGCCGCACGCCCTCGCGCGGTCCGGCCATCGCGGTGAGCGTGGCGACCGCGGTCGCATTGATCGCCGCGATCGCCAAGTACTCCAGCATCGTCTGGGGCTGATTACAGGACTTTCTCGCCCGCCGCGACATACGCGTTCTCGGTGGCGGCTTTCATCGGCCGCCACCAGGATTCGTTGTCGCGATACCAGGCGATGGTCTGTTCGAGGCCCGTGCGGAAGTCGCGATATTCGGGTTCCCAGCCGAGTTCGGTGCGCAGCAGTCCGGCATCGATGGCATAGCGCAGATCGTGCCCGGGCCGATCGGTGACATGGTCGAAGTCGTCGCGGTCGCGGCCGAACGCCTCCAGAATCAACTGCACCACGGATTTGTTGTCGCGTTCACCGTCCGCGCCGATGAGATAGGTCTGCCCGATCCGCCCGCGCTGCAGGATTTCCCAGACCGCATTGTTGTGGTCGTCGACATGGATCCAGTCGCGCACCTGATGTCCGGTGCCGTAGAGCCGCGGCCGCACACCGTCGATGAGATTGGTGATCTGGCGTGGGATGAATTTCTCCACATGCTGATACGGGCCGTAGTTGTTGGAGCAGTTCGACAGGGTCGCCTGCACGCCGAAGGACCGCACCCAGGCCCGGACCAGCATGTCGCTGGAGGCTTTGGCGGCCGAATACGGGCTGGACGGATTGTACGGAGTGTCTTCGGTGAATCGCTTCGGCGCGTCGAGTTCCAGATCGCCGTACACCTCGTCGGTGGAGATGTGGTGGTAGCGCACCCCGTGCTTGCGCACCGCCTGCAGCAGCGAATAGGTGCCGACGATATTGGTCTGCACGAACAGCCACGGATCGGCGAGGGAATTGTCGTTGTGCGTTTCGGCGGCGAAATGCACCACCGCGTCCACACCGCCGACCAGCCGGTCGACCAGCGCGGTATCGGCGATGTCGCCGCGCACGAACTCGATGCGCTCCGCGATCGGGTCGAGCGAGGCCCGATTGCCCGCATAGGTAAGTTTGTCCAGCACGGTGACGTGGACGCCGGGGCGCCGTGTCACGGTCTGGTGGACGAAGTTCGCGCCGATGCAGCCGGCGCCGCCGGTTACGAGCAGTCGCACACCGGAAACACTACGTCGGCGGCGGCGGGTGGTAGCGCACCGGCCCGTCCACGTTGCCTTCTTTACACCACCGCCGGATCCGGGTTGCGCGGATTCGGACATGACGAAGAAGTATAATTACGCGACGAATACATGCCTCGGATCCCAAATGTCGCAATTTCTCGGCGGCTCCGCGACTTTCACTTTGAAATCCATTGCAATTCGCCAACTATCGCTGTGACCTTCGCCACAAAGAGACCGCTAGTTCACCTTCCATAGGGCACAACTGATCCGGCAAAACCCAACGCACGCTGCATATTTCCGAAAACCCACCAAACGGAAAGTCCGCTCGGTGAACGGATTTTGAACGAACGGTCACAGTCGGTTCACCGCGTGTTAGCTGCTCTGGATTTCGATTCCACTGTCCCCCCGAGCTCTTCGATGAGGTTTTCACCAGATGCTGATGAGGAAATTCGCCGCCACGTCGGCGCTGCTGATCGCTGCCATGGGCATCACCGCCGGTACCGTCAATGCCGCGCCCGCCGCCGAGGCCGACGCGATCAACTACGCGGCCACCACGACCGAGACCTCCACGATCATCCGGACCGATGCCGGTTCCATGGTCGTCGAGGATGGTGTCTTCAAGATCAAGGCCGCCAACGGCACCGTCGTCGCGGGCACCGAACTCAAGTTCCGTGTCGACGATTTCGAGTTCCCGATCGCCGCGGAGATCACCGATCGGACCGCCACCCTGACCCCGGAGTTCACCGAGGAGAAGGCCGTCTACAAGCCGGTCGCCCTGCCGTACGAGAACCAGGCCCCCTGGAAGTCCGAGTACGACCGTGAGGTCGCGGCCTTCAACCGCCTGAAGGACACCATCGCCATGGGCGCCACCATCGGCACCCTGGCCGGTGGCATCGGCGGCGCGGCCCTGGGCTGCGTCATCGGCGCCGGTGTCGGCTTCGCCGCCACCACCCCGCTGCTGCTCATGTTCGGCGCGGGCCCGCTCGGCGGCTGCCTCGTCGGCGCCAGCCTGGTCGGCTTCCTGGGCACCCTCGCCGGTCAGATCTTCGTGACCGCCCCGGTCGCCATCCTGGCCGCGGTGCAGTACTTCACCACCGTCAACCAGCCTTTCACCCCACCGGCCAAGTAATTCCGGCAGGTATTGCGCCGCGAAGCCCCGCCCGGACCACCCGGGCGGGGCTTCGCTCTTTCCCGGCTTCGCGTGGATCAGGCGGTGCGCGCGACGCTTTCGGCGGCAATGCGGGCGCGCACGAATTGTGCGACATGGGCCAGGGCGGCCCGGATCTCCGGCATAGTCGGGAAGATGGCCATGAAGGCGTGCACCTGTCCGCGCCAGATCTCCAGCGTGGCAGGCACACCCGCCTGTGCCAGCCGCTGCGCCATGATCTCGCTGTCGCGCCGCAGCACCTCGTCCTCGGCGACAATGAGCAGGGCGGGCGGCAATCCGGCGAGGCTGGCATTGACCGGTGACAGTTCCGGATCGAGGCGGCCGTTCACCTCGGCGCCCATCTTGACCACCGACTCCAGCGCGGAGAGCGGAATCAGCGGATCCCGGCGCAGATTCGGATGCGCGCGCTTCTCGGTGCAGTCCAGATCCAGTGCGGGACACATCCCCACCAGGCCCGCGGGCACCGGCAGTCAGGCATCGCGGGCCCGCAGCGCGGTCGCGAAACTCAGGTAGCCGCCCGCGGAATCGCCCGCGAAGACAATGCGGGAGGGGTCCGCGCCGTGGCCGAGCAGCCAGCGATAGGCGGTCAGGCAGTCGTCGATCGCCCCGGCGAAATCTGTTTCGGGCAGCTGCCGGTACTCCACGCTCACCACCGGCAGTCCGGTGCGGCGGGCCAGCGCGGCCACCACGGGCCGGTGGGTGTCCAGGCCGCACAGGAAGAAGCCGCCGCCGTGCATGTACATGACGGCGCCGTCGCGCAGCGAGCGCCGCGCGCCCGCGGGCCGGATGATCTCCATGCGGAAACCGTTGAGCCGCACCTGCTCCCGTTCCACGCCGCGCGGGGACGGCCGAAGTTTGGCCAGCCCGTTGATGACTCCCGCGACCAGGGGCATGGTAGCGGCGGTGACGGGCACGCTCTCGCCGAGCGTTTTGATCAGCAATGCTCGGCAGCCCAGTGCCAGGGCTTGTGAATAGCGGCTGCCCCCACTGGGATTGACGACGTCGTTGTTGCCGGTGGCTGCCATGGCGCACCTACCCTCCGCTGACGCGCCGGGCCATCGACGAGGGGAACCGGCAACAGCCCGGCGCCCGGCGGCGAGACTCTCGGCGCTGAGATCTCACATAGTGCCGTTTCAGAACACCATGGGGAACGTGACCTACGCAACATTTATGGCACCATCGGCGCGGCGGTAAACGGCCGTGATCGATTCGAGGTCCACTCGGAACCTCCCCGCGCCGACTCTCGACCGAACTGGCAGACTGCTGTGACATGCGCGGAATCATCCTGGCCGGTGGCACCGGGTCGCGTTTGCACCCGATCACGCGCGGGGTGAGCAAACAGCTGGTGCCGGTCTACGACAAACCGATGGTGTACTACCCCCTGTCCACCCTCATGCTGGCCGGAATCCGGGACATCCTGGTGATCACCACCCCCGAGGACGCCCCGGCCTTCGCACGCCTGCTCGGCGACGGCAGCCAGTTCGGGCTCTCCCTCAGCTATATCGTCCAGCCCGAACCCGACGGGCTGGCCCGCGCGTTCGTCCTGGGCGCGGACCATATCGGCACGGATACGGCCGCACTCGTACTGGGCGACAACATCTTCCACGGACCGGGCCTGGGCACCGGCCTGGCACGCTTCGAAAAGCTGGACGGCGGCGCGGTGTTCGCCTACCGGGTATCGGATCCGACCGCCTACGGCGTGGTCGAATTCGCCGACGGCAAAGCCATTTCCATCGAGGAGAAGCCGAAGGCGCCGCGGTCGAACTACGCCATCCCGGGGCTGTACTTCTACGACAACGATGTCATCGAGATCGCGCGGGGGCTGCAGCCGTCCGCGCGCGGCGAATACGAGATCACCGATATCAACCGGGCGTATCTCGAGCAGGGCCGCCTCCAGGTGGACGTGCTGCAACTGGGCACCGCCTGGCTGGACACCGGCACCTTCGATTCGCTGCTCGATGCCGCCAACTATGTCCGCACCATCGAGGAACGGCAGGGCCTCAAGATCGGCGTGCCGGAGGAGGTGGCCTGGCGCATGGGCTTCATCACCGACGACGAATTGCGGGCGCTGGCCGAACCGCTGGTGCGCTCCGGATACGGCGCCTACCTGCTGGGCCTGCTGGAACTGGGACGGGACCACTGATGCGGATTCGCGAACTGGCGGTGCCGGGGGCCTGGGAGTTCACGCCGGTGCTACGCGGTGACGACCGCGGCATCTTCGTCGAGACGTTCAAGGCCTCGACCTTCGAGAAAACGGTGGGGCGGCCGTTCGATCTGCTCCAGGTCAACACCTCCACCTCGGCGGCCGGGGTGCTGCGCGGCATCCACTACACCGAGAACCCGCCCGGGCAGGCCAAATACGTGAGCTGCCTGCGCGGCGCCTTCCTCGACGTCGTCGTGGATCTGCGCCCGGGCTCCCCCACCTACGGCCGCTGGGACAGCGTGATCATCGACGATGTCGACCGGCGCTCGGTCTTCCTGTCCGAGGGCCTCGGCCACGCCCTGCTCTCCCTCGAGGACGAATCCACGGTCAACTACCTCTGCTCCCTCGAATACACCCCCGAATTCGACCGAGACCTGGACGCTTTCGACCCGGACCTGGGAATCGAGTGGCCCACCACGGGCCGAGGCGGCACACCGCTCACCTTCATCCGCTCGGCCAAAGACGCCGCCGCGCCCCGCCTGGCGGACCTGTAAGCCTTCTCGGGAGAAGCACGAGAGAGTTCGAGGCGCGACCCAGGGCCCCGCGGGCGAAGCCCAGGAATCGGCGGCGCAGCCTAAGGGGGTCCGGGGGGCTAGCCCCCGCCCCTCCCCAACAGCACTGGGGCGCATCGCGTGTAGCGATGCGCCCCAGTTCTTTCGGTGGGCCGGTCGGTCCGTGTGAGCTGCGGCTCGACCGGCCGGTGGATTCGTCAGCCGACCAGTTCGACCTCCAGCTCACGCTGCTGGGCTTCCTGGCGGGCCCGCCGCTTGGGCAGGTAGACCGACAGGGCGATCAGCGCGCCGACGATCGAGACCCCGGCGGCGAATTCCAGGCCCGGGCGGTAGACATCGAGCACCTCGGCGGGGGTGGCGTCGACGATCGATCCGGAGGTGATGATGGCGGTGGTCACCGCGAGCACGATGGCTGCGCCGACCTGCATGGCGGTCTGCAGCACACCGGCCGCCAGACCCTGCTCGTCATCGTCGATACCGCTGGTGGCCTGAATATTGATGGCCGGGAAGCCGACCCAGCCGATACCGATCAGCAGTACGGCGGGCAGCATCATGGTCAGGTAGTTGGGATCGGTGTCCAGCCGCAGGTACAGCAGGTAACCGACGGCCATGATCGCCATGGTGACCCCGATGATGGGGCCGGTGCCGAAGCGATCGACCAGCTTGTCGGAGACGAAGGCCGAGGCCACCACCAGCAGACCGACCGGCAGCAGGGCGAGAGCCAGCTTCAGCGGCGACCAGCCCAGGGTCTCCTGCAGGTACAGCGTGGTGATGAACTGCCAGCTGAAGTAGGAGCAGCCCACCGCGATAATGGCCAGGCTGGCCCGCACCAGGGTGCTCTTCTTCAGGATGCCGAGGCGGATGAGCGGGTAGCGCACCCGCTTCTCGACCGCGACGAAACCGGCGAACAGGGCGACCGCCACCACGAAGGAGACGATGGTGCGCGCCGACGCCCAGCCCACCTCGGGCGCGGTGACGACGGTGTAGACCAGCAGCAGCATGGCGGCGGTGGACAGCAGCGCACCGAAGAGATCGTGTCCGCCTTCCTCGGCGGGCTTGTCCTTGGGCACCAGGTAGATGGCGGCGACCAGCGCGGCCAGGGCGACGGGCACCGGCAGCAGGAAGGTCCAGCGCCAGCCGAGGCCGGTCATGAGGCCACCGAAGAGCAAGCCCATGGAGTAGCCGCCCACACCGAACACGGTGTAGATGGACAGCGCCTTGTTGCGCGCCGGTCCCTCGGCGAAGTTGGTGGTGATGATGGACAGACCGGTCGGCGCGGTGAACGCGGCGGCCAGGCCCTTGATGAATCGGGTCAGGATCAGCAGCGGGCCGGAGCTGACCAGAGCGCCTGCGAGCGACGCCAAGGCGAAGACGGCCAGCGCGATCAGGAACACCTTGCGGCGGCCCAGCAGGTCGGCGGTGCGGCCGCCCAGCAGCAGCAGGCCGCCGTAGCCGAGCACATAGCCGCTCACCAGCCACTGCAGGGTGGAGTGGGAAAGGTCGAGTTCGGCGCCGATGGACGGCAGGGCCACGCCGATCATCGACACATCCAGGCCGTCCAGGAACAGCACGATGCACAGGGTGATGAGCATGCCCCACAGGCGAATCGGCCACTGTGTGGAATCTGCTGCCGCGGTGCTCACTGCGGCGCGGGTCTCGGTCAAAGTCACGAGATGGGACAGTACATGCATGCGCATCAAATGCACAAGCATTTAATGCGTTTGCATAATATGACCCGAACCACTAAGATCTGGGCATGCCGAAGTCGACAGCGCCTGTCGATCGGCCCGCCACCAGCGGGTTGGTCGCCGAATGGCGCGATCTGCTGGCCCGGCACGCGACGACCTCGTGCGCGCTCGAGAAAGAGCTGCAAGGCCGCCACCACATCGGGCTCAGCGAATTCGAAACCCTCGACCGACTCGTGGACGCGGGGGCGGAGAGCTACAAGATGAGCGATCTCGCCAGCGATATCCACCTGAGTCAGAGCGCATTGTCACGCGCCGTGGCGCGGCTGGAACGCGAAGGGCTGGTCGCGCGCAATATGTGCGAGTTCGACCGCCGGGCGCTGTTCGTCTGCCTCACCGACAAGGGCCGGGAACTGCACAGCCAGGCACTGCCCACGCATCGGGCGGTCCTGGAACAAGAACTGGGCTGACATGGTGGGACGCTGAAATGGTGGGATGCTGAGCGTCCCACCATTTTTCGCATCAGGCCGACGCGCGGATCGTCTCGATCATGGGGAGCGCGTCCACCGCGAGTGCGGTGGCGGCCGCGAAGGCTTCGCGGTAGCGCTCGACATCGTGGTCTTTGTCCAGATAGGACGCGCCCGTCAGCGATTCGACGTAGACCACCGGCGGTTCGGCGGTCCGATCGGGAGCTGCGGGGAATTCCAGCAGTACGAAGCGTCCCGCGTCCATGCCGTGGTGGTAGCCGCAGTCGGCGGGCACCAGGCGTAGTCGGACATTCGGGAGCTCGCCCAGTTTGCGCAGCCGGTCGAGCTGACCGCGCGTCACCTCCGCGCCGCCGATGCGGTGCCAGAGCACGGCCTCGGAGATCACCACATCCAGCTGGAGCGGGGATTCCTCACGGGTGAGCAGGGCTTGACGGGCCAGCCGGACCCGCACCCGCCGGTCCACCTGATCGGCCGAGATGCCCGGATACGCGCCCGCGAGCACCGCGCGGTAGTACGCCTCGGTCTGCAAAAGCCCCGGCACCAGCTCGTTCTCATAGGTGGTGAGCCGGGCCGCGGCCTCCTCGAGGCCGATATAGACCTCGTACCCCTCGTCGATGACATCGCTGTACTCGGTCCACCAGCCGCGCGCCTTGGTTTCCCGGGCCAGGGCCGTCAGTGGTTCGATGGCGTCCTCGGGCGCACCGTAGATGCGGCACATGGCCTCGACATCCAGGCTGCGCAGCGAGGTCTGACCGGTTTCTATGCGCCAGATCTTGGCTTCCGACCATTCCAGCCGCTGAGCCGCCACCCTGGTTGTCATGCGCGCGCGATTCCGCAGATCGCGCAGGTGACGGCCGAGTTGCCGCCGCGGCATGGTGGATCCGGTGATCCCCTGAGGTAATGCCATCCCTCCCCCTTACAAGTTATGCGATCGCATTGTTGCACAGGAAAACTCGCCGATCCACGAACGAGCCGCCCACAGAGATCCGCGCGATCTCGGTTTCCGGCCTGCTATTTCCGGGACGCGCGGCCGCGGAAGCGCCAGAACTGCACCGCACGAACATCTTCCGAGAGCTGATTGACCGGTTCGGCCACATCCGACAGCGCCTGGAACAGATCGTCGGCGAGTTCGGAGATGTGCTCCACCCGCGCCGCCAGCCGGGCCGCATTGAGCACGAACTCCAGCAGCAGGCGCACCACGGCGGCGATGACCAGACCCAGCGGCACCGCGACCACCACGCCGAAGGCCAGGCCGAGCAGCATGGACACCCGCCACAGCAGCACCGTGCAGGTGGCCGGGATGGCGAACGCGCCGAGCAGGCCCAGCATGTAGGCCAGCGGCAGCAGGGTCCGGGTGGCCGCGCGGTGGAACTGCAGGTCCAGCAGGGCGCGCACGGCGTCCACGCTCCAGGACTTGAAAGCACCGGGGCTGGCGAAGGGTTCGACGGGTTCCTCGAAATGCTCGAGCTCCGCCGGGCCCCCGCCCGTTTGGTCGGTCATGCCGACGATCTCCTCTCGCACAGGCCGATTCAGCCATGCGAAGTGTCACCGGTATCGCATGCGCGGCGCATCGGGTGCGAGATGTGTTCTACAACACTGTCCCGGACAGGTGGTGCATAGCCGCGCACGGCCGCGAAAGCACCCTTGACGGCGTTATCGCAGGCAGTGGACGTGAATCCGGGTTGTGTCATCGAAGTGACAGAGTCACTTTCAAGTCACGACAGCTATGGATGGTCTCGATAAGGGCCACAAGCGAACCCGGAGAAAAAAGAACGTGTAACGCCGCGAACACCCCGTGCCGATAGGCCGCACAGAGCATCACAGAAGTTCTACCGGGGAATGGAGAAACCAGTGCGTACGACGATTTCGTCTTCCGTCTCGGCGGCCGCGGTGGCCGCATCTGCGCAGGACTGCATCCAGCGCGGCTGGACGGTCGCCGAAACCGCCAACGGCATCTGCCTGATCACCGACGACACGGTGGCGGGCATCGAGGTCACCGGCGAGACGGCCGCATTCGTCCGCCGCTTTCTGCGGGCCAATGACATGACGGGCCCGATCATCGAGATCCCGGGCGCCGAGCGCCGCGAGATCCACCTGGTCACGGGGATCGGCAAGGCCGGTATGGCCATCGAGGCGCTGCGCGCGTCCGGCGCGGTCGTCTACACCGACGGCGACGGCATCCCGCTGCCGCCGACCCAGCTGTCGGCCGGCTCCGCGAGCTGGGAAGTGGCTCCGCACGAGGCGCGCTGGGTGCCGCCGGTGGTGGCCATTGCCGCCGCGGTGCGCGCCGCCGCGAAGGGCGTCATGCCGCAGGTGTCGCGTATCGCTTCCTGAGTAAGCGCTAGGACCGCGAAAACCGCGGGTGCTCCCCGGCACCCGCGGTTTTCGCGTACTTGCATTGAAACGTTGCTTTGTGATTGCTGTTCGATATGCAACGAGGTGAGAGCGTCGGCCGGACGCGAATCAGGCGCTGCGGGGGCCGATTCGCGACTGGTGTGAATTCTGATGCAGGAGTGCTGTTCTGGGGCGCACCGGATGGCCCAGTTGACGCGGTAGCGCCTGGTTCAGCACGAGGGCGCGGGCATCGCAGCGGGTGCGGACGTTCAGCTTGCGCAGGATCGCCGAGACGTGGTGGTCGACGGTGCGGATGGAGAGCACCAGATAGTCGGCGATCTCGGCATTGGTCAGGCCCGCGCACACCAGATCCAGCACATCGCGCTGCCGGGCGGTGAGCCGCGGCAGGCGCGCGGCGGCGGCCGCATCGGGCGGGGTGGGCTCCGGAGTCCGGACGAAGAGGCCGGGCGCACCGCCGATGGTCACCGCGACCACCGTGGCGGCGCCCGCCGCCACATCCTCCCGGGCGCTGAGCAGGGCGTCGAGGGCTTGTGTCCGATCGAGGAAGCGCATGGGCCCAGCCTGGTCGCGGGGCCGCATCGGGTCTGTACGCGCGCACACGCGCCCTGTGTCAACACGCTGACACAAGTGCGCTATCGGCACGGCGACGTGGCTGGATCAGGTCAACCGCGGCGTGGTTGATGCGGAAGTGATACGTCTTGCCCGGTAACGCGCGATCATTGATTATGACCGCCGTCACGGACAGCACCCGGAAACTGCTGCGCACCTGCCCGCTCTGCGAAGCGGTGTGCGGGCTCGAGCTCACCCTGGACAACGACAATCACATCACGTCCATACGGGGCGACCAGGCCGATCCGTTCAGCCGCGGTTTCATCTGCCCCAAGGGCGCCACGCTCGGGCACCTCGACGAGGATCCGGATCGCCTGACCGAACCCATGATTCGCGATCGCGCCACCGGGCGGTGGCGGGCGGCGAGCTGGGAGGAAGCGTTCGGGGCCATCCGGGAGCGGCTGCCGCAGATCACCGCCGCGCACGGAAATCAGTCCGTGGGCCTGTATTTGGGTAATCCCAATGCCCACACCGTGGCCGGGGCGCTGTACGTGCCGGTACTCATCCGGGCGCTGGCGACGCGAAACATGTTCTCCGCCAGCACCGCCGACCAGATGCCCAAACAGGTGTCGAGCGGGCTGCTGTTCGGGGATCCGCTCACCGTGGCGGTGCCGGACCTGGATCGGACCGACTATCTGCTCATGCTGGGGGCGAATCCGCTCGAGTCCAATGGATCGTTGTGCACCGCACCGGATTTCCCCGGGCGGCTGAAGGCCCTGCGGCAGCGGGGCGGGAAATTCGTGGTGGTGAATCCGCGGCGCACCCGCACCGCGAAGCTGGCCGACGAGCATCTGTTCGTCCGGCCGGGCAGCGATGCGTACCTGTTGTTCGGGATCGTGCACACGCTGTTCGCGGAGGGGCTCACCGATATTCTGGTGCCGGTGCGGGGGGTCGAGGAGGTCCGCGCCGCCGCGGCGGCCTTCCCGCCCGGCGTGGTCGCGGCCCGCACCGGGGTGGACGAAGCCACCATCGTGCGCCTGGCGCGGGAGCTGGCGGCCGCGCCGACCGCCGCCGTCTACGCGCGAATCGGCACCTGTACAGCGGAATTCGGCACCCTCACGCAGTGGCTGGTGGATGTCGTCAATGTGCTGACCGGCAATCTGGACGCGCCGGGCGGGGCCATGTTCCCCCACGGCGCGGCGCTGGGCATCGTGCGCAGCAGGCCGTTCCGGCCCGGACGGTGGACCAGCCGGGTGCGCGGACTGCCCGAGGCCCTGGGCGAACTGCCCGTCGCCACCCTCGCGGACGAGATTCTCACCCCGGGCGAGGGGCAGATCCGGGCCATGGTGACGGTGACGGGCAATCCGGTGCTGTCCGCGCCCAGCGGTACGCGGCTGGACGCCGCCTTCGCCGGGCTGGAGTTCATGGTGAGCGTGGACCGGTATCTCAACGAGACCACCCGGCATGCCGATGTCATCCTGCCGCCGCCGCGCATCGTGCAGTCGCCGCACTACGACTTCGCGCTGTTGCAGTTCGCGGTGCGCAATTACGCGCGGTACTCGCGGCCGCTGGTACCGCTCGGCGACCGGCCGTCCGAGGCGGCGGTGCTGGCGCGACTGGCGCTGGCGGTGAGCGGGCAGGAGCCGCAGCCCGGTCTGGATCCGCTGACCGTGGTCGACGAGATCGTCATCGCCGGAACGCTGCACAAGGCGGGCATGGCGGATCAGCGCAATGAACTGCTGGGCGCGAACACCACTGAACAGCGCATCGACCTGATGCTGCGGCTGGGCCCCTACGGCGCGTGGAACGGCGGTGAGCTGACTCTGCAAGTGCTGCTGGACAATCCACACGGCCTCGATCTGGGACCGCTGCGGCCGCGGCTGCCGGAGGCGCTGCGCACGGCATCGCGGCAGGTGGAACTCGCGCCGCCGCAGCTGATCGCCGATGTGGCGCGACTGCGGGAGCGCCTACCGGCCGAACAGCCGGAGATGGTGCTGGTCGGGCGGCGGCAACTGCGCTCCAACAACAGCTGGTCGCACAATGTGGCGCCGCTGGTGGGCGGGTCGAATCGGTGCACGCTGCAGATTCACCCCGACGATGTGCTCCGGCTCGGGCTGAACGGGCAGGCCGTGGTGAAGTCGGCGGCGGGCAGCCTCACGGTGGATATCGAGCCCACCGAGGATGTCATGCCCGGAGTGGTGAGCCTGCCGCACGGCTGGGGGCACGGTGCGAGCGACCAGCAGGTGGCGCGCGCCCACGCCGGGGTGAACGCCAATGCGCTGACCGATGATTCGCTGGTTGACGTGCCCTCCGGCAATGCCGTGTTCAACGGCGTGCCGGTGACGCTCAGCCCGGCCTGACCGGGGGCGATGTGGTGACCGCTTCCCGAGCGCCGCGGCGGGACGCACCGCTGGGCCGCGCGCAGGACCGTCGTGCGCGCGGCCGGGCACCGCTCACTGCTGTTCACGAGGGGGGAACGGAATGTCCTTCATGCGAATAGGTTTGTGGGCCGTGCATGTCGCGCTGCCCGCCGCGGGTTTGGCGCTGCTGGTGGCGCGGCCGCATCTGGATCACGAATTCCAGCATCACGGCGTGCATTTCTGGTTGATCCTCGGCGCGGCGCTGCTGTCGCTGGGGCTGGGCGTGCTCATGCTGCGCGCGGCGCGAGCGCGCCGGGATATGCGGCTGATCCTGGTTTCGCTGGTGTTCCAGCTGAATTCGGGCTTCCTGGCCCTGCACGCGCTGGCCACGCCCGGCATCATCGTGGCGGAGCCGAATGTCGGCTTCACCGTCGCGGTGCCGGTCGGCATGATTCTCGGCGGTGCGGCGGCGCTGGCCTCGGTGGTGGACTACGGGCCCACCGGGCCGCTGCACCGCTATACCGAAGTGCTCGCGGTACTGCCGATCACGGTCATGTCGGTGTGGGCGCTGCTGTCGCTGACCCGGGTGCCGCCGTTCGACGCCGCGCCCGATGCGTCCGAGGCGCAGGGGCCCCTGGTGGCCATGGCCTTCGTGGGCGGCGCGTGCTATCTCATCGCGGCCGTGGCCTATGCCGTGCGGTATCTGCGCGATCGCAGCACGGTGCTGCTCAGCGTGCTGACCGCGTTCGTTCTGCTGGCCGAGGCCATGTTCGCGGTCGGGTTCGGGCGCAGCTGGCGGATGTCGTGGTGGGAGTGGCATGTGCTGCTGGGGGTGGCGTTCGCGCTCATTGCCGTCAGCGCGCATCGCAGCTTCGTGCGGGAAGGGTCGGCGCGCGGGCTGTTCGACAGCGTCACCCAGCGCAGTACCGTCGCCGCCATCCAGCGCGATTACGACCGGGCGCTGGAGGAGATGGTGGCCGCGCTCGATCAGCGAGCCAGTGGCGGCGTGTCCGCGACCGAACCGCTCGGCGCGGTCGGGCAGCAGCTGGCCCGGCGCTTCGGGCTCACCGAGCGACAGGTGGCGGTGCTGCAGCAGAGCGCCCGCGCGCTCGGCGACGAACGCGAGCAAGTGCGACGGCTGGGCGCATTGGTCGCGGTCGGCGAGCGCGCCAATGTCATTCGCGGAGAGAACCATTTGCTCACCGAGATTCAGCAGCTGGCCGCGCATGCCTTCGAACGGGACGTGGTCCGCCTCGGGGTCGTCCAGCGCGGGCGACTGGTATTCGGCGACGGCGGGCCGCCCAATCCCGGCGCGTACGCATTCCCCTTGACCGTCAAGGGGATCCAGGCCGGAGTCCTGGAACTCACGCGAATGGGCGGTCCGGAACAGCCAACCGCCGCCGCGGTCGCGGCGGTCGGCTCTGTCCCCGGCCCGGGTGGCTCCGTCCTCGGCGCGAGTGGAGCTGCCCCCGGCACGGTCGGGCCTGCCCCCGGCGCGAGTGACGCGGTGGCTCGGCGCGGTTTCGGCTGGAGGCCGGTTGCCGTACGGCCCGATCCGGTGGATGCGATCTATGGGCCGCGCACCAGTTACGGGGAGCCGAATCCCGGGCTGGGACCGGCAGAGCACGCGGTGGCGCGCTCGTTCGCGGCGCAGGCCTCGGTGGTGCTGGAGAACGCGCGGCTCTATCAGCAATTGGACGGGCTGTTCCGGTCGTATATGTCGCCGCAGGTGGCGACCACGCTGCTGGCCGATCCGTCACAGGCCGGGCTGGGCGGTGAGGTGCACGAAGTCAGCGTGCTCATGGCGGATCTGCGCGGGTACACGCCGTTCGCCGAGAAGGCCGGGCCCGCGGCGGTCATGCGCATGTTGAACACCTACTACGGGGCCATCGTGCCGGAGATCCTGGCCGAGGGCGGGACGGTGGTGCAGTTCGTGGGCGATGCGGTGATGGCCATCTTCAATGCGCCGGTGCGGCAGCGGGATCACGCGCTGCGGGCGGCGCGGGCCGGGCTGGCTTTGCAGCGGGCGACGGCGGCGGTTGGGGAGGGGATGGATGGTGCGGCGGAAATGTCCTGGCCGATGTTCCGGGTCGGGGTGAATACCGGGCCCGCCATTGTCGGGAATGTGGGTGCCCGGGAAATGCGGAATTTCACCGCCATCGGCGATACCACCAATCTGGCGGCGCGCCTGGAGGCGCTGGCGGATCCGGGATCGGTGGTGGTCGGACCGCTCACCCGGGAGCGGCTCGGGGCGCGGGCCGAGGTGAAGGATTTGGGCGACTTCGATATCAAGGGCAAGAGCCAGCCGGTCGCCGTCTACGAATTGGTGGCCTTGCGATAATGAGATTCGAACTGCTGGACGGACTTTCACCGGAGGAGCGGCGGGAGTTCATTGCCGCGTGCACGCCGCGCAAGTTCCGGCGCCGCGATATCGTCTGCCACGAGGGCGATCCCGGCGACAGCCTGCATCTGATTCTGGCGGGGCGGTTGATCGTGCGGGTCACCACGCCGCTCGGACATACCGCGACGCTCACCATTCTGGGGCCCGGCGACATGTTCGGGGAGCAGGCGCTGCTCAGCCCGGACGCGCGGCGCACCGCGACCATCGTGGCGGTGACCGATGCCCAGACGCTGACCTTGAACCGGGCGCAGCTGGAACGGTTGCGCTCGAATTACCCGCAGGTGGAGCGGTTCCTGACGACATCGCTCGCGGCGCAGGTGCGGCGGTTGTCGGCGGCGGTGCTGGAGGCGCTGTATCTGCCGGTGGAGACGCGGGTGCTGCGGCGGCTGGCGCATCTGGCGAATGTGTACGGGGACGAGCGCGGCAAACCCTCGCTCATCCGGTTGACGCAAGAAGATCTCGCGTCCATGGCGGGCACCACGCGGGCCACAGCAAACAAAGTGCTGCGCGAGCTGGAGGATCAAGGTGTGGTGCGGCTCGGGCGGGGTGCGGTGACGGTGGTCGATCGCGCCCGGCTGGAGAAGAAGGCGCGCTAGATTCGGCGCGGCAAGGGGGATGTCGCCGTGCGAAATCCGGACAAAACTATGCAAAAAGGATAATTCAGGATTGCGAAACAGGCGCGCCCCCTGGGGATCTCGCCGACTCGCGCCCCGAATTCAAGATCAGCGCACCTACAGCTAAGAGACTTTGGTCCCTTGCGGACGTTTTCATCCGGGAGGATCCTCCGTCGGGAAGGTTTGTCCGGCGCCAGTCGACCATGCCCTATCAGGGCAGATGGCCGGTTCACTCATTCGCCACATGAAAATAGTTAAACCGTATAGGATTTCGGATGGCCGATGTTCGTGGCCGAGCCTCTTCCATCCGGTATTCAGCTACCAAAGGGGGCGCACGATGCCCGGTATCAGAAACGGCAGCGACGGCGAACGGGAACTCCAGGAGCGCTACGGCACACAAGACCGCGCGGAACGCTTCTACTCCGATCAAGTCCGGAATCGATTGAACACCCATATGATCGATTTCATTCGCCGGATGGACATGGCCTTCATCGCGACCTCGGATAAGCACGGCGAATGCGATTGCAGTTTCCGCGCCGGACAGCCCGGCTTCCTGCACGTCATCGACGAAGCCACCGTCGCCTATCCCGAATACCGCGGTAACGGCGTCATGGCCAGCCTGGGCAATGTCCTGGAAAACCCGCACGTGGGCATCCTCATGATCGACTTCGTGCAGGATCTCATCGGCCTGCACATCAATGGCACCGCCCGCATAGTCGACGACCGGCTCATGCGCCGCTGCGTTCCCGGCCTCCCGCCGAACGAACGCGGCCGCGTCCCCGAACGCTGGGTGGTGGTCGATATCGAAGAGGCCTACATCCACTGCCGCAAACACATCCCCCACCTCGTCCCCGCCCGCCGCGAGGCCCGTCAGTGGGGCACCGACAATATCCGCGCCAAGGGCGGCGACTTCTTCCATGCCAAGGAAGAGGCCCACGCCGCCCTGGCCGAGTACTAGTGGATCTTGAAGATGACCGCGCGCTGCACGATGAAGTTGATCACGGTGGCGGTGCCCTGGGCGATGCCGAAGGCCAGCCAGATCCGCCACCACGCATCGGGCAGCGCGTAGTAACAGACCTGATTGATACCCACTTGAAGGGCGAAGGTCAGGCCGTAGAGGATCACCACCGCCACGAAACGCTTCCGGCTGGGCTCGGCCTTGAACGTCCAGCGGCGGTTGATGAGGTAGGCGGTGGTGGTTCCCGCGATGAAGCTGATGGACTTCGCTATGGCCAAGGGCACACCGACCAGCTGGAACAGCAGGGTGTAGAGGCCGAAGTCGACAATGGCGGAGAACCCGCCGGTGAGGCCGAACCGGATGATCTGCGTTTTGAGATCAACGTCCGTACCGCCCGGTTCGTCGACCAGGGGCAGCTCGGGCGGGAGGGGCAGATGGGGTTCCGCGGTCACAAGGCGAAAGAGTAGCCCCCGCGATGAGCGACACAAGCCCGCTGTCCGGTTATGTCTGTAGTCTCTATCCCGATGTCCACGAAAGCTCAGACCACCACGGAAGCCGCCGACAGCTCGGCGAGCGAAGGTGCGGACACAGCGTCGACCGGCTCTTCCTACGAACTGCCGACGCGGACTCGCACGTTGACCGGATGGGGTCGCACCGCACCCACCACCTCCGAAGTGCTCTCCACCAGTGACCCGGAGCTGATCGCCAAAGCGGTCGTCATGGTCGCGGAGGACAACGACTCCAAGCCCGCGCATCTGCGCCGCGGCGTCATCGCGCGCGGTCTGGGCCGCTCCTACGGTGACCACGCGCAGAACTCCGGCGGCCTGGTCATCGATATGCCGGCGCTCAACCGCATCCACCGCATCGACCGCGATTCGCGCCTGGTCGACGTGGACGGCGGCGTCAGCCTGGACCAGCTCATGAAGGCGGCGCTGCCGTTCGGACTGTGGGTGCCGGTGCTACCGGGCACGCGGCAGGTCACCATCGGCGGCGCCATCGCCTCCGATATCCACGGTAAGAACCACCACTCCGAGGGCTCCTTCGGCAACCATGTGCGGTCCATCGATCTGCTCACCGCCGACGGCACCGTGCAGCACATCGGGCCGCGCAAGAACGCCAAACTGTTCTGGGCGACGGTCGGCGGCAATGGTCTGACCGGCATCATCCTGCGCGCCACCATCGAGATGGCGCCGACGGAGACGGCCTACTTCATCAATGACGGCGTGAAGACCACCACGCTGGACGAAACCATTGCGGCGCACAGCGACGGCAGTGAAGCCGACTACACCTATTCGAGCGCGTGGTTCGATGTGATCAGCCCGCTGCCGAAGTTGGGGCGTGCCTGCATCACTCGCGGCCGGTTGGCGAAGGTCGATGAGCTGCCGAAGCGGTTGCAGAAGAAGCCGCTGAAGTTCGATGCGCCGCATTTGATGACGGTGCCGGACATCTTTCCGAACTTCACCATGAACAAGCTGACGCTGTCCGCGATCGGCGAGGCTTACTACGCCATGGGCGGGAACTACACCGGCAAGGTGCAGAACCTGACGCAGTTCTACCACCCGCTGGACATGATCTCGGAGTGGAACCGCGGCTACGGTTCGAACGGCTTCCTGCAGTACCAGTTCGTGGTTCCGACCGAGGCCGTCGATGAATTCAAGAACATCATCATCGATATCCAGGCTTCCGGGCACTACTCGGCGCTGAACGTTTTCAAGCTGTTCGGTCCGGGTAACCAGGCCCCGTTGAGCTTCCCGATGCCGGGCTGGAACATCTGCGTGGACTTCCCGATCAAGCCGGGTCTCAACGAACTCGTCACCGAGCTCGACAAGCGTGTGCTCGAATTCGGTGGCCGCCTCTACACCGCGAAGGATTCCCGCACCACCGCGGAAACCTTCCACCAGATGTACCCGCGGATCGACGAGTGGATCAAGATCCGCCGAAGTGTCGACCCCACAGGCGTTTTCATGTCCGATATGGCACGAAGGCTGGAGCTTCAGTGATCAACGCGGTAGGAAATCCGCAGTCCATTCTGCTGCTCGGCGGCACCTCCGAGATCGGTCTCGCCATCTGCGCGAAGTACCTGGAGAAGGGTCCGGCCCGCATCATCCTGGCGGCGCTGCCCAATGATCCGCTGCGCGAGGACGCCGTCGCCCAGATGAAAGCGGCGGGAGCCTCCGAGGTCGAGGTCATCGACTTCGACGCCCTCGAGATGGACTCCCATCCCAAGGTCATCGACCAGGCCTGGAGCCACGGTGACGTCGATGTCGCCATCGTGGCCTTCGGCATGCTCGGCGATGCCGAGGAACTGTGGCAGGACCAGCGCAAGGCCGTCATGGCCGCCGAGCTCAACTACACCGCCGCGGTGTCCGTCGGCGTCCTGCTCGGCGAGAAGTTCAAGGCCCAGGGTTACGGCCGCATCATCGCCATGTCCTCCGTGGCCGGTGAGCGCGTCCGCCGCTCCAACTTCGTGTACGGCTCCACCAAGGCGGGCCTGGACGGCTTCTACCTCGGCCTCGGCGAGGCCCTGCGCCCGCACGGCCCCCACGTCACGGTCATCCGCCCCGGCCAGGTCCGCACGCGCATGTCCGCCCACGTCGACGAGGCCCCCCTCACCGTCGACAAGGAAGACGTGGCGGCACTGGCTGTCGCGGCCTCGGAAAAGGGCAAGGAAATCGTCTGGGCCCCAGGCGCTTTCCGCTTCGTCATGATGATCCTGCGCCACATCCCCCGCGCGGTCTTCCGCCGCCTGCCCATCTAGACAGACCAACTCTCGGGACTCTCAGGGGCAAGCCCCTGAAACCCCAACATGGAGAGCGCGGGCAAGCAACTCTCGACACCGACGAGCGGTGGCCAACTGGCCGCCGCTCGTCGCGTATGGAAGAACAACTCTCGAGACTCTCAGGGGCAAAGCCCCTGGAACCCCAGCTGCGTTGCAGGGCGTGCCCGAAGTCTGACCGGTCGCGGCGGTGTACGTGTGCGGCGAGCGTGCGGCTGGAACGGCGCGCTGCGGTGGTGGCGGTGACAATTCGTGGCGGCGCGGAGTGGTTAGGCTGCTGGGCGGTCCAGGATACGAATCCGGAGGCGGAGTGCGAATGAGCGAACAGACGAGCGGCCCGGGGGTGCTGTTGGCGCGGCAGGCCGGGGGCGCGATCGGTGAGGCCGCGCTGGCGGCTGTTGTCGCGGCGGCGGTGGCCGGGGTCGGGCTGGTGGCGTTCTCGATGGTGGACTGGCCTGCGTTCAATTCGTCCAATGTGACCCGGGCGCTGACCACCGTGGGGCAGGCGGTGGCGCTGGCCATGCTGGTGGCGGCCATTGTGCTGGTGCGGGTGCGGCGGTGGCCGTGGGTGGCGAAACTGCTTTCGTGGGGCGGGATTTCGACGTTCGTGACGGTGACGTTGGGGATGCCGCTGGCTGCTACGAAGCTGTATCTGTTCGGACTTTCGGTGGATCAGGAGTTTCGGACGCAGTATCTGACGCGGCTGACCGACAGTGCGGCGCTGCGGGATATGAACTATGCGGAGTTGCCGCCGTTCTATCCAGCCGGGTGGTTCTGGTTCGGCGGGCGGTTCGCGAATCTGGTCGGGCTCGACGGATGGGAAGCGTTCAAGCCGTACGCGATCATCGGGCTGGCAGTGGCGGCGGTGGTCGCACTTGTGTTGTGGTCGAATCTGATTCGCGCGGACTGGGCGATCGCCGTGGCGGCGGCCACCACCGCGCTGACATTGGCCTATGGCGCACCGGAGGCGTACAGCGCGGTACTGGTGCTGCTCATCGGACCAGCGTTGCTGCTGGCATGGGGGGCGCTTTACCGACCCGCACAGCTCTCGGGTGGCGTAGATCGGACCGCTGGTGGCTGGGGCGCGGTGATCGGGACCGGTCTGTTTCTGGGAGTGGCCGCGACCTTCTACACCCTGTACTTTGCGGAAGCGGTGTTCACCGTCTGCCTCATGGCCGTGATTGCCGCCGGTCTGATGCTGCGGGAACGGAATTCGGCGCTGCGGACTCAGTGGCACCGTGCGGCGGCGGCGCGCAGCACGTCGGGCGGACAGGCGGAACAGGCCCCCGTGGCGAGCGATTCGATGCCCGGTCGCTGGCATGTCGTGCGGCCGATCCTGGTGCGGCTGATCAGCATGGGAGTCATCGCCGGTCTGCTGGCGCTCACCGTGTGGCTGCCCTTCCTACTGAAGCTGCTGAGCGGGCAGATGCCCGATGGCGGCACCGCGTTCCACTATCTGCCTGAACCAGGTTCGGAACTGCCGCTGCCTATGACCGAGTTCTCGCTGCGCGGGGCGTTCTGCCTGTTGGGAATCATCTGGCTGGTGCTGCGGATCGGGTCGTCGCGGCGGGCCCAGGCGCTCGGCATCGGCGTGGTGGCCGTCTATCTGTGGTGCTTGCTGTCGATGGCGGCCACTGCCGCCGGGACTACGCTGCTGTCTTTCCGGCTGGAGCCGATTCTGCTGGCGTTGCTGGCCGCCGCCGGGTCGTTCGGTTTTGTCGAGGGCGCGCGGGCGGTCTATCAGGTGCTGCACGAGCCAGCGCGGTTCAAGCCCGTCGTCGCCGTGTTGGCGCTGGTGGGAGCGGTCGCGTTCAGTCAGGACATTCCGCATGTGCTCGATGCGGAGATCACGACCGCGTACACCGATACCGACGGGGATGGGATGCGGGCGGACAAGCGGCCGCCGTCTGCGGTGTCGTATTACAAGGAGATCGACGCGAAGCTGCGGGAGCAGACGGGGCGGACGGCGGACGGCAGTGTGGTGCTGACGGCCGATACGAGCTTCCTGGCGATCTATCCGTACTTCGGATTCCAGGCACTCACTTCGCATTACGCGAATCCACTGGCCGACTTCGCGGCGCGGTCCGCCGAGATCGAGCGGTGGAGCAAGATGAAGACTTCGGCGGAGTTCGTGGATGCCCTGAACCATTGCCCGTGGCGGGCGCCGGATGCGTTCTTGTTCCGTCGCTCGGGCGATGAGTACACGCTGCGGCTGTCGAAGGACGTCTATCCGAATGACCCGAATGTGAAGCGGTACACAGTTGCTCTGCCGAAGGAGCTGTTCACCGATCCGCAGTTCGTGATCACCGATATCGGACCGTTCACGCTGGTCGTTCGCCGCTGAAGCGAAACACGAGACGAGTATCACTTATCCACAGATACCCGGTCGGAAACTGTGGATAGATGCGGTTTTCTGTGGATAAATCATCCAGTTGCCAGCGCGTTCTCAGTCGCACCCGGTAGCGTGGGCCGCTGATTTGCTGGGTTAGAGGAGAGTTGTCGCGTGGTACAGGGGCGGGAAGTCAGCCGCAGCGCCGAAGCGGCTCCGGCCGTAGCGGTTCTGGACCGAATCGCACCGGAAGCGGCGTCCCCCAAGCTTTCCCGCCCCCGGCGGATCGCCCGGCGCATCCGGCTCGCGCGGGCGGATCTGCTGGCGGCGGCGGGCTATCTCGCGCTCGCCGTCCTGGTGCTCTCCGGGCAATGGCGGCATCCGGGCAATGGCTACCTGATCAAGAGCGGTCAGGACCAGACCATGTGGGAATGGTTCTTCGCCGTGACCGCGCACAATGTCGCCCATCTGGAGAACCCGCTCGGCACGCTGCTGCAGAACTATCCCCAGGGCGTGAACATGATGGCGAATACCGCCATGTTCGGCGTCGGGGTACCGCTCACACCCGTCACGCTGCTGTTCGGGCCGACCGTCACCTTCGTCCTGGTTCTCACCCTCGGCCTGTTCGGCACCGCATTCGCCTGGTACTGGCTGTTTTCCCGAGAGCTGGTCGACTCCAAGCTCGCCGCCGCGGTCGGCGGCCTGTTCTGCGGATTCGCGCCCGCCATGATCTCGCACGCCAACGCACACCCGAATTTCGTAGTGCTCGCGTTACTTCCGCTGATCGCGCGCCAGATCATCCGCATGGCACGACGCATCGCAGTGGACTACCCCCATGGTTCGCGGCCAAGCGCAGAGTGGTGGAGCGCTCGTTCTGGACTGAGTGGAGCGGGGGAGCGAAGCGGAGGAGCGGAGGGAGGGAAGCGGAGGAGCGGAGGGAGGGAAGAACGAGACCTCGGGGCCGCGAACCCGCCCGGAGCGAAGCGGAGGGCAAAAAGGGCACAGCGTGCGCGATGCCTTCGTGCTGGGTCTGCTGGTGGCCTTGCAGATCGCGCTCGGCGAGGAACCGCTGCTCATCTTCGCGCTCTCGTTCGGCCTGTTCGCGGTGGTCTATTACCTGCACGCCCCGCGCGCCGGACTGCGCACTCTGCGCGCCGTCACCCCGACCGTGCTGCTGGCGGCGCTGATCACGCTGGCGCTCACCGAGATTCCGCTGTGGTGGCAGTTCTTCGGGCCGCAGTCCTATCGCATGATCGACCACGGCCCCATGGGCAACGACCTGAAGGCCCTGTTCCAGTTCCCCTCGGAATCGCTGGGCGGCACGCTCATGCACGGGCAGAACGTGGCCATCAACCCGACCGAGGAGAACTCCTACTTCGGCTGGCCGCTACTGCTGCTCGTCACCGTGACCGCCGCGCTGCTGCGGCGCGAGCGCGTGGTGCGCGCCGCGGCCGTGGTCATCGCGCTGTTCACCGTCCTGTCGCTGGGCTCAACGCTCATGATCGGCAAGGACGATACGGGGATGGCGTTGCCGTGGCGCTGGCTCGAACATGTGCCGCTGCTGAATTCGGTGCTGGAATCGCGCTTCACCATGGCCGCCGTTCCGGCCGTCGCGCTGATCCTGGCCGTGGCCACCCAGCGCGCACTGGACTATTGGCGCGAATCCGCTGTCGACTGGCGGCCGCTGGCCTGGTTCGCCGCACTGGCCTGCGCGCTGCTGCCGCTGGCGCCGACCATCCTGCCGGTCGTGCAGCGCGCGCCGACCCCGGTGTTCTTCACCGACGGCACCGTGAACCGGTACGTGAGCGACGGTTCGGTGGTGATCGTGCCGCCGCCCACCCCGACCGACGCGCGCGCCCTGCGCTGGCAGATCGATTCCGGTTTCGAGTTCCCGCTCGCCGGAGGCTATTTCGTCGGGCCGACCGGCAGCGACAAGAAGGGCCGCTACGGCCCCGACGGCCGCCCCACGGCAATGCTGCTGTTGACCGCCCAGCACGACAACCGGGTTCCGGTGGTCGATCAGGCCATGCGCGATCAGGCCTGGGCCGATCTGCGGTACTGGCAGGCCGATGTGCTGGTGCTGCCGCCGACCGACAATGGCACGACGCTGCGCCTCACCATGGACCAACTGCTCGGTTTTCCTGCGCAATACGTCGACGGCGTATGGGTGTGGGATGTGCGGGCGCTGGTCTGAACGCGTCAGCTCACCCGGACGTAGGTCACCCGCCCGCTGACGGACAGCTCACGCACAATGGTTCCCTCGCTCAACCGCAGGATCTGCGTCCCCTGCACGACACAGCCCGAAACCCCCGCCGTGAGCACGCCGTCACCGACGGTGACAGCACTGGAGTCGAAGCCCAGTAGCCGGTAATCGATGGCGCAGATCAGATTTCCGCCCCGGAACACGGTCGAGGTCATGATCACCTCGTTCAGGTTTCCCTGCCAGATGATCAGCCGATAGTCGTCGTTGTTGCTACTGCTGGTCCCGGACCAGGTGCCGACGAATCCCGCCGGAACCTGCCCGCTCGCCACCGGCGGCACGGCGACGGTCGGCGCGACGGTCGGAACCGTGGTGACACCGGTCGGCTGGACGCCCGTATCCACGGCATCGCTCACCCCGGCGGTCAGTGGTGTGCCGCCGGGATTCCCGCCGCTCTCCAGTTTCACGGTGACCAGCAGGATCGCCCCGGCCAGCAGAATCGCGGCCGCCCCGAACAGAATTCCCGCAATGAGCGGCCCCTGCCCGCGCCCGCGAGCGGGTACCGGCGCTCGATGCCCCACGGGCGCCGCGACCGGCGGCGACCGGAATCCCACCGCACCCACCGGCGGGGGCACCGGAACGGTCGGCGCGGCCCGCGCCCGCGTTCCGGCCATGGGATGCACGGGACCGGTGGTGGTCCAGCCGGATTCGGATTCCCACGCCCGCGCCACCGCGTCCACGAATTCCGTACAACCGGCGAACCGCTGCTCCGGTTGTTTGGCCAGCGCCCGGTCGAAGAGCGGGTCGAAACTCCCCGGCAGTTCCGGGCGCACCTCGCTGATATGGCGCGGCGGCACCTGGGTGTGCATGTGGATCCAGCTGAACAGATCGGTCGCCAGGAACGGCCGCTCATCGGTGAGCAGCACGAACAGCGTGCAGGCCAGCGAGTACTGATCGGTGCGCGGATCCAGCGGCTGCCCCGAAATCTGTTCCGGCGAGGCGAAGGCGAAGGTCGCCGCGATATTCCCGGTCCGGGTGAGATGGGTCGATTCGTCGCGCAGCCGCGCGATGCCGAAGTCGGTCAACAGGGCTCGCTCCGCGCGCCCGTCCCCGGCCGGGGAGAGCAGGATGTTCGACGGCTTCACATCGCGGTGCAGCACGCCCTTCCCGTGCGCGTAGTCCAGCGCCGAGGCGACCCCGCCCGCGATCCGCAGCGCCCGGTCCGGCGAAATACCGCGCAGGCCATCAGCATCGGCGCCCTCCACGAACTGCATGGCGATCCACAAGCGGCCGCCGTCCACGCCGCGGTCGTAGACGGACACGATATTCGGATGGTCGAACCGGGCGGTGATATCGGCCTCCCGCTCGAAGCGCCGCCACGCCTCCCGGTCGATGGTGACGCCGGTGGGATCGAGCACCTTGATGGCGGCGTACCGGGGTAGCCGCGGATGCCGCGCCACATACACCGTGCCCGATCCGCCGGATCCGACCCGGCGCACGATGACATATCCCGCGATCTCCGCACCCGGCGCCAGGTCCGTCATGATCCGCACTCCTACTTCAGCGGCGCACGCGAAAGCCATTCGCTCAGTACCGCATTTACAGTGTGCTCCGGCCAGCGCACCATCAGGACGAAACGAGATCTCGGATCGCCATCGGGGAAGGTGACGGCGGTGAGGATGCGGCGCGTCTCGCTGTCGGGCTGGTTCGCGTCGATGCCATTGTCGGTGGTGATGGTCAGGACCCCGGGCACATCCCGATGGGTGACCGTGGTGGTATCGACGGTGCCGCCGAAGAACAGCGCACCGGCGGATTGCGGTGGGCGCGTGCCGAAATCGAAGAGGTCGAAACGCACCTGACCGGTATCGTCCTGGGCATTGCAGAGAATGCGGCGCGCGCCCTGCGCGGTATCGGCATCACCGGGACCCGGATCGCGCTGCTGGCAGCCCGCACCCTGCCAGCCCACCGAGCGGCCATTGGAGGCCAGCTGACCGACCAGGCTCGGGAAGGCCCGCGCGATGGCGGTGTGCTCGTCGTCCCAGGACTTCGCCAGCTCGTCCGCATTGGTGTACGTGATCAGGCCGCTCACATCGGTTTTCCGGCTGACCCGCCCGTCGGACAGGAAGCTCAGCGTGGTGGGCCGGTTGGCGCGGCAGGCATTGGCCGGATCGCTGGTAATGATCTCGGAGGGGCCGATGAGCAGCCGGTCGCCCTCGGACGGCACCGCCACCAGGGGCGCGGAGAATTCGCAGTGGAAGGCGGAGCCATCGGGCAGTACGCCGTCCACGATGCTGGACAGCACATGATCGCCGGGCCGTCCCTGATCCAGTTCCAGGCGATAGTTGGTCTGGCCCTCGGTGGCCAGCCAGGTGCCCAGGAATTTGTCCGGCACCAGGCTTTCCGGCGGCGGCGGGGTCGAATCGTACTGGGAGAAGGCGAATCCCACACCCGCGCCGACCAGCGCCGCCACGAGTGCCGGAACGAGCAGCCGCCTGCGGAACAGGCGCCGCCCCAGCGGCTTTCGCGGCGCGGCGACCGGCGGCGGGGGCAACAGCCGGGCCGGGGCCGTCACGGCCATGGCCGGGTCGGCGTAATAGGCCTGGGTCAGCGCCGTCACGAATTCGGCGCAGCTGGGAAACCGGTCCTCCGGGTCCTTGGCCAGGGCGCGCGTCATGACGGCGTCGAGGGTGGCGGGCAGCTCCGGGCGCACCGCGCTGACCCGCAGCGGCGGTTCCTGGGTGTGCGCGTGCACCCAGCCGATCGGGGTGTCGGCGGTGAACGGGCGGCGATCGGTCAGCAGTATGAAAAGCGTGCAGGCCAAGGAGTATTGGTCCGAGCGCGGACCGACCGGCTTGCTGGACACCTGTTTCGGGGAGGCGAAAGCGAAAGTGGCGGAGATATTTCCGGTGTGGGTGAGCCGGGTGGTCTCATCGCGCAGCCGGGCAATGCCGAAATCGGTGAGCAGGGCGCGTTCGGGCCGCCCGCTGTCCGGATCGGCAATGAGGATATTGGACGGCTTCACATCGCGGTGCAGCACGCCCTTACCGTGCGCGTAATCCAGCGCCGCGCCGATCTCGGCGCCGATCCGCAGCGCCCGCTCCGGTGAAATACCGTGCAGCTCACCGGCATCGGCGCCATCGACGTACTGCATGGAGATCCAGAACCGGTCCTCGGCCACGCCGCGGTCGTAGACCTGCACGATATTCGGGTGATCGAAATGCGCGGCGATCTCCGCCTCGCGTTCGAAGCGCCGCCAGACCTCGTCGTCACCGCGCGACTCGTCGCGTTTGAGGACCTTGAGGGCAGTGAGCCTGGGCAGGCGGGGATGGCGAGCCGCGTAGACGACACCCGATCCCCCCGACCCGATTCGCCGCGCGACGACATACCCGGCGAGCACTTCGCCCGGTCGCAGCTCGGTCATTTATTCCTCGTACGTTCTCCCGGCCCGGCCCCTCGCCCAGTTCGGTATCACCCATCCTACGAGGTGTTCGCGCGCCGGAGGTCGAGTCGTGGGCCGGTGCACCGGGTGCGGTCGATAGAGTCGGGACCCGTGCGCGCAGACACTCGAGGGTTTCATCGCATCCGGCTGGTAGCCATCGTCTCCGGGCTGCTGGGATTCCTGCTGGCGGTGCTGACCCCGATCCTGCCGGTCCGGCAGGATCGGCCGACCTTGAACTGGCCCCAGGGCGACACCGTCAATATCGATGCCCCGCTGGTGTCGTACGTGCCGTTGCGCCTGGATGTGACGCTGCCGTGCGAGGTGCTGCGGAGCGCGCCGGACGGGACGCTGTTCTCGACCATCCCCACCGCCTCCGGAAAAGCGGCCGACAAGGGCGTGGTCGTCACCATCGAGGATCGGGCCGGGACGCGCACGGTCTCGGTGATCGATCGGCTCATCCCGCTGCTGTCCGCGCCGCTGGCCGAAGTACAGAACTGCACGGCGCTCACGCTGCACTCGGATTCGAACCGGACCCGGGTGGAGTTCACCGGGATCAGCCGCCAGGACGGGACGCCGTTCACCGGGCAGGTGAGCGGGGACAACCGGACCCAGGTGGTCGGCATGTTCACCGATCTGAGCCGCGAACAGCTCGGGACCGCAACGGCTTCCGCCGAGATCGACGCGCGCTTCACCTCCAGCCCGAGCTGGCTCAAGCGGGCCGCCGTCATCGGCGCGGTGGTGTTCACGATCATCGCGCTGTTCGCCCTGCACCTGCTCGACACCGCCGACGGCCGCCGCGCCCGCCGCTTTCTGCCCGCGCACTGGTGGCGCTTCCGGCTCGCCGATGTGACGGTGCTCGGCACGCTTGTGGTGTGGCATTTCATCGGCGCCAATACCTCCGATGACGGCTACATCCTCAATATGGCGCGGGCCTCCCGGGAATCCGGGTACATGGCCAACTACTACCGCTGGTTCGGGGTGGCCGAGGCGCCGTTCGGCTGGCCGTACGAACTACTGGCCTGGATGACGCGCATCAGCGATGCCAGCCCGTGGATGCGGCTGCCGTCCTTGCTGGCCGGAATCGTCTGCTGGCTGGTCATCAGCCGGGAAGTGCTGCCCCGCTTGGGCGCCCGGGTGCGCCGCGATCAGGTGGCCGTGTGGACCGCGGCGCTGGTGTTCCTCACCGTCTGGCTGCCCTACGACAACGGGCTGCGACCTGAACCGCTCATTGCCGCGGGCGCGCTGCTGACCTGGTGCTCCATCGAACGCGCCATTGCCACCGGGCGGCTGCTGCCCGCGGCGGTGGCGGTGCTCATCGCGGCCTTCTCGCTGGCGGCCGGGCCGACCGGGCTCATCTGTATCGCGGCGCTGGTGGCCGGATCGCGGCCGGTACTGCAGATCATCATCAAGCGCGCCGCGGGGCAGGGCTCGGCGGTGCTGCGCTACGCCGCGCTGCTCGCACCGGGCGTGGCGGCCGGAACCCTGGTCATGGTGGTGGTTTTCGCGGATCAGACCCTCGCCACCATTATGGAGGCGACGCGGGTGCGCACCCTCATCGGCCCGAATGTGGCGTGGTTCGACGAGCGCACGCGCTGGGATTCGCTGCTCATGCTCTCCCCCGACGGCTCGCTGGCCCGCCGGTTCGGCATTCTCGCCATGCTGCTGTGCCTGCTGGTGTGCGTCATGGTGATGCTGCGCAAGAACGGGCGCATTCCGGGCACCTCGCGCGGTCCGGCGGTGCGGATTCTGGGCATCGTCTTCATGTCGCTGTTCCTCATGATGTTCACGCCCACCAAGTGGACCCACCACTTCGGCGTGTACGCCGGGCTGGCCGGATCCATGGCGGCGCTGGCGGCGGTCGCGGTGGGGGTCAACGGGATTCGCTCGCCGCGCAATCGAACGCTGTTCACCGCGGCGGTGTTCTTCCTGCTGGCCATGACCTTCACCGGCCCCAATGGCTGGTGGTACGTGTCGTCCTACGGCGTGCCGTGGTTCGACAAGGCGCCGCTGGTCGCGGGCAAGGGCTTCTCCACGCTGTTCCTCGGCCTGGCGGTGCTGTGCCTGCTCATCGTGGCCTGGCAGCACTACCGCGAGCCGTACACCACGCCCAAGCCGGTGCGCGGTTTCGACAAGTTCGCGTCCATGCCGCTGACCATCGCGGCCGCCCTGCTGGTGTTGTTCGAGGTGGCCTCGCTGGCCAAGGCCGCCGTCACCCAGTACCCGGCCTACTCCATCGCCGAATCCAATCTCCGTGCGCTGACCGGCGATTCGTGCGCCCTCGCCAATGATGTGCTGGTGGAGACCGATACCGCCGATTCGGTGCTGCAACCCTGGACCGGGGCGGTCGCCGACGGACTGGCCGCGGAGAACACCGGATTCACCCCCAACGGCGTCGCCTCCGACCTCACCGCCGATGCCGAGGAGACCGTGACCGGCGGCGCCAACTCGGTGAACAAGGACTCGGACAACAAGACCACCAACACCACCGGCGCGGGCACCGGCGGCGGCACCACCGCCCAGGCCGGGGGCAACGGCTCCACCGTGGCCCTGCCCTTCGGCCTTGACCCGGCCCGCACGCCGGTCCTCGGCAGCTACACCGACGGCGAGCAGGCCACCGCCGAGCTCACCACGCAGTGGTACAAGTTCGACCTGACCGACAGCATGCGCGCCGATCCGGCCTACCGGGTCCTCGTCGTCACCGCCGCGGGCCGCATTCGCGCCATCGACAAGGACGGCGTCGAGACCTACGGCCAGAACCTGTTCGTCGAATACGGCACCCGCGCCGCGGACGGCACCGTGACCGATACCGGCAAGATCCGCCCCATCGATATCGGCCCGGCCCCGTCCTGGCGCAATCTGCGCGTCCCGCTGGACCAGATCCCGGTGGGCGCCAATGCCATTCGCCTGGTGGCCAATGATCCCGACATCACCCCCAAGCAGTGGCTGGCCGTCACCCCGCCGCGCCTGCCCCGCCTGGCCACCCTGGATTCCGTTGTCGGCCATACCGCCCCGGTCCTCGAGGACTGGCACGTCGGCCTCGCCTTCCCCTGCCAGCGCCCCTTCGACCACCACGACGGCGTGGCCGAGGTCCCCGAATGGCGCATCCTCCCCGACCGGGTCGGCGCGGACGCCTCCAATGCCTGGCAGGACGATATCGGCGGCGGCCCGCTCGGCTGGACCGGTCTGCTCCTGAAGTCCCAGACCATCCCGTCGTATCTCGACGACGACTGGGGCCGGGACTGGGGCTCGCTGGAGAAGTTCACCCCGTACGCCCCGGATGCCGAACCCGCGCAACTGTCGGTGACCGTCCAAACCCGCTCCGGACTGGCCAAGGACGACCCCATCCGAGCCCGCTGACCGACCCCGCCCGGTCGCGGCTCGCCGATTGTGGCGAATCGATCGGGTGCATTGGGTGGGTATGAGAGTCTTCAGCTATGAGTAGCTCACCGAAGGCATTGCTCGAAGGCGGGCCGGACGGCCTGAAGCAGCGGATCGTGCCTATTACGCCGCCCGGCATCGAATTGAGGGTGGCGCACGGGGGCGGATACGAGCGGTTCAAAGTGACGCCGCGGTGGGAGGACACACCCGAGGGCAGTCTGCCGGTGTACGAGTGGGTTGCGCACGTCGACGCCTGAGGGCGTCGACGGGATCAAGAGCGTGCGGCGCGGCGGATGGGCTGGCGCGTCGGAATCGGGTCGTTGCTGAGGAAGTCGGCGACCACGGTGTAGACCTCGGCTGGTTTCTCCATGATCAATAGATGTGAGGTGCCGGGGATCACGGACAGTTCGGAGTCGGGAATGGCGCGGTACATCGCGAGGGTGTGATCCAGCGAGACCGCGTCATCGTCTCCGGCCATGACCAGCGTGCGGGCCGCGACGGCCCGCAGCTCGGCGGGGGGGAAACCGGGCTGGGTGCGGCCCATCTCGATGAGTTTGGCGGCGACCACGGGGAAGTGGTTCTCGCCGTCGGGGGAGACTTCGGCATAGCGACCGGCCAGGAAGGCGAGGGTGCCCTCGTCCTCGATATCGTCCAGGACGCCGGGCAGGATGCCGTCGTAGTGGAAGTTGCCGCTGATCAGAACCAGTTTGCTGACCAGATCCGGGCGGCGCAGCGCCACCGTCAGGGCGACATTCGCGCCATCGCTGTGGCCGACCAGATGAACCGGTTCGCCGACGACCTTCTCCAGGAAGGCGATGGTGTCCGCCGCCATCTGCTCATAGGAGAAGGGGCCCTCCAGATCGGGCGTGTGGCCGTGGCCGCGGCGATCGGTCTTGTAGACCCGGAAGCGGCCGACCAGCGACGGCATGGCGGGGGCGAATATGCGCGAATCGACGAAAGCGCTGTGCAGCAGCACCACCGGCGCGCCGTCACCGTGGACGTCGTACCAGGTTGCCACTTCACCGAGCTGAATATTCGCCATGGGGAACATCCTGCCGGTAGGCGGTCCGGCACTCACAACGGGTACCGGTGTGGTGTGAGCCTCATCCCGAAAGGTTGGCGGAAAACGAAGCGGCCGCCCGCGATTCGCGGGCGGCCGTCGTTCGGATCGGCGTGGGCTCAGACGCGCATCTTGCCGGGCGACCACAACCCGGAACGGGTCTCGGTGCCGGTCTCGATCTGCGCGGGCTGGGCCGGGTAGTACTGGTCGTACTTCTCCAGCGAGCCCCAGTCCCGATCCCAGTTGTCGTTCAGATAGGTCGGGATGGTCTTCGAAGCCGCCAGCATCTGGGCGAAGCCGAGCGGACCGCCGAACTCCTCCGCCTGCCAGGTATTGGTGGAGCTGACCGCCAGCGGGCGGTCCGGCAGGATGCGGTAGTTCGGCACCTCGGCCACGCCGTAGCGGTGGTCGAAGGGCCGCTGGCACGGGAACTGCAGGCCCACGGCCCAGTCCAGCAGGATGGGCTGGGTCCGGCCGAGGTAGCTGTCGATGGTCTGCAGCTTGGGCACCCGCGGCGGGGTGAAGGCCAGCCACTGGTCACCGATGAGGATCTGGTCGCTGGCGTGGATGCGCACCGTGTCCGCCGCGGCGGGCAGCGCGTCCACGGGCACCCGCAGATTGCGCCACGACGGGGCCGGGCCGATGTCGTAGGGCCGGTATTCGCCCAGCTTGGTGACGCTGCCGTCGGCTTCCTTGTGCCCGTACTCGACCAGCAGCTGCTGCCCGTAGGTCATATTGCCGGTGTCGTCGAAGGACATGATGCGCCCGGCGGCCGAGATCACCACCAGCGGCGAATCCGCCGACCGCGGCGGCAATTCGTACCAGCTGGAGTACATTTCGGCGGGCTGCTGCACGCCGTCCTGCCAGCTGCCCATGATCGGGGTGGTGGCCGGATCCAGGCCGAAGGGCAGGGCCACGGTGGACCCGTTCACGCCCTCGGCGCCCTTACCGCCGCCGGTGCCCGCGCTCTCGCCGTCGGCGAAGGCCGGGCCGACGGTCTGGGTGGAGGTATTGCCGGTGCCCGGCTTCACCTCGACGCTGTCGGCATCCAGTTTCTCGGGAACGCCATTGGGGGAGAAGCCGATCGGATTCGCACCGGCAAGCGCGTCACCGTCCTTGGGCGGGTTGGCCGGATCGATGATCGGGGTCAGATTGCCGCCATTGGGGTCGGCTTCCACCAGCACGTCATTGGCGAGGCCGCACGAATTGCCGCTCACCGCATCGAAGTTCGACCGCGCCAGCGAGTAGGCCGGATATTGCGAGGCCGCGCCCTTCACCAGCGACAGCACCTCGAACAGCACCATGAACGCGGCCACCACGGTGAGCGGAATGGCCGCGAACCTGCGAATCCGCCGCCCGCGCTTGCTCTTCCCGTTCTCCAGGGGTTTGGCGTAGCCCTCGCGCAGCGATTGCCAGGCGACCACCGCCAACGCCAGCCCGAAGAGCATGAGCATGAGGGTGTTGGACTGGTAGCCGCTCAGCGAGACGCGCTTGTCGAACCACGGCACGCCGAAGCTGGACACGTACCAGTAGCCATTGATGCCCGAGAACGAGACGGCCAGCGTGAACAGCAGGCCCGCCAGGAACACCGACCGATTCTTCCTGGACCGCAAGGCCGTCGCCGAGACCGCGACCGCCGTGACCGCCGCCAGCGAGCCCGCGATGCCCGCGTACGCGCCGAAGTGGTGGGTCCACTTGGTGGGCGTGAACATCATGAAGAAGATGGTTCCGAAGACCACGCCCATGAGCCGCCAGGTCGGCGCGCTGGCAATGCCGGGCACCTGCCGCCGCCGCAGCAGCACCAGCATGGTGGTGATGAGGCAGAGAATCATGACGAGGAAGGCGAAGCGGCGCGAGAGCGAACCGTCCACGGTTTCCACGAACAGGTAGTAGTAGCGCAGATAGTCCTCGTACCAGGCCAGATTGGGCCCGGTCGCCTGGCGTACGCGATTGGCCTCCATGATCCCGGCGAAGGTCTGGTCGCCGAAGACGACGACCAGCACCAGGAATCCGGCAGCGGCTATGGGAGCGAGTAGCGCGGCGGTGCCGAATTCCCGGTGACGGCGCACCACGATTCGAACCAAGGGACGGATACCCGCCAGCAGCGCCGCTACACACATCAGACCGGTCGGTGCGGCGGCCAATGTGAAGGCCGCGACCAGGACCGCCACCGCCGCGGGCAGCAGTCGCGCGGTGGCAATGGCCCGCTCGATGGACACCCAGGTCAGCAGCGCGCCGAGCGCCACGATGGGCTCCGAGCGCAGGCCGTTGTCATAGGGCAGCCAGAAGGCCAGGAACACCAGGCCGCCGGTCCACAGCGCCACCTTGGAGGTGGCGACTCCGCGCCCGAGCCGCGGCACCACCTCGCGGCTGATCACCAGCCAGCACAGAATTCCGCACAGCAGCGCGGGAATTCGCACCCACGGGCTGGCGGTGGAGATCTCGGCGAAGGCCTGGATGACGTAGTAGTACCAGCCGAACGGCGCCTCCGGCACGCCGAACCAGCGGAAGTAGTTGGCCATGTATCCGGCGTGCGGGGCCACCCGCACCATGCTCAGGATGTAGCCGTCGTCGGAGGTATTGGCGCCCACGAAATGCCACAGCACCAGCGTGCCGATAATGCCGCCGTCCGCCCAGGTCGGCTTCAGCCAGTGCCGCGGGAAGACGCGCCGGTGCCCGCGCCCGTCACTGGTGTCCAGCACCCCCAGCGCGCCCATGGCCAGCAGCGTCAGCAGCACCGCCGCGACAATGGCGCTCAGCTTGAGCACGGTCGGGGTGGAGGAGAAGCGCGAGTCCACGTCCATGTGGAACGAAAGGCCCTCGGGGACAGCGCCCTTCAGATCGGTGAAGACGCCGACCACCTGCGGCCGCAGATCGCCGAGCAGCTGCCCCTCGACCGGGACGGTGACCAGCTCGCGCCCGCCGTCGGCGGTCGGCTGCTCCACGGTCCGGGTCAGGCCCTCGAAGATGGCGTGGGTCCGGGTCTTGTCGGAGGTGATCCGGATGGCCGAGCAGCCGCTCATCTCCGCCCGCGGCGCCGACGCCACCACGGCATTGCGATCGAGCACGTCGACGGTGTCGCCCGACACCCGCACGAACATGGCCTGCAGATCGGCTTCCTTGCCCTGCAGCGGCGCGGTCGAGAGCAGGATGCCGCCGCGCGGATCCAGCTGATCCACCGCCGAACAGGGAATGGTGACGGTCAGATCCGTCGGCACCTGCGACATGAGCGGCGCCTGAATATTGTTCAGCGTCCCGCCCTGCGGCCAGTTCACCACCGCAGTGGTCTGCTTCACCGGCAGGAAGGGCGCGGCAATGGCGAACACCGCCCCCAGTACACCCGCGACGATCGCGATGAGCTTCGCGATCCGATAGTCGCGGGGCGTCGCCGGGTCGGCGGCGGCCGGGGGATTCGGCTTAGTGAGCACAGCAGAGGCGTCGGGCACGGTTGCTGATCGTATAGGCATGAGCTGTGAGTGGCGCTGTTCACTCTCGCGTCGCGGCGGGTATGCCGCGTCTCACCGGATTCCGCCCCTCGACGAGCTCACTCGACGGGCTCGTCAGAGTGGCAGCAGGTGGTGTTTACGGGGGTTGCGGGGGAGTTTCTTGTCGCGCAGCACGTGCAGGGCCTTGCAGATCTCCAGGCGGGTTTCGGCCGGGTCGATGACGGCGTCGATATAGCCGCGTTCGGCGGCCACCCAGGGGGTGGCGACGGTGGCGTTGTAGAAGTCGATCATCTGCTGGCGCATGGCGGCGCGCTGCTCCTCGGGCGCGGACTCCAGAGTCTTTGCGCCGATGAGGGTTACGGCGCTCTCCGCGCCCATGACCGCGATGCGGGCGGTCGGCCAGGCCAGGTTGACGTCGGCGCCGAGCTGCTTGGAGCCCATGACGGCGTAGCCGCCGCCGTAGGACTTGCGGATCACGACGGTGACCTTGGGGACGGTGGCCTCCACGAAGGAGAAGATGAAGCGGCCGCCGCGCTTGATGACGCCGATCTTCTCCTGTTCCACGCCGGGTAGGAAGCCCGGAGTGTCCACGACGAAGACCAGCGGGATCTCGAAGGCGTCGCACAGGCGCACGAAGTGGGCCGCCTTATCGGAGGCGCGGGCATCCAGGGCCCCGGCGTAGACCATGGGCTGATTGGCCACCACGCCCACGCTACGGCCGTCCACGCGGGCGAAACCGCAGATCACATTGCGGCCCGCCGATTCGCCGAACTCGTGGAAATCGCCGTCGTCGAAGATGCGGATGAGAATGTCGTGCATGTCGTAACCGGCATTGTCGGCATCCGGGACCAGGCCGCGCAGTTCCAGATCCGACTCCGTGATCTCCGGCTCCAGACCGGGATTCACGATGGGCGGCAGTTCCTGACAGCTCGACGGCAGATAGCCGAGGTAGTCGCGGACCCACTGGAAGGCCGCGGCCTCGTCCTTGGCCACATGGTGGATATTGCCGTACTCCGCCTGGCTGCGCGCGCCGCCGAGCTCCTCGAGGCTGACATCCTCACCGGTCACCTCACGGATCACCTTGGGGCCGGTGACGAACATATAGGCCTCTTCGGTGGCCACCAGGACATCGGTATTGATGGGCGCGTACACCGCACCGCCCGCGCAGCTGCCCAGGATCATGGATATCTGGGGCACCAGGCCGGACAGCGGTTCCTGACGGCGGCCCAGCTCGGCGTACCAGGCCAGGGAGGTCACCGCCTCCTGGACGCGCGCGCCGCCGGAGTCGTTGATGCCGACCACCGGACAGCCGACCTTGGCCGCGAATTCCATGATCCCGGCGACCTTGCGGCCGAACATCTCGCCGACCGAACCGCCGTAGACGGTCTGATCGTGCGAGAAGACCGCCACGGGGCGGCCCTCCACGAGGCCGTGACCGGTGACGACGCCATCACTGTAGAGCGCGGTCTTGTCGCCCGGATTGCGCACCAGCGCACCGATTTCCACGAAAGTGCCCGGATCGAGCAGCATATTGATCCGGTCGCGGGCCGAGGGAATGCCCTTTCTGGCCCGCTTCGCGATCCCAGCGTCACCTGCCGGTGCCCTCGCGATGTCCAACTTCTGGCGCAGGTCGGCGAGTTTCTCGGCAGTGGTGCTCAACTGGACTCCTTTCGGCAAAACCTACTTTCGCAGAACCCGTTTCGCGGTGGCGCTATTTCGCGGCCGTGTTGATCTCGTTCAATTTCTTGGTGAGATCGGCGCCGATGGTGGCGATACGCGGCTCGTCGATGATCTGGAGGTGATCAACCGGGATGTGGATGATCTCCAGATCCGAGATGTGCTCGTCCCAGCCGCCATTCGGACGACGGTCGCCGAATCGCGGTTCCAGTTCGATCAGACCATCGTGGTAGCGGTCGGCCAAGTAGAGAACCACGTGACCGTCGTAGCTGGACAGCTCCAGCTTCTGAAGTTCACGGTTCTCGATGAAGGAGGTGCGCTGGTGCTCGAGCACACCGCCCGGAATGTTCACCCCGGCGAACTTCACCAGTTCGGTGATGATCTGGATCTGCTCCTCGTCGGAGGCCGCGGCCAGCTCCTCCAGCTGCTCGTCATCGAGCTCACCCTGGAACCCGTAGGTCTTCTGGGCGAACGCCTGGTACCGGCGCATCCGCTCCATCCGCTCCTCGGGGGTATTGATCTCCGGCTCAACCGGAATCGCCAGGTCGATGAGGCCGACCAGGCGCACGTCCGCGCCCTCGGCGCGCATGATCTGCGCGATGGTCAGCGCGAACACCGCACCCAGCGACCAGCCGTAGAACACGTACGGGCCCTCGGGCTGCCGCTTGCGGATCTCCGGAATGTACTGGCGCGCACGCTCTTCGATCGTGCCTTCGACCCGCTCGAAGCCGTACATGGGCGTACCGGCCGGAAGACGTTTCAGCAGCGGCTCGTAGACCAGGGTGTTGCCGCCCGACGGATGGAAGACGAAGACCGGCGCGACATCCGAACCGGCTTCCTTCGCGCGCAGCGTGCGCACGAAGCCTTCGACATCATCACCGTGCTCCTGGTAGGAGGCCACTACCTCGGCCAGCTTCTCGATGGTCGCGGCGGCCCGGATCTCCTCCGGATCGATCTGCGCCTTGGCCCGCTCGGACAGTCGCGCGACGAGCTTGTCGAACTTCTCGTCGTCGAGCCGTGGCAGCGGGTTGAAAATGCCGCCCGCCGATTTGCCGGTCACCAGCGCCCAGGTGGCGAACACCAGTCGCTCGGGGGCATTGCGCGGCGGGACATTGTCCTTGTCGGTTTCGGCGACCGCCGGTGCGGCCTCGAAATCGGCCGCGGTGGTGGCGGATTCGGACTCGACGGCTTCCTCGGTGATCTCGGTGGCCTCGGCGACCACGTCATCGCTCACCGCGTCCAGGCGATCGGCCCCGGTCGGCACTGCGTTCGCGGAGGCCTGCGGCGCATCGTCGACAGGCTGAGCGGGCGTGTCCGCAGCCTGCGCCAACTTCGCCTTGGCGGCTTCCGGCAGGGCGGCGAGGGGATCGGTGCCCGCGGCCATGGCGGCCCGCACGGCGGAGACGAAGTCGGCGTCGACGGTGATCGCTTCACCGGCGGCCTGGCGCGCGGCCACGGCCTCCAGTTCCTCGCGGTGCTCGATGGCGTAGCGCAGCACCTTGCCGACCTCCAGGAGGCTGGCATCGCGCACGGCCTGCAACTGCAACTGCGGGATATCGAATTCGTATTCGACGCGGTTCTTGATGCGCATGGCCATCAGCGAATCCAGGCCGAGCTCCATGAGCGGGATCTCCATGGGCAGATCCTCGACGGCGTAGCCCATGGATTCGGCGACGATGATCGCCAGGCGATCCTCGATGGTCTGCTTGCCGTTGGGATCCCAGCGCTCGCCCGGATTCTCGGCTACCTCGACCTCGGCGGCCGGGACAGCGGCAGCCGCGACCGGCTGCGGGACAACCGATTCCGGCAGCGCGGCACCCGAGGTGACCACGGCGTCGAACAGCGGCCGGAAGGCATTGCCCTCCTTGGCGTGCACCGAGACCGACGCGCCGCCTAGATGCGGGGTGAGCGTGGTGGTCAGGGTGCCGGTCTCCGGAATCGCGCCGTGCGCAACCGAAGCGCCGACGGTCACCTCGGAGAGCACCTGTGCGGCAGCGGCATTCACCAGCGCGGCCAGATCGGTGACGGCACCGGCCTGCACCTCCCAGACGTGGCGGCCGTCGGGCAGCGCCACATGCGCGCCCGGCACCCGGGTGTTCCCGGCACCGCCGCCATAACCGGCGGCCTTGGGCCAGTACTCCTTGCGCAGGAACGCGGTGCGCGGCACATCCGCGAACTCGCCTGCGGGCAGCAGCGAGAACAGATCCACCTTGTGGCCCTGCACATACAGCTGCGCCAGCGCGGAGATGACGCCCGCCGACTCGTCTTCCTTGCGCTTGAGCGTCGGGATCAGCGCGGCATTGTGGACACCCGCCGCGTAGGTGGTGCCCAGTACCTGCATGAGCGCCACCGAATTCGGGGCCAGCTCGAGGTAGGTGGTGATGCCGGTATCCACGGCTTGCCGAATGGCATTGGTGAAGTACACCGAGCCGCGCATATTCATGACCCAGTAGCCGACATCGTGCACGGGGGCGTGGCCCGCGCGGTACACGGTGTCCTTGTGCACGGTCGAGTACAGATCGCGCTTGAGCTTGGTGGGCTCGATGCCCGCCAGCTCGGCGGCCAGCTCGCCCAGCAGCACGTCCATCTGCGAGGTGTGGCCCGCGCCGCGGGTCTGCAGCACGCGCGCGAACTTGCCCTCGGCCTCGGCGCGCGCCACGATGGCGGCCACCTGATCCGGCGGGCCGCCGATCACGGTGTTCGTCGGCGCGGCGTACGCCGCGACCTCGATATCCGGGTAATCGGCCAGCGCTTCCTGAATGGCCTCGGCGCTGTACTCGACCAGAGCCATATTGCGGACCTGGTCATCGGTGATCATGGCCTCGCCCTCGGCCATCAGCCGCGACCGGGCGCAGATCACACGCACCGCCTCTTCCAGGCTCAGACCGCCCGAAATGTACGCGCCCGCAACCTCACCCTGCGAATGGCCGACCACACCCTCCGGCTCCGCGCCGTGCGCGCGCAGAATGGTGGCCAGGCCGACCTGAATGGTGAAGGTGCCGACCTGCGAGGTGCCCAGGTCCCAGTCCTGGGCGTCATCGAGCATGAGCTCCTTGACCGAATAACCGGCCTCGTCCATGACGAGCTCATCGACCTGATCGACAGTCTTACGGAAGATCGAGTTCTCGGTGTAGAGCTGCTTGCCCATCTTCCGGTGCTGCGAACCGAAACCGGCCATCACCCACAGCGCACCGCGAGCGGCCGGGGAATCTGCGGTGAACACACCGTTGCCGGGCTTGCCCGCGGCAATGGCGCGTAGGCCCGCGACGGCTTCCTCATGGTTCTTGGCAATGACCACGCCGCGGGAACGGCCGTGATTGCGCTTGGCCAGCGCGCGGGCGACGTTCTCCAGCGGAGTCGTCTGTCCAGCTTCGCTTTCCAGCCAATCGGCCAAATCCGCGGCGGCACGCTTGCGACGCGAGGGGAGGTAGGTGGAGACCGGCAGGATCACCGGCAGCGGCTCCGCGCGGTGCCCCCACTCCGGTTCCGGCGCAGCGGCTTCCACAATGCGCTCGGCCTCGGACACCACATCGGTGGTCTCGGCATCGAGCCCGGACGCCTCGGCGACCGACTCTGCCGCGGGGTTCTCGGATGCGGAAGCGACCGACACATACTCCTGGATGACCAAGTGCGCGTTGGTGCCGCCGAAGCCGAAGCCGGAGACGCCGATGGTTGCTTTGCCGCTGTAGCGCGGGAACTCGGTGGGCTCGGTGACGACCTGAAGGTGCGCCTGCTCCCACGGAATGAACGGGCTCGGGCCGGTGAAATTGACGCTGGGCGGAATGACATTGTTCTGCAACGCCATGATCACCTTGGCCAGCGAGGCCGCACCCGCGCCCGACTCCAGATGACCGAAGTTGGACTTCGCCGAACCCAGTAGCGCGGGTTTGTCGGCCTCGCGCCCGCGACCGACCACGCGGCCGAGCGCATCCGCCTCGATCGGGTCACCGAGCAAGGTTCCGGTACCGTGCGCCTCGACGTAATCCACCGTCGATGGTGCGATCCCGGCATCCCGGTAGGCCCGGCGCAATACTTCGGCCTGTGCATCCGGGTTCGGCGCCAGCAGGCCATTGGAGCGGCCGTCGTTATTGACCGCCGAGCCCTTGATCACCGCGTAGATCTTGTCGCCATCGCGCTCCGCGTCGGCGAGGCGCTTGAGCACGACCAGGCCTGCGCCCTCGGAGCGGATGAATCCGTCCGCATCCTTCGAAAAAGCTTTGAGGTGGCCGTCCTTGGCGAACACGCCATTGATCTCGAACCCGAGGCTCGCGGCCGGAGCCAGCATCATGTTCACGCCACCCGCGAGCGCCAGATCGACGTCGCCGCCACGCAGTGCGCGGATTCCCTCGTGCACCGCGACCAACGTCGACGAGCACGCGGTGTCGACAGCCACCGACGGGCCACGGAAGTCGTAGAAGTAGGAGACGCGGTTGGCGATGATGGACGTGGACGCGCCCGTGAGCATGTACGCCTCGGCCGACAATGGCAGGTTCGGATCGCGCGGCCCGCCCAGAGATTGCGCGGCGACCAGCATGAAGTCGCTGGTCGAGCTACCGACGAACACGCCGACCGGCTGTCCCTTGAGCTCGTTGGCGGGAATCCTGGCGTGCTCCAGCGCTTCCCAGGTCAACTCGAGCATGAGCCGTTGCTGCGGGTCCATCCGCTCGACTTCGACCGGGGAATGGGCGAAGAACTCCGCGTCGAAGTTCTTCACGACCTCCTGGTCGAGGTAGCCGCCCTTGGTATTGGCCTTCTCGATGGCCTGGGCCAATTCCGGGTTGGCCTTGAACTCGTCCCAACGGCCCTCGGGCAGATCCCGAATGGCGTCACCGCGATTGATCAGGAATTCCCAAGTGGATTCGGGGGTATCGCCCGCTCCCGGCAACCGCGTAGACAATCCGACAATCGCGACATCGTGCGCCTCGCCCGGAGTGAACCCCGCTATGTAGAACGAGTCGTCGACCGCCTCCGCCGGAACATCCGGCTCCCCGTTGATGATTCGCTCAGCGAGCGAGCCGATGGTCGGGTGCTGGTACACGATGGTCGCGTTCAACACGACCCCCGTCAGCTCCTCGATATCACCGCCGAGCGCCAGGGCATCGCGCGAGGCCAGGCCGAATTCCTCCATCGGCCGGTCGACGGTGATGTTCTCCAGCGGCTGACCCGTCGCATCCGAGACCCACTTGCGCAACCATTCGCGCAGCTCGGTCACCGTCATATCGGGGCCTGCGGGCTTGGCGTCGGCAGCGCCGGACACCGCTGGAGCGTTCTCGGTCGTCTGGTTGGGGGTCATGCCCTCGTTCTCAGCCATCAGTTCCTCAAGCTACCTGTCGGTGTACGGTGCGCGGCAATGATTCGGCGGTGATTCAAGCAGTGAATGGCGCGAGCCCTGTCGGCCCGCGCCATTCGCATCGAGGCGTCCGCCTCTACTCCTCGTCCGGAGCATCGGGGAAGGCCTGCTGCGTGTAACCACCACGCAGTGTGCCTTCCAGGTACGCCGCCTTGCAGGCGCGACGCGCGATCTTGCCGCTGGAGGTGCGCGGAATCGAGCCCGCCAGAACCAGCAGGATGTCGCGCGCCGTGACACCGTGGCGGGTGGACAGGGCCGCGCGCACCGCATCGGCGATGGGCTGCGGATCGGCCTTACCGGCGCCCGGGCCGCGCTCGCCCACGATGACCAGCTGTTCGGAGGCGTCGTCGGCGTCGTACTTGATGCCCGAATGGCTGTCGGAGGCAAAGACTTCGGCGGGCAGCTGGTTGGCGGGCACCGAGAAGGCGGCCACGAAGCCGGGACGCAGCGCCTTGGAGGCCTCCTGCGCGGAGTACTCCAGATCCTGCGGGTAGTGGTTGCGGCCGTCCACGATGACCAGGTCCTTGACGCGACCGGTGATGTAGAGCTCGCCGTCCACGTACACGCCGTAGTCGCCGGTGCGCAGCCAGTTGCCGTCGACCGGGACGCCCGCAGTGTGCACGCTGCCCTCGACGCGATCGGCCAGCTTGTTGCGGAAGGTCTTCTGGGTCTCCTCGGCGCGGCCCCAGTAGCCGATGCCGACATTGTTGCCGTGCAACCAGATCTCGCCGACCTGGCCCTCGGGCAGTTCGCGCGGGCCCTCGGGCGAGTCGATGGACTCGGCGTCCACGATGGCCGCCCACTGCGACAGCGCCACATAGCCGCAGGACACCTGGGCGATGGAGTTCGGCGCGCCCTGCTCGACCTTCACGATGCGACCGGCATTGAGCTCGGTGCGGTCGACATAGATGACCTTGGCCTCGTCCTCGTGCCGGGTGGCGGAGACGAACAGCGTCGCCTCGGCCATGCCGTAGCAGGGCTTGATGGCGGTCTTGGGCAGGCCGAAGGGCGCGAACGCCTCGTTGAACTTCTTCATCGAGGAAGTGGTCACCGGCTCGGAGCCGTTGATCAGGCCGATGACGTTCGACAGATCCAGGGCCTCGCCGTTCTTCGGCACCGCGCGCGCCGCGGCGTGCTCGAAGGCGAAGTTCGGTGCGGCGGCGAAGGTTCCGGCGCCGTCGGAGACCGCGGCCAGTTCGTGGATCCAGCGCGCCGGGCGGCGCACGAAGGCGCTCGGCGACATGATGGTGATGTACTTGCCGCCCACGGCGGGCAGGATCACCGTCAGCAGGCCCATGTCGTGGTACAGCGGCAGCCAGGTGACGCCGCGCGAATTCCAGTTCAGGTCCAGCGCGTTCACCATCTGCAGCACATTGGTGCCGACCGCGCGATGGGTGATCTCGACACCGGCGGGCACGCGTGTCGAACCCGAGGTGTACTGCAGGTACGCGATATCGTCGACCGCGATATCGGGGCGAATCCAGGACTCACCAACGGAATCCGGAATCGCGTCGACGGCAATGATGCGGGGGCGCTGAGCCGCGGGGAGCGCACGGAAGAACTGGTGGACCCCGGCGGCGGAGGAGCTGGCCGTGAGGATCGCCGACGGGGTGCAGTCACCGAGCACCGCGTGCAGGCGGTCGGTGTGGCCCGGCTCGTCCGGATCGAACAACGGCACCGAGATGGTGCCCGCATAGATGGCGGCGAAGAAGGAGATGACGTAATCCAGCCCTTGCGGGGCCAGGATCGCGACGCGATCACCCCGCTTGGTCACCTGCTGCAGACGTGCGGCCACCGCGCGCAGCCGCGTTCCGAACTGACTCCAGGTGAGGTCCTGGTACACGCCGTCGCGCTCGCGTGAGTAGTCGATGTAGCGGTAGGCCAGATCGTCGGCGTCATTACCGAGGGTGTGCTTCTCGACGTAGTCGACGAGGGTGCGGCCCTCGGGAATCGTGATGTTCCCCGTTTCGTCGAGGTAATCGTCGAAAGTCTCGTCCATTCCTTCTTCTCCTCCGAGGCGCACGCAGCAGGAGGGCGCACTGCGCCCTTTACCTGTGAGGCCCCGACTCTCTTCGCCCGCGGGGGAGCTCGTCTTGCGAGAGCCAACCTGCAGATTTGTCTTGCGGTCTGCGCGGTGACCGTCTATTGGCTAGATGTCCTCAAACCAGAGACATGTTACAGAGGAGCCGTCCGGCCATGCTCCGGAGCGGCCAAACATATCCCAGCTCACTGGCTCGGCCCCAATGGGATCACCGGGGCGAATGTCGCGATTTGGTCGGTCATTACCCCCGAGTAGGACATCGATGTGAGTTGCCGCACCCCGGCTCGGGGATCGAGCCGGGTGCCGCGATCTCGGAGCACTCTACAGCGTGACCCCGAAACTAGGGGGTCGGTCGCATTCAGGAGTGGGCCGGGTGCGGGGCGTTGTTCACCAGCCCGGTCGCCCAATCGACGGTCCACTGGGTCGCGGTGGTGCCGTTGCCGTCCACGGTGGAGCTGTTGTAGAGGCTGTGCACCGGATTGCCCGCGGCCCGGACCAGGATGCCGATACTGCTCATGATGTTGGCCGGATTGAGGGCCTGGCGCGGGGAGTCGCAGATGAGATCGCCCGCGGCGCACATGGAGTAGGTGCGGTCGGCGAGCGTGCCGAAGCCGGGCCGGGCCCCGGTCATGGTGATGCCCGGGACGTTCAGGCCGCGCAAGGCGACCTCCGCGCCGACGCCGGTCGGATTGTTGGTGCCGATCTGGATGGCCTGCCCGGGGCCGGTATCGCGGCGGCCGTCGGCCAGCAGGGCCACGCCCAGCACCTGATCCGCGGGCACCGGGCCCTTGCCCTCGCCGATGCTCGCGGCCACATCGCCCGCGATCACCGCGCCCTGGGAGAACCCGGCGATCACATAGGTGGTCAGCGGACAGGCGCGATAGGTCTCGGCCAGCTTGCCGGTGGCCCGGCTGATGCCCTCGGAGCGGCTGTTGTTGTAGGACTGCTGCCCGTCCGGCGGAATCGCGATGGGATTCGAGAACTGCGCCACGTACGGCACCGTGTAGACCTCGAGCCGCTCGTTCGGGAAGGCCGCCCGGATCGGATTGGAGATATGGAGCATGAGCGACGCCGGGTTCGCGGTCGGGTTGTAGGGATCGTCGGTGCTCGACGATTCCCACGTGCCGGGCACGGACAGCAGCAGCACGTCCGGGCAGGAAGCAGGCTGCGAGGTCGGCTTCTCCGGTTCGGGCTTCTCCGGGCCCGGCACCCGCAACCGGCCCGCCAGCAGGTACCACAGCAGGACCACCACGATGATCGCGATCACGATCAACGCGACGGCCAGCAGGCAGCCCCTGGCTTTCCGGCCTCCGGATCGGCGTCGGCTCATCACTTGTTGCAGTAGCTCGCGGTCGCGGTCTCGACGTAGATCTTGCCCGCCTGGTCGACGCTCATCTTGGACTCGTCGAAGCCGGGATCGGATCCGGCGATGGCGGTCACGTAGGTGAGGATCTGATCGTCGGAAGCGCCCTCAGACTTGCCCTGGCACACCAGATTCGCGGCGGTGAGCGCGATATCGGAGGCGGCCGGGGTGATGCCCTTGGCCTTCAACGCCTCCAGGAAGGTCTTGTCCCGATCGGTCAGCGGCGCGGCATCACTGGGGGTGGTGATGAATTCGGTGGGCACCGGCTGCGGGCGCTCGGCCTCGGTGGTGGGCGCGTCGGTGGTCTGGGGTGCGGGCTGCTCCGCGGCCGAGGTCTCGCCACCCGGCGTGGTCGCCGCGGTGCTCGCCTTGGTCGTGGTCGGGGCCAGCGTGGGAGTGCTCGTCGCGGTCGAATCGTTGTTGCCGCACGCGGCGAGCAGTCCAGTGGCAGCGAAGGCCACGACCACGCCGAGAACCTTTCCACGGGTCCGATGCATCTATTCGCTTCCTTGATCTGTCTGCGGGCACAAGTTCGGCCACCAGGCTAGCGGCAACCGCTTGATCCGCGACCCCCTCGCAACCGAACCTCATACCTTTCTCAGTGATCGGAGCGGCCGCACGGCTCAGTTGGGACGCACCTCGGGACCGAGCGCGGGGATGGGCATGGGGATGTCCTCGGCGGGCGGGGTGACCGGCGGTTCCGTGGGCCGGGCGGCGGGCGGGACGGGCTGCGGTACGGCGGCGGGCGCGGGCTGCGCGGGCTGGGTCACCGGCTGCGGGGTCAAGGGGGACAGACTGGGGAGCGAGATGGGCTGCCCGGTCAGGCCCAGCACCTGGGCCTTGCCGTCGCGCACCATGATCGAACCGCCCTGGAAGGCCTGCTGGGTGCCGCCCGCGACCGGGACCTCGTCGCCGATCGGGAAGCCGAGCACGCCGTTCTCGAAGCCCAGCACGCCCCAGGCATCCATAACCGGGCCGTTGCGCACGCCCCAGGATCCCGACAGCGGACTCCAATAGATATTGCCGCCTTCGAATTTCACGAACCGGCCGAGATCCTTCACCGGTAGCTCCCCGGAGGACGGGAAGCCGAAGGGGCTGTTCTCGAAGCCGAGTTGCGCGTACTTGCCGAGGATCAGGCCCTGCAGCAGCTGCGCGCCGGTCTTGGCGCTGAAGTACATGGGCCCGTTCTCGAAGCCCTGCACCACGCCGTCCTTGGTCGGGGTGCGCTGTTCGGGACCGGTGGGGTAGCCCGCCGGGCCGCGCTCGAATCCCTGTGCGCCCCAGGCGTCGAGGATGGCGCCGCGCAGGGCATTGGCGCCGGTCTGCGGGGTCCAGTAGATGGAGCCGTTCTGGAAGGTCTGCCAGCGGCCCCGATTGTCGGGCAGCGCGCGCTCGTCACCGGTCGGGAAGCCGAGCCCGCTGGCCGCGCCGTCCAGACCGGAATACGCGCCCGCGATGGCCCCGCCGACCGGATGCGCGCCCGTGGCGGGCGAGAACACCACCATGCCGTTGCGGAAGTCCTGCGCCACGCCATTGGCGATCTGGTATTCGCCGGTGAGGCAGTCGCCGAGCCAGGTATTGCCCTGTGCCACACCGCCGATGGCGCCGCCCAGCTTGCAGTCGCTGGTCGTGCTGTCCACGCCGAGCGCGGTCGCGGTCTGCGGCCAGGACTGGCGCATCTCGAAATCCCAGTACGGCCAAGTGTGCGTGCCGGAGGGGCGGTAGTTCACCTGCACCGGAATGCCCAGCTTCTGGAGTTTGGCCACGAAGTTCTGGGAACTCAGGCGGGACAGCACTTCCAGGCCCATACCCGCGTAATTGGTGGTGATGCCCGGAATATCGGTCGGCGGATCGGTCGCGCCCGCCGTGCCGCTGCCGCTGGAGATGTAGAGGTTGACCCCTTTGAGCTTGTCGGCCAGCTCGTACGGGTCGTGCTCCTTCCACGCCGGACCGGTGGGCGGCCCGAACATGGCGGTGGAGTCGAAACCGCCCGCGTCGTGCATGGCGAAATTGACCATCTGCGGCATGCCGAGCGTGGTGAGGGTCAGGAAGCCGGAGTAGGAGGCGGCATGGCGCACCCAGCCGGGATTGCGGGCGGCCAGCATCATGGCCGCGGTGCCGCCCATCGAAAGTCCCGAGACGCCACGCACATCGGTGGCGCGCCACTGGCTTTCCAACAGCGGGGGGAGCTCCTTGGTGAGGAAGGTCTCCCACTTGTAGTTGTGGCCGTTGAAGGGTTCCAGCCAGTCGGTGTAGAAGCTGGACTGGCCGCCCACCGGCAGCACCACCATGACGTTCTTGTCGGCGTAGAAACCGGCGGCCCCGGCCTCCTTGGTCCAGCCGTTCTCGTCATCGGTGGCGCGCAGGCCGTCGAGCATGAACATGACCGGGAACCGGGCATCGGGCTTGACGCGCCAGTCCCGGGGCAGTAGCAACTGCACCTGGATGGGCGTCCGCATGGCGGGCGAGAACACCCACAGCGCCACCCGGCGATCTCCCAACCACACCGCCTTCTGCAGGGTGGCCTGGACCTGGACCGCCTGCGGCGCTTCGGGCGCGGCGGCTACCGGGCCCGCACCGGCGACAGTGCCCGCGGCGAGCGGAAATACGACGGCCGCGGCGCACGCCGCCCAGCGTCTCCGCGCCCGCGCGGTCCCACGAACAACTCCAGCCACACAAGTGTTGTACCCCTGATCGGGCGATTCTCCGGGTAGGACGCGCGGGGACGGCGCGACTCAGCAAATGCTCAGGAACCGATGGCGGCGAGGATATCCGGGCGCGCCTTGGCCAGCTGCTCCTGCCAATAGCCCCACGCATGGGTGCCCCGCACCGGCAGGTCGTAGCGCGCATCGATGCCCAGGGATTCCAGCCGGGTCTTGAACGCGCGCGTATTCAGCATCGACAGCGCCTCCAGCGCAACGGCGTTCACCGTATTGAAGGCGCCGACCGGCGAAGTCGGATCGTCGTAGCCACCCGGCACGCCCCAGGCCGCCGAAATGTACAGGGGCAGGCCGCGCAACTGCGGCGCGAAGACGAAGGGATCCATGCGCAACCAGGCCGGGCTCCACGGCCAGGCCATGGAGTCCACATTGAAGCGGCCCGCGTCGAGCATGGCGATGCGAATGGCCTCGCGCATACCGGGCGCGGAGACATTCAGATAGCCGGAGAACGAGGAGGCGTGCAGGAACTGATCGCGGTGATAGGCCGCCGCGCTCCCGCCCATGGACAGCCCCGCCACCGCGTTCCTGTGGCGCGATATCCCGTAGCCCTCCAGGAAGGACGGCAGTTCGTCGGTCAGGAAGGTCTCCCACCGGTAGGTGAACTTCTGGCCGTTGGTGGACGAGGGCGCGCGCCAGTCGGAGTAGAAGCTGGACTGGCCGCCGACCGGCATGACCAGGGTGATGTTGTCCTCGGCGAACAGCTGCAGCGCATTGGTCTCGAAGGACCAGGCATTGAAGTCGTCGCGGGCGCGCAGGCCGTCGAGCAGATACAGCGCGCCGTCACCGCCATGGCGGGCCCACTGCACCTGCACCTTAATCGGCCCCATGCTCGAGGGCACCATGAGCTCCTCGAATCCGCCTGCGGGCCTGCGCGGTTCGGGCGCGGGCTCGGCGATCGGAGCCGGTTCCGCGACCGGTGCGGGCTCGACGGCCGGAGCCGGTTCAGCGGCCGGTACCGGTTCGGCCTGTGGATCGGCGAGCGCCGGGGCCGCCAATCCCGGCAATGCCGCCACCGCGACCGCGGCCACCAGCATGCGCCGCCATCCGCCTATTGCCTGTGTTCGAACCGAACCTGGGCATGACTCGCCCTGTGCTGCCATGAGAATGACTCCTGAACCGCAGGGGAAAGACACCATTGAGTGACCGGCGTCACGGACCTCGGAGCACTCTACAGTCAGCCGAGCCGAATTTCGGCCTTACCGTCCCGGAACACAATGCTGCCGTGTTCGAAATTCTGCTGAATGCCGTCAGGAATGGGCGTTTCGTCCGAAGTTGGAAATCCCAGCCGCCCAGCGGGTCCCGCCGCGCCCGCATAGGCGCCGCCGATCATGCCGCCCACCGCATGCGCGCCGGTGGCCTGCGACCAGAGCACCCGGCCGCCGCGGAAATCCTGGGCCGCGCCGCCCGCCACCGCGAATTCGGTGGTCAGGCACTCCCACAGCCAGGTCTTCGCCAGCGCCACAGGCAATATCGCCCCGGCGGCGGCGCACTCCGGTTTGGCCGCTTCCACGCCGAGCGCGGCCGCCGCCTGCGGCCAGGCCTGGCGCATTTCGAAATCCCAGTACGGCCATGAACGCGTCCCGGAGGGACGGTAATTCACCGAGACCGGAATGTTCAGTTTGTTGAGTTTCGCCACGAACGATTGCGAGGAGAAACGCGACAGCACCTCCAGGGCCATACCCGCCCAGTTGGTGCTCACGCCCGGAATTCCGGACGGAATGTCATAGGGCCCGGCGAGCCCGCTGCCGCTGGAGACGTACAGGCTGGTGCCCCTGAGCTTTTCAGCCAGCGAGTAGGGATCGTGGGCGGCCCATTCGGCATCGGTAGGCGGGCCCCACATGGCGTCCGAGTCATAGCCTCCCGCATCGCGCATGGAATAGGCGATGGCCTGGGGCATACCGAGCGTGGTGGTGGCGAGGGTGCCGGAGAACGAGGCGGCATATCGGACGAAGCCCGGATTCCGGGCGGCCAGGGTCATGGCCGCGCTGCCACCCATGGACAATCCGGTCAGACCACGCACATTGGTGGTGCGCCAGCCCTGGTCCAGCAGCGGCGGTAATTCCTTGGTGAGGAACGTTTCCCACTTGTAGGTCTTGCCATTATCGGGTCTGCGCCAGTCGGTGTACCAGCTGGACATGCCGCCGACCGGCAGCACCACCGTGATGTTCTTGTCGGCGTAGAACGCTTCCGCCCCAGCGTCTTTGGTCCAGCCGCTCTGATCGTCGCCCGCGCGCAGCCCGTCCAGCATGAGCAGGGTCGGGAACCGCATATCCGGTTTGCTGTGCCAGTCGCGGGCCAGTAGCAACTGGACTTGTATCTGCGCGCCCATGGCCGGTGAATCGATCCACAGCGCCACGCGTCTGTCGGTCAGCCACACCACATTTCGGATGGCGGGCGCACTCGCCGTCACCGCCCCAGGTTCCGCGACCGCCACCGGGCCGGTCGTCGTCAGTACTGTCGTGATCGCCGCGAGCGCCAGCAGAGTTCTGCGCCCGCGTCTCCCCCATCTATCACACGCCACAGATGTCACATTAGTTTTCTACCGCCTCGCGGCGAAACATGTGGAGCCACAAGAAAACCGGCCGCCCCGTAGGACGGCCGGTTTTCGCGTTATTCGGTTCTTACTGCCCCAGAGCGGCCAGAATGTGCGGCCGCGCCTTCCACGGCTCGTCCTGCCAGTACTTCCAGGAGTGCGTGCCCGCGGCCGGGAAGTCGTAGACCGCCGAATTGATGCCCAGCGAGTTCAGGCGAGCCTGGAACAGGCGGGTGGTCACCATCGAAATGGCCTCGATGCCCATGGCATTCGCGGTATTGAACACGCCGACGGCGCCATTGGGCGCATCGTGCTGGCCCGGCAGACCCGAGGCCGCCGAGATGTACATCGGCAGACCCTTCAGCTGCGGGGCGAACACGGCCGGGTCCATGCGCAGCCACGCCGGGCTCCACGGAGCGGCGAGCGAGTCCACATTGAAACGACCGGCATCCAGCATCATGATGCGGATGGCCTCACGCATACCCGGAGCGTTCCAGTTCAGCGGGCCCGAGAACGACGAGGCGTGCTTGAACTGACCGCGGTTGAAGGCCGCCAGCCGCAGCGCGGCCGGGCCGCTCATGGACAGGCCCACCACGGCATTGTTGGTGCGCGAGACACCGTAGCCCGCAAGGAAATCGGGGAGTTCCTTGGTCAGGAACGTCTCCCACTTGTAGGTGTACTTCTGACCATTGGTGTTCGACGGCGACACCCAGTCGGCGTACCAGCTGGACTGACCGCCGACCGGCATCACCAGGGTGACGTCGTCATTGGCGAACTGCTCCATGGCATTGGTCTCGAACGACCAGGCATTGCGGTCGTCGCGGGCGCGCAGACCGTCGAGCAGGTACAGGGCGGAGCCGCCGCCATTGCGCGCCCACTGCACCTGGACCTTGATCGGTCCCATGGAGGAGGGGACCATCAGTTCTTCGAAACCACCGGTCGGCGTGCGATGCATCGGCGTGTACACCGGTGCGGCGAAGGCGATGGTGGGGGCTGCTACCGCAGCGGCGGTCGGGATGGCCAGCGCCGCGGCGCCGGCTGCCAGAAGTCGTGCGCCCCAGCCACGATGAGCACTACGGCGTCCGGGCTGGACTCCCTCCGGCATGGCGGACCTGCCGAAACGCATGGATACTGCTCCTTCTCTACTGCAATAGTCTTCAGTTGTCATCGCTCATGCGCACAGGGCATAACCGCCGCGGGCATACTCGATGCACCCACCCCGAATCCCGACACTTCGAAGTGAGCGAAGCGCTACCACGGTCTGGATCACACTTGCGCTCGCTGGAGGGTATTCGACCTTCCGAGCGATTGGCAAGGTGGTGCTAATGAGTGGCCGATTTCCACCATCGTGCACGACCGTAATCGTGCGGTGACCTTATCGTGAAACGCCAGTGATGTCGCGGCAACGGGAAAATCCCTTACGCCCCTTTCGACTCCGACGCGGCGCTGCCAGTCAGCCGATGTTCGCACTCATGTCCGGCAGCATCTTGAAGACCTGGTCCTGCCAGTAGTGCCAGGAGTGGACACCGTCCGGCGTGTAGTCGAACACCGCATTACAGGGACCGAACGACTCCATGCGCGCCTGGAAGGCCCGGGTATTGGCCAGTGCGACCGTCTCCAGACCCGCCGCATTCGTCAGGTTGTACAGATCCATCGGGGACCGCACCTGATCGCGCGGCCCCGGCTGACCGTTGCCGCTGGCGATCCACAGCCGGGTCCCATTGGCGCGCAGGCGTTCCGCGAACACGAAAGGATCGTTGCGCAACCACAATTCGCTCCACGGCGGGCCCCACATGGCGTCGATGTTGTAGCCGCCCGTATCCAGCATGGCCACCCGCAGCGCCTCGCGCATACCAGGCGCCGAGACATTTAAATAACCGGAATACGATGCGGCATAACGGAACTGCTCCGGGTGGTAGGCGGCCAGCACCAGCGCCGCGCTGCCGCCCATGGACAGCCCGAGCACACCATTGCCGCGCGGATTGAAACCCAGCCGGGCCGCCATGGCATTGCGCAGATCGCGGGTCAGGAAGGTCTCCCACTCGTAGCGCACCGTCTGCCCATTGGTATTGCTGGTTTCCAGCCAATCGGAATAGAAGCTGGACTGACCGCCGATCCGCATGACCACATTGATATTCCACATGGGCAGCACCCGCGAGATCTCGGTATCGATCTCCCAGCCGGAGAGATCATTACGAGCCCGCAGGCCGTCGAGGGCGTAGACCACGCGCTGGGTATTACCGTCCAGTGCGCGGAAGATGCGCGTCTTGATCGGGCCCATGCTCGAATCGACCCAGAAGTCGTGCCCGGCCGGATTGAACCCGGCCTGCGCCGTGGCTCCCCCACCGCCCACAGCCGCTGCCAGCGGCAATGTCAGGGCGAGGGCCAGCCCCGCCAGCGAGCGGCGCAGCAGTGTGCGCCCGTACCGATCCGTACCCGTCCCGCGTACCCGCACAACCCGCATCGACTCGCCTTTCACGAGCGTGGTCACCGTTGACCACATCCGAAATGCAGTAGCTGTTGCCGCTCTGGAGTTCTCTATATGCCTCTATTCGTAGCCAATGATCGGCGAAACACCTCGGGATACCGAATCGTGATAAGACAATGCCGCCCGCCCCGGTAGGGGCGGGCGGCATTGGGTGAGGAGGGGTCGGGGGCTATCCGATATTCGCCGACAGGTCCGGAATCATGCGATAAGCCTCTTCCTGCCAGTTGGTCCAGGCGTGCAGACCCGCATTCGGGAACGAATAGACGACATTGCGCGCGCCGTTGGCTTCCATCGCCACCTGGAAGGCCCGGGTATTCACCAGGGCGAGCGCCTCCAGCGGCGGACCGCGGAGCAACCGGTCCGCCGCGACCCCGACGGGCACTTCGAGATCCTGCTGCATCGGCAGGCCGCTGCCCGCGGCGACCCACAGGCGGGTGTTGTTGGCGACCAGGCGCGGAGCGAACACGAGCGGATCCATGCGCAGCCACTGCGGGCCCCACGGCGGCGCCATGGAGTCGACGTTGTAACCGCCCGCGTCGATCATGGCCGCGCGAATCATCTCGCGCATGCCCGGGCCGGAAATATTCAGATAGCCCGAGAACGAACCGGCGAAACTGAACTGGTCCGGATGGTAGGCCGCCAGCGTCAGCGCCGCGCTGCCGCCCATGGAGAGTCCGAAAGCGCCGTTGCGGTACGGGTTGAACCCCAAGCGATCCCGCAGCGCCCAGCGCAACTGGTTGGTGAGGAAGGATTCCCAGTCGTAGCGGTAGCTCTTGCCCGGCCCCGCCCCCAGCACCTCGGTCGCCCCCGAACCGGTATTGGCCGAGGAACCGGCTCCCGCCGGGAGCCCGAAGAACGAACTCGGCGCGGCCCAGTCGGCATAGAAGCTGGACGGACCGCCGACGGGCATGACCACATTGATGTTCCAGCTGGTCAGCACCTGCGCGACATTGGTGTCGTTCTCCCAGCCGCTGATGTTCTCGGTGGCCCGCATACCGTCGAGCGCGTAGACCACCCGATTGGTATTGCCGTCCGCCGCACGGAAGATCCGCGACTTGATGGTGCCCATGACGGGCGAGTCGACATAGAAGTCGAACCCAGAGGGGTCGAAGGCCGCCGATGCTGTCGGTGGGCTCACCACCACCACCCCTAGTGGCAGTAGCACCGCCGCCGCCACGCCCAGAACCGTGTGTTTGAAGCCTCGGACCCGCATCGACCTAGCCCTCTCGTCAAGGAGCACAACCGACCTGCAGTACTGATCTTCGTTACGGATCGAGTATCGGACGTCCAACTCGGCGTGTTAGGCGTGTCAGGCGCGCCTTGTCCAGAACGAGATGAACAAGAAAAGGCCCTCGCCAAGTGGCGAGGGCCTCTTCATAAGGCTTGATCAGGACTTATCCGATGTTGGCCGACATGTCGGGGAGCATGCGGTAGACCTCGGCCTCCCAGTTGCGCCAGTTGTGGACGCCGGTGGCGGGGAAGTCGTAGGTGACGTTCTGTGCGCCCAGGGTGGCCATGCGCACCTGGAAGGCGCGGGTATTGGCGAGGGCGAGCGCCTCCAGCGGCATGCCCTGGATGACCGACATGACGCCGGTGACGTCACCCGCGGACGGGATGGCGCTGGCCGCGGAGATCCACAGGCGGGTGTTGTTGGCGACCAGGCGCGGAGCGAACACGAACGGGTCCATGCGCAGCCACTGCGGGCCCCACGGCGGCGCCATGGAGTCGACGTTGTAACCGCCCGCGTCGATGAAGGCGAGGCGCATGGCCTCACGCATACCGGGCGCGGAGATGTTCAGGTAGCCGGAGAACGCACTCGCGTAGCCGAACTGATCCGGGTGGTAGGCGGCCAGGGTCAGGGCGGCGGAACCACCCATGGACAGACCGAACACGCCATTGTTGGTCGACTTGAAGCCCAGCCGGTCCCGCAGCGCATTGCGCAGGTCCTGGGTCAGGAAGGTCTCCCAGGTGTAGCGGTAGCTCTTGCCCGGACCACCGGACAGGATCTGCATACCACCCGAGCCCGAGGAGGACCCGGAGGAGGACAGCGTGCCCGACCCGGAGGCCGAACCGGTGCCGCCCTCGATGCCGAGCAGGCTCGACGGCGCGTTCCAGTCGGCGTAGAAGCTGGACTGACCGCCGACCGGCATGACGACATTGATATTCGCGTCGGTCAGCGCCTGCGCGACATTGGTTTCGATCTCCCAGCCGGACAGGTCCTGGCGGGCACGCATGCCGTCGAGCGCGTAGACCACGCGGTTGGTGTTGCCGTCGGCCGCGCGGAAGATGCGCGTTTTGACCGGCCCCATCTCTGCCGAGTCGACCCAGAAGTCGAACCCTGCCGGGTTGAAGGCCGCGTTCGCGGCCGGAGCCGCTGCCACCGACGCCCCGAGCGGTAGCAGCATGGCCACCGCCACGCCCAGCACCGACTTCTTCAACCAACCGCCGCTAGATCTCCGACGTCCTTCGTGCGCGCCTCGCATATTCCGTTCGGCCTTTCGTATCGCGTTCGTTTCCACCGTGTGCTTGTGACCACGGCGGGCGTCCCGAGACCGTATCGTGGCTGGGCTAACGGGGCGTTATCAGACTGAGACATTTGTGACCCGGGCCACTGTGCTGCGATTTTGTGGCCTCGACCGGGCTGACCAGGAGCTTCGGCGCTGAAGCCCCCGGCGGAATGAAGCGGAATCGAGAATGACTTAACCAATGTTCGCGGAGAGGTCGGGGAGCATCTCGGTGAGCCGGGCCTCCCAGTTGGCCCAGTCGTGCACACCGACGGCGGGGTAGTTGAAGCTGGCGTTGCGCCCGCCGATGCTGGCGAACTTGGCCTCGAACGACCGCGTGCCGAGCAACGCCACTGCCTCCAAACCGATTGCGTTGACCTGGGTGTCGTCGACGGCGCCCTCCTCCGCGGGCAGCGTACTGCCGCACGAGACCCACAGCCGGGTATTGGAGGACTTCAGCCGCGACGCGAACTGGACCGGGTCGATGCGCCCCCATTTCTTGTCCTTGGGCCCGGCCATGGAGTCGATGTTGTAGCCGCCCGCGTCGATCATGGCGACCCGAATGGCTTGCCGGATAACGGCCATGGACATATCCAGCACACCGGAGAACGAACCCGCGAAGGAGAACTGGTCCGCGTGGAACGCGGCCAGCTGCAGCGCGGAGCTGCCGCTCATGGACAGCCCGAACACGCCGTTGCGAGTGGCATTGAAGCTCAGGCGATCCCGGAGCGCGTTGCGCAGGTCCTGGGTGAGGAAGGTTTCCCACTTGTAGGTGTAGGTCTTGCCGGGACCGCCCGCGTTCATCTGCGACCAGCCGTTGTCCGCGGTGCCGCCGTCCGTTCCGGCCGGAGTGTCGGCGAAGGTGCTCGGCTCGTTCCAGTCGGCGTAGAAGCTGGCACGGCCGCCGACCGGCATGACCACATTGATATTCGCGTCGGTCAGCGCCTGCGCGACATTGGTTTCGATCTCCCAGCCGTTCAGATCGTCGCGGGCACGCATACCGTCGAGCGCGTACACGACCCAGTTCGTATTGCCGTCCGCCGCACGGAAGATCCGCGACTTGATCGGTCCCATGGACGATTCGACCCAGAAGTCGAAGCCACTGGGATCGAAGGCCGCGCGCGCGGCGGGCGCGCGCGCGACGGTCGCCCCGAACGGTAGCAATGCTGCCAGTCCCACCCCCAGCGCCGATTTCCGCAGCACTTCTCGTCTCGTGATGCCCCGCATACCTCGTCCGGCCTTTCATCCGTTTACTGCGACAGCCGTTGCGGCTCATACAAGATCAGCCGCACCCGCTGTTATCAGAGAGCGTATCGCGGAACCGAGGTCTTGGCGTTACCGAATCGAGATTAAACCAACTCTCGGGGCTCTCAGGGGCTTCGCCCCCGAACCCCCAAACGCGAAACCCGCCCAAACCCCCCAAAACCAAACCCCCGCGCCCGTTTTGGGCGCGGGGGTTTGCTTTTCTCAGAACTACTTCGGCGCCACCGGCGCGGTCGGATCCGGGATATCGCACCGCTGCAACTCGTACTTGGGCACCCGATCGATGCGGTACTTCGCGAACTCGAGGGCGTTCTTGAAGTTGTGCCGCCACCGCTCGAAGGTCATCGGGTCGCGAGTGGAGACCAGCAGCGCTTCGGTCTCCGGGCATTTCAGCGCGGCCCGCGCCTGCGTCATCCAGCGCTCGTCGAGGTACCACGGCGTCCACGGATGCTTGTCCACCATGCCGGTATCGACCACGACCCAGTCCGGGTAGAGGTTCTTATCGTGTCCGATGCGGCCGTCGGTGAGGCGTTCGGTATGCGCCGCAAGCGGATACGCCAGACCCATCTGATCGATGACCCGCACGTCCAGGGGCACGTTCATGCTGGTCATACCGAGATTCAGGAAGAACACGGTATGCCCGGAGCCGCCCTCGGGAATGGGCAGCGGCGGCGGCGCGATGTACCACGCCATGAACGACGGCGAGTTCAGCAGCAGACCGCCATTGGGATTGTTGGCGATGTCCTGCACCATGGCCCGCATGCGCGGATAGTCCAGGTAGTCCTCGGCACGGATCGGGTGATCGTGACCGGTATTGAGCACGTAGTAGATCCGCTCGTCCACGATGCCGGTCGAGCTGATCTTGGTGCCGGACTTGATGGCCGTGGTGTTGGCCGCGAACAGCGCCCACCCCGCGGTGCCCAGGAAGGCCAGCAGCACGATCGCGAAAGCCCAGTCCAGCCGCCGCGATCCGGGCACGCCGAACCAGCCCGCGGGCAGCCGCAGCGGCAGCACCGCCACCGGCAGGATCAGGCAGAACAGCTGCGGCAGCAGCATGCGGCCGTGCATGAAGTCGCCGCCGACGCGGATCTCGTACACGGTGAGCAGCGCACCGCTGCCCAGCATGAGCGCGACCACCGCGGACGGCGAATGCAGCCACTCGCTGAACCGGTGGATCCGGCCGCGCAGGCTCTTGTCCTGGGCCGCATCGGAATCCGCGGCATGGCGGCCGGTGACATGATCGGCCCGGTACACCCGGCCCGCGACCACACCGGCGACGGCCAGCACCACCAGCGGAACGATCAGCCAGTACGGGCCGATGAAGTTCCACAGATAGACGAAGCCCTGCCCCCACTTGGCGCCGCCCGCGTCCTTGGCGACGGCGGTATTCGGGTAGGGCAGGCCGTAGTAGCCCATGCGCCAGATCTGGTAGGCGACCGGCGCCAGGCCCGCGACCGCCACCACGAGCGCCCGGAACACGATGGGCCGCACCCGGGTCCGCGGCAGCAGCGCGCAGAAGATCATGAGCAGCGCCAGCGCGCCGACCAGGGTCATCTCCGGCCGGATCAGCGGGGCCAGACCGGCGAAGAACACCAGCCCGAAAAAGCCCGGCAAGCGCGGCTTCTCGGTCTGGCTCCAGCGAATCAGCCACCACCACAGCACGGCCAGCCAGAAAATGACCAGGCTCGATTCCAGCCCGGAGGTGGCGTAGTCGCGCGCGGGCGGCAGCGCGATGTAGACGAGCACACCGGCGGGCAGCAGCAGCGCCGTCCCCGTGCCGCCCCACAGCCGCGCCGCGCCGAGCATGGCGAACACGATCGCCAGCACCGACAGCGTGAGCGCGATGCCCAGCACCACGTACTCCAGCCGGATCTGGGTGAGCCAGCTGAAGAACCAGACGATATAGGTCCACGCCGTGCTGGTGTTCGCCTCGACCCGCTCGTCCATATTGAACACCGGGCCATTGCCCGCGAGCAGGTTGCGCACCGTACGCAGCACGATCAGGCCGTCATCGGCGATCCAGCGCCGCTGCCAGCCACCGGCCGCGAACAGCGTCGCGGTCAGCAGGATCCCACCGACGAATACGGTTCGGGATAGTCGCGTGAAGCCGCGCGCGGAATCGCCCACGCGCCGACGGGCGCGGCCGACCGGCAACTGTGCCGTCGGCGCACCCTCCTCTCGCTCTTCTCCCTCTACCACGTCAGGTGAGATAGACAGCGACACCTACCGCTCCGATCCAGGCGATTGCGAGGAACTGGAGGACCCGGTCCCCCAGGGCGATCTCTTCGGGTTCACCGGCTTCACCGCCGTCGACGTCCACGGCATAGCGCAGGACGGCGATGGTGAACGGGACCATCGAGATGGCGTACATCTCGGTGTCCTTGGCCCGACCCTGTTCGAACGCCCACAGACCGTAGAACACCACCAGGGCGGTCGCCGCCACGGTCCAGACGAAGCGCAGGTAGGTCGGCGTGTAGTACTCCAGGGACTTGCGGATCTTGGCGCCGGTGTCGAGCGCGATCTTCAGCTCGGCATAGCGCTTACCGGCCGCCATGAACAGCGAGCCGAACGCCATGATGAGCAGGAACCACTGGGACAGCGCAATATCCGTCGCCGCACCGCCCGCGACCGCGCGCAGCAGAAAGCCGGAGGAGACGATGCAGATATCGAGCACGGCCTGATGCTTCAGGCCGAAGCAGTAGGCCAGCTGGATGCCGATGTAGATGGCCATCACCACGGCCAGATGCCAGGAGGCGACGAACGACAGCAGGATCGAGCCCACCAGCAGCACGGCCGACAGCGCGTAGGCCAGGTTGACCGGAACGATCCCGGCGGCGATCGGGCGGAACCGCTTGGTCGGGTGCGCCCGGTCGGCGTCCACGTCGAGCGCGTCGTTGACGAGGTAGATGCCCGAGGCCGCCATGCAGAACACCACGAAGGCGATGCCGAGGTTGCCGATCACCTGCCAGTTGCCGATGACCAGATCGCCCGCGGCGGTCTTGCCCGCGGCCAGCGGAGCGGCCAGCACCAGGACGTTCTTGACCCACTGGCGCGGGCGCATGGCCTTGACCAGGCCGCCCGCCAGGGTCTTGGGCGGTCCCTTCACGACCGCCTCGTCTAGCTCGGTGCTGGTCGGCTCTTCGCTCATGTCAACAAGCGCTCTTTCCTGTGCGGTCACTTGGCGAGTCTCTTTTCGGCGGCGAGCACTGCGGCGGCTGATGCGGCGCCCAGCGCTGAACCGGCGAGCACGTCGGTGGGGTAGTGCACACCGAGGACGACTCGGGAGAGCAGCATCGGCGGGACGAGCACCGCAGGCAAGGGTAGCCCGGTGAGCCTGCCGAGCAATACAGCCGCCGCCGTTGTCGAGGTGGCGTGTGAGGACGGGAAGCTCAGTTTGCTCGGCGTCGACACGTTGACCTGCACGGATGGATCGTTGGGCCGGGGGCGGCGGACGATCCGCTTGATCACCACGGAGGCGGCGTGCGCGCCGAACGCGCCGACGGCCGCACCCGCCCACTGGCGGCGGCGCGGCTTGTCGACCAGCGCGCCGACGGCGGCGATGCCGATCCAGCCGAGCGAGTGCTCACCGAAGTGGGACATGCCGCGCGCGGCCTTGATGACCGCCGGATTCTGTCCGATGGTGGCCTGAACCGCGTTGATGATCTTGACCTCGGCGGGCGCGGGGGCCGTTGGCGCATCCGGGACCACACGCAGACCACGATCGGTATCGGACGCCGACTGGGGTGCGCTCATTTGGGCTCATTTCCTGTAATGCCGAAGACGTTCTCCCACGCGGCCTTGCTGGTGAGGTGCGCGTGCGCGGCACGATACTGCTCGCGGACCTCCGGGAACCGTTCGGCCAGTTCCCTGCGCAGCCGCATGGCCTCCTTGAACAGTTCCGCGGCCTTGCGGGGATCGCGCTTACGGTAGACGACGCCGCGGCCGTCGGCAGTCGTAACGGTCACGCCGTCCACCTGCGAGAGCAGGAACCAGCGCGCGTCCAGGGTGGGCACGTTCAGCTGGGGGGTGGTGTGGTGCTTCGGGTTCGCCTTGCGGAAGTTGTGCAGGACGCCCTTGCCGAGGCGGGCGACCTTGGCGAGGGGATTGCCCGGTTCGCCGACCGCGCCCACATCGGCGCGCGAGGCCATGGGGAGTTCGGTGGAGGACGGCACGATGACCGCGTCCGGGAACTCCTTGCGCATGGCGTGCACCTTGCCGAGCGCGGTGGGGAGCAGCTCGAACAGCTTGTCCGGGCCCGCGAGGTAGTCGCGGATGGCCTCGTTCTGGATGGCGACCGTCGAATACTCCAGGCACAGCAGGTGTTTCAGCGTGGCCTTGACGGTGTTGATCACCATCGGGCGGCCGTCGTTGGGCAGGTGCAGCGAGGCCACGACGAGGCGGTTGCGCAGGTGGAAGTACGCCTGCCAGTCGATGGCGTCGTCCTTGTCGCTCCACGCCATATGCCACACGGCCGCGCCCGGCAGCGTGACGGTCGGGTAGCCGTGTTCGCGTGCGCGCAAACCGTATTCGGCATCGTCCCACTTGAGGAACAGCGGCAGCGGCTGCCCGATCTCCTCGGCCACCTGCCGCGGGATGACGCAGGTCCACCAGCCGTTGAAGTCCACGTCGATACGACGGTGCAGCAGTTTGGAGTTGTCGCGGTCGCGCAGCGGGTTCTTGGCGAAGTCGTGGTCGTATTCGACGTTCGGGGCCGCGGTCCACATGAAGATGGAGCGGTCCACCACCTCGCCCATGACGTGCAGGTGCGAACGCTCCTGCAGGTTGAGCATCTGGCCGCCGGTCAGGATGGGCGACTTGGCGAATCGGGAGAAAGCCAGCGCGCGCAGGATGCAGTCGGGCTCGATCTCGATGTCGTCGTCCATGTAGACGATGTACTCGGCATCGGTGGTCTTGAGCGCCTCGTACATGACGCGGCTGTAACCGCCGGAGCCACCGAGATTGGGCTGGTCGTGAATGGCCAGCCGGTCGCCGAGCACGGCGGCGGCCTGGGTGAATCCGGGCTCGTCCACGACCTTGCGGGTGCCCTGGTCGGGGATGATGACGGCCTTGATCTTCTCCAGCACCAGCGGATCGGCGCCCAGGGCCGTCAGGGTCTTCACCGCATCGGTCGGGCGGTTGAAGGTCGGCATGCCGACGGCGATGCTGCCCTCACCCGGCGCGTCGATGGGCGCGTACCAGCCGCCGCTGCGCATTTCGACATGGCTGTCGGTGGTGATGTCGAACCAGATCCAGCCGCCGTCCTCGAACGGGCCCAGATCCACTTCGAATTCCACGAAGGCGGCGGCCGCCGCGCCGTCGCCCGGCGTGCTGAACTCGTCGCCCTGCACGTGGATGCGCGAGCCGTCGGCCTTGGAGCGGTACACGTCCACCCGGCCGTGGCCGGACAGTTCCAGCCGCAGCACCACGGACTTCAGCACGCTCCAGCGCCGCCAGTAGCTGGCGGGGACGGCATTGAAATAGGTGCAGAACGACACCTCGGATTCCGCGCCGATGGCCAGCGCGGTGCGGGTGATGGCATGCGCGCGCCGGGCATTGGTCTCGGATTCCTCGAGGTACAGCTTGCGCACATCGAGGGGTTCGCCCGGCCGCGGTAGGATGATGCGCTGCAGCAGGGACTTGGCGCGAGTCTCGGTGGTCATCTCTTCGAGGGTGGCTTGGGCGCTCATTCGGCGGTGTCCACCAGGGGGGCGCCGGATTCCAGATGCGGCCGCAGCACATTGTCGAACATGCTCAGCGCGGCGCCGATGGCCATGTGCATGTCCAGGTACTGGTAGGTGCCCAGGCGGCCACCGAAGAGCACCTTGTTGTCCGCGGTCTCGGCCTTGGCGCGCTCGCGGTAGGCGATCAGTTTGGCGCGGTCGTCGGGGGTGTTGATGGGGTAGTACGGTTCGTCGCCGGTCTGGGCGAAGCGCGAGAACTCGCGCATGATGACCGTCTTGTCCGTCGGGTAGTCGCGCTCCGGGTGGAAGTGGCGCGGTTCGATGATGCGGGTGAAGGGCACGTCCGCATCGTTGTAGTTCATGACCGAAGTGCCCTGGTAGTCACCGGTTTCCAGGACCTCGGTCTCGAAATCGATGGTGCGCCAGCCGAGCTCGCCGTCGGCATAGTCGAAGTAGCGGTCCAGCGGGCCGGTGTAGACGACCGGGGCGTCCGGGTTCTGGGCGCGGATCTCGTCGCGCACCTCGAACCAGTCGGTGTCCAGGCGCACCTCGATGAGGTCGTTCTCGGCCATCTTGGCCAGCCAGGCGGTGTAGCCGTGCTTGGGCAGGCCCTCGTAGGCGTCGTTGAAGTAGCGGTTGTCGAAGGTGTAGCGGACCGGAAGCCGGGTGATATTGCCCGCGGGCAGTTCCTTGGGGTCGGTCTGCCACTGCTTGGCGGTGTAGTCGCGGATGAACGCCTCGTAGAGCGGGCGGCCGATCAGCGAGATGGCCTTTTCCTCGAGGTTGGCGGCGTTCTTGGTGTCGATCTCCGCGGACTGCTCGGCAATGAGCTTGCGCGCTTCCTCGGGGGTGAAATAGCGGCCGAAGAACTGCGACAGCAGGCCCAGTCCCATGGGGAATTGGTAGGCCTGGCCCTTGTGCATGGCGAAGACGCGATGCTGGTATCCGGTGAACTCGGTGAACTGGTTCACGTAATCCCACACCCGCTTGTTGGAGGTGTGGAAGAGGTGGGCGCCGTACTTGTGGATTTCGATGCCCGTTTCCGGGTCCGCCTCCGAGTACGCGTTGCCGCCCAGGTGGTAGCGGCGTTCGACCACCAATACCCGCTTTCCGAGCAGGTTGGCGGTGCGTTCTGCGACGGTCAGCCCGAAGAAACCGGAGCCGACGACAATGAGATCGAAGGGCGATGCGGCGGTCACGGGAGCCCAGCGTATCGGAAGTCGCCGAAGCTGCGCGCTGGCTCCGGTATGCGGGGTTCGGGAGTGGTCGCGAGCGTGGTCCGCGTCATCTCGCCGAGTGGGAGAAATCGGCGAAGTTTTGCGCGATGTTCACCAAAGCGCGGACAAGCGCGTCATGCGGACTGTATTACATACCGAACCAAGCTGAACGTCCGTCCAGTTTGTTGCCGTGTGCTAACTACGCGGCCGTGACCCCGCCAGACCCGGAAGACCATCACACATGCGGTTCCCCCGTCTCGCACCCCTCGTGGGTGCGCTCACGCTGTCCGCCGTCCTCGGCAACCTTCGACGACATCATCACCAATGCCGCCACGGCCATCCGCACCGTCGTGCCCGCGCATCAGCTGGCCGATTACGACCGGCAGGTGAACGACTTCCGGTACTCCATCGCGAACGTCCACGTGCACCGCTCCACGCTGCCCATCGATTCGGCCGAATTCGGCGGACGGCTGGAGTTCCTCGACGATCCGATCGTCACCCACCTGGTCAACAATCTGGACGCCATCCGCACCGGCCGCATCAACAAGGTCATCCCCATCACCCACCTCACGGTGAACGATGTGATCGAGACCTTCATCCTGGCCACCCGCATCGTGAAGATCCCGGCCCAGCTGGGCGCCAGCCTGGTCCCCACCGTCGGCTTCGTCCTCAAGCCCATCGTCGGCGCCATCTTCAACGGCGTGAAGTCCCTGGCGCGCGCCGTGCAGGACCAACTCGGCAAGGGCTGCAACACCTCCGGCGCGTACGAGAAGCTGCGACTCGACCTGCCCGACGAACAAGTGTCGGTCCCGCAGCCGCTCATCGACCTGGCCAATCAGCTCACCCTCGCCGACGGGGCGTGCACCCCGCTAGCCGAGCTGAAGACCTCCGACCTGGTGGAACGCACCCGCAACTTCCTCACCACCACCTCGGGCCTACCGGTCGACCCGGCCGCCGTCAACGCCAACGCCATTTCCCTCCAAGGCTTCCTGGAGCACAACCGAGTAGCCGACATCGTGACCATGCGCCGCACCGAACAACTCGGCCCCCTGGTCAACGCCATGGACTACGGCCCCATGACCTTCCTCGCCAACCTCGGCTTCGACATCTACGAAGGCAAGGTCTTCAACACCGTCCCCCTGGCCGACGTAACCGTCGAAAACGCCTTCGACCTGGTCACTTTGGCCCTCGATACCACCAGCCTGCTGATGACCCTGGGCAATATGGTCGCCGGCTGGACCGGTGTGGCGTCGACGGTACTGACCCCGCTGTCCGTCGCGCAGACCCTGGCGTTCGCGCCCACCACTTACGGGGCGCCGATCCTGAAGGGCGTCATGCAGTCCATGTGCGCGGTGTAGGCAACCAGAACTGCGCCTACGGGATAATGCGGAAAGCGCCATCGTACAGGAATAGTCTGAGGTAGAACTTGGGAGGTGACGGTGATAGCCGAGTCGCATCATATGACCGCACCCGGCGGGCTGACCGTGGCCGATCTACGCGCCGGCTACGATCCTGGATTCCGCTTCGAGCTCGAGGACGGCGTTGCAGTGATGATGGCCTCGGCCACGTTGTGGCACAACCGGGTGCTCCGACGGCTCACCGTCGCAATGGAAACGCAGTGCCCGGCGAGCCTGTCGGTCGAGATGGAACAGGCCATCGAAATCGCCGATGACTTCGCTCCTATACCAGATCTTTTGGTTGTCGACAGTGCTGCTGCGCTTCCCGGGGAGAACGTGCTTCCCAAATCGGCGGTCATACTCGCGGTCGAGATCGTATCCCAGGGCACTCGACGTAAAGACCGGATGATCCGGCCGATGGACTATGCCCGAGCCGGAATTCCCTACTTCTGGCGAATCGAGTCCGAAGACTTCGAGCCGGCCGTCTTCACCTTCCGGCTGGATGATTCAACCGGCCAGTATTCGCCAATCGACGTCCACCGCAAGGTGCTGCGCACCGAGGTTCCGTTCGAAATGGAGATCGAACTCACCGGCTTGGGCGGCTGACCGTTCCCAACGCTGTGGTCTGAGCCCGGGTGCTCACCGTGCCGGTCGGCGCTCGGCGATCCACTGTCCGGTCGCGGGTCGCGCCGCCAAGGCGAGGACTGCGAGATGGACGGTGACCGGGACCCCGAGCAGGGCGATTCTGTCTTCGGATCTACACATATGGCGATGACGCAGCCGATGGTGCCGAGTGCCGAGAGAACGATCAGCAGGATCCGTCCGGCGGCTTTGCCGAGGAACAGCAGGGTGGCGCCGATGAGCCACAGCACGCCGACCGCCGGGATGGCCAGTAGCAGGGCGAGAGAAGCGCCTGTCAGGTCATCTGGATCGTCCGGGTTGTCGAGACCGAGGGCGATCAGCGTCAGCAGGATTCCGCCTAGAACGGCGCCCACACCGACGATCACCGCGAGTATCCCCGCGGTGATCGCTGACGCCGACCCGGTTCCGTTTCCGGGCGTGGGCGCGGGATAGGTTGGGCGGCCCGGGAATTGGTGCCCGAGTTGCCGCGGATCTCCAGGCTGCGAATACCCGTGATCGTATGAATTGTTCATTTGGATCCCCCCATTTCGCGCGAACTCTACCGTCCGCCGTCCGGTTGGGCGATCCAATAATCCGGCAGTGTGAAATCGCGAGCTACTGATACGAATACGGGGCGTAGCCCGCTGGGGGCTGGTTCTTCTGTTGCTTCTTGTAGGCGATCCACACGCCCGTGGGTGGGGCGGCGGCCAGGCCCAGGATGAGGCCCGCGAGGATCAGGCCGACAATGCCCGAGCCCACGGTCTCGCTGTCGGTGAAGCCGACGAGGTTGAGGGCGACGCTCAGGCCGGACAGGACCATGAGCATGACGCGACCCGCGGTCTTGGCCATCAAGAGCAGGATCGCGCCGATGATCCACAGGACGCCGACCAGGGTGATGATGGCGCCCAGGATCGCGATGAAAGCGGCTATGCCACTGCCGATATCGCTATCGTAGTCGCTCGCGTTCACACTCCCGCCGAAGACGGCACCGCCGACGAGCATGAGCAAACCGACGAGGGCGGCGAGTATGCCGCCGATGAGGGCGAGGACCGCGGCGGCGATGGCGGTGCCGCCGCTGGGGGCAGCGGGGGGATACATGACGGGCTGGTAGTTGTAGGCGGGCTGCTGGTAATCCGGGTAGCCGGGCTGGGCGGGCGGATACGCGGACTGGCCGCCGAAATAGGCGGGCGGGTAGTTCTGCGGTGGGTATCCGGGCTGGCCGCCCTGATAATCGGGCTCACTCGGCGGATAACCGGGCTGGCCGTACGGATTGCTCATTGGGACCTCCCCCACTCGTTCGCGCGAATTTTACCGGCCGCTAGGCGACTGAGCGATCGACTAATTCGCGATGTGGGTCACCGCCTTCCGAGAAAAGGCGACCCCTTCCGGCGTCATTGCCGGAAGGGGTCGCCGTTATTCGATCTCACCTCAGAGGTTGGCCTCCGCGTAGACCTTCATCGCGTCGCGGACGTAGGCGGCGGTGCCCTCGCCGCCGGGGCCGTCGTAGTTGACCGCGAAACGCGGGTCTGCGACATACATTTCACCGAGTCCGATGAAATGCTCCTTGACCGGCGGCTTGCCCTGGTAGCTCGTGCCCAGCCAGTCGTAATGCCGCTGCACGATGGCCTGCACCTCGGCGCTGTCGACCGGGACGCCCGCGATGTGGGCGCGGCCGTAGTCGGTCGCGATATCCACGTGGGTCTGCATGAACGCCTTCTTCTCGGCGTCGCTCAGCCCCCGCCACCAGCGATCACCCGATTCGTAGGCGTCCTTGCCCCACTTCTCGATGACCTCGTCCTTGTACTGCGTGTGATCGAATCCGTCGAACACTTCGTTTGCCATGAGTGGCTCACCTGCTTCCGTTTTGCGCAATGTGGTGTGCACCGAGGCGATTTGGCGCGCGATCCGGTCCTGCTCCTGTCGCAGCAACTCCAGATGCGTGCGCAATGCGGCGGCGGTGTCCTGTTCGCCTTCGAGAACGTCGGCAATGGTCGGCAGACCGAGTCCGAGTTCGCGAAGCAACAGGATGCGCTGCAATCGCACGAGGGATTCCTGGCCGTAATAGCGGTAGCCGTTGGATCCGATCCGGGTGGGCGGCAGCAGGCCGAGCTGACCGTAATGCCGCAGGGTGCGGCTGGTCGTTCCGGCCGCCTTGGCCAGATCCTGGATGGACCATTCGGTTGCCACTGTTGCGTCCTTTCTCCTCTCGTTCGCCTCGACCAACTCAGGATGCAAGTTGACGTAGCGTCAAGGTCAAGACCTATTCAGTATGCGCCTTCCGGGAGCGGTCCGGCGATAGCGCATCGGTCGCCAAATCCGTCACCGACCGGCAGGTACTTGCGCCCCCGGTGAACGGCGTGACAAGATCCGCGAGCGCGCTGGAAAGATCAGTTTTCAAACGCGTTCGTCGATTCGTTCAGCCGGGGGACGCACACGCGCGTCCCGGGGATGGGAAATAGAAAATGTTGTCTGCGGGCCGCGCCCGAGTCCTGCGCTGGGCGGCCATCGCCGCGACCGCGCTCAGCTCCGCTCTGCTGATGCCCGCGAGCGCCCAGGCCGCGCCGCCGGTCACCCTCGGCGGCGGTTCCGGCGTCTACGTCGAACAGCTCGACGACGAGGGCATGGTTGCCGAGTGCACGCTGACCGCCATCGGCTACGACAACGAGAACCGGCTCGTCGGCCTGACCGCCGGGCACTGCGGTGAGATCGGCGCGCGCATTGCCGCCGAGTACACCCAGAGCGGCGGCATCGGCGTCATTGCCAACAAGTACGACGGAAACGACTGGGCCGTCATCCATTTCGACGCCGATCGGGTCATCCCGACCCGTCAGGTCGCGCAGTCGGTCATCAACGGCCTGGGCGGCGCGCCCAAGCTCGGCGATATGGCCTGCAAGAACGGCCGCACCACCGGCTACACCTGCGGCGTGGTCTGGGATGTGAACCCCGCCTGGTTCCGCAGCCAGGTCTGCGCCGATCACGGCGACTCGGGCGCACCGGTGCTGCTGGGCGATCGCCTGGTCGGCATGATCGTGGCGGGCACCAGCATCGACGTCGGCCCGGTCAGCCTGGAGCTGCCGTCCTGCAAGGGCGCGGGCGATCTGATCTACCAGCCGGATCTGTCCACCACCATGGACATGGTGCTCGCCGATATCAACCGCAAGGGCGGGGTGGGCGCGGGCTTCCGGGTGTTCTGACCCGACCGAAACACCAACGCGCGGGGCGGCACTCCCTATTCCGGGGGTGCCGCCCCGTTTGCTGTTTCCGCAGGTAGGCGGAGATTCCAGGTGCTCTGGCCGCGCGCCCGGTATTGTCCTGTTCGCTTCCTGCTCAAGGATTTTCGGATGGTCGGGGCGCACACGTGAGAGGGGACCAACCGTGGACGGAACGCCCTTCGGCCGGTACCGGCTGCTCGGACTGCTCGGCGAGGGCGGCATGGGGCGGGTGCATCGCGCCTACGACACCGAGACCGATCGGGTCGTCGCGCTGAAGGTCCTCTCGGAGGGTTTCGCACACGACCAGGAGTACCGGGAGCGGTTCCGCCGCGAGGCGCAGGCGGCCGCGCGGCTCAGCGAACCGCACATCATCCCGATCCACGGCTACGGGGAGATCGACGGGCAGCTGTTCCTCGATATGCGACTGGTCGAGGGCACCGATCTGGCGGCGCTGCTGGTGCGGGGCGGCCCGCTGCCGCCCGTGCGCGCGGTCGGCATTCTCGAACAGGCGGCCGCCGCCTTGGATGCGGCGCACCGGCAAGGACTGGTGCACCGCGACGTCAAACCGTCCAACATCCTCATCGCACCAGGCGATTTCGCGTACCTCATCGATTTCGGCATCGCCCGCGGCGATGACGACACCAGCCTCACCACCGTCGGCGCGGCCATCGGAACCTTCGCCTACATGGCCCCGGAACGCCTCGCGCACGAACGCTACGACTCGCGAGCGGATGTGTACTCGCTGGCCTGCGTCCTGCACGAATGCCTCACGGGCGCAAAGCCGTTCCCCGTGGACAGCCTGGGGCGGCAAATAGCGGCGCACCTCACCCAGCCCCCGCCGCGGCCGTCGGAGGCCGGGAACGTGCCCGGCGCATTCGACGAGGTCATCGCGCAGGGCATGGCGAAGGATCCGGATGAGCGTTTCCCGGCGGCCGGTGCGCTCGCCGCCGCCGCGCGAGCCGCACTCGATCGAGAGAACGGCGGCGCCGCGCCGACTGCCCATCGAACCGCGCCCACCCAGTTCAACCCGCTCCCCGGAGTCTCCCGAGCGGCCGACCAGGCAGGCGCACCCACCCGCGTGAGCACCGGTGCAACGCCTTTTCCCGCCGCACCTCCCGGTAGCTCGACCGCGCAAAGCCCATCCGATCCGCATGGTGTGCCACTGGACGGAGGAGAGTCGACGCCGTCCGGCGCTCCGGCTCCGCAAGCCCCATCGACACCATTCGGCGGCGCGTCGGCGGCGCAAGACCATTCGACACCGCACGGCGCTTCGACCACACGAGGTCCCTCAACCCCGCACAGCGCCTCGGCCGCGCAGGCCCCCTCATCGCCGCACGGCACCCCCGTCGCACGAGACGCCTCGACGACGCGCGAGCTCCAGGCCACCCAAGAAGCATCGACGTTGCCCGATACAGCAACCACGCGGGGCCGGTCGACCTCGGGCCCGCTGCCGGGCGCGCACGGTTCCACGTTGCCCGGAATCCCGACGACTCGGGAAGCGCTCGGCGGGCCTGAGCACATGTACCCGTCGGCGCCGTCCCATGGCGCACCACCTCCGGGCGAATCGGCACCGCGCGGGTCGGGTTCACCGATCGCCCGGCGGCGCGGAATACTCTGGGCGGCAGCGCTTGTGGTGTTGCTGGTCGTGGGCGGGGTGCTGGCGGTGCGGCTCACCGGTGAGGATTCCCCACCGGTCGGTCAGGGCACCACCTCGGCCGCCGCGTATTCGACGACCGCGGCGCGGACCTCCGGCGCGACGGCGACGACCGCCGTCACGTCTGGCGTGACCACGCAGACCACCACGGCGCGAGCGGCTGGAGCTGAGCTGGCGAACTTCGTTGCCGTCCACTATTCCCTGTTGCCCCTGGACATCCCGGCGGCGTGGTCCCGGCTGACGACTCGCTATCGGGACTACATCGGCGGCTTCACCGCGTATCAGACCTTCTGGCGAACCGTCTCCGCCGTCTCCACGTCTGCTGTCACGGCGAATCCCGCGGACAACACGGTCAGCTACACACTGCATTTCACCTATACGGACGGCAAAGTCGCCGTCGAGAAGCGTGTGGCCACGCTGGTCCCGAACGGCGACAGCTATCTCATCGACAGTGCCGAGCTGGTGTCCTAGTACCCGACGGTGAATCGGACGCGGTGGTGCTTGGGGCGTTCTGCCTCGTCGAGCAGGGCCACGGCGAGGTCCTCCATCGAAATGGCGGAGTTGCCTTCGTCATCGGCGATGAGCTCGTCCGCGCCGAGACGGTAGGTTCCGGTGCGCTCGCCGGGCTCGAGCATGGCGGCCGGGCTGAGGTAGGCCCAGTCCACCGCGCCGCCGTCGGGCTGCTGCGCCGCCTGCTCGAACACCGCCAGCTGGTCATTGCAGGCGTGGGCGATGGGCTTCCAGTCGGCGGGGAAGTCCGGCTGTTCGACCACGGTCTTGCCGGTGCCCGCCACGGTGAGGCTGCCCGCGCCGCCGACCACCAGCAGCCGAGTTCCCTTCTGGCCCAGCCCTTCCAGTAGCGCGGTCGCGACCTCGGCCAGTTCGTGCTCACGGCCGACGACCGGGCGGGTCGCGCTGATCACCAGGTCGGTGTCGGCGCTGGCGGCGGCCACCTGGTCGGCGTCGGACACATCGCCCGCCCACACCTCGACCTCGCTCGGCAGGCCGGTCAGCTTGGCGGCGTCCCGCGACACCGCGCGCACGCGGTGCCCGCGCCGGACCGCTTCGAGGACCGTCCGGCTGCCGACTCCGCCCGAGGCTCCGAAAACCGTGATGTGCATGGGGAACTCCTTCATCAGAGTGCGGTGGTACGCGCTCCGGGGACCGCGTACCGGGTTGAGGGTTTGTCGCTTCGAGTGCGATCAGGCTGCGGTGCGGGTGGTGGCCGCCATGAGCCTGACCTCGTGCACCTCGGCCTTGGGCTGTGCGGGCTGGGGCGCGGCCTTCAGCGCGCCGGTCTGCCCGAGCAGGGTGCCGCCCAGCGCGATGGCCATACCGAGCAGCTGCACCGGGGTGAGGGCCTGGCCGAGCGCGATCCATCCGATGACGGCGGCCGACACCGGGCTCAGCAGTCCGAGGAAGGCGACCGAGGTGGCATTGGCCTTGGCCAGTCCGCGGAACCAGATCGCGTAGGCCGCAGCGGTTCCGATGAGTCCGAGGTAGAGGTATCCGCCGATATTGGTGGCGGTCAGCGCCGGCGGCGCGCCCTCGACCAGCAGCGCCAGCGGCAGCAGCAGGAGTCCGCCCGCAGTGAGCTGCCAGCCCGTCATACCCAGCGAGGTAACGCCTTCCGGCCGTCCCCAGCGCTTGGTCATCACCGTTCCGCCCGCCATCGACGCCGCGCCGAGCAGGCCCGCGATCACGCCGACGGTATCGAGCGCCGCGGAGGCGCGCAGCACGACCAGCGCCACGCCGAAGAGTCCGATGACCCCCGCGAGCAGCTTGCGAGTGGTGACCTTCTCATTGAGCGCCATGGCGGCGAATCCGAGCGAGATCAGCGGCGCGGCAGCTCCGAGCACCGCGGCCACACCACCCGGCAGCCGGTACGCGGCGAGGAACAGCAGCGGGAAGAACGCCCCGATGTTCAGCACCCCGAGAATGCCCGCCTTCCACAGCCATTGACCGTGCGGCAGCTTCCGCGTGATGGCCAGCAGCAGCAGTCCGGCCGGCAGCGCCCGCATGAGCGCCGTGAACAGCGGCCGATCGTCTTGGCAGGAACTCCATGGTCACCGCATACGTCGACCCGAAAACCAGCGGCGCGATCGCGGTCGCGGCCAGTGTTCCGGCCATCGTGGCCCCGCCGACACGGAAGGTGGTGTTCATCGTTAGCTCCTCATTGATAATCTCAACGTTGAAATAACACCACCCGGATCGTTCAGTGTCAAGTATCTTGATGTTGAGATTTTCACCCCCGAGAGGAGTCGCCATGGACGACGCAGTCGACCAGATCCGTGCCGCCTGGGGCCGCATCCACCCTGACCTGGACGTTTCCTACGTAGAGCTAACCAGCCGCCTCACCCGCATAGCCCGCATCATGGACCGCGAACTCACCGACTTCTTCCGCTCCCACGGCATGGAGTTCTGGGAGTTCGACGTCCTCTCCACCCTCCGCCGCAACGGCGGCGACTCCGGCCTCACCGCAGGCGACCTCAACAAGGCCCTCATGGTCACCTCCGGCGCCATCACCAACCGCATAGACCGCCTAGCCGCCAAAAACCTCGTAGAACGCGTCCCCGACCCCACCGACCGCCGCGCCATCCGAGTCCAACTAACCACCCCCGGCCGCGACCTGGTCGACAAAATCCTCCCCCTCCACGCCGCCAACCAGGAACGCGTCCTCCAAGCCTTCCCCACCCCCGACCGCGAAGCCCTCATCCCCCTCCTCCGCAGTCTCGCTGTGGCACTTGGCGATACATCCATCGCCTGAACCCCACCAACACGAAAAGAGGGCGGCGCTCCCACTCCGGGAGCGCCGCCCTCATCAGTTCGAACTAATCACCGCGCGCATCGGAAATACTTGCCGGACAACCGAGTCCGCCCACCCCGCGCACTCTCCACACACTCCCGACACCGCGCGTCGGGAAGCAATCCCACAGCATCACAACCCAATACGCCCGCATCCACAATCAACTCGCAGGCCGTAAATGTCGCCGGCGCCGCCAGCCGATCAACGAGAATTCGTTCATCGACCCCCATCCGCCGAGCCAACTCCACCACTCCGATCCCCGCCTCACCCATCGCCCGCGCAACCCTGCCGCCGACGCATCTGTCCACCCAGTCCACAAGACCGCCTTCCACCCCAAGCACGACAGCGACACGACCCGCACCATCGCAGGTCGCGGCACCATTCCAGCTATCATTCGAACATATATTCTATTATCCGAGGAGCCCCGTTCGAAGATCAACGATCTCCGCTCACACAATCCGTGGGAAACCCCGACAACAGAACACCGCACTTGTCAATAGGAAAGAGGTGAGCCGCATTGTCCGACAACCAATTCGGCGACTACATCCGCCGCCGCCGAGAGGACGCTCACCTCACCCGCGCCGAGTTGGCCAAACAAGCCAACGTCTCGGTTTCTTTGATCGAAAAGATCGAACTAGGCACCCGCCCCACCACCCTCCCCACCCTGCAAGTCCTGTTCGACCAGCTGGATGTTCCCTCGATGTACCGCAAACACATCCTGGCGGTGAGCCTGCCGAACGTATTCGGCACCGCGCCGAGCAGCGCGGCGTCGACCCCGACGGATGACGACCTGGCCGACCTGAACAGCCTCCCCCACCCGGCAAGCTTCTACGTCCTACCAACCTTCAAGATCGTCGCCGCCAACGCCGCCCACGAACGCGCTTTTCCGGGTTCCGCCGCCGGCACGAACTTCGTCGAATGGATGTTCCTGAACCCCGCCGCCCGCACCGTAATCGTCGGCTGGCGCAAAGAAGCCCAACGCCTACTCCACAGCCTCCGCATGCTGACCCCGAACATAACCACCAACGCCGAAGTCACGGCAGCCGTGCGCAACTGCCAAGACGCCCCTGAATGGAAAGAGTTGTGGCACAGCACCCCACCGCGTCAGCCGAGCGAGGACGTTCACATCCTCATCCGCACCCCCGGCAGTCACCGAACCGAGGAACTGACCGTACGCATCTACTCCCCCGAATTCCCGCACCGCCCATGGTGGCTGTGCCGACTCATTCCCCGATCAGTTCGCTAGTTCTGGTACAGGAATCCAAGTCAGGCAGTCACCACAAGCCGCTGCACCGAGCCCATCGCGTCGAGAACGGTGATATTGCCCGCGGTGTCGACACGAATATCGATCGGGCGCATCACACTGAACTGGCGGAACGGAACGGCTTGGGTGACGCCCGCCGGAGTAAGCATCGCAATCGGGATCGTGAACGAATCCGCACCGAAGTTGGTGACGTAGGTATTGCCCGCGGCGTCCACATCCACGCCGGTAGGCCCCAAGACCCGAGAGAAGGGCAGCTTCGCCTGAATGCCTTGCGCGTTCAGCCGAACGACACTGTATGCCGCCTTGTTCGCGACGGTGATGTTTCCGGCCTGGTCCACCCGGATGCCATGCGGATCCGACAAGTCGGTAAAGGGCAAATCAACCTGCGTCCCGTCCGGAGACAGTCGAACCACCCGGTTATTCGATCCGTCTGTGACGTAAACATTGCCAACCGCATCGACGTCCACGTCATTGGGGAAGCGACCCAGCCCCGCAAACGGAAGCTCAACCACAACCCCGTCGGTCCCAAGCCTGAGGACACGCCCACCGCCATAGTCCACGGCAAATACGTTGCCGCCCTGATCAACCCGGATACCCGCCGGCGTCCCCCGGAAAGTCATGGGCAACGAACTGTGGACGTAATTGGCTGTCAGCTTCTCGATCCGCCGAGCACCTTGATTGGAAACATAAGTATTGCCCGCCAAATCGACTTCGAGCCCAATCGGCGTCCGAAGATCGTTGAACGGCAAGCTAACCTGCGCGTAAGCCATGATTCACCCTGCTACTTTCATAAAAAGGGCGGCGCACCCACGATCGGGAGCACCGCCTTCGTTCACCACAGGTCGCCAGACCTGCGCTATCTACGTCTTGCCGCAGCCGACCACCGCCTCCACTCCAGCCGCTGCAACTCCTGCCACCACCACCGCCGATGCAACCAACAACGCCAGGGCAAAGGAGCAGGAAGCGGCCTCATCCCACCTTCCCCCTCCACCAAACGTCATGCCCATACATGGCATCCGTGGCCCAGTGGACCGAATTCCTCCAGGCCACTCAGCGATGATCATTTCCGAAGCGGATTCATCACGCACTCAAAAATCTACGCCACAGATCATCATCCAACTGCCAGCCGCTATCCAGAAGCGTGGATATTCCGCTTTGAATATCATCGAAGCCGGCGCCACTCGGAGTCCATACCGACCAATTTATCGAGACTTGCAGAGTCAGAATACCGAAGTCTCGGGTCACCTGACGCACAATCGGGCTCGGCCGATTCATTTGTTGTGGACCACATACCCACTGACCACCATTGATGACCTCAACAGAGTGATCGATTACGGATTGATTGCATCGCACGAAAACGGTATCGCTGGTAGTCTCACATCCGGAAGGTAGTCGCACCATCATCGACCGCGCCCATAGCGCTTCCCACCCAACTTTCAATCCAGATTCGTCGGCAGGGTCAGACTCCAACGCATACTTCATGAAGTCAGACGCAGTCGAATAGTTCAACTCTGCGACAGGGTGGATCTTCTGCCCGACCCACCAGGGATCGATCACTACACCATTTGGAAGTGTGGCGCAGCGTAGCATCTTGTAACCAGGACTCAACCTCGATGAACGAATCAGCATATCATACTCGTCGTCCCAGTATGACAACGATAGATCCAGAGCTAGCGGGCGGCAGAATACGGCTAGGAACCCAAACATCGCCGATAACGCTATGGAGTGCAACTCCGAATCCAGCTGCACGTCGTTGACATCCTTTTCTAGGGCAATCACATAGCCGGAATCAAAGATTTTCGGCAGGTCGCCCCCTTCAATGCATTCGTTCATCTCAGACGACTCCAACTCCGGCCAGCTCTAAAATGCTCGGCCAAAACAGCGCGAGTATCCGGATTGACAATTGTAACTCTATTCAGTTGATCGATGCCTTGAATCTTAGGTAGGTTATCCAAGAGGATATCGAACAAGTTTTCTTCTCTGATCAAAGTGCCATTGGGCCTCTCCATTCTGAAAGTGCCATCTGGAAGCCATTTCTTGACCTGCCTCTTAGTATTCGTTCCCGTGTAGACTCTAGCATAAACAATCGCCCCTAGCTCACCACTCAGCGGTCGCTTCACTTGCGCGCGTGCAACGACCTTGTCGATTGCGTGACGAATTTTCTCGGTAAAATTGCTCACGTTCCGAGCGGGACTCACTAGCGCTGCCATCTCCACTCGTCTATCAAGAATTGGACCACCTCGGGTCAAGCTAACGGCGGGGCTGCCCCCGACACAAGACCGACATCGAACTCCGGTAAAGGCTCGTCGAGAGTTCCGGGGCGTATTAGCTTGAATCTTTCAAGCGAGGTAATTGCTTCCTTTCCTGGATTCTCCTTCAATAGCCGATGAACTTCGTACAACTCATGCAAGACATCCGGGAACTGGTCGTCGGTCTTACCCCTATGGAAGCCTAGCCATTCCCTCGACATAGCTGGCGCCACACCGACCCGATCGTTGCGCGATGTCATGGGGTCTGGATGAGCTTTCGGTACGAACGACCCCGCACCGTTCAGACGTTCTCCGTGGCACCGGAGGCGAGCGGTGTGCGGGTGTAGTGGATGTGCCGCCAACCCGCCTTCGCGTCGTGGATTCGGCCCAGCGGGACACCGTTCACACGGGACAGGTCGATAGGATCGAGGTCGCCAGACAGCACCCGCACGTGTTCGACGGCTGCGTCGGCGACCGGGTTGTAAGTGACATAGATCTCGGAGTCGAAGAAGTCGCCGACCACGCGGATCTCGTCGATCGACACCAATCCCGGCACATAGAAGTCGACCTCGCCGAAAAGTGAACCGGTGACGACGAGAGTCCGCTTGGTCTGCTGCGCGGCGGGAACCTCCACCCGATAACCGATGTAGCGATCGGAGCCGCCGACCAGCGGCACTCGACCGAGGGGAATTACCGTATCGGTCGGGGTGGGCACGGTCAGGGTCGGCACGATCGGCTCCACCTGGGCGACGAATTCGACGGTCGACACGGTGGCGGCCTGGTCGGTGTCGTATTGGACGTACACCTTCGACAGGCCGTACCAAGTGGGATCCTCGAGCGGCTCGACCTTCTCGATGCGCACGAATCCCGGAATGTGGAGCGGCTTGCTCCAGAACGGGCTATGGAGCAGGACGGAAGTACGGATCGTCATGTGTGACTAGGCCTTTCAGTTTGCTTGGTTTTGTGCCGCGTACGTGCGGTCTTCTTCGTCGACATGAGGCCCCGCCCCTGATCAAGAGGAATGCAGGGTTGGGACCCATTGCGCCCCGGACACTGCGACCTGGGTCCGCGACCGCGGAGCCACCAGCGGCATTCGTCCCGGCCAACCCACCGGGAACGCACGGCGGCAGACCCTTCGACTCGACAGATGGAGAAGACATCGAGCCAAGTCCGCCTTTCGAATCCGGGCATGAAAAATCCCAACCCCAGGAGGTGGGATTGGGATAAGCCGAGCTACGGGATGAAGTTGTTGGGGCGGTGCGGTCGGATCGAGCGCACCGCCACTGGTTTGGCGTGGGTTATGCCTTGCTGGCGGGGCGGAAGGTGTTCTTCACGTCTTGACTGCGGCGAGCACGCTTGGCCAGCTGCGCTGCGCGTTCTTGGGTCATGTTGTTGAAGTTGAACACCTGCGTTTTGCCGTCCGAATCAGCTTGTCCGGAAGGGCGGATGCTCCCAGGAGTCCAGGCGGGCAGGGTTTGCCGGTTCGGCATCGATACACCTCCGAAGAGTCGGGCAGGGATGGACTACTGTTCGAGCCGCTCCAGACGGGCGCGGATATCGGCCAACGCGTCCACCACGGTTCGGTCACCCAGCTGCGGCCAACCCCCGAACTGGCCTGAATCGCGTTGCGCCAGAACGCACAACTGTTCACGGATGTCCTTGACATCGCTGCCGATCGGGCCGCAGAACTCGGTGATGAAATCCTGGATCTGCTTGACTTCGGCTGCACTCATCGCAGCGTCCTCTCCGTCGATGAAGGCCTGGACATCGCGGCGGAAAGCGTTCATGTCGATGCCGACCGGGTCGATTTTTCCTTCGCGGCTGTACTCGCGGTGGGCCACGCAGTCGGCGGCGGAACGGCCGATGCGCGCCAGGATGGCGGCGCAGCCGCGTTTGTAGGCGTCGAGTTGTGCTGGAGTCCAGTCGGTTCCGTCGCCACGGGAAACCGCCTCGATGCCGATCACGTGGTAATTGGCGTTGTCGGTGGGCCAGCCGGGCCAGGAACCACGGCCGACGTGCCAGCACACGCCGGCCGCGATCACTCGGTAGGTGCCGTCGCGTTCCAGGACCAGTTGGGCCAAGGGGCCTTCCAGATCAGGGCGGCCGTACTGGACGATGCGCCAGTCGTTGAGGCCGCCGCCGGCGGGTGTGGTGGCAGAGCACGCCGCGGATGTCGGCGAAGTCGCCGTGACCGCGGTCGCGCCAGCCATCGTGTTCGATTACTTGTAATCCAGCCTCGCGCAGTACATCTACGAGCCAGACAGGGTCACCTTTCCAGGCCATGAGCTGTCCCTCCTTCCGGCTGCGCAGCGTCGAAGGTGACGTACGTGGTGTTGCCGCCCTGGATGGTGCCGTTGATAGCCCAGAAGCCGGATGTGGTGTTGGTGACCGCAACCCAGATGCGGTCACCAGGTTGAACCGTGACGGGCGTATCGGCGAGAGTCAGCGACGAGGCCCCGTTCACAACCTCCGCGGCTTTGATTTCGACGGTGTTCTGCATGAGCGACACGCGAAGTGCACCGGTTGCCTGGGGCTGCCATGCCTGCGCCAGCTGGATCCGGCAACGCAACACGTCGGCACCCGTGCTGCCGATGATCATCTCGTGGTTGCCGTTGACGACCGTGTCGCCATACCCGCTGCGCGGAACCCACCCCTCCAATCTCCGGGGAGTCGTGGTGTCGGGGCCGATGACCTGGTTCGCGGACTTGTCCATGCCCATGGGCGTGGCGGTCACCGCAGCCGGAGCGACGATGAGGAACGGCATCAGGCCGTCACCCCCTTCAGGCTCACCTGCAGACCCTTGCCCGCCGGGCTGTCCGCGGTGGTGATGTACACCTGGAGCCTGTCACCGGTGTTGAACGTCCAGGGCGCACCCGTGGTGACGATCGTGTCGGCGGCGTGCGAGCCGGCGGCGATGGTGGCGGCAGTGCCGGGGATGGCAGTGTTGGTGCCGGCCTTACGGAGTTCGACGACCAGGTTGCCGGTGCCCGCGGTTTCACCGCGATAGGTGATCGAGGTGATGCTGACCTGGCGCTCGAACCGAAGGCCTTCGGGCATGACATTGCCCGCACCTGCCACGCGAGTTCCGGTGTGGGACTTGAACGCGATGTCGTAGGCCTGCCCGGCAGCCGTCGGTGTGCGCGGATCGCTCAGGCGCGGGTCGGTATTGGCCACCACACCAAGGGAAGTGCGCGCCGCCGCGGCATCGATCGCGGTCAGAACGGATCGGCCGGTTACGGAGGCATCGGAAATCTGGCTGACCGGATGTGTGTGCGGCAGAGGGGTTCTGGCGTCGTTGAGTCGCGGATCGTCGCCCGCCACGGCGGTCGTCGCCGTGGCGCCGATCGTCGGTGCGAAAGTGGTCGGTTTCCCGCTGATACCTGCCCAGTCGGTGGTTCCGGCCGGGCCGCGGATCACGACGCCCTGGCCGTTGGGCGCCCACCCGCCGGCGGCCGCGTGGTACACGTACAACAGGCCGTCGGCCGTGACAACGTACTGCGTGCCCTCGGCCGGGTTCACGGGCAGCTTGTCGTAGGTGGCGACCTGGCCGTCGATCTGGATGCCTTCGCCCCGTTCACCGCGGACGACGGCATTGCCGTCGCTCGCGGGCACCGGCGCGGCCAGCGTCAGATCGACAAGGCCGGAGGAACCATGATCCGGGTTGTCGGGATTCGGACCGGGCAGATACTCACCGACCTTGAAGCTGAAGGACTCCATGGGAACCGGTCGGCCGTCGTAGCTGAGTTCGAACGAGACCCGCCAGGTCCAATCCTTCGGATTGGTCGCGTCGCCCGGGGCGACGAGGCGCACCCCGCGTTTGCCGCGCCAGGTGAGGTAGCCGAATTCGTCGAGTTGGCATTCGTAGTGCTCGGGCAGCTGTACATAGGTCGCCGGCGCGGGCTGGCCGCCTGCGACCAGGATCTTCTGGGCTTCGGCGGTGAAGGTGATGGTGCCGGTGAGCGGGGGAAAGTCGGGCAGATCCCCGACGGTGGGTCCATCGGCGATATTCGCGAGGAAGCGTCCGACGACCTTGCCGTACTTCAGCGGAGGCAGTTCGGCCATGATTCAAGTCCTTTCGAGCGGAGGGCAGCCGACAACGGGCATGCCGAAGAGCGACTTCTGGTGAAGCCGTGAAGGATTTGGTGAAGGTCAGCGAGCGACCGGCTGGGCATAGACGATCATCTGTGCGCCGAAGTTGGTGATGGTGTAGCGTTCCGCGCCGCGGACGCGCTTGAGGATCACGTACAGGGTGGTGGTCTGATTCGCGGGAACCACGCCGAAGTTCGACTCCGGCGTCATGGCGGGCTGAAACTTCGAGGACAGCAGAATCTCACCGAACCGGTCGTCCGGATAGCCATGCCCGTAACCGATCAGATCCCCGTCAGGCCCTCCCAGACGCACCTCGACGTCACAGAGAGTGCCTCCGGAGGTGTGCGTCAGCACATCGATTTTTCCGTCGATCCGCGGCCGCCACGAAACGGGTTGCCCGGGAATCGTAATGGCCGCTAGGACCTTGACGCTCTCGTCGAGTTGGCGGCCGGAGGCGAATTGATTCTGGGCGATTGCCCAGGGACCACCGAGTCTCGGACCCGGTGCCGGAACGAATTTGCCCAGTGTGGGATTCCAACCGAGCACATAGTCTTGGCCGAGCAGATGATCGTCGTCGATCAAAACATCGGCTGAGTCCTGAATCCGGCCCTTCTTGCCCGGGTCACCGATTTCACCGGTTTCACCCCGCGGGAATGTGATATGCAGCTGCTGCTGGGGCGCGGTTCCGGTGAGCTTCGCCGACGCGGCCGATCCGGTCGGTCCCGCTGCCGCTGCGCCGGTTAGGCGATTCACCGGTCCGGAACGTCCGGTCTTACCGAATGCCTTCGTAAAAGCGATGAACTCGAGCCCGGTCCAGTAATAGACAGCGTTCTCGGAGACCACGCGCCATGCTTTGCGGGCGTCGGAAGTGGTCAGCTTCAACGCCTGGAGGGCAGCCGGATCGGGGACATCGCCTTGCCATTCCCACGGCCAGCCCGGTGCACCGTCGGGTCCTTGCGGTCCGGCCGGGCCTTCTCGGAGTTCGAGCAGGGCTTCGCGATCGGCGATTTCGAAGGGATTCACCGTGTAGGGCAGTCCGACGGAATCGGACACGCCGCGCATGGTGATCATGATGTCGTCGTTGTAGACGATGTGCGGTGTATTGGTCATGATTCCGTCCTCACGACATCCGGACCGGCTGCGCCCAGCACACGATCTGAGCACCACCTTGGGTGTAGGTGTAGTTCGAGCTGCCGCGATTTCGGCGCAGCACCACGAAGATGGTCGCCGCGGTACCGGCGGGCAGGACACCGACATTGCTTTGCGGGGTCATGCCGGGAGTGGCGTAATGCGGCTGGAACCGCAGGAAGCCGTCGACGCCGAACACGATCCCGGAGCCGAACGCGACAATCTGGCCATTGGGTGAGCCGATACGCACCTCGGCATCGACACGGTGGTCGAACGAGCCTGTGATGTCGGTGCGGACAATGACTCCACCTGTGATGACGGGGCGCCAGTCGGTGTCCTGCGCCGGAATCCTCAACTGTGCGACCGTGAACTGCGCCGAGTTGATCCCGCCCTGAGAGGCGGTGAATCCAGCACCGCCGTCCCACGCCGTGGACTCCACAATCGACCACGGACCGCGCAGTCCGGGGTAGGGCCGGGGAGTCCACTTCAGGCTTGTCCCCTCCCACATAGGAACCGCGCCATCGATATGAGTGCCGTCTGCATAATCGGGTGCTTTGCGGATCGGCCCCGGTCCACCACGCTCACCCTTCTCGCCCTTACCCCCTTGGGGGACGGTCAGGTTCAAGACGAGGTTGGGGGCGGTGCCAGTGATCGAAGCCTGCAGTTCCGACCCGACCGGGCCTGTGGTGACGGCGCCGATGGTGATCGTGCAGGGTTCACCGTCCGGTCCCGCGGCACCGAAGGCATCGGTGAACGAATCGAAACTCGTTCCGTTCCAATACATCATCGTGTCGGTGGTCAGCACCCGCCACGTCTTACCCGCATGGGCGGGACCGAGCTTCGGGCCGAGTGCGAACAACGCGGCCTGGTCGGCGATGTCGCCTTCCCATCGGAAGGCGCGGCACGGCGCACCGGCCGGACCCACCGGCCCGGAGATGCCGGTCATGAGTTCCAGCGATCCATCCCGGGGCGCGCCCTGCATCGACTGTACGGTCTGCGCTGTTCCGATGCCCTCGTCGATGCCGCGAATCAGCGTCGATTCGAAATACTTTCCTACAGTGGACATCTCAATCTCATCCGATCGGTTGTGCATTGACGACGAGCGAGGCATGGGCTTGGCCGAAGCCGATCTCGACATTGGCGCTCCCGTAGCGCTCGACCGCGACCACGAAGTTTACCGCCCGGCCCGCCGGTACGGTGGCGAAGGTCGACGTCGGTGACAGCGTCTTGGTGGTGTCGCCCTCGCGATAGGACGGGATCAGCGGCATGAGTGTCCATCCGTCGGCAGTGACACTCGACGCAGCCACAATCACGCCGTCCGCGGAATGCAGCCGAACCGTGGAATAGACACCGACGGTGCGCGACTTATCGTTCGTCACCTGGGCAAGATGACCGTGCACGATCGGCCGCCACGCGAAGTCCTGCGCGGGAATCGTGAAGGTGCCGGCAATGATTCGCGGCACCGTGGCGGCCGTGTCGGCGATGAAATCGGTCGAGTACCACGACCAAGGGCCGGTGCCGTATGGCGGCGGCGCGGAACGGAACTTGCCGCTGGCACGGTGGTAGGAGAAGACGCCATCACGAATCGGCTGGCTGATCTTGTCGTAGTCGTCTGCTTCAGTAATCGTGCCGGATTCGCCTGCGGGCCCTTTCGGGCCCCGCAAACCTGCCGGTACGGTCACCTTCAGCTGCTGCTGCGGCCCGGAGCCGACGAACTCGACTGCGGGGACGGTCAGATTCTCTTTGCGGATGGTCTCGATATCAGTGATCGAGTTGGCTTCGGCTACCGGTCCTTTCGGCCCGACAGCGTTCGGTGAGTGTTGCCAGCCGGCACCGGTCCACACATCCATGCCATTGTCGTCGAGCCGGTGCCACCATTTCCCGCGGTCATCGGCACCGAGCCCGGTCGGGCGGGCTGCGGTATTGGCGATTTCGCCCGTCTTTCGGAATGTGGCGCGGGGACGACCTTGCTGTCCTTGCGGCCCGGCCGGCCCTTCGGGCAGCGGCAGCCGGACCACATCGTCGTCGAGGTCGACCTGTGCGGTCAGAATGGGCAGCCCGTCGATATCAGGCTCCCGTTTCACGGTGAGGTGGGCGGGAAAACTGAGGTCCGCCATAGTGTTTCCTCCCTGAGGGTTAGAAGATGAGCAGATCCAGATCCGCGCCCACATCGGTGGACAGATCCTTGATCGCCGCGGCGAAACGCCCCATGCGCTGCCAGGCCTTGACGATGGAGTCCTCTTCGTCAGCGCCGTCACCCACGGTGATCTGCCATACGGCCGGGGTTTCGCGGTTGTCGGTGAAGGTCAGCTCGGTCACGTAGTCGGTGAAGACGAGCTGATCCATGGCGAAGCCGATCTGGTCGCCGAGCCCGAAATCCCTGCCCAGCAGGTAGGGGGCGTTGTCCTCGATGGTCACCTTGTGGCTGGTGTAGCCGCGGGTCAGGTGCAGGCCCTGGCGGGCCGCGACCAAGCCGTCGAGGTTGAACGCTTTGTCACTGCCGGTGATGTACAGCTCGCGGAAGGCGTACGGTCCGGCCTTGCGTGCGCGTTCCGCATCCCGGTACACCATCCAGGCGAGGAAGATGTCGTTGAGCTGGCCGCGGTAGAGGAAGTCCAGGCCGATCAGCGACAGCAGGCCCTTGATCACCACTTCGATGCCCGCGTTCACCCAACCTGGGGAACGGCCGCCGATAATGATGTCGGTGGCGGTGGGCTTGTGCAGGGCGATCTCGGATGGGCCGATGCCTGAGTACTCGCCTTCGAAATACCAGACCCACGGGAAGTTCTTGACCGTGCCGAACTTGCCCGGCTGTCCGTAGACGGCCTCGTACTCGGTGGTCGAGTCGAACTTCGGATAGCGGACCGGAGTGGTGCCGTCATCGGCGAATTCCTCGATCCACGACTGGATTCCGTCCAGCAGTGTTCCGGTGGAGCCGGTGACGCCGGACTTGTCGACGGTATCGAGCACCACGGTCGGCCGTTCCAGGTAGAACCAGTTCGGCGCGGGCTGCTCGTCTTCGCCCGGGATGAAGAACCGGGCGGTGAGCATCACGCCGGAATCTTCGAGCATCGGCTGGAACAGCTTGTCCGCCATATCGAATCGCGCCGACGCCGCACTCCAGCGGCTGGTGTCCTTCTGCGGATCGACCGGTACGACCGCGATCGGGAAGGTCGTGTCGCCGCCCTGGGGCCGCATCAGGTTCATGGTCAGGTAGGTGATGACGAGCGAGCGCACCGGCCCGAACAGAATGTGATGCCGCGGGAACTGCGCCAGAATCGGCGCGAACGGCGAGGCCCAGCAGCAAATCGTGGCGATGTGGTTCCAGGCGTGGATGGCCTCGATATCGACGGTCTCCACACCGTTCTCGTCACGGACGATCGATACCTTGGTGATGTAGCCGTCCCACCGGAATCCCTTGGTGTTCACCGTGATCGGGATCGTGGCATCTTGGCCGTACTTGTTGTTGAACAGGTGATCGAAGTGCACCATGTCGCGCGGGCAGATCATCTTCAGGCCACCGGCCGCATTGCGCGGATAGGTGAATTCCAGCGACAGATAGCTGTGCTCCTCCCCCACCTCTTGCATGTTCTCGTCCCAATAGCGCACCAGCACACCGGGATTCCGTGCCTGCTCCTGACCAACCCGATAGGTCCCGTCCATCCGCCGCGCTTCGGCGTACGGATCCCAAGTCCCCGCGCTCATCAGAACGGCCTCGAGGATCGCGGCGTGACCGTGGCAATCACAGTCGAGGCGGTGGTACCGCCTTCCACCTTCACATTGATATCGGTGGAGCTCCACGGATCCATCGACTGCAACCAGCGGCGACCGGCGAGCTGGCCCCACACATTGCGCGGCTTCGTGACGCCCTCGACATAGAGTTCAGCGGTCCGATGTCGCGGATGCGTGTCGATACGCAATGTCTCGTTGGCCTGCAAGGTTGGCGTTTGCACCATTCTCACCAGATCGCTGTCGAGCGGATCGAGAATCTCCCATCGCCCAGGTCCGTTCATCGTGTACCGCGGCCAAACCGGCTGGTCAGCGGCATTACGCAACCGCAGCACACCCGATCCGGCGCCCGAGGTGTTGGTCCACACCGAGTGCTCGTCGAAGTGCCGCTCGAGCGGATCCATCGCGGTGGCCGACATCTTGTATGCCGCAATGGCATTCCGCGCCGGATCCACCTCGCCGACCGGTTCCGGCGCGGAATCCAACTGCGCCTGCTGAAACCGCCAGCCCTGATGCCGCGTGTAGTAGCCGACAGTCACCGGCTTGTCCGTGGACCAGCCCCGGAACCAGGCGTCATGCACGGCATGGAAGTCCCGAACCGGGTCCGCCCCATTGTTTTTCGCCGCACCGGAAATGACGACCAGAAAGTCCCACTCCTTCTTCGACCGCACGGATCGAATGAAAGTGGCGCCGTCCTGCCGCGCCCCCTCCGAAACCAGCAGCTGCACAGGCGCGAACATGAACCCTGCCTGTTGCGAAAGCCGCACGCCCTCCCGCCCCGAATTGGTGCCGGACACATGCCACACCCGGCCGTTGACATCCCACACCACGACCTTCGTGCCGTGAGTTTCCAAAAGTTGGTGGGTCATCGCCCGAAACCTCCTCCGCGTTGCTGCGCCAAAGCCCGGCGCCGGCGCACCCGCTCGGTCGCGATCGACGCGCTCTTGGGGTCTGTGCCGTTGAAGTTGTAGATATCGACCCGGGCGGTATGCCCGCCCGGGCCCTCAGCCAGATCGGTCAGGCCGAAACCGGTTCCGACCAGCTCTTTGAAGGTGTTCGCACCCCATTCGATCGGCTTGGTGACCAGCTCGGCAGCCTTGGTTGCGAGCAATGAGCCGGCCATGGATCCGATCGCGGTACCCAACGCGCCGCCGAATTGGCTGCCCGCATCGGATGCGAGACCCTTGATCGCGCCGGTGATTCCCTTGACGAACCCGCCGTTGGCAGCGCCGGTCAGGTATCCCTGCACTCCGGCAACGAGCTGACTAGATGGGTCGAGGTTGAAGGCTTGCGGTTTGTCCTTCTCCATCAAGGGGACGTCGACGGTCTTGTCCGCCGACCAACCCAGGAGATTGGCGATGGGACCACCGGGTTCCAGCGCGGCCGCCACGCCCGGACCACCGAATGCACCGATCAATGAGGCGATCTTCGCAGCTGCCTGCTGACCTGACTCGCCCAGCGGTGCAGCCAGTTCGGTGCCGACCATGGCCGCACGATCGATGGTGTCGCTGTCCTGATAGATCAGCGGCCGCTTCGGCGTCAGGCTCTGCTGACCCGCCGGGTACTCACCTGCGGGCTCGCCGTTCGGTGTGATGCCACTCCCGGTCTGCACAACTTGCAGGCCAGGACTGACAAGGGATTCCGTGGGCAGACTGGATACCGGATCCGATCCGTAGGTACAAAGACCAACCTGGGGTATCGCGGGGGTGTACGTATTGCCTTGGAGGTCAACAACACCACTCGGTGTTGTGCCGGGCACGTCTCCGCCGCTGAGCTCCGATCCGGAGCCGCCGTCGGGCTCTACCTCGCTGCGCAATGTCATCGACGCCTGCAGGCTGCCGCCGAACTCAGGACCGATCAATCGGCCAAGTTGCTCGCCGATCAGCGGCGCCAGGTCACCGGCAGTCCCGAGCGCGGGAGCGAGTAACTGCCCCAGCATCGACCCCACGCGACTGCCCGCCGTGGTCGCGGCGCCGGTGACTCCGGAGCTGAGGGCCTCGGACAGAGATCCGAGCTCACCGGAGCCAGTTTCAGCCGGGCCGGTCGACAGACCGGGCATACGGAGACCGGCCAGGGCCCCCAGTAGCCCGGTGGGAGTGGCCTGCATCGACGCCGTCAAGGGCAGTGGGGCATCCGGCGCGGTCGAAGCCGACGGACTCTGCACCGACCCCAACGCGCTCCCCGGCTGCGAGGCCAGCGGACCGCCGGGCCGGAACATCGGCGCCAGTGCCGATCCCACCGCTGCACCGGCCGATCTGCTCGCATTCAAGGCGGCATCGCCGATGCCGCCCAACATGTCCGCGACACCACCCTGCCCGAGCATGTCTCGCCACAATGCGGGGTTCGCCGCCGGATCCCCAACGGGCCCGGACGCGCCGAACTCGTTCAACAATCCGGTCAGGTACCGGGCCGACGGCACCCATCCCGCATTGATCGCCTGCAAGATCGGCAGCGTGTCCGAGTTGGTCGCCGCGGCGTTCACCACGAACTCGCCTGGGGAGGCGAGCATCAGGACTCTGTCCTCAGTCGGGCCTCCCGGCCCGAACACCAAACCGCCGCGCGCTCGCCGGATCGGTTCCACTCCGTCATCGGTTGCCGAATCCTCGTACATCCGATGCTCTTCGACGATGTTCTCCCCGCCCGAGCGGTTTCGCCGCTTGGCCGGATTGAGCAGCGTCGTCTTGGAGCTGATCTTGACGATGCGAGTTTCGGTCTCGACATCGTCCGGTTCGGTGTTGCCGCGCAACAGGTTCAGTGCTTCGGAAGCGACATGGTCCGCAAAGAAGTTCGGGACGTGGCCGAGAACCTCCTCAAAGATGCGAGCCAGTGCACCGAACGGCCGGGCGCGCCCGACAATGGAGTTCGGCAGACCCTTGTCGTCATCGGCAACGAGGATCGGATCCTCATCGGGAAGGGTGATGAGAGACGTCCCCTTGGTGGGTCCACCCTCCCACACCGCACCGCTGGGAAGTGCGATCTTCTTCCCCGGAGCCGGCTGCCCGCTGGTTGTCATCGCAAGAATGTCCGGCAAGGTCATTGCCGTTGGGCGTTGCTTGTCCACAATTCACATCCACTTTCTGTGCCGACTGCGCCCGAGCTCGGCCCACCGGCGCGCGATCACCGGCTCCAGCCGAGGAATTCGTTCATCCGATCGACGCCCGTGGCCGTGCCCACCCGTTCGCGGTCAGTGCCGACGCCGGGTCGCTGGATGCGTTCGGGCCGGTTGCGGCCGTTCCGCGCGTCGTCGGTCTTCTTCCAGGCCAGCCAGCGCACGGTGTCGACGGCTTCCGCGAGCAGCTGTGCCTCCAGCGGCCACTGGTGCTGATCGGGGTAAAGGGTGCGCATCAACGCCGAATCGCTGGGCAGAAACTGCACGATGGCTTTCAGGTCACCCCAGGTCAGGGTTTCACCGCCGAGTCGGCGCAGCCGAAGTCCACGGGTGATCAGGTCGTATTCGATTGCCTCGCCATGCTCTTCGAGAAGAGCATGGCGGCCTAGGATTCCCCCAGGCTGATCCCCGAGTGCGCGCGCCAGGCCTCCAGCATTTCATGGTAGGCGTCCGGATCCATATTGTCCAGGGCCGCAAGCGCTTCGGGAGACAGCGTGATCTCCAGCAGGGTGTACATCGCGTCCACATCACCCAGGCGGCGGATCCGGCGAACCAGGCCCGGCTTGAGGTAGGACAGCGACGGCAGCTGGATCTCGACGCCGCTCACCCGGTAGAAGAAGTCGTCCTTCACCTTGACCGGAGTGGTGATCGTGATAGGGGCTTTCGGGGAAGTCATTGTTACGCAGACCTTTCAAGGTTTGAATTGGTTATGGGTTTCCAGGCGTTGAAACAAGAAGGGCCCAACAGCGGCGGGCGGGCCTGCGCATAGGATTGGAATCCCGCCGCCGTTGGGGGTTGTTGGACGGCCATCACCCGTCGTCAGGCATGGTTCGACCCACTCGGGTTCTCCCCATGGTGATTTTGACGGTCGATGCCGTCGAGATCAGGCAGTGAGCTTGTTGCCGTCGTTCAGGTAGCGGTACGCCTTCACACCGCTGTCGTCCTTGAACGCATCAACGGTAATGGTGAACCCGGCCAGCTCATTCGACACGAACTTCTTCTCGGTAACCGAGGAGATCTTGGCGTTCGGCAGCACGATGCGCAGCTTCTTGTCCTCGTTCATCATGTCGAAGACCCACGAACGCCGCGGCAGCACCGAACCGGTCTCCTTGACCGTGTACAGCGCACCGGAAGTGGTGGTGGCATTGGTCGGAACAACATTGTCCTTACCGAACACCTCGGTCAGAACATCCTGATCCCACACCGCATACAGAGTCAGCCCAAACCGCACCGAATGCTCGGTCTGCAGCTGGGCAATAATATCGGCGTTCCAGTCCTTGATCGACTCGATCCGCCGCTCACCCATCGATTCAATGCAGTCCTCGGATACATACCCGAGCGCCTTGAACGCAGGATCGATAACGCCATCCGCACCGGTCGGCAGCGAGGTAGCCAGCGGAGCAACCAGAACACCACCGGTAACAGCGATGTTCGGAGTGCCGGCACCAATAAACTTGCTAGAGGGCTTAGCCATCTTCATATCTCCCTTGGGATTGTTGCGCAGGCCCTAGGGATGTGTATTCAGTTGTTACTCCCGCGCTTTCGGGGGAGTCACGCGAGGACTTTTCCTCGCACGATCATATCGGCAATAACCGTATACCGCGGAGCAGCAGTCACCGGGTCGGTATCGTTCTGTTCACCGGCATCCTCAACATAATCGCACCACACAGCGCCGATATACCCAGGCGCAGCAGCGTTCACAATGCCTCGGACCAGAGCCGCCAGACTCGCTGCGTTACCCTCATCATCGGTGCACTCGAACACAACACGCGGCCGATCGAGGATCAGGCGAGGGCCTCGGCTCCCCTCCCGATCTTCACGATCAAGCCGCGCCTTGCGGTCGTTTCGGGTTATCCGAACCATCCGCATCGGCCGCGGCTCGGGAACCCTTGTCACGACCGTTGCATTGTCCGAGAATTCCCCGAGTTGGGCAGACAGATAATCGACAAGCGCCTTTTCAATGTCAGGGAATCTTATTTTCTCCAACACAGATATCACCCCTTTCGCCATGATAGTTACACTAGGATTCAAATTTCTGATCGAGGTACGATGGGTCGGTCAATGACGGCCAGCCACTACTCGTCAGTGGCGTCTGGAAGAGATGCGGGGTCAGGGTATTCTGCGCGCTCCTCCTACATGAGATACGTGCGATTCCAGAGTGACATGAGGTGATCTTTTTCATCTCAGGTAGGAGCACGATCTTCACCACTAACAACTTCCAGGAGGCCATCGATCTCCGCATACAAATCATGAGCTGGATCAGATCCATGCTGGAAATCTGCACGCACCCGCTCCGCATCAACTATGAACTCATCCCGCTCCAACTCCCAGATCTCTGGATGTCCAATAATCGACATGGCCTTACCCACGACACTCGATACCGCTGGCTCGAAATGCCCCGTATCAGAATTGATAATAAACCCGACAATATGCCCTTCGGAATCCTTCTCCACCCGCAACGGTCGATTGAAGTACGAGTAGTAAATAGGAAACTTCATTAGCCCAAACGTCCTTTCGGAAGACCCTTCGCGAGCGCTTCCCAGAACTCACCGGCGTGGCGATCATTCCTCAAATCTGGTCCACACATCGGACGGAGCACCTCCTGGATCGAAGAAGTTGTCGATACCCGTCGCTGTCGGCCTACCGAAATAGGTTGGATCGCCTGGGTCTATCTCCGAATCCAGAGCCATGGAAAGATCCCGCAGTGCAGCAGCCAGACGTGGCTGATTCGCTGCATATGTTTCAGGTTGAGGCCGACCTCGCAAATCGTACGGCATCCAGGCATCGGAGAACGTCACCAGTTCAGCGGCGACGTAGTCCGCATAGACGTCAACACTCAACCGGAACAGGTTGCTGTGAACGGCCTGCTGTTCGCCCCCACTGACTTCGCCGACACAGTTGACGGTGGCCGTCACCGAGCCGATCTCACCAGTACGCAGGACGCCGCGAACCTCGTGTGCGATGAGCGCTGCGCCTTCCGCTGGTAATCGGCTGTTATCAGGGGCAAACTCGCCGTCGAAGAGATAGCTCCTGGGGCTCCCTGCCTCGGATACCCTCACGCGGAAGACTGGTGCACCGACTGCAAGCCGCAAACGGGCCAATGTGGCGTATGCGGCCATAAATTCGCGCATGCACAACTCGACAACGTCGGCTTCTTCGTGGTCACGTCCCCATGTCCATCGACCGACGGGTGTCCTAGTGATCACAGCGTTCCTTCCGGAGTAAATCGACCGTTCAGAGGGATGAAGATGATCCCGTCTGGGGTACGGATGACTACCTGGATACCATTCTTCAGGTAGTTCTGTTCAAGACGTACGAGGTGCGGTGCGAGATCTACCTTTAAGACGGACGTATCGAGGACAAACGTCTGGACGTCGGCACCGGAGTCCGTCAGCTGTCGCATTTCTTGGAAAACCTTGCCGATCACCTTCTTTGGGTTGTTCGACTGAACATCCTTGAACTGCCAGCCGTGCACATCACCGTTCTGGTCTCGTGCCATCAAGTCCAGATCGGTACGCTCGCCGGTAATGACACCGCGCTTGATCTCATGCCCCCCTTGCTTGACCTCGAATACGATGTCCGTGATTCCGCGGTCCAACAACCGCCCAGCGAGCCTAATCTGCTCCAAGCTGCCAGGAATCACATCATACCGAGCGAGATTCGACACCACAGACGAGAAGTTGGTAGCGTCCTTGAACCGTCCGGAGGCGATGGCCTCGGCAAGTTCCTTACCTGCTGGATGGTTGGCGAGGTTGTCCAGGATCGTGCCCACATCGCCTGCCTTAACCTTGGTACCCACCAACTGATCTCGAACCTGCTGTTCCAATTCCCCACCCCGATCGAGCGGTCTTGGGGCGCTGCCGGGCCGCTTCCAACCGCCGGATCCAGACGAAGGTTGTTGTCGCCCTCCTCCGGAGGATTGATTGAACTTGGCACCGGTCCACGTACCGCCGTCTTCCAAGCCACCGCCAATGGCTCTTGAACTCGGATGTTTTGGAGGGAATAGCCTGCCCTCAAGCGAGGCTTTCCCTGCTAGCCCTTGCAGGACGCCCATGTGAGCGCCGCCTGGAACTAGACGCAGTCCTCCCGACCATCCAGCTGGACCGCGGAAGAAGTCCTTGATAGGAATATCGATCTTGACGAAGCCAGTCAATGTGGCTCCACCACGGCGGTCGGCCAATGTGCCAGCCGTCTTTGGCGATGGCGCACTTATAGTGTTTGCAGACGCGACAGGGGTTGGGCCGGTTTCTCGGCTGTTGATAGCTTGTTGTCTAAGCACCAGAGACCTGGGTCCGACCGCACCTGGTTGACGACCAGCCTCGGTCGTCACATAGACCTTCGTAGACTGAGCCAACTTTGGTCGCCCTCGGAAGTCCGTCTGGTCGAGTACAGCGCGGTAGGAGTTTCCGAGAACCCTTGGCAATCCGCCTCTTCTGCCACCGTAGCTCATGGCGACATTCATGAAGAGCTGGAGAAATCCCTGGGACCACCCTTGTGGAGGTAGAGCTGGTAGGGGGGAGACGTAGTGGCTGGCGCCGGATTGGTCGATGATGACGAGTCGGAAGTCTTGGAGCTGGTAGAGGGCGAGGGCGGGAACGCCGGGCGGTAGGGGGAGTTGTTTGCTGGGGATGGGGAAGGCGGCCGTGATCCAGCTTTGTGGCCCGGTTCCGCGGTCGTCGAGCCACATGCCGATGGGGCCGAGGGGGCGTAATCCGTTGGTGGGGTCGATGACACGCTGCAGGTCGGGGCTGAAGGCGACTTTGTGGCCGTTGACGTTGTAGTAGGGGGTGCCGTCGGGGCCGATGTAGTGGTCGGTGCCTTCGCGGTCCCAGGGGATGTTGAGGCTGCGTTCGGCGGGTGTAGGTGGGAGTGTTTGCGGGGTGGCGTCGACCCAGTGGTATTTGTTGTCGTTGCCCAGCAGGATGAGGCGGCTGTCGTGGGCGTAGAGGGCTTTGCCGGGGACGCCGGGGGGTAGGGGGATGGGGTCGAGTTTGGTTGTCCAGCCGTCGGCTTCAACGAAGCCGATAGCGTTGTTGGCGTCGGGGAAGGGGTGGATTTGTAGGTCCGGGCTCGGTAGGCCGGGTGGGTCGACCACCTTGCCGTTGGGGCCGATCGTGAGGGTGTGGCCGGCGCCGAGCAGGAAGACCTTGTCGCCGGTGGGAGTCAGTGTGTAGTGGGCGAGTTCGCGGCCCTCGGCATCGAGGACCCGGACGTCGATTGTGGGTTTGATTCCGTTTGTGCCGCCTTGTGGGCTGCGGACCTCGATCGAATCGTCGGGGCGGGCGATGATTTGGGCGGGTCCGGTGGCGGTGAGCCAGGCGGGGATGCGGTCTTCGGGAGTGAATCCGATGGGTGTGTCGGCGGGAGGATGGATCCAGCGCCCCAGCATCGGGTCGAACATGCGGTTGGCGTGGGTGCGGCGCGGTGGGGCGATCCGGGGGAGTTGACCGGTGTCTCAGTGCTGTCGGGGTCGATCACGACCATGCTGCCGTCGGGGTGGATGACGAGGTGGAACAAGCCTTCCGGGCCCAGGACCGGCATCACGATCGTTTCCGCGCCGCTGGCGTTGACGACCGCGACGGCGGGTGGCGGGCCGAAGGATGGTCCGGTATCGAGGTCGAGGGGTTGACCGTCGGGCAGGGTCCAGCTCGCGCGGCCCCAGGCATCGACCGCGACGTTGGTTCCACTGGGCAGCGGCCTGGATTCGCCCGGCGCCGGGAGCCCCTGACTGCCGATCGCGAGAATGTCGGTCGTGTCGAGTGGAACGGGCCGCTGCTGTTGCGGTGTGGCCAGTCCCAGGATGACCGCCATCTCCGCAGTGGTCCCTTCCGGGATCACCGGCACGGTCGTCGCGGTGACCGGGGAATCGGGCGCGATAGGAGCAGGGTCACCGGTCGGTGTGGTGGCCGATGGTGGGACCGGAACCGGTCGGATCGGAACGACCGGCAGCTCGGTCACCGCCGGTGGGGCAGGAACCGCCGCGGGGGTGTTCGGTGCCTGCGGCAGCAAGTCCCTCGGCGTGCCAATATTCGGCTGAGCCTGGGGTCGCCCGCCCGGCCCCGGCACCCCGAGAAGCCAGGCATCCTCCGGCGAGATCTCCCCACTGATCGGAGACGCGTACACCGCAGTATCCGGCCCACCCTCAGTCATCGCATTCACACTGAGGATCCGCGCGTACTTTGCGACAGCCTCCTCCGGAGAACGCACCGAGAAGTTATGAACCCGCACACGAGAGTTGGAGTCCGCTACCTCGTTCGGAGTGATCGACATGTTTACTCCTCGCGGGTGCGACGGGCTTGGTCAATCCGCTCGCGGAGTTGGTCGACAAGACCGGCGTAGGCGTCGGTTTTGGTGGGGGCTTCGACAGCGAGACCGCGGGGGTGGGTGGCGAACCAGATGCCGTCGTCGGTTTGTTTGACCTGGATGTCTTCGAGGTCGTAGAAGGATTCCGGGTCGGGGGTTGGCCAGTTGCCGTTGGCGTCCTTGGTGATGTGTTTGCCGGTGTCGAAGGCGCCGGGAGGGCCGTCGGGGGTGGGGACCCAGCGGATTTCCTCGAGTTCGGGGTGGACTCGGACGCCGCGGTTGACGAGGTATTCGGCTACGCGGGTGGCCTGTTTGATGGCGGTTACGGTGGGGTCGGCCAGTTTTCGGCCTACCTCGCTGTGCCATTCGGGGAGGTGGATTACCGATAGTTCCTCGGCTAGGGCTCGGACCTGGGGGTCGAGTTCCTCGTCGGGGTGGTGTTCGGCGAGTTTGCCGGAGAGGGTTTGCTGGATGAAGGACAGGAAGTCCGGGGTGACCAGTTGGCCTGTATCGGTTTTGACGTAGTCCGTGGGGGATGGGTCGTTGCCGAAGCGGACGGAATCGATGATCTCCTTGCCGGGCATGGGCTTTCGGAACCTTCCTGATCGGGGCATGAAGAATTCCGGGCCCTGGTGCGGGCTCGGGATTCGGAGGATTGGGGTCCCGCCCCCGGTGAGAGGGGAATGGCCGGGGGCGGGACCGTTTCGCCCCTGGCGCTGCGACCGGTGTCTGCGACCGCGGACCACCTGCGGGAGACGGGCGCGCCAGGGGCGGGCATGCGGCTTGCTCTGAACCCGCGGTGTACCTATCAAGAGGTTTTCGGGGGCGAGCCGCATGGGCTGGAACGGCTTGTGGCCGTTAGATCTCTTCTTCGAGAGTGGTGGGGATTTTGTAGGTGGCCTGCGGGGGTTCTTGGGCTGGGACGTGCAGTCTGAGGAAGCCGAGCAGTTCGTCGATGTGGCGTTGCAGGGCGCGGATCAGGCGGATGGCGTCGCGGAAGCGGCGTTGGTCGCTGGCGGCCTGGTCTTCCAGGGCTGCCACGCGTTCGCGGAGGTTGGCGACTTCGCGGGCCTGCCAGGCGGTTACGGCGCCGATAACTGTTGCGACTGCGACTCCGATGGCTTGCACGAGATCGGGGTTTAGCCAGGATTGCATTCAGGCATCACCCTCCGAGTGCTGCACCGGAGTTACCGCCGGGCGGATGAGGGCGCCGGCGATTACGGGAGTGAGCAGGCCGTAGATGGTGAGTGCTGCGTCGATCCATTCGGAACCTACTTCGCGGCCCAGCACGAAGGCGATGACTCCGGTAATGGCTACGAGGACGGATCGCACCAGAGCGGGCTCGGGAACCCTGTTGATAAGCATATGTTTTCCTTCCGACAGCGCCGCGGTCCCGATTGCTGCTCTGGAAGCAGGAACCGCGGCGTGGATTACAGAACTAGCGGGGCAACGGTTGCCAGGAGCTGGACTACGAGTCCGGCGAGATGGATCCATTGGTCGACAGTGAGGCCGAAAACCATTACTGGTCCTCCTGATTCGAGGGAAGACGTGTTTCAACGACAGAAACCCCGATCCATCGGAGGATCGAGGGTTCCAGGTGAACACGATGTGGTCGGCAGACAAGGCTGAAACCCTGTGCCGGAGTGATGGTTTCCCGTGATTTCGGGATGAAGGCGCAACTGTGGCGCTGCAGATATCTTCACTTAAGCGGAGCGGAATGTCAACACTCATCTTGGAGATTCATGAAAAGTGCAGGTAGATCAGTCCTTCGTGACGGCCTCGCGACATCGGCTACTGCCGGAAGCGCAGAAGTCCCGGCCCACGGATGGTGGGCCGGGACTCGGGATATCGTTTCGGACAGCTCATTTGGTGAACGACGTCAGTGCCTCCGAGCGGCGTCGGGAACAATGCGGCCGGACTCGATGAGCACTTCGAATGCCGCTGTCTTGCGCGGGCAGTAGTAGGCGGCGCACTCGCGGTGCAAGCGCATGATTTCGTGTGCCTCCTCGGTGGTGAGCGGGGTGTCGGGCCCTTCGTGGGCAGCCATCTCGATGAGTTGGGAGAGCGTGAAGGTCATTTGGGTCGGCCCACGCTTTCCCGCTCGACTCGGGGACGTGCCGGATGACCGCCGCACTGAGCTGACGAGGTCCTTTTGGCGCGTACGGGATGGGCGAGGTGCGCATCCAATACCTCGCCGACGAGGAACTGCTCGGGCCAGTCCACCGCCCACGGGCCGGGAACGGGGCTGACCTTGCCTGCGTCGCGCAGGGTTTGGATGCGGCGGACCGTGACGGCGCGGAATGGCTCGCCCAATCGTTGTGCGAGAGTGGCGATTCCGGAGGCATTGAGGAGGGCGCGGCGGGCGGCCTCGATGGCGTTCGGATTCACCGCGATTCGCTCGGGGGGTGGGCAGACGATCGCTTCGGCCGCTTCGACGGCGGCGCGGAGCTCGGCCGGGGCGGATTCGACGCCCTCGGTCATAGCGAGGGCGATCAGGTTTCGGTTGAGCCAGCGGGCCAAGGCTCCGGTGGAGGGGTGACCGGGATAGGCGATGGCGCGTTGTTCGCAGATCAGGCGGACCCAGCCGACGAGGACGGTGTGCAGGTGGTCGCGGATCTTTGCCGCACTCGGGCTGAAGGGGAGGGGCTGGTCGCTGGTGCGGGTGTTGAGGCGGAGATTGGGGTCGCCCAGGCGGGCTCGGCCTGCGACAGTGTCTTCCAGATCCTCAGCGAGGGAGGGGATTTCGCGCAGGAGGGTGGAGAGGTCGCGGATTTCGTCGTGGGAGAGGTACAGGTGGGGCTCGGATTGCGACATCAGGCGACCTCTCGGTTGATGGTTTCGGCTAGGCGGGCGGCGTGGCCGTGGCGGACGTAGTCGGTGGTGTGGCGGCCGTCGGTGACGTAGCCGCGGGTGTAGGCGAGGGCGCCGGACCAGGCGCTCCAGTTCTTGGGGGCCCACCAACGCTGCATTCGGCGGTGCAGGACGACGTCGAGCAAGTCGTTGCCCCAGCGGGCGGTGGCTTCGGGTGTTGCGAGACAGAAGAATTGGGAGAGGTCGGCTACCAGGCGGAGGGCGTTGCCGGCGGGGAGGGCGGTGATGGGGTCGCCGGGGGCGGCGGACCAGAAGACTGGGATGTTCGCGATCCAGCGTTGGCCTGCTATGCCGTAGCCACCCGGATCGGGGCCGACGGATTGGCCTGCCGGGCGCAGGGGGTCGGCGATGAGGGCGCAGGCCGCGACTTCCAGCTCCGGCCATACGCCGCAGCCGATTTCGGCGGCGATATCACCGGCGATGGCCGCGCCCTGCGAATATCCGTCCAGGACAACATGATTGGGCGAGGCAGCGATGGCCACCAGCAGCGCGGCCTTTCCCGCAGCGCTGCTCTCCGCGTAGGGCATCGCCCGGCCGTAGTCCGCCGGGTACGGGACCATCCGGGGTGCGAATCGGCTGTGATTGAGGGTTCGGGAGAACGTGTCGGTGACGGCTTCGCCGTGGGGAGCCCAGGTCCCACCGACGATCAGGACGTCGATCATGCCGCTTCACCCCGGCAGTGGATATCAGCGCGAGCGACGACTACCGTTGTAGATTGATCAAGCAACTCCACACGGAGCACAGTAAGGTCCATATGGACCTCTCACAAGTCCGTATGGACTAGTTATTAAATCGTTACTAGAACTAGGTTTAAAACGCGACACAACACGACTCGATCAAGCCGTTTGCAAGATAGCTGTTTGGACTTCAGAATGGTCCATATGGAACTGCGGGAGCTCCACGACGGCATCAACCGCGCAGTGGGCGGCGAGCTCCGGGCCGCGCGGGCGCGGCGGGACCTCACTCGCCCACAGCTGGCCATCCTCTCGGGGGTGGCGATCAGTACGATTCAGCGCTTCGAGAACGGGGAGCGCTCACCCGATATGCATCAGCTGTTCGCGCTATGCCAGGCGCTCGAGGTGTCGCCGCTCGAGATCATGGATCGGGCGGTGAAACTCGTCGATGCGGGCGAGCCCGAGACCACCGGCTCCGGACCGCAACTCGTCGAGGGATCCGGGCAGTAGCTTCCCGAAATTCAGCCCGACGGCCATCGACGCCAAGTAGAGATCCGCGACCGTGGCGCCTCCGCGCGTCACGCGATCCGCCAGTTCCGAACCCAGCTGCTCGGCCACGATCCCCATGGCCTCACCATCGAATTTCCCCGCAAGCCATGCTGCCAACGCATCTGCGAGCACCGCAGAACCCCTTCTCATTGATCGAAAGAATTCCCCCGACGGCCGACCGGCCGCTCCTGTCCCCCAGCTACGCACTACCTCAGCAGTTGATCTATCACGCCATTAGGCTACAACACTTCATGCAATTTACATACAAAAAGATACAACCGCCTGCTCAGCGAGCCCGCAGGCCCGCCACGAACGCGGCGACCTTGTTCAGGTCGTCATCCGATAACCCGGACAAGTCAACGACCGCGTCGGCATGCCGACGTGACGACTCTCCCCGCGCGGGCGCTTCGAAGCCCGCTCTGTGCAGCAACGGAGCGGGATCCATTCCGACGGCCTTGGCCATGGCCTGCAAGGTGCGAGCAGTGGTTCGAGCAGCGACTTTACCGTCGTCTTTGTACTGTGTGCCGAGTTCTACCTGAGTCCACAGGCTGATGCTGATACCAGCCGCACGCGCCGCGGCGTCCCGAGACAGCCCCAGGGCCTGCCTGGCATCCCGGATCGCCTCGCTGACCTCCCTGGGTACTGGGGCGCTCTGACGAGTACTCATGCAACACAATATACATTGCTACCTGCATTTACACACGCATTTTGTATGGTGCGCCGCCGTGGGGCCTACCACACCTCGCAGCGCATGGATCATGCGATAAGTCACCCAATTAGTGGCAGTTCGAGTCGTCTTGCCGCAGCGATCTGATGTCCGAATCCTGACACTTGGGATGTAGATTGCATGCAACCAAGCACTGCGCTTCAGCGGTAGGCGACGACCTCGGTGATCGTGGTCCGCAGCGCATCGGAGAGCTTCCGATGCACCGGTACCGGCTGGGCATCGGTCCAGACACAGCTGATCGGCAGCGGATAGTCCCCGGCATCCGACCAGTCGAGGCGATCGACCATATCGGCCGGCAAAGCGCGTCGTTCCGCTCTCGACAGCGTCCGCAGCCGGTGGCGGACCGTATCGGGATTGACCTGGAGCAGGTCGGCCGCATCCTCGACACGGGTGTACCGCGCGAGCGCTTCCCTGAGCGCATCGACCGGAATCAGGTTGCGGCAGGCCACCTCGTACACGCGGAGTTCGGCGGCCAGCCGGGATTCCCGCCCCATCCGGGTCCTGCGCACCACCTCCGAATGCTCCAGCTGGGCGTGCGCGATGGCGTGGGCCAGACCTTCCCGGCGATCCACCGCCGTCAGATCCGCAGCGATCATCACTGCCCGGCGTCTGGGTTCCCAGATGACAATCCGCGCCTCGAATGGGAGGACGCCGATCGTGAGGTCGAGCTTCGCGGCATGGGTGCGGGCGTCGTACCGTTTACTGGCCTTGCGGCGGGGCATGACACCGGCACCTCGTTACACGATCTCTCATCTCATCGGAAATTCTTGCACTACTCGGTAATCCGATATGCCCCGACGACATCGGTCACCGCATCGGCTAAGCCAGCATGGCCAGGAACTCGTCGGCCAATTCCTTATCGTGCCGACTCAAATCGGATAGAGCGCCGAACTTGGGGATTGTGTGTTTCGCCATGGCAAAATTGTCATCGAGATCGGCCCGCCCTGCACCCGGTTCCGAGGTGAGGGCACCATCGAACTCCTCAGGTGTCTGCGGGGCGAACTCGAATTCCATGAAAACTAGTCTACAACCCGGCTTTCCATACTTCAGCGCGACCTGATGGTGTGCGACCCGGCCCCGCGCGATCGAGCATGAGATCGCGAAGGTCACTGCGCTGCTGAGTCTTTCGAAGCGAGGACTACAAGCCGGTGAATATGACCGATTCGATGACCGATTCGAGGTCAGCGGGGGCTCGTGGAGGTGACTGTGGGTTGAGTGAGGAGAGGGAGGGGGGTCAGGGGTGGGGTGGGGGTGGAGGCGGTGCCGGGGGCGTTGGTGGCGCTGGGGACTGCCGGTTTGATGGAGGATTCGGGGACGGAGGGATGGGTGTAGTCGTGGGAGTTGGTGATCAGGTCCACGGATTCCGTGACCGGCTGGGGGCTTTGGTCTCCCAAGTCGAGTGATTCCCAGGGGATTTGATCCGGGAGTGGGGCGTGATCGGATTCCACCGGGGCGGTGGGGTCGGATTCCGCTGGGAGAGTTGGGTTCGGGTAGACCGGGATCGTCGGGTCGATGAATTGTGGTTGGGCGGAGGGGAATTCGCTGACGGCGGGGCCCAATTCGAGGTTTTCCGTTGTGGGGGAACCGGAGTCGCCCGCGGAGTATCCGGCGCGGAGGACGTGGCCGTCCAGGGCGAGGATTTGGCCGGTGGTGGAGTGGACGGCGGCGGTGGTGCGGGGGTCTTCCTTGTCGGTGCCGGGGTAGGCCTGGCAGTCGGTGGTGTCGCAGGTTTCGGCGTAGGGGTAGCGGGATTCGGCTAGGGCGTAGGAGCGGGCTGCTATGGCTTGGGCGCGGAGGGCTTCGGTGCCGCCTTGGTCGGCCCAGTTGGGGACCATTTCGGCGGGGACTACGCCTTGGAGGTAGTCGTCGATGTCGATGTAGTTGATGGTGCGGAAGGCGCCGTTGTCGAGGGCTACGCCGAGGGCGCCGCGGTAGGCGCTGCCGCCGCAGAGGGTGAGGTGTTCTTCGGCGGGGCGGTCGGGGCCCTCGTAGATGGGGTAGACCCAGGGGTCGTCGGTGGCGCCCTCCCAGAGGACTTCGCCGTCGCAACCGGTGGTGATGACGACATCGGCGCCGGTGGGGGTGGGGGTGAGGTGGGCGGCTTGGCCGGGGATGACACGGCGGCCCGCTACCAGGAGACCTGATTCGGATTCGACATCGAGGGTGCTGTCGTCCTGGGCCATGAGGCGGACGCGGACCGGGACGGGGGCGATTTCGGTGAGGGAGGCGCCCGGATAGTAGTGGGCCAGGATCGATTCGGCGGTGGAGCCGTCCTGGGCTTGGTTGTAGGCGCCGTTCTGGCTGAGGCCGCGGCCGTGGCCGGGGCCCATCGAAGCGCGGAATTCGATACCGCCGGGCCAGGCGTAGAGCAGGGCTCCGGTGCTGGTGGCGAGGGTTAACGCGGTTAGGGACAGGGTGAGCAGGCGGCGCCTTCTACGGCGCCTGTGTAGGTGACCCTTCGGCATGTCATACCCGTTCTTTCGTGAGGCGAAGCTACATTCGAGTTACCCAAAGCTAATCCTCAACCAAACATTCAGGGCTTGTGACAGTTGGGACTAGTGTGATCGTTGATTCGCCGGGAAGCAACTCTGGCGTTCGGGCGAGGTTCAACGGTTTTACCTGGAATGGGAGATGCACGTGCCGTACCGCAGAGCGAAACAGTCCTATGCGCTCCCGGTTGTCACCATCCTGGCCCTGACCGCGCCTTTTGCGGTCCTGGGACTCAGCGACTCCCCGGATATTCGGGCCACGGATGAGAGCAATCTGGCAGCAATACCTGCGACTCTGGCCGAGGTGGGTTTGGCCTCGGCACCCGACATCGTCTTGCCGCTGCGCGAGCTGACCTGATTGGATCTACCGGATCTCCGGCTGTCGGACCTGCGGAAACTACCTCTGCCCGCCTCCATTCGGGTACCGGACGCACTGGAAGCGCCGCTCGGGATCGAGCTACCGGACGAGATTCCGCTACCGCGACTAAGTCGGCCGGAGCAGCCCGGCGCAACCAGCCCTTACGGACCCTCCCAGAACGCTCCGGGATTCATTGCCGATCCCGAACCGATCGACGAATCCCCGGCGGGCGCAACACAACCCGCCCTCCCGGAAATCACCGGTGATCCGCGCACCCCGGCCCTCGCGCCCGGTGCGGTGCCACACGAACTGGCGGCCAAGGTCGGCCCGCAGGTCAAGGAACTCACCCGCGACACCCCGTTCAGCATGGTCGCGCTCACCGCACAGGACATGGCGGGAACGACAGCGCTGATCCGGGCCAAGCGGCCCGACGGCAGCTGGGGGCCGTGGTTCTCGGCCGAACCCGTCGACTCGCCGGGACGACCGGGTGCGACGCGCACCGGGACCGAACCGATCTACGTCGGCAACACCAAGGCCGTGCAGATCCTGGTGACGCGCAAGGACACCGGCGCGACGCCGGGATCCGCGCCGACCACACCGGGCGCTGAAGTGCCTGGTACGGCACTCGATACGCCAGGGGTGGCACCGAATTCGCCGGGTGCGGTGCCCGGTCAGGTGCCCGCCGCCGCCCCCGTGCCGCGCACCGACACCGCGGGCGATCCCGCCCAGGTCAACCTGGAAAAGCTCGCGGCCATCCTCATCGATCCCGGCCGCGGCGCCGCCGACGAGAACCTGCACCAGGTGGCGGCCTCGCTGCCGGGCGGCGGTCCCAAGGTGATCACGCGCTCGCAGTGGGGCGCGGACGAATCGATCCGCTGCGACGAACCCACCTATGACGACGGCCTGTCCGCCGTCACCGTGCACCACACCGCGGGCCGCAATGACTACACCCGCGCGGAATCCGCGGGCATCGTGCGCGCCATCTTCGCCTATCACGCGAAAACCCTGGGCTGGTGCGATATCGGATACAACGCATTGGTCGACAAGTACGGGCAGATTTTCGAAGGCCGTTTCGGCGGACTCGATCGCCCGGTCGAGGGCGCGCACGCGGGCGGATTCAATATCAATACCGCCGGTGTCGCCTTCATGGGCAATCACGAAGACGAGGAACCCAGCGATGCCGCCGTCGAATCGATGGGTGAATTCATCGGATGGCGCGCCAAGGTCGCCGGATTCGATCCGGAAGGGTCCTCCACCATGTATTCGGAGGGCAGCGAATTCACCCGGTACGCATTGGGCCAGGCCGTCAAATTGCCGAATGTGTTCGCGCACCGCGATGTCGGCAATACGTCCTGCCCCGGTGATGCCGCCTACGAGGTGATGGACCGCATTCGCGAAATCGCGAAATCCTTCGCGGGCCCGGGCCCGGTGACCACCACGACGCCCGGCAATTCGCGGCCGCGTCCGGAGCTGAATGCCGGAAACCAGTACCCGCAGAAGCCCACCACCCCGAACACCGACACCGACCTGGCCACGCTGGCCGAGCTGACCACCAAACTGCTGGGCCTGCTCGACACCAGCCCGGTGGCCCGGTACTGGAACGACCAGGGCGGCCCCAATGGCGCACTCGGACAACCGGCTTCGGAACCGCAGCCGACCGCGGACGGCGGTCAGTACGCCAAGTTCGTCAACGGCTACGTCTATTCCACCCCGGACGGCCGGGTGTTCGCGGTCGTCGGCAAGATCCTCGAGCGCTTCCTGCAACTGGGCGCGGGCACCGGCATTCTGGGCCTGCCGCTGAGCAACGAGTACGCGGTCGACGACGGCGTGCGCGCCGATTTCCAGCACGGCTCGCTGATCTTCAACCGGCTCACCGGCATTGTCACCACCGTGCTGAAGAACTTCGGCGCGGTGCAGGATCCGGCCGGATCGGCGCTGCCGGAGATTCTCGGCAATCCGCCTGCGCAGGGTGATCAGATCCCGGCGCAGCTGCCGGACTACACACCGGCGCAACCCGCCACGCCTTAGTTGTCACCGATCGCTGCCGCCGGGTATCGAGGACGCACTGTCCCCGGTATCCGGCGGCTGCCGTTCGAGAACCCGGACCGAGGCGCTTACATCCACCAGCGTTCGAGAACCCGCGCCACACCGTCTTCGTGATTGGCCGCGGTCACCTCGTCGGCCGCGGCAATGGCTTCCGGATGGGCGTTGGCCATGGCCACGCCGTGCCCCGCCATCTTCAGCATCGGCACGTCATTGGGCATATCGCCGAAGGCGATGAGCGTCGCGTGCTGCACGCCGAGCCGCTGCGCCACCGTGGCCAGACCGGTCGCCTTGGTGACGCCGGGCGCGGAGAGCTCGATGAGCCCGTTGTCGGTCGAATAGGTGAGATCGGCCCGGCCCGCGAGGCGAGGCTCGAGGATGGCGCGCATTTCGCCGCTGGTCATGCTGGGTAGTCGGATCAGCATCTTGATGGCGGGCGCGGCGATCACCTCGGCCCGGGACACCTCGGTGTCGTCCGGATTGAGCCAGGCGTGCTCGTATTCGGGGCTACTCACAAACTGCGGAGTCGCCGCGTCGTGGGCGCTCGCGCCGACGCGTTCGGCCGCGAGCCCGCAGCCGGGCAGCAGAGCTTCGGCCAGATCCGCCGCCCAGGCCAGAGTGTCGGTATCCAGGGTGTAGGTCGACAGGATGCGGTCGTTGGCGCTGTCGTAGATGACAGCCCCATTGCCACAGACACACAGCGGCGCGTAGCCGAGCCCGTCGACGACCGGATCGATCCAGCGGGGCGGCCGACCGGTGGCGAGCACGAACGGCACGCCGTCCGCGATGAGGGCGTCGATCGCGGCTTTCGTACGCGGGCTCACCTGCTCACTGTGGTCGATGAGCGTGCCGTCGACATCCGTGGCGACCATCTTGGGTTTAGGCAGGTGAAAGAGAGTCACCTAGTCCATCCTGCCTGAAATACGGACATCGATTGGTAACGAGGGGTGAATTGCTCCGCATTGGCTGAATCGTTGTGCCTGCGCTACCGCCCGGTTGCGCACCACGGTCCTTATGATCTGACCCAAGACTCGACCCGAGAGGGACTGATGGCCGGATTTCTGCTGCGACGGGCGCTCAACTACGTCGTGCTCTTGCTGCTGTCCTCGTTCCTCGCATTCTCGGTGTCGGCGTGGACGTTCGAGCCGCTGGCCTATCTGGAGGAGCGCAATCCACGCCCGCCGCAGGCCACCATCGACGCCAAGCGGGCGGAGCTGCGTCTCGACGATCCGATTCCGATCCGGTACGCCGCCTGGGTCTCCGGGGTCGTCCAGGGTGATTTCGGCAAGACCATCGCCGGGCAGCCGGTGAGCGAGGAATTGCCGCGCCGCATCGGGGTCAGCCTGCGATTGCTGGCCATCGGGGCGATTGTGGGCACGGTGCTGGGCGTCCTGATCGGCGCGGCCAGCGCCATCCGGCAATACAAGTTCAGCGATTACGCGACGACCGTGCTCTCGCTGCTGTTGTTGTCGACGCCGGTATTCGTGCTCGCCACCTTGCTGAAATACGGTGCGCTGGAGATCAACCTGACGACCGGGAAACAGATCTTCCTCTATACCGGCGAAACCTCGGCGACGCCGGTGAGCGGACTCTGGAATCAGATCGTGGACCGCATCCAGCATCTCATCGTCCCCACCACCGGCCTGGCGCTGGGAGCCATGGCCGGATACAGCCGCTACCAGCGCAATGCCATGCTCGACGTGCTGGAGAGCGATTTCATCCGCACCGCCCGCGCCAAGGGCCTGACCCGCTCGCGGGCGCTCTACAAGCACGGCCTGCGCACGGCCTTGATCCCCATGGCGACCCTGTTCGCCTACTCCATCGCGGGCCTGTTCACCGGGGCCACCTTCACCGAGAAGATCTTCGGCTGGCACGGCGTCGGCGAATGGCTGGTCGATGCCATCAATGCCCAGGACATCAATATCGTCCTCGCGGTCACCGTCTTCTCGGGCGCGCTGGTCCTGGTGGCCGGGCTGCTGTCCGATATCTTCTACGCCATTCTCGACCCCAGGGTGCGTGTCGGATGACAGACGTCGAAATCATCGTCCAGGGCGCGCCGCCGCCGGTCGGCCGCCGCAAACTGGTGTGGCGGCGGTTCCTGCGCAATCACGTCGCGGTGGCCTGCGGCATCATTCTGATCCTGCTGTTCGCGGCCGCGTACGTGCTGCCGCACTTCCTGCCCTACACCTATACCGAGCTGGATCCGACGGCGAAACTCAAGCCGCCCAATGCGAAACACTGGTTCGGCACCACCGCGCTCGGCGAGGACGTGCTGGCGCAGACGCTGCGCGGATTGCAGAAATCCCTGGTGATCGGCTTCGGCGCGGCGCTCATCGCCGCCACCATCGCCACCGTCGCGGGTTCGGTGGCGGGCCTGCTGGGCGGGGTCGCGGACACCGCCATCATGTGGGTGGTGGATCTGCTGCTGGTGATCCCGTCCTTCATCATGATCGCGCTGTTCACGCCCAAGGTGCAGGGCAACGGGTCGATCCTGCTGCTGACCTTCCTCATTGCCGTCTTCGGCTGGATGATCACCGCGCGCATCGTGCGCGGACTCACCATGAGCATGCGGGAACGCGAATTCGTCCGGGCCGCACGGTATATGGGCGCGAACACCCGGACGGTGATCACCACCCACATCCTGCCCAACATCGCCTCCATCCTGATCATCGACACCACCCTGGCGGTGGGCTCGGCGGTCATGGCCGAAAGCGGTTTGAGCTTCTTCGGTTTCGGCGTGCAGCCGCCGGACGTATCGCTGGGCTCGCTCATCGGCACCTACTCCAAGTCGGCGCTGACCTATCCGTGGACGTTCATGTTCTCGGCCGGATTCCTGGTGATCATCGTGTTGTGCGCCAATCTCATGGGTGACGGCCTGCGCGACGCCTTCGATCCCAGCGCCAAGAAGGCCCGGTCCAAGCAGGCGCGGCGGAAGGTCGACCGGGCATGAGCGGTCAAGCGCGGAGGCGGCAGCGGAGCGTAACCACGCAGCGCTCCGCTCATGCCCGAAAGGACACAGTGTGAGCGAGAATTCGGCCGACAGGCTGAAGGCCACCACCGCGCCGCTGCTGGAGGTCGCGGACCTGCGCGTCGCCTTCCCCAGCGAGGAAGGCCGGGTGGAGGCGGTGCGTGGCGTGGACTTCCGGGTCGGCGACGGTGAAGTGCTGGCCATCGTGGGCGAATCCGGATCCGGGAAATCGGTGTCCTCGCTGGCGGTCATGGGTCTGCTGCCCGAACAGGCCCGGGTGCGCGGCTCCATTCGCCTGCGCGGGCGCGAACTCGTCGGGCTCGGCGACAAACAGCTCTCGACCTTGCGCGGATCCCGGGTCTCGATGGTCTTCCAGGACCCGCTCTCGGCCCTCACCCCCGTGTACCGGATCGGTGATCAGATCGCGGAAGCGCTACTCGCGCACCGCAAGTTCGACAAGAAGGAGGCCGCCGAGAAGGCGGTCGAACTCCTGGATCTGGTCGGCATTCCGGATGCGGCCGTGCGCGCCAAGGGTTTTCCGCACGAATTCTCCGGCGGTATGCGCCAGCGCGTGGTCATCGCCATGGCCATTGCCAATGATCCCGAGCTCATCATCTGCGATGAGCCGACCACGGCGCTCGATGTCACGGTGCAGAAGCAGATCCTCGGCCTGCTGCGCAAGGCCCGCGATATCACCGGCGCGGGCGTCATCATGATCACCCACGATATGGGCATCGCCGCCACCATCGCCGATCGCGTCGCCGTCATGTACGCAGGCCGCATTGTCGAAACAGCGCCCGCCGCAGGGCTTTTCACCGCACCGCGAATGCCGTACACGGTCGGGCTGCTCGGCTCCATCCCGCGCATGGACGGACCGGCTCGCGCCCCGCTCATTCCCATCGAAGGCGCACCGCCCGCCATGCACGCGCTGCCGCCCGGGTGCTCCTTCGCGCCGCGCTGCCCGATCGCCGTCGACGACTGCCGGGCCGCGGAACCGCCGCTGGAGGACACCGATCCCGGGCACCGCGCCGCCTGCATCCGGACCTCCGAGATCGGGGCGCAGGAACTGTTCGCCGCCTATCGCGCGACGGTGCGCAGCGAAGCCGCCGTATCCGAGTTCGCCAACGCGCCCCAGCTCGGCAAAACGCCCGAGCGCGCCGCCGAGCCGACCAAGGATCCCGCGCCCGGTGCCGCCGCCCGTCTCACGAAGGATCCCGCGCCCGAAGTGGTACTGCGCGTGGAGAACCTGCGCAAGACCTTCCCGATCACCTCCGGCGTGGTCTTCCGCCGCCGCACCGGCGAAGTGAAGGCCGTGGACGGCATCAGCTTCGAAGTGCATCGCGGCCGCACCCTGGCGCTGGTCGGCGAATCCGGATCCGGCAAGTCCACCACGCTCACCCAGATCATGGAGTTGAAACAGCCCGAGGGCGCGAACCGCAAGGGCGACCCACAACAGCCCGGCGGCAGTATCGAGATCCTCGGCCACGATGTCGCCCGCCTGACCACGGCGCAGCGCCGGGAGATCCGCGGCAAGATGCAGATCGTCTTCCAGGACCCGTCCTCCTCGCTGGATCCGCGCCTGCCCATCTCCGACGCCATTGCCGAACCGCTGCGCATCGCGGGGCGGCCGAAGGACGACATCGCCCGCCGGGTACCGGAACTGCTGCGCCAGGTCGGGCTGCGTCCCAAACACGCCGACCGCTATCCGGCCGACTTCTCCGGCGGGCAGAAACAGCGCATCAATATCGCCCGCGCCCTGGCCTTGGATCCGGAGATCCTGGTGCTCGACGAACCGGTGTCCTCGCTGGACGTCTCCATCCAGGCGGGCGTGCTCAATCTGCTGCGCGATCTGCAAGCCCAGCGCGGTCTGTCGTATTTGTTCGTCTCTCACGATCTGTCGGTCGTGAGTAATCTGGCCCACGACATCGCGGTCATGTATCGCGGGCAGATCGTCGAATACGGCCCGGCCGAAAACGTTTTCGCCGACCCGCAGGACGAGTACACGCGGGCATTGATCGATGCCGTGCCCGTCCCCGTAGCGACCCGATAGGAGCTGGCCATGCGGATTCGCCAATGGGAGAAGGGGTCCCGGCTGGGGCGCTGCGGCGGCGCGGTGCTGCTGGCCGCCGGACTGGCCCTGGCCGGGTGTAGCGCGCCGGACGACAGCGGCACCGGAACCGCCGAGATCGGCACCGGCAGCGCCATCAACCCGCATGCGCGCGACGACATCAAGGACGGCGGCAATCTGCGGCTGGCCACCACCGCGTACCCGGAGAACTGGAACACCCTCCAGATCGACGGCAACAACAATGAGATCGCGGAGATCGTCTGGCCCATGATGCCGCGCGCGTACAGCACCGACGCGGCGGGCAATCTGAGCGTCAACCACGACTACTTCACCGATGTGCAGTTGACCGGCACGAATCCGCAGCAGGTCACCTACACCATCAACCCGAAGGCCGTGTGGACCGACGGCAGCCCCATCACCTGGGAGGACATGCGCCAGCAGTGGCTGGCGCTGAATGGCTCCGACAAGACCTTCCTCATCGCCCAGACCAATGGCTTCGACCGGGTGTCGGCGGTGGAACGCGGGGCGGACGACCGGCAGGCCGTGTTCACCTTCTCGCGCCCTTACGCCGACTGGCGCGGCCAGTTCTCGGGCAACTCCATGCTGTACCCGAAATCCGTGACCGCCACCCCGGAGGCGTTCAACACCTCGCAGGTCGAGGCCATCGGGCTCACCGCCGGACCGTTCCTGGTGCAGTCCACCGACCGCACCCAAGGCCGGATCGTGCTGGGCCACAATCCGAAATGGTGGGGTGAGAAGCCCAAGCTGGACACCATCACCATCAGTGTGCTCGACCGGCTGGCCTGGCCGCAGGCGCTGCAGAACAAGGAACTCGACGCGGCCATCCTGTCCACCATCGACGATCTGGCGACGGTCCGGTCGACGCCCGGTATGGAAATCCGGACCGCGCCGGGCAATCGCTGGCGGCACTTCACCTTCAATGGCGCGCCCGGCTCCATCGTGGCCGATCCCGCGGTCCGCGTGGCGATCATGAAGGCCATCGACCGGCAGCAGATCGCCGATGTCATTCAGAACGGCCTGGTCGCCAAGCCGGAACCGCTGAACAATCACGTCTTCCTGCGCGGCCAGACCGGCTATCAGGACAATGCCTTCGCCTTCGATCCGGACGCCGCCAACCGCGAACTCGACGCGCTCGGCTGGGTGCGCTAGGGCGATGTGCGGGTCAAGGACGGCCGCAGGCTGAGCATTCGCGATGTCATGTACAACGATCCGACCTGGGTGCAGATCGCCAAACTCATCCAGCAGGATCTGGCCGAGATCGGCGTCGAGCTCACCATCGACACTCGCGCGGGCGCACGGTATTTCCCGGATGTCATCCAGCCCGGCGATTTCGACGTCTGCCAGTTCACCTTCGTCGGCGACGTCTTCGCGTTCAGCAGCATTCCGCAGACCTACGGGTACTACCCGGACGATCTGCAGAACAACTTCGGGCGCATCGGCTCGCCGGAGCTCAATGAGCTGATCGAGAAGACGCTGTCGGAACTCGATCCGCAGAAGGCCATCGAACTGGCGAATCAGGTGGACCGCAAGGTCTTCGAGGAGGGGCATTCGCTGCCGCTGCTCCAGGGGGAGGGTAACTACGGCGTGCGCGCGGACCTGGCGAACTACGGTGCGCCCGGGCTTGGGTCGTACGACTACACCAACATCGGTTTCTTGAAGTGACCGTCCCGGAGAAAGGAGCGATCCCGATGCGGATACGTTCGGCTGTCATACGATTCGCGATTCCGGCGGTCGCGCTGGGACTACTGGTCTCGGGGTGCAGCGCCGATGAGGGCACGGGCGGGACGGCGGAGATCGGCACCACCGCCGCCATCAATCCGCATCCGGTCGAGGATCTGCAGGACGGCGGCAACCTGCGGCTGGAGGTCAGTTCCTTCCCGTCGACCTTCAACTACCTGCATATCGACGGCGGTGACTCCGACACCAGCGCCATCATCGCTCCGACCATGCCGAGTAACTTCACCAGCAATGCCGCCGGTGAACTGACCGTCGATCACAACTTCTACACCGATATCCAGCTCACCGGCACCAGCCCGCAGCAGGTCACCTTCACTCTCAACCCCAAGGCGGTGTGGTCCGACGGATCACCCATCACCTGGGAGGATCTGCGCTCGCAGTGGCAGGCGCTGAACGGGTCGAATCCGGAATACCTGATCAACTACTCGTCCGGCTTCGACCGGGTCGCCAAGGTGGAGCGCGGAGTCGACGACCGGCAGGCCATCGTCACCTTCGACAAGCCGTACTCGGAATGGAAACAGCTCTACGGCATCCTGTACCCGAAGCAGATCACCGGGACGCCGGAAGCGTTCGAGAATGCCGCGCGCAATGACGCGCCGCTCAGCGCGGGCCCGTTCATGATCACCAATATCGATCGCACCGCCAACCGGATCACGCTGAGCCGCAATCCGAAATGGTGGGGCGATACCCCCAAGCTGGACACCATCACCTTCAGCGTGCTGGCCAATGAGGCCCTGCTGCCCGCCATTCAGAACAACGAGATCGACTACGCGTACATGTCCGGCCTGGAGAATGTGACCGGTGCCAAGAACAGTGCGGGCGTGGAGATTCGGCGCGCGGCCGAACCCTCCTGGTCGCACATCACCTTCAATGGCGCGCCCAGCTCACTGCTGGAGGATGTGAAGCTGCGCCAGGCCATTGCCAAGGCCATCGACCGGCAGGCCATTGTCGAGAACAGCCAGTACGGCATCGTCGACAACCCGAAGCCGCTGAACAATCACATTTTCATGGCGGGGCAGAAGGGCTACCAGGACAATTCGGCCCCCATTGCCTTCGATCCCGACGCCGACGCTCGCATGCTCGACGAACTTGGCTGGGTGCTGCCGCCCGGTGGCGATGTGCGTGAGAAGGACGGTCGCAAGCTGGAACTGCGCAATGTCATGTACCAGCAGGACCGGTGGGTGGACACCGCCAAGATCGTGCAGCAGAACCTGCAAAAGGTCGGCGTGAAGATGAACATCCAGACCGTCCCGGGCACCGGCCTGTTCCCGCAGGTCATCGATCCCGGCAATTTCGAACTGGCGCAGTTCAGCTGGGTCGGCTCGACCTTGCCCATCGGCGCGCTCCCGCAGATCTACGCGTACGACCCGGAGAACCTGCAGGGCAACAAGGCACGCATCGGCTCGGCCGAACTGAATGCTCTCATCGACCACACCATCTCCGAACTCGATCCCGAGAAGGCCATCGAACTCGCCAACCAGTGCGACAAGATGATCTTCGAGGAGATCTACTCGCTCCCGTTGCAGCAGGCGTCCGGTACCTACGCCGCCCGCATCAACCTCGCGAACTGGGGCGCGTTCGGCCTGTCCTCTCCCGACTACACGAAGGTCGGCTTCCTGAAGTGAATTCCCGGACAGGCCATCCCCTGGCCTACCCGGTGCTCGTGACGATCGGCGTCCTGGCGGTAGGTCTCGCCGGGACGCCGTTCGCCGATCCGGAGCTGCTCGGCCTGCTCGCGACCGTGGGCCTGATAGTGCTGGGCTACAGCGGGTTCCGGCTGTTCATCGCGACCCGCACCACCGCCGGCGCGGCCAAGTTCGCGGCGGAGATCGCCCCGGGAGAGGCACCGGAAGACCCGCGCGGAGTGATCGTGCGCCGGGTCCGGCAGCAGCATCGGCTCACCAGCCGGACCTGGCTGGAACTGGACGCGCGGTTCCGGACCGTCTGGCTGCCGGTGTATTTCGATCCAGCGCTGACCACGCTGACGCCGAGCCGGATCGATATCTCGGCGGGCGGCATCCATATCGACGGGCTGCGCGTGTATCCCTCGGGGTGGCTGCGCCGCACCGAACCGGTGGGACGGCTCGTCGACAATCCGGCACAGGCCGATCCGAACGGCCCCGCCATCGCGGCCCGCGCCGCGCGCATCGGGCGGCGACTGCTGCTCGACGCCCAATCCGCCGTCGTCGCACCATTCGTCGGCCTGCTGTGGGTCTACGTCGCGGGCGGCGGAATCACCGCCTTCGCGGCCGCCACGGTCGTCGCCGCCGCGACCGTCGTCTGGCTGGCCGCCATCCGGGGGTCCGACCCCAGCTGAGGGTGACCACTCTCATGGTTGCCGACGTCAACTGGGAGGAAACACCTCGATAGGATCGGCCCATGCCACGCCGCCCCGAACACCGCGATTCCGGCGACCCAGCACCGGTGCACCGGGAGATCGCTCCCGAAACACCGTCGAAGGTCGACCTGGAGAAGGTGATCGGCCGCCAGGTCCGGGCCCTGCGCATGACCAGCGGCCTGTCCGTCGGCGATATGGCCGCCAAGGTCGGCATCTCCAAAGCCATGCTGTCCAAGATCGAGAACGCCCAAACCTCGTGCAGCCTCTCGACTCTCGCCCGCCTGGCCGCCGGACTCGACGTGCCCGTCACCTCCCTGTTCCGCGGCGCGGACGCCGCCCGCGAAGCGGTCTTCACCCCCGCGGGCAACAGCGCGGTCATCGTAGGCCGCGGCACCCGTGTCGGCCACCACTACGAACTCCTCGGCGCGCTCCGCGGCCAGCACAAACGCCTCGAACCGGTACTGGTCACCCTCACCGAGGCCAGCGAAACCTTCCCCCTCTTCCAACACCCCGGCACCGAACTCATCTACATGCTCGAGGGCGTCATGGTCTACGGCCACGGCGACTCCGAATACACCCTCCGCCCCGGCGACACCTTGCTCCTCGACGGCGAAGGCACCCACGGCCCGAACAACCTCGTCCGCCTCCCCATCCGCTTCCTGGCCGTCACCGCCTACCCCGACAACCACGAATCCTGAGCGTTCACACCCCTTTCCGCCGGTTCACACCGCTTAGGACCGTCGATTACAGGTGTGAACCGGCGGAAAGGGGTGTGAACGCCCAGGCTGTGATGACGGCGGCGAGGGCGGCTGCGCCGGTGTGACAGTCGCTGCTGTCGGCGTGCTCGGCGGGGGAGTGCGAGACGCCGGTGGGGTTGCGGACGAAGAGCATGGCGGTGGGGATTACGGCGGAGAGGATTCCGGCGTCGTGGCCTGCGGCCGTGGGGATGACGGGGATGTCGTCGAGGTGGGAGAGGGCCTGTGCCAGTCGCGTCCTGGGTTCGGGCGGGAATTCCACTATGGGCGTGAGTGATTCGGCCTCGATCGCGAGGGCGACGTCGTCGATTGCGGCGTGGGCGCGAGCCGCGGCAGTGATGCGGGCGACCAGGGATTCCAGGGTGGGCTGGTCGGCGGCGCGGGCGTCCAGCCAGGCCCGCACACGAGAAGGGATGGCATTCGTGCCATTCGGGGAGACCAGTACCTTGTCGAAGGTGGCGACGGCCTCCAGCGCTGCCGCTTCCGTTCGTGCGGTGTGCACCGTGGACGCGAAGGCGAGCATCGGATCGCGCCGGTCCACCAACCGGGTGGCCCCGGCGTGATTGGCCTCGCCGGTGAACTCGAATTCCCAGCGGCCGTGCGGCCAGATGGACGAGGCCAAAGCCAGTGGGCGATCCACCAGATCCAGGGCGCGCCCCTGCTCGATGTGGAGTTCCACGAACACCCCGACCCGTTCCGCGAAAGCCGGATCCGCACCCACCTGCTCCGGGCGACGCCCGGCACGAGTCAGCGCCTCCGCCAAGCTGATTCCATCGACATCGCGCAGCCCGAGAGCCCGTTTCGGTGCGAGCGCACCACTGGTCAACTGGGAACCGATGCAAGCCACGCCGAACCGCGCCCCCTCCTCATCCGAGAACGCGACCACCGCCACCGGAATCAATGGCTCCACGCCACGCTCCCGGAGCAGATCGACAGCGGCAAAGGCCGAAACAATGCCGAGCGGGCCGTCGAACGCGCCGCCATCCGGCACCGAATCCAGATGCGACCCGGTGACGAACGCACCCTTGGGGTCTCCCACCCAATTCCGCGGCAGCCACCAAGCCCACAGATTCCCGTTCCGATCCTCCTCCACATCCATCGACCGTGCCGCCGCGCACCCCCGAAACCACTCCCGCAACGACAAATCCGCATCCGACCACACGTAACGGCGATAGCCCCCGGTCGCACCACAACGACCCACCCCGGCGATCTCGGACCACAGCGGATCGAAGAACCGTGCCGCGCCGACGAATTCGGCCTTCGTCTTCGGATCATGCCGACCATCCACGTAGTCGCGACTCATGCGATGGTCCCGGGAATCCAGGCAGTTCCAGCCAGGGGGACGCGGGCCATGGCGGCGGATTCGACGGTGAGGGCCACCAGGTCTTCGGGTTCGAGGTTGCGGAGGTGGGATTTGCCGCAGGCGCGGGCGAGGGTTTGGGCTTCCATGGTGAGGACGCGGAGGTAGTTGGCGAGACGACGGCCGCCTTCGATCGGATCCAGGAGCTGGGCGAGCGCGGGGTCCTGGGTGCTGATGCCCGCGGGGTCGCGGCCGTCCTGGAAGTCGTCGTAGTAGCCGGGGGCCGAGCCGAGGGCCTCGTAGTCGGCGGTGAAGCGAGGGCTGTTGTCGCCCAGGGCGATCAGGGCCGCGGTGCCGATGGCGACCGCGTCCGCGCCGAGGGCCAGGGCCTTGGCGACATCGGCTCCGGTGCGGATGCCGCCGGAGATGATGAGCTGAACCTTGCGGTGGACGCCGAGCTCCTGGAGGGCTTGGACGGCTTGGGGGATGGCGGCGAGGGTGGGGATGCCGACGTGTTCGATGAAGACGTCCTGGGTGGCGGCGGTTCCGCCTTGCATGCCGTCGACCACGACGACATCCGCGCCCGCCTTCACGGCGAGTTTCACGTCGTAATAGGTGCGAGTTGCGCCGATCTTGATGTAGATCGGTTTCTCCCACTGGGTGATCTCGCGCAACTCCAGGATCTTGATGGCGAGGTCGTCCGGGCCGGTCCAGTCCGGGTGGCGGCAGGCGCTGCGCTGGTCGATGCCCTGCGGCAGGGTGCGCATGGCGGCCACGCGGTCGCTGATCTTCTGGCCGAGGAGCATGCCGCCACCGCCGGGTTTCGCGCCCTGGCCGAGCACGATTTCGATGGCGTCGGCCTTGCGGAGGTCGTCGGGATTCATGCCGTAGCGGGATGGAAGGTATTGGTAGACGAGGTGTTTGGACTGGCCGCGCTCCTCCGGGGTCATGCCGCCGTCGCCGGTGGTGGTCGAGGTGCCGACGGCGCTCGCGCCCCGGCCGAGGGCCTCCTTGGCGGGGCCGGACAGCGCGCCGAAACTCATGCCCGCTATGGTTATCGGAATGTCCAGGTGCAGTGGATGTTTCGCATGGAGGTCCCCGAGCACCACATCGGTGTCGCAGCGCTCGCGATAGCCCTCGAGCGGATACCTGGACATGGAGGCGACCAGGAACAGCAGGTCGTCGAAATGCGGCAGCGGACGCTTGGCGCCCCAGCCGCGAATGTCGTAGATGCCGGTTTCGGCGGCGCGTTGGATCTCGGCGATGGCGCGCCGGTCGAACGTCGCGGATTCCCGCAATGCCGGGTTTGACGAGGTCATCGGTTCTCCTGAGGGGCTTCACACCCCCTACACCCGGTTCACACCCGCTATATCGAGTGTGAACGCGCGGGAAGGGGTGTGAACCCAGGGGTCAGTAGGCGCGGGCGTTGTCGACGTGGAAGTGGTAGAGCTCGCGGGCGGAGCCGTAGCGGGTGAAGTCGGCGGGGTCGGCGGTTATGCCTGCGGCCTCGAGCAAGGCGCTCAGTTCGGCGAGATGCTCGGGGCGCATGGGCTTGCGGATGCAGTCCGCGCCGAGGGACGCCACTGTGCCGCGCACGTAGAGGCGGGCCTCGTAGAGGGAATCGCCGAGGGCTTCACCGGCATTGCCGCACACCACCAGGCGGCCCGCCTGGCCCATGAAGGCGCCCATATGGCCGATATTGCCGCCTACGACGATATCCACGCCCTTCATCGAAATACCGCAGCGCGCACCGGCATTGCCCTCGATGACGAGCAGCCCCCCCCCGTGTGCGGTCGCCCCGGCCGATTGGGACGCGTCGCCGCGCACCCGCACGGCGCCCGACATCATGTTCTCGGCGACGCCGACGCCCGCGCTGCCGTTCACCGTCACCGTGGCGCGCTGGTTCATGCCCGCGCAGTAGTAGCCGACATGACCGTCGATGGTGACATCCATGTCCCGGTCCAGCCCACAGGCCAGCGCGTGCGCGCCGCGCGGGTTCGCGAGGGTCACCGCCCGCGGTGCGTCCGGCGACAGCAGCACCGAATTGACTGCCCGCGTGCCGGATTCGGCCACATCCAGGATGGTGCGCTCACTCACGATCGCCGCCATACGTACACCTCTTCCGGTTCGGGTTCGAAGATTCGGGCCTGCTCGATACCGGGCAGATCGGCCAGGGCGCGGTATTCGGAGGCCATGGCGACCCAGCGGTCGGTCTCGGCGATGACGGCGGGTTTGCAGCCAATGGCGTCGCGCACCACCGCGAACGAATCGCTGGTGGACACCAGCAGGGTGTAGAACCCATCGAACACATCGTTGAGCAGTAGCAGCGCCTTCTCCAGATCCGCACCGCCCGCCAGCTGCTCGGCCACGAACCGCGCACCCATCTCGGTGTCGTTCTCGCTGTCGAATTCGACTCCGCGCCGCCGCAATTCGTGCTTGATGCTCATGTGATTGCTGAACGACCCGTTGTGCACCAGGCACTGCCCTGCCCCCACCGAGAACGGGTGCGACCCCTCGGCCGTCACCGCGGATTCGGTGGCCATGCGGGTATGCACCACCCCCTGCCAGCCCTGCGCCGCGGGCAACCCGAAACGCCGCGCCAGCTCGGCCGGATCGCCGACACCCTTGAGCACGGCGAGCCCGGCGCCGAAACCGATCACCCGCGCACCTGGCGCCACCGCCCGCACGGCGCTCGCCAGCACCTCGGACGCGGCCGCCTCGGGTCGGTCCCGCACCGTTGCGGCGCCTGCGGAACCGACGCTGGGAGCATGCAGCACGATCGTGGGCTCCAGCTCGATGGCGGTCACCGCCACACCCAGTGCGGCCGTGAGCTGCTCCGCCAATCGACCGGTGGATACCGGCGAATCCAGCACGGATACCGTGACCGAGCCGGGCGGCGACCAGACCGGATCGCCGTAGACCGCCATCCCGGCCGAATCCGGGCCGCGATCGCACATGTGGCCGAGCATGCCGGTCAGCAGTGTGCCCAGCCGTGGGTACAGTTCCGGATCGCGCAGGTGCAGGCCGACAATGCCGCACATCTGTAGTCACCGTCCTTTCCGGGGTTCAATGGTCGATTCGATACCGCGCGAGTATCGGATTACCTTGCCGCAGTGCTGATTCCGAATCATCAGAAGGCGGTGAGGTAGCGGTCGATCTCCCAGCTGGAGACCTGGTTGTGCCAGGCGAAGAACTCTTCGCGCTTGCGCTCGGCGAAATAGGCGGCCACGCCGGGACCGGCGATATCCAACGCACCGGTGAGCACCGGATCGGATTCGAGCGCGTCCATGGCGTGCACGAGCGTCATGGGAAGCATGTCGCCGTGGCGTTCGCCGGGCGCGCCGGGATCCAGGTCCCGGTCGATGCCGTCGAGTCCGGCGGCAATGGCCGCCGCTGCCGCGAGATAGGGATTGGCCGAGCCGTCGGCACCGCGCAATTCGACGCGATGCTGGTCGGGGACGCGCAGATAGTGGGTGCGGTCGTTGCCGCCATAGGTGGCGTAGCGCGGCGACCAGGTCGCGCCGCTGGCGGTATTGGTCGCGCCGATTCGCTTGTAGGAGTTCACGGTGGGGGCGATGACGCCTTGCAGGGCGCAGGCATGGTCGAGCAGCCCCGCCAGGAAGGCGTAGGCGGTCGGCGACAGACCCAGCCCGAGCGGATCGGCGGCATCGGGGAACAGGGAACGGCCGTCGGACCACACCGAGAGATGCATGTGCATACCCGATCCGGTCCGGTCGGTGAACGGCTTCGGCATGAAAGTGGCCTTCATACCCCGCTTTTCGGCAATCACCGACAGCAGATAGCGGGCGGTGATGACACGGTCGGCGGTGGTGAGGGCGTCGGCGTAGTCGAAGTTCTGCTCGAACTGACCGTTCCCGTCCTCGTGGTCGCTGGCGTAATTACCCCAGCCGAGAGCATTCATCGCTTGCGAGACCTCGGCCAGGTGGTCGTACATGCGGGTGACATCGCGGGCGTCGTAGCAGGGTTGCAAGCTGATGTCGGCGGTATCGGCGGGGACCAGCCCCTCCGGCGTCTTGTCGACCAGGAAGTATTCGATCTCCGCGCCGACATTCACCATGTAGCCGCGCTCGGCGGCCCGGGCGAGGGTCCCACGCGGGGCGCGAAAGGCCAGGGCTTGCCCTCGACGTGCGGCGTGCAGTGCACCATGGCCAGACCGGGACGCACGAACGGGATGGGTGTGAAGGTGGCCGGGTCCGGCACGGCGATCAGATCCGGATCGCGCGGCTGCTGGCCGATCATGCCCGCGGCGTACCCGGCGAAACCGACGCCGTCCGCCTCGAGCTGGTCGACGGCTTGGACCGGAACGAGTTTCGCGCACGGTTTACCGGACAGGGTGGTGAACACCGCCAGGATGAAGGCGGTGTCGGTCAGCCGGGCCTGTTCGGCCAGGGTGCGGTGGGTGGTGATCGGCGTGACGGTCGCGGCGGGGATGTCTATCGCCATGTCGGCTCCTGGAGCAGGGGTTCTGTCGGATGGACTGGGGTTCAGCGCATTTCGCCCGCGCCCGTGTACGGGTGCGGACTGAGCAGGGGGGCGGCCCTCGGCGAACCGCTCGTGGCGGAAATCGGCGGGATCGACATTCGGCAGTCCGGTGCGCCCGTCCAGCAGCAGATCCGCGACCAGGCGGCCGACCGCGGGGGAGATCTTGAAACCGTGGCCGGAGAATCCGGTGGCCAGGAACAGGCCGGGGACGGGCGCTGGACCGATGATCGGGTTGTAGTCGGGGGTCACGTCGTAGGCGCCGACATAGCTGCCGGTAATGCGCGGGTCGGGCATTACCGGCAACCGGTGATCCAGTTTGGCGACGACCTTCTCGACGGTGGCATCGTCGGCGCGATCGACGAAATCGTCCGGGTCGACGTATTCGGGCACGGCGTGATCGCTATTGCCCGCCAGCAGTTCGCCATTGGGTTCGCGGCACAGATATTGCAGGCTCGCCAGATCGGAGAGCACCGGCACCTCGGCCAACGGTTCACCCTGATCGATCAGAACCAGCTGGGCGCGTTGCGCTTTCACATCGACCTCCACGCCGACACCGAGCGTCAGGCCCGGCGTCCACGGCCCGGCGGCGAGCACCACGGTCGCGGCGTGCACCTCGCTGCCGTCGGCGAGCCGCGCACCTGTCACACGACCGCCGGACTCGAGCAGTTTGACCACCGCAGCCTGCTGCCGGATTCGCACGCCGAGTTTCCGTGCGGCGGCGGCGAATGCCATACCCGTCAGATACGCCTCGCCGCGGCCGCCGCGCGGTTCGTAGGCGAAGCCTGCGGAGTCGTCCAGCCGCAAACCCGGCCACAGCGCGGCCATCTCGTCGTGGCCGATGAGCTCCACATCGATTCCGAGCACCCGCTGCATGGAAACATTGGCGCGCAAGGGATCCAGATTGTCCGCGCCGACGCCCACTACATAACCGCACTGCCGGAAGCCCAGATCGTCGCCGAGGATGTCGCGCGCGTTCTCGAAGAACGGCACCGACCACCACGACATGGCCGCCAGCGACGGTGCTCCGTAATGGCAGCGCACCACGCCGCTGGACTTGCCGGTCATCCCCGAGCACAGCGTATTCCGTTCCAGCACAAGTACATCTGTGGCGCCGCGCGCGGCCAGCGACCAGGCGATGGCGAGTCCCTCCAGGCCGCCTCCGATGATCAGGTACTCGGCGGTATCGGTCATGCGGTATCCCTCGGCTTCATCACTGTCTTCTGTAGTGAATCAATATTTATTAATAGGAAACCAAGTGACTGTGTCGTAGCCATTACGCGGGCATCACGGGCCGATGACGCGCGCTCGGCGAATCATGGTCTGTGTACTTTGCATACGACCACCCGGGTTAACCCACCTTTCACAGCCTCGTACCCCGGCGCAACATCCACGGTGGTTCACTGCCAAGCAACGACTATTCCTATCAGGAACGCCGTTGGTAGCGAATACGTTCTAAGCAAGGTGAAAAATGGAGCAAGCAGTGGCCGCGGCCGATACCGCGTGGATGCTCGCCGCTTTCGCGCTGGTATCCGTCATGGTGGCCGGACTCGCGCTTTTCTACGGCGGCATGGTCAGCGTCAAGAACACACTGAACATGGCCATAATGGTCTTCGGCGCCTTCGCGGTGGTCGGCGTGCTGTGGATCGTCGTCGGCTATTCGGCGGCCTTCGGGGATTCACTGGGCGGACTCGGGCTCATCGGTGACCCGCTCGAATACCTCGGATCCACCAAACTCCTCACAGCGCCGGAGAGTCCGGGACTACCCCCGGCCATCTTCTCGGCGTTCCAATTGCTGTTCGGCGCGATCACCGTCGCGCTCATCGCGGGTGCGGTGGCCGACCGCATGAAATTCGGCTCCTGGATGATCTTCGCCGGTGTCTGGGCGATCCTGGTGTACTTCCCGGTGGCGCACTGGGTGTTCGCCTTCGACTCCAAGGACGGCTCGGTCATGGGCGGCTGGATCGCCAATGACCTGAAGGCCATCGACTTCGCGGGCGGCACGGCCGTGCACATCAATGCCGGTATCGCGGCGCTGGCGCTGTCGGTCGTACTCGGCCGCCGCCACGTCTTCCCGAATTCGCCCCGGCCGCACAGCCTTCCGCTGACCATGCTGGGGGCGGGCATCCTGTTCTTCGGCTGGTTCGGCTTCAATGGCGGTTCGGCGCTGGCGGCGGGCAACTTCGCCTCCGTGGTGGTGCTTAACACCCTGGCCGCCACCTGCGCGGGCATGTGCGGCTGGCTGCTGGTGGAGAAGTTCCGGGAGGGCTACGCCACCTCCCTGGGCGCGGCCTCCGGCATGATCTCCGCCCTGGTCGGCATTACCCCCGCCTGCGGTGCGGTCTCACCGATCGGCGCGCTCGCCATCGGCGTGATCTGCGGCGCCGCTTGCTGTTACGCGGTCTCGCTGAAGTTCCGTTTCGGCTTCGACGATTCCCTGGACGTGGTGGGCATCCACCTGGTCGGCGGCATTCTGGGCACCGTGCTCATCGGCTTCCTGGCCGATCCGGACGCGCCCAATGCGGTGACCGGACTGTTCTACGGCGGCGGTGTGGACCAGTTGTGGCGGCAGGCAGTGGCGGCGGCCGCGGTGCTGGGCTACACCTTCGTGGTCACCCTCGTCATCGCGACCGTGCTCAAGATGTTCGGCGGTATCCGCGCGGATTCGAAGAGCGAATCCACCGGTCTCGACCTGGCCGTGCACGGCGAATCCGCCTATGTGCTCGACCATCTCGAAACCCCGGCCACCACCCCGGCCGATCCGGTCGGCGCGGCCGAGGCCATTACCAGCAAGGCCGCGGCCGGAGTCGACTAGATGACCCGCGCCCGCCGCGTTTCACCCTCATCGGAAAGCCGCGGCGGGCGCTGCCCGAAAAGGGGTGTGGCCGCAGACGTTCTGCCGGGCCGCGCGGTCACACCTCTTTTCAATTCACTCCTGCGACCGCGACTCCCGGCGCGCGGCGCGCTCGGCCACCTCGGCGGCATCGAGGGCGTGGGCCTCTTCCAGGGTCGGGGCGCTGCCGCCCAGCCGGGACGGCACCCAGTACGCGCCCGGTTCGTGCGCATAGTCCTTTTGCAGGTCCAGCAGCATGGATTCCATTGTGGAATGCAGCTTCTCGGTCAGGGCCGAGGCGGGCTCGAACGGTTCGATCGGCTCACCGACCGCCATGGAAATGGGGGTATTGGTGCGGCCCAAGCGCTTGGGGTGCCCCTTGGTCCACACCCGCTGCGCACCCCAGATGGCAATCGGGATGATCGGCACATTCGCCTCGATGGCCATGCGCGCCGCGCCCGACTTGAATTCCTTCAATTCGAAACTGCGGCTGATGGTTGCCTCGGGGTAGACGCCCACCAATTCGCCCGCACGCAGCCGCTCCACAGCCTCGCGGTAGGAATCCGCGCCCGCGGCCCGGTCCACCGGAATATGCTTGAGCGCCCGCATGATCGGACCGGCGACCGGATTGTCGAAGACCTCCTTCTTCGCCATGAACCGGATGTAGCGCTTCGTCGTACGCGCGGGCAGACCCGCGTACGTGAAGTCCATGTAGCCGGTGTGATTGATGGCGATGACCGCTCCACCCGTGGCCGGGATGTTTTCGTCGCCTTTGACGGTGAACTTCAGGCCCTGCAGCGCGAACACGGTGCGGGCCAGCCCGATGATCGGGTAGTAGACGGGTTCCACAATTCCGCTAACGTAGTCGCTGCTCAGCTCGGAACCTGTGACACAGGCAACACCTGATCCAACGAATTCGAAAGAGGTTCGCACGAGTGGAAAACGCCCGGACAGCACTGCGTTCACACGACCGCAGGGGCCTGCTCGGCAGACGGACTCTCGCGGTACTCGGCGCGGCGCTGCTGGCCGCCGGTTGCGATTCCGTGGTCGGAATTCCGGGTGACGAACCCGCCGGGTCCGGGGACTCCCGCATCGCCATATCGGTGACCGACACACCCGGGCCGGACGAATCCGCACTCGCCGCGGCGGCGGTGCGCGGATTCGCGGCCGATCTGCGCGGCGGTGACCTCGACAAGCTCGAGACCACCTGCTGGACCATGGCGCCCTTGAACGTGCGAACCATGTACGCCGAGCCGGAGCCCATCCTCGCCGCGCTCGAGCGGCCGGGGGCGCACACCGGGTCCACCACGGTGTGGAAGACGAATGCCGTCACCGTCGTCGTGCCGGACGCGTCCGTGACGGGCGGGTACGCCTGTCCATATGTCTACACGGCCGGGGACGAGATCGGATTCAACGATGCGGACGCCCGGCACACGGTGCGCCGCTATCTCTCGCGATTGATCGGCGAACCGGTGCATCCCGATGACGACGAGCAGACCCATCCCTTGGTCTGCGCCGCCGGATCGGGCGACTGGGATCCCAATCAAACAGGCAAAACGGGCAAACCACCGCTGGCCGGAAACACCGCCGCGCTCGCGGGCATCCAGGGCTTCGTGGATCAATCCATCAAATCGGAGTGGCCGCGCGGTGCGTACATCACCGTATCGGTACCGGTCACCACCGCCGCGGGGGTCCAGAAGAAACAGGTCTTCACGCTGAAGTCCGGCAACGAGGGTTACTGCATCGGCGACGTCTCGGGGTAGCAAGTACCCTGGGTGGCTGGTAACGGTCAGGGAGGAAGATAGCTCGTGCAGATCACCAGCGTCGGACACGCCGGATTCCACATCCGTACCGCAGCGGGGACGATCCTGTGCGATCCATGGGTGAACCCGGCCTACTTCGGATCGTGGTTCCCGTTCCCGGACAATACCCAGCTGAACTGGGACGAGCTCGGCAACTGCGACTTCCTCTACGTCTCGCATCTGCACCGCGATCACTGGGACGCCAAGCACCTGGCCGACAAGGTCAACAAGGACGCCACGGTCCTGCTGCCGGACTATCCGGTGCCGGATCTCAAGCGCGAACTCGAGAAGCTCGGTTTCCACAAGTTCGTGGAGACCGAGGACTCGGTCAAGCACCGGGTCACCGGTCCGGGCGGCGATCTGGACATCATGATCATCGCGTTGCGCGCCCCGGCCGACGGGCCCATCGGCGACTCCGGCCTGGTCGTCTCCGACGGCGAGACCGTCTGTTTCAACATGAACGACGCCCGGCCCGTCGATATGGATGTGCTGCACGACGCCTTCGGGCACGTCGACATCCACCTGCTGCAGTACTCCGGGGCCATCTGGTACCCGATGGTCTACGACATTCCGACCAAGACCAAGGCCAACTTCGGCAAGCAGAAGCGGCAGCGCGGTATGGACCGCGCCCGCTCCTACATCGAACAGGTCGGGGCCACCTGGATCGTCCCGTCCGCCGGGCCGCCGGTCTTCCTCGACGACGAGCTGCGCTACCTCAATGACGATCGCGGCGACGAGGGCAATATCTTCCCCGACCAGATCGTCTTCCTCGAGCAGATGAAGATCCACGGCAACGAGGGCGGGCTCCTGATGATCCCGGGCTCCACCGCGGAGCTGCGCGGCAAGGAACTGCTGGGGCTCACCCACCTCGTGGATCCGGATACGATCTACAGCGACAAGGCCGCCTATATCGAGGACATGGCCCAGCGCATGGCGCCCGTGCTCGCGGCCGAAAAGGCTTCCTGGGCAGTCGATGACGGCGCTCCCCTGCTGCCGCAGCTCAAGGAGCTCTTCGAGCCGATCATGGCGCAGAGCGATCTCATCTGCGACGGCATCGGCTATCCGGTCGCCCTGGTCATGGGCGCGGAGACCGTCGTCCTGGACTTCCCCAAGCGCGTGGTGCGCGAGCCCATCGAAGGTGAGGGCAAGCAGCGCTACGGATTCCGCATCGACCCGCAGCTGGTACGCACCGTGCTGCGCGATAACGAGCCCGACTGGGTGAACACCATTTTCCTGTCGACCCGCTTCACCACCTGGCGGATCGGCGGCTACAACGAATTCCTCTACACCTTCTTCAAATGCCTCACCGATGAGCGCATCGCCTACGCCGACGGCTGGTTCGCCGAGGCGCACGACGATTCCGCGTCCACCGAGCTGGCCGGGTGGGAGGTGCAGCGCCGCTGCCCGCACCTGAAGGCGGATCTGTCGAAATTCGGTGTGGTGGAAGGCGATACCCTCACCTGCAACCTGCACGGCTGGCAGTGGGATCTGGAATCGGGCCGCTGCAAGACCTCTAAGGGCCACGAACTGCGCTCGCGCAAGCTGTAGATCACACGACTCCGGCCGACTCGCACACGTCGGCCGGAGATTCGCCGGGCAGCGAACTCAGGTCAGCTCACGGCTCAGGCGCGACGACCACGGACACCAGAAGCAACCCGGCAGGAAGGCGCCGCACGCCTCGTCGAGATGGTCCTCGAGGTACTCGATGCTGGAATCGCAGACCTCGATGGCCATGGTGAAGAACGTGATCGTGTCCGGGTCGAGGTGGAAACTCCAGCCCGGGTTGTATTCGGCCTGTGTCTTCCGGATTCGGCCCATGACGTGGGTCGACATGGTTTCCTCGCCGGATAGGATGCGGTGCGCCTCCGCAATGCGCGCCTCGTTCGTCAGCCGGATGACGAATTCTTTGCCGGAATAGTCGGTGAATGCGAAGTCCGCCATGATGATCCCTCGCTCGATGCGTTCGGGTGAATGGGGGGAAATCTTGCCATTCGATGGTAAGTCTCACGAAGCAGTCGAAGCATTGAATTCGATTGTGCAGCAACATATTTTGAGAACCGACCCGTTTGCAGGCGGGCAAACGATCGCGGTGAGATCGACTACCGGCGATCCGGTACTGTTTGCCCGTTTCTGTCCGTAACCGTCTGTCCTGCCGTCTGTTTCGCCTGGATTATGAGATCCCGCACGGCCATGGCGCCGCGCGCCACCGGCGCGGCGACCCGGCCGTCCGCAGCGATCAGCACCCCGGACGGCGTGCCCCGCACCCGATATCGCAGCGCCGCTTCGTTCCCCTGCTGCACCAGCACCGGAATCTCACCCAGCCCCTGCGCCCGCCCCCACTCGGCATGCTCGTCGACATCGCCATTGCCCACCACCGCAATGGTCAGCGCCCGCGCCGCCCGCACCTGCCAGCGCGGCAGCTCCCGCGCCAGCGCCGCGCACAACTCGCATCCGGGATGCACGAACACCAGCAGCAGCGACCGCCCCGGCGCCAGCAGCGAACCCAGATTCGCTCGCCCGTCCCCCGAGGTCTTCAGCAGCTCGAACTCCGGCGCGACCGCACCCGGCGGCAGCCCCTCCGCGCCCAGCGTGGACAGCGCCTGCTCGTCCAATCGCCGCCGCAGCACCCGCATCTCACCCGACAGCCACACGAACAGGGCGACGAAAACGGCCGCCACCACCATGCCCACCGCGTGATCGGTCGGCAGCTCCCCCGGCACCTCCGGATATCCGATCGCACCCACCGCGACCAGCAGCGCGAGCAGCATCAGAAGCGCATTGCGGATCACCGTCCGCACCCCGATCGGCGCGGCGCTGCCCGCCCCGAAACACGAACACGCCGGATGCCGCCCCTGCCGGAGCAACCGCAATACCGTCCCCGTGAACACCCCCAGCAGTCCGACCGCCACCAGCGCCGCCACCGCCGCCGTCCACGACGGCAACACCGCCACCGCGATCACCGCCTCCACACCCGGCAGCGCCCATGCCACCGCGGGCACCCAGCGCAGGCGGATACCGAACTCCCCCACCGCCTTCCGCGTCCCCGCCAGATCCGCGAACTTCCCCGCCGCCGACAATCCGAACACCACCCCGAGCGCCAGCCGCAGTCCCCACACGCCGTATTCGATGGTCATGCCCGCACCATGACACACGCGGGCGAACTCGAAACGATAACCGGGAGAACGCGATTCGATCGCCGATCGGATCGTGGACCACACCTCCGAGGGGACGCTGACGACACCACAGCGGAACCCGGGCACAACACCGGTGCGGTCCGGGCGACCTACGCGGCTCGTGCCGGTGCGCGCGCGGCGAGCGCCACCGCGACGAAGGTCAGCACGCAGCCCGCCACCACGGTTGCGGACAACCCCGGCCCGGTCGGCGTCAGCACATCGAGCACCAGCGACATGAGCAGCTGTCCCGCCACCGTGGTCAACCCGAGCAGCAGCACCCCGATCCAGCGCACCGTCACCACGGCCAGCGCGATGAACACGACGCCGAGCACCCCGCCGAGATAGAGCCACGGTTCATCGGGAAACGTTGCGGGCCACCCACTCCGGCCGATCACCACCGATTCGACCACCAGCAATCCGGCCAGCCCCGTCACGAAATTCGCCAGCGTCGCCGACTGCGGCCCACCGACCTCCCCCACCCGCCCGTTCACCGCCTGCTGCCACGCCACCCCGAACCCCGCCAGCAGCGGCAACCCGATCAGCAATACCTGCGGACCCCCGCGCAATCCCTCCGGCACCGCCAGCCCACCCCCGTTATCGGCCCGCCCCACCGCCGCCAACGCCACCGCCGCCAATGCCAATCCCGCACCCCCGGCCCGCAATCCGGTCACCGGCGTCCGCCCACTCGGCCCGAGCCCCAGCCGATCCACCACCAAACTGCTCACCAACTGGCCCGCCACCACCGCCACGGTGAACGCCGTAACCCCGATCGCCGCCACCGTAAGCCCCTGACACGCAACGAAAAACGCCCCACACAACCCACCCAGCAACTGCCACCACCGCAGCCCACCCGACCGCAGCGCCCCCCACACCCGCCCCACCCCCACCCGCAATCGCCCACTCACCCCGAACGCGATCAGCAACAACACCAGCCCAACCCCGAAACTGATCACCGCCGCCGCCACCCCATCCTGCAACCGCTCCCCCAACGCCCCATTGATCCGAGCCTGCCCCGCCACAGCAGCCCCGATACACCCCCCGAACACCAACCCAACCCGCCGCCGCACCGCCACGCCCCGATTCTGCACCACAGCCGCCAGCTCCACTGTGAGCGCAGCCGACCGCTGTCGGGGGCCGATCACGCCACCACTCGCACGACCGGATCGGCTGTGCTCGAAGCCAATCAAGCCGGGACCGTGGCGGCGATGGCTGGGGCGCCCACCCGGACGCACTCCGCCGACCGAGTGCATCAGGCCGCGCGATGTGGTGCGGCCGGGGCCCGATCAGCCGGGTGGGGCGGCAGCCAGGCCGGGACCAGAGCGGCAGTGGCCAGCAGTGGGATGCCGAGCAGGGTGACCACGGCGGGGATGGGCAGCCAGAGGGAAGCCAGGCCGACGAAGGCGAAGACGACCAGGGCGAAGACCTCGGTGAACAAGCCGGAGACCGAGGTGACGGTGGCTCGGGCCGGGCCCTCGATGGCGTCCTGGAGGCGGGCGTCGGCAAGGACATTGGCGTTGTAGTTGATGCCGTAGGCCGCGCCGATGGCCGAGAAGCCCAGGGCGGTCAGGACATGGACGGCATTCGGGTAGACGACGGCGAGACCGGCCACCGCCGCGCCGCCGATGAACAGCAGGCCGCTGACGGCCACGGCGATGGACATGGTGCGCGGGGCGATGTTTTCGGTGCGACCGGCTGTGACCGCGCCGATCAGCGCGCCCGCGACGGTGACGCCGACCAGGATTGCCGCCACCCAGGGTGAGACACCGACATCGCCCGCCAGCAGGGCGAAGTACTCGTCGTAGGCGGTGATACCGTCCAGCAGCGCGGCCAGGATGACGCCGCGGCGAATCACCCGTACCTGCAAGGCTTCCCGCAGGCCGGTGCGGAGCATGTGCAGGTAGCGGGACATGGCCGCCGCGCCCGCTACCGGCGAGATCGGTCCGGGCGCAGCGGCGTCCACCGGCGAATTCGGTTCGGGCGCACCGGCTTCGGACGGCTCGCCGTCCTCCAGTTCCTCGACGTCCCCGGCGGAGACGGCTTTGGGAGCACCGGGCAGGCCGAAGGCCGACACCCTGTGCAGGGCGGCGATCGCCACGCTGGACCAGCCGACCAGGGCGTAGCCGCCCCAGGCGTACAGCGGCGCTGCGGCCAGAATGCCGATCAGGGCGGCGGATTCGGCCGCACCGCGCACGTATCCCATGATGCGAGCGTAGTCGGCCGTGGCGTCTCGCGCGGCGAGCTCGTCGTAGACGAGCGCCTCGAAGGTGCCCGAGCGCAGCGCGCCGGAGGTGCCCCACAGGATAAAGCCCGCGGCGAAACCGGCGAACGTCGGCCACAAAGTCCAGGAGGCGAAACCGGCGACCAGCAGGGCGCCGGACAGGATCAGCAAGGCACGGCGGGAGACCGTGTCGGCCCAGGCGCCGGACGGTACTTCCAGCAGGAACGAGGTCGCGGACCAGATGCCCAGCAGGATGGAGATCTGCGCCGTGTTCAGACCGTGCTCGGCGAAGAGCAGGGCGTAGAGGGCGTAGTACGGAATCAGGTCCGCCGACAGGGAGAACAGCACCGCACGGACGGTGAGACCACGCACCGATACAGTGCGCTGATCGCGGTTGCTACCGCGGAGGGCGCGTAAGGATCAACAGCCGTAGATGAGCATGCGCATGTGGTCAGCTTGCTGCCGTGCCGGGACCGCCGTCAAGGGGATTATCGATGGGGATCCAGCCGTTGGTGTTCACCTCGTGCTCGGCGACCCCCGCGCCGACCAGGCCGTGGCGTTCGTTGAGGTCGCTGATGAGCTCGGAGACCGGATGCGAATCGCTGTAGTGGTAGCCCTGGGCGAGCGCGAAACCGAGTTCGGTGAGCACGGCGGCCTGGTACTCCGTCTCCACACCTTCCGCGATGACCTGCAGGTCTAGGCATTTGCTCAGCGCCGCAATGACTCCCAGCAGCGGCGGGGCCGGGGAATCGGAGCGGATGGCGGCCACGAAGGACTGGTCGACCTTAAGGATATCGCTGGGCAGGGTGGCCAGGCAGCTCAGCGACGAATAGCCGGTGCCGAAATCGTCGATGGCAATGCGCACGCCGCGCTCCCGCAGAATGTGCAGATTCGCAATGGCGGTTTCGGATTCGGCGGCCAATTCGCTCTCGGTGACCTCGAGGACCAGTTGATCGGCGGGCCAGCCGGTATCGGCGAGAATTCCGGAAACCCGGTCGGCGTATTCGGTTTCGGCCAATTCCAGGCCGCTCACATTCACATTGAGGGTCAGATCCAGCTGGGCGAAGGTCTCCTGCAGCCGGGCCGCATCGGCGCAGGCCCGGCGTAGGACCAGTTCGTCCAGATCGGAGATGAGGTCGTATTCCTCGGCCACCCGGATCAGGCCCTCGGTGGTGACATCCGGCTGCGCGTGCGAGGACCAGCGCAACAGCGCCTCCACGCCGACCGCGCGGGTGGCGCCGTCGGCGAGGCTGACGATGGGCTGGTACTGCACATCGAGAGTGCCGCGATCGATGGCCTCGCGCAGCTCCACCGCCAGCGGCAGCTGCCGCGAGGATTCCAGCACGGTGCGATTGCGGCCCGCCTGCTTGGCCCGGTACAGGCCCACATCGGCGCGGCTCACCAGCAGCGAGCCGGATTCGCCCGGCTGCCACGAGGTCACGCCCGCCGAACAGCCGGTGGTCACCGCGGCGCGCAATTGCTCGGTCAGCAGAATGGCGGCCTGTTCGGTGGTGCCGGGCAGCAGCAGCGCGAAGGCGTCACCGCCGTAGCGGGCCAGACGCTGGTCCGGCGCAAGCAGTTTCGACCAGGTGTCGCCCACCCGCTGCAGTACCGCGTCACCGGCGCGGTGGCCGAGATGGTCGTTGATCTTCTGGAAGCGGTCCAGGTCCACCAGCACCAGCGCCAGCCCCTGCCCGGTGCGCCCGGCATGCGCGATGGCATTGCTGAGCGCCCGGTCGAAACCGCGGCGATTGAGCAGACCGGCCAGCACATCGATATCGGCATCCGACGCCATACGCGTCAAAATGCCCACCACGATGCCGATTCCGAAGGTGATGCCCGCCGGAATCAGACCCGACCACCACGGCAGGCCGCGCGAGGGCACCACCCACAGACAGCAGGCGATGGCGAAGGCCAGATGCACGCCCAGCCAGCGCCAGGCGAAGAAGATGGCGGCATCACAGGCCACGAACACGTAGAACGCGGCCAGGCTGATGGCGCCCACGGTATTCGGGAACCAGTGCACCGCAATGGTCACCAGCACCGTCGCCATTCCGACGTACACGTGATGCACCGAATGCGGCATCCGCGGACCCCAGATCAGCAGACTGATGCCCAGCAGCAATGCCACCAGGGCCGCCGTACCCACCAGCGGCCGATTGCCCTCATCACCCGGAGCGACCGCGGTGATGATCAGACCCAGCACCCCACCCATGACGTAGAACGCCCCGGTGGTCCGAGCCATGACCATTGCCGTCGCCAGCGCCGACGCCGCCCGCACCCGGGTTCGGGTATCGCCGCGAGACCCGATTCCTCGCACGGGACCTAGCCTAACTGTGCTCGATTGCCTCCGCTTCGCTTCGGCGGTTCGCGGCGCCCGAAGTCTCGGTGAACGAACGCCGGGGCAGTCTCGCCCCGGCGCACCGCCTTTGGTCGCGTCAGGCGTGGATGGGCCGCAGCACGTCGGTGCCGACGAAGGGCACCAGCGCCGCGGGCACGCGCACCGAACCATCCGCTTGCTGGTGGTTCTCCAGAATCGCGACGATCCAGCGCGTGGTGGCGAGGGTGCCGTTCAGCGTGGCGGCGGTCTGCGGCTTGTTGTTCTCGTCGCGGTAGCGCACGTTCAGGCGGCGGCCCTGGAAGGTGGTGCAGTTCGAGGTCGAGGTGAGTTCGCGGTAGGTCTGCTGGGTGGGCACCCAGCCCTCGCAGTCAAACTTGCGGGCGGCCGAGGAGCCGAGATCACCGGCCGCGACGTCGATCACGCGATAGGGCACCTCGACGGCGGCGAGCATTTCGCGCTCCCAGGCCAGCAGGCGCTGATGCTCGGCATCGGCGTCCTCGGGCTTGGCGTAGACGAACATCTCCACCTTGTCGAACTGGTGCACGCGAATAATGCCGCGGGTGTCCTTGCCGTAGCTGCCCGCCTCGCGGCGGAAGCACGACGACCAGCCCACATAGCGCTTGGGGCCCGCGCTCAGATCGATGATCTCGCCCGAGTGGTAGCCCGCCAGCGGCACCTCGGAGGTGCCGACCAGGTAGAGGTCGTCCTCCTCGAGGTGGTAGATCTCGGCGGCGTGCTGGCCCAGGAAGCCGGTGCCCGCCATGATCTCCGGGCGCACCAGCACCGGCGGGATCATCATGGTGAAGCCATTGGCCGTGGCCTTCTGCGCCGCCAGCTGCAACAGGCCCAGCTGCAACAGCGCGCCGTAGCCGGTGAGGAAGTAGAAGCGCGCGCCCGAGACCTTGGCGCCGCGTTCCATATCGATCAGGCCCAGCGATTCACCCAGTTCCAGGTGATCCTTGGGCTGGAAATCGAATTCGCAGGGCGTGCCGACGGTCTCGAGCACGATGTAATCGTCCTCGCCGCCCGCGGGCGCGCCCTCCTGTACGACATTCGACAGGGCGCGCATGGCGGCGTCGAGATCGGCGTCGGCGGCATTCTCGGCCGCCTCGGCCTCCTTCACCTTGGCCGACAGCTCCTGGCCCTGGGTCAGCAGCACGGCGCGCTCCTCCGGAGACGCCTTGCCGACCTTCTTACCGAGGGCCTTCTGCTCGGCGCGCAGATTGTCGGCGGTCGCGACTGCCGCGCGCCGGGCCGCATCCGCCTCGAGCAGGGCGTCCACCAGGGCCGGGTCCTCGCCGCGCGCACGCTGCGACGCGCGGACCACGTCCGGGTTCTCCCGCAGGAATCGAAGGTCGATCATGGGTCTCAAGCCTAGTGGGCCGCCGCTACCGAATTTCGCCCAGGTCGGGGCCCGGCCGAGACCGCTTGTCCCGCCGCCGAGCTCGCGGTTCCCCCCGGTTTTTCCTCCGTTTTCGGCCACCGCCCAGCCCACCCCGCCATAGTGGGGGCCATGGACACAGCGGAGTCGCCGAGCCGCCGTGTGAACCCGCCTCCGGTAGCGGGCCCATCCCTTCCGTGCCACGGTTGTCGTGCCGACCGGTCGGCGCAGTCAATTCCGAGGAGTTCCCATGCAATACACCCCGGACACAGTCGATTTCATCGTGGTCGGCGCCGGATCCGCCGGGGCGGCGGTGGCCGCGCGACTGAGTGAGCGCTTCGGCACCAGCGTCGCCCTCGTCGAGGCGGGCAGTGCCGACCGGGACAAATTCATCCGCATTCCGGCCGGGTTCTCCCAGCTGTTCGAGGGGCCCAACGACTGGAACTACCGCACCGAACCGCAGCCCGAACTGCACGACCGGCAGGTGTACTGGCCGCGCGGCAAGATGCTCGGCGGCTCCTCCTCCATGAACGCCATGATGTGGGTGCGCGGCTTCGCCGCCGACTACGACGAATGGGCCGAGCACGCCGGACCCGGCTGGTCGTTCGAGCAGGTGCTCCCCTATTTCCAGCGCATGGAGTCGGTCGAGGACGCCACCGAACCCGGCGAGGGCACCGGCGGGCCGCTGCACATCTCGGGCCAGCGCAGCCCGCGGCCGCACACGCTGAACTACCTGCAGGCCGCCGCCGAGGCGGGATATCCCCTCGAACGGGCGAATCTGGATGAGCCGCAAGGGTTCACGCAGACCATGGTCAATCAGAAGCGGGGCGCGCGGTGGAGCACGGTGGACGCCTATCTGCGGCCCGCGCTGCAGGCGCACCGCGATCTCACCATCGTCACCGACGCGCACGTGACCCGCGTGCTCTTCGACGGGACCCGCGCGATCGGCGTCGAATACCAGCTCGGCGGTGAGCTGAAACAGCTCACGGCCAAGCGCGAGGTGATCCTGTCCGGCGGCGCGATCAATACCCCGCAGCTGCTCATGCTGTCCGGTATCGGCGATTCGGATCAGCTTCGGGCGCTGGGCATTCCGGTGCTGCACCACGCACCCGAGGTGGGCCGTAATCTGCGCGACCACCTGGCCGCGCCCATTGTCTACCGCACCCGCGCGGGCAGTCTCTTCGGCGCGGACAAGAGCATTCCGGAACTCGCCAACTACCTGCTACGCCGCCGCGGCCAGCTCACCTCCAATGTCGGCGAGGCCTACGGCTTCGTGCGCAGCCATCCCGATGTCGGGCTGCCCGATCTCGAATTGATCTTCGGCCCCGCCCCGTACATCGCCGAGGGGCTCGGCGATCCGGACGGCCACGCGCTCACCTTCGCGGCGATCCTGCTCAAACCCAAGTCCACCGGCGAGATCACCCTCTCCTCCGCCGACCCCTTCACCGCGCCCCGCATCGATCCGCGCTACTGCTCCGAATTCACCGACCGCACCGCCCTGCTCAACGGCCTGCGCACCTGTGTCGAGATCGCGCACCAGCCCGCACTGAAGGAACACATCGGCGAGCTCATGCAACCCGCCCTGCCCGCCGACACGCCCATGGAGGACGTGCTGCGGCGCTGCCTGGAAGACCATTCGCACACGCTCTACCACCCGGTCGGCACCTGCCGCATGAGCGCCGACGAGACCGGCGTGGTGGATCCCGAACTGCGCGTGCGCGGCGTGACCGGCCTGCGCATTGCCGACACCTCGGTCATGCCGGTCATCACCCGCGGCCACACCCACGCCCCGGCGGTACTGATCGGCGAGAAGGCGGCCGACCTCATCAATTCCTGACCGAAACCGACAGGTCCTGACACAAGAGGACATGGCGGGGGCCGGACCGCGCTGCAATGATGGACCACGATGTCCGAACAGTCGCCTCCGCCACAGCAGCCCACACCTACCGGCCGTCGCCGGTCGGCGCCGCCCAAGGGCGGATCCCTGCCGGGCCCGCTGGAAGGCTTGCGCGCCAAGCTCGACAAGGGCCCGCTGTCCGCGCCGACCCTGCGCTGGGGTCTACTCGCGGTCGCGGTCGGCGCCATCCTGGCCGCGCTCATCACCGTCGCGGTCTCCGGCTTCCACGCCGGGCGCGTGGAGGCGCACAATCCCGGCTCGGCCTCGCCGACGGGCGCCGTCGCGGGTGCGGCCTTCGGCACCGCCAAACAGGGCGACTGCCTGGCCTGGTCCAAATCCAATGCCAGCGATCTGGTGAAGGTGGACTGCGGCGACAAGCATCTGTTCGAGGTCACCTCCGATATCGATCTGAGCAAGTACCCGGGCGTGGAATTCGGTCCGGGTTCGCGCTTCCCGGATTCACTGCGCTTCTCCGAACTGCGCGACGAGCACTGCGTCAGCGCCGCGCAGTCCTATCTCGGCGGAAAGTTCGATCCGCGCGGCAAATTCGTGGTCGGCCTGATCAATCCCGGTGAGGCGGGCTGGAAGGCGGGCGAGCGCACGCTGCGCTGCGGCCTGCAGGTCGCGGGCAGCTCCGGCACCGCCACCCACACCGTCAGCGGCAGCGTGCAGAACGCCAACCAGTCCAAGATCTACGACGTCGGCACCTGCATCGGCATTGCCCGCAACCTGCCCACCGATCCGGTGGACTGCGCCCAGCCGCACGCCTTCGAGATCGTCTCCACCGTCGATCTGAGCAGCCACTTCCCCGGCGGCCCGCCATCCAAGGACGAGCAGGACCGGTTCATGAAAGAGCAGTGCGCCAAGGACTCCACCGACTATCTCGGCGCCGAGGACGCGCTGCGCAACAAGACCCTCACGCTGTTCTGGGACTATCTGGACAGCCGCAGCTGGCTGGCCGGGAGCAAGAGCCTCAACTGCATGATCGGCAAGGGCGCGGATCAGGAGGGCTTCGCCGCCATTACCGGATCGGCGCGCGGCGACATCCTGGTCGACGGGCAGGCCCCGGTGCCGCCGCCCAATAACGGCCGCTCCACCCCGCAGCCGCTGCCCGGCGCCGCGCCGCCGGTCATTCCGGCGCCGAGGTAAACCGTGCCGGTCTCCATGTCCGACGATCGTTTCGAGGAACTCGTCGGGGACGCGCTCGATCTCATTCCGCCGGAATTGTCCAAGGCCATCGACAACGTCGTGGTGCTCATCGAACCGCGCAATGACGAGGACCCGCATCTGCTCGGGCTCTATCACGGCATCGCGCTCACCGACCGGGACTTCAGCCATTACGGCGGCGCGCTACCGGACACGGTCACCGTCTACCGCGAGGCCATCCTGGAGATGTGTCACAGCGAAGAAGAAGTGGTCGAGGAGGTGACAATCACAGTGATTCACGAGATAGCTCACTATTTCGGGATTGACGACGACCGCCTTCATCAGCTGGGATGGGGCTAACTCGCGGCAAACCGGGAACCGATCCACTCCCCCGTCGCGTCCAATCTTCATATCGGGACGCGACCGCGTACCCGGGGGAATCCGAAGGGAGATCGATCATGGTTGGCCACGTCCTCGTGCAGCCGGAAGTCGTCCTCGCGGCAGCCCTGGAACTCGACCTACTCGCCGAGCGGCTCTCCGCCGTTTCGGCGGCGGCCGGTCCGGCCACCCACGTTCTGCCCTCCGGCACCGAAGAGGTCTCGTTCCTGGCCGCCGGGCATTTCAATCACGCCGCGTTCAGCCATGACCGGGCCGTCGCCCAGGGCATTCTCGAACTGCACCACGCCGCCGCCACGCTGCGCAGCCAGCTCGCGCAGTACCTGATCCAGGACGCGGTGCACGCCGCCGGTATCGCGGCCATTCAGGTCTAGGGGGAAGACATGACGCTGGGAATCACCGGGGTGTTCTGGCTGCCCCGCATGGCGGAGTTGAACTCCGTCACCTTGAACGCGGGCGCGCACGCCATTCTGATCGCCGCGGCCAGCACCTCGTGGGGCGTGCTCACCGGCGCCTGGGTGGAGGCCACCGCCACCGTCGCACGGGTCATGGCCGAGGTCGGCGTCGGCCTGCAGGGCGTGAACGGGCTCAATGTGCTCGCCCGCCTCGGCGGCTTCACCGTCTGGGCCGAACAGCAGGGCGTCATGGCCGCCGTCATGGCCGCCAAGACCGCCGCCAATGCCACCGCCTACACCGTGGCCTCCATTGCCATGCCGAGCCTGCCCGAAATCGCCCTCGTCGAGGCCGCCCGGGTGGCCGCGCACTCCACCGGCGGCGCGCTCAACGGCACCGCCGGAGCGGCCGAGGCGGCCAAGCTGGCCCTCGACATCCGGGCCGCGCTGGTCATGGAGACCTACGAGGCCGCGACCACCGCACTCATCACCACGCCCGGCCAATTCCTCATGCCGCCGCCCATCGCCATGGGCGCGGGCTCGGCCGATGCGGGCGCGGCCGCCAATATGGCCGGTGATCCAGTTCAGGCGGCCCTGGCCACAGCGGCCGGTCTGGCCAACAATCCGGCCGTCATCAGCACCGTCGCCCAGGCCGCACAGGTCGCCGGAACCGTGGTCACAAGCGGTGTCAGCACCGCGGGCCAGGTGGCGGGCACCGCCGTGACAGCGGTCGCCAACGGCCTGACGCAGACCGCGGCCGCCGAGGCCCAGCTGCCCATGATGGCCGGTATGGGCGTGGCCGCCGCGGGCGCGGGCGCGGCAGGCGCGAGCACGCGCGCGGTCTCGTTCGGCGGCGGCGCGAACGTGAGCATCGGAAACGGCGGCGGCACACTGAAACTCCCCGAGGGCTGGGGCGCGGGCGCCGGAATCGGCGCTGGCGCCGCACCCGCCGCACCGATCGTGGCCGAACCCGTTGCCGCCGCCCCGAATACGGCGGCCACCATACCGGTCCGGTCCGCGAGCACAAGCCCGCTACTCGGCAGCAACCCCATAGCGGACGAGGACGAGACCCACGACGGCAAGGACTACGGGCGTTCGGTGGAGCACTTCGCCGACGGCCGTGTCATCGCGCCCGCCGTCATCGGCGGCGACCCGGCCGACGCCCCGTGACGGTGCTCGGCGCGGGCCGCGGACCATCCCTGCTGCGGGCGGTCACCCTGAGCCTCGACGAATTGCAGTATCTCCAGGAGACATTGGGGATCGACGAGCTGCCCGTGGTGCTGAATGCCCTGGGCCGCTACGACATACCGCCGACCACGACGCCGCCATGACCGCCGCCGCCGCGACACTCGCCGACCGCGAACTCCTCGACGGTGATCAGGTGCATCCCGAACTGGCCGAGCGCCTGCGCGCGCTCTACCGGCCGCACTGGGTCCTGGCCCTGCGCTGGTATGTAAACGGACAGGTCAACCGATTCTGCCTCGCCAAGGGCGACGATTTCGCAGTGGTCGCCCTGCGCGGCCCGGACTCGTACGTCATCGACGAAGCGGGACACGATCTACCGGGCACCGTCATGGCGGCCCTCGGCCCCGCCGACCCCTTGGACCTCACCGGAATGAACGCGCCCACCGAGGAATTGGCCCCCATCTTCGACGACGCCGGTGACGCAACCACCACGGCCACCCGGCTCGCGAAAGTCGGCAATCCGACACGAGACGCGAAAACCCTTGCCTCGGCACTGGTTCAGGTCGACGCACACGCCGAACTCACCGCCGTCGTCTACGGCGACGGCACCCGCGACATCACGGACAACCACATCGCCGTCTTCGACACCCGCCACGGCCGCTTACTGGCCACCGCCAGCCGCGCCGACGACGGCGTCAAATGGACCGCCCTGTCCAGCGGCACCCCCGCCCGCCTGCGCACCGCGATCACCGATCTCATCACATCCCTGCCGATGCGACAGGATTTTCCGGCCCACCGGCCCGTCTGATCCGAACCGGTCATCCCGATTTCCGACGACCGCAGGCAACGCCGAGGCGATCGAGGGCGCGCGCCCCGTCACCCTGTAGTTTTGCCACCTATGGGTAAGAGCAAGCGGTTCCGACCCATGAATTCGGTAGCGTGCAGGTCAGGGGTTTGTGAGATGAGCTGAATGCCCGAATTCGGCTCTCAATCCCGGAGATTTCCCGGAACACTGGTGCGCTCGGAGCCGTACGAGCGCATACCCCCCTTAGGCGGCGTCGAACCAGACGAGTTCGATGGCCTCACGGGTCTTGTCGTCCTGGTCCGGCCAGATGTGGGTGTAGATGTCCAGCGTGACTTTCGCACTGGCATGGCCCATACGCCGCTGAACGGTCTTCACGTTGATGCCATGACGGATAAGGCTGGAGGCGTAGAAGTGCCGGAAGTCCCGCCACGTGTACACCCGTGAGAGCGTTGTCCGGTTCGCGACCCTGTGCAACCAGTCGCCCAAGTCCTTGCTGCTGTACGGTTTGCCGTTCGCCGTCTAAAACAGCAAGTCGTCGAGCTCCTTGCCCTCCATGAACGGCTTGATCTCCGCGATGAGAGACAACGGGATCGGCACCGTGCGACGGCTTGCCTTCGTCTTCAGTACTGAGGTTGCGACCCGTGTCCGGCTGATCTGCTGCATGACCGAAAGCGATGCGTTCTCGACATCGATATCCCGGACACGAAGCCCGGCTATCTCTGCGGGGCGGAGGCCGCATTGCATGCCGATGAGCATCATGACCCGGATCCGGCCGTCCTTGGCCGCCTGCAAAACCATCCGGCCCTCTTCGAGGGTCATCAGGTTTTCGGGCAGCACCTCGGCATCGATTGGTGGGAGCTTCACTGTCGCCGCATGGTTCTTCACCAGAATGTCATCCGCGACGAGCTGATTGAGGACCGCCTTTAGCATGTCCAACCGGCGCTTGACCGTCCCCGGTTGGAGCGGCTTGCCGTCCCGCCATGGGCGACCCTTCAGAAGCACATCAACCCAGGTGCGAACATGTGGTGTCGCCCGAAGATCCGCAATCGCGACGCGCTCCAGCTCCCCGAGATCAGCGTGCAACGCCCAGCGCTGTTGCTCAGTGCCCTCGGTGCGGGCACGTCCCGCCCACACCATGACGGCTTTGCCTACCTGCTGTTTCGACAACTTCGGATCAACGTATGTGCCCTTCGCTATCTGCTCTTCTAGTTCTCGTTTCCGAAACCGAGCCGTTCCAGCTTCCCTCGTGCTCCCAAGCTTCGAATAGCTCTCTGATTTCTCCTCATCGGGGTTGTCTATGTACCAGCGGACTACATACTTGCCGTTCTTGCTCTGTATCCAGACGCTTGCCATTGCCTTGCTTACGATGTCGTGAAGTGGCTGTTCTGCCACTCGATTACGTCGGAGATGCGGTAGCGACACTGGCCGCCGCCGACTCGCGCGAAGCGCGGCCCCTTGTCCTCCAGCGCCCAGTTGGCCAGGGTCTTCGGGGAGTAGCCCAGCAAGTTGGAAACCTCCTTCCGGCTGAGCCACTCGATTGATTGACGCGCTCGCTGTACCCCGGTGCTGATGCTGTTCTTGCCCTTCTCTCCCGTTTCGGCCGGTCCGTCCGGCAAGGCACGACAATACGATCGGCCAACCTATTTGGCAAACAGGTTGGGTAGCGAGGTTCCTCTCAACCTGCTTGGTTGAGAGGTTGGGTATGGTGTCGCGTATGAGCGAGGATCGGATCGTTACCCAGGATCTCGGTGACTGGGTGGTGCGTATGGAGTGGCCTGTCGGGGTCGAGCACGGCGGCCCCGGCGCGCTGCTGATCTCCCCCGCCGATCCGGAGACCTACCCGGTTGGTGGCCTGTCCTCAACTGTGCTGCGGGACATTGATTTTCGCGCGGCGCTTGAAACGCTGCGCCGCCAGCTGGAGGGCTCACGGCGCTGGAGCAAGGGCCGCGAAAGGTATGAGGCCGATCGCGCGGAACGCTTGAAAACGGCTCTTGCACAGGGTGTTACGGATGAGTACCTGGCACTGCTAGCGAGTGCATACGTTTCGGCAGCGAACAGAGGACAGGCCAAGCCCCTTGAATACTTAGCTGAAATGGTCGGTAAGACACCAAGCACTGTTAAGGGGCACCTGTGGCAGGCCAGGAAGAAGGAGCTACTCAGCGGCAGCGCTGGCCGTGCTGGGGGGCAGCTCACGGACAAGGCAACCAAGATCCTCGAGCGAATCGTGCCAGCCGCGCCCCGCGGACTCGTCTGATGATCGCGGAGGAGTTCAAGTACCGACCTGGTGATTGGGATTGAGAACCGAGGGGCGACACCCAACTTTTACGAACAGAGCAGGAGACCGGATTCAGACTCTTCGTTCGAGGCTGCCAGCCGATGCGCTGGCCTTGTTGGACTCCGTGGACGGGCACTATTCGGAGTGGGCTACGGCGTCGGCGCTTGCCATGTACGCGATGAACGCCGGGCTCGATGAAGACGACTTCGTAGAGCTTGTCACGACATCCGAGTTTTCCCACGTGTTCGCCACCGAGAATGGCCGAGATCGCTCCTACCGGCTGGAGGGTCGACTCCGCAAGGTCTGGCGACGCGCGGAGGATAGGTGGAATCCGCCTGTCGGTGGCGGGGTGGCCGAGGTTCGTAAACGGCTGGAGGCGCTATCCAAGCGATTGGACGGCCCTTGGTATCGCCGGACGGCTAGTAGCAATCGCGCTGTCTCCTTGGCGCTGGTGGCCAAGGCGCACGAGGTAGGTGCTTGGACTGTCGATGTCTCGCAGCGAGAACTTAGCGTTCGAGCCGGGGTGGCCCGGACGACGGTCGGCAACGCGTTGAAGCGGCTAGCCGACATGGGGGCGATCGCGAAGGATGAAACCAGGGAGCGAGAGGCCGACCACGCGCAGCGGTGGGTTATCAACCTGGACTGGCCAGACGTCGATGATGAGCCAGCAATTAGGGACAACACTGGACCATATGAACCTCTCCCCCCAACAGACAGCTCATATGGCCTGACGATGTCCCTAAATCACCCGGCCTTCCTGAGGGCCGCTCTAGGCCAAACCGCAGAACGTGTCTGGCTGGACCTTGCGGCCCATCCTGGCTCGACGGCTGTCGATATCGCCTCCCGGCTTGGCATGACCGCCAAGACGGCTCGCAGGGCACTGGATATGAAGCTGATTCCGAACGGGTTGGCTGTGAGATCGGGGGGAGAGCCGACCGGCAAGGGTCGGCCCTCAGCGGTGTATCGGGTTGATGCGTCAGCCGATTTCGATCGGCTGGACAAGATCGCCGAGGAGTATCGCGTGTCGGATTGGTACGACAAGACTGGTGCCGAGTACGAGCGGCAACGGGCTGGCTTCTCGAAGTTGAGGGAGCAGTGGGGTCGTCCTGTCATGACAGATGAACCGGATCCTGTGCAAGAAGTCCCCGAACCGGCGGATTGGGTTGAGCTGTCGGACGAGGAGAAAGCCGAGATTGAGCATGAAGTGGCGGAGGACCAACTCCGGCACTGGCATGAGCAACAGCTGATCCGTCAGCTGAAGACTGCCTAACGAGTTGGGTTGGCCCTTGGGGGATGCCCCTCCGCCCCTTCTGTGGCCCATCCTCAGGCATATGGGCCTATCCCCCCGACGTCCGGGGGGATAGGGGTGGCGAATCGTTGAAATATCAGAGGACCCCGGCGCGGTTGCGGGTGCCGGGGTCGTCTTTGTGAAGTGCAGGATGCAGCGGATTCCGCTGCTCGCGCTCGTGTCATCGGCTCCCCCTTCCTGGACTCCCGAGCTACGGAGTGGTCTAGGTGGTCCGACCGCCGTGGTTGACCGGATCGGGGGACGGCTCTTTGATGTCGCCGTCTTCTCCCCAGTCCCGGCAGTACGGGCACCACGGCCGTAACCGGTGATGGAACCGAAGCGAACTCGCCGCAGTGATCCCCCAGACCTCCATGGGAGCGAGAGCCACGCTGCGGACAGTGACGGGCAGATGCGCGGAGACCAGAAGCGGGATGAGCACCAGCGCAGCCACTATCGGCACGGCGCCGAATCCGGTCCAGATGTGCCAGACCCGTAACAGCCACTTTCGCTGCTCGGCTGCATCCTCCGGCACCTCCTGCATACACGGCACGCATATACGGGTGTACTGGCTGTGCAGGAGGGCTATCGACAGTGCCCCGCAGAAGGCTACGACGACCACGAGCGACGGAATCGTCAACCACGATTCAGCGGAAAGCCATGTGATTACACACATCACGGCGTATACCGCGATGAACCACCCGAACCTGTGGGTGATCCAGTCAAGTACGCGCCCTAGCGAGCTGTCCGGGTTGTTGAACGGGTCGACGATCATCGGCTAGGCCCCGTCCGCCTGTGCGGGCGGCAGGTCTCGAAGCGGCGGCGCAGTCCGCCGGGCGTAGGTCTCTTCCGGCGTCACGGTGATGACGTCCATCCGTCGAATCAGATCAAGCGGAATTTCCCTGTCCTCGAAGTGATCTGCGCTGGGCACGATTACGGCTGCAGCGTGCAAGCGGGTGGCTTGTGCCTTCAGCCGTGCCAGCGGTGGCCGACCGAACCGAGGATCGTAAACGATCATGTCGGCGAAGTCGTAGCCGAGTTGATCGGCTCGCTTGCGGACCTGCGACTGATCCCGCAGCAGCGCCATTCCGCTGATGTCGGTCCGGAGGTAGCCGAGAATCGTTGGCTTATACCGCATGTCCCGCCTCCGGTCGTTCGTCATCGTCTCTGGTGTCGTCTTCGGGTTGGAACAGCTCCAGGTACACGCCGGAGTCGTCGTCTTCGCCGTAGGCGTTGGTTTCCAGAAAGCCGCCGGGGAACTCGTAGATTCTTCGCTGATAAGCCATCTCAGCCCCGTTCTCGTCGTCGGCTGTTCTTGGTGCCAGACGGCTCATTGGCCTGGTCCAGGGCATCGGCGAAGCGCACCATAAGCGCAATGGACGGCATCGGGACCGTCCACGCGGTGAAGCGGTACATTCCCGGTTTCCATTGCGGTAGCTAGCGCTTCACGATCTCTCCCCGGCAGACGGCCCACGTTGGCAAGGCAGTCCGGGACCGAGACGACTGCACCCGTCCCGAACGTCTGCTTCGACGCTAGATCTCCGGCCAATCAGGGCGCGACAATGTTGCTCCAGATTGCTCAGATTCATATCCAGTCTTGGGCTTCACCTGGGAGGATGAGTGAGTCCGACAGCTACATTGAGCAAGGAATGACTCATATGAAGGTTCGGCTACTTGGCGGACCTACAGGGGGCAACGGCTCACCTCGGATATGGGCAACCGACCGTGGTACGGACCTCATCCAGGGCTGGCCGACCAGCGAGCCGCATTGCATCGAGGTCCCACATCAACTACTCGGATATCTAGAACTCGGCACGTTCCTCCGGGCGGAGCTTCGTGACAGCGGCATGGGTACCTTCACTCTCGAAGGACGACCCGTGACCGATTCGGAAGCGTTGGCCACCATGGCGATTCCCGCGCACGAGACCGTGATCGAAGTTGACGTTGTGAAAGCGAGCTACCCGTATGCTCTATCGACCCAAGTTTGATGACCTTTACCGCACCTACGCACGAGCCTTCCACCTCGAAGTTCAGGACTCCTACGGGGTGGCCTCCGAGAACGAGCAGCTGCAACGGTTCCTGGCGGGTGAGCCGACCAGCTATCCGGAGGATTGGCAGCAGTGGGACGCGTTCGTGAAGGAGGTAACCGACGCAGGAACCAGCATCCAACGGCTACGTGTTGTGACTGAACCCCACACCGATTACACCCGGTTTCTGCTGCACCACACCGACCGTAACGTTGCGGCCGGTGAGCAGGTCCGCTATCTGCCACGTCACCAGGTGAGCGACGACGCGTACACCGTCGATGATTGGTGGCTGTTCGATGACACCGTTCTGGCGTTTTCGATCTTCACTCCCGAAGGCGAATGGGCCGGAGGGGCGATAACCGAAGATCCAGTGTTGGTGTCCCGCTGTGTCGAGGTGCGTGACCGTTTGTGGCCGTTGGGCATTGAGTTCGAGACCTACCTCCGTGCCCAAGGTTGACGATGCCCGGCTAGCACTCGGGGTTCGTCTTCGCGAACTCCGAGTGTCCGCGCGTATGACCGGCCGGGCGCTGGCTTCTGCAGCGGGCTGGGAGCCGTCGAAGGTCTCCAAGATCGAACACGGCAAACAGCTGCCGTCCGAGGACGATCTAGCCACATGGTGTCAGCTCACGGACAACAACCTGGCATTGCCCGACCTGACGGCAACCCTGAGAAACGTAGCCGCCGCCTACCTGGAGTGGCGACGCATCGCAGCTACCGGACATGCACGCCGCCAGCGACAGAGCATCCAGATCGAAGGGGCGGCGGGACTCGTACGCGGATTCGACGCCCTGATACCACCAGGTCTTTTGCAGACCCGCGACTATGCCGAGGCGGTGCTCAGCCGATGCATTCGGTTCCTGGGCGGCCCCGACGACATCAGCGAGGCCCTAGAGGCGCATATGCAGCGCCAACGAGTCCTGCACGAAGGTGTAGGCCGATTCCATTTCCTCATCGGTGAGCCAGCGTTGTACACGTCGATCGGTGACGATGAGATCCGACGCGCCCAGCTTCAGCGCATCATTGACTCGATGAGCCTGCCTCGACTTCTGATCGGCGTGGTTCCCAGCACAGCCGAATTCTTCTACGAGACAACGAACTTCCTGTTCTATGACACGAAACTTGTTCAGGTCGAGACTATCAGCGCCGAACTGTCGATCAGGCAGCCGCGAGAGCTGGTGCTGTACGAACGGGCATTCAAGGCGTTGGCTGATCAGTCGGCCTACGGAGATGATGCTCGCGTCTTGATTCGCAAGGCTCGCGAGATACGTCCCGAACGAGCCTGAGCCTGGATCGATGCGACCAGAAAGACTCAACTCGGATACCCATACTGAAGGTGCATCTGGTCATTCGCCGGACAAGTACCGGTGGTTTCTATTCCGCAGTCCTTGGAGTTCTGGGTCAATGCTAATTCGACATAACTCGAAGTTGTTGTGATTTATCGCAGAACGTCTTGTCTACTCTTTCGTGGGGATGCTATCAATGAAGTTGGGGCCGTAGATGGCGCGTACGAGCTAGCGCATCCGGCATTCCCGATTCATATTCTCTGAGCCATGGACGATTCCGTGGCCTTTTCATGCCCTCAGCTTCCCGAAGGAACTCTTGCAGCAAAACTATGTCTTGAACGAGGTAGACGAACCGCGGTCGCACTCATATCCCCAGCGCTTCAGAGGCCGGCGGAATCCGCAGCTGTCCGATCTGGTTCGCAGCGCCCATGGGTTCACCGTGGAATCCGTGGGGCGTCGTGGCGAGATTCCTACTGAGTGCATCTACTGTGGTGGGCCGCTGCCGCTGGATCGGTCGGGGGAATGGTATTGCGAGTTCGGCGAGACCGGCCCGGACGGCGAGCGACTTCCCTTGACGCCCGGATATGAGCCCGCGTGTAGTTGCAACTGGTGCCTGATACGAACCGCAGGTATCCGAAAGAGAGGCGGTCAGCCGAGGGTATGCGGATCGCTCGCATGCAGGCGGAAGCTGCGAAACGCTCGGCAACGACGGTACCGGCAGCGACTCAAGTCGCAAAACTATGACGTAAACCACGGAAGGTTGGGTGGCTGCAGCGTGCGAAATGTAGACGTTGAATCACTAAAGGTAGAGCCGTGAGAAGGTAACCGCCGAATCCGAAGAGCCCCGGGATCATTTCCGGGGCCTTTTGTTTGCGGTTCTTCGATGGACGATGCCCGGACAACCACGAGAGGAACCGAGCATGGCGACCCTATACAACTGTGGACACCCTCGAACCGTCGAGAACACGCTTCTGGAATACGGATACCCGAGGTGCCGCGAATGCAAGCGCGCAGCTTCCCGCCGCTATAAGCGGCGCAAGCGAGCCGAGTTCATATCCGAACACGGTCACTGGAGTACGAATCCCAACGCTGTGTAGGCGGAAGACGACCAATGAAAGGACGACTGAACTGAACAGGACGAAGCCCACCGAAGCCGAGATCCGTGCCCGATTCGAGGCATGGATGGAAAAGCACAGGGCGTACGACAACGCCGTTCGTGTCAGGGGCGGACAGCTCTGGTCGGAGGACTACGAGAAGCGTTACGAACTCTGGAAACGGCGCTATCAGCGCCCGGCGCCACCGGAGATCCCGGCGTGAACTGGTCCACGTCCCAGCGACGTGAACACCTACCGCCGGATTGGCCTCGGCTGCGGTCGACGATCCTTCGCCGCGACGGTTATCGATGCAGGATCGGTGGACCCTGTTGCCTCGGCACAGCTACCGACGTGGACCACATCCACCGAGGCAATGACCATTCCCTGGCGAATCTCCGTGCTGCGTGTAGACGCTGCCATGCGCGGAAGTCCTCCGCAGAGGGCCACATCCGCAGAGCGGAGTTGCGAGCCCGCAGATACCGCCCTGCCGAGCGGCACCCCGGATCAACCCACTAGCTGCCTAAACGGCTGCACGCCACCATTTCTCGAACGGAAGAACGTACATGCTCAAATCCCCTGATCTCGCCCGTAGCCTCCGAAACCTCGTACAGGACATCCGCGCTCTCGGTATCGCCATCCCCAACGATCTCGACGAAGAGATCAAGCTCGTCCGGCAGCTCGGCGACGAAGAACGAACTGCTATCCAGGCAATCCAGGCCAAGCAAGCCCAACTCCGCACCGTGGCCGCGAAGGACTACACACAGACCCGTGGCGAGCTGATCGAGTTGCTGAATCTCGAAACCGCTCGGCGTGACAACGATTTCCGGCAGTTTGAGAACGACACAGTAGCCAACCGCATCGCTCGCTCTATGGCGCAGGCGGCAGACGACTTCCAATCCGGACTCGCAGACGTGTTCAACCAAGTTGTTGCCGACCATCGGCTCAACGAGAGCGCTGCCGATCTACCGAAATTTGCGGATCGGCATCTCTCGGTTCTGAATCTCACCACGGCCCAGCACAATGCCGTCGAGGCGTGGAAGTTGGGAGCGGAAGCACTCCGGCCGATCTGGGGTGCGTTCGCCCGGCTGGGCACCTTCCTCGGCTACGAACTCGGCGCATCTAGCGAATATTCCGCCCAGCTCGACAACGCCTATGTACTCGGCGATGTCACCGAGCCCCAGCAAGCGCATCGTATGGCGCAGTACTTCAACTCGCTGTGGCACGGCACCGACTCGCACAAGCCGCTTCAGCCTCTCATGCCGTTCGTCTACGCCGCCTATGCCGGGGTGCCGCTGCGGCTGAAGACCCTGGACGTAGCAGCAGAACTTCGTCGCCAGATCCAGGCAGCGTGACCGTATACGGAATTGTCCATCCCGAGTTGAGGGCCCGCCAGCGGGCCAATTCTGTGGCCGAGATGTTCCGCCAACGGATGATGGACGCTGGCGGATAGGTGGACTGAAGGGGTTCAGGTGGTTCTCGCCGAGGTTGAGGGTGGTCCCTCGGCATTCCCCCTTCGGGCGAGATCACATGCGCGGGGCTATTAGACCGGCTTCCATATGCCGATTCGACTGCTCTGGAACTGTCCTGCGCCCACCGGGATCGTGATGGTGATCTGTTGCGCCGAGCTGACGAAGTTGTTGTCCATTATGTCGCCAGACGGACTGGTGATTTCCCAGTAACCGTCCTTGATCACGGTGGCGCCTTCCTTCGGGACGGCACGGTAGGTGCCTGGCGGCATCTGGTCCGGGCCGTATCCGATGATGTATGTGCTGTCACCGAACCAACGCTCGATATCTCCTGACAGGTACCGCTGCATCGCCGCGTTCGCATTCTCATCGCACAGCAGCGGGAAGCCTGCCTGCAGCACTGCCGCGAGGTCCGGACTCGACTTGGTGTCCTTGGCCAATATGTGCTCGATCCACTGGGAGGGCGAGTTTGGTCGGTACTTGGTGTTGAAAATTCGCTTGCACTCCTCCAGTACCAAATATGACGGGTAGCGCAGGGGGTTCTTGTAGGCCGGATCGGTCAGGGGGAGCACGCTTCTACTTCCGTCGTAGATCTTCCACTTGTTCTCGTACACCAGCTTGTCGAGCTGGCCTCGTGGGTCATCGGGGAACGACACCGCAGGTGCCGCTTTGGTCGTTGTCGTGACAGCTTGCTGAGCCTGGGTCGTGACCGGAGTGATGAGAACTGGTGCGTTGGATCTCTTGGCGTTGTCGGAGGAGCACGCCGAAACGGCGAACGCGCATAGCAGCGCCATTGCCATGAGTGTATGTCGCCTCATCGTTTTTCGTTCTCCCCCTTGAGGTCTGGATGCAATCCAGGGTTTCGCAGTGCTGATGGATTATTGCAATAGCCTCGTTCAACCGTCCAGCTTTCAAGATGGACTATCTGTGCCCCTTAGCTCAGTTGGCAGAGCACACCGTTCAGCCGGTGAGGTCCTGATCGAGTCCGGGCAGGTTGGCAAATGGGAAGACGGTCCAGCCTTTCGGGGAGGCCAAGTATCCGAACCCTCGACACCCCAGCGGGATACGGTCGGCTATGGGCACCCAGGGGGTATAGCCCCATCCCCGGCATGCCTGGATCGGCCGGTACTGCGGCCACCCTCGCCGGAGCATCCCGAAACCCTCATTTTTCGCAATCGGCCCAGTTCGGGCCGTGTTTACCCCTGTTTGAACGGAGGTTTGAATGCCCAAGAAGGCGTCCACCGTCCCGAGAGCCCCGCGCGGGCTCCGAGCCCACGGTTCCCGGCTGTGGCGTGAACTGCACGAAGTCTTCGACTTCTCCCAGGATCCGCACCGCGCCGCCGTGATTGAGGACATCTGCCGGACCGCTGATCTGATCGACCGTCTTCAGGCCGAGGTCGACAAGGGGGACCTCCGTGTCAAAGGGTCTCAAGGACAGCCTGTCTCGGCACCGGAGATTCCCGAGCTTCGGCTTCAACGCGAAGCGCTCGTGCGGATGCTCGCGCGCCTGGATCTACCGGAAACCGCCGAACAGCGCGAGGCGAAGACAGCTCGACTCACGGAGATTCGGCGTGATGCGGCCAAGTCGGCACGATTCAAGGTGGTGACCGATGGTCACTCGGCGTAACGAGTCAACCGGCGGAGACCTGGGAGCCGTGCTGGAGCGGCTCCCGGATCAGTTCCGCGAACCAGAGGTCTGCGTGGGATCGAATGCGGCGCTCCAGATTCGCGCATACGTCGCAGATCTCGACACCTGGCTATGCGAGGCAGGATTCCGGCGAACCTCGGCGCAAACGGTCATGGATGCACTCGGGCTGTCGGTCGCGGACTGGTACCGCATCGTGATGAGCGGAGGTGACCGGTGAGCCTGCTGGATCGTGGCAACGAAGAGGTGACTGCCTACACGACCGAGACCATTACCGATGTGGACGGCAACACCATCACCCGACCGTCACGGGTCGGTGTGGTGGTGCGGGCCTCGGTGCAGCCGTTCGCTAGCACCGAGGACAACGAACTCGGATTCACGACACGCGAGACCTATCGGCTCCGCATCGCACGCGGGTACTCCGTAGAACTGGGCGCACAGGCGCCGGTCGACTGGCGCGGCCAGCGCTGGTCCGTCATCGGTGAGCCGCTGCGGTTCAACGGTTCTCGCCGAACCGGGCGCCTCGAATATCTGATCGAACGGCGCTAGCGGTTGCTGACATGCACCGAGTTAGGGCTCGAACACACGTGAGTTGCTGCATGCTTGGACTTCTCCGCTGTCTTCCTTGCGCTCACAAGACAGGAGCGTGCGAGTTCGCGCGCATCTTGGATTTGCTTGTCGCTCGGCTTGTGGTCCGTCTCGACCCATTGCCCCATGACCAAGGTGACGTATCCGCGGGCCGCTTCGGCCGCTGCGGAGAACTCGTATAGCTCCAGTTTCGCGGTGGCGACTTGAAGGTTCTGCACAGCATCCACCGCCCGCTGGTTGAACTGGTTGTATGGCTCTGAATCTGGCGCCGTCGCTCGTAGTACGTTCACCGTTGAGGCTGCTACCTCCAGCGCAGCAACAGTATTAAGAATCTGCTCGATCATCTGCGCCCGCTGTCCAGCTTGGCGCTGCGCTCTGACTGTCGTAAGGATGCCGACGTAAGCAACTGAGGCGGCTACGACCGCCAACGCTCCAGCGATCACAGTCGCGCCGGGCTGTGTCAGAGTCATGCGCGAAGCGTATCGACTGACGGCCTTGCTACCGCTAAACCCTGAGCGCGACACACGATACCGCCACCTATACCCCGGTATCGTATGCCGAGAATCCCGGAGATTTCCCGGAACAGCTGGTGAAACGGCTGGATTCCGGGGGATAAGCAGGGAATAGTCAGGAAAAGCAAATGAGCAGGTCAAAGCGGGGAAGTAGGCCCCTGCCTGCTACGCTGCCGCATCATGGGTAAGAGCAAGCGGAATAGTCCCAAGCCGGACAGCAACCGGGCGCAGAAGCTGGCCGCGCGCCGCGCCGCGCAGGAGCAGGCCGCGCAGACCGTCACGCGCCCGTTCGAGGGCTTGGCCGCGGAATGCGATCTCGTCGCGCTACGGGAGTTCGTGCCGTCCGCGACCGCGACGCTGAAGCTGTCACCGAATGTGGCCGCCGAGCGGGCCGTCACCCTCGCCACCGTGCTGCCCGGCGCGGTGGCCGCGCTGGTGCGGGCCGGAGACGAGGCGACCGGTTTCGTCGGCACGCAGGTGCAGTTCCAGTCGGATAATCCGGCCGCGGATCTGGCCAACGCGATCCTGTGGACCCAGTCCGCCGAGCCGGGAGATTCGCTTGCCGCCGCGAGTACCGATGGCGTGCCGAGTCTTTCGGAGGTTCTCGACGCGGGCGCGGCCCTCGATCTGACCGTGCACCAGGACTTCAACTGGTGGGTGCCGGAGGGCGTGACGCCGGATCCGCAGGTGGCCGCCACCATCGAGCAGGCCAATCAGGCCATCATGCCCTCGGCCCGGTTAAATCTGGGCGCCGACGGTATCGGCGCGGCCTGGTGGGTGGACGCGGGCGAGAAGGCGCATGTGCGCTGGGTGCGGCCCGAGGACGAGGATGCGCTCATGCTGGCGCTCGCGCGGCTGCACGCGGCGGGCGGCCTGCACTTGGGCGAGGGTTCGCGGTTCGCGGGTTCCTTCCGCACGCACGGCCTGCTGGTCCCGGTCTTCGATCTCGATCCGGAAAAGCACGCCACCGAATGGGAGGCTCCCGCACGGGAATTCGGCGCCCGCTTGGCCGACGCGCTGAAGAACGACACGCCGCTGACCTCCGAGGAGCGTCGCTCTCGCGATGGTCTGCGCTCGCGCCAGGTGACCTTGCGCTGAGTCTCTGAGCTGCGACTTCCGGGCCGCTCGCCGGTGGATTCCGATCCGCTGCGGGCGACCCGCGGTTTTCGCCGGGGAATTTTTTGAAAAACAGCCTTTTCGCAACCTGTTCTAGGTTACGTTCTCATCACCCCAGAAGGTCGGGGGCCGAACCGGGAAACCGATTCGGGCAGTGATGAGGAGAAAACAATGGATGCCATTCTCGAGCTGATCAAGAGTCTCGTTAGCACTCTTTCCAGCAGCCTCTCCAAGGAATGATCGACCTTCCCCGGTAGATCAGCGACAGCCCCGGTCCAGCGCAAGGGACCGGGGCTGTTGTCCTGAAATCTAGAGTGCGCCGCCGGCGGCGTGCGGAGCGCCGGACGCATCGCTCGGGGAACTCATTTCGCGGGATACGTAATTCTCCAGATCGAACAGGTTCGCACTGGCCCGTTCGGCCACGGTGAGCAGGGTGCGCATGGTCGCCACTTCCTCGACCTGCTCCTTGAGGAACCACTGCAGGAACTGCTCGCCCTGGTAGTCGCCCTCTTCGCGGGCGGTCTTGGCGAGCTGGATGATCTGCTCGGTGACCGTCTGCTCCTGGGCGAGCGCCAGTGCGATGGGCTCCTTGGCATTCGCGAATTCGGACTTCGCGGCATCGGTGTTCGCCACCTCGACGCTGATATCCAGGTCGAGCAGATAGCGGGCGATCATCATCGCGTGATTGCGTTCCTCGACGGCCTGCTTGTAGAAATACTTCGCGAGGATCGGCAGATCGGCATTGTCGAACCACAGTGCAATGGCGATGTACTGGTGTTCGGTATTGAATTCGTTGCGGATCTGATCCTGCAGCAGGGAGTGGAACTTGCTGCGCTTGGTTTGGGTGCGGGTGGACATGGGGGAGACATTAGCCCTGGTCATACCGCGTGTCATCCAAGTGCAACCTTATTGAGCACAGCCTTATTGAGGCAAGTATTACCTAAAACGGGCGTCCGGTTTACCCCTAATTCCCGACCGTCGTGATCAGGTCCGACGGTATCGGCTGGTCGGTTTCCAGGGCCTCGAAGAACCTGCTCGCGCGGTCTTTGTCCCAGAGCAGCACATTGCCCACATCCGTATCGGTGAACCCGCCGATGGGGACCGTGGTTGCCACCGGATCGCCGCTCAGCGCCTTGCCCAGTAGCGCCAGATGCCAGACGTGATCTCCGTCATCCACCTTCAAAGCCTTTGTCAAGCCCTGTATCAGCGGCCAGGACCGGAACGGATTGGCCAGCGTGGCCGGGCTGGACGCCTTCTTCAGCAGGGCGCTCAAGAACTTTCGCTGATTGAGCATGCGCTCCAGATCGGCGGTGGAGGTGGCGCGTGAGCGCACGAAGCCGAGGGCATTGGCGCCATTGAGCTTCTGGCAGCCCGCGGGCAGATCGATACCCGCGAGCGGATCGTTGATGGGCTGGTCCAGGCACATGTCGATACCGCCGACGGCATCGACGATATCGGCGAAGCCGCCGAATCCGACCTGCGCGTAATGGTCGATGTGCAGACCGGTCGCACCCTCCACCGTCTGCACCAGCAGCCGCGGGCCGCCGAAGGAGAAGGCGGAGTTGAGCTTGTCCTTGCCGTAGCCCGGAATGCTCACATACGAATCGCGCGGCAGGCTGACCAGCGTCGGCTGCCCGGACTCCGGAATGTGCACCAGCAGAATGGTGTCGGTCCGCTCGGACCCGACCTCCCCGCCGGTCGACAGTTCCTGTTCCTGCTCCGCCGTGAGCCCGGACCGGCTGTCGGACCCGACCAAAAGCCAATTCGTCCCGGGCGTGTCGCCGGGGCGCCCTTCGTAATCGGTGAGCACATCGATGCGCTCCAGATTCCGGTCCAAATAGATGGCCGCCGCGACGGGCAGGCACAGCAGCACCACCAGCAGCATGAGAACGATGCGCCCCCAGCGGAACCGATATCTGCGCTTTCGCGGCTCCCGCGGCGGCTTACCGCCACGCTCGCGCCGGGATGGCGGCGACGGCGGCGGTGGCGGGGAAGTCGCCTCCCGATACGGCACCGGTTGCTGGGTCGGCGCATGCGTCATGGGCGCGCGCTCACGGTCCGGATAGCGGGGCGGCTGCTGCCGCTCCCGAACCGGCGGCTGCGGGGGTTGCGGCGGCCGCGGCGGCTGATTGCGCGGATTGCGCACCGTGGGCGTCTGCGAATAGGCAAGCGCCGGACCGGCTTCCTCGCGCGGCAGGCGCTTGGTCGGCCCGAGCGAATCGGGTCGCGGACCGCGGGCCTGCGGTGGCGGCCCGGGATTCGGCCGGGGCGGCCTACCCGCCCAGCCCGGCGGCGGCTCCCGGCGCATCCGTGCATTGTGCTGGGGTTCGTCGCCGTTCATCACCGATGATGCTACTGATCGAACCGTCCGGGGGGTTCATTCCGATCGGATCACGGCAGCCAGGAGACATGCCCGCGCAGGGCCGCGTAGCCGAGATAGGCGATGGTGTCGATGAGGGCGTGGGCCAGCAGCAGTGGCCATAAACGGTTGGTGCGCTGCCAGTATCGGCCGAAGATGAGGCCCATCACCACATTGCCGAGCCCGCCGCCGACACCCTGGTAAAGGTGATAACTGCCACGCAGCAGGGCGGACGCGAGCAGTGACCGGTTTTCCGACCAGCCGAGCTGCCGGAGCCGGGTGATCAGATAGGCGACCACGAGGACTTCCTCGGCCGCCGAATTCGCCCAGGCGGTGAGCACCAGCATGGGCAGGCGCCACCAGTACTCGAGCGATCCGGGGACGATGGTGACGCTCACGCCCAGGGCGTGCGCGGTGAGATACAGCCCCAGGCCGGGGATTCCGATCACCGCGGCCAGCACGAGTCCGGGCAGTACATCGGCCTTCCAGCGCAACCGCGCGGCCAGCCCGATCAGGCGCGGCCCGATCCCGCTGCGCCACAACAGGTACAGCCCCAGCGCCGCCCAGCCCAGCAGCCGGGCCACGCTCAGGAACTGGAACAGCAGGTCGATGGCCGATTGCGCGGCGCGCGAGGGGTTGAGCGCAATGGTCTGCGCGCCCACCCCGCCGGGCGAGAGCGCGCTCTCCAGCAGCGACAGCGCCGCATTGGCCCCGCTCAGCCCGAAGGTGACGATCAGCACCACCGCAATCTCGAGGCGGATGGCCCGCTGCTCCGATGCGGTGGTGGACGCGGGCTCGGCTGCCGAAGACATGGCAGTCAATCTAGGTGCCGCCGGGCGCGGCGGCCGGTTGCGGCCTGCGCTCAGATGCGGTGCAGGCCGCGGCGGAACGGATCCACGGCGAGCGCTTGCACCGCGCGGCTGAGGGATTCGACATCGTCGGCGGGCGAGGGGAACGACAGCCGGATGTCGTGGTCGGCCTCGGCGGCCTCGACGCGCAGCGTCACGCCGTAACGGTCGATGGCCAGCGGGTGGACCAGCGCGCCACGCCGGATATCGGAGGGCAGGTGATGGGCCAGCCGGTCGATGACATCGGCGTGATCGGCGTGCAGATGCTGCAGCCAGGCGGCTTCCATGGCGCAGAACGGATCCGGCCGGGCGGCCCGCAGCTGGTCGCGGTCGACGGCATCCGCGCCCGCGGTATCGGCGACCACGGCCGAGTCGACCACCAGGCGCAGCAGCGTGGCGGTGTGGCCGATATCGAGCAGCGCCGGATTCGGATGATCCTCCGCGACGGCCGCGGCCAGGGCGCGCTGGGCGTGGGCGGGCACCGCGTGCACCCAGCCGCGCAGCCACACCAGGGCGCGCACGGGTTCGCGCAGCGGCAGCGGGGCGTGGTCGGTGAGTTCCAGGACCGCGGGCGAGCCCGCGGTTCCGGTGCCGCCGACCAGCAGATTGGCGGTGGAGGTGGATGGCACCGCGACGACGATGTCGCCGCACTGCCGCAGCAGGTGCACCGAGGTGGGTACCGGATCGAGGCCGGGCAGGGCCAGCACCGCGCTCTCGGCGTGGGCGCAGGCGCTGTGCACGCGTTCGGCGATATTGGGGGCGACGGCCGGTGCCGCGTGGGGCATACACACCTCCGAGAGGAAATTAGGTAAACCTAAGCTAAGTGAGAGTGTGATCTCGCGCAACCCATGGGCTCGCATACGGTGAAACTCGTGCCGCACGATTCCGCTCCCGCGCCCGAACCGGTCCTCATGCAGTTGACCGTTCCCGGGAAGAACGCCGCGCCGACCCTGCTCGACGGACTGGTGCGCCCGATCGGCGCCGTGCCCGCCGCCGCGGTCCTGGAGCCGACCGCCGACGACGAGGCCGTATCGGAATTCCTGGTCCGAATCGCGCACGGCGACACCGGTTTCGTCGCCCGCACCGACTCCGGTCCGCGGGCGCTGGCCCTCGTCGCCGCCACGGTCGCCGCGCTCTGCGGTGAGGACATTCGCGCCGCGCTGACCTCACCGGACATCGAATTCGTCAAGGGTTTGAAGCCGCCCGCGGTCGAAGCGCTGCGCGGCGTCCTGGTCGCCGTCGAGACGAATGATCCCGACGCCGTGCACGCCGCGCTCGCCGTCCTCGCCGACTGATCGGGTGTGGAGTTACTGAGGAGTCGGCCAAACCGCGAGGGGACTCCGGATCCGCAAGTAATGTCGTAGCCGTGCCGCGTATCGCCTACTTCGGGCCGTCGGGAACCTTTACGGAGATGGCCCTCGCAAAACTCGAGTCCGCCGGAATGTTCGGCGGGCCGGTCGAGCGTGTCCCAGCGGCCAGCCAGGGCGCGGCGATCGAACTGGTGCGGGCCGCGAGCGTCGAGGGCGCGGTGGTGCCGATCGAGAGTTCGGTGGAGGGCTCGATCGCCCCCACCCTGGACGCGCTGGCTGTCGGGCCGCGGCTGCAGATCATGGCCGAGACCGAACTGGATGTGGCTTTCACGATTCTCGGCAGGCCCGGCACGGAGTTGGCCGATGTGCGGCGCGTCGCCGCCTATCCGGTGGCGGCCGCGCAGGTCCGCATGTGGCTGGCGCATCGACTACCCGAGGCGGAGCTCTACACCTCGGCCTCGAATGCCGCCGCCGCCGAGGATGTGGCCGCCGGGCACGCCGACGCCGCCGTCTCGACCGCGCTGGCGGGACAGCGTCTCGGCCTGTCGGTGCTGGCCTCCGGGGTCGCCGATCATGATCAGGCGGTGACCCGTTTCGTCCTGGTCGCGCCGCCGCAGCCGCCGCTGCCGCGCACCGGGGCCGATCGCACCTCGATCGTGCTGGAACTGGCCAAGGAGCCAGGTTCGCTCATGCGCGCGCTCGCGGAATTCGCCGCGCGCGGCATCGATCTCACCCGTATCGAATCGCGACCGACCCGCACCGGTATGGGCACCTATCGTTTCTACCTGGACTGTGTCGGACATATCGACGACGCCGCGGTCGCCGAAGCGCTGAAGGCGTTGCACCGCACGGCCGACCGGGTCCGTTACCTCGGATCCTGGCCGACCACCGCGCCGACCGGAACCCCGCCGCCCGCCGATGAACCGGCGGCGGCCTGGCTGGCCGATCTGAGGAAGGGGGTGGCGGACCTGTGACGGGCAAACTCGTCCTGGTGCGGCACGGTGAGACCGAGGGCAATGTCGCCAAGATCCTGGACACCCGGTTACCGGGCCTGCCGCTCACCGAACGCGGTGTGGCGCAGGCCAAGACCTTCGGCTCGAACCTGAGCAAACCGCCCCGCAAGCTGTTCTGCTCGGAAGCGCTGCGCGCCAGACAGACCGGCGGCTACATCGAAGCCGCCACCGGCGTGCCGCTCGAGATCCTCGACGGACTGCAGGAAGTTCAGCTCGGCGATCTCGAGGGACTCAATACCCGCGAGGCGCACGAGACCTTCCAGGACATCTACCACTCCTGGCATTTCGGCGACCTCGACACCCGCGTACCCGGCGGCGAATCCGGCCGAGACGTCCTGAACCGATACGTTCCGGCCCTGGAGCGCCTGCGCGACGAATACCTGTCCGACGGCGACGACGGCGATGTCCTCCTGATCAGCCACGGCGCCGCCATGCGCCTGGTGTCCCGCGAATTGACCGGCGTCCCACGCCTGTTCGCGGCCAACAACCACCTGGACAACACCGAGACCATCGAACTGCTCCCGTTCTCCGACGGCCAGTGGGAGTGCACCCGCTGGGGCCGCTACCCGGCCCCGTTCGCGGACTACATCGAACCCACCGGCGACGACCCTATGGGCTGACCCGCCGTCAGGCACCAGGGCCGAGGTCCTGGCGAGATCGAATCTCGAGGGCCTCGCGGATCAGTTCCAGAGCCACCTCTCCCTTGACGGCCTGCCGGACCAAGATCCGAAATGCCCTCTCGTACAAGGCCACCTCGCGCGGCTGGGTTATCGTCAGCTCTGCGGTGGCCGTCTCCACGTGAACCTGTCGGACGTCGTACATCAGGAAGTTTGTGACGGGGCAGCGGAATTGCACTGTTCGCGGGATGACCCCCACAGCAAGCCGTGATGAACGAACGTGAGCTTCGAGGTGTTCGAGCTGGCCGACCATGATCGCATCCGATCCAACCGTCGTGTACAACGCCTGCTCGGCGACCAAGAAGTGAAAACGCCTCGTCCCCTTGCGGAGAACCTGCTGGCGCTCCATCCGCGCCACTTCGGCGGCGGCCAGATCGTCAGGGCCGCCTACGAACTGGATGCACTCCCTGAGAATCTCCGTGGCGTAGTCGCGGGTCTGCAACAAGCCTGGAATCAGGTCGGGGTCATATCCGCGGATCAGCTTGGAATCGGTCTCAACCTGCGCGGTCTTCCGTTGTGCGTGGTGGGATTGAATACGCTTCCACTCCAACCAGGCGGCTTCGACATTTCGGACGGAAGCGATCAGGTCGGCCACCTGAAAAGGCGCGTCGGTCAGAGCACACCATGTGTGGATGTCTTGCTCGGTTGGGATTTGTTTCCCGTGCTCGTAACGAGAAACCTTGGAATTGTCCCAGCCTGCGAGCCTGGCCAGCTCCAGGCCCGTCAAGCCGGACTGCTTTCGGAGTTCTCGAAGTCGCGCGCCGAGTGTTTCTCGTGCTTGCTGGACGCTGCTCACTACTTGATTCGGTATTCCGCGTGAGGTGTCGCGAGACCCCATACGCGATCACGGACAGAGCCGCAGTAGGCGACGATCCCCTGGTCATGAGTGACAGCAAATCCGCCGAGGGTTTCGTCAGGCCTGAAGGCCGTGAACGCTACGGTGTCATCATCGAACAGCCACCAATCGTCTGCTGTCAGCTCGGCCGGATCGATTGCATGGCGTGGAAGCCAACGGATGTCCTCACCGGAGTCGATGTTGCTTCCCGTCGTGGCATACAGGAACCGCGTGTAGTCGGTATGCGGTTCGGTCACCACACGGACCCGCTGCACCGCACGACCTGATTCGGTGACCTCGAGCATGAGGTCGTCCCAGTGCCGCCACTCCGGGTCGTACTCGAACTCACCGGTTTCGAGGAACTTCGCCAATGCCTCGGCTTCATCCTCGACCGCGTAGCTGTCCTGGACCTCTAGATGAAATGCACGATGCCGACAGTCCCTGAACAACTGCTCGTGTTCGTCAGCGCTGAGTAGTTGCATCGTCAGGACGGACTTCCTTTCCCATCGGTACCTCGATACTGCGTTCCCCGGCCGAGGAGTTGATCGCTTCCAACGCGGCCGGATCGGTGACAGGTTCGCCTTCGAGCAGGAACGTCCCGTGTCCGGTGTCGTGGAGCAGGGTACCGAGGCAGGTCCCTTCTTCGAGGTAGGTCAACAAGCGATGTGGAATCTCGATGTTTCGGGAGTCTTGTTCTGGGACTTCCCATCCCAGGACGATGTACGTATCTCGCTCTGACGCGTACAGGGTCGGTGACCCGCTGTTACGGGTGTCTACTCCGAGGAAGCGCAGAAGCATGATCGATACCTCCCGATCAGAGTTGTTGGTAGCTCGCATATGAGCGTGTTCCTGATTCGCAGGTCAGGTCAATGGTTTGCAGGGAACCTGTGCAAACATCTACAAACCGCTGGTCATAAGCCTGCGTCGCTCCATAGCGTTTGGATAGCGCTCGGGGACGGTGCAGTCGTCCCGATCCCGAGTCGCCCCACCACGACGACAGGGGCTGATGTGAGCGACGAACCGCAGATTCAGGACAAAGCGATCGTCTATATCTTCCGGCCGTTGCTGACCAGTAAGGCGGATCTGGATTGGGCGGAGTTCTATGCCCGGCAGCGAGCGGAAGCGTTGAACCTTCGGGTTGCTCACGTTCTCGTTGTGGACAACACGAATTCGGATCGGATGGGGATGCTGTATCGGCTTGCCCGGCAAGTCGATTCGGGTTGCGTGATCACGCCCGACCTGAAACACGTCGGTGGGAACGCAAGGCGGGTCACCGCTTTCGCCGAGTTGCTGACGGTGAAGCCGCCGTGGCGGTATCGCTGGCGGCTCCGCGTGTCTGCGCACGAATTGCGGAAGGCCCTGGAGCCGTTGCCGGATGGGGTTGTTATGCGGCGGTGAGCAGGGACTTGGTGCGGCAGGGGTGGTTGGTGGCGACCCAGCTGACGCCGAGGTCGGCGCAGAGTTTGATGTCGTCGGCGTCGTCTACGGTCCAGCAGTAGGTGGCGCGGCCTGCGGCGGCGGCGCGGTCTACCAGGTCCGGGTGTTCGCGCAGGGCGCGGACGGAGGGGCCGATGGCGGTGGCGCCCACGGTGGTTGCGGCGCCGCCTGCCAAGTAGAGGGAGGATTCGCCGAGGAGGACGGTGGGGAGCAGGGGTGCGGCGCGGCGGATGCGCCAGACCGCGGTGGCGGCGAAGGACATGACGACCGCGCGGGAGTGGTCGGCGGAGGCGGGGGTGGCGATGTTGTAGCGCTGCAATTCGTTCAGCAGCGTGGTCTCGACCAAGGCGCCGTAGCGGACGGGGTGTTTGGTCTCGATGAAGAGTTTGGTGGGGCGGCTCTTCCAATCCAGGACCAGCTCGATGAGCTGCGCCAGGGTGAGGATGGGGGCGGGTTCGCCGTCGGCGCCGAAGTCGAGGGCCTCGAGCTCGTCCAGGGTCATCTCGCTGACCGCGCCGGTGCCATTGGAGGTGCGGTCCACGGTGCGGTCGTGCACGCACACCAGATGGCCGTCCTTGGTCAGGCGGATATCGCATTCGACGCCGTCGGCGCCCTCCTGCAAGGCGAGATCGTAGGCGGCGAGGGTGTGTTCGGGCCGTGCCGCCGACGCCCCCCGATGCGCGACCACGAATGGTGCGCGATTGGCCGAGCTCACTTCGCCAATACCTCCTCTTGCTCGCGGTCCGGCGCACCGCCGGAGTTCGCGGGCGCGGCATCCGGATTCAATGCTCCGAGCTCATCATTCCCGACGGCGGCGGCGGGCGCGCGCCCGGCGGAACCGGAGGCGTCGGCGGCCGCGCCCGGTTGCACCGGTTCGATAACCGGTTCCGCCCCGGCGGGCGCGATCAACCAGCGCTTGACGGCCAGTTCGCGGCCCCGCAGATCCCGTCCGGCGAAGGCCCGCACCACCCACAGCGTGAGCGCCGCCACGGCGGCGGCGATCAGATCCGTCACCACCGTGAACAGCACGCCGTCCGCTTCGACCTGCAGGGATCCGGCGCACTTGTACAGCAGCGCGATGACGACGACCGCACCGTTCAGAACCCAAGCGCTCCACCAGATCCGCACCACCCGCAGCAGGCGATCAGCACCGCGCAGCCGTGCGGCCTCGGTCAGGAAGACGCCCGGGAGCACCAGGTTCACCCCGGGCACCAAGCAGCCCAACGCGAGCGCGCGCGGCGAGCGCGGATCCCGTTTCCCGGCATCGGCATACGCGGCCCGCCGGGTCGCGGTCAGCCAGGCCACCAGCGCCAGCGCGGCGACCAGCGCGAGCAGCAGGCCCAGCACGGCCGAAAAGATCACGGCGGCATCCGATCCCCAGAGCAGCCAGGGGTGGATCAGCCGGGTGCGATTGCGCAGCAGAATGCCGTAGCGGAGCAGTTCGGCCAGGGCGGCCACGCCGAAGACCGCGGCGGTGAGGGTGAGCAGCAGGGGGATTCGCGTCGCCAGCCGCTCGAGCCGCCCCTGCGGTGCGGTGACCGGCTGCGCCGGACGATCCTGCAGACCCCAGCGCGGAATCCCGGTGTAGCGCGGGGTTTCCGGATTCGCCGCGCGGCGCGGCGAGGTCCGATCGGGATGTCCCTTACGGCCCGGGGGTCGCGCGACCCAGCGGTAGTTGCGGCGCTCCGGCGGCGCGTCCACCGGCGCCGGTGACAGCAGTACGCCGTGGCAGCGGGGGCACCAGTGCAGCGGCTTGCCCTGGACGGCCCAGCGCGCGCCGCAGCGGGCGCAGGGCTGTACGACCGGCGAGCGCGAGTCGGCCACGTGTCCCCCGTTCACTAGTAGATCTTCGGCTCTGCGCCGTCGCCCGCGAGCGGGCGGCCGGTCTGCTGCCAGGCGACCATGCCGCCGTTGACCTGTATCGCCTCGAAGCCGATGTTGTTCAAGTACTTCACCACTTCGATGGAGCGCCCGCCTTGCCGACAGACGACGTAGATCTCGGCGTCGATATCCAATTCGTCGAGGCGGGCGGGCACGTCGACCATGGGAATGTGGACGGCGCCCGGCGCGTGCCCGAGCTGCCATTCGTCGTCCTCACGGACATCTAGCAGCTGGGCGGTGTCCATGTTCGGCTCGGCCGCATCGAATTCCGCAGGCACGGCGTCGATCGGTACAGAGGGGACATGGGGACTGGTCACATTTCGATCCTGCCACGGGCGTCGCGGAGCTGTGGAGTTCTGTCCAGTGTGCATGACTCCGGCCGGGAGTTATCCACATAATCCACAACCTGATCCACAGCTTCAGACCTGTCCCGATTGTCCTTGTATGTCTGGTGCACAAGTCGAAGGCGCGCCGGTCGGCGCGCGAAAATCGGAAATCCCTGGACCTACCTGGACGAGTCGGTAGCCTGGCGCTATGACCGCGCACAGGGGGCTACTCGACGGACTGGATATCACCGGACTCAATACCGCACTCTCCGAGGCCACCTGCCTCGGCGTGGATGTCGACGCGGCGGCCGGCACGCTCCGGCTGGAACTCGACGTCCTCACCCTGCCCGTCGACGGCCCGCCGCCGGACGACTGCGATGTGTATCTGACCCTCACCGGCGTCAGCCGGGTCGCGGCCTCGTTCCGCATGCAGCGCTGGGACGATCTGGAACCGGTCATCCTGCCGCTCGCCGTGGACGGCCTGCACGACGCGGTGAGCAGTTTCGGCGGCGGCGCCCTGCACGGCTGGGAATTCTTCGACCTCGACGACAATGCCTGGACGCAGTGGCGCAAACTGCTCAGCTTCGACACCGAGCTGAGCGACCGGCAGGCCGCCCACATGCTGGAGTTCTCCCAGGAAGAGGGCATCGACCCGCGCGAACTCGATGTGCGGGTGTGGTTCGAGGGCGTCACCGTGCAGGACAAGCAGGGCAATGCCATTCCGGTCGACGAGTTCATCGCCGGTGGCGTGCGCTGGTGGCAGGCCCACGATGCCAACGACCCGCGCACCCAGAAGCCGAATATCGTGCCGCCGCTGTAGCTTTCCGCCGTGGCATGATCACGCCACTGGCGTGAATACGCACCGGGGCCGTACCGCGAATCGGCGGTGCGGCCCTTCCGCATGCGGAATGCGGGGGCGCAGAGCCCGGTTGCACCCGAGCGGGTGTACGAATGAAGGTTGAGTGCCACGGCAAACGCCGGTGAGCACGCTAGCCCCGACACTGAGGAAGGGACATCGTGGCTGTTTACATGCTGCCAGATCTGGATTACGACTACAGCGCCCTGGAGCCGTTCATCTCCGGGCAGATCAATGAGCTGCACCACTCCAAGCACCACGCCGCGTACGTCGCGGGCGCGAATGCCGCGCTGGAGAAGCTGGAGGCCGCTCGGGAGTCCGGCGATCACGCCGCCATTTTCCTGAACGAGAAGAACCTGGCCTTCCACCTGGGCGGCCACGTCAACCACTCGATCTGGTGGAAGACCCTGTCCAAGGACGGCGGCGACAAGCCGGTCGGCGATCTGGGCGCCGCCATCGACGACCAGTTCGGCTCGTTCGACAAGTTCGTCGCGCAGTTCTCCGCGGCCGCCAACGGCCTGCAGGGCTCCGGCTGGGCCTGGCTGGGCTACGACACCCTGGCCGGCAAGCTGCTCACCTTCCAGCTCACCGACCAGCAGGGCAATGTGCCGCTCGGCATCATCCCGCTGCTCGGCCTGGACATGTGGGAGCACGCCTTCTACCTGCAGTACAAGAACGTCAAGGCGGACTACGTCAAGGCGTTCTGGAACGTCGTGAACTGGGCCGAGGTGCAGGACCGCTTCGCCCGCGCCGTGAACCAGGGCAAGGGCCTCATCTTCGGCTGACCCGGCCCCGCAGTATCGAGCGGCCCGCGAACCCACCGGTTCGCGGGCCGTTGTCGTTCGCCCCGCAGCGCTGGCACTCATTGGTACTTGTGTGCCAGTTCATTGTGGGTACAACCTGGGTATCCAGAAATAGGACGGGCAAAGCCGCCCCCGGATCGTTCGGGAGGCACGTGATGAGCGACCAGATCGGTGTCATGCCGTTTCAGGCGCGCGGATCGCTGCGCGGATTCGTGATCTCCGGCCGGTGGCCGGATTCCACCAAGGAGTGGGCGCAGGTCCTGATGCTCGCGGTGCGGGTGGCCAGCCTGCCGGGGCTGCTGCCGACCACGACGGTGTTCGGGGCGCGGGAAGAACTACCGGACGAGCCGCAGCCGGGGATGGTGGGGCTGGTGATCGCGGAGGGGACGGTGCTCGGGGAGGAGGCGCTGGCGCCCGGAAAGTTTGCCGAACATGTGCCACCGGCCTTGATCATGTTGCATCCGCCGCGTGAGACGCGGCCGAGCCTGCCGGAGTGCCTGGGCGCCGCATCCGGGTGCCTGCTGCTGCCGGGCTTGCCGCATCTGGGGTTGGAGCATCGGGCGGCCTGGGTGGAGACCGACTCCGACGGGACGGTGACCTCCATGGTCAGCCGGGTGGGCGTGGACCCGATCAGCGATCCCGACACCGCGGTTCTGGCCATGCTGCTGGCCGCGTGAGGGCACCGGGAAAGTACGAATGAGGATTCCCGAAAAATCGCGGCAGTTACCCCAAACTTATTGTGCGCATTGCGATTTCGATTACGCGCGTTTGCGCGTGCCGGAATTGCCCGATAGAGTGGCGGGCAGCGAAGGGGAGTAGCCCCCAATCATGCAGTCGACATACTGACCCCCCGTGGGATCCGGCTGCGTGAACCGGAATCACCCGGTGGGCGAGACCTTCGGCCATGACGACCAAACCGATTACCGGTGCGGGATGTCGGCTGAAGCGCCCCCGCATTCTCAGCTGACAGGCCGGAGACCTTGGAGCTGAGAAGAAATGATCACCACGATTTTGCTGAGTTTCGGCGCGCTGTTTCTCGCCGAACTGGGCGACAAATCGCAGCTGATGGCCTTGACCTTCACGCTGCGCTATCGGTGGTGGGTCGTGCTCAGCGCCATTACGGCGGCCAGCGTCCTGGTGAACCTCATTGCGGTCGGTGTCGGGCATTTCCTCGGCGCCGCGCTGCCCACGAATGTCATCGCCGCGTTCGCGGCCGCCACCCTGATCATCGTCGGCCTGTGGACGCTGCGCGAGACCCTGCCGGGCCACGCCGCCGCCGACGAGACGGAATCCGCCGCACCGCAGGCCAAGTCGCGGTCCGCCTTCTTCGTGGTGCTGTCGGCGTTCCTGCTGGCCGAACTCGGTGACCGCACCATGTTCGCGACCATGGCCCTGGCCACCAAGAACGGCTGGCTGGCGGTGTGGATCGGCTCGGTGGTCGGCATGGTAGCGGCCGGTGGGCTGGCCATTCTGATCGGCGTGACGGTCGGCAAGCATCTGCCCGAACGGCTCATTGCCATCGGCTCGGGTCTGCTGTTCCTCTACTTCGGCGCCATGACGCTGCTGGACGCCTTCGCCGCGGGCCTCGGCACGCCCGCCGTGCTCACACTCGCCGCGGTGCTGCCCGCGGTCGCGGGGCTGGCGCTGGCGGTGCTGCGCCGCCGCGCCTCACGCGCCGAGCGGCGCGCTGCCGAAGAGTTCACCGCTGCGCCGGATGAGATCGAGCAGCGGCTCGCGTAGCGAGCGCAGGCCGTCCAGATCGCCGACCGCGACCCGCGCGGTGACCATGGCGCTCAGCGCGGCCACCAGGGTCTGGCAGGCGAAACGCTGCTCCTCGGTCTCCGCGCCCAGGGTGTCGGCGACCATGGCCACGAAGGTCTCCTGCAACTGGGTGCGGCGGGCAATGGCCTCCGCGCCGACCGCGTACACCTCGACCAGGAACAGCCGGGCGTAGGCCGGTTGTGCGGCAAGGGCATCCAGATAGGCGGTGAGCAGCCGCTCGATGCGCTCGACCTGGGTCTCGTCCGAGGGTCCCTCGGTGCTGGCGGCGAGCACGCCCGCCAGCAAGAGTTCCACCGTCCGCTCGAAGGCGGCCTCGAAACAGTGCTCCTTGGAACGGAACTGCTCGTAGAAGGTCTCCCGGGAGACGCCCGCGCGCTTGATGACCGCGGCGACCGGCGTTCCGACATAACCGTTCTCGGCCATGGCCTCGGCCATGGCGAGCAGGATGCGGTCGCGCTGGGCCGCGACCACGGTCTCCCGGGGCAGACCGTGGTCGCGGGGCAGCTGGCGGGCGGTGACAGCCGAATCGGTCATGGGACTCCGTTGGGCCGGGGACGGTTAGGCGAGCTTCCTCATTCTGCGCGGACGGGCCGGCTGCTCCGTCGTGAAGGCCGTCTGCTCGGTCCGGGCGATATCCAGGCCGGGGGCGACGCCGTCGCGCAAGGAGTATTCGATCATGCGCTGACTGATTGCGCGGAAATTCAGCACCATGCCCACCCAGAACGGCGAGACCACGCGGCGGGAGCGGCGCGCCAGGGCGCGTTCCATGGCGTCGATGGCCGGGCCGAGCGGGGCGATGCCGGAGACCGTGGAGCGGCCCAGAATGCTGCGCGCGGCCTCGGTGTCGAAGCCGCGGCTGGTCATATCGGTGTCGAGTTCGGCGAAGTAGGCGACGCCGACCTTGGCGCCGGTATGGCGCAATTCGATGCGCAGGGTCTGGCCGAGGGCGTCCACGGCCGCCTTGGACGCGCTGTACGCGCCCGCCAGGGGTAGGTGGACGGCGGCGGCCAGCGAGGACACCAGCAGGATGTAGCCGCCCGGATGCGCGATGTGCGGGCCCGCGGCGCGCAGGGTGTAGTACGCGCCCAGGACATTGACGGTGAGGGTTTCCTCCAGCACCACCGGATCGCCGCCGAGCAGCGGAAGCTGTTTGGCGATACCGGCATTCACCACCACGGCGTCGAGGCCGCCCAATTCCTCGGTGAGCGAGTTGACGACCCGCTCGATCTGCGCCAGATCCCCGATGTCGCAATAGCGCCACGGCGCATCGCCGCAGTCGGCGGCGACATCGGCCAGCAGGGCCTCCTCGATGCCGAGCAGGGCGACGCGGGCGCCGCGGGCGTGCAGCTGGCGGGCCAGACTCGCACCGAGCCCCCGGGCCGCGCCGGTGATCAGAATGCGTTTTCCGGCGACGAGCGGGGCGGGACGGAAGAGACCACGGCGCGAACGTCGGGCCGTGCTGGCGTTCATGCGATCGACGGTACCACTGACGAACAGTTCTGTTCGCAAACTTCACGGTCGTCTTTCGCGCACACATACCCCCGCCCCGAATCATCCGGGCAAACGCCCCCATTAGGGTGCCTACTGACGGAGGGCCAGTGAGAGGGCGCTCCACGTCTGAGAGGACCAGATCACCGTGGAGATTTCGGGCTCCGCCGCCATCGTCACCGGAGGTGCGTCCGGGCTGGGCGCGGCCACCGCCAAGCGTTTCGCCGATGCGGGCGCCACCGTGTTCGGGCTCGACCTGGCGCAGTCGATCGAGCGCGCCGGCGATAGCGTTCCCGCCGGTGTCACCCTGATTCCGACCGATGTCACCAGCGCCGACGAGGTGGCCGCCGCGGTCGCCACCGTCGTCGAATCCGGTGTGCCGCTGCGCATTGTGGTCAACTGCGCCGGTGTGGGCTGGGCGGGGCGCATCCTGTCAAAGAACGGTCCGCACGATCTGGAGCTGTTCCGCACGGTGATCACCGTGAACCTGCTCGGCTCCTTCAATATCATGCGCCTGGCCGCCGACGCCATTGCCAAGACCGATCCGGTCGACGAGTACGGCTCGCGCGGCGTCGTCATCAACACCGCGTCGGTCGCGGCGTTCGAGGGCCAGATCGGCCAGATCGCCTACTCCGCGTCCAAGGGCGGCGTCGCCGGTATGACCATTCCGGCCGCGCGTGACCTGGCGCAGTTCGGCATTCGCGTGAACACCATCGCGCCCGGCATCATCGACACCCCGATGCTGGCCGGTGTCACCGAGGAGTACCGCAAGGGCCTCAAGGCGGGCGTTCCGTTCCCGTCGCGTCTGGGCCGCCCGGACGAGTACGCGCAGCTGGCGCAGTACATCACCGAGCACGACTACCTGAACGGCGAGACCATCCGCATGGACGGCGCGCTGCGCATGGCGCCGCGCTGACGCTGGGTCTTGGGGGCTCCGCCCCCAAACCCCCGAAGTAGAGGGGGAACGGGGGCTGCGCCCCCGAACCCCCTTACCCGGAGAGCAGACAAGGCCCGCACCGGAATCCGGTGTGGGCCTTGTTTTTCAGGCGGGTTGGGGCCGAGGCCCTAGTTCACCGCGCTGGTGTTTCAGTGAGGGCGAACGGCCGCGGCCTGCGGACCCTTCTTGCCCTCGGTGATCTCGAAGCTCACGGCCTGGCCCTCTTCGAGCTGGCGGTAGCCGTTTCCTTCGATCTCCGAGTAGTGAACGAACACGTCGGGGCCGTCCTCGCGGGCGATGAAGCCGTAGCCCTTCTCCGCGTTGAACCACTTGACGGTGCCCTGAACCATTACCTTCTCCTGACGAGGCATTTCAACCACCGCGGTCGCGGTGGTCCGGTCGATCAGAAGGCGGCTTACTACTTGCCTGGCAAGAGGAAGCGACGCCCGCACAATGTTCCGCGCGAGCATGTTGAACACGAACGCTAAAAACTTACGACCAAGACGTACAACGTACGCGTCTTGGAAGAGTTCCCGAAATCGATGCGGGATAACGAGCGTCACATTTGCGCCACGTCGGTCATGACCGAAACCCGCAGGCGCGGTTCGCGGCTGCCCGGCGGAGTCGACCCGCCGGGCAGCCGGACCTCAGAACTTTGCGCAGTTCACAGGGTGCGGGCGAGGCGATCCGAGAGAATCCGGGCGAAGTGCGCCGGGTCCTTCAGCTCGCCGCCCTCGGCGAGAACGGCTGTGCCGTAGAGCAACTCGGCCGTCTCGGCGAGTTCAGCGGGCTTGTCGGCCGCGTCCGCCACCTGCGCGTAGGCCTCGCGCAGGCCCGTGACCAGTGGATGCACCGGGTTGAGCTCGAGAATGCGCTTGGACTCCGGGAGTTCCTGGCCGGAGGCCCGGTACATGCGCTCGAGCATGGGTGTGAAATCGAACACGTCGCCGACGACGCAGGCCGGGGAGGTGGTCAGGCGCGAAGTCAGGCGGACCTCCTTCACGCTGGCGTCGAGGGCCTCCCGCATCCAGCCGAGCAGACCGGCGAAGTCCTTCTCCTGCTGTTCGCGCAGCGCCTCGGACGCCTTCTTCTCGTCCTCGGACTCCAGATCCACCTCGCCCTTGGCAATGGACTGGAACGGCTTGCCGTCGAACTCGGGCACCGAGCCGACCCACATCTCGTCGACCGGATCGGTCAGCACGAGCACTTCCCGGCCCTTGGCCTGGAACGCCTCCATGTGCGGGGAGTTCTCGATCTGCTGCCGGGACTCACCGGTCATGTAGTAGATGGCCGACTGGTCCTCGGGCATGCGCTCGATGTACTCGGCCAGACCGGTCAGCTCGGTCTCGGAGTGCGTGGACGCGAAAGACGAGACCTGCAGGATGGTTTCGCGATTGTCGGTATCGGAGAGCAGACCCTCCTTGAGCACCCGACCGAACTCCCGCCAGAAGGTCCGGTACTTCTCCTGGTCCTCGGCGCCCTTGAGGTCCTTGACCGTCGACAGCACCTTCTTGACCAGGCGCTTGCGAATGGCCCGGATCTGCCGGTCCTGCTGCAGGATCTCGCGGGAGACATTGAGCGACAGGTCCTGCGCGTCCACCACGCCCTTGACGAAGCGCAGGTACTCCGGCATCAGCTCTTCGCAGTTGTCCATGATGAACACCCGGCGGACATAGAGCTGCACGCCGCGCTTGTGCTCGCGGGTGAACAGATCGAAGGGCGCGTGCGACGGAACGAACAGCAGCGCCTGGTATTCGAAGGTGCCCTCGGCCTTCATGGGGATGATCTCGAGCGGATCGTCCCAGGCGTGCGCGACGTGCTTGTAGAACTCCTGGTACTCCTCCTCGGAGACCTCGCTCCTGGGGCGGGTCCACAGGGCCTTCTGGGAGTTCAGGGTCTGGGTCTCGGTGATTTCCTTCTCGGTCTTCTCCTCGCCCTCACCGTCCATGACGGTGCGCGTCACATCCATGCGGATGGGCCAGGCGATGAAATCCGAGTACTTCTTCACGATCTCGCGGAGCTTCCACTCCTGCGTGTAGTCGAAGAGGTGATCGTCCTCGTCGGCGGGCTTCAGATGCAGCGCCACCGTGGTGCCCTGCGGGGCCTCGTCCAGCTCCTCGATGGTGTAGCTGGAGCTGCCCGCGCTGGATTCCCAGCGGGTGCCGCCGGTTTCGCCCGCTTTCCGGGTGGTGAGCGTGACCTTGTCCGCCACCATGAAGGTCGAGTAGAAGCCGATGCCGAACTGGCCGATGAGCTCCTCGGCCTGCTGCTGATCGCCGGACTTGGCTTCGAGCAGTTGCTTGCGCAGCTGCGCGGTGCCGGACTTGGCCAGGGTGCCGATCAGATCCACCACTTCGGCGCGCGACATGCCGATGCCGTTGTCGCGCACGGTGAGCACCCGGGCGTCGGAGTCGACGGCCAGCTCGATGTGCAGATCGGAGGTGTCTACCGACAAGTCCTTGTCGCGGTACGACTCGAGCCGCAGCTTGTCCAGGGCATCGGACGCATTGGAGACGAGCTCCCGCAGGAAGGTGTCCTTGTTCGAGTAGACCGAGTGGATCATCAACTCGAGAAGTTGATGGGTCTCGGCCTGAAACTCCAGGTGTTCGACGTGTTCGGTCATGAAGCGATACTACGACGGGCGAAATCGGCGATGGCCGGAACCTCGGCATCGGCCCGCTGGGTCATCCACTCCCGCAAGGCCTTCGTGGCGAGCACATCGTCCTCGTTGTACTCCAGAATGCGGGTGCGCTGCGACATGTCCGGTTCGCCGCCGTCGTAGGCGACCGCCAGGCGATACCAGGCCATGGACGCCTCGCCCCCGGCCTCGGCGTCGCGCCAGGCGAATCCGGCCACGGGCGCGATCTTCTTGAGCCCCTTGCCGTTCGGGCAGATGAACTGTTCGGAGACGGCCTGGAACATGTCCACCCACTGCGGGCCGTCCACGAACTGCTGCACCTGCTTCTCGGTCGGGATGCCCGGCATACCGGCGAAGCGGCGCGCCGACTCGTAGAGCCACTTGTCCTCGGCGGTGCGGGAATAGCAGTAGGCGGCAAAGGTTTTGCCGTTCGCGGCGGCCTCGGCGCGCACGCCCATGAGCCAGGTCCAGAACTCGGCGAAGGAGCGGCCCTCGTCCCGGGTGGGCAGCGGATCCCAGGTGACGAACGGGCGGTAGACGCCGTCCAGGAGGGTGCCCCACAGGTAGGCGCCGTACTCCTGGAAGCTCTCCAGGTCCACGTCCACCTCGACATCGGCGCGCTGCACCCGCACCTTCTCCACGCGCCGCACCAGCGGTGCGCCGGTGGCCCAGGCCCGCGCCGTCACAACGGTTTCGGTGAACGGCTCGTACTGCCAGTCGTCGGGATCGTCACCGGTCCAGGCGGCCAGATCGTCGATGGTCTCCACACCGTGGCGGCGCAGCACCTCGGCGCGCGAGCCGGGGGCCACCAGACTCACATCGCGATGCTCGGACAGCCACTGCGAGCAGCTGGGCTTACCCTCCTCGGGGGTGCGGCTCCACCACGGGCACTGGCGGCATTCGGGCACCTTGGACGGGACGGTCGGCAGTTCGCCGCGCACCACCGCGATGCGGTCGGCATAGCGAATGTCGTAGTCCTCGAGGACGGCCCCGATGTCGTGCACCAGGATCCGGTCGAAGTGATAGCCGATGGCGCCGCCCACCAGCGCCGGGCTCGCACAGCCGTGCCGCTGCAACATGCGGTAGAGATGCGCGAGCCGCTGCTGATCGCGCGGCTGCGGGCGGGTGCGCACATGCCGGTCCGGCTTCGGATCCCAGTGGTGCAGATCGCTCGTCGCCGGGTGGTAGTCCGCCGGATCGGGCTGGCGCGGATCGGTCACCTTGTGGTTCACCACGATGATCGGGATGTACCCGCCGCGATCGGTGTCCCGCATGAGGATTTCGCAGCCGCCGCGGCGGCCGGTATCGGATTCCTGCGGCAGCAGCCCACCCCAGATCCAGTCGGCGCCGTCGGCCATGGCCGCCATGGTCGCCGCGGCCCGCTGCCCCGCCGACATGCCGGGGTCGATCACGAGCCAGCGGTCCGGATTCGCTCCGACCAGCGTGTCCCGCACATTCGATCGATGCGCCGCCGCGGCCTCGCGCCGCTGCTGCACCCCCGCGTCCTCCGCGACCCCGGTCAGCACTCCCGGATGCGTGGCGTCCAGAAACAGCCGGTGCCGGCACCCGATCAGCGAGCGCGCGTCGAGGAACGCAGTCCGCTCACCATGGTCACCGATGCCCGAATACACACCCGCCAGTATGGCGGTATCCCCCGACATGACTCCCCTCCCGCCCCGGCGAAGACCCAACTCTCGGGACTCTCGGGGGCTTCGCCCCGGAAACCCAGGGACATTCTGGGCTCCGGACCCGAACCCGACTTTCCGACCCGATAGGGTGGGGCAAACTGTGTTTCATGGGCGGACAGGCATATCCCCCGGCCCTATGCTGCCATGGCGAACCAGCATGACGGAGGCCATTTATGGGGTTGTTCACCAAGCGCAAGAAGCGGGTCAGCCGCCGAGCCGAGGCGAAAGCCCTCAAGCACAAGGCCGCGATGGAGGCCAAGCTCGGGGCGCGCAACGAGCGCAAGCGCAATCGCAGCGAGGCGCGCACCCAGGAGAAGGTCGCCAAGGCCGAGATCGCGAAGCTGCAGGCCGAGGAGAAGGCCGCGCTCAAGCTGGCCGCCAAGGCCGAGCGTGATCCGTTCAGCCCGGCCCAGGTGAAGAAGTATCTGAGCGTGGCCCGGATCCTGCTCCCGGTGCTGGCGCCGCTGGCCTACCGGGCCGCCACCGTGGTGCGCGGTCAGCTGGGCATCGGCGTGACGCAGCTCGGCGAATTCTCCGGTCCGGGCGCCAAACTCCAGGCCCGGCTGGCGAATGTGGAATCGACCCTCGCCGAGGTGGAGCGCAAGAACCCGAACGACGCAGACACCAAGAAGTTCGCCGCCGCCACCCGCGATCGCCTCGACAGCCTCGCGGCCGCCGTCCGCACCGCGGCCCAGATGCCGGTGCAGCGCCGCCGCGCCGTGCACGCCTCCATCTCCAACGAGCTCTCCGGTATCGAAGCCGATGTGCTCGCCCGCCTCGGCGTGAACTGAGCGCCGTGCGCCGCCGACGACGAGACGACGGGCGGGCCGAATCCGGCGCCGTGCGCGGCTGTCTCGCGGGGGCGGTGATGGCCGCCCTGGCGGTGGCCGGGCACGGGCTGGCGGGCGGTGGCTATCCCGATTCGGCCGGATTGACCGTCCTGGTGCTGGTGGCGGCCGGAATCGGAACGGCGGCGGCCGGATTGCGCACGCCCGGTGCGTTGTTCGCATTGATGGCGGCAGCGCAACCGGTCTGCCATGTGGCGTTGAGCGGCCTGGCTCACAGCGGGCACGGTTCGGCCGCAATAGATTTCGTGACCGACGGCGCCATGGCGGCGGCGCACACCGCGGCGACGGTCGTGTTCGCGCTGTTGATTCTGATCGCGGAGCGGCTGTATGCGGTTGTCTCGCAGGCGATTCGGGTGGTGTCGGCGCGGCCCGCCGGGGTGCCGGTGCGGACCGGGTCGGCGCGCTGGGCGCATGCCGCACCCGCCCTGTGCGGGCGGCTGGTGCGCGGCGGCTTCGGGCCGCGGGCGCCACCGGTTGCGGCGTGACTCCCATTCACCCGTAACCCTTTGTCAGAAAAGGCAATCCATCCATGCACACCTCACTTTCGCGTGGGCTCGTCACGGTCGGTGCGACCGTGGGCCTCACGCTGCTGGGCGCGGGCATCGCCGCCGCCCATGTCTCGGTGGAGGCGCCCGGCGCCGAGCAGGGCGGGTACTCCGTCGTCACCTTCAAGGTGCCGACCGAATCCGATACCGCGTCCACCACGAAACTCACCGTCGCCGTGCCGAATCTGAAGTCCACGCGCACCGAGCCGCTGCCGGGCTGGTCCGCCAAGGTGGAGCGGAACGACAAGGGTGAGGCCACCTCGGTCACCTGGACCGCCGACCCCGGCAATCCGGGTGTGGGACCGGGCCAGTTCCAGCGCTTCGTGCTGTCGCTGGGCCCGCTGCCCAAGCAGGAGACCGTGAGCTTCGCCGCCACCCAGACCTACAGCGACGGCAAGGTCGTGAACTGGGATCAGCCCGCCACTGCGGACGGCAGCGAGCCGGAGCATCCGGCCCCGTCGCTGACGCTGGCCGCGAGCAATGGCGGTGACGACCACGGTGTCGGCACCGCCGCGGCCACGGAGGAGAAGTCCGAGGACACCACCGCCCGCTGGCTGGGCGGTATCGGCCTGGCGCTGGGCGCGCTGGGCGCCGCGCTCGGTCTGGGCGCCGTGATCCGGAGCAAGAAGGCATGAGGCGCAAGGTTTTCGCCGGTCTGCTCACCGGCCTGCTGATCACCGGTTTCGCGCTGCTGGGCGGCGGTGTGGCGAACGCGCATTCGGCCGCCATCGGCTCCACCCCGGAGAACGGGGCGCAGATCGACACCTCGCCCGCGCGGGTCAGCGTCACCTTCAACGAGGATCTGCAACAGAGCTATCCGTCCATGACGGTCACCGGCCCGGACGGCAATCTGTGGTCCAAGGGGCAGCCGCTCATCGAGGGCGCCACGGCCAGCATCGAGGTCGGCGAACTGGGACCCGTGGGCGAGTACACCATCGCCTACCGCGTCACCTCCGCCGACGGCCATCCGGTCAGCGGCACCCGCAAGTTCGAACTCACCAAGGCGGGCAACGGAATTCCCGGACCGAAGGCCGACTCCTCGGCCAAGTCCGGCGGTTCCGACGGCGGCGGCGTCCCGCTGTGGGTGTTCATCGCGGGCGCGGTGGTGCTGTTCGGCGGCGGTCTGGCCTTCGCCCTGCTCGGCGGTAAGGGCAAGCAGCGCAAGTGAACCGGTCCGACCGCACCGATCGCCGCCGGGAACCCGGGACGACCGGCTCTACGCTGCGCTGGCTGCTGCTGGTCGTTCCGCTCGGCCTGGCCGGTGCGGGTATCGCCTGGGCGCTGGCGGCCGCCGATCCGGTTCAGCCGGAGGCGCCCGCCCGGGTGCTCGCGGATATCGCGGGCGCGACGGTCCTCGGCCTGGCGGCGCTGCCGCGCCTGCACGAGCGGCTGACGCCGTCGTGGCGGCCGCTGGCGGTGCTGGCCGGGCTGTGGGCGGCGACCGAATTCGCCATGCTGGCGCTGGAAGCCGCCGAGGTGCAGGGCATTCCGGTCGCGCGCATGGGCGCGGGCCGGTTCGGCGAGTATCTGACCACGGTGAGCGGCGGTCAGATCGGTATCGCCATTCTCATCGGCTGCGGTGCGGTGGCGGTCTACAGCGCCTTCGCCTATCGCAATCCCGATCGGGCCACCGTCGATCTGGTGCTGGTGTTCGCCGCGGTGACGGTGGCGCTGCGGCCGATCACCGGGCATATGTCGCAGCAGATGTTCGGTTCGGTGCTGGCGGCCGTGCACGCGCTGGCGGCCTCGGCCTGGTTCGGCTTGCTGCTGGCGCTGGCATTGACGGTGCGCACGCGGGGCGAGTGGGCGGCGGTGCTCCCCCGGTATTCGGCGTGGGCGCTGCCCCTGGCCGCGGCGGTGGCGCTGACCGGTGTGGTGAACGGCCTGATCCGGGTGGGCGGTCTCACCGCGCTGGCGACCACCGGCTACGGCCGCATCCTGCTGGCCAAGACGCTGTTGCTGGCGGCGCTGCTGGGGCTGGGCTGGTGGTGGCGCACCCGCTGGGTGCCGCGGGCGGCCGAGCATCGGATGACCGCCGAATCCTCGTTGCGCCGTGCGATTTCCGAAGTGCTCGCCATGGCGGTAGTGTTCGGTCTGGCCGCGACGCTGGCTGTCACCGCGTGATCTGCGCCTCTGTCCGCCTCCCGTGAGAGGCATACCGAATTAGAACACGTTACAGTTTTGCGCATGACCGAAGTCAAGATCGTCGCGGACTGCGCCGCCTCGGCCGAATCCGCCTTCGCCTATGTGAACGACTACCGGCACCTGCCGAAATTCATCAATGAGATCAGCGCCTTCACTCCGCTCACCGAGCAGACCGAGGGCGTGGACGCCACCTTCGACGGCACCATCTCGCTGGACCCGGTGACGCTGCATTCCACCATCAAGATCGTGCGGCACGAACCGGGCCTCGCCATCGGGGTGAAGTCCATCAAGGGATTCGAGATCGAATCCACCTTCCTCTTCCACGACAAGGGCGAGGAATCCTGCACCATCGACGCCATCGTGGACTACAAGGTCCCAGGCGGCCTGGCGGGCAAGGTGCTCGGCAAGACCATCGAGCCGTTCGTGAAGCTGGCCGTGAAGGGCTCCACCAAGAACCTGGTCACCCAGGTCGCCGCATTCCACACCGCGCGCACCAGCGCCTGACCTACGGGGTCGTCAATGACGCCGACCCCCGGAGTTGTCCCCCACCGCGCCACCGGGGATCCTGGGCACATGCCCGAACGCACCACGCCGAGTCCGCTGGAACGGATCGGCTACGTCTGGGGCCGCACCCTCCCGCCCGCCATGCGGGGATGGGTGCTCGAGGATCTGACCGGGCCCGGCGCCACCCGGCGCTATCTGCTGCGGATTCTCATACCGATCATTCCGGTGCTCTGCCTGTTCCTGCTGGTGCCCGGACCCGTGTGGATGGGGCTGGCCATGATGGCGCTGCTCTACATTCCGCTCATCTACTTCACCGCGGCGCTCATGTACGTCTATCGCAGGCATCGGCTCATCAAGCACGGACTGGATCCCGCACTCGCCGATATCGATCGGCGCACCCGCGAGGCCGCCGACCGCCGCGCCTACGAACAGCGGCACGGCCGGGCCTGAACGATCTCTGTGGTTCCGGTCTCCGTTGCGGCGGCGAACCGGTTTCGGGAATACGCTCGGTGGGAAGACATTGTTGCTTCGGGTTCGTGGGAGAGCCATATGGAACCTCACTGGGCCGCCGCACATTTCCGCGCGGGGGATGACGATCGGGACCGGGTGGTGGAAGCGCTGAAACAGTGCTTCACCGAGGGGCGGATCGACGCAGACGAGCTGTCGGATCGAATCGGGCTGGCGCTCAATGCCAAGACCTACGGCGATCTGGAACGCGTCATGACCGGATTGCCGGCGGTGCGGCTCGGGCCGGCCGTCTATCCGAATACGCCCATGTTCTACGGCCCGCAGCCGCCCAGACCGCAGGCCAGGGCGAACGGTATGGGGATCGCCGCCCTCGTCCTCGGCATGTTCGGCATCGCCTGCGGCATCACGGCGCTCCCGGCCGTCGCGCTCGGATCGGTGGCCCTGTTCCTCGATTCGCAGCGCGAGGACAAGGGGCTGGCCATCGCCGGTGTGGTGCTCGGCGCGGTCTGGGCATTGCTGTACGGCATGTGGCTGTTCTGAATTCGGTTCAGCCGAGTTCCGGGCGCTCCGCCACGGTGCGCTCGAATGCGCGCAGATCGGCCTCCAACTGCCGGAAGAGCCAGTAGTCGCCGAGGAATCCGAGCACGCCCGCCAGGCACAGCCACTTCATGGGCTCGATGACCAGCGACACCTCGTCCGGTTTCAAGGCCATGAATCCGGTGACCACGGCGATCAGCGGAATGGAGGCCGCCACCGCGAGATAGCGGGTGCAGCGCCGGCTCAGTGCGCGCAGATCGCGGTCGTCGCTGGTGGTTTCGCCGTGGATGAGCAAGGCCGGATAGATGCAGCGGACAATGAAGAAGGTGATCAGGAAGAACGGGTACGCCACCGCCACCGTGCCCGCGACCAGCAGCGTGGCCGCGAAGTGCAGCGCCTGCGGTACGGACAGATCGGTGTAGTGCAGCAGGATGAACGGCGTCAGGACCGCATGCTGCAACCAGCCCGCGAAGGCGACCCAGGCCACCCGGTCGCCGTACACGAGCGTGTCGCGGCGGGCCGCCGCCAGCTCGGCCGGATCGTAGCGTTCGCCCCGCTGCAGGCCGCGCCACACCAGAAAGGCCTTGCGGCACATGAAGTTCGTGACGATCAGCACCAGCATGGTGGTGAACCACCCGAACAGTCCGCTGATGGTCTGTAATCGCGGCTGCTCGTCGTGCGGTATCCAGGCATCGAAGAGCGGGCTGCTGTGCAGATTGCTGTACAGCACCCCGAGCACGCCGCCGGTCACACTGGCCAGGGTGATGATGCCCTGCAGCGACCACGGACCCACCCTGGCGCGCAGGCTGTCCGCGGGCGGATCCACCAGATCGCGGGCGCGCTGATCCAGGACCAGATCCAGCTACCGAGCCAGTTCGGCGCCGGTGGCCCAGCGGTCCTCCCGGTTCGGGGCCAGACATTTGAGCACCACGCGCCGCAGGGTCGGCGGGCAGTCCGGCGGCAGCAGCGACAGTTGCGCCGGATCCAGTTCGCGGCCGCGCAGTTCCAGCATGCGCTCGAGCGAGGATTCGGAATCGCCCGCGCGGGATTCGTCGTCGAAGGGGCCCTGCCCGGTGAGCAGCTCCCACAGCACCACGCCGAGCGCGTAGATATCGCTGCGGCCGTCCAGATCCTCTGCGCTGGCGGGCAATTGCGGATGGCAGGCGGCGAGTTGCTCCGGTGACATGTAGGCGAGCGAACCGCCGAAGTAGGCCAGCGGGCTGGTCCCGGCCACATGCAGGCTGAAGCTGATATTGAAGTCGGCGAGCTTGGGAATCCCGTCCCCGGTGAGCAAGACGTTGGCAGGCTTGATATCCCGGTGCAGCACCCCGTTGGCGGCGGCGTAGTCGAGCGCGCGGGCGAGCCTACTGCCCAGCCACGCAACGGTTTCCGGCCAGCTGCGCGCGGCCGCGGCGGTGCGGGCCGCGGATTCGCCGGGCTCCAGCCCGCCCTTGTCCCGCATGGCACGGTCGACGACCTCCAGCAGCAGCGCGCCCGAGCGCCGGTCCGGCGGCTGCTCGCGCACCAGGCTCAGCAGCTTGGACAGCGTGCCGCCCGGCAGATACTGCATGTACATCAATTTGAGTTCGTGCTCGGCCATGAGCCGCTGATCGAAGACGCGCACGATATTCTCGTGGTCGAGCTGGGCCAGGGTCTCGGATTCGGTGCCGTGATTCTGCGAGATCTTCACCGCCACGAGCCGCTGCATGGACCGCTGCCGGGCCAGGAAGACGCGGGCGAAGGCGCCGCTGCCCAATTCCACGAGCAGGTCGAAATCGTCCACCCGGTCACCGACCTCGATGACGTCGAGGGCGGCGCGCGCCTGCGGCCGGGCGATGAGAGTACTGCGGTAGTCGCGCTGATCCCATTCGATCTCGGTGGAGGCGGCCTCGGTGGGGAAGCCGCTGTGGTCGATGCCGCGGCCGGAGCGGCGCAGGGCGTGGAATTCCTCGTAGGCCAGATCCGGCGGCAGCGGCCCGGAGCGCAGCTCGTCGTACTCCAGGCGGTATTCGGCCAGCCGCTTCGGGAATTAGTAGCGAATCCACCGATACTCCAGATCGACCCTGATAAGCTCGATCAGGCACAGCCTCCGCAATTCCGGTGCGGCGGGCAGGAATTCGGCCAGCTCCGGCGGCGCGCCCGCGGCCTCCCATGCCGCGGTGAACCGGGCGGTGAGCGCGGTCAGCAGCGAGCGGGTCTCATCGACGGCGTCGGAGTCTATGGCCGGCTCCACATCAATGCCCTCCCCTGCGACCGGCTTGTACGTGCGGATCAATTCTCAGCTGTTGGATCGTTGATCGCACCCGTATTGCTTCACCAACTACGCTCCGGGGCATGAGTGAGCAGTTTCCCGACCGGATCTGGGGATCACGCACCAATCTCCTGTCGCGCCTTGCCAGTCCGTTCGCCGCGACGAAATTCGGCTCCCTGGTGATCCGCAAACTGACGCCGCTGGATCGCAAGGTGCTGGAGCGTACGAACGGCAAATACACCGTGCTCGGCCCCATCGGCGCCCCGGTCGTCCTGCTCACCACGGTCGGGCGCAAGTCCGGGCAGCCGCGCACCAGCCCGCTGCTCTATGTGCACGGCGGTGATGTGCTGTATGTGATCGGCAGCAATTTCGGGCAGGCAAAACATCCGGCGTGGACCGGAAATCTGCTGGCCAACCCGGCCGCCGAGGTCACCATTGCCGGGCAGCGCATACCGGTCACGGCCGCGCTCGTCGAGGACGAGGCGCGCAAGAAGGACATCTTCGCCCAGTTCGAGGAGACCACCGAGGCGTACACCGCCTACAAGAACCGCACCACGCGTGATTTGCGAATTTTCGCCCTGACAAGATAGGCGCGTGACCGAATCAGCAAACGCGGTAGCCACCGCGGACCTGGCCGATGAGATCGGCCCCGAGATCCGCAGCTGCGACACCCAGTTCATTCAGTTCGGCGGCCGCGAGACCTTCTCCGGCCGCATCGTGACCATTCGCTGCTTCCAGGACAACCTGCTCGTCAAGCAGACCCTCGGCGAACCCGGCGAAGGTCGCGTCCTGGTGGTCGACGGCGGCGCCAGCGTGCACACCGCACTCGTCGGCGACATCATTGCCGGGCGCGGCGTGGACAATGGCTGGGCGGGCGTGGTCGTCAATGGCGCGGTCCGCGATTCCGCCATCCTGCGCACGCTGCCCATCGGTATCAAGGCGCTGGGCACCAACCCGCGCAAGAGCACCCAGACCGGATCCGGTGACAAGGATGTGCCCGTCGAGTTCGGCGGCGTGACCTTCGTCCCGGGCGACATGCTCTACAGCGACCACGACGGCGTGGTGGTCAGGGCCGAGGGCTGACCCGACTCTCGGGACTCTCAGGGGCTTCGCCCCCGAACCCCCAGGCCCCTGGGAGCCCCGTCAACCCGCGGTCACTCGCGCCCGGTGCCCTGCCAGCGTCACCACATCGCCCGCGTGTAGCTGCCGCCCGCGGCGCAATTCCACTTCGTCGTTGACCCGCACCAGGCCCTCGGCGATCACCGTCTTGGCTTCCGAGCCGGAATCGATGAGATTCGCCAGTTTCAGGAACTGGCCGAGACGAATGACCTCGTCCGCGATCGGAACATCGACTGGATCCGTCATGGGATACATCCTTACCCGCGCGCCGCGAGAGTCCAAATACGGGCCTCCCGCAACCGGTCGGTAAGTGGTCTCATGCCGACACGAACCCGGTTCTGAGTGCGCGCGGGCAAGCGCACCGTACACACTGGTGCGGTGACTTCGACGCAGGACCGGCAGCACCAGGACAGCGAGCACAGACCGGACGCGCGGTCGCCGGAGGTGCCGCATCGCGGGCACGGCCGGTTCCGCGAGGTCCCGCACGTCGCGGGGCTGATCCTGGGCGTTTTCGCGGCCGCCGTCGCGCTCTGGAGCATTTCGCCGGGGCTGCGGTATCTGACCGCGCCGCTGCGGCACTACGTCGACAGCTACTACTTCGACGCGCCCGACACCTCACTGGTGTGGGCCGTGGTGGTCGGATTGCTCGCGGGCGCGACCGCCAGCCGCAAGCGCATCGCCTGGTGGTTACTGGTCGGCTACATGGCGGCCTATGCGCTCGCCAATGCCCTGGAGTTCGCGGCCGAGAAGGACTTCAACGCCCTGGTGGCCTTGATCGTCCACCTCGCGGTCATCGGATTCCTCATCGCGGCGTGGTCGGAGTTCTACACCCATGTGCAGCGCGGCGCGGTGTGGCGGGCGCTGGGCTGGTTGGCCGGTGGGCTCGCGCTCGGCTCGCTCATCGGCTGGGGGCTGGTCGAGCTGTTCCCGGGCTCGCTGGCGGGCGGCGTGCAGCGGCCGCTGTGGGCGATCTCGCGAGTGACCGCCGCCATCCTGGTCAGCAATGAGAACTTCGACGGGCGGCCACCGCATCTGGTGAACCTGCTGCTCGGCCTGTTCGGCGCCATCGCCCTGCTAGCCGCGGTGGCGGTGCTGTTCCGGTCGCAGCGGGCGTCCAACGCGCTCACCGGAATCGACGAATCCGCCCTGCGCGGGCTGCTGGAGCGCTCCGATGTGGAGGATTCGCTGGGCTATTTCGCGACCCGGCGCGATAAGGCGGTGGTGTTCGCGCCCAGCGGGAAGGCGGCCGTCACCTATCGCGTGGAACTGAGCGTCTGCCTGGCCTCCGGCGATCCCATCGGGCAGAAGGAGGCGTGGCCGCACGCCATCGACGCCTGGTTGCGGCTGGCCGACCAATACGGCTGGGCCCCGGCCGTCATGGGCGCGAGCGAGCTCGGCGCCACCGCCTACCGGCGAGCCGGACTGTCGGCGCTGCGCCTGGGCGACGAGGCCATTCTGGAGACGCGCAGCTTCTCCCTGGCCGGGCCGGAGATGAAACAGGTCCGCCAGGCCGTCAACCGGCTCTCCAAACAGGGCATCACCGTGCGGGTGCGGCGGCACAGGGAGATTCCGCCGGAGGAGATGCGCGAGGTCATGCGCCGGGCCTACGCCTGGCGCGATACCGAGACCGAACGCGGTTTCTCCATGGCCCTGGATCGCCTCGGCGATCCGCTCGACGGCGACTGCCTGCTGGTGGAGGCGGTCGACGCCGACGAGCGCGTCCTGGGCATGCTGTCCCTGGTGCCGTGGGGCCGCACCGGCGTCTCTTTGGACCTCATGCGCCGCGACCGCCAAAGCCCCAATGGCGTCATGGAATTGATGATCTCCCGGCTGGCGCTCACCTCCGAGCAGTACGGCATCACCCGGATCTCACTGAACTTCGCCGTCTTCCGCGCCGTCTTCGAAGAGGGCGGGCGCATCGGCGCGGGACCCGTGCTGCGGCTGTGGCGCAGCATTCTCATGTTCTTCTCCCGCTGGTATCAGCTGGAGGCGCTGTACCGCTCCAATGTGAAATACCAACCGGATTGGGTGCCGCGCTTCTCCCTGTTCGAGGAACGCCGCCAGTTGCCCCGGGTGGCCATTGCCAGCGCACTGGCCGAGGGCTTCCTGCCCCGGATCGGCAAGGATCACGACGCCTCCGCCCACACCGGCGTGCGCTCCTCGGTGCCCGACACCATGACCGGCCTGCACGCCGACGGCAGCCCGCCCGAGCTGACCCCGGAGGAACTCGAGGAAGCCGGACCGCGCCGCCCCGAACAGGTGCGGGTGCGCATGGACAAACTGAAGAAGCTCGACGAGGCGGGCATCGACGCCTATCCGATCGCCTATCCGCCCACCCATACGGTGGCCTCCGCGCGCCGTTCCCCGCAGGGCACCACGGTGCGGGTGTGCGGACGACTCTTGCGGATTCGTGATTACGGCGGCGTCGTCTTCGCCCTGGTGCGCGACTGGTCCGGGGAGATCCAGCTGGTCATCGACCGCGGCCGGGTGGGCGCCGAGCACAGCGCCGAATTCGACGAGTTCTTCGATCTCGGCGATCTCATCGAGGTGAGCGGTCAGATCGGCCGCAGCCGCCGCGGCGAATTGTCTTTACTGGCCGCGGATTGGCGCATGCTGGGCAAATGCCTGCACCCGCTACCCGACAAGTGGAAGGGCCTGGCCGATCCCGAGGCGCGCGTGCGGCAGCGCTACGTGGACATGGCCATCAATACCGATATCCGCGAGCTCATGGCCAAACGCAGCGCGGTGGTGCGGTCGCTGCGGGACACCTTGCACGGCTGGGGGTTCCTGGAAGTCGAGACGCCGGTCCTGCAGCAGGTGCACGGCGGCGCCAACGCCACCCCGTTCACCACCCACATCAATGCCTACGACCTGGACCTGTACCTGCGCATCGCGCCCGAGCTGTACCTCAAGCGGCTGTGTGTGGGCGGTATGGAGAAGGTCTTCGAACTCGGCCGGGTCTTCCGCAACGAGGGCGTGGACTTCTCGCACAATCCGGAGTTCACGGTGCTGGAAGCCTATGAGGCGCACAGTGATTACGAGCGCATGATGCACACCTGCCGCCAGCTCATCCAGGAGGCCGCCGTGGCCGCCAACGGGAAGATGGTGGCGCTGCGGCCGAAATCCGACGGCACCTTCACCGAAGTGGACATCTCCGGCGAATGGCCGGTGAAGACCGTGCACGGGGCGGTGTCGGAGAAGCTCGGCGAGACCATCACCCCCGAGACTGACGAGGAACGCCTGCGGCTGCTCTGCGACAAGGCCGGGGTCCCGCACCAGATCGGCTGGGACACCGGGCAGATCGTCCTGGAGATGTACGAGCACCTGGTGGAATCGCAGACCGAGGAACCCACTTTCTACATCGACTTCCCGACCTCGGTCTCCCCGCTGACGCGGCAGCATCGCCACATTCCGGGCGTCACCGAACGCTGGGATCTGGTGGCCTGGGGCGTCGAACTGGGCACGGCCTACAGCGAATTGACCGATCCCGTGGAGCAGCGCCGCCGCCTGACCGAGCAGTCCATGCTCGCCGCGGGCGGCGACCCGGAGGCCATGGAACTCGACGAGGACTTCCTGCAGGCCCTGGAGCACGCCATGCCGCCCACCGGCGGTCTCGGCGTGGGCGTGGATCGCGTCGTCATGCTGCTCACCGGCCGCAGTATTAGGGAAACCTTGCCATTCCCATTGGTAAAACCGCGTACCAGCTAATCTGAACGGGGCCCCGGGAGGAGGGCCGTACCGACTCGAAATGGGGTTCCCGATGTACTACCTGGACATGATGACCCAGGCAAACCTGCTGGATCACACCGTATGGACCGATCCGAACACCTGGACCTCGGCGATCGAGTACGAGGCCGCCAAGAAGAAGGGCAAGCGCGGCGGCAGTTTCTGGATCTTCGCTGCGGTCTGCTGCATCGGCGTCGTCGCCCTCGTCCTGGGCATCGTCTACTTCATGACCAAGCGCAAGAAGCAGCAGTAGCGCCGCGCCGCCGGGGCATGTGACCCCACCGTGCGGCAGAGTGATGGCGTGCAGTTGATCCTCGTCCGCCACGCTCAGCCGCAACGCGTCACCGAGTTGTCCGGCCCGGCCGACCCGGATCTCACCGAGATCGGCCGGGAGCAGGCCGCGCGCGTCCCCGCCGCGCTGGCCCATCACCGCATCGCGGGCGTGGTGAGCAGCCCGCAGCTGCGGGCCCGCGAAACCGCCCGGCCCACAGCCGAAAAGCTGGGCCTGACCGTCGATGTGCTGGACGGGCTCGCGGAATACGACCGCGACCTGCCCGCCTACATTCCCATCGAGGACGCCAAACGCGATTTCGCCGAGGCCTACGCCCGCATCAAGGCCGGCTACCTGCCCGAGCAGATCGACGGCCCGGCCTTCGTCGACCGTGTGCTGGACGGCATTTCGGCCGTGGTCGCCGCCGCGCACCACACCGAGACGGTGGTCGTGTTCGCGCACGGCGGGGTGATCAACGTGCTTCTCCAAGACGTGCTGGGCCTCGCCCGGCCGCTGACCTTCCCGATCGACTACTGCTCGATCACGCGAATCCTGTACTCGCGCACCGGTCACCGCACCGCCGCACCATCAATGAGAACGGGCACGTCTGGGACCTGTTGCCCCGGAACGTGCCCGCCCGCATGTAGTTCCCGCGATTTACGCCGCGTCGGCCAGCCAATTGTGCATCCAGGTCAGCGCGGTCTGCCCGCCGCCGACCGGGTAGTACCCGTAGCTGGTGTGCTTACCGGTGCGGAAGAACTGCTCGAACTGCTTGGCCCGCTCCTCGTTCGCGCCCTCGCTGAGCTGCGACTGCAAGGTCGGGATGCCGCCCTGCGCCATCAGATCGTTCATGATCGCGCCGAATTCGAGCTGATACCGCCACAGGTTCACCGGGTTCGGATTCGAGGTCTGCGCCAGGAAGCCCACGAAGCGGCTGACGAAGTCGCTCTCCTCGGTCGAGCAGTACAGATCGCCGAGCGCGCGGACGGTGCGGACCTTGTCCGCGATCCAGCCGAAGCCGCCGACGCGCGGACCGCCCGCACCCATACCCGGCACGGCCGGACCGACCTGAATATCGGTGGGCGAGCGACGCGGATCCGAGATGAGCGCGACCGCGCCGATCCGATCCGGCGGCACCACGCTGAGTCCGGTGCCGATCTCGGCGGCCAGATCACCCGCGGCATCCGCACCCTGGCTGTAGCCGGTGATGGAGATGGTGGTGCCGGGGCAGCGAGACCCCATGGCCGCCACCAAGCCTCGCGCCTTGTCGATGGCGTCCTTCTTGGACGCGCCGTAGACGTCGCCCTCCCACGGGAAGGCGGTGGCCGCGTAGACCACGTAATCGACCTGACCCGGTAGTCCATCGGTGACATCGGAGAGCATTCCGGGTTCGGGCGCCTTGTCTCTGCCGGTCTCCCACGTTCCGGGAATCGCCACCGTATACATGACCGGGCATCCCGGGTCCGCCGTAACGGGACCGCTGCCGATCACGATTCCCGCCATGAGCACGCTCGCCGCTGCCCCCGCAGCGGCGACAACCTTCTTCAACCGCATACTGCTCCAGTTCACGCCATTTGCTGCCCGGGACCGCTGCTACCGTCCCGACTCCCGATCATGGTGAAGTCGCCGGATGTCGATCCGGTGCACTGGGGGTTAACCGTAGTAACCGCCCCGTATGAGATGCGCGAACCAGACCGCGTGACAGAGATCAGCGACACACCGCGCATAACAATAAAGGGGCCTTGCCCACTCCTCCAACCAACTGCCTGAATCTGTCCGAATTCTTCCGCCGTTCAGACAGCGAAGCGCCCGTGAGCCAGTGGCTCACGGGCGCTTCGGGTTTGCGAGCTATCGCTGGGCAACCATGGTGGGGGTGATCGGGGACGGGAGTGCGGTCTCGCCCTCGAGGAACTTGTCCACGGCCGAGGCGCAGGCGCGACCCTCGGCAATGGCCCACACGATCAGCGACTGGCCGCGGCCCATATCGCCCGCGACGAAGACGCCGGGAACCGTGGTGGCCCAGTCATTGTCGCGCTTGACATTGCCGCGCTGGTCGTAACCGACGCCCAGGCCCTCGAGCAGACCGTTCTTCTGCGGTCCGACGAAGCCCATGGCCAGCAGCACCAGATCGGCCTCGAGGGTGAAGTCGGTGCCCTCGACCTTCTCGAAACGGCCGTTCACCATCTTCACCTCGTGCGCCTGCAGCCCGGTGACCTTGCCGTTCTCGCCCACGAAACGCTCGGTATTGACGGAGAACACGCGCTCGCCGCCCTCCTCGTGGGTCGAGGACACGCGGTACATGAGCGGGTAGGTCGGCCACGGCGTGGAACCGGCGCGCTCCTCCGGCGGACGCGGCATGATCTCGAACTGGTGCACCGACTCCGCACCCTGGCGGTGCGAGGTGCCCAGGCAGTCCGCGCCGGTGTCGCCGCCGCCGATGATGACGACCTTCTTGCCGCGCGCGTGAATCGGCGGCAGGCCCTCGGCATCGGTGATGTCGTCACCCAGCTGCACCCGGTTGGTCAGCGGCAGGAACTCCATGGCCTGGTGGATGCCGTCCAGATCGCGGCCCGGCACCGGCAGGTCACGGGCGATGGTGGCGCCACCGGCCAGCACCACCGCGTCGAACTGCTCGCGCAGCTGCTCGGCGGTGATGTCCACGCCCACGTTCACGCCCGCCTTGAAGATGGTGCCCTCGGCCTCCATCTGCGCCACGCGGCGATCGATGAAGCGCTTCTCCATCTTGAATTCCGGAATGCCGTAGCGCAGCAGGCCGCCGATGCGGTCGTCGCGCTCGAACACGGTCACGGTGTGCCCGGCCCGGGTCAGCTGCTGGGCAGCCGCCAGACCGGCGGGGCCGGAACCGACCACGGCGATCTTCTTGCCGGTCAGACGGGTCGGGTAGACCGGGGTCACCCAGCCCTCGTCGAAACCGTTCTCGATGATCTCGACCTCGACCTGCTTGATGGTCACCGGATCCTGGTTGATACCCAGGACGCAGGACGCCTCGCACGGGGCCGGGCACAGGCGGCCGGTGAACTCGGGGAAGTTGTTCGTGGCGTGCAGCCGGTCGAACGATTCCTTCCACGCGCCCTTGTACACCAGGTCGTTCCACTCGGGAATCAGGTTCCCGAGCGGGCAGCCGTTGTGGCAGAACGGGATACCGCAGTCCATACAGCGGCTGGCCTGGGTGCGGAGGGTGTCCTTGGAGAAGTTCTCCTCGTACACCTCCTTCCAGTCCATCAGGCGCAGCGGAACCGGACGGCGCTTCGGCAGTTCCCGCGAAGTGTGCTTCAGGAAGCCTTGTGCGTCACCCATTTACCACTCCAGTCGTGCTAGCAAAGTTCTCGAAGAAGGTCAGGTCAGCCACGAGCGGCCTCCATGATCGCCTCGTCCACGTTCCGTCCGGCCTTCTCGGCCTCGGAGATGGCGAGCAGGACCTTCTTGTAATCGCGCGGCATGACCTTGACGAACTTGCCCGCCTGCTGCGACCAGTCGCTGAGCAGGCGCTCGGCCACGGCCGAACCGGTCTCGTCGCGATGCTGCGTGATCACGTTCTGCAGCCACGCGGCATCGTCGCCGGAAAGCTGTTCCATATCCACCAGTTCGGTGTTCAGGTTCGCCTCGAAGCTGCCGTTCGGGTTGTAGACGAACGCGATACCGCCCGACATACCGGCGCCGAAGTTGCGGCCGGTCTCGCCGAGGATGACCACGCGGCCACCGGTCATGTACTCGCAGGCGTGGTCGCCCACGCCCTCGACCACCGCGGTGGCGCCCGAGTTGCGGACCGCGAAGCGCTCACCCACGGTGCCGCGGATGAAGGCCTGGCCGCTGGTGGCGCCGAACAGGATCACGTTGCCCGCGATGATGTTCTGCTCCGCCACGAAGTCCGACGGGGCGTCGGCAGACGGGCGCACGATGATGCGGCCGCCCGAAAGACCCTTGCCGACATAGTCGTTGGCGTCGCCGAGCACGCGCAGCGTGATACCGGCCGGGACGAACGCACCGAAGGAGTTACCGGCGGAACCGGTGAACGTGATGTCGATGGTGTCGTCGGGCAGGCCGACGCCGCCGTACAGCTTGGTCACCTCGTGGCCGAGCATGGTGCCGACGGTCCGGTTCACGTTGGTGATCTTGGTGTCGAACTTGACCGGCTTGCCGCGCTCCAGCGCATCCGAGGCCTGCGCGATGAGCTGGTTGTCCAGGGCCTTGTCCAGGCCGTGGTCCTGATCCTTGGTGCGGCGGCGATCCTGGAACATGAACGCCGTCTCGACATCGTCGAGGATCGGCGACAGGTCCAGCTTGCTGGCCTTCCAGTGCTCCTTGGCCTTGGTGGTGTCGAGCAGATCGACCCGGCCGATGGCCTCGTCCAGGGTCCGCAGACCCAGCGACGCCAGCAGCTCGCGCACCTCTTCGGCGATGTAGAGCATGAAGTTCTCGACGAACTCCGGCTTGCCGGTGAAACGCTCACGCAGCACCGGGTTCTGGGTCGCGACGCCGACCGGGCAGGTGTCGAGGTGGCAGACGCGCATCATGATGCAGCCCGAGACCACCAGCGGAGCGGTCGCGAAACCGTACTCCTCGGCGCCCAGCAGCGCGGCGATCATGACATCGCGGCCGGTCTTCATCTGACCGTCGACCTGCACCACGATGCGGTCGCGCAGACCGTTGAGCAGCAGGGTCTGCTGGGTCTCGGCCAGGCCGAGCTCCCAGGGACCGCCCGCGTGCTTGAGCGAGGTCAGCGGGGAGGCGCCGGTGCCGCCGTCGTGGCCCGAGATGAGCACGACATCGGCATGCGCCTTGGACACACCCGCAGCGACGGTGCCGACGCCCGGCTCCGCGACCAGTTTCACGTGAATCCGCGCCTGCGGGTTCGCGTTCTTCAGGTCGTGGATGAGCTGCGCCAGATCCTCGATCGAGTAGATGTCGTGGTGCGGCGGCGGCGAGATCAGACCCACGCCGGGCGTGGAGTGCCGGACCTCGGCGACCCACGGGTACACCTTGTGGGCCGGAAGCTGGCCGCCCTCACCGGGCTTGGCGCCCTGCGCCATCTTGATCTGGATATCGGTGCAGTTGGTCAGGTAGTGCGCGGTCACGCCGAAGCGACCCGAGGCCACCTGCTTGATCGCGGACCGCCGCCAGTCGCCGTTGTCCTCCGGCTCGAAGCGCGCCGGATGCTCGCCGCCCTCACCGGAGTTCGAGCGACCGCCCAGGCGGTTCATGGCCACGGCCAGGGTCTCGTGCGCCTCGGCCGAGATGGAGCCGTAGCTCATGGCGCCGGTCGAGAAGCGCTTCACGATCTCGCTGGCGGGCTCGACTTCCTCGAGCGGAATCGGGTTGCGGCCCTTGGACTTGAACTTGAACAGACCGCGCAGCGAGGCCAGTCGCTCGGACTGGTCGTCCACCATCTTGGTGTACTCCTTGAAGACGGAGTACTGCCCCGAGCGGGTGGCGTGCTGCAGCTTGAACACCGTGTCCGGGTTGAACAGGTGGTACTCGCCCTCGCGCCGCCACTGGTACTCGCCGCCGACCTCGAGCTCGCGGTGCGCGCGCTCGTTGCGGTTCTCCAGGAACGCCACCTTGTGCCGCTCGGCGACCTCACCCGTGATGTCGTCGAGGCCGATGCCATCCAGCGGCGAACGCAGGCCGGTGAAGTACTCGTCCACCAGGCTCTGCGCCAGGCCGACGACCTGGAACAGCTGCGCGCCACGGTAGGAGGCGATGGTGGAGATGCCCATCTTGGACATCACCTTCAGCACACCCTTACCGGCGGCCTTGTTGTAGTTGTAGACGGCCTTGCGGTAGTCGGCCGCCAGATCGCCGGTGCTGCCCGGCATCTGCAGCGAACCGCGCTCCAGCATGTCCTCGATGGACTCGAAGGCCATGTACGGGTTGATGGCCGCCGCGCCGAAACCGACCAGCAGGGCCATGTGGTGCACCTCGCGGGCGTCACCGGCCTCCACCACCAGGCCGACCTGGGTGCGGGTGCGCTCCTTCACCAGGTGGTGGTGCACCGCGGCGGTGAGCAGCAGCGACGGAATGGGCGCCAGCTTCTCGTTGGATTCGCGGTCGGACAGGATGATGATCCGCGCGCCGCCGTCGATGGCAGCGGACACTTGCCGCTGAACCGCTTCGATGGCCTTGCGAAGCCCCTTGCCGCCCTTCTTGACCGGGTACAGACCGTGCACGACCACCGAGCGCAGATCCTTGCGGGACCCGTCGTCGTTGATGTGGACCAGCTTGGCCAGCTCGTCGTTGTCCAGGATGGGCTGGGTCAGCGTGATCTGACCGCAGGACTCCTGACCCGGGTTCAGCAGATCGGCCTCCGGGCCGATCATGCTGCGCAGCGAGGTGACGACCTCTTCCCTGATGGCGTCCAGCGGCGGGTTGGTGACCTGCGCGAACAGCTGCGAGAAGTAGTCGAACAGCAGCCGCGGCCGGGACGACAGCACCGCGATCGGGGTGTCGGTGCCCATGGAGCCGAGCGCCTCGCCGCCGGTCTGCGCCATCGGCGAGACCAGCAGGTTCAGCTCCTCGGTGGTGTATCCGAAGATCTGCTGGCGGATCAGCACGCGATCGTGCGACATGTGCACGTGCGGGCGGTCCGGCAGGTCCGACAGCTTGGTCGGGCCGTTGTCCAGCCACTCCTGGTACGGGGCCTCCGCGGCGAGCGAGGACTTGACCTCGTCATCGGAGATGATGCGGCCCTGCGAGGTGTCCACCAGGAACATGCGGCCCGGCTGCAGCCGGGTCTTCTGCACCACGGTGGCCGGATCGATATCCAGCACGCCGACCTCGGAGGCCAGCACGACCAGACCGTCCTCGGTCACCCAGACGCGGCCGGGGCGCAGACCATTGCGGTCCAGCACCGCGCCGACCACGGTGCCGTCGGTGAAGCACACCGAGGCCGGGCCGTCCCACGGCTCCATGAGGAAGGAGTGGTAGCGGTAGAAGGCGCGCTGGGCCGGGTCCATGGACGCGTGCCGTTCCCACGCCTCGGGGATCATCATGAGCACCGCGTGCGGCAGGCTGCGGCCGCCCAGGTGCAGGAGCTCGAGCACCTCGTCGAAACGCGCGGTGTCCGACGCCCCCGGGGTACAGACCGGGAAGATCTTCTCCAGGCGGTTGTTGCCCTCGTGATCGGTGCCGAAGACATCCGACTTCAGCAGCGCCTCGCGGGCCCGCATCCAGTTCTCGTTACCGGAGACGGTGTTGATCTCACCGTTGTGCGCGACGCGGCGGAACGGATGCGCCAGCGGCCACGACGGGAAGGTGTTGGTGGAGAAGCGGGAGTGCACGATGCCCAGCGCCGACTCGACGCGATCGTCCTGCAGGTCCAGGTAGAAGGCGCGCAGCTGCGGCGTGGTGAACATGCCCTTGTAGACGAAGGTCTGACCGGACAGGCTCGGGAAGTACACCGACTCCTTGCCGACGGGTCCCTCACCGGCGCCCGCCTTGCCGAGTTCGTGCTCCACGCGCTTGCGGATGACGTACGCCCGGCGCTCCAGGTCCATGCCGGTGAGCTGCTCGGCGGCGCCCTTCGGAGAGGCGATGAAGATCTGCCGGAAGGTCGGCATGGCATCGCGCGACAGGGCGCCCAGCGACGACTCGTCGATAGGGACCTTGCGCCAGCCGAGAACCTCCAGGCCCTCCTCGCGGACGATCTTCTCCACGCCGTATCCCGCGCGGGCAGCCTCACGGCGGGCCTGCGGCAGGAAGGCGATACCGGTGGCGTAGGAGCCCTCGGCGGGGAGGTCGAAGTCGACCACCGCACGGAAGAACTTGTCCGGGAGCTGGATCAGGATGCCCGCGCCGTCACCCGAATTGGGTTCGGCGCCCGCTGCGCCTCGGTGCTCCAGGTTCAGCAATGCCGTAATAGCCTTGTCGACGATGTCGCGGCTGCGGCGGCCGTGCATGTCGACGACGAATGCGACACCACAGGCGTCGTGTTCGTTCGCCGGGTCATAGAGCCCGCGGGGTCCAGGGGACCTGTGGCCAGGAAGTTGCGTCATGCCTCTGCCTTCACAAAAAAGCAGGCCTTCGGTTCGTACAGCAGCAAGAATGCGGCCTTCGTCCAAAGCCTCCGGTCAGACTGCGCCCGGACGTTTCGGAGACCAGCGGCGCTGATGGTCATCCCGTGCAGTCAACTCTCCAGTTGTTTCACCCGCTCGGTGATGTAGTCGGGTGCTCGGTGGTAACCGAGCGCTTACGTGCTCGCTACCTACCGCGCCGTTCTCGCCCGCTAGGCTGAGCACCGATCGGGTCTCTGGTCCATATGGGGAGATATGTCGAACTTGTCGAGTTCGACGTCAGAGCAAACGATAAGTCAGGACAACAGCCCAACCAACTTAGGTTGCACTAATAACAGTGTCTAGCTGGGCTTCTTCATCGGTCCTCCACAATTTGCGCGTTCTCCAGTGTAAAGCAGGCGTGCACGGGCGTTTCAGTTGAGTTGCCCACTTGATTCCGCGCGAGGGGCGCCCTCCGGCGCAGCTCCGGAAAGGCCCCTCACCTGCAATGAAACAGATTTCCCCGCAAGGGATCCCGGCAAACCGGATGTAAGGCGGCTAACTTTCCGGACACCTTCCCATGGGTCCCCGGCAGTCCGGGCGACGTGGTCAGGCAACCAGACGAACGTACGGAATCTTTCCTCTTTTGTGCTTTTCAGCACACGTTTGGCAAACAGATATTTCGTACCGGCCCACGGATTCCGGCGATATTCCGGCAGTTCCCAGCGTGATCGAACCCACGTCACACGCCCGAAACACGCCATTGTGAGCTTGGCCACATCCCAGCCGCCAGGCTCGGTGTAACCGACGCGGACATGTGACGCTGAGACAACGAATCAGCGACGGTTTCGCAAGGCCGAATCAGCCTGGGACTTAGAGGATGTGAGCTCCCATGACATTGCTCACCTGGCTGGGCGGCGCGCACGCGCGGCTCACCGACCAGCACGAACACGGCGGTTATGCGGTGACCGGAGCGGTGGTCGGCGCATTCGCGCTCACGGCGGGCATGGTGACCGCGGTGGCGACCGGGGCGGCGGACTGGCCGCTGTTCATGATCATTCTGCTGGCCCTGCTCGCGACCTTGCTGGTGGGGGCCGTTTCCCGGGCGCTTGCCACCGGCGCGACGCCCGGGCGCGAGGAGAACGGCCGGGCGCGAGCCGAATTCGCGGGCCGGATCGGCGTCGCCGTGGTCGCGGGCGTGGTCATCGCCGAATTGGCGTGCACCGTCCTGTTCGGCGGCACCGTGAACCGGCTGCTCGACGAATCCGCCACGCGCAATGTGGAATCCGCGCCCGTCGTGAGCACCGCGCGCGCCGAGCTCGATGCCGCGCGCGCCGACCGGACCGGCCTGGATCAGCAGATCGCCAAGGCGCAGAGCGATATCGACACCGCGCTGGTGACGGCGCGCTGTGAATTCAATCCGACGCCGGAATGCCCGCAGACCCGCATTACCGGCGTGCCGGGGCGCGGGCCCGAGGAGCGCACCGCCAATCAGATGCTCGAGGACGCGCGGACCCAGCTGACCACCGCGCGCGCGAAGATCGAGGGGTTCGACGCCCGGATCACCGAGAAGGACGCGGCGCTCGCCGCCGCCCGCGACAACGCCTACACCGCGGGCGATCGTGGACTCGGGGCGCGCTGGGTGGCCATGAACGACTACACCACCGATCATTTCGGCGCGCTCGCGCTGCGCCTGGCGACCTGGCTGCTGCTCATCGTGCTGGCCCTGCTGCCGCTGCTGCTGCGCCGGTGGCGCGGGGAGACCTCCCTCGACCGCGAGATCGCGCTGCGCACCGCGACCGGCCGGGTCGATCAGGCCGCGGCCGCCGCCATTGCCGTCAAACAGGCCGAGGTGCGGGTCGAGACCGAGAGCCTGCGCGCCGAACAACAGCTCACCGCCGCCAAATTGGCCGCGCACGCCGATACCGCCATCGACCGGGAACGCCAGCGCACCCGCATCATCGCCGCCATCGGGAACTTCCAGATCGGCATAACCGAACCGCAGCAGCGCGCCGTCGACGAGTTCGACCGCGCCGCACAGCACGAACTTCCGGCGGGGACATCGACCGGAGAAGGAAAGGACAGTTCCGTGTCTCAGGAGGGGATCGTGGCACCGTCGAATCTGCCCGCACAGCTCATGCCGGGAACGGTGGCCCCGGTGCAGACCGGCGGCGCGCTCGCCCCGGCCGCTCCGGCCCAGCGGCCCGCGCCCGCCAACCGGGGTGGCGGACTGGAACTTCCGATCATCGGCACGGTGCCGTTCACCGATACCGCGGCCCGCTGGATCCGCCCGCTGGTGCCGTCCTTCGTGGCCAATGCCATCGATACCGCCACCCACCCGCTGCGCACCGTGCGCCAGGCCTTCGAAGAGGCCGAGGAGATCACCTTCACCCTCAAGCGCACCCGCAAGGTCACCATCGACTCCCAGGATTCGGCCCAGCCGCAGCAGCAGGCCTTCGCCCCGCAACAGCAATACGGCTACCAACTGCCGCCGGGTTCGCCCCAGCAGGCCTACGCCCAGCGCATGGCCGCCGTGGTGGACCAGCCCTACGCCCAGTACCCGACCTACGGCGCGCTGCCCGCGGGCCAGGTCATCGAACCCGGCCACCCCCTGCCCGCGGCCCCGCACCAGGGCGCGCTCGATGCCCGCCACAATCCGGAACTCGAGCACCGCAGCCCCCGCGAACTGCCCCCGGGCAAGAACGAGAAGTAGCGCCCGGATCCGCCCGCGAACACGGCCGTGGCCCGCAATGTTTCACGTTGAACACGGAAACTTGCGGGCCACAGCCCTTTTCGCGCCTTACCCGACTTGGGTCGTCGACAACTCGTCCGGTGTCGCCTGCGGCGCACGGGTCGCCGCCCGGTAGGCGAGCCACGCCGTGAACAGCAGGATCACCGTGGTGCCGGTGGCGGCCAGGTGAATACCGCTGACGAAGGCGGAGTGCGCCGAGTCCAGGAGAGGCGCGGCCACGGGTTCCGGGAGGGCGCGCGCGGTTTCGACCGCGCCGCCGAGGGATTCGCGGGCCGCGTCCTGCTGGGCCGCGGGCACGGTGGACAGGTCCAGCCCGTGGCGGAAGGCCGCCATGACCACGCTGCCCAGCACCGCGACACCGAGCGCGATACCCATCTCCATGGCCGTCTCCGAGATGGCGGCCGCATTGCCCGCGCGCTCCTCCGGCGCGGTGCTGACGATGAGGTCGGACGAAACCGTCAGGGCCACACCCTCACCCAGGCCGATCAGCAGGAAGCCGATGACGAACGGGAGCGGGGAACCCGAGGGGTCGACCGGCAGCAGCCAATACAGCAGGGCGCCGATGGCGACGACGACCAGCGAACCGGCCAGCACGGTCGGCGGCCGCCACAGGCGCAGCAGCCAGGCCGCGGCCAGGGCGCCCACCATGCTGCCGATGGTGCCCGGTACCAGCAGCAGACCGGCCTCCAGCGGGGACTTGCCGAGCACCAGCTGCAGATACTGCGAGCCGAAGAACAGCATGCCCGCCAGCGCGAACACCGACAGCAGGTTGGTCAGCACCGCGGCCCGGAACGGCGGCAGGCGGAACAGGTCGAGGTCGATGAGCGGGGCGTCCAGACCGCGCTGGCGGCGCACGAACACCACACCGGCCAGCACGCCCAGTCCGGCGATCAGAACCAGCTTCGGGTTCGCGCCGTGCGCGGCGAATTCCTTGACCGCGTAGACGATCGGGATCAACGCCAGCATGGACAGCGCGGCACTCGCCAGATCGAAGCGGCCCGGATTCGGGTCACGCGATTCCGGCACCAGGATCGGCGCAAGCACCACCAGCAGCGCCATGACCGGCAGGTTCACCAGGAATACCGAACCCCACCAGAAGTGCTCGAGCATCCAGCCGCCGAGCAGCGGGCCGAAGGCCGCACCGCTGGCCGCCATGGCGCCCCAGACCGAAATGGCGAGGGTGCGCTCACGGGCGTCGGCGAACATGGACCGGATCAGGCCCAGGGTCGCGGGCATGAGGGTCGCACCGGCGACACCCTGCAGGACGCGGGCGGCAATGAGCATTTCCGGATTCACCGACCAGGCGGCCAGCGCCGAGGCCAGGGCGAAACCGATGGCGCCGATGAGCAGCAATCGGCGGCGCCCGATGCGGTCGCCGAGGGTGCCCATGGTGATCAGCAGACCGGCCAGCACGAACGAGTACACGTCGATGATCCACAGCAGCTGCGGCGTGGTCGGCGCGATATCCGAGGTGATGGCCGGAACGGCGAGGTCGAGGACCGTAGCGTCCACCGCGATCAGCAGCAGCGCGAGGGCCAGCACCGCCAGTCCCGCCCAATCGCGGGGGCGGGCCTTGGGCGAGTCGAGGTCGGGCGTCCGGCCCGCCGCGGTGGCAGCGGGTCGCGGATCCGTGTGGCAGGTCATTGGCCTTCACTTCTGGGAGTTTTTTTACCGTCCGGACGGTACAGTACCAGACATTACCGTCCAGACGGTACAGTTGAAGCCGACCGACCGTTAGAGTTGACGACCGTGACCACTCCCCGCGACCGGTCCGGAACCCGTGACCGGATCCTCGACGCCCTCGAAACCCTGCTGCTGGACAAGGGCCTGTCCCAGGTGACGCTGGAGGGCGTCGCGGCGGCCGCCGACGTCTCCAAGGGCGGGCTGCTCTATCACTTCAAGAGCAAGGACGCCCTGCTCGCCGGGCTGCTGCGCCGTGTCGGCGAACGCACCGAGCACCAGGTGCGAACCGCGATGGACCAAGGCAAGTCCGTGGCCGAGTGGTATCTGCAAGCACCCCATCCCGACGATGACGCCGACGCCCTCGAACTCGCGCTCTACCGCTCCATGCTGGCCGTCATGCGCAGCGTCGACGGACCCCAGGACCCCGGCCGCGCCGAGGCCGACCGCGCCCTCACCGAGGTGCTCGACGCCTGGAAAGAGCCCCTGGACAACGAGATCCCCGATCCGGTGCGCGCCGAGATCGTGCGCCTGGTCGGCGACGGCGTCTACCTGCGCGCCCTGCTCGGCCTCCCGCCCGTCGAACCGGAGCTCTACCGCCAGGTCGTCGCCCGCCTGCTCAATACCGAAGGGTGAACCCGGGATCAGCGCACTAGACTCGGCGACGTGTTGCCTGCTGCCGCCGATTCCGTCGGCCCGGCCGGCTCGGTGGGGGAACCGGCCACCGAGCCGGTGCCTGTCCGCCCCCTGCAATTCCGGGAACTGATCGATCTGCCGTTCGCGCTCATCCAGACGCGAATCCGGATGCTGGCGACGCTCTTCGGGGTGGGCATCGTGGTCACGGCGGCGCTGGCGGTCGGCGCCACCGCCCTGGTCTCGCTGGCCACCGGGGATTCGGACGCGGGGGTCTTCTGGGCCGCACTGCTCACCACCCTCGTGTGCGCCTGGGCCCTGCGCATGTTCGTGCGCGGCGTCACCGCGCCGGTCGGCCTGGCCGCGGTGCATCGGCAGCCGATCACCTGGCAGTGGGCATTGCAGCAACTGGCCTCGGAGGCCGGGCCGCTGCTCGGGTATCAGGTGGTCTACACGCTCATCGGCATCGGCGTGCTGGCGCTGGGCGCGCCGCTCATGTTCACCGTGCCCTTCGCGCTGCTGTGGCTGCTCTGGCTGCGGGCGCGGCAGTTCGCCACGGTGCCCGCCATATTCGACGAATCGGCCACCTACCGGATCGCGGCGGCGCGCTCGAAACTGCTTGTGGCCGGTGCGGAATGGCGACTGGTGGGGGTGCTGATGTATCTGCGCGGACTGGTCGTGGTGCTGCTGGTGCCGTTCCTGGTGGTGCCCGGACTGCTCTCCGATATCACCGGGACCCGGCGCTGGACGGTGACGGTCATGCTCATCGTGCTCGGCCTGTTCCTGGTGGCCTTCCTCGAAATGGTGGAATCCGCGGCGCAGGTCGTCTCCTATGTGGACCGCCGCTGCCGCCGCGAGGCCTGGGATATCCGCTGGCCCGAGCAGGCCCGCCGATGACCGAGCCGCAGCGCGCCCTCCCGGCCGCACCGCCGGAACCCGTCCTCGGTCCGGCCGCCCTGCATCGCGCCGCCGCCGAGGA
>NZ_BDCH01000007.1 GCF_001613405.1 Nocardia crassostreae
CGCCGCGCCCGCACCGCCCGCGAGACCGCGCACGCCGCCACCGCCGCCCTGCCCGCCGATACGGCCGGACTCCCCTCGGCGGCACACAGTTTCGACGAGATCGTCTACGGCGGGCGGCCCGCGCACGAGGCCGAGTACCGGTTGCTGGAACAGGCCGACCGTTTCTCCGTGGCGCCGCCGCCCAAGGCCGAGCCGACCGAGATCAGCGAGAAACGCAAGAAGCGCACCACGAAGAAACCGAAGGGCGAACGCGCGCGCGAACCCCTGGAACTGCCCGCGCTGCTGCGCGATTGGCGCTTCTGGGCCGCGCTGGGCGGTGCGCTCGCGGTGCTGGCCATCGTCTACCTGCTGACCCGCATCGGTGCGCCGCCACCGCCACCGGACAAACCCGACCTGACCCCGCCCACCAATCCGATCGACTTCCCGGACGATCCGCCGGAACGGCCGGACGTGAACGCACCGGACTTCGGCGAGGGCCAGGACTCGGTCTTCGAGCTCCTGCCCGGCTGGGTGGCCTTCGGCGGTCTGCAATTCCTCATCGCCTGGGCGACGGTCATCGCCTGGCGCGGCCGCCGCCGCGGCGCGGTGGTCGGCGAGGCCCGGCCCGTGGAGGCGCCCGCCACCGAACTGCTCACCGGACAGGCCGTGCTGTACCGGAAATCCCGCGATCACGATCATGTGGCGGCCAAACTGCGAGCGGCCGCGCTGCGCCGCCTGCGGCCCGCCCTCGACGTCACCGCCGACACCGTCCCGGAGGTGGTGGTCACGGCGATCGCGGTGCGCACCGGCGCCGATCCGGGCACAGTGCGCGCCGCCCTGTACGACCCCGTCACGGACCGGGCGACCCTGGAACTCGTGGCCGCACAACTCGAATGGATCGAAGCGGAGGTCCTGTGACCCGATCTGACGCAGAGGAACTCGTGGACAAGGAACTCGTGGACACCAACCACACCCCGACCGCCGAACAGGCCCAGCAGGCGCTGCTGGCCCTGCGGGGCGAGATCGGCAAGGCCGTCGTCGGCAACGACCACGCCGTCATGTACCTGGTGCTGGCGCTGCTGTGCCGCGGCCACGTACTGCTGGAAGGCGTTCCGGGCGTGGCCAAGACGCTGCTGGTGCGGGCGCTGGCCACGGCGCTGGACCTGGAGCACGCGCGCATCCAGTTCACCCCCGACCTGATGCCCGGCGATGTCACCGGTTCGCAGATCTACGATCCGCATTCGGCGGAGTTCACCTTCCGCCGCGGACCGGTGTTCACCAATCTGCTGCTCGCCGACGAAATCAACCGCACCCCACCGAAAACGCAGTCCGCGCTGCTGGAATCCATGGAGGAACGCCAGGTTTCGGTGGACGGCGTACCGCAGCCGCTGCCCGATCCGTTCGTGGTGATCGCCACCCAGAACCCCATCGAGCAGGAGGGCACCTATCCGCTGCCCGAGGCGCAGCTGGACCGGTTCCTGTTCAAGGTCGACGTGCAATTCCCGGGCCGCGACGACGAATTCCGCATTCTGCAACGGCATGCCGCCGGTTTCGATCCGCGCGATCTGGTCGGGGCCGGGCTGCGGCCGGTAGCCGGGCCCGCGCATCTGGCGGCCACCCGCCAGGCCGTCGCGCAGGTGGCGATCAGCCCGGAGGTGCTCGCCTACACGGTCGACCTGTGCCGGGCCACCCGCACCTCCCCCGCCGTCGCGCACGGCGCCTCCACCCGCGGCGCCACCGCGCTCATGGCGGCCTCGCGCGCCTTCGCCTGGCTGCACGGCCGCGGGTACACCACGCCCGACGATGTGAAAGCCGTTGCGACGGCCGTGCTCCGGCACCGGTTGCAGCTGCGGCCCGAGCACGAGGTGGAGGGCGTCACCGCCGAGGGCGTGATGAACTCGCTGCTCATGTCCGTTCCCGTCCCGGTCTAGTCGTGGTCGTCACCGGCCGGGCGGCGCTCGCGGCGGGCGCCGCGGCCCTGTTCGTCACCCTGGTCATGCCGTCCTGGCCGGGCGTCGCCCTGGCCACCGCGGTGCTCGCGGCGCTGGTCGGCGCCGATCTGGCGCTGCTGGGATCCACCGGCGCCCTGGTGGTTTCGCGGGAGCCGCTCAGCATCGTGCGCACCGGCCGCAGCATCGAGGTCGAGGTGACCGCGGTGAACACCGGCGCCCGCACCCTGCGCGGCACGCTGTGGGACGACTGGCCCGCCAGCTCGCACGCCGAACACCGCGGCCACGATCTGAGACTGCCGCCCAATACCAAGGTCCGGCTGCACACCGAACTCACCCCGGAATATCGCGGCGACCGCGCGGCCGGACCGGTCACGGTGCGGCTGCTCGGACCGCTGGGGCTGGCCGGACGGCAGGTGCGGCACCGGATTCCGGCCCGGCTGCGCGCACTTCCGCCGTTCCGCAGCGAACGCCTGCTCGCGGCCAAGGTCCGGCAGCTGCAACAACTCGAGGGCCGCAACACCTCGCCGATTCGCGGGCAGGGCACCGAATTCGACTCCTTCCGCGAATACGTGGCCGGGGACGATGTGCGCACCATCGACTGGCGCGCCACCGCCCGCGCCAATGACGTGCTGGTCCGCACCTGGCGGCCGGAACGCAATCGGCACGTGGTCATGCTGCTGGACACCGGCCGGGTCAGCGCGGGTCGCGTCGGCGAGGGCACCCGCCTGGACGCCGCCATCGAGGCCGCCCTGCTGCTGGGCGGGCTGGCCGCCGCGGGCGGGGATTCGGTGGATCTGCTGGCCTACGACCGCGCCGTGCGCACCGAGGTGAGCGGGATCGGCGGAAAACGGCTGCAGCTCAAGCTCATGCACGCGCTCGCCGGGGTCTTCCCGCAGCTGGTGGACACCGACTATCAGGGCCTGCTGCGCAACACCCTGCGGCGCGCCCGCCGCCGCAGCCTGGTCGTCTGGTTCACCCATCTCGATGCCGCCACCGTGCAGGAGGGCATCCTCCCGGTGCTGCCGACGCTCACCCGGCGCCATCGCGTACTCATCGTCTCGGTCACCGATCCGGAGATCACGGCCGCCGCCACCCGCCGCTCCACCCTCGACGACCTCTACACCGCGGCCGCCGCCGAGAATGTTGTCGCCGAACACGCGATCGCCCGGGAAACCCTGCGCCGCGCCGGAGTTCGCGTCATCACCGCCCCGCCCGACCGGCTGCCCGAGGCCCTCGCCGACGAATACCTGGAGCTCAAGCAGACCGGCGCGCTGTGATCCCTGGCTAGGCGGCGACCGGGCGCATGGGCGCCGGACGCGGGGACCGCTCCAGGGCTCGGCGCTGCCGCTCGGCCAGCACCGCGCCCAGAATGTGCAGCGGCGGATAGCCGTTCGGCGGCGGCGTGCGAAGCGTCTCACACACCGCGAGCACGAGCTGCCTGCCCAGCTGATCCTGGATCATCGGCGTGAGCGTCCGCCAGCGCATGAGATAGTCGCGCGCGGCCAGCGCCAGATCGTCCGGCAGCCCGGCCAGATCCAGCTGCCGCGACCAGCCCGCCAGCCACGGCGGCGCCACCGCCAGTGGCGCCCACGGCAACCGGCTGCGGTCGTGCACCACCACGGTGCCCGCCAGCGCATCCCCGACGCGGCGGCCCTGCGGGGAGCACAGCGAGGTCACCACCGCGACCAGCCCGGTGCCCAGAATCCAGAAATCCACCAGCCCCGCCAGCGCGCGGGTGACGGCGTGCCGGAAGTCCACCGGTCCCCCGTCGGCGCGCACCACGCGCAGGCCCAGGAGCAGCTTCCCGGCCGAGCGTCCCCGGGTGAGGGTTTCGATGACGGCCGGATATCCGATCAGCACGGCCGCGATCGTGATCACCGCGGCGGCATCCCGCCACGCCGCATCGGCCTTCCAGGCCAGCAGGACGGCGTCGACCCCGAACACCAGCACTAGCACCACCACCACCTGCAAGGTCAGATCGATGAGAAAAGCCGCGGCCCGGGTGGCGATCCGCGCGATCGGGAGCTCGACAGCGACTGCCTCGCCGGTGGTGAAAAGTGCCATGTCACTCCTTGTGGGGGGCGACTAGCATTCTTCCGAGCGACAGTACGGGGAGGCAACCTATGGATCTCGACGTCTACACCTTCGTGCACAAACCTTCCTGGGACCGCCTCGATCACCTGGCCACCCGCGGGAAGCGGCTCAGCGGCGCGGAGGCCGACGAACTGGTGCGGCTGTACCGGCTGACCTCGCAGCAGCTGGCGCGATTGCAGGCGCGGTCGGCCGATCCGGAACTCATCGCCGGGCTGTCGGCGGTCCTGACCCGCGCCCGCGGGCGGGTGCTCGGGGCGCAGACGAATACGCTGCGCGAGATCGGCCTGTTCTTCTCGCACCGGTTCCCGGCGGCGGCGTACCGGGTGTGGCCCTGGTGGGTGACGGTGGCGGCGCTGTTCCTCGCCGGTTCCACGGCGCTGGCCGCCTGGATCGCCGAATCCGAATCGGGGCGGCGGCATTTGGGCCTGGACACCGATACCGATCGGCTGACCAGGCCGGGCGGGGCCTTCGAGACCTACTACTTCGAACATCCCAACGACGCGTTCGCGGCCAAGGTGTGGACCAATAACGCGACCGTCGCCGCGATCGCGTTGTTCACCGGGGTGCTGGTGCTGCCCGCGGTGTACGTGCTGGTCATGAACGCGCTCAATCTGGGCGTGAGCGCCGGGCTGATGGCCGATGCGGGACGGCTGGATTCGCTGTTCGGCTATATCCTCCCGCACGGAATGCTGGAGCTGACGGCCATTTTCGTGGCGGGCGGGGCCGGGCTGAAGCTGGGCTGGACGCTCATCGATCCGGGCCGGTCCAGCCGGGCGGCGGCGCTGGCGCGGCAGGGCCGGGCGACCGCGGTCATCGCGCTCGGGCTGGTCGTGGTGCTGTTCGTCTCGGGCCTGCTCGAGGGCTTCGTGACGCCGAGCGGATTGCCCACCGCGGTGCGGATCGGCATCGGCGGACTGGCCGAACTGGCCTTCCTGGCCTATGTGTTCGGGCTGGGCCGACGGGTGGCGCAGGATCAGGATGCCGCCGCGGCGGAAGAGCACATGTCGAGCTACTCGACGAGAACAGGCGTGGATCCGGTTGCCGGAGGGGCCAGTTCACCCTCGTTGGTTCGTACCGGAAATTGATTTCCACTGGCCGCAGCGAGTCCGGCTCAGCTGCGGCCAGCGTTGCCGATGACTCTACACAATCGTTATGGCTACGCAACCTCCAACTTGCGCGCCGGGCGTATAAGTGACCAGGCGAAACACCCCTTGCCGGAAGGCAACCCGACAAGATCGCTAATTCCTGGCTTCCGCTTTGCGGGCGGTCTGCGGAGGCCCCCGAATCCGTCCCCGCGGTACCGTTCGCGCGCCCGTTTCGACCCCTTGCGCACGAACCGGCGGGACACCCTTCGCCCGGTTTGCGGAAAACTCGCGCGTTTCCCGTAAGTCCCCAGTTCAACCCCCGTTAAGCTGGCGTTTCATCCCAGCTCAGCACCTTTGCGGAGCGATCGCCCGAACTGAAACAAACTAGAAGTTTGTTTAACGGAGTTTTGGCTAAACTCACATCAGGCAATGGGGAAAGAAAATCGGGCGCATACCCGATGCGTCACCTTCCGGCAATCATTTTTCACCCCCGTGCGGTCCCGGAAAACCCCTCCGGCAACGCCCCGGCCGGGAGGTTCGCGGCCGGGACTGCGATCTTCGTCACACCGGTTGCGAACTGGGGATTTCCCATCCCACTCAGCGGTCGACGCGAACAATCCCGGTGGTCGTCCCCTGCAGCGCGCCACGGCTGGGCATCAGCAGAGGCGAGGTCTGCAACGGATCGGAGACGACCGTGCCCGGCAGCACCCGATTCGACAGCACCGACCCGGTCTCCGGATCCAGCACCGTGAACGCGTAACCATCGGCCGGGGTGGTGATCGGCAGGCCCACCCGCGTCACCGTGTACAGCAATCCGTCGCCGACGACGAGATGCGGGACCGCCGCGCTGCGCACCGTGTTCTCCCAGACCGTCAGGCAGCCGCCCGCATCGTCGATGTCCACCCGGGTCATACCGCCGGTGAACGGCGCCGAGGGCGGCACGGCGGGACCCGCGCCCTCGGGCACCGCCGGATACAGATAGCCGTAGGTGGAGGCCACGAACACCGACCGCCCCACGCCGATCGGCGAATTCTCACTGCCCGCGCCGCCGCGCGTCAGGACCGGCTGCTCGCACACCAGTTCCCCGCTGCCGGAACGGAATACGAGGACATGCACCTGCCCGTCGGCATTGTCCACGATGGTCAGATAGTCCGCGCCGGTGCGCGGACCGAAATAGGTGGGCGTGGATCCGGTGCCCCAGGACAGCTGCCCAGGCTTGCGCGCCGAGCCCCGGTCGTAGGCCGCGCGCCACAGCTGCCGCGGACCACCCGCCGCATCGGCGGTAAATTCGTAGAGCGCGTGCGTCGTCGCGACGGTCACCCGCCCGCTCGGCGCGGCGGAAATGCTGTTGGCCACCTGCTCCCCCGCCAGGAGCGCCAGAGTCGCGACCGCGCCCGCCGGAGTCACCGTGCCGACAATCCCTCTCGCGGTGGCGAACCAGACGGTGCCCGACCAATCCGGTACCAGTCCCGTCACGCTGTCGCCGTCCGGAATGGCCGCCGACAGATCCACCGAACTCTCGATCGCGAGCCGCCAGCCGCCGCCGTCGCGCGCGTGCCCGATGCGCAGCAGCCGCCGGTCCCCGTCCACGACCACCAGACGATCGGCGCTGTCCAGGTAGGCATACACGCCGCCCAACAGTCCGCCGCGCGAAAGCTCCAGCGCGGCGAGCGATCCGGCCACGGGACCCGCGGTGGCCGGATCTATGAGATGCACCACGGGCGCCCGGTTCACGATGGCGGTGCACAGCGCCAAGACCAGACCGTCCGAACCCCGCAACAGCGTCGGGCAGGCCGCGCCCAGCGGATAGGCCGACGTCAGGCGCGCATCGGTCCCCGGCCCGGAATACGGCACGGCATCGGAGGATCCGGCGTCGCCGTGCATGGTCGAGGTGCCCACGGGCCCCAGATACGGATTCGGCTCTGCCAGCGGCCCCCATGCCGCCCCGGCGGAACCGCTTGCCGCCCAGCCCATTACCGCCAGGGTCGCCGCCAGAAAAGAAGCCGACCGTTTCGCACGCACAGAGATCACGAAAAAAGACATTAGGCCCGATCCGGAATCAGGATCGGGCCTAATGTCTTACTGAGTGGGCGAGGGGGGACTTGAACCCCCACGTCCTTACGGACACTGGCACCTGAAGCCAGCGCGTCTGCCATTCCGCCACTCGCCCGAGCGACGGGAAGAAACGTATCACGGGGTATGCGTCAAAACGAAATCGCCTGGTTACCGCCCGTGCACATGGTTACTCACACCTCGGGAACCCTCGGCAGTTTCCAAGAGTTACAGGTGTGGACGATCGTGGATATCATGCAATCAACGTGTCCCTGCAGCGACACGCCATGTTCGCGTGTCGCTGTATTGGGGACGCACCGCGTTCACTGTGCCCACCGGACCTGAGAGGAGGGGCTATGGGAATCGTTTCGCGATTCGAACGCCGCCTCCAAGGGGCCATCGGGGATGTGTTCGCCCGTGTCTTCGGCGGTAGCGTCGTTCCACAGGAAGTCGAGGCGGCGCTGCAGCGCGAGGCCGCCGACCACATCCAGGACGTCGGCGGTGGCCATCTCTTGGCGCCCAACAGCTATGTCATCACCATCAACGAGTCGGACCTGGGGCAGCTCGTCCAGGGCGAGGGACAGGCCGACCACGACCTCACCGTGCGAGCATTCGCCAAACACCTGCAGGACTACATCCGCGACCAAGGATGGCAGACCTACGGCGAAGTGCACGTGGAGTTCGAGGCATCCCCTACGCTGCACACCGGACAGTTCAGGACACGCGGCCGGGTCGACCCGGACGCCGTCGGCGGCACACCAGCCGCCGACCGCCGGGCGGGCCCGGCGCGGAACCCTGAACGCAGACCACGACCCAACCCGCAACCAGGAGCTGGCCCCATGACGCAGAACTCAGGCTACGACCCCAGCCGTGAGCCCGCGGAGTCCGATCCACGTAACCGCGGGTACGCGCCCCCGCCCGCGGGCCGCGGTCCGCAGGGCTACGGAGACTATCCGCCCCACGGTGGTCAGCAGTACCCCGATCAGGGCGGCTACGCGCCCGATCAACAGGGCTACGGCGAGTACCAGAACGGCTACGACTACCAGCAGCAGGGCGGCCACCCGGACCAGGCCTACGGCCAGCAGCAGGGCGGCTACGCCGACCAGGGCTACGGCCAGCAGCAGGGCTACGACCAGGGTTACGCCGAT
>NZ_BDCH01000008.1 GCF_001613405.1 Nocardia crassostreae
ACGGCCAGCAGCAGGGCGGCTATGCCGACCAGGGCTACGGGCAGCAGCAGGGCTATGCGCAGCAGCCCGGGTACGACCAGGGCGGCTACGGCCAGCAGGGCTACGGGCAGCAGGGTTACGACCAGTACCCGGATCAGGGCGGCTACGCCGACGATCAGGCCTACGGTCAGCAGCAGGCCTACGGTCAGCAGGGCGGGTACGCGGCCCCGGCGGGCGGCTCCGGCTACTCGGCCACGCTGCAGCTGGACGACAGCTCCGGCCGCACCTACCAGTTGCGCGAGGGCAGCAACATCATCGGCCGCGGCCAGGACGCCCACTTCCGGTTGCCCGATACCGGGGTCTCGCGCCGTCATATCGAGGTCCGCTGGGACGGCCAGACGGCCATGCTCTCCGACCTCGGTTCGACCAATGGAACGCTGGTCAACGGGTCGCCGGTACAGGACTGGCAGCTCGCCGACGGGGATGTCATCCGCGCCGGGCATTCCGAGATCCTGATCCGGATCGTCTGATCCCGTAAGCTCGCGGTGCAGGTCACGATATGGCACGAGATTCCTCGGTCGTATCGTGATCGCAACCGGTCGACGGCCCTATGATGCTGCCAACACTCGCGGCGGCAGGCCGAAGCGCACCGGTTGGGGGTCACGGAGCTTTTTCCGTAACGACTGCCCGTACCTACGACACGGTCGAACAGGAGGTGGAGCACCGTGCAGGGACTGATCCTGCAATTGACCCGCGCGGGGTTCCTGCTGTTGCTCTGGCTGTTCGTCTGGGCGGTGCTGCGAACCTTGCGCAGCGATATCTACGCGGCCTCCGGCATCCGGGTCGCACCGCGCGCCGCAGGCGGTTCCGCGGTGCTCCCGTCCTTGCGCCGGGGCCAGAAGGGCGCCAAATATCTCGTGGTGACTCAGGGTTCACTCGCAGGCACCCGCATCTCACTCGGCTCACAGCCGGTGCTGATCGGGCGCGCGGACGACTCCACACTGGTCCTCACCGACGACTACGCCTCCACCCGCCATGCGCGCCTGTCGCCGCGCGGGGAGGACTGGTACGTCGAGGATCTCGGTTCCACCAATGGGACCTACCTCGACCGGTCGAAGGTCACCACCCCGGTCCGAGTTCCGCTCGGCACCCCCGTCCGTGTCGGTAAGACAGTGATCGAGCTGCGATCGTGACACTTGTTCTCCGCTACGCAGCGCGTAGCGACCGCGGTCTCGTCCGAGCCAACAACGAGGACTCCGTCTATGCGGGAGCGCGGCTGCTCGCGCTCGCGGACGGCATGGGCGGTCACGCCGCCGGTGAAGTCGCCTCCCAGCTGATGATCGCGGCGCTGGCGCATCTCGACGACGACGAACCCGGCCCGGATCTGCTGGGCAAGCTGGATCGCGCTGTCCGCGAGGGCAATGCGTCCATTGCCGATCAGGTCGAGGAGGAGCCGGAACTCGACGGTATGGGCACCACGCTCACCGCCATCTTGTTCGCGGGTTCCAAACTCGGCCTCGCCCATATCGGCGACTCCCGCGCCTACATGCTGCGCGGCGGCGAGCTCTCCCAGATCACCCGCGACGACACCTTCGTGCAGTCGCTGGTCGACGAGGGCCGCATCACGCCCGAGCAGGCGCACACCCATCCGCAGCGCTCGCTCATCATGCGGGCGCTCACCGGCAACGAGATCGAGCCCACCCTGGTGGTGCGCGAGGCGCGCGCCGGGGATCGGTATCTGCTGTGCTCGGACGGCCTGTCCGATGTGGTGAGCGATGAGACCATCGCAAACACCCTGCGCGAGGGCAGCACCGACGAGGCCGCCGACCGGCTCATCGAATTGGCTTTGCGCAGTGGCGGTCCCGACAATGTGACGGTCGTGGTCGCCGATGTCATCGATCTGGATTACGGCCAGTCCCATCCGATCGTGGCGGGCGCGGCCTCCGGCGAGGACGACGACACACCGCCGCCGAATACCGCCGCCGGGCGCGCCGCCGCCATGAGACCGCCGCGCGCCGCACCGCGCCGCGCGGTCAGCACGCCCGAGCCGGAACCGCCGAAGAAGAGCCACAAACTGCGCTGGCTGGTCCTGTCGCTAGCGCTGCTGGTGGCCGTGGGCGCCGGACTTACCGTGGGCTACAACATGATTCGCGGCAACTACTACGTGGGCGCCGACAACGGCCGGGTGGTGGTGCTGCGCGGGCTACCGGGCTCGGTGCTCGGCTACTCCATTCGCGATGTCGATCAGGTCGGCTGCGTCACCCGCACCGGCGACCTCCACCTGTCCGCCCCGGGCGCCGGTTTCCCGGCGGGCTGCCGGGAACTGAAGCTCACCGATCTCAAGCCCACCGGCCGTGATTCGGTCGACAAGGGTCTGCCGCCGGGCTCCCGCGACGATGCCGTCAAGCAGATGCAGGCGCTGGCGCAGAGCGAACTGCTGCCGCCGTGCGAGAAGGCCGCCCAGGGCCAGCCCACCACCCCGGCCACCGATCCGGGCCAGACCCCTCCCGCCACCACACCGGTCGCGCCGACCACCACCACCGTGCCGGGCGTGCCGGGCGCCGGTGAGCAGACCGGCGAGGGCCGTCCGCTGGAACCGCGTTCCCCGGGCGTCAGCGAGCAGCCGACGCCGCCGGTCACCACCACCACGACCGTGCCGCAGACGCCGGTTCAGAACTGCAGGGTGACGGACTGATGTCCGCGCCGGCACAACCGTCCGCTGGGGCCTTTCCCAGTCCGCCGGGCGGATTCGCACCCGCGCCGCCGCCGTCCACCCGGCGCAATGCGGAACTGCTGCTGCTCGCCCTGGCGGCGGTGGTCACCACGGTGTCGCTGGTGCTGGTCGAGGCCAGTCAGGAACTGTCCATCACCTGGGACATCGCCAAACTGGGCGCGTCTTATCTGGCCCTGTTCGGGGTGGCGCACCTGGCGGTGCGGCGCTTCGCCGCCTTCGCGGACCCGCTGCTACTACCGATCGTGGCGCTGCTCAACGGGCTCGGGCTGGTCCTGATCCATCGGCTCGACCTGTCCGAGAAACAGGATGCCGCGTTCTCCTCGACGCCCATCCCCTCCCCCGACGCCAATCAGCAGGTGCTGTGGACGGGGCTGGGGATGGTGGTCTTCATGGCGCTGCTCATCGTGCTGCGCGATTACCGCACGCTGGCGCGCTATGCCTACACCCTGGGTCTGATCGGGCTCATCGCGCTGGCCATACCGGCCGTGCTGCCGGACCGGTTCTCCATGGTGAACGGCGCGAAGATCTGGATTCGCCTGCCGGGCTTCAGCATGCAGCCCGGTGAGTTCGCCAAGATCCTGCTCATCATCTTCTTCGCGGGCGTGCTGGTCGCCAAGCGGGACCTGTTCACCGCGGCGGGCAAGCACGTGTTCGGCATGGAGCTGCCGCGCGCCCGCGATCTGGGCCCGATCCTGGTGGTCTGGGTGGTGTGCCTCGGCGTGCTGGTGCTCGAGAAGGATCTCGGCACCTCGCTGCTCATCTTCTGCACCGTGCTGGTGATGCTCTACATCGCCACCGAGCGGGTGGGCTGGGTGATCATCGGCCTCGGACTGCTGGCGCTGGGATTCGTATTCGCCTACAACGCCTTCGGGCATGTACAGGTGCGCGTCGAAACCTGGCTGCACCCCTTCGACGACTACAACAACACCGGCTACCAGATCTCGCAGTCGCTGTTCGGACTCGCCACCGGCGGTCTGGCCGGTACCGGGCTTGGCAGCGGGCGGCCCTCGCAGGTGCCCTTCGCCAAGACCGACTTCATCATCACCACCATCGGTGAGGAGCTGGGTCTCATCGGCCTGGCCGCCATTCTGATGTTGTTCTGCGTCTTCGTCATTCGTGGCCTGCGCACGGCGCTGGCGGTGCGCGACAGCTTCGGCAAACTGCTGGCCGCGGGCCTGTCGTTCACCATCGCCATCCAGTTGTTCGTGGTGGTCGGCGGTGTCACCAAACTGATTCCGCTGACCGGTCTCACCACGCCGTTCGTCTCCTACGGCGGTTCCTCGCTGCTGGCCAACTACGCACTGCTGGCACTGCTGATCAAGGTCTCCGACGCCGCCCGCGCACCCGCCCCGGTGCGCAAGCGGACGCCGGACCAGCCGATCGCGGACGCGCCCACCGAACTGGTGAAGCGGCCGCCGAAGGGGGGCGTCGCGTGAACACACCCCTGCGCCGGGTCGCCATGGCCGTCATGGTCATGATCGTCGCGCTGCTCGCCAATGCCACCTATGTGCAGGTCATCAAGGCCGACAGCCTGCGCAGCGATCCCCGCAATGTGCGCGTGCTGCTCGACGAGTACGCCCGCCAGCGCGGCCAGATCTCCGCCGAGGGCACCGTGCTGGCCAGTTCGGTCGCCACCGACGACCGCTACAAGTACCTGCGCACGTATCCGACCGATCCGCTGGCCTATGCCCCGGCGACCGGTTTCTACTCCATGCAGTACGGCAGCATCGGGCTCGAGCACGCCGAGGATTCGGTGCTCAACGGCTCGGACAATCAGCTGTTCGGGCGGCGGCTCATCGATATGGTCTCCGGCCGGGATCCACGTGGCGGCAATGTGATCACCACGCTCAACCCGGTCATGCAGAAGGTGGCCTACGAGCAGCTCTCCGCCAAGGGCTACACCGGTTCGGTGGTGGCCATCGAGCCGAGCACCGGCCGCATCCTGACCATGGTGTCCACGCCGTCCTACGACCCGAACCTGCTGTCCACCCACGACGGCACGGCGGCGGGCGAGGCCTGGAAGACGCTGCAGACCGATCCGCGCCAGCCCATGCTGAATCGCGCGGTGTCGCAGACCTATCCGCCGGGCTCCACCTTCAAGGTGATCACCACCGCGGCGGCGCTGTCCAGCGGTATCGCCCAGCCCACGGATCAGTTCACCGCGGCGCCCCGAATCACCCTGCCGGACACCACCACCACGCTGGAGAACTACAACGGCAGCCACTGTGGTCCCGGCGACGGCGCGACCGTCTCGCTGACCGAGGCGTTCAAGTACTCGTGTAACACGGCTTTCGTGGACCTCGGTATCAAGGTGGGGGCCGCGAAGCTCAAGGACGAGGCGGCCGTCTTCGGCATCGGCACGCATCCCAACATTCCGATTCCGTGGGCGGACAGCACCGTCGGTACCATTCCGGATAATGCGGCGCTCGGCCAGAGCAGCATCGGTCAGCGCGATGTGGCGCTCACCCCGCTGGACAATGCGGTCATCGCGGCCACCGTCGCCAATGGCGGCGTGCGGATGCAACCGCATCTGGTGGATCAGCTGCAGGCTCCCGACCTGTCCATCCTGGAGACCGTCAAACCCATGTCGGTCGGTCAGGCCATCAGCGCGCCGGTGGCCACCCAGCTGACCAATCTGATGATCGAATCGGAGAAGAACACGCAGGGAGGCTCACAGCCGCGTGGCTACCAGATCGCTTCCAAGACCGGCACCGCCGAGCACGGCAGCGATCCTCGCAACACCCCGCCGCACGCCTGGTACATCGCCTTCGCGCCGGCACAGAACCCGACGATCGCCATTGCGGTGATCGTCGAGAACGGTGGCGACCGGGCTTTGGCCGCCACCGGCGGATCGGTCGCCGCGCCCATTGCGCGCGCGGTGCTCGACGCCGGATTGCAGGGGGGCTGAACGATATGAACGTGCAAGGTAGACAGGGTCTCGAATGCTGAACAACGGTGCGATTATCGCGGACCGGTACCGGCTGCAGCGCTTGATCGCCACCGGTGGAATGGGCCAGGTCTGGGAAGCGCTCGACACCCGGCTGGATCGCCGGGTCGCGGTGAAGGTGCTCAAGGCGGAATTCTCCGCCGATCCCACCTTCCGGCATCGGTTCCGCACCGAGGCGCGGACCACCGCGCAGCTCAATCACCCCGGCATTGCCGGAATCTACGACTACGGCGAGACCCTGGACCCCTCCGGCGGCGAAACCGCCTATCTGGTCATGGAACTCGTCCAGGGCGAACCGCTGAACGCGGTGCTCAACCGGATGGGGCGGCTCTCGGTCGCCCAGGGGCTGGACGTGCTGGAGCAGACCGGCCGCGCGCTGCAGGTCGCGCACGCGGCGGGCGTGGTGCACCGGGATGTGAAGCCGGGCAATATCCTCGTCACACCGACCGGTCTGGTGAAGATCACCGACTTCGGCATCGCCAAGGCCGTGGACGCCTCGCCGGTCACCAAGACCGGCATGGTCATGGGCACCGCGCAGTACATCGCGCCCGAACAGGCCACCGGTGAGGAAGCCACCTCGGCGTCGGATGTGTACTCCCTCGGCGTGGTCGGTTACGAGGCGCTCGCCGGGCAGCGGCCGTTCACCGGCGACGGCGCGCTCACCGTCGCCATGAAGCATGTGCGCGACGCGCCGCCGCCGCTGCCCGCGGATCTGCCGCCGAACGTGCGCGAGCTCATCGAGATCACCATGGCCAAGGATCCGCAGCTGCGGTACACCAGCGGCGGCGAATTCGCCGATGCGGTGGACGCCGTGCGCTCCGGCCGCCGCCCGCCCGCCACCGGCGGCATTCCGACCGGTATTGCCACCGGCGCCACCCGCATCCTGCCGCCCGGGCCGACCATGGTGATTCCGGGCGCCAACAATGCCGACCAGGCCACCACGCGCTATCCCACGCCGCCGCAGCCCATGCGGCAGCCGCCGCCCCCGCCGCCCACCGGAGCGACGGTCATGATGTCGGGTCCGCGCACGCCCGTGGGCGGCCCGCCCGCACCCGCCAAGATCGGCGGGGACTCCGGCGGCGGCCGGTTCACCAATAGCCAGAAGGCGCTGGCCGGACTCGGTATCGGCGCCCTGATCCTCGGCGCCGCAGCCGCTTTCGTGCTGCTCAGCGGCGATCCGCCGGAATCGACGCCGACCACCAAGACCAGCGTCGTCGTCGCGCCGCCGCAGGTGCCGCCGAGCACCACCACGACCACGGTGCCGCCCACCACAAAGCAGCAGCCGCCGCCGGTGCAACCCACCTACGAGCCGCCGACGACGACCGAGGCGCCGCCGACCACGACACCTCCGCCGGTGACCACCACGGTGCCGCCGACCACCAAACCGGAGAAGACCACGACCGCCCCGCCGACGACGACGGTGGACAAAACCACCGTGCCGCCGACGACGACCACCGGTCGCTTCCCCGGGATCACCATTCCCTCGCTAACCTTTCCTGGGGGAATCGGAAACGGTGGCCGCGAACCCGCATCATCGCCGGACTACATCGCTCCCTCCAGCCCTCGAGGACTGCCATGACGACCCCGAAGAACCTCTCGTCTCGCTACGAGCTGGGCGAGATCATCGGGTTCGGCGGCATGTCCGAAGTGCACAAGGCGCGCGATCTGCGGCTCGGCCGCGATGTGGCGATCAAGGTGCTGCGCGCGGATCTCGCCCGTGACCCCACGTTCTATCTGCGCTTCAAACGCGAAGCCCAGAATGCGGCCGCGCTGAACCATCCGGCCATCGTGGCGGTCTACGACACCGGCGAGGCCGAGATCGACGGCGGGCCGCTGCCCTACATCGTGATGGAGTACGTCGACGGCGACACCCTGCGCGATATCGTGCGCGGCAAGGGCCCGCTGCCGCCCCTGCGCGCCATGGAGATCATTGCCGATGTGTGTGCGGCACTGGACTTCTCGCATCGCAACGGCATCGTGCACCGGGATATGAAGCCCGCCAACATCATGATCAACCGCGCGGGCGCGGTGAAGGTGATGGACTTCGGCATCGCGCGCGCCATCGCCGACAGCTCCAATCCCATGACGCAGACGGCGGCCGTCATCGGCACCGCCCAGTACCTGTCGCCCGAGCAGGCCCGCGGCGAGCAGGTGGACGCGCGCTCGGATGTGTACTCGGTGGGCTGCGTGCTCTACGAGATCCTCACCGGCGAACCGCCTTTCACCGGTGATTCGCCGGTCGCGGTGGCCTATCAGCACGTGCGGGAGAATCCGCGGCTGCCCTCGCACGTGCATCCGGGCGTCCCGCGCGAGCTCGACTCGGTCATTCTCAAGGCGATGAGCAAGAACCCGGCCAACCGGTACCAGACCGCGGCCGAGATGCGCGCCGATCTAATCCGGGTGCTGGGCGGGCAGAAGCCCACCGCGCCCATGGTCATGACCGAGGAGGAGAGCAGCAGCTTCCTCGACGACGAACTGCCGCCGCCGCGCACCTACCGCACCATCGAGCGCCGTGACGACACCACCGAACAGGAGATCGTCGAACCGGGTTCCGGCTCCCGGCGCACCGCGCTGGTCGCGGGCCTCGGCGCGGTCGCGGTCATTCTGATCGGCGCGCTGCTCTGGATGCTGGTCGGTCCCGGCTCGCGCCCGGATCAGATCGCGGTGCCGGATCTGGCCAATAAGAACGCGCAACTGGCGCAACGGGATCTGGAGAAGCTCGGCTTCAGCGTGGCCGTGCAGGACAAGGCCGACTCCAAGATCGCGCAGGGCAATGTCATCGCCACCCAGCCGCTCGGCGGCTCGCGCGTGGACAAGGGCTCCACCATCACCCTGCAGGTGTCCACCGGCCCGGCGCAGGTCTCGGTGCCGCGGCTGGCCGGGCTGACCCAGCAGCAGGCCGAGCAGTCGCTCAAGGCGCAAGGGCTGCAACTCAATCCGGATGTCAAGCGGGAACCGTCCAGCGCCGAGGAGAAGGACAAGGTCACCAACCAGGTGCCCGGCGAGGCGCAGAAGATCGATGCGGGCGGGCAGGTCACCATCACCCTCGGATCCGGACCGGAGAAGGTGCGCGTCCCGGATGTGGTGGGCCAATCCATCGATGTGGCCAAGCCGAACCTGGCCGACAGCGCGGGCTTCAAGGTCGTCATCGAGGAGGTGCCGAACTCCCAGCCCAAGGGCACGGTGGTCGACACTGATCCGGCCGCGGGCACCACGGCGGACAAGGGCTCCACGGTGACCGTGCAGGTCTCCACCGGCGATCAGATCTCCATGCCGGACCTGCGCGGGCTGACCCCGGCGCAGGCGGCGGATCTGCTCCGTCAGCGCGGCTGGGCCGGGCAGATCACCCAGACCACACAGAGCACGCTGAACACCGGTGAGGTCGGGCGCATCATCGCCCAGCAGCCGAGCGCGGGCTCCTCGCTGGGCAAGACACAGACGGTGACGATCACGACCGGCGTGCTGTCGCTCGGTCCGCCGTGAGATGTGGGGGTGTGGGGGCTAGGCCCCCACACCCCCATACCTACAGCCGCAGATGCCGGTTCATCGACATGGCTTCATCCGCGAGGTCGGGCAATTCGACCACTTCGACCCCGTGTTCGCGCAACCGCTCCACGCCCACGCAGTTGTCCACGAATGTGCCGGGCTCGCGCCAGGCGATAACCACGCGCCGGATTCCGGCCGCCAGAATGCGATCCGTGCACGGCGCGCGATCCTTGCTCCCTCGCACCGAACAGGGTTCCAGGGTGCTGTAGATGGTCGCGTACGGCAGGCGCGGATCATCGGATTCCAGCTTGTTCAGCGCGGATTCCTCGGCGTGGACCTTGTCGTCGGTCTCCCGGGACCAGCCGTGGGTGATCTCCACGCCGTCCGCGCCCACGATGACCGCGCCCACCGCGAAGGCGGTCGTACTACGCGGGCACAGTCGCGCCAGGCCGATGGCGTGCCGCATCCAGCCGCGATCCAGCCGGGCCTCATCCGACGACATTCGACTCCTCCTTCGGCAGATACGTCAGCAGCGCCATATCGCCGACCCGGCCGACGTCGGCCAGCCGCATGCGGTGTCGCGCGCCGCCGGGAAAATCTGCGGGCCCGAGAAAGCGGGGCGCGGCCGGATCGCCGACCGCGATCGGGGCGACGGCCATGCGGATCTCGTCGGCCAGACCGGCCGACAGGAACGCGGTGTGAATGGAGCCGCCGCCCTCCACCATGAGGCGCGCGATCTTGCGTATGGCGAGATCGTCCAGGACCGCCTCGAAATCGATTGCCGCGCCCAGGGATACCACCTCGGCCTCGCCGAATATCCATTCGTCGAGCCGCGCCGCGCCGGAATCGGTGGTGTAGATCAGCCGTTCGCCGCCGAAATGCCAGAACCGCAGATCCGGGTCGAGATCGCCACGCGCGGTGACGATCACCCGCAGCGGATACTCCGGCTGCCCGGCGGCAATGCGCCGCAGCCGCCGGTCCTCGTCATTGATCAGCAGCCGCGGATTGTCGCGCCGCAGCGTCTCCGCCCCGATGAGAATGGCGTCGGACTCCGCCCGCAATGCATCGACCCGATCGAAATCGGCGGCATTGGACAGCAGCAGCCGATCCGGCCCCGCATCGTCTATATAGCTGTCGATGCTCACCGCAACCGACAGCAGCACATGCGGTCTAGTCAGGCCCTTCACACCAGCGCCGCGACCTCCGCCTCCAGGGTCTGCACGAGCCCCTCGGCGGGTCGCTCGCCGCACACGCCGAGCCAGTTGGCCAGCATGCGATGCCCGCCCTGGGTGAGCACCGATTCGGGATGGAACTGCACGCCGTGAATGGGCAGCGTGCGATGGCGCATGGCCATGACGATGCCGGATTCGGTGCGGCCCAGCACTTCCAGCTCGGGCGGCATGGTCTCCTCGAGCACGGTCAGCGAGTGGTAGCGGGTGGCGGTGAAGGGATCCGGCAGACCGGCCAACACGCCCGCGCCGATATGGAAGACATCGCTGGTCTTACCGTGCAGCAACTCGGACGCCTTGGTGACGGTCGCGCCGAAGGCCGCGCCGATGGCCTGATGCCCCAGGCACACGCCCAGCAGCGGCGTTTCGTGCCGTGCGCAGGCCTTCACCAGTTCCATGCTGGCCCCGGCGCGCTCGGGGGTGCCCGGTCCCGGGCTGATCAATACGCCGTCGAAGTTCTGTACGACGGCGTCCAGATCCGCGAGTTGCGGGTCGTCATTGCGCCAGACCACCGCTTCGACACCCAGCTGTCCGAGATACTGGACCAAGTTGAAGACGAAGCTGTCGTAGTTGTCGACGACCAGAACACGCATATGTCGAGAGTAGTTGTCGCACCCGCGAACGTCGCACGCAATACCGCCGAACGGCTCCCCAAGTCGCCTTTCCCCAGGGTGCCCGGGATAACCTGTAACCAGACCACACGCCAAAAAAGAGGACGTCATGCCCAAGTCGAAGGTCCGGAAGAAGACCGATTACACCATCAACCCGGCCAGCCGGACGCCGGTGAAGGTGAAGGCCGGGCCGTCACCGGTCTGGTACGTCACCATCATGCTGGGCTTCATGCTCGCGGGCCTGGTGTGGCTGCTCGTCTACTACCTGGCGGCCGAGCAGATCACCTGGATGAACGATCTGGGCGCGTGGAACTTCCTGGTCGGTTTCGGCCTCATGGTCGTGGGTCTGATCATGACCATGCGCTGGCGATGAGTGCCTTACATCATTGTTATTCATACACATCTGTGGATGACCTTGTGGACAACTCGAGGATGGAGTGCGGACAGTGACGACGCCGACCGACTCACGTCTCTCCTGGTCCACCCCCACCGCGGCGGTTGTCGCCTGCGGAATCGGCGGCGTCGTACTCGCGGCGGCCGCCGTCCTCTCCAACGACGCCCCGGCCAAACTGCTCATCGGCCTGGCCGCGGCGGCCGTGCTCTTCCTGGCCTTCATGGGCGTGCGGCAGCGCCCGCGCCTGGCTGTCGAACCCGGTGATCCGGTCCAACTGGTGGTACGCGGGCTGACCGGGCCGCAGCGCTATACCGCCGATCAGGTCATGCGCGCCCGCGTGGTGCACTACCGGCGGCTGGGCCGCCGCCTGCCCATGCTGGAGCTGGATGTGGACCACGACGGCGTCGAGAAGCTGCTCATCTTCGGCCGCTGGGATCTGGGCACGCGGCCGGAGGAAGTCCTCGACACGCTGCGCACCCATCTCTCCGGTAAATAGCCGCTAGAAGATCAGCGTCGGCGCGCCCAGCACCATGATCACGACCGCGCCCACCGCCACGGTCGCCAGCACCGCCCAGCCGATCGCCGCGGCCGCGCCCTGGGTGCGGGCGCGCAGCCAGCGCGGCAGGTACAGGATTCCGGTCGTCGCAATGGTTCCGGCCACCAGGCCGCCCAGATGCGCCCAGATCGAGATGCCCGGCACCGAGAAGGTGATGATCAGGTTGATCACCAGCAGCACCAGGATCTGGGTGAGGTTCTGCCGCGTCCGCAGCATGATGATCGCGACCGCGCCGAACAGGCCGAAGATCGCGCCCGAGGCGCCCGCCGACGCCGTCAGCGGATCCGACAGCACGGTCACCGCCGCCGAACCGCCCAGCAGCGACACCAGATACACCGCGAGATACCGCGTCCGGCCCAGCGCCGCCTCACAGTAGGGGCCGAGCATGTACAGCGCGAGCATGTTCACCGCCAGGTGGATCGCGCCGTAGTGCAGGAATCCGGACCCGACCACCCGCCACCACTGGCCGTCGCCGACCAGCGCGGGCGCCAGCACCCAATCCATGAACAGGTCGGAGTACCGGTTCTCCATGACGCTGCGCGCCTGGAACGCGGTAATGGCGTAGACGATCACATTGAGCGCGATGAGCGTCCAGGTGACGAAGGGCTGCGCGAGGGTCGACGCCACCGCCCCGGCCTGATTGCGCACCGGCCGCACATCCTGGCGGCCCTGCCGCACGCATTCCACGCAGTGCTGGCCGACGGCGGCCGGGGTGAGGCATTCCGGGCAGGCCGGACGCCCGCACCGGGTGCACCCCAGGCCGGTGGTGCGGTCGGGATGGCGGAAGCAGGTCGGTGCGGGCTGGTACGGGTTCATATCGAATTCTCTTCGGGTCCGGCCGGATTCAGGAGATGGTGATTCCGGAGATCACGACCTCGTCCTTGGGCCGATCGTTGCGGTCGGTCGCCACCGCCCCGATCGTGTCGACCACCTTGCGCGAATCCGGATCGAGGACCTCGCCGAAGATGGTGTGCTTGCGATTCAGATGCGGCTGCGGGCCCAGCGTGATGAAGAACTGGGAACCATTGGTCGCCGGTCCGGCATTGGCCATGGCCAGCAGGTACGCGCGATCGAACCGCAGTTCCGGATGGAACTCGTCCTTGAACTCGTAGCCCGGGCCGCCGCGGCCGGTGCCGGTGGGATCGCCGCCCTGGATCATGAAACCGTCCATGACCCGGTGGAAGATCGCATTGTCGTAGAACGGGCCGGACTGGGCGCCGGAGGCGTTCTTCGTGGTGTACGGGGCGGAACCGTCGGCCAGGCCGAGGAAGTTCGCCACCGTGCGGGGAGCGTGGTTACCGAAGAGCGAGATCTTGATATCGCCGTGATTGGTGTGCAGCGTCGCCACGGCGGTCTGATTCGGTGAGGTCACGCCGCCCAGCTTAGGTGTGCGCGCGTTCCGGCTGGTCCACGGCACGCACCACGAGCAGCAGGAATGGCGTGCATGTGACTTTCTGCCCGAATTCGGGCAGAAATATTGGCGAAACCGCGATCATGCGGCAGGCTCGTGCGGGTGACTGACGGGGTTCCCCAGGATCTGATCCGCCATGTGGCGGCCTCCACAGGCCTGCCGCCTGCGGTCGCCGCCCGGGTGGTGGCCGATGTGGTCGGGTATTTCGACGAGTCCGCGGAGCAGTTCGTGCGCCGCAGGCATGCCGAACTACAGCGGCGGCAGGTGCGCAATGCCGAGATCTGGCAGCGCATCGCCGCCGAACTGGCGCAGCGCCGGGTCGCCGCCCCCGAATTCACCGAACGACAGCTGCGACGACTCGTCTACGGGTGACAGGAGACCGAACGCGCAATGTGTGGAATCGTCGGATACATAGGCCACCGGGATGCCGTCCCGGTGCTGCTGGAGGGCCTGCACCGGCTCGAATACCGCGGTTACGACTCGGCCGGACTGGCGGTGCCGCACCGCGGGCGGCTGCGGATCACCAAAACCCAGGGCCGGGTGCAGGATCTGCGCGACCGGGTGGACGCCGAGGGTGCGCGGCTGCGCGGCGCCGTGGGCATCGCGCACACCCGCTGGGCCACCCACGGTGAGCCCAGTGACGCCAATGCGCACCCGCACACCGATACCGCCGGGCGGATCGTCGTGGTGCACAACGGGATCGTGGAGAACGCCGAGCAGCTGCGGGCCGAATTGACGGCCGCCGGAGTGGAATTCGTCTCCGAGACCGATACCGAGGCCATCGCGCACCTCATCGCCGCCGCGCTCGACGAGGCCGAATCCCTGGAGGACGCCGTGCGCACGGCACTGCGCCGGGTGGAGGGCACCTACGGGCTGCTGGTGCTGGATCCACGCCGCGCCGACGAACTGGTGGTGGCCCGCAATGGCAGCCCCATCGTGCTCGGCGTGGGCGACGGCGAGATGTTCGTGGCCTCCGATGTGGCCGCGCTGGTGCACCACACCCAGCGCGTGGTGTTCCTCGACGACGGCGAGCTGGCCACCGTGCGGGCCGGTGAATTCCGCACCAGCACATTGGGACTCGAGGCCCGGCGCACCGACAAGACGCCGACCACCATCGATATGGCGGCCGAGGACTACGCGCTCGGCGGCTACCCGGACTTCATGCGCAAGGAGATGGCCGAACAGCCCGACGCCGTACGCCGCGCCCTGCGCGGGCGGCTCGACGAGCGCTTCGCCACCCCGGTGCTGGGCGGGCTCAATATGGACGCGCGCGAGCTGCGCGGAATTCGCAAGGTGGTCTTCCTGGGCTGCGGATCCGCCTACTACGCGGGGCAATTGGGCGCCCAGCTGGTGGAGGAGCTGGCCCGCATTCCCGCGGTGGCCGAACCCGCCTCCGAATTCCGCTACCGCAATCCGGTGGTCGATCCGGACGCCCTCTACATCGCCATCAGCCAATCCGGTGAAACCCTGGATACCCTTGCCGCCGTTCAGGAATTGCAGCGCAAGGGCGGCCGCGTCATCGGCGCGGTGAATGTGGTCGGCAGCGCCATCGCGCGCGAATGCGGCGCGGGCGTCTTCCTGCACGCCGGACCCGAGGTCTCGGTGGCCTCCACCAAGGCGCTCACCAATATGACCGTCTCCTTCGCCATGCTCGCCCTGCTGCTGGGCCGGGTCCGCGACCTGTCCACCGCGGCGGGCGAACGCGTCGTCTCCGGCCTGCGCGCCCTGCCCGACGCCATCGACGCGGTGCTCGCGAACGATGCCGCCATTGCCGAGATCGCCGCCCGCTATGCCAAGGCCCGCAGCATGTTCTACGTCGGCCGCGTGCGCGCCTGGCCGGTGGCCCGCGAGGGCGCGCAGAAACTCAAGGAGATCTCCTACATCCACGCCGAGGCGTACCAGGGCTCCGAACTCAAACACGGCCCCCTCGCCCTCATCGACCCGGATATGCCCAGCATCGTCCTGGTCCCCGACGACGAACTCCTCGCCAAGAACCTCACCACCATCGAGCAGATCAAGGCCCGCGGCGGCCCGGTCATCGCCGTCACCAACGCCACCCTCCCCGACGGCGTCGCCGACGACATCATCCGCGTCCCCACCATCGGCCCCGAGCTCGACCCGATCATCCTGACCATCCCCCTCCAATTGCTGGCCTACTACACCGCGCTGGCATTGGGCCGCGACGTAGACAAGCCCCGCAACCTCGCCAAGAGCGTGACCGTGGAGTGAATCGGACCTGGCGTTGCGAAAGGCGACGACTGATTTCGTGCCGCCAGGGGTACCTCGTCGGGTACGTCCAAAATCGGGTTGGCACCCGACCGCCGGCACGCGTGCAATACGGACCACGGCACCCAGCCGTGCGCTGAAGTTTCGGGGAGGCGGGCGGTGCGCGAATTGTCTTGCTGTGTCAGAGTGGTCGCATGGGCCTGGGTAGTTCTCGCACTCGATTGGTTTTGGCCGCACTACTCGCCGTCACCGGCGGGGTCGTGGCGTTCTTCGTGAGCCGCCGCCCGCAACCTCCGGCCCCGGCCGCGGAACCGCCGCGCCTCGGCTACTCGCGCAACGGTTCCGCTCCGTCTCCGGATTACTCAGCGGCTCACTGACCGCTTGTACTGGCGCACGGCCAGCGGCACGAAGATCACCAGGATCACCACGACCCACAGCAGGGTCGTCGCCACCGGATGCCGCATGGACCAGGTGTCCGGCGGCGGGAACGCCGGACTGGTATTGCCGAACAGCACGCGCGTGGCTTCGGTCAACGCCGACACCGGATTCCATTCCGCGAACACCTTGAGCGGACCGGGCAGATCGTTCAACGGCACGAAGGTATTGGCCAGGAAGGTGAGCGGGAAGATCACCATGAACACCGCATTGTTGAACACTTCCGGCGCCCGCACTATCAGGCCGATCACCGCCATGATCCACGAGACCGCGTGGGCGAACAGCAGTAGCAGCACATACGCCAGCACCGCGTCCAGGAACGAGCCGCGAATCCGCCAGCCGACCACCAGACCGGCCAGCGACATGACCACCAGGCTCACCACATTGATGACCACATCGGCGCCGGTGCGCCCGATAAGCACGGCCGCGGATTCCATGGGTAGCGACCGGAAGCGGTCGATGATCCCCTTCTGCATATCCTCGGCCAGGCTCAGACCGGTGAAGGTGCCGCCGAAGACCACGGTCTGGGCGAAAATGCCCGCGATGAGGAATTCGCGGTAACCGCCCTCCAGCCCGGGAACCTTGATGGCCGTACCGAATACGTAGGCGAACAGCAGCACGAACATGATCGGCGACAGCGTCGTGAAGATGAGCACGTCGGGCACGCGCTTGATCTTGATGACATTGCGCTTGGTAATGGTCAGGCTGTCGCTGACGAGCATGGCGGCCCGCTGTAGGAGCGAGGGCTTCTCGGCGGTGATCAGGGTGGCGCTCATCGGGCTCCTCCGTCCGTGGCCAGGTCTTCCGCACCCTTCGCGCCATTGATCAGTTCCTCGGCCTCGTGTCCGGTGAGGGTCAGGAACACATCGTCGAGCGAGGGGCGGCGCAGGCCGACATCGTGAATGGCCACCTCGTGTTTGGTGAGCTGCCCGATGGCGTCGACCAGTGCCTGCGAGCCGTCGTTCACCGGCACGATGATCCGGCGCAGACCGGGTTCGAGCCGGATCTCGCCGCCCGCCAGACCCGCCAGCGCGCGCTGCGCGACGGCCAGATTGTCGACATGGTCCACGACCAGTTCGATGCGGTCGCCGCCGACCATGGCCTTCAATTCGTCGGAGGTGCCCTCGGCGATGACGTGCCCGTGGTCGATGACCGCGATGGAATCGGCCAGCCGATCGGCCTCCTCCAGGTACTGGGTGGTCAGCAACAGTGTGGTGCCGCCCGCCACGAGTTCCTCGATGACATCCCAGAGATCAAGGCGCGCACGGGGATCCAGGCCGGTGGTGGGTTCGTCCAGGAACAGCACCGGCGGATTCGCGACCAGCGCGCCAGCGAGGTCCAGGCGACGGCGCATACCGCCGGAGTAGCCCTTCACCGGCCGATCACCGGCATCGCTGAGCCGGAAGCGTTCCAGGAGTTCGCGGGCGCGCTCCTTACTGCGCTGCACGCCCATGTGATAGAGCCTGCCCACCATTTCGAGATTCTCGAAGCCGGTGAGGTATTCGTCGACGGCCGCGTACTGGCCGGAGGTGCCGATGCGGGAGCGCAGCAACTGCGGATCCTTCAGCACATCGACATTGGCGACGGTGGCGCGCCCGGCGTCCGGGATCAGCAGGGTGGTGAGCACCCGGACCGCGGTCGTCTTACCTGCGCCGTTGGGGCCCAGCAGGGCGGTGACAGTTCCTTCTGGTACCGATAGGTCGAGGCCGTCGAGAGCGGCAACCTTGCCGTACCTCTTGACCAGACCCTCGGCGACTATGGCGTCGGGCATGATTCTCCTGATGTCTCGAAAGTTCGTCGTGGCAGGTGCCCTGAGCTGCATCGATGCTGCCGAACAAGACCGGACATTCCGAGCAAGTATCGCCCTTCGGACTTCGGTCGGTCATCCGAATTACCGGATGTGAAAAAGCTGTAATACAGCGAAGGCCGCATCCTGCTGGGGGTCCGGCGGTGCTCGGGGGTGCCGGTGCAGGATGCGGCCGATTCAAGTTTCCGCCCGGTCAGCGTGCGGAAACCCGAGTAGCTCACTACTCGACTTCGCTGGGTCGGAACCAGTCTCGCGGTCACCTCTGCATCCTCGCACCGGGGTACGACATCTTTTCCGCGAAAAAATCTTGGAACGCGATGCCCCGATGGCCACACAATCGCCCGCTGTCGCGTAGGATCGTTTTCGTCGGCCCCTCCCCCCCGGGCCGACCTTACGCGGGCCTCGGCTAACTCCCCCCCCCCTTCGCCGAGGCCCGCCCCTATTCCCGGACCCGGTCGTTGTCACCGAATCGGGTCGGCTCAGACCAGCGGTCGAATCTCATTCCGGCGCAGCACATATCCGTGCAGCCGATTGATACCTTTCACCCGCACGGTGCGCAGATTGCGCAATTCGAATTGCGCATCTCCGGCCACCGCCAGCGCCGCGCTCTCATCGATCAGAACGGTGCCCGGCCGCGCCACACCGGTGAGCCCGGCGGCCACGTTCACCACCGACCCGTAGAGGTCGCCGAACCGTTGCAGCACCTCGCCGTAGGCCAGCCCGAACCTCAGTTCCTGGGTGACGCCGTGCGAGGCGGTCGCGGCCTCCTGCACGGCCAGCGCGATGCGCGCACCGTCCTTGGCGGAATTGGCCGCGAACATGACTTCGTCACCGACGTTCTTGATCACCCACCCGCCGTTGGCGATGATCGCATTGCTGGTGGCGGTCTCGAATGCCTCCAGCAGCGCCGACAGTTCGTCCGGCTCCAGGTGCCGGGTCAGGCGCGTGTAGCCGACCATATCGGCGAAGCCCACCGCCAGCACCCGCATGGTGTCACCGGCGACCGCGCCCTCGTCGAGCGAGCGGGCCAGCGCCGCGCTCAGATGCCGCCGCCAGGCATAGGACATGAGCGCCTCGAAATCGGCGACCACCTCCTCGGTGGCCACCCGCGCCACCTCCTCCGGATCGGCCTTCGGATCCTCGGCGGTGCGCTGGGCAATGCGGTCCAGGATCTCCTCGGTGACCAGATCCACCTGCCACTCCGCCAGCCGCGCCATGGACCGCCCCAGCGTCCGTGCCGCCGTGGTCTGCCGGTGAATATCGGCCGAGGCCAGCACATTCAGCCGACTGAAGGTCTTGGCCGCCTCGATATCGGAATCGCTGTACTCCAGCGCGTGATCATCGGGATCGGCCGGAAAGCCCAGCGATACCCAGAGCCTTCTGGTCAGCGAGGTCGGCACCTTGGTCTTGGCCGCCACCTCCCGCCGGTTGTACTTGCGCTTACCGTTCAGCAGATACGGCTCCACCACCGCCTGAACCAGCTTGGAGATCTCAGTGGACGCCATCTCGCCACCTTACGTCCGGATCAGGCCGGAAAAGCGCGTGATGTCCCGTGTCACAGGGCTCGTTTCGTGTTCCTGTCCCGCTTCACCGTCGTCACGATGAGCACGACGATGCCCCCGAACAGGCCCACGAATCCCATGCCCAGAGCGGCCAGCAATCCGGTGACGAACGACGACCCCAGACCGGGTCCGATGGCGACCGCGATCCCCGAGGGCCCCTGCGTCGTCACCCGGTATTCGCCCGCCTGCTCGGCCTCGAACGAGAACACGGCCCGGCCGTCGTGCACGCCGATCGAATACTCCATGCTCGAGCCGTAGTCGCGCAGCGGCACCTCCGCACCCCGCGGATCGGTGAGCAGCACCCGCACCGTGCCGTCGGTATCCGCGCCCGGATACTCGAAATACACGGTGTATCCGCCGGATTCGCGCAACTCCACGGTCCCCAATCCCGGTACCGCGACCCGCTGGAAATCGTCGATCGTCGAGCTGAACCGCATCAGCCCGGCGACGCCCACCCCGACACCGCCGAGCACCCCGGCGATGCTGAGCAGCACGCCCACCGCGAACCACCACCGCGACGGTGTGACGCGCCGCGCATCACCCGGCAGCGGCGGTATTTCGTACGGCGAGTGGTCCACACGGCAAGGATGACAGAAAAAAGCCGCAGGCTTGTGGCCTACGGCTTCGTGAGTGTGGAGCCTAGGGGAATCGAACCCCTAACCCCTGCCTTGCAAAGGCAGTGCTCTGCCAATTGAGCTAAGGCCCCGGACGGGGTTGGTACCCCGAAGTTTTGATCAGCGGGTGGTGACCTCGTGCCAGAGGTCCGCGTCATTGCGCTGACGCAGTTTGCTGATTCCGAAGATCACCGCGGCGACAATACCGATCGTGAGGAGAAATTTCATGAATCCCACCCTACTGTGATTCTCGGGAGTGGGCCTAGGAGGACTTGAACCTCCGACCTCTTCGTTATCAGCGAAGCGCTCTAACCGCCTGAGCTATAGGCCCTAGTTCGGCTTCGGGGATGTTTCCCGAGCCGAGGCAAAAGGTTACCGGATCGGCCGAAGATAACCAAAACGGCCGGTCAGCGGCCTGCGAGCGCAGAACTGACCGGCCGTTCGGCACATCCCTAATCCGGGTCCGCGAGGGTGACCTGGATGCCGCCGACCAGATCGGTGCACTGGTTGTAGACAAAGACGCCGACCGTGGAGAGCGCGGTCAGCAGCACCACATTGATGAGGCCGATAACGCCCGCGTAGCCGAAGACCGTGCCCGCGTCGATGAGTGCGGTGGAGGAGCTGTCCGACACCATGTCGGTGAAGGTGGAATTCAGCCGCTCCCATACGCCCATGCCCTCCAGCACGAGGTACAGCAGGCCGACCGCGAGCATCCACACGAAGAACATGGCGACGCTGATGACCAGCGACACCTTCAGCGTGGACCACGGATCGATATGGCGCAGTTGGACTGTCGCGCGCAGCGGCTCCCCGGTGGCCGCGGCCTGCGCCACCGCCGCGGGGGCGGAGGGCGAGACCGGACCGGCCGGGGCAATGGGCTCCGGCGGCGGCAGCGGATGCCGCATTTCCGACAGATCCGGCAGATCCTTCACCAGTTCCGGCCGGGCGATACTGCGGGTGGGCCTGTCGATGCCGACGGACTTCACCATGGCGGCCTCCTTGCGCGCCGCCTTGGCCGCCAGATCGGCGGTGGTGCGGGCATTGGAGACACCGGCATTCAGGCCGCCCGACAGTCCGCCGGTGGGCCGCCCCTGCACCGGCGCCTGGCCGGGCCGGTACAGGTTGGACTGCGGTTCCCGCTGCGGCAGCTGCGACCAGCCGCCGTCCTGGTAGGGCGAACCCACCGGGGACTGCTGGTGCGGTTCGTCCACCGTCTCGGGTGCGGTCACTTCGGTCGGATCACTCATTCGCCCGGTGACCTCCGGCGCGAAATCACCGGACTTATCCGGCATTTCAGCATTCGGCGCCGGGTGCGACTGCGGAGCACCGCCCTCGCTCGCACCCGGGCGCGGAATGGGCCGCGGCGGAATCGGAGACGGGGCGATTCTCTCGGTCACACCGTTGGCGTGACCGCGCTGGTCATTCGGCTGATTCGTGGTCAATGGTGAATCCTTCGATTCTTGGTGCCGCCGCTGCTGTGGAGAAACTACTGCTTCGCCGAACCGCTGGTGTCATCTTCGCCAACCTGGTCGGGCTCGTCCGCGTTACGCGCGATCGCAAGCAACGTATCGCCCTCGCCCAAGTTCATCAATCGCACGCCCTTGGTTTGGCGTCCGGCTTTACGAACTTGATTCGCGGCGGTGCGGATGACGCCGCCGCCCGAAGTGATGGCATACAGCTCGTCGTCGTCGTTGACGATGAGCGCACCGACCAGACTGCCACGTTTCTCGTCGTATTGAATGGTCAATACGCCCTTTCCGCCGCGGCCCTGAGCGGTGTACTCGTCGATCGCCGTGCGCTTGGAGTACCCACCCGCCGTCGCGACAAGCAGATAAGTCTGATCTCCCTCGCGAACGACGTTGAGCGACAACAGTTCATCGCTGGCATTGAAGCGCATGCCCTGCACGCCGGAGGTGGCGCGGCCCATCGGGCGCAGCACCTCGTCATTGGCGGAGAAGCGAATGGACTGACCGTGCGCCGACACCAGCAGCAGATCGTCATCGGCCGAACACAGTGCCGCGCCGACCAATTCGTCCCCATCGCGAAGATTGACCGCGACAATGCCACCGGAACGATTGGAATCGAAATCGGTCAGGCGGGACTTCTTGACCAGACCATTGCGGGTCGCGAGCACCAGGTACGGCTGATCCTCGTAGGTCTTGAGCTGAATGACCTGGGTGATCTTCTCGTCCGGCTGGAAGGCGAGCAGATTCGCCACGTGCTGGCCGCGCGCGGTGCGGTTGGCCTCGGGCAGCTCGTACGCCTTGGCGCGATAGACGCGGCCCTTGTTGGTGAAGAACAACAGCCAGTCGTGCGTGGAACTGATGAAGAAGTGCCGGACGATATCGTCCTGCTTGAGCCCCGCGCCCTGCACGCCCTTGCCGCCGCGCTTCTGCGAGCGGTACAGATCGGTCTTGGTGCGCTTGGCGTAGCCGGTCTCGGTAATGGTGACGACCACGTCCTCGACGGCGATGAGATCCTCGTCGGCCACGTCGCCGTCGGCCGAGATGATCTTCGTGCGGCGATCGTCGCCGTGCTTGTCGACAATCTCCTGGAGTTCGTCGCGCACGATGGAGCGCTGCCGCTCCGGCTTGGCGAGAATGTCCTTCAGGTCCGCGATCTCCAGCTCGATCTTGGCCAACTCGTCCAGGATCTTCTGGCGTTCCAGAGCCGACAGGCGGCGCAGCTGCATATCGAGAATCGCGGTCGCCCGGATCTCGTCGATATCCAGCAACTGCATGAGGCCGGTGCGGGCGGTCTCGGTATCGGCCGAGCGGCGGATCAGGGCGATGACCGCATCCAGCTGATCGAGCGCCTTCACCAAACCGCGCAGGATGTGGGCGCGCTCCTCGGCCTTGCGCAGCAGGTACTTGGTGCGCCGGACGATGACTTCCAACTGGTGCGTCACATACAGCCGGATCATCTGATCCAGGCGCAGCGTGCGCGGCACCCCGTCCACGATCGACAGCATGTTCGCGCCGAAGGAGGTCTGCAGCTGGGTGTGCTTGTAGAGGTTGTTCAGCACCACCTTGGCCACTGCGTCACGCTTGACCGTGACCACGATGCGCATACCGACGCGGTCGGAGGACTCGTCGTGGATGTCGGAGACGCCCGCGATCTTGCCGTCCTTCACCTGCTCGGCAATGGCATTGATGAAGTTGTCCGTATTGACCTGGTACGGCAGCTCGGTGATGACGATGGTGGTGCGACCGCGGGTGTCCTCCTCGATCTCCACCACACCGCGCATCTTTATGGAGCCGCGACCGGTGGTGTAGGCGTCGTGGATGCCCTGGGTGCCCACGATCAGGCCGGAGGTCGGGAAGTCCGGACCCTTCACCCGTTCCATGCAGGCCGCGAGGGTGGACTCCTCGTCCGCCTCGTGATTGTCCAGCGCCCAGTAGATGGCCTCGGCCAGCTCGGTCAGATTGTGCGGCGGGATATTCGTGGCCATACCGACGGCAATGCCGTTGGCGCCGTTCATCAACAGCGCGGGCACGCGGGCGGGCAGGACGATCGGTTCCTGCGTCTTGCCGTCGTAGTTCGCCTGGAAATCGACCGTCTCGTGGTCGATCTCGCGCAGCATCTCCATGGCCAGCGGCGTCAGGCGGCACTCGGTGTAGCGCATGGCGGCCGCGCCGTCATTGCCGCGAGAACCGAAGTTGCCCTGACCGTCCACCAGCGGGTAGCGCAGCGACCACGGCTGCGCCATACGCACCAGGGTGTCGTAGATGGCCGTATCGCCGTGCGGGTGATAGTTACCCATGGTGTCGGCGACCGGGCGGGCGGACTTCACATAGCTGCGGTCGGGCCGATACCCGTTGTCGTACATCGCGTACAGAATGCGCCGGTGCACCGGCTTCATGCCGTCGCGCACCTCGGGCAGCGCACGGCCCACGATCACGCTCATGGCGTAGTCGATGTAGGAGTTCTGCATCTCCGCCTGGATGTCGACCGGTTCGATGCGGTCGCCACCCGACGGGGGCAAGGAGGTCTCAGTCATGAATTGGTCTCCGTGGGAAGTCTTTTGAGGTGGCCCTCGGGCACGGGTGGGTGCGTGCGGGCGGGGTCAGGGGTTCGATTCCCTTGGGCCCCACCTCCCTTACACGTCGAGGAACCGAACGTCCTTGGCATTGCGGGTGATGAAGCTGCGGCGGGCTTCCACGTCCTCGCCCATGAGAACGGAGAACAGCTCGTCCGCGGCGGCCGCGTCGTCGAGGGTGACCAGGCGCAGCACGCGAACCGCCGGATCCATGGTGGTCTCCCACAGCTCCTTCGGGTTCATCTCGCCGAGACCCTTGTAGCGCTGGATGCCGTCGTCCTTGTTGATCTTCTTGCCCGCCGCCAGGCCACGCTCCACCAGACCGTCGCGCTCGCGGTCGGAATAGGCGAACTCCGGCTCGGACCGCTGCCACTTGAGCTTGTAGAGCGGCGGCATGGCCAGATATACGTGACCCTGCTCGACCAGCGGGCGCATGAACCGGAACAGCAGGGTGAGCAGCAGCGTCGAGATGTGCTGGCCGTCCACGTCGGCGTCGGCCATGAGCACGATCTTGTGATAGCGCAGCTTGGCGATATCGAACTCGTCGTGGATACCGGTGCCGAAGGCCGTGATGATGGCCTGGACCTCGTTGTTCTTGAGCACCTTGTCGATGCGCGCCTTCTCGACATTGATGATCTTGCCGCGCAACGGCAGGATCGCCTGGTACATCGAGTCGCGGCCGGACTTGGCCGAGCCACCAGCGGAGTCACCCTCCACGATGTAGATCTCGGACTTGCTCGGATCCTTGGAGCGGCAGTCGGCCAGCTTGCCGGGCAGACCGCCCAGATCGGTGGCGGACTTGCGGCGCACCAGCTCGCGCGCCTTGCGGGCGGCCACGCGTGCCTGGGCGGACGAAACCGCCTTGGTCACAATGGTCTTCGCATCGGCCGGATTGGCCTCGAACCAGTGCGTCAGGTGCTCGTTGCAGGTGCGCTGCACGAAACCCTTCACATCGGTATTGCCGAGCTTGGTCTTGGTCTGGCCCTCGAACTGCGGATCGGCGATCTTCACGCTCACGATGGCGGCGAGGCCCTCGCGAATATCGTCGCCGGTGAGGTTGCCGTCCTTCTCCTTGAGGAGCTTCTTGTCCTTCGCGTACTTGTTCACCACCGTGGTGAGCGCCGCGCGGAAGCCCTCCTCGTGGGTACCGCCCTCATGGGTGTTGATGGTGTTGGCGAAGGTGTGCACGGACTCGGAGTAACCCGAGTTCCACTGCATGGCCACCTCGAGCTCGTGCCCGGTGCCCTTACCGCTGAACGACACGATCGAGTTGTGGATCGGCGTCTTGGTGCGGTTGATGTGCTTGACGAAGTCCTCGAGCCCGCCCGGGTAGTGGTAGGTGCGGGTCTTCACCTTCGGCGGGGCGGCCTCGGCGCCCTCCTCGGCGTGCTTGGGCGCCTCGGCGGTCTCGGACACCACCTCGTCGGTGACATCACCCTCGGACACCCGCTCATCGGTGAGGGTGATGGTCAGTCCCTTGTTCAGGAACGCCATCTCCTGCAGGCGGCGCGCCACCGTCTCGAAGTTGAAGGTGGTGGTCTCGAAGATCTCCGGATCCGGCCAGAACCGGATGGTGGTGCCGGTGCGCTTGGTCGGCTGGCCCTGGAAGAGCTTGCCCGGCTTGGAGTCCTTGTACTCCTGGGTCCAGTGGTAGCCGTCGTGGTCCACTTCGGCCTCGAGCCGGGTGGACAGCGCGTTCACCACCGAGATGCCGACGCCGTGCAGACCGCCCGATACGGCATAGGATTCGCCGTCGAACTTGCCGCCCGCGTGCAGCTGGGTCATGACCACCTCGATGGTGGGCACACCCTGCGCGTGCATGCCGGTGGGAATGCCGCGGCCGTCGTCGATGACTTCGACACCGCCGTCGGCCAGCAGTTTCACGTCGACCCGCGAGGCGTATCCGGCCATCGCCTCGTCGACCGAGTTGTCGACGACTTCCCAGATCAGATGGTGCAGGCCGCGCTCACCGGTGGAACCGATGTACATACCGGGGCGTTTGCGAACCGCTTCAAGGCCCTCGAGGACGGTGATGGAGTCGGCACCGTAGTTCTGCTTGCCCGAGGTAGAGCCGGATGCGTTGGAGTCCATGGCAGCCACTGGTCGGTAGCTCTCCTTACTTGCTGATCCTCCGGGCACCGGCGAGGTGCACACGTGGGGCCCCGAAGCCTGTCTGCTCGAGAGTTACGGGTCCACGCGCGAGGTGTCGCCGAACGCGCCGGGAGGTATCGCCGCTAGTTACTCCCCCATCCTACTGGTACACCCGACACAGAATGCACCTATGACACCCCTGAGTGGGCCGTGCGCGCGTGAAATCGAGCCAGAATATGTCCGGTCATGGGCGGCGGGTGTTCTGGGAGTCTCAGCGGGCGATCGCGCGAGCCGCTCCGGGGCGCGGAAAACAGCGCCGGGAAGTTTGCGACGGGTGGCGCCGCGATCTAGGTCGCGGCGCGCCTCGGAGACAGCGCGGAAAAAGCGGCTGATCACTTCCCACCCTAGTCGGCCGCACCGACAAAAACAGCACTGGTTCCACGTGAAACTGTCGGATGACCGGGGCGGGAGTATCTACCCGTAGGTGTCGCGGGGACCGCGGCCCTTGATGTGCCGTTCGCCGTGCCGCCAGCTCGGGGCCGTCGGGCCGTTGATGCGGACCGATGTCACCACCCCGTTCCCGACCGCGGCCGCGATCTTGGCCAGGATCTGGGACTGGAACATGCGCAGCTGGGTGGCCCACGCGGTGGACTCGGCTTGGATGCTCAGCACGCCGTTCTCCAAGGAGACCGGTTGCGCGTGCGAGGCGATGTCCTCCCCCACCACACTGGCCCAGCGGCCGAAGACCGTGCCCTCGGCGACCTTGCCCGACCAGCCGCGGCCCTTCGCCAACTTCATGGCCAGGCTCGACAGGGTCTGCGGGTCGCGATCGTCGGGGTGGGCGCCGGACCAGCCGGTGCGGCGGCGCAAGGCCCGGACGCCGCCCTTGCGCGGCGAGGCGCGGCCCTGGCCGACCGACTTACCGGCGGCACGGGCGGCGGCACGGGCTTCCTCCAGCGCCCGGCGGGCCAGATCCACACCGCGGAGTTCACCCTCCGGGCCGGTGGCGCCCGGGGCGGGATCGTGAGATTCCGGCTGCTCGGCCATCACTTTCCCTTTCGTCCGGTGCCAGTCAGTCTGGGAGATTCTGCCGCATCACCCCGACAGGATCGCCGCGCGCATACCGGTGTTGTCGCACTCACGCCATCCATCGGGCGTGTTATTCGGCGATTCGCGAGGTGCGGCGGTCGGCGTCGCCGGTGGTCTCCACGCGCAGCGGGTTGGCGTCGAGTTCGGCGGGCACGTCCTCGGGGACGGCGGCGGTAATGAGGACCTGTTCGGCGGTGGCGGCCACGGCGGCCAGGGCGGTGCGGCGGCGGCGATCCAGTTCGGCGAAGACATCGTCGAGGATGAGCACCGGATCGGTGCCCGCGGTGCGCAGCAGTTCGAAGGCGCCGAGCCGCAAAGCCAGTGCGAAGGACCAGGATTCGCCGTGACTGGCAAAACCCTTGGCCGGCGCGCTGCCCAGCATGAGCTCCAGATCGTCGCGGTGCGGACCGACCAGGCACACACCGCGTTCCAGCTCCTTGGGACGAGCTGTGGACAACTCGCGCAACAGGATTGCCTCGAGCACCTCGGCATCGTCGTCGCGGGGCGGCCGGGCCGGGTCCAGGAACTCCGGCGGCAGGCTCGCACCGCGGTAACCGATTGCGGCGGGCCGGGATTCGGGAGCGATGCCTGAATAAGCCTGTGCAAGATGTGGATAAAGTTCGTGCACCAGCCGCAGCCGCTGCGCCAGCAGCACCGCACCGTGCGCGGCCAGGTGGCCGTCCCATACGTCGAGGGTGCTCAGCTCCGCCCCGCGATTGCCCGAACGGGCATTGCGCCCAGCGGTTTTCAACAGGGCGGAGCGCTGCCGCAGCACCTTGTCGTAATCCGCGCGCACCCCGGCCAGCCGCGGCAGCCGGGCCGTGGCCAGCTCGTCCAGGAAGCGGCGGCGTTCGGACGGATCGCCGCGCACCAGGGACAGATCCTCCGGCGCGAACAGCACCGTTTGCAGAATCCCCAGGATTTCCCGGGGGCGGCGCACCGGCGAGCGATTGATCTGCGCCTTGTTGGCGACGCCCTGATTGAGCTCCATATCGACCCGCAGCTCGCGCCCGGAGTTCACCACGGTGGCGCCGATGCGGGCCCGGGGCGCGCCGAGGCGGATGAGCGGGGCGTCGGCCGCCACCCGGTGTGAGCCGAGTGTGGACAAATAGCCGACGGCCTCGATCAGGTTGGTCTTGCCGTTGCCGTTGGAGCCCAGGAAAACCGTTCGGCCGGGCGGTAATTCCAGCTCGGCGGCCTCCCAGGATCGGAAATCGCGCAGCGACAGCGTCCGCACGTACATCCGGTCAGTCCACGCCCTCTGTGCACAGTGTTGACAAACCTGTGAAAAACCCGGCGCGCGTAGCGGTTTCGCTGCGCACCCGATCAGCCTGGCAGCCGCACCGGCATCAGCAGGTAGATGTAGGGGCTGGCCAGGGCCGCGAAAGCGCCCGAGTCCAGCGGCTCCGGATCCTCCTCCGGCGCGGGCAGCAGCACCGCCGGACGGCTGGGGGTGGTGAATCCGAAGGTGACCCGATCGGTACGCAGCGCCGACAGACCGTCCACCAGGTAGCCCGGATTGAAGGCGATGGTCAGTGCCTCACCGCGGAATTCGGCGGTCAGCCACTCCTCGGCGCGTCCGGCATCGTCACCACCGGCCGAGAGCAGCAGGCCCTCGTCGGAGAACTCCAGCCGCACCTGGGCGCCGCGCTCGGCCACCAGGGCCACGCGCTTGATGGCCTCGGTCAGGGAGCTGACCGAGAGGGTGGCGATGGAGGTGTGCTCCTTGGGGAGCAACTGGCGGAACTTGGGGAATTCGGCGTCGAGCAGGCGGGTCGTGGTGCGGCGACCGCCGTTCACGATGCCCAGCAGGCCGTCGGTGCCGGTGCCGAAGGCCAGCTGCACCGGCTGATCGGAGGCGCCGAGGGTCTTGGCGGCTTCGGACAGGGTGCGGGCCGGAACCAGCACCGCGGTCTCCACATCGGCGCGGCCCGGCTGCCATTCCAGTTCGCGCACGGCGAGGCGGAAGCGGTCGGTGGCCGCGAGTACGACCTTGGGGCCCTCGATCTCGACCCGGATGCCGGTGAGCATGGGCAGCGTGTCATCGCGCCCGGCGGCGACGGCAACCTGGCCGACGGCCTCGGCGAAGACGTCCACGCCGAGTTCACCGGTCTGGGGAGGAAGTTCGGGAAGCTGGGGATAATCCTCGACCGGCATGGTGGGCAGCGAGAACTTCGCACTGCCGCAGGCGATCAGCACCCGGGTGCCGTCCACCGACACATCCACCGGCTTGTTGGATAGCGCCTTGGTGATATCGGCCAGCAAGCGGCCCGACACCAGCACCTGTCCGGGCCCGGCGACCTCGGCGGCCACGCGCATCTGCGCGGAGACCTCGTAGTCGAAGCCGGAGACCGTGAGGCCGTCCTCGTCAGCCACGAGGAGTACACCGCCGAGCACGGGAACCGGAGGCCGCGACGGCAGGCTGCGGGCCACCCAGGCTACGGATTCGGCGAAGTCCTCGCGGGCGACCCGAAACTTCATGCTTGCAAGCTCCATCGCCCGGTCTGTCCTCTCCTACGCGTCGGCTCATGTCGGAAAGCTCTGGAATCAGCCACCCCTGCGCAGTCTGGCACAGGCGACCGACACCAAACCGTACCCGCGCCCGGCCCTCTTGCCTACGCCGACCCTCCGGGGCATCGGATGAGCCGCCGGATCGGGGAGAACCGGATCCCCTCTTCTCCTTGCCTCTCGTTCGGGTGGGGAGGGGTTGCGAGCGAACCGTTGCCTCCCAACCCGAGTTTCCACACACCCTGTTTTAGAAGAACCTTTTCTAGAAGAAGAACTGAAGTAGTACTAGGGCCTGTTAGTTCTGTGGACTTCGCCCGTTCGCCCAGCTGAGAGGGTGTGGCGGCGTGGGGATGTCTCGAGGATGAACTCCGGATGGCTGTGGAGCAGACGCGGTAATTCACAGTCATCCTTGAGCCATCCTCGAGTTGCTCCCCGATTTCCGACGCCTCTGCCCACATCTGAGCGAAACCGGGGACAACTCGAGGATTCCTCGAGGAATCCCCAACCCCGAAAACAGAAGACCCCCACGTCAACCGACGTGGAGGCCTGTTAGCTGTGGATCAACGGGAGCGTTGCTTGATCCTGGCTGTGAGTTCTTGAACCTGGTCGTACACCCGGCGCCGCTCGGTCATCTCCTTGCGCACCTTCTTCTCGGCGTACATGACCGTGGTGTGGTCGCGACCGAAGGCCTGGCCGATCTTGGGTAGGGATAGGTCGGTGAGTTCGCGGCACAGGTACATGGCGATCTGCCGGGCCTGCGCCAGCGGCCGCGCCTTACCCGGCCCGGTCAGCTCCTCCAGGGGGGTGTTGAAGTACTCCGCGGTCACGGCCATGATCGTGGCCGCGGTGATCTCCAGCGTCGCGGTATCGGGCATGAGATCGCGCAGCACCACTTCGGCCAGCGACAGGTCCAGGGGCTGGCCGTTGAGCGAGGCGAAGGCCGTCACCCGGATGAGCGCGCCCTCGAGCTCGCGGATATTGCGCTCCACCCGGCTGGCAATGAGTTCCAGCACGTCGTGCGGTACGTCCAGGCGGTCCATGCGCGCCTTCTTGCGCAGGATCGCGATGCGCGTCTCCAGCTCCGGCGGCTGCACATCGGTGATGAGGCCCCATTCGAACCGGGTGCGCAGCCGCTCCTCCAGGGTGGCCAGCTGCTTGGGCGGCCGGTCGGAGGAGACCACGATCTGCTTATTGGCGTTGTGCAGCGTATTGAAGGTGTGGAAGAACTCCTCCTGGATGCCTTCCTTGCCCTCGATGAACTGGATGTCGTCCACCAGCAGGATGTCGGTTTCCCGGTAGCGGCGTTTGAACGCCACCTTCCGGTCGTCGCGCAACGAGTTGATGAAGTCGTTGGTGAACTCCTCGGTGGAGACGTACTTCACCCGCATGCCCGGGAACAGCCGCTGGGCGTAGTGCCCGGCCGCGTGCAGCAGATGCGTCTTGCCCAAACCCGAAGCGCCCCAGACGAACAGCGGGTTGTAGGCGCGCGCGGGCGCCTCCGCGATGGCCACCGCCGCGGCGTGCGCGAACCGGTTGGAGGCGCCGATGACGAAGGTCTCGAAGGTGTACTTGGCGTTCAGGCTGTTGGTGCCCGACGCGGGCGCGGTCTCGCGCTCGGGCGACTTGTTGAAGTACGTCGGCCAGGTATTGCGGACATTGACCACCGGCTCGTCGTCCTCGTGGTCCTCGTCCACCGGGCGGCGCGTGGCGGCCATGGGCGCGGGCTCGTCCTCGGGCTCCGGCGAGAACAGGGATTCCTGGCCGGGCGGGCGCGGCACGGCGCGGCGTTCCTCGCGCCGACGGGGCGCCATCTGGGGTTCGGGCGTGGGTACCGGCAACTCTTCGGCCATCGGCGGCTGCCCGAATTCCACAGGGGGATAACCCTCCTGCTCCGGGTAGTCGCCCGGATACTCCTGTGGAGGCAGATAGCGGGGCTGCCGGTACTCCGGCGGCGCCTGGTAGTGCGGCAGCTGGCGCTCGGGCGCGGGCGGCGGGGCGGCTGCGGGCGGATAGCCCACCGGTCCCGGTTCCGGCTCGCGCGGGCGCTCCGGACGCGAGGTCATCCGGGCGTGCCGCGGTTTGGGCGCCCGGTCGGCGGGGGTGTTCTGCTGGGCGGAGATCCGCACGCCCAGGCCCTCCACCTGCAACCCCCGGCGGGTGAGCGCGCGCAGGATGGGTTCGCGCAGATCGCGTTCGACGACCCCCTGGGCCATGGTCCCGGACACCGAGAGCAGGGCGAATCCCTGGGCGAGGGTGATCGGCTCGATCATCCGCAGCCAGGCCATGTGTGCCTTGCTGACCGGCTGGATCTCACCGTCGGCGGATCCGCCCGCGAGTTCGGCCACCACCTCTGGCCATACGCTGGTCAACACGTTCTGCTCGTCGTCCACGAACGTCCTCCTCCCCGGAGCTAGGTCGATAGGAGCAGACGGTCGGCACTGCTCGGCTCCCCCGGGAATGTTGACTGGAGACCAGGAAACCGGGCGTCGGCGAGGCACCGTCGGCCCTACGAATATGCCACTCCAGGGGTCTTTCCACACAATTATCCACAGATGTGGAAAACCTGGGGATACACATGACATTGCGTCGAATCCCCCGAATCGGGCGTGGACCTGCGGTTCTTCAGCAAACTTTCGGCAAAGATTCCCGCGGTGGCTCGGAAGTCGGTGTCGAACCCTCCGGCACGCCGGTTAAGGACCGTACACGAACCACCCCCGGCGACACGAACCCGCAGGAGACGGCGCCGCTGACCCCGAGTTTGACCCTCGTCCAGCAGATCAGTACCCTTCTACAGTCACCCTATGGTGCGGTGGTGGCTGCCTGCTGCCCGTGCCGACAAGGGTATTGCACCGAAGGATCATCCGATTCCTCGCGATGCAGCAGTTCCACCGATAAAGCTTCGGGCGTCACCGGACGCCCACCACCTAGAGGAGTGTTGACCGTGGCCAAGGGCAAGCGGACGTTCCAGCCGAACAACCGTCGTCGGGCGCGTGTCCACGGCTTCCGCCTCCGGATGCGCACCCGTGCGGGCCGCGCCATCGTCTCGGCGCGCCGTGGCAAGGGCCGCGCCAAACTGACGGCCTGATTCGGTAAGCAACGGATCTCAGGTGCTTCCTGAGCCGTTTCAGCTGCATCGGCGTACCGACTTCTCCCGGACGGTGCGCCAGGGCAGGCGAATCGGGAGGCGGGATCTCGTTGTGCACATACTGCTACACAACGACGATGAGGCGAGTGGATCCGACCCGGCAATCCGGGTGGGCGGTCCGCGTTTCGGCCTGATCGTCAGCAAGGCGGTGGGTCCGGCGGTGGTGCGCCACCGGGTGGCCCGCCGCCTGCGTCATATCTGCGCGAGTCTGGCGACCGAACTGCCCGACGGCGCGGACATTGTCATTCGCGCCCTGCCCGGCGCGGCCGACGCCCCATCCGCCGATATGCACCGGCAGATGCAGAGCGGGCTGCGCAAACTCGGTGTGGCTACCGCGGCGAGCCGTGAATCGGATACACAATGAAGGCCCTGCGCGCCGCTGCCCGGCTGCCGGCCAAAGCTCTGATATTTCTCATCGAGCTGTATCGGACCTATATCTCCCCCACTCGTATGCCGGTGTGCCGGTTCACCCCCACCTGTAGCGAGTACGCGGTGACCGCATTGCGCACGCGCGGACTGTTCGTCGGCCTCGGACTGGCAGCCGTGCGTCTGACCAAATGTGCGCCCTGGCACCCTGGTGGGTGGGACCCGGTACCGGAGCGTCCGTCACGACGTCACCGGCACCCGACACAAGCTTTTGAAGGGTCATCGCCCGCGGTGACCGGCGATACGAACGACGGGAGTGCATAGAGCCGTGCTCGACTTCATTTATTACCCGGTGTCGGCCATTCTGTGGTTCTGGCACAGGGTCTTCGGGTTCGCGCTGGGCAAGGACAATGGTCTGGCCTGGGCGCTGGCCGTGGTGTTCCTGGTCTTCACGCTCCGGCTGGTGCTGTACAAGCCGTTCGTGAAGCAGGTGCGCACGACTCGGCAGATGCAGGAGTTGCAGCCGCAGATCAAGGAACTGCAGAAGAAGTACAAGAACGATCGTCAGCAGATGACGGTCGAGATGCAGAAGCTGCAGAAGGACCACGGCTTCAACCCCCTCATGGGCTGCCTCCCGGTGCTGCTGCAGGTTCCGGTCTTCCTCGGTCTGTTCCATGTGCTGCGCTCGTTCAACCGCACCGGGCACGGCTTCGGCCAGCTCGGTATGACCCCGTACGAGAACGCGCACACCGCGAACTATCTCTTCAACCCGGATGATGTTCAATCCTTCTTGCGGGCGCGTATTTTCGGCGCGCCGCTGTCGTCGTTCATCACCGAGCCGCAGAGCGTGCTCAACTCCTTCGCCGACTACGGCGGCATTCCGGACAAGCTGAATATCGCCCTGGTCTCCATTCCGCTCATGGTGATCGCCGGTCTGGCAACGCATTTCAATGCCCGCGCCTCGGTGGCCCGGCAGAGTGCGGAGGCCGCGGCCAATCCGCAGGCCGCGCTGATGAACAAGCTGGCGCTGTGGGTGTTCCCGCTCGGCGTGCTCGTCGGTGGCCCGTTCCTGATGATCGCCGTCCTGATCTACTGGGTCTCCAACAACATCTGGACCTACGGACAGCAGCACCTCGTCTTCGGCGGCATGGAGAAGGAAGAAGAGGAGAAGAAGGCCGCCGCCCTGGAGCGCCGGGCCGCGAACGCCCCGAAGCCGGGGGCCAAGCCGGTCGATACGCGCAAGAAGCAGGACGCCAAGGTCGATGCCGACTCCGTTGCGGTCGACGGCGAGACGCCCAAGGCCGTCCAGAACGGCTCCAAGCCCGCGGCGGGCGCGCGCCCGGCGGGCGGCAAGAAGCGGTCCGGCAATCGCGGTCGCGCCAATCAGAAGCGCCGCCGCTGATCCTGCCGCGCACGCTCGACGGCCCTCAGAAGCTTCGACGGCGCAGTGCGCCGACAACTCCAGATGAAGGAAACAACCATGACTGTTGATACCGACGGAGGGGACCCCACAGTGACGGCAGCGACCGCGGCATCGGATACCGCAACAGACGCCGTGCAGGACACCGAGGAAGCGCTCATCGAAGAGGGTGAGATCGCGGGCGACTACCTGGAGCAGTTGCTCGATGTGCTCGACTTCGACGGCGATATCGATCTCGATGTCGAGGGCGATCGGGCCGTGGTGAGCATCGACGGTGGCAAGGATCCGACGAAGCTGGTCGGTCGTCGCGGTGAAGTCCTGGACGCGCTCCAGGAGCTCACCCGGCTGGCCGTGCAGCAGGCCACCGGCGTGCGCAGCCGCCTCATGCTCGATGTGGCCGGTTGGCGCGCCAAGCGCCGTTCGGAGCTGAGCGCGCTCGGTACCGAGGCCGGTAAGCGGGTCCTGGAAACCGGTGAGCGCGAGGCCCTCTCCCCCATGACCCCGTTCGAGCGCAAGATCGTGCACGACGCGGTCGCTGCCCTCGACGGTGTTGTCAGCGAGAGCGAAGGCGTGGAGCCGAACCGCAGGGTGGTCGTCCTCCCCGCCTGACACGCACACCGCTTCTAGCCAGGGCCCCCGCGTCGAACAGACCGGGGGCCCTACGCTTGTAATGAGTCCAGCCGCTCCCCTAGTTTTCGGAAGGATGTTTCACGTGGAACCTGGCACCGAGGTGACCGATCCGAATGGTCCGGTCGAGCCGCCAGCCGCGGCCGCGGTGGTCTTCGGGGACCGGCTGGATATGGCCCGGCGCTACTACGATGCGCTCGCGGGCGCGGGTGTGGAGCGCGGGCTGATCGGTCCGCGCGAGGTGCCGCGGCTGTGGGATAGGCACATCCTCAATTGCGCGGTCATCGGTGAACTCATCCCCCAGGGCGCCTCCGTGGTCGATATCGGCAGCGGTGCGGGACTGCCCGGCATCCCTCTCGCCATTGCCCGGCCCGATCTCCGGATCACCTTGGTGGAGCCGCTCTTGCGCCGCACAGTCTTCCTCGCTGAGTTCGTCAATGAGGTGGGACTGGACAACATCACCGTCGTGCGCGGGCGTGCGGAACAGGCGGGCGTGAAGAAGGAAGCGGGCGGCGCGGACTTCGTCACCTCCCGCGCGGTCGCGCCCCTGGCGAAGCTGGCCGGTTGGTCCATGCCGCTGGTGTACGAGCACGGACGGATGATCGCCCTCAAGGGAATCAGCGCCGCCGAGGAGTTGGAGCGCGATCGCGCCGAACTCACGAAGGCGGGCGCGGGTCATGCCGAAGTCATCGAGTGCGGTGCGGGCATTCTGGAGACCCCCACCTTCGTCATCCGCGCCGAGCGCCTCCCCCGCAGTGAACTCCGCGGCGCGAATCGCGCGGCCAAGCGCGCGGACCGCCCCAAGCGACACTGAGGCGTACTGGCCGAGACTATGTTTCACGGGAAACATCGTCACGGTGACGAAGCTGCGCTACTCTTCGTCCTCGTCCGGTCGGCATGTTTCACGGGAAACATCGACCGAAATTTCGTGCAAGGTGGACGATTTTGCGTGTCGCGTGAAGTTCGTTGCCGTTCAACTTCCGTATTGTGTCTCCTACTGGCAAGCTAGTGATCGTCGAGCGTGAGCGCACACCTGCGATGCCCGGCAGGCTCGAAATCGGCTGCACGTCAGTTGGGAACGGCGTCCGGAATGGGTATCGATCGCGCACCTCATACCTCCTCGGTTCCAACGCAGCGCTGCGTGTCGGAATGGCAGCGGCAGTCCCGCTCCCCCGGCACGTGCGCTGTCGCGGCTGCTGCCAGGTGCGGAAATCAGCTCGGCCACGTGTCTTTGAGTTCTCGGGGTTAGGAGCCTGTATGTCCAACGGTCCGGCGAATGTTTCACGGGAAACAACGTCCCGGGTTCCCGGCATGCTCGATACCGGTGCCTTCGACGTGGAGGAGTTCAGCCGCACTCCGTTCGGGAACATCTCCGCCAACGAGACTCCCATTGCCGCCGAAGCCCAGCGCGCCAGCCAGGTGCTGCACCCTGGCAATGCCTCCCTGCCGCGTCCGCGGGAGCAGCGCATCATCACCATCGCCAATCAGAAGGGCGGCGTCGGCAAGACCACGACCGCCGTGAATCTGGCCGCCGCACTTGCCATCCAGGGGATGCGGGTGCTGGTCATCGATCTCGACCCGCAGGGCAATGCCAGCACGGCGCTTGGCATCGAACACCACTCGGGTATTCCGTCGAGCTACGAACTCCTCATCGGCGAGTGCACGGTGCAGGAGGCCATTCAGCAGAGCCCGCACAGTGAACGGCTGCTGTGTATTCCGGCCACCATCGATCTCGCGGGTGCGGAGATCGAGCTCGTCTCCATGGTCGCCCGCGAGGGTCGGTTGAAGCAGGCCATCCAGGAGGCCAACCTCGCCGGGTACGACATCGACTACGTCATGATCGACTGCCCGCCCTCGCTCGGCCTGCTCACGGTGAACGCCATGGTCGCCGCCAAGGAGGTCCTCATCCCCATTCAGTGCGAGTACTACGCACTGGAGGGCGTGGGGCAGTTGCTGCGCAATATCGGACTGGTGCAGTCGCATCTGAATCCCGAATTGCATGTCTCCACCGTTGTTCTCACCATGTACGACGGCCGCACCAAACTGGCCGACCAGGTGGCCGAGGAAGTCCGCACGCACTTCGGCGATGCGGTGCTGCGCTCGGTCATCCCCCGCAGCGTCAAGGTTTCCGAGGCGCCCGGCTACGGCATGACGGTGCTCGATTACGATCCGGGTTCGCGCGGTGCGATGAGTTATCTCGATGCCGGACGGGAGATGGCGGCTCGTTCGGCGCGTCAAACCGGTGCGGGGACGCTGCCCAACGCAGAATCCGATATGTAGTGAATTTCCGGTGCGGTGAACAACCCGGTGTAGTTGGACAACGAAAGGGGTCGGTAGACCGATGAGTCAGGCGAAGAAGGGTGGACTCGGACGCGGTCTCGCCGCACTGATCCCGACCGGGCCCACGGCCACCCAGGGGCTGGGCAGTGCCGCCGCGAACGTCGTCATCGGTCTCGATCCGATCGGGCCGCAACCGGCTTCGGCCTTCCTGCACCGGGTCCCGGATCCGACGGATGTCGTCGACGGCGTCGATGCGGGCGCGGTGTACCGGGAGATTCCGCCGGGCGATATCGAGCCGAATCCCAAGCAGCCGCGCCAGGTCTTCGATGACGAGGCGCTCGCCGAACTGGTGCACTCCATCAAGGAATTCGGCCTCATGCAGCCGATCGTGGTGCGCCAGGTCGAATCCGGGCCGCAGCCGAAGTATCAGCTCATCATGGGCGAGCGGCGGTGGCGCGCGAGCCAGGAGGCGGGCCTGTCCGCCATTCCGGCCATTGTGCGCGAGACCGCCGATGAATCGCTGCTCCGGGATGCGTTGCTGGAGAACATTCATCGCGTCCAGCTGAATCCGCTCGAAGAGGCGGCGGCCTATCAGCAGCTGCTGGAGGAGTTCGGCGTCACCCACGAGGAACTGGCTTCCCGAATCGGCCGGTCCCGTCCGGTCGTGACGAATATGATTCGCCTGCTGAAACTTCCGATTCCGGTGCAGCGCCGGGTCGCGGCGGGCGTGCTCTCCGCGGGTCATGCTCGCGCGCTGCTCGGTTTGGAGGGCGGCGCCGAGGTACAGATCGACCTCGCCGAGCGGATCGTGAAGGAAGGCATGTCGGTCCGGTCCACCGAGGAGGCCGTCACACTGGCCAATCGGAATCCGGATGCGGCCGTCACTCCCCCGGCGCCCAAGCGGAAGCCGATTCAGATGCCGGGCCTCCAGGATGTGGCGGAGCGGTTGTCGGAGTCGTTCGATACTCGCGTCACGGTGAGTCTCGGCAAGCGCAAGGGCAAGATCACCGTCGAATTCGGTTCGATCGACGATTTGGAACGAATCGTAAGCCTGATGGAGCAGTCGAAGCTGTAGCGGAGCCCCACCCAGAGGGTCGGGGCCGAAACGTCACTGTGACGCGGGGCCTGATGCCCTCGACGTCAGGTCCTGACACTATGGAAGAGGCGTGATTGCTTTGATCGCTTATTCTTGCTGGCGAGTAGATATTGATGCGACGTGAGTGTGGATGAATCGGACAGCTGGAGGCTGAGCAGAGCGGTGTCGACCAGCGTTACCGCACTTACCCTCAGCGGACTCGACAAACTTCCGGGCCACGCGCGCCGATGCGTGTTCTGGGAGATGGATCCGGCCGTGGCGGCGGACTCCCGCAGTTTCAGTGACCCGGTCTTCGAGAAGGAGGCCTGGCTGTCCACCGTCATGCTCGAATGGGGCTCCTGTGGACAGGTGGCTCTCGTGGACGGGCAGTCGGCCGGATGCGCGCTGTACGCGCCGCCGCGGGTGGTGCCGCGCGCCGGGTTGTTCCCCACCTCCCCCGTCAGCCCGGATGCCGTCCTGCTGACCACGCTGCGGGCCGAAATGCCCTATCAGCAGACCGATGTAGCCCATCAGCTGATTCAGGCCGTGGTGGGCGATCTGATGCGTCGTGGCGTGCGGGCCATCGAGGCGTTCGGGATGCGGTGGGATCCGCCCACGACCGCCATGTCGGAGTGGGCCGGGTCCATGATGTTCCTGGAGCGCATTGCGCCCACTCCCCTGCGGGCGCCGCGCAGCCCCTCGCATGCGGATGGCTGCTTGCCCGAGGCGTGCATGATCGATGCCGATTTCCTCGAGGATGTGGGTTTCAAAGTGGTTGCCTCGCATCACCGGTTCCCCCGGCTGCGCCTGGAACTCGATAGTGACCATCTCTGGAAGGAAGACGTCGAACGGGCGCTCGATCAGCTGCTCGCCGCGGCGGAACTGACCATGCCCACGCGCATGGTCACCCTCTGATCGAAAAAAGGGGGTAGGAGCTGAAAAGCTCCTACCCCTTACTTCTTTCGTCTCACATACGGTCGGCGGCCGCCAACTCTTCGGCGAGCAGTTCCGCGAACGTGTAAGTGCCCGTGGGCTGATCGTCCTGGCCGAGCAGGTAGAGGCGCTTGACCGAGATGAGGATGGCTTCGGCGATCACATCGCGCATGCGCGGGTTGGTGAGGACCGAGGAGTCGTATTCGCTGGTGAGGTAACCGATGTCGACCTGGACGGTGGGCATCTTGGTGAGGCGCAGCAGATCCCAGGTGCGGGCGTGGGTCCGGCAGTCCTGCAAGGAGGTTCGGGCCACGATCTCGCGCTGGATGAAGCCCGCCAGGACCTGGCCGATCATCGAGGTGGAGCCGTGCGAATTGCCGAAGTGGAAGCTGGCGACGCCGCTGGCCGCACCGCTGGGGTTGCCCGCGCAGCGCAGCGAGATCATGAGGTCGGCGTCGAAAGTATTGGAGGTCTCGGCCCGTTCGGCATCGGAGGGGTTGGCGCCCCACGGCCGGGACAGGAAGGTCTCCATACCGGTGGCGGCCATGCGGCCCTCGAGTCGGCTGGCCAGATCCCACAGGATCTCCGATTCGTACACGTCGCCGAATTCGGTGGGCACGGCCGAGCCCTTGTCCGGGCCGCCCAGGCCCGGATCGATGACGATGCGCTTACCGGTGAGCTGCGGCCCGGCCCGGTGAACCACCTCTTCCTCGGCAATGCGATGCGGATTGCCGCCGGTCACCCTGGCGCCGAGCAGATCCAGCGAGCGCAGCGTGTCCGGACCGCAGATGCCGTCCGAGGACAGGCCGATCTCGCGCTGGAAGGAGGTGAGCGCGTCATGGGTGTGCGGGCCGAAATAGCCGTCCACGCGGTGCACGTAGAAGCCGAGGTCCTGTAGCCGCCGCTGCAGGGTGGCGACATCGTCGCCGTACAGCGGCGCCGACAGCTGATAGATGAGGGTGCGGGCGCCGAGCCGGTAGGACGCCTCTTTCAGCGCCCGATAGGTGGCCGGGCCGACCACGCCGTCCACGAGCAGGCCGCGATGCTGCTGGAAAGCGCGTACCGCGGAATCGAGATCGTGATCGAAGGTGGCGTCGGCGTCCTTCCAGTACTCCCCGTTCCCGGCGACCGGATCGGAATGGGGGTGTGTGTGCAGGAATCCGAGGCTTGCCAGGGTGCTCCGAACCTCAGCTACGGCTGGTCCAGTATCGCCGTGACGAAGTCGGTGCATGCGTAAGAGCCCTTTCCTTCCGCCAGCCCGGGTACCCACTCGCGCGCAGGTTCACACCTGCCCACGACCGGTGCGTCGGTCGATTGTCGCAGACCCGGACGGATTATCGGCAACTGTCGAGTGCAGGCATCCTATCCGGGCGCCAGCGTCAGGGGGCGGAGGCGGGAAGCTTGCGTAACCACGCAGGCCCCCGCTGGCGCCCACATCCTACACAGCGTCGTTAGAGCACACCTTCGAGTTCACGGAGAAGGGCGGCTTTGCCTTTGGCGCCGACGATCCGCTTGACTTCCTTACCGCCCTGGAACAGCACCATGGTGGGCAGGGACAGAATGCCGTAGTGCTTGGCGCTCTCCGGATTGTTGTCGGCGTCGACCTTGGCGATGGTGATCTTGTCCGAGTTGGTGGCGGCGATCTCCTCCAGCACCGGGGCCACCATCTTGCACGGACCGCACCAGGCCGCCCAGAAGTCGACCAGGACTGGCTTCTCGCTCAACAGCACGTCGTCGGCGAAGGAGGCGTCGGTGACGGTCTTCGTGGCGGTGGTCTTGGCGTCGGACATGGAGACTCCTCTTAGTTGTTCACTTCGACCGGCTGACCGGCGTGTTCGAGAGTATTGCTGGTGATGTCGCCCTGCTCGGCCAGCCAGCGTTCGGCGTCGATGGCGGCGCGGCAGCCGGTGCCCGCGGCGGTGATGGCCTGCCGGTAGGTGTGGTCGACCAGGTCACCGGCGGCGAAGACGCCGGGGATCGAGGTGTAGGTGGTCGGATCCTGGACCTTCACATAGCCGTCCGGATCCAGATCGACCTGACCGGCGACCAGTTCGCTGCGCGGATCGTGGCCGATGGCGACGAACAGGCCGGTGGCGGCCAGCTCGGTGACCTCGCCGGTGCGGGTATCGCGCAGGCTCAGGCTGGTGACACTGGAATCACCGTGCACTTCAACCACTTCCGCGTTCAGCACGAAGCGGATCTTGTCGTTGTTCTTGGCGCGGTCCAGCATGATGCGTGAGGCGCGGAACTCCTCGCGGCGGTGCACCACGGTGACGCTGGAGGCGAATTTGGTGAGGAAGATGGCCTCTTCCATGGCGGAGTCGCCGCCGCCGACCACCACGATGTCCTGGCCCTTGAAGAAGAAGCCGTCGCAGGTGGCGCAGGCGCTGACGCCGCGGCCGAGCAGCTTCTGCTCACCCGGGACGTTCAGGTAGCGGGCCGCGGAGCCCATGGCCAGGATGACGGCGTAGGCCTCGAAGGTCTCGTCGCCGACGGTGACCTTCTTGATGGCGCCGGAGAGGTCGAGGGCGTCGACGTCCTCGGTGCGGATGTCCGCGCCGAAGCGCTTGGCCTGCTCGCGCATCTCCTCCATGAGGTCGGGGCCCATGATGCCCTCCCGGAAGCCCGGGAAGTTCTCCACCTCGGTGGTGGTCATGAGCGCGCCGCCGAACTGGGTGCCCTCGAAGAGCAGGGGTTCGAGTTCCGCACGTGCCGCGTAGACAGCTGCCGTGTAGCCGGCAGGTCCGGAACCGACGATGATCAGGTCGCGAACAGGCGTACTCAAGGGACCCTCCGAGGAAGTTGTTGGACAAGCGTGTCGGTCAACAACAGGGTAAACGGCCTTGTTCCCCGGGTTGCGTCACGCCTGTTCAGCCGATATCGGAGCTGGCGAGGAGCTGCGGATTGCCCGTCGTGCAGCCTGCTCCCAGGACGGCGGCGGTGATCGTGGGGGCTTCCGGTCCGGCGAGCAGGACCAGGACCGCTTTCTGGCCGGAGTAGGTGACGTTGCGGGAGCCGAGGAGGGGGCGGTCCAGGTCGGTGGCGCGTAGGCAGTCGGTGAGGGCGTCGCCTTCGGCCAGGGGGCCGGTGATGTCGTGGCGGCCCATGGCGGTGAGTACGTCGGTGTGGGGTAGATCGGCGGCCAGTTGGAAGTCGGCGGCGGGGACGGGGGTGGGGGCGACCTCGCGGGAGCGGATGGCGTCGACGGCCACCACGGCGCCCGCCAGGAGGGCGACGGCGGCCGCGGCGGCGGTGAGCCAGCGCAGGCGGCGGGCGGTGCGTTCGTCGAATCGCGGTGGCTCGGGGGCGAATTCCGGATCGTAGGGTTCGTCGTCGAGGGCCCGGAAGTCGAGTTGCCCGGTATCGGCCAGCGCATTGGTGAGGGCGGGCATGGGCGCGGTGGGGGGCGGGGCCGGATGGGTGGAGCGGTTGGGGGCGCGGAACTGGTGCACGGTGCCGACCTGCTGTTCTCCGGTGGCGGTGAGGTCGGCGGTGACCAGATCGTCGATCATCCGCTCGAGTTTGGCCGCCACGGCCGGGGGCATGGGGTGGGCGATGGATTCGTCGCGGGCCAGGTCGTGCAGGCGGGTGTTCACCCGATCGAGCGAGGCCAGGTAGTGTATGGCGGCCGGATCGCGGCGGACCGCGGACCACAGCCGCTCGGACAACTCCGCCGGAATGTTCCCGGCGTGCAGATCGGCGAGCAGTTCGGGGGAGAACGGCGGGCCGGAGATCGTCCCGGCCGCCATCGCTCCTCCTGCGTTCTCGTCCATCGCCCCTCCAGATCGGGTCCGATAAGGAATTCAGCTGTACATGGAATTCAAGTGTGCTTCGAGGCGCTGGCGGCCGCGGGCGCACCGGCTCTTGACGGTTCCCACCGGAACTCCCAGGAGCGCAGCGGCATCCGCGACCGAATAACCCTCCAGTTCCACGGCGACCAGTGCGCTGCGCTGTTCGGCGGGGAGCGTGAACAGTGCGGCGTCGACGATCAGCGTGGTTTCCAGGTCCGCGAAATCGTCGCGGGCGTAAGGGCGTTCGGCTAGCGACTCTGCGGGCAACGTTACCGTGTGCCGGGTCTTGTTGTGGCGTATCCGATCCAGGCACGCGTTCACGACTATGCGGTGTAACCAGGTGCGGACCTCGGCATCGCCGCGATAGGAGGTGGCGCCGCGATGGGCGGACAACAGCGCGTCCTGCAGAGCGTCGGCGGCGTCCTCGGGGGCGCGGCACACGCGCAGGGCGGTCTGCCAGAGGTGATCGCGATGACGCCGCAATAGTTCGGCGAACGCGTGCCGCTCGCCGATGGCGTGCGCGGCCAGCAGTTCGCGGTCGGAGGCTTCGACCGTCGTCGTCCGGTACTCGTTCGCTGCCGACATACAACCCCTAGGACGGGCGCTGCTTCATTGCGTGAAAAACCAGGACCGGAGACGCGGATCCTGGGCGGTCCCCTACGAAGAAATCGGCAAGATCATATCGAGGATAACGATTCGGTAGCAATGGATTGGCCCAGAAAAGTGCAGCTAGCGGGGCTGCATCGGGCGAACCGGACTACTAGGGCGAGGCTTCGAAGCGCACTTCGGCAATGGCCGACTGGAACTGTCCCCCGTTGTTACCCAGAGCCGTGATCCAGACCAGTACATAGCGGGCGGGCTGATCGGCCTTCACCGTGATCTCGGTGAGCCCGTCGCCGAGGGTCGCCGACCCGATCAGCTGTGTCTGATCGAGGGTCGGCGAGGCGGTCGGCGAGGTGCGGATCTCGACCTGGGTGCCCGGCGCGGGCGAGTCGATGATCACCTTGGTGAGCTTGGACGGGCTGCCCAGCGTGGCCAGCACCCCCACGCCCTTCTTGAGCGCGGGGAACTGCTGGAAGTATGCGTCGGTGCGCCACACCGTGCTGGGGTTGTTGTCCAGCACGGCGCCGATGCTGCCGACATTGTCGGGCGTGCCCTCCGGCGAGAACACCATGGCCCCGGTCACCGGCACCGGCACGCCGCCCGCCGCGACCGCGGACGGGGAGGTCTCGGCCGGGCTGCTGCCGGGCACGGCCGGGGCCGAACTGGAGGTGGTCAGGCCGATATTGCGCTGCTCGTTGAGCGGTTCGCTGGAGGTGCCGGGCGCGAAAACGCTCAGCAGCCACCAGATGATGACGCCCACCACCAGCGCGGCCAGTACGCCGAGCCCGACCAGGATCCACATCATCCGCTGCGAGCGTTCCTTCTCGGCGGCGAGCAGTTCCGGATCGGCCAGGGTCTCGTCCGGCGCGCTCGGGGGCCGTTGGCCCAGTCGCAGCACCGGAATGAAATCGGTCTTCTGGTCCACCACCGACGCCTGTTCCAGCACGTGCTGGACGGTCGCGGCGGTGCGCACGCCCTTATTGGATTCCAGCGAGCGCACCGCGACAGCGGAGATCTCGAAGGGCACCTCGGGCCGAATCGTTCTGAGCTCCACCGGCGTTCCGTCCGGCCCGAAATCTGCTAGGGGCAGTCCGCCCACGGTGGCCGCGCTGCCGGTCAGTCCGCCGGTGCGGATCGGCCAGTGCGCGGTGATGAGCGCGTAGAGCATGGCGCCCAGGCCGCGCACATCCGATTGCGCGTCGGAGTCCGACAGCGTGCCCGGGAAGGCGAGCACGGCATCGCCGGTGGCGCTGATGCGCACCCGGTCCGGATGGTCGATGGACAGCGATCCGCCGCCGCGGTGCGCCATTTCGGCCGCCGCCGCCAGCGCCCGGATGGCGCGCGCCGCGCCGATGGGCGAGGGCACGGTATCGGCCATCTCCTTGAGCGAGCGGCCGGGCGTCCATTCGGCCACCACGATGCCGCCGGAGGAGCCGCGCACCACGTCGAGGACGCGGGCCAGGCCCGGCGAGTTGATCCGGCCCAGGCGCAGGGTGCGGGACAGGATCGCCTGCGGCCCATCGTGTCCGGAGTTGTCGGCGGCCTTCTGATCGGCGTCGACGAAGGTGAGAGCGACCTCGCGGTCGAGTTTCACATCCAGGGCCTGCCAGAACCTCAACCCGCGCGCACCGCCGTGACCGGCCAGCAGCCGGTAGCGGCCACCCGCCACCGAGGCGCCCGGAATCAGCTTGGGGCCGCGCTGGATTCGCTTGGTCGACTCCACCCGCATGGGCGGCATCATGGGCGAAACCGCCTCGTAGACGCCGGTTTCCGGACCACCGGTCGCGGGCTCGTCGTCCTCCGGTAGGTGCTCCGGTTCCCCGTGCTCGCCGGGATCCGCGGGACCGCTCGCGCCCCGGCCGACGGATTCGGGCGCGCCGCCCGGCTTTCCGGCTGCCGGAGGGGTATCCGTGGAGAGCCCGCCGCCCGCGGTCGCTGAAGATTCGGCGGCCGGGACACCGCCCGCCGCTTCGTCGCTCACCCTCGCTCCTCCTTCGCCGTGGTGTGTCGAAGACCGATAATTCGGGGCCGCAACCGGTTCGCCGGCATCCGACGGCGTGCGGGCACCGGCATCCGCGCGGGTGCCGGAGGCGCCGGATCCGGCGGTTGCGCTTCTCTGCGGAACAGGGTACGGGAACTCGCCCGTGCCGGTGATGTCAACCGCATCGGGTCGGATAACGGGCAGCACCATGGTCTGCGCGTCGAGATACGGATCGAAGCGGTAGTAGTACGGTGCGGCACGCAGATCCGGCTTCGGCAGCAGCGTGGTTTCGTGCAGGTCCTCGATCGGCTCGCCGTCGAGACCCAGATCGGGCTTGGGCGGCGTGATGCCCAGGCGGCGGGAGATGGCGACGGTGATGGCCACGATCTCCGGAATGCCCGCCAGGCGCATGAGCCCGAAGGCGACGGTGAACATGACGATGGCGTCGATGCCGACCCGGATGAACGAGCCGATGCCGCCGAAGGATTCCGACAGGCGGTCCAGCCCGATCACGGTGTCGGCGATGAGCATGACCGCGCCACCCGCCAGGGCGGCCAGGACGACGCGGGTGACGGTCTGGCCGACATTGGCCATGTGCAGATCGCCGAGGCTGCGGTGCAGCAACCAGCCGCCGATCACCGCGCCGGTGACGTAGCCGAGGCCATTGGCAACGCCGAGCGCGATCACCACGTGCTCGGCGGACACGAACGTCGGTGCCAGTACCGAGAGCAGGGTCTTGACGGCAGTGATGCCGAGGACGATCCAGGTTGGCGTCCAAGCCTGCTCGCGTGCGTAGAACACCCGCAGATGAATCAGCATCAGCGAGTACGGAATCAGAGTGAATGCCGACCATGACACCGCCTCGCCGAGGCGTCCGGCGCTGTCGGTGAACCGGCCGTAGCCGAGCAGGGCCTCACCGACCTGCGGTCCGGCGAAGGTCAGGAAGGTGACCACCGGGACCAGCGCGATCATGGTGAGACGGGTGGCGGTGCCGAGATCGTCCACCACGGCCGGAGTGTCGTCTGCGGCGGCATTGCGGCTCAGGCGCGGCATGATGGCCGTCAGCAGGGTCACGCCCAGCACGCCGTACGGCAATTGCAGCAGCAGCCAGGCATTTTGGTAGATGGCCGGTCCGGCGAGGTCGTGGCTGGACGAGACATTGGTAGCCACGATGAACCCGATCTGGCTGATCAGGACGTACAGGATGATGGCTGCGGCCATTCCGGCGAACTGCTTGAGCCGCGCGTCGATGCCCCACAGCGGCCGCAGGTCGATGCCCTCGCGGCGGATGGCGGGTACCAGGCTGACCGCTTGGACGATCACGCCGAGGGTTACGCCGATGCCCAGCACCAGCAGTTTTGGCTCGCTCATGCGGACCGGGTCGAGGGTGATCTCGCCCGGGGTCAGCGCATAGAAGATAAGGACGGTCAGGACCACGATGTTGTTCAGCACTGGTGCCCATGCGCCGGGCTTGAACACACCATGCGTGTTGAGGATGGCCATCAGCAGCGCCGACATGCCGTAGAAGACGATGGCGGGCAGCAGCAGGAAAGTCAGCGCGGTGGTCAGCTGCGTGCTGACCTGGCCATCCTCGGACAGGAAGATGTGTGTGGTGAGCACAGGCGCCGCGGCGGTCGCCAGGATGGTGCCGATCGCGAGCACGGTGAATGCGACGGTGAAGAGTCGCCGCACGAAGGCGGCACCACCATCGGCGTCTTCCTTCTCCGCGCGAACCAGAGTCGGGACGACGATCGCCGTGAGCACCGCGCCGAGCAGGAATTCCGAGATCATCATCGGAATCGTGTTGGCAACCGTGAAGGCCGAGGCGATGGCAGGGCCGAGCACCGCGAGCAGCAGCAGCTGTTTACCGAAACCGGTGATCCGGCTGATCAGCGTCGCGATGGCGATGGATCCGGTGTCGCGGACCAGCTTGGACTTCGAATTCTCGGCCCTCGCGGGCGCTTTCGCCCGCTGCGCCGTGGTCGTCGCCCCGGGCAGCTTGCGCGGTACGGGTTGCCGCTGCGGATTCGACATCGGAGGTGTCGGGTAGCGCTGCGGTCCCGGTCCGGGGGTCCGGTGCTGGTCCTGCGGTCTGCGATGTCCCCAGTGGTATCGCTCTTCGGGCTCCGGCGGGGCCGGTCGCTGGGGTCGCTGGGGCGGCATGGGGCGCTGCGGCGCTCCATGCCGCTGCATGATGGGCCCGGATTCGGAGGGGCGCGGTCCCCGCGCCGGTGGCGGACCGGACGGTTGACCCGATGGCGGGCGCCCGGGGGTCCCGTACGGATTTCCGGGCGGCGCTGGCGGAACGTTCCCGCGCGGGCCGGGTCCCTGCGGTCCGGGCCGGGATACGCCCGGAACCGGCCTGCCCGCACGGGGTCCCGGTTGCGGACCACCCGGTCCTGGTTGCGGACCACCCGGTCCTGGTTGCGGTCGGCCCTCTCCGGGTTGCAGTGGTTCCTCCCCTGGTTGCGGTGGACGCGGTCCGGGCTGTGGTCTCCGGGCGGGTTGCGGTCGCTGCCGCGGCCCTGGTTGAGGTGTCACGCCGCGTTCCCAGGGCGCGGAGGGCGCCCGGCGCGGTGGCGGCCCGTCGCTGCCTTCGGGTCGGCCGGATGAGCGTGGGCCGTCGCCGTACTCGCTCATCACGCCTCCTTTCGCAGCTCGCGTTTCCGCGCGCGCCGGAACCGGTTGACCCGGCGTCGGGTCTCCGGGTCGAAACCCTCATCGGCCGGGTCGGATTGGCCGCGGAAGCGGTGCCACAGCCGACGACCGGCCAGCAGGAGCAGCAGTGCGCCCGCGCACGCGGTAATTATTGCCAACACTTGACCGTAGGCGTTGGATCGCACCGATACCGATACGGCATTGCCGAGCGGCACCCCGTCGGGTGTGGTAAGTGCGATGGGGATCACCAGATTCCGGCTGTCCGACACTTCGGTCGGTATCTGGAAGGACCGGGTGCCCTTGGCCGGTAATACTTCCTCGCCGATATCTGCGATCTTCGTCTCGGCGGGCGCGCTGATCCGGAATTTCACCCGGATGGCGACGGGCAGGTCGTTGCGGGCCACCAGCAGCAGCGGGCTCTGTTCGGAGGCGAGGGTGTAGACGCCGCCGGGCGGCAGCACCGTCACCGAGCCGAAGAGGTCGGTCAGGGTGCGGGTGGTCTGATCGATCCGGCGTTGCGCGGTGGTGTCGGGCCCGCTGGATGCGGCCCGGCGATCGGACAGGGTGAGCGCCCGGATCAGATCGTCGCGCAGGGGATTGAGGAAGGCGCGCGGGCCCAGTTCCTGTTGCGGCACCTCGACCAGAGCGTTCATCAGTTCGGTAATGCGATGCGCCTGCTGCCGGACGGGTTCGGCGAAGTGCGCGGGCACCGCCTCATCGGCGGCCTGGGGTAAATAGTCCAGATCGTAGGGCTGCGGATCCGGCGGCTGGGCCAGCAGATCCGCGAAGGCGCGCGGGGTGGCGAGATTATTGCGGAAGAGCAGGTCGAGCTGGCCGAGCAGGGCGGTGGCCTCGTCCCGGTTGGCGCCCCACTGCTGCGGCGGCATGAGCAGGGCCGAGCGCGGCCGGTCGGGCTGGGCATCGAGCGCGCTCCAGGAGATGGCGCCGAGCGCGTCCTGCAGCCGGGCGGCGCGGGAGTCGTTGGTGACGTCGTAGTGCACCGTCTCCGGGGTGAACGGCGGGGTCGGCGGGTGCGAGCCGACGGCGGCGAGCGCGGTGGCGGACCAGATGTCGAAGGTGGCGGCCCGTAGTTCCGGCGCGGCGGGCGGCGGCGTGCCGTCGGTGGCGGGCGCCGGGCCGGTAATGCCCGCCAGCCGCACCACATCCGGGTACACCGGATCGGCGGGCTCGCCGGGGACCTTGGCGGCGGTGAGGTTCGACGTCGCCTCGCCCTGGCCGATCGCATTACCGGCCAGCACGGTGGTGGTGAAGCCGTGCGCGGCGAAGAGCGCGGCCGCCTCGTCGTCGATGGTCCCGGCGTCGGGAACGGCCACCCCGCGCACGGATTTCACCGACAGCAGCGAATCCACCAGGTCCGCGGGCCCGTTGAGCGCCCGGTCGGCCAGGGTGACATCGCCGACCGCGGCCAGCGCCGTCGGGTCGACCTGCGCGAACGGCAGGGCCACCACGCACATTCGGGAGGCCGTGGCGCGCAGTCGTTCCAGCCATTCGGTGGCGGCGCGGGCCCCGCCGCCCGCGCGGGTGGGCCCGTCCGGATCCGAGGGGCTGGCCAGCACCCGATAGCCGTTCACCATGTCGGACACCGTGATCAGCAGGTCCGGGTCGATGGCCAGGCACAGCGCGCCGCTCAGATTGCGATCGCGTCCGGTGCCCGGTTCGAGCGCGCTCTCGAGGGCGGAGAGCAGTTGGTCGAGCCGCCCGCCCGAGGTGAGCGAGGCGGCCAGATCGTCATCGGTGAGCAGGGCCTGCCCGTCGGGGGATCCGGGTCGCCCGGCCACCAGCCGCGGCCGGTCGGCCAGCGGCCACAGCATGGTGGTGGCCACCGGCGCGCTGGGCGGGGGCGTCGCCGGAACGGGCTGCGCACCAGGATCTTTCGGATCGGCCGCGGGCGGCGGCACGCCGAGCACCGGGAGCAGGAAGCGGGCGTCGTCGAGGCGGGCCTGGCTGCCGTAGGCGGGTTCGCCGTTGACATTGAGCAGCAGCGGGTAGACACCCGGATCGGTGATGTCGAGCGCGGAGATCTCGCCGGGCAGATCGGCGGCGGAGTGCAGGGCGACGGTGAGGCTGAACTGTTTTCGCTGCCCGGGCGTCAATTTCTCGGCAATGTCCTGGAATTTGCCGGTGACGTCGTAGTTGATCTGATCCAGGCGCAGGGTGGAGCGCAGCCTGCTCGGCGTCGAGACGGCGGCGGCGCGCTGGATGCGCACGCTGATATCCGAGACCGGGCGATCGCCGATATTGGTGACGGTGCCCGACACCACGAAGTACGGATCGCTGGCCGCGGTAATGGTCGTCGGCGTCACCGAATCCAGGGACATCTTCAGGAATTTCGGCCCGGACTGCTGGCCGCTGCCATTGCCCGAGCCATTGCCGGTGGGTTGCGCCACCGCGAGCGGCGGGCACACGGTCAAAACGGTCAGCACCACCGCGACCAGGGACAGCATCCAGCGGTGCAGAGTCCCCTCGGTCCGAGTCGAGTGTGCCGCCGCGGTGTCCCCGTCAGGATGCCAAGACCCCGCACGCGTCATTGTCTGCCGTTCTCCATCCGGTCGATCAGCCGGTTCGCGACTTCGGCCAGCCTCCGTTCGTCCGCGTAGGCGAGGCGGGAGTCGAGTTCGCTCAAGGGAACCCAGGCCACCTTGGTGACCTCCACGTCGGCGTCGGACAGTTCCCCGCCCAGCGAGCGCATGAGGTAGTGGTGCACGGTCTTGTGCACGCGGCGGCCCTCGGTGACGAACCAGTAGTCGATGCTGCCGAGTTCGGCGACCACGGTGCCGTGGATGCCGGTCTCCTCCTGGACCTCCCGGATGGCGGTCTGCTCGGCGGTCTCCCCCTCTTCGATGTGTCCCTTGGGCAGCGACCACAGCAGGCGGCCGCGGCGATCGGTGCGACCGATCAGCGCGGCGCAGCGCTTCTCGCTGGGACCGTCCAGTCCGTCCACCACGAGCCCGCCCGCGGAGGTCTCGCGGACGGTGCGCATGCGCGGTTTGGCGGCACCACTCTTCGCAGCACCACCGGCCGAACCACCACGGCGCCGGGGCTGGCGACGTCGACTGTTCGCGCGATCGGCCGGGGACACTGCGCCAGTCTAACGGTGAACCCCCGCCGTACCCGCCCACTGCGGCCGGGTGTGGGTGGGGAAAGGATTTGCCTCACTCAACTAAGCTGCATTTTCGTGGTTTCGCCGAAGTCCGAGGAAGCAAGCGTGGATCGCCGTACCCGATTGCTGGCCGCGGCGGCCATAACCGTCGGTCGGCTCTCCGAGGTGCTGACCCCGCTGGGAGAGTTGTTCGCCGCCCGCGGGCACGAGCTGTACCTGGTGGGCGGGACGGTGCGCGATGCCATCCTGGGTCGGCTCGGCACCGATCTGGACTTCACCACCGATGCGCGGCCGGAGGTCGTGCAGGAGATGATGCGCGGCTGGGCCGATCATCTGTGGGACACCGGCGGACTGGCGTTCGGCACGGTGAGCGCGTCCAAGGACGGCCAGCAGCTGGAGATCACCACCTTCCGCAGCGACAGCTACGACCGGGTGTCGCGCAATCCGGAGGTCACCTTCGGCGACACCCTCGAGGCCGATCTGGTGCGGCGCGATTTCACCGTGAACGCCATGGTGGTGCGGATCGGCGCGCTGGGCGAGCTGGAATTCGTGGACCCGCTCAACGGTATGGAAGCCCTGCTCGAGGGCGTGCTGGATACGCCCGCGCTGCCGCAGGATTCGTTCCAGGACGATCCGCTGCGCATGCTGCGCGGCGCGCGCTTCGTCTCGCAGCTGGGTTTCCGGCTGGCGCCGCGGGTGCGGGCGGCCATTGTGGACATGGCTGCGGAGATCGATCGCATTACCGCCGAGCGGGTGCGCGCCGAACTGGACAAGCTCATCGGCGGCGAATACCCCACCGACGGTATCGATGTCATGGTCGAGACCGGCCTGGCCGAGCGGGTGCTGCCCGAGGTGCCCGCCATGCAGCTGGATATCGACGAGCACCACCAGCACAAGGACGTCTACCAGCATTCGCTGACCGTGCTGCGGCAGGCCATCGACCAGGAGGAGGGCGATCCGGACCTGGTGCTGCGCTGGGCCGCGCTGCTGCACGACATCGGCAAGCCGCCGACCAAGCGGAACGAGCCGGGCGGCGGCGTGAGCTTCCATCACCACGAGGTGGTAGGCGCGAAGATGGTGCGAAAGCGCATGCGCGCCTTGAAGTATCCCAAGCAGTTCACCGAGGATGTGGCGCGGCTGGTCTACCTGCACCTGCGGTTCCACGGCTACGGCAAGGGGCAGTGGACCGATTCCGCGGTGCGCCGCTACGTCACCGATGCCGACGAACTGCTCCCCCGCCTGCACAAACTGGTCCGCGCGGACTGCACCACCCGCAACAAGCGGCGTGCCGCCCTGCTGCGATCCACCTACGACGACCTGGAAACACGCATCGAGAAGCTCCAGGAGCAGGAGGATCTGGCCAGGGTGCGCCCGGATCTGGACGGCAACGCCATCATGGAACTACTCGACCTGAAACCCGGTCCGGACGTCGGCAAGGCGTGGAAGTTCCTCAAGGAACTGCGCTTGGACCGTGGCCCCATGGATCGGGACGAGGCCGAGGCAGCGCTGCTCAAGTGGTGGCGAACCCGGAGTGACGGGTAGTCAGAAGACGATGAGCGTCGTCCCGGCGACGATGGCCGAACGTATCTGAGCCAGATCGAAGGAGCCGGTGAGGCCGGGGATGTCGGCGGCGAAGTGGATGTGCTCGCCCTGTCGTTCGGCGCGCAAGATGCGGATCTGATTCGGCATGTCCGTCAAGGGAATCGCCTCCAGCCGGGTCATGCGGCGCGGGGCGCGGACCTTGCGCCAGTGGGCGCTGTGCACCGTGATGTGCAGGACATTGTCGGTGATCTCGGCGGCGGCCAGGGCGCGTATGCGCCGTCGGCGATGTTGCGCCAGGATCAGGCCGTCGGGTGCGAGTTCCAGGCGCCAGTCGGGCTGCCAGGTATTGATCCAATCCAGCAGTGCGGCAACGGAGATGACGCCGGTGAGATCCAGTTGCGCGGTGCGAATCCTGGTCGGGACGCCGGGAATGAGCCGCACGTCGTGTGCGATGACGGTGAGTTCCTCGATCGGATGCTCATTCCAATGCAGCCCGGTGAGCACGGTTTTGGTCTGGAAGTTGGCCCCGCGCCTGCGGACCTTCAGGGTGTGCAGGGTGGCGCGCAGGTCGTGCCCGAGAACGGTGGCGCTCACCTCCTGCCCGCCGAATTGGCTGAGGATGCCCTCCGACAGCAGTGTCATGAGCACATCGGGCATGAGGGCGGTGACCGTACCCGCTCCGAAGTCGGCGACCGGATCCAGCCATGCGGTGGTGAAGCTGGTCCATTGCTCCACCCAGCTCTGATCGAACAGGCGTTTTCCCAGGTCCATGCCCAAGTCCACCGCCCGCAAAGGTGACCAGGCCTTCGGATCGAAATACGTGGCCATGACCCGATCGAGAGTACTGGCCGTTGGTGACATCTCCGAATACGCCGAAGTGAGCTGGGACACTCCCCGTCAGGCGGCGGCGAGCGCGCGCAGGCCGTCGGCGCAGGCCGGGTACCGCGGTTTCCAGCCGAGTTCGGCCTTGGCCTTGGTGTTCGCGACGCGCAGGCTGGTGCCGGTCACGGTGTACATGTACGACATCGGGCGCAGCAGCCAGCGGGGCGCGGTGAACGGCTTGGGGGTGCCGAAGGTTTCGGCCAGCAGCCGGATGTGCGCGCCGAAGCCCAGCGGGCTGTCGTCCACGATGTTGTAGGCCGCGCCGGGGGTTCCGCCTTCGACCGCGAGCGCGACGGCGGTTCCGGCGTCGACGAGGTTCACCCACGGCAGCACCCGGTCGTCGTCGCGAACCGTCGGCAGCTGACGTTTACGCAGCATGCCGACCAGATTCTCGGTGTCGCCGGGGCCGTAGAAGAGTCCGTAGCGCAGGGAGATCCCTTCGATGCCGGGTGTATTCAGCATGAGTTCCTCCTTGACCCGCATGCCTTCCAGATGCGGCGCCACGGCGGGGTCGCCGCCGCTGCCGAACGGGTCGTTCTCGGTGAGGACGTGCGCGCCGAAGTCGCGGTAGCCGTAGCCGAACACCATGGATTCGGCGATCATTCGCCGCGCGCCGACGAGCCCGGTGGCCTCCATCAGATTGGCGGTGCCGGTGGTGCGCAGTGCGTTGGTGGCGTACATGTCCCGGTGGCGCATGGGCGCCTTGGCCAGGGCGGTCGCCGCGTGCACGACGGTGTCGATCCGCTGTCCTTCGACCGCGCGCAGCAGCTGATCGCGATTCATGAGGTCGGCGGTGATATCGGCGCTCGCGCCGCGGCCCAGGGCCAGGACGGTGTACACGTGTTGGCGTAGCGCCGCGGCGATGTGGTGGCCCAGGACTCCGCTCGCCCCGGCCAGCAGTACCTTTTTCGTATCGGTCATGTTCATGGGACAGGTAATGCCCGCGGGACGTGACATCACACCGTGTGACGCATGCCACAATGCAGGGCAGGAGCTGGGAGGGACGATGAGCTTGGATCTGAACAGCGACCTGGGCGAGGGTTTCGGCGCGTGGACCATGGGCGACGATGCCGCCATGCTGGACCTGGTGACCAGCGCCAATATCGCCTGCGGCTTCCACGCCGGGGATCCGTCGATCATGCGCCGCACCTGCGCGCTGGCCGTGGAGAAGGGCGTCCGCATCGGCGCGCACGTCGGCTATCGCGATCTGGCCGGTTTCGGCCGCCGGGCGCTGGCGGTGTCACCGGCCGAATTGCGGGACGAGACCCTGTACCAGATCGGCAGCCTGGACGGCTTCGCCCGCGCCGCCGGTGACCGGGTGCGCTGCGTGAAACCGCACGGGGCGCTCTATCACGCGGCCGCCGCGGACCGGGCGCTGGCGGATGCCCTGCTGACCGCCGTGCGCGAATTCGACAAGCGCCTGGTCCTGCTGGGTCCGGCGCACACCGAACTGGAGGCCGCCGCCCGCGAGGCCGGAATCCGGTTCTTCGCCGAGGGTTTCGCCGATCGGGCGTACACCTCCGAGGGCCTACTGGCGCCGCGCGGTCTGGCGGGCGCGGTGCTGGGCGCGGACGAGGCGGTGGCGCAGGCCCTGTCGATCGCCCGCTCCGGCAAGGCGGTCACGGTCGACGGCGGCACGGTGGCGGTCGCCGCCGCCAGCGTGTGCGTGCACGGCGATTCCCCCGCGGCCGTGGATATGGCCCGCCGGATTCGCGCCACCCTGGACGAGTCGCGAATCCCGTTGCGGCCCTTCATCTGACGGATACGAGATGAGCGATTCCGGAACCACTCCCGCCGCGGGCGATATTCGCCCGGCGGGCGATCGCGCGCTGCTGGTGATCCCGCCCCTGCGCGCCATGCTGCCCGACCTGGTCGAAGCCTTGCACCCCCGGCCCGCCGGAGTGGTGGACGTGCTGCCCGCGGCCGAAACCGTGTTGATCACCCTGACCTCGCCCGCCGCGGCCGAGCCGGTGCGCAAACGGCTGGCCGCCCTGCTGGCTCGACTGGATTCGCAGGCCCGGGTAGCGACCGGCGCGCGGGGCCTGCCCGGGTGGCGGCCCTCGGCCGCCGATTATCCGGAGGAGACGGTGGGCGGCAATGGTTTCCACGGCGAACCCCTGGTGATTCCGGTCCGCTACGACGGCGCGGATCTGCCCGATGTGGCCCGCCATCTCGGTTTGACGACGGCCGAGGTGATCGCCCAGCACACGGGGACCGAATGGCGTTGCGCCTTTGTGGGTTTCGCCCCGGGTTTCGGATATCTGGAATCCGCCGACGGCCGCCTGACGGTCCCCCGGCGCACGCAGTCCCGCACCGCCATCCCCGCGGGCGCGGTCGCCCTGGCCGGTGGCTATTCGGCCGTGTACCCCCGCAGCAGTCCCGGTGGCTGGCAGCTCATCGGCACCACCGAACTGGCCATGTGGGATGTCGAGCGCGATCCACCCGCCTTGGTACGAGCGGGAACTCGCGTCCGCTTCGTGGATGCCGGGACGTCGGGGGTGACGTCGTGATCCGGGTGGAGCGCGTGGGTCCCCTGGCCACCATTCAGGATCTGGGCCGTCCCGGCTGGTTCGACTCCGGAATGGGAACGGCGGGCGCGGCGGATCGCGGATCGCTGCGCCTGGCCAACCGCCTGGTTGGGAATCCGGAGGGCGCGGCGGCCATCGAGGCGCTGCTGGGCGGTCTGGAACTGCTCGCCGAGCGCCATCTCACCCTCGCGGTCGCCGGCGCGTCCGCCCCCGCCGCCGTCGACGGCTGCCCGGTCGGCGCGGCCAGCGTCCTGGAACTCGAACCGGGCCAACGCCTTCGGCTGGGTCTGGCCGCCACCGGGCTGCGCACCTATATCGCGGTCCGGGGCGGTATTGACGTGCCGCCGGTGCTCGGTTCGCGCAGCCTGGACACCATGTCCGGTATCGGCCCGCGACCGCTGCGCTCGGGCGATCTGCTCCCGGTCGGCGCGCCGCCGCGCGAGTATCCGATCGTGGATGTGGCCCCGGTGGCCGCGCCCGTGGGCGGACGCCTCACCATCCGGGTGATTGCGGGCCCGCGCGCCGACTGGTTCGCGAATACCGCGGTCCTGTTCGAGGGAGAATGGACGATCTCCTCCGAGACCGACCGCATCGGCGCCCGCCTGGATCGCCGCGGCGGCCCGCCGCTGTGCCGCCGCGATACCGGTGAATTGCCCACGGAGGGTATGGCGCTGGGCTCCATCCAGGTACCGCCCAGCGGGCAGCCGGTGGTCTTCCTGGCCGACCATCCCATTACCGGCGGCTATCCGGTGATCGGGGTGGTGGTCGACGCGGATGTGGACCTGGTCGCGCAGGCCTGCCCGGGTCAGGCGCTGCGCTTCCGCCCGTACCGCTGAACTCAGCGGCCCGGATTCACCACCGCGTGCATGAGGTAGACGTTGTAGGTCGCCCAGTGCGACATGGTGAAGTACAGATCGGTGCCGGTGGACCACGGATGGATGAAGCCGCCGTAGGACGACGGATAGTCCGAGGTGTCGATGAGCGCGACCGGTTCGGTCCAGGCGCTCTGCGGTGAGGTGGCGGTGCGCAGCACGAATTCATTGCGCTGCAGGTCGAGATAGACCATCTGCCACAGCCCGCTGGACTGGTCGAAGCGGACCGAGAGCTCGCTGGCGGTGCCGGAAATCAGTGGGGTGGCGAACAATTCGCTCGGCCCGACCGCCGGAATCCAGGCGCCGGAGACCCAGTACTGATACGCGGACTTGTTGAGCACCTGGTCGGCTGGCACCCGGGCCAGGCCGATGGTGCCGAAGCGGCCGTTCGGGGTGCCGAACATGTACACATAGCCCTCGTGCGGGACCATGCTGGTCACCTGGAAGCGGCTCAGCCCGAAGAAGTTGTCCCAGCGCGCCCATTGGGATTTGGTCCAGGTGCGGCCGTCGTCGTCGGACCAGGCGAGGCCGCCGAGGTAGGTCCACCACATGCCGGGCTGGTAGCGGCTCCACCGGTTGATGGACATATAGCTGAGGTACTGGCGGCCATTGAGGGTGAAACCCGAGGTCGGGATGGTGGTGATCTCGAAGTTGTCGACCTTGCGGCTGTCCAGGATCTCGGCCGCGTGGCAGCGGCTGTTCTGCACGAAGGTGTCGAGGGTGAGCCCGTCGCTCAGATCCCGGTCGGTGCTGTAGGCGATGGTATTGCTGCGCCAGTCCTGATCGCCGTTGCCCGCGCCCGGGAACTGCCAGCCCTTGCCGAAGGTGTCGCCGAAGACCACGGCCAGCTCACCGGGCTTGTTCTCCCAGAACAGGCCGAGATCGGTGCCGTCCACCGACCAGCGCATATCGGTGCGATTGGTGGAGCCGTGCCCGGTGACCTGATTGACCAGGCGCACCGATTCGACGGCGGGCGGCACGGGAGCCGGTGCGGCGGGAGCGAATTCGGGCAGTTGAATGGCGAGCGGCGGCGCGGGCTGCGGTTCCGGGAATTCCCCGCCCGGCACCGGGACCGGGACGATCTCGGTCTGCGGGACGAGTTCGGCGGTGCGCGGCGGCAGCGGGCCGTCGGCGCCCGCGCCACTGGGTTCGGAGGTGGGGAACGGCGGTTCGGTGACGGCCGGTGCGGTCGTGGCGGTGACCGGTGCCGTGGACGGATCACCTTCCGGCAGTGTGGTTTCCGGGACCGGATTGGGAATGTCGCGAATATCCGGGCAGGGATTGCGGCACGGATCGGCCGGGAGCGGCTCCGGTTCGATGCGGGTGTTGTCCGGGAGCGGGCCGGGTACCTCGACGGGAACGAATTCCGGTACGGGATAAGGGATTCGAATGGTCGGATCGGGCTGTGGTTGCGCCTGCACCGGTCTGGTGTCGCGATCGCGATAGAGCGGATCGAATCCGAATTCTCCGCAATCGTTCACCGGCGGCACCCACGCGGCCTCTTCGGCCCCACTGCGAATGGCGGGCAGCAGGACGGCGCCGACGGTGAGGACGCCGGAGATGACCAGTGCGGCACGGATTCCGGGGCTTCCGGGGCGCGGCGTGTCGGCGAGCATCGCCCTCACCGTATCAGCGCTCGGCGTGGCGGCGAGTGTTGAGCGCGATGGCGGCGATACCGATCGCGTAAATTCCGGCGGCGGCGACCACCACGCCCGGTGAGCGCCCGTCGGCGGGTATCCACAGCGCGGTGCCCGCCAGCGCCAGCACATAGGTGATGTTGAAGACGGTGTCCTGGAGGGCGAAGACCTGACCGCGATGGCCGTCGTCGATATCGATCTGCATGGCCGCGTCACCGGTGAGCTTGATGGTCTGCCCGGCCAGGCCCAGCAGGAAGGCGGCCGCGAGCAGCAGCAGTTCCGCGCGCCGCTCGGCGGCGCCGGTGGCGATGGTGACCGGTGTGACCAGGGCCAGTTGCACCACGATCGCGGCGATCAGCCCGGCCACCACGGTCCGGGAGCGGCCCAGGCGTGGAATCAGGAAGGGCGCCACCACCGCCGCGGCGAGAATGCCCGCCCCGGTGGCGGTAATGGCGACGCCGAACCGGGCAATGCTGTCCGCCCCGTCGCCGCGGCGCAGCACCAGCACCATGAGCAGGGTGTCGGCGCCGAAAACCATGCGATGCGCGCCGATTCCGAGCATGGCCGTGGTCACCTCGCGTGAGTGCCAGGCTGCGGTCGCGCCCTCCCGCAGTCCGGCGGCGACGGCGCGCACCGAGCCGCGGGTGCGCTCGGCGAGTTCGGGACCCAGGGCCCGGGACCGGAACCCGGCGCTCGCGATTCCGCCCAGGATCGATCCGGACGCGGCGGCCGCCACGGCCACCGCGGAGCCGAGATCACCCGCGCCGATCAGCCCGATAATGCCGAAGGCCAGGCTGGCGCCGACAATGGCGCAGCCCGAGGCCACGGTGGCCAGCACCGAATTCATGGGCACCAGCCAGCGCTGCGCGATCACCTTGGGCAGGGCGGCCGAGACGCCCGCGCCCACGAATCGCGAGATGCCGACCACCGCCAGGGCCAGCGCCAGCAGCGGACCGGAGGGGATTCCCGCCAGCAGTCCGATCGCGGCCACGCCGATGAGCAGGGCGCGCAGCAGATTCGCCACCAGCAGCACCAGGCGCCGATCCCAGCGATCCAGCAGCGCCCCGGCATAGGGCCCGATGATCGAATACGGCAGCAGCAGCGCCGCGAAGCCGCCCGCGATGGCCAGCGGATCGGTCTCGCGTTCCGGATTGAACAGGATGGCCCCGGACAGGGCGGCCTGGAACATGCCGTCGCCGAACTGCCCGGCGAAGCGCACGATGCTCAGCCGCAGGGCGCCGGGATTCTCGCGCAGCCCGGTGCGCAGGGTGGACAGTGCGCTGCGCAGGCGCGGACCGGTGGGCACGGGCCGGGTATCCGGTTCGGGGAGTGGTTCCGCCGCGGGCGTGTTCACCGCGCCGGATGCGTGGTCACCAGGGCGAAGACCGCGGCGCGCATATCGTCGGCCATGGGCAGACTGTCCACGCCGTCGGCGTCGATCCACTGGAATTCGTCGTGCTCCCCCGGCGCCAGCAACACCTCCCCCGGTTCCACCTCCACCACGAAGCTGTATTTGCGCACCCGGGATTTGGTGCGGGTGGCGTAGTCGAAACCACCCAGCACATCGGTGATGCGGCGCACCCGCAGCCCGGTTTCCTCGAACAGTTCCCGTTCCACACAGTCGGCGAAGGTCTCGCCGGATTCCACTCCGCCGCCGGGCAGTTCGTACATACCCCCGTGGTAGTCGTCGGCGACACGCCGCACGACCAGGAGTTTCCCCCCGCGGAATACGGCTACGCCCACCACGAAGTGGCTGATCCCCCTCGCTGCTGGCCTGCTGCCGGAGTTCGCGTTCGATGCCCGCGAGTACCTCGGGTCGCATCCCCCTGCCCTCCTCCGGTTTCACTTGCGGCCCATCATGATACGGTCGCCGACCGGTCGCCACCGGGGGAGCGACACGCACCGATTCCGGTCGCCGGGTGATTGCCCGCCGCCGAGGGCGGTAGCGAACTGCCTGGTCGGCGGCGTGCGAGGCGGTTCTGCCCGCACGTTAGAATTTACCGGGAATTCAGGTTGACCCCCGGGAAGTGCCCCTACCCTGGATTCTGATCGGTGCTCGCCGGTGAGAGGAGTACGGCGGTGTCCACGCTCACGACACCACACATCGATATCCATCGTGCCGGCGACCGCATGAAAACCCGTGTGGCATGGCTGGATTCGAAGCATTCGTTCTCCTTCGGGGAACATTACGATCCCGACAACACCCATCACGGCCTGCTTCTGGTGAACAACGAGGACATCGTGCTGCCCGGTGAGGGATTCGAAACCCATCCGCATCGGGATATGGAGATCGTCACCTGGGTCCTGAGCGGCAGCCTGGTGCATCAGGATTCGCTGGGTCACAGCGGGGTCATCTATCCGGGCCTGGCGCAGCGCATGAGCGCTGGCACCGGAATCCTGCATTCGGAGAAGAATGATTCCTGGCGGATCAGCACGGCGCCCGAGCACGAGGAGCCGGTGCATTTCGTCCAGATGTGGGTGGTGCCGGACGAACCCGGCCTGACGCCCGGCTATCAGCAGTTGGAGATCGACGACGAATTGGCCGGTGGCGGGCTGGTGACGGTGGCCTCCGGGCTGCCCCGCTATCGCGACCGGACGGCCATCGCCATCAACAGCAGTCATTCCGCCCTGCACGTGGCGCGCATGGCGGGTCCGGCCGAGCCGTCGGAGGTGCGGTTGCCCGAGGCGCCGTACCTGCATGTGTTCGTGGCGCACGGCGAGGTCGAGATGGAGGGTGTGGGGACGCTCTACGAGGGTGATGCGGTGCGCATGGTCCGCAGCGGCGGACAGCGCGTGACCGCGAATCTGCCGTCGGAAATCCTGGTGTGGGAGATGCACGCGCGCCTCGGTGGTCAATAGTCCGGGCGGGGCAATAGCATCTACAGCGATTCGTGATGAACGCAGCTTTTGGGACGAATCGGGCACGTTAACGGTTCGTTCGCACGTTCGCGATACCGGGAGCACCACCGACGGAAGGACCCCGCATGTCGTATCCGCCACCGCCCTCCGGCCAGTACGGCGAGTATCCGGCCCCGCCGCCCGGCGGCTATCCCCCACCCGGCGCGCCCGGCGGTCAGCAGTACTGGCAGGAGTCCCCGAAGGGTAAGGGTCTCGCGATCACCGCCCTGGTGCTCGGCATCCTGGCGCTGCTGAGCTTCTGGACCATTCTGGGCGGGATTCTCTTCGGGCTGTTCGCTCTCATCTTCGGCATCATCGCCATGGTGAAGGCCAAGTCCGGCACCGCCGGAGGTTTCGGCATGGCGCTCACCGGTCTCATTCTCGGCCTTCTGGGCCTGGTGGGCTCGGTCACCTTCCTCATTGTCGGCTGGAGCATCTTCGAGGAGACCGGCGGCAAGGACTTCATCGAATGCGTCAGCAATGCGGGCAATGATCAGGCCAAACTCGATCAGTGTGAGCGCGATTGGAATCAGCGCGTGGAGGACAAGTTCAGCATTACGCTGACACCCCAGCCCACCAACTGAGTGATAGGGGGTGTGGGGGCCGGCTGATTGGGAAGCCCCCACACCCTTTCTCTTCGGGGGTTGGGCGGTGCCCCCTAGAGCTGGTGCCCCCTAGAGCTTCGGCGCTCCCAACGCCTCGGTGCGGGTCGCCCGGCAGACCCGGGTGGCGGCCACCACTTCCGCGAGCTCGGGCCGGAAGTCCCCCTCCGGCGGGCAGATCCAGAGTCGGTATCCGCTGTGCTCATCGGTCGGTGACGGCAGCACGATGTGGCTACCGGGCAGCGCCACCGCGGCGCAGTCGCGGAACAGATCGGCGAACAAGGCCACGTCGAGATAGGACCCGTCGGTCGGCCCGGTCAGGAAGGTCCAGCGGTGCGAGCGCGGATGGGCGATCACCGGACCGCAGCGATGCAGGCTCTTCAGGTGGTCGCGGACCCGTGCTCCGATATCGGCGGGCATGGTGACCGCCCCGACCGCGCCGACCTCGAGCATGATCCGCCCGAGCTGGGAGTCGACGACCCCGTACAGGCCGTGCTCCTTGCGGTAGCGTCGGCAGCGGGCCAGCGCTTCCTGGGTTTCGGTGTACGAGGATGGGTCCAGCGCGCTCATGGCGAACCTCCTGCTACCGACCCTATTCTCCGGCAATCGGTATGACAATAGTCACACGCCAGCGAATTATCGGCGTAGAGTCAGCAGTCATGGCACCCGTCTCGCCCACCGTCGCCAGGTGGGAGCTGGTGCTGCGCCTGCGCGAACTGCGGGAGCAGCGCGGCTTCGATTCGGCGACCTTCGCCAAACGCGTCGGCTTCACGCCGGCGAATTGGTCGCATGTCGAGAAGGGTCGCCGGGTACTCACCGTCAATACGCTCGGCCCGGTGCTCGAACTCCTCGAAGTCGATGGTGAGGAACGCGCCGATCTGCAAGAACTTCTGCTGGCGAGCAAGGAACGCGGCTGGTGGGCGAAAACTTCCGCGCTCATCGGCACGGAGTTGCAGCGTTATTACGGTATGGAATTCGGTGCGGAGAGTATCCGCAGCTACGACAGTCTGGTGATCCCTGGCCTGTTGCAGACCGAGGAGTATGCGCGGGCGCTCATCAGCGCCGACGTCATGATCCGACCGGTCCAAGTGGAACAACTTGTGGCCGTGCGCATGCGAAGACAGGAACGGCTACGCGGTGACGATCGCCTGGAACTGACCGCCGTGGTCGGCGAAGCCACCCTGTTACAGCAGATAGGCGGCCCGAAGGTGCTGCGCGGACAGCTCGAGCATTTGGCGAGCCTACTGGCGGAACAGGATTCGGTGACGGTGCGGGTGATTCCGTTCACCGCGCCGCGCGGTGCGATTCTGGGCGGCTCCAGTTTTCATCTGCTGGATTTCGCCGTGGAATCATTGCCCACCTTCGCGTGGGCCGAGAGCGCGGTTTTCGGCGGTGGCGTCGACGATTCCGAGCAGGTTCGCGATTTGGGGTTTGCATTCGTGCGTGCACTCGACCAATCCCTCAGCCGTTCAGAGTCTTTGGAGATGATCAGGAATTATTCGCAAGGGTAGGAGACACATGTGCGCGCGTAAAATGCTGCCCATGCTTACCACCGCGAAACACCAACCGGAATCCACCGGCTGGTTCACGTCGACTCGCACCAACAATGGAAATCAGTGTGTGGAGGTTCGTTTCGACGGTGATGCGGTGCTCATCCGTGACAGCAAGTACCGGCGTAACCCAGAACATCGCCCAGAGGCCGAGCCCATCATCACCGTCAGCGCGAGCGAATGGATGTCGTTCCTCGCCCTGGTGCTGGGTCGCAACGATGCGGCCGCCCCCACCGGCGACCTGACCACACACCCCGCCCCCGACGGCCACACCGCCCTGCGCCACGGTGAGATCACCCTGGTCTACACCCCTGGCGAATGGCGGGCGTTCCTGGCCGGAGCCGGGGGCGGGGGAGTTCGATCGGATTCCCGTGTCCGGCTGAGCGGAGCCCGGCCAGGTGCCGCCGGAGTGGGCATACTGGGGATCGTGACTTCGCAGCTGACGCCTCCCTCGGGAATCGACCTGTCCTTCCAGAACGCGGACGTGCGGGTGCAGGACGACCTGTTCGCGCATGTCAACGGCAAATGGCTGGACACGTACGAGATACCGGCGGACCGCGCGGTCGACGGCGCCTTCCGGACGTTGTACGACCAGGCCGAGAAGGATGTGCAGGCGATCATCCAGGAGGCCGCGGCCGCGCATGCGGCCGTCGGCAGCATCGAACGCAAGATCGGCGATCTCTACAACAGCTTCATGAACGAGGCCCAGGTCGAGGAACACGGCCTGGCTCCGATCGTGGGCGAACTGGCGGCCATCCGCCAGATCACCGATCGCGGCGCCTTCGCGGCCCTGCTGGGCGGCCTGCAGCGCACCGGCGTGGGCGGTGCGCTGGCGGTGTACGTCGACACCGACGACAAGAACTCCGAGCGCTACCTGGTGCACGCCACCCAGTCCGGTATCGGCCTGCCCGACGAGTCCTACTACCACAAGGACGAGTACGCGGAGATCCGCGAGAAGTACGTCGCCCATATCCGCCGCATGTTCGAGCTGGCCGATATCGACCACGACCCGCAGCGCGTCTTCGATCTGGAGGCCAAGCTGGCCGCCGGACACTGGGACGTGGTGCGTCGCCGCGATGCCGAGAAGAGCTACAACCTCACCACCTTCGCGGCGCTGGCCGCGGAGAATCCCGAATTCGACTGGGACGCCTGGACCGCCGCGCTGGCCGAGAGCCTGGACCGCCCGGGTGCGGAGCTGTTCGCCGAACTGGTCGTGCGCCAGCCCGATTACGTTCGCACCTTTGCCCGAGTGTGGGCCGAAGAGTCGCTGGAGGACTGGAAGGCCTGGACCACCTGGCGCGTCCTCAAGGCCCGCGCGCCCTATCTGACCGCCGATCTGGTCGAGCAGAACTTCGACTTCTACGGTCGCACCCTCACCGGCGCGCAGGAGAATCGCGAGCGCTGGAAGCGCGGCGTGTCCCTGGTCCAGGATCTGCTGGGCGAGGCCGTCGGCAAGCTGTACGTGGCTCGCCACTTCCCGCCGGAAGCCAAGGCGCGCATGGTGGAACTGGTCGAGAATCTCCAGGAGGCCTACAGCCGCAATATCTCCGAGCTGGAGTGGATGGGCCCGGATACCAGGCAGGCGGCACTGGCCAAGCTGGAGAAGTTCACGCCGAAGATCGGTTACCCGGACGAGTGGCGCGACTACTCGGCCGTGACCATCGACCCGTCGGATCTGGTGGGCAACTACCGCCGCGGTTATGCCGCCGAACACGATCGGGATCTGAACAAGCTCGGCGGGCCGGTGGACCGCGGCGAATGGTTCATGACCCCGCAGACCGTCAATGCCTACTACAACCCCGGCATGAACGAGATCGTCTTCCCCGCCGCCATCCTGCAGCCGCCCTTCTTCGACATGAACGCCGACGATGCCGCCAACTACGGCGGTATCGGCGCGGTCATCGGCCACGAGATCGGCCACGGCTTCGACGATCAGGGCTCCAAGTACGACGGCGACGGCAATATGGTCGACTGGTGGACCGAATCCGATCGCACCGAATTCGGCAAGCGCACCAAGGCGCTCATCGACCAGTACAACCGGTTCTCCCCCAAGGACCTCACCGCGGATCACAAGGTCAACGGCGAGTTCACCATTGGCGAGAACATCGGCGATCTCGGCGGCCTGTCCATTGCCCTGGCGGCCTACAAGATCAGCCGCAATGGCGATGAGGCGCCCGTCCTGGACGGCCTCACCGGCCTGCAGCGCGTCTTCTTCGGCTGGGCCCAGGTGTGGCGCACCAAGGCCCGTAAGGAGGAGGCCATCCGCCGCCTCGCCACCGACCCGCACTCGCCGCCGGAGTTCCGCTGCAATGGCGTGGTCCGCAACCTCGACACCTTCCACGAGGCGTTCGACGTCAATCCGGGCGACGAGCTCTATCTCGATCCCGCGGAGCGCGTGAAGATCTGGTGATCAGCGCAGGCGGAGTTCCGTCTCGGCGTCGAAGAAGAACAGCTCGTCCGCCTTGGGTGTGAGCAACAGGCGATCACCCAGGGCGACCTGGAAGCGCCGGTCGACCCGGGCGACAATGCGCCCGGAGCGACTGGACCACTGATCGGTGATGCCGTGCGAATAGAGGAAGGACTCCGCGCCCAGCTCCTCCAGGAGCTCGACCTCGACGGCCAGCGCATTGGTGGCGTCGGTGGTGACCTCCCAGGATTCCGGGCGGATACCGATGATCACCTTCTTACTGGTAATGGTGCGCGGCAACGGGATTCGCAGGGTATTGAGCACCGCGTGGCCGTCCTCGACCGGCGCGGTCAGCAGGTTCATCCCGGGTGAGCCGATGAATCCGGCCACGAAGGTATTGACCGGATTGTCGTAGAGCTCGCGCGGCGCGGCGATCTGCTGGAGCTTGCCGTCGCGCAGCACGGCCACGCGGTGACCCATGGTCATGGCCTCGACCTGATCATGGGTCACGTAGACCGTGGTGGTGCCGAGTCGTTTTTGCAGCGCGGCGATCTGGGACCGCGTGGACACGCGCAGTTTGGCGTCCAGATTGGACAGCGGTTCGTCCATGCAGAAGACCTGCGGCCGCCGCACGATGGCGCGGCCCATGGCCACCCGCTGGCGCTGACCGCCGGAGAGTTTGGCGGGCTTGCGGTCGAGCAGGTCCTCCAGCTCCAGCATGGCCGCGGCCTCCTTGACCCGAATCAAGGTGTCCGCCTTGCTCATACCGGCATTGCGCAGGGCGAAGCCCATATTGTCGGCGACGGTCATGTTCGGGTACAGGGCGTAGCTCTGGAAGACCATGGCCACATCGCGGGCCCGCGGCGGGAGCCCGGTGACATCGCGGTCACCGATGTGAATGCTCCCGCCGGTCACCGCCTCGAGACCCGCCAGCATGCGCAGACTGGTGGATTTGCCGCAGACGGAAGGGCCGACCAGGACCAGGAATTCGCCGTCGGCGATCTCCAGATTCAAGGTGTCGACCGCGGGGGCGGGCGCACCCGGGTAGGTGAGGGTCGCGCCCTCGAACTGCACAGTCGCCATACCGGCGGGTCTCCTCGTGTCTTACTTGGGCAGCTTGGGGGTGATCTGCCGGTCGATAATGGCCTGCAGCTGATTGGTCACATCGGCGAAAGCCGTTGCGGCATACCGGTTCTGCAATCCGATCTGCTCCATGCCGGTGCCGATGATCTGGTCCGCGCCCGGTACGAAGACGCGCGCGTAGTCCTGCGACCGGGTCAGCGCCAGCTGATCGATGGCGGTCTTGGACTTCGGGTTCTTGGTCAGGAACTCCTGCTCGCTGGGATCCTGCAGCGCCGACTTGCGCACCGGCATGTATCCGGTGCCCTGGGTGAAGTACGCGGTATTGGCGGCATTGGTGATGAACTCGATGAACTTGAGCGCATTCTCCTTGCGCTGGTCCGAGATTCGCGACGGGATGGCCAGGCCCGCGCCGCCGGTGGTGGCGCCCGGCCCGTTCGGGCGCGGCAGGAAGGCGGTGCCGAATTCCAGCTTGCCCTCGGCGTTCTTCTGAATGCCCTTCAGATCACCGGTGGAGGCGATGGTGGAGGCGATGATGCCGGTGCCGAAGTCGGTGGCGATCTGCGGGCGGATGCTGGCGTACTTCTTCACATTGATGCTGTCGCGCAGGTAGTTCCCCGCCGAGATGGTGGCGGCGTCATTGAATTTCAGCGTCCACTGATCGGAGTAGCGGCCGCCGAAGGTCCAGGTCGGTCCCTGGAAGGTCCAGGCCAGGTAGTTCTTGGCGTCGCCCCAGCCGTGCGCCCACTTGTCGGCGCCGACCACGGACTGGATCTTGGGGCCCCACTCGTCGAATTCGGCCCAGCTCTCCGGACCGCGGTCGGGCAGACCGGCCTTGGTCCAGACGTCCTTGTTGTAGTAGAAGATCTGCGTCGAGCGCGCGTAGGGCAGCGCGTAGTGCTTGCCGTTGAACAGGTAGTCCGCGGCGAGCGAGTCCACGTAGTCGTCGAGTTGCACTCCGGCGGAAGCGAAGTGGCTGTCGAGCGGCTCGATGGTGCCATTGAGCGCGTAGTTGAACCACCAGACGTCGGACAGCACCACGACATCGGGCAGTTCACCGCCGGACAGCGCCGCATTGAACTTCTGCGACACCTCCTCGTAGTTCTTGCCCGCGTCGACCAGGTTCACCTTCAGATCCGGGTACTTGGCCTGGAACCGGTTGATGAGCTCGGTCTCCAGCTCCTTGGAAGTGCCCGGGTGGTTGGACCAGAAGGTAATGGTCTTGCCGTCGCCCTCCTGCTTGCTGCCGCCACCGCTGCCCGCGCAGGCGGTCAGTGCGAGCCCGGCCGCGCTCGCACCGGCCAGGCCGAGAAACCCGCGTCGCGACAAAGCGGGGCGGTGCCCTTTGAGTGATTGTGATTCGGACACAGGGATCTCTCTTTCCGGATTAACCCTTGACCGCACCGGAGGTGAGGCCCTTGATCATGTGACGCTGCAGCGCCAGGAAGACGATGAGAATCGGCAGCATGGTGAGGATGGTTCCGGCCATGACCGGCCCCCAGTTGGTGACGCTGGGGTTCTCGGTGTTCTGCAGCAGCGTGAGGCCCACCGGCAGGGTGGCGACCTCGGGACCGTCCGCCATGAGGAACGGCCACAGATATCCGTTCCATTCGTTGACCAGCGTGACCACGGCGAAGGCCACCATGGTCGGCCCGGACATGGGCAGCACCACCCGGGTCAGCAGCCGCCACCAGCCCGCGCCGTCCATGCGCGCGGCCTCGATGACCTCACTGGGCAGCGACAGGAAGTGATTGCGCATGAGGAAGGTGCCGAAGGCGACGCCGCACAGCGGAACGATGATGCCCTGCAGGGTGTTTCGCCATCCCAGCTGGGCGATGAGCGCGTAGTTGGAGATGACGGTGATCTGGTTGGGCACCATGAGCGCCGCGATGATCACCAGGAACAGCACGGTCTTGCCCGGGAAGCGCAGGAAGACCAGCCCGTAGGCGCTGAACACGCCGAGCACGAACTTCACCCCGGCCACGACGCCGGTGACGATGAGCGAGTTCCGCAGGAAGGTCCAGAACGGCAGCGTGGTGGTGGCGTCGGAGTAGTTCTCCGGATGCCAGGCGCGCGGCCAGTACACCGCGGGCTGCACGTAGATATCGGGCCGGTCCTTGAACGAGGTGATCACGATCCAGAACAGCGGGACGCCCACGATGACGAGCACGCAGGCCATGGCCGCGTAGCCGAAGACCTTCGCCCAGATCTCCCGGTTGTGCTGCAGGGAGCCGAGTTTCACTGATAGCCCCGATCCATGACGCGTACCTGGACGAGGGTCACGATCAGCAGCACCAGGAACATGATGGTGGCCACCGTCGCGCCGTATCCGGCCCGGAAGTTGACGAAGGATTCCCGATAAACCTGCACGACCATGGTGGTGGTGCCGGTGCCCAGCGGCCCGCCGCGGGTCATGGTGTAGATGATGTCGAAGACCTGCAGCGAGTTCAGCAGCACGGTGATGGACAGGAAGAAGGTGGTGGGCCGCAGCTGCGGCAGCAGCACCCGGGTGAAGCTGGTCCAGCGGCTCGCGCCGTCGATCTCGGCGGCCTCCATGAGATCCTGCCGAATGCCTTGCAGCGCGGCCAGATAGATGACGAAGGTATAGCCGAGGTTCTTCCACAGATAGGTCACGGTCACCATGACCATGGCCCAGGTGGGGTCCTGATAGAAGTCCGGCACCTTCGCCACCCCGAGTTTGTGCAGTACGTCCTGCACCAGCCCGAAGCCGGGATCGAAGATGAACTGGAAGGCCACGCCGATGGCGGCGCCGGAGATGACGAACGGCGTGAAGATGGCCGAGCGGACCACATTGCGCCCGAACAGCTTCCGATCCAGCAGCAGCGCGAGGGCCAAACCCAGCACCATACTGCCGATGACGGCGGCAATGGTGAAGACCACCGTGTTGCTGACAACTTGCCAGGAGTCGTCCCGGCCCCACCACTCGGTGTAGTTGTCGAAGCCGACGAAGGTGGCGTTGGTATCGGAAATATTCCAGTCGAAGAACGACAGCCGGATGTTGTCAATGAGCGGCCGGTAAACAAACACCGACAGCAGAATGAGATTCGGTGCGACGAGCACGAAGAACAACGCGTAATCCGACCAGGGTCTACTGCGCCAGCCGCGCCCCCGGGGCTGCGGCAATACTCGTTCGGGGCTCGATCTCACTCGCGCAGCGTGTCGGTTGCGCGCGAATAGCCGGTAACGGTGGGATGCCTTGCGGTTGAATAGTCGGCGCGCGGGCGCAACCGTCTGTTCACCGGATGCATCCGCGAGCGGCGCTGACATGGGACGAATGGTAAGTCTGCCCAGTCTGTTTCAAGGTCGAAATCGCGGATAGCGTTGTGACCAGTGCGAACTCGGCCCGGAAACGACAACACCCCCCACCCGCGAGGGGTAGGGGGTGCCGTGCGGGAAATTCAGTTCCAGTCGCCGTAGCCGTCGGCGGGGTTCAGGGTGCCGCCCTTGGTGTTCTGCACGATGACCGGGTCACCGCGCTTCACGTTCTCCTGGAACCACTTCGCGTCCTCGGTGCTCACGTTCAGGCAGCCGTGCGAGGAGTTGGACTTGCCCTGCTGTGCCACCGACCACGGGGCGGCGTGCACGAAGATGCCGCTGTTGGACATGCGGGTCGCGTACTCGACCTCGAGCTTGTAACCCTCGGGTGCGGTCACCGGCACGCCGTAGGTGGAGGAATCCATGATCATCTTGCGATTCCGGTCGCTGACGATATAGGTCCCGTTCGGGGTCTCGTGCCCGGTCTTGCCCATGGAGGTCGGCATGACCCGGACGACCTCGCCATTGCGGGTCACGGTGATCTGGTGGGTGGTGTCGTCGGCGGTGGCGATGAACTCGTCGCCGATCTCGTAGGCGACCTTGGTGCCGCCCGCCTCGACGGTCACCTGGGAACCGGCGGGCCAGAACGACTCGGGCCGCCAGCGCACCTGCTTGTCGCCCATCCAGTAGAAGTGGCCGTCCACTTTATTGGTGGAGGTGATGCGGATGGCCTTCTCGGCGGCCGCGTGATCGCTCACCGGCTCCTTGAAGTTGATGATGACGGGCTGGGCTACGCCGACCACCTAGCCGTCACCGGGGGTGATATTGGGCGCGGTGAAGTTGGCGGGCGGCAGCGGCGAGCTCGCGCCGGGGGCGGTGGGCAGATCGCCCGGAACGGGTTGCGGCATGACGGCCGAGGGCACGCCCGGGATTTCCGGGCCGCCCGGCCATAGCGGGGCTGCCGATGCGGGCGCTGCCACCACGGCTCCGGTCGCCGCGATGGCGGCGAGGGCGATCAGTCCCGACTTCCGGTAGCGGGTAACGCGCACAGCTTTGGTCCTTCCGTGCCGCCTCTCCGTGACTTTGGCGCACGGCAGGGAGCCGTAAACGGCTGGGAACGCGTGGCGGCGGTTGGGGAGCAACCCGATTCTGGGCGTACCCCAGGAGTTACCCCGAACTTGCGAAATCAGTTCTTGCGACACCCATTACTACAGGGCGATCCGAGGTGTGCCAATTGCGTTCTGGCAGTTATGCATACCGACCTCGTGGCGTGGGGAGCGTCACATCACCGGGCGCGCACCTCTCGTGTGATGTGTATGCGCCGTTCAGGTCGGCGAGTCGGAATGTGGTCCCGGACCGTGCCAGATGTCCGGGCGTACCCGCCGCCAAACCTGGTTGTGATCGAAATCACCGGGGTCGCATCAGGGTTCGAGGACGTCGAAGGTTATTGCCGCATGCGGACCGGTCGCAATGTTGTGTGGCACGGTCAGTGGCGTCCGCCCGCGCGCGAAGCGCGGCGACAGCCGCAGCCGTACCGCGCCGAGCACGGTGGCCAGGACGATCCGCAACTCGTAGTCCGCCAGCGTCGCACCGACGCAGCGCCGGTGCCCGCCGCCGTAGGGCGCGAATTCGAATGGGCTGTACCGGCGTTCGAGGAAGCGCTGCGGCCGGACCCGCTGCGGGTCGGGCCAGACCGCCGGATCGGAGTGCAGCAGCGGCACCGCGATGCCCATGGTGTCGCCCGCCCGCAGCCGCGCCCCGCGCAACTCGAAATCTCCGGTGAGCCTGCGCAATACGATCGGCACCGGCGGGTGCAGACGCAGCGTCTCCTGGCACACCGCATCCAGATTGGGAAGTGTCACAAGGTCCAGCGGATCGGGATCGGGCCCGGCCGCGTCCAATTCCGCGCGCAACCGGCGCAGCGCCTCCGGTTCCCGGTGCAGCCGGTACAGCGCCCAGACCAGTGCCGTCGCGGTGGTCTCGTGCCCGGCCACCAGCAGGGTGCGCAGCTGTTCACGCAGGTCACAGTCGGTCATGGCGGTGCCGTCGTCATATCGCGTCGCCAGCAGCAGCCCCAGCAGGTCCGAACCGCCGCCACCGGCCGCGCGGCGGCGCCGGATTTCGCCGTCGATGAGTACGTCGAATCGATCGCGCGCCGCGGTGAATCGCTCCCATCCGGACAAAACGAACAAATTACGCCGTAATGCCGGAACCAGAAACAGCGTTCCCCCGAAAGAGTTCAGGAATTCCGTTGTCGCCGCAGTGTATTCGGCACGCCGCTCGGGGTCCTCGATTCCGAATACCGCTGCGAGAATGACGCGCAATGCAATTGCGCGCGCCGCGGCCCTCGCATCGATTCTGCTACCGGGCCGCCATACCGCCCCGGTGCGTTCACCGGCCAGCTCCGCCCGGGCGGCATCGCGAATTACAGTGCCGTACGCGCTGATTCGACTCCGATGAAATGCGGGGGTCAGCAGCGCCCGGTCCTGCCGGTGCTTGGCGCCGCGGGACAGGATGAGCGACGCCGGGCCGACCATGGGTTCGATGGGGTTGGGCAGCGGCGGCCGCAACATCTCCGGCGGCGCCCGGAACAGCTCGCGCGCGCCCGCGGGCGTCCCGGTGAACACCGCCGATCCGAAGCCCGGGAACCGCACCAGGAACGGGTCCCCGTCCCGGCCGTGCCGCCAGCGGAAATAGCGCTCGAAGTCGATTCCGGCCGCCATCGCGTGCAGCGGCACCAGCCGTGGTTCCCGGAGTGCGCCGGGTCCGGCGAGGGCGTCCGCCGCGGTGCTCATGTCCTCCTATACGAGGTCGCCGCACCCCCGGTTCGGTGGGCGGAACCGAGCCGACGCTGTCGGTGCGGGCGTGTAAGCATGTCGGCGTAAACCCGAAGATCAATTGAGGACTGCTTGTGTTGCGTCAGCAGATTTCCGCCCGGATCGCCGTACCGGTGATCTCCGCCGTCGCCCTGCTGATCGCGGGCTGCGGATCCACCATCAACGGCACCGCCGTCGCCGACGGCGATTTGGCCGCCGTGGTCTCGGCGACCACCCCGTCCACCACCAAATCCCGGCCCACCACCAAGGCCGCCCCCACCACCACGAATGCCGACAAGGGCGGCGACACCGACTTCCAGGCCAGCATCGGTGATTGCGTGAAACTGGGCGGCACCAGCGAGGACGCCACCATCACCGAGGCCACCCGCGGGAGCAAGGACTCCAATTACAAGGTGGTGGCCAAGGCCCGCACCAACGACCTGTGCCCGACCGATGTCGACCAGGCGTACTACGAAACCCTGGCCGGTGTGGAAACCGGCGCGATCTGACTGGATATCGACTGGGTCATCGGCGACTGCATCGATATGGGTGACCGTGACACCATGCCGAAGCGGATCGAATGCACCAGCCGGACGGCCATCGACGGCGTGAAGGTGCTCGAGATCGTCAAGAACTCCACCAGCGTGGACGACTGCACCCTGGGCGAACAGGGCCGCACCTAGGACGAGCGGAAGTTCGTCGTCTGCGTCAATACGCTCTAGCGTCCGGACGCGAAAGGGGCGGTGATCCTCGGATCACCGCCCCTTTCAGGCATTTTCGGCCCGGCTAGATGGGGTAGTACCCCGCCCCGATCCCGCCGCGCGCATTGATGTTGTCCATGATCGTGGACATGTTCGTCCCGACCTCGGGCCCGAAGCAGGCGATGGCCAGGTAGGCGTTCACCATGCCGACGAGGGTGCTGCCGACCACCACCGGCGCACCGGAATCGCCTTCCACCACGCACATCTGGCTCCAGGTCTCGATACCCGAGCCGAAGACGTCACCCCAGGACAGTCCGCAGGTATTGCCGGTGGTGCGGTCTTCCTTACAGACGATCATGGGGAATCCGGGCGGCCCGCCGAGTCCGGTGATGGTCACATTGCCGATGCGATTGACCGGAACGACCTTGTCCGGATCGAACTGGATCACCGCGTAATCGAGTTCGTGGTTGGAGTAGACGAACTTGCCGATCTCCCCGGTGCCGCGGGCGGCCTCCGCGTAGACCCGTGCGCCCGGATCGCCGCAATGCCCGGCCGTGAGACCGACGAGCCGACCCGCATTGTCGTGACCGATGGTGGTCACGGTGCACTCGTACATATCGTCGATGATGATCCCGGATCCACCACCGATGACTGCCGTGGGTTCGGCGTTCGCGGTTCCGGCGCTGAGCGCTACCGCGCTCAGGGCAAGGGCGAAGGCGCCGGCCACCCCGGCAAGTTTCCTGATCATGACCCTCCAGACGTCGGAAGCCGCTCGAATCAACCTGTTGCTGCACACATCCTGTCAGTATTCGTCCCCGGGTGCTGGTTGTACTGCCACATGTTGCCGAGCCGTGTCCTCCCGCGCCGGAGGTCCGATACCTAGTTGGATAGGAGTTATCGGAACAATCCCCGAGCCGGGTGGATTTCCGATAAATTGATTCCTATTAGTTCTTACCCGGCGGATGTTCACAATGCCGGATTGCTCTGACTCGGCATAGAGAACTAGAACAAGTTCTAGAATATCGCCAGGTTCTTTGGGCTGTAAACTAACCGTGATGTGGCTGTTCACAACAGATCGTCGAAAGTGATCCGGCTCTATGACCGGAACCACAAGGGCGTGATGTGTTTTTCCTAACTCCGTAGTAAGGTGCGTCAAGCAAACAGTCGCCGGAGGCGGGTTCCCGGCGTCGAGAGGGGTAGTCGGTGCAGTTGACCAAAAGCCTGGGTGGGCAGGGGAGCCCAACGGAATCACGGATGAATACGGCCGTGAACTGGGCCAAGGAGTACTGACAGGACCATCCCAAGCGGTCCTTCGAGACCGGTGGCCGGATGATGGTCATGGGCGTGGCGGCGGTGGCCGAGCTGTTCATCGCCATATTCCGCAAGCGCTTCCCCTTCGGCGAGTTCATCCGCCAGTGCGCCTTCATGGCCAATGTCGCCGCCGCTCCGACCCTGCTGGTGGCCATTCCGATCGCCGTCATCGTCTCGATTCAGGTCGGCTCGGTGGCCGGGCAGGTCGGCGCCACCTCGTTCATCGGCGCGGCCAATGGCCTCGGCATCATTCAGCAGGGCGCGCCGCTGGTGACCTCGCTCATGATCGCCGGTGCGGTCGGATCCGCCATCTGCGCCGATCTCGGCTCGCGCACCATTCGCGCGGAGATCGACGCCATGAAGGTCATGGGCGTGGATCCCATGCGCCGGCTGGTGGCCCCGCGCCTCGGGGCGGCCATGCTGGTGTCCGTACTGCTGTGCGGCTTCGTGGTTTTCGTCGGCTTCCTGACCGGCTACATCTTCAATATCTTCGCCCAGGGCGGCACCCCCGGCTCCTACATCGGAACCTTCTCCTCCTTCGCGGTGACCATCGACCTGTTCGTGGCGCTGCTGAAATCGCTCATCTTCGGGCTGCTCGCCGCCATCATCGCCTGCGATGCCGGGCTCAATGCCAAGGGCGGACCGGGCGGCGTCGCGAATGCGGTGAACACCGCGGTGGTCATGTCCGCCGTCATGCTCTTCGGCGTCAACCTGATCATGACGCAGCTCTACAACTCCTTCTTCCCCCCACAGATGGTCTGAGTCGTGTCAGCAACGTATGTTCCGCCGCTGCTGCGGCCGTTCCAGCGCATCAAGGGTGTCGCGCAGTCGCCGGTCGACTTCGTCGCGCGCATCGGCCACCAGGTCTTCTTCCTGCGGTCCGTTGGCTCCATGCCGATGGCCTTCAAGCACTACCCCAAGGAGGTCTGGCGGCTGCTGTCCGATGTGACCTGGGGCAACGGCAATCTCGTCGTCGGCGGCGGCACCATCGGCGTGGTGCTCATCCTGTCGGCGTTCGGCGGCATGACCGTCGCCATCCAGGGGTACACCTCGCTGAACCTGCTCGGGCTGAGCCCGCTGACCGGCGCCATCTCGGCCTTCGCCACCACGCGTGAGCTGGGCCCGATGCTCGCCACCCTGGCCTTCGCGGCCCAGGCGGGCTGCCGGTTCACCGCACAGTTGGGCGCCATGCGCATCTCCGAGGAGATCGACGCGCTGGAATCGGTTGCCATCCGGCCGCTTCCGTATCTGGTCAGCACCCGCATGATCGCGGCCATGATCGCCATCGTGCCGCTGTACTGCATCGCGCTGCCGCTGGCCTACATCTCCTGCTCGCTGACCGTGACGCTCATCGGCGGCACCGCGACAGGCACCTTCCAGCACTACTTCTATCAGTTCCTGATACCGCAGGATGTGCTGTACTCACTGCTGAAAGCGATCATCTTCGTCGCGATCACCACGTTCATCCAGTGCTACTACGGCTTTTTCGCCTCGGGTGGCCCGGAGGGCGTCGGCGTCGCGGCCGGTCGCGCGATCAAACTCTGCATCATCGCGGTGGTGTTCGCGGACCTGTTCATGACCTTGGCCATCTGGGGTGTGGACCCCGGCATCCGGATCTCGGGATAGGGGGCGCACACGATGATCATCGATCCGAGCGGGCGCGGCCCGACCATGCGGCAGCTCATCATTGCCGGACTCTGCGGGCTCGCGGTCATAGCCCTCGTGCTGGGCTTCCTGATGGCGCGCTATCAGGGCAAGTTCGTCGAAAAGGTGAACGTCACCGCGAATCTCACCACCACCGGTGACGGTCTGCCCGAGAAGGCGGACGTGAAGTTCCGCGGCGTGCTGGTGGGCGCGGTCAAGGATGTCTCGGTCGCCGCCAAGGGCGAGAAGCAGGAAGTGCACATCGAGATGAAGCCGGAGTACACCGGCGACATCCCGGCCAATGTGACCGCCCGCGTGGTGCCGTCCAACCTGTTCGCCGTGACCTCGGTCGAGCTCGTCTACAACGGGCCGGATTCGGTGTTCCTGAAGGAGGGTTCGCAGATCTCCGAGGACACCTCCAAGGGCACCATCGCGCTGCAGGACACGCTCACCACGGTGCGCAATATCCTCAGCAAGATCGATCCGGTGCAGTTCGGCCGGGTGCTGGGCACCCTGTCCTACGCCCTGGACGGCAGCGGCCGCATGCCCGGCTCCACCGTCGAACGGGTGGATCGGTGGCTGCTGGCCGTGGACGAGTCCATTCCGGATCTCGGCGTCATGCTGAGCGATTTCTCCACCGCCTTCCAGGCTTTGAACCAGTCCGCGCCGGAACTCATGGGGGTGCTGGCGGATTCGGTGCGCACCGCGCAGACCATCTCCGATCGGCGCGCCGAGCTCATCTCGCTCATTGCGGGCACCTCCAGCACGGTGGACAAGGTCAATGCCCTGTTCGCCCGGAATCCGGATGTGGGCAAGGAAGTCACCACCGGCACCAGCGCACTGTTCGGCGCCATGTCCGACGATCCGGGCGCCATCCCGAAGGCCATCGAGAACCTCAACAAGTCGATCCGCGCGCTGTCCACCACCTTCCACTGGGGTCCGCAGCGGCAGATGGTCTGGAACCTGGGCCTCACCTTCACGCCGTACAAGCCGTACACGCAGGCCGACTGCCCGCGCTACGGCGAGCCGGCCGCCCCGAGCTGCTACACCGCGCCCCTGGAATCGGATCCGGGCGTGCTGCCGGAATCGCTGCGCCCGCGGGCCCTCGAATCCGCGGCCGGGCTGCCGAGTCTGCCGGTGCCGGACGGGTTCCCGGTCATTCCGGGCATCAATTCCGGCGAGGCCACCGCACCCGGCGCGCAGCCGGGCAACCCGCTCTCGGGCACCCCGCTCGAGGATCTGTTCCCGAACCTGTTCGGCGTGCCGACGGTGCCGGGCGCGGCGCCGGAGACCAAGCCGAATCCGGAGGGCACGGTGCCCGCGGCGGCCGGGCCGATCTCGCTCAATACCGAGCAGGCCATTATCGCCATGCTGGGCCGCAAGCCCACCGCGGGTGAATACCTGCTGCTGAGCTCGATTCTGAGGGGTGGAACCTTGCAAGTGACCGAAAGCGGGGCGGCCAAGGGAGCTATCGCAAACCGCTGATCGGCTTCAGCCTCTTCGCGGTGGTGGCGATCCTGGTGACCGCGGTCATCTGGAATACCCTCGCCCGCACCGTGGAAGGCTCGACCAATACCTATTCGGCCACCTTCACCGATGTGCTCGGCCTGCGCGAGGGCGATGACGTCCGGATGGCCGGGGTGCGCGTCGGCAAGGTCGAGGGCATCGATCTCGACAAGCAGAACAATGCCAAGGTGACCTTCATCGTGCAGCGCGATCAGACGCTGTTCGGCGATACCAAGGCGCTGGTCCGCTACTAGAACCTCATCGGGCAGCGGTATCTCGCGCTGGCCCCGGACAAGAAGGGCGGCGATCACACGCCGCTGAAGAACAACGCGTCGATTCCGCTGGAGCGCACCGAGCCGTCCTTCGACATCTCGGGCCTGCTCAATGGATTCCAGCCGCTGTTCGAGGTGCTGCAGCCGGAACAGGTGAACAGCCTGTCCAATACCTTCGTCCAGGCGCTACAGGGCGACGGAGTCTCGTTGAGCACCTTCATCACCCAGGCGGCGGCGCTGGCGAGCAATTTCCAGCGGCGCGACGCCATCCTGTCCTCGGTGATCACCAACCTGTCCGGCGTCATGTCCGGCCTGGCCCGGCGCGGTGACGAACTGGAGACCCTGGTGACGCAGACCCGCGCGCTCATCGGCGGCCTGTACGCCCAGGGCCAGTCGCTGCAGGCCTCGACGGTGCAGATCGCCGACGCCACCACAGCGCTGGTGGCCATGATCGGGCAGATCCAGCCGAAGCTGGCCCTGGCCCAGAACGCCACCCGCGACGCCCTGACCCTGCTCATCGCCAATGGCGAGAAGCTCGATCGGGCGGCTGTGGACCTGCCCGCCATCCTCGCCGATATCGGCAAGTTCACCCAGAACGGCACGTACGCCAATGCGTACATCTGCTCTCTGGATGTTTCGCTGTACGGTGTCCTCTTCCCGCGCGGTCTGTTCAATCAGATCGGCGGCAACTCCCACTCGGCGGTGTGCCGGCCATGATCTCGAAACTCAAGTCCCGCTTCGATTCCAACCGCAACTTCTGGCTCGGCGTCCTGGGCGCCGCGCTCATTGTCGGGCTGCTCGTCGCCTCCAGCACCTTCCGCATGCTGGGGGTCGGTGAGCAGTCCATCAAGGCCGAATTCGCCCAGACCGCGGGCGTCAAGGTCGGCGACAAGGTGGACGTCTCCGGCGTTCCGGTGGGCCGGGTCGCCGCCGCCGAACTCGAGGGCGATCACGTGCTGCTCACCCTCGCGGTCAGCCATGACGTGAAGCTGGGCCCGGACGCGCGCGCCTCCATCAAGATGGCGACGCTGCTGGGCGCCCGCTTCGTGGACCTGGATCCGGGTGACGGCTCCGGGCTGCCGGACGATCGAATCCCCAAGTCCAATACCGCCGTTCCCTACAACCTGGCCGATGTGGTGCAGGAGGGCACGCCGAAGTTCGAGGCGCTCGACACGCAGAAGCTGGCGCAGTCGCTCGATCTGATCAACCAGCAGCTGGGTGACACCCCGGCGCTGACCGTGCAGGCGCTCGACTCCATCGGCGCGCTGGCCAAGACCATGAACGACCGCAAGGACGCGGTGGACCAGCTGCTCAAGGATCTGGACCGGGTCACCACCATCCTGGGCGACAACCGCAACAGCGTGCTGCTGGTGATCACCCAGGGCGAGGCCATCGCCAATCGGGTGATGGAACGCCAGGCACTGCTGCGTTCGCTGCTGGACAATATCGCCACCCTGAGCGGGCAGCTGCAGGCCATCGGCGCCGAGAACAACGATCAGTTCGGCCCGACCCTGACACAGCTGCAGACCATGGCCGAGGGCCTGCAGAAGAACAAGGACAATCTGGATCGGCTGCTGTCGATCATGCCGGTGTCCTTGCGCACCTTCAACAATGTCTTCGGCAACGGCAACTACGGCGAGGTCGCCCTGCCGTGGCTGTTCCCGGACAACTGGCTGTGCTTCGCGCAGGTGAATGAGGGGTGCCAGTAATGCGAGCCATCAATACGTCCACCCTCGCCCGAATCGCCAAGGGCGCGTTCATCGGCGCCGCGGCACTGGCCGTGGGCAGCTGCTCGATCGTGCCCCTCGGCGTGAAGGACGCGGCCGGGCAGACCCAGCACTTCACCGCCGACTTCCGCAATATCGCGGGCATGTTCGAGGGCAATCCGATCACCGTGCTCGGGCTCGAGGTCGGCGAGGTCGACAAGATCGTGCCCAAGGGTGAGTACGTCGAGGTCCACATGACCGTCGACAAGGGCGTGAAGATTCCCAAAGACGTGGTGGCGGCGCTGATCTCGCCGTCCATCGTGACCGATCGGCACATCGAGCTGAGCCCGGTCTACACCGGCGGTGAAACCCTCAAAGAGAACGCGCACCTCACCACCAGCCAGACCAAGACCCCGGTCGAGCTGGACACCATGATCAAGACCATCGACGCCTTCGCCGCGGCGCTGAAACCGCAAGAGGGACAGGAGGGCATCGGCCCGCTGTCCGGCCGGGTGCTGTATCCGATGATGGACGGCAATGGCGAGAAGATGCGCGAGGTGCTGAACTCGCTGTCCGGCGCGCTGAAGGTCGGCGTGGACAACAAGGACGCGGTTGCCACCATCATTATCAAGCTGAACGAGCTCACCACCATGCTGGCCGAGAACGACCAGTCGGTGCGCGATTTCAGCAACAAGCTCACCCAGATGAGCACCCTGCTCGCCGACCAGGCCCCGGGCCTGCAGGCCACGCTGGATCAGCTGAACGGTTTCCTGGCCAATACCTCCGGCGTGTTCTCGCAGTACTCCGAGCAGCTCAACGGCACGCTCACCGGTCTCACCAATGTCACCAACCAACTGCGCGCCAACGCGGCCGGGGTGGTCGAGATCGTCGATATCGCGCCGCTGCTCATGCAGAACCTGGACCGGTCGGTCAACAAGGAGAAGGGCTTCGTCCGCCTGCACGGCATTCTCGGCACCGCGTTCTCCGGCGAGCTCATCAGCCTGTTCTGCGAACGCATCCAGATGAAGGCCGATGGCTGCCGCACCGGCAAGATCGAAGATATGGGTCCGGACTTCGGTCTGACCGCGGCCATGTTGGGACTGACGCGATGAGCAATCGATTCCAGCGCGCCCGGCGCGCCACCCTGGCGCTGGCGGTCACCGCGGCCCTGGCGGCCTCGGGCTGCGGTCTGACCGTGGAGAGCCTGCCGCTGCCCAAACCCGGTGCGGGCGAGGACACCTACACCGTGCACGCGGTATTCGAGAACGCGCTCAACCTGCCCGATCAGGCCAAGGTCAAGATCGGCGGCTCCGATGTCGGCGTGGTCTCCAAGATCGAGACCAAGAACTTCCAGGCTCTGGTGGATCTGGAGATTCGCACGGATATCGAACTGCCCGCCAACTCGACCGCCGAACTGCGGCAGGCGACTCCGCTCGGCGATGTCTTCGTGGCCGTGTCCAAGCCCAAGGACGCGCCCGGCCAGCAGATGCTGAAAAACGGTGACACGCTGACCAATACCTCGGCCGGAGCCACCGTCGAGGAACTGTTGCTGTCGATCTCGCTGCTGTTCAATGGCGGCGGTATCGCGGCGCTGTCCAAGCTCACCGCCGAAATGGACTCCATTGTCGGCGGGCGCGGGCCGCAGCTGGCGCATCTGCTCACCGAGATGACCGGCGTGGTCGGCAGTCTCAACAACAACAGCCAGAACATCGACGCCGTGCTCGCACAGTTCGGTGCGCTGGCCACCACCATCGAGGGCAATCACGATCAGCTCGGCCAGGTGGCCGACAGCCTGCCCTCCATGATCGGCGCCATTGCCGAGAACAATCAGGCCATCGGCGAGCTGCTCACCAAGATCTCGACAACCAGTGCGGCGCTGGGCGATTACGCCAACACCACCACCGACGATCTGGCCAGCCTGCTCGACAATGTGCATCAGCTCATGAACGCGCTGTCGCAGACCGAGGCCAACCTCGGACCCGCACTGGATGCCCTGAGCGAGCTGCGGCCCGCGGTGGACGCCTCCTTCAAGGGCAATACCCTCGCGGTGGCGGCGACCCTGACCATGCTCGATATCGGCCTGATCACCGATCCGGCCAATAGCAAGTTCCCGGATGGGCACGATTTCGCGGACTTCGCGGGCAGCCTGATCCAGGTGCTGCAGATCGTGTACAGCCGGATCAACGGGGGCCACAGATGAACTGGGTGAAGCAGCACAAGAACCTGGTGTCGAATACGGCGCTGGTGCTGATCCTGCTCCTTGGCGCGGCGTATCTGGCGGTGAGCGTGATGCGGGTGAATCCGCTGCGCGAAACCTATGCGGTGACCGTCAATCTGGATCGCTCCGGCGGTCTGCAGCCCGGTAACGATGTGACCCTGCGCGGCTACCGGGTCGGCAAGGTCACCGAGATCAAGCTGGTGGACAATGGCGCGGCCATCGCGGCCACGGCCCAGATCGACACCAAATACCGGATTCCGGCCGATACCTAGATCTATGTCGGCGCGCTCTCCGGTGCGGGCGAGCAGTACATCGACTTCCGGCCGAATACCGATCAGGCGCCGTACCTGCACGACGGTTCGGTGGTGCAGTTCGACAAGGAGAATGTGAAGACGCCGACCCCGGTGTGGTCGGTGCTCGACAATTCGGTGGAACTCATCGCGCAGATCGATCCGGACAAGTTCCAGGTCATTCTCTCCGAACTGGATACCGCGCTCTCCGGCGGTCAGGACCAGCTGCGTTCGCTCATCGACGGCATCAGCATCGCCACCACCGGGCTGGACAATCTGCTGCCGCAGACCACCAACCTGATCAAGAACCTGCAGACCATCAATGCGACGACCTCGCTCGCGCAGCCGGATCTGGGTACGCTGACGGCCAACTCGTCCGTTCTGTTCCAACAGTTCAACGATGCCAATGCCGAACTCCAGCGGATCCTGGAGCAGGCACCCGGGCAGATGCAGGCCCTCGGCGCGGTGCTCGACAAGACCGCCGATCCGATGACCAGCCTGGTCACCAACTTCGTGGCCATCACCAAGGCCGCGCAATTGCGGGTCCCGGCCCTGCGGGCGCTGTTCCCGGCGCTGGTGGTGGGTTCGGAGGCCATGGGCGCTCCGGCGCACGACAACGAGTTCTACACCATTCTCGATGTCTGGCCGCGTACCTGGTGCGACTACTCGACCAAGAAGGTGCGCAACGAGGCCGCCACCGAGGCGACCCTGCCGCGGTGGGCCAGCTACTGCGCGAATCCGCCGTTCGATCAGCAGATTCGCGGTTCGGGCAATGCACCGCGCCCGGATGTGCCCAACAATGGCGCGTTGCCGCCCGCCGACGCCGATCCGAACGAGCGGACGCTGCCGCCCATCAAGTGAAGAGGGTGAAACAAACCCGGTCCCGGCGGCGTATCCGCCGGGTCGGCATACTCGCAGACGGAACCGAATCGGCGCGCCCGCGGCGCGCCAGAAAGTGTGGGGACTGATTCATGTCGGATGACGCCACTAAGAAAACTGAAGACGAGGCCGGGAAGGCCGAGGCGACACAGCCTGGGGGGCGCTGCCGATGAGTCCGCCACGACGGACCTGAGCGATAAGCAGGACGCACCCGCCGCGAAACCGGACCTCGCCAAGAAGTCCGATGCCAAGGACTCCGATGCCAAGGACAAGGCGCCCAAGGCCGCTCCGGCCAAGGCCGCCAAGCCGGTTGCCGCCGGTGCCGCCAAGCCCGCCTTCCCGCTGGTCCCCGTGATCGCCGCCTTCGCCGCGGGCGTGGTCCTGGTCGCCGCCGTGGCCACCGGAGTCGTGCTCTGGAAGAAGGGTTCCGACAACCAGAAGGAACTCGACGCCCGCGACGGCGCCACCGCCGCCGCCTGCGATTTCGGCAAGGCCGTCTCCAACTACGACGCCAAGAACCTCGACGACTACTTCACCCGCGTCAAGGATCTCTCCACCGGCCAGTGGCTGGAATTCTTCGGCGGCGCCTCCGACGCCCTCAAAGAAGCCATGGCCAGCGTCCAAGCCAAATCCACCCTCGACGAGATCCACTGCGCCTGGGAATCCGGCAGCGACGACAAAGCCAAGGTCGTCCTCATCCTCACCCAGGTCCGCTCCAATGGCGTAACCCCCACCTCCGACATGCTCACCGTCCCCGGCGTAGCCGACATGGTGAAAGAAAACGGCAAGTGGAAAGTCGCCAACTTCGACTCCCCCGCCATGAAGGGCCTCACCGGCGGAGGCGGCACCCCCGCCCCCACCACC
>NZ_BDCH01000009.1 GCF_001613405.1 Nocardia crassostreae
CCGGGCAACTAGCCCCACGCAAAACACAGGCCGCCGCCGATGACTCATCGGCGGCGGCCTATTTCGTCCGGCGGTTGGCCGGGCGCAGCCCTAAGGGGGTTTGGGGGCTTAGCCCCCATTTCCCCTTACCTCTTTTCGTCAGAAAAGCGTGAGCGCCTCGGGCGCGGGCGCTTTCGCGGCTGCCGCGCGGCGGCGCGGGGTCTGCGGTGCGGCGTGGGTCTGGGGAACGGCGATCATCTCCGCGGTGGGCGGCTTCTCGCTCGGGGGGGATGACCGGGATCGGTTCGGTGCTGGGCTCGACCGGGATGGGTTCGGTGACCGGGTCCGGTTCCGGATCGGTGCCTACTCCGGAGGCGGCGACCTGGCGCGCCGCTCGACCGGCAAGACTGTCGGCCTGTTCGTTGAAGTAGTTGCCGACGTGACCGCGGACCCAGCGGAAACGGACAGGCCCGGGGCGGGTCGCGATGGCGCGGTCGATCTGCTGGATCAACTTCAGGTTCTTGACCGCTCCACCGGTGGAGGTCTTCCACCCGTTGTTGCGCCAGCCGTTGATCCACTCGGAGGCGCATTTGATGGCGTAGAGGGAATCGCTTTCGATGAGCATCGGTTCGGAGCCGGGATGGGCGCGTACCGCTTCCAGCAGCGCGCGTAGCTCCGCGATCTGATTGGTGCCCGAAGGCGCACCGCCGCTGGCCGATCCGCCCGCGTGATTGACCCAAGCCCAGCCGATGGCTCCGCCCGGGTTACGCAGGCACGATCCGTCGGTGCTCACGATGATCATGCTCGCCACCCTACGCAATCCCGCCGACAAGATCCGTTCCGTGGAATTCCTCTATCTCCCTACGCAATTGCGACTCGGTTCGCCGCACCGCCGATTGTACGGCGGCCGCGAGAATTCGGGAGAGCAGGCGTCCGGTGCAGCCGGTGGGCGCCCAGTACTCGGTTTCCGAGGTCAGCACGGCGCGACCGTACCCGAGCGGGTCGAAGCGCAGTGTGATGACACAGAGGGTGGGCTGCGCGGGCGTCGGCTTCCCCTTCCGGCGCCCGCGCAGCGTGTACTCGATGACCGCATTGCGGCGGTAGTCGGTGATCTCACACTCGACCGTGGGATGCCACAGCCCGGCCCGCAGGGTTGCTGCGAAGAGGGCTCCCGAACCGTGATCGATGTCCCCGATCGGTTCGAAGGCGGCGACGGCGAAGGCCCAGTCCGGCACGAACTGATGGTTGTCCGTGTAGGTGAACGCGACTTCCACCGGCGCCCCGACGTCGCTCGCGTATTTGAAGTGGCCCATAGGTGCTCCCGTTCCCACGGCTGCAACAAAAGTACTACAGATTTCCTATTTATTGGGCCGGACCCGCGATTCACAGCAAGTTCGCAGCAGAATTCCTGCCGATCAGTTGTCCAATTGCGCGGCGATATGCGCGGCGATGGGGAGTGCGGAGGTGGCCGCGGGCGAGGGCGCGTTGAGCACGTGCACCGAGCGCGGCGTCCGTTCGATCAGGAAATCGTGCACCAGCGTCCCGTCGCGCAGCACCGCCTGCGCGCGAATGCCCGCCTCGCGCGGCAGCAGATCGGCCGCGGTCAGCTCGGGACAGTAGCGCTGGCATTCGGCCAGATATCCGCGCTTGAACAGAGAATTGCGCATTTCCCGCAAACCGGTCCCGGACATTGGCCGCCGCCACCCGATGGAATCCGCGGAATCCCAGGATCTCCCGCGCATCCCGGATATCCACGCTGCCCTTGCGGTAGCCCTCGCGCGCCAGTCCGAGCACCGCATTCGGCCCGACCGTCAGCTCGCCGTCGATGGTGGGGCTCAAATGCACGCCCAGGAACGGCAGTTCGGGATCGGGAATCGGATAGATCAGGGTGCGGACCAGATCCTTGCGGTGCGGCGGCAGCCGGTAGTACTCACCGCGGAACGGGACGATGCGCAGATCGATCCGCAGTCCGGCCAGCCGCGCCAGGCGATCGGCCTGGAGTCCGGCGCACACCACCAGCCGGGCCGCGCGCCAGCTGCCGGTGGGCCCGGAAACCGTGACCGCATTGTCGTTCTCGCTGATGGCGGTGATTTCGGCGCCGAGCACGAGCTCGCCCCCGGCCGCCCGCACCCGCTGTGCGAGCGCCCGCGTCACGCGGGTGTAGTCGATGATGCCGGTGCTCGGCACGAACAGCGCCCCGACACCGGTCACCCGCGGTTCCCGGCGCACCAGCTCGGCGGCATCGAGCAGTTCCACCTCGACGTCATTGGTCACCGACCGCTCGTACAGCGCCAGCATGCGCGCGTACTCGGCGGAATCGGTGGCCACCAGCAGTTTTCCGCATTCTTCGAACGGAATGTCGTGGGCGGCCGCGAGTTCCTTGGTCCAGGCCGCGCCCTGTCGGCACAGCCGCGCCTTGAGGCTGCCCGGCTCGTAGTAGATGCCCGAATGGATGACCCCGCTGTTGTGCCCGGTCTGGTGCACGGCCAGCTCATCGTTCTCGAGCAGCAACAGGCTCGCACCCGGATGCTGCTCGAGCAGGCGATGCGCCGTGGCCACGCCGACGATTCCGCCGCCGATCACGCAGTAGTCGTACACATCACGAAGTCTCACACAGCGGTGACCGCGACGTCCTCCACATGGCTGTGCGGCGGCGTCGACGCTCCCGCGACGGCGGAACTCGTGCCCGCGGTCTCCTCGGCCACGGTCTCCGGCGGCCCGGCGGTGGCGTCGCCGGGCTCCGGTTGCGCGGGCGCGTTCTGGACCGCCCGTGCGTTGCGCCGCGCCACCTGTACGCCGTGCTGCCCGATGGCCGGATCGGAGACGGTCACGGTGAACTCCCCGCGCAGGGTGTCGAATTCGGTGCGCACCTGGGTATTCGCCGTCGGATCGGCTCGCAGGCCGAGCGTCTGACCCAGTTCCCCGCGCAGCACCAGATCCGCCACCGCGGCGAAGATATTGGTGTCGAGCGTGAGCGTCACCGAATTGCGCTGTGCGGGAGCCACTTGCGCGCCCACATAGGCATTGCCGAGCCGCACCTGCCCGGTGATCCCGGCGGGCCGCTGCGGCACAATGGGTTGGTGCGCCGCCCCGGCGACCGCGGGCAGCCCGGACAATTCGTGCGACTGCACCGGATAGGTGATGAAAAACTATGTGAGCCCGATGGTCTCGGCTCCGGGCTGGTAGTCGACCGGCAGCGGCGATCCCGCGGTGTCGTCGAGCCCCGGCAGCGGTCCGCGCGGCCCGCTGGGCCCGGCGAGAATGCTGCTGCCGGAGTGCTGGGCTTCGGGCATCTGATTGGCGATATAGGAACCCGCGGCAACGGTCAGGCCGATGCTGGCCATACCCGCGGTGATGATGGTGCTGAAGCGGAGCGCCTGGCGGGTGCGCCGGGCCGACCGGGCAGCCGTCGTCGCCGTCAGCTGCGACATTGGTGCGTCCTTTCCCTCTCCCCTGGTCCCCCTGCGTCTTTCGACGCAACGACCCGCACCTTTGAAAGTCGTACGCCCGTCCAGATTACGCCCGCAAGATCGCGAACTTCAGTAACGCCGGGTTACATGTGTTCGCGAGAGATCGGGATCACATCTCGGACACCACAAGATACACATGTTTCCGCCGTCTGGCAGCTGGGTAAAAAACCCGTAGCGGCGAGCGCCGACTCGACTGCCATCGAGGACCTCCGGCCAACGGCGTCCGGTCGGCACCAGGCACGGCGCACCCACGGTAGGCGCTCGCTCCCTTCATCAGGGCGAACCCTTCGTGGGGGCTGTGCATCGAAGCTCGAAGTGGGAATCGGGGATTCGGCCGGAGGCCGGAAACGGGCGGCGGGTCAGGCGAATTGACCCGCCGCTCGTCCCGTTCCGGGGGGACCCGCGAAAGCCTGTGCCAGGCCGAGTCATTCGGCGGCGTCCGCGCCCGCGACCGTCAGCGCCAGATCCTCGATATGCCGCCGCTGGGTCACCAGCAGGCAGAAATTCGCGGCGGGACCGGTGACGCGCTGGGCCGCCTCGACCGGCCCCCAGGTCCATACCGTTCCGTCCGGAGCGGTCAGTTCGATCCGGAACTCCTCGCTCGGCGGCGTGCGCCCGTGCGTCAGATAGGAGAAGTTCCGGGTCCGGATGCCCAGGTGCGCAATATGCTTCAGCCGCGCCGTCGGGGTGCGCGCGATGCCGAGCGCATCGGCCACATCCTGCCCGTGCGCCCAGGTCTCCATCAGGCGCGCGGTGGCCATGGAGGCGGCGCTCATGGGCGGCCCGAACCACGGCGGCTTGACGCCCGCGGGCACTGTCCGCAGCGCCTCGACCAGGGCGTGCCGCTGCTCGCGCCAGGTGGCCAGCAATTCCGGCGGGGGTGTGCGCGCCTCCTCCTCGGCGGCCTCGTCGACGAAGGTGAGCGCCTTCGGCAGCGCCGCCTGCACCGCCGCGTCGAAGGCCGCGGCATCGGTGACGGCCAGCACCGCGATGCGATCGGTCCAGGTGAGATGTCCGATCTGATGCGCGATGGTCCAGCCCGCGGCGGGGGTGTCGCGCTGCCAGGCGGCGGGTCCAGGTCCGCGATCAGGCGATCGAGGTCGTCGCATTCGGCGGTCAGGTCGGCAAGCAGTGCCTCGAGGTCGGCCATACCACTAATACAAGCACTCGTGCTTGTATTAGGAAAGGGTGCGGCTACCAGCCGAAAAGCACCAGGTGCACGGCGCCGACCAGCAGGCCGAGCGCCGCGCCGTGCAGATAGAGCAGCCAGGCGTCCTGTTCCACCGAGGCGTAGAACATCTCCATGAACTCGCCGGGGGTGAGCTGTTTGAGCTTGCGCGCGGCGAAGTCGTCGATCTTCTTGGCCTGGGTGGCCGCGAACTCCGCGTCCTCGACCAGACTGGGCGCCAGCCCGGCCGCCGCCCCGGCCGCGCCGACCTTGAGATTGTCGAACTGCCGCTTGCCGAAGACGGTGCGCACCACGGTATGGGTCGGGCCCAGCTGCCGGTGGATCTCATCGGCGATGAGCCGTTCCAGCAGCTGCCGGGTCTTGTCGCCATTCGGGCCCTCGAGCAGTTCCTTGGCCAGATTCGGCAGCGTCAGCACCTGATAGGCCAGGATGCGCGCGAGATCGGCGGCGGCCTCGGGCTGTCGCTTGGACAGCAGCGCCTGCTTCCACAGGTACTTGTAGCGCGGCTGCGGATCGCCGGGTTCGAACACCATCTTCACGGCGATGACGTTCACGATGACGCCGATGGCGGCCGCCGCGCTCAGGATGACCGCCCAGCCCGGGATCCAGCCGATGACCGGAATGCTGTGGTGCACATGCATGTACAGCGCCAGCAGCAGGCCGAACGGCGCGCCGAGCAGACCGATGCGCACCATGAACTTGAGTTCGGGCGCGGCAATGGTGGTGGTGAGGTCCTTGAGGATCTCCGGGTTCTCCCGCAGATACCGGATGACGAAGCTCTTGATATCGATGAGCTGGTCGACATTGTCGCCGAGCTGTTCGAAGGCGCGGCGCGCCAGTGTGGGCAGTTCGCGTTCGACGCGCTGGTACAGCACATTGCGCACCGCCCGCGGCACGGCTCCCCACAGGTCCGGGTTCTCCCGGTACATGATCTCGTTGACCATGGACGGCACCTGTTTGCGGCCGACCTCGGCGATGTAGTCGGCAATGCCGTCGAGATCGAGTTCGTGAATGAAGTCCTTGGGACTGCCGATGCGCATGATGGCGACATCCACGCAGATGCTGGCCATTTTCTCGGCGCGCGCGGGAATGAAGCCCTGGAAGCCGAGCCGCTTACCGTCGCCGGAGAAGGTCGGCAGCACCTGAACCCGTCGCGGCAGATACGGATAGAGGATGTCGAGTCCCGGAATCCGGATGCCGCGGAAGTAGATCGGCCAGAACAGCATGAGCACGCCGGTCCAGTTGGTGAGCCACCCCGCAATGGCGCTGAAGAGCGGGAAACTGACGAGATCGACGACGAAGCGGGGCTGGCCGGTCAGTTGTTCCCAGTCCAGGAACAACCCTGAGGCCAGTGTCGTCATAGCAGCGTCCCCCTGAGGCCAACCGGTTGGTGAGAAAACGGACATTCAACAGTCTCACCGGTTCGGAGTGCTGTCAAAAGGGGTGTGGCCTGGAAGAACGCGGCGTGTCGGGTCGATAGGGTGAGCCCGCGTTCGCGTGGCGAGCGCATTCCTCGGAGACCAGGAATACTGGTCAGCCGACCAGGACGTTATCGAGGGAGATCGCTCATGACCGTGGACCGCCGTGGCTTCCTGACCGGCGCCGCAGCCACCGCCGCCGGACTGGCGGCCGCCACCGCCGCACCGGCCTGGGCCCAGCCCGCACCGGCCCCGACCGTGGACAAGTTCCCCTTCCCCGCCGCGAGCGCCCTGCGGATTCTCGTCACCGGCGATGCGGGCACGGGATCGCGCGCGCAGTGGGCGGTGGCCGATGCCATTCGCGCCCAGCACGCGGCCGACCGGTTCTCCTTCGCGCTCGGCCTCGGCGACAATGTCTACGAACAGGGCCCGTGGTCCGATGACGACGCCCAGTTCGCGGCCAAGTTCGAGGACCCCAATCACGATCTCGACTTCCCCTGGATCGTGGTGCAGGGCAATCACGACAACACCGCGGTGCTGCCCGGGGACGGCGGCTGGCTGCTGCGCGGCGATCACTAGGTGGCCTATCACGCGCGGTCACGCCGCTGGTGGATGCCCGCGCGCTACTACTCGGTGCGCCTTCCGCAGGAACGGCCGCTGGTCGAATTCTTCGTCCTGGACCTGAATCCCATTGCGGCGCTGCTGCCGCCGGTGATGAACGCCTACTGGTCCAAGGACGGTCAGTTCATGACCGAGCAGGCCGCCTGGCTGGATAGCGCGCTGGCCGAGTCCACCGCCAAGTGGAAGATCGTCTGCACGCATCACCCGTATCTGAGCAATGGCACCCATGGCAATGCGGGCCAGTACGACGGCATTCCGTTCGCGCCCGCGAACGGGCAGTGGGTGAAGGAGTTCTTCGAGGCGCACGTGCTCGGCCGCGCCCAGTTCATTCTGTCCGGGCACGACCACTGCCTGCAGGTGCTCGAGCCGAATGCCGCTTCCAAGGGCACCCGCCAGATCGTCTCCGGCGCGGCCGCCAAGACCACGCACAAGGGCGCCGACAATCCGGCGCTGTTCGAGAACTTCGGCGATGTCGGGTTCATGACCCTCGACCTGACCGATTCCACGGCGGACCTCGGGGTTTTCACCGTGGACCCGTCGACCGCCCAGGCCACCAACGCTTTCCAGCGCCGATTGGCCTAGGGCTTCAGCACGATCCGGATCGGATTGCCCTCCTTGGATTCCAGGGCGTGCACGGCCTTGGCGGCATCGGCCAGCGGCACGACCGCGCTGACCGAGCGGGAGAACTCGATCCGGTGCAGCTCTTGCAGTTTCACCAGTTTGGCGACGTCCTCGGGCGCGGAACCGTAATGCCCGCGCAGCTACTGCTGGAAGAAGCTGAACGCCGTGCCGTGGGTGATGGTGATCGGCTTGTCGGTGAGCCCGACCAGCACCAGCCGTCCGTGCGGGGCCAGGCAGATGATCGCCTGCTCGCGCACCGCCGCCACCCCCGCGAAGTCGAAGGCGGCCGCGAGGCCGGTTCCGGTGGCGGCGAAGATCTTCGCCCGCAGGTCCGGATCGGCGGGATCGAAGGCCAGGTCCGCGCCGAATTACAGGGCGCGCTCCCGCGCGGCGGGCAGCGGATCCACGGCGATGATCGGGGCCGCGCCGACCAGGCGCAGCAACTGCACACCGTGTGCGCCGAGCCCGCCGACGCCCCAGACGCCCACCGGCTCACCGGGTTTCACCTCACCGGTCGCGGTGATCGCGCCCCAGGGCGTGGATACCGCGTCGGGAATGAAGCAGGCCTGTTCGAAGGGCAGATCGTCGGGAATCGGCACCAGGGTGTCGATGCGGGCGAGGGTGTATTCGGCCCAGCCGCCGTCGTAATCCACACCGCGCGTATAGGTCCGGCCGCCGCGCGCCTCCCTGGCCTGCAGCACCACGCGGTCGCCCACCTTCGCCTTGGTGACGCCCGGTCCGAGCGCGTGCACGGTCCCGGCCACCTCGTGACCCAGCGTCACCACGTCACCCTCGAGGAACAGCGGCGTCAGCGTGCCGTCGATGAGGTGCACGTCCGACAGGCAGACGCCCGCCGCCTCCACCTTGACCAGCACATGGTCCGGGCCGGGCTCGGGTACGGGCACCTCGTCCAATTCCAGGCTGCGGTTCGGTCCCAGATGCAGTCGTGCGGCCAGCATGGTCATGGACTCCTCAGAACGATCGGTGCGTCGGTGCTTCCGGGCGCCATGGTAGGTGCGCGGTGAGGAATTCGTCGATGATCGCGGTGACCTCGGACTGCCGTTCCAGCATGGGCACATGCCCGCAGCCGTCGAGCCATTCCGCGCGCTCGGGGCGCAGTTTCTCATTGAGGGCGCGCCCGGCGGTCGCGGAGAGCACCCGGTTTCCGGTGCCCCAGATGGTGCAGACCGGCGGGAGGGCGGCGCGATCGGGCCAATCATCCAGTGCGGCGAAGGAATCCAGGTCGCGGACCAGACCGGTGAGCGCGCGCACCGGGAAGCCCGCGGACAGCGGGCCGACGTAGGGGCTCTCGCGGAAGGCGCGGCGACTGCTGAACCAGTACCGCATGGCGCTGAGCGCCAGCCATTTCGGCATGTGCAGCCGCTGCACGGCCCGGACTCCGAGGACCGGCATACCGCGGGCCAGCCGTGCGGGCAGGCGCTGATCACCGTGCATGGCGGTGGATTCGGTGAGCGGATTGACCGCCACCACCGCGCGCACCAGGCCCGGATAGCGGCGGGCCAGGGTCAGACTGGTGGCCGCGCCGACGCAGTTTCCGGCCAGGCCGACCTCGGTGAGTTCGTTCCAGCGCAGGAACTGCCGGACCGTGTTCACATACAGTTCGAGCCCGTAGCCGCTCGCGGGTTGGTCGGAGGCGCCTTATCCGGGCAGATCGAGGGCGTAGACGCGGTATTTCCGTGCGAGCGCGGTGATCTGGGGCGTCCAGACGATATGGGATCCGCCCGCCTGGTGCAGCAGCACCACCGGCGGCCCGCTCGCGCCCCGCTGAATGTAGGCGACCCGGATGCCTTCGAACCGGAAGTGTTCCATGACGCTGCCCGCCTCCCTGCGCCCCCATTCCATGGTCTGTCATGGCGGCCGGCGCGGGGGCGGGAATCGGATCAGGAGTTCCGGGCGGGATCCGAAATCTCTTCGAGCACTTCGGAATACCAGCGGAACAAGTGAAGCGGTTGCGCGGGAGGGGATTTCAGCAGCTCGGCCCAGCACGCCGCCACGGCGGCCCGCGCCGCAGCGCCGATCCAGGGTTGGGGCAGCAGTTGCGGCGGCAGCAGCGGATCCGCTTCGTTGGCCCGGTCGAATTCGGTGGCCAGGGCGATGGCCATGGTCAGCCGTTCGATGTGCGCGGCGTCCGGTAGCCGGGGCAGGAGGCGCTCGGCGGTGGCGAGCAGTCGCCGATGACCGTCCGCGATCTTCGCGATGGGCCACAGGTGCTCGGCGAGATCGTGGGGGGCACTGTGCCCGCCGACCGTGAGGTCGGTGCTGGTGAATGTGGTGACGTGGTCGTTTACGCCGAGTCGCGCGGCGGCGGAACGGATCAGCTCCTCCCACGGGTTGGCCGAGACGTACAGCCCGCCCTGGATGGGGGCGCCGCCGAGCCGCAGGATGGCGTCGCGCATGGCGTCGCGCGCCTGCCGCGCGGATTCCGGCACCCCGAAGGCCGCCAGATGCCAGGTCCCGTCCCACGGCGCCTGCCCGCGATCCTGGGCGTACATGTAGCGCACGAATTCCAGATCGGGTTCGATGACCCCGCGGGTCAGGTCGGTGGCGTGCAGGACCGCCTTGCGCCCGCGCCCTTCCTGCGTGAACCGCCCCTCGGCGACGAGCCGTTTGATGCACAGCCGGACCTGCTGATCGCTCATGCCGAGCGCGGCGGCGACGTCGTACAACTCGCCCGCGTCGATGGTCGCGTCGGCGCGGATCATGCTCTCGACCAAGGTCCGCGTGGAGATCTTGGCGTCGTTGTCGAGCGCGCTGTCCATTGGTTCACCTCCCGGCGGTCGCGGTGAGTTCCTGTTCTACCAGGTAGATCGGAGTGCCCGGATCGCGCCCGAGGGTCCGGCCCAGATCGGCGAAGAACCGTGCGGGATCGATGACCTCGTCGGGTGCGTGCACGCCTGGTGTGCGGGCGCTGCCGTCGAGGATCTGATACATGCCCAGCGCCAAGGGGATTCCGGTCGCCCGCGCCATATCGGTGAAGATGCCGTGGATCGGATCGGTGCTCGGACCGGTCAGATTCGGGTGGGCGAGCACCGTGAGGTCGCGGCCGTGCCGGACGCCCGCGACGAGAGCGAAGAACGGCGGCAGGTTTCCGGGGCCCTTGGTGCGCAGGGCCGTGGGGATCGAGCGCAGGGTGCGCAGGAGAGTCGGCGGGGCGAGTTGCGCGGCCGCGGTCTCGTTCGTCAGGCGGCCGCTGTCGATATCGCGGCGCAGGGTGTCGAGATAGGCGAGGGTGCCGCGTCGGAGGACCATCAGATTGACCGCGTCGCCGCTGGGTTTCAGGCTGCGCCGCAGCGTGATCGGCTCCGGATGGCCGATGGAGTAGTCGGCGCCGCTGCGGCCGCCGGGCAGGGCCAAGGGAATCGGCCGCAGCGGCCGGAGCTCGGTCAGCGCTCCGGCCCGGACGGCGGTGATGACCCCGCTGGCCTGCTGCATCCAGTGCACGGCCGCCGCGGTGGGTCTTCCGTCCGCGCCCAGGATCTGTTCCTCGACATCGATATTCGTCTCGCCCGCGTCGACCGGCCAGACGGTGTACACGTCACGCACGGTATCGAGTTCGGCGGCCGCGAGGGCGGCGAGCAGATTGCTCATTCCGGGGCTCGCGCCCATGCCGATCACCGCGCAGACGCCCTGCTCCCGGGCGGCGGCGTCGAGTTCGAGCACCTGGAGCGTGGGCTCCCAGTCGTCACAGATATCGAGGTAGTGGGTTCGCGTCTCGATGGCGGCGCGCAGCACGGTCGGTCCGAAACGGTAATACGGCCCAACGGTATTGAGCACCAGATCGGTCCCGGACAAGGCGCTCCGCAGCGCGCTGTCCTCGGTGACGTCGACCTCCAGTGCGCGCACCGGAACCGGCGCGTCCGCGAGCGTGCGCGCCAGGCGTCCGGCCGCGCCGAGATCGCGATCGGCGATGACGATCTCCTCGATACCCGCCAGACCGGCGGCGATGCGGACCGCGACGGCGCCCATGGCGCCCGGGCCGCCCAGTGCGAGAACCTTCATTTCGAACTCCTGACGATGGCTGGCGCTTGCCGTTCGGCGAAATTCCGCAGGTTGTCCAGATATCCGGGCGCATACAGCGAGCGCGGTGCGAACAGTGCCACCAGGACCGATCGCAGGCCCTGGTCATTGTCGAGATCCGCCCGCGCGATGGTGTGCGAGGCATTCGGATACAGGTCGACGGTGAGCAGGCCGGTCGGCACCAATTCCCGGTAGACGCGGGCGGTTTCGGCGACATCCACGTTGAGGTCCTGTTCGCCGAGTGCGAGCAGCACCGGAATCCGCAGCCGCGGCAGCCACTCGCTGACATCGGAGAGGTAGTTCCGTCCGGCGAATCGCCAGCGGTCGGCGGACATCGGCGCGGGGTCCACCCCGGCGGCGAGGTACTGCTCGTAGGTCGCGTTCGCGCGCAGGAGTTCCAGGACGCCGGTGCGGCGCTGGCGGGCCGCCGCGATCTCGGTGTCGGACGCATTCCGGTGCCCCAGTTCGGCATTCGTGTTGTACTCACCCTGCCGCAGCCAGTTGATGGCGGGTCCGGCCAGGATCACGAACTGCAATTCCGGATGCCGCACCGCGACCTCGGGCACCACCCACCCCGCCTGGCTGATCCCCCACATCCCGATCCGCCGCGGATCGATATCGCCGCGCGCCGCCGCCCAGGCGATCGCCGCCTCGGCTTCCACGGCCCGATCGTGCATGGTCTGATCGAGCCAATTCCCCGGCGCGCCATTGATTCCCGGCTTGTCCCACGACAGCGACGCGTATCCGGCCCGCGCGAACGATTCCCAGAGCGGCCGATAGAACGAATCCTGATCGGCGTCGGCCGGACCATCGCCGTGCACGAATACCACCAGCCCGACCGGTCCATCCTGATCCTTCGGCAGCGCCAAGGCGCCCTGCAATGGCTGCGTCGGGCCGGGGATGGTGACGCGCTCCTCCGTCATGGCGAAGTCGTTCGCGACCACGACCCAGACGCCCGCGGTCAGTGCGAGGGCGATGACGCTCCCGATCGCGATCGTCAGCCGGAGTACCCACCTGCTGCGGAACATGGTCCGATAGTATCCAAAAAGTATCATTCATAAAACGATCGTTCAGAAATTGATATAAATCAGTGTTCGCCCCGGGCGAACAAGCTGCTGGAACAAGTCCAGGGGGGTCGGGGTTGAGTAGGTATCGCTCAACCTTGGAAGGGGTCGAAGTCGTGACAACACCACAAAACCTGCCGGTCCTGTTCCTCACCGATCCGATCGTGCTGCCCGGCATGATCGTGCCGATCGAGTTGGATGAATCCGCGCAGGCCGCAATCGACGCCGCGCGGGCGGGCAAGGTCAACCAGGTGTTGGTCGCGCCGCGGCTGGACGAGGGCTACGCCAGCTACGGCGTGGTCGCCACCATCGAACAGGTGGGGCGCATGCGCGGCGGCGCGCCCGCCGCCGTGCTGAAGGCCGAGGGCCGCGCCAAGATCGGGCACGGGGTGACCGGGCCGGGCGCGGCGCTGTGGGTCGAGGCCGAGCCGGTCGAGGCGCCCGTCGCCGACGGCCGCACCAAAGACCTTGCGGCCGAATACAAGAAGCTGGTCGTGGCCGTGCTGCAGCGCCGGTAGGCCTGGCAGGTCATCGATGCCGTCAATCAGCTGACCGAGCCGTCCGCCATTGCCGATACCGCCGGGTGGGCGCCCTACCTGAGCAATGAGCAGAAGCGCGAGCTGCTCGAGACCGAGGACACCACCGTCCGGCTGACCAAGCTCATCGAGTGGACCAAGCAGCACATCGCCGAGACCGAGGTCAACGAGAAGATCAGCGAGGACGTCCGCGAGGGCGTCGAGAAGAGCCAGCGCGAATTCCTGCTCCGCCAGCAGCTCAATGCCATTCGCAAGGAGCTGGGCGAGGACGAGCCGGACGGCGCCGACGATTACCGCACCCGCATCGAGAATGCCGACCTGCCGGAGGATATTCGCGAGGCCGCGCTGCGCGAGGTGGGCCGGTTGGAGCGGGCCAGTGATCAGAGCCCGGAGTCGGGCTGGATCCGCACCTGGCTGGATACCGTCCTGGAACTGCCGTGGACGGTGAAAACCACCGACAGCACCGATGTCTCGGCCGCTCGCGCGGTGCTGGACGCCGATCACCACGGGCTGGACGAGGTCAAGGACCGCATGGTCGAGTACCTGGCCGTGCGCGCCCGCCGGGCCGCGCGGAATCTGGAGGTCGTCGGCGGTCGCGGTTCCGGCGCGGTGCTGGTGCTGGTCGGCCCGCCCAGTGTGGGCAAGACCTCGCTGGGTGAGTCGGTCGCGCGGGCCCTGGGCCGCAAGTTCGTTCGCGTCGCCCTGGGCGGCGTGCGCGACGAGGCCGAGATCCGCGGTCACCGCCGCACCTATGTGGGCGCCCTGCCCGGCCGGATCGTCCGCGCCATGAAGGAGGCCGGTTCCATGAACCCGGTGGTCCTGCTGGACGAGATAGACAAGGTCGGCTCCGACTTCCGCGGCGACCCCGCGGCAGCCCTGCTCGAGGTCCTGGATCCCGCGCAGAACCACACCTTCCGCGACCACTACCTGGACCTCGACCTGGACCTGTCCGACGTCCTGTTCATCGCCACCGCCAATGTCATGGACACCATCCCCGGCCCGCTGCTGGACCGCATGGAGCTCATTACCGTCGACGGCTACACCGAAGCCGACAAGGTCGCGATCGCCCGCGACTTCCTCATCCCGAGGCAGCTCGAGCGCAATGCCCTGACCGGCGCGGAGGTGTCGATCACGGAGGAGGCGCTGCGCGAGATCGCCGCGAACTACACCCGCGAAGCCGGTGTTCGCCAAATGGAACGCCTGATCGCCAAGGCGCTCCGCAAGGCCGCCACCAAACTGTCGGAATCCCTGGGCTACGATCAGGATCTCGGCTACGAGAACTCGGCCGCCATCGTCATCGGCCTGGACAACCTGACCGACTTCCTCGGCCGCCCCCGCTTCACCCCGGACTCGGTGGAACGCACCGCCGTCCCCGGTGTGGCGACCGGCCTGGCGGTCACCGGCGCGGGCGGCGATGTCCTCTACATCGAGGCCAATGCCGCCGAAGGCGACCGCTCATTGACCTTGACCGGCCAACTGGGCGACGTCATGAAGGAATCCGCCCAGATCGCCCTCACCTACGTCCGCTCCCACCTGGAGGAAATCGGCATCGAGCCAAAGGTCCTGGACCGCAATATCCACATCCACTTCCCCGCAGGCGCAGTCCCCAAGGACGGCCCCTCCGCAGGCGTCACCATGGTCACCGCCCTGGTCTCCCTGGCCCTGGGCCGCCAGGTCCGAGCCGACGTCGGCATGACCGGCGAGGTCACCTTGAACGGCCGAGTCCTCCCCATCGGCGGCGTGAAGCAAAAACTCCTCGCCGCCCAGCGAGCCGGTCTGAAAACCGTCTTCATCCCGGCCCGCAACGAACCGGACCTGGACGAGGTCCCCGCCGAGGTCCTGGCAGCCCTCGACGTCCGCCCCGTCGCCGACGTAGCCGAAATCCTGGCCTACGCCATCGAACCGATCATCGAATCCACCCTCGACCGCCCAGCCCTGAGCGCCACCGCGTAACCGGCCAGGCCCGATAGCACAACCGAATAGCAACGGACCGCGCATGTTTCACATGAAACGAAACCCGCGCGGTCCGTTCGTATCCCGTGCTGCCGGAGCGGTCTAGAACTCCCCGGCTACGGACAGGACGGTGCGGCCGGAGTGGGTGCCTTCGAGGATGGAGCGGAGGACCGGTTCGGCTTCGGTTATGGGGGCGTGGTTTTCGAGGAGGGAGAGGTGGCGGGGTTTCAGGTCCTTGGGGAGTCGGGCCCAGAGGTCGCGGCGGGGGCCGATGGGCATGTGGGCGGAGTCGATGCCGAAGAGGGAGATGCCTCGGAGGATGAAGGGCATGACGGTGGTGGGGAGGTCGGGGCCGCCGGTGAGGCCGCTGACCGCCGCCGCGCCGCCGTATTTGATGGTGCTGAGGATATGGGCCAGGGATTGGCCGCCGACGCTGTCGACGGCCGCCGACCATTGGGCCTTGCCGAGGGGGCGGAGTTTTTCGCCTTCGGCGGGGAGGCGGCCGATCACCGATGTGGCGCCCAGGGTTTGGAGGAGTTCGGTGGCGCCGATCTTGCCGGTGGAGGCGATCACCTCGAAGCCGAGGGCGGCGAGGATGTCCACGGCCACGGTGCCCACGCCGCCGGTGGCGCCGGTGACCAGGACCGGACCGGCGGCGGGGGTGAGGCCGTGGTCGAGGAGGGCCTGGACGCTCATGGCGGCCGTGAAGCCCGCGGTGCCGAGAGTTGCCGCCTCGCGGGGGGTGAGGCCCTCGAGTTTCACCACCCATTCGGCGGGGACGCGGGCGTATTCGGCGTAGCCGCCGTGATGGGCGACGCCGATATCGTAGCCGTGGGCGACGACCAGATCGCCGGGGGCGAACTCGGCGGATTCGGAGGTGACCACCTCACCGGTGATGTCGATGCCTGGGATCAGCGGATACTCGCGGATGACGCCACCCTTGGGGGTGATGGCCAGTCCGTCTTTGTAGTTGGCGCTCGAATAGTGGACTTTGATCGTCACATTGCCGGGGCCGAGGAAGTCGTCGTTGACCGTTTCGCGGATGAGTGCGATACCGCTGTCCGTTTCGTGGGCCACCATCGCCTGGAACTCCATTGACCGAGCATAAGACCGGCGGTGCTGGTCAGGGCCGCTAAGCGCGGGATTCACAGCTTTACCTCGCGGGTAATCGCTTTCGTTCCCGGGCTGCGGCAACCTGAGATCAGCAAGCGAAACGCTAAGGAGTGCAGTAGATATGGGATTCTTCCGGACCGCCGACGGCACCGATCTCGCCTACGAGGACTACGGCACCGGCACCCCGATGGTGTTCGTGGCGGGCTGGTCCCTGCACAGCGATATGTGGGAGTACCAGGTGCCGTTCTTCCTGGAGCAGGGATATCGCTGCATCCTGCTGGATCGCCGCGGGCACGGTCGCTCGGATCGGCCGTCCACCGGCTATGACGTGGACACCCGCGCCGATGATCTGGCCGCATTGCTCGACCAGCTCGACTTGCGCGACGTCATCCTGGTCGCGCACTCGGCGGGCGGCGGTGAGGTGGTGCGCTACCTGGCCCGGCACGGGCAGGACCGCATTGCGCGAATCGCCTTGCTGGCGCCCGCCATTCCGTTCATGTGCCAGACCGAGGACAACCCGGTCGGCGTGCCGCGCGCGGCACTGGAGGCCTCGCAGGCGCAGTTCCGCGCCGACCGGCCGAAGTGGTACGCCGACCGCGGGCAGGGCTACTTCGCCACCCACCTGGGAACCGGTGTGTCGCAAGCGGTGATGGACGCGGAGATGCAGCGCTGCATGCAGGCCGCACCCTATGCGGCGCTGGTCATGCAGCGGGAGATCTTCACCGCCGACCATCGGGCCGACGTCGCCGCCCTCACCCTTCCCCTGCTTTTGCTGCACGGCATTCCGGATCAGTCGATCCCGATCGACGTGTCCAGCCGGCAGGCCATCAAGCTGGCGCCGCACGCGGTCTACAAGGAATACCCGGATGCCGGGCACGGCCTGTACATCAGCCACGCCGCGCAGGTGAATGCCGACATCCTGGAATTCCTGAAGAGCTGATCAGGCGAACTTGTGGGATCGCTTGCCCGCGAAGGCCGCGATTCCCTCGGCGCCGTCGGCGGATTCGGCGCAGTGCGTGATGAAGGCGGCCTCGGTGCCCAGCTGTTCCTCCAGGGTGTGCTGGGAGGACACCAGCAGCAGCTTCTTCACATTGGCATTGGACAGCTGGGGCCCGTTCGCGAACTGCTGGGCCAGCTGCTCGACGGTCTCGGTGAGTTCGGCATCGGGCACCACCTGGTGCAGCAGTCCCCAGTCGAGGGCTTCCGGAGCGGTGAGGACGCGGTTGGTGAGCATGAGGTCCTGGGTGCGGCGGATGCCGATCAGTCGCGGCACGTAATAGGACGCGCCGCCGTCGGGGCTGAGCCCGACTTTGGTGTAGGCCATGGTGAACGAGGCCGATTCGGCGGCGACCACCAGGTCACCGGCAATGGCCAGGCTCATGCCCGCCCCGGCCGCGGTGCCGTTCACGGCGACGATGAGCAGCGCGTCCATGCGCGCGAAGGTGGAGACCGAGCGGTGCAGGGTTTCGGCCAGCTTGTCGATGAAGGCCCCGGTGTCGTCGGCGGCCGCCATGGCCCGCACATCGCCGCCTGCGGAGAAGAACTTGCCCGCGCCGGTGAGCACCACGACCTTGATGGCCGGATCGTCGGAGCAGTGCGCGGCAGCGTGCGCCAGTTCATCGGCCAGCGCCTGGTTGATCCTGTTGGCGGCGTTCGGCCTGTTCAGGGTGATGCGGGCAATGGGGCCGTCCTGTTCGAACTGGATGGTCTCGTAGTTGCTCATCAAGGGGCGCCTTCCGTCGGATACCTGCCGCACAGCATGTCAAACCCGGCGATCACGGTTCGTCCGGGGCGAATTCGACACGCACCCCGAGCAATCGGATGGGCCGGTCCAGTTCGAACCGGTGCAGGACCTCCACGGCCGTCCGCACGATCTCGTCCACATCGGAGCTGGGCTGCGGCAGCTTCCGCTGTTTGGTGCGTGTGAAGAAGGTCTTGGTCCGCACGGTGACCCCGACCCGCCCGATGGCTCGCCCGCGAAGGTGTCCGCCGCGACCTGGGCCGCCAGCCGCGCAATGGCCGCATCGAACTCGGCGATCTCGGTGAGATCCTGCGGAAAGGTCTCGGACCTGCTGTGCCCCACCGGTTCTCGCGGTTCCGCGATATCGGTGTCGCCCGCGCCGTGGCCGAGCACCCATAGATACGGCCCGGTATTGGGCCCGAATTCCGCGGCCAGCCGCTCCCGGTCCGCCGCCGCCAGATCGGCCACGGTCTCGATGCCCAGGGCGCTCATCCGTTTCGCGATGCGCGCCCCGATCCCCCACAGCGCCGTGGTCGGCCGATGTGCCATGAGCTCAACCCAGTTGTCCGCGGTGAGCCGGAATGTCCCGGCCCCGCCCTCGGCGGCCGCATCCCCGGACTTGCCCACCGCCTTGGCGAATCCGGTGGCGAGCTTGGCCCGGGTCTTATTGTCTCCGATGCCGACCGCGCAGGTCAGCCCCAATTCCTCGATGGCCGCGCGAATCTCGCGCGCCAGTTGCTCGGGATCATCGGTGTCGACCGCCAGAAAGGCCTCGTCGAAGCCGAGCACCTCCACCCGCCCCGGAAATGTCCGCAACAGCGCCATGATCTCCTCCGACGCCTCGGCATAGGTGGCCAGATCCTGCGGCAGGAACACCCCGTCGGGGCAGATCCGCAGTGCCGTCCGCAAGGGCATCCCGGCTCGCACCCCGAACGCTCGCGCCGGATACGACGCGCAGGACACCACCTTCCGCGGTTCCATCGGATCCCCATTGCCGCCCACGATGACCGGCTCGCCGCGCAGTTCCGGATGCCGCCGGAATTCGACCGCGGCCTGGAATTGGTCGAGGTCGACGTGCAACAGCCAGCGCGCCACCCCTCCGCCATACCGCATGGTCTGCCGAAATGTCGGAAAAGGGGCCTTGTGCCGAACAAGGAAACAGAACTAGATTCTGGTCATGAAGATTCGAGATCGGTTGCTGCTGGCAGCCGAGCGCCAGTTCGCGGAACACGGCGCCCTCGATGCCACGCTCACCCAGATCCGCGATGCCGCCGGCGCCAGTGTCGGCGCGCTCTACCACCACTTTCCGGACAAGGCGGAGCTGTACCGGCAGGTCTGGGCGCATGCGCTGACCGATTACCAGCGGCATTTCTGGGAGGCGGTGCGCGACAGCGCGGACGCCGAGGCCGGGGTGCGCGCCGGTGTCACCGAGCATCTGCGCTGGGTGACCGAAAATCGGTACCGCGCACAGATACTCACCGCCGCCCGCCCGCCCGGCCTGCGCGACGACGACGCCAACAAGGAGTTCATGCGCGGCGCGGCGCGCTGGTGGCGCACCCATGCGTCCTACGGCGCGGTGCGCGAACTCGACTTCGACCTGCTCTACGCCCTGTGGCTGGGCCCGGCCCAGGAGTACTCGCGGCAGTGGCTCGGCGGTGACATCGGGACCGCGCCGATCGAGGTCGCTCCGCAACTGGCCGATGCGGCGTGGCAGGTACTGCGTTCCCCCCGAACAGATTCCACGGAAGTGATGCCATGACAGTTGAACTCGATCTGGATCTCGGACAGAAAGTCCTTGCGGCGCAGCCGTTCAGCCAATTGGTCGGCGCACAGCTGACGGCCTTCGGCGACGGCCGCGCCACCCTCGAGATCCCCATCCGCCCCGAACTCGGTCAGCAGTTCGGCTATGTGCACGGCGGCGTACTGGCCTATGCGGCCGACAATGCCCTCACCTACGCGGCGGGCACGGTGCTCGGCGCGAACGTGCTGACCGGCGGTTTCACCATCACCTATATGCGCCCGGCCGCGGGTGTCCGGCTGCGCGCCGAGGCCACGGTCGTGGACGCCACCCGCCGCCAAGCGGTCTGCCGCTGCGAGATCTTCGCCGACAGCGCGGACGGCGAGTCGGTGCTCTGCGCCGTCGCGCAGGGCACCACCCGCAGTGTGGAACGAGACCTCAACGGGAACGGCGGAACCAGGTCAGCGGTGAGCGATACGCATAGCGCGCCTTGACCGTTCCGGTCTCCACCTGACCCTGCACCCGAATGAGCGGTGCTCCCGGGAAGCGCGGCAGCGTCACCTTGTTCGCCACGGTGCCGCCGCCGCGCGCCACGCCGTCGAGGTCGATGCGCCAGCCGCGCGGCACGATCATCACGATCGCCCCCGCACCGGCGTGCACGTGCACGTCGATCTCCCGGCGCACGCAGTGGGCCCGTGTGAAGTCGATCACGAGCTTTCCGGAAACGGATTCGGCGACAAGAGTTTTCGGTACCGTCCATTGGTCGTCGGTGCGTGCGGTCCCGCTGTCCACGCGTAGCCGCAACGGTGGTTCCGGCGCCGGTTGCCGGGCAGCCCCGGACCCGGTGGCGGGCGTGCGCCAGAGCGCCTCAGCGCGCAACTGTTCTGTGGTACGGCTCACCGAAACTCCTTCCCCGGCATGTGAAACGATGATCTTGCCGATGCCAGGGAAGTCGAATTATGCCGTACAGCTGGACTTTTCGGACCAGCAGGCGTCTAACAGTACGGTCACATCCCGGTGTCGCTCCGGCCGTGAACGCTTCAGCGGCGACCCAGGTGCACGCTGACCGCGCCGAGCATGTACACATCGTCGCGTGTGCCGATATAGGTGTCGGCCGCCGGATCCAGCAGCGCCGCGAGGGTCGCGCGATCCTGCTCGCCGAGCTCGTCGCCCACATGCTCGCGCATGGAATCCAGTCGGGCCGTGATGGTTTCGCGAATCGCGGGGGAAGCCGGTGCCGGATGATCGATGAGCACGCTGAACGAGGTCACCTCGCCGAGCCCGGCCTTGGTCAGCGCCGTGCCCCAGCCGTAGGGCATCGGCACGGCCTCGGCGATCTCGGCGCGCATGTGGCCGAAGCGCTCATCGCGCATGGCCAGCAGCCGATCCTCCAGCCCGGGTGCGCCCACCCCGAGGTCCCACGGCAGGTACCGGGTCGGCAGCCCGCCCTCCGACAGCGCCAGCCAGCCGCCGGGCCGCACCAGCTTGGCGAGCCGATCCACCCCGTCCTGCTGATCGGGCAGATGATGCACCATGCGCGACGCCCACACCAGATCGGCCGCGGGCACCGTCCGCACCACATCATCGGATGTGGCGTCCACGAGCAGGGTTTCGATGGTCACCCGCTCATCGCCGCCGAGCGTGTCCGCCGCCGCGCGCCGGGCCACCTCCAGCAATTCCGGCACCGCGTCGGCAATGACCAGCCGCCCGCCGCCGCGCCCGGCCAGCTCCCGCGCGAATGCCGCGCTCTGCCCGCCGGTCCCCGCGCCGATGTCCACGATGGTCGGCCGTTCGCCGTCCGCCCGCAGCAGTCCGATCAGCCGTTCCGCGATCCGCGTCGCGCCCGCCGCCCCCATGGCGTCGTCCTGCTGGAGATGGGCGATCTTCTCCGCCCAGTCGATCCCGTCCTGGGTGACCAGGCCGACGGTGTCCTGAATGGAGCGCCCGGTCAGCTCCCGCACATCCGCGCCGCCCAGCCGCACGGCCCCGGAGTCGATATCGTAGAGCCGCGAAACCAGTTGGGCGATGGTGGATTTCCCGGCCCCGGAGGAGCCGACCAGCGCCACCATCTGCCCGGGCTCGGCGCGCAGCGAAACCTCGTGCAGCACTTCCTCACCGCCGCGGGTGTCCAGCGTCGCCACATCCTCGAGCGAGGCCAGCGACACCTTGTCGGCGGACGGGTAGCCGAAGCTCACCCGATCCAGTTCCACCGACACCGGCCCGTCCGGCACCGGCCGGGCATCGGGCGCGTCCTCGATGAGCGGCTTCAGATCCAGCACCTCGAAGACCCGCTCGAAGCTCACCATGGCAGCCATGATGTCCACCCGCGCGCTGGCCAGCGCCGTGAGCGGCGAGTACAGCCGGGTGAGCAGCAGCGAAAGCGCCACCACCGCACCGGGTTCCAGCTTGCCGCGCAGCGCCAGATAGCCGCCCAGCCCATACACCAGCGCCAGCGCCAGCGCCGACACCAGCGTGAGCGCGGTGACGAACATGGTCTGCAGCATGGCGGTGCGCACCCCGATATCGCGCACCCGTCCGGCCCGCACCGCGAACTCGGTGGACTCCTGGCGCGGCCGTCCGAACAGCTTCACCAGGGTGGCGCCCGGTGCGGAGAAACGCTCGGTCATCTGCGTGCTCATGGCGGCGTTCAGCTCGCTGGCCTCGCGCTGGATACCGGCCAGCCGCTCGCCCATGCGCCGCGCGGGCAGGATGAACACCGGCAGCAGCACCAGCGCCAACAGCGTGATCTGCCAGGACAGGCGCAGCATGACGATCAGGGTGAGCAGCAGTGTGACCACATTGGTGACCACGCCCGACAGGGTGGAGCTGAAGGCCCGTTGCGCCCCGATGACGTCATTGTTCAACCGGCTCACCAGTGCGCCGGTCCGGGTGAGCGTGAAGAAGGCGACCGGCATCTTCTGCACGTGATCGAAGACGGCGGTCCGCAGATCGAAGATCAGTCCCTCGCCGATACGGGCCGACAGCCACCGGATGACGAGTCCGAGTCCGGCGTCCAGCACCGCCACCACCGCGATGATCGCCGCCAGCGTGATGACGGTGCGCGCCGCACCGCCGCCCACAATGGCGTCGACCACCCGCCCGGCCAGCACCGGCGTGGCCACCGCCAGCGCCGCCGAGGCGATGCTGAACACCAGAAAGGCCGCGAGCCGCCGATGATGCGACTGCGCGAACGCCAGAATCCGCCGGGCCGTGACCAGCCGCAGCGGCCGCTGTTCGGTCGGCGCGTTCATCTGCCGGTACAGCTGATTCCACGCCACGGATTCAATACTCATCCCGCACTCCTCACCGTCGGAGCTCCATCGAACCCCAGGCCACCGACACTAAGACCTCAACAAAGGTTCAGATCAAGGGCTTCCGGGGCGGAGTTCGCCCAGAGCGAACCGCTAGTCGGTGAGGGTCTGTTCGACCACATCCAGGAAGGCGTCCACCTCGCGCTCGTCGTATCCGCGCTGCCCGAGGCGCGGCCGCCGGAACGCGGCCGCGCGCACCTCGCCCGCGGTGAGGTGATCGGCGCCGCGCAGCGTGGCCTCGACCCGGTCGAGAAAGGCGTCCACATCGCTCTCGCGATAGCCGCGCACCCCGAACGGCGGTTTGCGGAACGCCACACCGTGTACATCGTTTGCGCTGAGACTCATTTGTGCCCCCTCGGGACGGCTGATCGATCCATTGTCGTCGCCGCGCCGCGGCTTTGCGGTGCATTCGCCGAGAGCCGAATCGCGTGGAATGCATGCGGCGATCCGGTGGCGTCATAGGCTGGCCGAGTGACCGATTCGGTGGTGCGTGCCCTGCGCGACAGGATCGCGGGTGAGGTGGACGCCTCACCGCGTCGGCGCGCGGAGTACTCCTCCGATGCCTCCAACTATCGTGTGCTGCCCACCGCGGTGGTCTTTCCGCGCACCGAGGCCGATGTGTCCGAGACGCTGGCCTTCGCACGCGCCGAAGGACTGGCGGTCACCGCGCGGGGCGGCGGTACTTCGGTGGCGGGCAATGCCATCGGGCCGGGGCTGGTGCTGGATTTCAGCAGGCATATGAACGCCATTCTCGAGGTGGACGCCGAGAGGCGGACCGCGCGGGTGCAGCCCGGTGTCGTCCTGGCGGCCGTGCAGCGCCGAGCGGCGCCGCACGGCCTGCGCTTCGGACCGGATCCGTCCACGCAGAATCGGTGCACGCTCGGCGGGATGATCGGCAACAATGCCTGCGGGCCGCGCGCGGTGGCCTGGGGGCGGACCTCGGACACCGTGCGGGAGCTGCGGATTCTCGATGGCGGCGGGGTGGAGCGGCGGCTCGGCGACGATGTGTCGGTGGTGCCGGGGCTGGCCGGGTTCACCCGCGCGAATCTCGCGGTGATCCGCACCGAGCTGGGCCGATTCGAGCGGCAGGCGTCCGGCTACAGCCTGGAACACTTACTGCCGGAACGGGGTTCGTCGATCGCCAAGACTTTCGTCGGCACCGAGGGCACCTGCGGGCTGCTGCTGGAGGCGACGGTCGAGCTGGTACCGGTGCCCGCCGCCACCGTGCTGGTGGTGCTGGGTTATCCGGATATGCCCAAGGCCGCCGACGATATCGCCGCCGTCATGGCGGTCGCGCCGATCGCGGTCGAGGGCATGGACGCCCGGCTGGTGAATGTGGTGCGCGCGCATCGCGGCACGGCGCCGGAGCTGCCGCGCGGCGGCGGCTGGCTGCTGGTCGAGATCGCGGGCGAGACCGCCGAGCTGACCCGGGACGCGGCCGAGCAACTGCGGCGCTCGGTGCACGCGGTGGACTCGCGGATCGTCGTGGACAAGGCCGAGGCGCAGGTCCTCTGGGGCATCCGCGCCGATGGGGCGGGCTTGGCGGGCAGCACCCCCGATGGCCATCCCGCTTGGTCGGGCTGGGAGGACGCCGCCGTCCCACCCGATCGGCTCGGCGACTACCTGCGCGAATTCGAGCAGCTCACCCGCGAGCACGGCGTCGACGGCCTGCTGTACGGCCATTTCGGCGACGGCTGCATCCACGTCCGTCTCGATCTCCCGATAGCCGATGCGCCGCAACGCTTCCGTTCCTTCCTGGAGGATGCGGCCCGGCAGGTCGTGAAGTTCGGCGGCTCCCTCTCCGGCGAGCACGGCGACGGCCGCGCCCGCTCGGAACTCTTGCGCCACATGTACTCCCGGGAGGCGCTGTACGCCTTCGCCGGATTCAAGGCGCTGTTCGATCCGGATAATGTGCTGAATCCGGGTGTCCTGGTCGATCCCCGGCCCATCGACGCGGATCTGCGGGTGGCGGGCCTGCGCGCACTGCCGATGGCCGGTGGCTTCGCCTATCCGGGGGACGGCGATATCGCCGCCGCCGTGCACCGCTGCGTGGGTGTCGGCAAATGCCGCGCCGACACCCGCGCCTCCGGCGGTTTCATGTGCCCGTCCTATCTGGCGACCGCCGATGAGAAGGACAGCGCCCGCGGCCGCGCGCGCGTCCTGCAAGAGGTGGTGCGCGGCGCGCTCGACTGGCGCTCGGACGCTGTCGCCGAATCCCTCGATCTGTGCCTGTCCTGCAAGGCCTGTCACTCCGACTGCCCGGCCGGAGTCGATATGGCCACCTACAAATCCTAAACCCTCCACCGCCGCTACCGGGGCCGTCCGCGCCTCGTCGACCACTACACCCTGGGCCGCCTCCCGCAGTGACTGTCCGCCGCCACCCGCATGCCCCGGGCGCTCAATGCGCTGGCCGCCGCGGGTCCACTACGCCGAATCGGACTGCGCGCGGCGGGAATCGATCCGCGCCGCCCGATCCCGGCGCTCGCCGACTCGTCGTTCCGGCGCGCCTTCCGCCGGAATCGACAGCGGGGTCGAGTGGAACACGCCGGGATGAAAGGGGTGGGGGTGCCCGGCCCGGTGATGCTGTGGGTCGATACGTTCACCGACGCGTTCGACCCGGAGATCGCCCGGGCCGCAGTCGAATTGATCGAATCGCTGGGCCACGAGGTGCGCATTCCGGAGCGCCGGGTGTGCTGCGGGCTGACCTGGATCAGCACCGGGCAACTGGACGGTGCGCGGAAACGCTTGCGGGCCACCGTGGCGGCCCTGGACGAGCACGTGCGCGCGGGCGGCGTGGTGGTCGGCCTGGAGCCGTCGTGCACGGCGGCGCTGCGCGCGGACCTGCCGCGGCTGCTGCCGGACGACGACCGGGCCGCGGCCGTCGCGTCCGCCGTGCGCACCCTCGCCGAATTCCTCGAGGCCGAGCCCGGCTGGCAGCCGCCGGACCGCACCGGGCAGACGGTGATCGTGCAGCCGCACTGTCACGAACATGCCGTCTCCGGATTCGCCGCGGACCGTCGCATTCTCGAAGGCACCGGTGCGACAGTGCGGGAACTCAGCGGATGCTGTGGGCTGGCCGGGAACTTCGGCATGCAGCGCGGCCATTACGAGGTATCGGTCGCCGTCGCCGAGAACGGCCTGCTGCCCGCGCTCCGGGACGCGGCTCCGGACACCATCCTGATCGCGGACGGATTCTCCTGCCGGACGCAGGCCGACCAGCTGGCCGGGCGCTCGGCCCAGCACCTGGCCCAGTTCCTGGGCAGGGCGCCGAACGGCCGAAGCTGAAGTCGCGGGAGGCGGACTAGCATGTCCGGGTGACTTCAGCGCCGACCGCCACCGCGTGCACCCGCACGGTGCGGTCGCAGCGCCCCTTCGATCTCGCGGCCACCATTACTCCCCTGCGCCGGGGTTTCGGCGATCCGTGCCATCGTGAGACGCCGGACGGCGCGCACTGGCACGCCTCGCGCATGCGCAGCGGCCCGGTCACCTACCGGCTGCGGCAGGGCGACCGGCACAGTGCCGAGGCCAAGGCGTGGGGTCCGGGCGCGGAGGAGTTCCTGGAGCAGCTGCCGGTCATGTTGTGCCTGGACGAGGACGTCACCGACTTCGCCCCCGAGCATCCGAAGGTCGCCGAGGCCCATCGCCGCAATCCGGGGCTGCGGATGCTGCGCACCAATCTGGTGTTCGAAGCACTCGTCCCGGCGGTGCTGGAGCAGAAGGTGCACACCAAGACCGCGCACGACTCCTGGCGAAAACTGTTGTGGCGCTATGGAACCCCCGCGCCCGGCCCGGCGCCGCAGGGCCTGCGGGTCATGCCCGATGCCGAGACCTGGCGATACATCCCGTCCTGGGTCTACCACCGCGCCAATGTCGGCCCGCAGCGCTCGAAAACCATTGTGCTGGCATCCCGTATGGCCGCGAAGCTGGAGGAAGCGGCCCAACTCGGCCCTGCCGAGGCCGCCCATCGCCTGCAAACGGTCCCCGGCATCGGCGTCTGGACGGCCGCCGAGATCGCCCAGCGCGCCTTCGGCGATTCGGATGCCTTGTCCGTGGGCGATTTCCACCTCGCCTCCATCGTCGGCTGGACCCTGCTGGGCCGCCCCATCGACGACGCCGCCATGGTCGAATACCTGGAACCGCTACGCCCACACCGCTATCGCGCAGTCCGCCTGCTCGGCCTGGCCGGTTTCGCCCACAAACCCAAGTTCGGCCCCCGCACCTCATACACCGACCACAGCCGCATCTGACGCTATCCCCTCAAAGGAGCTGTTGTGTCTGAACTTCTCATCAGCGGTGTCGAAGGTCTGGAAGGCCGGTGGCTCCGTCCAGTGCGCCCGCGTCGAGAATCTCCCTCGGTATGGCCGCCACGCCGATCGCCACCGGCGCGCACATCCACGGCAGCGCGTACACCACCCGCAATATCGTCCCGACGGTGAACCCGAGTACCGTCTGCGCCGGAACCACCAGTGCGGTCAAGGCCAGCGTCACCACCACCGAATGCCCGAATCGCCGGTCCGTCAGGACCGCGCGCCAGTTATCCAGCCCGGTGAATTCGATGGGCCCCAACAGATTCCAGCTGTGTAGGCTCAGCCACAGCACCACCGCGATCGGAACGAGCAGGAATGCGCCGACACCGATCGAGCTCGGCAGCAACAGGGCGTAGCTCGTGGCGATGCGCGTTCGCCGGTCGTGCGGAACCGTCCGGTTCATGATCGTGACGCTACCGGCGAGCCCGCACTTCGCATGCGAGCCCGCACCTGGTTGGCGCATGATAATTTTGCCCCGTCTAGGCGGGGGCCCACGAGACGGCAGGGGACGGCGTCGATGAGAATTCAGCCACGACAGCAGATTCTCAGTGTGTGGCGGTCATTGCTGACCGCCTGCTACCGGGACGGCGAATGGGTGTGGGGCGGTAAGGACGGCGCCAATTCCATCAGCGACGCCGAACAGCTGTTGTGCCTGCTCTACCTGGCCACCGAGATCGAGGGCTTCGAGCTGGACCGGCCCGACGATATTTCCGACGATATCCGCGCCGCGCTCGCCCCGATGGGCAACGGCCCGCGCATAGGCGCGACCCTGGTGCAGATCTTGGAGGACTACATCGACCGCTACACCACCGTGATCGAGGTGGAAGCGGGCATGAAGAAGGACATTCCGGTCTTCTCCGCGGGCAGCTATCTGGCCTCGGCCGAGGAGCACGACCCGACGCCGGAACAGCGCGCCCTCGATGTCGTCGACTCCTACTCCATGTCGCTGACGCTGTGCCTGGCCGCGCTGAAGTTCCTGCGCGGCTTCCAGCTGTTCGTCGGCGGGCAGGCCCGCCGCGAGGGCCGGGAGCTGTCGGCCCGCATCAAGGTCCTCGACGAGCGCATCAATACCCGCCTCACCGCCGCCATGGTGGGCCTGGTGCGCAGTTTCGTGGTGAACACCGTGGCCCCGGAGTCGCCCGAGGGCCGGGCCATGCTGTCCATGCTGAATCAGACCGGCGCACCGACCGATTCGGTGGTCGAGGCCGTCGCCCGCCGCCTGGAACGCGTGCGCATCCGACTACGCAACTCCATCACCCTGAGCCAGACGCCGGACGTGGACCTCTACGACGAGGGTCTGCTGTTCGAATGCGGCTGGAGCTGGAGTCTGGTGCGCGAGGCCGAGCCCATCGAGTTCATCGACATGCTCATTGCCGCCGAGGCCGGTTACGCCGTCGCCCGCCCGTATCTGCATTTCACGGTGGTGGCCCTGGACGGCATCAACGACCTCACCTCGGTCCGGACCCGGGAACTCGATCTGCTCGACGCGCAACAGCGCCGCCTCGCCGAGGCGCTGCAACTGCGCTGGGATCTGGCGCAGCGCTACTGGTCGGCGGTGGCGCGCTTCGGCACCGGCCGCTGGCCGCTGCAGGACATTCCGTGGCGCACCTCCGACGGGGAGGAATCGGACTATTTCAGTCTCATCGTGACCGCCGTGCTCATGCAGGATCTGCTCAACCGCGAGGCCAGTGACGACGATTTGAACAGGGCCGCACCGGTTCTCGACGAACTGGCCCGCCGCGGCCGGATCGTCAGCCGCATGACCGAGAACGATCCGGCCCGCGCCATGCACGATCCGGGCGTGCGCCTGCGCCTGCACGGCAGTCAGGACGTGAACGGCGGCACCCTGCTGGTGTGGACCGTATCCGATTACGCCACGGTGCTTTTGAAGCGCACCCTGCAGGTCGCCCGGCTCTCCGGCACCATGGAGACCCGCGACCGGCTCATGGCGCTGGCCCAGGACATCATGGACCATCTGGACCGCCGCGCCTTCCGAGAGGGCCGCAGCACCGGCCTGTGGGACGATCCGCACCGTCTGTTCGGCGGCGCCGAAGGCCACGAGCCCTCCTGGTATCTGACCGAGCGCGTGATCGAATGCCTGGTGACCGCGGCCCGCATGTTCCAGGATCCGCCGCTGCGCTCGCCCATCCTGGTGCTGCGCGCCATGGAACTGCTCACCGAGGCCGAGCATCTGCTGAATCGGGAACTGCTCGAGCTCAGCGAGAAGGACATCACCCCCAATCGCCGGGCGCTGGCCTCGGCTGAACGGCGGCTGGAGCGGGCCCGCGGACTCATCGACGAACGTCCCGGCACCGCACTGAGTCTCGCCACGCAGGCGCTGCTGGAGCTGGACGAACTCGTCTACGCCCGTCTCGACGCCACCAGGAGAGTGTGACGTGCTGGTGTTCTCGGCTTCGGACAAGGGCGGCACCGGCCGCTCTGTCACCAGCGTCAATATCGCGTACCAGCTCAGCATGGACGGGATGAAGGTCGCGTACCTGGATTTCGATTTCGGCTCACCCACGGCGGGCGCCATCTTCGAGATCAGCCGCGTGGATCGGGGCACCCCCGAGGACAATGGCCTGCACTCCTATCTGCTCGGCGATTCCGCGCCCGCGGCGCGGTTGAGCGTCCGCTCGGAGACCGACCGCACCGAATTGGCGCATTCCCGGCACCAGTCCGGTCGGTTGGTGCTGTTCCCCGGCGATCGCGGCGGCGGCGAGTTCGCCAATATCGACGAGACCACCGTGCGCCGCTGCACCGAACTGCTGGTCACCTGTGAGCAGGAATTCGACGTCAACCTGGTCGATTTGAGCGCCGGGCGCTCCATCGCCCTCATGCTGGCCTTGCGCGCGACCGGTACCTGGCAGCTGTCCGCCGCGGTGGTGCGCTGGCTGGTGTTCCACCGCTGGACCCGCCAGCACATCGTGGCCGCCCACGGCCTGGTGCACGGCCCGCACGGGCTGCTGGAGACCGGCGCGGCCTGTAGACACGAGCCGGAACAACTGCTGGAATCGATACGGTACGTGCGGACGGCGGTGCCGGATCTCAATGACGAAGCGGCCGGTCTGCGGCCCGCGCAGGCAGCCTGGTTGCAGGAGCAGAATGCCACCCTGAACCGGGCCGCCACCCGATATCGATTGGGCGCCACCGTCGTTCTCGGCGCGACGCCCCTCGAACCGATGCTGCAATGGCGCGAGCAGGTGATCCTGGACGCCGATGTGTCCGCGCGGATCGCGAACGAGAAAACCGTCATCGCCTTCCGCGAGCTCGCCGACGGGCTCACCAACCAAGCCGTCTGGGAAAGGCTGGGATGACAATGAGTTCCGCGACCGATTACAGCGAGGCCGGTGAACGCAATCGCGTCGCGGGCCAGCCACTGTCGCACCTGTCCATCGAGGCCGGGCATTTCTACATGGACGATCTGCTCAATGGCGAGGACCGGATCAAGGCGCAGCTGCGGCGGGTCGCCCCGCTGGTGGAGGCCTACACCCAGGTGGCCCGCGCCGAATTCGGTCCGGGCGCGCGGGTGAGCACCTGCTTCCTGGTCGACGACTACTTCAAGCACGACACCGACCCGGCCGAGATTCTCACCAAACTGCTGCACGCCGCCGACGAATGCGGCGTGCGCATCGACTATCTGGCCCGTGAGGCGGGCTGCGCCGAGGTGCCGGTCTTCATCGACAGCGAACCCATCGGCGATCCCATCCGGCTGGCGGAGATGATGGCGGCGCGCATTGTCGCCGAACCGGACGAGAACTCCACCGGCCGCCGCCCGCCCACCGCCGAGAGCGGCTGGCTGTGCAATGGCCGGCGCTCCTCGGAATACGATCCGCACCAGGCCACGCAGGTCCGGCCCTATCGCTCGCCGGAGGAGTTCGGCGCGCGCAATCATTCGATCTTCCTGGATGTCCAGCTGTGGGACCGGCGCACCGAGGAGATCGGCGGCGAACCGGTGGAGCGCACCCGCTGGTCCTGCCCGTTTCTCGCGTCCATCTGGCAGTTGTTACGGCTGGGCATGATTCGGCACGAGGGTGCGGTGGTGGCGGCGCCGCAGGCCTGGACCGAGCCGTGGCCGGAGGACTGGTGGAAGCTGCCCGCGGTCATGAAGCTGAATCCGCAGGCCGCCCCGTTCGCCGCCTATCGCGCGGTGTCGGTGCTGCCGCACGGCTATCTCGGCATCGAGCACGCGGTGCGGGTGATCCTCGCCCATTTGCAGCTCGACGAGGAGGTCTACACCAAACTCGCCGAACGTGTTGCGGCCGAACGGATTCCGGTGACGGTCCCGCGGTCGGTCACCCAGCGGCTCAACCATGTTTTCCTCGGCGACGCGTGAGCGCGCCATGAGCGATCCGCTGGTTCTGCTTGGCGAGGTGCGGACGGGTCTGCTGCCGTCCGCCGATCCGCTGGCGCCCCGCGAAGCCGCCGACCTGTTGGCGCTGCTCCCCGGTCAGCGGGTGCTGTTGCGGGAACGGCCGGTGGCGCTGGCCATCTCGCCGAGTTCGGCGGTGGGCGTGGACTGCCAGCTGGCCACCGTCTCGCGCTCGCAGTCCCGGGCAATAGGCACCGTGGCCTCGCATGCGGTGCTGTTGGGCGGCCGCATCGTGCAGAGTTCCTCGGTCACCCGGGTGGTGCGGGCCACCGATTCCAATCGGCGGCCGTGGGCGCACTACCTGACACAGATCGGCTCGCTGGAACTGATTCCCCGTCTCGGTGACGACACCGCCGCCGCGGTGGATCTCACCGAGGGTTTCCTGGAGGCGTCCAGCGGCACCACGCTGGACCTGGGTTCCATCAGTGACCGGCTGCTCACCCGGGTCCGCATCGATCCCGGCCTGGATCAGCGGCCGCCGGTCCGCGCCGCCACCACCCGATTGCGCTGGGCCGCGCGGGTGGCCCCGCCGGTGGGCGGCGGGCCCCGCAGCCGCACCCTGTTCGCCTTCCGCCTTGAGGACGAGACCACCCGCACCGTCCGCATCATGGTGCCGACGGTCCGGGATCTCGCGGTGGTGCAACGGTTCTGCGAGGATCTGGCCGCGCACGACTGGCTGCTGACCATTGTCGGCGCCACGCTCGGCGATGCCGCCCAGGCCGTGCCCAATCGTGATGCGGTGGCCCTGCTCTCCCCCGTCCTAGAACAGCTCGTGCACCTGTGGATGCCCGGCGCGCACACGCCGCCGCGCCTGCGCGAGCTGTGGACGCGCCTGGAATCCGATCCGGGTTTCTCCCGGCAGTGGACGGCGCAGGTCGGTCAGCTGCGCGACCGCCTGGCGGTGGCGACGCTGGAAGCGCTGCGCAACTCCAAGATCAGCACCGCCGAATGGTGATCACAATCGGAACCAGCGCCGCACCAGCAGGGCGAAGAACACCGAGGTGGTCACGGTCGCCAGGTACGACTCGCTGATCAGGATGATCCGCCCGCCGGGCCCGAACTTCTCGGTGTCCCCGGGCCCCAGCGGATTCAGATAGTTCACCAGCACCTCGTACATATCGGTGGTGAACGGCTGCTCCGACGCGAACGAGAGCGCATAGACGAACACACCCAACTGCATCGCGATCCACGACAGCATCCGAAACGGCCGATACCCGTAGCCGCACACCAGATCCGGAAACCAGCCCAGGATCCGCCGCCACGCCACCGGCTGCGCCAGCCGCCGCGCCCGCGCCAGGGCCAGCCCGCACCGATCCTCGGCATCGGTGTCCTCATCGCCGCGGTACAGCCCGCTCGCCCGCTGGAAGGCCAGCGCGGCATGCGCGGGCAGCCCCGCGGGCCCGAGCCGCCGCCCGAGCCGCTCGTAGTTCTCCGCCAATGCCCGCTGCTGCGTCCGGCTCAGGCGCAGCGGCCCGCGGAATTCCACCTCGGCCGCCAGCAATGCGGTCAGCAGCGTCCCGATCGGCACCGCCTCCGTTTCACCCGTCGCGGTAGGCCGCAGCGGCAGATACAGATGCCCGAAAACCAGACTGTCCCCCACCCGCCGAATCCCGGGCGGATCATAGGTCGCCACCACCTCCTCGACCTCCACGGCGAACACATCGAGCAACGGCCGTTCGGTCACGCGCCGCCGCAGCCGATGCGGCTGCTCCAGGAATTCGCCGACCCGTTTGGCATACCGCTGCGCATGCCGTTCGATCCGCGTGCTCATGGCCGCGACGAACCGCGACGGCGGCGCTTTGTCGAGCATGATCAATGGTAAAGCCTGTGTACCAAGATATCTCGGGGCTCATCAGGCCCGAAATAGTCGATCTCGTGATCAGCCCACACAAACCCGACCTCCTTATAGAGGTGGTAGGCAATGCGATTGCCGGGATAGGCGGTCACGAACACTTGATCCACGTGTGCGTCATGACAGATCGCCAGGCTGGTTTCCAGGAGAGCGCGCCCATAGCCGCGGCCTGTGCAGGACCTGGCGACGGCGAATCCCACGAACCAGGCGGTGTCATGCGTAGTGATGGCGGTCAGAACGTAGCCGCACACCCGGCCCTTGTCCTCGGCAACGATCCACTCCGTCCCGTGTAGCTCAAACAGTTGGCGCAGGACGAAGTATGGATACGCGAGACGTTCTAGCTCCTTTGTCTCGATCGAATGGATCGCAGCCAGATCCGCCCTACGTGCGACTCTGAGCGATGGAGCTTGTGGTTGTTCGAAGGCCAACAACGGTGTTCCGTTCTCCTGAACTCACGCGATCCTGAGGACAGGGTCACTGTCAGGTTCCTGCTTCGCAGAGGCTGCTTGCCCACCAGCGGCGACGCCGCTGCCAGGTAGAGGCGGAGAACTCTCCGCAGGCTGGCACCGAGGAACTCCCGGCGCATTCAACCTATCCAGATTCGTCGCCGCGTTGATGTCTCGGTGATGACCGATGCCGCAGTTCTCACAGTTCCACTCCCGAACATTCAGCGTCATGCGTTGCTTGGTTTTCACACGGCATGAACTGCATGTCTTGGAGCTAGCGAACCAGCGATCTGCGACTACAAGGATGCGTCCGGTCCTGGCGGCCTTGTACTTGAGTTGGCGTCGGAACTCGTAGAACCCAGCATCCGAAACGGATTTTGCGAGTCGGTGGTTGTGCGCCATCCCGCGAACGTTCAAGTCCTCGATCGCGATCGAGTCATAGTTGGCTACCAGGGATGTCGTGAATTTGTGGAGCCAGTCTGCTCGAGTATCCGCGACTGCCGCATGAATCTTCGCGACCTTACGGCGAGCTTTCGCGCGATTCGAAGAACCCCTCCGTTTCCGGCTCAATGCTTGCTGGGCACGTCTCAGCCTTCGCTCGACCTTACGTAGCGCTTGCGGTGTCGCACATAGTGAGCCGTCCTGTGTGGCGAACTCGCGAACCCCGACATCCACACCTATGGTTCGCCCGGTCGTGGGGAGCCGCGTCAGCTCCTGGACCTCGATCGTCAATGCAGCAAACCACTCGCCTGCACGGTGGGAGACCGTTATCGCCTTGATAGAGCCATCGAACCGCGGCGGCTCTGACATCGTGATCCAGCCGACGTTCGGGACACGGAGCCGGTTCCCGGCGACGGCAAACTGCCCACGCGACAGTTTGAACGAGTCGCGCACACCCTTCTTCTTGAATTTCGGGTATTTCGCGCGATGTTCGAAGAAGTTGCCGAACGCGCGACCGAGGTTGATCAACGCCTCCTGCGGAGCGCATTTGGTGGACTCCAGCATCCACGGGAACTCGTCCCGCTTCACCGCGTTCAGGACCCGGCGGGCCTCCAGTTGGCCGGGCGCGGTGTCACGATCACCCGCTTTGTACTTCTCGTACTCGGACTGCCACCAGGCCAGGCCCCAGTTCCATGCGAATCGGGCGCACCCCGCGGCGCGAGCGAGACCAGTCGCCTGAACGTTGTTAGGTTCGAGGCGGATCTTGTTGCTACGCAGCAATTCCTGAACCTCTTTCATCCGAGGCTCTGTCAGTTCAGCTGAGCAGAACGACAGCTGCCGTGTTCCCCTTCACCGGCGCGGGATGCGATGAACTCCAGGGTAAGCGGCAAATCGGGCGATGGGGTGCGGTTCGGCCCGGTCGCCGTCTGTGAGCGATGGGCCGAACCGCGCTGCGGCACGCGGCGGAACACGCCACCGGCACCCGGAGGGGAGGTGCGGGGCGATCGAAAGGTGCATGCGGCAGCGTTTATCGCGGCTGGGGGCCTTCCCCGGTCGTCCCCGGTCGCGAAGTCAGAGGCCTGCCGCCGGTCTCACGGCAGGGCGCGCTCGTCGAGAACGCACCGCCCTTCCTCCACCAGCGTCGCGCGGGCCCGCCGTCGCACCTTGCAGGTTTCGACGGTGCAATCCAGATGCAGTTGCATTGCTGAGTGGGCTTCTTCGGCGCTCATGACCCCGGGATCTCTGCGACAGCGCAGCAATCCGGCGACATGCATGTTCAGGGCGGTCAGCTGCATGACTCCTCGTTCCTACGTGGTTCCTGAAGTGCCCGGAGCATTTCAGTAAAGGAAAGGGGCCTAGCGACTACCGCTCCGGGCACATCACCAGCACACCACGAGCAGACGCCCGGCGGGCGAAAATCGCTACGGAGAACGCAAAATTGCGCGAATTCCCAGCACCGGATCCGCTCGGGGGAGGAAGATTCTCCATAGTGGACGAAGCCCCCCGCCACTCGTGTATCGGACATGAGGACGTGCGCCGGGCGGGAGCCGTTGTACCGCAACACTATCGCACCTGGTCAGGGGGACCCGTGGTGGCGCAGGCGGCTCACGCTCGCGATGAGAACGGAGTGTGCAGTGTCGGAAAGCCCCGCGTCATCGACCTTGCCCCGCCGCCAGCTCGGGCGCTATTTACGGGACTGGCGCATCCAGGCGGGCCTCACCATCGCCGAGGCCGCCAAGCTCATGGAATGGGGCGCCAGCACGCTACAGCGGCTGGAAAAGGGCAATGCCGACCGCATTCGCACCATCGATATCCAGGAGCTGTGCCGGATCTACGGCATACCGGACGAAATCACCGAGGGGCTCAAGGCTTTGGCGCAGCAGGCGGCCGTCAAGAGCTGGTGGCACTCCTACGGCGATCTCATCCCGCAGAACTTCGACGTCTATGTGGGCCTGGAAGCATCCGCGCAGCAGTTGTCCTGCTACCAATCGGAATTGGTGCCCGGACTGCTGCAGACCGCCGAGTACGCAAGGGCCCTGAACCGGCTCGGCTATCCGGATGACAGTGCGGCGGAACTGGATAGGCGGGTTCAACTGCGGCTGCAGCGGCAGGCGCTGATCACCCGGCGCATGCATCCGGCCGCGGTCGCCATGGTGTTGCACGAATCGGTATTGCGTCGTTCGGTGGGAGGTGCAAGGGTGATGGCGGCGCAAATCCGGCACTTGGCCGAACTGAGCACCCGGTCCAATGTCGCGCTGCGCATCCTGCCCTTCAGCGCCGGTGTCCCACTGGGACTTTCGACCGGTCCGTTCGTGATTCTGGAGTTCGGAACCGACGGCAAGGGGCAACCGGTGGAGCCCGCGGTCGTCTATGTGGAGGGGTTCACCGGCGATCTGTATCTCGAAAGACAGGGCGATGTCCGGCGTTATCGCCGGGCGCAGGAATGCCTGGAGCACTGCGCGCTGGACATCCAGGACAGCAGAAACCTGCTGCGGCAGGTGGCGAAGGAGTATTCGGCATGAGCAATGATCTGGCGGCTGCCCGGTGGTTCAAGAGCAGCCGGAGCGGAGCGGGCAAGGAGTGCGTCGAGGTCGCATTCCTGGCCGATGAACGGGTCGGCGTGCGGGACAGCAAGAATCCTGCGGGCCCGGCGCTGGTCTTCGGCGCGGGCGAGTGGGATTCGTTCACCGCGGGCATAGAAAACGGCCTCTTCGAGAGGTGATCTGCGGGGAGATCACGAATCGGCACCTGTTCCGCAACGAAAATATGTTTGCCTGGGCTAAGCATGGGTATCCAACTATGCGTGGACCGAGGACTCAAAAATTATCACCGTCCCCGGTACCGGAAAATTGGCCCGGACGATTGGGTGGAACGACTGATCGTCGGACTGCTCTTCGCGGTATCGGCAGTAGGCGTTTACATACTCACCGGAGCATTGATGTCGGCGCTCGCCGTGGGTGTTCTCGTCGGCGCGGTCGCGCTAGGCGTGGTAGCGATGTTGTGATGTTCCCTTTCACCCGTTGAACGAAGTGGCCCGCAGGTCGCAGACCTGCGGGCCATTCTTTCGTCTCAGCGCCGGAACAGCTTGTTGCCCAACCACACTATGGGGTCGTAGCGCTTGTCCACGACCCGCTCCTTGAGCGGGATGAGGGCATTGTCGGTGATCTTGATGTGTTCCGGGCAGACCTCCGTACAACACTTGGTGATATTGCAGAGCCCCAATCCCGCGTCTTCCTGGGCGAGCTCGCGCCGATCCGCCACGTCCAACGGATGCATTTCCAGTTCGGCGATGCGCATCAGGAATCGCGGCCCGGAGAACGCCTGCTTGTTCTCCTCGTGATCGCGCACCACGTGACAGGTGTTCTGGCACAGGAAGCATTCGATGCACTTGCGGAATTCCTGCGACCGCTCCACATCCTGCTGCTGCATCCGGTACTGCCCCGGCTTCAGATCCACCGGCGGCGTGAAGGACGGAACTTCACGCGCCTTCGTGTAATTGAAGGACACATCGGTGACCAGATCCCGGATGATCGGGAAGGTGCGCATGGGCGTCACCGTCACCACTTCGTCCTGGGTGAAGGTGGACATGCGGGTCATGCACAGCAGCCGCGGCCGTCCGTTCACCTCGGCCGAGCAGGATCCGCACTTACCGGCCTTGCAGTTCCAGCGCACCGCCAGATCCGGCGCCTGGGTGGCCTGCAGCCGGTGGATGATGTCGAGCACCACCTCGCCCTCGTTCACCTCCACGGTGAAGTCCTGCAGTTCGCCGCCGTCGGTGTCGCCCCGCCACACCTTGAACTTCGCGTCGTAACCCATGGCTATTCCGCCTTTCCGGCGCCGTCCCGCGCGGGCGCGAGTTCGGCTGGGCTGTAGTACTTTTCGAGTTCCGCCGGATCGAACAGCTGCAACAGATCGGTCCGCATGGGTTCCTGGTCCTCGGGCGTCACCGTCACCGAGGGCACCGAGAAGCCGACCTCGTCCGGATCCACCCGGCAGACCAGCAGCTTGCTGCGCCAGACCGGATCCATTCCCGGATGGTCGTCGCGGGTGTGGCCGCCGCGGCTCTCGGTGCGCAGCAGCGCCGCCCGCGCCACGCATTCGCTGATCAGCAGCATATTGCGCAAGTCCAGGGCCAGATGCCAGCCCGGATTGAACTGCCGATGTCCCTCGATGGTGACGGTGTCGTAGCGATCCCGGAGTTCCGAGAGCTTCTCGATGGCCTGTTTCAGCTCGCCTTCCTTGCGGATGATGCCGACCAGGTCGTTCATGGTCTGCTGCAGGTCCATGTGCAGTGTGTAGGGGTTCTCGCCCGGGGAATCCTGCGGCGAATCGAAGGGCGCCTCAGCGGATTTGGCGGCCGCCGCCACATCGGAGTCGGAGATCTTGGGCCGCGCGGCCAGCTGCTCCACATAGGTGGCCGCGCCGAGTCCGGCACGGCGCCCGAAGACCAGCAGATCGGACAGCGAATTGCCGCCCAGCCGGTTGGAGCCGTGCAGGCCACCGGCGCATTCTCCGGCCGCGAACAGTCCGGGCACCGTGGCGGCCTGGGTGTCCGGATCGACCTCGATGCCGCCCATGACGTAGTGGCAGGTCGGCCCGACCTCCATGGGCTCCTTGGTGATGTCGACGTCGGCCAGTTCCTTGAACTGGTGGTGCATGGACGGCAGCCGCTTCACGATCTGGTCGGCGGGCAGGCGGGACGCGATGTCGAGATAGACACCGCCGTGCGGGGTGCCGCGGCCCGCTTTGACTTCCTCGTTGATGGCGCGCGCGACCTCGTCGCGCGGGAGCAGATCAGGGGTGCGGCGGGCGGAATCGTTGTCCTTCAACCACTGATCCGCCTCCTCGATGGTCTCGGCGTACTGGCCCTTGAAGACCGGCGGGATGTAGTCGAACATGAACCGCTTGCCATCGGAGTTCTTCAGCACGCCGCCGTCACCGCGCACACCCTCGGTGACGAGGATGCCCTTCACGCTGGGCGGCCAGACCATGCCGGTCGGATGGAATTGCAGGAACTCCATATTGATCAGCGTGGCCCCCGCCCGCATGGCGAGCGCGTGTCCATCGCCGGTGTACTCCCAGGAGTTGGAGGTCACCTTGTAGGACTTGCCGATACCACCGGTGGCGATCACGATGGCGGGCGTCTCGAAGAGGATGAACCGTCCCGATTCGCGCCAATAGCCGAAGGCGCCGGAGATGCGGTCGCCGTCCTTGAGCAGTTCGGTGACGGTGCATTCCTGGAATATCTTGATGCGCGCCTCGTAGTCCCCGGTCTGCGCGAAATCCTCCTGCTGCAGCGCCACGATCTTCTGCTGCATGGTGCGGATGATCTCCAGACCGGTGCGGTCGCCGACGTGCGCGAGCCGCGGATAGGTGTGCCCGCCGAAGTTGCGCTGGCTGATCCGCCAGTCCTTGGTGCGGTCGAACAGCGCGCCGTAGGTCTCCAGCTCCCACACCCGATCGGGGGCCTCCTGGGCGTGCAGTTCGGCCATGCGCCAGTTGTTGAGGAACTTGCCACCGCGCATGGTGTCCTTGAAATGGGTTTGCCAACTGTCCTTTTCATTGGCATTGCCCATGGCGGCCGCGCAGCCGCCCTCGGCCATGACGGTGTGCGCCTTGCCGAACAGGGATTTGCACACCACCGCCACCGAGAGCCCGTGCTCGCGGGCCTCGATGACCGCACGCAGGCCGGCGCCACCGGCACCGATCACGACGACGTCGTACTTGTGCCGTTCGACTTCAGGCATGGAACCGAATACTCCTGACAGACAAAGGGAATGGTGGTCAGCCGATGAATCGGAGATCGCTGATGGTGCCGCTCGCGACGAGCATGACGTAGAAGTCGGTCAGCACCAGGGTGCCGAGCGTCGTCCAGGCCAGCAGCATGTGCCGGGTATTGAGCGCCGACACCGCGGTCCAGAACCGGTAGCGCACCGGATGCGCCGAGAAGTGCTTGAGCCGCCCGCCCGCGATATGGCGGCAGGAGTGGCACGCCAGCGTGTACGCCCACAGCAGCAGCGCATTGCCGGTGATGACGAGTGAGCCCAGGCCCATTCCGAAGCCGCCGTCCTTGGCATGGAAGGACAGAATCGCGTCATAGGTATTGACGACCGCGACAATCCCGGCGATATAGAAGAAGTACCGGTGCGCGTTCTGGATGATGAGCGGAAGTTTGGTCTCGCCGGTGTATTTCGCGTGCGGTTCGGCCACCGCGCAGGCGGGCGGCGAGAACCACACCGCCCGGTAGTAGGCCTTGCGGTAGTAGTAACAGGTGAGCCGGAACAACAGCAGGAACGGCAGCACCAGGAAGCCCAGCGGGATCCACCCCGGCAGCTCACCCAGCGGCGTCCCGAAATGCGCGGATCCCGCGACGCAGGAATCGCTGATGCACGGTGAGTAGAACGGTGTCAGGTAGTGATAGTCGTTCACCCAATATGCCGTGCGCACAAAGGATCTGATGGTCGCGTAGATCACGAACGCGGCCAGTCCGGCCACCGTGGCGGCCGGCGGCACCCACCAGCGGTCGGTGCGCAGCGTGCGTGCGGCAATGGCGGCGCGACCCTTGCTGAAAACTCCGGTTGTGCTCGATTCGGGAGCCTTGATCGGTGCGGCGCTCACTGCTGGATGCCTCGCTGCTCTATCCCGTGGAACGTCATCGTTACCTCCGGCATCGAATGTGATGGTGAGCACCTTACGACAGGGCAGCTATCAACCGCGTTCGGTACTGCGATTTCGTGATCGCGTGATTTGCGCCACATTTTAGAAATTCTGCGGTTAATCGTTCGCTTAGTGAACAAACGTCTATCTCACGAACGTGGCAGCATCCCAGTGAGATTCGAATACCCGGGATGGGCACGTCCGGAACGGCGCGATTTGCGATGCGCCGGGCGTCACACGGCAGCAACAACACTGTGGTGCCCTGTCCCGGAAGCTAGACAACCCTCGCGAGGGGGGAGCCGGTGATGAGCGTGAAGGGAGCCGGTTGATGAGGAGAGCCGCGATTGTGATGCCCATGCGCACGCCCGTCGGTCTGCCGGGGGGTGCGCTGGCGGCGGTGGCGCCGCAGCGCCTGATCTCCACGGTGCTGACCGCGGTGGTGGGCCGGGCGGGCATGGATCCGAGTCGCATCGAACAACTCGTCGCGGCGGTGCCCGATCCACACGCGGTGCGCGGCGCGGCGCCGCTCGCGGGTCTGTCGCCCGGTATCGGGGAGTTCCCGATCGGTGGCGGTCCGGGCGCCGGACTGCGCGCCCTCGTCACCGCGGCAATGATGGTGCAAACCGGTTCGGCCGACGTCGTTTTGGCCCTCGGCGCCGAATACCCCACGGGGACAGGCGCATCCGAGCCACGCATACCGAGTCTGTCGGGCCCGCAGGGTCTCGCGGGCCCGCCCCGCGCCACTTTCACCTCGATGATGGGCGCCGCGGCGCAGGCCCCGGAACCGGAAGCCACCACCGATGAGCATCTCGCGGTGTGGGCGGCCGCCGAAACCGCCCGCGGCCCGCTGGAATCCCAGTACACCGAACTGCTCGCCCACCACTTCGGCATCACCCGCGCCGACGCCGACGAGTTCGCCGCCGCCAGCCATCGCCGCGCCGCCCGCGCCCGGCGGCAGGGCATCTTCGGCGCCGAGACCGCGCCGGTGGTGGTGAATGCCGTGCTGGAGGACGTGAATTCCGGTGTGGTGCAACTGGTCGATCGCGACGAGGGCCTGCGCGACGATGTCTCGCACCGCGCCTTCGCCATGCTGTCCCCGTTCCAGCCCGGCGGGGTGAGCACGGTCGGCAACAGCAGCGCCCGCACCCTCGCCGCCTCGGCCTGCCTGGTGGTGGCCGAGGAGCGCCTGGTCGATCTGGGCCTGGAGGCCATGGGCTATCTGGTCGGCTGGTCGTCGGGCAGCACCGGTGACACCGCCGCGGTGGTGCCCGCCGCCGCGGTGGCGGTGGACAAGGCCTTGGCGCGCTGCGGTTTCGGGGTCGAGGATCTGGACCTGGCCGAGATCGAGGAGACCAGCGCCGTGGAGGTATTGGCGCTCACCCGGACGTGGGAGCGCGACGGCTGGAAGTTCGATGCCGAGGAACGCCTGAACGTGCACGGCGCGGCCATCGCCCTCGGCGATCCGGGCGGGGCGGCCGGGCTGCGCATGGTGACCACCCTGCTCCACGAACTATCCCGGCGCGAAGGCGGATACGGTCTGGCCGCCACCCCCACCGGCCCCTCCCAAGCCCTGGCCGCCGTCTTCGAATCCGCCCACGCCATCCCGGTCGCGCCCACCCCGTGCGGGGCACGCTTCCACGGCGGCGGCCGCCGGGGCCGCTCCGGCCGTCACCGCGCGTAGGGAGCGAGCTATTTCGTCCGGGGACGGGAGTGGAAGCCCAGGCCCTCGTCCTGCGCGCCCATCCAGGCGGCTTCGTCCGACTTGCTGTCGGGGACGTAGATGACTTCCTGTTGTCCCCTGCGGGAGACCTGGGGTGGGGGCGCCTGCTCGAACTCCTCGGCATCGATGACGAGCCGCTCCAGGTCGTTCTCCAAGCGGCGCACCATATTGGCCTCGCCGTACTGCGTGCGCAGCGCGCTGACGCACTGCCGGAGCTGGCCGACCGCGTAGCGGAGTTCCGCAATCTCGCTGCGTGTCATCGAAACCTCCTCGAGCCGTGTGACCGACCACACATTATGATCTACAACACAGTACGCGACGATGGTGAATCCGTCTCGCGACCATGGCATAACCCCAGTTCACGGGCCTGTACCCGACTGGCCGTCAGCCCGCGATGGCGTACTCCGGACCGCATTCGGGCTCCCGCCCGCACAGCGCCGCGACCGCGCGATCCACCAGTCCGGCAATGGCCGCCGCCACCTCCTCGGCGCGCTCCAGGATCACGCTGTGCCCGGCCCCGTCCAGCCGCACCAGTTCCACATCGTCGAGCTGGGAGGCCAGCACCACCGAATGCGCGAACGGAATCACGATGTCGGCCGATCCGGCCAGTACCAGCGCCGGAATCCGGCCCAGCCGGTGCAGGGTCTCGTTCTCGTCGAAGCGCATGAGCGAGTCCAGGAAGCTCGACATGGTCAGCAGCGAGGTCTCGTTGAGCATGGCCGTGGCCACCGCCAGCACCCGCGGGCTCACCTTGCGGGTGCCCAGCGCCGCCTCGCGCATGATCGGCTCGAAAATGCGGCGGCTCCAATGCTTCGAGGCCTGCATGGCGCGCGGCGCGCGCCGCACCGCCGCCTGCAGCGAGGCCACCGCCGGGCCGTTCAGCAATCGGCCCACCCCGACCCGGGTGACGCTGGAGGCCGCGCCCGCGATGAGCCCGACGCCGATGACGCGGCAGCCGATGGTCTCGGGGAACAGCCGGGCGTAGGCCAGGATGGTCATGGCGCCCATCGAATGGCCGACCAGCACAATGGGTTCGGTCGGGGCGACCGCCCGCAGCACGGCGTCCAGATCCCGGGCCAGGTGATCGATGGTGTAGGTGGCCGGATCGGCATCGCCCGAATCCCCGTGGCCGCGATGGTCGTAGAACACCAGATGGGTGTCCGCGCCCCAGCGCGGGGCCAGATGCTCGCGCAGCAGCGCCCAGGATTCGGTGCGCAGACAGTGGCCGTGCAGGAACACCACGGTGACTTCGGCCGCGGGCGAACCGAATTCGCGTACCGCGATCGGCACGCCGTCGTCAGCGCTGACGATGAATCGGGTGGACATGACGTGCTCCTGACGAGTCCGCATCTTGCCCGGTTGTCGATAGTTATTGCCTGGCCGTTAACCACCTACACCAGGCGTTATGCACAAGTTGTCCAACTGTCGCCAGTGATCGACAACGGCTGTGCCGGTAAATCTACATAAATCTAGTGATCATGCTAGAAAGCTGTAGATATCGACGATTACCCGCTCACGACAGCAATCTGCCCTTGTCTAGCGATGAAGCTAGACAAGGGCAGATTCACCTCGAGACCGTGCTACGGCGCCGCCGACGCCTTGGTCGACGGCAGGAACGTGCGCAGCAGGTTCTGCTCGGCCGACGGCCCGAACTGCCATTCGGCGATCCACGGCCCGGTGCCCTCGCTCGGATCGAGCGCGCCGCCCTCGATGAACTTGTAGCGACCGTAGAGGATGCCGCGGGTCAGCTCGGTATCCGCGTCATCGGTGTTGTCCCACAGGGATTCGAACAGCTGCCGCACCCGGATGCGCGCCTGCCGGCAGTAGACCTCGGCGAGCTCCTCGGCCGCCACGCCGTCCGGATCGCCCGCGACGCGCAGGGACTGGGCCTTCACACACGCCGCCGCCATGGCGAACAGTTCCGCGCCGATATCCACGATGCGGCCCAGGAACCCCTGCTTGTACTCGAGTTTCGCCTGCCAGCGCGCCATACCGTACATGAGCGCGCGAGCCTGCTTGCGCGACATGCGCTCGACGAAGCGCATATGCCGGGCGAGCGGACCGAACTCGCCGAAGCCCACGGGCGCGGTGCCCGCGCCGACGGTCAGCTGCGGGAACCACTTGGCGTAGAAGCCGCTCGCGCCGACCGCCGCCTTGGCCTTCTCCTTGGGCGCGGCATTGCGGTCGACCAGCGCCCCGGCCGCCGCCATGTGCGCATCGGCCATCTCGCGGGCGATGAGCAGCCGCATGATCTCGCTGGAGCCCTCGAAGATGCGATTGATGCGCAGATCCCGCACGAGTTGCTCGGCGCCCACGGCCCGTTCACCGCGGGCCGCGAGCGAGGCGGCGGTCTCGTAGCCGCGCCCGCCGCGGATCTGCACCAGTTCGTCGGCGATCTCGCAGGCCATTTCCGAGGCCCACAGTTTGGCCAGCGCCGCCTCGATGCGAATGTCGTTGCGGTTCTCGTCGCACATGGTGGCCGAGAGGTCGAGCACCGATTCGAGCGCGAAAGTGGTTGCGGCGATGAAGGACAGCTTGGCCCCGACCGCGCCGTGCTCGCCGACCGGGCGGCCCCACTGCACGCGGGTGGCGCTCCACTCCCGGGCGATCTTGAGCGACCATTTGGCCGCCGCGGTGCACATGGCCGGAATGGCGAGGCGGCCCGCGTTCAAGGTGGTGAGCGCGATCTTCAGGCCGTCGCCCTCGCGTCCGACCAGATTGCCCTTGGGCACGCGCACATTGTGCATGCGGGTGACGCCGTTCTCGATACCGCGCAGGCCCATGAACGCATTGCGCCGCTCCACCGTGATGCCGGGGCTGTCGGCCTCCACGATGAAGGCGGAGATGCCGCCGCGATGCCCTTCGCTCTTGGGCACCCGGGCCATGACGACGAGTAGTTCGGCGACCACGCCATTGGTGGTCCACAGTTTCACACCATTGAGTTCGTAGGCGTCGCCGTCCTCGGTGGGCGTGGCGGTGGAGGCCATGCGGGCCGGGTCCGAGCCCACATCCGGTTCGGTGAGCAGGAAGGCGCTCACGGCCCCTTTCGCGCAGCGCGGCAGGAACTCTCGCTTCTGCTCCGGGGTGCCCGCCAGCTTGAGCGGTTCGGGCACGCCGATGGACTGGTGCGCCGACAGCAGCATGCCGAGGCTGGCGTGCGCGGAGCCGACCAGCATGAGCGCCTTGTTGTAGCCGACCTGCGAGAGCCCCACCCCGCCGTATTCCTCCGGAATCTTCAGGCCGAAACAGCCCAATTCGGCGAGCCCGCGCACATATTCGTCCGGAATGCGGCCCTCGGCCTCGATTCGCGCCCCGTCGATGGTTTTACAGAGCTCCTCGAGCCGGGCGAGATAGGCCGCGGTCTTGGCGGCGTCCGCGGCGCCGGGTTGCGGGAACGGGTGGATGAGGTCGAGCCGGAACCGGCCGAGAAACATCTCCTTCGCGAAGGACGGCTTGGCCCAGGTGGTTTCACGGGATTCCTCGACGAGTGCCCGGGCCTGCTCTTCGGTGGCGTCGACTTTCGCTGTGGTCGCCATGTGTCTCCTCCTCGGAGGTGATGAGAATCACATTCGAGTGTAGGAGCCTTTGTTACCCACCGGTAGTCTCTAGCAAAGATCAAAAAGCCTTGTTGCGCAATGATCTTGATCGCGAGCGAATTCCCGGTTACTGCACCCCGCGCAAATACCGGCCGAAATGCGGCACGGTGAAACCGATCGTGCCGCGCTCCGCCGAATAGATGAGTCCCTTCTTGATCAGACCGTCGCGGGCCGGGGACAGCGAGGCGGGTTTGCGGTCGAGCTGCTTGGCCACCGCGGCGGTCGGCACCGGGCCGTCGTCACCGGACAGCTCGGCCATGGCGCGCATGTACTCCCGCTCGGCCGGGGTGGCGCGCTCGTAGCGGGATCCGAAGAACCCCACCGCCAATTCCTCCTCGGCCGTCGGCGCGGCCACCGCCACGTCCTCGGCCGTGATGGGCGACTGCGCGGCCGCATCCCAGGTCGCCTTCCCGTACGCCTGCACGAAATACGGGTAGCCGTCGGCCTTGCGGTACAGCGCGTCCAGGGCCTCCCGGCTGTACTTCACGTCCTCCCGCTCGGCCGGGGCGAGCAGGGCCAGATCGGCCGCGTCGCGATCCAGGCGGTCGATGCGGTGATAGGAGAACAGGCGCTCGGAGTAGCTCTTGGACGCGGACAGCACCGCGGGCAGATGCGGCAGCCCGGCGCCCACCACGATCAAAGGCGCGGCGTCCTGGCTCAATTCGTGGCAGGCGCCGCAGAGGGCGGAGATATCGGCGGGACCCAGATCCTGGAGTTCGTCGATGAACAGCGCGAGACCGACGCCGGTAGCGCGGGTCAGTTGCGCCGCCTCCAGCAGCAGCTCGACCAGATCGATCTCGATATCCCCGGAGTCGGCGCGACCGGTGACCGCCGGGACGTCGATGCCCGGATTCCAGCGCTCGCGCATGCCCTTGTCGGCAGTCGAGCGCAGCGCGAACGCCTTGAGAATGCCGAGGAAATCGTCCATCTGCTCCGGATTGCGGTGTGCCGCCGCGATCGAGCGCACCGCCATGTGCAGCGCCGACGACAGCGGTCGGCGTAGCTCCTGATCGGGGCGGGCCTCGAGTTTCCCGGTGCCCCACCCGCGCGAGCGCGCCGCCGACCGAAGCTGATTGAGCAGCACCGTTTTCCCCACGCCGCGCAATCCGGTGAGCATGACACTGCGTTCCGGTCGCCCCCGCGCGACCCGTTCCAGCACGACGTCGAAGGCATCGAGCTGCCGATCGCGGCCCGCCAACTCGGGCGGCCGCTGCCCGGCACCGGGGGCGTACGGATTGCGCACGGGATCCATGCCGCCCAACCGTAGCGTCAGAATCCAGGATTATCCGGGCATCTACCGAAGACCCTAGAGGCCGTTATCGATTGCTGTGCGCGCACGAGTGCTTTCGCACTCCCTTGTCGCATCCGGTCTCTACTCTTATGTCCGAGTCGCGGACATCCAGCGCAGGAGGGTTCATGTCGGAGGAAGCAGTGCCCACCGTCGCGGAGGTGGTCGAGTCCTGGAACGTGCCCGCCGAGGCGACGGCTGCCGCGCGCATTCGCAACAACATTCTGGTGGCCATCGAGCGCGGGTACGACGATCCGCAATTGGTGGCGGATCTGGCCGTGGGTCCCTTGGTCATGGCGCTGGGGAAGCTGGAAGTGGAACTGGCCGATGCGCGGCGGCGCATCGAGGAGTTGGAGCGCGCGGTGGAGGCGCGCTGATAACGATCGAACATAACGGCCGAATCGATCAGGTATGTCAAGTTGTGACCCGATCATCGGGATGCGGAATCACCGTGCTGACCGGCGTTTTGCGCGGACACGCGACACACGGGCCCTGTGGGGTGGACAACAGAGCCGCCTAGTCGTAATCTCTTCGTGACTTAGCGGAGTCTGTCGCTTAATCGGAGAGGCGGCCCGCGACGTTACCGCCTAATCGGAGACGAGCCTCAAATTCGTCCTCGAGCCGGGGACCCACGTTCGTTGGGGTGAATCTCCTTCGGCCACAAGCCGTTGGGGTAGGGCCTACTTGCTGGCCCGAACCCGTCAGCTAACCCGGTCGGTGGTCAAGAGCAAGAAAAGATCGGAGACACGGGTCGGTGGGTAAGCACAGCTTGCAGCGAGAATCTCGGCTGCCGAATTCCGTCAAGGGCGCCGTTGTGATGGGCGCGCTCGCGGCCACGACGACCGGCGCGTTCCCGGCGATCACCGCCCAGGCCGCCACCGTCGAGATTCCGGGTATCGGCAATTTCGATGTGCCGGACGAGTTCACGCCCCATGTGCAGCAGTCCAACCAGGCGGTCAAGGACTTCGCGGCCAATGTCCCGCAGGCCAATATCGACAACCCGGGCGTCAACAACAACTCCGGCTTCTTCGGCCTGCCGGAGATGATGAAGCCCAGCACCCCCGCGAACATCGCCCTCGAGGCCGCGCAGACCAAGGTTGGTGCGCAGTACTCCTGGGGCGCCTCGGGCCCCTACAGCTTCGACTGCTCCGGTCTGGTCCAGTGGGCCTACAAGCAGGCGGGAGTCGAGCTGCCCCGCACCAGCTTCGAGCAGTCCCACGTCGGCGCTCCGGTCGCCTACGAGAACCTCCAGCCCGGCGATATCGTCATCACCAATGGCGGCGGCCACGTCGGCATCTACGCCGGTGACAACAAGCTCCTCAATGCCGTCCAGTCCGGCACCCCGGTTTCCTACACCCCCCTGCGCCCCGACATGGTCGTGACCGCCCGCCGCGTCGCGTAAGCGCAAAACCCACTCGCACGTTATCGGTAGCGTATAGCGCGTGACGTCAGCGCTACCGAGTGAAGCGGCCCAAGCCCGTGTCGACTCCTGGGTTTGGGCCGTCCGGCTGTTCAAGACCAGATCCGCGGCGGCCACGGCCTGCCGCGCGGGTCATGTGCGCGTGAACGGCATTCCCGTGAAGCCCGCGCACAATCTGAAGCACGGTGACGAGATCCGCGTCCGGGTCGGCGGATTGGAGCGCATCGTGGTCGTGGAGCGGCTCATCACCAAGCGCGTGGGCGCGGCCGTCGCCGTGCAGTGCATGATCGACAAGAGCCCGCCGCCGCCTGATCCGCAGCTGGTCGCCGCGCTGCCGCGCCGGGATCGAGGCTCCGGGCGGCCCACCAAACGTGAACGCCGCGAGACCGATCGGCTGCTCGGGCGCACTCCGGAGAGTTAAGCGGGCGGCTGTTGCCGGGCGGCCCGGGCCGTCGCCCAGGTGGCCGCGATCAAGGTGACCACCGCGCCGAGCATGAGCGCCGCCGATACGCCCGGTTTCAGGACGTGCAGCTGGGTGCCGACGGTGACGGCCGCGACCGGCACCCCGATCTGCGCGGCGGCCAAGGCGCCGTGGGCGATCGGCTGACCGGTCAGGCGCATGAGCGCGTGCGCGAGGACGGCGGCCCCGCCCAGGACCAGCCCGAGCAGAATCAGTCGCGGGTGTTCACCGAACTCGCGCAGGTTCAGCCGGGCGCCCAGCCAGACGAAGAACAGCGGGGCCAGGAAGCCGTCGCTGAGGGCGAACAGTTGGCGCGCCACCCGGCGCGGTTCGCCGACCGCGGCAACCGCGAGGCCGAAGGCGAAGCCCGCCAGCATGATCGAGACATGGGTGCGGGTGGCCAGCGCGCCGAGCAGGAACAGCAGGGCCAGGCTCACCCGCAGCTCGAGGGCGAACTGCCGCTCCTCGGAGACCCGGTGCGCGCGCCGCCGCAGACCCGAGGTCTCCAGATAGCGCAGGGCGAAGAACAGTCCGGTCGCGGCGGCCGCGATGAGCACCGCGCCGAGGGCGGCCCGCCCGGCATTGCCCGGATCGATCACCAGCGGCAGCGCCACCACCGCGGCGGCATCGGCAAGGGCGACCTGAGCGGTCAACTCCAGCACCGGCTTTCCGGTCAGCCCCTGGGCGTCGATGATGGGCAGCACCACCGCCGCCGACGAGGACGCGATGAGCACCGCGTACAACGGCCCGTGGCCGGTCTCAAACCAGGCCGCCACCGCGACGCCCGCGACCGCCGCCACCAGGCCCACCAGCACCGCCCGCAGCGCGCCCGCGCCCAGCGCCGACCGGACGGCGGTATTCCGGATCGGGACGTGGGTGCCCGCCACGAACATGACCACCGCGAAGCCCACATCGGCCAGGAACGCGAAGGTCGGGTCCTCCGGGTGCAGCACTCCGAATCCGGTGGCGCCGAACACGATTCCCGCCAGCAGCTCGCCGAGCACCACCGGGACGTGCCAGGACCGCCGCCAGGCCAGCAGCGGTCCGGCCAGCCCGAGCACGGTGATGAGGGCGAGGGTTTCGAAGGTCACGGCATGGAGGCGATTTTCACCGGGATGGCGATGTTCTCGTCGGCGTAGTAGATGGCGCAGGTGCGGTGGTAGCCGTCCACGATCTGGGCGGGTACGCCCTTGCGGAAGTCGCCGCGCACCATGAGGATCGGCGAGAGCGCCTTACCGGCGACAATCTTCTCCATATCCTTGCGCACGTGCAGGTTGTACATGGGCAGCAGTTCCAGCTGCGCGGCCCGCAGCAGGTCCTTGGCCTTCTTGTGCGAGAGTTCGACCGCCCGCAACTCCTCGACCACGGTGTTCACCACCTGCGGTTCGGCCAACATCTCCAGATAGTCGGCGGCCGCCGGATAGTCGTGCTCATCCGGCGCGTCCTTCCATTTCACTACGACCGTTGGCTCCGATGACATTCCGTCATCATTCCCGCGCGGCCGGACCACCCGAGTCCGACACGCCACGCGAATTCAACCGGCGGTCATGATCCGGCGGTGCGGATGCGCGTCGGCGAGCGCGCGCACCAGCCCGGCATCGGCGGCGCAGACCACGGTGAAATCGGTCGGATCGTCGTCGGTCAGCTCGACCAGATTCGCGGCGGCGACCGGTTGCGGTTCCCGGATGGCGTGCACGATGCCGCGCAGCGGAACCCCGAATTCGCGAATGTCTTGCAGGGCGGTAGCCAAATCATTGCGATCACCGGTATCGCAGCGCACCACCACGATCCGGTCCTCCAAACCCTCCAGCGGCGGCGGTAGCGCCCGCGGCACCCGGGCAAGCACGACCACATCGCGCGCCCCCGCGTCCAGCAGCCAGCGCACGGCCGCCGCGCCCAGCGCGCCCAGCCCGCCCGCCACCACATACGTCCCCTCCGGCCGGACCGTGACCGGCGGGAAGCGCGGCCCCGGCGGCTCGGGAATCGCCCGGCTCCGCCAATGCCGTTGCGGCGGCGCGGCGGTGTGCGGTCCCAGCGCGGTCCAGTCGACGCTGCGCCCGTCCAGATACAGCCGCGCAATGGCGCGCAGAAAGGTCTCACCCTCGACGGCCCGCGAGGCGGCCGGATAGCTCGCGTCCCGGAACGCCGGGTGCTCCCGCAGGGCGGCCGCCAGCACCGGATGCGGCGCGATCTCCAGCACGGTCGAAATGCCTTCCCGTGCAGCCCGTTCCAGCGCGGCGGCCAACTCGATCGGCCCGGCCGCATGCGTGCCCCAGTACGCCGCGTCCATGCGCAGCGGCAGCCCTGCCGCCACGGCTCCCTCGAGCGCCCCGGCAGTCGGCGTCGTGCCGGAGCCGTCGCCGGTCGCGCTGCCGCGATCGGCGAGGTGGAGACCGCCGAGGACACCGAGCCCGGCGGCGGGCGGACCGTGTTCGCCGATGACCGCGCCGCGCCGGGTCGTCGAGTAGATGGGGAGCTTCGGGGTCCGTGCCTCGATCCCATTCAGCTCCGTGATCAGTTGTGGGGCAATGGTTCGCACCCGTGGGATGTGCAGGGCCGCGCCCGGACCCTCGACGCTCAGGCGCTGCGCGGAAATGGCGCGGCGGTGCGCGCGCCGCACCAGGGCGTCGATATAGCGCGGCTCGCCGGAGACGGTAATCGAACTCGCGCCGTCCACGGCCGACACGCCGATGACCTCGTGCATCGGTTCGACCAGGCGCATGGCCTCCGCGGGCGTGGCCTCGAGCACCGCCGCCGCGGCGTGATTGCCGACCGTGGTCAGCATGCGGCCGCGCGCCACCACGATGCGGGCCGCATCCGATAGGGAAAGCGCGCCACCCACCACGGCCGCCGCGATCTCGCCGACCCCGTGCCCGGCCACCGCGTCCGGCTGCACACCCCAGGCGGCGAACAACTCGGCCAGTGCCAGCTGGAACACGAACAGTGCGGGCTGGCCGGAATCCGTGCCGATACCGGCGGATCCGAACCCGGTGCGCGGCGACCAGACTCGCGGCCCACCGGCCGCGGCCACGGCGTCGGCCGCAGCACCGAGGGCGTCGGCGAAGATCGGGTACCGGGCCGCCAGCGCCTCGCCCATGCGCGAGTGTGCACCGCCGCCGGAGAACAGGAAGAGCACTCTACCGTCGCGCCGATCCGCCGATATCCCGAAAACGTCGCCGCCGGATCCACGGGATGCGTCTCGGCCCAGCAGGAGGGAGGAATCCCCCCGTGCGGCCGCTCCCCGCGCCGCAGTTTCCCGCGCCGCTGCTTCGCGTGCTGCTGCTTCGCGTGCCGCCGTCTCCTGTGCCGCTGCTTCGCGTGCTGCTGCTTCGCGTGGCGCCGCCTCCTGTGCCGCAGTTTCCCGCCCTGCCGCGTCTCGCGCCGGAGTCGTTCGGGGCGGTCCGGCATGGTTTTGGCCGGTACCCTCGGTGGCCGGATGGCCTCCGGCCGCAAGCGCGTCGGAATGGGGGCGTGCGCCCTTGACCGCGTGTGTGGCGGGCCCGATGCGCTGCGCCAGGGCGTAAAGCAGTGCCCTCGCCTCGGAGCGGTCGCGGGCGAGCACCGCGCCGCGGACCGGCTCCGGCGTGAGTCTGGCGGCGGCTGCGGCGAATTCGCGCATACAGCGCGCCGAGCCGACCGCCTCGGCCCAGCGCAGGGCGAGTTCGTGGACGGCTGCCGTATCGCGCCCGGACAGCGGAATGAGCACCGTGGGCTCGTCGTCGTGCCGAGGAGGTGCGGGATCGAGCCGCGGGCGCGCGCCAGCGGTGGTGCGGGACAGCGCGATGCGGGCCTCGAGGTCGCCGGGACCGGGGAAACCTATTCCACTGTCGGTGATTTGGGCGTACTGCCGGGTTCTGCTGCGCATTGTGTCGGTGGTGCGCTGGAGTACCAGCACCGTGCACAGATCCCGTTCGCCGGGGATCTCCATGCCTGAAATGTCCGGTAGCAGGACTAGATTCGTGCCACCCGCAATAACGAACGGCACCGATTCGTCGGCCAGTAGCCGCATGGCCGTATCCACCGCCACCAATGGCGAGGCTCGGTCGCTGTCCACCATCAGGCTGGGGCCGTGCAGGTCCAGAGCTTTCGACAGCTGATGTGCGCTGTTGACTGTGCGCCCGGAGGCTCCCGCCGTTCCGAATACCACGCCCGCGCGCGAGCCGGGGGCCAGGCAGCCGAGTCCGGCATCGTCCAGGGCTTCCACGGCGACCTCGAGAATCACCCGCTGCCGGGGTCCGAGCCCGGCGGCCTCGATATCCCCGATGCCGAACCAGTCGTGATCGAAATCCACACCGGGAGCCCGGCAGCCGACGCCCACGACGGACACCGCGACCTGCGGTGCCGAATCGGATGCTCTCGTACTCTGCCGCACAGGAATTCCCTCCCGCGTCCGGCGGGCTCGCCGGGGTACCCCCGCGATTCTGCCAAGATTTCGGCGAGCCCAGAAGAGCTTTCGGGTACGTGCTTGTCACCCGCCATTGCGGGTGGACTCGGTGACTACGAGGCGGTGGGGAAGGGGTGCTCGAGATCTGCCGCCGTGGCATGCGAGCTGAAGAACCGTAATGCCAGGTTCACCGCGTCCTGTTCGGTGCGTACCCCCGAGATGGCCATGGTCCGGCGCAGCGCATCGTCGTCGAGATAGATACGAGTGATTGCCATTTCGGCACCTCCGCACGTCCGTCGGTACTGAAAGCATGACGGATCGGCGGGCCGCAGTCACCGGTTTGACGGTAGTCTTCGCAGATTTTGCTAAGAGAACTTCGCTGGAATTGTCTGGGACGTACGGGTTTTCGACCGGCCCGGATGGTGAAAGCCCCGCGGTGAACGAATCGCCGCGGGGCTCTCGGGTGCTACGGGACGGGTTCTCGTCAGGCGAGCATGCCCGCGAGCCGGGCCTTGATGAGCTCCTCGGCCTCGGCGACCATGCGCGAGACCAGCTCGCCACAGGTCGGGATGTCGTCGATCAGGCCCTGGACCTGTCCGGCGGACCAGATATCGGCATCCAGATCGCCCTCTTCGAACACGCGGCGGCCGCGCGCACCGGCGACCAGATCACGCACGTCCTCGAACTTGCTGCCCGCCTTCTCGATTTCGACGACCTTGCGCGAGATCTCGTTGTCGGCCACGCGCGCGGTGTTGTGCATGGTGCGGAAGATGAGCTGGGTGGCACGCTCGGAGTTCGCGACGATCTGCTCCTTGACCGTCTGGTGGATGGCCGACTCCTGGGTGCACATGAAGCGGGTGCCCATGTTCACGCCGTCCGCGCCCAGCGCCAGCGCGGCGACCAGACCGCGCGCATCGGCGATACCGCCGGAGGCGATGACCGGGATGTCGAGGGCTTTGGTGGCTGCCGGAATCAGGATCAGGCCCGGCACATCGTCCTCACCGGGGTGTCCGGCGCATTCGAAACCGTCGATGCTGACGCCGTCGACGCCGATCTTCTGCGCCTTGAGGGCGTGCCGGACGCTGGTGCACTTGTGCAGCACCTTGATCCCGGCTTCCTTGTAGTACGGCAGGAAGGGCTCCGGATTGGACCCGGCGGTCTCCACGATCTTCACGCCGGAGTCGATGATCGCCTTGACGTAATCCTGGTACGGCGGCGGGTTGATCGACGGCAGGATGGTCACGTTCACGCCGATGGGCTTATCGGTGAGCGCCCGCGCGCGGTCGATCTCGCGCAGCAGATCGTCGGGGGTGGGCTGGGTGAGCGCGGTGATGATGCCGAGGCCGCCCGCCTCGGAAACGGCGGCGGCGAGTTCGGCGCGGCCGACCCACATCATGCCGCCCTGCACGATCGGATGCTCGACCCCGAAGGTCTCGGTGAACCTGGTACGCAGCGTCACGGTGTCCTCTCCTACCTCTCGCAACTGGCCTGATACTCGCATAGTTGCATATGGGGTTCAACCCCGATGTGATTCGGAGTTTGCACCAGAAACGGAGCTGTTACGCCTGACCTGGGGATAACCGCGACCTGCGAATGTGCTCGACAAGATCGAATTATCGGCTCTGAGCTGGGAGTTGAACGAATGATAATTTTCGAGCCAAACCTTCTCTGTAACCCTTGTCACGCCAAGAAGTTAGGTGGTATTCTCACGCTCGATAATCGGTCCGAGAGGAGTTCTGCACATGAGCGCGGGTTTCCAGCCGCTGGACGAGCCGATTCGGTCGCGGCGCAATCACTGGGTCAACCAGGTCGCCACGCACGCGGCCATGCGGCCCGACAGTGTGGCCTTCCGGTTCCAGGGCACGGACACCACGTGGTCGCGGCTGCACGAGCGCTCGGAACGCTTCGCCGATGCGCTCGCCCGTCGAGGGGTCGGGTTCGGCGATCGGGTGCTGATTCTGGCGCTCAACTACGTCGAGTACATCGAGGCCGTCTTCGGCATCAATGCGCTCGGGGCCATCGCGGTGCCGGTCAACTTCCGGCTCACCCCCGCCCGAGGTCGCCTATATCGTGAGCGATTCGGGGGCGAAAACCATCGTCACCGACGCGGTGCTGCAGCCGCTGGCCGCCGCGGTGCGGGCGCAGGCGCCGGAGCTGGCCACCTGCGTGGTGATCAACGGTGCGAGCGGTGACGGCGTCATCGGTTTCGAGGATTTCCTGGCCGAGCCGGGCGAACCCCATGCGCCGCTGGATATTCCGGAAGACACCCCGTGCCTGATCATGTACACCTCGGGCACCACCGGCAGCCCCAAGGGTGCGGTGCTGTCCTACGCGAATATGAACGCGCAGGCGCTCACCTGTATCCGGGCCATGGAGATCACCCAGGAGTCGGTGGCCTTCTGCACCTCACCGCTGTTCCACATTGCCGGACTGGGCAGTCTCACCCCGTATTTCGTGCTCGGCGGCAAGACGGTGCTGCACCCGCTGGGCGCCTTCAATGCCACCGACTTCCTCGACGCCGTCGAGGCCGAACAGGCCACCACCGCCTTCTGCGTGCCCGCGCAATGGCAGATGATCTGCGAGGAGCCGACGGTCAAAGAGCGCAAGCTGGCGCTGCAGGCGCTGTGCTGGGGCGCGGCCCCGGCCTCGGACACGGTGCTGCGGGCCATGGCCGACTGCTTCCCGAACGCCTTCAATGTGGCGGTGTTCGGGCAGACCGAGATGTCGCCCATCACCTGCGTGCTCGACGGTAAGGACGCGCTGCGCAAGCTCGGCTCGGTGGGCAAGCCCATCCCGACCATTCAGGCCCGCGTGGTCGACGACGAGATGAACGATGTCGCGCCGGGCGAGGTCGGCGAGATCGTGTATCGCGGCCCGACCATGATGTCGGGCTACTGGAACAAGCCCGAGGCCACCGCGGAAGCCTTCGCGGGCGGCTGGTTCCACTCCGGCGACCTGGTCAAGCAGGATGCGGAGGGCTTCGTCTGGGTGGTGGACCGCAAGAAGGACATGATCATCTCCGGCGGCGAGAACATCTACTGCGCCGAGGTGGAGAACGTGCCGGTCGCCGTGGTGGCGCTCGTGCCGGGTGCGGACGAGCTCACCCTCGCCGAGCTCGAGCCGTTCCTCAACGAGTCGCTGGCGCGCTACAAGCACCCCAAGGATCTGGTCGTCGTGGCCGAGCTGCCGCGCAACCCCAGCGGCAAGGTCGTGAAATTCGAACTGCGCAAGCAATTCTTGGCCTGATCACGAAAGCTCGCGCGACACCACGGCGGTACGGCAGCATCGAGGCATGGATCTCGATCGCACCGGCACCGCCGTGCTCGCTCTGCACTGGCAGGTCAATGTCATCAAGCCCGAGGGGTTCTTCGGGCCCATGCTCGCCGCACCGGTCGCCGACAGCGGTGTCGTCGACCGGGCGGTGGCCTTTCACGAGCAGGCCCTGGCGGCCGGATTGCCGCTGATATTCACCCGATTCACCATTCCGGTCGGGGAGGGCGAGCTGGTGCGCAATACCGGATTCATGCGGTCGGTGGCCGCGGCGCAGACCGAGTTCCGGCCGGATTCGCCCGGGACGCAGATCATTCCGGAAATGGCCGGGCAGGCGGCGGCCGGTGTGGTGTTCGACAATCAGAAGCTGTCCGGGCTGGCCGGATCGGCGCTGCCGGACTGGCTGCTCGCCCACGGTATCGACACGCTGCTGATCACCGGTGTGGCAACCAATCTCACGGTCGAGCAGACCGCCCGCCATGTCACCGATCTCGGTTTCCATGTGCACCCCGTCGCCGACCTCATGGTCGCCCCGCACGAGGCCGCCCGCGAGGCGGCGCTGGGCAGCCTCGAATTGACCACCGAGGGCTGCCTGCTCGCCAAGCAGGCGGTAGAGCGGCTGCGGCTCTAGATCATGTCGTTGGCGGTGAGCCAGCGCATGATCGGCCAGCCGCAGAACACAGGCAGCCAGCAGGTCAGCACGCGGTAGAGCAGCACCGCCGGGACCGCGATGGCGGCCGGGACGCCGAAGGCCGCCAGACCACCGATGAGTGCCGCCTCCACCGCGCCCACACCGCCCGGGGTGGGCGCGGCCGAGGCCAGCGTGCCGCCGATCATGGTGACAATGGTGACGGTCACGAATCCGGTGCTGCCGCCGAAGGCTTCGATACTGGCCCACAGCGCCAGCGCCATGCCCAGGGTGGTGGTGGCGCACCCGCCCACGATCATGGCCAGGCGCCCGGGCCGCTTGGCCAGATCGCGCAGCTGCTCCATCACCTCGGTCAGCTGCGGGCGCACCTCGGTGCGAATCCAGCGCCGCACCGTGGGCACGAACATGGTCACCCCGAGCAGTCCGAGCAGCGCGCCCGCCACCAGGTACAGCACCGTCGCACTGGGCACGAAATGCTCCAGATTGGTCGAAACGCCCGCCGCCACACTGAAGAACAGCAGCAGCACCAGATGGGTGAGCACCTGGATGGTCTGCTGCAGGGCCACCGCCGCGGTGGCGCGCACCGCGCCCAGCCCGTTCTTCTGCAGGAACCGCACGCTCAGCGCCAGCCCGCCCACACCGGCGGGCGTGGTGGTGGCGGCGAAGGTATTGGCCACCTGCATGAGCAGCAGATCGCGCCATTTCACGCCCTCGTTGGCGCACGCCCACAGCGCCATGGCCGCGCCCACGTAGGTGAGCGCCGAGACCGCGAGACCCAGTGCGGCCCAGGCCCAATTGGCGGTGCGCAGTTCGGTGAAGAAGGTCGGCGCGGAGCTGATGTAGGGATAGGCCACGTACACCAGGCCGATGAGCAGGACGAGCTGGATGAACTGGTTGCGGGAGAAGCGGGTGATCTTGGCGGCCTCGATCCGGTCCTCCCCGGTCTGGCGCGCCACCTCCTCGCGGGTGTCCTTCATGAGCTGGCCCGCATCGGGGACCGCCTTGCGCACGGTTTCCGGGATGGCGGTCTTGGTGAGCCGCCGGGAGGCGTCCAGCACCGGCTGGGTGCCCACGACCTCGATGGCGGTGCGCACCGCCGGTTCGATGCCGAACAGCGCCGCGGTGGACAGCATGAGCTGGGCGACATCGGATTCGAACCGCACCCGGTAGGCGCCGAACTCCGACGCCATGAAACCGCCGAAACGTACCTCCCCGTCCACGATGCGAATGTCCTCGGCCCGCAGTTCGCCGTGCGAGATCTGCGCCTGGTGCATGGTGTGCAGCGCCTGCCACACCTTGGTGAGCATCTTCTCGCCGTCGTCGGCGGCCAGCGGACGGCCCTGGGGCACGGTGTGCGCGTACAGCATCCAGCTGCGGTCCAGCGCCGCGACGGTGAGCGGTTTATTGCTGCCCAGGCCCAGATCCCCGATGGCGATGCCCATGAGCGCGCGATGCTCCACCGCGCGCCGCATGGAGGCGAACATGGCCGGGGCCTCACTGCTGCGCAGGGTGAGCCAGCGGCGCAATTGCCGCAGCGCGCGGCGGCTGCGCTGGTTCTGGCCGTACATCTCCACCGTCAGCGGATCCGCGTCGGTGGTCGCCGACAGCACCAGCGGGCCGCGCCCGCCGGGGCGCACCACCTTGAACGCGGTCACCTGAAATCCGCGCTGCGCCAGTACCCGGACCGCCGCGTCGAGCGGCACTTCCAGGGCCGGGGTGCCGACCAGCAGCACGATGACCGCGCCCACGAACCAGCCGACGGTCAGGCCCAGCAGGGCGCGGGCCGGGACTACCAGACTGACCACCAGGTGGATGGGCACGAAGGCCAGCAGCAGCGTCCACCACCAGCGCCGCCATTTGGCGGGCAGCCACGGACTGGCCACCGTCAGCACCGCCGCCAGCATGGCGATCCAGCGCGGATCGTCGAGGAACTGCGACAGGAAGGTATTGACCTGCTGCGGTTCGGACAGATGCCAGCGCGGTGCGTTGAAGCCGGTGCCGGTGAAGGAGAAGATCAGCACCGCGATCAGGCCCGCGGACAGGAAGCCGCCCAGCAGTTTCCACTGCCTGCTCCAGGCCAGGCGCACCAGAATGGCGAACGGCAGCGCCATGATGGCGATGCCGTAGAGGGTGTAGACCAGATCGGACTGCTGCGGGGTCAGGAATCCGACGATGTCGGAGACCGAGCTCTCCAGGTTCTCCCACTGCGGGCGGGTGATGAGCGAGCCGACGATGACAATGGCGATGCCGGCCACGGACAGCACGACGCGCAGAATGTCGCTGGTCCGCCGGATCCGCGGCTGCAGCAGGCTGCCGGAGACGGGAATCTCCCGTCCGTCGACTCGCATGTCCTATAGGCGCTTTCGGATCGTGGGAACTGCTTCGGTCCCATGGTCGGGTCGGTCTGGGGTATGCGGCGGCGGGCGGGATTGCCGTCCATCCACGTCGTTACCGTAACCCGTGCCGGACCCACCGGTGAGACGCCCCGGCCCGCCACGCCGTGCGGCGTCTCTGTTTTTCCTGCTTAATCGGGGACTTTCGAAATCGCCCGGACGGCGTGCGAGGATCGTTGCGTGGTGCTCGATCTCCGTGTGTGTTTCGTGGGGGAATCCTTCGTCGCGGGGGTCGGTGATCAGAAGGCGCTGGGCTGGGCGGGCCGACTGGCCGGGCGGGCCATGGCCGCCGGGCAGCCGATGACCTACTACAACCTGGGCATCCGACGAGAGATCTCCACCGAACTGCGGGCCCGCTGGGCGGCCGAGTGCACGCCCCGGCTGCCGGACGGCGCGGACCGCCGTCTGGTGGTCTCGACCGGGGTCAACGACACCGTGCACGAAAACGGCAGCCCGCGCGTGGAATCGGGGGAGTCGGTCGCCAATCTGGCGGCCGTCCTGGCCGGTGCGAGCGACAAGGGCTGGACCACACTGGTGGTCGCGCCGCCGCCGAACGCGGACGAGGAACACAATCAGCGGCTGCTCGCGCTGGACGAGCGCTTCGCCGCGCACTGCGACAGCGTCGGCGTGCCCTATGTGCGGGTGCATCAACCCTTGCGGGAGAACCGGATCTGGATGCGGGACGTCGCCGCGGGCGACGGCTATCACCCGAGCGCGGTGGGCTACGACGAGTTCGCCGAGCTGCTGGCCCCGCACTGGCTGCTGTGGCTGGCCGATCCGAGTTCGGAGCTTCCGGTCGTCCGCTGAACCGGCTCAGCGCTGCGCGGGCGGCAACAACCAATCCACCATGGAGGCCACGCCCGGCCGCTTGGTATTGATGAGACCGGAGCCGACCAGTACGCCGAGCGAGATGGCCAGCACCGACAGCAGCACGTTCACCAGCACCTCCAGGCCATTGGCGCCCGCATTGGTCACCAGCTCGGAGACGGCGGTCAGGCCCATGCCGCCGGGCACCAGCATCCAGAACGCGGGCAGGAACGCCACCTGCGACGGCGGCGCATTGCGATTGCGCTGCACCAGATACGCGGTCGGCACCGCGATGAGCCCGCCCAGGAACGCGCCCAGCAGCGCCCCGCCGGTGCGGATGCCGAACTGCTGGGCGAGGAAGGTCACGTAGAGCACCAGCAGCAGCCAGAACAGCGACTTCGGCGGTGCGCTGGACCGCCAGGAATGCCCGATGCCGATCAGCAGGACACCGAGAATCGGCGCCCACCAACCCAATTGCGCGCCATAGGGACTGTCCGGCGGCTGCGGGCCGAGGAACTGCAACCCGATGTAGATGCCGAAGGCGAGCAGCAGCAGCTTGTTCATCCCGGCGATGGTGCGGCTCGCACCGGCCACCATGGATCCGGTGGCCAGCTCGATCGCGCCATTGGTGAGGGTGGCGCCGGGCAGCAGGCCCGCGACCGCGGGGATGAGCAGCTGTGAGGGCGTGCCGCCGCCGATGGCGTGCGGAAATCCGTAGGCCAGCAAGGTCACCACCGCACCGGCGGTGACCGGCAACGCGAGGGAGAGCAGGGTGAACCGGTCGGCCAGCAGCATGAGCAACTGCACCACCAGGCCGAGCACCGCGTAGCCGGTCAGGGCGTGCACGGTGGGATTGAGCATGAGGCCCAGCCCGACCGTGAGCACCACATTGCCGACGAGCATGAGCCACACCGCGGTCGGCCGTTTCGAGGCGAGGATGGCCTCCAGCTTCTCGGTGACCTCGGTCGGCGGCGGCAGTTCCCGCTTCATGGTGTCGAGCAGCTGATACATCGACGCGATCTGATCCAGCCGCAGCGTATCGGTGAAGGCCGTCTGCAGATCGACCGCCGATCCGCGCGAGTCCTGCACCCGCACGAATACCCCGGTGGGCAGGACGAAGAACTGCACCCCCGTGGCGCCGTAGTGACCCGCCGTCTCGTCGAGAATCTGCTGGACGCGATCGGTGGTTTCGCCCGAGCCGATGAGCATGACGCCCAGCAACCGCAGCAGGTTGAGCAGGTCCGCGGAGACCGGCGGCTCCTCCGGCGGCAGCGGATCGTGGCGTTCGTGCGCGCCGGTGCGGGTGACGACCCGGCGGACCAGCCAATCGTCGAATACGCCACCGGCTTTGCGCGCCATGCCGGTCAATCGCCTGCCGACCGGAACGGCTCCGGCCGCGGGCCGTGGCCGCGCCCGTAGGTGCCGTGGTCCGGCCGTGCTCATGTGCGCCTCCTGGAGTCGCTTCCGTTCTACCCCGCTTTCCGGAAACAGCAACTTTGTGGCTAATGAACCCTAGCGCAGGGAGCGGCCCGAATCGGCCCGGCAGCCAATACCGGGCTATGCCGACGGGGCGGTCCGTCCATAACCTGGGTGCATGGATATCGATACGCGACTGCTGCGTTACTTCCTGGCGGTCGCCGATACCGAGAATCCGGCGCGCGCCGCCCAGCGGCTGCACGTGGCCCAGCCCACCCTCGCCACCCAGATCAAACAGCTCGAACAGCAGTTGGGGGTGGAACTGTTCATCCGGTCCCGGGCCGGGTGGACGCTCACCGCGGCCGGGAAGGTGCTCGCCGCGCAGGTGCCCGGCCTGCTGGCCGGATGGGACCGGATTCTGCGCGATACCAAGAGCGATGCCAGCAGGGCGGCGCGGGTGCTGCGCCTGGGCCTGGTGCACAGTGCGGCCGAAGGCTATATCCCCGAGATCATCCGGGTCTTCCACCGGCTGCATCCGGACTGGCAGGTCGATATTCATTCCGGCGGCTGGACCGATCCGACCGCGGGCCTCGACGAGGGCGATGTGGACGTCGCCCTGCTGCGACTACCGTTTCCCGGCCAGGACGGCTATCACGTGCGGGAGCTGTTCTCCGAGCCGCGCTGGATCGCGCTGCCGGAGAACCATCCGCTGGCGCAGCGCGAGGACATCGCCTTCCGGGAGCTGTGGGACGAGCCGTATGTCGCCTCGCCCGCGGAAACCGGGTGGTGGCGCGACTATTGGATGGGCCTGGACTCCCGGCCCGCCGATACCGCCATCATCGGCGCCATCGCGCGTAGCACCGACGAATGGCTCAATGCCATTGCCAATGACTTCGGGGTGAGTTTAACCCCTGTCTCCACCGCGCGCACCAATGCCCATCCGGGCGTGGTGTTCCGGCCCGTGCACGGTATCGGGCCGACCCGGGTGGCGCTGGTGTGGCCGGACGCCTCGGAGGCCGATCCCGTGGTGCGGTACTTCATTCGCTGCTGCACCGACATCATGGGCAATCAGGACGGGCGGCGGACCTCCTGATGGATATCGACACCCGCCTGCTGCGCTACTTCGTCGCCGTCGCCGAGGAGGGGCATCTGACCCGGGCGGCGCGGCGGCTGTTCATCTCCCAGCCCGCGCTGACCAAACAGATCAAACAGCTCGAACAGCAACTGGGCGTGGAATTGTTCGTGCGCTCCCGCAGCGGTATGACCCTCACCGAACCGGGCCGCATCTTCGCCGCGCACGCGCCCGGACTGCTGACCGGCTGGGACGCCATGCTGCGCGCCACCAAGAGCGGCGCCAGCCGGGCCGGGAAGGTGCTGCGGATCGGCTTCATCGCCAGTGCCGCCAACGAATTCGCGCCCGAGATCGTGGCCGAATTCCGGCGCGCGCATCCGGATTGGCGCCTGGACATGCGCGAGTTCGGCTGGCTCGATCCCACCGCCGGACTCGCCAGCGGCGAGGTCGACGCGGCGCTGGTGCGGCTGCCCTTTCCGGGCGCGGACGCCTTCCCCAGCGCCGAGTTGTTCAGCGAGCCGCGATGGATCGCACTGCCCGCCGCGCATCCGCTGGCGGCCTCGGACGAGATCGAATTCCGTGATCTCTGGGACGAGCCGTTCGTGGCCTCGCCGCCGGAATCCGGCTGGTGGCGCGACTTCTGGATCGGCCTGGATGCCCGGCCCGCCGATACCGCCGTCATCGGCGCGATCGCGCACAGCACCGACGAATGGCTCACGGCCATCGCCAATGGTTTCGGCCTGAGCTTCACCCCCGCCGCCTCGGCCCGCTACTACCCGCGGCCGGGGATCGCCTACCGCCCGGTGCGCGGCATCGGCCCGAGCCGGGTCGCGGCGGCATGGCCCGCCTGCGCGGACGCCGATCCGGTGGTCGGCGAGTTCATTCGCTGCTGCGTGCGGGTCTGCGGTGCGCCGCAGCGGAATTAGCTCTCGAGTACCGCCATGGCGGCATTGTGCCCGCCGATCCCGCTGACGCCGCCGCCGCGCACCGCGCCCGCGCCGCAGAGCAGGACATTGCTCGTGCCGGTGGCCACGCCCCACCGCGCCGCCGCAGTGTCCGCGGGCTCGGCCCGGAAGGGAAAGGCCAAGTCCGCGTGGAAGATATTGCCGCCGGGCAGGCCGATGTCCTGCTCCAGATCGACCGGTGACTTGGCCTCGATACAGGGTTCGCCATTACCGTCGAGGGCCAGACAGTCGCGGATCGGCTCGGCCAGGACCGAATCCAGCTGGGCCAGGGTGGCATCCACCAGCAGTTTCTTCACGCCCTGTGGGTCGTCGGCGAAAAGCCTTGCGGGGGTGTGCAATCCGAACAGCGTCAGCGTGTGCATGCCCTGGGCGATCAGTTCGGGCGCGAGGATGGACGGGTCGGTGAGGGTGTGGCAGTAGATTTCCGAGGGCGGCGCGGACGGGATCCGGCCGTCGGCCGCCTCGCGATAGGCCCGTTCGAGCTGTGACGCGGACTCGGCGATATGGAAGGTTCCGGCGAAGGCGGTGCGCGGGTCGACGGAGGCGTCGCGCAGCCGGGGCAGGCGGCGCAGCAACATATTGATTTTGAGTTGTGCGCCTTCCGGTTTCACCGCCTCCTCGCCCAGCAGGTGCGCCAGCTCGTAGGGGGCGGCATTCACCAGGACATGGCGGGCGGCGACCGTGGCCTCGCCGTCGGCCCGGGTGAAGCGCACCTGCGCGGTCTCGCCGTCGGTGTCTATTCCGGTGACCGTGCGACCGGTCAGGATCTCCGCACCCGCGGCGCGGGCGGCCGCGGCCAGGGCATCGGTGAGCGCGCCCATACCGCCGACGGGGACATCCCAGTCGCCGGTGCCGCCGCCGATCACGTGATAGAGGAAGCAGCGGTTCTGCCGCAGCGTCGGATCGTGGGCGTGGGTGAAGGTGCCGATCAGGGCATCGGTGAGCACCACGCCGCGCACCGTGTCGTCGGCGAACCGGGCATCGGTCGTTTCACCCAGGGGGCGTTCGAAAATCGCGTCCCAGGTCGCCGAATCATCGACCACGCCGCGCATTTCGTCGCGGGTGGGCAGGGGCCGGGTGAGGGTCGGGAACACGCGCCGCGCGAGGCGGCCGGTCGTCTCGTAGAACTCCCGCCAGGCCAGGAAATCCCGGTCCGAACCGGTGACCCGGGCGAAGCTGTCGCGGGTGCCGGACTCGGAACCGTTGTCCACCAGCAGGCCGTGCTCCCCGACCGGCGTGTACGAGGAGATGCGCCGCCGCCGCGTCTCGAAGCGCAGTCCCAGATCGCGCACGATCTGCTGCGGGAGCAGGCTCACCAGATACGAGAAGCGCGACAGCCGGGCGTCCACGCCCGCGAACACCCGCTCCGAGACCGCCGCGCCGCCGGTGTGGTCCTGCCGCTCCAGTACCAGCGTCGAGCGCCCGGCCCGGGCCAGATATGCGGCGGCCACCAGGCCGTTGTGCCCGCCGCCCACCACCACTACGTCGTATCGAGCCCGTGCCGGAGCATCCGTCATGAATCGAGGGTAGGCCGTGCCATATCCAGGGCGGCGAGGTGGCTGAAGAGCACCGATGCGCCGATGGGATTGCCGCCGCCGGGATAGGCGGTGCCGCTCACCGCGGCCATGGTGTTGCCCGCGGCGTACAGGCCCGGAATCGGCGCGCCGGACGCGTCGAGCACCCGCGCCCGCGTATCGGTGCGCAGTCCGTCCTTGGTGCCCAGATCGGAGATGCCGAAGGCGGCCGCGTGGAACGGGCCCCGCACGATCGGCGTCAGCGGCGGCGCACCCTGGGAGAAGGCGCGATCGTAGGCCTCGTCACCGCGGCCGAAATCGTCGTCGACGCCCGCGGCGGCCATCGTGTTGAACCGGGCCACCGTGGCGATCAGGGCATCGGCGGGGACGCCGATCAGTTCCGCGAGTTCCGCCAGCGTGTCGGCGGTGCGCCACAG
>NZ_BDCH01000010.1 GCF_001613405.1 Nocardia crassostreae
CGGCGGGGACGCCGATCAGTTCCGCGAGTTCCGCCAGCGTGTCGGCGGTGCGCCACAGACCCGCCTCGACGTACTTCTCGGTCGGCTGGAGCGGCACATTGGCGGCCTTCACCGGCGGCACCGGGCCCTCGGCATCGTCGTAGATCATCCAGAACGGCAGCGACATCGTGCCGTCGCGCAACTGCTCGATGATGTCGCGGCCGAGCCGGTCGTAGGGCGCGGATTCATTGACGAACCGGGTACCCGCCTGATTGACGAAGATCCGGCCGGTGAACCACAGCGCGAAGGCCGCGCGGCCGTCGGGATGGATCAGCCCCGGCGACCACCAGGCCTGATCCATGAGATCGGTGGCCGCACCGGCCGCCATTCCGGCCTCGTGGGCCCTGCCCTGATTGCCCCACGGCCCCATGGTGTCCCGGGCCGCGCCGGGAACGCCGTAGCGCTGCCGCAGTTCGTCGTTGCCTTCGAAACCGCCCGCCGCCAACAGGACTCCCCGGCGGGCCCGGATGGCGATGCGCTGCCCGTCGCGTTCGACGACGGCGCCGGTCACCGCGCCGTCCTCGGTCACCAGTTCCACCAGCGGCGAGTTCAGGTGCAGGGCAGCGCCGGGATACTTGGCCAGCGCCCGCAGGAACCGGCCCACCAGCGCGCGGCCGCCGATGAGCAGATCCGGTCGCGGATCCCCGTAGCGATCGGCGCCCAGCGGCCCGCGAATCGCGTCGCTCAGCTCGCCGAGTTCGGCGGCGGGCAGCGGCGTCGGAATAATGTGCCGCCTACCGTCCAACCGGGCCTTGGGTGCCTTGCCGAAGTAGTCCGGCCACGGGAACATCTGGAACGACAGATCAGTATCTTGTTCGAGGTATTCGATGACCGCCGCCCCGCCGCGGACGAATGCCTCCTGCAGCTCGGCCGGGGTGCGGTCACCGACCACGGCGTGGAAGTAGGTCAGCGCATCCTCGAGGGTGTCGTCCACGCCCGCACGCCGCAGCACCGGATTGCACGGGAACCACATGCCGCCGCCATTGGAGTACGACGTCGTCCCCCCGAATTTGTCGGTGGCCTCCACCAGCGCCACCGTCAATCCCTCGCGGGCCGCCGTATACGCCCCGGCCAGGCCGCCGCCCGACCCGGCGACCAGGACATCGACCTCTTCGTTCCAGACCGTCACCGCAACTCCTGCTCTCGCCCCCGCGCTCGACGGTAGGTGCGGAGCCGAAGGCGCGCACCCGAAGTCCCGCTGGCCAGGAGAACGCGGCGGCGCGCACCCGCCTCTGCTACGCGTCCGCCCACGGCACGAGCACGAGTTTGCCGCGCAGGCGCCCGGATTCGCCGAGCTTGTGCGCCTCGACGACATCGGCCAGCGACAGGACCCGCTGCACTTCGACGCGCAGCTGTCCGCGTTCGACCAGATCGGCCAGCTCGCGCAGGTCCGCGGCCGCGGGCTGGACATAGAAGCGATGATAGCGCGGATCGTCGATGGCGTCCTCGCCCTGGGCGTCGACGAGACGGCCCTCGGGGCGCAGGATGGTCAGCGAGCGCGCGGTGTAATCGCCGCCGACCAGGTCCAGCACCACATCGACCGGTTCGAGGGATGCGGCGAAATCGGTTGTGGAGTAATCGATCAGCTCGTCCGCGCCCAGCGCGCGCAGGAATTCGTGATTGGCCGTTCGGGCCGTGCCGATCACGTGCGCCCCGCGGGCCTTGGCGATCTGCACCGCGAGATGCCCCACGCCGCCCGCGGCGGCATGCACCAGGACTCGCTGCCCCGGGCCCACTCCGGCCAGCGCCTGCCACGCGGTCAAGGCGGCGCTCGCCAGGTCGGCGGCGTGCACATGGCCGAGGGTCGCGGGCTTGGCGGCGAGGAAATCGGCGGGGGTGACGGTGTATTCGGCGTACGCGCCCGAGCGGCTCAGCACCATGCCGAAGACCGCGTCCCCCGGCCGGAAGCGTGTGACCCGCGAGCCCACCGCGGCGACCACCCCGGAGACGTCCAGGCCGAGGGTGAACGGTGGCGGGCCGATCTTGTCGATGGCGCCCGAACGCAGTTTCCGGTCCGCGGCATTCACCGAGGCGGCGGCGACGCGCACCAGCACGTCACCGGGTCCGGGTTGCGGGATCTCCACCTCCACGGTCTCGAGCACATCCGGTCCGCCGAGGGTTCGCTGACTGATCGCCTTCATGTCCACGATTCTTCGGAAGGTGGTATCTGTTGGAAAGAAGGCACTTTCATGATCCCGAGGTTCCCGATGTATACCGGCTGCGACGAGGGGCGATCCCCCAATCTGGTGGAGGACTACCTCCAGCGGTGCCCGGCCCGCGAGGTGCTGGGGGTGCTCGCCGACAAATGGGTGCCGCTGGTCATGGGCGTGCTGCGGGCGAGCGAAGGGCCGGTTCGCTTCAATGAACTGCGCCGCCGACTCGACGGGATCACACAGAAGATGCTCACTCGGACGCTGCGCGAACTGGAGCGCGACGGCTTGGTGCGCCGGTCCGTCTACCCGACGGTCCCGCCGCGCGTGGAATATTCGCTGACGCCGCTCGGGGAGGACCTGGGTCGGCTCACCCATGCCATGGGGCAGTGGGCGCTGCGCAATGTCGACGAAATCACCACCGCGCGCGCCCGATTCGACGAGCTGGCGGCGCGCACGGTGGAACCGGTCAATCCCTGACGGCCAGCAGGCACGCCTGCTGGAAGCGTTCGTCCGGGCGCGGTTCCCGAATGAGCCGGGCAATGGTGCGGAATCCAGTGCCGTTCAGGGTTTCCGCGAGCGTGTCCGGCGCCCAGCGGTAGCCGGGGGTCACCTTGTGGTCGAACTGCTGCACACCGTCGCGTGCGTCGGGGGCCTGGAAGCCGAACAGGATGTGCCCGCCGGGCCGCAGCACGCGGGCGAACTCGGTCAGGACGGCGGGTACCCGTTCCGGCGGCGTGTGAATGATGGAGTACCAGGCCACGATTCCGCTCAAGGCGGCATCGTCGAGGTCCAGCTGCTCCATGGAGCCCACATCGAAACGAATGCCGGGATGGTCGATGCGGGCCAGCCGGATCATCTCCGGGGAGAGGTCGAGGCCGAATACCTCGAGCCCGAGATCGCGCAGATACGTGGTGAGCCTGCCCGGACCGCAGCCGAGATCGGCGACCGGTCCCGGCGCGCCCTCGCGGATGTGCGCGGCGAATACCTCGAGCATGGCCCGATCGAAGGGGCTCGTCGCCAGATGATCCCTGAACATGCTGGTGTACAGCTCGGCCACACCGTTATACGCATCCCGGGTGGCCCGCACATCGTCGACTTCGGTCACGCCACAACCGTACTCAGGAGCCGGTGGCGCCCGTCGACGGTGAGCGCAGGCCCTGATCCATGCCCGCGATGCGGACCGACCAGGTGGTGTCGGGGGTCATGCGGGTGCGCAACGGCCACAGCGCGAACTCCACGAAGTGGCGGTGATCGCGGAACAGGGCGGGCAGACGCATGCTGTGCCGCCAGGACGCGCGGTCGACGCCCGGAGGCTGCCAGCCGTTGCCGAGCATGAGATCGGTGACGCGCGGGGTCAGGCCCAGGGCGGCATCGGTGTCCAGGTACACCAGCAGGGCGTCCGGGGTGCGCACCAGATGGGTGGAACCGCGGGTGCCCGCATCGACGGTCACCTCGGTGTCCTCGGGGGTCTCGATGACCAGACCGGCCAGATCGTCGAAGAACTGGGTCCATTCGCGACCGGCCGCGCGCTGACCGTGATGCTGTTGTTCCAGGACCAGCCTGCGGGTGCGCTCGGCCGGGTTCACCAGGAACAGGCCGACGGTGTCGTCATCGGTCACCAGCCCCAGTGACAGCGCGGGCGTGGCCCACACCGGGCCGTGCGCCGGGCCGAGGACGCCGTGCACGGGTGCGCCGAGTTCGGCGCGGAAGCCGTCGAGGGCGCGGCTGAAGGCGGCCGTCAGCTGATCGCGGACCTCCGCGGGCAGGCCCTCGTCGAAGAGCTGGGATTCGATGCTGTCGCTGAGGGTGACGCGGATGGATTCGAGTCGCTCACCGTCACAGTTGAATCGGGCGCGGGCCACATCCAGGTGCAGGGGCGTCTTCGCCCAGACCGTGCGGTCGGCCGTGCCCGGATCGCCCTCCAGGCGCCATCCGGTCGCGCGGGTGAATCGGTCGAGATCGGCGCGCGTCCAGGTCCAGTCGAATGCGCGTGCCGCGGCGGCGATCTCGATTCCGCCCGCGATATCCACGGTGAGCGGTCCGGTATCGAAGGCCGAGATGGCGTGCTGGCGCAGGAATTCGGCGCGCTGCGACCGTGAGGTCGGGTGCGGCGGTATGCCCAGCGGCGCGATATCCAGATCCTCGCCGCCCTCCACTCAGGCGTCGGCGACGAGATCGGTGGTCGCGCGCACCGCCAGGGTCTGCAGCCCGTCGACCAGCCGAGTCGCGAATCGGCTCACCGCCAGGGTGCCCGCCTTGCGCGGCAGCCGCCGCCACCAGTTGGCCTCCCCCGGCGCACCCCACCCGTCGGCGATCAGCCGCTGCTCCACCTCCGGACCGTATCGCCACGTGGGGTCGACGAATTCACTCCGGCTCAGCTCCGCGTATAGCTCCTCCCCCGACACGCTGACCTGCATATACCGCCCGCCGGGCGCACTCACGACCAGCCGCGCGTCCGGTGTCAGGGTCTCCAGGAATCCGGCCAGATCCTCCGCCAGCCGCCCCCACCCGCCCAACTCCGCCCGCCGCCGCGCCCCCTCGTGCCTGCGCTCCATCCAAAACAGCTGTTCGGCCGGATTCACTAGCAGCACATCGACCGTATTGTCCCCGATGGCCAGTCCCACAACCAGATTCGGGAAAACCCACCCGGGCCCGTCCTCCGGTCCCGCCCCGTTCTCGGGTTCCCCCCACCGCTCGCTGAATGCCCCGCGCAACCGCCCGAGCGCATCGCGCAACAGCTCCGCATTCCCGAACCCCCCACCGGCCGGGCAATCCGAAACGGTCACCCGCACATACCCCAGCACCCGCGGGCTCCCCCAGAACATGGCCGAATCCCACCAAACCCCCAGCCCGGTCCGCGAAAACACGGCCCCCCGCCGCATGGTCCCCACCGCCTCGGGCGCACTCCACCCCACGCGCCGCGCGAATCCGCCGATATCCCGCGAATTCCATTTCCACTTGAACTCCAGGGCAGCCCTGACGATCTCGACCGCCCCCGCAGTGTCCACCCGAACTTCGAAACCCACCCAGCGACACTAACTCCGTTCGCGCCCCAGGGGTGCTTCGATCGGCTGCTGGTCTCCGTCGACCGGCTCGCCGCGCTGGCGGAACGGGGCTGAGCCGGATCGGTTCGGGATCAGGCGGAGGTGCCGAGGAAGGGGGTGATGACGGGGAGCAGCAGGTCGGCGCGATACATGATGTCGTAATGGGTGGTGCCGGGGACCACGGCCAGGCGCGAGGTGGCCGTGGGATCGGTCTTGCTGCCGCCCAGGCGGGTGATGAACTCTTCCGCGTGGGCGGGGTGGAGGGCGTCGTCTTCGGCCGTTACGAGGAGGACGTGGGCCTTGACGGCCGCGAGTTGCGGTGTCCAGTCGTAGGGTTCGGTGAGCAGGGTGCGGGTCTTGGTGACCAGGGACGACCATGCGGTGGGGTTCGGGGCGACCTTGGCGTACAGGGCGTGCATCGGGGTTTCGAGCATGTTGTCCGGGTTCATGGCCGCCATGCCCGCCAGCGTGTCCGGCTTCCAGCCGTCGTAGCGGTAGGGGGACGAGGTGATGATCACCTTGTTCACCAGATCCGGTGTGCGGGCGGTGAGTTGGAAGGCCACGCCGCCGCCCAGCGAGTAGCCGAGCACATCGGCCTTGTGGCCGATCAGGGCGGCGATATCGTCGGCCAGCGTCTCGAAGCGCAGGGGGCGGTCGATATCGGCGGTGCGGCCGTGCGCCTGCAGATCGACGGTAATGACCTTGCGGGTCTTGGCCAGTTCGGGAAGCAGTGCGCCGAAACTGGATTCGCCGTCGCTGAGACCGCCGTGCACCAGCACCAGCGGTGTACCCGTGCCGTGCACCTCGTAGTAGAGCTGCAAACCGTTGACGGGCGCGTAGAAGCCCTTGCCGTCGGCGCTCGGCTTGTCGGCGACGGGCGCGGCCGTGATCGAGGTGCTCGCCCGGTCGGCGTCGGTGGCGGCGCCGGTGCCGCATGCGGTCAGGAGCAGGGCCGACAGGGCCGCGGCGGCAGCCGCGTACACCGGCTTGTCGAAAGTCTTCATGAGCTTCGCTGTCTGTGTGCAGCCGTCAGGAGCGCTGATCGGCTTGGGGGAGATGGACTTTGGCGTCGTCGTAGTCGCCGGAACGAGTGCTGTCGGAGGTGTAGATCAGGTGCAGGACGCCGGTGGTGAACGGCTGCGCGGAGATCAGCCGCAGCGGAATCGGCGTGTCCTGGTCGAACAGGCGTTGCCCGCTACCCAGGGCGATGGGGTGCACCAGCAGGTGCAGTTCATCGATGAGACCCGCCGCCAGCAGCTGCCGCACGATCGAGGGGGAACCGCTCATGGCGATATCCGTCGCACCGGGCTGCGCCTTGAGTTCCGTGACGGCCCGCACCAGATCGCCCCGCAGCTGTTCGGAGTTGCGCCAGGTGAATTCGAGCTCCCGATGGGAGACGACGATCTTGCGGGCGTTACCGAGCGCCTTCGCCATGACCGCGTCCTCGGCCCCGGCGGCCTCCCGCTCCGGCCAGGCGCCCGCGAAACTGTCATAGGTCACGCGGCCGAGCAGCAGGGTGTCGGCGGTGGCGAGTTGCGCGCCCACGGCCGCGCCCATCTCGTCGTTGAAGTAGGGGAAGTGCCAGTCCTGCGGTTCGCCGACCACGCCGTCGAGCGAAATGAACAGTCCCGCGGTGAGTTTACGCATCGAATTTGCTCCTGATAGTTATGTGCTCGGACCGCGAATCACGCGGTTTCGGTGAGGAATTCACCGGCGGGCGGGGTCAGCAAGGCGATATTCGGATTGTGACTCAGCTTCGCCAGTTCGATATGCCGCGCATCCGGCAGCGCCTCGGTAATGGCGCGCGCCGCAGTGCGGAGCAGAGCGCCGCTCTTACCGCCGGAAATGACGAGGGTCGGAACCTTCACGCCCGACCAGTCCGCCGCGCGCAATGGCTCGCCGCGCATATGCGAACCCATGATCGCCCAATCGTGGGCGGTGGCGGGCGCGGTCGCCAGCAGGTTCTTCCAGAATGGCGTGAACCGCATGACCGCGACCATGGCCCGCGGCATGCCCATGCCCTGCGTCATATAGAACCGCACCACCTCCGCCCGCCGATCCGCCGCGATCAGCTCATGCAGCCACACATGCAAATCAGCTGGTGGAACGAAGTTTTCGCGATTCACCACGAACGGCGGCTCGAACGCGATCACCCGGGTGATACCCGGCGCCCGGCCCGAAGCGGCCGCCCGCAGCGCCAGCCCGGCGCCCGAGGACCACCCGAACAGCGCGGCCGAACCGCCCGTCGCCTCGATCAGCGCGGCAATATCGTCGATCTCGTTCTCGACGTCGTACACGCCCGGCGAATCACTACTGTCACCACGTCCGCGGCGGTCGTAATTGATAACCGTGAGCCGATACCGATCGGCCAATTGCTGGGCCAGCTCAACCATTTTCGGAAACTTCCGGAAGCTGAACGCGCCGCCGACCAGAATCACCGTACTGGCGTCGCCGCCCACATAGCGATCGTAGGCGAGGGTGTTTCCCGCAGGGGTGGTAATGGATTCCATGAACCGATCTCTCTCGTCCGTTTTCCCGGTCGAAAATCAAGACGGCGCCCGAGTGCAGAACTCATCGGTGCCGTCGGAAGTCGACCTGACCGAGCATCGCCGGTCGGCGAGAGCGCAACAAGAACGGTTTTCGGAACGGACCGTGTAGCGACGGTCAACGATGGCGGCTACACGTCCGCCGCCGCCTGCTGGATCATCTCGATGAACGGCTGTACCAACGGGTTTCGGCCCGCGCTCGGCCACATCAGGCCGTAGTCGATCGGCGGGGCGTCGTGGAAGGGGACCCAGACCATGCCGGGGCGGGAGTGGAAACGCTCGGCGCGCGCGGAGACCGTGCTGACGCCCACGCCACTGCTGACGTGGACCAGGACTTCCGGCCAGAAGTTGGTGGCGGGGCCCTGTGGGATCCGGCGGCCCGAGGGGGTGCGGCGCGGGAAATAGCGGTCCATCCAGTACCGGGGAACGCGCTCGTCGGAAATGGTGACCAGCGTGGTGTCCGCCAGATCCTCCAGCGAGACCGAGTCCATGCTCGCGAACGGATGCCCCTCCGGGACCATCAGCGCCCGCGGCTCGGAGAACAGGACCGGACCGGTGGTGATATCGGGTTCGGCGATCGGGAACTCGGTGAGCTGCAGATCCACCGCGCCGGACCGCATCCGGCCGAGCGGATCGACCAGCTGGATCTCCTCCACGTTCACGATGCTCTCCGGATAGCGGATTCGGAACAGGTCGGTGGCCTTCACGATGAGATTGCCGCACCACGGGGCGGAGAAGCCCACCGTGATCATCAGCTTCACACTGTTGCCGCGGCTGGCCGCCGTCACACCCGCCGCGATCAACTCGTAGGCCGGGCGCAGATCGTCGCGCAACTGCCTGCCCACCGGCGTGAGCGCCACCGCGCGGCTGTTCCGCTCGAACAGCGGTGCCCCGATGCGTCTTTCGAGCTGGCGGATGGTCTGACTGACCCGGCTGGTCGTCACGTGCAAACGCTCCGCAGTCCGGCCGAAGTGCAACTCCTCGGCGAGAGTGAGGAAGGCCTCCAACTCCATCCGTTCCAGCATGTCCATCCCTCACATCATGAAGTCGCGCTCAACACAGCGTGCCAGATTTCGATCTTGTCCGCTGCCCCGAATCCGCCCAGTCTGGAAGGTATTGCAACTGCTCTGAGGATGAATGCAAAGGCCGGAACGGAGGGATTCAGGTGAGCAGGGTCGTCGTCGCGATGGACATGTCGGTGGACGGAGTGGTCGAGAATCCCTCCTGGACAGCGCCCTTCTGGAACGACGACCACGCCAGGTACCAGCACGGCCACCTCATGGAGAGCCGCGCCCTGCTCCTCGGCAGGGTTACCTATCAGCAGCTACCCCGAATGTGGCCCGCCCGCAACGTTTCCGACGCCTTCCTCGCCCGGCTCGACAAGATCCCCAAGTACGTGGTGTCGCGCACCCTCGACCGCCCCGGCTGGAACACCATCGTCCTCGACGGCGACCTCACCGCCCAGATCACCAAAATCAAATCCGAACCGGGCCCCGACCTCCTCACCTACGGGGGAATCACCCTCGTCAACCACCTCATCGCCCACAACCTGGTCGACGAACTCCGCCTCTGTATCCACCCGGCCGTCGTGGGCACCGGCCGCCGCCTCTTCCACGCGGGCGTCACCCCCACCATCTGGCGCCTGTCCGCCACCCAGACCTTCAGCTCCGGCGCGGTGGTCCTGGCCTACCGTCCCAGCCCGGCCTGACCGGGGACGGCCGCTCGTCGGGCGCGGCCATCCCGGGCCGCCGGGCGGCTTTGTGCCTGCTGCACAACCGCTTTGGGAAGGCTGACGACAATCCGCGATTTCCCCGCGCAGCGCAGGTCGGGGCGCGTAGAACGACCGGTATAGGTGCACCGTCATTCTTCGTGGGGAGCACGTCGATGAGGACCTCATTCGCAGCCGTTCTCGGCACCGCCCTGCTGGGCAGCCTCTGCCTGGTCACGAATCCCGCTGCGGCGGAACCGGAGACGGTCGCGGGCTCGGCCACGTTCACGGTGGACACCACCGCGGACGGCGCGGCCGCCAACCCCTTCGACGGTCAGTGCCGCGCGCGCACCGGGGAGTGCACGCTGCGCGCGGCCGTACAAGCGGCCAATGCTCGCCCCGGCAGCACGATCGTCATCCCGGCCGGGCACTACCGGCTGACCATCCCCCCGAACCCGCTGAATATCAACGGCCCCTTCATCGATCCCACCACCGGCGATCTCGACCTCACCGCCGACACCACCGTGCTCGGGGCCGGGCAGGACGAGACGGTCATCGACGCCGCCCACATCGACCGCGTCATGCTCACCACCGCCCGCATCTCCATCACGGGGCTGACCATCACCGGCGGCAATACCGCCCAGCGCGAAATCCCCTTGTACGACACCGGAGGCGGCGGCATAGCCAACTCGGGCAAACTGCGGCTCGACCACGTCACGGTCACCGGTAATGCGGCCGACTACGGCGGCGGCATCTTCAATATCCCGGTCGCCGACCTCACCATGACCGACAGCCTCGTCACCCACAATGCCTCCGGTGAAGCGGGCGGCATCCGCTGCGACAACATCTGCACCTTCACCCGCACCGAGATCTCCGACAATCGGGTCGTCAACCCCCTGCGCTGGTACCGCCCCGGCGGCTTCGCCGGGCGTGGCGGCGGCCTCGATATTCGCGGCATCGGCCAGGTGGTCCTCATGGACTCGCTGGTCACCCGCAATTCGGCGACCGACGGCGGTGGCGGCATCAATATCGCCCCCGCCTACCTCGACACCCTCCCCTACCAGCTCACCGACGCCTTCAATCCGGCCATGGGCACCCTCGTCCTGCGCGGCACCACCATTACCGCCAACACCTCGAACCTCGGCGACCAGAACTGCAAAACGGTCTTCGCCCAAATCATTTCGACCGGCGGCAATTTGAGCGACGACACCTCCTGCGACCTCACCGCCACCGGCGACGAAGTCCGCCCCGACGCCGCCCGCTAACCCTCCCCGAAAGGCCGTCCCATGGGTTCCTTCAATGTCGGCGACTGGATGACCAACCTCGGCCAAGCCTTCACCTGGGTGATGTCCATGCTGGTCTCCGGCTCGTCCACCGGTTCCACCCGCCCCTGACTCACCGAAAAAATCAGTTCCATCCCCCCGCCGTCCACTGCTACCGTTCTCCCCGCAATGACGACGACGAAGGGTATAGCAATGTTCCGGCAAATGGTCTCCGCCTACATGCGGTCCCGCTATGCCATGGAACGCCGCATCATCCACTCCCTCTCCACCCGCGCGCCCGCCCGGCCGAACTCCTAGAGTCCCCCCGCGGCCTCCCGCTCGTCGAACCGCGCCCGCGCGACCTCCACCTCCGGCAGCGCAACAGTCGACCAGTGCAACAGCGCATCAATAAGGTCCTGCAACGTCCTCCCGAGCGCCGCGACCCGATACTCCACCGCCACCGGCCGCGTACTCGTCACCACCCGCTCGACCATCCCATTCCGCTCCAGCCGCCGCAGCGTCGCCGTCAGCGACTTCTGCGTCACAACCGGTATCGCCCGCCGAAGCTCGTTGAACCGCAACGGATTCTCACACAGCGCATCCAGCACCTGAAGCGACCACTTGTCCATCATCTGATCAAGCAACTCCCGATGCCTCTCGGTCAGCTGTTGACCACCCGAACCCGCTGCAGCAGTTTCCATCACGACACCTAGTCTCGTTGAAGTTCCCTTCGAGTACCAGATATACATCGGATACCTACTCGAACCCGAAGGGCCCCTCCATGACCGTGCAGCTCCTGACCCCCGAAGGCATGTTCACCCCCGTCCCCTACCACCACGTCTCCATCAGCACCGGCACCCGCCACATCCACGTGGCAGGTCAAATCGCCCGCGACGGGGAAGGCAACCCCGTCGCCCCGGATGACCTGGCCGGTCAGCTGGCCCAAGCTCTGCGCAACACGGCCCGCGGCCTATCAGGCGCAGGAGCCACCTTCGCCGACGTAGTCCGCCTACGATTCTTCGTAACCCACTGGACCCCAGACAAATACAACGACTTCATCGCAGGCATCAACGCCGTCGCCGAAGAACTCGCCCTCCCCCAACCCCTCCCGCCCCTATCAGCAATCGGCGTCGACTACCTCTTCGAACCCGACGTCCTCGTCGAAGTAGAGGCCCACGCCATCCTCGACTGACCTCACCCGCTCGCTCAGGCGTTCGAGGCTAGGTATGCGAAACGTGACACGAAAGCGTGAAATGGCCGACGCGCCAATAAGTTCCACTATGTCGCCGGACATGCGGAACTTGTCCTATTTGGCGCGTTAGCCGCGTGCCATATCGACGAAACGGCTCAAATGCAGCTGATGTGCGACGGTAATCGTTGCGGTTGGTCCATTTCGGTGTTTACCGACGATCAGGTCCGCTTCGCCGCCGCGTGGGTCATCTCGCTCGAAGGCATCGGGCCTATGTAACAAAATGACCATATCGGCATCTTGCTCCAAACTTCCCGATTCGCGCAAATCGGACACCATCGGGCGCTTATCCGTTCGCTGTTCCGGACCGCGGTTCAGCTGACTGATAGCGATCACCGGAACTTCCAGCTCTTTCGCCAAAAGCTTCAGGCTACGGGAGAATTCGGAGACTTCCTGCTGGCGGGACTCGACCTTCTTGCCCGAGGTCATCAGCTGGAGGTAGTCCACGACGACTAGTCGGAGGTCGTGGCGCTGCTTGAGGCGGCGGGCCTTGGCGCGGATCTCCATCATGGTGAGGTTGGGCGAATCGTCCACGAATAGTGGCGCTTCGCTGATTTCACTCATGCGGCGGGCCAGTTTGGTCCAGTCGTCGTCGCTCATACGGCCCGAACGCATATCGCCGAGTTTGATTTTCGCTTCGGCGGATAGGAGGCGCATGACGATTTCGGTGCGGCTCATTTCCAAGGAGAAGATGACGCTGGCGAGGCCGTGTTTGATGGAGCAGCTGCGCATGAAGTCCATGCCCAGGGTCGAATTGTGGGTGGGGATCATCGCGCGACCGGCGAGGTAGAGGTGGTCGGGGTTGTCCACCTCTACGCAGCGGACGGGGACGCTGTCGATGGGGCGGACATCGACGATGAAGCGGGATCCGGAGCGGGAGGTATTGGTGGCGCCGCGACGCTTCTTGTGCAGCAGTTCTTTTCGGCTCAGGCCGAAGACTTCGTCTTCGGTGGCGAAGGTCAGGGTGTAGGCCGTCGAGGATGCCTCGGTGCGGCCTCGGACACGCTTCGTCGACAGTTGGCAGCGATAGCCGAGGCTGACGATCAGTTCTTCGGCATCCCGGGCCAGGCGCTCATTGGTCACCGCGAACTGAACGGATCCGCCCTGGGTCTCCGTGCCATCGGTGTCGAGCAGACCGGCGAGCACCGCGCGCCGCTGCCGCTCGGACGCGCGCAGATACTCGGTGGGAATGTGTTTGTTGGCGAGGACGCCGATCGTGCGCAACCGTGCTTGGACCGAGCCGATGGCATTGCGGCAGGTCTGGCACATGCGCAGGCCGATCGACGGACCACCGCACTGGGAACACGTCGGAGCGGGCACCGGTGCGGAAATGAAACGTGCCCTGCCGCCGCAGGACCGCCCGCAGGTGCGGACTTCGCTTGTGAATGGGATGAATTCGGTGCCGCAGACCACGCAGTTCCGCGGCGGAGTCGAATCCTCGGCGGGCAGCCGCAAGCTGTAGCGGAGTGCGGCCGCCTCGGATTGCACCGTCGCGATCCCCTCATCCTCTATGCGACCAAGGATTTCGGGATCGGCGGTGGTCAGTTGGGCACATGCGGAGGTTCCGTCGCCCAGCCAGGCGCCCAAGGTATACGGCGGAACGAGCAGCTCGCGCTCGGGGAGCTGCAATGGCTCGGTATTGATCACCGAGTGGTTGATTCGGCGGTCGGCGGTGGCGCAGCGGACGGTCGCGGCGATCTCCGCGGTCGTGCGGACTTCGGCGAAGGTGGCTTGATTGCGGTAGCGGTTGTACCCGGTCGCCGCCTGTTGTGCGGAGCGGCGCGAGGCCCGGGTCTCGGTCAGCCATTGGTGCTGCTCGTCCGCGACAATGACTGTGCCGTCGGAGAATTCGACCTCGTAGCAGGGACGACCGATCATGACCTCGGTGGTGGCCACGACGCGGGTGGGGCGGCCGTGGGCGTCCAGTAGCTCGTCACCGGCCTTGACCTCGCCCATGGTGGTCCAGCCGGTTGGCGTGGGCAGCGGGGTGTCGAGGGCGAGGGCCTTGCCTACACCAGGTCGGGCCGCGACGATGATCATCTGGCCCGGGTGCAATCCGTTGGTTAGTTCGTCGAGTTCGGTGAAGCCGGTGGGGACGCCGAGGGAGATGCCGCCGCGGCTGGCGATGGAGTCGATTTCGTCCATGGTGGGCTGGAGGAGTTCCTCCAGGGGCATGAAGTCTTCGCTGGAGCGGCGTTCGGTTACGTCGTAGAGTTCGGCTTGGGCTCGGTCTACTACCTCGGCTACGTCTTGACCGTCGGCGCCCGCGTAGCCGTATTGGACGATGCGGGTACCGGCTTCGACCAGGCGGCGCAGGATGGCTTTTTCCGCAACGATTTCGGCGTAGTAGCCCGCGTTGGCGGCGGTGGGGACGGTTTGGGTGAGGGTGACGAGGTAGGGGGCGCCGCCGATGCGCTTCAGGTCGCCGCGGCGGTCCAGGGTTGCGGCGACGGTTACCGGGTCGGCGGGTTCGCCGCGGCCGTAGAGGTCGAGGACGGCGTCGTAGACGGCTTGGTGGGCGGGGCGGTAGAAGTCGCCGGGGCGGATTACTTCCACCACGTCGGCGATGGCGTCCTTGGAGAGGAGCATGCCGCCCAGGACGGACTGTTCGGCGGCCATGTCGTGGGGCGGCTGGCGGCCGAAGTCTTCGCCGGGGGTGTCCTGGTAGTCGGAGGGCCCGTGATCATCGTGGCCGCGATCGTCGATGACTGCCATCAGATCGACAGTCCTCTCTCCTCGGCCCGGATTCGATATCCCTCGATCACCCGTTGTACGCCTGTACACCGACAGGTTTCGGCAGGCTCGCGGGCGGCTCGGGCGAGTCGCGGGCGCGCGTCGGCAAACCCTTGGTGCCGGGTGCTGGGGTGAGGAATCGTGCCGTCCCCGGGGCTGTGGTCACGACAATGGATGCGAACCTAGGCGACCGGATGGGCAGGTGCCAAACCGAGCTGTGCACACAACTGTGGACAAGGTGGGGGTTGTTCACCCGCTGTTGTGCACCCCCTGTGTATTACTTGGGGACAACAGTGGGTCGGATTGGTCAACGTGCAGGTAGTGACCTATTTCTCGAGGTGCGCAACTGTGGATCAAAACTGTGCGGCGTGTCGCTGGACGACGGCGTCCGGGCGTGTTGGGTGAACAACGTATGCCCAGCTTGTGACCTGACACACAACGAGAATGGTTGGTTTGCTTAGTAATCCACACCCCGGGCAAACGCTGCCAGTCATGCGGATCGAGGACCCGCCACCACCGCCCGAGACACCAAAAAGCGACTCCCGGGCAACCCGGAAGCACTACCTGGCAAACACAGATCGATCAGTCGCCAAAGGTGACAACTGATCTCGTAGGGTGCGGGTAACTCACCGGGTACGCCCAGAATCGAGCCACGCACCAAACCGCCGCCACGCGTACTCGACTGGCTACGGCTCTCAGCCGTGCGCTAAGTACGCGGGGCGGCGGGTGGGTGTTATTCGGCGGCGTTGACCTGCAGGTCGAACTTGGCGGCGACGTTCGGGTGCAGGTGCACCACGACGCCGTGCTTGCCGGTGCTCTTGATGTGAGCCTTCGGCAGCTCGATGCTGCGCTTGTCGACCACCGGGCCACCGGCGGCCTTGATGGCGGCGGCGACATCGGCGGCGGTGACCGAACCGAAGAGCTTGCCGGTGCCGGCGGTCTTCACCGACAGCGTCACGGCGGCCAGGCCCTCGATGGCCTGCTTCAGCTCGTTGGCGTGGTCCAGGTCGCGCACCTTGCGGGCGTCCTGCGCCCGGCGGATGCCCTCGACCTGCTTCTCCGCAGCACGAGTGGCGACGATCGCCAGGCCGCGGGGCAGCAGGTAGTTGCGGCCGTAGCCGTCCTTGACCTCAACGGTGTCGCCGGGCGCACCGAGGTGATCCACATCAGCAGTCAGAATCAACTTCATTGCTGTGCCTTCCCTTCTCAGCGAGCCGTGGACACGTAAGGCAGCAGGGCCACCTCACGCGAGTTCTTGACGGCGACAGCGATATCGCGCTGGTGCTGCACGCAGTTGCCGGTCACCCGGCGCGCGCGGATCTTGCCGCGATCGGACACGTACTTGCGCAGCAGCGCGGTGTCCTTGTAATCGATCTTGGCACCAGCGGTGCTGTTCTTCTTGCCTGCTTTGTCTTCCTTGCAGAAGGAGCAGGCCTTCTTCTTGAGCACCTTTTCGCGTGCCGGTGCTTTGGCCATTGTCTTTACTCCAAGTCTGAAAGCCGTTCCTTAGAACGGCGGTTCGTCATCCCTCTGGCCGCCCCCGAAGGAGCCGGCCGCGGGCGCACTGCCCCACGGGTCGTCGCCAGCACTCTGCTGGCCGCCACGACCGCCGCCACTGCCACCACCGGAGAACCCGCCGCCGCCACCCTGGCCGCCGCCACCGCTGAAGCCTCCGCCACCACCGCCACGGGTGGTCTTGTTGATCTTCGCGGTCGCGTACTTCAGGGAAGGACCGACCTCGTCGACCTCGAGTTCGACGACCGTGCGCTTCTCACCCTCGCGGGTTTCATAGGAGCGCTGCTTGAGTCGTCCGCTCACGATCACTCGTGAGCCTCGGGTCAGGCTCTCGGCGACATTCTCCGCAGCTTCACGCCAGATGTTGCAGCGCAGGAAAAGCGCTTCGCCGTCTTTCCATTCATTGGTATTACGGTCGAACACACGGGGAGTCGACGCGACGGTGAAGTTCGCGACGGCCGCTCCCGCGGGCGTGAATCGAAGCTCGGGGTCAGCCGTCAGGTTTCCGATGACGGTAATGACCGTGTCGCCTGCTGCCATGGTTCCTCCTGCTTTCCGGTGCAGTCCGCAATTGCACTCGCGCTGTTGCCAGTCAGCCTAGAGATAGGCACCGACGGTTACGAGTGCACGTGCGGGAGGACGGGCTACTTCTTGTCGAGGCGCAGCACCTTGGTGCGCAGCACCGACTCGTTCAGCCCCAGCTGGCGGTCGAGCTCGCTCACGGTGGCGGATTCGGCGGTCAGGGTGACGACCGCGTAAATGCCTTCGCTCTGCTTGCCGATTTCGTAAGCCAGACGACGGCGGCCCCAGATATCGACGTTGTCGACCTTGCCACCTTCCTGACCAACGACGCCGAGCATCGTGTTCAGGTTCGGGCCAACGGTGCGCTCGTCCAGGCTCGGATCGAGAATAACCATCACTTCATAATGACGCACGGACCTCATCACCTCCTGCGGACTGTGAACGGCCATGGACTTTCCATGGCAGGAGGGTTCGTTGCGTCAGCAACCCGACAAGGCTAGCACCGCCTCCCCGAGCCTTTAGCGCCAGGCTGGGAGCCGTTGACCGTCGGGCACGCGTGCCGGCGGTTGGGAGCCGACCCGACTGTGGGCGTACCCCGGGAGTTACCCGGACCTCACGAGATCAGTCGTCACGTTCCGAGAACCACCGAAGAGCCCGGTCGCCCGGGCAAAACGAGCGGTCGGCGGGTCGCTCCGCCTAGGGTGGTGCCCATGTCGAACCGACCTGTCACTGCCGATCGGGTTACCGGGCGTGCGGCGGGCTCGGTGATCGCCCTCACCTCGGTGCTGGTGTGCGGTGTCACATTGCTGCTCGCCTATTTCAACAAGGCGCGGTGCGCGGGTGCGCCGTTCGACGGTTCGGGGCGCAGCACGATCTTCGATATCTACAAGGACCGGGACGTCTGTTATTCGGATATCCAGCTGCTGTGGCTGGGGCGCGATATCAATGAGCACGTCTTCCCATATCTGTCCGGCGGTATCACCGCGGACGGGGCGCTCACCGGCGGTGTCGTCGAATATCCGGTGCTGAGCGGGCTGCTCATGTGGCTGGGCGCGCTCGGCGCGCACGATGATGCCGCGTTCCTGCGGCATTCGGCCTTGCTGCTGGCGCCGTTCGCGCTGCTGACCGCGTATATGCTGGCCAAACTGGGCGGTCGGGCGGCGCTATTGTGGGCGGCCGGGCCGCCGCTGGTGCTCTACGCCTTCCACAATTGGGAATTGCCGGTGGTGTTCACCGCCGTCGCCGCGATCTACGTGGTGACGACCATGACCCGATATTCGTTGCGGGCCAGGGGAATCGTGGCGGCCGTACTGCTGGGCATCGGATTCTGCCTGAAGTTGTATCCGGGAATCTTCGTGCTGCCGTTGCTGATTCACGTGCTGCTGGGCGAGCCGGACAGCACCGATTATTGGCAGCCGCGGCGCTACGACGTGCGCGGCGCGATTGCCGTGGCCGGGGCGGCGATCACCACGGTGGTGCTGATCAACCTGCCGTTCGCGCTGGCCGGTTACGAGGGTTGGCGCGCGTCGATCACCTTCCAGCAATTGCGCCAGGCCGACATCACCACGAACTCCATCTGGTACTGGGGTCTGCGGCCCATGTTCGGCGCTTCCGCCGATTCCGAGGCCACCTTCCAAGATGTGGTGTCGACGGCCTCGCCGCTGCTGGTGCTGGCATCCTTCGGGCTGGCGGTCTGGCTGGGGATGCGCCGTCAGGTGCTCACCGGCGTCTTCCCGTGGATCGGCGTGAGCGGGGCCATGCTGTGTGGATTCCTGTTGTTCCACAAGGTGCATTCCCCGCAGTACACGCTGTGGCTGATCCCGTTCCTGGTGCTGCTCGAGGTCCGCTGGTCGCTGATCGGCGTCTATCTGCTGGCCGACGCCGCCATCGGCATCGGCGTATTCCGCTACTTCTATGCCCTGGGTTCCGGTCGTCCGGCCGAATTCTCCGAGCACATAGTGCAATTCGGCGTCTGGGGTCGCGCGGTGCTGCTGGTGGCGTTCTTCTTCGCCTTCGTGTCGGCGCGCCCGCGGCAGCTAGGCCGATTCGGTATGCCGGGCGCGGAAGGCCGCGCTCTTGGCCCGGTTTCCGCATACGGTCATATCGCACCAACGGCGCGAACCGCCGCGTGAGGTGTCGATATAGAGCCGGGTGCATTCCGGTCGCCCGCATTCCTTGATCCGATCGCGATCCGGTCCGCCGAACAATTCGACCGCGCTGCGGGCGATTTCGGCCAGTGCGCTGTCCGCGTCGCCGATGCGCCGCACGCCGCCGTCGGCGCGCAGCGTGATCTCCGGTAGAGGGCCGTGCGCGAGCGAATTGACCAGTGCGCGATCGGCATCGGCGACGGCCGGGCCGCCCATGGCCGCCAGGGCCATGCGATAGACCGCCTCCCGGAGCCGCACGCCCTGCTTCAGGGTGGCCGCATCGCAGTCCGGTTCGCGATCCAGCAGCCCCGCCGCGATGGTCCAGCTCCCCAGATCGGCGGGCGTTTCCAGCAGATCGGCCGCGTAGCTGCGCCGACCCTTCACCGTGCCGATGAAGTCCAGCGTGAGATTGCCGCTGACGAAAGTGAACACCTCCTCATAGTAACCGCTTTGACAGGTTACCGAGCGCGATGCCACGGTAATAACCGTCTTGGGTGGTTACTCGGTAGGAGGTCTCGTGGATAACCGGCTGTTCGAACTCACCGCGCCACCGGCCCTGATCCTCATGTGGAGCAGCGCCTTCATCGCGGGCATCATCGGCGTCGGCGCGGCCCCGCCCATGCTGGTGCTGTTCACCCGCTTCGCGGTGGCGGGCGCACTCCTGCTCGGCTACGGACTCCTCGCACGCGCCGTCTGGCCCCGCGGGCGACTGCTCGGGCACACCCTCGTAGCGGGCCTGCTCATGCAGATCGTCCAGTTCGGCGGCTTCTACACCGCCATGAGCCAGCACGTCAGCGCCGCCGTCATCGCGCTCGTCCAGGGCCTGAGCCCGGTCGTGATCGCCGTCTTCGCGGGCGTTCTCGGTGAAACCGTCACCCCGCGCCAATGGCTCGGCTTCGGAATCGGCGGTCTCGGAGTCGGATTGGCGGTCGTGGACCAATCCACCTTCACGGTGACCGGCCTGCTGCTCTGCGTGCTTGGCCTGGCCGGACTCAGCCTCGGCACCGTGTACCAGAAGCGCTTCACCCCCGGCATCGATCCGCGCGCCGCCACCGCCCTGCACGTCACCGTCAGCGCTCCGTTCGCCGGTCTGCTGGCCCTGCTCGGCAACGACTTCCACATCTCCGATCCGGGCCGTTTCGCCTCCGCCATGGCGTGGATGGTGCTGATCAATTCCATGGCCGCCTTCCTGCTGTTCAACCACCTGCTGTTGCGCTGGGACAACACGCGCGTCGGCCGCTTCCTGTTCGCGACCCCCGCGGTGACCGCACTGCTGGCCTGGTGGCTCATCGATCAGCGGGTGGGCCCGTTGACCATTGCCGGGCTGAGCGCCGGGCTGGTGGGCATGGTGCTGGCCACCCGCCGGGCGGTGCGGCCCGCGCCGCTGCCGGAACCGGCGACACCGCTGGCGGTTTCACACCGATAAGAGGCCGTAAAGCCGCTGGCAGGGCAGACTGATCCCCATGCTGCACCTGCGTGTCATGGCTCCGGACGGTATGACCGACGAGATCGTCGCGCTGCTCGACAAGGACGAGGCCGTCAGTGGATTGGCCGTCTTCCGCGGCGCGGCCGTGCGCCCGCCCGGCGATCTGATCATGGCGCAGGTGGCCCGGGAGGGCGCCAACGACATCGTGCAGAACCTGCGCGCCCTGCGGGTGCACCACGTCGGCTCCATCGAATTGGAGCCGGTGGGAACCTGGTTGTCGCGCAAGGGGTTCGAGGCCGAGATTCGCACACCGGGCAGCAGCGCCGATGCCGTGGTGTGGGCGGAGGTGGCGCAGCGCTCCTACGAGGAGAGCGAACTCAACTGGACGTTCTTGAGTTTCATGACCCTGGCCACCGTCATCGCCACCATCGCCATCGTGCTGGATTCGCAGATCCTGGTCATCGGCGCCATGGTGCTAGGTCCCGAATTCGGCGCCATCGCCGCCCTGGGCGTCGCCCTGGTGCGGCGGCGCTGGGTGTTGGGGCGCCTGGCGATTCGCACGCTGGGGCTGGGCTTCGTCGCCGCCATCCTGATCACCATCGTGCTGACCCTCATCGGGCGCGCGCTCGGCTGGATCACCATCGACGATGTCACCGGCCCGCGCCCGAGTACCGCCTTCATCTACACCCCGGACAAATGGTCGTTCATCGTGGCCGTGGTGGCGGGCGCCGCGGGCGTGCTCGCGCTGACCTCCTCGAAGGCGGGTGGTCTGTCCGGCGTCTTCATCTCCGTCACCACCATTCCGGCCGCCGGAAATATCGCGCTCGGAACGGCATTCGGCGTCGGCTCGGCGATCTGGGGCAGCACCCTGCAGCTGTTCGTGAATATTGCGGGCATGGCTGCGGCGGGTTGGGCGACGCTGGCCTTCCAGCAGGCGGTCTGGTCGCGGATCTCGGTGCGGCGGGCCAAGTCGATGGCCTTGCCCCGCCGCATGCTGTGATCGGCTACTTCCGCGCGGGCGCCCAGTTCATGCCCCACCCGTAGGCCTCGTCGATGGCGCGCTGATTTCCATTGATGTACCGGACTTCCCGCTGCACCGTCAGCTCGCCGCCGCTGTTCCGCAACAGCGCGATGGCGCAGGAGCGCGCCCCGTCCACCGGCGAGTCCAGCCGCACCTCGATCTGCGGGCCCACGGTCAGGAACAGTATCACCACGCCGTCGGCGGCGGCCCAATTGGCAACGCCCTCATAGATGTAGGCGAAGATGAGCACGCGCTTGAAGATCTCGGGCCGCTCCAGATTCACGTGCATGTTCTCGCCGCCGGTCGCCTCCCCGCTGCGATCGTCGCCGTCGAGGAAGATGAACGGCGCGGCGTGCAGCGCGCCGAAGTTGTTGCCCAGCGCCTGCACGACGCCCTTGCGGCCGTCGGCGAGCTCGTAGAGACAGGCCAGATCGAGATCGACGGCGCCCGACCGCCGGAACAGCCCCCGCTTCTTGCCTTGTGACCAGTTCAGATTCACCCGCATGACGCCGTGGCTGTCACCGGGTTTGGTGAGCTTCACCGACGGGGTGGTCTTGGACAGGGTGACTTTGCCGAGGTTGACGCCGCCGGAACCGGGCTGCTGAGACGTCATGAATACCATCCCCCCTCAGGGATCTTCATGAAACGCACCGCGCCCGTCACGCGAAATCGCGTGACGGGCGCGGGAGTTCGCGGATTATCCGCTCAGCCTACCGGCGTGGCTTCCTTGTCGCTCACGCTTTCCGGCTCGTCGCCGCCCTCGCGGCGATTGCGAATAATGCTGGTGATGAACGCCGCGCCGATGAAGGCGACGCCGATCATGCCGGTGAGCAGCTCGTTGATGTGCACGCCGATCGACACCAGCAGGATGACCGCCAGCGCGCCGATGGCCCAGTGCGCACCGTGCTCAAGGTACACGTACTCCGACAGCGTGCCCTTGCGCACCAGGTACACGGTGATGGACCGGACGAACATGGCGCCGATCAGACCCAGGCCCAGTGCGATGAGGATCGGGTCCGAGGTGATGGCGAACGCGCCGATGACACCGTCGAAGGAGAACGAGGCGTCGAGGACCTCCAGGTAGAGGAACAGGAAGAAGCCCGCCTTGCCGGTGGCCTTGACCAGTCCGGACGGCCCGGAGTGCTCGGCCTCCTCGACCATCTCCTCGGTGTGGAACATGGAACCGAGGCCGTCCACCACGATGTAGGTCACGATGCCGAGAATGCCGCCCAGCAGCACGGTGGAGCGGTGCGCCTCGTCGGCGGCGAACTCCGCGGCCAGCACCACGCCGACCAGGGCCAGCACGACCGCGAGCATGTCCAGCTTGCCGAGCTTGGCCAGCGGCCGCTCCAGCCAGCCGAGCCACACGATATCGCGCTCCTCGAGAATGAAGTTCAGGAACAGCAGCAGCAGGAACGCGCCGCCGAAGGAGGCGATCTGCGGGTGCGCGTCGGTCAGCAGCTTCTCGTAGCTGGGGCTGCCGTCCGGGAAGGTGAGCGCGTCGTTCGGCGGCGGATTCAGCGCCAGGTCGAAGGCCTCGACCGGGTTGAGACCCGCGGTGATCCACACGATCGCCAGCGGGAACACCAGGCGCATACCGAAGACGGCGATCAGAATGCCGACGGTTAGGAAGATCTTCTGCCAGAACTCGCTCATCCGCTGCAGGACGGTGGCGTTGATGACGGCGTTGTCGAACGACAGCGACACCTCGAGGATACCCAGAATGGCGCACAGTGCCAGTGCTGTCGGTCCGCCGTACACGAATGCCACCGCGAGGGACAGCACCGTGACGATGATGGAGAGGCCAAATATGCGCACCGCGAGGGGGCCTTTCGGGTTGTGCCGCGAATCGCTCGGGGCTCGGTTCTATCTTCGGCTTGCGCCGAGGATCGTCGCACGAGGGAGGGCTCGCACGCCCGAGCCCCCCTGGTGCGTCGGTTATTCGATCAGACGTTGACGCCGTAGTCGCGGGCGATGCCCGACAGGCCGGAGGCGTAGCCCTGGCCGATGGCGCGGAACTTCCACTCGGCGCCATTGCGGTACAGCTCGCCGAAGACCATGGCGGTCTCGGTGGAGGCGTCCTCGCTCAGGTCGTAGCGGGCCAGCTCGGTGCCGTTGGCGCGGTCGACGACGCGGATGTAGGCGTTGCGGACCTGGCCGAAGGACTGGCTGCGCGAGTCGGCTTCGTAGATCGAGACCGGGAAGAAGATGGACTCGATGGTCGGCGGGGTCGCGGCCAGGTCGACATTGATGACCTCGTCGTCGCCCTCGCCCTCACCGGTGCGGTTGTCGCCGGCGTGCACGATGGCGCCTTCGGGGGAGGACAGGTTGTTGAAGAAGACGAAGTGCTTGTCCGAAACGACCTTCTTGTCGGCGCCGGTCGCGATGGCGCTCGCGTCCAGGTCGAAGTCGGTCCCGGTGGTGGTTCGCACATCCCAGACCAGGCCGACCGACACGGCGGTCAGATTCGGAGCCTGCTTCGTCAGCGAAACATTGCCGCCCTTGGACAAACTGACACCCATGCGGGGAATCCCTTCCGTTGGAATGTGTTTCTAGCGTTGTTTGTATTGCGGCATGTCCGAATTGCCGGTGTCCGCCAGTACGACAGTAGTAGCTTTCGGCGGGTCTGTGCATGAACAAACCGAGGACATCATGCGTGACAACCCTGTCTCGCGACATGTCCCTGTACAGATCGTGATACTCGCCGACGGTGTGAACGGTTGCCTACCATCGGGGCGTGGCAGGCCGTAGGCGGGGATGGTTCCGCACCTCTCGGGACAATGAATGGGTTCAACAGGCCCGGCAGGCGCTGACGGCCGCCTTCCTGGACATGGATCGCCGCCAGAGCATTGCCGACTCCGGCGTGGCGGCCTCGGCGCAGCTCTTCCCGGAACGCGGGCTGGCGCAGCTGTGGGAACCGGTGCGGGCGCGCTGCTACGAGGCCGCGGGCAGCTATTTGGCTCTCAGCGAACGGCTCGACCAGGCCGAACGCGACGGCGTCCGGATCCCGCAGGCCGAACTCGACGCGCAGGTGCGCACCCTGGCCGAGGCCGCGCGGGGCGTGGACGAGTTCTATCGCGCCCAGCAGGCCCATCTCGAGCACGCCGTCGCCGTGCACGGCACGGTGCCGCAATTGGTGACCCAGGTGCGGGCGGCCGCGCGGCAGGCGCGGGAGGCGGCCGCCGCCTCGCCGTATGCCGGATACCCGTCGGTGCGCCGCGCCGCGGCCGCGGTGGATGAGGGTCTGGTCACACTCGAGGCGGCGGGCGGCTCCGGTGCGGGTGTGGCGCGTGAGGCCGCGACGCGCTTGGAGGCGGATACCCGAACCCTGTCAAGGGCCCTGGAAGACGCACCGGGCAAACAGCATTCGGCGACCACCGCCCTCGCCTCGGCCGCGACCCGGCTGGCCGCGGCCCGGCATCGCGCCGAGCGCATTCCCCCCGCCGTGTCCGCGCTGCTCCGGGAGTTCCATGCTGCGAGTTCGGCGGATTTGGCCAACAATGAACGGGAAGCCCACCGAGCCATCGACGCCGCCGACGCGGAACTGTCACGAGCCCGGGCCGCATTGCAGAACAACGACCCGGAGCAAACCCTTGAGCTGACCACATCCGCCCGCGCGCAACTCGCCGCCGCCGAGGAACAGGCCGACGCCGTCACCGACCGGTTGGCACTACTACGTGAGGTGCGCGCCCAACCACAAGACAAGGCCAAGGCCGTCCGGTTCAAGCTGCGTGACGCGCAGATGCTGGCGGTGAACAACGGTTTGGTCGACCGCTGGGGAACCGTGCTCGACGCCCAGTCCGATCGCCTGGACCGGGTCTCGGGCAGTCTTACCGGGCGACATCCCGACTACTGGGCGTATGTGTCCGAACTCGATGCCATCTCGACGTTCATCGCGGGTGTTGTCGATCGAATGAGAAATACCGATAGCTGAACCGACCGACTAGTAGGAGGAAATGGGGGCCGATGACCGCGATTATCACCACCTGCCCGGACGTCGCCCCCGTATCCCTGCACAAGCGCCAACCCATGCGGCACTTCCGGCAGGTACCCGGGCCCGAGCTACGGCTGCTGTTCCATCAGCTGCCCGAGGCCTTCGGCGACTGCACCGACCGCGACGTACTGGCCATGGCCCTGGGCGCCACGCTGTATGTCCCCGCGACCCGCGCCGACCTCACCGCCACCATCGCGCGGCGCGCCGAACGCGGGGTCATCTCCATGGTCATCGACCTGGAGGACGCCGTCGCCGACGACGACCTGGAATTCGGCAAGAAACAGGCCGTCGCCACCCTCGACGAGCTCGGCGCGGGCACCGATCTGTATCCGCTGCTGTTCGTGCGGGTGCGCGATGCCGACACCATCGGCGAGATCGTGGAACGGCTCGGACCGGGCGCGCGGGTGCTCACGGGCTTCGTATTCCCCAAGTTCGACAGCGCCTCGGGGACCAAATACCTCGACGCCATCGCCGACGCGTCGGAACGCCTGGGCCGCACCATCTTCGGCATGCCCGTACTGGAATCGCCGTCACTGGTTCACCGCCAGACCCGCGACAGCGAACTGCATCGCATCCAGGCCATGCTCACCGAACATCGCGAGCGCGTGCTCGCGGTGCGCATCGGGGCCACGGATATGTGCTCCACCTTCGGCATTCGCCGCGATCGCGATCTGACCATCTACGACGTGCGGGTGGTGGCCGATGTCATCGCCGATATCGTCAACTACCTCGGGCGCACCGACGGCACCGGTTTCATCATCACCGGCCCGGTCTGGGAGTACTTCGCCGATCACGCCCGCATGTTCCGGCCGCTGCTGCGCACCTCGCCCTTCGCCGAGGTGGACGCGGTGCTGTTCCGGGAATACCTGGTCAGCCGGGATCTGGACGGCCTGCTGCGCGAGATCGTGCTGGACCGGACCAATGGCATCCAGGGCAAGACCGTCATCCACCCCTCGCACGTGGCCGTCGTGCACGCGCTGGCGGTGGTGACGCACGAGGAGTACTCCGACGTGCTCGACATTCTGGGCCGGGACTCCGGCGGTGTCGCGGCCTCGGAGTACCGCAACAAGATGAACGAGATGAAACCGCACCGCAGCTGGGCGCATCAGACCATGCTGCGCGCGCGGGTGTTCGGGGTGACCAATAAGGGAGTGTCGTTCGTGGATCTGCTGAAAGCGCTGGTGGCCTCGTGAGTTCCGGGCCCTGGGCGACCCGGGAACTGGGCCTGCGGCTGCGGCACGAGAACTCCTACGTGCCGGATCGGTGGGAGATCCCCGCGCTCATCGAACCCGGGCTGCGCCGCAATCCGCGGCGCGCGCACCTGCTGGTCTCCACCGTGCTCGGCAAGCACCTGCCGACCGATCCGCACCGGGTGATCGACGCGGGCAACCGGCTCGGCGACCTGGTGCGCGAGGTGCTCGGCGAGCAGCCCGCCGTGGTGCTCGGATTCGCCGAAACCGCAACAGGTCTGGGCCACTGCGTGGCCGTCCGCAACGCCGCCGACTGCTATCTGCACTCGACCCGGCGCGATGTGCCGACCGCCGAGACGCTCACCGGATTCGAAGAGGGCCACTCCCACGCCACCTCGCATCTGCTCCAGCCCGCGCCCGCCGGGATCTTCATGAACGACCTGCCCATGGTGCTGGTCGACGACGAAATCTCCACCGGCGCAACCGCCATCGATGCGATCCGCGCCCTGCACGAGTTCACCCCCCGCTCCCACTACATCCTCGCGTCGCTGGTCGACATGCGCACCGACGCCGACAGGGCGGCCTTCGAGAAAGCCGCCGCCGACCTGGGCGCCCGCATCGACACCGTCTGCCTGGCCTCCGGCGCCACCCTGCTCCCCGACGACCTGGTCGATTCCGTTGCCGCCCTGCCGGATCCGGAACTCAACCCGGTCGCCGCCGTACGCGGCGAATTCGCCCGCGTCGAACTCCCCTGGCCGAATACGGTTCCCGAGGGCGGACGGCACGGCATCCTCGGCTCCGATACCGCGCCCTTCGAAGCAGCGCTGACCCGTGCCGCCGAGGTGCTCTGGCGCGAACTCGACGCCCTGCCCTGGGCCACTGCCGCCGACGCCGCCCCCGACCGGGCCGCCGCCCTGCGCCCGGTCATCGTGCTCGGCCACGAAGAACTCATGTACCTCCCGCTGCGGCTGGCCGCGGCCCTGGCCGAGGACGGCATCCCCGTCTGCTACCAGACCACCACCCGCTCCCCCGCCTACGTCCTCGACGAACCCGGCTACCCCCTGCGCCGCGGATTCCGCTTCACCGCACCGGAACCCGACGCCGAAGCCCCGCGCTACCTCTACAACGCGCACTGGCCGGGACCCGCCGACGCCGCACCGATCCTGCTCGTCGTCGTCGACGATCCCGCCGACACCGACCAGCTCACCGCCCCCGGCGGCGTCATCGACGTCCTGACCGCCTCCGGCGCCGACGTCGTCCTGGCCGTCCTGCCCGCCGCCGACCCCCGCGTACTGGCCGCCACCCGTTCGGAGAATGTCATGTCGCGGAAGCTCGATGATGGACTGCCGGAGCCTTTGCGCGGGCCCGAGTTCGGGTCCTATGCCGCCGACGAGGTGACGTGGCTGCTGAAGGATCTTTCCACCGTGGATCTGGAAGCCGATGTGGCCGAGCGCGAGCAGCGCATTCAGGCCGGGGTGGCGCATTACGCGGAATCGCTGCCGGTCGAATATCAGCCGGATGCCGCCTATCGCGAGCTGTTCGACAAGGTGCTCGCCGAGAGTGCGGAGCGGCTCGCGCTGGCCGTGGCCACGGTGGCGGAGCTGGTGGTGGCCGAGCGGGGCGAGGATGTCGTGCTCGTATCGCTGGCGCGGGCCGGTACGCCGGTGGGGATTCTCATGCGGCGCTGGCTGGCGACGCGCGGGATCGAGGCGCCGCACTACGCGGTGTCCATCGTGCGCGACCGGGGCATCGATGCGGTGGCGCTGGACTACCTTGCGCGGCATCATGATCCGGCGAACGTCGTGTTCGTCGACGGGTGGACCGGCAAGGGCGCCATCACGCGGGAGCTCACCGAGGCCCTCGACGCCTATCACGCGGCGGGCGGCGCGCGCTTCAACGACGAACTCGCCGTGCTCGCAGATCCCGGCGCCTGCGTGCGCGTCTACGGCACCCGCGACGACTTCCTCATTGCCTCGGCGTGCCTGAATTCCACCGTCTCCGGGCTGGTTTCACGCACGGTTCTGAATGCCGAGCTCATCGGACAGCGCGATTTCCACGGCGCGAAGTTCTATCGAGAGCTCGCCGCCGACGATGTCTCCGGCCGACTGCTCGATATGGTGTCCGCCGCCTTCGACGCCGTGCGCCCCCGGGTCGCCGAGCATGTCGCGGCCGTCCTGGACTCCGACCGCACACCCACCTGGGCGGGCTGGGCCTCGGTGGAGAAGGTGCGCGAGACCTACGGCATCTCCAGCGTGAATTTCGTGAAACCCGGTGTGGGCGAGACGACTCGGGTACTGCTGCGCCGCGTCCCGTGGCGGGTGCTGGTCCGCGAGGCCGACGCCCCCGAACACGCGCACATCCGCATGCTCGCCGCCGCCCGCGGCGTACCCGTCGAGGTCGTGCCCGATCTCGCCTACGCCTGCATGGGCCTGATCAAGGATGTAAAGAAGTAATCGTGGACCGAAGACGACTATCCCGCAGAAGAACTCTGATCGCGACCGATCTCGATCGCACCATGATCTATTCCCGCAACGCCTTCGACGCGACGCCCGAGTTGTCCACGGTCTGTGTGGAACACCTGGAGGGCGCGCCGCTGTCCTTCATGACCATTATCGCCGCCGACCGCATGCGCACGCTCACCGAACCCGCCGCGGTCATCCCCACCACCACCCGAACTATCAAGCAGTTCAACCGCATTCGCCTCCCCGGCGCCCCCTGGCGCTACGCCATCACCACCAATGGCGGCAATATCCTGGAAAACGGCGTCCCCGATATGCGCTGGCGCATCGACCTCGACGCCGAGGTCCGCGCCACCAGCGCCACCCTCTCCGAGGTCAATGCCGAACTCCGTTCCCGCATAGACGATTCCTTCGTCACCAAGTTCCGCGTGGCCGACCACCTCTTCTGCTACCTGGTCGTCAAACCCAAACACCTCCCCGACGGCTTCCTCGCCGAATGGGACGCCTGGTGCCGCCCCCGCGGCTGGTCCGCCTCTCAACAGGGCCGCAAGATCTACACCATGCCCCTGGCCGTCTGCAAGAGCCGCGCCGTGGCCGAAGTCCGCCGCCGCCTGACCGACTCCGGCGAACTCTCCCCCGAGGCCCGCCTGCTGGCGGCGGGCGACGGCGCCCTCGACGCCGAAATGCTCCGCGCCGCCGACTCCGCCATCCGCCCCCGCCACGGCGAACTGGAACACCTCGCCTGGACCCACCCCAACCTCACCATCACCCGCGCCACCGGCATCCTCGCGGGCGAGGAAATCATCAACTGGTTCATCAAATCCGCCCCACCCCAAGACTGAAACACCATCGACCGGGAACTGGTGGCGGCATTTCGCGAGTAGCCCCCGCCACCATGTCCCGGTCGACGTCGTTTCAGATCAGCGCCAGGCCTCGAAGAGGCGGGTCGCCTCGGTGGTGAGGGCGCGCTGGAGGAAGGGGCCGAAACTCACTCGGGCGGCTCCCAACTCGGCGTACTGGGCGCGGGAAGCCTTCTCCGGGAAGTCGATCGCATTGACCGGGAGGGGCAGCTCCGAGCACAGGCGGCGCTGGGTCTCGGCATTGTGGACGCCGACCGGGTAGAGGACATCGGCCCCGGCCGTGGCGCACAGGCGCAGGCGGGAAAGGGCTTCCTCGATCTTGTCGCCGGTGACGTCGGGACGCATGATCACATCCGTCCGAGCATTGATCACCACGTGCACCCCGGTGCCGTCGGCCGCCTGCCGCAGCTCCGCGATGAGGTCGGCATGCTCCTGCGGGGCGCGCAGCCGCTTCCCCTCACGGTGCACGGTGTCCTCGATGTTGAACCCCACCGCACCGGCTTCCAGCAGCCCCTCGATGAGGTCACCCGGCTTCAGCCCGTACCCCGACTCCAGATCCACCGACACCGGAATATCCACGGCAGCAGTGATTTCCCGAACCCGCCGAGTCACATCGGCGAAATCCATTCCCTCCCCGTCCCCCTTACCCACCGAGTCCGCCAGCGGGTGACTCCCCACCGTGATCGCCGCGAACCCGCCCTCCTGCACCAGCTTCGCCGACCACGCATCCCACACCGTCGGCAGAATCACCGGATCCCCCGGCTTGTGCAGTCCCAGAAATACTTCGGCCTTCTCCTTCAACGTCATGCCACCGATCCTGCTCCATCGGCGCACGGTGCGAAAGGAGTTCGTCCCGCCTATGTGGTGGCTTCGCCGGTGGCTAGGTCGCGGATCAGTTGGATGGCGCGGGCGGCTTCGGGGCCGGAGGCGGTGACCGCGAGGTGGTGGCCGGGGAGGAGGCCGAGGGTGAGGACGCGGGTGAGGCTGTCGGCGGGGACGGGGCCGGTGCCGGTGGTGGCGTTGCGGAGGTCTACTTCGGCGTCGAGGGCGCGGAGGGCGGCTACCAGGGCGGCTGCCGGGCGGGCGTGCAGGCCGTGGGGGTTGGTGACGAGGATGAGGGCCTCGCGGTGCAGGGCGGGCGGGGGTGGGGCGCCGGGGGGTGGGGGATCGGGGTATCGGTGTGCTGGGGAGGGGGATTGGTCGAGTTGGAGGTGTTTTCCGGCGAGGGCGTGGTCGGCCTCCCAGGCGACCGAATCGAGGGTGGCGCCGCCGCCCGCCGCGGCCACGGCGGTGACCAGGCCCTCGACCAGGGGAGCGCCGCTCAATCGGACCTGGCCGGGGGAGGGGACGAATTCGAGGGCGGTTTCGGCGGACAGGACGGCGCTGCCGAGGTCCATGAGAACCAGGACGCCGTCGCCGGTATCGGCGGCGGTAATGGCGTCGGCCACGGCCACGGCGTCGGTGCCGAAGGTGTTCTCGTCGAGGCCCGCGGCGATTTCGATGCGGACCTGTTGATCGGGAAGGATTTCCGTCGCGAGCTCGACGGCGGCGCGGGCGAGGGCGCGGCTGTGGGAGACGACCACCAGTCCGATCACCGCAGGGCCTCGCGCGCGGCGCGGACCAGCAGAGCCGCGCTGGTCGCGCCCGGATCCTGATGTCCCGCACTGCGTTCGCCGAGATAGGAGGCTCGTCCCTTGCGAGCTACCAGGGGGATCGTGGCATCGCGACCCGCTTCGGCCGCATGGACCGCCGCATCGAGGGCCACCGTCGCGCGGGCCGTGACCTGCTGGTCGAGGGCGTCGGCGGCGGGGGCGAGGGCGTCGACCATGGTCTTGTCGCCGAGCTCCGCCTTACCGCGGGCAATGACGCCATCCAGACCCGCGCGGAAGGCGCGCGCGAAATCGGTGATATCCGAACCGGTTTCGACGGCCCCGGCGAAGCGTAGGAAGAACGTGCCGTAGAGCGGCCCGCTCGCGCCGCCGATGGTGCGGATGAGCACCATGGCGGTCTGCTTGCACGTCTCGGCGTCCGTGGCCGAATCATCCAGGGCGGCAACGGCGGCGGCCATACCGCGCTGCATGTTCGTCCCGTGATCGGCATCGCCGATGGCGGCGTCGAGATCGGTGAGTTCGGCGGCGTGCTCCTCGACGAGGGCGGCGAAGGCGCGCACCCACGCCGCCGCGTCGACGGCCGTCATCAGATTCCCCACCGCAGCGACGGCGTGCGAACGGGCGCGTCCCACAGCGCGGTGAGTTCATCGTCGAGTTTGGTCAGAGTGACCGAGCAGCCCGCCATTTCGAGCGAGGTGATGTACGGGCCGACCAGCGACCGCGCGATCTCCACGCCGTGCCCGCGCAGAATTCGCATCACCTCGTCGAACATGAGATACAGCTCGATGAGCGGCGTCCCGCCCATGCTGTTGAGGAAGCAGAGCACCCGATCACCGGCGGTGAACGGCAGATCGGCGAGGATCGGTTCGACCAGCATCTCCGCGACATCCTTGGCCGGGGCCACCGGCACGCGTAATCGACCCGGTTCGCCGTGGATGCCGATGCCGATCTCCATTTCGCCCTCACCCAGATCGAAGGTGGGGCGGCCGACCGCGGGCACCGTGCACGAGGTGAGCGCCATGCCCATACTGCGGGAGTTGGCGTTCACGGCTTCGGCGATACGCGCCACCTCCGCCAGCGGGCGGCCCGCCTCGGCGGCCGCGCCCGCCATCTTCTCCAGGATCACCGTCGCCCCGACCCCGCGCCGCCCGGCCGTGTACGTGCTGTCCTGCACCGCCACATCGTCGTTCACCACCACCGCCAGCACCTCGGTGTCGGCCGCCAGTTCAGCGGCCATCTCGAAGTTCATGACATCGCCGGTGTAGTTCTTCACGATGTGCAGCACCCCGGCCCCGCCGTCCACGGCGGTGGTGGCGGCCAGGATCTGATCCGGCACCGGCGAGGTGAATATCTCGCCCGGACAGGCGGCGTCGAGCATGCCGAGCCCGACGAAACCGGCGTGCAGCGGTTCGTGGCCGGAGCCGCCGCCGGACACCAGGCCCACCTTGCCCGCAACCGGCGCGTCAGCGCGCACCACGATTCGCGCCTTGGCGTCCACGCGCAGCTCCGGGTGCGCGGCGGCCATACCGGCCAGCGCGGCGTCGACCACCTCGACCGGGTCGTTGATCAGCTTCTTCACCGAAATCTCCTCTGCGAAGGCCGGTTCGGATCCCCTCCGGTCAGCGTGGCACTCCGGACCCGGCTGTGGTGCCGGTTTCGGGCTATTCGGGAGCACCCTCCTCTAGTGATCGGGCCAGCTCGATATCGGTTACCAGTTGCACCATGAGATCGCGCAGCTCACAGTCCGGCAGATGGTGCGCGGCGAACTCGAACGGCTCGGAGACGTCCAGGCCGCCCTGGGTGGCGGCCAGGATGACCCACGGAATACCGACCTCGGCAACCCCCAGGCGTTCGCGCACCAGATCCAGGGTGTCGTCGATCAACCCGGCGCGGCGCGCGACCGCGGTGGTCATCTGCTCGTCGAGTTCGGCGCGGCGCAGTTCCAGCGCGCCCAAGTCGGCGAAGGACTCCTGCTGCGGCGTGGTGCGCACCGAGCCGTCCTCGTATACCTGGAAGCCCTCGTTGACCGCGGTCGTGCCCAGCGAGACCTCGGCCTCGGCCAGATCGGGCAGGGTGCGCAGGCAGTCCAGCACCGCGTCCAGCGCGGCCACCAGACGGTCGCGAATATCGCGGCGGCGCACTACTTCCCGTTCGGCGTCCTCGCGTTCGGAGAGCACCTGCTCGACGGCGCGCCCGATCTGGAAGGCCATGGCGGTGGATTCCGGCGCCCAGCCGCCCTGCGGCACGAACTCCCCGTCCTTGGGCGTGACCGAGTCCAGGAAGCCGTTCACCGCGTCGAGGAGATCCTCGAGCTGGGCGCGGGACACGGCCGGATGCCGGAAGGCCCGGAGGTACTGTTCGTGCGTGTCCACGGGTCCACCGTCGCTCAATCGCTCGATCCTGCCAAGGGTGAGCGACCGACCATCGCAAGTACAGCAAATACTCAGCGTGCCCTGGTCGGTGGTGGTCCTCAGTAGTTCTGCTGCCCGCCCAGCTGCTGCATGATGGTGGCCTGCAGCCGCTGCAGGCCATTGGGCGTGATCCCGCTCTGCAGCTGGCCCTCGATGGACCGCACCAGATGCGAATCGTCCATGACCTTCTCACTGGACTGGATCAGCACGGTGCCCGCGCCGGTGAAATCGAACTGCCGCTCCTCACCGGAGTTCACCCCGAACCGTGCCGCACCCGCCGTCAGGAAGCTCGACACCCAGCGCTGGTCGTAGTGATGGCTCGGCGACGGGCAGTCCGCCCAGCCGACGAGGGATTCCGGATCCACCCGCAACGGCGGTTCGGCGAACATGACCGGGCCGTTGGAGGAGGCCAGGAACTTACCGGTGCCGATGAGCGTCAGGAAGCCCGGCACGATGGACTGGTTCAGCGACAACTCCGGTTCGAAGGCCAGCAGATTGGCCGCGCGCACCGTCAGATTGCCATTGTCCAGGTCGAACGAGTTGATGTTGTAGCCGCGATCGCCGATCACCAGCTTGCCCTGGCCCTCGGCCACCACATAGTCATTGGTGAACAGCGGCGCCGAGAACTGCTGCGACACCATGTGGATCAGCCCGCCCTGGAGGCCGTGGGTGAGCGCCTGGAACTGCATCTGCCCGTAGTAGGCGATCATGGCGCCCTTGCGCATGAACCATGGCTTGCGCAGATCAATACAGAAGGCGTAGTCGTTGCCCGGAATATTGTCGCTCTCACCGAGATTCATCGGGTTCAGGATCTGGCTCATCGCACACTCACAGCTTCTGTTCCGAGGCTTGCACATACACGACGCCCTGGCCGACGCAGTGCAACTGCATGGCCTCACCCGCGCCGCGCCCGACCGCATCCCGCCAGCTCATGGTCGACTTCAATTCCGTCTGCACATTGCCGTACGCGGCCACGAACGCCTGCGGATCCACGACACCGGATACTGGCCGCCCACCGGCAATTCGATGAACCCGCCGTGCCCGAGCAGCACCGCGCTGCCCTGCCCGGAGATCTGCGTGGTGAACATGCCCTGGCCGGTGAGCACCCCGGCCGCCGCACCGCGCAGCGCGCCCATCAGCCCGCCGCCACGGCCGCCGCCCTGCCCGCCGCCCGAACTCGCCACGGACACAACCGAACTCTGCAAGCCTGCGGTATTGGCAAGAAGCCGTGAGGCTTCCACGCGCAGCACCGCTCCTGGCTGCATGTGCACGATATGGGTCTCCAGACCCGCGAAGCCGTAATGCACTTCGCCGTGCCCCTGCGCCATCATGGTGCGCTCGTGCTCACCGGCCATCATGCGCCCGGCCATACCCATGAGCCCGCCCATACCGCCCATCTGGCCCGCGCCGGGCACCTGATGCGGGGAGAAGGACACATCGCCGGTGTAGAACAGCATGGCGCCGGTGCGCGCGACCACGCCCCCGGCCTGCGCCACATTGACCTTGACGACTTTTCCGTTGACCTGCTCGAACATTCGCTCTACCTCACCGCTCGGCGGGCTGGATCAACACCGCGCCCTGCCCGTCCCAGCGCAGCGAGAAGGCCTCTCCGCCGCCCTGCCTCATTACGGACCGCCAGCCGACATCGGTGATGAACGACTGATTGAGCTGCCCGCGCGCGGCCACGAACGCATCCGGATCCACCACCAGCGGATATTGCGGCGAGACCTCCAGATGAATGAGCGGACCGCCCGCCGACAGCAAGGCCACCTGACCGACGCCGCTCACCGTGGTGGTGAACAGGCCCTGTCCGGTCGACGCGCCGCGCAGGCCCGCGAAAGACACATCGGTGCGCAGGTTTCCGGCGAAGGCGAGCAGCTGCTGTGATTCCACCTGCAGCGTCTCGTTGTTCAGGTTCACCACCGTGACATGCTGACCGTTCACCGCGAAGAACACCCGGCCGTTGCCGGTGCACTCCATGAGCGAGAGGGATTCGCCGGTGGCGCGGCGTTTCAGGCCCGCGATCACTCCGTCGCCCCCGCCGAAACCGGCGCTCTTGAACTGGACATTGCCCTCATAGGCGACCATCGACCCCGAAATCGCACGGATACTCGTTCCGGCGAGATGAGCCTCGATCACCTTCTTCGATTTTTCGAACAGCTGCGCCATCGACCGCCCCGTATTCCGAACTGTGCCGCCACCCTAACCGATCGGTCGGCGGCTGGTGCCCCCGATTTCTCGTAGAGTGGCAGCGAACGCACCGACAAGCGAAGGGTCGACCTTGTCCGCAGCACTGGTGAAGGGCCAGAACGGCCCTCTGAATGTCAATGACGTGGTGATCAGCATGCAGATCGCCGCGCCCGCCGATCTCTCCGCACTGCTGGTCACCGAGAGCGGCAAGGTCCGGTCGGACGCCGATTTCGTGTTCTTCAACCAGCCCAGCGGGCCGGGGGTGAACCTGCAGCCCGGACCGGGCGGGCAGCCCGCCTCGCTGCTGGTGTCGCTGGGCGCTGTGCCCGCCGACATTCAGCAGGTCCGGGCGGTCATCACCCTCGACGATCCCGGCAACAGCTTCGGGCGCATCAGCGCGCCCAGCGTCTTCGTCTCCGATGCGGGCGGAAATCCGTTGTTCGAGTACCGGATCGAGGGGCTCAGCAGCGAATCCATCGTGATCGCGCTGGAACTGTACCGGCGCCAGGGCAGCTGGAAGGTGCGCGCGGTCGGGCAGGGCTATGCGGGCGGATTCGCGGCGCTGGTCACCGATCACGGCGTGACGGTGAACGAGGCGCCGCAGACGCAGGCCGCTCCCCCGCCGCCGCCTCCCGCGCCCGCGAGTTACCCGCCGCCCGCGCAGCCCACGGGCGGATACCCGCCGCCGACCGAACAGTTCGCGCCCGCCGGTGGCTATCCCCCGCCGACCCAGGGCTATCCGCCGCCCGCCCCCGACTACCCGCCGCAGGGCGGCGGCTATCCGCCGCCGGGACAAGGCTTTCCGCCCCAGGGCCAGGGCTTCCCGCAGCCCGGCCAGGGTTATCCGCCGCCGCAGGGTGGCGGCTACGCGCCCCCGCCCGGTCAGCAGGCCGCGCCCTCCGGCGATATCAACCTGTCCAAGGATCGTCCGGTCAGCCTGGTCAAGGGCCAGCGCGTCAACCTCCGCAAGGAGGGCGGCGCGGCGCTCACCTTCGTGAAGATGGGCCTCGGCTGGGATCCGGTGAAGCGCGGCGGCATGTTCGGCAGCCGCGCCGTCGATATCGACCTCGACGCCTCCGTCATCCTCTTCGCGGACATGAACCCCGCCGATGTCGTCTACTACGGCAGCCTCTCCTCCAAGGACGGCTCCGTCCGCCATTCCGGCGACAACCTCACCGGCGAAGGCGCGGGCGACGACGAGGTCATCCAGGTCGACCTCACCCGCATCCCCCAGCACATCACCACCCTCCTGTTCATCGTCACCTCCTACAAGGGCCACACCTTCGAACAGGTCGCCAACGCCTTCTGCCGCCTGATCGACGGCACCAACAACGCCGAACTGGCCCGCTACACCCTCGCGGGCGGCATGCCCTTCACCGCCATGGCCATGGCCAAGGTCTACCGCGCTGGCGGCACCAACGACTGGAAAATGGAAGCCATAGGCGAAGGCTTCCAAGCCAAACACCCCGGCGAAGCTGTCCCCCAACTAGGCCGCTTCCTCGGAATGTAGGACAACAACTCTCGTAACTCTCAGGGGCTTCACCCCCGAACCCCCGGATAAGAGGAGCCCCGCGCCCGAAGGCGCGGGGCTCCTCTCACACTTCGGGGTATCAGGGCTTGCCCACCCTCTGCCCCTCGAGGGTGTCGGCGCTGGTCCAGCGTCTGTCCCTTGGGGGCGGGACTCGCCCAGCCTCTGCCGCTTGGGGTGTCGGGGCTGCCCAGCGTCTGTCCCTTGGGGGCGGGACTCGCCCTGCCTCTGCCCCTTGGGGTTTCAGGGGCTTGCCCCTGAGAGTTACGAGAGTTGTTTCAGCTCACTGGAACCGGGGTGCGGGGGCGGAGGAGGGGCGGCAGCCAGGGGAGTGTGGGGTCTGGGGCGCGGTTGAGGATGCCGCCGGAGGGGTCGTCAATGCCGTCGCGGCGGACGGGGTCTTCGGCGGGGCGGTAGATCTGGCGGATTACCAAGGCGCACAGGGCTATTACCGCTAGGTCGCGGAGGATTACGGTGCCGGTGAACCATTGCTCGGGGAGGCCCTTTTTGTCGGTGCCTAGGTAGTAGTACATGCGGGGGACCCAGACCAGGGCGTCGATTGTCATCCAGGCCAGGAGGATTCGGCGTTGGGGGAGGGCCAGGACGGCCAGGGGGACCAGCCAGAGGGAGTACTGGGGGCTCCATACCTTGTTGGTGAGGAGGAAGGCCGCTACGACGAGGAAGGCCAGTTGGGCCAGGCGGGGGCGGCGGGCGGCGGTGAGGCCGATCCAGCCGATGCCTGCGCAGGCCGCGGCGAACAGCAGGAGTGAGATCACGTTCAGGATGGACGGGGCCTCACCGGGTTTCAGCACGCCGTCGAAGCCTGTCCAGCCGGTGAACGAGGTGATCACGTTGTGGATGGAGTCCGGGTCGGCGTGGCGTTCGGTATTGAGCCGGAAGAACTCTCGCCACCCGTTCGGGTACAGCACGGCGATGGGCGCGTTGACCGTGAGCCAGGTGATGACCGCGGCCGCGGCCGTCGCCCCACCGGCGCGCAGCGGGCCGAATCCGCCGAAGACCTCCGCATCCTCGCCGCGGCGCTCGGCGCGCAGGCACAGGATGAGGATCGGGCCCAGCAGCAGCAGGGGATACAGCTTGGCGGCCCCGCCCAAGCCCAGCAGAATGCCCGCCAGCACCGGCCGCCGCCGCGCCCACGCCAGCAGCCCGCCCGCGGCGAAAGCCGTTGCGAGCGCGTCGAAATTGGTGAACGCGTGCACCAGCACCAGCGGCGAGAGCGCGATGAGCGCGGCATCCCACACCCGGCGCCCGCCCGCCAGCCGCGCCGAGGCCCAGATGGTGACCAGCCAGGCCATGGACAGCAGCACCGCCACCACATTGAAGTAGATGACCAACTCCAGCGCGCTCGGCAGCGGAGATTGCTTCCACGCCTTGGCGATTCCCATGGCCCCGTACTGGAACAGGCCCGACAGCACCGGATACTCCATGTACCGGACCTGCGGGCGCCCATTGCCGTCGAATTCGGTCCACTTCTTCTTGTACGGGAACGCGCCCTCGTTCAGGTGCTCCGCACCGTAGAGCGGCACCGTGTCCGAATAGCACATGGCCGTGTACTGGCGGCCGTCGTTCCAGTCCAGCCCCAGCGCGCCGTCGGTGCTGGTCTGCTGAATGCAGCCCGCCTTGCCGAACCAGCTCAGCGCCAGGAACACCACGGCGAAGGCCAGCAGCACGCGCATGGGCGTCCAGAACCGGACCCGCCCGATGACGGCGTGATCGCCGACCGGTCCGCCGATCACATCGGCGAGCTGCGAGGTCAGCGCATCGGTGCGGCTGGGCTTGTCCCGGTCGTCCGCGGAGCGCAGATCGGCGGCCAGCGGCGCGGGCGAAACATACAGTTCCGCAACACTATCCGGTTGTGGTGCGCGACCGGCCGACGCCCCGGGGGCCGTCGGCCGGTTCACCAGTTCCTGCTCGATCACAGGTGCAGGCTATCGATTGCGTCCGTTGCCGTTACCGGTGCCGTTCCCATTACCGGTTCCCCCGTTTCCGTTCGGCGTCGTCGGCACCGTGGTCAGCGGCGCCCCATCGGACGGTTGCACCGGCTGGCCGGGCAGCGGACCGCCCTCCTGCGTGTCCTGCTGCGGCTCCTGGGCCCGCTGATTCTGCGGATTCGGGGCCAGCCCCGGCACCGGAATCGTGATGCCCGGCAGGATCTCCACCTGCGACTGCGTGATCACCGGCGGCGCCAGCGGCGCGTTCGTGGTCGAGTTCGGCGTGTACGGCGCGGACCAGGACGGCACACCCGCCTGACCGGCAATGGCGCCCGGCTTCGGGAAGTCCTCCTTCGGCGAGCCCTGCAGCGCGCCGTCCATGGTGTCCTTCCAAATGTCGGACGGCAGGCCGGAGCCGTAGATCATGCCGCTGGTGCCGCGCAGCGGATCGCCCTGTTCGGTGCCGACCCAGACCGCGGTGGACAGCGACGGGGTGTAGCCGACCATCCAGGCGTCCCGGTTCTGGCCGGTGTCGCCGAGCTGGTGGGTGCCGGTCTTGGAAGCGGATTCGCGGCCGTTGGCCAGCTGATGGTTGCGCGACCAGGCGGCGATGGGCTTCATGGCGGCGGTCACATTGTCCGCCACGGCGGCCGAGACGCGCTGCTCACCGGCGACCTCGCCGCGATCCAGCAGGGCGGTGCCGTCGGAGGTCACGACCTTCTGCACGAAGTGCGGCGCGTGGTACATGCCCGAGGCCGCCAGCGTCGCGTAGGCGGAGGCCATATCCAGCGGCCGCACCTGGTACTGACCCAGCACCACACCGTTGTTGGGGCCGTTGCCGTCCGGTTCGGTGAGCGTCTTGCCCACGCCCGGAATGGATTCCGGGATGCCGAGCTTGTGCGCCATATCGGCGATCTTCTGCGGGCCGTTGCCCGGCATGTCCAGCATCATGCGGTAGAAGCTGGTGTTCAGCGACCGCTTGAGCGCCTCGGCGATGGTGCAGTTGCCGCACTGCTCACCCTCGACGTTGGTGATCTTGATGCCGTTCACCGTGACCGGCGCGGAGTCGTACAGCGTGGACAGCGACTTGCCGAGCTCCAGATTCTCCGCCAGGCCGAACACCTTGAACGAGGAGCCCGCGGGCAGACCGGCATTCGCGAAGTCGAAGCCCTGGCCGTCGGTGCCGCCGTAGTAGCCGAGCACCGCACCGGTGCGCGGATCGATGGACACCACCGCCGTGCGCAGATTGTCCGGCTCACCCTGCATGTTGCTGGTGGCGGCGTCGACCGCGGCGCTCTGCACCTTGGGATCGATGGTCGTGGTGATCTGTAGACCCTCGGTGTTCAGCTCGTGCTCGCTGATCCCGGCCGCCGACAGCTCGCTGAGCACCTGCGTCTTGATCAGGCCCTCCGGCCCGCTGTCCAGGGTCTTGTCGCCCGCGGCCTGCGAGGCCGGAATCACCTCTGGATACTGCATGCCCGCCCGGTCGGCGGCGGAGATATTGCCCGCCTTCACCATGCCGTCGAGCACGTACTCCCAGCGCGTCTTGGCGCCGGTCGGATTCTTCTCCGGATCCAGATTGGACGGCTGCTGAATGGTGGCCGCCAGCACCGCGCCCTCGGTCACGCTCAGTTCGCCCACCGGCTTGCCGAAGTAGGCCTTGGCGGCCGCGTCGATGCCGTAGGCGCCGCGACCGAAGTAGATGGTGTTCAGGTACGCGGTGAGAATGTCGTCCTTGGACCACTCGCGCGCCATCTTGGCGGAGATCACCAGCTCCTTGAGCTTTCGCGTCAGCGAGCGCTCATTGCCGACCAGCGCGTTCTTCACGTACTGCTGGGTGATCGTGGAACCACCACCGGCGCTGGCCTTGCCCAGCACATTGTCGCGCAGGGCGCGCGCGAAGCCGGAGATGGAGAAGCCCGGATTGGTGTAGAAGTCCCGGTCCTCGGCCGCGATCACCGCCTGGCGCACCGCCGGCGGAATCTGGTCGATCGAGACGTCGGTCCGGTTGCCTTCCGGCGGAACGACTTTGGACAGCACCGAGGTGCCGTCGGACATGTAGATGGTGGCCACCTGATTGGTCTTCAGGTCACCGGGCTGCGGCACGCTGGCCGTCGAGTACGCGATCAGGAACGCGGTGCTGGGCACCACGATGAACAGCGCCAGCCCGACGTAGCAGACGCGCCGCAGAATCCGCCACCACGACCGCTTCTTCGGCGTGCCCGCGGGACGCCCACCCCGGCCGGACCTGCCGGAGCCGTTACCGCCCCCGGGGCGGCGCGGCGGCGGGCCGCCGGGCGCCGCGGCCTGTGCCCGGCGCGCGGCCGTATTGGGTCCCGTCGGCGGGCGGGTGCGATCGTCGGCGGGACGCGGACGCGTACCGGTACCGGCCGCGCGCACACTGCGATCCGCGGCGCGCTGCGAGCGATCGGAGGCGGCGGCGCGCTGAATATGATCCGGCACGGCCTGTCGCGCTCCCGTGTTCACCTTTTGTGTGGCATCGGAATTGGGGTGGGGTAGCTTGCGCGTCGCGTCCGGATTGCTCGCGCGCTGCGCGGGCGGCGGCGGTACGGGACGGCGCGGCTGACCACCCTGCGGCGGCACCGGCCCCCGCGGCGGCTGCCCGTTGGGCGCGCGCGGCGGCACCCCGCCTGGCCCCTGCGCCGGACCGCGACCGGGCGCACCCGGACCCTGCCCTGGATGACCCATTGGCTGCCGCGCCCCGGGCGGCGGACCTGCCGGTCGAGGCGACGGGTAGCCGCCGGGGCCGGAGTGCGAACCGCCACGCTGGGGGCGGCCGCCGTGCGGTCCGTCGTCATAGGGCGATGTCACAGCCTGGATCTCCAATAACTACTCGAAATACGGTCCTGTGGGCTCGATGCGGTCACGTACACCGCGGCGGGCACGTCGTGCGTGCCCGCGGATCAGCAGTCGACGTGGCCTTTCATTCGGCGGCCGTGCGGCGCGTGCCGACCCGGCGGCGTCCGGTCGGTGCCGGGGCCATGCCCAGCACATAGGACTGCACCAGATGATTCCAACTGCAGGTCCGGCACACCTCCACGACGTGCACCGAGAACTCCTCGCGAGTCTCGGCCAGCCGCACCAGTTCCTCCGGTGTGCGGGCAGAGCCGACGACCGGTCCCAGCCCGTCGCCGTAGACCCAGCTTACGAGGGTGAGCTGCTCTTTCCTGCAGATGGGGCATGTGACCTCGCTCCCCCGCCCATGGAATTTGGCCGCACGCAACAGATAGGGATTGGCATCGCAGACTTCGGCGACGTCCACCCGCCCCGCATAGACGTCGGCCAGCAGCGACCGGCGCCGAAGCGCATAGTCCACTACCTGCCGCTGTATTCGCACGCGACCCAGAGTACTTGCGGGGGTACGACCCCCGCACGCCCCCGATCGACTCTCAGGGTTCTCACGGAGTCGTTCTGTCTCCATTGCGCCCCGCCCGTCCCGCCAGACAAGTAGCGCAACTATATCGGCGCGATATAGTTTGGAATCGCATCCATCGGTTAGATCTGAAGACAACAGTCAGGGAGGTGAGGCCCGGTGCTCGAGTTGGCAATCCTCGGGCTGCTCCTCGAATCGCCCATGCACGGCTATGAGCTGCGCAAGCGATTGACCGGTCTGCTGGGCCCGTTCCGGGCCTTCTCCTACGGGTCGCTGTATCCGACCCTGCGGCGCATGCAGACCGACGGCCTCATCGCGGAAGAGACCCCACTCGGGTTGGCGACACGGCGAGCCCGGCGGGTTTACCAACTGACTGACATCGGACGGGAGCGGTTCGCCGAACTGCTGGCCGATACCGGACCACAGAACTACACCGACGACGGCTTCGGCGTTCATCTGGCCTTCTTCAGCCGCACCCCCGCGGAAGCGCGGATGCGGATCCTGGAGGGGCGGCGGAGGCAGGTCGAGGAGCGCCGAGAAGGACTGCGGGAAGCGATCAAACGCGCCAGCGGGCAACTGGATCGCTACACCCGCCAGCTCCATCAACTCGGTCTCGAATCAAGCGAGCGCGAAGTGCGCTGGCTCAACGAGTTGATTGCTGCGGAGCAATCGACGAAGGCGGCACCACAGAAAGAGGGAAATATCGGCCATGAGTGAAATCAACACGGCTGAGGGCGCCACCGAAGTTCGCGTGGCCATTGTCGGTGTGGGTAACTGCGCCTCGTCGCTGGTTCAGGGCGTGCAGTACTACAAGGACGCGGACGAGAATTCCACCGTTCCCGGCCTCATGCACGTCAAGTTCGGTCCCTACCACGTGCGCGATGTGAAGTTCGTCGCCGCGTTCGACGTGGACGCGAAGAAGGTCGGCTTCGATCTCTCCGACGCGATCTTCGCGAGCGAGAACAACACCATCAAGATCTCCGACGTGCCGCCGTCCGGTGTGCCCGTGCTGCGCGGCCCGACCCTCGACGGCATCGGCAAGTACTACGCGCAGACCATCGAGCTGTCCGATGCCGAGCCGGTCGACGTGGTCAAGGCCCTGAAGGACGCCAAGGTCGACGTGCTGGTTTCCTACCTGCCGGTGGGTTCGGAGGAGGCCGACAAGTTCTACGCGCAGTGCGCCATCGACGCGGGCGTGGCCTTCGTCAACGCGCTGCCGGTGTTCATCGCCTCCGATCCGGTGTGGGCGCAGAAGTTCGTCGACGCGGGCATCCCGATCGTCGGTGACGACATCAAGTCGCAGGTCGGCGCCACCATTACGCACCGCGTCATGGCCAAGCTGTTCGAGGACCGCGGCGTGCAGCTGGACCGCACCATGCAGCTGAACGTAGGCGGCAACATGGACTTCAAGAACATGCTCGAGCACGAGCGCCTGGAGTCCAAGAAGATCTCCAAGACCCAGGCCGTCACCAGCAACCTGAAGAAGGAACTGGGCGCCAACGATGTGCACATCGGCCCGTCCGATCATGTCGGCTGGCTGGACGACCGCAAGTGGGCCTACGTGCGCCTCGAGGGACGCGCCTTCGGTGACGTGCCGCTGAACCTGGAGTACAAGCTCGAGGTGTGGGACTCCCCGAACTCCGCGGGCATCATCATCGACGCCGTCCGCGCGGCGAAGATCGCCAAGGACCGCGGCATCGGCGGACCGGTCATCCCGGCCTCGGCCTACCTCATGAAGTCCCCGCCGAAGCAGCTCGCCGACGACGTCGCCCGCGAGCAGCTCGAGGCGTTCATCATCGGGGCTGAATAACAACTCTCGTAACTCTCAGGGGTAAACCCCTGAAATCCCGTGAAGGGGGAGAGTCCAGGGGCAAGCCCTTGAAACCCCGATAGGGCGGGTTCGCGATTCGCGAACCCGCCCTTGGTCTTTCGGGGGTTCGGGGGCTTGCCCCCGAGAATCTTCTCCTACCTCAGTCGAGGGAGACGTAGACCTCGACCGACGTCGGGCCGGTGTAGCGCTCGATCTCGGCGGCGTGGGAGCGGGTGATGGTGCCCGCGTTCTCGGCCTTGGCGACCTTTGCCCACGCGGTGCGCAGCAGGTCGTAAGGCTTGTCGGACACAACGAATTTGGCGTAGCGGCCCGAGGGGATGCGGGTCATCACATCGCCGATGTCGAGGCCGTCCAGGTCGGTCAGTTCGTAGCCCAGTACCGCGACCGCGTGATCGTTCTGGCCGATGTAGGCCGCGACGCGCTCGGCCTTCTTCTCGCGCGCCAGATAGCGGTCCCAGGTGAAGTTCACCAGATCCAGATCGCGGGCGGTCACCTCGCGCCCGGCCAGCGGAATGGTGAGCCCGCCGACGAGGAACGCGTCCAGGGTGACGATTTCGAAGTCCACAGCCCCTACCCCTCCACGATCGGATCGAGCGCCACGAAAACCTCCACCGTCCGGACGTCCGGATAGCGCTCGAAATCCCCGGTATAGGCGCGCACCAGCGTGCCCGACGCCTCCAGATCCCACACCATGCGCCAGATGGAGGCGATGGTGTCGCCCAGATTGTCACCACTGCGGGTGAAGCGGGCGAACTTGCCCGCCGGAATGCGGGCCAGCACATCGCCGGGCTGCAGATCGGCCAGGCCGTTGCGCAGGCGGTAGCCGACGATATGGGTCAGATAGGAGCCGATCTCGGGTGCGTGATCGACATACGCGGTGGCCGGTGGTCCGGGCAGGCTGCGGGCGAGGTTGCGCTTCCACGCTTCCTCGACCTTGGCGCGGCGCGGTCTTTCGACCGCGAGCGCCGGGCTGCGTAGCACCGTTCCGGCTACCAGCGTCTCGTGGCGTTCAACGACATTGAGATCCACCGGCGTCGCCCCTATGTCTCGTGCTGTCTCCGACCCCACCCTGCTCCAACCCGCATCCTGCCACCGTCGTCCGGAGTCGATGGCACCGGTGGCCGGTTTCCACAGTATCCGCCGATGGGCGCACAGGGGTGCGTTGTTGTATTTCATGATCAACTGCGCGGGCCGCTGCCCTGCACCCCCGAATTCGGGTGGGCGAATACATCTAACCCGGAACCGGGATGCTGAGGCCAGGGAAGATTTCCACCTGACGCGGCGGCGGAGCGGGCGGAATGATGACGATCGGCTCCTGCTGCGCCCCCGGACCGGGATTGAGGATGTCGAAGTTGGCATTGCTGGGCGGCGAGCCGGGAATGGCCTCCGGATTCGGGAAGGCTTCGGCGGGCGTGCCGTCCAGCGCGCCGTCCATGGTCTGCTTCCAGATGTCGGCGGGCAGGCTCGAACCGTAGACGGCGCCGCCGCGGGCGGTCCGAATCGGCTGGGACTGTTCGGTTCCCACCCACACCGCGGTGGACAGCGAGGGCGTGAAGCCCACCATCCAGGCGTCCTTGTTGTCGCCGGTCTCGCCGAGCTGGGTGGTGCCGGTCTTGGCCGCCGAGGCGCGGCCGCCGGACAGCGGCTTCCCGGAGTAGGCGGCGATCGGCCCCATGGCCTGGGCGACGGTATCGGCCACGGCGGGGGTGATGCGCTGTTCGGAGCGCTGCGGATCGGCTTCGCGGTCGAGCAGGACGCGGCCGTCGCCGGTGATCACCTTCTGTACGAAGTACGGGGCGCGATAGGCGCCGGAGGCGGCCAGGGTGGCATAGGCCGAGGCCATGTCGATGGGGCGGACCGAATACGCGCCGAGCACGATGGACGGCAGCGGCGGGCCGTCCTCCTCGGTGAGCGTCTTGCCCGGCACGCCCGGGATCTGTTCGGGGATACCGGCCTGGTGGGCGGCATTGGCAATGGCCTTCGGGCCTTCGAACAGGGCCTGGGTGAGGCGGTAGAAGCTGGTGTTGAGCGAGCGTTTGAAGGCCTCGCCCAGTGAGCAGGTGCCGCAGGTCTCGCCCTGGACGTTCTGGATCTTCTGACCGTTGACGGTGAGCGGTTCACTGTCGATCTTGTAGTTGAGCGAGATGCCCTGTTGCAGCGCGGCCAGCACCGCGAAGGTCTTGAATGCCGAACCGGTTTGCAAGGGGGCTTGCGCGAAATCGAAGCCGATACCGTCCGGCCCGCCGTAGTAGGCGCGCACCGCGCCGCTGCGCGGATCGATGGACACCACCGCGGTGCGCAGTTCCCCCGGCTGCCCGCCCAGCACCCCGCCGACGGCATCGAGGGCGGCCTGCTGGGCGCGCGCGTCGATGGTCGTGATGATCTGGAGCGCACCGGTGTTCAGCTCGTACTCGGAGATGCCCGAGTCGCGCAGCTCGCGCAGCACCTGGGCGCGGATCAGGCCCTCGGGCCCGCGCGGAATGCTGTCGTTGAGCTCGGTGACGGGCACGATGTCCGGGAATGCGGTGGCGGCCCGCTCGTTCCGGTTCAGCACGCCCATTTCCACCATGCCGTCCAGCACGTACACCCAGCGGGCGCGCAACTGCTCGAGATGGGTTTCCGGATCCAGAATGGACGGGGTGCGCACCACGGCGGCCAGGATGGCGCTCTCGGCGAGGGTGAGTTCGGGGACCGGTTTGGCGAAGTACGCCTTGGCGGCGGCCGCGATGCCGTGCGCGCCGCGACCGTAGTAGATGGTGTTCAGGTAGGCGGCCAGAATGTCGTCCTTGGACCATTGGCGCGCCATCTTGGCGGAGATGATGAGCTCGCGCATCTTGCGGCTCAGCGTCCGTTCGGAACTGAGGAAGGCGTTCTTCACGTATTGCTGGGTAATGGTGGAGCCGCCGCCCGCGTCCTCCTTGCCCATGACATTGTCCCGGGCCGCGCGCACGAAGGCCGAGGCGGAATAGCCGGGATTGGTGTAGAAGTTGCGGTCCTCGGCCGAGAGCATGGCCAGCCGCATGTGCTCGGGCACGTCCTTCAGCGGTACCGGCGTGCGATTGCCGTCCGGCGGAACGACTTTGGCAATGACCGACTGCCCGTCCGAGGTGAGGATGGTGGCGATCTGATTGGTCTGCACCGCCTCCGGATCCGGAATCTCGGCACTCCAGTAGGCCAGCCCCAGCAATAGCGCGGGCATCAGGAAGAAGATGCAGAACAGCGCCACCAGCACTCGCCGCACGCGTTGCCCGCGCGTCTTCCCCGGCCGCAGCGCCGACGCGGGCTGTTTGGGTGGTTTGGGCCGCTGCCGCGGCTTACTGTGCGCGGCCGGTCGCCTCGATGCCTGTGTCGCCAGCTCGTTCCACCCTGCCATGGTGGCGTACGGCGCCGGTTCGCCGCGGCGCCGCTTGCGGGACGAGCTCACGAGCATCCCCTTTCGGAGCGTCGAAAAAGCTTGCTTTGCTTCAGGACGCCGCGAATCACCGTGCGGCGCGACCCATGCTAGACGACACACCGACGGTGTCCGGGGAATTGAAAGGGTCCCGGAGCAAAAGCTCCGGGACCCCTACGGCCCGACGACGGCCCGTCAGCTCTTCACGCCACCGGCGGTCAGACCGGAGATGATGCGGCACTGGAACATGAGCACCATGATCACCAGGGGGATGGTGACGATGGTGCCCGCCGCCATGATGGCCGCGTACGGCTGCACCTGCGGGTTGTTACCGGAGAACCGGGCCACGGCCACCGTCACCGGCTCGGTGGCATCGCTGGAAAGCAGTCGCGCCAGCAGGTATTCGTTGACCGCGGCGATGAACGCCAGGATGGCGGTGGTGAACACCGCCGGGGCGGCCAGCGGCAGCATGATCAGGCGGAAGGCCTGGAAGCGCGACGCGCCGTCGATGCGCGCGGCCTCCTCCAGCTCCCAGGGCAGCTCGGTGAAGAACGACGCCAGGATGTAGACCGTCATGGGCAGCACGAACGAGATGTTCGGGATGATCATGGCCTGGTACTCGCCGATCCAGCCGATATTGGTGAACAGCTGGAACAGCGGCGTCACCAGCACCACCACGGGGAACATGGACGCGCTCAGGATGAGCCCGGACACCACGTACTTGCCCTTGAAGGTGAGCCGCGCCAGCGCGTACGCCGCCATGACGCCGATGATGAGCGCCACCACCGTGGTGATGGATCCGATGATCACGCTGTTGCCCAGCGCGCGCCCGAAGTTGTTGCCGCGGCTGGTGTCGAAGGCGTCGCGGAAGTTGTCCAGTGTGATGTGGGTCGGCCACGGCGTGTTGTCGAACTGGTAGACCGGATCGCGCAGCGCGGTCACGACCATCCAGTAGAACGGGCCCAGGCCCCAGATCAGGACGATCAGCGCGCCCAGGTAGACCCGCCCGTTGGCGAGTTTCTTGGTCCACGGAACCGGCTGCGGCACGCGGGCTTTCGCACTCGGAACGCCGGGTCCCTTAGCCATGTCGATACTCATCAGTGCGCCTCCCGCTGTGCTTCCTGGGTGCGAACCGCATTGGCGCCCAGCACCTTCACCAGCAGGAAGGCCACCGCGAATATCAGGAAGAAGGTGATCACCGACAAGGCCGAGGCGCTGTTCGCGCCGACCCGCACCTGATCCACCACCAGCGCCGAGATCGGGCGGGTGGCCGGGAGGTTGTTGGTCATGATGGCGGGCAGGTCGTACAGCCGCAGCCCGTCCATGGTGCGGAACAGAATCGCCACCAGCAGTGCGGGTTTGAGCAGCGGCAGCGTGATGTGCACGAACCGCTGCCAGGCCGAGGCGCCGTCCACCCGGGCGGCCTCGTAGACGTCCTCCGGAATGACCTGCAGGCCCGCCAGAATCAGCAGCGCCATGAACGGCGTGGTCTTCCACACATCGGCGATGATGACGGCGAACCGCGCGGGCCAGGCATCGGCGGTCCACAGGATGTGGGTGCCCAGCACCCGGTTCACCACGCCGTCGTACTGGAACATGAACTCCCACAACCGCGCCGTGACGGCGGTCGGGATGGCCCACGGAATCAGCACGGCGGCGCGCAGCAGGGCGCGGCCCTTGAAGGTCTTGCCCATGATGACGGCCATGCCCAGGCCGATGGTGGCCTCCAGCGTGACCGTCACCACGGTGAAGAACAGGGTGACGCCGATGGCGAGCCAGAACTGCGAGCCGAGATTGCCGGTCGGGCAGCTGACCGTCTCACCGAGGCTGTTGGTGCACTGCTGCAGCAGCCAGTGCGTGTAGTTGCTGAACCCGGCGTTGCCGCCCTCCACGAACATGCCGGTCGCGGGATCGAGCCCGGAGTCCTTCTGGAAGGACATGTACAGGGCGCGGGCGACCGGATAGCCGATCACCACCGCCAGCGCGATGAGCACGGGGGTGACGAACAGCCACGCCTTGGCCGAGTCGCCCATGGCGGCTCGGCGCTTGCGCTGCGATCGTTCGGGTTTCGCGGACGGCTTGGTCATGCCGGGCGGCTCGACATCGGCCGCTCCCGAAGGACGTGACACCTTTTCTCTTCTCCTGCTGGCGACAGACCGTCGGGGCAGATCCGGACTACGACCCGTCGGTCTCGATGCCCTTCTGCATGCCGATGATCGCGTCGTCGACGGACTTTGTTCCAGTCAGGGCAGCATAGGCGTTGTCCTGCACGGCCTTCGACACCGCGGTGTAGAACGGGGTCACCGGCCGCGGCACGGCGGAGGCGATGGACTCCTTGAGCGCGGGCAGGTACGGCATCTTGGCGATGAGCGCCGGATCGTCGTAGACCGAGGCGCGGACCGACGGCAGCGCACCGGAAGCCACGATGTGCTGGGCGTCCTCGCTGATCAGGAAGCGCAGGAAGTCCAGCGCGGTGGCCTTGTTCTTGGAGAAGGAGCTGATGGCGGCGTTGTAGCCACCCAGGGTCGAGGCGCCGATGCCGTCCTTGCCGGGCAGTGGGGCGACACCGAACTTGTCCTTCACGGCCGAGGCGTCCGAACCGGCGTCACCGTAGGAGGACGGCCAGCCGCGCATGAACATGAGCTTGCCGGTCACGAAGGCCTGCTGGGACTCCGGCTCCTTGAAGGAGATGGCTTCCTTCGGGATGTCGCCGTTCTTGTAGGAGTCGACCAGGGTCTGCAGACCGGCGCGGGCCTGCGGGCTGTTCACGGTGGGCGACTTGCCGTCCGGGCCCACGAAGCTTCCGCCGAAGGCATTGATGACCTCGGCGGTGTTCACGGTCAGACCCTCGTAGGGCGCGAACTGCCCGGCGTAGCAGCCGATGCCCTCGGCCTTGGCCTGCGGGCAGTGCGACAGCATCTCCGTCCAGGTCTTCGGCGGCTCGGGCACCAGGTCCTTGCGGTAGAACAGCAGGCCGCCATTGGTATTGCGCGGCGCGGCGTAGAGGGTGCCGTTGTAGGTGGCCGAGGCGACCGGCGGCGACAGCAGCGTCGAGGTGTCGATGGCGAAGGAGTCCTTCAGCGGCTGGATCCAGCCCTTGGCGGCGAACTCCGCGGTCCACGGCACGTCCATGGCGATGACGTCGTAGTCCGCCGACTTGGCCTGCAGATGCTGGACCAGATCGTCGTACTGCTGGGAGGCGTCGTTGGACTGCTCCTTGAACGTCACCTTCTCATCGGGATGCGTGGCGTTCCAGCGCTCGATGAGCTGTTTGACCGCACCGGTCTCGGTGGTGTCCTTGCCCTCGACATAGGTGATGGGCCCGCGGCCGGTGAGGTTCTGCGAGGTGGGACTGCTCCCGCTGTCGCTGGAGCAGCCGGCGGCGAATGTCGCCGTCAGCAGCGCCGCCGACGCGACCGTTATGGCGGCACGTGGCACGAGCGACGATCGTAGGGACGACACCTTCTTCAAAACCATCGCGGACACTCCAGATCGAGACGTGAGCGGGGGCACACTCAGCCGGTTGCACAAGGGAAGATACATGGTGGAGGTTCCCCGCGCCGGTACTACCTCGTACTTCGCCGCACAGTAAGCGCGTATCGGCCCAGCTAGGCTGGGTGCCGATGGCTTCCCAGGACAAACTCCTCACCCGAATCGGCGGATTGCTGCGGCAGGCCGAATCCACCGACAACGCACACGAAGCCGGGGCCTTCCTCGCGGCGGCGCAGAAGCTGGCGACTCGCTCGGCCATCGATCTGACGGTGGCGCGGGCCCATATCGCGAGCCGGGAGCGGCGGCCCACGCCCGTGCAGCGGGTCGTCCCCATCGGCGAGGCCGGTAAGCGCGGGCTGCGCACCTATGTGCAACTGTTCGTCGCCATCGCCACCGCCAATGATGTGCGCTGTGATGTGACCCGCACCTCGACCACGGTGTACGCCTACGGTTTCGACACCGATCTCGACACCTGCGAGTCGCTGTACGCCAGCCTGCTGGTGCAGATGGTGCGGGCCTCCGACCAGTACATCAAGTCCGGGTCGTACCGGACGGCCACCACCGAGAAGATCGTGGTCGAATCCCGTTGGGGCCGGAAGGTCCAGCGCAAGGTGCAGGCTCCCGTCGCGGCCGTCACCGCCCGTCTCAACTTCCAGATGGCCTTCGCCGACCGCATCGGCCGCCGCCTCGCCGAGGTGAAGGCGGAGGTGGAGGCTGAAGCCGTGCGCACCGACACCGCGTCCACGACCGGCACCGCATTGGCCCTGCGCAACAAGGAGTTGGAGCTCGTCGACTTCCACAGCAGCACGTCCGAGGCGCGCGGCACCTGGCGAGGCCCGCAGGAATCCGCCGGATACTCCGCCGCCGCCCGCCGGGCGGGCGACCGCGCGGGCCGCGCCGCCCGCCTCAGCGATTCCGCCGAATTGGGCGGTGCGCGCGGCCAGCTCCCGCGCGGCGCGGGCGGCTGACCGTGCGGGAGAACCGGGCGGCATCGGTATGAGCCCCAGGGATTCTCAGCGGGCGCGGGTCTACGACGCCGAACAGCTGGTGCGGCGCATGTTCGACCGGGCCGACGAGTTCGGTGCGCGCACCGTCGAGTTGCACGGGTCGAATCTGACGCTGCCGATCGAGCGCCGGTTCGGTTCGGTGGAGTCGGTGCAGACCTATGTCGATCGGGTGCTGGCGCTGAATTGGATACGCGCGCAATGGGATCGGGCCGTCGAGCCGGTCACGGTCCGCGCCCGCGCCGGGACCTATGCCGCGCACTACGAGGTCGAGGGCGCGGTGCTGGCCGTGCCGCTGCGCCGGAACAATCGCGCGGACAGCGTCGTGCACCGCCGAAATGCGTGGGCCCTGCGCGAATTGGTGGTGCTGCACGAACTCGCGCACCACCTCGAACCCGCCCGCTCCGAGAATGCCCCGCACGGCCCCGAATTCTGCGCCCGCTACCTGGATCTGGTGGACGGCATCATCGGCCCCGAAGCGGCGCTGCTGTTGCGCACCACCATGTACTCCTGCGGCGTGCGCATCGCCTGACGCGGATTGCGTGAATTCGATTCCGATGTCATGATCGAAAACATGATCTCCTTCAACGGAAAGGCGGCCACCGCCTCGAAGCGGTGACCCCCGTGTCATCCCCGCAGCGGCGCAAGGCCCGCGGGATTCCTCTGGCCGATCGAGTCGAAACCGCATGTCGATTTCGGGATGAATGGCTGCGCATCGGACTATCCACAGAACCGGCCGATCGGGACGCCGCCAAAAGCGCGGTCATCGAGTTGTACCGGTTACTCGGCGAATCGCCACCAGCATTCGAATGGGTTCCCTCACCTGCGGCTGCCGTCGACGTGCTGCGGTCGGACCCGGATGGACCGCCGGATGGGCTGGGGCTGCCGGACAGTGACAAACCGGTGCGGCAATGGCCACTGCTGCAGCGGCTCGCCGCCCTGAAATCTGGTATGCGACATCGCATTACCGCGCGCATCGAGCGGGAGCGCGAGTGGGCGCCGCACGGTGCGGGCGTGTCACTGGGCGAGCTGGCCACCATGACACCGCGCGAGATGGTCACCGCCGGTGCATCCGTCCGGCGGGTGCTGGAGACCGTATTGCAGCGTCCATTGCGGGAGTCCCTGTTCGACGGCGTGTATCGGCCGCAGCGGATCGAATTCCTCGGCGACGAAGGGCGCAATGGCGGCCCGCTGGGGTACGAGCGGTACGACACCTGGGCGACCGCATTCTTCGATATCGTCCAGGCTGCCGGAATTTTCGGTTACCGGCGTGACGACGCGCATCAATTGGAACAATGGGCCGCTCTCGGCCGGACCGCCGGTTGGTGGTGGCCGGGACCACGCCGGTGCGTCATGGTCGAGCGTCCCGCCGCCGTGCATACCGAGCCGCAGGCCGGTGCGATGTTCGGTGAGACCCGGTTGCATCACGAGCATCGGCGGGCAATCGAATACTCCGACGGGGCGGGCATATTCGTGCTGCACGGAACTCCGGTGCCCGAATGGGTGATCACGGAACCGACCGTCGAAAGAATTCGGGATACGCCCAATATCGAAGTCCGGCGCGCCGCCATCGAACGCATCGGCTGGGATTCCTATATCGAACAGACCGGACTCACCCTGCTGTCACAGGCTCCCGACCCCGGCAATCCGGGTGCCGAACTGCGACTCTACGAATCTCCCGACCGGGGCTGGCGAGGCGCGACTCGACTCCTGCTGGTGGTCAACGGCTCCCGCGAGCGCGACGGCGCCCGCCGCCGCTACGGCCTCAATGTCCCCCATAGCGCCGACGACGCCCTCGCGGCCGCGGGCTGGACCTACGGACTCACCGGCCCGCAGTACGCGCAATTGCAGCGCCGCACCTGAACCCGAAACATCGACCTACCCAAGGTGATTACCGTGACTTCAACATTCATGTCCCCGACCGTCGCCGATCTCACCGCCCGAACCGGTGTGGACGTCCTCGACCATGTCGACCGCGAGGCCGGTATACCGGTCATCGCGGGCATGCAGGCCCAGGGTGACCTGATCGTCATACCTCTCGAGCAAGTTCCCCAGGTAAGCCCCCACAATGGGCGCTGGACCGAGGTGCCCCCAGCCGGAATCGAGATCATCCGCGGCGGTAGCGGTGCGAATCCGCATGTCCTGGTCGCCGATCCAGGCAGCTGCCGCTGGACAACGAGAGTCCGCGATCCACAGGGCCTGTCCCTAGACTGCCTCGACACCACCGCCATCGCCTACCTCCTCCACCCCGAACACGGCGGCAGCGGCATAGCCCCCGGCCGCTACCTCATCCGCCGCCAACGCGAACATACCGCCCCCAACCGCACCACCCTCGTCGTGGACTGAGCGAGCAGGTACTGGTGCAGGCAAACGCCGAGAAGTGGCCTGCACCAGTACATTCCACGCGCGTTATCGGGGGAGGAGGGCGCGGACTCGGGTGAGGCGGTTGTGCCACCAGGTGATGCGGTCCGGGTTTGGGTGGCGGTAGCGGTCGAGCAGTTCCGGGGCGGGCATCGGCGAATGTCGGGGGACTTCGAGGTAGCCGTTCGTCGGACGTAGCGGGTCGGTCACCAGATCGCCGGTGAACAGGGACAAAGTGTCCAGGCCGCAGGCAAAGTCGAGTTCCGGCAGCGTCCCGGCCAGGGCGATCTGGGCCGCGAGGCCGACGCTCGATTCGAGGGCGGAGGAGACGATGCAGGGGAGACCGGCGGCTTCGGCGACTTGAAGTGCACGGCGGACGCCACCGAGGGGAGTGCATTTCAGGACCGCGACGTCGGCCGCGCCCGCTACCGCGACGCGGAGCGGATCCTCTGCGCGGCGGATGGATTCGTCGGCGGCGATGCGGACGTCCACGCGGCGGCGGACGGCGGCCAGTTCCTCGATCGTTCGGCAGGGTTGCTCGAAGTATTCCAAACCGCCTGCGGCCCTGTCGATCTGCTTGATTCGTTCGACGGCGGTGTCCACATCCCAGACCGCATTGGCGTCGACCCGGACCGCGCCGTCGGGGCCGAGGGCCTCGCGCACGGCCGCCACCCGGTCGAGGTCCTCGGACAGCGAATCGGGGTGGTCGGCGACCTTCACCTTGGCGGTGCGGCAGCCCGAGGCGGTGACGATCTCTCGGGCGCGTTCGGGGCCGACGGCGGGGACGATGCAGTTGACGGGTACTCGATCCCGCACCGGTTCCGGCCAGCCGACGGTTGCCTGCTCGACGGCGGTCGCCAGCCAGGCGGCGGCCTCGCGGTCGTCGTATTCGGGAAAGGCGCAGAACTCGCCCCAGCCGTTCGGGCCGGGTATGAGCATGCCCTCGCGAACCATGATCCCGCGGAACCGGGTTCGCAGCGGAATGGCGTAGACGATCGCGGCGTCGAAGTCGGGTGCGAGAGCGCTCTCGGTCATTGCGGGCGAGCCTACTCGGAGCGGAAAACCATCGGACTTCGACCAGGTGGGGGCCAACAGAGTGGCGTCGCGCGCGTGGCGAGGACAGAATGCGAGAGACCGTCAATCGACCCGGGGGGAGCCCGCGAACATGTACCCGCCCAATGAACAGCGGCGTCCGGGCGCGGACAACCCGCGGTCGAATTCCGTTCCGGGGCCTGGCGACGCGCCGTATCCGCGCGGTCTCGGCGATCCGGGGCAGATCCGGATCTCGGGCGGCCCGGACCTGCCACCGCAGCATTCCAGTGATGCCGGGCAGGCTCGGCAGGCGGGTGGGCCGGGACAACCGCAGCATCCGGGCGGGCCGCGAAACCCGCAGGGGCCCGGTCGGCCCCAGGGTCCAGGTGGTGGGCCGCAAGGGGGCCCTGGCGGACCCCAGGGCCCGGGCGGCCCGCACGGTCCCCAGGGGCTGGGAGGTCCATCGGGGCCACAGGGTCCGGGGGGTGCGCCGTACCCGCAGGGGCCTCGGGGTCCGGGGCATCCGCAGGATCCGTATCCGTCGAGTCCGTGATATCCCGGTGCGCCACAGCGGCCGCAAGGTCCGGGCGGGCCGCCGCAAGGTCCGGGTGGACCTGCGAGAGGTCCGGGCGGAGCGGGGCAGGGACCGGGTGGCGCGCCACCTCAGGGGCCGGGGGATCGTGGCCGCCCGCCGGGTCCCGTTGGCCCGCCGCCGCAGCCGGGTGCTGGCGCACCGCCGCAGCGTGGTCCGGGAGCTCCGCCCGCCGGTCCGAATACGAGTGATTCACTGCCGCAGCAGTATCCGGCCCCGGCTGCCGAGCCCTTCGATGCCGATGGCCCTACCCAGCGTGCGCCGATCGCTCTGAACAAAAGCGGCGCAGGAGATTCCGTCGTGGAATCCGCTGCGCCGACTGCTGTGTCCCGACCCCTGCAGTGCAAAGATGTGCTGCTGGCCGCGGTGCTGTTCCTGGTCGACGTCGCGGCGGTCGCCGGATTGTCCTATGCGCTCTTCGGCAAGGTCTTCGACCTGGTGCACAACAAGTGCACCGTTGTCGCGCGGGATTTCTCGGTCGATTGCGTCGTTCAGAAGCCGCCGAGTTCGGCATTGCTGGGTCTGCTCATCGCGGGCGGGGGAATGTCTCTGGCCCTGATGAGCGCGCTCGTGGTCACGGCGGTTGCGGCTATGACCGGGCGGCGGGCCATGCTCTGGCCTGCTATCGCGCTTCCGGTCATTGTGGTGTGTGGCGTGGCTGGGTATTTCCTGGTGGGGAGTGCCGTCGGCTGAGGTGGGCGACCCACTGTAGACGCGGATGTACTCCCGGGGCCTACGTAGCAGGGCCGGGGGGAAGACCTTGGGTTCCAGCGGGGTTCGGGAGAGGGCAAGACAAGAACGGCAGTGCTGGGCGCGTCGCCTGCCGTACCCGGCTTTGGCTCCCCGGTTGGGAGCCGCACCTTACGTACCAGCCTGGCTGGATGGCTGTGGTTGCGTTCTAGAACCAAGACAAACGAGCAAAAGCTCGAGCAGCACCTGACATAACTCGCGGTGCATGTTGTGGGGCGGTTATTTGTCTGGAATGTCTTGCACCATTACATGCTTGGCGGGGGATGCTGGGGTATGGCTTGGTGGCGGGGGGTCTGGGGTTGGGTGGATCTTGTTGTTGCGGGGGTGATTTATCTCGGGGCTTGTGCTGCTGCGTGGGTTTTGGCTGCGTTCGTGCCTGAGTACCAAGGGCTGGTGCGGGAGGCGGGGGAGGAGCGGTATTTGCCGATTGCTTATGTGATTGCGTGGGTCGGGATTGTTGTGACGGTGATGGGTGTGCCTGTGTGGATGTTGCGGGCTGTTCGGCTGGGGCAGCGGGCTTGGACCACCGCGTTGGTGGCCTTCCCGCTGCTGGCCGGGTCGTGGGTTCTCGGTTTGTTGGCCGCGATTGTTGCGGTTTCGGTGTGAGGGGTTAGAGGCGTTCGTAGATGGTGGCGTTGGCCAGGCCGCCTGCTTCGCACATGGTTTGGAGGGCGTAGCGGGCGTTGTGTTCGTGCATGGCGTGGACGAGGGTGGTGGCCAGGCGGGAGCCGGAGGCGCCGAGGGGGTGGCCGAGGGCGATGGCGCCGCCGTTGACGTTGACCTTGGACATGTCGGCGCCGGTTTCCTTGGCCCAGGCCAGGACTACCGAGGAGAAGGCTTCGTTCACCTCGAACAGGTCGATGTCGGAGAGGGTCAGGCCGCTGCGGCGCAGGACCTTTCGGGTGGCGGGGATGACGGCGGTGAGCATGAGCAGGGGGTCGTCACCGGCTACGGCGAAGCTGTGCAGGCGGGCCAGGGGGCGGAAGCCCAGTTGGGCGGCGCGCTCGCTGGTCATGATGAGGACTGCGGAGCTGCCGTCGTTGATCTGGCTGGCGTTGGCGGCGGTGATGTTCCAGCCGATTTGCGGGAAGCGGGCGGCCATGTCCTCGCTGTAGTAGGCGGGGCGGAGGTTGGCGAGGGTTTCGAGGGTGCTGCCGAGGCGGATGCCCTCATCGGTGGTGAGGCCCGCGAGGGGGAGCAGTTGCGATTCGAAGGAGCCGTTCTTGGTTGCGGCGGCGGCTTTTTCGTGGCTGGACAGGGCGAACTCGTCCAGTTGGGTGCGGGTCAGGCCCCATTTGGCGGCAATGAGTTCGGCGCTGATGCCCTGGGGGACGAGGCCCTCCGGATAGCGTTCGGCGAAGTCGACACCGGCTATGTCCTCGGCGCCGATGAGGTTGGCGCCCATGGGGACTCGGCTCATGGATTCCACGCCGCCGGCGACCACGATGTCGTAGGCCCCGGCGATGACGCCCTGGGCGGCGAAGTGGATGGCCTGCTGGCTGCTGCCGCATTGGCGGTCGACGGTGGTGGCGGGTACGGATTCGGGGTAACCGGCGGCCAGGGCGGCGCGGCGGGTGAGGTTGGAACCCTGTTCGCCTACGGCGGTCACTACGCCGCCGATCACGTCGTCGATGAGGGCCGGATCGATCTCGCTGCGCTTGACCAGTTCGCGGAGGCTGTGTGCGAACAGGTCGGACGGGTGTACGCCGTGCAGGGCGCCATTGGCTTTGCCCTTGCCGATCGGAGTGCGAACCGCTTCGACGATGACTGCGTCTCTCATTGGCTTGTCCTTCTCGGAGTGCCTGGCTTCGTTGCTCTAAAGCCAGAGTAGGAGCTGGCAATACCAGATGCAAGTCAGCTGGGTATGATGTGCACCATGCCGCTGGTACTCGAAGGACCGCTCAAAGACCTGAGCGCGTGGAAGCCCGATTCGTGCTCCATCGCCAAGGCGCTGGACATTGTGGGGACCCGGTCGGCCATGCTCATCCTGCGGGAGGCGTACTACGGCACGAGCAGGTTCGACGGTTTCGCGAGCCGGGTCGGGATCACCGACGCCGCCGCGTCGAGTGCGTTGCGCAAGCTGACCGAGGCGGGGCTGCTGGAGAAGCGGCCCTATCAGGAGGAAGGCAAGCGCACCCGGCACGAATACGTGCTCACCCGAATGGGTTTGGATCTGCTGCCCGCCGTTGTCGCACTGTGGCAATGGGGCGACGAATATCTACAGGACGGCACGCCGCCGCTGGAGCGGCTCGAGGATTCGACCGGTGAGCCGGTGCGCGCCGAACTGCGCAGCTCCTCGGGACATGAAGTGCCCCTGGAGAATCTGCGTGTCCGCGTCAACGAGAACTGGCGCCGCCCCCGGAAGTGAGGGGCGACGCCGGTCGGTTCGGAACATCAGTTGAGGCGGCGGCCGTCGGCGGGGTCGAAGAAGTAGATGTGCTCCGCGCCCGCGGAGAGGTTGAGGCGGGTGCCCTTGGCGGGCGGGTTGCGCCAATCCGCGCGCGCCACAATGGATTCGTCACCGCCGACCGCGCCCAGGGTGCGGCCGTAGATGTAGGCGTCGGAGCCGAGTTCCTCGACCACGTCGACCTCCATGGCGATGCCGGTGCCATTGCCGGTGGGCTCGAGGTGTTCGGGGCGGATGCCGACGACCACGGTGCCGTTGGTGGCGTCCGCGACCGAGCGGGGGAGCGGCAGGGGGCAGCCGCCGAGCATGAGGACGCCCTGTTCGATCTGGAGGGTGAACAGGTTCATGGCGGGGGAGCCCATGAAACCGGCGACGAACAGGTTGGCGGGATTGCGGTACAGGTCGCGGGGGGAGGCGCACTGTTGCAGCAGGCCGTCCTTGAGCACGGCCACGCGGTCGCCCATGGTCATGGCCTCGACCTGGTCGTGGGTGACGTAGACGGTGGTGGTGCTGAGGCGGCGCTGCAACTGGGCGATCTGGGTGCGGGTCTGCACGCGCAGTTTGGCGTCCAGGTTGGACAGCGGCTCGTCCATGAGGAAGACCTGGGGCTGGCGCACGATGGCGCGGCCCATGGCGACGCGCTGGCGCTGACCGCCGGAAAGGGCTTTCGGCTTGCGCTCCAGGTACTGCTCGAGGTCGAGGAGTTTGGCGGCCTCGCGGACGCGCTGATCGCGTTCGGCCTTGGAGACCTTGGCCATCTTGAGGGCGAAGCCCATATTCTCGGCGACGCTCATGTGCGGGTAGAGCGCGTAGTTCTGGAACACCATGGCGATATCGCGTTCCTTGGGCTCGGCGTGCGTGACGTCCTTGTCGCCGATGAGAATCCGGCCCTCGCTCACCTCCTCGAGGCCCGCGAGCATGCGCAGCGAGGTGGATTTGCCGCAACCGGAAGGGCCGACCAGAACGAGGAATTCGCCGTCGGCGATCTCCAGGTTCAAGGCGTCGACGGCGGGTTTGGCCGAGCCCGGGTACAGCCGGGTGGCCTGGTCGAAAGTCACTGTAGCCATGGTGGTGCAACCCTTCACCGGCAGGAACGTGCCGGACGATCCGAGTAGAGGGATGGATCCGGCGGCATGCCGATTCCGCGCTCGATGGTAGTTCGCGCTCGGCGAACTGGACGGGCGGACCGGAAACGAACGCAGTAGCCTCGAGTGGTCTCGCGATACCGAATCCCGGAAAAGAGGATGTCCATGAGCCGACCGGTTCGTATCGGAGTTCAATTGCAGCCGCAGCACGCCCCGGACTACGGGCTGATTCGCGATGCGGTGCGCCGGGCCGAGGACGCCGGTGTCGACATCGTCTTCAACTGGGACCACTTCTATCCGCTGACCGGTGATCCCGAGGGCGCGCACTTCGAGTGCTGGACCATGTTGGGCGCCATTGCCGAACAGACCGAGCGGGTCGAGCTGGGCGCGCTGGTCACCGGCGGCGGCTACCGCAATCCGGATCTGCTCGCCGATATGGCGCGCACGGTCGACCACATCAGCGGCGGCCGCCTGATTCTCGGCATCGGCGCGGGCTGGTTCCAGAAGGACTACGACCAGTACGGCTACGACTTCGGCACGCCCGGAACGCGATTGGCGCTGCTGAAGGATTACCTGGAGCGCATTACCGACCGCCTGGCCAAGCTGAATCCGCAGCCGGTGCGTGATATCCCCATCCTCATCGGCGGTGGCGGCGAGCGGAAGACGCTGCGCCTGGTCGCCCAGTACGCCGATATCTGGCACAGCTTCGCGGATCTGGAAGTGCTGCGGCGCAAGACCGGCATTCTGGCCGAGCATTGCGCCCAGGTCGTCACGGATGCGGGCTCCATCGAGAAGTCGGTGAGCTGGCCGGGTCCGGAGCGGGCCGCGGCGTACGTGGCACAGGGCGTGTCGCTGTTCACGATCGGTTCCAGCGGGCCCAAGTACGACCTGACCGGGGTCGAGGAAGCCATTCGCTGGCGCGACCAGAACTCTGACTGACCGCAACTCTGGACATGTCCACCACCCCCACTAGGGTGGCTTTTCATGGTTTGCTTGCGCACGTCCAGGTCCCGGCATATGGGTCGGCGACCTCGCGTACTGGCGGTCGCGGGAGTGTTGCTGGTCACTCTCGGGCTGGCGACGATCGGTGCGGGGCCCGCTGTGGCCCAGAACACCGACCTCTGTTCGCCACCCGGATTGGCCGCCGCCAGCGCGGCGCCCACCAATCTGGCGACCGGTCCGCAGACGCCGTCCTCGGACAAGTACACGACGGCGAGCACCGAACCGCTGAACCGCGTGGATGTGAGCAAGCTCGGCCTCATCACGCCGGGCAAGCTCAGCGTCGGCACGCTGTCGGACGCGCCGCCGAGCATCTGCGTGAACTCCAAGGGCACGTTCACCGGCTTCGACAATGAGCTGCTGCGCGCCATCGGCGAGAAGCTCGGCCTGCAGGTGGAGTTCACCGGCACCGAGTTCGCGGGCCTGCTGGCGCAGGTGGCCAACGGCCGCTTCGATGTCGGCTCGTCGAATATCACCACCACCGACGCGCGCCGGAATCTGGTCGGCTTCACCAATGGCTACGACTTCGGATACTTCTCCCTCGTGGTGCCCAATGGCAGTGCGATCAAGGGCTTCTCGGACCTGAACGGCGGCACCCGCATCGGCGTGGTGCAGGGCACCGTGCAGGACGAGTACGTGGTGAACGAGCTGCACCTGGATCCGGTGAAGTTCCCGGACTACAACACCGCGTACGCGAATCTGAAGACCGGGCAGATCGATGCCTGGGTGGCGCCGTCGGCACAGGCGGTGGGCGCGATCAAACCGGGTGATCCCACCTCGATCGTGCAGAACACCTTCAGCCTCAACAACTTCGTCGGCTATGCGGTGCGCAAGGACAATCAGCCGCTCATCGACGCGCTCAATGCCGGTCTCAACGCGGTCATCGCGGACGGCACCTACAGCAGGCTCTACGAGGACTGGGTGCCGCGCGAACTGCCGCCGGGCTGGAAGCCGGGCTCGAAAGCCGCTCCCGCGCCGCAGCTTCCGGACTTCGCCGCCATCGCGGCCCAGAATGCCGACGGCAGGCCGGACAATTCCGCGGTGCAGCCGAAGTCGACGCTCGCGCAGTTGAAGGACACGTTCTTCGACTGGGAGCTGTACAAGAAGGCATTCCCGGACCTGTTCAAGACCGGTCTGCCGAATACCCTGATCCTGGCGGTGGTTTCGGGCGTGATCGGCACCGTGCTCGGCATGCTGCTGGCGGTCGCGGGCATCTCGCGCACGCGCTGGCTGCGCTGGCCCGCCCGGGTATACACCGATATCTTCCGCGGGCTGCCCGCGGTGGTCATCATCCTGCTCATCGGCCTGGGCGTGGGCCCGGTGGTCAAGAACATCACCGGCAACAACCCGTACTGGCTGGGCGCGGTGGCGCTGGGCCTGCTGGCCTCGGCCTATATCGGCGAGATCTTCCGTTCGGGCATCCAGTCGGTGGAGGCGGGGCAGTTGGAGGCCGCGCGCGCCATCGGCTTCGGATACCGGCAGGCCATGACCCTGGTGGTGATCCCGCAGGGCGTGCGCCGGGTGCTGCCCGCGCTGATGAACCAGTTCATCGCGCTCATCAAGGATTCCTCGCTCATCTACTTCCTGGGTCTGCTGGCGACCCAGCGCGAACTGTTCGCGGTGGGCCGGGATCTCAATGCGCAGACCGGAAATCTGTCGCCGCTGGTGGCGGCGGGCCTGGTGTATCTGGTGCTGACGATTCGGCTCACGCATCTGGTCAACTACATCGACAACCGGATGCGCACGGGCCGCGACGACAAAGCCATCGACCCGGTCGAGCAGGCCGTGATCACGGAAGGGCGTGGAGCATGAGCGGTCAAGCGCGGAGGAGGCAGCGGAGCGTAACCACGGAGCGCTCCGCTCATGCTCGAAAGGATATGGGCGCATGAGTGCCTCCCTCACCGGTACCGGTTTGCATGTGACGCTGGGCAGCAACGAGGTGCTACGCGGTGTGGACATTCATGTCGACGCGGGTAAGACGACCACGGTCATCGGGCCGTCCGGATCGGGTAAGTCGACGCTGCTGCGGGTGCTCAACCGGCTGTACGAGCCGAGCAAGGGCGACATCCTGCTGGACGGGAAGTCCGTGCTGAAGGAGAACCCGGACGAGCTGCGCCGTCGTATCGGCATGGTGTTCCAGCATTTCAATCTGTTCCCGCACATGACGGTCGCGGAGAACATCGCCCTGGGGCCGCGCAAACTGCACGGGCTGTCCAAGGAGCAGGCGCGCACGCTGGCGCTGGAGCAGCTGGAGGCGGTCGGGCTGGCGGGCAAGGCCGATGTGCGGCCCGCCAACCTCTCGGGCGGTCAGCAACAACGTGTTGCCATCGCGCGGGCTCTGGCCATGAAGCCGCAGCTCATGTTCTTCGACGAGGCCACCTCGGCGCTGGACCCGGAGCTGGTCAAGGGCGTGCTCGCGCTGATGGCCGATCTGGCGAAGGGCGGTATGTCCATGGTCGTGGTGACGCACGAAATGGGTTTCGCCCGTTCGGTTTCCGATCAGGTCGTCTTCATGGATCATGGTCGGGTAGTGGAAACCGGTACGCCGGACGCATTGTTCGACAATGCGCAGACGCCGCGTCTGCGGCAGTTCCTGTCCCAGGTGCTCTGATCCGCGGGAGGGGGTGTGGTATGGCCGCCGCATCCCTCTGGCTAACTAAGGGCAACCTAATTGGTCAGTTGTTCACCTGTGCGTCTCCTCCGGCTCTTCTCCTGTGGTTACCGTGCGCCCGAACGACCGACTTTGGGAGCATGCAGTGAGTCTGAAACCCCTCGCCCTCTTCGTGAAACACGATGGCGCGTCCTCGCGTGCGTCTGTCACCTGCCAGTACAAGTGTGGCAACGCGTGCTTCCACGAGGTCCCCAACGACTCGAAGAACGAGTACTTCGGCGATATCGTCGCCGCCATGTCGCGCCGCCGCGTCCTGCAGGGCGGCGCGGCCGTGGTGCTCGCCGTCGGCGCGGGCAGCGTACTGGCCGCCTGTGGCGACGACGCCACCACCAATACCGCCTCCGAGACCGGCACCGGCACCGGTACCGGCTTCACCGCCGTCGCCCCCAACAAGGAGGACGCGGTCGTCATCCCCGAGGGCTACGAGCAGGGCGTCGTGATTCGCTGGGGAGACCCGGTGCTGAAGGACGCGCCGAACTTCGACTTCGCCAACCAGACCGCCGCTGCGCAGGCCAAGCAGTTCGGCTTCAACAACGACTTCGCCGCGCTGCTGCCGGTCCCGGGCAGGGACAATGAATTCCTGCTGGTGGTGAACCACGAATACACCACCGAACCGTTCATGTTCGCCGGGTACAACGCCGACGCGCCCACCCGCGAGCAGTTCGAGATCGCGCTTGCCGCGCACGGGCTTTCGGTGGTCGGCGTCAAGGGCGAGTCCGGTTCGGGCAAGCTCGCCCCGGTCATCGGCGAGTACAACCGCCGCATTACCGGCACCACCGAATTCAAGCTCACCGGCCCGGCCGCGGGCAGCGAGTTCCTCAAGACCTCCGCCGACCCGTCCGGCACCAAGGTGCTCGGCACCCTCAACAACTGCTCCGGCGGCGTTACCCCCTGGGGCACCGTGCTTTCCGGTGAAGAGAACTTCAACCAGTACTTCGCCGGTGTGCTCGCCGACCCGACCGCGCAGGCCCGCGGCAAGCGCTACGGCCTCGGCCATCCGGGCGCGGGGCAGGGCGAGATGCCGCGTCGCTGGGAGACTTTCGACAAGCGCTTCGACGTGGCGCAGGAGCCCAACGAGTCCAACCGCTTCGGCTATGTGGTCGAGGTGGATCCGTGGGATCCCTCTTCCACTCCGATCAAGCACACCGCCATGGGGCGCTTCAAGCACGAAGCCGCCAATATCTACGTCACCGAGGACGGCACCGTGGTCGCCTACTCCGGCGACGACGAGCGCTTCGACTACATGTACAAGTTCGTCTCCTCGAAGAAGATCGAGAAGGGTGATACCGCCGCCGCCCGCAAGGCGAACATGACCATCCTCGACCAGGGCACCCTGTACGTCGCCAAGCTGACCGGCGACCACCCGGATCAGATCGACGGCACCGGAAAGGTCCCCTCGGACAAGGGCTTCACCGGTAAGGGTCAGTGGATTCCGCTGCTGGAGACCGGCGCGGACGGCAAGGGCAAGTCCCTGTTCGACGGCATGACCGCCGAAGAGGTCGCGGTCTTCACCCGCCTCGCCGGCGACAAGGTGGGCGCCACCAAGATGGACCGCCCCGAGGATTTCGAGGCCAACCCCACGACCGGCAAGGTCTACGTCGCGCTGACCAACAACAAGAACCGCGGCGACGAGGGCAAGGCCGGTGTGGACGAGGCCAACCCGCGCAAGCAGAACAAGAACGGCCAGGTCCTCGAACTCGTCGACGACCACAAGGGCACCGCCTTCACTTGGTCGCTGCTGCTGGTCTGCGGCGACCCGAAGGAGGCCGACACCTACTTCGCCGGTTTCGACAAGACCAAGGTCAGCCCGATCTCCTGCCCGGACAACCTGGCCTTCGACCCGCACGGCAACCTGTGGATCTCCACCGACGGCAATGCCTTGAAGTCCAATGACGGCCTGTTCTCGGTCGCCCTCGACGGCGACAAGCGCGGTGAGACCAAGCAGTTCCTGACCGTGCCGATCGGCGCGGAGACCTGCGGCCCGATCATCACCAAGGACCGCGTTCTGGTCTGCGTCCAACACCCGGGTGAGGTCGACGGCGCGTCCGCCGACAAGCCCGCATCGCACTGGCCCGACGGCGGCGCCTCCCAGCCCCGCCCGTCGGTGGTCGCGGTGTGGAAGAAGGGTGGCGAGATCGGCGTGTAGTTCCGTGGGGGACAACGCATGACGAGGGGTGGACCGGCGGGAGCCGGTCCACCCCTCGTCATGGTCGGGATCAGTTCTGCTTGCCGCCGAACACCGTGTCGATGAGCTGCTGGGTCGCGGCCTGGAAGGCCGGGGCCAGGGACAGGTCCGCATCGTCGATGTAGTTCAGCCCGGCGGTCATGATGGTGCCGCCGTCGGGGGTGCTGAACATGAGTGCACCGTGACCCGCGGCGCCGCCATTGTGGGTGATGAGGGTGCCGCCGTCCGCGGTCGGCTGCACGAACACGCCCAGGCCGTAGCCGACCTTGGCCTCCGGGGTGAGCATCTCGGCCAGCAGTTCGGCGGGCAGTAGCGTGCCGCCCAGCAGCGCGCCGATGAAGGTGCGCAGATCCGCGGTGGTCGAGATCATGTCACCGCCATTGGAGATCCAGGACGGGTTCTGGCTGGTGACGTCGACGATCTGCGCCTGGCCGTCCTCCTCGTAGCGGTAGTAGGCGTGGGCGTGTGGCTCGGCGATCTCGGTCGAGGAGCCCGGCTCCACGGTGCCGGTCAGGCCGAGCGGCTCCACGATCAGTCGCCGCAGCTCCGCGGCGAACGAACGGCCGGTGACCTTCTCGATCAGCAGCTTGGCCACCGCGTAGTTGGTGTTGGAGTAGCTCCAGTCCGTGCCCGGCTCGAACCGTGCCTGCTTGGACAGCGCCAGCCGCACCAGTTCCTCGGCCGTGTAGTCGTGGAATCGGTTGTCCACCCAGGGCTTACCGGCCGTGGTGGCGATGATGCCCGGCACCACCGTTCCGTCCTCGAAGTACTCGCCGGTGAAGTTGAAGATTCCGCTGGTGTGCTGCAACACCATTCGCACCGTGATGCGCTCGTCGAAGCCGAACTCGGGCAGATACCCGGCGATCGGCGCATCCAGCTCGATCTTCCCCTCGGCGACCAATTGCAGCACCACGGTCGCGGTGAAGGTCTTGGTATTGCTGCCGATCCGGATGTGGCCGTCGATGGGCGGTAGCTCCGTCTCGCCCAGGACGGCCACTCCGGCGCTACCGGTCCACTCGCCCCGCGCATCCTGCACGCGCAGTGTCACCCCGGTGAATCCCGCGTCGATCATTTCCTGAATGACCTGCTGCAGTTCCGGCCGATTCTGCGCGGCGACGGTGTTCTCGTTCTGGACGGTCATGGCGATGTGCTCCTTCGAATCTGCTGTACTCGATCGCTGGAGAAACAATCGCCCGGGCCGCTGTCACGGAGCCGTCACCGTGCTGACATGACCACTGACACGCGACTTTTCAGTCGGTGGTGAGGAATTCCAGCAGGTCGGAGAGCAATCGGGGATCCTTGATCGCACCCATATGGGTCGCACCGGGATACACGATCGCGCGCCCGTCCGGGATTCCGGCAGCGGTGTGGCGGAAGTTCTCCACCGAATAGCAGGCATCCTCGTCACCGCCGAGAACCAGTGTCGGAGCGCTGATCTCACCCAACCGACCACTGAGATCGAAGCGGTCCTCGGCCCGCAGAAAGTTCAGCATGGCGGCCGGGTCCGCGGGCCGCACGAACGGATCGGCCAGCCACATGAGCGCGGCGGTGGCGCGAGCCTTGACCGCGGACTTGTGAATGATCGCCGCACCGTGATGCAACCCGCGCCGATTCGCCGCGACCGCGGCCATGTACTTCGACTGCACGGCACGGGTCCGCGGCTCGAGCCGATACCCCGACGCCACGGTTACCAGCCGCCGCACCACCTCCGGATGATCGGCCGCCAACTGCAGCGCGATCGACCCGCCGGAACTGACCCCCACCACATCCACCGGCTCCCCGAACTCGGCCCGCAACGCCTCGGCATGCTGCGCCGCGATCTCGGCCATGGTGACGCCCGCCGGTGTTCCGGGCGACCGATTCACCGCATACACCCGGAACCGCTCCGCGAGCGGCTTCAAGGTCTTGATCTCCGACTCCCGCATCCACCCCGTGGGATTGGCGAATTCCGGCGTGAACCACCGCAAGAACACCAGCGGCCGCCCCGCCCCCACGGCCAGATACGGCATTCCATGCTCGAGCGTCCCTTCGACAACGCCGAACTCGCTCGCGAGGGCAGACTGCACCATGGGATCCTCCGGTTCTGCGACAACTGGACTCGATCCCACAGTGCCGCCATCCATCTCACCCGTCCATGACCCCCGAGGTCATGGACGGCGTGACTTGCGGACGGCCGGTGTAGTCACTGCCCGCAAATTGCGGTGTCGGTGAGTACGGATACCAGTGGGGTGTCCCCCTCGGTGACGAGCTTTTCCGGGAGTTGGTTGAGGGTCAGGGTTACTGCCAGATCCTTGGTTGCCATGCTTACGACGCCGTAGCCGGGGAACGCGCCGTCGTGGCCCCAGGTGTCGAGTCCACAACTGTTCTCCAGGCGGAAAAGTCCTAGACCGGCGCGGTCGGGTTGGGCGGGATCGGAGCTGGGGAAGGTGCGCTGCATGTCGGCAAGCTGGGCAGGCGGGAGGACTCGTCCGGCGAGCAGGCTCATGAAGTAGCGGTTGAGGTCGGCGGGGGCGGCGACCATGCCGCCGTCGGCCAGACCCCAGGACGGGTCGAAATCGTCGAGGTCGACGAGTTCGCCCTCGAGGATCGCGTAACCGTGCGGATGCGGGCCGCGGATCACCTGCTCGTGCGGGAAGTCCGGCCAGTAGGTGTCGGCCAGGCCGAGCGGTGCGATCACCCGGTCGGTCACCACCTCGCGCAGCGACCGGCCTGTCACTTGCTCGATCAGCTTGCCCGCCAGCAGATAGTTGGTGTTGGAGTAGCCGTATTCGGTGCCGGGTGTGAAGTGCGAGGCTTGGTCGAGTCCGAGCCGGATCAACTCCGCCGCCGGGCGCGGGTTGCGCAGCGCCGCCTCCGTGGAGATGTCCAGTTTGTCGAGATAGTCGGGGATACCGCTGGTGTGCTGCAACAGGTTCCGCACGGTGATCAGATTCCCGTCGCCGCCAGGGCCGTGCACCACGCCGGGCAGGTAGCGCTCAACCGGCGCGTCGAGCTCCACGTCGTTGTCGGCAGCCAGTCGCAGGACCGTCGCCGCGACAAACGATTTGGTGACGCTGGCAATACGAACCTGCGCGGTCGGCGGAAACGGTGCGCCGGTAGCGAGATCCCCGACACCGCTGCTGATCCGGATATCGTGCCCCGACTCGGTGATCACCAGCTGCGCACCGGGTATATCGGACTCGCGAACCAGCCGATCCAGCAACGCCTGCAGCCTGCCGATCCGCGCCTCCGAGCTCCCGGTATCCGCGACCGCCCGAGGCATCCCCACCGAACACAACAACAGCGCCGCCCCCACCAAGACCACCGAGACCGTCAAGAACCGCCGCACAGCGAACTCCTCCCCTGAGACGTATCAAGTCCCGATGGTAGGCAGCCAACACCTCGAAAAGGCCTGCGCGCAGCTCGTATCAGGGAAAGTTCAGGGTGCGCATCCGGGACATCAGGGAGCGCGGTCACCCATTTGCCCACCTGGGACCTGTCATCGATCAACTCGGTCCCCACGCCAAGGAGGTCATCATGACGACCGCTGAACGACTTCGGGCTGAGGGCCGAGCCGAGGGTCGGGCCGAAGGTCGGGCCGAGACCTTGATCGAGCAGCTGTCGTTGAAGTTCGGGCCTTTGGACGCCGATATCGCTGCTGTTGTTCGTGCAGCGGAGCCGGAGCGGTTGCGAGTTTGGACTGCGCGGGTACTGACGGCCGAGTGCTTGGACGAGGTCCTGGAGCAGTAGGCCGGTGTGACGGGGTTAGTTCGCGGGCTGGCAGGCGTCGCGTAGGGAGCAGGCGCCGCAGGAGTTGCCGCAGCCGCCGATTTCTTCCGCCGGGGCGTTGGCGGCCATGGCCTTCTCGGCGGCGGCCGCGCCTGCGCCGAGGGTGAAGACGGCGATCGCGACGGCGACGGCCGGGATGAGGATGCCCGCGAGGCCGGAGCCGACCAGGAGTACGCCGCCGCTGGCGGCGAGCAGGACGCCGGACATGATGGTAGTGGGGGCGGCCACGCGGTTGGCCAGTTTGAAGTTCTCCTCGGTTTTCAGCGCGGCTTCGGAGTGGACTCCGAAGTAGCGGTTGCCGGGAAGGGTCCCGGTCAGGCCGAGGAGTCCGGTGACAACGGCCACCGCCGACAGAGCGAAGAGGATTAGCGCCACCACGAACACGGGGTTCAATTTACCGGCGGCCGGTTCCGGAGAGACGGGTGGCCTGGGGTGAGTTGACACACGACCGACCGGTCGGACCCCTTTTTGGGTGGCGGACGCGCACGCTTTACCCTGGTGAGCGACCTTATCCGGGGATCGGCTAGGAACAAGAAGGCAGGACCGTGCAGGACTCTCGTGTGACCGATACACCCACCGCGGGCGCGGCGGGGACCAGCGACGTTCCTGCACACCGTTACAACGCCGACCTCGCGGGGCAGGTGGAGAAGAAGTGGCAGCAGAACTGGCAGGAGCGGGGGACGTTCTACGCGCCCAATCCGGTCGGCCCGCTGGCCGGTGAGACTCCCGCCGACAAGCTGTTCATCCAGGACATGTTCCCGTACCCCTCGGGCGCGGGCCTGCACGTCGGGCATCCGCTGGGATATATCGCCACCGATGTGTTCGCGCGGTACCACCGCATGCACGGCCGCAATGTGCTGCACGCGCTGGGCTACGACGCCTTCGGCCTGCCCGCCGAGCAGTACGCCGTGCAGACCGGCGCGCATCCCCGGGTGACCACCGAATCGAATATCGCCACCATGCAGTGGCAGCTGGATCGCCTGGGCCTGGGCCACGATCGCCGCCGCTCGTTCGCGACCACTGATCCCGAGTACTACAAGTGGACGCAGTGGATCTTCCTGCGCATCTACAACGCCTGGTACGACGAGGGCCAGGGCAAGGCCCGCCCGATCAGCGAGCTGATCGAGGAGTTCGACAGCGGTAAGCGCTCCGACAACGGCCGCTCCTGGGCGGAGATGGGCCAGGCCGAGCGTAATGCCCTGATCGACTCGTACCGCCTGGTCTACCAGACCGATTCGATGGTCAACTGGTGCCCGGGCCTGGGCACCGTGCTGTCCAACGAGGAGGTCACCGCGGACGGCCGCTCCGAGCGCGGCAACTTCCCGGTGTTCCGTAAGCGCCTGCGGCAGTGGATGATGCGCATCACCGCCTACTCCGATCGCCTGGTCGACGACCTGGACGAGCTGGACTGGCCGGAGAACGTGAAGTCCATGCAGCGCAACTGGATCGGGCGTTCGCGCGGCGCGCAGGTGAAGTTCGAGGCCGGTTCGGAACTGATCGAGGTCTTCACTACCCGCCCCGACACCCTGTTCGGCGCGACCTATGTGGTGCTGGCCCCCGAGCACGAGCTGGTGGACCGCCTGACCGAGGCCGCCTGGCCGTCCGGCACCGACGCCCGCTGGACCTTCGGCAATGCCGACACCCCGGCCGAAGCCGTTGCCGCCTACCGCAAGTCGATCGCGGCCAAGTCGGATCTGGAGCGCCAGGAGAACAAGGAGAAGACCGGCGTCTTCCTGGGCTCCTACGCCACCAACCCGGTCAACGGCGCCCGCATGCCGATCTTCATCGCCGATTACGTGCTGAGCGGCTACGGCACCGGCGCCATCATGGCCGTCCCCGGTCACGATGCCCGCGACTGGGATTTCGCCACCGCCTTCGGCCTGCCCATCCTGGAAGTCGTTGCGGGCGGCGATGTTTCCGAAGCCGCCTACACCGGCGAGGGCGCCCTGGTGAACTCCGGCTACCTGGACGGCCTGGAGATCGAGGCCGCCAAGGCCAAGGTAATCGCCGAACTGGAGGCCAGCGGCCACGGGCACGGCAAGATCCAGTACAAGCTGCGCGACTGGCTGTTCGCCCGCCAGCGCTACTGGGGCGAGCCCTTCCCCATCGTCTACGACGAGGACGGCGCCCCGCACGCACTGCCGGAATCCATGCTGCCGGTGACGCTGCCGGAGATGGAGGACTTCGCCCCGGTCACCTTCGATCCGGACGACGCCAACTCCGAACCGTCCCCGCCGCTGGCCAAGGCCACCGATTGGGTGCACGTCGAACTGGATCTGGGCGACGGCCCCAAGAAGTACCGCCGCGACACCAATGTCATGCCCAACTGGGCGGGCAGCTCCTGGTACCAGCTGCGCTACGCCGATCCGACGAATACGGAAGCGTTCTGCGCCAAGGAGAACGAGGAGTACTGGCTGGGCCCCAAGCCCGCCATTCACGGCCCCAAGGATCCGGGCGGCGTCGATCTGTACGTCGGCGGTGTCGAGCACGCCGTGCTGCACCTGCTGTACGCGCGCTTCTGGCAGAAGGTCCTGTTCGATCTGGGCGACGTCACCGGCTACGAGCCGTACCGCCGCCTGTTCAACCAGGGCTATATCCAGGCCTTCGCCTACACCGACGAGCGCGGTGCGTACATCCCGGCCGCCGAGGTCGTGGAGCGGGACGGAAAGTTCTTCTGGACCCCGCCGACGGAGTCGGCCAATGGAACCGCATCCGACTCCGCTGCGGAAATCGAGGTCTTCCAGGAGTACGGCAAGATCGGCAAATCGCTGAAGAACGCCATCTCCCCGGACGAGATGTGCGACCTGTACGGCGCGGACACCTTCCGCTTCTACGAGATGTCGATGGGCCCGCTGGACACCTCGCGTCCCTGGGCCACCAAGGATGTCGTCGGCGCACACCGCTTCCTACAGCGCGTCTGGCGCCTGGTGGTGGACGAGGAGACCGGCGCGGTCAAGGCCACCAACGCCGACCCGTCGCCGGAAACCCTGCGCCTGCTGCACAAGACCATTGCCGGTGTCGACGACGATCTGGCCAACCTGCGCGACAATACCGCGGGCGCCAAGCTGATCGAGCTGACCAACCACCTGACCAAGACCTACCCGAACGGCGTGCCGCGCTCGGTGGCGGAGTCGCTGGTGCTCATGCTGGCCCCAATGTCCCCGCATATCGCCGAGGAACTGTGGGAACGCCTGGGCCACACCGTATCCCTGGCCCACGGCCCCTTCCCGATCGCGGATCCGGTGCTGCTGGTCGCGGATTCGGTCGAGTACCCGATCCAGGTCAACGGCAAGGTCCGCAGCCGGATCAGCGTCCCGGCCGATGCTGATCAGGCCGCGGTCCAGGCCGCTGCCCTGGCGGACGAGAAGATCGCGGAACTGCTGGGCGGCAAGGATCCCCGCAAGATCATCGTGGTCCCCGGCCGCCTGGTGAACATCGTCGCCTGACGATTTCGCCGAGGTTTATCAACAGCCCCGCCGATCCTTTCGGCGGGGCTGTTCTCGTCCGTACGGGCTATTCGCCGGACACGGCCTCGGCGGCCCGATCCGCGTCATAGCGCTGCCGTGACCGCGCGACATACTCGCGATGGGAATCCGCCCAGTCGATGAGCGAATTCACCTGTGTGGACAGGGTTTCCCCGACCGCGGTCAACCGATAGTCCACGCGCGGCGGCGATGTCGGCGTCACCGCCCTGGTCACCAGACCGTCGCGTTCGAGGCTGCGCAGCGTGAGGGTCAGCATCCGTTGCGAGATGCCGTCGATGGACCGCTGCAACTGCGAATACCGGCGCGGGCCGTCACCGAGCAGCGCCATCACCAGCACACTCCATTTGTCGCCGACCCGATCCAGCACATCGCGCAGCTGGCAGATCGCCGCCTCGGCGCCGATGGGCGCGGAAATCTCCTCCACGGCACGCACATTCATGTTCGGTACGCGGGTTGAAGTGCCTTCTTCCGTCATCGCCCCATTGTCGGCAGGATTCAAGTCACGCACAAGAAGTAAGTAACGAACAGAAAGTGCGGTGACATGTCCGTCGACACTCCCCTCGACCTCGCGGCCCCGCCGCGCCGCCGCGGCCCGCGACCCACCACTACCAATCGGGAAATCCCGCACGACCAACTGGACCAGTTCTCGCCACCGGAGATTCGCGCATCCCTGGTCGCCTACGCGCGGTCGCTGCCCGGGGTCTTCACCGGCCCCAGCCAGGTCTCCGAACCGGCGTCACTGGCTTTGCGCCTGCACGCGCCCACCGGTCCGTGGGAGGCGTTCCTGCATCCCAGCCGCGACGAATTCGGCCACATCCACCACAGCGGATTCCTGCACCTCACCATTCCGGCCGAGCTCATCGAGCCACTGCGGGAAGCGAATTGGGTGGAGCCGCACCCGATCACCCTGCGGCCGGAGTGGCCCGCCACCATCGTCATGCTCTACGCCCCGCGCGACGAGACCGAACTCGCGGTCGCCACCGCCGTCCTGCACGCCTCCTGGCGGCAGGCCACCAGCAACTGACATCCGCACCGAGAGAAAGCGAATCACATCATGCGCGCAATCGCCTTCGGCGACTTCGGCGTAGCTCCGGCCCTCACCGAGCTGCCCGTCCCCGAGCCCGGTCCGGGCGAAGTGCTGGTCCGTATCGAGCATTCCTCGATCAACGGCTTCGATCTGGGCGTGCTCGGCGGCTATCTGAAAGGCGTATACGAGTACGAGTTTCCGGTGGTGCCGGGCAAGGATTTCGCCGGTACGGTGGCGGTCCTCGGCGCGGGGGTGACCGGCTTCGCGGTCGGTGACGCCGTCTTCGGCGTGATCATGCGACCCACCCTGGGGCAGGGCGGCTGGTCCGAATATGTCTCCGTACCAGCGGCTTACGGTGTCGGAGCCCTGGCGATCCAACTCGCCGCCGCGCGCGGCGCCACCGTCATCGCGACCGCTCGTCCCGGCGCCGAAACGGAATTCGTGACCGGGCTCGGCGCCACCGAGGTGGTCGACCATACCGCCGCGCTGTCCGATCAGGTGCGGGCCCGGGCGCCCGAGGGTGTGCACGCGGCCCTGCATCTGGCCGGTGACGGGGCCGCGGTCGCCGAATTGGTGCGGCCCGGTGGACGATTCGCCTCCACGCTGCACTTCGCGCCGACGGACTCCGGCCGCGACGTCAAGGCGACGACGATCATGGCCGATCCCAGCGCCGAGACCCTGAACCGGCTCGCCGCCGCCCTCGTCGATGGCGAGCTGCGGCTACCGGTGGCCCGGACCTATGCCCTGTCCGACGCGCCCGCCGCGGTCGCGGATTTCGCCGCGGGCACCCTGGGCAAGCTGGCCGTGGCCATCGCCTAGCCATCGGGGCCGCAAGCGCTTTCGGGCCGGTACGCGATTCGTACCGGCCCGAGCAGTGCAGCGGGTGTCAGCCCTCGAAGGTGCCGATCACATTGGGGTCGCCCACCGGAACGCTCGCGGCGGCGCAGACGTACTGCAGGTCCACCGTGGTGCGGGGCTCGATGCGCGCGCTCACGGTGCCGAAGTTGGTGCCGAACTCGTCCTGGCAGGTCACGGTGCCGCTGACGAGGTAGACGCGATCGGTGTTGTTGGTGCAGGTGATGCCCGAGCACTTCAGGCCCGGGGTCATCCCGCCGCCGCCACCGATCGGGAAGGCGCCCGCCGCCGGCGCGGTGAGCCCGACGGTTGCGGTGAGCAGTACGGACGCCACACCGACGCCCAGTGCGAAACGATGGCCCATTGAATGAATCTCCTGTTCTTGGCCCGACCCGCCACTGAGGATAGCGATGACCTTGCTCTCCGGCATAGGCGATACCTCTTATTCCGCAACGTTTTCCCGGAATTCCTCCCGAATCGGGCGGGAATCCCACAGAGCGGGACCGCGACTAGCGCGCCAGGGGTCTCCGCACGCTAGCGGGCGATGGGGCGGAGCACGATCTCGGTCGGGTGCGCGTCGCGCGGGGTCTCGACGGCATTGCGCACCGCCCGCGCCACCGTTTCGGGGGTGAGGAATTCCCGCGGCTCGTAGTCGCGGTTCTCACCGGCCACCAGGGCGCGCTGCATATCGGTGTCGATGCGGCCCGGATGAATCGAGGTGACGCGCAGGCCCGGTTCCTCCAGCCGCAGTGCGTCGCCGAAGGCGCGCAGCCCGAACTTGCTGGCCGCGTACGAGCCCCAGCCCGCATTGGCGCGCAGGCCCGCACCCGAATTGATCAGCACCACATGCCCGTTCCCGGCGCGCAGTGCGGGCAGCAGCAGCCTGGTCAGCTCGGCGACGGCGATCAGGTTGGATTCCAACGTATTCCGCCACTGCGCAACGGACGAATCGGCTATGGTTCCCAAGTCGGCGATCCCGGCATTGTGCACCAAAACCTCCAGCCGTTCGATCGGCTCCGCCGCGCGGGCGACCGCCGGATAGTCGGTCAGTTCGACCGGCCAAGCGGTGGAATCGGGCAATTCGCTCAGGATCGGTTCCAACGACTCCGCCTTGCGCGCGCCCAGCAACAGCGAGTGCGTCGGCGCGAGTTCCCGCGCGATGGCGGCGCCCAGCCCTCGGCTGGCGCCGGTGATCAGCGCGGTCGGCCGAGTACTGCCGTGCTCGAGGAAATTCGCCATGCGATCACGGTAACCGGGGGCGCGGCGGTGACGATGCTCCGGGCGTGGCAGTCGCGGCGCGCCCGGATCGATGCGGCGGCGGTGCACGTGTGGAATCGAAGCAGCGGATTCACGAAAAGGCGAACAGAGTGCAATCTGGCGATCAGGAGCCGTCCCCCCGCCACCCCGCGTCGGATACCCGGCGCGCATACCTGCGGGTTCCGTCGCAGAATAGGGCGATGACGCAACCGGGTTTCACACCGACTCAGCTCGCGGCCCGCGCCGCCTACCTGCTGCGCGGCAACGACCTGGGAACCATGACCAGCGCCGCTCCCAGGCTGTACCCGCACATGTGGAGCTGGGACGCCGCCTTCGTGGCGGTCGGCCTGGCCCCGCTGAGCGTGGAGCGGGCCGCCCTGGAACTCGACACGCTGCTGTCGGCGCAATGGCGCAACGGCATGATTCCGCACATCGTGTTCGCCAATGGCGTGGACGGATACTTCCCTGGCCCGTCCCGCTGGGAATGCCGCCGCCTGGCCGCCGACGCGCCGGACGGTCCCGACACCTCCGGCATAACCCAGCCGCCGGTGCATGCCATTGCGGTGCAACGGATTCTGGATCACTCCCGTAGGCACGGGCGCAGCACGCGGGCGGTGGCGGAGGAGTTCCTGCAGCGGCGCTGGCCGGATCTCATGCGCTGGCATCGCTGGCTGGCCTACGCCCGCGACCCCAAGCAGCACGGCCGCATCACGCTGTATCACGGCTGGGAATCCGGAATAGACAATTCCCCGCGCTGGGACCGCGCCTACGAGAACGTGATCGTGGGCCCGGACCTGCCGCCGTACCAGCGCGAGGACCTGCACGTGGTCGGCGATCCCACGCAACGGCCCAGCGATCGCGAATACGACCGCTACATGTGGCTGGTCGAGCAGATGCGGCGCTCGGGCTACGACGACTATCAACTGGCCTCGACCATGAGCTTCGCCGTCGAGGACGTCTTCGTGACGGCCATCTTCGCCCTGGCCTGCGATGTGCTCGCCAATATCGGCGAGGACTACAAGCAGCCGCACGCCGACGTGCGCGAGCTCTACGAATGGTCGGACTACTTCCGGGCGGGCGTCATCGCGACCACCGATGCCCGCACCGGCGCGGCCCGCGACTTCGATATTCGCGCCGACCGCTGGATCGACACCGAAACCCTGGCGATCTTCGCGCCGCTGCTCTCCGGCGGTCTCCCCCGCGATGCCGAACGCCGCCTGCTGCGCCTGTTCGAAGGCCCGCGCTGGTGCGGCCACCCCGACCTGCGCTACGCCCTCCCGCCCTCCACCTCCCCGGTCTCCAAGGACTTCCGCTCCCGCGAATACTGGCGCGGCCCGGTCTGGCCGGTCATGAGCTGGCTGTTCTCCTGGGTCTTCGCCCGCCGCAGCTGGGCCGAGAGGTCCTTCATGCTGCGCGCCGAGGGCGTGCGCCAGGCCAGCGACGGCAGTTTCGCCGAGTATTACGAGCCGTATACCGGTGCGCCGCTGGGCAGCATGCAGCAGTCCTGGACGGCCGCATCGGTTTTGGACTGGCTGGGCTGACGACGCGTTCTAGCTAACACTCAGACAACACGCCGCCGAGTCGCGTGGCCAAAGCGGGTAATCCCACATACCGTGCGTTTGCATGGTGCGACGAAACCGCCTGATCACAGTCAGTTTTGCGGCAGCGAGCATTCTCACGGTAATCTGCGCCGCGCCCGTGCAGGCCGAGAACGGCCCTGACGTCTCGTCCTGGCAGCACATCGACGGCCGCATGATCAACTGGTTCGCCGTCCGCGGCGCCGGGCACCAATTCGCCATGGTCAAGGCCACCGAGGGCCTGAACTACATCAACCCGTACTTCGTCCAGGACAGCCTGCTCATGCGCGCCGCAGGAGTGGCCCGCGGCACCTACCACTATGCCCGCCCCGCACTCCCGCCCGAACCGCAAGCCGCCCTCTACGCCACGATCGTGCTCGGCCAGAACGGCCTCCTGGACCTCCCGCCCGTCCTGGACCTGGAGGATTCCGGCGGCCTCCCACCCGATGCCCTCATCGACTGGACCCACCGCTATCTGAACACGGTCCAAACCCTCACCGGCCGTGTCCCCGTCATCTACACCTACCCTAACTTCTGGAAGTCGGCCCTGGCCAACTCCACCCAGTTCACCCGCTACCCCCTCTGGATCGCCGACTACCGCGGCAACGAACACCCCGAGGTCCCCGGCGGCTGGCCCACCTGGACCTTCTGGCAGTACACCGACTCCGGCGACGTCCCCGGCATCGCGGGCGGCACCGACATCAACATATACAGCGGCGCCCAAGGCGATTTCGCCACCTTCGCCAACCTCCCCTTCTCCGGCAGCGGCACCGGCAGCACGGGCAGCGGCTAACCCTGTCCGAACTCGCGCAGGGTGATTTCGCTGCTAGACGGAATCGCTGAATTCACCGCTGTCCACACTGGCGGTGAAGGCGTTCCACTCGCTAGCGGTGAAGGCCAGCGCGGGCCCGTCCGGGTTCTTGGAATCGCGGACGCCGACGTGGCCGCTGGACAGGAATGCGACTTCGACGCATTCCTTGCCGCCACCGCTGCGGCTGCTCTTGAACCACGTCGCTCCGGTCAGATCAATGTTCACGCTGGTACTCCTTCGCTACCTGCCGTAGCAAATTTCTGCTCGTCACGGCGTCGAGCGCCGCGTGCTGGATGATCGCCGACGCCCGGCGGTACTGCCGCACGTCCGTCTCTACCTCAAGGTACATGTCGCCGGTGTAGTTCTCGACATAGATAACAGTCGGCGCCGCAACCCCTTTGGGGTCTGCGGCGAAGTCGAGGATCACGAACGGGCCGAGAGTGATCCCGAGCGGGAATCCAGCCGTGAACGGCAGCACCCGGACGGTGATATTCGGCCGCACACTCATATCGGCGAAGTGCCGCAGCTGCGCCGCCATGACCGACGACCCACCGACCACGGTACGCAGTACCGCCTCCTGGAGTACGAGGTTGACAGTCGCCGGCTTGGCCTTGCGGGTCAGGATCATCTGTCGTTGCCGACCGAGCTGGATTCGCCGCTGCTGCTCATCCTCGGAGTCCTTGGGAAAGAAGATCCGGTTCAACGTGGCGGCGTACTCGGCGGTTTGAAAGAGGCCGGGCACGATGTCGGGACGATAGATGTCCAGGGAGCGGGCGTCGGTCTCCAACCCCACATACACCCCGAAGCTCTCGAGGATGACGTCACCGAAGCTGTGCCACCAACTCTTCTCCGCCGTCTGCCGCAGCAGCCCGATCATCGCTGCGGTCTCACCGTCCTTGAACCCGAGCACTTCACCCAGCAGTTGCAGATCCCGATCCCTGAGCTTGCCGAGTTCGCCACGCTCCAACCGTGATTGAGTACTGACGCTCCACTGCATCAACTCGGCAACTTCCCGCTGACCAAGGTTCGCCGCCTCACGTGCGCGACGGATGTACCCACCAAGCTGCCGCCTCGGCAATGACGGATGTCCTGCCTCAATAGCCATATCCCCACCCTCGACCTTTCAGTCCGGCAGCGATTCACTTTCAGTTTGACCGCCTACCTGGGGGTTTGGGCCAGATTCTGAGAATTGCAGTACGACACGCGCTGATCCGCGCCGCCGGTGGTGTGCTGTTCCCACACCCCGATTCCCCGAATCCCGGGAGGTTCCAACGATGTTCGACCACCCCGCGACCGCCACACGTGACATCGAGATCAACGTCCTGTGCGACGTGATCGACGCAGTCGAGGCGCTGCTCCAGCAACTCGAATCCTCAGACAGCACGATCGTCACCTCCCGCCCGGAGGCCTACGCGATCTTCATCCAGGCCGTCATAGCCAGCGCCCGCGCCACCGGCCACCACGGCGCCGGCACCCTCGCCACCGCCCCACTCCTCGACGCCATCCTCGCCGGCGCCGAGGCAACCCCCTGGGACAGGGCAATACTCACAGTTCTAACCAACAGCCTCACGGCGGGTAGCCGCAGAGAATCAGGCGGACTCTAAACCGCGGAAAGTCGTCGACCACCATGAATCTGCTTCAAGAAACGCTGAAGGGTCGATACGCGTCAGCACCGAACGGAGCTCGCGCGCCCGGTCGGAACGGCCCTCTGCACCCTGGTCGGCGTACGCGAAGATCGCAAAGTGATAAAGGAACTCGACGAATGCCCGAAGGCTTGAATTTATGGTTTCCGGTATGCCATCTTGAAGATCTATTTGAATGACTGATCCGGAACGGGTATCGAATAGGTACAGGATGTCGTCCTCGTCGGGGACGGTTCCCAGTAACACCGTGGGAATTATTCCATCTTCATCTTCGGGATGATATCTAAGATCCACCCTGCTATACATATCTATTCTTTCCGAGAACGCTCGGTAAAGGAAGGATAAACTCACGGGAAGCGAATCAACACTTGGGTACGAGTCCTCTGGAGCTTCAAAAATGGATTTCCATGCATCGATAGGAATCGAAAGGCTTCCTCCCCATGACTCCCATGCGCGCTGGTATTCTTCCGCGCTCACCATTTCATCCTCCATTAAGAGATCGCCTACTTGCATTCAAGATTAGCAAGAGATCTACCATTTCACCACCTTGATGATGACTGGAGCACCATCCGGAATATGGATGAGCTGGTTCCTGATCTGCTGGCCAATTCCATGATTGGTGATATCCTCCAACGCTGCAAGGTTGACGCGGGCATCCAGCCCTTCCAGCTGCAGCTCGACGAGATGGTCCATCTCTCTGGTTCTAAGGCGATCGAGGCGTCTGCGCCTGATGTAATCTGCCTTGGCTCGTAGCCAATCGTACTGGGTCTGGTTGATAACCTTCCGTGCTAGTAGTCGATTTAGCTCATCGATCTTTGCTCGATATTCTCTTCTAATCAGGCGCTTGTATTCTCTTCGAATCGATCTTTGCGCAGCTCCGCTTCTGGCTTGCACCGAATCTGGTTTGCGCGTGAGCGGATTCTTGCTTGATGCGCGCTCCATAATTACGGCTTTGCGTCGGAAGCTGTTCTTGGCCCAATGGTCTACCCTTGCCATCTGAACCTCATAGTGGCCTTGAGCGTTTCTAGTAGGCACAGGGGTTGGTGGTTCGACGTTTTCCTTCTTGTTCAGCGACTTATCTTTCAACTGCTGGTGACGGGATAGCCCTGGATTGGGATTCCCGCCACGAGTTCCGCCACCGCCACCAGGTGTGCCTGTCCCGGTCGGGTTGGGGCCGGATCTTGGTCCGGCAGGAGGAACAGCACCACTGGAGGAGTTTCTAGCACTGCCTGACGTACCGCCACTTGGTGACTGGTGTCCTGAGGGCGACCTTCGTGCAGGCGTTGAACCATGCGCACTTGCATGTGCGTTGACACGCGATCGCTCCGTTCGTGGCACTCGGGCTTCGAACTGCAGTTGTTGTTCGAGTTCGATGATGGCGTTAGCTGCTGATTGGTTGATGTCTGCTTCGGTGCGCAGGATCTCGCGCAGTGGCGCGCCGAACTCAGGGCGCTGATAGGCCTCGCGGGGGATTGATGGTGCTTGATCGACGATGCTGTTGGCCGCCTTGGCTTGTCGTGCCAGATTTGGTTTCGCAGTCGCGAGGGAAGGTTTCGTGTTGGCCGCGGGACCTTGGGTTTTCGGTGTTGGTTTGGTGGGTGCGGGTTTGGAGGTGCCGGGGGCTCCCGGTGTTCCCTTTCCGCGGATGCGGGGGCCTTTGATGGGGATGAAGAAGGCTCCGACACCTACGGTGGCGGAGCCGAGGGTTTCGGCGGGGTGGTCTGCGAATCCTGTCCAGTCGGTGCCGAGGAAGAATTTGGACCTTTCGTTGTAGCTGTTGAGTGCGGCGTGCCACGCGTCGCTCCAGGTCTTGCCCCAGCTTTGTTGGCCGGTCAGGGATTTGTATCCGCCCCACAGGGTGCCCACGGCCGCGGTGGTGTCGGCGAGAAGCATGCCGCCGATACCGAGGAGCAGCCCTTCCTGTGCTTCCCCTTGGGTGATCAAGTTCGGTTTGAAGCCGAGCAGGCCGCCGCCGATGTTGATGGCGTCGTTGAGCCCGGCGATGGCGGTAAGACCTTCGAGCATGCCCGCGGCATTGCGCAGTCCGCCTCTACCGAAATTGAGCACGGCCGCAGTGGCCTTCTCAGCGAGGCTGCGGGTGTTGATCGGGTTGCCGTGGCGGTCGAGGAGGATCTCAGTACCGTCGGTGTAGGTGATTTTGGTGCGGTCGCCGAGGCGGCGGACCTCACCTCGGAGGCCGGTGATGGGGTCGATGATCTCCTCGCGAAGGCGGCTCAACCAGTCGCGCCGGTATTCGGTGAGCTGGGTCGAATACCAGGCGTCCTTTTCCCAACCGGAGATGACTTCCCCGTTGACGCCGAACTTGACGTGCCCAATCCAGTTGTCGTCGGAGTCGAAGGTGTTTCGCCCGCCGGCGAACTCGACGATCTTCTTGCCGGTGATCGGGTCGGTGGAGATGATGACCGGGTTGTTGTTGCCGTCGAGGAAGTGTTCGGCGGGGCGGCCGTTGGCGTCGAGAATCCAGCCGCGGCCGGTGTTGTCGAGTTGGCCGGCGAACACGGAGGTGAGACCGCCGTGGGCGTCTCGGCCGGTCTGTGTCAGGGTCGTGAAGCCGTGCAGGTCTTGGTGTTCGTTGTCGTAGAGGCCCTGCCCGTTGCGGACACCGATATCGACGCCGATCGGGTTGCCGTTGGTGTCGTAGGACGGGGTCGCCACCCACGACCAGTTCGGGCCGACTGTGAACTGGCTGCTCGGCGCGCCGGCGGTCGAGGCGCCGGTGAGGAAGGTCTGGCCGTATCCGCCCTGAGCCGGGTCACCTGTCTCGAAGTACGACGAATGACCACCGACACCGGTGTTCCACCACCGATACCCGGGCCCGGTCTCAGCGCGCGCCACCCGCGCGGTCCCGACCACCACGCCATTGGCCTCGATGGTGACATCGACGGTGTTCAGACCGTTCCCTTCAGGGATCGTGTAATGCAGCGTGACCCCATCACCCAACTCTTGATCCCAGCTCTCACCGACCGTGTGGTCACCGATATCGGGAAACGCCAGCACATCCGGATTGACGACCGGGGCTTCGGGTTCCGGCGCTACCTCCACAGTGGGCATGAACGGCGCCATCTCCGCGCCAGGCACACCCGCGTTGCTCTCAGGGGAGTACATCTGCTCGAAGGCACTAGGCTTCCCGCCACCGGGTGCCGGGTTCGCGGGATTGGGCGCGGATGGATTCGACGCCGCCGGAGGCGTCACCGGTTGCTGTTGCACCGACGGCGGCTGGTCCTGCCCCGAAGGCGCCCGGTTCACCTGATCGCGAACCATGTCCTCCAACGACGCGGGAGGTGGACCTACGGTCGCGCCCGGTGGAGGCTCAGGACTGTACAAGTCCGTGGGCGACACAGGCCGGCCTACGGGCGACACCTGCACCGGACCTGCCGAAGCACCAGCCATCAAATCGTTGGCGTTCAGAATCCGCGCATACTTCGCGACAGCTTCCTCGGGCGAACGCACCGAGAAGTTGTGCACTCGGACAACAGTGTCGGAATTGTTGTTGCTGCCAGCAGAATTCACGTCTGCGCGAGCCGGGACCATCCGGTCCCAGGACGGGGCCTGCCTCGCAATCCATGCCGCAGAGTCCGACGCTGCGAGAGGAGTGATCGTCATCATGACTCCCCATGGCAACGGGCGGCAGGAATCCGACGTGTGACTGACGATGGCGCGGTATTGCCGCTGCGGCAGGTGGTTGCAGGACTGCAAATTTCGAGCATGGTTCGCACGCTTTCGGGTGTGGGTACGAAAAATCCCGAGCTGCGCGCAGCTCGGGATCGAAGGGTGCGGATTCCAGCCCGATGCGACCCAAGCCCACCGAATGTGACTAACTGTCTTGAACTCGAAGATGAACCCGAATCAGGGATTGTCTCGAGGGCGTGCGATCAGCCGGTCGGTCGCGGACCGAGCGAAATCCATTGAAAGTGCGCCTTTGCGGGAGATGCAGTTATGCCCCGAATCTCGACCACCCCAGGGCGCTCGACTGGTGCGTGTGGTGGATTGCCCCGGGAACTGGGGTGAAGGCACATCTATAGCGCTGTACCGATCGTCACCGAAGAGGACCCGCTTGTCAAGCCCGCTTGCGTAACGCAGCGAAACCTGCTGCTAAATCCCGAATTCAAGTTCGATGGCGGATTGCTCCACACCGCCTGGGCCGATTCGATCTCGAACCGGTGGCTTGAATCAGTTGAGCGTCTTGCGCATCCAGATGTGGGGGATGCCCGCGTCGTCGTCGATATCCCCGTAGGCGGTGTAGCCGAGGCGTTCGTAGAAGCCCTGGGCCTGGGTTTGGGAGTGGAGTTCGACCGCGGTCAGGCCGCGCTGGCGGGCGCGGTCTTCGATGGCTCGGACCAGGGCGACGCCCAGGCCGGTGCCGCGAGTTTGCTTCAGGACGGCCAAACGGCCGAGGACGCCGATGTTTTCGCGGACGAGCAGGCGACCGGCGCCCACCGGTTCGCCGTCGAAGCGGGCGAGGAAGTGGTCGGCGGTGGCATCGAGTTCGTCGAGTTCCAGTTCCCGAGGCACGCCTTGTTCGGTGACGAAGACTTCGACGCGGATGGCGTAGGCGTCGGCTAGGTCCTGTTCGGTGGAGACGGTGACAACCTCGATCATGAGGTCAGCATGCCTCAGGGCTCGGCGGCGCAGGGTGGTGGGGGAACGTTGCGGGAGAGGGGGCTGCCGGGGGGGGGGATTGATGTAGAGGACGGTCAGGCGCAAGGGGTTCGGGCCGCTGTTGCGGGCCAGGTGCGCATTGGCGCGGCCGCTGGGTTCGCGGAAGACGCGCCATGGGCGTTTGGTGACGGGGGCGCAGTCCAGGCCCGGGTGATCGAGGGCGCTGCCGGTGACCAGCACCAGCAGCGTTCCGTCGTGAAAGTGCCAGCCCGTGCGGCCGCCCGGGGCGATTAGGGTCTGCCGCAGGACGACTTCGCGGCCGAGAAGGGTGAAGCGGGCCAGTTCGCGGCTGGCCGTACCGATCGCCGGGGGCGGATTCGGGCGGAAGCCGTTACGCGGATCGCGGTGGAAGAGCGCCATATTCGGCATCCTCGCGCACGGGCGTCGGCGCGTAGCGGCCGGAGGCGAGCTCAGTGCTCGTCGTAGTGCCCGTCGTGGGCGGCGTAGCGGTGGCCGTCGTGGATGTAGTCGACGTGGTCGCCGTGCGGGACGGCGACGTGGCCGCAGCCTTCGCCGTGCTTGTGGTCGTGGCTGTCGTGGGCCACGTGAACGGTGGGTTCGCATTTGTCGAAGTGGCCGTCGTGGGCCTTGTGCAGGTGGCCGTCGTGGACGTAGTCGACATGGTCGCCGTGTGGGACGGCAACGTGGCCGCAATCGGCACCGTGCACATGGTCGTGATCGGTGTGAGCGGCATGAGCGGTGGTCATGGAGCTTCCTTTCCGGGATGGGCAGGACTGTCCAGCTAACTCATGCCGACATTAGCACTCACGCATCGGTGCGGCGGATGCGTGCGCGCAGCGCGGTCCACCTGCTTTCGGACGGCCGCGGATCGGGCAGGTCGTGCTGCGCGGCGAAGGCGGCGGCGTCGGCGGGGGTGCTCAACTTCGGGCGGGCACGCGCCCAGGCGACGAACAGCGCGGTGAACTCGCCGCCGCAGCGGTGGGCGAGCAAGGGGTAGCGGCGCGCCACCTCCTCGGCCCGCTTGTGCAGGAGCGCGTGGGCCGCCGCGGAGAGGTCGGCGTGGTCGAAACCGGGCGGCGGTTCGGCTCCGGCGACTAGGGCGCGCACCAGCTCTTCCTGTTGCTGGGCGAGGGATTTCGCGGCGGACTCGGTCACGGCGACAGTACTCCGGCGCGCAGGGTGATCGACGGGCGGTTGGATTCGCCCGCAATGGCGTTCAATTCGGCGAGCAGCTCGGTGGCGAGGGGATAGTTCCCGTCCCGCTCCAGCATGAGCGGCACCGCATGGTCGGCGGTGAACTCGCGGACCAGCGCGAGCACCTCCGGCGGGACCGGATGGACGTGGGTGTCGTGGTAGCGGCCGCCCGCTTCCTGCCCGCCCGCCACATGGCAGTAGGCGATGCGCTCGGCGGGCAGTCGCCGCAATTCGGTGAGCGGATCACGAGATCTGTTGCGGGCATTGGCATAAACGTTGGCGATATCGATGAGCAGATACACACCCGTCCGCTCCACCAGCTCTTGTAGGAACTCCGCGTCGGTGAACTCGGCATCGGGCCACTCGAACAGCGCCGCGATGTTCTCCACCGCCAGCGGAACCTCGAGGTCCCGCTGGGTGCGAGAGATATTGCGGGCCAAGGCGTCGAGCGCCTGCCGGGTACGCGGCACCGGCAGCAGATGCCCCGCCTCCAGCCCGCCCGCCCGCACGAATGCGATGTGCTCGCTCACCAGCGGCGCATCCAGCGCCCGCGCACACTCGGCCAGGTGCGCGACCCGCTCGTCGGCCACCGGCTCCGCGCCGCCGAGAGACAGCGAAATACCGTGCGGTACAACACGTATACCCCGCTCGATCAGAGCCGAAAGTTCCTCCGGAACCAGCACGTCACGGTTGGGCGGCGAGTCGACTGCCCGTCGACCGCTGTTTCCGATCAGGCGTCCGACCCCGGCGCGCCGTCTCTTACGCGGTGCCGCCACGGCCAGCGATTCCGCGATCACCTCGCAGAACCCGATCCCCTCCAGCGCCGCGATGATCCCGCAGATCTCCCGCCGCCACCCCACACCCAAGGCCGAATCCGGCAGCGGCCCGGCATCATTCGCCGGTCTCGACCGTGCTGCCGGATCCGGTCCGGAAACCGGCCCGGTCATCCGCCGCACCCGCCGCCGCACCCGCCGCCGCAGCTGCCGCCGCCTCCGCCGTCGCTGCCGCCGGTGGAGCAGCTGCTGCCGCCCGAGCCGCCGTCACTGGTGGCCACGGTATTGGTGGCGTCGGCGAGTTCGGGATCGACCGCCCACAGCACCTGTGCGCCGAAGAGCGCGACGGCCAGGGGCACGGTGCCGGGGCCGTAGGCGCCGTAGGCGGGGGAGTTGCGGGGTTCGAGGTAGCCGTAGCGCTGGCGGGATTCCTCGAGGGTGGCGCGGCCGCGCGGTGTCAGGCGCGGTGAATAGGTCACCAGGCGCAAACAGATGAGCAGCGCGAACATGGCGAGGATCAGCCAGATGATCGGCTGGTTGTTCTCCAGGCCCGCATAGACCCGCAGGCCGCCGAGCAGCAGTGCGACCACCGGAATCGCCGCGAGGTACAGGGCTTTTCGCTCTTGCCGTCCGAACAGGTAGCCGCGCTCGCTCAGTACGATCCGCAGCGCGTCCACCGGACCTTTCACGGCCGTGGACAGGGCGGGCACCTTCCGGTCGTCGGAGGTGTAGAGCCGCTCGTACAGCTGCCGGGAGAGCTGGTCCAGTGCTCGTTCGTCCACGGCGCGCGGTCCGATCGGACCGCCGGAGGGGCCGATGAGCCGATGCTCGCGCAGTTGTGCGAGACCGACCAGGACCGGACGGCGGTCGTCGACCAGCATGGCCGTCTCGACCGGATACAGCGGATGGTCCGGCCGATCCGGGCCGCCGCTCTCGCGAATGATCCTGGCGCGCTGGAGCAGTCCGTAGGTGACCGCGGCGACCCCGGTCAGGATGTAGGCCCAGAGGAACGCTTCGCTCGGAATTCCCCAGGTGTCGGCGGCAAGGAGTGCGGCCGCGGCCGGGGAGGTCCAGGTGACCATAGGCGATTCCCCCCTCGGGAGTCGTCTGGAAAGTCGATCACCTCGAGTATCGCGCGCGTGGGGATGGGTGTGAACAAGGGAATTTTCCAGATGGCTAGCCTGGGTCGGTGCGATTGCTCCGCAAGTTCTATATCGACGGATTCATCCTGTCGATTCTCGCCACCGTGGCCGTGGCCAGCGTCTTTCCGGCGCGCGGCGACGCCGCGACGGTTGTGGACTGGCTGACGAAGATCGCTATCGCTTTGCTGTTCCTGCTGTACGGCGCGCGCCTGCATCCACAGGAGGCGCTCGCCGGTTTGAAGCATTGGCGGCTGCACGTGGTGGTGCTGGCCTGTACCTTCGTGCTCTTCCCGCTGCTCGGGTTGGCCGCGCATGTGCTGGCGCCCGCGGTGCTGACCGAGGATCTCTATACCGGCCTGCTTTTTCTGTGCCTGGTGCCCTCCACGGTGCAGTCCTCCATCGCCTTCACCTCGATCGCCAAAGGCAATGTGGTGGGCGCGATCGTCAGCGCCACACTGTCCAACCTGCTGGGCGTGTTCCTCACCCCGGCGCTGGTGATCCTGTTGATGAACACCACCGGACAGGCGAAGGTCGACCCGTCCGCGATCGTCGATATCGTGCTGCAACTGCTGGTGCCGTTCTTCCTCGGCCAGTTGATCCGCCCCAAGGTCGAAGGGTTGCTGGCGAAGTACGCCGAGCCGACGAAACTGGTGGACCGCGGCTCGATCCTGCTGGCGGTCTACAGCGCCTTCAGCGCGGGCATGGTCGAGGGCATCTGGCATACGTTGTCGCCCTGGCGGATTCTGCTGCTGGCCGCGGTGTGCGCCGCGCTACTGGCGCTGGTGCTCACCGCCACCGCGCTGGCCGGGCGGCTGGCCGGTTTCGACCGCGGCGATCGGATCGTGGTGGTGTTCTGTGGTTCCAAGAAGAGCCTGGCCACCGGTCTGCCCATGGCCACGGTGTTGTTCGCCGCCTCCCCGGTCGGCCTGATCGTGCTGCCGCTCATGATCTTCCATCAGATTCAGCTGATCACCTGTGCGGCGCTCGCACAACGCTGGGCTCGGACCGCACCGTGAGCGCCGAGTCGCGGCTGTCGTCGCGGCGCAGCGGATGCACATTCGGCGTCGGCCGCGCGCCCAGGGCCCGCAGCACCGCCCGTCCGGCCGCCGGATCGCCGACCGCGATGCGGGCGCTGCCGTCCGGATAGCGCTTGGCCAGGATCCCGGCGCGGGCCAGCGCCGGTGCGATATCGCGACCGGGCAGGTACAGGAAGTTGCCGCTGCTGCGCGGCACTCGGATACCACTGCGGCGCAGGGCCGTTCGCAGCAGCTCCCGTTCGGTGGTGATGCGCAGGATGCGCTCGCCCAGCTCGGCCTGCGCCGCGTACGAGGCGGCCACCGCGGTCACGGCGCTGCTGGGCACCCCGAAGGGCAGTTGCAGCCGCTGTACCCGCGCCGCGATCGCCGCCGCGCCGAAGGCGTAGCCGATGCGCAATCCGGCCAGGCCGTACGCCTTGGAGAAGGTGCGCAGCACCACCACGTTCGGATGCCTGTCCACCAGCTCCAGCACGTCGAGAGTGGCCGCAGCACTGAGGAATTCGACGTAGGCCTCGTCCAGGATCACCGGCACGGACGCCGGTACGGCGCACAGGAACGCCTTGAGTTCACTGGCCGGGATGACGGTTCCGGTCGGATTGTGCGGGCGGCACACCGCCACCAGCCCGGTGCGCTCGTCCACCGCCGCCGCCATGGCCCACAGATCCTGGCGCCCGCGCGTATCGAGCGGCACCGGCACGGGCGTCAACCCGATCATTCCGGCCATGATCGGATATCCGTCGAAAGTCGGTGCGGCATAGACGAACGGGGATCCGGGCGCGGCCAGCGTCTGCATGATCTGCATGGCCACCCCGGTCGCCCCGGATCCGACCACCACCTGCGCGGCCCGTACCCCGACATGATCGGCGATCAGCCGCGGCAGCAGCGTGGGCAGGAACTCCGGATACCGGTTCGCCCGCAGCATGCAGTCCTCCAGCGCGGCGCGCACGGAAGGCAGTGGCGGAAACGGATTCTCGCTCAGACTCAGGTCATAGGAGACCGTATCCACCCACGGCTCGCTCATCGCGCCGCTCCCCAGCGCACCGCCGCGGCGCCCGCGAAATCCCCGGCGTGCGCGAAGGCCGCCATGAGCACCACCGAACCATTGCGCAGCCGCCCCGCCGAGTTCTCGGCGTCCAGGGTGACGGGAATGCCCGCGGCGAACAGGTTTCCGCACCGGTCGAAGGTGTCGGGATGCCGTTCGGCGGGCAGTTCCAGGGCGTCGTTCCAATTGCGCAGGAACAGCCGATTGGGCTGATTGGTGACGAAGGTGTCGATATCGCGCCCCTTCACCCCGATGCGCTCGCACACCGCCAGGGCCACCTCCGGCACCAGGCGATTACCCCGGGTGAACACCTTGGCGACCTTGGACTCGGTGAAGGTGACGCACCCCTGGCCCTCGCCCGGCTCCCAATACCTGCGCTCCGAGCCGGTGCTGAAGTCCATATCCCCGGCGAACTCCGGATAGGTGCGGCATTCGATATCGAGAATGGGCGCGCTGTTGTCCTTCACCAGCAGACCGACGCCGCAGCCGTCCCCGGGCACCGGGGCCTGCGCCAGCTTGCGGATATCGGGCTGGGTGAACACGGTGCCGGCGCAATTCTGGGTGGCGGCAATGAGAGCGGTGCGCGCACCGGTGGTCTGCAGAATGGTCCGCGCCAGCCACATCATGTGCACGAAGGCCGCGCACCCGCCATTGTGCACATCGAATACCCAGCCCGGCCGCATACCGAGCCGTCGCGCCACCTCCGGGCCCGGCCCCAGCGCCGGATTGTCCGGTAGCTGCGTATGCGTCAGCAGCACATCGATATTCGAGATCATTGCCGACCCATGGCGTTCGATCAGCGGAGCGACGGCCCGCTCCACCATGTCCACGGCCGTCTCACCCCGCGCGACATGGTGCCGCGCCTTCGGCGCGCGGAACATGACATTCTTGGCCATCCGCCCGGAGCGGGAGAACTGGGTGAAGTACTCGGTGCCGACCGGTTCTCCGGGGAGGTAACCGGTGACATCGACCAGGCTGACAGGCGGCGTCCGCAGGGCGGGATCGGTGAAGTCCATGGCACACCGCTCATTTCATCCAGGCGGGGGTGATGGGCAGGCCGTGCGCCACCCGGTACTCGGCGATCGCCTTGAGATTGTCCAACTCCAGTTGATGTCCGGCGGAGAACATCTCCCAGAAATCCCCGACCCACACCTTGCGTTTCTCGGGTGCGGTGTCCGCGTAGGGATTCCGGTCGTAGAACGGGTGATGGCAGTTGGTCCACAGCACCACCGACCCGGGCTTGTCGAACACCACCTGCGCGTCCACCACCCGCAGCAGGTAGATCATCCACAGGTGCTCGCCCTGATCCCAGGCGCAGTGATAATCCACCGTCATGGCCTGTGGATTGGTGACGGTGCGGGTGTAGATGCGGGTGCTGTCGCCCAGCCGGTCATACGATATCCACAGCCCCGGCTCCTCGGTTTCGGTGAATCCGCGCAGGCTGTAGGTCCATTCCTCCAGGCACCGGGTATCGCTCAGATAGTCGTACAGCTCCCGTGGCGGCGCGTCGATATAGCCCTGCACCGTGCAGTATTCGCCGAATATCTGCTCGTGCGGATACACCGATCGCAGCATGTCGAGAATGATCGGGGTGGTGGCCTCGCGGTCGGAATTCTCGATGCGCAGCACGCCGGGAATGACTTCGGGTATGTCGCTGAGTGCGGGCAGGGCGCTGGTGGTCACGGTTTTCTCCTGGGTGCCGTCAGGAACGGCGTGAAGGGCGGGATTTCGTCGGGATCGCAGTCGACGGCGATGAAGGACGGTCCGGAGCGGCCGCGGCAGTGCCGCAGCCCTGCGGCGAGTCCGGCCGGGGTGGTGGGTGCGTGCGTGCACAGATCCGGGAACATGGCGGCCATACCGGCGCCAGGATACGCCGGTCGGAACCTGTTGAAGCTGTAGCGGTCTCCATAGTACAGCTGTTCGCGCGTAATGCACATGGCGTGTGCGTTGTTGTTGAGCACCACGAAGGTGATGGGCAGCCGATACTCGACGGCGGTGTGGATCTCCATGCCGTGCATGAAGAACGAGCCGTCCCCGGCGATCACGAAGGTGCGCCGGATGCTCCCGTCGCCGCGCCGCCCGCGGGCGAAGGCCGATCCGATGCCCGCGCCGAACGCGTACCCCATCCCGCCCATGCCCAGCGCGACGGTGAACCGCCCGCCGCGCGGCAGCCGCAGATGATGCACCACGGCGGCCCCCGTATTCCCGGCGTCGGCGAAGACATCGGCCCCGTCGGGCAGCGCCGCGTTGACGGTCTCCACCACCTCCCGGTACCGCAGTCCGGGTCCGTCCGAGGGCGGCACCGTGATGGGCGTGAGCATCCGGCCGCGCCGCGAATCCGCCGCCGTGAGCGGAGCCCACCGCGTACTCGTCTCGGATGTCGTTGCCGGACGGGACAATTCGGTGCCCAGCTCATCGAGCGTGAGCGCCAGATCGCTGCTGCGCACATGCGCCGACGGCAGGAACGGCGGATCGGCTTCGACGCTGGCCAGGGCTACGCCCGCGAGCACCTCGTCCAGTCCGGCCCGCGCGGTGACCGGCATGCGGGTGCCGATCAGCAGGCACAGCGCCGCATTGTGCAGCGCGTCCGCCAGTTCGGGATGCCCCATGCTGCCCGCGACGCCGCAGAATCCCGGATCACCGTGGTGGTACACGTCCTTGGCCTCCGGGGCCACGCCCACCGCCGCGTCCAGCAGCGCCGCCACCCGGGCCAGCTGTGCCCGGGCGTCGTCGCGGGCGATCTGATCCCCGGCGATGATCACCACCTTCCCGGTGGCCCGCGCCGCCCGCACCGCGTGCACGACCCGCCACAACCGGCGGTAGCCGCGGGCGGGCGGCGTGAACGGGGGTGCGACCAGATCGGCCTGCTGAACGTCATTGGGCAGCAACAGGACCGCGGGCCCGCCCCGGCGTGCGGCGGTCACGGCCCGGATCAGGTGCGCGGGCAGGTCGGCGGGCGCGGCGACGCGGGCGCAGTACCGCGCGATCGGCGTGAACAGCCGCACCGCGTCGAACGCGCCCGCCCGCCCGCTCGAATCCTGGAAGGCGCCCTTGCCTTCCAGGACCGTCGGCGGCTGCCCGACCAAAGCCAGCACCGGCACGCGCGAGGTGAAGGATTCGGCCAGCCCGGCCACCAGATTCATGGCGCCCCCGCCCGAGGTGGCGGCCACCACCCCGAATCCGGAGGTGGATCGCGCATAGCCGTCGGCCATGGTCGCCGCCGAGAACTCGAGCTTGGCCACCACCGCCGTGATCAGGTCCCGATGGTCGAACGCGGTATCGTGGAGATCCTCGATATTGGCGCCGTCCACGCCGAAGACGTGCCGCACGCCCAGTCCGTAGATGGCCTTTACGAGGTGGTCCACGACCCGTGTTCCGCTATGCATCGGCGCTCCCTTCGGTGGCTGGCACCGGATGCCCGAGTCTCGTACTCGGGATACGAACGCCGATAGCTGACGGTTCAATCAGCCGGTTGGGAGGGGATTCCGGACAGGGGCTTGCCATGTATGTATACGTCTACGTATAGTGGGATCATGCCGAACAAGACGATTTACGTTTCCGATGAGGACACGAAGCTGTTCCAGCGGGCCCAAGAGCTGGTCGGCGGCAACCTTTCGGGCGCGATCGTAACGGCGCTGCGGCGTTTCATCGAGCTCGAGGAAGGCCGCCTGGAGGGTTACGACGAGGTAATCCTGAAGGTCGGTAAGGACGGCGTGCGGCAAGTTCGCTTCGCCGCCACTCTACTGGCCGAGTGGCACCATATGGGCGACGCGGCGAGCGAAGACATACGGGTGTACCGCACACGCAAAGGCGCGTACGCGGTGCACAGCCACATCTCGCGGTGGGACGAATTCCCCACCGACGGCTTCCTGAAGGACATCAAGAACTGGCGCCGCATGCTCGGCGTCGGCGAACAGGATTGGGGCGACTTCGAACTCGAGGTCTTCGACAAGATCGAAGACCTGAAGGGCAAGATCCCGGACCAGCTGTACATCCGGGTCACCGATGCCGCTAATCATCCCCGCGTCGAGGATCTCGACATCTGATCCGAGCCCCGGCATCTGATTCGAAAACAACTGTTACACAACTGAAGAGGTAAGACGCTTTTGTCCGACGCCTCGCGGGCACGGTTTAGATGACGCATGCATTCATGCATATCAATTTATGATAGGGACTCATGTTGTACAACGAGCAACCGGCGGCCATTTCCGTCGCGGGCCTGTGCAAATCCTTCGGTGAGCACATCGTGCTCGACTGCATCGATTTCAAGGTCGCGGAGGGCAGCATCTTCGCGCTGCTCGGCCCGAACGGCGCCGGTAAGACCACCACGGTGCAGATCCTGTCCACGCTGCTGCACGCCGACGGCGGCGAAATCGCCGTCGGCGGTTACGATCTCGCCACCCAACCGGCGGGCGTGCGCTCGGCCATCGGCGTGACCGGGCAGTTCTCCGCGGTCGACGAACTGCTCACCGCCCGCGAGGACCTCATCCTCATGGGCGATCTGCACCATCTGCCGCGCAACGAGAGCGTGCGCATCGCCGACGAACTACTGGAACGCTTCGATCTGGTGGAGGCCGCCGACAAACTGGCCAATACCTTCTCCGGCGGTATGACCCGTCGTCTGGATCTGGCCATGACCCTGGTCGGCGATCCGCGCATCATCTTCCTGGACGAGCCGACCGTGGGCCTGGACCCGCGCAGCCGCCGCGTCATGTGGGACATCATCCGCGATCTGGTCGCGGGCGGCGTCACCATCTTCCTCACCACCCAGTACCTGGAAGAGGCCGATCAGCTGGCCGATCAGATCGCCGTGCTGTACCAGGGCCGCATCGTCGCCCAGGGCACCGCCGATCAGCTCAAGCGGCTGGTCCCCGGCGGCTACATCAAGCTCGACTTCGCCGACCGCGACCAACTCGAAGCCGCCGCACGGGCATTCGGCGACGCCACCCAGGCCAATGGCGATCTGACCCTGGCCATCCCCAGCGACGGCGCGGTGAAGTCGGTGCGCGCGGTCCTGGACCGGCTCGACGAGATCCGCGTCGAGGCCGAAGGCCTGTCCGTGCACACCCCCGATCTCGACGACGTCTTCCTCGCCCTCACCGGCGGCTACGCGAAGGAGAACGCGTAATGTCCACTGCCATTGCCGATTCGGCGACAATGCTGCGCCGCAATCTGCTGCGCGCCAAGCGGTATCCGTCCATGACCATCAGCTTGATCATCATGCCGGTGTTCCTGCTGCTGCTGTTCAACTACATCTTCGGCGGTGCGCTCGAATCCTCCACCGGCGGCGACAAGTACATCAACTACCTCGCCCCCGGCATGATGCTCATGATTCCGGCGTACCTCGTCGCGGGCATCTCGGTGTCGGTGGCCATGGATATGACCCAGGGCCTGGTCAACCGATTCCGCACCATGCACATCTCGCAGACCTCCATGCTGACCGGTCAGGTCGCGGGCACCTGGATCCAGGGCATGCTCGGCGTCTCGGTCATGACGCTGGTCGCCGTGCTCATCGGCTTCCGCTCGCACGACGCCAATGTGCTGGAATGGCTGGCCGCCTTCGGTCTGGTCGGCCTGACCATCCTCGCCCTCGACTGGCTGGGCGTGGCCTTCGGCCTGATCGCCCAGAACCCGGAGAGCGCCTCCAATCTGCCCATGCCGATCATCATGCTGCCCTTCCTTGGGCAGTGGCCTGGTGCCCACCGACACCATGCCCGCCGGTGTGAAGCAGTTCGCCGAATACCAGCCCTTCAGCCCCATCGCGGAGACCATTCGCGGCCTGCTCATGGGCACCGAGATCGGCAATAACGGCTGGCTGGCGCTGGGCTGGATCACGGTCCTGGGCGTGGGCGGATACATCTGGGCGGCTTCGACCTTCAAGAAGAAGACCAACGCCTGATCCACCGGAACCAACCGGCCCCGCAATGGCGCGGGAGCGAAGGCGGCGCATCCGATGAGGGGTGCGCCGTCTTCGTCCGCGTCCTACAGGGCCGCGGCGAGCAGTACGTCGCCCGCGGCATTGCGGACCTGGACGGTCTGCAATTGGCCGGGCTCGACGGAGGTGGTCCCGTCCGGGGTGTACACCTCGCCCGGTTTGGCCGTCCACTCCGACAGTTTCGACTGCGTCCCGTCCTGCCGCACCACCCACAGCGACAGCTGCCAGGCATAGATGTGATTCGACGGCGGATAGCTGCAGGTCATATCCACCCGGGTCTGCCCGTCCACCAGCAGCACCTTGAAGGTCGCGATGATCGACGTCTCCACCTGCGGCCGCAGCTCGCCCTCGGCGATCACCTGCTGCGCGGCCGGGCGATCCCGCCCCGCGATCTCCGCGGTCACCGGCACCGCGACCAGCACCGCCGCCGCGGCGGCCGCCACCGCCGTGCCGACGGTCCGCAGCCGCGTGAGTTTGCGCTGCCGCTCGGCCCGCGCCGACAACTCGAGCAGCATGCGCTCCGGCGGCGGCGGTACGGAATCGGGCGGATCCTCCTGCGCCGCAATGGAGACCGCGGTCTCCTCGTCCACCAGCGCCAGCAGCCCGGGCAGCCCGGCCAGCTTCCCGACCGCCGCCCGGCAGTACTCGCAACCGGCGAGATGATCCTCGTATTCGCGGCGTTCGTCCCGGGCGAGAGCGCCGAGCACGTAGGCGCCGTCCCAGGTGGTGTAGCCATCGCAGAGCTCATTGCCCTCGGTCATCTCGTCACCCCCATCTCCTGCAACACCAGGCGCAGCGCCCGCATGCCGTAGTGCATGCGGGATTTCACCGTCCCTTCCGGAATTTCCAGCTCCGAGGCGATCTGATTGGTGGACAGGCCCCGGTAGTAGGCGCGGACTATGACATCGCGATGGTCGACGGTCAACCGCGCCAGCGCGTCGGCGACCAGCCAGCCGTCCAGCGCCCGATCCGATTGATCGGCCACCGGTTGCTCCGGCGGATGATCGGTGTGGAACTCGCGGCGGCTGCGGGCGCTGCGATGCTCGTCCACCGCCAGGTTACGGGCCACCGTGAACAGCCACGCGCGCCGAGGACGTGGACTGATCGAGCACCGCCGGTCGTTGCCAGGCGCGCAGCAGGGTCTCCTGCACGATGTCCTCGGCCCGGCCCGGATCCCCGACCAGCCCGAACGTATAGCGCCACAGTGCCGCCGCATGCTCCTCGTAGAGCGCGCGCAGCAGAGCCGCTTGATCGTCGGGCATCGGTCACCTCCGCACCCGTTCACGACACAGCCGGTGGATTCAGTTCAATTGCGTTCCAGCTCGATGGGGTGCGTCGCCAGCAGGGACAGCGGTAGCGGCTGGCGGCGCAGCACCTGCGCCCAGAGATCGACCCGGCCCGCGATCGGGTCGGTGGGCAGGGCGGACAGCACGATCCAGTCGCCGCGATCCAGTTCGCCCTCCAGCTGACCGAAGGTCCACCCGGCATAGCCCGCGAATACGCGGATGCCCTCGACCAGCGGTCCGATGGTGTCCGGATCGGCATCCAGATCCACCAGCGCCACCCGGCCGTCCACCCGGCGCAGGCCCGGAATACCGGCGAAGGAGGCGCCCACTTTCACGGTGGCCAGGCATAGGGCGGCATCGCGTTTGACCGGGCCGCCCAGGAACAGGGCTTGCGGGCCCGCCGCGTGTTCGGCCCAATTCGGTAGGACGTCCCGGACGGCGGTTTCACTGGGCCGGTTCAGCACCACACCCAGGCTGCCGGCGTCATTGTGCTCGATGATGTACACGACCGTGCGCCGGAAGGCCGGCTCCACCAGGTCGGTTGCGGACACCAGCAGGGTCCCGGGCCTGACGACCTGGTCCTCATGCCGGAATTCGCGTCGAGAACGATCACCGTGTTCCTCTGCGCGTGCCACAACGCCATCATTGCACCGGCACAGCGCAATTGCGGCCCTTAATTCTCGAGTGCCCGATTACGCCGCACCACGACGCTCCCGGAGACGATCCCGAAGCGGCTGTAATGCCCCGAATCTCCGGGGGGCGCGGGCGGCGGTTGCTCGCTAGGGTGGCGGCATGGAACGTCCCGAGGTGGTCCTCGAGAACAGTGACGCGGTGTACGACTTCTATCGGGATCACCAGCAGAATCTTCTGAAGGCGAAGGCCGCGTACTGGCTGCTCGGGCGGCGCTACCACCCGCGCATCAGCTATGCGCCGGGCGCGCGGGAACAGTTGTCCGCGTTCATCTTCCAGGGACCGCCGCTGCTCATCTCCATCAACCACCTCTCCCAGCTGGATCCCTACACGGTGGCCGCCGCGGCCTGGCGCAGCGCATTGCGGCCCGCCATCGGGCACACCCGGGTGCTGGCCAAGGACGAGCTCTTCCTGGAGGACAAGCAGCGCGGCCGCATCGACATGATGGGCGGCATTCCGGTCTTCCGCGGGAAGGATCACGGTATTCGCGCGGTCAATGCGGCCGGGCAGCGCATGATCGATGTCTGCGCCGAGCGCATGGCGCGCGGGGACGGAGTGGCGGTGTTCCCGGAGGGCACCTGCAACGATGTCGACCACACCCAGGTGCAGGCGGTCGGAACGGGCATCGGCCACATCGCATTCCGGGCCAGGAAGCTCGGCGCGAATCCGGTGCTGGTGAGCCTGGGACTCAGTTACGGGCCACGCGTCGATCCCGCGGTGGAGCCCACCAAGGAGGAGGCCAAGTCGGCCAGCTTCTATTTCGGGACGCCGGTCGCGGAATTGCCGACCAAACCAGCCGAGATCACGCGGGTGGTGCGCGACGAATTGCAGACCGCGCTCGACGGCGCGGTCAAGGCGTACTAACGCCTCGAATGCCGCCCCTCGCGCATCCGGGGTTTCAGGTGCTTGCCCCTGAGAGTTACGAGAGTTGTCTACCCCTGGGGGAGCCCGAGCCGCTGTCTGGACCACTGCGGGACCAGGGCCAGGTACTCGGGGCGCGATTCCACGAAGTGGTGCACCATCGGGCACAGCGGCAGGATCCCGTAGGCCTCGTCGCGGGTTCGGTCGAGCGCGCCCTGCACCAGCTTCCGCCCGAAGCCCTGGCCCTCGTACTGGGGATAGATCTCGGTGTGCACGAACGCGCGCTCGTTGACGGTGTCCTGGTTGGCGGTGACACCGGCGAGGTTTCCGTCGACGTACAGCTCGAAGCGATCCAGCCCGGTGTTCTTGCGAACCTCGATCGATGCGTCCGACTCACTCGACATAGCGACGACGCTAACGTTTGCTTGCTGCAATTTGTCCGTATTACGAGACGGATGTGACTGGCGTGTCGTTATCCCGAATATTGCGCACACTGTGGAAGTGACCGACACGCACTCGCGCCGGGTGATCCTCGCCCCGGACAAGTTCAAGGGCTCGCTGACCGCGGCCCAGGTGGCCGCCGCGCTCGCCACGGGCCTCAAACGCGGCGCACCGCAGACCCAGATCAGGCAGTTACCGGTCGCCGACGGCGGGGACGGCACCGTCGACGCCTTTCTCGCGGCCGGATGGGAGCGGGTGACGCTGGAGGCGCCCGGCCCCACCCTGAAACCCCTCACCACCGCGTACGCCATGCGCGGCGATACGGCCGTGATCGAACTGGCCGCCGTCACCGGACTGTCGAAACTGCCGGGCGGACACCTCGATCCCCTGTACGTCAGCACCTACGGCCTGGGCGTGGTCATGGCGCACGCCCTGGAGCGCGGGGCCCGCGAGATCGTGCTCGGCCTCGGCGGCAGCGCCTCCACCGACGGCGGGGCGGGCATGCTCCAAGCCCTCGGCTTGCGCATCCTCACCGCCGACGGTCGCGAATTGGCCTGCGGCGGCGCGAAACTCGCCCAGGCCGTGCGGGTGGATCGGACCGGGCTGCATCCCGGACTGGCCGGGGCGCACATCGTGCTCGCCAGCGATGTGGACAATCCGCTGCTCGGCCCCACCGGCGCGGCCGCGGTCTACGGACCGCAGAAGGGCGCCGGACCCGATGAGGTCGCGGTACTGGAAGTGGCGCTGACGCATTGGGCCGAACTGATCGGCACCGACTACGCGGGCAAGCCGGGCGCGGGCGCGGCGGGCGGCACCGGATTCGGGGCCATCGCGATGCTCGGCGCGGTCGCACGGCCGGGCATCGACGTGGTGCTCGGCCTGGTGGACTTCGACACCCAGCTCGCCGGAGCCGATCTGGTCGTGACCGGTGAGGGCTCCCTGGACGCCCAGAGCCTGCACGGTAAGGCGCCCATCGGCGTCGCCGGTGCGGCACTGCACGCCGGTATCCCGGTGATCGCCGTGGCGGGCCGCGTCCAGCTCACCCCGGACCAGGTGCGATCCGCCGGATTCAGCGCCGCGTACGCACTCTCGGACCTGGAACCCGATCCGGCCCGATCCATGGCCGACGCGGCCGCCCTGCTGGAACGGATCGGCGAGCGGCTGGCGCGCTGACGCCGCCCGCGCGCCGGAACTAGACGGCGGTGCCGAGCTCCTGGAGGATGCGGTCGCGATTACGATCGCCCCACTGCTCCAGGGGCTTCAGCGCGATATTCAGCTCCTCGCCCAGCGGCGTCAGCGAATACTCCACGCGCGGCGGGATTTCCGGGTAGATCTCGCGGTGCACCACGCCCCCGGTCTCCAGCTGCCGCAGGTTCTCCGCGAGCACCTTCTCGCTCACGCCCGTCAGCATGCGGCGAATCTGCCCGAACCGCTGCGGCCCCTCCCCGAGCACCCACATCAGGTGCAGCTTCCACTTTCCGCCGACCACATCGATGGCGAGGGACATACCGCACACACCGTGATCCGCGTCACCGTATTGGCTCACCGCGCTACTCCTGACCGTATTTCGAACCTTCAGGTAAGCAACCCCACTCGAACGTGCGGTCTTCCCGAGGTTACCGATTCCGCGCAGTATCGATTCCGGCGCCGACACGATCACCGCGAAATACGAACAGGACACACCATGTCTGACCAGCCCCACTCCATCTCCGTCATCGGCCTTGGCCCGATGGGCCAGGCGATGGTCAAGGCCCTCCTGAAGGCGGGCGTCGACGTCACCGTCTGGAACCGTAGCCCCGAGAAGGTCGAGGCCATGGTCGAACTCGGCGCCAAGCGCGCCGCCACCGTCGCCGAGGCGCTCGACGCCAATGCGGTGTCGGTGCTCAGCCTCACCCACTACGCCGCCATGTACGATGTGCTCGGCCAGGCCGTGGATCACTTGCCCGGCAAGGTGATCGCCAACCTGTCCTCGGATTCCCCGGAGAAGGCGCGGAAGGGCGCGGCCTGGGTTCGTTCGCACGGTGCGGAATTCGTCTCCGGCGGCGTCATGTCGGCCGGTGACAATATCGAGCATCCGGCCTCGTACATCTTCTACAGCGGTCCGCGCGAAACCTTCGACAAGGTCTCCGAGCTGCTGCTGCCGCTGAGCCCGCAGGAGTACCTGGACACCGATGACGGTCTGGCCCAGGTCTTCTACCAGGCCCTGCTGACCGTCTTCCATCCCTGGATGCTTGCCTACGATCAGGCGCTGGCCATGATCGACCGCTCCGGCCACGACATCGCCAAGTTCCTGCCGTACGCGGTCCGCGCGGCCGGGGCCTACCCCTTCTTCATGGAGGAATACGCCGGTACCGCCCAGCAGGGCGGCTGGGGTGACCTGTCGGCCTACCGGATGATGGACGCCGGGGCCCAGCACATCATCGACGCCAGCGAGGAGGTCGGCGTCGACGCCACCATCTCCCATGTCTCGCAAGGGCTGTGGCGCAGGGCGATCGAGATCTCCGAGGCGGCCGGGCACGCCGTGCCCGTCTTCCGCATCCTGCGCGGCGAGACCGTCTGATGTCGTTCGAGCGCAGTGCATCCCGCGGGGCCGTCACCGTGATCGGGCTGGGCCTGATGGGACAGGCCATGGTGCGCCGGTTCCTGGCGGCCGGACTCGAGGTGACGGTCTGGAACCGCAGTCCCGACAAGGCCGAGGAGATGGTCGAACTCGGGGCCCGGCGGGCCGATACCGTGGCCGCGGCGCTGGACGCCAATGAACTGGTGGTGCTGAGCCTGACCCAGTACGGGGCGATGTACGACGTCCTGGGCCAGGCTCCGCACCGCCTGTCCGGACGGGTGATCGTGAACCTGTCCTCGGACACGCCGGACAACACTCGCCGGGGCGCGAAGTGGGTTCGCGCCCATGGCGGGCAGTTCCTGACCGGTGGCGTCATGTCGCAGCCCGACGGCCTCGGACAGCCGTCCGCGTTCATCTTCTACAGCGGCCCGCAACAGGTCTTCGACGCATACGCGGACACGCTCGCCCGGCTGTCCGCGGCCGAATACCTCGGTGCGGAAGACGGTCTCGCGCAGCTGTACTACCAGGCGGTCTACACCATGTTCCTGCCCAATCTGCTGGCCTACGAGCAGGCGCTGGCCATGACCGATCGCGCCGGTGAGCCGATCGACCGGTTCGTGCCCTTCGCCCAGCGCGCCATGGGCGATACGGCCCCGTTCTACGCCGGGGTCGCGGCCCTGGCCGCCGCCGGGGGCTTCACCGATCCGGCGCACCTGCGCATGATGGACGCGGGCGCCCGGCACGTGGTGGAGACCAGCGAAGCCCTGGGCGTCGACGCCACCCTGGTGCACGCGGCCCGGGTCTTCGGGAGCAAGGCGCTGCGCGCCAATGAGCAAGGGGATCAGCGGGCTTCGACCTACGCCATCCTGCGGGGCGCGCCCGTCAGCGGCTGATCCCCTGCGGGTCAGGCGGTTTCGGAGCCGAGTCGCGGGAAGGGGGTGGTCGAGAAGACCACCTCCACCGGCACCTCGAAATACTGCGAGATCTGCAGGGCCAGATGCAGACTGGGGCTGTACTCGCCGCGCTCCAGATACCCGATCGTCTGATAGTGCACGCCGAGCGCCTCGGCCAGCTCCCGGCGCGAGATACCGCGCTCGGCGCGCAACATGGCGATCCGGTTGTAGATGACCTCAGTAGGCACGCTGCAAAGCCTTCTCGCGGCGGACCGCCAAGTTCGCGCCGGACTCCCGGCGCGCCATGCGGCGCAACACGATCGGCGCGATCAGCAGACCGGCCACCGCCCAGGCGCCCAGCACCCCCGCCGTCTCCAGATGCCGCCACGAGCCGCCGAGCTCCACCGCCACCGCGTCACCGGGCAGCATGGCCGAGCGCATGCCCAGCCTGAGCCAGTAGATGGGGAACACCTGACCCACGCCCTGCAGCCAGCCGGGCAGGGAGGTGATCGGATAGAAGACACCGGAGATCGCCACGAGACCCATGATCGGGAACGAGACGAAACCCATCGCGCGCGGGCTCTCGAACACCGAGCCGATGATCGCGCCCAGCGGCAGCGTGGCCAGCAGGCCCAGCGCCAGCACCCAGATCAGGGTGAGCCAGCGGCCGAGGCTGTTCAGCTCCACCCCGCCGACCACGATCATGCCGAACGTCAGCACGATCACCACCTGGGACAGCGCCAGCCCGGAGGTGGTCACGATCTTGCCGAGCAGATAGCCGACCATGCTATTGGGCGTCGCCTTGGCGCGCAACAGCGTGCCATCCTCGCGATCCAGCGTCAGATACTGCGCGATGCCGAACATGCCGGTGAACGCGACCAGCATGCCGAGCACGCCAGGCAGGGCCAGCGCGCCCAGGTTCAGGCCGCTGGCCTCGAATGTGCCGTTGCGCATGAAGAACAGGGCCACCAGGGTCAGCAGCGGCCAGAAGAACTGGGTGAACAGCTCCATGCCATTGCTGAACGACTGCCGCAGTTCGATAGCGCCGCGGCGGAATCCGGCCTTGACGGCCACCGTCATCGGGTTCATCGGTGCACCTCCTCCAGGCTGTGCAGATCGGTCTCGCCCTGTCCGGACTCGAATCGCTGCACCAGGGTCATGTACGTGTCCTCCAGCGAGGCGCGCCGCACCTCCAACTCGCCGATGTCCTCGCCGTACTGCTGGAACAGCTCGTAGACGAACTTGGTGGACTCGGTGGTGGTGTGCACGAAGCGCTGACCGTCGCGGGTCCACTTCACCTCGGCCTCACCGGCAATGCGGCGGGAGAGCTGATCGGCCGAGCCGTCGGCGATGATGCGGCCCCCGGCCAGAATGAGAATCCGGTCGGCCAGCTTCTCCGCCTCGTCGAGGTCGTGGGTGGTGAGCAGGATGGTGGTGTTCTCGTCATCGGCCAGCCGGTGCACCAGGTCGTGGAATTCGCGCCGGGCCTGCGGATCGAAACCCGCGGTCGGCTCGTCCAGGAACAGCAGTTCCGGGCGGCCCACAATGCCGATGGCCACGTCCAGGCGGCGGCGCTGGCCGCCGGAGAGGGTCAGGATCTTCGCGTCGGCGCGTTCGGTGAGGCCGACGGCGGCAATGAGTTCCTCGGTGTCCCAGGGCTTTACGATGTCGCCGGTGGAGTAGGGGCCGTAGAACATGCCCAGGTAGTCGAGCAGTTCCCGCACCCGCCACTTGCCGTGATCGCGCCAGGACTGGAGCACCACGCCGAGCCGCGCCCGCCAGGCTTCGTCGCCATGTGCGGGATCGATGCCCATCACCTCGACCCGGCCCGCAGAACGCATCCGGAAGCCCTCGAGGATCTCGATAGTTGTCGTCTTACCCGCGCCGTTCGGTCCCAGCAGGACCAGAACCTCGCCTCTGCGCGCCTGAAATGTGACGTCCTGCAACACATCCCGAGCGCCGTATCGCATTCGTAGTTCTCTGACGTCGATCACGACGCCTTCGCCGACGGTCATGGCCGTCCACCCCTCCGTAGTGAGTACCGGATGATATGTAGCATACATACTACATTTCAACGATCACAAGCTATAAAAACAGCCCCGCGACCGTTAGGTCGCGGGGCTTCTTGCTTTTGCTTTTGTCCGCGTCAGCGCGTGCAGAGGAACTCGACGGCCGCGGCATAGCCCTGGATGCCCATGCCCGCCACGACGGCCGTGGCGATGGGGGACACGTAGGAGTGGTGCCGGAACTGCTCGCGGGCATGCACATTGCTGATGTGCACCTCGACGATGGGGACCTCCGGGATCACCAGGGCGTCGCGGAGGGCGACCGAGGTGTGGGTGAGGCCGCCGGGGTTGATGACGATGGCGGATTCCACGCCGCGCGCCGCGTGGATGCGGTCGATCAGCGCGCCTTCGTGATTGGACTGGAAGGCGACGATCTCCCGCTGGAACCGTGCCGCGGTGCGGCGGCACAGTTCGACCACGTCGTCGAGGGTGTCGGCGCCGTACACCTCGGGCTGGCGGGTGCCGAGCATATTCAGGTTCGGACCGTTGAGCACGAGGATCGGACCGGAGTCAGCCATGCGACCGACTCTATTAGAGGCCCTGCGGACCCTCCGCGCGCAGGTCGTCGACCTGCCGCATGGCGGTGCGGAGTTCCTCGAGCCACTGCTCGGCGTGCTTGCCCGCCAGTTTCACCGTCCAGGCCAGGGCGTCGGAGCGGGAGCGGGCGACACCGGTGTCGACGAGGGTGTCGAGGACCTTGCGTTCGGGCTGGCGCAGCCGGGTCATGACCGGAACGGACAGGTGGGTGAACATGATTCGCTCGCCGCCGACCGTAATGCCCGAGGCCACGCTGCGGTGGTAGCGGTGCTGGGCTTCCTGCGCGATCTGCATGCGGGCGGGGCGGGTGGACTCCCGGAAGCGGGAGATCAGGCCCTCGATCGTCGCCTTGGCGACGGCGGCCGGAGCCTCGGGCTTGGAAACGTCGACCGGGGCGTCCGCGGCGGGCGCGTCCTGGGCCGCATTGTTCTCGGGTGCGGGGAGGGGGAGTTCACCGATCACGACGATCTCGTCGCGGTCGATTTCAAGGGTCACCGGACCGGCGAACCAGTCGGCTGGCAATCTTCCAGCGAACCAGTCTTCGGCGTCGGCGGCGTCGGGGAGGTCGGCCTGCTGCCAGCCCCCGGGACGGCCGAATTCGCGTCCGCGATGTCCGTGTCTCATGGCGGTCACACTCACTTACTGGATGGAGTTGTAATGCTGATTACAACATTACGTGCTTTCCCGGACCATGGATTGCGCTCTGGGAGAACGGGGTTCGGAGGAGGGTCGCCGAAGATCGGGAACCGCGTGTCACCTGTGCGAACCGCGCGGTCCGCGACGTCTCCATTACGCCAGGGTCTGTAACCGACCGGTGATCATGTATCTGGTCCCTCCCGACCGAAAACGGCACTATGGTGGTCCGTAGTAGGTGTACGCCTGGTGGAAAGGTGGAACTTCGAACACAGAGTTCGAGGTACCGTGGTCCTGTTGCTGATGTGGCAAGAGTGAAGAGTGGGCGATATGGATGTGTGGGGATCCCGCCGCTTCCGTATACGGGGCGCAATCGCGCTCGCGGGGGTGGCTGCCCTCGCGATTGCGATGGGGTCATGTGCTTTTCGGGAACAACGGGCAATGGGCCCGGAGGCCGTCGTCGAACGGTTCGCCACCCTGCTCGACGAGAAGGACTACGAGGGCGCGGCACGGCTGACATCCTACCCCAATGGCGCGTCCACCACCCTGAAACAGGTCTTCAGCGGCCTGGAACCGGGTAAGCCCGACTACGAACTCACCCAGTACATCGGCCTGGACGGCAATACCGGCATGTTCTCCATGACCGGCGCCTGGAACTTCGGCGAGCACAAGGACTGGAACTACGACCTACAGGGTCAGGTCCGCAAACTCAGTGTCGGCTGGCGCATCTCGTGGGATCCGGCGCTCATCATGCCGCAGCTGGACAGCAAGCGGACCGTCAAACTGGTCAGCACCTACGCCGTGCCCGCACCGCGGGTGAACGATATCGTCGGCGCGCCGCTCATGAGCGAGCAGACCATCAATGTGGTGAAGATCGATCCGGCCAGGACCGGCGATCCGCTCGGCACCTCCAATGCGCTGGCCGCCGCCATCGAACCGGTGGCGCCGCTCATTACCGGCGACAGCCTGATGCAACAGCTGGCCGCCTCGCAGGGCAAGCCCATTGTGGCGGTGAACCTGCGCGACGGCGACTTCGCCATTCTGGAACCGCGCATGGCCGTGATTCCCGGTGTGGTGCTGGAGAAGCAGCCCAAACTCATCTCCGAGGACCGGCGCGTGTGGTCGCCGCTGCTGGACTCGCTGCGCAAGGTTTGGCAGGACGAGCGCGACCGGACCGCGGGCTGGGGCGTGCAGCTGTTCGAACCGGACGGCGCCTTCGTCACCAAGCTGGCCGGTGCGCCCGGCCCGCCGTTGCCGGATATCCCGGCCACCATGGATCAGCGCCTGCAGCGCGCCACCGAGGACGCCGTGGTGAGCGCGGGCACGCCCGCCTCCATCGTGGCCATCCAGCGGTCCTCCGGGGCGGTGGTCGCGGCGGCCCAGAACAGTTACGCCAGCGCGCACGGTTCGGTGGCGTTCACCGGCCTGTACCCGGTCGGCGGGCTGATCGAGGTCTTCAAGAATGTGGCCGCGGTGGCCAAGAACAAAGCGCCGCAGGACGTCTCGGTGAGCGATGCGGCCGAGGCCGCCACAATGCTCGGCGTCGGCCTGGACTTCCAGGTGCCCGGCCTGGACGAGACCACCGGGCGGCTACCCACCGGCAAGGGCGCGGAGACCGTGAGCCGCGGCGGCGCCGCCGATTCCCTGCTGGCCAGCCCCTGGGGCATGGCCATCGCGGCGGCCGCCATCGCCAATGGCCAGCTGCCGCGGCCCATGATCGCCATCGGCAGCCCGGCCGCCACCGAAGCCGATATCCAGCCCCTGCCCGCCGCTGTCACCGATCGCGTGCGCGCCATGCTGAACGAGGGCACCGGCGCCCCGGAGAACGTGAGTCTGGGCCGCTACGCCGGGGTCCAGGCCATCAGCGCCACAGCGGGATCCGGCGGCTGGCTCATCGCCACCATGGGCGACCTGGCCTTCGCCATCCACATCGACGATGTGGACAGCGGCGACGCCCCCGCCCGCATGGCGGCCCGACTGCTCCAAGCCCTCGCGAATCCGGACGACTAGCGCAACGCCTTCATGGCCGCACGCCAGCCCAGCAGGAACAGCGCGAGCGCGGTCGTCGCGACCAGGATGAAGCTGAAGGCGGTGCCCTGACCGCTGACGGCGCGCAGCAGCATGCCGCCGATGAGGGTGCTGAGCCAGACGATGACGCCGGTCGGCCACACCGCGCCGCCGTCGAAACGCTTTGCGGCGCTCGCGCCTTCGCGTCCGGAGGCCACCGCGACGGCATGACCCAGCCGAGTAATAGGCCGGTCAGGAAGGGCCAGGCGGTGCGCGGCAGGCCGGTGAGCACCGCCTCGTCGTGACTGCTGCGGCCGAGCGCGCAGAACACGAGGACGAGCACTGCATCGACGGCGAAGGGCACCAGTTTCTTCACGGGCCACAGGTTAACGGGCGGCGCCGGGCGGGCTTTGCAGGGACACACTCCGGTACGGGCCGGGCCACTCAGGCGCTCGGATTCTCCTGGGCGGGCGGCGGGTTGGGGCGGCGGCGGTCGGCGACCAGCGGCCCGCCCGCGCGGTGATGCTCGAACTCCTGCTCGTACTCGGCATCCCCGGCCTGCGGCTTGCGGAACAGGAACAGGAAGACGATCCAGCCGACGATCGCCACCAGGATGAAGCTGATCAGGCGATACAGGAAGGCCGCGGCCACCGCCTGGGAGGCGGGCAGGCTCGCGGCCACGGTGAGCGAGTAGATGAGGGTGGCGTCCACGTAGACGATGCCGCCGGGCGCGAACGGAATGGTGCCGACGGCCTTTCCGGCCGCGAAGGCCAGTAGCAGCCCCACCAGTCGGGGGTCCGCACCGACCGCGTAGCAGGCCGCGCCCAGGCAGGCCACATCCGCGAGCCGGTGCACGATAGCCCAGAACGTCACCAGCGCGCCGTCGCGCTTGCCGAGGTCGACCAGCTCCAGCTGGTCCAGGATCTCGCCGACCTTGTCCATGCCCTCGTCGGCGGGCTTGCGTCGAATCCGGTTGACCAGGTGCAGGATTCGGCGCAGCGAAGATTCCAGTGTGCCGGGATGCGCGGAGACGTGGTTGAACCCCCACACCAGCAGCGCCACCGCGCCGAGGGACAGGATCACCTTGCCCGGGCCGATCCGATTGCCGACCAGCAGCGCGCCGAACACGCCCAGCAGCGTCAGTCCCGCGGCCGCCACCACGCCGGAGATCACCAGCTGCCAGGACGCCACGATCGGGCTGGCCCCCCAGCGCCGGGTCTGCCGATAGGTGAAGGCCGTGGAGAACACCTGCCCGGCGGGCAGCGTCAGGGCCATACCGGTGGAGCCGTACACCACCGACACCGATTTCCGCTGGCTCACCTCCACGCCGCCCGCGTGCAGGAGCTGTTTCTGGATGCGCCCGTAACCGGCCATGGAAATCGCCTGCATCCAGATACAGAGCGCGACCCAGCCCCAATGGATTTCGGTGAGGTTCTTCCAGGAATCGGTCAGGCGGGGATATAGATAAACGCCTTCGGAAATCAGCAGCGCGAGCAGTCCGGCCCCGACAATCCATTTGGCCCACCAGAACCTGCCGCGGCGTGAGTTCTCCGCGGGCGGCGCTGGTTCGCCGGCCAAGTCACCATGGGCCGTCACGTCGTCAGCCTAACGAACGGGCCGCGGCCACGTCTGCATCCGCCTGGTCGCCGCTTTCCGCGGGCCAGGCCAGCCGGGTTTTCCGGCGGCGTCCGCGCAGCTGCACCTCCTCCCCGGTATGCCACAGCCGCTGTTCGTTCTCCTTCGCGAAATAGAGTGCGCTGCGTGAGGTCAGGACTCGTTCCGGGCGTTCCTTCGCCAGTTCGGTGAGCCGGGCCGCTTCATTGACCGGATCGCCGATCACCGTGTACTCGAATCGATTTGCCGCGCCGATATTCCCGGCCACCGCCAGGCCCGCCGAGACGCCGATTCCGATATCCAATCCGGGCACCTCGCGCAGTGCTTCGCGCAGCTCACGGGCGGCGGCCAGGGCCGCATCGCCGACGAATTTGTTGATCAAGCCGTGATGGCGGTCGATCACATCGACCACGATGCGGAAGAACTCGTTGAGCAGGCTGACCACTTCGGTGGGCGGGCGTTCGGCGGCCGTCGCGGTGGAACCGACCATATCCACGAACAGCACCGCCACGAATCGGGTTTCGCCGCCGAGTTCGGTGCCGTACTCGAGGGCGCGCCGCGCCACATCCTCGCCGACGTGCTGACCGAACAATTCCTGAAGTTCGCGGCGTTTGGCCGCTTCATCCATCATTCGGTTGAAGCCAACTTGCAGCAGCCCGATTTCCGAACCGTCGAAAACTTCCACCTGCACATCCCGCGCACCTTCTTGTACGCGATCAATTGCCTGGCTGAGCTGCCGGATCGGATCGGAAATACTCGACGCGGTGAGCATGGAAAGCGCCAGCGCCTGCATGATCACCACACCGCACAGCAACAGAATGGAGACCGCCAGCGACTGCGCGGAAAACTGAACGCGAGAAGAAATCTGCGTGATGCACAGCAGCACGATGGCGATCACCGGCGCGAAGGTGCCCATGCCCCAGGTCATGGCCATCCGGGTGCCGACACCCGGGGTCAGCGTGTGATCGAACGCGCCCACCGTCAGCGCCTCGGACGCCACCGGCCGCAGAATCCGCTCGCCCAGCATGTAGGTGAAGCCGAAAACAATGGTGGCGGCCATACATTCGGTCACGATCACCGCCGCGGCCAGCTCCGGTGCGCGCACGATGATCAAGGAGGCCATGATCGCGCCGCCGATCAGCCACAGCACCAGGTGCAGGATGGACTGCCGCAACGGCGCGTGCAGCGTGGCCATCTGCTCCTGGCGGCTCGGCGGCCCGCCGCGCATCTGCCACCGCATGACCGGCCGCAACATGAGCGCCGACGCCGTCAAGCTCAGCATCCCGCCGATCACGAAGATCAGCCCCGGAATCAGCAGCCCGGTCTCCCGGGTCGCACTCGTCCCGCCCTCCGGCACCGGCAACCCGTACTGAATGAACGCCCACACCAGGACAGCACCGAACGCATTGGCCGCGAGCATCGACGTGAGGTACAGCGGCCAGCGGGTTCGCATGGTCTGTTTGACCGCTTCCAAGGGCGCTGACACGGGAACCAATCTAGCGCCACCGATCATGTGCGCATGCCTGTGGACGGTTACGGCCTATAGGCTCGCTGACGTGAGCGAGGCACAGGCAGGGTCCCTGGATTCCGGCCAGGATTCCGGCAAATCGAAATCGGCCCGTCGCCGGGACGCCGAGGCCGTCCATCCCATCGTGCGGCAGGCCGCGGAATGGTCGTGGCGGCTGCTGCTCATCTTCACCGCCGTGCTGACCGTGGCGTGGATCGCGCAGCGCTTGTCGACGGTGACGATTCCGCTGGCCATCGCGCTGCTGGCGGCGGCGCTCATGTCGCCGCTGGTGGACATGATGCAGCGGTACGGGGTGCCGCGGTCGGTGGGTGTGTTCGTGGTGCTGGTGGGGGCGCTCGGGCTGCTGGCCGGGATCATGACCTTCGTCATCGAACAGTTCGTCACCGGTGTGCCGCAGCTGTCGGACGAGTTCAAGAACAGCGTCAAACAGATTCAGGACTGGCTCATCAACGGTCCGCTGCACATGAGCGACGATCAGATTCGCAATGCGGGCAACACCATCGTGAATACGATCGAATCCAATCAGGACACGCTGACCAGCGGGGCGCTGACCACGGCGACGGTGATCGGGCATCTGTTCACCGGGACGTTCCTGACGCTGTTCATCCTCATCTTCTTCCTCTACGGCGGGGATCAGATCTGGGAGTTCTGCACGCGGGTCATTCCCAAGCGGAACCGGGAGCGGGTGCGCACCGCGGGGCGGCTCGGATTCGGGACGCTGACCGGGTTCGTGCGGGCCACCGTGCTGGTGGCGCTGGTCGACGCCATCGGCATCGGTGCCGGGCTGGCCATTCTGAGCGTGCCGCTGGCGCTGCCGCTGGCCTCGCTGGTGTTCATCGGCGCGTTCATCCCGATCATCGGTTCCTTCATGGCCGGTGCGGTGGCCGTGTTCATCGCGCTCATGACCAAGGGCCTGGTCACCGCGCTGATCGTGCTGGGCATCACCATCGCGGTCATGCAGCTGGAAGGCCATGTGCTGCAACCATTGCTGATGGGCCGCGCGGTGCGTATCCACCCGCTGGCCGTGGTGCTCGCCATTGCCGCGGGCGTGGTGCTGGCCGGTATCGCGGGAGGTCTGCTCGCGGTGCCGCTGGTGGCGCTTCTCAATACCGCCATCCGGTCACTGCTGGCGGATTCGCCGGAGGAGCTGTACCAGGAGCTGACGACCGCCGATCCGCATCAGCGCATGTACGCCGCCGAACCGGACAAGCCGGATCCGAACCGCTACAAGCTGCCGGTGCCCGCCACCGACGGCAAGTCCGATGCGGACCCGCCCGCCGAGAGTTCCAGCGGTGACGGCAAGGACTGAACCCGATCCCAATGACGCCGCCACCGGTCCGCTGTGGCGGGCGGCGCAGGCCTTCCGGCTGGTCACCCTGCTCTACGCGGTGGGCCAGCAGATCGCCTCGGTACCGCATTACACCAATCAGCGCCTGAGCTGGGTGCTCATCGCCGCCATGGCGGTCTGGTCCGGGGTTTCGGCGGTGTTGTTGTCGCAGACACACTTCCGGAATCTGAAGCGGTCCAGGACCGCGGTCGTCATCGGCGACCACCTGGTGATTATCGCGCTCATCTTCGCCACCCGGTTCGTGGCCGACTACGACTGGTATCACAACCACTAGACCCTGCCCACCACGCTGTGGACGGCCAATGCCGTCATGTCCTCGGCCATTCTGTGGGGACCGCTCGGTGGCGTCGGCTCCGGCCTGCTCATCTCGGGGGCCATCATTACCGCCAGATCCCAATGGGAACTGGATGTCTGGCGCGATGCGACGCTGCCGGTGCTGGTCTCGGTGGGCCTGGCCATCGGGCTGGCCGCCAATACCGCGCGCCGGGCCCAGCAGCAGCTGCAGCGCGCCGTGCGGCTCACCGCGGCCGCGCAGGAACGCGATCGACTGGCCCGCGAGGTGCACGACGGGGTGCTGCAGGTGCTCAGCTACATCAAGCGGCGCGGCGCCGAAATCGGCGGTCCCACCGCGGATCTGGCGCAGCGCGCGGGCGAGCAGGAGGTGGCGCTGCGGGTGCTCATCTCCGAACAGGGCGAACGCGCCGATGCCGGATCCGCCGAGGAGGATCTGCGCCCGCTGCTGACCGCCCAGGCCACGCCGTCGGTCTTCGTGTCCACCCCCGGCGATCCGGTCCCGATCGGCCGCTGGGAGGCCCGCGAGATCGCCGCCGCCGTGGCCGCCGCGCTCGCCAATGTCGTCCAGCACGCCGGTGCGGGCGCGAAAGCCTATGTGCTGCTGGAGGATACCGGCGGCGAACTCATCGTGAGCGTGCGCGACGACGGGCCCGGCATTCCGTCCGGCCGCCTCGCCGAGGCCGAAGGGCAAGGGCGCATGGGTGTTTCGCGATCGATCATCGGCCGGATCGCCGCCATCGGCGGGACGGCGCAACTGCTCTTCGAAGCCGCGGGCGAGGACGATGGAGCGGAGTGGGAATTCCGGGTACCCAGGGCAGGATGAAAATCGGGAGGCGGACATGGCACCGGATGCGACCGGACAGCGGATCTCGGTCATGGTGGTCGACGACCACCCGATCTGGCGGGACGGGGTCGCCCGCGACCTCGCCGAGGCCGGATTCGAGGTGGTCGCCACCGCGGACGGCGTCGGCGCCGCCGGTCGGCGCGCGGCGGCGGTCACCCCCGACGTGGTCCTCATGGATATGCAACTCCCCGACGGCAATGGCGCCGACGCCACCGCCGAGGTGCTGCGCGTCTCGCCGCGCACCCGGGTGCTGGTGCTGTCGGCCTCGGCCGAACGCGACGACGTCCTCGACGCCATCAAGGCCGGGGCCATCGGCTACCTGGTGAAGAGCGCCTCCGCCACTGAACTCGAGGACGCCGTGCGCGCCACCGCCGCCGGGCAGGCCGTCTTCACCCCCGGCCTGGCCGGGCTGGTGCTCGGCGAATACCGGCGCATTGCCAATACCCCGCCCGATCGCGACGAACCGCACCGGCCCGCCCTCACCGATCGGGAGACCGAGGTGCTGCGCATGGTCGCCAAGGGACTGTCCGCCAAGCAGATCGCCACGCGGCTCAGCCTCAGCCATCGCACGGTGGAGAACCATGTGCAATCCACGCTGCGCAAACTGCAGTTGGGCAATCGGGTCGAGCTCACCCGCTACGCCATCGAACAGGGCCTCGAGTAGGGCGGATTCAGGGATTGCCCTGATGCGCGGCCGGTCGCCGGATCGCTAGCCTCGAAGCATGGGTGGTCCTGAATCTGTTTCCGGCGCCGACGCCACCGCGGTCGGCGACCGGGATCTGCGGGTATCGGATGTCGAACGCGAACATGTCGAGCGACTGCTGCAGCGCGCGGTCGGGCTCGGCATGCTCTCGCTGGGGGAATTCACCGAGCGCATGGATACGGCCCTGGCCGCCAAGACGCGCGGCGAGCTGAATGCCGTGCTGGTCGATCTGCCCGGTATCCGGCTGGCCGGGCAACCCGCGCCCGCGGCCCAGCCCTATCCGTCCGGCCGCCCGCCCTTCGGTCCCGCCCAGGCGCGCTTCGCACACGCCCAGGCCCGGATGGCGCACGCACAGCAGCGATTCGCGCACGTCCAGCAGCGTTTCGGCGCGCTGCCCGGCGGGACGCAACAATCCGCCACCGGGCATGTGATCCGCGCCCGGCTGACCGGGCTGACCCGCAAGGGGACCTGGCAGGTCCCGCCGGTGCTGGTGCTCAACGACTTCATGGGCAGCGTGACCCTCGACTTCACCCAGGCGGTCATGTCCACCCAGGTGGTGGAGATCCAGGTGGACGACGTCATGACCTCCATCGAGCTGATCGTCCCGTCCGAGGCCACCGTCGATCTGAACGGTCTCGACATCATCGGCGGCAGCATCAACAACAAGGTGCGTACCGGTCCGCCCATGGGTCCGCTGCACCTGGTGGTGCACGGCAGGCTCCGGCTCGGCTCGGTCACCGCCAAGCATCCGTTCGCCGCCCAGTGGAAGCGCTTCTTCACGGCGGGGTAATCCATCCAGCGAAACAGACCGGGCGGCAACAATTTACGGCGGGTATCGTCACGCACATGGTGGAAGGCGGCGTGACAGACTCGGTTCCGGAACCCTTCATCCGCATCGGCCGCGGCGAACCCCTGCTCCTGCTGCACGGGCTGGTCCTCACCTGGCAGTCCTGGACTCCGGTCATCGACGACCTCGCCGGTTCCGCCGGTCGTGCCGGTTACGACATCCTGGCTCCCACCCTGCCCGGCCACTGGGGCGGCCCCGCCCCCGCCCGCCCCGCCACCTTCTCCGGTCTCGCCGACGCCATGGAACTCCTGCTCGACGAGGCGGGCTGGGCCACCACCCATATCGCGGGCAACTCGGTGGGCGGCTGGCTGGCCCTCGAACTGGCCGCGCGTGGCCGCGCCCGCTCGGTCACCGCCATCGCACCGGCCGGACTCTGGGCCGGTCCCGACGCCGCGGCCTCGCTGCTGCGTCGGTATCGCGCCCTCGGTCCGCTCATCGGCCTCGACACCGACCGGCCCCCCGCCATGCCGTCGATGATCCGCAGCCTCCTCGTTCCGCTACTGGCCCACCGCCCCGCCGCCGTCCCCAACCGGCTCGCCAAGGCCATGGCCGCCGCCCCCGCCAACTGTTCCATCCTCACGGATCTGGCCGAAGACCCCGCTCTGCCTTTAGGTTTCACCGGCTTGGACACCCTCGACACCCCCACCACCGTCCTGCTGCCCGAACACGACCGCGTCCTGCCCCCGCATGTCTACGCGCCCCTCGCCGACACCCCGACCCTCACCGTGCGCGCCCTGCCCGGCGTCGGCCACGTCCCCATGCTCGAGGATCCGGACGCCGTCACCGCCGAGATCCGCGCCACCACAGCCCGCGCGAAGGCCGCCTCGCAATCGGCGTAACCCAACTCCCAGGTGATCGGGTAGTAATCGCCGCGCCGCCGGGTGTTTCTACTCATGCGTGCAAACGCCCTGGTCGACAGCATTGCTGGCATGAACACCGCCATCGATCCGCGCCTGATCGCCCGGTTGTCGACCGAATTCACCTCGCTCAGCACCCATATGGGAGTGCTCGGCCGCGACCTCGAGGCACTGCACCGCCAGGTCATCGCCGAACACGAGCGCCAGACCACCGATTCCGGCAAGGAAACCATCGCACCGCCCGCTGCCACACAGACAGCGGGCGGCGCCATGCCCGTCGGCCCCGGGCATGAGCCCGGCGAGTGGATGCGGTCGGCACCGACGGGCGATCCGGAAACCCCGAGCCGCCCTCTCGCACCCCCCACACCCGGTCGGCCGCCGAACCCGTATGCCGCCCCGAGCCCGGTTCCCGGCGCGCCGGTTCAACCTGTGCCGACGTCGTATACGGCGGGGGCTATGGCCCGGGGCGGTCAGCCTATGCCCGGCCCGCAGGTGGGTGCTGTGCCCGGTGGGGTGCGCGGGGGCTGGATGGGTGGCGGGATGTATCAGGCATATCCGCCCGCGCAGCCGCCGCGGCGACTACCCGCGCGGGAGCCGCGGACGCCGTGGTGGCAGCGGGAGGGGGTGATCAGCCGGGTGCTCGCGGTGGCGGGTGTGGGGGTCACGCTGATCGGCGTGGTGATGCTGCTGGTGCTGGCGGCGCAGGCCGGGTTCTTCGGGCCGGTGCCGAGAGTCGTTGCGGGGGCGGCGTTCTCGGCTGCGCTGGTGGCGGTCGGGATGCGGGTGTACGGGCGGGCCGGGGGCAGGTGGGTGCCATTGCGATGGCGGCTACGGGTATCGCCGGGGGATATCTGGATGTCGTGGCGGTGACCGCCATGTACGGGTGGGTGCACCCGGTCGTCGGATACGCGGTCGCACTGGGTATCGCGGCGGGCGGCGTGGCGCTCGCGCTGCGATGGAACTCGCAGGCGCTGGCGGTGCTCGTGGTGCTGGGCGCGGCGCTGCTGTCCCCGGCGGTGACCACCGAACTGGCGCTGCTCGCCTTCCTCATCGTGCTGCAAATCGCGGCTCTGCCTGTGCAATTGGTGCGGGACTGGCCGTTCTTGCACATCGTGCGCATCATGTCCGCCGTGCTGGCGACCCTGACCACCGTCGCCATGGCGGGTCTCGGCGACGAATCGCGCGGGCACCGCTACCAGGTGCTCGCCGCCGCTGTCGTCATCGCGGCGGTGGGGCTGGCAGGTTCGGTGCTGGTGGTGCGCCGTCGCGCCGGGGATATCGCCGCGAGCCTGACCTTCGCCGCGGCCACGGTGCCGCTGCTGGCCGCGCCCACCATGTTCGAACGGCGCACCGCCATACTCGTTTCCGCGGTGTTCGCGGCGGTGCTGCTGCTGGTCGCGGTGCTGCCGTGGTTGCCGAAGATCGCCGACCGGGTGCGGATCCCCGGTCACCTGGCAGCGGTCGCCGCGGTGACCGGCGCCTGCGCCGTGCTGGAGGCGTGCCTCAGTGCGACGGGTGAGCGCACGTTCGCGATCTCCCAGTACCTGGTCGCGCTCGGCTTCCTGGCGGTCGCCGGGCAGCAGCGCTCCCGGGTGGCGGCGGGGATCGGTGCGGTCTTCGCGGTGCTCGGCACCCTGAAGTTCCTCTCCTACGCCACCCCGGAGACGCTCGCCGAGCAGCGCAATGCCATTGACCACCTGGGCTTTTCCACGGCGCTGACCGCCGTGGCGGCACTGGCCGTCCTGGCCGCCGGATTCTGGTGCGTCCGCCGACTCGGCGTGGCGGCCAATGAATCCGAGGGTACGGCGCTCGCGGTGGTCGGCGGCGTCGCGGGCTTGTACGCCGTCACCGCCTCGGCGGTCTCGCTCGGCGTCGCCACCGGCAGCCCCGACGGTTTCCTTGCCGGTCACGGCATTGCCACCGTCGTCTGGATGGCCGCCGCGACCGGAGCGCTGCTGTTCGGGCTGCGCCGTCTGGCCCGGACGCCGCAACAGGCGAAAGTCGCACTGGGAGCGGGTCTGCTGGTCACGGCGGCGGCCTTGGCCAAGCTGTTCCTGTTCGATCTGGCCACACTGGACGGCCTGGTCCGGGCTGCGGCCTTCCTGGTGGTCGGCGTCCTGTTCCTGCTGGCGGGCACCCGATACGCACGGGCCTTCGCCGAAGCGGGGAACAACGGAGCGCCCTCGCACTAGGCGCCAATACGAAACGCCCGGCCGGACTTGTTGTCCGGCCGGGCGTTTCGATTGTGATCAGTCGCGGTTCTGGCGGCGGAGCAGTTCGTTGACGCTCACCGTGCGGCCTTCGCCGCCGCGATGCTTGCCTTCGTCTTCGTCCTTGGCGGGACGGCGCTTAGCGGAGCGCAGGTCCGACATCCACTGCTCGATGCTGCTGCGACCGCCGCCCGCCTGGGGCTGATCCTCGGCCGCGTGGTGGGTCGGATGATGCTGTTCGGCAGCCGAATCCGCGGGCTGCGCCGTCTCGGGCTCGTGCGGCTGGTACAGCTGGGCGCGCGTGGCCGGATGCGGGGGCAGCTTCGGCACGCCGGGGGGCGGCAGTACCCGATCCGCTCCGGCGGTCGGCTCCGCCGACGGCGATTCCGGCTGGCGGACAGGCTGAATCGGTTGCGGGGCGGGCTGAATCGGCTGCGGTGCGGGCGGAGTCGGCTGCGAGATCGACGGCATGACCGGCTGGGGAGCCGGGGACTGTGCGCCGGGCTGCTGGGCGAAGGAACCGTCCTGGCCGCGCGAAGCTGGCTGGTCAGCGGCGAGCCTGGGGACCCCCGGGGAACCGGGATCCGCCGTGGGCACACCGGAACCGGGCAGTGTGAAGGCGACATCCGGATCGCGGTCGGGTCGACGGGCGCCGCCCGACATGGGGTCGATGCCGGTCGGCGCACCGCCATCGCGCTGCGCGCCGCCGTTGAACTGCGGGCCGTTGCCGGGCTGAGCGTTGCCGCCGGGTTGGGCGCCGTTGCCGGACCGCTCGGTTATACCGCTGCCGGACTTGGGTGGAATGCCTTGGGCGGGGGGCTGTTTGGCGACGGGGGTGGTCGGGGCGGCGTCGCCCAGTTTCTGGGTGGGCGCTTCGCTGTCGACGTCCACGGTGCGGGGCTTCGGCTTGAAGCGGCCGATGCGGGGCATGGCGCCGCTCGGGGTGAGGGCGGGCATCTGCATGGTGACCGGGTCGGTGACCGGGGTGGTCTTGACCAGGTCGATGACCTCGCCGCCGCCGGGGCGCTCATCGTCGAGAATGGGCTCGCCCAGGCCGATCTTCTGCTGGATCTTCTTCATCCAGGCCGGGGCCCACCAGCAGTCGTCGCCGAGCAGCTTCATGGTTGCGGGCACCAGCAGCATGCGCAGTACGGTGGCGTCGATGAACAGCGCCGCCACCATGCCGTAGGCGATGTACTGCATCATGACCAGTTCGGAGAAGGCGAACGCGCCCGTCACCACCAGCAGAATTAGTGCCGCCGCGGTAATGATGCGGCCGGTCTGCGCGGTGCCGATGCGGACCGCCTCGGTGGTGCTCGCGCCCTGGGTGCGCGCTTCGACCATGCGGGACAGGAGGAATACCTCGTAGTCCACGGATAGGCCGTAGATGATGGCGATGATCAGCACCAGCACCGGCGACATGATCGGCTGCGGCGTGAAGTTGAGCAGGCTCGCGCCGTGACCGTCGATGAAGATCCAGGTCAGGATGCCCAGCGTGGAGCCGAGGCCGAGCGCGCTCATGAGCGCCGCCTTGAGCGGCAGCACCAGCGAGCCGAAGGTGAGGAACATGAGGATGGTGGTGACCAGCAGCACCAGCGCGATCATCAACGGCATGAGATCGAGCAGCGAGTTGATGGAGTCCATCATCATGACCGGCTGACCGGTGACCATGACCTGCGCGCCCTCGGGGATTTCCATGGCGCGCAGGAAGTCGACGGTCTCTTCCGGATGGGCACTGTCCACGACCGTGGCCTCGGTGACCCACACGTTCGAATCGTTCGGCGGCTTCTTCGGGGCCTGGAACTGGGAGTTCTTCACCAGTCCGGGCGCTTGGTTGGCCTGGGTGAGAATCGACCCGATATTGCGCGAATCGTCGGTGACGATGATCAGCTGCACCGGATCGGACTTGCGCAGCGGAAAGACCTCGTCGAAGTGCTCCTGCTCCAGACGCGTCGGATTGTCCGGCGGCAGATAGGTTTCCGAGATGCCGCCGAACTGCAGGTTCTTCACCGGGATGATGAGCAGCAGCAGCACGATGGTCAGCGGGATGGCCACCTTGAGCGGGTGCTTCATGACCCACGCGGTCTGCCATCCCCAGAAGCTGTTCTCCACCTCGTCGGCGGTCTTGGTCTTGCGAATCCACTTGAGTCCCAGCATGTCCACGCGCGGGCCGAGAACGCTCAGCAGCGCGGGCAGCACGGTCAGCGCGGAGACCATGGCCAGCAGCACCGCGGCGATGGTGCCGTAGGCGACGGACTTGAGGAAGCCCTGCGGGAACAGCAGCATGCCCGCGCTGGCGGCGATGATCATGGTCGCCGAGGACGTGACGGTGCGTCCGGCCGTCATGACCGAACGCCGCACCGCCGCCTTGGTGTCATAACCCTCGGCCAGTTCCTCGCGGAACCGGCTCACGATGAACAGGCCGTAGTCGATGGCCAGGCCCAGGCCGATCATGGACACCACGGCGGAGACGAACGAGTTCACCTCGGTGAACTTGGTCAGCGCCATGATGATGCCATTGGAGGCCAGAATGGTCAGGCCGCCGATGATGAGCGGCAGCGCCGCGGCCACCACACCGCCGAAGATGAAGAACAGCAGCACCGCGACGGCCGGAAGCGCCAGCAGCTCCATGCGTTTCACATCGCTGGCAATGGTGTCGTTGAGCGTGAAGGCGATCGGCTGCAGACCCGCGACCTCGACCTTGATGCCGGGAATCGCGAAGGCGTCCTTCACCTTGTTGTAGTTCCGCAGCATCTCGGTGTCGTTATTGCCCTCGAGGGCCAGGGACGCGAAGGCGTACTTCTTGTCCTTGCTGCCCGCGACGTTCGGAATCCACTCGCCGGTATCGGTTTTCCAGTAGGCGCCGTTGACCTTCGTGATCAGCGGGTATTCCTGGGGCAGGCTGTTGAGCTTGTCGACGACCTTCTTGCTGAAGTCCTCGCTGTCGATGTTCTCGCCGTCGGGCGCGGTGAACAGCAGCAGGATGTCGGCGCTGTGATCGCGCCCGTAGACCTCGTCCTTCAGCTCAGCGGCCTTGACCGACTGAGAATGCGGATCGAACCACCCGCTGGAGCTGAGATGGTCTCCGAGTCCGAGCCCGAACACGCCGAGCGCGAGGAATCCGGCGACGGCTACGCCCAGAACGGTGAAGCGCAGCTTGTAGACCAGGTCGCCCCAGCGGGTGAACACTAAGCGACTCCTCGTGCGGGACGGGAGGTGAGCAGCGCCGACAGCGGCCGGAACGGCTGCAGCCAGGCTCCCTCGTCGGGCAGCGAATCGAGGCTGACCCGGGGCAGCGGTTCACGGAACACGCCCGGGATGTCCTCGAGATCGATGAACTCGAGAATATCCGACGTGACCGCCCAACTCGCGTGCTCGCGGAATCCCAGCACCTGAACCGGCACGCCGGTGGCGGCGATCTCCTCGAGCGGTGCGCGGAAGGCCTGGCCATCGGCGGAGGCCACCATGATATCGGCCAAACCCGCACCGCGACGGCGTAGTTCGATATGGGCCAGCATGTCGGAGTCGACATCGGAATCTTCGTCGATCTTGGGCTTGGCGAAGACGGCATAGCCGACATTGCGCAGCGCCTCCACCCACGGCCGCACCACATCGGCGGTGCCGGGGGCGATATTGGTGAAGACCGTCGCCTCGGGTTCGACGCGGGTCACGCTGCCCACGGATAGTTCCGCGGTGCGCGCCAGCAGCCAGCGGCCGAGCGCATCGAAGCGGGGGCGATAGGCGGCTGTCGGGCGGCCGCCGAGAATCGCGCCGAGACCCATATCGAGGTTCGGTGCGTCCCAGACGAGCAGCACGCGGCGCACATCCGCGGGGCCGCCCGGAATGGCCGGGCCGCCCGTTAGCTCCCCCGAGGCAGTGCCGTGCATTATTTCGGCAACATCCGCGACCTCCGGGGCCATCTCACTGACGCTCATGATTCGATCTTCCCCCAGATGAACTCGCTGATGGCGCTACCCGCGCGGAGTCCTTTGCTTTCGAACTTGGTAATCGGGCGTTCAAAACCGATTGGTGCCTTTTCACGATACGCCTCCGGATCCCCACCGGTGGTCTCATTCATGCCGATGAGCTGGGATTCTCCCGCTCCGACCGCGGCAATCCACTCTGCGTAATCGGCGTGGTCCGTGGCGACATGCAACACGCCGCCGGGGCGCAGGCGATTCGCGATGAGTGTCACGGTCTCGGGCTGGAGCAGCCGTCGCTTGTGATGGCGCGCCTTGGGCCACGGGTCCGGGAAGAACACCCGAACGCCCGTCAGCGACTCCGGAGCAATCATGTGTTCCAGAACGTCGACCGCATCTCCGCGCAACAACCGGATATTGCCGATGTTTTCGCGTTCCACCCGCTGCACCAGCTGCGCCAGGCCCGGCCGGTACACCTCGATGCCGATCAGATTGAACTCCGGTTCGGCCTGCGCCATGGCCGAGGTGGCCGTGCCGGTGCCGCAGCCGATCTCGATGATGAGCGGTGCGCTGCGGCCGAACCAGGCGTCGGCGTCGAGCGGATCATCGGAGACGTCCCGGCCGATCACCGGCCACATGCGCTCCCAGGCCGCTTCCTGCGACGGCGAGATCGCGCCGCGGCGGGCGCGGAAACTGGTGACCCGGGGGTAGAGCCGATTGCCCTTGGGGTGATCGGCATCACCGGCCTGCTCGGCGGACCGCGGCCCGGGGACTGACTCGGCAGTATGGTTCGCGGCGTCGTTCACGGGCCCCATTGTCCAGTGTTGGCTAATTAGCGCAGCAATCGACCACGAGTTCGGGCATGTGCCCTCAAGCAGGCTGCCAGGCCCGACACCTCGGCGGTGGACGGCGCCGGTTCCCGGGTCAGGGCCAGGCCGAACGTGACACGCATTGAGGTAGTGGCCATTTCCAGCATGCCGCGCCAGCGGGACGGGGCCAGGGCAACTGACCAGACGGTTCTTGTCGTGGGGGCTTGCAGCGGCACGTCCGCAATGCGATCGGCCAGCCAGTCCAAGCTCAGGGGCGTCGACAGCGGCAGCAGCGAGAAATGCTCACTGAGACGGTCGCGCACGTACCAGACCGCCGCACCGCCCTCGCGGTAGCGCTGTACCTGACCGTCGATTCCGGTCACTTGAATGATCTGGTCGTTCATGGGTTGCACCACCAGCACCGGGCAGGCGGGCGCGGTATTGCCCAGGCGCATGTCGTCGAACATGGGCTCCAGGTCCGGGAGCACCTCGTCGAGAGGACGGTGCAGGTAGTCGTCCATGCGGCGGCCGATGAGCAGCGGCAGAGCCGCGATCGGGCCCAGGCTCTGCGCGCGCTCCAGAATCCGGCGGCCCTCCGGCGTGAAATCCTTGGCCACCACCTCGGCCAGCGCCGGATACACCCGGTGCAAGGCGGCAATGACAATGGCCGGGAATCCGGCGTACATGCTGCCGTTCAATCGCAGGAACACATTCCGGGGATCGCCGACCGGCGCGCCCAGCACCGCGCCCACAATATTCAGTTCGGGCGCGTACTCCGGGGCCATTTCGATCGCCCAGGAACTGGCCATGCCGCCGCCCGAATAGCCCCAGACCGCGATCTTGGTCTCCGGCCGCAGGCCCAGCGGCGCGAACCGCAAGGCGGCGCGCACACCGTCGAGCGCGCGGTAACCGGGCTCGCGGGCCGCGCCGAAATTACCGTCCGGGCCCTCGTGATCGGCAATGCTCACCGCCCAGCCGCGGCGCAGCGCACCGGCGACCAGCATCCATTCCAGCTGGGTGATGGAGCCGGGCGCGAGCGCCCCGAGTTGCAAGGCATAGGAGGGCGCGCACCGATCGGTGACGGCATCCTGGGCCGACTGGAAGGCCAGCAGCGGCCGATCCGCATCCGGTGCAGCGCCTTTGGGCAGCAGCACGGTGGTGACCGCGACCTCGGGGCGGCCGTGCAGGTCGCTGCTGCGGTAGAGCAGCTGCCATGCCGTCACCTGCTGCGGAACCACGCCGAGCAGCGCCAGCTCCACCGGCCTGCTGCGCAGGATCGTGCCCGGGGCTTGCAGATTGAAGCCCCTGGGCGCTCGGAAGAAGGGATCGCGGCTGGGCGGCAGCGGCCGACCAGCCGCGGGTCTATCGGCGTTATCGGTCCCCCCGACCGCCTCGGCGGTGAGCGTCATCGCAACCTCCTCCTCGTGTCCCGGCTGCCGGACGCGAGAGGAATATCGCCGAAGCCGTGATCTGCGTAACAGCCGACGAAAGGGCAACATTAGGTGACGCGGGGGTGTCTGTGAAGAGCCGTCGCACCGAATTGTGCTGCCGCACAGGTAGACCCGATTCACACGCCGGGACGTGTCCCGGTGAGCGGACAATCCCGCACCGACCTGGCCGAACCTCCCACGCGCGCAACCCCGCTGAACTAGGCTGCCCGCGTGCCGCCCGGGCGACTCCCGCGCATCCAGGTCACCGGCCGTGCCCGCGCCGGAAAGACTACAGTATGTAATGCCTTGTCGCTGCGCTCCGCCGAGGAAACGACCCCGATCGACGAACCCGGGCAACCGGATCCGACTCTCGACGCCGACCTGATCCTCTACATCCTCGCCGGATCACTCCAGCCCGCCGACCGTCGCGCCCTCACCGCCATCCCCCGCGACCGCGTCCTTGTCATCCTCAACAAGGCCGACACCATCGGCACCCGCTGGTCCGACGCCGCGACCGCCGCCGAATCCCACAGCGCCACCCTCGGCCTGCCCGTCTTCCCGGTGGTCGCCACCCTGGCCGCCCACACCCGCGCGGGCACTCTCACCACCGCCGATATGCAAACCCTGCACCGTCACCGCACCCGCACCGACCCGGCCTTCACCCTCGCCCCGGGCCTCTTCAACGCGCCGGACCTCGGCATCGACACCGCCAACCGGCAACTCCTCCTGACCCGCTGGGAGCTCTACGGCGTCGCCTGCGCCCTCACGGCCCTCCGTCACGACCCGACCCTGCCCCCGCGCACCCTCCTGCACGTTCTGCACTGCGCCAGCGGAATAGACCCCGTCCACGAGGAACTCCACCGCCGCTACGAGCCGATATCGATACCCCACGCTCCCGAAATTCCCCTTGCGCGAATCGCTTCGCCGCTTGTCGAGTGACCGGATCAGGCTGCCGTGCGGGCAAGCCGTTTCCGGGGCTGGAACGAATTACCGGTGTTGGACCTCGACCCGGCATCAGCCCACCACACGCATCCGCCCGAGCCCACGGCATTGCCCGGGCCGACTGTGGTGCCCGGTGATTCAGTGCGGGGGAGGGCGGCTGAGCCGGACTGTCATTCGGATGCGGGGGAACGATTTCCGGCCGGGTTGTCGCTTCCGGTGCCCGAGCGGTCCGTGTCCGCGGTCGAGGCGTCCCGGTCCGCGGTATCGCCGTCGTTCGCCTCGCTGTCGTTGCCGCCGGTCGAGTCGATTCCGCCGGAGGCCGCCTCGCCGCGGCCGGAAAGTGATGGACGGCCTACTGATTCGGGCGGCGCTGTGCCCGCCCCGGAGGCGGGTGCGAGCTCGGATGAACGGGAAGCCGTGCGGCCGAGGCGGGGTGCGGAGTCGGCGACATTGCGGGCGGCGGGCCTCGACCCGCGGGCCGAGGTGGTGGTGGCGCGTTGGAATCCGCATGGGCTCGCGTTGCTGCGGGCGCTGTGTTCCGGTCGGACGGGTACCGCCGGATCGGTTGGGCTGATCGGCGGGGACGATGTCAACGCGCTACTGCTGCGCACGGAACTGGCGCGGTTCACGCCGCGGGTCGCGGTCCACGTGGTTGCCGAGAGCGATCTCGGCGCGCCGCCGGACCAGATGGCTGAGCCGATCCTGCCGATCCTGCCGATCACGGCGATTGCGGAGCTGGCGCCGGTCGCGCTGATCGTGCTCGACGGGGGAACCCCGGTCGGCGCGGACCTGCTGCGGGTAGTGCGGGGGCTGCGGGCGGATGGCACGCGGATCGTGTTCGCGCTGGACGGGATTCACGCACACGCTGAATGGGAGGCGGTGCGGGCGCGGGATATCGCGCTGCTGGGGGCGGAGTTCGAGTCGATCGGCGAGGTCGAGGTGATCCCGGTGTCGGCGCGCCTGGCGGGCGTCGCGCGGGCCAATGGTGATGGGGCGCTGCTGGATCGGTCGGGGGTGGGGTTGTTGCATGCGCGACTGGTGGCCGCTGCGGGGGCGGGGGCCGTGGCGGATCAGGCGGCCATCGTGCGGGCGCGGGTGGTCGCGGAGACGCGGCGGCGGATCGAGCAGCAGTTGGAGAAGTTGCATGCTGGCGGGGATGTGGCGGCGCTGCGGGAGGAGCGGGCGCGGATGCTGGCGGTGGGGGATGGCGGGCGGGGGACCGCGCTGGCCATGGTGCGGAATCGGTCGCATTTGGCGCGGGTGGATTTGGTGCACGAGGTGGGTGCGCGAATACGGGCGGCCAATGCGGGGCTGCGGAGTGAGGTCGAGCGGTTGGCGCGCGGGGGGCATAAGAGTTTCCCGCGGCGCGCGCAGCAAACAGTGGAAAAACTCACATATGAGATCGACCGCCTGATTCGCCGGAGAATCCAGGAATTGGCGCGGCAAATCGAGCAGGCGCTGGGTGATTCGGAGTGGGAAATCGGGGGCGGGGAACAGCCGCCGACACCGCGTATCGGGCCCGATCCGCAGCCGCGCTGGCGGGGTGTCGAGGACCATCTGCTCATTGCGTTCGGGGCCTCGGCCGGATTCGGTTTCGGGCGGTTCGTGGTGGCGCCGCTGACGTGGTGGGAGGCGCTGGACTACGCGATCATCCCGGTCAGTTTGATCTTCGGTGTCACGGTCGCGGGGTGGGTGGTGCGGGCGCGGCGGCAGCTCGCGGAACGCGCTCACCTGCAGCAATGGGTCTCCGAGGGGCTGGTGAACGTGAAGGCGCAGCTGGAGCAGCGGGTGACCGCGGCGCTGGTCGCGGCGGAGGAGCGGCTGACCGAGCAGGTGGTCGGGGCGGCCACCGCGCATATGGTCGAAACGGACTTGCGGGTCGGGGAATTGGAGGCGCAATTGCGGCAGGCGGCGCACCGGAGACCGGGCCTCACCTCGGCATGCGAACGTGACCTTGCCGCGCTCGAATTCGGATAGTTGCAGGTCCGAGGTTTCGACCAGGTACCGACTGGACAACCCGATTCCATCCGACGGGATATATGGCGTTAACCTCTATGGCAGGAACCTGGGCGTCCGCTTGGTCCTTGTACACGCCGTCCAGCCAGGACGTGCATCCTGCAAGCCAGGTGGGTGCCTTGCCGCATTTGGTGGCACCCGGTGTCGCGAGCGCCGAGCGCCCCCCATCTCAGGAGAGTTGTTTCATGACCTCAGCGACCATTCCTGGTCTTCACGATGGCACCGCGCCCACCGAGCACAAGGAACTGCTTGCCTGGGTACAGGAGGTCGCAGAACTCACCCAGCCCGACCGCGTGGTCTGGGCGGACGGGTCCGAGGCGGAGGCCGAGCGCCTATCCGAGCAGCTGGTCGCCGCGGGCACCTTCAAGAAGCTGAACGAGGCCAAGAAGCCCAACTCCTACCTGGCACTCTCCGATCCCTCCGACGTCGCGCGCGTCGAATCTCGCACCTACATCTGCTCCAAGTCCGAGGCCGACGCCGGTCCGACCAACAACTGGGTCGATCCGACCGAGATGCGCGCCACCATGACCGAGCTGTACCGCGTCTCCATGAAGGGCCGCACCATGTACGTGGTGCCCTTCTGCATGGGCCCGCTCGGCGCCGCCGACCCCAAGCTCGGCGTGGAGATCACCGACTCCGAGTACGTCGTCGTCTCCATGCGCGTCATGACCCGCATGGGCGCGGCCGCGCTGGAGAAGCTGGGCACCGACAAGCCGTTCGTGAAGGCGCTGCACTCCGTGGGCGCGCCGCTGGCCGAGGGCCAGGCCGACGTGCCGTGGCCGTGCAACGACACCAAATACATCACCCACTTCCCCGAGGACCGCGAGATCTGGTCCTACGGCTCGGGTTACGGCGGCAACGCGCTGCTGGGCAAGAAGTGCTACTCGCTGCGCATCGCCTCGGCCATGGCCCACGACGAGGGCTGGCTGGCCGAGCACATGCTCATCCTCAAGCTCATCTCGCCGGAGAACAAGGGGTACTACATCGCCGCCGCATTCCCGTCGGCCTGCGGTAAGACCAACCTCGCCATGATCCAGCCGACCATTCCGGGCTGGCGCGCCGAGACCCTCGGCGACGACATCGCGTGGATGCGCTTCGGCGCCGACGGCCGCCTGTACGCGGTCAACCCGGAATTCGGCTTCTTCGGCGTCGCGCCGGGCACCAACCACAGCTCGAACCCGAATGCCATGGCCACCATGGAGGTCGGCAACACCGTCTACACCAATGTCGCGCTCACCGACGACAACGATGTGTGGTGGGAGGGCCTGGAAGGCACCCCCGACCACCTCATCGACTGGAAGGGCAACGACTGGTTCGAGCGCGAGTCGGAAACCCTCGCCGCGCACCCGAACTCGCGCTACTGCACGCCGATATCGCAGTGCCCGACCCTGGCTCCGGAATGGGACGACCCGCAGGGCGTGCCGATCTCGGCCATCCTCTTCGGCGGCCGCCGCAAGACCACCATCCCGCTGGTGACCGAGTCCTTCGACTGGCAGCACGGCGTGTTCATGGGCGCCACCGTCGGCTCCGAGCAGACCGCCGCCGCCGAGGGCAAGGTCGGCACCGTGCGCCGCGACCCGATGGCCATGCTGCCGTTCATGGGCTACCACGTCGGTGACTACCTGAACCACTGGATCACCCTCGGCAAGAACGCCGACGCCCAGGCGCTGCCGAAGATCTTCTACGTCAACTGGTTCCGCCGCGGCGGCGACGGCCGCTTCCTGTGGCCCGGATTCGGCGAGAACTCCCGCGTGCTGGAGTGGATCGTGAACCGCATCGAGGGCACCGCGAACGCCGAGGCCACCCCGATCGGCCATGTCCCGCACGCCGCCGACCTCGACCTCGAGGGCCTGGACGTGAACGCCGCCGACGTCGACGAGGCGCTCGCGGTCAATGTCGAGGAATGGCAGCGCGAGATCCCCTCCATCGAGGAGTGGTTCGAGTTCATCGGCGACAAGCTGCCCTCCGGGCTCCGCGACGAGTTCGAGGCGCTCAAGCAGCGTCTGGGCTGATCACAGCGGCACTACGGGCGAGGGCCGTCCACCTGCGGGTGGGCGGCCCTCGCCGTTGTCAATCACCCTCCGGCGGTTCGGCTTCGGGGTGCGCGGCGACGGCGGTGAACAGCTCGACGGTGCGGCGGGCGGCCGGATTGCGGGCCAGGGCCGCGCGGACGGCGATGCCGACGAAGCGGATGGGAGTCGGATCGGTGAGGGGACGGGTCACGACTCCGGCGGGCAGATCCACCGCCGCGAGCCGGGGTACCACCGTGATTCCAATGCCGGTGGCCACCATGGGCAGCGCGGTGCGGTAGTCCGGGGTCTGGACTTGGAAGCGGGGCGTGAAGCCCGCCTGGGTGCAGGCGTCGAGCAGGATGCGGCGGCACGGGCCGTCGGTCGGTTCATTGTCGATCCAGGCCCGGTCGGCCAGCTCGGCGACGCGAATGCCGGAGCGTTCGGCGAGCGGATCGTCGGATCGGACGGCCGCCACATAGGGATCGGCCGCCAGGCGCTGGGTCCGGATGCCGGGCGGCGGTGCGGAGTCGCGGTTCTCGATGAAGATCTCGACGTCGTGCGGTCCGGTGTCGAACTCGGTGAGGCGCAATTCCAGTCGGAGATCCGGGAATTCGGTGCGCAGGGCCTCCACGATGGGCGGTAGCCAGGTGCCGCCGACGGAGGCCACATAGCCGATCGACAGGCTGCCGACCCGGCCCGCGCGCAGATCGGCGACGACGCCGTCGAGGCGGCACAGTTCGTCGAAGAGGCGGGCCGATTCGGCGGCGAGGGCGCGACCCGCGGCGGTGGGCGTGAGGCCGCGGCCCGCCCGTTCGACCAATTGCAGGCCGGTCTGGCGTTGCAGGGCGGCCAATTGCTGACTCGCCGCCGAGGGCGTGTAGCCGAGGGCGGAGGCGCTCGCCCGCAGGGAACCGGTGGCGATCACGGTGCGCAACAGCTGGAGCCGGGTGAGGTCGAGCATCTCCGAATAGTACAGCTGTGCTTAACGGATGTGCATGATTGTTCGCTTGTGCTGTCCGTTGATCGCGCTGACGATAACTGCGTGACGCATGCAGACCCCACGGCCGCACCCGCGGCGCCCGAACCGGTAGCCGATCCGAATTCCGCTCGCCTCGAACCGGTGCGCCGCACCTCGCTACTCGCGAGGGCGGATACCCGCAGCGCGGTGGCCGCGCTCATCGCGGTCGTGCTGTGGGCCTCGGCCTTCGTCGCCATTCGCGATGCCGGACCGCATATCGCGCCCGCGCCCATGGCCCTGCTGCGACTCGCCGTCGCCGCGGTGGCGCTCACCGTTCCGGTGCTGGCGAGCGGCAATATGCTGCGCCGCATTCCGCGCTCACCGCGGGTGCTGGCGCTGGTGGCGACCTACGCGATCCTGTGGCTCGCCGGGTACACGGTCGCGCTCAAATACCACCGAACTGCATGTCGATGCCGGAACCGCGGCGCTGCTGGTGAATCTCGCACCGCTGCTGGTCGCCTTCGGCGCGGCGACGCTGTTCGGGGAGCGGCTGACCCGGGCCTTGCTGATCGGCGCGGCGGTCTCGCTGTCCGGCGTCGGCATCATTGCCGTGGCCGGTGGCGGCGGGGAGCGCGATGGCCTGGGCGTGCTGCTGTGCATAGTCGCGGCCGTGCTCTACGCGGCCGGGGTGCTGGTGCAGAAACCCGCACTGCGCCATGTGGATCCGCTCACCGCCATCTGGCTCGGCTGTGTGATCGGCACGGTGGTGCTGCTGCCGTGGGCGCCGCAGCTGATCACCGAGCTCGGCGCGGCGCCCGCCCGGGTCGTCGCCGACGGCGTCTACCTCGGATTGTTCCCCACCGCACTGGGTTTCACGGCGTGGTCGTACGCCCTGCGCCGCACCGACGCCGGGCGGCTGACCGCCAGCACCTATGCGGTGCCGGCGATCTCGATCCTGCTGTCGTGGATCCTGCTGGGCGAGATACCCACCGCCCTGGGGCTGCTCGGCGGAGCGGTCTGCCTGATCGGCGTCGCCATCTCCCGCCGCGTCAGGAGCCCAAGGGCATGAGCAGGGACTTCTGCTCGCAGTAGGCGTCCAGGCCCTCGGGGCCGTTCTCGCGGCCGATGCCGGAGGTCTTGTAGCCGCCGAAGGGTGCGCAGGGGTCGAAGGCGTACCAGTTGATGGCGTAGGTGCCGGTGCGGATCCGGGCGGCGACTTCGGCGCCGTGCTCGATATCGGTGGTCCAGGCCGAGCCGGCGAGGCCGTAGTCGCTGTCGTTGGCGATCGAGATCGCCTCGGCTTCGGTGTCGTAGGGGAGTACCGAGAGGACCGGGCCGAAGATTTCCTCGCGGGCGATGGTCATGGTGTTTGCGACATCTGCGAAGACCGTGGGCTCGACGTAGTAGCCGGGGAGGTCTGCGGGGCGGTTGCCGCCCTGGACGAGGCGCGCCCCTTCGGATTTGCCCTTGGCGATATAGCCCTCGACGCGTTCGCGCTGGGTGGCGGAGATGAGCGGGCCGAGCTGGGCGGCCGGATCGGTGGGGAGGCCGAGGGGGAAGGCCTTGGTGGATTCGGTGAGGGCCTCGAGGATTTCGTCGTAGCGGGAACGCGGGGCGAGGATGCGGGTTTGGGCCACGCAGGCCTGGCCGCTGTTCATCAGGCCCGCGAAGGCGAGCTTCGGCATATCCGCAATGTCCATATCGGGCAATAGGATCGCGGCCGATTTGCCGCCCAGTTCGAGCGAACAGCGTTTCAGCTGGCTACCGGCCAGGGCGGCGATCTTGCGGCCGACGGCGGTGCTGCCGGTGAAGGTGACCTTGTCGACGGCCGGGTGGGAGACCAGGTATTCGGAGACCTCGGCATCGGCGGGCAGCACCGACAGCACGCCTTCGGGGAGATCGGCTTCGGCGAAGATATCGGCCAGCAGGTTGGCGGCCAGCGGTGTCAGCGGCGCGGGCTTGAGGACCACGGTGCAGCCTGCGAGCAGGGCGGGGGCGAGCTTGTTGACGGCGAGGAAGATCGGGACATTCCAGGCGATGACCGCCGCCACGACGCCGACCGGTTCGCGGGAGACGCGGGTGGTGCCGAACATTCCGGTGCGGGTTTCGGTCCAGGGGAAGGACTTTCCGAGGCCGGTGAAGAAGTCGAGGGTGGCCTTGGCGGGCACGTAGTTGAGGGTGGTGGCGGCCAGGGCGGGCGCGCCCATCTCGGCGGACAGGGCGGCGGTGAGGTTCCCGGCCTTCTGATCGACCAGCTGGGAGACCCGGGCCAGCAGTTCGGCGCGCTCCTCGGGCGGGGTGGTCGGCCAGGGTCCGTGGTCGAAAGCCTGCCGGGCGGCGGCGACCGCGGCGTCGACGTCCGCGCGGGTCACGACGGGGACGCTGCCGACGGTTTCGAGGGTGGCCGGTGAGACGACTGCGAGGGTCTCGGTGCTGGCGGGCGCGGTCCAGCGGCCGCCGATGAACAGACTCTGGTACTCCATGAGAACACGTTACAGTTTTGGCCTTTTCGCCGTCCTCGCATCGGCTCTGATTCCGTCCCGCTCACTGGGATTGTCATGAAATTGGACTTCTCGGTTTGTACCCGCGATACGCGGACACGCGTACTCGAATCACGGATCGTAATTCGGTTTGCCCTTTGGTGACTTATGCTCGGCGTGATTCTGGTTCTACCGCCGTTCTGGCCGGTTGCTTCAAATTAGCTGTTGATATCTGCTGGTTTGATGCGCGAAAGGTAGGCGAATGGCATGACCGATGTGAACATCGACGATTTCGTTCTCCCGGAGTTAACCGGTCCCGCCGCGCTACCTGCCAGCACGCCCATGCACCGGGCTGCGAGCCAGTTGCAGAAGGTATTGCCGCCGGGTTGGCGGGTGGAGGTCGTCGAGGCCACGCCGCGGTTGCCGCGGAACGGTCAGCCGGTACTGCGCTTGGTTGTGCCGGATATGTGAGCGTCATTGGAAGTCGCGGGTGGACAAGCAGTTCCGCAATCCGGTGGTTAACTCCGAGCATCGCAAAATGGACGAAACCCGACCTGCTGGTTCGCTTTTCGCTGAACGCACTATTGCATTCGGCACCCGTAGCGAGCATGCTTTATAGCTACCGTGGATAGCTCGCTCGATACATGAACCGTTACCGCACAGGGAGTCCGAGTCATGGCGGTGCAAGTGGTCGGTCGGTCGCTGATGACCAGTGATCTCACCCCGCATCAGGCGAAAAGCGTTGGCGCCGGCGGCTGGGTGGTGTCATTTCTGCCGGGGCGAACCCTCACCACCGAACAGGCGACCGCCGCACTGCAAGCGGCCGAAGCGGTTGTCACCGTGAACGCGCTGGCCATCCAGGTCGGGCTCACCGCCATGGAAACCGTCGGGCTCGCAACCCAGGAGGCACCCTGGGGCGAACCCGATTGCGATGGCGGACTACGCCGATTCTGGCGCCGCGGAAGGCTGGAGCGCTGAATCCCGTTCGCCCCCGACCGGATTCACCCCATTCGACGTGATGTTTGCTGCCGCCTTCTTGGTGGCGACCACCACGAGATTGCTGACCAGCAACTCGCGCAATCCGGGCACATGCACCATCCACCACGCCCAGTGCGGGTGATAGCGCGGAAATACCGCCAGTACCTCGATATCGTCCGGGGTTTCGCGCGCCCAGCGCAGACCCTCGGCGGCCCGCACCGCGAACAAGGATTTCCCGAAGCGATTCTTCGGTTCCCGGCCATGCTTGCGCCGATAGCGGCGCGCCGCGTACTCCCCGCCCAGGTAATGCCACGGCCCGGTTTCGTGCCCGCCGAACGGGCCCAGCCACACGGTGTACGAGAACACCATCAGCCCGCCCGGTTTGGTGACCCGCAGCATTTCCTCGGCCATGACCCACGGCTGCGGCGCATGCTCGGCCACATTCGACGAAATGCAGACATCCACGGCATTGTCGCGGAACGGCAGCGCCATGCCCGAGCCGCGCACGGCTCCCGCCACCCGCAGCCCCGCCGCGTGCATTTCCGAGGGATCCGGTTCGACCGGCAGATACCGCGCCCCCGACTTCCCGAATTCGTCCGCGAAGTACCCGGGCCCGCCGCCCACGTCCAGCACGATGGTGCCGCGCAGCGAATGCCCGGTCAGGTCCCGGAAGAAGTCGCCGACCAGATCGGCGGTATCGGTCGCCACGCCGCCGTAGAACAGGGCCGGATCGGTCTGCTCGAACCGGAAGCTGCCGAGCAACCGTAGCGACCGGCGCAGCGTCGCCCGGCGGGCGAAACGCGGGCGTCGTACCGCACGGTGTGATCGGGTGTCTTCGGCGCGAAGCATGGCGGCCAGTCTCGCACAGCGACCGCCCGGCGACATCTCCCGCCCGGATTCCCGGCCGCCCCGGGTTCGGCCGGTCGCAACAGGTCAATTGACCACTGAGGGGTCGGATATTGACATCGGGCGATAGGGTGTAGCCCATTGTCCGCAATTCCTGTCAGTGACCCTGGAGATCAACCCGTGCGTGAAGTGCTGCTGCTGTGCTGGCGCGACACCGGGCATCCGCAGGGCGGGGGCAGTGAGCGGTATCTGGAGCAGGTGGGGGCGCAGCTGGCGGCGCGGGGTGTGAAGGTCACGCTGCGGACCGCACGGTATCCCGGAGCCGCCAAGCGGGAACGGGTCGACGGGATCGACATCAGCCGCGGGGGCGGACGGTACACGGTGTACCCGCGGGCGCTGGCCGCCATTGCCCTGGGCCGCCTCGGCGTCGGGCCGCTGGCCGGAATCCGGCCGGACGCGGTGATCGACACCCAGAACGGGATCCCCTTCTTCGCCCGGGCCGCGACGCCCGCGCCCACCGTGGTGCTGGTGCATCACGGGCATCGGGAACAGTGGCCGGTCGCAGGTCGGCTGATCGGCCGGATCGGCTGGTGGATCGAATCCGCGCTGTCGCCGCGGGTGCATCGCGGCAATCAGTATCTGACGGTCTCGCTGCCCTCTGCCGAGGAACTGACCGGGCTCGGCGTCGAAGCCGCGCGCATTGCCGTGGTCCGCAATGGCGCGGAACCCGTGCCCGCGCACCTGCCCGCCGGTGACGACGCCACCCGCACCGCGCACCCCAGCATCGTGGTGCTCTCGCGCCTGGTGCCGCACAAGCAGATCGAGGACGCCATGGCGGCGGTGGCGGGCCTGCGCGATCGCATTCCGGACCTGCACCTGGATGTCATCGGCGACGGCTGGTGGGCCGACAACCTGCGCGCGCACGCCGCCGATCTCGGCATCGCGGGCGCGGTCACCTTCCACGGCCATGTGGACGAGGACCGCAAGCACGAATTGCTGTCCCGCGCATGGGTGCACGTGCTCCCCTCCCGCAAGGAGGGCTGGGGACTGGCCGTCATCGAGGCGGCGCAGCACGGGGTGCCCACCGTCGGCTACCGCAGCTCGCGGGGCCTCACCGATTCCATTGTCGACGGCGTGACGGGCCTGCTCGTCGACGACGCCGACCAACTCGCCACGGCCGTGGGCGATCTCCTCGGCGACTACGAGGCCCGCACCGTGCTGGGTGAGAAGGCGCGCTCGCGGGCCCGCGAATTCTCCTGGGAGCAAACCGGAAACGGCGTGCACCAGGTGCTGTCCGCCGTCGCCCGCGGCGGCCGCGTGGCGGGATTGGTGACCGGCGTTCCGGCGGAACAACTTTCGTAACCGCCCGAAAACGCGGCGGAGCCCTACTACGCTACGTAGTCCCTAATCATGTGGATCATTCCGGTGATCGCCGTGGTGAGCGCCATCGTGATCGCCATCGGATTCTGGCTCGGCTTCCCCGAAGACTGACCGCACCGCCGCGAGCATTCCGGCGATCAGCAGCGCGGCCCAGAGCAGATGCGCCGCACCGGAAATTCGGCGTGCCCCCGGAAATCCGTCCGCCGCGAAGTAGTCGCTCCGCACCCGATACAACTGCACATCCGGGTCGGAATACACCGAAGTCAACTGCGCCAGTGTGGCTTTCGATTCCCCCATCGGCCCGGGCGTACCACCCTCCACCAGCACCCACCCCACCCCGAGTTCCCCGAGCTCCGCGCCGGACCCACCGCGCAGCAGCACCCGCTCCACCTCCCGCGCCCGCGTCCCCTCCCCGGACACCGTGGCCCCGCGCACTGGCAACTCCCCGGTCTGCAATACATCCCGCGGCAACATCCGCGGCGCCGGATCCAACACCGGCGCGGCCCCCGCCCACGAGAACTTCCGGAACATCCCACCCGGCAACACCGCCACATCCCCGGGCCCATCCACCCTCCCCGCCACCCGCTCCCACCCCGCCGGATAATGCACCGGCCGCAACGCCCCACCCACGCCCCACGCCATATCCGGCAGCGCAACCAGCACCAGCACAATGAAACCCGCCGCCACCCCGCCAATTCGAGCCCGACCAGATCCGGCAGCGCCCGACCCAGCACCGTGCTCAGGTGAATCCACCTCCGCGGCCGCGGCATTGCGTGCCCGTGCCGCCGCGATCCACTGCGCCACCGCCAGACACCCCGCCGCCGCGCACAACGCATACGCGGGCACGGCCAACGCCACGAACTTCTGTGTATCCCGCAGCAGCCCCGCCCCCGGCACGGATTGCACCAGGAACTCGCCCATGGCCAGCCCCCACTCCGTTGCCCCGAGGGCGGGCAGCGCGATCGTCACCCCAGCGAGCGACAACAACCTGCGCCGCGCCGACCGCTCGATTCCATTGCCGCCCGGCCGGACAGCGCCGCCCGTGCTTCCGGCAACGGCACGCACGCCGGTGGCGACCAGGCCAAGCAGGACTACGGTGCCGACGAACGCGAAAAACGTTGTGCGCGAATCGGGTACCGCCGTGCTGTTCCAGATGCCGCCCAATCCGGCCAGGCTGCCGAGGGTGCCGAGCCACGGTTCGGCGCGCGCCGCGAAGGCTGCCACACCCGCCGGGTCCGAGGGTGCGGCCCCGCCCCCCGAGAGCGCCGTCGCCACCAGCCATGGCGCGGACGCGACAATCCAGAGCGCCAGCGTGCCAATCAGATTCCGGCGACCGACCAGGAGCAGCGCCACGCAGGCCGCCAGCAGGGAGCCGGTCGGCGTCAGCCCCGCCGCCGCCAGACAGCCGCCGAGCGCCACCCAGGTCAGCGCCCGCGGAGCAGTAGTCGAGGAGGCGAATCTGCCCTTGCTCGAGGATCTCTCGCCACCCGGAGGGGTCGCGCGGGTGCGGCTCTCCGTCCGGTCGGAGCGGGTGGCGCCCCGAAGCCGCGTCGCGAGTACGGCGATCCACGGTAGGGCGGCGTAGCCGGTGAGCAGGCTCCAGTGGCCTTGGAGCAAACGTTCGGCGACGTAGGGGTTCCAGATGGCGACGGTGGCGGCCACCAGTTGCGGTGCCAGGGTGGCGTGCAGCAGTTCGCGGGCCAGGACGGCCGCACCCCAGCCGGACAGCCAGATGGCCGCCAGCAGGATCGCTTTCACGATCAGGCCGCCATCGACAACCGTGGACAGGACGGCGATCATGGCGTCCTGCGGGACAGCGCGCGGAGCGGCGTCTCCCAGGCCGAGCGCCGAGTCCGTCAGGTAGGAACGCGGAGTGCTCACGGCATCGCGGAGCAGCAGGTAGCCCGAGCCCAAGAGCGGGCCGAGCACCAGGAGGGCGAGCAGCAGACTGTAGGCCGCCGGTATCCAGCCGGTTCCGGTGGGCAGCAGGCGGCTTCGCACCGGCTTGGGCTGGTCGCTCACAGGGGCACCCTACGTGCCGTTCGGGCCGAGGCCGGGGACGGGCGAATCGGGTGTGGTGCCGGGGCGGGCGGTGCGCAGGGCGATGGTCGAGATGACGAGGGTGGTGACGGCGGCGGTGGCCGTGGCGATGGTGATGAGGCTCAGGACGGAGTGGGCGCAGGTCAGCATGACGGTGACGCCCACGGCCAGGCCGATCCAGGTGATGGCGGCGGGGGCGGTGCGGTCGGCGGCGATCGCGGAGAGGAGGGCTCCTTGGAGCACTGCGAGCAGGGCGCCCTGCAGAGCGAAGAGCCACAGGTAGCCCTGCACGGGGGCGTAGTCCTGGTCGGCGAAAAGTGGTGCGAGCGGGGCCGCCACGGCCGCGCCGAGGACGCCGAGGGCTCCGACGCCGACCAGTACGGCCAGGGCTGAACGCATGGCGCGCGCGGAGTGCTGGGGCTGGGCCATCTTCGGATAGAGCACCACCCCGACCGCCTGCGGCAGCCAGAACGCGATCTTGGCCGCAATGGCCCCGAGCGCGTATCGCCCGGCTTCGTCCTCGCTCAGCACGATGCGCGATACCAGCAGATCCGCGGATGACAGCGCCATCAATGCCGCCTGCACCTGCGCCGCCCGGAATACCGGCAGCACGCTCACATTCGCGGCTGCCTCGGCTGACAGGGTGGGCGTGGATTTCTCGTCCGCGCTTCGCGGATCCGGTTGCACGCCGCCCACTGTTCCGGTGAGATCGGCGCTGGTGGAATCGAGTGGGGGCTCGGAAACCGTACCGGCGGCGCGGGAATCGCCTCGCGCGGATGTCGTATCCGCCGCACGGCGGGCGGCCGCGGCGGCGATCGCGATACCGGCCGCCGCCGCCCAGAGCGCGGCAGCGGTGCCACCGCCCGCTGCCAGCACGATCAGCGCGGGGGTGACGCGCGCGATCCCGGCCCCGCCGAGGACCATGGCCAGTTCGCGGAAGCGGCTGCGGCCCTGGAGGACACCTTGTTCACCCGAGAGCAGGACCAGCACCGGCGCGGCGCAGAGTGCGGCGGCCGATGCGGCGAGACCGACGTTCAGGACCGCGCTCACGACCGGAACCAGCACCAGCGCGAGGATCGCGACCAGTCCGGCGCAGCGCAGCGCCAGGCCGCGGGCGGCGGCAATGGGCGCGCCGCGCACTATCTCGCGCGCCACGACGTTCTGGAGGGCCAGGGCGGGGACCGCGCACAGCAGTTGGACGGCCAGCAGGCTGGCGAAGGGGCTGTATCCGGTGACGCCCAGCCAGCGGCTGGCCAGCAGTTGCAGCAGGTAGCCCGCGATATTCGCCGTCATCGCGCCTGCCGTCACCAAGGTCAGGTCCGCGACTACGGGCAGACGGCGTACAACGGACACGGTGCAATGCTCCCACCTGGTAGCGGCATGACGTCGAGAAGGGCCGCCTCCGGAAAAGAAGTCCGGAAACGAAGAACGGCCCCGCACCGGTCGAGTGCGGGGCCGCTCGGTCAGGTCAGCGGATCAGGGTTTCTTGTCCGTATTGATCTGCTGGGTCTTGCTGATGTCGATCTGCTCGGTGGGTGCGTCGGCGAAGTTGCCGCGCGCCGGGGCGGGACCGCCCGCGGGAGCCACGCGACGGACCGGGGCCGGTCCATTTCCGGAGCCGCCCAGGAAGCCCAGGACGGCACCGGCGATCAGCGCGATGGCGCCGAGAATGCCGAGCACGATCGGCATGGTGCGGCCGTAGAGCGACAGCTTGTCGATGTTCTCCTTGGCCACGGCGATCTGCGACTCGATGGTGTTCTCGTCGAAGACGATGGTGCCCTTGAGCGCGGTCACCTCGGGCTTCTCACCATTGCGGGCGTAGTACAGGTGCAGCTGCTCGCCGCCCTTGATCACGGTGCCGGTCTCCGGCTCCACCCACAGGTCGCGGGTGTTGGTGTAGAACCGGGTCATGGTGATGGGGGTGTCCCCGCCTTCCACGCCCCACTTGGCGGCGGTGAGGCCGCTGATCTTGTTGGTGGGTGCGTTGGCGACGGTGGAGAGATCGGTGACCGGGATGGTCTGCTGGAAGTGGTAGACCTTCATGCTGTTGATCTCGGTCTCTTCGACGAAGTTGATGTCGAAGGTCTTGCGGGCGTTGAGATCGAAGTAGGGGTAGGTCTTCTTCTCGGTGCCGATGGGGAAGCGGTACTGCAGGCCGACGTGCTGGACCGGATCCATGACCGACTGGCCCTGCTTGTCCACGGTCACGGCAATGGCGCCATTGGGGCCGCCGTCGACCTCGTCGACCGGCTCGCCGGTCTTGCGGTCCACGGTGACGCGGTCGATGGTGGCGGTGAGCAGGCCGGTATCGCCCTGCTTATCGGTGCGGCGCAGGGTCTGACCGGCCTGGATGGTCAGCTCCTGAGCATTCGCCGGGTCTTCGACGGTGACGAAGCGCTGCGAGACCAAGGGGACATTGGTGTCCACCTTCGCCGAACCCTCCACCGAAGTCAGGGACTTGGAGTCCAGCACTTCGCTGGCGCTCCCGGGGGCGTTGGTCGCGACGGTCGTGATCTCCAGGTCCAGTGGGGTCTTCGCGAGACGGCTCACCGTATAGGTGGGGATCATGATCGCGGCGACGAGCAGCATCGCACCCAGCCCCACGAGCAGGCAGGCCACCGTCCTTCTGGTGCCGGCACTCAGTGCCATGCAGTTTCTCCTCGTCATCCGAACAGGTCGTTCTTGTGAGCGCCGCGGTCGCCGCGCAGCGCTCGTGAGCCCCGACACTAACAGCCCGGGCGTGGTATGCGTCTCCCCGAGGCAGGAAAACCTGGCGAAACGCGCCTAAGTCAAACACAGGGTGCTCACAAGCGGAGGCCACAAGGCAAACTGAACCCCTATGACTTCGACGCCGCACCCCGATGCGACCGTGCCCACCCGGGCCCCGGTGCGCCGCCTGGGCAGCTTCGTCCCGGCGTTGGAGGGCATGCGCGCGCTGGCCGCACTCGGTGTCGTGCTCACCCACGTCGCCTTCCAGACCGGCGCGACCGCGCATCCGGTGCTGGGCCGGGTGTGGGAGCGATTCGATATGGCGGTCGCGGTGTTCTTCGCGCTGTCGGGCTTCCTGTTGTGGCGGCCGCACGCCAAGGCCGCGCGCGGACTCGGGACCGCGCCGAAGGCCGGGCGGTATCTGCTGCATCGCGCGGCGCGCATCCTGCCCGCCTACTGGGCGGTGGTGTTCGCGGTGCTGATTCTGTTGCCGAATGCCGCGCACACGGCCGGGCTGCGGGTGTGGCTGGCGAATCTCGGTCTGCTGCAGGTGTTCGTGCCGTACACGCTGACCGATGGGCTCACCCAGATGTGGAGCCTGTCGGTGGAAGTCCCCTTCTATCTGGTGCTTCCGCTGCTGGCCTTCGGACTGGTGTGGCTGCGCGGGGACCGCGCGCGCTGGCGGGTGCCCGCGGTGCTGGCGCTGGGATTGCTGTGCCTGGGCTGGAACCTGCTGCCGGTGCCGACGCCGGAGGGCACCAATGCCGACAATTGGCTGCCCGGCTATCTGCCGTGGTTCGCGGGCGGCATGCTGCTGGCCGAACTCGCGGATCAGGATGCACCGCACTGGCGGCGGATCGCGGGCAATCGCTGGATCATGTGGCCCCTGGCGTTGACGGCCATGTTGCTGGCCACCACCGATCTGGCCGGGCCGCCCGGGCTGACGCACGGGCAGCCCTGGCAGTACGTCGGCAAGATGGCGCTCGGCGTGCTCATCGGTTTCGGCCTGCTGGCTCCGCTGGTGCTGCGCCCGGGGGTCTCGCACCGCTGGCTGGAGAGCCGCGTCATGGCGGCGCTCGGCCGGTGGTCCTACGGCATCTTCATCTGGCACCTGGCGGTGCTGTCCATCGTGTTCCCGGTCTTCGGCATCATCCCGTTCCGGGGCAATTTCGTGCTGGTCTACGTCCTGACCGTGATCTTCACGCTGCCGCTGGCGGCCGCCAGTTACGCGCTCATCGAGGAGCCGGTGCGGGTCTGGACCCGTCGCCGCTTCGGCTGAACGAGAATCAATCCCGTTTCGACGGCAGGGACGCGAGTCCTACGGCGACGATGGCCGCCAGCGCCGGGACCTGCACCCAGAGCGAACCGCCCATATACCCCTCGGGTGAGCGCCACGGTCCGGTGGAGAGTGCGGCCATCGACATCGCCGTTCCCGCACCGGCGATCCCGACCAGGATGCGTGACCAGCCCCGCGGCCGGAATCGGTCGGCGACGAGTCCCAGTGCGGTGAGCCCGATTCCGACCGGACCGGCGATCAACCCGGCCGCGGCCGCCAGCCCGGCCGCGCCCGCCGTTCGGCTATGCCACGTGCGCGGCGCGGGGCCCTCGTCGCGCACCGGTGCGCGCGCACCCCGGAAGGCCAGCACCGCAAGGGGAATCAGCAGCAGCAAGCCGCCGAAGATGGCCAGCCGGTACCAGCGGTCCGCCGGGAACGAGACCGTGACCGGACCTTCGGTACCGGGCGGCAGGACCCACGCCTGCTGCCAGCCGTCGATCACCACGGGTTCGAGGGTCCGGCCGTCCGAGGTCTGCGCTTCCCACCCGACATTGGTGCTCAGCGGCACCACCAGCAACTGCGTGCCGGGGGCGGCGCGCACGCCCGGGGCGGATGGCCCGGAATTCGCCGGAGCCGCCGACGAGGCCGCTGCGTCGTTCAGCCGGAGCTCGTCGACGGTGAAAAGCTCACCGGGCGCGACGGTCACGTCGACACGACCCGTCGGCAGGTCGACAGCCGCGGCACCGCCGTCGGTCGTACCCGGGCTGTCGCCGATCGCACCGGAACCGTCGCCGGTCGTACTCGCGCTGGATTCGTCGCCGGTCGTACCCGCGCCGTTCACGGTGGGCTCGGTGGCATCGTCCACCGCGCAGACCCGCGCGGGGAGCGGTGCGCCGGAACGCAATTCGGCTGCCGTCGCGGTGATCGTGGTGTGCAGGATCTTTCCCGCCGCCGCGATGGTGGGTCCGTTCGCGCAGTCGATGGTGATGAGCCGGTCGGCGGGGGCGGGCGCGGGGTAGTCCGGGCCGAGGACCTGGACCTCGGCAATGCCGGGCGGCTGTTCCTGGGCGAAACCCAGTGCGGTGCGGTCGAGTACGCCGTCCCAGGTCTGAATGCTGAGCTCGATGCGGTCGGTGACGCGGGGGTGCAGTTCGATGCGGGTCGCGACGCCCGCGGCCGGATCGGCCTCGCGCACCTGCGGTCCGTCGCCCAGATTGATCGAGTACGACGTCGGGTGGGCGGGCAGGTCACCCAGCGAGGGCGTGAGTTCGAGGCCGGTCACCAGCGCCGGTTCGGGCAGTTCGATGGTCAGGGTGGGTTTGGCCCCGGCCGGATTGCGAACCGTGGTCTCGGGTGCGGTCCAGGTGGTGCGCGGATCGCCGTCGGTGGCGGCCAGCGCCGAGCCGCGCGGATCGGCCACATCGGCCTGTCCCACGGCGACGGGGCGGTCCCGATCGGCGAGCAACTGTTCCAGCGCCGGTCCGGGCCGGGCGCGCATGAGGAGATCCGGTGTGACCGTGATGGGCCGGGGCACCTGGAGGGTGCGTTCGAACAGCCCGGGCTCCTCGGCGGCGAGTGCGAGGGCTTTACTGCATCGCACCCGGTCCGGGGAGTCGAAACAGGCGCTGCGGCCGGGGAATTCCTGTCCGAGCGCCCAGCCGTTCACCTGCGCTCCGGCCGGGGTGGGCGGCAGCACGGTGCGATGGCGAATGTCCACCCGCACTGGGTTGTCGCGGTCGGCGTAGTCGAACAGACTCAATTCGCTGATGCCGAATTGCCCGCCGCGACTGCCGTTCTCGGTGCGCTTGGCGGTGATCTTGATCCAGTCCGTGGCGCCCGGCGGCAGCGAGATCGACACCGGCGCAACGGGTTCGGTGACCCGCGAGGCCACGGTCCCCTTGGCCGTCTCGATCTCCAGCCACTTCACCGGTGAGCCGATGGCGGCGGCGCTGGTGGTCAGCCGCAGCGCCGCGGAACTCGCCGGTTTGTCGAGATCGAGCCGAAGCCATTGCCCCACCGCGTATTCGGTGCCATTGCTGATCCACGCCGTGGCCGGATCGCCGTCCACGACCGCGGCGGTGGAACTGCTCGGCGCGGCCCCGCCCAGCTGGGTGGCGTCCCCGGCGGCGCTGGAAACGCTGAGCGTGGCTCCCGACCATTCGCCTTCGACCAGCGGTGCGCCGGGCACCGGATAGTCGGGCACCAGATTGTGGGTGCGCCGCGCCTCCCCGGGAGCGCGCAGGGCCGAACTGTGGTTGTCCACCCGCCCGAAGTCGGATTCCCGATCCATGGGCGTATCCGTGACCGTGAGCCCCTCGATCGGCAGTCCGGTCGCCGCGGCATCGGTGGCGAGCAGGGCGGGACCACCGGGCGTCGCCGGATCGCGCCGCAGCCGTTCCAGCACTTCCGGACCGCCCTGCACCACCGGCACGCCGTCGAGCGGCACCGTGTACGCCCCGGGGAACGAGCCGGGCGCACCGGTTCCGCTGCGCACTTCGGCGGGCATCCCGGGAGTCCGGGTATCCACCCGGTAGATCTCGATGGCCGGATAGGCGGGCCGCAGATCCTCGTCGGCGGTCAGCCCCTCGACCCGCCCGCTCTCGACCGGATCCCCGAATTCGGTCACCTTGGTCAGTCCGGGCGAGCCCTCGATGGCGCGATGCGCCAGCATGGGCCGCGTGGACCGCGAGGTCTCCGGGTCGAGATCATTGCGCAGCACCAGGATTCCGATGCCCTGATCGGCCAGCGTCGCCGCCAGCCCGGCCGACGGCCGCCCGTCGGCTATGAGCCGCTGTACCGAATCCATGGCCCGGATCGCCCCGGGCGGATTGAGCGGCACCGCATCCCGCACCGCCCACGGCGTCGTGGCCAGCGCCTGTATCGGCTCGTCGCGCGTCAATCCCCACACCTGACTGCCGAACGGCGCGCCCGGCACGATCAGCGCGCGCGTATCGGATGCGTTGTCCGCCAGCCATTGCGCGGTCCGATGCCAGTAGTCGGGCACCTTGTCGTAATCCCCGCGCGGCGCGAGCTTCCCGGTCCAGGCCAGCGAGGTGGACAGCGCCAGCGCCGTCAGAATCAGCGCGCCGACCGCCACCATGCGATCCCGCTCCGGATGCGCGAACGCCCTGCGCCACTCCGGCATCGACACCGACGCTGGCAGCGGCACCCGGCCGAGCAGCTGCGCCAGCCCCAGCACCAGCGGCAACCGGATGAGCGGCTCGAGCTTGTGCACATTCCGCAGCGGTGCGCCCCCCGAGTCGAGGAATACCCGCACCTGCTCCGCGAACGGTCCGCCCAGTTCGCCGACATACCCGGCGCAGATCCCGACCAGCCCGACGCACAGCACCAGCGTGAGCCGCCCCCGGCTCGGCATGGATCGCATGGCCAGCCCGGCCATACCGGCCGCCGCCAGCATGCCGGTAGCCAGTACGGCGGCGGGCTGGGTCACCAGCACCGCGCCCGCGATCCGCTCCGGCGAGACGAACGGTGTCCAGCTGTCGGTGCCGCGCAGCACCTCCCCGAGCGAGGCCCACTGCGTGGTCACCCCCGACGATTCGATGAAATCCAGGAACGGCGGACTCACCTTGCCCAGCAACAGCAATGGCACGACCCACCAGAACGTGGCCAGCACCAGCAGCGGAATCCAGGCCCGGGTGAATCGCCACCAGCGTCGATTCGGGCGATAGGACATCCAGAACAATGCGGCGGGCAGGAATGCGGCGGCAGTCGCGACCGCGTTCACCGATCCCATGAGCGCCAGCGCCAGCGCACTGCCCGCCGGGGTCGCGGCGCCCATACGGCGTTTCCGCAGCGTCGTTCCGAGCGCGGCGGGAGCGAGCAGCACCCACGGCGCGAGCATCATCGGCAGGGTTTCGGAGGAGATGGAGCCGAGCGTGGTGAGCACGCGGGGGGACAGGGCGAAGGCGACCGCGGCGATGACCCGCGATCCGCGGCTGCCGATCCCCAGTGTCTCGGCCAGCCGGACGATCCCCCAGAATCCGGCGAGCAGCAGCAATACCCACCAGATGCGCTGGGTCACCCAGGCGGGCAGTCCGAGGAGGTTACCCAGGGAGAAGAACGCCCCGTGCGGAAAGAAGTACCCGTACGCCTGGTTCTGCACCTGGCCCATGGGTGCCTGACTGCTCCACAGATGGGAGGCGCGCTCGAGGAAGCCGAGCGGATTCTGCGCCAGATCGTATTTGGTATCGGCGACAGTGCGGCCGGGCGCCTGCAGAAAGGTCAGCAGGAAGGCGGCGACAACGGTGCCGAGCAGCCAGCGGCGGCCCAGCGGTGCGGTAGACGGCGACCGGTCCTCGGCCGGACCGGTCGGCGCGGGTGGAACGGAGGTCAGCCGGTTGTCAGCGGGCGCCGTACTCAACGTTGTTGAGCAGCGACGAGGACGCGTCGCCACTGCGGTCGACATCGGGACGCTTGTCCTGCGACGCAGCCATCGTGATGACCAGCACCGCGGCCAGGCCGAGGAGGGCTCCGCCGGCAGCGCTCGCTACACCAGGAACGGCAAACTTCATCGCGGTACTCCCATACATCGACGCATGCGTAACTCGAGCAAACCTAGCAGGTTGATCTCTGGTAAGCAGCGAGGTCCGTACCGTCTGGCATTTAGTCGGGGACGGCGCAGCGTAGGCCGCCGAGGAAGGTGCGCAGTTTCGCGGTGGTCTCCACCAGTTCGACCTGGGGATCCGAGGCCGCGACAATGCCGCCGCCGCCGAATGCGCGCAGCGAGCGGCCGTCGGCGGCGAGCTCGGCGCAGCGGATGGCGACGACCCATTCGCCGTCGCCGCGGTCGTCGCACCAGCCCACCGCACCGCCGTAGAAACCGCGGTCGCCCTCCAGGTCGCGAATGGCGTCCAGGGCCAGGTCGGTGGGGGTGCCGCAGACAGCCGGGGTGGGGTGCAGCAGGACCGCCAGATCGAGGGCGGTGATCTCCGGGTCGCGCAGGCGGCCGCTAATGGGGGTGGCCAGATGCCAGACCTCGGGGGTGCTCAGGAGTTCGGGTCCGTCGGGAACGGTGAGCTCGACGCAGACCGGGGCGAGCTGCTCCCGGATCCACGCCACGACGAAGGCGTGCTCGTCCCGATTCTTGGTGCTGGCCAGCAGTTCCCGGGCCTGGGCGGCGTCCGCGGCGGGATCGGCCAGGCGGGGCAGCGTGCCCGCCAGCGGGCGCAGGGTGACGGTGCGGCCGTGCCGGGCGACCAGGACCTCGGGCGTCGCGCCGAGCAGTGTCTCGCCGGGCCGTCCTGCAGGGGTGAGGTCCACGGCGTACACATTGGCGCGGGGATGCCGGGTGACCAGGTGGGCCGCGATGACCTCGGGTTCCAGCGGGGCGTCCGACTCCGCGAGCAGGGAGCGGGCGGCGACCACTTTGCGCAGCGGCTGCCCCGGATCCCCGAGCTGTTCGACGAGCTTCGTCACGCGCGCCACGTGCTCTGCGGCACTGGGCATTTCGGATACCACCCGCACCGGCGGCAGCTCCGGCAGCGCGGCGGGCCGCCACGGGCCCACGGTGTGCGCGGCTTCGGCGGGCGCGCAGAGGGCGGCGGGACGACTCGGATCGAAGGGCAGCGCGCCGACGATCAGATCCGCGGATCCGATACGCAATGCCGCCGCGGCCGCCGCCGCGCTGTCGAACGCGGTGCCGACGCCGCTGGTGCGTACCACGCCGTCGGGCGTCGCGAGCAGGAATCCGTCCATGATGTTCTCGACGATAGTCCGATCGCGCGCCGGTGAAACCGCGGAGAGATACAGCTCATGCCGCCGTGTCCCAGTGCGGTTGGGGGAATCAGTGTTTCGGCGCGGGTTCCTTACCGGGCGGCACCATGAGCACCGGCCGGTGACTGTGCTTGACCACCGCGTCGGCGACGCTGGAGTGCAACAGCGCCCGGATTCCGGTTGCCCCGCGGGTGCCCGCCACGATGATGTCCACATCCAGCTCGTCGGCCACCTCGACAATGGTGGTCCAGATGGTCGTGGTGCACTCCACGGTCCGAGCCTCGGCGTTCAGCCCGGCCAGTTTGGCCAGCCGCACCCCTTCGGAGTTGATGTTCTTGGCGTCCACGAAGGCGACGTCCTCGATCTCGTCGTCGGGCACCCATTCCGGCTGCATCACCCCGGACAGCCCGGACAGTCGCGCGGCCTGGCGCACCATCGGCTCCCAGGCCGTGAGCACGACCGCTCTGTTCGCGGACAGGAAGCGACCCGCGTACTCGACGGCGCGGCGCGCATTCTCGGACCCGTCGTAGGCGATGAGCATCAAATCGCACGGCATGACGAACCTCCTGATGGGAACGCATGTCTCCGTGTCGAGCCTACTCCGGAAAGGTGGCGATGTACGGACCTGGCGACACGCGGCAGGTCACCTCCGGACTGGTAGCGACTCCGAACGAAAGCACCACATTCTCTCGACAGTTTGCGAACGATTCACCCAAATACGTGGTGTGCGCGCTCGGTCCGGTTTTCACTGGAATGTGTCGGCTTTCTCGTGCCGACGATCGACATCGCCGTCGTTGGAGCAGGGCCCGAACGAGGGGTGGATTGTGCGGTTGGACGAGCTGACGACACCGCAGGAGTGGGCGCGGGTGTACCGCTCGCTGTTCGGATTACCCAATGTGCACGTGACTACACCCGGTTTCGTGGTGCTGCCGCTGGCGGACACCATCGCGGCCCTCAATACGCCGGAACCGTTGGGCGCCTTGATACTCGACGAACTGGTCGCACGTGGCACGCCCGGCCCCGTATTGGTTCGGGAAAAACCGCCGCGCCGAACGTTTCTCGCGGTGTTCGATGGATACCCCTCGGAGGAATGTCTCGAACAACTGGAGCGGAACAGCGTGGACATCGGACCACATCGCAGCAATGTCATCCTGCCCACCGGTTTCGGCCGGCACACCCACGAGGGCAGGTGGTGGGCGCGCGCACCCCAGCGCGACGAATCCCTGCCCCTGCTGTCCGAGGTGGTCGCCGCCGCTCGAGCGGTGCTGTGATCAGGGTGGACCCGACGTCGAACACGGTGGAGTCGGCGTTCTTCGGTCATCACGAGGCCGATCCGCGGGCGCTGCTGTATTACGAATGGTGCCAGCGCCACGAATCCGGTTATGCGGTCGCCGATTTCGCGGAGGAGGTGCGCGAGCTCACCAATACCGCCGTGCCGCCGGAGGCGGCCTGCTGGCGGCTGCTGGACCGTATCGAGTCGGCGCCGCGGCTGGGGGACTGGCCGTACACCGAGTGGGGCGATCCCGAGGGCTTCGACCCGCCCGTCGCTTCCGGAACCGGACCGGTGGCGAGTCCCGCTGCCGCGCTACGGCATTCGGAGCAGCTGCCGGATCGCATCCTGGGCGGTTGGCTGGGGCGCTGCGTGGGCTGCACGCTGGGCAAGCCGCTGGAGAACGGGTTCGTCTGGACGCCGGGCCGCATTCGCGGCTATCTCGAGCCCGTCGGGGCCTACCCGTTGCGCGATTACGTCCCGGTGCGCGACCCCATGCCGCCGGACATCGAATTGCATTGGACCTGGCCGGAATCCACGCGGGGCAATATCGACGGCTGCCCGCGCGACGACGATATCGACTACACCGTGCTCGGACTGCACCTGCTCGAACAGCACGGCCCGGACTTCACCGCCGACCAGGTCGCTGCCCTGTGGCTGGAGCGCCTGCCGTTCCTGCAGACCTACACCGCCGAGCGCGTCGCCTATCGCAATCTCATCGACGGCTACGCCCCGCCCGATACCGCCACCTACCGAAATCCCTACCGCGAGTGGATCGGCGCCCTCATCCGCGCCGATATCCACGGCTACGCCAATCCGGGCAATCCCGCCCGCGCCGCGGCCCTCGCGGCCCGTGACGCCTCGGTATCGCATGTGGGCAATGGCCTGTGGGCGGCCATGTGGGCGGCGGCCCTCGTCTCGGCCGCCTTCTTCACCGCCGCCACTCCCGAACAGGCGCTGCTGGCCGCCCACGCGGTGATTCCACCCCGGTCCCGCCTCGGCATGGCGCTCACCGAGGTCGTGCTCGACCACGGTGACGGCCGCACCTGGGAGGAGGCGATCGCCCAGATCCGCGCCCGGCACTCCCGCTACAACTGGGTGCACGCCATCGGCAACGCCTGTGTCATCGCGGCCGGGCTGCTCTGGGGCGAGGGCGATTTCACGACGACCATCGCGCGCACCGTGCAGGGCGGCTGGGATACCGACTCCAATACCGCCACCGCCGGATCGGTCGCGGGCATCCTCACCGGGGCCGCCGCCATCCCGGCGCACTGGACGGACCCGTTGCACGACCGGCTGCGCAGCGCCGTGGCCGGATACGACGGCAGTCGCATCTCCGAACTCGCCACCCGCACACTGGATCTGGTCGGCTGACGGCCGCGACGGTGCGAAGACGGTGCGGGCGGCACCGGGTTCGTCGTCCGTGGACCCGGTGCCGCCCGCTATCCCCCGCGCCTACCTACCGACGCGAAAGCGCTTGTCCGTCAGCGCTCAACAATAGCGACAACACCCTGTCCGCCGGCGGCACAAATGGAAACCAGGGCGCGACCGCCGCCCTTTTCGGCCAGTTGCTTGGCGGTCTGGGCGATGATGCGGCCGCCGGTGGCGGCGAACGGGTGACCCGCGGCGAGCGAGGAGCCGTTCACATTCAGCTTGCTGCGGTCGATCGGGCCGAGGGCGCCGTCCAGGCCCAGGCGGCCCTTGCAGTACTCGTCGGACTCCCAGCCCTGCAGGGGGGCCAGCACCACGGAGGCGAAGGCCTCGTGGATCTCGTAGTAGTCGAAGTCCTGCAGGGTCAGGCCATTGCGGGCCAGCAGGCGCGGCACCGCGTAGGTCGGGGCCATGAGCAGGCCGTCCGGGCCGTGGATGTAATCGACGGCGGCGACCTCGGAGTCGACCAGGTAGGCCAGCGGCGACAGATTGCGCGAGGCCGCCCACTCCTCGCTGCCGAGCAGCACCGCGGAGGCGCCGTCGGTGAGCGGGGTGGAGTTGCCCGCGGTCATGGTGGCATCGCCCAGCTTGGTGCCGAAGACCGGCTTGAGGGTGGCCAGCTTCTCCAGGGTGGAGCCGGGACGCAGATTGTCGTCGCGGGTCAGGCCCAGGAACGGGGTGATGAGGTCGTCCATGAACCCGCGGTCGTAGGCGGCCGCCATGTTCTTGTGCGACAGGTAGGCCAGCTCGTCCTGGGCCTCGCGGGCAATGCCGAATTCCTTGGCGGTGATGGCGGCGTGCTCGCCCATCGACAGCCCGGTGCGGGGTTCGGCATTGCGCGGGATCTCGATGCCGACCATGGACGGGCGCAGTCGGCCGACCAGCTTGGCGTAGTCCTTGTTGTTCTTGGCGCGGTTGGCGTCCAGCATCCATTCGCGCATGGACTCGCTGACGCCGATCGGCGCGTCCGAGGTGGTGTCGGTGCCGCCGCCGATGCCGTTCTCCACCCGGCCCAGGGCAATGCCGTCGGCCACGGTCACGATGGACTGCAGGCCGGTGCCGCAGGCCAGCTGCAGGTCGTGGGCGGGGGTGTACGGGGACATGGTGGAGCCGAGGACGCTCTCGCGGATCATGCCGTGCTCACCGACGCGCTTGAGGACGGCGCCGCCGACGACCATGCCCAGCCGCTCGCCCTGCAGGCCGAAGCGGCTGACCAGACCGTTCAGCGCGGCGGTGAACATGTCCTGGTTGGAGGCGTGCGCGTACTTGCCGTCGGAGCGGGCGAACGGAATCCGGTTGCCGCCCAGGATCGCAACGGGGCGGGCCTGCTTGCTGTTCTTGGCCGCGGTCTTCGCCGAACGGGCTTTGGTGGTCACTCGAGTCTCAAGATCTCGTCGGGGATGTCCGTCACGGCCGATCCCGCGGGACCGGCGTCGGTCGGTTTACATTGAACTTACTCTGGAGTAAGTTCATTTGTCGACACCGGGTACCCCGAAACCGAGACAGAGAAGGTAGGAAAAGTGGCTGCCAGCAAGAGCAAGGGCGCTCCCAACCTGTACGGATCCTTCATCCACTCCGCTCCGGGCGCGTTCCTGGCGAGCAAGCTGGGCCTGCCGCAGCCGGAGAACCTGCGCCGCTATGTCGCCGGTCAGCCCGCACTGCCGGGTCCGGTGCTGGTGGGCGGTAAGGGCCGCGTCGCCGACGCCGTGCGAAACCTGCTGTCGGACTACACCTTCGTGGACTCCGTCACCCCCGGCGTGAAGGTCGGCGGGCTGGTCTTCGACGCCACCGGCATCCGCACGGTGGAGGAGCTGCAGCAGCTGTTCGACTTCTTCCAGCCCGCCATGCGCAGCCTTGCCGCCTCCGGTCGCATCGTCGTCGTCGGCAGCACCCCCGAACTGACCGCATCCGTGGACGAGCAGATCGCCCAGCGCGCCCTCGAGGGCTTCAGCCGCTCGGTCGCCAAGGAACTGCTCAAGGGCGCCACCGCCAACCTGGTCTACCTGCACCCCGAAGCCGCCGCCGCGGCCACCGGCCTCGAATCCACCCTGCGCTTCCTGCTTTCCGGCAAGTCGGCCTTCGTCGACGGCCAGGTCTTCCGGGTCGGCAAGGACGACGCGACCGCCCCGGCCAGCTGGGACAAGCCCCTCGCGGGCAAGGTCGCCGTGGTCACCGGCGCCGCCCGCGGCATCGGCGCCACCATTGCCGAGGTCTTCGCCCGCGACGGTGCGACCGTCATCGTGGCCGATATCCCGGCCGCCGGTGAGGCGCTCTCGGCCACCGCCAACAAGGTCGGCGCCACCGCGCTCGCCCTCGACGTCACCGCCGCCGACGCCGCCGAGAAGCTGGCCGCCTTCGCCACCGAGCGCTTCGGCGGCATCGACATCGTCGTGCACAATGCGGGCATCACCCGCGACAAGCTGCTCGCGAACATGGACGAGGGCCGCTGGAACTCGGTCATCAATGTGAATCTGGCCGCGCCGCACCGCATTACCGAGGGCCTGGTGGCCGCGGGCGCGCTGAAGGCCGGTGGCCGCGTCATCGACGTGTCCTCCATCGCCGGTATCGCGGGCAACCGCGGGCAGACCAACTACGGCGCCTCCAAGGCCGGTGTCATCGGCATGGTCAATGCCGAGGCTCCCAAGCTGGCGGAGAAGGGCATCACCATCAATGCCGTCGCGCCGGGCTTCATCGAGACGGCCATGACCGCCGCCATTCCGCTCGCCACCCGCGAGGCCGGGCGGCTCATGTCCTCGCTGCTGCAGGGCGGTCAGACCATCGACGTCGCCGAGACCATCGCCTACTTCGCCTCCCCGGCCTCGAACGCGGTGAGCGGCAATATCGTTCGCGTCTGCGGGCAGAGCCTGATCGGAGCATGATGAGCCAGCACCACACGCTCACCGAGGTGCCCAAGGCGGGCGGCCTCTACCTGAAGGCGGCGCTGGGCGCGCTGCCCGTACCGGGTCTGTCCCAGCGCAAGCCGGAGATTCCGGACCGGTCGCTCACCCTCGAGGGCTTCCGGGTCGATCCGGATCATCTGGCCGCCTACTGCCACGCCACCGGGCTGCGCTTCGGCGATTCGCTGCCGCTGACCTACCCGTTCGTGCTCACCTTCCCGCTGGCCATGGCGCTGGTGGTGCAGCGCGACTTCCCGTTCGTGGCGGTCGGCGCGGTGCACGCGGAGAACCTGATCGAACGCACCCGCGAGATCTCGGTCTCCGAACCGCTCGATATCAAGACCCACGTCGAGAACCTGCGCGAGCACCCCAAGGGCCTGCTGGTGGATGCCGTCAGCGAGGTCAGCGTGGGCCGCGAACTGGTGTGGCGGCAGGTCACCACCTTCCTGCACCAGCAGAAGACCTCGCTGTCGGGTGGTCCGCGGCCGGAACCCAAGCCGGACGAGGAGCCGCCGCGCCCGCTGCGTCAGCTGCGCGTCGACCAGGGCATGATCCACCGCTACGCGGCCGCCTCCGGTGACCGCAACCCGATCCACATGTCCGCGCTCGGCGCCAAGGCGCTCGGCTTCCCCAAGCCCATCGCGCACGGCATGTGGTCGGCCGCGGCCATTCTCGGCTCCCTCGAGGGCCGGATTCCCGAAAAGGCCACCTACGCCGTGAAATTCGGTAAGCCGATCTTCCTGCCGTCCACGGTCAACGTGTATGCCGACAAGGTCGCCGACGGCTGGGATCTCGCGCTCAAGCACCCGAAGAAGGGCTACCCGCACCTCACCGCCACCATGCGCTGAGCCGAACAACTACACAGCGACGCGAGTGGCGCAAGTGCGCCACTCGCGCACCAGAGCCGGGGCCGACTAGGGACGAGTGGTCGACTAACCCAGACACCACCGGTCCACCCCGGGTAGGGTCGGGCAGCCGACCTCGTCGGCCCCTCAGGGCGGGACAAGAGTCGCGCTCCGAATCGCAACCGTATGTCGCCACGCAGGGGTTTCGACATCCGGACCGCGAATCGGCGCGCGGCTCTGACGTTTCAGCAATCGCAGCCGCAGCACTCGCAACAGTTGCAGCACTCACAACCGTCACACCAGGAGCTCGAGCTTTTGTGGCCCGCGGCCCCGGGCTTGTCCTTTTTCTGCTTCCTCTTCTGCCGCTTCTTTTCCTTACGCGCGAGCTTCTTCTCGAAGGGGTCGGCGCGGCGAGCGGTCGCGCACATGTGCACCACACCGGAGATCCGGCCCAGTCTCCGGAGCACGCCGTTGAGCGGATCCAGCAGCATCCAGCGAACGGTGGCCGTTCGTTCCAGTCCGGCTCGCGTCAGGGCTGCCCGGAGCAATGAATCGGATTCGCGCAGTAGCGCATTGGCTTCCTCGGTGCTGGTCCCGGTGGCCGTGAGGGGATTGAACCGGCCGCGTTCGCGGTCCGCGTCCTGATCCTCGAGGGCATCGGCGAGGTGCGCGATACGCCCGAAATGCCATCCGGCTTCGCGTAGCGCCTCGGCGTTCTCGGGTCGTCCGGCCAGAACGGCGGTGTGTGCGAACAACGCCGCGGCGCACAGTTGAGTCGGTGCGGTCAACTCGGCGAGTGCGCTGCCGACGGAGTTCTCCAGTTGGGCCTGGGATTCGATCGCGGCAATGAGCGGACCGATATCGAGGCCGATCGGAGCCGCGGCCGCGTGGGCCTGGGCGCGCCAGTGGTCGGAGACCCGCGTGAGCGGCCGCGCGGACATGCGGCCGGTATCCCCGTCGTCGATGTGATCCCGGATCTTGGCCGCGCCCAACAGCAGTGACGCGGTCGCGGCGAGTTGAATCCCGGGTGAGTCCGCGGGCACGACGCTGGCCCGTCGCATACCGCGCAATGGGCAAGGCCCCGAGGTGGTGCGGTCCGCGGGCCGGTCCTGCTGTGCTTCGGTGAGCACGCCCAGCACAATGGCATCGGTATTGGTCGCGGCGCGGGCCAACTGGCCGTGCCCGTCTCGCAAACCCAGGCAGAGCCCGCACATCTGGGTCTGCCAGGTGGCGGTCTCCAGGCCGTAATCGGTGGCGCGGTGCGCGCACGGCCGCAGTAATCCGAACAACGTATCCCAGTCCCGGCCGAATGTTCCGGCCGTCCTGTCGGGAAAGCTATACGTCCTTCTTCTTGCCCGCCAGGCCGCGCCAGGCGAGATTGTCGATGAGGTCCACGGCCTCGGCCATATCGACCTGTCCGGCGGCGACCCGGTCGGCAATGGCTTCACCCGCGCCGATGACCGCGACCGCCACCACTTCGAAGTTGGTGCCGGGTTCGGCGTATTTGGCGCTGGACTTGAGCAGTTTGGAGGTCAGTTCGATAATGCGGTCGCGGCTGTTGAGGATCTCGGAGGCGAAGGGCTGCTGGCCCAGGGCCTGGCGGTAGAGCACCTGCCAGGACAGCCGGTTCTCGTCGACATAGGACAGGAATGCCTCGAGACCGGCGCGGAGTTGTTCGTGCGGGGTGAGTTTGGGATTGCCCGCGACCGCGACGGCCTCGATGAAGCGCATGCTCTCCCGGTGGATACAGGCCCGGAAGAGTTCGTCCTTGGAGCCGTAGTACAGGTAGAGCATGGGCTTGGAGATCTTCGCCTCGGCGGCGATCGCGTCCATGGAGGTGTCGTGATACCCCTTGCGCGAGAAGACCTCCACGGCGGCATCGAGCATCTGCTGCTCGCGCACCGCGCGAGGAAGCCGTTTCGTTCCGCCTGCCATTCACTCTCCTAGACCGTGCCCACTCAGTGAGTGGTCGAAGCCCCTATCTTACTCCAAGGTAAGTTCTGTGAGTGTGAATTGCCGGTGATTCGCCGACTGAGCCCTCAGCACTGCGGGGCGGTGCCTTTGAACTTTGCCATGCGCAGCACCGAAGCATCCACTCGGTGTCCCGGCAAACGGCCCGCCGCGACCGCCTGTTCCAGCTGATCGAGCACGCTCGACACCGCGTCCGTGGTGATCCACAGGGCATTGTCGGCCCCCGCGACCAGGGCGGCCTCCACCGCATCGGCGATTCCCATGCGATCGGTGATGGCGGCCATGCCGCTCAGGTCATCGGTGAAGATCACACCGTCGAAGGGCGCCGCGCCGTATCCCGTGCCCTGCCGCAGCAGCGCCATCACCTCGGGGCTGATGCTGGCCGGAATATTCGGCTCGGTCAGGCCCGGCACATCCAGATGTCCGACCATGACGGCCGCGCCCGAGCCGACGAGGTCGCGATAGGGCACCAGATCCTTGTCCTGCAGCTGGGCCAGCGGCGGCGTGCGCACGGCGCCGGTGTGCGAATCGCCGGAGCCGGAGCCGTGACCCGGGAAATGCTTCATGACCGTGCCGACCCCGGCCTCGGTCATGGCGCGAATGTAGGCGCTCGCGTACTCGACCACCACCGCCGGATCGTCGGAGAAGGAGCGATCGCCGATCACCGAATCGTCGGGCTGGCTGCTGACATCCACATCGGGCGCGAAATCGACGGTGATGCCGAGTGCCTTCAGCTTGCGCCCGCGATCCAGGCTGAACTGATAGAACTCGTCGGCCGACATGGTCTGCGCGACGACACGCGCGGACGGCGCCGGGCCGATCAGGTCCTTGACCCGCGAGACCCGGCCGCCCTCCTCGTCGATGGTCACCATGAGCGGGGTGCGCGCGGCGGCCTGCACCTGGTCCAGCTGCCCGTCGGTGAGCATGGACTTATCGGTCCAGCCGCCCACGAAGATGCCGCCCACCTGCTCGGTCCGGACCACGTTCGCCGCATCCGCGGCCCCGGTCACGCCGACGGTGAGCAACTGCGCCAGCTTCTGCCGCACGGTGAACTGCGCGAGATACCCGGCCGCACAATCCTGCTGCCCGGGCGTGGTCGTGGGCGCGGTGCTGCTGCCGGATTCGGAACTGCCGGTCGCCGATTCGGTGGAAGGGGCGGAGCCGCCGCCCGAACAGGCGGTCAGCACGACCGCGGTCATTGCCAGGACGATCCCCGGAACGATGCGCATGCCCCCGACGGTAGCTGCCCGTGCGCCGCCCGCCGACGGCGACACCGGGTCGACGGGCCGGATGATCCGTGGAATCGGGCTGTGGCGCGCGGGTTTCGCTACTGCTTCGGTAGCTCGTGGTGTCCGCCGAATGCCTGGCGCATGGCGGAGAGCACCTTGTCGGCGTACAGGGCATTGCCGCGCGAGGAGAACCGCTGGAACAGTGCCGCCGACAACACGGGCGCGGGCACGCCCTCGTCGATGGCGGCGTCCACGGTCCACCGGCCCTCGCCGGAGTCGGAGACGCGCCCGCCGAAGGAATCCAGGTTGGGATCGGCGTACAGCTCGGCCGCGGTGAGGTCGAGCAGCCAGGAGGCGACCACCGAACCGCGCCGCCACACCTCGGTGACCTCGGGCAGATCGATGTCGTACTGGTAGTACTCCGGATTCTCCAGCGGCGTCACCTCGGCGGAGTGCTCCGCGTCCTGCTGCTTGCCCACATTGGCGTTGTGCAGGATGTTCATGCCCTCGGCGTAGGCGGCCATGGCGCCGTATTCGATGCCGTTGTGCACCATCTTCACGAAGTGACCCGCGCCCGCCGGGCCGCAGTGCAGATAGCCCTGTTCGGCCGGGCTGGGCGCACCGGTGCGGCCGGGGGTGCGCGGTGCGGCGTCGACCCCTGGTGCGATGGATTTCAGCAGCGGTTCGAGGTATTCGACGGTGGCGTCCTCGCCGCCGATCATCAGGCAGTAGCCGCGGGTGCGGCCGAACACGCCGCCGGAGGTGCCGATGTCGACATAGTGAATGCCCTTGGGAGTCAGCGCCTTCGAGCGCTTGATGTCCTCGTGGTAGCGGCTGTTGCCGCCGTCGATGATGATATCGCCGGGTTCGAGGAGACCGGACAGTTCGTCGATGACCGCACCGGTGGCACCGGCCGGGATCATGACCCAGACCACCCGGGGCGTCTCGAGCATGGCCACGAACTTGGCCAGATCGGTGCTACCGGAGAAGCTGTGACCCAGTTCGGCGGAGAGTTCGTCGATATGCGGGCGGTGGCGTTCGTAGCCGACCGCGGTGTGCCCGTCCTCGACGATGCGCCGCACGATATTGGCGCCCATCCGGCCGAGCCCGATCATTCCGAGCTGCATACTCATCTCCTCGTGTCGGTTTCTCTGCCCGGTTCTAGCTACTTGTCCGATTGTCCCAGGGTGGCCCGGCGCGCGAATTTTCCGGTCGCCGCGAACGCGTGTGTAACGCCCCCGAGCAGGAGTCGATAGACGGGGTGGCTCCGTGCTGTTGCCAGACCCCCGACCCGGCAACCGCACGGAGCTCTGTACCGTCTCCCCGGATATTCAGCGCACGGCCGAGAGCCGTGGACCGTCGAGCACGCGTGCCGGCGGTTGGGATCCGCACCGATTGTGGGCGTACCCGGGGAGATACCCGGGCCTCACGAAATCAGTTGTCGCCTTCGCACACCCGAGTATTGGTTTGCTGTTGGTTTGCTCTGCTTGGTGTGGAGCTGCACGTTGTCGGGGTTGCCCACTATGGTGGGCGGTGAACTCGCGCTGTGTGAGTCGGCATTCAACCATTGGGAGGATAGTTCGTGACCAGCGGTAGTCCCAGGCGGCATACGCGTGCGCGCAGCGCCGCCGAGGATTCGGCGTCCGGACGGCAGATCCTGAACTCCGCGGCCGCACGCCGCGCCGGAATCGCGGCGGGTGTGCTGATGGCGGCAGGCGGTTTGGCCTTCGCAGTGGATTGGTCGCTATCGTCCGGCGAGGTGCCGCGTGGCGTGCAGGTCGCGGGCATCGATATCGGCGGTATGGACCGGTCGCTGGCGCAGTCCCGGCTGGAGAACGTGCTGAATCAGCGCGCCGCGCAGCCGCTCACGGTGCAAATCGGTGATGTGCGAACCGAATTGGTGCCGCGCGACGCCGGTCTGTCGGTGGACTGGGACGGCACCTGGGACCGCATCGGCGGCCAGCCCATGAACCCCTTCACCCGCCTGACTTCCTTCTTCACCACGCGAAAAGTGGAGCCCGCCGTCACCGTCGACGATGCCGCCATGGCCACGCAGCTGGAAACGCTACGGGCACACGACCGGCAACCGGTCGAGGGCGGCGTCGTCTTCGAGGACGCCAGACCCGTGCCGGTGCAACCGGTGCCCGGTCGAGTGCTCGACGCGCCCGCGGCCCGCGTTGCGCTGGCGGAACATTGGGCCGACGGACCGGTGCTGGAGCTGCCCGCCGTCGAAACCCTCGCGACGGTCCGCGCCGAGGCGGTGGACCGCGCCCTGCGCGAGCAGGCCGCGCCCGCGGTCGCCGCGCCCATCACCTTCACCGGTAAGGGCGGCAATGCCGTCCTGGCGCCCGCGCAGATCGCCGGTGCGCTGTCCTTCCACCCGAACGGCGAAGGCGGACTGAAGCTTTCGTACAACTCCGAGGCCCTGATCGCCGCGCTGGAGCCGCAGTTGAAGCCCACCGAGGTGGAGCCCAAGGACGCCACGTTCAACCTCAGCGGCGGCCGCCCCATCGTGATCCCCGCCGTCGTGGGCGACACCATCCAGTGGGACAAGACGCTGGAATCCTTCGACACCCTGGTGATTTCGGCGGGGGATCGGTCCCGGACCGTCGTCTACGAGCACGTGAAGCCCAAGCTCGCCACCGAGGACGCCGAGAAGCTCGGCGTGGTGCAGATGATCGGCACCTTCACCACCAGCGGCTTCAGCGGGCCCTCCGGCGTGAACATCAAGGTGGTCGCGCGCCAGGTCAACGGCGCCGTGGTGAAACCCGGAGACACCTTCTCGCTCAACGATTTCACCGGTCCGCGCGGGGTCGAGCAGGGCTATGTGGAATCCGGCATCATCGACAAGGGCCGCCCCAGCACCGCGGTGGGCGGCGGTATCAGCCAGTTCGCCACCACCCTCTACAACGCCGCGTATTTCGCGGGTATGGAGGATGCTGGCCACACCGAGCACAGCTATTACATCTCGCGCTATCCGGCCGCCCGCGAGGCCACCGTCTTCGACGGCGCCATCGATCTGAAGTTCAAGAACAACACCCCCTTCGGTGTCTTCATCGAGGCCGCCACCACCGATTCCGAGGTAACGGTCCGGCTGTGGAGCACCAAACTCGTTGAGGTCGAATCGATTACGGGGGACCGCACCAAACCGACTGAGCCGCAGACCATTACCCTGCCCAAGGGGAAGGACTGCATCGCCACCGAGGGCGCGCCCGGTTTCACCACGTCCGACACCCGGGTGATCAAGGACGCTAAGACGGGCAAGGAGCTGTCCCGCACCACGCGCACGGTGAAATACGACCCGATACCGGTCGTCAAATGTGAGTAGCCCGGGGGACGGGAGCAGGGGAAGGGGTTGATGTTGTCGGCGGTGCGACTCTCGCGGGCGGACAGGTGCGCCATGGTGCGAACCTGGTGGCGAGATCCGGTCGACTACACCTGGCTGGTGCATCGGCTCGAGGCCCGCGGCGCACTGGGCAGCTTCAAGATCGTGGTAGCGGCGGGCGGCGCGGTCATGTTCGTGATCGCCCTGCTGACCTGGGTGTCGCCCGCCGGGCCGTCCGGTCTCACGGGTCAGGTGGTGTTCGGGTTCGTGGCCGCCGGGGCGGGGCTGTGGACGCTGTACTGGTGGATCGCGCCCTGGCCGAGCGCGAATACCTCGCTGCTGTTGCTGGGCGGTGCCGATGTGCTGGTCACGGCGGCCTGCCTGATGGACCGCAATCGGGTGTACGGCTCCCTCGGCGCCATCCTGCTGGTGGTGACCGGTGGCTACCTGACCTTCTTCCACGGCCCGCGGGTGCTGGCCGCGCACACCATCTGGTCACTGCTGTCGGTGCTCACGCTCAGCACGCTCATGGTCATCACCGATACCGGTGACCTGGCCTTGGCCCTGTCCATCATCCTGATCATGGCGGCGGCCACCGTCCTGGTCCTGCCCGCCCTGCAATTCCTGTACTGGCTGCTGCGCACCGACGCCCTGTCCGACCCGCTCACCATGCTGCTCAACCGCCGCGGCCTGGATTACTACCTGTCCCAATGGTTCGATTCCGCCGTGGACGACGCCATTGGCGTGATGATCATCGACCTGGACCGATTCAAGGCCGTCAACGACACCTACGGCCACTCCGCCGGTGACGAGGTCCTGGTGCGCGCGGCTCGCTGCATGCGCGCTGCCGTCGACCCGGGCGCCCTCGTAGCCCGCAGCGGCGGTGAGGAATTCGTGGTCATCACCCACCTGGACCGCGCCGCCGCCATCATCGCCGCCGAGCGCATCCGCCGCTCCATAGCGACCGCCGCGGGCGCCCGCACCGCCATCACCGCCAGCATCGGCATCGCGGTCGACGACGGCGCCCTGCCGCACCCGACCCCGGATCAGCTTCTGCGAGCGGCGGATTCGGCGATGTACCGGGCAAAACGACTGGGCGGCAATGCCGTGATCCTGGCGGGCGCCGAACCGGAATAGGTACGGTCTCAGCGCAGCAGTGAGCGCGAGGTCGGCGCGAGGAGTAGTTGCTCGGCCGGGGCGCACGACCGGGCGCCCAGCTCCGGCAGGACCCGCTCGGTCCAGTCCCGTGACGCTGCGAGCGCGTCGAGCGCCGCGGTGCGCGCGTCCGCATCGGGAAACAGTGCGAACCAGGCGAATACCGTCTCCGTCCGCACCGGCAGCCGGGTGAAATCGTTCGGCGTCGGATCGGTGCGATAGCAGCCGATCGGGCTCATGCCCAGGGCCGGGCGAACCCGGTCGTCGAAGAACTCGGCGAACTCCCGCGGATCGCCCGCCGGATAGTAGATCGTCGCCAGAGCACGGGATTGCGGCGACTCGACGGCTCTGGCCGGTGGGCGTTGCCCGGACAGGTCGAAGGCGGAGTCAGCGGTCGCAGGGCGCAGGAGCAACGCGTTGTCGGTGTCCACCATCGTTGCTCGGGCGGCCGGGGCGTGCTCGCGCCAGACCGGGCCGTCGATGTAGAACGCGGTGAGGGACGCCGTGCGGGCGGGGATATCCGGGAACGCTCGCATCCATACGAAACGGTCCGGATTCGACTCGTCGCGGAACTGTCCGGCGATTCGCATGCCGACCGCTTCCTGGGTTTCCACGAGTTCGCGGTCGAACAGGTCGATCATGATGTCGCGCGTGCCCGGTCGCAGGGTGTACTGCCGCAATTCGACTACAGGCCAAGGGTTTTCCACCATGGGACGACTGTGTCAGTGGGAACGGCCGCGTTCGAGTGGCCCGGAAGACTATATTCGTCAATATCTGGCCAGCGGGCGGATCGCGTGCGCCATAAGATCGTTCGCATGGGAATCCAGCGCGCTACGGCTCGGGTGATCCTGGTCGATCCGGACGATCGCGTTCTGCTCTTCCGCTTCCGGCCGCCGCCGCCCTTCGACCCCGATCCGGGCTGGCTCACGCCGGGTGGCGGGCTCGATCCCGGCGAGAGTTTCGAGGACGGTGCGGTCCGGGAAGTGTTCGAGGAGACCGGATATCGCATCGATCGGGCGCAGTTGAGCCCGGTGGTGGCGGTCAGTGCCGGGCAGTGGTAGAGTGACGACGGCACGGTGTACGGCGCCACCGATTCCTACTTCTTCGTGCGGGCGGCGGCCTTCGAGGTGGACGTGTCCGGTCATGAGGAGATCGAACGCACTGCGCTGTCCGGCCATCGCTGGTGGGCGCTGCCGGAGTTGCGCGGCACGTCCGATCACGTCTTCCCATTGGGTCTGGCCGAACTGCTGGAACGGCTGCTGGCCGGGGACGTTCCGGGCGAACCGGTGCGGCTGCCGTGGCGGCGAGACTGACGGCGGCTCAGCCGCATTCCGCGACGACGCGACTGCTGCCCTTGCCGAGCTTGCGGAAGTCGTCGCTGGACAAACCCAGGGTGGCGGGGTTGATGGTGATCGAACCCGACTTGTAGCCCTCGTCGATGATCTTCCCGATACCGCTCTGCGAGATGCCTTCCGCGACATAGATATTGGCAATGCAGTCGGCGGTCTGCTCGTTCAGCTTCGCCTTGTCCTGCAGGGACTGCGAGATCTGCTCGGTGGTCAGCCCGCCGGAGGCGACGGCCCCGCCCGACGTGGTCGTCGTGCCGCCCGGTGTGGTGAGGGTCGAGGACGTGGTCGGCGCGCCCGAGGTCGTGGTGACCGGGGCGGAGGTCACCACGGCCGCGGAGGTCGTGGGCGCGGCGAGCGGCGCGGGCTGGGTCGACTCCTTGCTACTGCAGGCGGCCAGCACCGGCAGCGCCAGCAATGCCACGACGACAACGGATTTCTTCATCGCAGTCCTCAGATCTCTTGGGTGACAGGTCGTCACGTCACTCCAGAGAATGGGCCGGACCGCTTGCGATCAGGTGGTGGAATGCCTTAAAACCGCAGGCAGCTCACTTCTTCAGGCATTCACCGACAATCTTGTTGGTGGCCTCGCGCGCCTTGTTCGCGTCCTCGCCGGTCATGCCGAGCTCCTCCATATTGGTGGCGGAGGCGGCCTTCTGATCGTTCTTGATCATCAGCCGCAGCCCGTCCTGCGAAATCCCCTGTTCCACATAGATGCGCGCGGCGCAGTCGGCCAGCGCCGCATCCTTGAGGCCACCGTCCTGCAGCGCCTTGGACACCTCCGCCTGGGTGACGGCGGGAGCCTTGTCGTCACTGCCGCATGCGGCCAGCAGCGGCAATGCGACGAGCGCGGCGGCGAGCAGGGAAATACGCACTGGTTCCTCGTTTCTCACGGAACTGGATATGCCGCAGAGACGATCTCACAGATCCATGGCCGCGCGCAGCGCTGTGTCGATCCGATCCGCGGTCTCGGCGTCCACGGCATCGATGCGCCGCGCCAGCCAGCCGCGATAGATGCGGCCCAGATTCCCGGCATGCACCCAGCCGTGACCCGGAATGGGCACGGCCAGAATGTCGCGCGGATCCTCGGCCTCCACCTCGGCGGCGATCAGCCAGGGTCGCGGTGACTCGTTGATGCCGTCACTGCTGATGAGAATGATGTTGCGTGTCTTGCGGGTGCCGTGTGGGTGATAGACCCAGAGTTCACCCCTGCGCACGCAGCTCCTTCTCCGCCGCGGCGCGTTCGCGCTCGTCGGCCTCCGCCATATCGACCGGGTCGGGTGCGGGCAGGCAACCGGTGCGCACGGCTTCGCGCCGCGCCGCGCGCGATATCCACGCCGAGGGTGACATGCCCGCGCGGGCCGCCGCCTGTTCCGCATACGACCAGGCCGCCGCGTCCAGCGACAAGGTCACTTTCCGGGTTGCCATACCTTTTATCGTACCGCCGGAGGGCTCTTGCCACGCTTGCCGTTACCGGCCGAAAATCTCGATTGGCGGCCGGTGGGCCGCTGTTAGGGTCGATCCGCAGGGACCATTCCGGGGAGTCGACGATGACCAAGCTGAACCATTTCCGCGCGGGCAGCGGGGAGCCGCTCGTACTCGTGCACGGCGTCGGGAGCCGCTGGCAGGTCTGGGAGCCCATTGTCGGCCTGCTCGCCGAATCGTTCGATGTCATCGCCGTCGATCTGCCGGGTTTCGGCGGGAGCCGACCGCTGCCGACCACCACGGTGTCCACGCTCGCCGACGCTCTGGTCGAATTCCTCGCCGCGGAAGGCATCGAAAGACCGCATCTGGGCGGCAATTCCATGGGCGGCGGCATCGCCCTGGATCTGGCGGCGCGCGGGCTGGCCCGGTCCGTCACCGCGTACTCGCCCATCGGGTTCTGGGACAGGGCCGGTCGCATCTGGTGCCAGCAGGCGCTGGGCCGGGCGAAGGATCTCAGCAAGGTGCTGCACCCGGCCGTCCCGGGCCTGGCCGGAAATATCGCGGGGCGGACGACGCTCATGGGCCTGGTGCTCGGCAAGCCGTGGGCGGTCGATCCGCAGGTCGCCGCGGACACCATCGACGCCCTGCTCGCCAGCGAGGGCTTCCCGCCCGCCCTGGCCTCTTTCACCGATTTCCGATTGCCCGATCGCAGCGCCGTCGCCGCTGTCCCGGTGACCATTGCCTGGGGCAATCGTGACATTCTGCTCACGTACGCCACCCAGGCCCGGCGCGCCCGCGAGGTGCTGCCCGAGGCACGGCATGTCACGCTGCCCGGCAGCGGTCACACGCCGTTCTACGACGACCCGCCCGGCTGCGCCCGGCTCCTGCTGGACCAGCTCTGACCTGAAGGAACGACCGTGAGCAACAATGTCTCCCTCACCTTCGACGGCAATCGCGCCCACGTCGCCCTGGACCGGCCGGACAAGCACAACGGCCTGACCGTCGACATGCTGCGCGAGCTGGTGCGGGTCGCCGGAGTCATCGAGCGGCGCAGCGATATTCGCGTGGTCATCCTGTCCGGCAACGGGCCCAGTTTCTCCTCCGGCCTGGATATCGCCAAGGCCATGGGCAATCCGCTCGATGTGCTGCGCGCCTTCGTGCCGCTGCCGTGGCGCGGCACCAATGTCTTCCAGGAGGCGTGCTGGGCGTGGCGGCGACTGCCGCAGCCGGTCATCGCGGTGGTGCACGGACGTTGCTACGGCGGCGGCCTGCAGCTGGCGCTGGCCGCCGATTTCCGGTTCGTCACACCGGATTCGGAATTCTCGGTCATGGAGGCCAAGCACGGTCTCATTCCGGATATGACCGGCGCCGCGACGCTGTCGCGGTTGATCGGCATCGATCAGGCGCTGCTGCTGACCATGACCGCGGACTGCGTGGATGCAGCCCATGCGGAGCGAATCGGCCTGGTCACCGAGGTTTCCGCGGATCCGCTGGCCGCCGCCGAGAAGCTCGCCGACCGTATTGCCGCGCGCCCGGCGCCCGCGGTGGCCGCCGCCAAGAAGCTTTTCGATCGCACGTGGAACGCATCGGTTCGCCGTACGCTGTCGGTCGAACGTGCGACGCAGCTGCCGCTGATCGTCCGGCAGGCCCTGAACCGAGGATCGAATTCGCACTGAGCAGGACGCGATTTCGCAAACGTAAGCGAACTCACTGCAAACAATCCGGTTTGGAACACCACCTCTCGGGGTATCGCTGTTAGCATTTTCACACTTTGCCAGCGAGTCGAACCTCTTGTGTGACCCGTCACATACCGTGTGGTCCGCAAATAATTCGGCAGAACCGGAGGATCCACCGCATTGACCAAGACCGCCCCCCTGCTGCTGACCGCCATAGCAGGTGCCACGGCCTTGCTCCTTTCCGTGACCACCCCGGCCGCAGCCAACCCCAATGCCATCAATCCGATCCCGGTGCTCAACGGCACCAACGGCCTGCCCAATCTGCCCGGGCGCACCAAGGCCGTCTTCCAGGCCACCGGCATGGCCAGCCCCTACAACACCCAGAACTACAACGTGCTCGGCACCGACCTGGGCATCATGTGGGACAACGGGCACGGCGAAATGCTCACCGCCTTCGGTGACACCGCCGGTCTCGGCTTCCCCAATCTGCTGGTCGGCAGCACCTGGGCCTGGCGCTCCAATATCCTGGTGCGCTCGCACACCCAGAACCCGGCCAACGGCATCTACTTCGACAGCGTGGTGCGCGATATCTTCGGCCAGGCGCGCGATCTCATCCCCAGCCCCAAGATTCCATGGCTGGAGATCAGCCGCATTCCCACTGCGGGCATTTCGGTGGGCGGCGTCCAGTACATGAGCCTCATGTCGGTGAAGACCTGGGACGACGTCGGCGAGTGGACCACCAACTTCTCCGGCCTCGCCGTCTCCGGCGACAATGGCGAGAACTGGGTCGAACTGCCCGCCACCCGGCGTCCGGACGACGGCGGCAACAGCAACTTCCAGATGAACGCCTTCCTCAAGTCCGACGGCTTCGTCTACGAGTACGGCACCGCCTCCGGCCGCAATAATCCGGCATTCGTGGCGCGCGTTCCGGAGGCCGCCATCGGCGATCTCCCCGCCTACGAATACTGGAACGGCGACAAATGGGTGAAGGACGATGTGAACGCGGCCGCGCCCGTGATCGGCGGCGTCTCCGAGATGTCGGTCATGTGGAACGACTATCTCGGCGAATACATCATGCTCACCACCGATCCGTGGAATTCGGTGGTCATGTACCGCGCACCGCATCCGGAAGGTCCGTGGGGCGGTCCGGAGGTGCTGATCGACACCCGCGAACTGCCCTCCGCGTACGCGCCGTCGATCTTCCCGTATCAAACCGGGCGTGACCTGTACTTCCTCACCACCGTGCACAGCCAGTACAACGTCATCCTCATGCGCACCACGCTCTGAATTCGAACGGTTTCAGGAGATCTCCCCCGAACGCGCAAGACGTGTTCGGGGGAGATTCGCATGGTGGACCAACCCATAGACTCGACTCATGGACGCCGCCGCATGGGACGAGCATTACGCCCGAACCGAATTGGTCTGGGGCGCACCGCCCAACGACACCGTTGTGGAGCAGGTCTTCGGCCTGGAGCGCCGATTGCCGACGGGCCCCTTCGCGGTCGGCGAGCCCCGCCCCGAATACCCCCGCGTCCTGGACCTCGGCTGCGGTGAGGGCCGCAATACGCTGTGGCTGGCCACGCACGGCTGTCAGGTCGACGCCGTCGACTTCTCCCAGACCGGCATCGACAAGGGCCGCACCGTCGCCTCGCGCCTGTCCCGCTCGGTCCGCGGCCGCATCAGCTGGCACTGCGCCGATGTCACCCGGCTCGACGGCACCGATCTGACCGGACCCTACGAGCTCGTTCTCATGGCCTTCCTGCAACTCCCGAGAGCCGATCGCCGCGCCCTGCTGCTGCGCGCGGTGGCGATGCTGTCCCCCGGGGGCACGCTGCTCGTCCTGGGCAACGACACCCTCAACCGCACCGAAGGCTATGGCGGCGAACAGGATCCCGATCGGCTGTTCACGCCGAACGATATCGTCGCCGAGCTGGATCCGGCCGGGGACGATATCCGCATTCGCGTCGCCGACCGCATCGCCCGGCCCACCGAGGATCGGGATGCCATCGACGCCCTGATCGTCGCCACCAAACCGGTGCCCGAACCGCCCACGGAATCCGAGACGCCCCCGGCGCTGGAGGGCTAACGCGCCCAGCGCTCCAACCAGACCGCGACGGTCGCGGCGATCTCCTCGAATCCGGCGCGATAGGAATGGGCCTGGCCCGGAATCACCCGCACCTCGGCGGCATCGGCGGCGTCCGGTATCCCGAACGGATCGCGCGCCCCGTTGACCACGACCACCTCGATATCCCCGGGCGCCAGCAGTTCCTCCCGCCGCGACTTCTCCGGTTTGCCCGGCGGATGCAGTGGGAAGGAGAGCGCGACCACGCCGCGCGCCCCGGCCGCCCGCGCGGTGCGGCAGGCCACCCGCGCGCCATTGCTGCGCCCGCCCTGAATCAAGGGCAGGGTGGCGAGCTTGGTCTTCAGCACCGTCTTCTTGCGCAGCGCCGCGATGATCTCCAGCCAGGCCGCGTCCTGCACCTCGGCATTGCCCGGCGCACGCCGTCCCGCCACCCGATACGGCTGTGTCACCAGGGCCACCGCGCCGCCTTGCGCCACCGCCGAATCCCGCACGGCCAGAATGTCTTTCGCATCGTTCCCACCCCCGGAACCATGCGTGAGCAGCAACAGGAACGCCGGTTTCCCGCCCGCGGGCCGGTCGATCTCCACCTCCGCCGGTCCGGCACTCGTCTCGATGCGCATACCGCACCGTAACCGGGCCTGTCGAGGACCTAACACCGGCGCGCGCGGGGCGGCGAGAACTCGCCTCACCTGCGATTCCGGGATCCCCTCGGGCTCAAGGCAAACCCGGCGCCCAGCAACGCGCGTGCTTCCCGTCACAATCGCCCGTGCTGACCTTGGCGGCGGTTTTACCCGTCGGTAACATGGCGCATAAGTTACCCGCCAGTAGAGATGCTTTACGGTGTCTACCCGGTGGAGACCTAACGGGCGGGAACGGCACCAACCGAACCGCACCCATCTCAATGGAGAGTGAGTACGACCATGGGTCACTACAAGGCAAACGTCCGCGACCTCGAGTTCAACCTCTTCGAGGTCCTCGGCATCCAGCAGCTGCTCGACGCGGGCGCCTACGGCGACGCGGGCGCCTACGGCGACCTGGACGCCTACACCGTCAAGGAAATGCTGAACGAGGTCCGCCGCCTGGCCGAGGGCCCCCTGGCCGACTCCTTCGTCGACGGCGACCGCAACCCGCCGACCTTCGACCCGGCTACTCGCACCGTGACCCTGCCCGAGTCCTTCAAGAAGTCCTACAAGGCGCTCGAGGATGCCGGTTGGTCCAAGGTGCCCGTGCGCGAGGAGCTGGGCGGCCTCGGCGCTCTCTCCGTCGTCGGCTGGGCCCTGGGCGAGATGATCCTGGGCGCCAACCCCCCGGCCCAGATGTACGCCGCGGGCGCCGGTTTCGCGCAGGTCTTCTACAACAACGGCACCGATGAGCAGAAGAAGTGGGCTCAGATCATCGCCGACCGCAACTGGGGCGCCACCATGGTGCTGACCGAGCCGGACGCCGGTTCGGACGTCGGCGCGGGCCGCACCAAGGCGGTTCAGCAGGAGGACGGCTCCTGGCACATCGAGGGCGTCAAGCGCTTCATCACCTCGGGCGACTCCGACGACCTGTTCGAGAACATCATGCACCTGGTGCTGGCCCGCCCCGAGGGCGCCGGACCGGGCACCAAGGGCCTGTCGCTGTTCTACGTGCCGAAGTTCCACTTCGACTTCGACACCCAGACCCTGGGCGATCGCAACGGCGTATTCGTCACCAATGTCGAGCACAAGATGGGCATCAAGGTCTCGGCCACCTGTGAGGTCACCTTCGGCGGCCACGGCGTGCCTGCCAAGGGCTGGCTGGTCGGCGAGGTCCACAACGGCATCGCGCAGATGTTCGACGTCATCGAGAACGCTCGAATGATGGTGGGCACCAAGGCCATCGCCACCCTGTCGACCGGTTACCTGAACGCGCTGGAGTACGCCAAGACCCGCGTGCAGGGCGCCGACCTGACCCAGATGACCGACAAGGCCGCGCCGCGCGTGACCATCACCCACCACCCGGACGTGCGCCGCTCGCTGGCCATGCAGAAGGCCTACGCCGAGGGCCTGCGCGCCATCTACCTGTACACCGCCGCGCACCAGAACGAGGACATCGCGAACCTCGTCTCGGGTGCGGGACAAGGATGTCGCCTTCCGCGTGAACGATCTGCTGCTGCCGATCGTCAAGGGCGTCGGCTCCGAGCGCGCCTACCAGTACCTGACCGAATCGCTGCAGACCTTCGGTGGCTCCGGCTTCCTGCAGGACTACCCGATCGAGCAGTACATCCGCGACGCCAAGATCGACTCGCTGTACGAGGGCACCACCGCCATCCAGGCGCAGGACTTCTTCTTCCGCAAGATCGCCCGCGACCGCGGTGTGGCGCTGGCCCACGTGGCCGGACAGGTGCAGTCCTTCATCGAGCGCGAGGGCGGCAACGGTCGCCTCAAGGCCGAGCGCAAGCTGCTCGCCACCGCCCTCGAGGATGTGCAGGCCATGGCCGCCACCCTGACCGGCCACCTGATGGGCGCCCAGCAGGACCCGAAGGAGCTCTACAAGGTCGGCCTGGGCTCGGTGCGCTTCCTGCTCGCCGTCGGCGACCTGCTCATCGGCTGGCAGCTGCTGGTGCAGGCCGAGGTCGCCATCAAGGCCCTCGACAACGGCTCCACCGAGCCGTTCTACACCGGCAAGGTCGCCACCGCGCAGTTCTTCGCCCGCAATGTCCTTCCGGAGCTGACCTCGGTCCGCACCGTGCTGTCGAACCTCGACAACGACATCATGGAGCTGGATGAAGCGGCGTTCTGATCCACTGAAAACCACTGAGGCCCGGAGCAATCCGGGCCTCAGTTGTATATAGAGGCACCAGAGGGTCCGGATACCGGTCGAATTCCCCCGGATAGACGAAGAGCCTCCGCACTGGGCAGAGGCTCTTGTTTGGTGGAGCCGGTGACGGGAATCGAACCCGCAATTCGACCTTGGGAAGGTAGCGTGTTGCCACTACACCACACCGGCAGTGCGCTCGAGAGCGCGTTCGCGACTCTATCAGACCGGGGCTGGCGGGGCGCAAATCTTTAGGGGTTGTGGCTGGTCATGGGGTGGGGTGTGGTGTTGCGGGGGCGGCGCGCCGGTGATCTTGCGGGATGTTTTGTCGAAGTGCGGGGGTTCAGTTACGGGCGGTCGTAGACTGTGGTGGAGATCGAAAACCCGTCCACCACAAGTAGTTTGGCGATGCTGGACGTTTGCTGAGGCGTTCGGCGTCCCTGCTCGGCGGTCGAGGAGGACGTATGACCGCGACGCCTGCGCGCGAAGTCCCGCAGCTGGAGGCCGTGCGGCCGTTTCCGGCGCGGATGGGGCCCAAGGGGTCCTATCTGTGGAAGGCCATCACGACCACCGATCCCAAGATGCTCGGGAACATGTATTTGTTCACGGCCATGACGTTCTTCCTGATCGGCGGGCTGATGGCGCTGCTGATGCGGGTGGAGCTGGCGCGGCCGGGGCTGCAGATGCTCTCGCCCGAGCAGTTCAATCAGCTGTTCACCATGCACGGCACGATCATGCTGCTGTTCTATGCGACGCCGATCGTGTTCGGATTCGCCAATGCGGTGCTGCCCTTGCAGATCGGGGCCCCGGATGTGGCGTTCCCGCGGCTGAACGCCTTCAGCTACTGGCTGTACCTGTTCGGGGCGACCATGGCGACGGCCGGATTCATCACGCCGGGCGGGGCCGCGGACTTCGGCTGGACCGGGTACACCCCGCTCAGCGATATGACCCATTCCCCGGGGGTGGGCGCGGACCTGTGGATCATGGGGCTGATCCTGTCCGGTCTGGGCACCATTCTGGGCGGCGTCAATATGATCACCACGGTCATCTGCCTGCGCTGCCCGGGCATGACCATGTTCCGCATGCCCATCTTCACCTGGAACATTCTGGTGACGAGTGTGCTTGTGCTGCTGGCATTTCCGATTCTCACCGCGGCGTTGTTCGCGCTCGGCATCGACCGGCACCTGGGTGCGCACATCTATGACGCGTCCAATGGCGGGGCCATGCTGTGGCAGCACCTGTTCTGGTTCTTCGGGCATCCCGAGGTGTACATCGTGGCGCTGCCGTTCTTCGGCATCGTGACCGAGATATTCCCGGTGTTCAGCCGCAAACCGCTGTTCGGGTACTCGACGCTGGTGTACGCCACCCTGGCCATCGGCGCGCTGTCGGTGGCGGTGTGGGCGCATCACATGTACGCCACTGGCGCGGTGCTGCTGCCCTTCTTCTCCCTCATGACCTTCCTCATCGCGGTGCCCACGGGCGTGAAGTTCTTCAACTGGATCGGTACCATGTGGCGCGGCCAGCTGACCTTCGAGACGCCCATGCTGTTCTCCGTCGGCTTCCTGGTGACCTTCCTCTTCGGCGGTCTGTCGGGCGTCGTGCTGGCCAGCCCGCCGCTGGATTTCCATGTGTCCGACAGTTATTTCGTGGTAGCGCACTTCCACTACGTGCTGTTCGGCACCATCGTGTTCGCCACCTTCGCGGGCATCTACTTCTGGTTCCCCAAGATGACCGGGCGGCTACTGGACGAGCGCATCGGCAAACTGCACTTCTGGACCACCTTCCTGGGCTTCCACCTGACCTTCCTGGTGCAGCACTGGCTGGGGAACGAGGGCATGCCGCGCCGATATTCGGACTATCTGCCCATGGACGGCTTCACGCTGCTGAACACCATCTCGACCATCGGCTCGTTCGTGCTCGGGTTCTCGATGCTGACGTTCGTGTGGAACGTCTTCAAGAGCTACCGCTACGGCGAAGTGGTGACCGTGGACGATCCGTGGGGCTACGGCAACTCCCTGGAGTGGGCGACTTCCTGCCCGCCCCCGCGGCACAACTTCTATGAGCTGCCGCGGGTGCGCTCCGAGCGTCCCGCCTTCGAATTGCACTATCCGCACATGGTCGAGCGCATGCGGGCCGAGGCGTACTCCTCCTTCGGCCTGCGCAAACCAGCGCAGGTCGCGGTGACGGCGGCCAAACCCGTCGAACTACCGGCGGAACCGCCGGACGGTCCGGATCTGAGCAAGCCCTGACCACACCCGGCGCGAATGCGCACTCGGCGGCAACTACCCTGTTCGGCGTGCTGCTTTCCGATCGCGATATTCGTAAGGAGATCGACGCCGGGCGTCTCGGGGTCGAGCCGTTCGATGACAAACTGGTGCAACCGTCGAGTATCGATGTGCGACTGGACAGTCTGTTCCGAGTGTTCAACAACACTCGCTACACCCACATCGATCCCGCGCAGCGCCAGGACGAGTTGACCACGCTGGTCGAACCGACCGAGGGCGAGCCGTTCGTGCTGCACCCGGGCGAATTCGTGCTGGGCTCCACCCTCGAGGTGTGCAGCCTGCCCGACGATCTGGCCGGACGGCTGGAGGGCAAATCGAGCCTGGGCCGCCTCGGCCTGCTCACCCATTCCACCGCGGGCTTCATCGATCCCGGATTCAGCGGCCACATCACCCTGGAACTGTCGAATGTCGCCAATCTGCCCATCACCCTGTGGCCGGGTATGAAGATCGGCCAGCTCTGCCTGTTCCGACTGACCAGTCCGGCCGAGCATCCGTACGGCAGCGCCGCCGTCGGTTCCAAGTACCAGGGCCAGCGCGGCCCGACCCCGTCGCGCGCCTACCTGAATTTCCCGGTCGGCTCCTGATTGGCGAATGTCACTGCGCCACAGGGGAATCTCTGTGTCGTACCACAGCGGGTCCGCGTCCACGGGGCTTGTCAGGTGCCCGTTGGGTGAACTCCCGGGTGTACTGGAGACTCTCGTCGTCGTAGGGTGCTTGCGACAGGTAGGGTGACCCCACCGCAAGTGTGATCACCGCATGTGACGCGATGCCGGTCGGCCGTTCGAAGGCATCCGTTCGCAGTCGGTGAGCGTGGAAACGAGATGGGCTGCAGATGAGTTCGGTATTGGGAGTTTCGGTGGGGGCGGGTGCGGTTCGCGTCGCACGTCCCGTTGCCGGGAATTCCGCCGAGCGCGCCTTCGATGTGCAGACCGTCCCGGTCGTCGACCGGCCGGTGGAGCTGCTCGTCGCCGATGCCGTCGGCGCGGTGCTGGCGGCGGATCCGCAGATCACCGCGACCGCAATCGCCTACCGTGACGAACAGCACGCGCGGGCGGTGCGGGCGGAGCTGGCCCGCCGGCAGTTCACCAATTACGAGCTGGTGCCGGATGTGATCACGGCCCTGGAGTTCCTGGAGAATTCCGGTGAGCTGCAAGGATTCGGGACCGTCGCACTCTACGATCTCGGCGCGTCCGGTTTATCGGTGACGGTGGTCGACACCGGCACCCGGCAGATCAACTTCAGCGAGCGCACCAGCGATATCAGCGGCGACTACCTGGATTCGCTCATCCGCGAACAGCAGATCGCCTCGGGCCGCATCGCCCATCCGCCGGATGCCGCGGGCCTGGCCGAGCTGGACGCGCTGTGTCGGCAGGCCAAGGAGCAGCTGTCGGCCAACAGCGCGGTGGCCCTGCCGTCCACCGAGGGCCTGGTGCTGTTGTCCCAGGAGAATTTCGAAGCCCTGATCATGCTGGCGGTGGAGTCCTCCGCGCGCATGACCCGCGATGTCATCCTGCGCTCCGAGCAGCCGGTGCAGGCGGTCGCGGTGATCGGCGGCTGTGCCCAGATTCCGCTCGTCGCACGGGTTTTGCGCCGCTGGCTGGGCGTCCCGGTGATCGTGGCCCCGGGCCCGGACACCGTCGCCGCCCGCGGCGCCGCCATGCTGGCCCGCCCGGTGTGGCAGCGGCCCGCGCCCGCGCCGTTCCCCACCCTGCTGCCCGAGGGTGCCGTGCCGGTGGCCGCCGCGGAGGGCACGTCCTGGCTATCCGGATCCGGGTCGGGGGAGAAGTTCACCCGCCGCCGCGAGATCAGCGTGGCCGGGGTGGCGGTGGGCGCACTGGTCGTGGTCGCCGCCATCGGCGTCTCGCTGGGCTGGGGTCCGCAAGTGCTGGAACATGATTCGCAGAGCACCGATGCCACCACCTCGGCGCCGGTCACCACCACCCCGGCCGCGAGCGCCCCGGTCACGCAGGTGCCGGTCACCACGGACGCCACCAATGAATCCCTGGCCGCGCCGCCGCCGCGCTGGGCGCCGACCACCACCGAAGAGACCACGCCGCCGCCGGGCGCGAACACCATCACCATTATTCCGGGCCTGCCGCCGGTCGTCGTGCCGACGATTCCTCCGCTCTTCCCGGCCGCGCCCGCGCCCTGAACGACTACACCCGCTTTCTGCGGCCCGTAAGGGGGTACGGGGGCTGAGCCCCCGTACCCCCTTACGCCGAGTCCGCCCCGTCGACTGCCAGAAGGGGGCGGACTCGGTGGGTCCGGCGCGCCGTTCGCGGAGGGTGAACGGTATCGCGCCGGTGCGAGGACCTGCTGCGTTCAGTCCTCGCTTCCGGTTCCCACCGCCAGAGCTGTCGTGATGACCACGGACAGGGGTGGGAGATGAAGATCGCGGGTGGGCGGGGAGACCCAGTGGCAGCCTTCCCGAGTCCACCGGCCCAGACCGGTGGGGAGCATGACGGCGCTGCCTATGGCCGGAATGCCGATATCGAGGCGGTTGAGGACATCCATGATCTGCTCGCCGGGTGTGGAATCGGGTTCGCTCAGAAAGCTCCAGCGGATCTGCCGCGCCAGCATGGGCCCGGCGCGTTGCCGCTGTTCCAGTGCGGTGCGGACCTTTTCGGCCCGGGCCACCGGCAAATGCACCACGCCGATCTTGCCGGTGACGGGAAGCATGACGAAGCCGCCGCGCTCGGTGACAGGTAGCCCGAACTCGTGGCGATAGAACGCCACCCAATCATCGATGGTTCTGAGCCTGTCCGCGTTCACGATTCCCCGCTCCTGTTGGCCTCCTGGTTACAGGGTCGCGGCTGGCGGGGCCTTGTGAAAACGCCCGCATGCCCTCCTTGCGCTGCCCTTCCGCCGCCACTATTACCAACCCGTATAAAGCCTGGTACCAGGTAGGTTTCGCTTGTGGCCGCAGCCACTTCACGCTCGTACCCTGGACATGGAGTTCGTTCGGAAGGATGACGTCGTGGTCCGGCAGTGGTCAGGCAAAGAGGCCCGCGCCCTCCGCGATGCCAAGCGGATGAGTATCCGAGAGTTCGCGGCGCACTTGGGCGTGCACGAACGCTTGGTTTCGAAGTGGGAAGCCGGGGGTGTGCGGGTCCATCCCCGCCCCGTCAATCAGGCTGCCCTCGATACCTCTCTGGCCAGGTCCGACGATGTTGTGCGGGCGCGGTTCGCGGCCTTGATCGATCAGCCGTTGATCGACCGCCCCACCGTACCCGGTTTCGATGTGCGCCCGCCCAGTTCCCCGTTCGGGCTGGGCAATCCGGTGCAGGCCAGTTATTCCAGCGACGCGGAACTGCTGGCACTCGTCGACACGGGTGCGATGAGAGGCGATGCGTTAGCAGCGATTTCGGAGAGGGATCTGATCATGGCGGCTGCCCACGAAGCAAGTGAGCACGCAGGGAGGGCGGAGAGCTCCAATGTCGGCGCTACCACCCTGGAACAGCTCGATGCCGATGTCACGCGCATCGCCAACGACTATGTGCACGTTCCGCCGGTGCCCATGATGGTGGAGATGCTGCGGGTGCGCCGCCGCGTCTACCGGCTGCTCGAAGGCCATCAGAAGCCCGCCGATACCGGGCATCTGTATCTGCTCGCGGGTACTTTGTCCGGCTTGCTCGCCAATGCCAGCACCGACCTCGGCGATGTCGACGCCGCGGGCGAACAGGCAAGGGCGGCATGGGCTTACGCGGAACTGTGCGGGCACAACGGTTTGCGCGCCTGGACTCGCGGCATGCAGGCGCTTATCGAATACTGGTCGGAGCGCCCGCGCCGGGCGGTCCTGCTCGCCCAGTCCGGGCAGCAGTACGCCGAATCCACCACCGCGCGGGTGCGGCTGCACAATATCGAGGCCCGCATCTGGTCCAAGCTGGGCAGCAATGCCGATACCGAGCGCTGTATCCGCGCCGCCGACGGCGCCCGCGAGGGGGGTTCCAGCGACACCCTGCACGACGAGGTCGGCGGGGTGTTCGGGTTCAACCAGCCCAAGAGCCACTACTACGCGGGAGCCACCTATATCCATCTCGGCCGCGCCGAGCCCGCGCTGGAGCACACCCGCCGCGCCATCGACCTGTACGCCAACGGGCCCACCGAGCAGCGCTCCTATGGCGCGGAATCGCTGGCCCGGGTGGACAGCGCCGCCGCGCACCTGATCAACGGGAGCCTGGACGGGGCCGCCGAGGCGTTGCAGCCGGTGCTGCAACTGGAGGAGGACAAGCGCATCGCGCAGCTGGAGGAACGACTGACCGGTTTGCGTCAGCGGCTGACCAAGCCCGAGTACCGGGATGCGGTCGAGGCCCGCTATCTGGACGAGCGAATCGAGGAATTCTGCGGGAACACGGCCGCGACCGGCATGTTGCCACCTGATACCTCGCGCTGAAAAAACGGCATTGCGGGCGGATGGCACCATTGGACGGGTGAGTCCATCCAGTCACCTACCGCATCGGTCCCCGCGCACCCTGGAGCAGTCGACCAAGCTCCAGAACGTGCTGTACGAAATCCGGGGACCGGTACACGCACATGCGGCACGGCTGGAGTCCGAGGGGCACCGCATCCTCAAGCTGAATATCGGCAATCCCGCGCCGTTCGGATTCGACGCGCCGGACGTCATCATGCGCGCCATCATCGCGGCGCTGCCGTATGCGCAGGGGTACTCCGAATCCAAGGGCATCCTGCCCGCCCGCCGCGCCATCTTCACCCGCTACGAGCTGGTCCCGGGCTTCCCGGAGTTCGATGTGGACGATGTGTACCTGGGCAACGGCGTCTCCGAGCTCATCACCATGACCATGCAGGCGCTGCTGGACAATGGCGACGAGGTGCTGATCCCGGCGCCGGACTATCCGCTGTGGACGGCCATGACCTCCCTGGTCGGCGGCACGCCCGTGCACTATCTGTGTGACGAGTCCAACGACTGGCAGCCGGATATCGCGGATATGGAATCCAAGATCACCGACAAGACCAAGGCCATCGTCGTGATCAACCCCAACAATCCGACTGGCGCGGTCTACTCGGCCGAGGTGCTGCAGCAGGTCGTGGACCTGGCCCGCAAGCATCAGTTGCTGCTGCTGGCCGACGAGATCTACGACAAGATCCTCTACGACGACGCCAAGCACGTCTCGCTGGCCACGCTCGCGCCGGATCTGCTGTGCCTGACCTTCAATGGCCTGTCCAAGGCGTACCGGGTGGCCGGTTACCGCTCCGGCTGGCTGGTGATCACCGGCCCGAAGGATCACGCGGGCGGTTTCATCGAGGGCATCGATCTGTTGGCCTCCACCCGCCTGTGCCCGAATGTGCCTGCGCAGCACGCCATTCAGGTGGCCCTGGGCGGGCATCAGAGCATCGATGATCTGGTGCTGCCGGGCGGGCGACTACTCGAGCAGCGCGATGTGGCGTGGGAGAAGCTCAATACGATTCCGGGCGTCTCGTGCGTCAAGCCCAAGGGCGCGCTCTACGCGTTCCCGCGGCTGGATCCGGAAGTCCATGAGATTCACGATGATTCGAAGCTCGTCCTGGATCTGCTGCTGCAGGAGAAGATCCTCATGGTGCAGGGCACCGGCTTCAACTGGCCGCACCACGACCATCTGCGCATCGTGACGCTGCCGTGGGCGCGGGACCTGTCGGTGGCGATCGAGCGGTTCGGCAATTTCCTTGCCTCGTACCGGCAGTGATAGGGGATGTGAGGGTTGAAACCCCCTACTACTCCCCTTTAAAACAAACCGCTGGTTCGAAAAAGTTGGGTTTTTAGAGACTTAGCTAGCGCAAAGAACAGCCTTTTGTGTACAGTGGTCCTCGGCACCTTGAGTGCCCGGCCGGACCGCCTACCCCCCTGGGCCGTCCGGCCTTGGATTGGGTCGGCCTACCCCCCTGGGCCGCCGATCCCGGGCGGCGGAGACATCCCCCTGCTCTCCGCCGCCCCCTCCAGGAATCTATGCAGCTCACCTGCTTCTCACTTCGAGAACGATTTTCGTTTAGGCTCGCCGAGTGAGCGATCACCACCATCACCACCACGATCATTCGGGTCCGGTTCCCATCGGCGCCACCGCTGCCCGGGTTGTCATCGGAATCCTCGTACTCATCGGCGTCGCGGTGGTGGCCGGGCTGGTGTGGTTGTGGCCGAGTGCGCAGCGGGTCGAGATTCCGCTGCCCATGCAGAGCGCGGGCGGCGGGGCGTTCCAGACCGAGGCGGGCACCGTCATCCGGCAGGACCTGGGCGCCTGCGGCAGCGCGTCACTGGGCAAGCCGTTCGCGGACGAGCCGCAGGCCCCGCGCACCAATGCCTATGAGTGCCAGCGCAGTATCGTCGCCATCGAATCTGGGCCCGACGAGGGTGAGCGCACGCTGTTCGAAATCGCGCCCGGCCCTGGACAACCCGATCTGCGAGTGGGTGACGAGATCCGCATCGTGCGATCCACCGATCCCAGCGGGGCGCCCATCTACGGCTTCGACGACTATTCGCGCGGGCTGCCGCTGACCATCATCGTCATAGCGTTCGCGGTGGTCATCATCGCGGTGGCGCGCTGGCGCGGGCTGCGGGCGCTGATCGGACTCGTGTTCGCCTTCGCGGTCCTGGTCAAATTCCTGCTGCCCGCCCTGCTGGACGGGAAACCCGCCATACCGGTCGCGCTGGTGGCGGGCGCGCTCATTCTCTATGTGGTGCTGTATCTCGCGCACGGGCTCAATCTGCGCACCAGCTCCGCGCTCTTGGGCACGCTGACCTCGATGGGCCTGGCCGCCTTCCTGTCCTGGCTCACCCTGAAGGTGACGCATCTGACCGGCCTGTCGGAAGAGCAGAACACCAATGTCGCCACCTATCTGGAGCACGTCAGCATTACCGGACTGCTGCTGGCGGGCTTCATCATCGGCACCCTGGGCGTGCTCAACGATGTGACCATCACACAGGCCTCGGCCGCTTTCGAACTGGCGGCGCTGGACGAAAAGGCCAATCGCCGCAGCATTTTCGGCGCCGCCATGCGGGTGGGCCGCGACCATATCGCCAGTACCGTCTACACCCTGGTGCTGGCCTACGCCGGTGGCGCGCTGCCGCTGCTGCTGATCTTCAGTGTGGCGGGCCGCAATATCACCGATGTGCTCACCGGTGACGCGGTCGGCATCGAGATCGCCCGGTCCGCCGTCGGCGGTATCGCGCTCGCGCTCTCGGTACCATTGACCACCGGTATCGCGGTCATGCTGGCGCGGCCGTTCGGGCACGGCGGCAAGACGGAGCCCCAGCGCCCGGTCAAGCGCACCTGGACCGCGGCCAAGCGGCCCGCGGCGGCGGGCGCGGCCCGGTCGGCGGGCACGACTGGCGCCATGCGCAAGGTGGAGGCCGAGGCCCCGCCCCGCCCGGCCGCCCCGGCGGAGCCCGCGCCGCCGAATCCGTATACCGGTGTGGTGCGGCTGAGTCCGCCGCCCGAACCCTTCGAGCCGGATACAGAGGACCTGCCGGTCTGGTCGCCGCAGGATCCGCCGGAACCGCCGAACCCGCCGCGCGGCGGGCGGCATTCCAGGCCCTGACCACCGCATCGAGTACGGTGACGGACATCCCGAGATCGGTGTGGGATAGCAGTTTTCCTGGTTCGTAGCGTCGTCACGTTTCGGTTAGGAGCGCTGTCCTGATGCTGCTCGCGAAGATCAAACTGGCGCTGGCCGCCGGAATCTCCGGGATGGTCGCCGCCACGGTCGCCGTACCGGGCACCGCGTCCGCGGCGGAACTGCCGGTGGTGTGGGGGATGGGGCCGTTCATCGAATCCTCGGTGAATGCCAAGCCGCCCTACGATCCGCCGGGCGGCAATGACTGGGCCTGTAAACCCGATGCGGCCCATCCCTTGCCGGTGGTGCTGGTGCACGGGCTCGCGGGCAATGGCGAGAACAGCTGGCAGGCGGTCTCGCCACTGCTGAAGAACCTGGGCTACTGCGTCTTCGCGCTCACTTATGGCACCTACCCCGGGGACGGCGGGCTGTTGGAGGGCGTGGGCGGCCGCATACCGATCATGAACTCGGCGCCGGAGCTGTCCCGCTATGTGGATCGGGTGCTGGCCGCGACCGGAGCCCCGAAGGTGAAGCTGCTGACCTGGTCCGAGGGCACCCTGGTGGGCGCGGCCTATATCCAGTTCCTGGGCGGCGACGCCCTCGTCGACACCCAGGTATCGCTGGCCCCGATCTGGAAGGGCACCCGGGTCGCCCAATCGCTGTCGGATACCGCTCGCTCGCTGGGCATCTACAACCAGGTGTACGCGGCCATGAACCCGCCGTGCGCGGCCTGCGTCGACATGCTGACCGGTTCCGGTTTCATCCAGATGCTGCAGGAGAGCGGCGTCTATTCGCCGAAGGTCCGCTACGCCTCGATCCTCACCGAGACCGACGGGCAGGTCGTGCCGTACACCAATGGCCTGAAGGATGCGCCCAATGCGACGAATATCGTTCTGCAACAGGTCTGTCCACAGGATCTGACCGGACATCTGTTCCTGACCAGTGATCCGGTGGCGGCGACACTGGCGGTGCAGGCGCTGGATCCGGATGTCCCCCTGGCGATCCCGTGCGTGCCGAACTCCTCGCCGCCCGGGCTGTAGCTCAGCGGGCCGCTTCGCAGAGCGCGGCCACACCGGCGGCGTCGGTCTCGAAGTGGTCGAAGCCGCGCGGAACGCCGAACTCGGCGAAATCGACATCGGTTTCGCCCTGCGCCAGGCCAGGGACCGGAATGCGCACGGCGGCATGGAGATCGCGCACATTGGTCAATTCGATGACGCGGCGGGCATTGTCGGCGCGCACGCCGCCGCAGGCCATGACGTCGATGCGGTCGTCGGCCAGCGTGACCAGGCGGGCGATGAGCGAGGCGCCGTCCAGCACCGACACCTGGCGACCGGAGGTGAGCAGGCGGGTGAAGCCCAGCTCCAGGAGCCGGTCGAATCCGCCGTACGGATCGGAGCACACGTTGAAGGCGCGATGGAAGGTGACCTCCATACCTCCCGCGGCGGCCAGCAGTTCGGAATTGGCTCCGGTGTCCACATTCCCGTCCTCGTCCAGGACGCCGACCACGACGCCGTGCACGCCGAGCTCACGCAGGTGCGCGATATCCGAACGCATGAGCGCCACCTCGTCGTCGTTGTAGCGGAAGTCGCCGGGGCGCGGGCGGACGAGCACGTGGATCTCGGTATCGGTGGCCGCGGCGACCGCGGCCTCGACGAGCGCGGCCCCGGGGGGCAACCCGCCGACGGACAGACCGGTGCACAGTTCGACGCGCCGGGCGCCCGCCGCCTCCGCAATGCGGACCCCGGCCACCGACTCCACTCCGATCTCGACCCGAACCGTGCGCGCATCCGTCATACCTTGCAGTATGGGCGACCGGCGCCGTGTTCGATTGCCCGGGATTAGCAGAATTGATCATGCGAGGCGACTGCCTGGCGATATGTGAGATATGTATCGCCGAGCAGTCGCCTCGGGGGGTTCGATCAGAGCGCTTGCCAGAGCGCGGGCGTCGCGTCCGGGGTCCAGGTCGGATCGTGCACGGTGTGCGCCTGCAGGCAGCGGTATCGCTCGCCCTGATAGGTCACCGCATCGCCGATCTCGTACGAGGCGTGCGGGCGCCATTCGTCACCGGCGGGCTGATCGGTGGTCGTACCCGGAGCCGTGGTGGTGACCGGCGGCGTGGTCGTGGACGGAACCGTCGTCGTGGTCGGCGCGGTGGTGGTCGGGGGTGCCGTGGTGGTGGGCGCGGTCGTGGTGGGCGGCGTTGTGGTGGGCGAGGTTCCGCCGCCGCCGATATTCAGGTCGATGCAGTTGTAGAAGGCATTGGGGGTGTCGCCGATATTCCAGACCGCCAACAGCTTCTGCTTACCGGTGAAACCGGACAGGTCGATGGTGTGCGTCAGCGAGCTGGGCGGCTTCTGGCCATTGCCCGCGACGTAGCCGACGCGGGTGCCGCCGATGAAGTACTCCCAGTCCTTGGTGCTGTGGTTCGCGGTGAACTTCCAGGTGAAATCGACCGTGCTGCCGACCGAATGCACCTGCCAGCCCTTGCTGTCATCGTCCAGTTCGGCCCACCTCGGGTCGCCCGCGCTGCAATTGCGCTGTCCCTGTGCGCCTTCCACGCTCTGCGGCTCGTAGGTGATGGCGCCGCAGGAGACCGTGCGCGCCGCGCACTGCGCCTGGCGGCTGGCCGGTCCGGTGACATAGCCGTGCGCGTTGGCGGTGGCCGCGGGCAGCAGTGCCACCAGCAACGGGGCAATACCGGCAGCAACCCCGGCCGTAGATAGCAGTTTTCTACCAACCATTACTGAAACTCCCTCGAAAATGGTTGGGACGCAGGGCTCGAGGTACGTCCCGCGGATCCGCGACTGAGATGCGGATCACAGTTGAAAGTGGGGCGTTCCAGAAGTTAGACCCTGGGCAACCATCCTGTCAAGCGTCGTCCCGACTGGGGAATCGGGCCCCGCGCGGTTCGGCGCGCGTCGCTTCTGCGCCGCCGCGCGCGCCGACCGCCGCGCCTGCCTGCGGTAATAGCAGATGCCCGGTGGTCTGGAGATTTCTACAACCGACCGGCCGGGATGGCACAAGCTGGCCACGTG
>NZ_BDCH01000011.1 GCF_001613405.1 Nocardia crassostreae
GTTCGCAACCGAGGTCACCTTCCGGGCGCCGCGTAATGCGGTGGAGCACACCATTGCCGAGGTCTTCGCCGAGGTGCTCGGCGTGGAGCGGGTCGGCATCGACGATTCGTTCTTCGCGCTGGGCGGCGACTCCATCGTCTCCATCCAGCTGGTGTCGCGGGCCAAGGCGCGCGGCGTGGTCTTCAGCCCGCGCGATGTATTCGAACAGCGCACCGTCTCCGGTCTGGCCGCCGTCGCGGAAACCACCGACGGCCAGGACGATTCGGCTCCGCAGCTGACCGAGCTGCCCGGCGGCGGCGTGGGTGTCATGCCGCTGACGCCGGTGGTCCGGTTCATGGTGGAGCGTCCGGGTTCGTTCGGGCGGTTCAACCAGACCCTCGCGCTGGAACTGCCGATCGGTATCGACCGCGCGGGTATCGCGGCCACCGTCGGCGCGGTCGTCGACCGCCACGACATGCTGCGCTCCCGCCTGCGCCGGGTCCCCGGCGCGGACTGGATCGTGGAGACCGTCGAGCCCGGCACCATCGAGGTGGACGCGCTCATCGATCGGGTCGAATTCGATTCGGCGCTGACCGACGACGAGCTGGTCGAGATCGCCTCCGCCGCACTGGATGCCACTCTCGACAAGCTGGATCCGGCTGCGGGCGTTGTCATTCGGTTCGTGTGGCTGGAGCCCACCACGGCGAGCCGTGAATCCGGCACCGATCAGACCCGCGCGGGTCGCCTCATCGTCGCCGCCCACCACCTCGTGGTTGACGGCGTGACCTGGCGAATCCTGGTGCCGGACTTCGTCGCCGCCTGGGGTCAGCTGTCCGCCGGACAGACCCCCGAACTCGTCGCGCCCGCCACCAGCATGCGCACCTGGGTGCACGCCCTCGAGCGGGAAGCCGCGACCGAGGCGCGCCTGGCCGAACTCGACTACTGGCGCACCGTCGTCGACGGCCCGGACCCGCTGCTCACCGAGCGGCCCATGGATCCGGCCGTGGATGTCACCGCCGTCATCGAGAAGCATCGCGTCGAGGTCTCGGCCGAGACCACCCGGGCGCTGCTCACCACCGTGCCCGCGCTCTTCCACGGCGGCGTCAATGACGGTCTGCTGACCGCGCTGGCCCTAGCCGTCGCGAAGTGGCGCGCGGACAAGGGCATCGGCGCGGGGGAGAAGGCTGAGGGGCGCAATACAGCCCTCGTCCGCCTGGAAGGCCACGGCCGCGAGGAAGAGGTCGTGCCGGGCGCGGATCTGTCGCGCACGGCCGGTTGGTTCACCGCCATCTTCCCGGTGCGCTTCGACCTCGCCGATATCGACGTGGAGGCCGCCCTCGCCGGTGGCCCGGCCATGGGCCGCGCCATCAAGGCCGTCAAGGAGCAGCTGCTCGCGGTGCCGGACAAGGGCATCGGCTACGGCCTGCTGCGCTACCTGAACCAGGCCACCGCCGATCAGCTGCCCAAGCAGCTGCCCGGCCAGGTCAGCTTCAACTACCTGGGTCGCGTCAACGAGGGCGATGTGCCCGAGGCGCTGCGCGGCTTCGGCTGGATCCCGGCTCCGGAACTGGGCAACCTCGGCGGCGCGTACAACGCCGATATGCCCGCCATGGCGCCCATCGATATCAATGCCATCGTCACCGGCGACAAGCTCAGCGCGAATATCGGCTACCCGAGCACCCTGCTCGGCGCGGCCGAGGTGGCCGAATTCGGCGCGCTCTGGGTCGCGGCGCTGGAAGCGGTTGCGCGGCACGCGGAATCGGCGCGGGCGGGCGGGCACACCCCGTCCGACTTCGGCCTGGTGCATGTCACCCAGCGCGATATCGACGGCTGGGAACAGCGTTTCGGCGGAATCCAGCAGGTGTGGCCGCTGGCGGCCCTGCAGGCCGGTTTGCTCTTCCACGCCCAGCTGGCCGCCACCTCGGTGGACGTCTACACCGCCCAGGCGGTGCTCACGCTCGTCGGCCGCGTCGATGCCGACCGCTTGCGCTCGGCCGCGCAGGCGCTGCTCGACCGGCACGAAATCCTGCGCACCGCCTATGTTTCCGACGCCTCCGGCACCCCGGTGCAGGTGGTCGTGGACGGCGTGCGGGCGGCGTGGGCACAGCACGATCGCACCGCGACCGGCGATGCGAGCGACCTCATCGAGGCCGACCGCATGCAGCGGTTCGATCTCACCGAGCCGCCGCTCATTCGCTTCACCCTGGTGCAGGTCGCCGCCGATCGCTGGCAGCTGGCCGTGGCCAACCACCACATCCTGCTCGACGGCTGGTCCATGCCGCTGCTCATGCAGGACCTGCTGGTGCTCTACGCCACCCGGTCCGACACCAGCGCCCTGCCGCCGGTCCGCTCCTACCGCTACTTCCTGGAATGGGTTGCGCAGCAGGACTGTACGGCCTCGCTCGACTCCTGGCGGCGGGCGCTGCACGGCGTCTCCGAGCCGACCCTGCTGACCCGCCCCGATGCGGGCCGTGAGATCACCGCGCTGTCCGGCGAGTACTTCTTCGACCTGGACGAGGCCGCCACCGCGCGCCTGACCTCCCTGGCCGCGGAGCTCGGCCTCACCCCGAACACCGTGCTCCAGGTGGCCTGGGGCATTCTGCTCGGCCGCCTCACCGGCCGCGACGACGTGCTCTTCGGCACCACCGTCTCCGGTCGCCCCGCGCAGCTGGCCGGTGTCGAATCCATGGTCGGCCTGTTCATCAACACCGTGCCGGTGCGGGTCGCCTTCGATCCGTCCGAATCGGCCCGCGCGCTGCTCGCCCGCACCCAGGGCGAGCAGGCGGACCTGCTGGATCACCACTACATCGGCCTGGCCGACATCCAGTCCGCGGCTGGCATCGGCGGACTCTTCGACACCCTCGTGGTGTTCGAGTCGTACCCCGTCGACGCGGAAGGTCTGCAGGCCCAGGCCGCCGATATCGACGGTATGGGCGTCACCGCCCTGGATGCCGCCGACGCCACCCACTATCCGCTGACCCTCATCGCCCAGCTCGACAGCCGCCTGCGCATTCGCGCCGGTTACCTGCGCGACCTGTTCGACGAGGACACGGTCCGGCGCATCGCGGATCGCCTGATCCGGGTGCTGACCGCGATCACCACCGAACCGGCTGCGGCCGTGGGCGATATCGAACTGCTCGACGCCGCCGAGCGCGACCTGGTCGTCACGCGGTGGAACGACACCACCTTCGACGTGGCCGCGGTGCTCGCCGAACTCGAGGCCGGAGCGTCCGGCGATGCGGCGAACACTCTGGTGGCGCTGTTCGAGGCACAGGCCGCGCGGACGCCCGACGCGACCGCGGTCAGCTTCGAGGGGACAAGTCTGTCCTACGCCGAGTTCGGCGATCGAGTGCATCGCCTGGCGCGCTGGCTCATCGAGCGCGGCGTGGGCGCGGAATCGTTCGTGGCCCTCGGTATGCGGCGCTCGATCGACCTCGTCGTCGGCATGTACGCCGTGACCGTGGCCGGTGGCGCGTATGTGCCGCTGGATCCGGATCATCCGGCCGAGCGGACCGAATACATTCTGGCCACCGCCGATCCGGTCACCGTGCTGACCTCCGGCGAGGATCTGGAGATCGAGACCGCGCAGCTGCGCATCGATCTGCTGGATCTGGCGAGCTTCTCTGGCGCACCGCTCACGGATGCGGATCGTATTGCGCCGCTGCGGGAGTCGAACCACGCCTACGTCATCTTCACCTCCGGGTCGACCGGTCGCCCGAAGGGTGTGGCGGTGCCGCACTCGGCCATCGTGAACCGCCTGGTGTGGATGCAGTCGGCCTACGGGTTGACCGCCGCGGACGTGGTGTTGCAGAAGACGCCGTCCACCTTCGACGTGTCGGTGTGGGAGTTCTTCTGGCCCTTGCAGGTCGGCGCGCACCTGGTCGTCGCCAAGCCGGAAGGCCATCGCGATCCGGTGTACCTCGCGGAACTCATTGCGCGCGAGGGTGTCACGGTCACGCACTTCGTGCCGTCCATGCTCGCGGTGTTCGTGGCGGAGGACGCTGCTGCGCGGTGCACGAGCTTGCGGATGGTCTTCGCTTCCGGTGAGGTGTTGTCGCCCAAGCCCGCGCATCGTCTGCGTGAGCTGACCGGTGCTGAGCTGCACAACCTGTACGGCCCGACCGAAGCCGCCGTCGACGTCACCTATCACCGGGTGGTCGACACCGATATCGACTCGGTGCCGATCGGTCGCCCGGTCTACAACACCGAGGTCTACGTCCTCGATGCGCGTCTGCGGCCCGTTCCGGTCGGTGTCGCGGGTGAGCTGTATCTGGCGGGCGATCAGCTCGCGACCGGGTACGTGGCGCGCCCTGATCTGACCTCGGACCGCTTCGTGGCCAACCCGTTCGAGTCCGGTGAGCGCATGTACCGCACCGGCGACCTCGTCGTCTGGACCGCGGACGGAGAACTCGACTACATCGGCCGCACCGACTTCCAGGTGAAGCTGCGCGGTCTGCGCATCGAGCTCGGCGAGATCGAAACCGCGCTCACCGCACTGGATTCCATCGCCCAGTCGGTGGTCGTGGTCCGCTCCGACGTGCACACCGGCGATCAGCTCGTCGCGTATGTCATTGCGGCCCAGGGCCGCAGCGTGGATATCGAGACCGTTCGTCACGAGCTGGGCGATCAGCTGCCGTCGTACATGGTCCCGTCCGTCCTCATGGTCATCGACGAGTTCCCGCTCAATGCCTCCGGCAAGCTGGATCGCAAGGCGCTGCCCGCGCCGGTGTTCGAGGCCGCGGTCTTCCGCGCCCCCGCCACCCCGGTTGAGCAGATCGTGGCCGGTGTCTTCGGCGAGATTCTCGGCCTGAGCCGGGTCGGCCTGGACGACGACTTCTTCGCCCTCGGCGGCAACTCGCTCTCGGCCACCCAGGTGGCGGCGCGCCTGTCCGCCGCGCTGGAAACCCAGCTGGGCGTGCGCGAGATCTTCGAGGCGTCCACCGTCGCCGCACTAGCCGCTCGCGCCGAAACCCATTCCGGCACCGGCACGCGCCTGGCGCTCACCGCACAGGAGCGGCCCGAGCGGGTGCCGCTGTCCCTCGCACAGCAGCGCATGTGGTTCCTCAACCGCTTCGATCCCGAATCGTCCGTCAACAACATTCCGGCCGCCGTGCGCCTGTCGGGTCTGGTGGACCGCCAGGCCCTCCAGATCGCCGTCGCCGATGTGCTGGCGCGGCACGAATCGCTGCGCACCCGCTACCCGGAGATCGACGGCACGGCGTACCAGGAGATCGTTCCGACCGCCCAGGTCATCCCGGATCTGACTCCCATCGAGATCACCGAAGCCGAACTGCCGCAGGCGCTCTCGCGGCTGCTCGGCGCCGGGTTCGACGTCACCGCCGAGGTGCCGTTCCGGGCCGGGCTGTTCGAGATCACCCCGACCGAGCATGTGCTCGCGCTGGTGGTGCACCACATCTCCGGTGACGGCTTCTCCATGCTGCCGCTCACCCGGGATGTCATGACCGCCTACGCCGCGCGCGTCGAGGGCGGCGAACCGGCCTGGCAGCCGCTGGAAGTCCAGTACGCCGACTACGCGCTGTGGCAGCGCGAGGTGCTCGGCCGCGAGGACGACGAGACCTCGGTCATCGCCCAGCAGATCGCCTACTGGAACCAGTCCCTGCGCGGCCTGCCCGAACAGCTGGACCTGCCCTCGGATCGCCCGCGTCCGGCCGTGGCCTCGGGTCGCGGTGCGGTGCACCACTTCCAGATCGACGGCGACACCCACGCCAAGCTGGCCGAACTGGCGCGCAGCAATGGCACCACGCTGTTCATGGTCGCCCACGCCGCACTGGCCGCCCTGCTGTCCCGCCTGTCGGGCGAGCAGGACATCGCCATCGGCACGCCGGTCGCCGGTCGTGGTGAGCGCGCGCTCGACGATCTCATCGGCATGTTCGTCAACACCCTGGTGCTGCGGACCCAGATCGACGGCGGGCAGTCCTTCACCGATCTGCTGAACTCGGTGCGCGCCACCGATATCGCCGCCTTCGGGCACGCCGACCTGCCGTTCGAACGCCTGGTGGAGATCCTCAACCCGGCCCGCTCGCAGGCGCGGCATCCGCTGTTCCAGGTCATGCTGTCGTTCCAGAACACCGGACCGGCCGAACTGGAACTGCCGGGCCTGACCGCCAGCGGTGTGGACCTGCGCATCGACACCGCCAAGTTCGATCTGCAACTGGTGCTCACCGAGCAGTCCGCCGTGCACGACGCGACCGGCAACGGCTCGACCGCTCCGGCGGGTCTGGCGGCCGAATTCATCTACGCCACAGATCTGTTCGACGCCGCGACCGTCGCCCGGTTCGCCAAGTGGTTCAACCAGCTGCTCAAGGCCGTCGCCCTCACTCCGCACCGCCCGATCGGCGATCTGGCGCTGCTGGATGTGCTGGGCGTGGCGCAGGAGGTGCGCGGCTGGAACGACACCGCGCGGCCGATCGCGGAGGGCACGTTGGTCGAGCTGTTCGCGGCGCAGGCCGCGGCCACCCCGGACGCCGTCGCCATCGTCGACCGCGAGGCCGGGGCGGAACTGACCTACGGCGAGTTCGCCGCCCGCGTGCGCAAGCTGGCCCGCCACCTCATCAGCCAGGGCGTCGGACCGGATTCGCTTGTCGCCCTGGGCATGCGGCGGTCGCTGGATCTCGTGGTCGCCGCCTACGCGGTGCTCGAGGCCGGTGGCGCGTACGTGCCGCTGGATCTGGATCAGCCGCAGGAGCGCATCGCCTATGTGCTCAAGACGGCGAATCCGGTCTGCGTGCTGACGAATTCGAGGGACGCCTTCGCGGACGACGCCCTTGAGATCGACGGCCTGTTCCTGTCCGGCTACGCGGATACCCCGGTCACCGATGTCGAGCGCATCGCGCCGCTGCGGCCCTCCAATGCCGCCTACGTGATCTTCACGTCCGGTTCCACCGGCCGCCCGAAGGGCGTGGCCGTACCGCACTCCGCGGTCGTGAACCAGGTCCGTTGGATCACCGCCGAATACGGTCTGAACGCCGATGACGTGGTGCTGTTCAAGACGCCGCAGACCTTCGACGTGTCGGTGTGGGAGCTGTTCGGCCCGTTGGTGACCGGTGGCCGCATGGTCGTCGCCACGCCGGACGGTCACCGTGATCCGCAGTACCTGGCGGATGTGATCGCGGCCGAGCGGGTCACCATGACCTCGTTCGTGCCGTCCATGCTGACCGTGTTCGCGGGCAGCGCGGACGCCGCCGCACTGTCCTCGCTGCGGGCGCTGCTCGTCGCCGGTGAAGCCTTCACCTCCGACAATGTCGCCGCCTTCCGCCGCATCAGCGCCGCGGAGCTGCACAACCTCTACGGGCCAACGGAATTCACCGTGCACGCCACCTTCGCGCCGGTCGCGGAGGATGTGCAGGGTGCGGTGCCGATCGGTCTGCCGGTGTGGAACGCGCGGGCGTACGTGCTGGATTCGCGTCTGCACCCGGTGCCCCACGGTGTCGCGGGTGAGCTCTACCTCGCGGGCGATCAGCTGGCGCGGGGTTATGTGGGCCGGGCGGATCTGACCTCGGATCGGTTCGTGGCCAACCCCTTCGGCACCGCCGAGCGCATGTACCGCACCGGCGACCTCGTGCGCCGGGCCGCCGACGGCTCGAAAGTCTACCTGGGCCGCACCGACTTCCAGGTGAAGCTGCGTGGTCTGCGTATCGAGCTCGGTGAGATCGAATCCGCGCTCACCGCACACGATTCCGTCGCACAAGCGGTGGTCGTCATGCGGTCGGACGACCGCACCGGCGATCGCCTCGTCGGCTATGTGGTGCCGACCGGCGGCGAGATCGATGTGAATGCGCTCAAGGCCCACCTGGCGGCGCAGCTGCCGTCCTACATGGTCCCGGCCGCCTTCGTCGCGCTCGACGAGTTCCCGCTCAATGCCAATGGCAAGCTGGACCGCCGCGCCCTGCCCGAGCCGGAGTTCGAGGCGCGCGAATTCCGCGCCCCGGCCACCCCGGCCGAGGAGATCGTGGCGGGCGTCTTCGCCGAGGTGCTCGGCGTCGATCAGGCCATCGGCCTGAACGACGACTTCTTCGAACTCGGCGGCAACTCGCTCATCGCCACCCAGGTCGTGGCCCGCCTCGGCGCGGCCCTCGACACCCGGGTGCCGGTGCGCGTGCTCTTCGAGGCCCCGACCGTGGCCGCTCTCGCCGCGCGCGTCGAAAGCCATTCCGGCAGTGGCGCACGCCGCGAACTGGTGGCTCAGGAGCGTCCGGCGGAGATCCCGCTGTCGCTGGCGCAGCAGCGCATGTGGTTCCTCAACCGCTTCGACACCGGCTCGGCCGTCAACAACATCCCGATGGCCGTGCGCCTGTCCGGTGAACTGAACACCGACGCCCTGATCGCCGCCGTCGGCGATGTGATCGAGCGTCACGAGGTGCTGTGCACCATCTACCCGCAGAACGACGAGGGTCTCGGTGTGCAGGTCATCCTGCCCGCCGACCAGGTGCGGCTGGACCTGGCCCCGGTCACCGTGCCCGAGGCCGAGCTGCGAGAGCGGATCGCCGACATGGTGCTCACCGGCTTCGACGTCACGGCGGCGGTTCCGGTGCGCGCCGGACTCTTCCGGGTCGCGGGCGCCGATGAGCACGTGCTGGTCTTCGTGGTGCACCACATCTCCGGCGACGGCTGGTCGGTGCGCCCCCTCGCACGCGATGTCATGGTCGCCTACCTGGCCCGCGCCAATGACGATGCGCCGCAGTGGACCCCGCTGCCGGTGCAGTACGCCGACTTCGCGCTCTGGCAGCGCGAAACCCTCGGCTCCGAGGACCAGGCCGACTCGCTCATCTCCCAGCAGGTCGCCTACTGGTCGGACTCCCTCGCCGGGCTGCCCGATCAGATCGATCTGCCGTCGGATCGCCCCCGCCCCGCGGTGGCCTCCAACCGCGGTGGCGTGCACGAGTTCTCGATCGACGCCGACCTGCTGGACGGCATGAACGCGCTGGCCCGTCAGCACGGCGCCAGCCTCTTCATGGTCGTGCACGCGGCCTTCGCGGCCCTGCTGGCGCGCCTGTCCGGCGGCGACGACATTGCCATCGGCACCGCCGTGGCGGGCCGTGGCGAGGCCGTCCTGGACGACGCCATCGGCATGTTCGTCAACACCCTGGTGCTGCGGACCGCCGTCGACCCGGGCGCGGAATTCACCGAACTCCTCGCTCGCACCAAGGACAGCGACCTGGCCGCCTTCGGGCACGCCGACCTGCCGTTCGAACGCCTGGTGGAGATCCTCAACCCGGCCCGCTCGCAAGCCCGGCATCCGCTGTTCCAGGTCATGCTGTCGTTCCAGAACACCGGCGCGGCCACCTTCACCCTGCCGGGCCTGGAAGTCGCGGGCGTGCCCCTGGATGTGGTCACCGCCAAGTTCGACCTGCACCTCAACCTGACCGAACGGGTCGGCGCGGACGGTGTGGCCGACGGCATGGACGCCGAATTCGCCTACGCCACCGACATGTTCGATGCGAACACCGTCGCGGCCTTCGCGAATCGCCTGGTGCGCATGCTGAACGGGGTCGTCACCGCACCGGATGCCGTCGTCGGCGATATCGAGCTGCTCGACGATCTCGAACGCCGTCGCGTGCTGCGCAATTGGAACGCCACCGAATACGACGTGACCCGCGTCGCCCTGGGCGGTCGCGCCGCCGAGGCCGATGTCACCCTCGCGTCCATGTTCGTGGCGCAGGCGCTGACCAGCCCGAACGCCCCCGCGGTCGTATTCGAGGGGACAGGTCTGTCCTACGCCGAGTTCTCCGCGCGCGTGAACCGGTTGGCCCGCCACCTCATCGCGCAGGGCGTGGGACCGGATTCGCTTGTGGCCCTGGGCATGCCCCGCTCGCTGGATCTGGTGGTCGGCATGTACGCGGTCATCGCCGCCGGTGGCGCGTATGTGCCGCTGGATCCGGATCATCCGGAGGAGCGCAACCAGTACGTGCTGGACATCGCTCGCCCGGCTGCCGTCCTGACCACCGGCCGGGACGCCTTCACCGAGTCGGCGCTGCGGATCGACGAGATCGATCTGTCGGCCTACTCGGACGCCCCGATCACCGATGCGGAACGCATTGCGCCGCTGCGTGAATCGCATACCGCGTACGTGATCTTCACCTCCGGCTCCACCGGCCGCCCCAAGGGCGTCGCGGTCACCCACGCCGCCATCGTCAACCGCCTGGTGTGGATGCAGGCCGAATACGGCCTGTACACCGACGATGTGGTGCTGCAGAAGACCCCCGCCACCTTCGACGTGTCGGTGTGGGAGTTCTTCTGGCCCTTGCAGGTCGGCGCGCAACTGGTCGTCGCCAAGCCCGACGGGCACCGGGATCCGGCCTACCTGGCCGATCTCATCGTCGAGCACGGCGTCACCACGGCGCACTTCGTGCCGTCCATGCTGTCGGTCTTCGTGGCCACTCTCGAATTGGGCGGGAGAGAAACTCCGGACGGACGAGCGCCGGAGTGCACCTCGCTGCTGCACGTCTTCGCCTCCGGTGAGGCGCTGCCCGCGCCCACCGCGCAGCAGCTCATCGAGCTGACCGGCGCGCAGCTGCACAACCTGTACGGCCCCACCGAGGCCGCGGTCGACGTCACCTTCCACGAGGTCACCGCCGCCGACACCGTCTCCGTGCCGATCGGCGCGCCGGTGTTCAACACCCAGGTGTACGTGCTGGATTCGCGCCTGAACCCGGTTCCGGCCGGTGTCCCGGGCGAGCTGTACCTGGCGGGCATCCAGCTGGCGCGCGGCTATGTCGCGCGACCGGAGCTGACCGCGGATCGCTTCGTGGCCAACCCGTTCACCAATGGTGAGCGCATGTACCGCACCGGCGACCTGGTGAAGTGGACCGGCGCGGGTGAACTGGAATACCTGGGCCGCACCGACTTCCAGGTCAAGCTGCGCGGTCTGCGCATCGAGCTCGGCGAGATCGAGGCCGCGCTCGTGGCGGTGGACGCCATCGCCCAGTCGGTGGTCGTGGTCCGCTCCGACGACCGCCTCGGCGATCAACTGGTCGGCTACCTCATCCCGGCCGCGGGTCACACCGTGGACCTGGAGACCGTCCGCGCCGAACTGCACGAGGCGCTGCCGTCCTACATGGTCCCGGCGGCCTTCGTGACGCTGGATGCCTTCCCGCTCAATGCCTCCGGCAAGCTGGACCGCAAGGCGCTGCCCGCCCCGGTGTTCGAGGCCAAGGTCTTCCGCGCCCCCTCGACCCCGATCGAAGAGATCGTGGCCAATACCTTCTCCGACGTCCTCGGCGTCGGCCGGGTGGGCCTGGACGACGACTTCTTCGAACTCGGCGGCAACTCGCTCATCGCCACCCAGGTCACCGCCCGCCTCGGCGCGGCCCTGGACACCCACCTGGCGGTGCGCGACCTGTTCGAGGCGTCCAGCGTCGCCGCGCTGGCCGCCCGCGTCGAGCGCAATGCCGGTTCCGGCCGCACCCGTCCGCGCCTGGTCGCGGGCGAACGCCCGGATCTGCTGCCGCTGTCCCCGGCGCAGCAGCGGTACTGGTTCCTCAACCAGTTCGACACCAGCACTTCGGCGGTGGACAACATTCCGCTGGCCGTCCGGCTCACCGGCGCACTCGACCTGAACGCGCTCGAGCAGGCCATCGGCGATGTGATCAGCCGCCACGAGGTGCTGCGCACGGTCTACCCACGCACCGCCGACGGGCCGAACCAGGTGATCCTGCCCGCCTCGCAGACCGACCTCATGCTGGTCCCCGAAGCGGTGACCGAGGACGGACTGCTCGGCAAGGTCATCGAATTCGCCATGACCACCTTCGACGTCACCGTCGAGGTGCCGCTGGCCGTCAAGCTGTTCCGCATCAGCGACAGCGAGACCCAAGAGCACGTCCTGGCCTTCACCATCCACCACGTCTCCGCCGACGGCTCCTCCATGGGACCGATGGCGCGCGACATCATGGTCGCCTACGCGGCCCGCGTCACCGGCGAAGCCCCGCTGTGGGCCCCGCTGGCGGTGCAGTACGCCGACTACGCGCTGTGGCAGCGCGAGGTGCTCGGCGATGAGAGCGATCCCGAATCGCTTGCCGCCCAGCAGGTCTCCTGCTGGAAGCGGGCGCTCGCGGAGCTTCCGGACCAGCTGGAACTGCCCACCGATCGGCCGCGCCCGCCCGCGCAGTCCTTCCACGGCAAGGCGCTGCGCTTCGATATCGACGCCGACCGCCACGCCAAGCTGCACGAGTTGGCGCGCGCTCACAACGCGTCGCTGTTCATGGTCGTGCACGCCGCGCTGGCGGTGCTGCTGGCGCGCCTGTCCGGTACCGACGACATTGCGGTCGGCACCCCGATCGCCGGTCGTGGTGAGCGCGAACTCGATGATCTGATCGGCATGTTCGTCAACACCCTGGTGTTCCGCACCAAGGTGGACGCCAGCCAGACCTTCGCCGACATGCTGGCCGAGGTGCGCGAACGCGATCTGGAAGCCTTCGCCAATGGCGAGGTGCCGTTCGAGCGCCTGGTCGAGGTGCTCAAGCCGGTGCGCTCCACCGCGCGCAACCCGCTGTTCCAGGTGGGCCTGTCCTTCCAGAACCTGGCCGAGACCGCCTTCGAACTGCCGGGCCTGCACGTGGCCGCGGTGCAGTTCGAATCGGAGCTGGCCAAGACCGACATGCACGTGACGCTCTACGACCGGTACGCCGAGGACGGCACCCCGGCCGAGATCCTCACCGAATTCGGTTACGCCACCGACCTGTTCGACGAATCCACGGTGCGCGCCTTCGCGGACCGGTTCGTGCGGGTGCTCGACGCCATTCTGGCGCAGCCGGGCGTCGCCGTCGGCGAGATCGACCTCCTGGACGAGGACGAGAACGAGCGAATCCTGAAGCGGTGGAACAACACCGCGCAGGACATCGACGCCGTCGTGGACGGCGGATCGCGGGCCACACTGGTGTCGCTGCTCGATGCCTCCGTTGCCGCCGATCCGAAGTCCGTTGCGATCGTGGCCGATCGGGCCGACGGTGAGCCGGAGTCGCTGACCTACCGTGAGCTCGACGCCCGGGTCAACCGCCTGGCGCGTGAGCTCATCGCCCGTGGCGTCGGTGCCGAAGACCGAGTCGCGCTGGCCATCCGGCGTTCCACCGACCTCGTCGTCGCGATGTACGCGGTGGCCAAGGCCGGTGCGGCGTACGTGCCGATCGATCCGGACCAGCCCGCCGAGCGCACCGGGTACATCCTGGAGACCGCCGCTGCGGCGTGCGTGTTGACCACGGTGCGGGACGGTTTCGAATCCGACCTCGCGACGGTGCTGCGCATCGACGAACTCGATCTGTCCGAGCACTCGGATCAGCCGATCATCGACACCGAGCTGGTGCGGGAGCTGACGGCGGCGAACACCGCGTATGTCATCTTCACCTCCGGTTCCACCGGTCGCCCCAAGGGCGTGGCGGTGCCGCACGCGGCGGTGGTGAACCAGTTGCTGTGGAAGACCACCGAATTCGGTCTCGACCCGGCCGATGCGGTGCTGCTCAAGACCGCCGCCACCTTCGACCTGTCGGTGTGGGAATTCTGGTCCGCCGCCGTCTGCGGTGGCCGCCTGGTCATCGCCACCCCGGACGGGCACAAGGATCCGGCCTACCTCAACGAGCTCATCGCCTGCGAGTGGGTCACCACGCTGCATGTGGTGCCGTCCATGCTCGACGCGTTGGTGACCGATGGTCTGCCGGATTCGTTGTGGCGCATTCTCGCCATCGGTGAGGCGCTGCCCGGACCGCTGGCGCAGCGGGTGCGGCGGGAGAGCCCGCGGACCGAGCTGTTCAACCTCTACGGTCCGACCGAGGCCGCGGTCTCGATCACCAACCACCGGGTCACCGAGGTCGATGCCGTGTCGGTGTCGATCGGTTCCCCGGAGTGGAACAGCCAGGTCTACGTGCTCGATGCCCGACTGCGGCCGGTGCCTGTCGGTGTCTCCGGTGAGCTGTACCTCGCCGGTGCGCAGTTGGCGCGTGGTTACTTCGGGCGTGCGGATCTGACCTCGGACCGGTTCGTCGTGAATCCGTTCGAGGCCGATGGTTCGCGGATGTACCGCACCGGTGACTTGGTGGCGTGGAACGCCAACGGGGAGCTGGATTACCGGGGTCGTACGGACTTCCAGGTGAAGATCCGTGGTTTCCGTATCGAACTCGGCGATATCGAATCCGCACTGCTGCGCCAGGACGCCGTCGTCTCGGCCGCCGTTGTCGCGCACAATGATCCGGCGCTGGGCGACCGCCTGGTGGCCTACGTCGTCGGCCCCGACGGCGAACTCGACAAGCAGGCGCTGCAAGCCGCGCTGGCCGCCGAACTGCCGTCCTACATGGTCCCGTCGGTCTTCATGCAGCTCGACGCGCTTCCGCTGAACGCCAATGGCAAGCTCGACCGGAAGGCACTGCCGGAGCCCGTCTTCGAGAAGGCGGTCTTCCGCGCGCCCGTCACCCCGATCGAGCAGATCGTCGCCGGAGTCTTCGCCGACGTGCTGCGCGTCGAGGCCGGTCGCATCGGCCTGGACGACGACTTCTTCGCCTGGGGCGGCAACTCGCTGCTGGCCACCCAGGTGGCGGCCCGCCTCGGCGAGGCCCTCAACACCCGGGTGCCGGTGCGCCTGATGTTCGAGGCCTCCACCGTGGCCGCGCTCGCCGCCCGCGTGGAACTCGACGCCGGAGCCGGGGGCCGCAAGGCGCTCACCGCCGCGCCGCGACCGGAGAACATTCCGCTGTCGCTCGCACAGCAGCGCATGTGGTTCCTCAACCGCTTCGACACCGAATCGGCCGCCTACAACGTGCCCGTCGCGGTGCGCCTGTCCGGCCACCTCGATGTGGACGCGCTGCGCGCCGCCGTCGCGGATGTCGTTGCCCGCCACGAGATCCTGCGGACCATCTACCCGCAGACGGAAGACGGGCCGGTGCAGGTCATCCTGCCGCCCGCGCAGGCCATGTCGGAGCTGCCGGTGCACACCGTCGGCGTCGACGAGGTCGCCGCGGCGGTGCTGGAACTGACCTCCACGGCATTCGACGTCACCGCCGAGGTGCCGCTGAAGGTCGCGCTGTTCCGCATCGAAGGACTCCCGTCCGCCGCCGCGCCGCAGGCGAATCAGGTCAGCGATCTGGACGCGCACGCCGCGGCCTACACCTTCGCGGCCGCCGATCCGTACGCCACCGCCACCTTCGCGGCCATCGACCCGACGGCCGTGACCGCGCCCGCCGCGGAATACGTGCTGGCGCTGGTGACCCACCACATCTCCGGTGACGGCTCCTCTGTGGCTCCACTGACCCGCGACATCATGACCGCCTACGCCGCCCGGTCCATGGGTCTCGAGCCCGCGTGGGCGCCGCTCGCGGCGCAGTACGCCGACTACGCCATCTGGCAGCGCGAATTGCTGGGCAGCGAGGACGATTCCGAATCGCTCGCCGCCAAGCAGGTCGCCTACTGGAAGCAGGCCCTCGCGGATCTGCCCGATCAGCTGGATCTACCCGTCGACCGGCCGCGTCCGGCCGCGCCGTCCTTCCTGGGCGGCAAGGTCGAGGTGCGCATCGACGCCGAACTGCACCGCCAGCTCGTGGAGCTGGCGCGCGCCGAGGGCGCGACGCTGTTCATGGTCGTGCACACCGCGCTCGCGGTGCTGCTGGCACGCCTGTCCAGCACCGACGACATTGCCATCGGCACCCCGATGGCGGGTCGCGGCGAGGCCGTGCTCGACGGCCTCATCGGCATGTTCGTGAACACGCTGGTCTTCCGCAGCCGCGTGGATGTCGGCGAGACGTTCACCGAACTGCTGGCTCGCCAGCGCGAGACCGACATTCAGGCATTCGCCAATGCCGATGTGCCGTTCGAGCGCCTGGTCGAGGTCCTCAACCCCGTCCGCTCCACCGCGCGGCATCCGCTGTTCCAGGTGGGTCTGGCCTTCCAGAACCTGGGCCGCACCGTCCTGGAACTGCCGGGGCTGACCGTCTCGGGCGTGGACGACGAGGTCACCACGGCGCAGTTCGATCTGAACCTGATCGTGGGCGACCAGTACGACGAGAACGGTGTGCCCGCGGGCATCATCGGCCAGTTCGTCTACGCCACCGATCTGTTCGACGAGTCGACCGTGACGGTGTTCGCGCAGCGCCTGCTGCGCGTGCTGGCCGCGGTCGCCGCGCAGCCGCAGCAGCCGGTCGGCGAGATCGATCTGCTCGAGGCCGCCGAAACCTCGCGAATGCTGGTGGACTGGAACGACACTCGCCACGAGATAGCTCCGGAACTGCTCCTGGACGGCTACCGCCGCTCGGTCGCTGCGTACCCGGATCAGGTCGCGGTGGTCTACGAGGGCGCGCAGCTGACCTACGCCGAGTTCGACGAACGCGTCAACAAGCTGGCGCGACTGTTGATCTCGCAGGGCGTCGGCGCGGAATCCCTGGTGGGCTTGGCCATTCGCCGCTCGCTGGACCTCGTCGTCGGTATGTACGCCATCGTCACCGCCGGTGGCGCGTGGGTGCCGCTGGACCCGGATCACCCGGCCGAGCGCATCGCCCACATCCTCGACACCGCGCAGCCCGCGTGCGTGCTGACCACCACGGCGGATGCGGTGGAGGTGCCGGAAGGCATCACCCTGCTGCATCTGGATGCCGTTGCGCTGGGCGAGTTCTCGTGCGAGCCGGTCACGGCCGCCGAGCTGCTGCGTCCGCTGCGGGCGGACAACCCGGCCTACGCCATCTTCACCTCGGGTTCGACCGGTAAGCCCAAGGGTGTCGCCATCACCCACGGCGCCATCCACAACCAGACGGAATGGATGCTGGCCGAGTACCCGATGGGTCCGGAGGACGTCTACTTCCAGAAGACGGCCACCACCTTCGACGTGTCGCTGTGGGGCTACTTCATGCCGCTGCGGGCGGGCTCCACGCTGGTCGTGGCCACCCACGACGGTCACCGCGACGCCGACTACATCGCCGAAACCATTGCGGCGCAGGGCGTGACGGTCACCGACTTCGTGCCGTCCATGCTCACCGTGTTCGCCACGCACACCACGCCGGGCGCACTGCCCACGCTGCGCGATGTGTTCGTCATCGGTGAGGCGCTGCCGCCGGAGACCGTCACCCAGGTGCTCGCGCTCGGCGACGGCATCAAGGTGCACAACCTGTACGGCCCGACCGAGGCCACGGTGTCCATCACCTACTGGCAGGCCGACGGGTCCGACACCCGGACCACGCCGATCGGCGTACCGCAGTGGAACAGCCAGGTGTACGTACTGGATTCGCGCCTGCGGCCGGTCCCGGCCGGGGTGCCCGGTGAGCTGTACCTGGCCGGTGACCAGCTGGCGCGCGGCTACGTCCGCCGACCGGATCTGACCTCGGATCGCTTCGTGGCCAACCCGTTCGAGCCGGGTGCGCGCATGTACCGCACCGGTGACCTCGTCATCTGGCGCGACGGCAGCGACGGACGCCCGGAGCGCCTCGAATACATCGGCCGCACCGACTTCCAGGTGAAGTTCCGCGGTCAGCGCATCGAGCTCGGCGAGATCGAGACCGCGCTGCTGGCGCAGCCCGCGGTCAGCCAGGCCGTGGCGCTGGTGCTGCCGACCGCCCTGGGCGATCAGCTGGTCGCCTACGCGGTACCCGCACCGGGATACGGCATCGATCAGGAATCGCTGCTGGAAGCCATCGGTGAGACGCTGCCGACCTATATGGTCCCGGCCGTCGTCGTGGCCCTCAACGCCTTCCCGCTGAACACCAGCGGCAAGCTGGATCGCAAGGCGCTGCCGGAACCGGTCTTCGCCGCGCGCGAATTCCGCGCCCCCACGGGTGAAATCGAAATCGCCATCGCCGGAGTCTTCGCCGAAGTGCTCGGCGTCGAACAGGTCGGCGCGGACGACGACTTCTTCTCCCTCGGCGGCAACTCGCTGCTGGCCACCCAGGTGGCGGCGCGCCTCGGCGCGGCCCTCGATACCCGGGTGCCGGTGCGGACGCTGTTCGAGGTGTCGACCGTCGCCGGACTCGCGGCCAGCATCGCGCCCGAGGCGGGAACCGGTGGCCGCCAGGCCATTACCGCGCAGGAGCGGCCCGAGAACTTGCCGCTGTCGCTCGCCCAGCAGCGCATGTGGTTCCTCAACCAGTTCGACACCGCCTCGGCGGCCTACAACGTGCCGGTCGCGGTGCGCCTCCGCTCCGTCGACCCGCGCTTCGGCGAACTCGACGTGGATGCGTTGCAGCAGGCCGTCTTCGACGTGGTCGAGCGGCACGAGACCCTGCGCACCGTGTACCCACAGCGCGACGGCGCTGCGGTGCAGGTGATCCTGGGTACGGCCCAGGCGGTTCCGGATCTGACGCCGGTCCCGGTGGGCGCGGCCGAACTGCGCGATCGCGTGGCGGCCCTGGTTACCACCGGCTTCGACGTCACCGGCGAGGTTCCCCTGCGGGCCACGCTGTTCCAGGTGGAAGACGCCGAAACGGCCGAGTACGTCCTGGTATTCGTCGCCCACCACATCAGCGCCGACGGCTGGTCCATGGGCCCGCTCACCCGCGATGTCATGATCGCGTACGCGTCCCGCGCCCACGGCTCGGCTCCCGGCTGGGAACCGCTGCCGGTGCAGTACGCCGACTACGCCATCTGGCAGCGCGAGGCGCTCGGCTCCGAAGACGATGCGGCGAGCCTGATCTCGGCGCAGGCCGAATTCTGGCAGCGCGCCCTCGCCGACCTGCCCGACGAGCTGAACCTGCCCTCGGACCGCCCGCGTCCCGCGGTGCAGTCCTTCCGGGGCGGGCGGGTGCTGTTCCCGATCGATCAGCAGCTGCATCGCGGCCTGAAGCGGATCGCCCGCGAGGAGGGCGCGACGCTGTTCATGGTCGTGCACACCGCGCTGTCGGTCTTCCTCGCGCGCCTGTCCGGCACCGACGACATTGCCATCGGCACCCCGATCGCGGGTCGCGGCGAGGCCGAACTCGACGGCCTGATCGGCATGTTCGTGAACACGCTGACCCTGCGCACCAAGGTCGAGGGCGGTCGCTCCTTCCGGGAGCTGTTGGCCGCCAACAAGGACGGCGATCTGCAGGCGTTCGCGCATGCCGACATTCCGTTCGAGCGCCTGGTCGAGGTGCTCAACCCGGAGCGGTCCACGGCTCGCCACCCGCTGTTCCAGGTGGCGCTGTCGTTCCAGAACCTGCCCGACAGCTCGTTCGAACTGCCCGGGCTGAAGGTCGCGGCCGTCGACTTCGATGTCGAGACCGCCAAGTTCGACCTCATGCTCACCGTGCAGGAAGCCGAGGCCGACGCCGATGCCGGAATGCACGCCGAATTCGGTTATGCGCGTGACCTGTTCGACGAGGACACCATCAAGGTGTTCGCGCAGCGGTTCACCGGACTGCTGGGCGAGATCGTCGCGCAGCCGCGGAAGGCCATCGGCGATCTGGAGATCCTGAGCGCCGACGAGCGGGCCGATCTCACCTCGCGCACCGGCGCACCGGCCATCACCCCCGTGGTGCTGCCGGACATGCTGGCCGCCGCGGTGGCCGCCAACCCGGTGGGCGAGGCGGTCGTCTTCGACGGACCGGCCCTCGGTTACGCCGAACTGGACGCGGCGTCCTCGCGTCTGGCGCGCATGCTCATCGAGCGCGGCGCCGGACCGGAAACCCTTGTCGCCGTGGCCGTTCGCCGCTCGCTGGAGTCGGTGCTGGCGGTCTGGGCCGTGGCCAAGTCGGGTGCGGCCTTCGTGCCGGTCGACCCGTCCTACCCGGCGCACCGCATCGCGCACATGATCAACGACTCCGGTGCGGTGCTGGGCCTCACGGTCACTGCCGAGCTGGAGACGCTGCCGCCGGTCAAGAGCCTGGCCGGATGGATCTCCCTGGACGATCCGCTGGTCATCGCCGAGGTCGAATCGCATTCGGCCGCACCGGTCACCGATGCCGAGCGCTGGGCCCCGGTCCGGCCGGAGCACGTGGCGTACGTGATCTACACCTCCGGCACCACGGGCATGCCCAAGGGCGTCGTGGTGACGCACTCCGGTCTGGCCAACTTCAGCCGGTACCAGGTCGACACCTACGGACTCGACTCGTCCTCGCGGGCACTGCATTTCGCCTCGCCGTCGTTCGACGCGTCGGTGCTGGAGTTCCTGCTCGCCGTCGGCGCGGGCGGCACCCTCGTGGTGGTGCCGCCGGGCATCTACGGCGGTGACGAGCTGTCGGCGCTGATCAAGGCAGAGCGGGCCACGCACGCCTTCATCACCCCGGCCGCGCTGGCCACCTTCGACGCCAAGGGGCTCGACAGCCTGCGCGTACTGGTCGCCGGTGGTGAGGCGGTGCCCGCCGATCTGGTCGCCAAGTGGGCGGTTCCGTTGGCGGACGGCACGATTCGTGCTTTCCACAATGGATACGGTCCGACCGAGACCACGATCATGACGAACATCAGCGATGCGCTGTTGCCGGGCGATCTGGTCACCATCGGTGCGCCGATTCGCGGAATGCAGTCGCTGATCCTGGACGCGCGACTGCGGCCGGTGCCGGTGGGCGTCGCGGGTGAGCTGTACCTGTCCGGTATTCAGCTCTCGCGGGGCTACCACGACCGGCCGGGGCTCTCGGCGGAGCGCTTCGTCGCCAATTCGTTCGTGGCGGGCGAGCGCATGTACCGCACCGGTGACGTGGTCCGCTGGACCCCGACCGGCGAAGTGGAATACGTGGGCCGCAACGACTTCCAGGTAAAGGTGCGCGGCTTCCGTATCGAACTCGGTGAGATCGACGCCGCGCTGGCGTCGTTCGAGACCGTGGACTTCGCGGTCGCCGTCGGCCACAAGACCGAGGCGGGCGCGACCATTCTGGCCGCGTACGTGCTGCCGGTCGCGGGCCGCTCCATCGATATCGCCGCGCTCACCGAGCATGTCGCCGGGCGACTGCCGGAATACATGGTGCCCACGGCCATTACGGTCCTGGACGCCATTCCGCTCACCCCAGTCGGCAAGCTGGATCGCCGGGCGCTGCCCGAGCCGGTGTTCACCGCGCGCGACTTCCGTGCGCCGGTGACCGAACTGGAGGCGACCCTCGCCGAGGTGTTCGCGGATGTGCTGGGCCTGGAACAGGTCGGCGCGGACGATTCGTTCTTCGCGCTCGGCGGCGACTCCATCCTGTCCATTCAGCTGGTGTCGCGGGCCAAGTCGCGCGGCATCGTGTTATCGCCGCGCGACGTGTTCGAGCGGCGGACCGTGGCCGGACTGGCCGAGGTGGCGGCGCTCGGCGCCGAGACCCAGGTGCGGAAGCTGGAAGAGCTGCCCGGCGGCGGTGTCGGCGATATCCCGCTGACGCCGATCATGCACGCCATCCTGTCGAGCGGCTCGTCCTACGACCGCTTCTCGCAGACCATGGCGCTGCGCCTGCCGGAGAACATCGACCGGACGGCGCTGGTCGGGGCCATCGCGGCGGTCTTCGACCACCACGATGTGCTGCGGACCCGCCTGCGCGGCAATGCTTCCGAGGGCTTCGAGTTCGAGGCGCTCGCGCGCGGAGCCGTCGATGTGGACGCGCTGGTGCAGCGGGTCGATCTACCGGGCGATATCTCCGACGAGGAGCTGACCCGCCTGGGCACCGTCGAATTCGACGCCGCCCTCGGTCGACTCGATCCGGCGAACGCCGCCATGGTGCAATTCGTGTGGTTCGCCTTCGACGGAACCCGACGGGACGTGCTGCTCATCGTCGGCCACCACATGGTCGTGGACGGCGTGTCCTGGCGCATCCTGATTCCGGACCTCGGTCTGGCCTGGTCGCAGTTGGCCTTCGGACAGCCCCTCGCGCTGCCCGAGAACGGCACCTCCATGCGGCGCTGGGCGCACGCCCTCGCCGAGGAGGCCCGCGCGCCGGAACACATTGCGGAGCTGCCGTTCTGGAAGAAGGTCGTCGAGACCCCGGATCCGCTGCTCGGGACGCGGGCCTTCGATCCGGCGATCGACACCTTCGCCACCGTGGAGCGGGTCGAGGTCACGGTTCCGGCCGATGTGACCGATGCCGTGCTCACCTCGATTCCGGGGCTGTACCGCGGCGGCGTCAATGACGGTCTGCTGGCGGCGCTGGCCCTGGCCGTCGCGCGCTGGCGCGGCGAGACCGTCGGCAGCGCGGCGCTGTTCAAGCTCGAGGGTCACGGCCGTGAAGAGGATGTCGTCGCGGGCGCGGATCTCTCGCGCAGCGTCGGCTGGTTCACGGCGGCCTTCCCGGTGCGCCTGGATCTGGACGGGGCCGATCTGGCCGATGCGTTCGACGGCGGAAAGACGTTGGGCGACATCATCAAGTCGGTCAAGGAGCAGCTGCTCGCGGTGCCCGACAAGGGCCTCGGCTACGGCATGCTGCGCTACCTGAACCCGGAGACGGGTGCGCAGTTGCGCGATGCGGGACAGATCAGCTTCAACTATCTGGGTCGCGTCTCCGCCGGTGAGGTGCCCGAGGAGCTGGCCGAGATCGGCTGGACCCCGGCCGATGATCTGGGTCGCCTGGATGCCGAGATGGACGCGGATATGCCCGCGAACGCCACCATCGACATCAATGCCATTGCCACCGACGGCGCGGACGGCCCGCAGCTGGGCGCGGCCTTCGCCTTCCCGACCGGGCTGCTGGATCGGGAGCAGGTGCAGCGCTTCGCCGATCTGTACGTGGAGGCGCTGACCGCGCTGGCGCGGCACGCCCGGCGCTCCGATGCCGGTGGTTTCACGCCGTCGGATATGGCGCTGGTCAAGGTCACCCAGCCGGATCTGGATGGGTGGGAGCGGGTCTACCCGGCCATGACCGAGGTGTGGCCGCTGTCGCCGCTGCAGTCCGGTCTGCTCTTCCACGCGCTGCTCACCCAGCACACCGTGGACGTCTACACCATTCAGGCCGTGCTCGACCTGGGCGGACAGGTGGACGTGGAACGGCTGCACGCGGCCGCCCAGGCCATCGTGGACCGGTATCCGTCGCTGCGGACCGCCTTCGTCACCGACTCCGTCGGGCAGGCGCATCAGGTCGTGCTGGACAAGGCCGAGGCGCCGTGGCGGATGGTGGATCTCACCGATCTGCCCGAGGCGCAGCGCAATCCGCGCATGCGGGAGCTCATTGCCGAGGATCGGGCGCACCACTTCGATCTGGCGACGGCGCCGCTCATGCGGTTCAACCTGTTCAAGACGGCCGAGGATCAGTGGAACCTGGTCATCACCACCCACCACATCCTGGTGGACGGCTGGTCCATGCCGCTGCTCATGCGCGATCTGCTGGTGCTGTACGCGGTGCGCGGTGACGTCTCGGCGCTGCCGCGGGTCGCCTCCTACCGCAACTACCTGGCCTGGCTGGCCGGACGGGATCGGTCGGAATCGCTGAAGGCGTGGACGCGTTCGCTCTCGGGCGTGTCCGAGCCGACGCAGCTCGCACCGGCCGCCCGCAAGGACGAGCAGTACGAGGTGGGCCGCCACAGCCTCGAGATCGATGCCGAGCGCACGCGTCAGCTGACCAAGCGGGCCGCCGAACTCGGTATCACCGTCAATACGCTCATGCAGACCGCGTGGGCGATCCTGGTGGGCCGCCTCACCGGTCGCGGTGACGTGGTCTTCGGCGCGACGGTCTCCGGTCGTCCCGCCGATCTGCCGGGCGTGGAGTCCATGGTGGGTCTGTTCATCAATACGGTGCCCGTGCGCATCCGCGTCGACGACCGCCTCACCATCGAGGGTTTGCTGGAGCGCGTTCAGCGTGAACAGGCCGATCTGCTCGATCACCACTACATCGGCCTGACCGAGATCCAGCAACTGGTCGGCGCCGGTGCGGAATTCGACACCCTCGTGGTGTTCGAGTCCTACCCGGTCGACAAGGACGCCATTGCGGCGGCGAGCTCCATCGACGGCATGTCGGTCAGTGGCGTCGGCATCAACGACGACACCCACTACCCGATGACCCTGGTGGTCATGGCCTCCGAAACCATCGAGGTCTCCATGCGCTACCTGGACTCGCGCTTCACCGCCGACGAGGTCGAAACCCTCGCCGCCCGCCTGAACCGAGTCCTGGACGCCCTCCTCGGCGAACCCGCCACCCTGGTCGGTGACATCGATATCCTCGACGCCACCGAACGCGCCCGCATCCTCGCCGAATCCGCTGTGACCCAGCCGGATTCCACCGTGGAACCGGCCCGCGTGGGCACCCGCACGGTGGCCAAAGTCCTCGCCGAGGTCGTCGAGGAAGACCCCCAGGCTCCGGCCCTGCTCGACGACGGCCAGGAACTCGCCTACCACGTCCTCGACCGCCGCTCCTCCCAGCTGGCCCGCCTCCTCATCGACCGCGGCGCAGGCCCCGGCGACATAGTCGCCGTAGCCCTCCCGCGCTCCGCCGATGCGGTCGTAGCCGTCTGGGCCATCCAAAAAGCAGGCGCCGCAGCCCTGTTCGCCGACACCATGTCCTTCGGCGACATCCTCGCCGCGGGCGCGGGCTTCGGCATCGCCCAGGAACCGGCGGCCAGCTCCGTCCGCTGGCTCGTCCCCTCGGACCCGAAGGTCCAAGAGGACCTGGCATCCCGCCCGGCGCACCCGGTCACCTACACCGACCGCGTCCGCCCCTTGACCGAGGCCGACCCGGCCTTCGTCTACCGCACCCCCACCGGCACCTGGACCACCCTCACCCAGGCCGAGGCCCTCGACCGCGCGACAACCCTCCGCGCGGACAACGAAATCGACTACGAATCGACCACGTACACCACCGCCACCACCGGCGCCGCCGCCGTAGACGAATTCCTGGTCTCCGCGACAGCGGGCGCCTTGTCGGTCCTCCCGACCGGCGATGCGGAATCCGACCTGGACGAGGGCGAAGTAACCCACTGGTTCCCCGCCCCCGGCGAACCCACGGACGCCGCAACCGAAGACGTCCGAATCGTGTCGTCCGACTAGCAGCCCCGGGTGCCGAGGTCCCCCGCGAACCTCGGCACCCGGCGCAGCACCCCTCAGTTCCGCGTTTCCGGCGAGTCGCAGATGCCTCTGCGCTAGCGTCATTCGCAGCTCATGGGCGGTATTGTCCGAGGATCCGGAGAAAAGGGGGTGGTTGCGTTGGCCATGCCGGTGTCGAAGGAAGACAATTCGGGTATGCACGTTCCCGACTCCGACCACTGGACTGCGGCCGATCTCGATCATCTTCCTGAGAACGGACTCCGACACGAGGTCCTGAATGGTCAGCTCGTCGTGAACGCCGCACCGAAGCTGCGCCACCAGGTCGTTGTCAATGCATTGCAGCGCGCGATCGAGGCGGTGCTACCGGCTGAGTATTATGCGATTCCGGGCGTTGGAATTCTGATCGGCGAGGACGAGCCGATTCCGGACATTGTTGTCGGTACCGGAACCATCCCCTTGGACGATCGCGGGATTGCGGCCGCTCAGATCGCCCTGGCCCTCGAGGTGGTGTCTCAATCGACGACCTTGACCGATCGCATGCTCAAGCCGGTTCTCTATGCGGAGGCTGGTATTCGCAACTACTGGCGCATCGAAACGAACCGGTTCAAGGGACAGCTGCCGGGGGAGTTGTTGCCTGTGCTGTTCGGCTACGAGCTCGGCGAGGAGGGCGAGTACGAACTCGTGCACCGCGTGTCCTCCGGCAATAAAGTCGGGCTCAGCAGTCCCTTCGACTTCACGATCGATCCCGGGGATCTGTTGCCCGGCGAATGACGGTGGCCCTTCATCTTGTCGGCGGGGTGGAATCGAGTGAGTACCAAGGGTGTTCGGCCACGGCGCGCCAGGCCATATCCCACGGAAACAGGTGCAGGTGGTTCGAGCCTGTCCCGGGTTCGTGCAGTTTGTAGACGTCGTCAATCCCAGCGGCAGGGTGTCGGAGATACCCGCCGCTCACTTCGCCAGTGAGTTGGTGGTCAGCGGAGCCGCGATCATGGCGTCGGCCGCGGAAATGCTGTACAGGGTTTCGCGGACGGCGGGATGCAGCCGGGTTTGCCGAGGTGATGCGGATCAGTGGATCTGTCTATCCAGCATGGGGATTCAGGGCTACTTGCACGTAGTGAGTTCGTGGGGAGCGAATTCGGGTAGCGCACTACTGGGGTCGGATCAGAGGCGAGCACGCAGGGTGGAGGGGTGGATCAGATACTTTATTGGAATGCGGTGGCGCTCGAGTCGGACCGCATCGCGCATACCGAGATCAAGACCGTTGAGCGGGGGGTGCGGGGGCCGGTTGGGAGTTCTCGGGCGCTCGCTATTGTGCATTTGGCTATGCACGATGCTTATTTCAGCATTATTGGGGCGGAGCACGGGACTTGGTTGAGTAGTCCGCCGGTGGCGTCCAATGGGGCTTCGTTCGAGGCGGCCATCGAGGTCGCGGCGCATACCGTATTGACGGCTTTGTATCCGGCGCAAACGGCTCGGTTGGACAAGGCGTTGCGGGAGGCCGGGTTACACGGGCCGGGAACGGGGCGGGGTGGGGCGCATGGGCAGGCCGTGGGGGCAGCGGTGCTGAAGGCGCGGAAGGGGGATCCCGGGGTGGACGATCAGGGGTATGTGCCGGATGTGGGGGCGCCCAATCATCGGCCGGATCCGGTTAATTCGAAGCAGGGGTACTATGCGCCGCGGTATGGGGCGCGGGCTCGGTGTTTCGCTGTGACCAGCAGGTATACGCTCGATTCGCCGCCCAAGGGGAATGATCCGCGGTATCTGGCGGCGCTGCGGGAGGTGCGGGGGAAAGGGATCGGGGCCGAATCGGCGGCGGGGTTGCCCGCGGGGTTCGCCACGCGCACCGCTCGGGAGATGCTGATAGGGATTTTCTGGGCTTATGACGGGGCCAAACAGTTGGGGACGCCGCCGCGGTTCTACAACCAGATCGTGCGGGAACTCGCGATTGCCCGGGGGAATGGGATCGAGCGGAATGCACGGCTGTTCGCGCTGGTCAATACCGCGCTCGCGGATGCCGGAATCCTTTGCTGGGATGACAAATACCGGCACAACCTGTGGCGGCCGGTGCTCGGAATCCGGGAGTACGACCAGTCCTTGGGGCCGGATCCGAGTCCGGGGCACGGACTCGATCCGGATTGCGATCCTTTCTGGCAGCCGCACGGCGCGCCGCGCAGCAATGAGATCGCCTTCAACTTCACGCCGCCGTTTCCGGCCTACCCGTCCGGGCACGCCACCTTCGGCGCGGCAGACTTGCAGATGACCCGGCGCTTCTATGGCGTGCACGCCGATGGGCCGGACAACCTCGCCGACGGAATGGGTTTCTTCTCCGATGAACTCAATGGCGTCACCTCCGACAACTACGGGGTGGTGCGGCCCAGGCACGGCCGGAAATTCCCGAAAGGCTTGTGGCAGATGATGGAGGAGAACGGTCGCAGCCGGGTATTCCTGGGCGTGCACTGGTCTTTCGACGCGTTCGCCACCAACCCCTCCGGCGGAATGGACCTGTCGCAGAACATCGGCGGCGTACGCCTGGGCCGGGATATCGCCAACAATCTGTGGATCAATGGACTGAAACAGGCTGCGGGCGCCGAGCCGAGGCTGCCGTGAACCCGGCGGCGACCACGGAGAGATCCACCGCCCCGGCCATGGCGCGATGGCCCGCGTCATTGAGATACATACCGTCACTGTCGAATTCGGGCCGAGTGAAGTCGGGCCGCTCCGGATCCTCCACGGCGGCAGCCACATCGAACACGGCGTCGAAGACATCGGTGGCGCGCAGCCAGGCATTCACCTCGCGGCGCACCGGAATGCCCTCGGCCACATTCAATCCCGGATAGATCGCACCGCCGAACGGCCCGATGGTGTTCACATAGATCGGCAGGCCCGCCGCATGCGCCAACCGCGCCAGCTCGATGTACCCGGCGATCATGTCCGCGGCGGACGCGGTGGTCTCGGCCAGGATCAGATCATTGATTCCGAAGTTGGCCCACACGGCCGCGACCCCGGGCACCGACAGCACATCCCGCTCGAACCGCCCCAGCCCGTGCACCCCGATCTCATCGGTCAGCAAACGATTCCCGCCGATGCCTTGATTCACCGCCCACCCGTGCGCCAGCAGCTCATTGACCACATCCACCGACCGCCGGTTCGCACCGTGCGTCGAACCCACCCCCTCGAACCAGGAGTCACCGAAAGCGACCAGCACCGGAACCTCGGCGTCGACGAGGACGTCGATCCCGGTCAGGAAGAAACGCGAGGTGATCTCCTCGGCGTCGGGCAGGGCAGCGTCGCCCGTCCGATCGCCGCTCGCGATCCAGCCGGTCTCCACCGGCAGCTGCGCGAAGGCCGGAAAACCGGTCCGCTCCGGCAGATACAGGCTCACCGCGAGTTCCGTGCCCGCCGGAACGGACAGTGCAATCGGATCGCTGACAATATCGCCCCCGGCCGCGACCGTGGTCCGCGCGGACCCGTCGAACAGCACCTCGGTATCCGTCCCGGCCGCGATGGCGCTCCCGTCCGCTCGCACCGCAATGCGCAGCGCACCGATGACGAGTTCCTCGGCCGAGTGCCGATTGGTCAGCCGCACCCGCAGCGCGGATCCGCCGCCCGCCACCCGCGCCACCTGTCGGATGGTCTCGTCGCCGAAGCCGCGCGGCTCGGCCAGCCGGATCTCCTCGGCCGGATTCACCAGCGGCGCACGAAAACCCGCCACCCAGTGCCGCTGTGTCGTCATCGGAACCTCCATTTAGTTGCTGCGAGGAATATTGCGATGGCAAAAACATACACCAGCTGTTCCGCGTGTCAACTATCCGCAGTGAAAACGCTTGGTTTACGCTGGTCACCGTGGATCACAAGCATCTCTTCGACGACCCCCGCCTGACCGCCGTCGGCATCCTCTTCGAGGCCCACGCCGGGGTGCTCGCCCGCCTCGAACCGACTTGGAAGGCCAACGGTCTCTCCGGTCTCGACCTGAATGCCCTGATGCGCCTGAGCCGTTCGCCCGGCCGCAAACTGCGCATGACCGACCTGGCCGTGCAGACCAGCCTCTCCACCAGCGGCGTCACCCGCCTGGTCGACCGCCTGGAACGCAATGGCTTCGTCCGCCGCGAACCCGACCCCGCCGACCGGCGCAGCTCCTATGCCGTGCTCACCGCGGCCGGGGCGACCCGGGTGGCCCGCATCCTGCCCGCGTATCTGGAGGCCGTGGAGCAGTGGTTCACCGGCCTGTTCACCCCCGCTCAGCTCGACGATCTGATCGCCGCCCTGCGCCTGGTCCGCGATACCACCAATCCCGAGGCCACCCACATCTCGGACTGAGTCAGCGCGTGGCCCGGTCCAGCCGGGCGGCGAGCTCGCGGACCCGCTCGACGAGCTCCGGCGGCTCCTCGACATGGAACTCGAAGCCGAAAACGCCTATGTAGAAGGCGAGTTCATCGAGCGAATTGGCGCCGGTGTGCAGCACGCAGGTGTTCTCGTCGATGGTCTCGACGGCTCCCACGGTGGGTGCGATGCGCTCGGCGGCCCGCTGCGCGGAGGTGTGCAGGACGACGCGGGCATGATAGCGGTAGGGGGCAGACGAGATGGCCTGGGAAACAAAGGAAAAAAGATCACCGGTAGGGCCTTCGCGAGGGGCGAAGCGGGGACCGGTGGGCGTCTTCGGGGTGAGGCGGTCCACCCGATAGGTGCGCCAATCCGCGCGGTTCACATCCCAGGCGATGAGATACCACCGGCGGCCGGTGTGGACGAGCTTGTGGGGTTCGGCGGTGCGGCGGGTGTCGTCGCCGGTATGCGAGCGGTAGTCGAACCGCAGCCGGTGCCGATCGCGGATGGCCGCCGCTATGGCGGTGAGGGTTTCGGGATCCACCACCGGACCGCCCGCGGGCATGGCGACCGTGGCCGATTGCAGGGCGGACACCCGGTGCCGCAGTCGCGACGGCAGCACCTGCTCGAGTTTGGCCAGAGCGCGCAGCGAACTCTCCTCGATCCCGGCAATGGTGCCGCCCGCCGCCGTGCGCAGGCCCATGGCCACGGCGACCGCCTCGTAGTCGTCGAGCAGCAGCGGCGGCAGTTGTGCGCCCGCGCCCAGCCGGTACCCGGCCGCACCCGCGACGGCGTGTACGGGATAGCCGAGAGTGCGGAGCTTCTCGATATCGCGGCGCACCGTGCGGATATCGACCTCGAGGCGTTCGGCCAGGTCCGCACCCGTCCAGTCGCGCGGGGTCTGCAAGAGCGACAGCAGCTTGAGCAGGCGGGCCGAAGTTTCCAACATGAAAGAAATTCTGCCCTAGAGCTAGGGCAATAGTCGTCCTAGGCGCTCCCTACCGTAGATGACATGAGCACCGAGATCACTCCCTTCCGGATCGACATTCCTCAGCAGCAGCTCGACGACCTCCGCTCGCGCCTGGACGGCGCGCGCCTGCCCGCACCGCTGCCCGGCGACGACTGGGACACCGGTGTCCCGGTGCACTGGCTGCGCGAGCTGGTGGACTACTGGCGCACCGAATACGACTGGCGCGCAGCCGAAGCCGAACTGAACCGCTATCCACAATTCACTACCGAGATCGACGGGCAGCGCATCTACTTCCTGCACGTGCGCTCGCCCGAGGAGACCGCCACACCGCTGCTGCTCACCCACGGCTGGCCGGGCTCGGTCGTCGAATTCCTGGACATCATCGGCCCGCTGAGCGATCCGCGGGCGCACGGCGGAGATCCGGCGGATGCCTTCCACCTGGTGATTCCCGCGCTGCCGGGCTTCGGATTCTCCAGTCCGGTCGCCGATTCGGGGTGGACCACCGACCGGATCGGCCGGGCCTGGGCCGAGCTCATGAACCGGCTGGGATATGAGCGCTACGGCGTCCAGGGCGGGGATATCGGCGCGTCGGTGAGTCCCGAGGTCGCCCGGACCGCGCCGGATCGGGTGATCGGCGTGCACACTAATGGCGGGCCCGCGCCCATCCCGCATCCGCCGCTGCCGGAGGACGAGTTGGCCGCGCTCACCGAGGTCGAACGCGATCGGGTGCGGCGCATCGAAGCCTTCATGCGGGAGGAGTTCGGGTACATCGCCATCCAGTCCACGCGACCGCAGGCCCTGGCGTACGGGCTGGTGGACTCGCCGGTCGGGCAGCTCGCCTGGATCATGGACAAGTTCCGGGAGTGGACGCATCCGCGAAACGTCCTCCCGGACAAGATCATCGACCGCGACCGGCTACTGACGAACGTGATGATCTACTGGTTGACCGGTACCGCGGGATCTGCGGCCTATGTGGGCTACGCCCAGCGCGGCGCATGGGGCGAGTTGCCCGCCAACTCGGGAGTGCCCACCGGCGTCATCGCCTTCGCGCACGATATCGGGATCCGGCGCTATGCCGAGCAGGCCAATACCATCACCCATTGGGTGGATGTGGATCGCGGCGGGCACTTCGCGGCTCTGGAGGAGCCGGAACTGCTGGTCGCCGATGTGCGGGAGTTCTTCCGCTCGCTTCGTTGAGGTTCTTGGATCACGGCGTGCGGTTCGCGAATTCGCCAGCCGCACGCCATGACTCACGCTCGGCCGCGAATGCCTCGGCCTGCCCGGCTCGGAACTCCGCGATGGAGTCGGCATTGTCGGCGAGGAACGTCCGGTAATCGGCCAGCTTGAACTCGCCCTCCTCGGACTGTAGTTCACCGCGTCCGGCCGCGAAATCGGCGCGCATGTCCGCGAGTTCCTCGGTACTCACCGGATACCAGCTGATCCGATCGAAATACCGCAGCAGCCAGGGATCTTCGCCCACCCCGGAGGATGCGTGATTCCACACCTGCGTGGTGCGGCCGACGAACTGGTAGCCGCCCGGACCCTCCATGCCGTAGATGCACAGGTACGCTCCGCCGATGCCGACCGCGTTCTCCGGAGTCCAGGTGCGGGCCGGGTTGTATTTGGTGGCGACCAGACGATGCCGGGGATCGATGGGTGTGGCCACCGGCGCGCCCAGATAGACGTCGCCAAGGCCGAGCACCAGGTACTCGGCGGCGAAGACGGTATCGAAAACATCATCTACAGTGGCCAATCCGTTCACCCGGCGAATGAACTCGATATTCCACGGGCACCACGGCGCATCGGCGCGCACGCCGTGCATATAGCGGGTGATGGCCTCGCGCGTGGCCGGATCGTCCCACGACAGCGGCATGCGCACGGTCCGGCTGGGCACCACCAGTTCATCGGCCGAGGGGAGTCCGGTCTCGACTTCGCCGAGCAGATCCAAGAGTTTTCCGGTGGGCAGCCTGTCCGGGTCGGTGCGGACCTGAAGGGAGCGCACCCCCGGGGTGAGCTCGGTGACGCCCGGCTCTGAGCGCTCCAGCAGCGCCTGGTGCAAGGCGTGCACTCGGGCTCGCAGCTCCAAATCCAATGTCATATCGCCGTACTCGATGAGCACGCCGTCATTGCCCGCCCGGCGATACGTGACGGCGGTGTCCGCGCCCTCCCGGCGCGCCAGCACACCGTCGTCCCCATCGCCCCCGGAGGACAGCACGGTGGGGAACGAGCCTCGGCGTTCCGCGCCCACCGCCCGCAACGAGGCGGCCCGATCGGCGCGCACCGGAACGAACCGCACGCTGTCGCCGGGCGTGAGCTGCCCCAGTTTCCAGCGATCCGCAGCCACCACCGTGACCGGACAGACGAACCCGCCCAGACTTGGCCCGTCCGGCCCCAGCAGAATCGGCGTATCCCCGGTGAAGTCCAGCGCCCCAACGGAATACGCCGTGTCATGAATATTCGACGGGTGCAGCCCCGCCTCCCCGCCATCGGCCCGCGCCCACCCCGGCTTCGGCCCGATCAACCGCACCCCGGTCCGATCGGAGTTGAAGTGCACCTCGTACTCGGTCCGGACAATGGTGTCGAAATCTTTGCGTGTGAAGAACTCCGGCGCACCGTGCGGCCCCTCGGTCACCGCGAGTTCCCACCGCCGCGTCAGCACCGGCTGATCGTCGCCGGTGACACCCGCCGTCACCCGACCGGGTATCCCGAGAGCCAGCACATCCTCGGCGGCCAGCGCACGTCCGGTACCGCCACCGAACTTCCCGAGCGTGAAAGTCGCCCGACTGCCCAAATATTCGGGAACCTCGATCCCACCCGCTACCAGGACGTAGCAGCGCATCCCCGGCCCGCGCACCGCACCGACATCGAGCACACCTCCCGCGGGCACCAGCACACTCCGCCACTGCCGCACCGCTTTCCCGTTCACGGTGACCGGCACCGGCGCACCGGTCACACACACCCAGGTGGGCCTGTCGAACCGCAGCGAAGGCCCGCCCAGCGTGCACTCCAGCCCCGCCGCCCCCTCGGCATTCCCGAGCGCCCGATTCCCCAGCCGGAAGGACAAATCATCCATCGGCCCCGAAGGCGGCACCCCCACATGCCAATACCCCACCCGCCCAGGCCAATCCTGCACCGTCGTCTGCATACCCGGCCGCAGAACGGTGATCGATGCCATGGGAACCGCTTCCTCCGCGACCAGCGGCTCGGGTAGGACGGCGGTCATCGAGTCACCACCATGCGGACCGGGGTGGGGTCGAAGCCGTTGCAGGGGTTGTTGATCTGGGGACAGTTGGAGATCAGGACGAGGGTGTCGATATCGGCGCGGAGGGTGATCTTCTTGCCGGGGGCGGAGAGGCCGTCGACTATGCCGAGGGTGCCGTCGGGCTCCACGGGGACGTTCATGAACCAGTTGATATTGGAGACCAGGCCGCGTTTGCCGAGGCCCCATTTCATGCCTTCGGCGAGGAAGTTCTCCACGCAGGCGTGCTGGTGGCGGGTGTGGTGTCCGTAGTGGAGGGTGTTGGATTCCTGGGAGCAGGCGCCCGCAACGGTGTCGTGGTTGCCGACTTCGTCGGCGACGACGGTCATGAGGCGGGTTCCGTTGTCGGTCAGCAGGATGCTGCCCGTGGTCAGGAAGATATTGCGCTGGGCGGTGACAGTGGCCTGGGCGCTGTAGCGGTCGGTGTGGTCGGCGGCCGAGTACAGCAGGCAGTCGACGGCTTGATTGCCGTGCAGGTCGATGATCTCCAGCTGTTCACCGGCGTGTACCACGGCCGACCAGGGGGCGCGGGCGGGGACGGTCTCGTCGCGGAGGATGGCGCGGGTGATCATGCGAGGGCCTCCGGAGTGCGGGCGTGCCAATCGGTTTCGGTGTTCTCCACGGCGCGCAGGTACTCCGGATCGGAATTGTGCGCGAGGGTGAGATCGCCGGGGGCGGACCAGGCGACGACATCGAGATCCGTTGGGGGAGTGGGGTCGAGCGGGTGCTCGGCATTGGCGATGAGCAGGGTGACCGGCAGGTGGACGAGCAGTTCGACCGTCCCGCCCGGACCGGAACCGCCGGTGGCGATGAGCCCGCCGTCCGCCTCGACACGCACCCCGCGGAAGAACGAGACGGACGGCCCGATATCCCGGGGTTCGAGGCCCTGTTTGGCGCCCGCCATACGCAGCCGCGCGCGGGCGTCGTCCGACGGGCCGCACAGCGCGTCGTGGTGGCCGGAGGAATCCGCGACGACGGTGGCGAGAATGCGGCCCTGATCCGACAGCAGCGGATGCCCCGTGCCCAGATACGCCTGCCACGGCACCTTCACCGTATCTGCCACATTGAGCCGCTCCCAGGAGGATTCGGCCCGCAGGAGCAGCACGTGCGCACAGGCCGCGCCGTCCGGATCCGACAGCCGGACCCGCGTGTCCCGGCCGAGCACGACATTGGCATAACCACCGGCCGGAAGCCGCCGCGCGAATGTGATTCGCGCGGCGGCGAGGCCGCCGGCAGCACCGGCTCGCTGATCGTGGCGGCGGCCGCCTGCGATCTCGCGTGCGCCCGTGCGCCACCGGTGTCGGCGGTGTTCGTCATCGAAACTCCTTCCGTTCGCCGCCGTCCGGCGGCCGGGATTCGTGGACGGGTGTCGTATCGGCCGGTGCCGCTCAGGTGGGTTCGGTCGCGGGCGCGGCCTGTTCGGCCGGATCGGGCAGCGCGGCGACCGGCGCGGGCACGGCGGCGGGCCGCAGCAGCAGCACCGTCAGGAAGGCGACTATCGAGGCCGCGAAGGCAATGAAGGTCGGCCAGCCGTTGAAACTCGGTCCCACCAGCGAATTTTCAATGTAGAGCAGCGAGTTCTCGGCCCCGTACACCGTCGGAGTCAGAGCGAACAGCACCAGCCGGGTGCCGATTCCGGCAATGATCGCCGCGGCCGCCGCGGCGGTGGTGATCCGGGTGGTGAGATGCGCTGCCACGAACGGCACGATCAGCCCGGCCAGCATGAGATCGAAGGCCAGCGTCAGCAGAATGCCGGTCTGCGGGACCTTGATGGCGAACAGGATCGCCACCGCCACAACCGGAATCATGGTGATGCGCACGGTGCGCAGCAGGGTGTCGCGCCCGGCGGTATCGGTGTGCCGGGTCCGGCCCGCCACATTCCGGGTGGCCACCGAGGCGGTGCCGAGAATCGCGCCATTGGCCGTCGAACAGGAGGCCGCCACAATGGCCGCCAGCACCAGAATGGCCAGCCCGGCGGGCGCCTTGTCGGCGAGCAGGCGCAGCAGCACCGGCCCGTCGCCGTCGCCGAGCAGATCGGCGATCGACAGCGCGACCAGCGCATACGGCACCCCGACCAGGGCGGTGCCCGCGGCGGCGACGAAGCAGGCGCGGCGAGCGGTCTCGGGCGAGCGCGCCGAGAAGATGCGCTGCATGAAGTCGATGGCCACGATATCGCCGATGCCCAGGGAGATGAGCGTCGCCCAATTGATCGGCGCAACTTCGGAACTGTTCGTCAACTGTCCGAAGTCGAAGGGGCCCATGCCGTCCGGAGTATGAAGGCCGGAGGTGTTCGCCACCCAGATGAGCAGGGCCGCCGAGCCGATGACGGTGATCACCATCTGCGCCAGCGCGGTGTAGGAATCGCTGAACATGCCGCCGGTGACGGTGTAGGTCAGCACGATTGCCACGATGAGCACCACGCCCGCCTAGTACGGCACATACAGGAAGCGCTCGAAGATATAGCCGCCCGCCACCAGATTGCCCGCCAGCAGAATGCAGAAGCTGAAGATCATCAGCAGCGACGAGCTGAGCTCGATGCTGCGGCCGTATTTGATGCGGAAGAAATCGGGCAGGGTCAGCAGCCCCATGCGATTCATCGGCGCGGCGAAGAAGATGCCCGTAATGAGCAGGCACAGACCGAGACCCAGCGGTAGCGACGCACCGGCCCAGAAGCCGAGCGAGCTCGCCAGATCGGTGTTTCCGAGGGTGGCATTGGAGTCCACGGCCTGACCCATGAGCCCGGCGGCGACCAGTGGCAGGGCCAGGGAGCGACCGGCCACCAGGAAGTTGGTGCTGTCGCCGTCCACCTTGCGGGCGACCAGCAAGCCGATGGCGATGACAGCGACCACGCTGACGGTGATTCCAGTGATGATCATGGCCGCACCGGTTCCTGCGCGGCGGATCGGGGGCGGGGTTTCGGCGGGGTGGATAGTCGGACGGCCATGAGAACCTCTACCAGGCGGAGCAAATACCTATCGATTGAAAGTTTTGCTGTCGTGATCGCATGGGCGATGACGGCGATGTATCCGTCGGATGGCCCGCCGTAACTTCTGCATTGCCACTATTTCTGTCGAATGACAGAAAACGCACAGCGGGTTGGGAGGGCCTGTGACCAGCTCGGTTGCCGGGCCCGCGGCGGGCGTAGGACAGAATGAAGCCGTGACTCGAGTCGGACCCGGACGTCCTCGCATCGAACCCCGCCGCCGCGAGGGGACGACGCCGCGCGCCGAGATTCTCGACGCCGCCGCGGAGCTGTTCACCGAGAAGGGCTACGGCAGCACCTCGACGCGCATGATCGCCGACGCGGTGGGCATCCGGCAGGCGTCGCTGTATCACCACTTCGGAGCGAAGGACGATATCCTCGACGCGCTGCTCGCCGGAACCATCAGCGCGCCATTGGAATTGGCGGAGCGGCTGGCCGGATCCGGGGCGCCGGCGGCGGTGCGGCTCTACGCGCTGGCCTGGTTCGACGTGAGCCAGCTCTGCGCCGCGCGGTGGAATCTGGGTGCGCTCTACCTGCTGCCGGAACTGCGCACCGAGCGGTTCGCGGCCTTCCGCGAGCGCCGCGACGAGTTGCGCCGCCACTATGAGACATTGGCGGCGGCGGTCATGGCCGAGGCCGGGGGACCGCGGTGCCGGGCGCGGAACTGCTGCCGTTCCGCGTGGTCGAATCGGTGATCAATATCCGATCCGACGAAGGGGCCGCGCCGGATTACGCCGAACAGCTCCTGCCCGACGCGATATTGCGGCTGCTCGGCTGGTCCGCAGACCTGGGCCGAACCCGGGCAGCCGCAATCGAACTCGCTTCCTAGCTCTTGCCCTTCGCGGTGCCCCACTTGAGATTCCAGCGGTAGGCCTGGTCGACGGCCAGTTTGCCCCAGTAGCGGTGCCCGTCCGGCGGTCGCACGAACACTCCCTCGCGCCGGACCACCAGCTCGCCATTGATGTTCTCGATCAGCGCCAGCACCATTTCCCGCGAATCATCGACGCAGCCACTGACCCCCATCTCGATGGGCGGCGAATTGCGCGGGTAGAGCGTGGCGGTGGCGTGCACGCCGCGGAAGTCCTGCGCGCCCTCGTAGAGCGAGGCGAAAACCAGGATGCGCTTGAACTTGGCGGTGTGATCGAGATTGATGGACAGGTTCTCACCCGAGGTGCTGGCGCCGGTGCGATCGTCCTGATCCAGCTCGATGAACGGCGCACGGTACAGATTGCCGAAGGTGTCGAGCGGACTGATGCTGCCCTTGGTGCCGTCGGACAGCTCCCAGAAGCAGCACAGATCCAGATCCAGACCGCCATTGCCGCCGCGCTTGCGGCCGAACAGGCCGTGTGACGCGCCGGGGACCGACCAGTTCAGGTTGACGCGCATGATGCCGCCGGTCGCGCCCTGCTTGGTCAGCGAGACCGAGGGGGCTTCCTTGGTCAGCGAGATCTTGCCCAGATTGACCGGCGGGGTGGCCGCCGGGGCGGGAGCCTGCTGGAAAGGGTTCGGCGGAACGGGATTCGGGGCCTGCTGATAGGGCTGCGCCGGAGGCTGCTGGTAGCCCTGCTGCGGCGGATAGCCCGGCGGGGGCGGCGGCGGGTAGCCGCCCTGGGCGTACTGGCCGGGCGGCGGCGTCGGCGCGTAGTTGGGCGGCGGTGCGTACTGGCCCGGCGGAGTCGGGAACTGCTGGCCCGGCGGGGGCGCGAACTGCTGCTGCGGCGGCGGGGTGTAGCCCTGCGGCGGAGCGTAATTCGGCTGCGGGGGCGCGGTGTAGGCGGGCTGCTGCGGCTGCGGCGGCGCGGTGTGTGACGGCTGCGGCGCCGGGGCGTCGTCGACCGTGATACCGAAATCGGTTGCCAGGCCAGCTAATCCGGAGGCATAGCCCTGGCCGACCGCGCGGAACTTCCAGGCGCCCTGACGGCGGTACAGCTCACCGAGCACGTAGGCGGTCTCCGAGGACGCGTCGGTGGGATCGAAGCGCGCCAGCTCCACACCGGACTGCGCATCCACCACGCGCACGTGCAGGCCCTGGAACTGGGCGAAGGTGCCCCCGTCCGCGGACGTCGCGATGACGATGGTCTCGATCTGCGGTTCCACCTGCGTCAGCTGCACCGACAGCGCGTCCACGACCTGCGGCCCCTGCCGCTTGCCCTCGTGCCGCACCGCCCCCGAGGCGTGCGCGGGCTGGTTGTAGAAGACGAAATCCGCATCCGACCGAACCCTGCCGTTGACCAGCAGCAGCGCCGAGGCATCGGCATCCGGACCTGATTGCCACCCCAGTTCGACCCGAACCGCAGACGCCGCCACCGGTACGTTCGAACCCTTCATCATCGACACGCACACAAACGTAACCGATTCGGACACCCGCTGTCTGCGGGCTGCGCGGGGTCCGACGCGCTGTGCCCGGATGGAACCGGTTCGAATACTGGACCGTAGACTGAAACAGGTTTGTGGCATATGTCTGGCTAACGTGCGAGCGGGAGCGACGAATGACCGAATCAGAGCACGACACGACCGCCGAACTCTGGCGCAAGCGCTGGATCACGCTGGCAGTGCTGGCGCTCGGCCTGTCAATGGTGGTGCTGGACGGCACCATCGTCGCCGTCTCGCTGCCGGTAATCATCGCCGATCTGCAGTTGAGTTTCACTCAGGCGCAATGGATCACCAGTGTGTACGCGGTGGTGCTGGCGGCGTTGCTGATCACCAGCGGGCGGCTCGGGGACCGGCTGGGGCGGCGCAATGTCTTCGCGCTCGGCGTGGTGATATTCCTGGTCGGCAGTGTGCTCGCGGCCTCCGCCACCAGCGCCTGGCCGCTCATCTGGGGTCGCATCGTGCAGGGCGTCGGCGCGGCCGGTGTGATGCCGGGGACGCTCGCGACCATGAACGCCCTGTTCCGCGGGCGGGACCGGATCATCGCCTTCGCCATCTGGGGATCGGTCATCTCCGGCGTGGCCGCCATCGGCCCGCTGCTCGGCGGCTGGCTCACCACCTACTTCACCTGGCCGTGGATCTTCCTGGTCAATATTCCCCTCGGTGCGCTGGTGCTCGTGGGGCTGTTCCTGTTCGTGCGGGAGACCCGCATGGGCAAGGCCGCGCCGGGCCTCGATATGGACGGATTCCTGCTCAGCGCGGCCGGTTTCGCACTGCTGGTGTTCGCGCTCATCGAAGGCTCGACCTACGGCTGGTGGACGCCGCTGCGGGAGTTCCCCATGCCCGGCTTCACCTGGTCGGCGGATGCGCCCATCTCCCCGATCCCGGTCTTCCTGGCGCTCGGCGCGCTCGCGCTGGCGGTCTTCATCCGCTGGGAGAAGCACCGCATCCTGATCGGCAGATCGGCGCTGCTCGACCCGGCGCTGTTCAAGATCCCCAGTTTCCGGTGGGGCAATATCACCGCCTTCGCGGTGGCGCTCGGTGAATTCGGCCTGCTGTTCGTGCTGCCGCTGTTCATGGTCAATGTGCTCGGATTGTCCACGCTGGGAGCGGGTTACGTGCTCGCCGCCATGGCGGTGGGCGCCTTCCTCGCGGCCGGTGTCGCCGAAGGTCTGGTGCGCAGGTACGGGCCGGTGCGCGTGGTGCAGATCGGCCTCGGCCTGGAAGCGGTCGCCATCGCGCTGGCCGCGCTGTTCGTCACGCCGCACATCTCCGGCTGGTGGCTGGCGTTGCTGCTGGTCGGCTACGGCATCGGCCTGGGCATGGCGTCGGCCCAGCTGACCGGCACCGTACTGGCCGATGTGCCCGCCGCGGCCTCCGGTATGGGCTCCGCCACCCAGAGCACCGTCCGCCAGGTCGGCTCGGCCTTCGGTACGGCCCTGGTCGGCGCCCTTCTCTCGGTCGCCCTCGGCAACGATCTGCCCAAACGCCTCGACGAGGTGCCGGACCTGCCGCAGCCCTCCGCCGACACGCTGGCCACCGCCACCCGGGAGTCCGCCGGTGGCGCCATCAGCGGGCTGCGCGAACACGGGGCCGCCGAAGCGATCATCGACGCGCTCTGCCGTGGATTCACCGACGCCACCCGCATCCCGTACCGCCCGGGCACCGCCGTGACCGATACCGCCGATACGTCCGATACGAAGGAATAGCGCGGGGAGACAGCGCTATTCGTCGATCAGGCCGAGCTCGTGGAGGCGCTCGAAGACGAGCAGTGAACCCAGGGCGACATGCGGCATGGCCCGGTACTCGCCCAGGGTGAACCAGCGCAGTTCGGCGATCTCGCCGGAGGGGGTGGGATCGTCGGTGAGTTCGCCGAGGAAGGCGGTCATGTGCAGGCGGGTGCCCGGGGCGTGGCCGTAGGCTTCGGCCTCGAAGATGCCGAGCCGCGAGACCGCGGTGGTGCCGACGCCCAGTTCCTCCCGGATCTCCCGGTGCAGGGCGACTTCGGGGGTTTCCCCGGGATCGATCTTGCCGCCCGCCATGTAGAAGACGTCCTTGCCCGCCGAGCGGGTCTGCAGCAGACGGCGATCGCGGACATGAGCCAGAGCAGCTGTGCGAATCACCCCGCCCACATTAGCCAGGGGTCAGCGGGCCGGTGGAGCCAGCCGCCAGTGCTGCTGCAGGGCCGCGGCGATCTCCGGGAGCACCGTCACCGGAATGCGCTTCTGCCGCAGTAGGGCCCGGATCTCATTGACCTGCTCGCGCTTGCGGTGGTCGTAGGCGTTCGCGATCGGCCGCACCACCGGCGGAATCGACAGCAGCACCAATTCCCCGTGCGGCTCCGCCCCGCCATTGAGATCCAGCGCCAGCGACCACCGCGCCTTCTCGTCCAGCGCGAACCGCCCCACCACCACCCGATCCCATTCGATCGCGTCGGCATGCCAGGGCGTGCGCCGCACGATCGACCGCTCGGTCAGCACCACCCCGTCCCGCCCGAACAGCAGGAACAGCAATGTCATCCCCGCCGCCACGCCCAGCAGCAGCCCGGTGAACACCCGATTCAGCCCGAAGCCCGCCACCACCGCCGCGCAGACGAGCACCGTGGTGAGGAAGCCTGCCACCCCGTACCACGCGGCACGCCGTCCGGGCACCACGCCCGCCCGCACCGCCGTCATGCCGCGCGCACCATCATCGAACCGCCTCCCGCCTACGTGCTGCGCGTCACCGTACCGCCCGGTGGGCTATGCCTCCAGCGGTACCGCGGCTTCGGCGGTGTACACCAGGAAGGTCAGGCTCTCCTGGAAGTACAGCTGCACGGATTCGGCATCGTGGGCGAGGTAGCCGATGGAGAGGTCCTGGCCGACCTGGAGATCGAAGTCGCCGCCGCGGGTGGACAGGACGAAGGCGCCGTCTATGGCCGGGGCCCAGATGATCTCGCCGTCGATGAGGCGTTCGATATGGGTACGAATGGGGTGGCCGTGATCGGAGGTCTCGCTGACCGCGGTGTACAGGTCGGCGGAGAGCAGGACCGAGTACGGGCCGTCCACACCGGCCAGGCGCAGCTTGGACAGGGCCTGGGCCACGGCCTCGGGGGTCAGGCGCGGATCGCCGGGCAGTTTGACCGGTTCGCACGTGGTGGCGGCGCGGATACCGGTGATCCCCGCGGCCGGATAGCCCTCGAAGATGGCGCGGTCCTCGGCGAAGGCGATCTTCTTGGCGGCATCCTTGACCGCGTCCAGATCGGTGTCGCGGGCACCGCGCTCGACATTGTCGAGTTCCTGGCGGGACAGAATGAAGGGGACGCGCAACTCCACCAGCGGGACCACGATGCGCTGACTGGCCAGCACGCCCTCACCGGGTGAGGCGATGATCTGGGTGCGGCCCAGGCCGACGGCATTGAAATCCGCGCCGTGCGGGCCGGATACGTCGACCACGCGGCGACCGGCGATGTGCCGCTTGAAGGTTCGGGTCGCCTCCTCCTCGATGGCCGCCCAGGCCTCGGAGGTGATCGGCGCGAGTTCGCGGTGGAGGTTGTTCATTCATTTGCTCCTTTTCAACGTGCCGATACCGAGAGAACCCGTGGGGACAACGCCGTTCGTGTCCGGAAATTCCTGGACCTCCGCCGCCGGGGCGTCCGGCAGGGCGTCGAAGAAGCCCGCGGGCGGGGTGAAGAACAGGGTGCCGGTGACGGCCGTGGAAAAATCCAGGATCCGGTCGTAGGCCGCCTCGTCACTGCCGAGAAACATGCGCTCCAGCATCTTCTCCGGCACGGCCGGGCTGGCGGCGTAGGCGATGTAATAGGTGCCGAACTCGCCGTCCTTGACGCTGCCGAAGGGCATATTGGCGCGCACGATCTGGCCGTTCTCGTCCTGATCGTTCACGGCCACATGGGAATTCAGCGGCTTCTCGGCCTCCGGCAGCTCGAAGTCGTCGAGTTTCGTACGGCCGATGACCTTTTCCTGCTCCGCGGTGGACAGGGCCTTCCAATCGGTCAGCGGGTGGAGGTACTTCTGCACGATGACGTAACTGCCGCCGCCGAATTCGGCATCCTCGTCCCCGATGACCCCGGCCTGCGCGGCCAGTTTCCCCTCGGGATTCTCGGTGCCGTCCACGAATCCGAGCAGATCCCGCTGCTCGAAATATCGGAAGCCCACCGTCTGGTCGACGATCGTGGCCGCCCCGGCCAGCCTTTCCCCGATGGCCATCGCCAATTCGAAACAGGCGTCCTGGGTTTCGGCCTTGATGTGGAAGAGCAGGTCGCCCGGCGTCACCGGCGCTTCGTGCTTCGCGCCCCGGTAGCCCGGAAATTCGTGCAGTTCAGCGGGTTTCGGTCCGGCGAAGAGCCGATCCCAGGCGGCGGAGCCGATACTGGCGATGCAGGCCAGACCCGCGCCGGGCACCCGGAAGCCAATGGATCGGCGCAGGCCGGGCAGGTCTGCGAGTAAATCACGCACCGCCGTCTCGCCACCCTCGTCGACGGTGGCGACGAGGAAGATCGCGGCGGGTGTCAGTGGATCGAGGAACGGCTGCGGTTCACCCATGTGCCCCAGCCTAGAACTCGGTCCGGACCGACCGGTCTATCAGGTAACCCTGTGTCTGCTGCTACTTGGCGACGGTCAGCAGGAACGCCACATCGTCGATGGCCTTCACGCTGTGCCGGGCATTGGGGACGACCAGCAGGTCACCGGCCGATCCCTTCCACTCGTTGGCGCCGCTGATGAGGGTGAGCACGCCGCTGAGCACGATCATGGTCGCCTCGCCCGGATTCTCGTGCTCGGCCAGCGTATGACCGGCTGTGAGAGCGATCACCGTTTGCCGCAGGCTGTGCGCGTGGCCTCCGTAGATGGTCACCGAACTGCGCCCGCTCGAGGCGGTGGCGGCCAGCTTCAGTTGCTGACGGGCGACCGCGGTCAGCGATTTCTTGTCCATGGACTGCCTTTCGCCGGAGTATCCGTGAGTATGCCGGACGGCCATGGGCACGATCGCCTATTTCAGCGCTTCGTTATCGGGCTTACCTCGTATAACGAAGGAACCGGTATTTCAACCCCGTCGAGGACTGTTGCCACGGTGCGTCGGGCGCTTGCCATTCCGGGCCGATGACGGGTGCGTAGCAGTCGCCCGCAATATCCGCGCCCACCTCGGTCACTCGCAGTTCGGTCGCGAAAGGCATTGCCGCCCGGTAGATTTCCCCGCCGCCCATGATCCATACCGGATCGTCGCCGGTGATTTGCAGCGCCTCGGCCAAGGATCCGGCCCGTTCCGCGCCCTCGGCAGACCAGTCCGTTTGCCGGGTCACGACGATATTGCGGCGGCCCTCCATGGGACGGAAACGCGCGGGCAGCGAATCCCAGGTGCGCCGTCCCATCACCACCGGATGCCCCAGGGTGACTTCCTTGAAGTAGGCCATATCCTCGGGAATCCGCCAGGGAATGGCATTGTCGAGCCCGATCACCCCCGCCGCGGTCTGGGCCCAGATGAGCCCGACCGTGCGGCCCGATCCGCTCACACCGCCACCGCGGCCTTGATGGCCGGATGATGCTGGTAGCCCACGATTTCCACATCCTCGTAGGCGTAGTCGAACAGCGAGGGCGCGGGCCGCAGCCGCAACTCCGGGAACGGATACGGCTCCCGGCTCAGCTGCTCGCGCACCTGCTCGACGTGATTGTCGTAGATGTGGCAGTCGCCGCCGGTCCAGATGAACTCACCGGGCAGCAGTTCGGTCTGCTGCGCGACCATATGCGTCAGCAGCGCATAGCTGGCGATATTGAACGGCACGCCCAGGAACAGATCGGCGCTGCGCTGATACAGCTGGCAGCTCAGTTTGCCGTCGGCCACGTAGAACTGGAAGAAGGCGTGGCACGGGGCCAGCGCCATGCGATCCAATTCGGCCACGTTCCACGCCGAGACGATGATGCGCCGCGAATCCGGATCTGTGCGCAGCGTCTGCAGCACCTGCGAGATCTGATCGATGTGGGTGCCGTCCGGCGTCGGCCAGGACCGCCACTGCACGCCGTAGACCGGGCCCAGATCGCCATTGCGGTCGGCCCACTCGTCCCAGATGGTGACGCCGTGCTCCCGCAGCCACTTCACATTGGAATCGCCGCGCAGGAACCACAGCAGCTCGTAGACGATGGGCTTCAGATGCACCTTCTTGGTGGTGATCAGCGGGAAGCCCCGGGACAGGTCGTAGCGCAGCTGATGCCCGAAGACGCTGCGGGTGCCGGTGCCCGTGCGATCCGCTTTCGGGGTACCGGAATCCAGTACCAGCCGCAACAGGTCCTCGTATTGGGTGTCGGGGGTCGGGCTCTGGGTATCGCGAGGTGCGCTGTCCACGCCTGGTTAGCTTACGCACCGTGCGGAAGCTCTTCGTGATCGGAATCGGCGCCGGTGATCCGGACCAGGTGACGGTGCAGGCCATCAAGGCCATGCGCCGGGTGGACGTGTTCTTCGTCATCGGCAAGGGCGCCGAGAAACAAGAGCTCGTGGACGTGCGCGCCACCCTCCTGGCGGAGTACGCCGACCAGCCGCACCGGGTGGTGGAGATCGCCGACCCGCCGCGGGACCGGACCGTGCCGGGCACCGGTGCGGACGCCGCCTATCAGGGCGTGGTGACCGATTGGCACGAGCGGCGCGCCGAAATCCTGGAGCGGGCCTTCGCCGGAACCGAGGGCGTGGGCGGCATTCTCGTCTGGGGTGATCCGGCGCTCTACGACAGCACCCTGCGCATGGTGGAGCGGGTGCTCGAACGCGGCCGCTCGAACTTCGACTACGAGGTGATTCCGGGTATCACCAGCGTGCAGTCCCTGGCCGCGGCGCATCGCATGGTGCTGCACGAGATCGGCGAGCCGGTGCACATCACCACCGGGCGCAGGATTCGCGAGGACGGCGTGGCCGCCGGGCAGTCCACGCTGGTCATGTTGGACGGCGACTGCTCGTTCACCCAGGTCCCCGGCGACGACCTGTACATCTGGTGGGGCGCGTACCTCGGCATGCCCGACGAGGTGATCGTGGAGGGCCCGCTGCGCGTCGTCGAACAGCGCATCGTGCGCAGGCGCGCGGCCCTGCGCGAAAGCAAGGGCTGGATCATGGACATCTACCTGCTGCGCCGCACCGCCGACCGAGAGTGAGCGCGTTTCGGTGCCCAGCGGGTGTCGGGGCTGGTCGGTAGTGTGGGGCTGTGCCTGAGCTACCGGAAATCGTGGCGCTCGAGCAATTTCTGGCCGAGCACGCGGTGGGCGCCGTCGTGGGGCGTATCGATGTGGCGGCGCTGAGCGTGCTGAAAACCTTCGATCCGCCGGTGACGGCGCTGTCCGGGCGCGATGTGACCGGGGTGGGGCACTGGGGCAAACACCTCGGACTCGATTGCGACGGGCTGTGGTTGATCACCCACCTGTCCCGGGCCGGATGGCTGCGCTGGATCGACGAACCGGGCGCGGCGCCGCCGAAACCGGGTAAGGGGCCGCTCGCCCTGCGGGTGCACCTGTTCACCCCGGAGGGCGCGACACCGGCCTTCGATCTCACCGAGGCGGGGACCAAGAAGCGGCTGGCGGTCTGGATCGTGGCCGATCCGCTCTCGGTGCCGAGCATTGCCCGACTGGGGCCCGATGCCATGGCGGTCAGCGAAACCGAATTCGCCGAACTGCTGCACGGGACATCGCAGCGGGTGAAGAACGCGCTGACCGATCAGACCGTGCTGGCAGGCATCGGCAATGCGTACTCCGACGAAATTCTGCACACGGCCAAGCTCTCGCCGTTCGCCAATGCCTCGACCCTGGACGCGGAGCAGCTGGCCCGGCTGTTCTCGGCCATGCGCGCCACGCTCTCCGATGCCATCGAACGCTCGGTGGGCGAGGACGCCGCGCGGCTCAAGGCCGAAAAGCGTTCCGGTATGCGGGTGCACGGCCGGACCGGGGAAACCTGCCCGGTCTGTGGCGATACCGTGCGCGAAGTCGCCTACGCGGACAAGTCCTTCCAGTACTGCCCCACCTGCCAGACCGGCGGCAAGATTCTCGCCGACCGCCGGATGTCGCGGCTGCTCAAATGATCAGACCAGTGCGGGCAGCTGGATTCCCTGCCAGGCCAGGCGCTTTTCCTTGTCCGGGTCTTACTCCACGCGCGGCGGATAGTCGATGATCAGCGTGGCGCGCCTGTCCTCGGTATAGGCGGGCCAGGACGGCAGCGGCGCGCCGGTGCGGGCGAAGGACAGCCAATTGTCCTGGAATTGGCGGGTCACCGAGCGGAAGCCGCGGCGGCCGCCCGCGACGGTGAGCGCCCGGCCGATCGGGGTGTCGGTGGCGCCGAAGACCGGAATCAGATCCAGGGCGTGGGTCGCGCCGAAGCCCGCGAGATGCACTGCGCGCGGGGCGAAGTCGAAGCGGTAGGCGTAGGTGGGCGCGTGCTGGCCGTGCGCGGCCATGACCGTGGTGCACGGGCGGAAGAAGGTGAAGTCGCCGCCCATGCGGACGGCCACCTTGGCGTCGGGGAACCCGGGATAGGCGGCGATCACCCGGGATTCCACCTCCGCGCCCGCCTGCTGGAGGATGCGGCGAATGCGAGCCGGGGTGGTGGCCAGCACATCGTCGAAACGGGTGAACAGCGTGCCCTCGTCGCGATTGGAGCCGATGATGAGCGGCACCTGGTGCGCGGTGCCGGACAGGAAGGCATCGACGGGGGATTTGGGCAGGAAATCGCCGTCGATGTGCGGCGCCGCGGGGAACAGGCCCGGCTGATAGCGCAGCACATCCTGGATCGCGCGGTCCCCGGCGCGGCGAATATCGTTCGGGGCGGCCGTGAGCAGGGCCGCGGCGGCTTCGCCGGGGGCGGCGCCGAGGCGCTCGACGCAGCGCTGGGCGAAGAGTTTGGCATCGGCGGGGGAGGTGCCCCAATCGGCGGGCGGGCTCTGTGAGATGCCGCGATGGAAGAGTCCGGCGGCGGCCGGGGTGGCGAAGAGCGCGAGTACGGCGTGCGCACCGGCGGATTCGCCGAAGAGGGTGACATTGCCGGGATCACCGCCGAAGGCGGCGATATTGCGCCGTACCCATTCCAGCGCCGCCACCTGATCGCGCAGGCCCAGATTCGAGTCGAATCGATGTGCGGGCGTGGAGAATTCCCCGAAATCGACGTATCCGAACGCGCCCAGCCGGTAGTTGACCGACACCACGATCACATCGCCCAGCGCGGCCAGCCGCGCACCGGAGTACAGGCCGAGCGCGGACGTCCCGATGATGTATCCGCCGCCGTGAATGAACACCATGACCGGCCGGGGTTTCGCCGAATGCCGGTTCGGCACGGTGACATTCAGCGTCAGGCAATCCTCGCCGGTCGGCTGCTCGGTCCGCATGCCGATGCGCGCTCCGGTGCGATGCTGCATGGCCGCGAAACCGAATTCGGTGGCATCGCGCACGCCGCGCCACGGCCGCACCGGTTGCGGTGCGCGGAATCTGAGCTCGCCCACCGGGGGAGCCGCGAAAGGAATGGACCGCCAGCGTGAGACGCGGCGGCCCCGAGAACCTCGGACGACACCGTCGGAGGTCGTGATATCAACCGTAGCCACTGTCCCGCCTCCCCGCGACTTTGGCGCACGGCTGAGTGCCGTCGGGGTTGGGCACGCGTGCCGCCGGTTGCGATGTTTCTGGATTTCGAGCGTACCCGGTGAGTTACCCGGGCCTTACGAAATCAGTCGTCGCTTTGGCATATGCCAGCGGCTTACTGTAAATACCCCTCGACCTGCCGGGCGGTATTCGGCTGGGCTTCGTCGGGATTGCGGCCCTGGTCCATGCGGGCGCGGCGCTGGCGCAGCAGATCCCAGCACTGATCCAGCATGATCTCGAGTTCGGCGAGCTGGCGGCGTTCGGCCTCCGGGTCGATCTCGCCCTTGGTGGTCTTGGAGCGCAGCTCGTGCTCCTGGTCGACCAGGGTCTTGATGCGCGCGAGGATGTCCTGTTCGCTCATGCGGTCGAGTCTACGACCCGGCTCAGCGCATCCCCGGCCAACCGGACGGCGCGCGGCAGCTCCGCCCGGGGCAGCGCGGCGTATCCGAGGGCGATGCCGAAGGTGTGTCGCGGGCCGATGTGATGGCGGCCCAGACCGTCCAGATAGACGCCCAGTTCGCGGGCCAGGGCGATGGCCCGGTCCTCGCGCGCCTGGGAATCCAGCACGACGGCCACATGGGATCCGGCGTCGTCGCCGAGCACGTCGAGTCCGCGCCCGCGCAGCTCGTCGACCACGACCGCCCGGCGCAGCGGCATCTCCCGGCGCAGGCGGCGCAGATGCCGGGAGAGATCGCCGTGGCGGGCCAGTTCGGCGACCACCTGCTGACCCGCGGCGGCCGGGCCGGTGCCGGTCAGCTCGCGGTAGTCGAGGACGGCGTCGGTGACGGCCGGGGCGGCGACCAGCCAGCCGATGCCGAGCGTCGGGGTGAGGATCTTGCTGGTGGTGCCCAGATGGACCACGAGATCCGGGGCCAGGGTCGCCAGCAGCGGCAAAGGCGCGGTGTCGTACCGCAATTCGCCGTCGTAGTCGTCCTCGATGACGAGAGCGCCGGTGCGCCGGGCGAATTCGATGAGCTCCACCCGCCGCGCCGCGGGCATGCGGGCCCCGAGCGGAAACTGATGTGCCGGAGTGCAATACACGGCCTTGGCGGTCGGCGGCAGCAGATCGACCCGCATGCCCTCCGCATCGCAGGGCACCGGAACCAGCCGCACCCCGGCCGCCCGGAACGCACCCGCCGCCCGCTGATAGCCCGGATCCTCCATGGCGATCACATCGCCCGGTTTCCACAGTGCCGCGGTGAGTTCTGCGACGGCGGAACTGGCTCCGGCGGTGGCCAGCACGGTGGTGCCGCTGCCCGCGCCCAGCCCGCGATGCCGCAGCAGATGCTCCACCACGGCCTCCCGGTACTCGGGCTCGCCCGCCCGATCCCGGCGCACCAGGGGTGTGTGATCGGAGGCGGCCCGCCAGGCCCGCCGCCACGCGGCCCGGTCCAGGGTCTCGATATTGGGGGCTCCGGATCCCAGATCCAGCAGGCCGGTCATGGGATTGGCCCGGCGCCCGGTCGCCGCCGGGGCCGCCACCGGTCGCGGTGCGGCCGTCAGATACGTACCCGAACCGTGCCGTCCGCTGAGCCAGCCCTCGGCGTGCAGCTGGTCGTAGGCGGCGGTCACCACCGTCCGGCTCACCCCGAGCCGGGCCGCCAGCTCCCGCGAGGACGGCAGCCGATCCCCGGCGCGCAGGGCTCCGGCGGCCGCCGCACCGCGCAGGCCATCGGCCACCTGCACCGCGAGCGGGGCCGCGGCGGCCCGGTCGACGGTGAACGGCAGATCATCGACCGCCACCGCCCGGTGTTCGGCTGCGCCCACGAACTGGACTCCCGATAGTTCCGAAATCCGGTCGTATCAGAATGCCACCCGCGCGAATCACTTCAGCACGGTGATCTCCGGATCGGTCACCGGCCGGTCGAGCACGGTATCCGCGCGATCGCGCAGGAACTTGTCGAACATGGCGGCCACATAGGTCCGTACCAGACTCGACCCGCGCTCGGCGGGAATCGAGCCGATGTACCTCGAGGCCGCCGACCGGGCCACGGCGGGAACCAGCAGCGGCATATCGGTGAAGTCGTAATGCGCGGCGTCGGCCAGCACCAGGTGGCGCTTCCATCCGGTGCTGTTCTGCCAGAACGCATTCAGCGACGGGTTGCCGTCGCCGACCTCTTCGATCTGCGCGCTGGTGAGTACCAGCACCGGTTCCGCGGTGCCCTCGGTGACCGACCGACCGAAGTTCTCGTCGACCCCGATCTGCCCGTCGAGATCGACCGCGGCGTCGATGCGCGGGTCGTCGTGCATGGACTCGACGGCTATGTATCCGCCCAGCGAATGTCCCACGGCGCCAATCTGTTCCAGGTCCAGGGCCGCACCGAGCCCGGTCGGCAGCGCCCGATTTCCGGCATTCGGATTCTCGCCGCGCGCCAGCCGGGTCAGCGAATCCAGGACGAACCGGAAATCGCCGAGCCGGGCGTCGGTGAACTGCTGCCGGACCTCCGGGGTCATGGCGGGAAAAGGCTTGTTCCGCACCAGTCTGCCGCCCGGGAACTCCACCACCGGCGCCTTGTAGGTGTGGTCCACGGTGACCACCACATAGCCGCGACTGGCCAATTCCTCCGCGAGGCCGGTACCGAGCAGCCGCGTCACCCCGGCACCCGGTGAGTACAGAACGACCGGGTAGCTCGCCCCGCCCAGCGCGGGCGCATCCGTATAGGAGTTGGTGAACAGCCCCGGCGCCTGGAATCCGAACTGCTGCTCCAGATCCGGAATCAGCTGCGTGGACAGATAGCGCGCCAGCGACCACTGCTCGGTGCCCGCGGCCGGATAGAACACCGACACCATCAACTCCCGCGCCCGATCCGGCTGGAACGGATCTGCACGGTCCTGGTCCAGCAGGTGCAAAGTCGTTGTCCCAACCGGCAATTCCCCGCCCGGCCGCGGCAACACGGTAACGCCGATGGGCGCGGCGGCGGTTATACCGGTACCCGCGGTGAGCGCGGCGGCGGCGCACAGCGCGGCCACGGCTAATCGAATGTGCACTGGTTCCCTCCCTAAGTGGTCTTCAATTCTTACCGAGAATTGGCTATTCAGGAAGACCATTCCCCCGGCGAGACTGATCTCATGACCGATCCAGCCGAGACCCGGACCCCCTTGTCACCCACCCCGCGCAGCAGCCTGACCCGCTCGAAGGAGCGCGGCGCGACCGACCGTGCCGCCCTCGACGCGGTGCTCGACGCGGGCCTGCTCTGCCACCTCGGCGTCGTGCTCGGCAACAGCCCCGTCGTCATCCCCACCACGTACGGCCGCGACGGTGACACCCTGTACCTGCACGGCTCGACCGGCGCCGGAAATCTGCGCGCTGCCCTGCGCGGCGAGGTCTCGGTCTCCGTCACCCATGTCGACGGCCTGGTCTACGCCCGCTCGGCCATGCACTTCTCCATGAACTACCGCTCGGCCGTGATCCACGCCCGCCCGGTGGAAGTCACCGATCCCGAAACCCGCATGCACGCCCTGCGCGTCATCGTCGAACACCTGGCCCCCGGCTCCTGGGACGCCGTACGGCGACCGAACAAGAAGGAAATGGCCGCGACCATGGTCCTCGCCGTCGATCTGACCGAGGCCTCGGTCAAGATGCGCGCGGGCGGCCCGCGTGACGACGAGTCCGATATCGAGACCGGCGGCGTCTGGGCGGGCGTCCTGCCCATTCGCCAGGTCTTCGACCCGGCCGTCTCCTCCGCCGATCTCGAGCCCGGCATCGAGATTCCCGAGCACGTGCGTGCGCGCTGTGCCGAACCGGTCGCGGTGCGATAGCCGATGGCCCGCGAACTGCCCGTCACCAACTGGTGACGGGCAGTTCGTACATATTGAGGGCGTTGCGGGCCAGGGTGGTCAGGGCGGTGTGGGAGGGGACGGCATCCGGATCCAGGCTCACCAGTGACAGCGTGTAGCTGTCCGCGATGCGGGTCAGATAGGCGGACAGGCGGGTTCGGGGGAGGGCGTCGGGGCGCAGGCCCGGATGCAGCGCCCGGGCGGCCACTCCGGTGCAGGGGTGCGGGCCCAGCGAGAGCAAGGAGTCGGGGAGGGTTCCGATATTGGAGCACAGGATGTCTCGTTCACCCGCGCCCTTGGCGAGGGCGTGCGCCCAGCGGTCGGGGATGACCTGGAGGAGTTCTTCGGGGATGCCGCCGGGGCTGGTCATGCGGTGTTCGTAGGCGGCGCGGGCCTTGTGGCGAATGGTGGCGGGGGTGTCGTCGCGGGTGACGGCGATCTCGGTCATGGACATGTCGTTGTCCACGCGGGGCTCGTCGCGGGTGTCGACGGGGAGGCTGGCGGCAATGGCGGGGGAGCGGAAGCCGGTGTCCCAGAGCATATTCGCCACCAGGTGGATGAACAGGCTGTTGGCGGTGCCGCCGTGCGCCACCGCCACCCGGGTCCAGGAGCGGGCGGGAATCTGGAGGATGGCGCTGCTGGTGACCGCGGACCCGGCCCCCGGCCGCGCGATCGGGCGCGGGGCGGGAGGCGTCGGGCGGGCGGGGATGCCGGTGCGCAGGGCGCGGGCGGTGCCGCCCAGGACGGTGGCCCACTGGCGCCGGGCGTCGGCCCAATCCGAATGCCCGGCAACGGGTGTGGCGAGCGGGGTGCCCGCCAGGGCGTGATCGACGGCGAGGCTCAGGGCGCGGCCGTCGGCCAGGGCGTGTGAGCAGGTCAGCGAGAGCAGGCAGCCGCCGTCGGCGAGTCCGGCGGCGGACAGCCGCCAGCCGGGACCGAGTTCGGGGTCGAGGTCACCGGCCTCCGCATCGGCCCAATCCAGCAGTGCGGCAGGGGGAATCGGATGCTCGGCAATGACCAGGGGATGCGCCTGGGTGTTCGGCAACCAGCGCGGGCGGGCGCCGGGGACCCGGGCGCGCACCACGCGCCGCCCCAGTGGGCCGATGCGCAATCGATCGTGAATGCCCCGCAGCAGATCGGCGTCGAGCGGGTCGGCGGTACGCCAGAGCCCCTGCAGGGCGATCGGGGTTCCCATCCCCCGATGCGCCCGCAGGAAGATCTCGTCCACCACGCTCAGCCGATTCATCGAACAGCGAGCGTACCGAGGCCGGGAAATTCAGGCCGGGCGGCCGTGGCGGCCCGCCCCCGAGGCGAAGCGCTGGGCGCCGTCGAGGGCGCCGTCCATCAGAGCCTTGACACCGTGCTTCAGTTCGTTGCCGATGGCGGCGGATTCGTCCAGGCCGTCCTGTTCCAGCACCGACATGCGGTCCGAGCGCAGGCAGGTCTGCGGGAGGGTGGCCAGTTCGGCCGCGAGTTCCTCGGCGGCGCGGCAGGATTCGCCTGCCGGGACGACCCGGTTGACGAGGCCGATCTGCAACGCCTCGGGCGCACCCACGGCGCGGCCGGTGAGAATCAGATCCATGGCGCGGCCGGTGCCGATAATGCGCGGCAGGCGCACCGTACCGCCGTCGATGAGCGGCACGCCCCAGCGGCGGCAGAAGACGCCGAACGTGCTGTCCTGCTCCGCGACTCGCAGATCGCACCACAGCGCCAGTTCCAGGCCGCCCGCCACGGCGTAGCCGGAGACGGCGGCGATCACGGGATTGGACAGCACCATGCGGGTGGGTCCCATCGGGCCGTCGCCGTCCTCGGTGACCTGGTTCGAGCGTTCGGTACCGAGGGCCTTCAGGTCCGCGCCCGCGCAGAAGGTGCCCCCTTCGCCCCACAGCACCGCGACCGAGGCGGTGGGGTCGGCGTCGAACTCGCGGAAGGCGTCGGCCAGGGCCGCGGCGGTCGGTCCGTCGATGGCATTGCGGGCTTCCGGGCGGTGCAGGATCACGGTGGTCACGGGGCCGTTGCGTTCGACTCGTACGCTCACGGGCTCGACCATACGCCGTAAATCCACCGTTGCGTCAAGAAATGAATTTATGATTCACTTCTTGCGTGGCCTACCGCAGAACCCCCGCCGTACAGGCCCGCCTCGACGCCCAGGCGGGGTCGATCGTGCGGGCCGCGATGACCGTGCTTTCGCGGGACGGATTCGCCGGACTGTCCATGGCCGCCGTCGCCGCCGAGGCGGGCGTGGCAACCGGCACGGTCTACAAGAACTTCAGCGGCAAGTCCGAATTGGTCACCGCCGTATTCCGCGAAGTCGTCACCCGCGAAGTGGCCGCCGTGGCCGCGGCGGGCGGCGTCTCGACCGCGCCGCGGCCCGCCGAACGCCTTGCGGTGGAACGGGTCACGGCCGCGGTGGAGACCTTCGCGGGCCGCGCCCTCAAGAACCCCAAACTCGCCTACGTGCTGCTCGCCGAGCCCGTGGACACCGCCGTCGACACCGAACGCCTGCGTTTCCGCCGCGCCTTCGCCGAGACCTTCGAATCCGCCATCGCCGACGGCGTCGCCAGTGGTCAACTGCCCCCGCAGGATCCGCGCACCAGCGCCACCGCCCTGGTCGGCGCCATCGGCGAAGTGCTCGTCGGACCGCTGGCCGAGCAGGTGGACAGCGAATCGGTGGTGCCCGAACTCGTCGCCTTCGCCCTGCGCGCACTCGGTGTACCTCAGAAATAGGAGTCCCCCATGCACACCCACGACGTGTTCAATCAGGCGCCGAACATCGTCCCCTTCGACAACTCCGTCAATCCCGCGCTCCTCGAGGGTCTGCACCGGGAGGGCGCGGGGTGGGCCGAGGCCGAGGTGCGCGAACTCGGCGCGCTGGCGGGCAGTGCGACGGTGCAGGAGTGGGGGCGGCTGGCCAACGACTATCCGCCCAAGCTGATCACCCACGACCGCTACGGCCATCGCGTCGACGAGGTGGAGTTCCACCCGCACTGGCACGATCTGATGGATGTCGCGGTGCGGCACGGCCTACACGGTTCGCCGTGGCAGGACGACCGGCAGGGCGCGCATGTGGCCCGTGCCGCCAAGTTCTACACCTGGGGCCTGGCCGATGCGGGCCATATGTGCCCGATCTCCATGACCTACGCCGTGGTGCCCGCGCTGCGCCACAATCCGGAACTGGCCGCGAAATACGAACCGCTGCTGGCCTCCCGGGCCTACGACTACGGGCTGCGGGAACCGTCCACCAAGGCCGGTCTCATCGCGGGTATGTCCATGACCGAGAAGCAGGGCGGCTCGGACGTTCGCGCCAATACCACCACGGCCACACCGCAATCCGACGGCACGTACCGGATCGTCGGGCACAAGTGGTTCACCTCCGCGCCCATGTCGGATATGTTCCTGACCCTGGCGCAGGCCCCGGGAGGGCTGTCCTGCTGCCGCGTGTGCTGCCCGACGGCAGCCGCAACGCCCTGCGCCTGCAGCGGCTCAAGGACAAGCTGGGCAACAAGTCCAACGCGTCCTCAGAGATCGAGTACGAGAACGCGACGGGCTGGCTGGTCGGCGCGGAGGGCGCGGGCGTGAAGACCATTATCGAAATGGTCAATATGACTCGCCTGGACTGCGTGATCGGCTCCGCCACCGGTATGCGCGCCGGTGTGGTGCACGCGGTGCATCACGCCCGGCACCGGAAGGCGTTCGGCGCCAATCTCATCGATCAACCGGCCATGCGCAATGTGCTCGCCGATCTGGTGATCGAATCCGATGCCGCCACCACCGTCATGATGCGGCTGGCCAGGGCCACCGATCGCGCCGCCACCGATGCGGCCGAGGCGAACTTCCGCCGTATCGCCCTGGCGGTCACCAAGTACTGGGTCTGCAAGCGCGCGCCCGCGCATGCCGCGGAGGCCCTGGAATGCCTGGGCGGCAATGGCTATGTGGAGGAATCCGGTATGCCGCGGCTGTACCGGGAGGCCCCGCTCATGTCCATCTGGGAGGGTTCGGGCAATGTGGCGGCGCTGGATGCCCTGCGTGCCATGGGACGTCAGCCCGAAACCGTCGAGGCGTTCTTCGCCGAGGTGTCCCTGGCGCGCGGCGCCAACGGCCACCTGGATGCCGCCATCGACCGGATCGGCAAGGAGCTCACCGATCTGAGCGATATCGAGTACCGCGCCCGGCGCGTGGTCGAGCTGATGGCCCTGGTCATCCAGGGCGCGCAGCTGGTCCGCCACGGGCACCCGGCGGTGGCGGATGCCTTCTGCGCCACCCGGTTCGGCGGCGACTGGGGTATCGCCTTCGGCACCCTGCCGACCGGAATCGATACCGCGGCCATCCTGGAACGCGGTTACGTGGCGTAGGCGGCGGTGGCCCGAAACGCTGTCAGCTCAGGTCCAAACCTCGAGCCGACAGCGTTTCCTTCAAGATGCGAACCGCCTTGGGCCCCACGCCGTGTAGCGCCAGCAGCTCGCTCTCCGGGACTCCGGCCAGTTGTTCGAGATGGCGATATCCGGCCGCGTTGAGGGCCCGGGTGGCGGGCGCGCCGATCTTCGGCAGTGGAGAATCGGTCATGCCCCGAGGGTACTGATCATCTCCGACACCCGACTGGCATCGCTTGGTGGAACGTGTTCTACTCCTGGGGTATTCGACCGACAACCAACAGGGGGTTTGCAGGGTGAACACGAGCAGGGGTCCGCTGGCGGGCATTCGCGTCGTCGAGCTGGCGAGCATCGGGCCGGGCCCGCACGCCGCCATGATGCTGGCCGATCTGGGCGCCGAGGTGGTGCGGGTGCAGCGGCCCAAGGATTCGACGGCCTTCCAGGCGCAGTTGCGCGGGCGCACGCTCACCACGGCGAATCTGAAGGATCCCGCGGATGTGGCCGCCGTGCTGGAGCTGATCGGCAAGGCCGACGTGCTGATCGAGGGCTATCGGCCGGGGGTGGCCGAACGGCTCGGCCTCGGCCCCGAGGTCGCGCTCGAGCGCAATCCGCGCCTGGTCTACGGGCGCATGACCGGCTGGGGTCAGGACGGGCCGCGCGCGCAGCGGGCCGGGCACGACATCAACTACATCGGCCTGACCGGTGCGCTGAACGGTATCGGGCGCAAGGGCGACAAGCCGGTGCCGCCCATCAACCTGCTCGGCGACTACGGCGGCGGTTCGGTCTTCCTGGTGCTCGGCATCATGGCCGCGCTGCTGGAGCGGCAGAGCTCCGGACAGGGGCAGGTGGTGGACGCCGCCATGGTCGACGGCGTGCTCACGCTGGCGCACACCATGATCTCGCTCAACCAGCTCGGCATGTGGTCCGATGAACGCGGCACCAATGTGCTCGATACCGGAATGGCCTGGTACGACACGTATACGACCGCGGACGGCAAGCATATGGCCGTCGGCGCCTTCGAACCGCAGTTCTACGCCGAGCTGTTGCGCGTGCTCGAACTGGGTCCGGAAACCCTGCCGGGACAGAACGATCGGGCCGGACAGGAGGTGCTGCGCAAGGTGTTCACCGAACGCTTCGCCGCCAAGACGCAGGCGGAATGGTCGGAGCTCTTCGATGGCGTGGACGCCTGTGTCACGCCCGTCCGCACCTTCAGCGAAGCTCTCGCCGATGAGCATCTGACCGCGCGGGCCGCCCTGGTCGACGTGGGCGGCATGCGCCAGCCCGCGCCCGCGCTGCGCTTCTCCCGCACGCCGCCGTCGGTGCCCGCGCCCGCTCCCGCGGCGACCACTCCGATCGGCGATATCTGGGCGTGAGCCGAAGGCCGCCGGTACGAACGGAATTCGTACCGGCGGCCGGTGCTGGTGGCTACAGGGTTTCGAGGTCGATGGTCTCGGCCATGAGCCGGTATCCAGCGTCATTCGGGTGCAGGTGGTCGCCGCTGTCGTAGGCGGGGGCCAGCGCCTCCGGATTATTCGGATCGGCCAGGGCCGCAGCCCAATCGACGACGGCATCGTATTCACCGGAGTCGCGGATCCAGTCGTTGACCGCATGCCACTTGGCCGACGCCCGGGCGCTGTAGTGATCCGAACCGCCCAGCGGCAGCAGGGTCGCGCCCACGACCCGGATGCCCGCGGCGCGGGCCTGCGCGATGAGCGCGCGGTAGCCGTCGATGAGTTGTTCGGCGGTGACATCCGGACCGGGCTGGTAGGTGGGCTGTCCGGGCGCCTCGCTGAACCCGATGTCATTGACGCCCGCGAGCAGGATCACGGTGCGAACGCCCGGCTTGTCGAGGACATCGCGCTGGAAGCGGGCCGCGGAACGTTCGCCGTACCAGGCGGAGTCATTGAGCACCAGATTGCCGCCGATGCCGAGATTGAGCACCGCCTGCTGCCGGTTCGCGGCGGTCAGCCGGTCGGCCAGGGCGTCGGGCCAGCGCCGGTTCGCGCCCGGGGTGGCGCCGAAACCATCGGTGATCGAGTCGCCGAAGGCCACCACGGTGTCGCGGCGCGCGGTGTCGCCCGCGACCTCGATATCGGTGAGGTAGTACCAGGAATTGGTGCGCTCGGTGAAAGCCGTTGCCGCCGTGTCGGACAGGTGATCGCCCGCCGCCCGGTAGGTATCGGTCCACGCCTGGGAATGGAAGGTGGCGGGACCGGTGGTGCCCTTCAGATACAGGGTCACCGCCACCGAATCCAGCGCGTCCACCGGCAATTCCACCGCATCGCTGGCGATTTCGGCGCCCGTGGGAACGACCGCCGAGGCGGCGTCGCCGAAGGTCAGCGCCCGCACCGATGCGGGCAGCACCGCCGCGCCCTCCTTAGCCTCCGCGATGGCCGCCCCGGTGATCTCGAGCGGGCTCGCGCCGAACCGGTTGGACAGCTTGATGCGCACGCTGTCACCGCCATTGGTGACCCGGACGACCTGGCGCACCGTCTGATCGGAGAAACCCGCCTCCGACCAGTTCGGCCCGAACCCGGCGCTCGGGCGCTGTGCCGCCGCGGACCAGGCGGCCGACCAGGCGGAACCATTGGTGGCTTGCTCGCCCTCGGTAGCGCAGGCCGCCGCGGCGACGAGGGTGAATGCCGCGAGGACGGCGGCCGCGACGCGGCGCTTCGAAATCATCATGACCACACTAACGGCACTGTAGTTCCGTTAATTCCCGCCGGGTTCGGGTCAGCCGATGAGCGCCAGGGTCGCGTCGTGCTGGGGTGCGTCCAAAAGGTCCACGACGGGACCGGATTCGACTATGCGCCCGGATTCGAGCACGGACATGCCGGTGCAGTAGCGGGCGACCAGACGCATATCGTGGCTGATCACCAGCAGGGCGAGGCGTTGCTCGCGGCGCAGCCGGTCCAGCAGGCCCATGATGGCGTCGGCCGTGGCCGGGTCCAGGGCCGAGGTGATCTCGTCGCAGACCAGCAGCGCCGGATTCGTGGTGAGGGCGCGCGCGAGGGCGACGCGCTGGCGCTGGCCGCCGGAGAGTTCGTGTGGATACCGCTGGGCCAGTTGGGGATCCAGCTCGACAGTGCGCAGCGCGGCGGCCACGTCCGGGGCCTTGCGGAGGGTCTGGGCGACGGTGCGGCGGGGATTCAGTGAGCCCGTGCTGTCCTGCGGCACGAAACCCGCCCGGCCGGAGACGCTGACGGATTCGCCCGTGGTCCGCTGCAATCCGACAATGGCGCGCGCCAAGGTCGACTTGCCCGCGCCGGACGGGCCGACCACCGCTATCGCCTCCCCGGCCCCGACGATCAGATCGATGCCCTCGAGCACGGGCCTGCGGTCCCGGGTCACTCGCAGATCGGTGACGGCCAGGACCGGTTCGGCTGGTGCGGCCGAAGCCGAGGATATCGGTGACGAGGAGGCCGTCGACGAGGCTGGAGGCGGTGAGTCGAGCAGGGGCGAGCCGGGCAGGGGCGAGCCGGGCAGGGGCGAGCCGGGCAGGGGCGAGCCGGGCAGGGGCGAGCCGAGCGCGCGGACCTCGTCGGCGATCTCGTGCAGGACATCGTGATGGTGGCCGGAAACGACGAGCGTCATCCCGTCCTCGATGACCATGGTGCGGAGCAAGCGCGCGATCGAGCGTTGCAGACGGCCGTGCAGCCCGGCGAAGGGCTCGTCGAGAATCAGGACGGGGGTGCGGCGGGCCAGCGCTCGGGCCAGGGCAACCCGGCGCTGTTCGCCACCGGAGAGTTCGGCGGGGCGGCGGCGCAGATGCGTATCCGGGAGTTCGACCGCGGCCAAGGCTTGTTCGGCGTGTTCCGGATCGGCGCATTCGGTGAGCAGGGCCCGGATGCGCATGGTCGGGTTGAGGGCGGCGGCCGGATCCTGGCCGGTGTAGGTGATGTGGTGGCGGCGGAAGGCGCGCAGCGCCCGGGGATCCAGGGTCAGCGGACTGTGGTCGCCGACGCGCACCGACCCGGAGACGACCGCCGCGGTGGGCACGTGGCCCAGCAGCGCACGCAGCAGGGTGGATTTGCCGGAGCCGGACGGGCCGGTCAGCGCGGTCAGGGTGCCGGGGCGCGCGTGGAGCGAAATCGGTTGCAACAGTGTGGATCCGCCGGGCACGGTCATGGTGAGGTCGGTGATCTCGATCATGTGCGCGGCCCCTTCGGTCCGTCGGCGCCGGGCGGTGCGATCCGGCCGAAGGCGGTGGCCGAGATGTTCACGCCCACGGCGACCACGGCGATGGCGAGGCTGGGCGCCAGCGCCGCCCACGGGTTGAGCAGCATGCCGGAGGCGTTCTCGCGCACCATGATCGCCCAGTTGGCCGCGTCGAGGGTGCCGGGCAATTGCAGGAAGGCGGCGGCGGAGGCGATGTACATGCCGGTCACGAAGCGTAATCCCAGCTGGGTCCAGCAGAGTTCCCGCATATTCGGCAGCATCTCGCGGAAGACGATGTGCGCGGTGGACTCTCCGCTCACCCGAGCCGCCTCGACATATCCGGTGGCGGCCACACCGGCGGCCGCCGCCGCGAAAACGCGAGTGCAGTACGGGATTCCGAAGAGCACGGCCACGGTGATCACGCCGAACACCCCGGATTCCGGCCAGGACAGCATGACCAGGAGTACGCCCAGCATCGGCGGCAGCAAGACGGCCAGGTCGGCCCCGCGTTCCACGAACACGCCCGCGCGCGGCCGCAGCGCCGCCAGCGTGCCGAGCACGCTCGACGGTCCGGCGACCAGAATCGCGATCACCCCCGCCAGCGCGATCAGTCCCCAGCCGCCGTGCAGCAGCTGGGTGAGCACATCCCGGCCCAGCCGATCGGTGCCCAGCCACGCGCTCGAATCCGGTTCGGCGAAGGGCAGTCCCGAGGCCGCCTCGGTATCCCGGCTCGCCACGAGCGGCCCGATGAGCGCGGGCAGCGCCACGGCCACCGCGGGGATCGCGCGCAACCACGGCAGCTGCCGCACCGGTTCCCGGATCATCGGGCCCGCACCTCCTCGGTCGCGGCGCGCCGGAGCGACCGGCGGCCCGGCTCCGGTGCTCGGATGCCGTGCACCGACCAGGTGCGGATGGCGTCGGAGAGCAGCAGGACGCCAATGATGGCCGTACCGGTAATGGCGGTGACCGCGGCGGCCACGGCGGTATCGCGTTCGCCGACCGAGCCCGCCAGCAGCGCACCCAGACCCGGGTAGTTGAACAGGGTTTCGACGACCAGCGCACCGCCGATCAGCATGCCGACGGTGGTGGCGAAGGAGGCCGCGATGGTGGGCAGCGCCACGGGCAGGATGTGCCGCAGCATGATTCGCACCGGGGGCAGGCCCGCCAGCCGGGCGTACTCCACGTGCGGGGTGCGGGCGGCATCGGCCAGGGCGCTGCGAATCACCCTGGCATTCCAGCCGATCTGGGGGAGGGCCAGGGCCAGCACGGGCAGGATCAGCATGTCCGCGTCGGCCGGATAGCCGGAGGAGTCGACCACTGTCACGGCGGGCAGCCAGCCCGCCGCGAGCGAGAACAGTCCGATGAGCAGGGCCGCCAGCACGAACTCGGGCAGCGCCACGACCGTAGTGGTGACCGGTTGCAGAATGCGGGCGATCAGGCCCGAAGGCCGTGCCGCCCAGGCCATTCCGGCCGCCAGGGCGGCGACGACCGTGAGCGCGAAGGCGATACCGCCGAGCAGCAGGGTCGCGGGGGCCGCGGCCGTCAGCAGATCGTTGACCGAGCGGCCGCTCGCGGTGGTGCCGAAGTCGCCGGTCGCCACGCCGGATATCCAGTCCCAGAAGCGCACCGGCAGTGGGCGATCCAGTCCGAGTTCGTGGCGTTTGGCCGCGAGCGACGCCGGATCGGCATCGCGGCCCAGGGCGGCGCGGGCCGCATCGCCCGGCAGCAGGGCGACCGCCGCGAACACCAGGGCCAGCAGCGTGACCAGCAATGCCAGCCGCCGCGCCACCAGCCCCGCGAAGGTGATCACGCCAACCAGGTCCGTTCCAGCTGCATGCGGCCGAAGCCGCCGAGGGTCGGCAGATCCCGGACGCGCGCGGAGGCCACGTCGATGCCGTCGCCCATACCCCACACCAGGTAGCCGCCGCGGTCGTATTGGATGCGTTGCAGTGTCTTGCACGCGGCGGTGAAGGCGTCGGTATTGCCCGCGGCCAGTGCGGCGGCGGTCTCGGCATCGAATTTCGGGTCGCGGAACGCGGTTTCATTGCGGCCGCTCGACGAGATCATGAGCTTGGCCGCGTAGAACAGCGTGGAATCGTTAGTACCCCAGGACACCGTGTACAGCGGGGCGTTCAGCCAGGTGCGGTCGTAGAACGTATTCGATTCCTGGACAACCACTTCCAGCTGAATCCCGGCCTCGCGGGCCTGTGTGGCAATGAGCTTGGCCGATTCCACCTCGCCCGGCGCCTCGGCCTTGGTGACGAGCTCGTAGGTGCGGCCGGTGTCGAATCCGGCCTCGGCGAGCAGGGTGCGGGCGCGCGCCAGATCGCGCGTGCGCTGTGGAATCGTCGTGTCGTACTGGGGATCCCCGGTGCCCATGACGTCATTGGCGATCTCGCCGTAGCCGGAGTAGACCGGCGTGATCAGGGCGTCCCGGTCCACCGCCAGGCGCAGCGCCGTGCGCACGCGGGCGTCCGCGAACGGACCGTCGGCGGTGCGCATGGCCAGCGCCAGCGCGGTGTCGTTGGGGCGGCGCACGACCTGCAGCCCATCGCGGCCCGCGGCGGTGCGGCCCGCGATGGCGCCCACATTCGACGCCAGATCGATCTGCCCGCCGATCACCGCGTTCGACAGCGCGTCGACGCTTTCGAACAGCGTCACCTCGATGGCGTCGAGCTTCGGTTTCGGCCCGTGCCAGGCGTCATTGCGCACCAGGCGGGCATTGCCCTGCCGGTAGGACTCCAGCTTGAACGGACCCGTCCCGATCGCCTGGGTGAAATCAGTGGTGCCCTGTTTGACGGTAAATGTCATCAACCGGGACAGCAGTGGAATCTGGGTATTGGGCGCGGCGAGGCTCAGCACGATCTTGTTCGCGCCGTCGGCGGTGATGTCCTCCGGTTTCGCCACCGGCATCTTGGATTCGCCGCCGATCTCGCGCAGCCGCCGCAGCGACCACACCACATCCTCGACCGTCACGGGGGAGCCGTCGTGGAAGCGGGCTCCGTCGGCGATGATGAAGGTCCAGTGGGTCTGCTCGGCATTGGACGACCACGAAGAAGCAAGGCGCGCAGCCACATTCGGATCGCCGCCGGGAACCGTCAGCGCGTCGTAGACCAGCGAGATGATCAAGAAGTCGCTGTCGTTGGGGATATTGGCGTGCGGATCCTGCTCCAGCTTGGCGACCTTGCCCAGCGCCCCGACCCGCAGCGTCCCGCCGCCGGAGGAGTCGTCGGAGGAGTCGTCGGAGCACGCGGCGAGCACGAGCATCGCGCCCAATCCCGCACCGGCTCGCAGTATTTGACGTCTGGTCGCCTGCACCATCGAAACCTCTCGACACCTCGGATGGAACTGCCTTGCGTGAGCGGAGGCTACCCTAACTATGGGCCGCCGTGGTCGGCGGCGACAAGACGCACTGCGATCAAGCCCACCCTTTCGGTGCGCCGCCACCGGTAATAGCGTCGATGTACGCCTCGTACAACGACGTACAGCCAGTGGATCGCCCTCCCGCCGCGGCAAATCTGCGAGGTGCGGCAATCCGGCCCAGTGTCCCGAGTGGAACCCGGCTGTCACCTCGGGGCGCATGCACGCCACTCCGGCCGTGGGCAGCATGGGCGACCAACTCCGGCGGGGCCGCACCAGTGAAGCGACCCCGCAGGCGCTTCGCGAAACCGTTCGTCCTCGCCAACTATGTCCCGGAGCGCGAAATCGCCATCGAGCAGCCGGAACCTGCCGGGCGAACGCGCTTGCGCCGGACGCTGACCCCGTACGACGGCACATCGAACTCATCGTGCAAGCAGCTCGCCTTCACCGGCGACTCGGCTCCGCCGTTTCGCATGGTAGTCAGCGACCTGCCGCACAGCGATGCCCAAACCTGCCTCGACAGCCCGGCTCGCAGGTGTGCGCGGCCAGGCGCGGACGCGCTGTCGGTGGTCATCGCGGGCGGCAGTGCTGCGCTGAGCCGGATACTCACCGCCGATCTCACCTCCCGTGGCCACCGGGGTCGGTATTCTCGCTCGTCGCACCGATCCTGCACTGTCCTACGACCGGTACGAATGGGACGGCCGATTGGTCGGCGACTGGGTTGCCACCCTGCGCAATCCGGGCCACACCGCCCTGATCAACTCAGCGGGCAAGATCGTCGACTGCCGCCCCGGCGGCCGCGCGAAGCTTCTCGACCGGCGTCGTCCGTTCGCCCGCCATCGTGCTGGGGCGCTTAAGGGAGTCCTAGCGCGATCGCAAGTGCTCGATTGACCGCGAGTAGCGACGCCGGTGTGAGCGCGCCGAGGTAGTCGCCGAGTTCGCCTTTGCCGAGTGGTTCGATGTTGTCGGTGTTGACGTACCCGGCGAGCGGATCGGACGGGCCGAGTTCAACCCAGGTCGGCAGCTGCCGCTTCGTGGTGGTCAGCCGGACGGCGAGCACATCATCGGTAACCCGGTTGCGGGCGTTATTCGACACGATCAACCAGGGTTTCGCCCCGTAGCCGAGATCGGCGCGGTAAACCTGTCCACGTATGGGCGCAGCAGTGGGTGTCACGTGGTGGCCTGCCGCCTGTTACGGCGTGCCCGCAGTGCGGCGCGCTCCTCGTCGTGCTCGTACGGGTAGGTCGGGGATTCGGCCACGGCCGCTTGGTAGGCGTCGAGTAGCCGCTGTTCCTGTAGATGCTGCCAAGCTTCGTGGATCGCTGCTACGACGGCCGCGGAGCGTGAGGCGGCGCCCGCTGCTTCGAGATCCTTGAGCCGCTGGAACGTCTCTTCGTCCAGCCGAACCGTCATCGCATATGTCACACAGATATGATACCGCTTGATGAACCGCAAGGGCCAGTCCCTAATCGAAGACGTGGTTCAAGATCCGTACCTGCTTTCATAACCGTTGGTTATGAAAGCAGGTATTGGAGTGTTCCGGCGCGGGCGACCAGGCTGGTGGCATGTTCATCGCCTATGTCGTCGTCGCCGTGATCACCATCCTGATCAATACCGCCGAGGCCGTGGCCAATTACGGCAAGCATCCGCAGGTACTGAAGAACATGGACGAGGTGCGGGTGCCGCGGCCATTGTTGCCGCTGCTGGCGACGCTCAAGGCCGCGGGATCCATCGGGCTCGTGATCGGGCTGCTGTGGTGGCCGCCGCTGGGCATTGCGGCGGCGGTCGGGTTCACGGTGTTCTACCTCTGCGCGGTGACGGTGCACCTGCGGACCGGGGTGGTGCACAATATCGCCTTCCCGATCTTCTTCCTCGCCACCGCCGCGGGCACCGTCGCCCTGGGCCTCGCCCACTGAGCCCCGGGAACCCGCGCTGAGCCCCGGGAACCACTGACACCGGAAATGGGGGCACATGCCCGATACCCCTGCCCGGCCCGGGTCCATAGCGTTCTCCGCATGATTCAGCACCACATCGTCGTATTCGGTGGCGGTTACGCGGGCATGACGTGTGCGCTGCGGCTGGATCGACGGCTGCGCCACCGCGACGATGTGCACATCACCCTGGTGAATCCGTCCCCCCCGGTTCACCGAGCGGCTGCGGACCCATCAACTGGCGGCGGGGCGGCAGCCCGCGGAGTACCGGATCGAGGACCTGCTCGAGCCGACCGCGGTCGAATTCATCTGCGGCACGGCCACCGTCATCGACACCGAGACCCGCATGCTCGCCGTGGAGACGTTGGGGCAGAAGCGGCACCTCGACTACGACGTCCTGGTCTACGCCCTGGGCAGCACGGCCGATACCCGGCCGGTCCCGGGCGCGGACCGGTTCGCGCACACCCTGGACTCGCCGCAGCGGGCCGGACAGCTGGCGCACCGGCTCGGCGAACTCGGTGCGGGCGCGACGGTGACGGTGTGCGGTGGCGGGCTCACCGGTGTGGAGGGCGCCGCCGAGATCGCGGAAGCCTATCCGCACCTGCGGGTTTCCCTGGTGAGCCGGGGCGAGCCCGCGGCCGTGCTGGGTCCGAAGGCGCGCGCGTACGTGCGGTCCGCCTTCGACCGGCTGGGCATTGCGGTGCGTATGGGAGCGGTCACCGAGGTGCTGCCGCACGCGGTGGAACTGGACGGGGGCGAGCTGCTGCCCTCCGATGTCACGGTATGGACCGCCGGGGTGCGGGTGCCCACGCTGGCGGCCGATTCCGGAATCGGCACGGACGCGCGGGATCTGGTCACCGTCGATCCCACGCTGCGGGCGGTGACCCATCCCGATATCTACGCCATCGGCGATGCCGCCGCCATCCGGCAGGCGTGGGGAGAACTGCACGGCACCTGCCAGAGCGCGCTCCCGGCGGGTGCGCACGCCGCCGACCAGATCGCGCGGGAACTGCGCGGGCTGGAGCCGAAACCGTTCCGGTTCGGCTACTTTCACCAGCCGGTCAGCCTCGGCCGCGGCGATGCGGTGATCCAGTACGTGCGCCCCGACGAGCGGCCGCGGCGGTTCGTGCTGACCGGTCCGCGGGCGGTGCGCTACAAGGAATACATCAGCCGCCGCCCGGTGCGGACCTATCGGCGGCTGCCCGGACTGTTCGGTCTGCTGGCTTCGACCGGCGCGTCCAAAGGCGGGTGGGCCACCCGCAAGGCGTACTCGGGATAACCGGGTTCGGTTCAGTCCAGTTCGAGGCGGGGCAGCTCCACCCGGCTCGATACGCCGAGTTTGCGGAAGGCCCGGGACAGATGGTGGCCCACCGTCTTCGGGCTGAGGAACAGCCGGGCCGCGATCTCCTTGTTGGTCGCGCCGGTCGCCGCCAGCCGCACCACCTGGAGCTCCTGCGGGCTCAGCGCGGCGGCCGGTTCGGACCGCTGCTCCGGCGCCGCGCCCGCGGCGCGCAGTTCCGCGCGCGCCCGGTCCGCCCACAACCGTGCACCCAGCCGCTCGAAGGTGGTGAGGGCCTCGCGCAGTTCGGCGCGGGCCTCGGCGGTGCGCCGCTCCCGGCGCAGGCATTCGCCGCACAGCAGGCCGGTGCGCGCCCGGTCGAACCAGCGATCCTGGCGGGCATGCGATTTCATGGCCCGCGCATAGGTTTCGGGATCATTGTCGAGCAGTGCCGTGGCCCGCAGCAGCAGCGCCTCGGCCCACGGCGCCCCCAGCGCGTCCGACCACAGCCGCAGCTCGGCCAGCGCCGCCCGGGCGCGGTCGGGTTCATTGCCGCGGACCGCGGCTTCCACCCGGTCCGCATAGGCGGTCAGCCACTGCGTGTGCCGGTCGGCGGCCGAATGATCCAGCGCCTCCAGATGTTCCAGCGCCGCGCCGTAGCGCCCGCGGCCCAGCTCCAGCATGCCGAGGGCCCAGCCGAAATAGCGTCGATGGACCAGGGTGTGCCCCGGCCGGGCGAGTCCGTCGCGGACCAGCCGCAGGCACCGCTCGTCATCGCCGCCGATCGCGGCCAGCATGGCCAGATTGGCCTCGGCGTGCATGATGCGCACCGGCTGATCGATATTCTCGGCCAGGCGGCGGCCCTCGGTGGAGAGGATCTCCGCCGCCCGGAAGCGGCCGCTCACGAATTCCACGGTACCCAGCCACAATTCGACCGCCGCCAGCAAACCCAGTCGCCCCCGGGTCCGGCAGTACTCCTCGAGTTCGGTGAGAATCTCCCGGGCGAGGTCCATATCGCCGAGGACCAGCGCCTGGGTGGCGACGATGAACCGCACGGCGGGTTCGCGATGCCGGAGATGTTCCGGCATGGTCACATTCCGCCGCAGCAGCGCGATGCCCGCGGCCGGATCGTCGGCGAACAAGGCCAGGATGGCTTCATAGATGCGCAGATAGGTATTGCGATCGGCGCTCGGCGGCAGATCGGCGAGCAGGGCGTGCGCGGCCCGGAAGGCGTCCACATCGCCGATGGCCCAGGCGATCCGGCCCGCGTCCAGCAGCAGGACGGCGGCCCGGTCCGGTTCCTCCGGCCCCGCCAGTCGCGCCGCGTCGAGCAGCAGCCGGTACGCCTCCTCCGGTGCGCCATTGTCCAGTTCGATCTGCGCGAGCACCGCGCAGGTGCGGGCGCAATACAGCCGTTCCGGGCCGAGTGGGCTGCCCTCGGCGATCAGGCGTTCGCCCAGCAGTCGGCCCGCGGTGGCCAGGCGCCCGGCGCGCGCGTATTGCCCGGCGGCAGCGGCATTCTCGATGGCGTGCATCAGGCGGCGGGCCTGTTCGGACCGATCCGGCGTGAGCTGGGCGGCGCGCTCCCAGGCGCTGGCGGCGGCGCCGTGGCCGGTCCGTTCGCCCGCCCGCTCGGCCGCGGATTCCAGTGCGGCCGCGACGGTTTCCTCGGGTGCGGTGGCCGCGGCGGCGCGATGCCAGGCGCGGCGGTCCGGATCGAAGAGCAGCGTGTACGCAATGGCGGTGTGCACGGCGCGGCGCTGGGCGTCGGTGGCGCTGCGATAGGCGGCGGCGCGCATGAGCGGATGCCGGAACCATACGGTCTGCCCCGAGACGCCGAGCATGCCGGTGGATTCCGCATGCGCCAGGGCCCGCGCATCGGAGCCGAGCGCGACCAGCACGCGCAGCGCCAGCCCCAGATCATTGCTCTCATCGGCGGCGGCCACCAGCAAGGCCAGGCGGGCCGCCTCGGGCAGGTCGGCGATATGGCCCCGATAACCTGACAGCAGCCGCTCCGGCAGATCCAGCGGGCCCACCGGCGGGGCGTCCAGATTCATGCCCGGCAGTTCCAGCAGGGCGAGCGGATTGCCAGCGGATTCGGCGATCACCCGATCCCGCATCTCGACCGGCAACCGCGGAACCCGCTCCGCCAGCAAGGCTTTCGCCTCGTCGGGTGCGAGCGGGGCGGGCTGCAACCGCGGCAGACCAGGCGCGTCGAACTCCGGGCGGCCCGCGAACACCATGACGATGCCCTCGTCGCCGAGGCGGCGCGCGGTGAACAGCAGGGCGTCCGTGGTCGGCTGGTCGAGCCACTGCGCGTCATCGACCAGACACAGTACCGGGCCCTCCGCCGAGAACTCCGACAGCAGTGACAGGGTGGCCAGGCCGATCAGGAACCGCTCGGCGGGCTCGACGGCCTGCTCCATACCGAGCGCACCGCACAGCGCCCGGCGCTGCGGTTCCGGCAGGACGGTCTCGAGGTGCAGCGCCGGGTCCAGCAACTGCCGCAGCCCGGCGAAGGGCAGTTCCGCCTGGCACTCCACACCCGCGCAGCGCAGCACCCGCCACTCGGAATCGGCCAGTTCCGCGGCGCGCTCCAGCAGCGCCGACTTCCCTTCACCCGCACCCGCGATGATCGCCAGCGCACCGCTGTCGCCCGCGGCGCCGCCGGACAACAGGCTGCTGATCCGCCGCTCTTCCTCCAACCGGCCGTACAGCATCGCTCGAACTTAGCGGCCCGGATCGGCGGCTCGAAAATCCCGATCGGCCCCCGCGCTCACGCCACCTCCGCGATCGCCAGCCGGGCCAGTTCCACGCGGCTCTTGACGCCCAGCTTCGGAAAGGCCCGATACAGGTGGTGTCCAACGGTTTTCGGACTCAGGCACAGTTGCGCGCCGATCTCGTTATTGGTCGCGCCCCGCGCCGCGAGCCGGACCACCTGGAGCTCCTGGGGTGTGAGCAGACTCATCGGGTCGGACGGTGCGGTTCCCGAGTGGCCGACGGCACCTCCGGCCGGAACGTTCGGTCCGGCCGGGGGGCCGGGCAGCCTGCGCGGATCACCGCCCGCCGCCCGCAGTTCGGCTCGCGCCCGCTCGGCCCAGGGCCGCGCGCCCAGACCGTCGAAGGCCGCCGCCGCCGATTCGAGCCGGGCGCGGGCATCCAGCTGACGGCGTTCGCGGCGCAGCCATTCGCCGTACAGCAGTTCGGTTCTGGCGTGATCGAAGCGGCGGTTGGCGGCGGCGTGCACCTTCAGCGCCTGCTCGAAGAGTTCGGCGTACCCGGCGAGCTGGGCCTCACAGCGCAGCAGCAGACCGCGCAGCCACGCCGAACCCGCGGCCTCGGCATAGCGGCGCAGGAAGTCCAGCGGTTCGGCCGCGCGCTCCGGTTCCCGCAGGCGGACCGCCGCTTCCACCCGATCCGCCAGCAGATGCGGCCACTGGCCGAGCGGCCGGTGCGGACTGTGGCCGAGCGCCTCGCCCCGATGGACGGAGGCCTCGTAGCGGCCGTGCGCGAGATCCAGGAGCAGCAGCGCCCATTCGCCGTGCGCGGCGTCGATGGTGTTGACATCCGGGCGGGAACGCCGCAACAACCGATCGGCCAGGGTCCGGCAGCGCTCCTCGTCACCGCGCAGCGCGGCCAGCACGGCGAGCACGGATTCGGCCTGCCGCACCCGATTCGGCTGCCCGGTGCCCTCGGCCATGCGCACCGCCTCCAGACAGCTCGCCTCCGCCTCCCGGAAATGGCCGAGCAGCAGCTGCATGGTCCCGAGCGAGGCGTGCACGGCGGGCAGGCGGGCCACCCGGCCGAGCTGCCCGCATTCGGCGGCCACCGCGGTCAGCAGATCGTGGGCGTCCTCGGTGTCACCGGCCAGCGCGCACAGCAGGGCCAGCGTGAAACGGGTCGCCGGATCCGCGGTGGCGCGGGTGGCGGCCACACCGTCGCGGATCATCCGCACCCCGGCCGTCAGATCCATGGCGAAGAGCCGATTGGGCCCCTCCACGGCCGCCAGCAGCGGGGCCCACGAATCATCCAGGGCCAGTGCGGACATGCGCGCGTGCGCCAGCTGCGCGCCCGCCAGATCGCCGACCGTCCACGCCGCGCGGGCGGCGTCCACGAGCACCGCGGCGGCGCGTTCGGGATCCTCCGGCGCGAGCTCCGCCGCGGTGGTCAGCCACAGGTCGTAGGCGGTGGTGAGGGCGCCGTTCTCGAAGGCGATGTGGGCGCGCAGATTTCGCAGCCGCGCCTGATCGGCGATATCGAGGGCGGTCGCATCGATGCGATCGGCCACGGCAATGGCCTGCTCCGGCCGCCCGGCGACGAACAGCGCGGCCGCGGCGCGAGTCAGGCGGCGGTCCTGGCGGAATCGGTCCGGGGTGAGCTGGGCGGCGCGCTCGATGGCGGACGCGGCCGCACCGTACGCGGCCCGGTGATAGGCGCGCTCGGCCGCGGCTTCCAGTGCGGCGGCGACATTTTCCTCCGGCACCGGGGTGGCCAGGGCCAGATGCCAGGCGCGGCGGTCCGGATCGTCGTGTTCGAGCGCGTCGGCAATGGCCGCGTGCGCGGCCAGCCGCTGGGTGAAGGAGGCGAGCTGATAGGCGGCGGCCCGCTTGAGCGGATGCCGGAAGGCCACCGTCTGCCCGGAAATCGTGATCATGCACGAGTCCACGGCCGCGGTCAGCGCCGCCTCGCCCAGCTCCAGGCGGGCCAGCGCCGCGCGCACCACCGCGAGTTTCCCGGTCTCCTCGGCGGCGGCGACCAGCAGCGCCCAGCGCGCCGAATCCGGTTGTGCGGCAATGTGCTCCGCATAACCGGTACGCAGACGATCCGGGATCGGGAGCGGGCCCGCCGGGCAGGATTCCAGATCCATGCGCGGCAATTCCACTACGGCCAGCGGATTTCCGGCCGCCGCGGCCAGCACCCGGTCGCGCACCTCCGGGGCCAGTTCCGGGAAACGGTCGTGCAGCAGCGCCCGCGAGTCCGCCGCGCTCAGCGGGGTGAGCCGCAGCTGCGGCACCGAAGGCGCGATCCGGCGCACATCCACGCCCGTCATCTCCGGGCGCGTGGCGAACAGCAGCACCGCCGCCTCCTCCCCGAGCCGATGCGCGGCGAAGCGCAGGGCATCGGCGGAGGGGCGGTCCAGCCATTGCGGGTCATCGATCAGGCACAGGGTCGAACCGGTCGCGGTGAGCTCGGCCAGCAGCGAGATCGTCGCCAGCCCCACCGTGAAGCGGTCGGCCGCGGTCGTGGCGGACATACCGAACGCGCCGCGCAACGCCTGCCGGTGCGATTCGGGCAGCGCGTCCACCCGATCCAGCACCGGCCGCAGCAGCGATTGTAGTCCGGCGAAGGGTAGTTCCGATTCCGATTCCACCCCGGCGCAACGCAGCACCTGACCCGGATTAGTCGTCAGCCTGGCGGCGGCGTCCAGCAGGGCCGTCTTGCCCTCCCCGGCGTCGCCGACCACCACCAGGGCCGCACTGCGCCCGCTCGCGGCGGCCTCGAGCAGGGCGCCGATCCGGCGCAGTTCCTCAGCTCGGCCGTACAGCATGAGCGCCAACGTGATTCAGACCGATCCGGGGCAGGGGCCGCACCGCTGTTCCGTTTCTCACATGTAGGCGATCGTCCGGGACCGGGTGTCACGTTTCATCGCTCTGAATTGTCTAAGGGTCAGCAGGTCTCCGCCTGCGCTCGAATCCGCAAGGAGGACGACGATGGCCTTGGCCGATGCCACCGATCAGAGGTATCACCTCGCCGCCGGTGTCAAACGATCCATCAACAAGGTCTTTCCGACGCACTGGTCTTTCCTGCTCGGGGAGATCGCGCTCTACAGCTTCATCATCCTGCTGCTGTCCGGGGTGTATCTGACGCTGTATTTCGACCCGTCCATGAGCGAGGTCGTCTATCAGGGCTCGTACCAGCCGCTGCGCGGGGTGACCATGTCGCGGGCCTACGAGACCGCGCTGAACATCTCCTTCGAGGTGCGCGGCGGCCTGTTCGTGCGGCAGGTGTACCATTGGGCGGCGCTCATGTTCGCCTGCTCGATCATCGTGCACATGCTGCGTGTCTTCTTCACCGGTGCGTTCCGCAAACCCCGCGAGGGCACCTGGGTGCTGGGCGCGCTACTGCTGATCCTGGCCATGTTCGAGGGGTTCTTCGGGTATTCGCTGCCCGATGATCTGCTCTCCGGCACCGGTCTGCGGGCGGCGTTCTCCGGTATCACCATGGGCATTCCGGTGATCGGCACCTGGCTGCACTGGCTCATGTTCGGCGGCGACTTCCCGGGCACCATCATCCTGCCGCGGCTCTACATCACGCACGTGCTGCTCTTCCCGGGCATCATGCTGGCCCTGATCGCGGCGCACATCGGGCTGGTCTGGTACCAGAAGCACACGCAGTTCCCCGGACCCGCGCGCACCGAGAAGAACGTGGTGGGCGCGCGCATCGTGCCGGTGTTCTCGCTCGATCAGGGCGCGTTCTTCGCGTTCACGCTCGGCACCATCGCACTCATGGGCGGGCTGTTCCAGATCAATCCGATCTGGAATCTCGGCCCCTACAACCCGTCCCAGGTCTCGGCGGGCTCGCAGCCGGACTTCTACATGATGTGGACCGACGGGCTGGCCCGGCTCATGCCGCCGTGGGAGCTCTACATCGGGAACTACACCGTGCCCGCCTCCACCTGGGTGGCGCTGCTCATGGGCCTGTTCCTGGTGATCATCGTGGTCTATCCGTGGATCGAGAAGCGGTTGAGTCGCGACACCGCGCACCACAATCTGCTACAGCGGCCGCGGGATGTGCCGGTGCGCACCGCGATCGGGGCCATGGCGCTCACGCTGTACGTGGTGCTCACGCTGGCCTGTGTCAACGACATCATCTCGCTGCAGTTCAATATCTCGCTCAATGCCACCACCTGGGGCTTCCGCATCGGGGCGCTGGTGCTGCCGCCGGTGGCCTACTTCCTGGCCTACCGGTTCTGCATCGGCCTGCAGCGCAGTGATCGCGCGGTGCTCGAGCACGGTATCGAGACCGGGATCATCAAGCGGCTGCCGCACGGCGAATACATCGAGGTGCATCAGTCGCTGGGACCGGTGGACGCGCACGGGCATCCGATTCCGCTCGAATACCAGGGGGGCGCCGGTGCCCAAGAAGATGAACCGGCTCGGATCGGCGGGCAAGCCCGGCGCGGGCAGCTTCCTGCGCGCCGATCCGGCGGGCGAGCGAGCAGCGCTGCGGGAGCAGCACCATCGCGAGGAACAGGCGCAGCTGGAGATGTTGCAGGCCAAGCAGGACAGCGGGAGCCAGGCGTGAGCAACTGGTTGCGGTGGGATCGGGGCGCGGCCGAATTCGGTCTGCTGGTCCCGGCCGCCACAGTGTTCGACGAACCGGCCGCGCGCACCGTCCGGCAGTTGCTGCACGCCTACGGGGTGCGCGCCACCACCGGGCGGGACCGGTCCCGGCGCTGGCGGCAGCGCCGGGACCGATTCCGCATTCTGGTCTTTCCCGAGGATGTTGTGCGGGCCTACGACGTGCTGTGTCGTCACACACGCTGAGCTCATCCGGCTATCGAACTCGTTTGCCGATGCGCGGCCCGGGGCCTAAGTTATCGCGTGTGCTGTACGGTCGTGCAAACGAAGTGCAGCAGATCGGATCCCTGCTCCGGGCCGCGCAACGGGGACGCAGCGGCGCCTTGGCCATTACCGCCGAGGCGGGCGAAGGCAAGTCCGCCCTGCTGCTGTCCGCCGAGGAACACGCCGGAAACGGCTGGCGGGTGCTGCGGTGTTCCGGGGTCGAGAGCGAATCCGAGCTGCCCCTCGCGGGTCTGCATCAACTGCTGAGCTCGGCGCTGGATCGGCTCGACGCCCTGCCCGCACCGCAATACGGTGCGCTCGGCGGCGCCCTGGGCCTGTGCGCCAGCGATGGCGCCGACCGCTTCCTCATCGGCGTCGCCACCCTCACCCTGCTCGCCGAACTCTCCGCGGACGGGCCCGTGCTCTGTCTCATCAACGATGCGCAATGGCTGGACCGGCCCTCCGCCGACGCCCTCCGTTTCGCGGCCCGTCGGCTCGGGGCCGAAGGCATCGTCATGCTCTTCGCCGCGCGCAAGGGCTTCGAGCACGGCGGGCTGCCCGGGATGCGGCTGACGCCGCTGGACAGCGCCGCCGCCACCGCCCTGCTGGCCGAACGCTGGCCCGGCCTCACCCCGGACCAGCGCGAACGAGTGCTCGCCGAGGCCGCCGGGAACCCGCTGGCGCTGCTGGAATTCCCCAGCATGAACCCGGAATCCTCACCGGCCGAACCACTGCCGCTGCCGCTGCCGCTGCCGCTGCGGCTGCGCAGCGGCTACGAACGCCGGATCGCCGAACAATCCGAACCCGCCCGCATGGCCATGCTGGTGGTGGCGGCCGAGGAGACCGGCGACCTCGGCATCGCGCTGCGGGTGCTGCACCGGCTCGGTCACACCGCCGAGGCGCTCGCCGCGGCCGAGCAGTCGGGCATGGTGGTGATCACCGGTCAGACGGTGACCTTCCGGCATCCGCTGCGGCGCTCCGCCGCCTATCACGGGGCCACCTTCACCCAGCGGCACGCGGTGCACGCGGCGCTGGCCGCGGTGCTCGCCGACGATCCGGCGCGCAGCGCCTGGCATCTCGCCGCCGCCACCACCGAACCCGACGAAACCGTCGCCGCCGCACTGGAAGCGGCCGCCCAGCAGGCGCGCGAACGCACCGGGCACGCCTCGGCCGCCGCCGCGCTGGAGCGCGCCGCCCTGCTCACCCCCGATCCGGTGGCGCGCGCCCGCCGCCTGGTGTCCGCGGTGGAAACCGCGTCCGAGGCCGGGCACACCGGCCGCGCCCTGCGCTTGGCCGAAGCGGCCGAACAGCTTTCGCTCGGACCGGTGGAACGGGCCCGGGTCACCGGGACCAGGGTCCTGATCGAATTCGAGTACGGGTCGCTACGCAAAGCGCATCAGCTCATGCTCGAGGCGGCCGCGCATGTCACCGAGATCGAACCCGCACGCGCCGCGCAGCTGTTGATCGAGGCGGGCCGGATCGCGTGGACCAGCGGGGATCTCGGCAGCGTGCGGTTGACCTTCGAACAGCTGCGGGGGCTGCGCACCGACGATGCGATCGCACCGCTGCTGCCCGCGCTGCGCGGTCCGCTCGACCTGTGGGACGGCCACCTGGCCGACGGCATCGCCACCATCCGGACCACCGTGCAGTTCAGTCGTTTCGTACCGCTCGAAATGATCTCGCTACGCCTGGGTCTCGCCCTGCACTCCGCCCTCATCGGCAATATGGTGATCGCGCGCGACGGCTTGAACGAACTGGCCGACCTCGTGTGCGAGCGGGGCATGATCGGCTGGGTGCCCGCCATTACCGCCACCCTGGCCACCGCCGAATTCATCCTGGGCCGCCATCGCGAAGCGAAGGTCATCGCCACCCAGAACGTGCGCATCGCCGCCGATATCGGCCAGCCCAATCGGGTGGCCGGGTCCGAAGCGGTGCTGGCCCTCATCGCGGCGGTGCAGGGCGACGAGGTGCGCTGCCGGGAACTGGCCGAACGCAATCTCGCCCACGCGCCCGGCGATTACAACGCCATCGACGTGACGCACTGCGAATGGGCCCTGGCGCTACTGGATCTGGGGCTGGGCCGCCATGAACGCGCCCTGGATCGGCTCGACATGCTGTACCGGGGGCCCGCCCAGGCGCGCGGTCACTGGATCGACCTGCTCTCGGATCTGGTGGAGGCCGCCGTCCGGGCGCGCCGCCCGGAGCGCGCCGCCACCGCCATGGCCGAAATCGAGGAATGGGCTGCCGCACTGGGCAATCCGTGGGCGCAGGGCCTTCTGCTCCGCTGCCGGGGACAGGTGCGCGGTGACGGCGATCTGCTCGCCCGCGCCCTGACCGCACATGCCGCCGCCGACCGTTGGTACGACCACGCCCGCACCGCCCTGGCCTACGGCGAACTGCTGCGCCGGGAACGGCGCACCACCGAAGCCCGCGTGCAGCTGCGCAAGGCCCTGGAAACCTTCGACCGCCTCGGCGCGCACCCCTGGGCGGAGCGCGCCCGCGTCGAACTCCGCGCGGCGGGTGAAGGCGTCGTCCCCGAACCCGAAACCGATGTGGCCGCCCGCCTCACCCCCCAGGAACTCCAGGTGGTCCGCCTGGCCGCCAGCGGCGCCACCAACAAGGAGATCGCCGCCCAACTCTTCCTGAGCCCCAAAACCGTTGGCCACCACCTGTATCGCGCATTCCCCAAACTGGGCGTGAGCAACCGCGTGGAACTGGCCCGGCTCAGTCTCGCCTGAGCAGCCCTGCCGCACCCGCTGTTTCGGCCCGGCGGTATCGGGTAATCGGGTGGGACCGGAGTGCCTCGGAGGGGGAGACATGGCTCATTCGGTGGCAATATCGCGGCAGACAGACCTTTTCCGATTGTCACGGATCTGGGCTCGCACCTACGGCGCGCTCCTGAGCGTCACCGCGGCGCTCACGCTGGGCCTGATCGCGGCAATGGTCTACGGCTCCGAGAGTCCGTGGTGGTTCCACGTATTCGCCGCGCCGGCACTACGTGCGGGTGCGATCCACCGCGCCGTACTTCACCCACCCGTCCTCGCCCCCGGTGCCCCGGTTCACCGGGCGGACCGAGGTGCAAGCGCAGAACGAGCTGTCCGCGTTCGACTTTCAGGCCATCGGCTGGCCCTGGGCGGTGCTGCTCAGCATTGCGGCGGTCGTCGTCGCGATTGTCATGCAGTACCGGGTGCGCATACCGCGCACCGTGCTGCGCGGCTGGGCGCTGCTGCTCGGGAGCGCCATTTTCGCACCCGCGCTGATCGTCACGATGGAAAGCCTGAGTTTCCATGCCCGGCGCGGCGAGCACGCCGGGATCGTGTCGATCTGGTTCGGGCCCGGCTGGGGCGCCACGATCGGCGCCGCCGGGCTGTCCCTGGTGCTGGTGGTGGCCGGGCTGTGGGCGGTGCGCCGCGACGCCCGGCCGGTCAGCGCTGCTGCCGATACCAGCGGATGAGGGCGTCGGTGGACGAATCCGATTGGGGGGCGGGATCTTCCGTCGAGGTCAGCAGGGGTTCCAGGGCCAGGGCCTGCTGTTTGCCGAGTTCGACGCCCCACTGGTCGAAGCTGTCGATGCCCCAGATCGAGCCCTCGGTGAAGACGATGTGCTCGTAGAGGGCGATGAGCTGGCCCAGGACGGAGGGGGTGAGCTGGGGGGCGAGGATGGTGGTGGAGGGGCGGTTGCCGGGCATCACCTTGTGGGGGACCCGGGTTGGGGCGGTGCCCTCGGCGGCGATCTCCTCGGCGGTCTTGCCGAAGGCGAGGACCTTCGTCTGGGCGAAGAGATTGCTCATGAGGATGTCGTGCATGCTGCCGGTGCCGTCGAGGGTGGGCAGATCGTCGGTGGGGCGGGCGAATCCGATGAAATCGGCGGGGACCAGGACCGTGCCCTGATGCAGGAGCTGGTAGAAGGCGTGCTGGCCATTGGTGCCGGGCTCGCCCCAGAAGATCTCGCCGGTGGTGGTGGTCACCGGAGTGCCGTCGGCGCGAACGGATTTGCCGTTGGACTCCATGGTCAGCTGCTGCAGGTAGGCCGGAAAACGGGCCAGGTCATTGGAATACGGCAGCACCGCGCGGGACTGGGCGCCGAAGAAATTCGAGTACCAGACGCCGAGCAGGCCGAGCAGGGCCGGACCGTTTTCCGGCAGCGGCGCGGATCGGAAATGTTCGTCCACCCGGTGCATTCCGTCGAGGAACTCGGCGAAGCGCTGCTTGCCGATGACGGCCATGACCGACAGGCCGATGGCCGAGTCCACCGAGTAGCGGCCGCCGACCCAATCCCAGAAGCCGAACATATTGGCCGTGTCGATACCGAAGGCCGCGACCCGCTGCGCGTGCGTGGAGACCGCGACGAAATGCTTGGCGACGGCGTCCTCACCGAGCGCCGCCACCAGCCAGCGGCGCACCGCCGTCGCATTGGTGAGCGTCTCGAGGGTGGAGAAGGTCTTGGAGGCGACAATGAACAGCGTGGTCGCCGGGTCCAGGCCGTGCAGCGTCGAAACCAGGTCCGCCGGATCGACATTCGAGACGAAGCGGGCGGAGATCCCGGCATCGGCATAGTGCCGCAGGGCCAGATACACCATGGCCGGGCCCAGATCCGAGCCGCCGATGCCGATGTTCACCACCGTGGTGATGCGCTCGCCGGTCGCACCGCGCCACTGTCCGGAGCGCAGCGCGTCGGTGAACTCGCCCATGCGGTCGAGGACCTCGTGCACCTGCGCGCCCGCGTCCACCCCGTCCACCATGACCTGCTGCCCGGCGGGCATGCGCAGCGCCACATGCTCGACCGCGCGATCCTCGGAGGTATTGATGTGCGCACCCGCGAACATCGCGTCGCGATGTTGCTCGACGCCCGCGGTATGCGCCAATTCGACCAGCAGATCCAGGGTTTCGCGGGTCACCCGGTGCTTGGAGTAGTCGATGCGCAGATCCGCCACCCGGACGGTCAGCTCGTGCCCGCGCTCCGGATCCTCGGCGAAGAATTCCCGCAGGTGGCGCCCGGCAATGGACGCATGATGGTCGTGCAGTTTCCGCCAGGCCGCCGATGCGGTGATGTCGCTGCTCACGTCCGCCGAGGTTACAACCCCCGGCGGCGACCCGCAGGTAACAACCGGTACTTCACGGCAAGCCCGCACCGGCCCGCCGGATTCGTCCGGACCACCGAAACGCTCGGACCAGTGGCCTAGGCTGGATCACATGGTGTCCGAAACCGAACTACTCGAGTCCATTCCCACACAACTCTGGATCGGCGGACCGGTGGACGCCGCGGGCGGCGCCACCTTCCCGGTGCACAATCCAGCCACCGGCGAGGTCATCGCGAATGTCGCCGACGCCACCCCCGCCGACGCCGTGCGCGCCCTCGACGCGGCCGTGGCCGTCCAGGCCGAGTGGGCCGCGACTCCGGCCCGGCAGCGCGGGGAGATCCTGCGCGCGGTCTTCGAGGCGATCACCGCGCGCGCCGAGGAATTCGCCCTGCTGATGACCCTGGAAATGGGCAAGGCATTGCCGGAGTCGCGCAACGAGGTTCGCTACGGCGCGGAGTTCTTCCGCTGGTTCAGCGAGGAGGCCACCCGAATCCACGGCCGCTATCAGCCCGCCCCCGCGGGCACCGGCCGCATCCTGGTGCACAAACAGCCGGTCGGCCCGTGCCTGGCCATCACCCCGTGGAACTTCCCCCTCGCCATGGGCACCCGCAAGATCGGGCCCGCCCTGGCGGCGGGCTGCACCATGATCGTGAAACCGGCGGGGGAGACCCCGCTGACCATGCTGCTGCTGGCCCAGCTGTGCAGTGCGGCCGGTCTGCCCGACGGTGTGCTGTCGGTCATCACCACCAGCCGCTCCGGCGCGGTGACCGCCCCGCTGCTCACCGATCCGCGGCTGCGCAAGCTCACCTTCACCGGCTCCACCCCGGTCGGCAAGAAGCTGGTGGAATCCGCCGCGCACGGATTGCTGCGCACCTCCATGGAATTGGGCGGCAACGCCCCCTTCGTCGTCTTCGACGACGCCGATATCGACGCCGCCGTCCAGGGCGCCGTGCTGGCCAAGCTGCGCAATGGCGGCGAAGCCTGCACCGCCGCCAACCGCTTCCACGTCCAGAACTCGGTGCGCGCCGAGTTCACCGACAAACTCGTCGCCGCCATGGCCGAGTACAAGCTCGGCGCGGGCGCCGACCCGGCGACCACCCTGGGCCCGCTCATCAACGAGAACCAGCTCGACACCGTCAGCGAACTGGTCGACGACGCCGTCGCCGCGGGCGCCCAGGTGAAACTCGGCGGCAAGGCCCCCTGCGGTCCCGGCTGGTTCTACCCCGCCACCGTCCTCACCGATATCCCGCCCCGCGCCCGCATCCTGCGCGAGGAGGTCTTCGGCCCGGTCGCCCCCATTGTCGGCTTCGATACCGAGGAACAGGGCCTGGCTGCCGCCAACGACACCGAATTCGGCCTGGTCGCATACGTTTTCACCAAGAACCTGGACCGCGCCTTGCGTGTGGCCGAGGGCCTGGAAACCGGCATGGTCGGCATCAACCGCGGCGTCATCTCCGACCCGGCCGCCCCCTTCGGCGGCGTCAAACAATCCGGCTTCGGCCGCGAAGGCGGCTTCGAGGGCATCGAGGAGTACCTCAACACCAAATACATCGCCCTGCCCTGAGCGGAGATGTGAAGAACCGCCCCGGGGGTAATGAACACCCGGGGCGGCCTCTGGAAAGCAGCCCCCGCTCGCACGAGAACCGCGTGGTTCGTGTCGCCTAGTGGCCGAGACGCCCGCGGCCGAGGCGGAGCAGCAGCATGGCGAGGGTGTGGCCCTCCTGACCCAGCTCGCTGAAGCGCTCCAGCACCTTCATCTCGCGAGAGTGCACCAGCTTCGGGCCGCCATTGGCCATGCGCGTGCGGCCGATGATGCGGGAAACCTCGGTGCGGCGTTTGATGGCGGCCAGGATCTCGGCGTCGAGCTTGTCGATTTCCTTGCGCAGCTTGTCGATCTCGACCTCGGAAGGCAGCGCGGTATCCGTGGGCAGGGCCGTCTCCGCAGGCACTGCAGCGTCCGATTCCAAGGCGGAGTCCGACCCGGTGGCAGGTTCGGATTGTCCCGTCGCAGAGATGCTCATACTTTCAACTCCTCGTGGTCCAGAACGTGGATCGGCCGACGGTACCGACCCGTTACCGATCGGTTCTTCACCAAGAATCTGACCTGTTCGGTCTACATTGTCTCCCCGAATGCGCGCTGCCCGTGAAACGTTTAGCAACAGCGCCGATCATGTGGCCAGTGTGCCACGAGTGGTGAGCCAAGCAAAACGAGTTCGTTTGTGAATCTCCTGAGTTTCCGTCCGCCATGTTCACCGCGCGTTCGCTCCACCGGCACTAATCGGACACCTGAGCCGCCGGGCTTCATGCCTGTCGGTGTCCGCCGGTAGCGTGGATGGGCGATGAACACGACGGTGGAGCAGGTGGAGCAGAAGACCGAGCAATTGCTCGAGGGGTTGAACCCGCAACAGCGCGCCGCGGTGGTGCACACCGGGTCTCCGCTACTGATCGTGGCGGGCGCCGGATCAGGCAAAACAGCCGTGTTGACCCGGCGCATCGCCTACCTGCTCGCGGCCCGCGGCGTGCGCCCCGGCGAAATCCTGGCGATCACCTTCACCAATAAGGCAGCCGCCGAGATGCGCGAGCGCGTCTCCGGTCTGGTCGGCCCGCGCGCGGCCGGAATGTGGGTGTCCACCTTCCACTCCAGCTGCGTGCGAATCCTGCGAACCCAGGCCGGACTGGTGGCCGGGCTCAACTCCAACTTCTCCATCTACGACGCCGACGACTCGCGCCGCCTGCTGGCCATGATCAGCCGCGATTTCGACATCGACGCCAAGAAGTACACGCCGCGCCTGCTGGCCACCGCCATCTCCAACCTCAAGAACGAGCTCATCGATCCCGAGCAGGCCGCCGCCGACGCCGAGACCGAGGACACCGAACTGCCGCGGCTGGTGGCCAAGGTCTACGACGAGTACCAACGTCGGCTGCGCGCCGCCAATGCCTTCGACTTCGACGATCTCATCGGCGAGACGGTGGCGCTGCTGCAACGGCATCCGCAGGTGGCCGAGTATTACCGGCGGCGCTTCCGGCACGTCCTGGTCGACGAATACCAGGACACCAACCACGTGCAGTACATCCTGGTGCGCGAGCTGGTCGGGCATCACCGCGGCGCCGCCTGGGGCGAGGACGACATCCCGGTCGCCGCCGACGACCGGGTACCGCCCAGCGAGCTGTGCGTGGTGGGTGACGCCGATCAGTCAATCTACGCCTTCCGCGGCGCGACCATCCGCAATATCGAGGAGTTCGAGCGCGACTTCCCGGATGCGGAAACCATTCTGCTGGAACAGAACTACCGCTCCACCCAGCACATCCTGACCGCCGCCAACGCGGTCATCTCGCGCAATGAGGGCCGCCGCGAGAAGAAGCTGTGGACCGATTCCGGCGACGGCGATCTGATCGTCGGCTACGTCGCGGACAACGAGCACGACGAGGCCTCCTTCGTCGCCCGCGAAATCGACAAACTGGTCGACCACGGCGACGCCAACTACAACGACGTCGCCGTCTTCTACCGCACCAACAACAACTCCCGGGCGCTGGAAGAGATCTTCATCCGCATGGGCCTGCCCTACAAGGTGGTCGGCGGCGTCCGCTTCCACGAGCGCAAGGAAGTCCGCGATATCGTGGCCTACCTGCGCGTCCTGGAGAATCCGGACGATGCGGTGAGCCTGCGCCGGGTCCTCAACACCCCCCGCCGCGGCATCGGCGACCGCGCCGAGGCCTGCGTCGCCGTGCACGCCGAACAGCGCAATATCGGCTTCGCACAGGCCCTTCGCGATGCCGCCGACGGCAAGGTCGCCCTGCTCAATACCCGTGCCCAGCGCGCCATCGCCGGTTTCCTCGACCTGCTCGGCGAGATCCGCGCCGCGGGCGCACAGGACGATGTGGACTTCCCGGATGTCGGCACCGTGGTGGAGGCCGTCCTCGACCGCACCGGCTACCGCGCCGAACTCGAGGCCTCCGACGATCCCCAGGACGGCGCGCGCCTGGACAACCTCAATGAGTTGGTCAGCGTCGCCCGCGAATTCAGCTCCGAGGCCCGCAACAATGTCGAGGCCGCCCGTGCCGAGGGCCTGCTGCCCGAACCGGCCGAGGGCGAACCCGATCCCGGTTCCCTCGCCGCCTTCCTCGAACGCGTATCCCTCGTCGCCGACACCGACCAGATTCCGGACGAGGGCTCCGGCGTGGTCACCCTCATGACCCTGCACACCGCCAAGGGCCTGGAATTCCCGGTCGTCTTCGTCACCGGCTGGGAGGACGGCCAGTTCCCGCATATGCGCGCCCTGGGCGACCCCACCGAACTCGCCGAGGAACGCCGCCTGGCCTATGTGGGCATCACCCGGGCGCGCAAGCGTCTGTACCTGACCCGGGCCGTGGTGCGTTCGGGCTGGGGGCAGCCGGTATCGAATCCGGAATCCCGGTTCTTGCAAGAGATTCCGGCTCACCTCCTGGATTGGCGGCGGCTCGAGCCCGCACCGTCGCAGAGCGGTCGCGGTATGCGCCGTCGCGGCGAGGACGAAGGCTTCGAACGGGATTGGACGCGCGGCGACGGCTGGGCCGAACAGCGGCCCGGAATGCGCGGCGAACGCCGCCCCGCGCCCGCCGCGAGCGGTGCGGCGGGTAAACGGAACAACAGCGGTCTGGTGCTGGCGGTGGGCGATCGGGTCAGTGATGACAAATACGGTCTCGGCCGGGTCGTCGCCGCGGAGGGATTCGGCGCGCTGGCAACGGTGACAATCGATTTCGGCACCGCGGGCAAGATTCGGCTCATCCCGCAGTACAGCCGTACCCTCATAAAACTGTAAGGGCATTATGAGCCATTTATTAGGATCTGACCTGCATGGATGTGATCCGCGTCCCGGTGAGGCAACTCACTGTTTCCGGTGCCGCGGATCATTGGAATGTATTTCCGGTACCGGCGAAGTGCGTCTTTACGAAATGTCTACGGCCCCTTTCGGATAGCCGACCCATGGAAATTACGTACCGGACATCCGGATAGGTGTCGAAAATTCCGCGGTGCTGTTCTAGATTCTGGATCGCGCCGTATTCAGCGTCGATCGGTGCATTCGAAATTCGCATTTCCGAATACACGGAGCGACTGCCATGGGCACTTCCACCGTTATCGGTTCCAGCACAACCCCCTCGCCGCGGCTCGGGGTTGGAACGCTACAGCGACTCCCGCGGACCGTCACCCGCCCTGCCTACACGCCACAGGGCCTGGGCACCGGCATCGTGCATCTGGGCTGCGGCGCCTTCCACCGGGCGCATCAGGCCCTGATCACCCAGCACGCCATGGCCGCCACCGGGGACCGGCGCTGGGGCATCGCCGCCGTCGCCATGTCCCGCCCCGATATCGTCACCGCGCTGCGCGCGCAGGACAACCTGTACACCACCCTGCTGCGCGACAGCTCCGGCGTGCGCGCCGAGGTCGTCGGCGCCATTACCGCGGCCGTGCACGCGCCCTCGGATCGCCTCGGGGTGACGCGGCGGATAGCCGATCCGCGCGTGCGCCTGGTCACGCTGACCGTCACCACCGGCGGCTACTGCGTCTCACCCGTCACCGGGCAGTTGGACGTGAGCAGCGATCCGGTACGACACGATCTGCGCTGCGCGGCGAACCCGTGCACCGCCATCGGCATGCTGGTGGGCGGGTTGCAGGCGGTGCGCCGCCGCGGCGGCGCACCGCCCGTAGTCATCAGCTGCGACAACCTCTCCGGCAACGGCCGCCAATTGCGCGGTGCGGTCCTGGGTTTCGCGGCCATGCGGGACGACCGGCTGGTGGACTGGATCGCGCGCAATGTGCAATTCCCGTGCAGTGTGGTGGATCGCATCGTGGCCTCCGCCGGTCCGGCCGACGAGGAGGTGACGCGCGGCTGGCTCGGCGGCCTCGACGATCGCGCACCGGTCTCGGCCGAGCCCTTCCTGACCTGGACCATCGAGGATTTCACCGGGGAGCGCCCGCGCTGGGAACTGGCCGGTGCGCGCTTCGTCGGCGATGTCACCGACTACGAACTGGCGAAACTGCGGCTGCTCAACGGCACCCATATGCTGCTCGCCTACTTGGGCGCCCTCGCCGGGCACGAGACCGTCGCCGCGGCCGGGGCGGATCCGATGATGGCCGCCCTGGCCCGCCAGTTCATGCTGTACGAGCAGGGCTCGACCCTGAACCTGCCGGGCCACGAATTGCGCCGCACCGTGGACGAACTGCTGCGCCGGTTCCGCAATCCGGCCATCCGCCACGAGATGCGCCGGGTGGGCCGCAATGGCTCGGAGAAGATGACGGCGCGCGTCACCGACGCCATGCGGGAGAACCTCGCGACCGGTCGGCCGATACCGGGCGCGGTGCTGCTGATCGCGTCGTGGATCCGCTGGTTCGAGCTGTGAGGCAGCGGCAATCCGGTCTCGGAGGTGATCGATCCGCGCGCCGAGGCGCTCGCGGGCCTGGCCGCCATCGCCGATCCGCACCTGCGGGCCCGGGCCTTTCTTGCCCGCACCGATATCTTCGGTGAGCTGCCGCAGCGGGATCGGATCCAGCGCGAGGTGGGCGATGCACTGGCCGAACTGGCCCGCGATAACGTCGTCGATGTGATCGAGCGACGACTGTTCCGCACCGAAATCGGGCGCGCCGCATGACCGCGCCCGGCCGGACCGACCCGCCCGTGCGCGCGGTCGTCTTCGATATGGACGGGCTACTGCTCGACTCCGAACGCCTGGCCGTCGAATCGCTGCTCGCCTCCGGCGCCGGGATCGGCTACGAGCTCTCGGACGAGTTCTGCCACAGCCTCATCGGCATGCCCGCCGACCGCTGTCGCGAACTGGCCGCCGCCGCCCACGGTCCCGACTTCCCGCTCGACGAGTTCTTCCGGCGGCACGAGGCCACCATTGCCGAGCTGGTCGACGCGGGCCGCCTCACCACCAAACCCGGTGTCGCCGAACTGCTCGACGAACTCGACCGCCGCGGCATCCCGCGCGCCATCGCCACCTCCTCCGGTCGCGACCGCGCCCGCCACCGCCTGCGGGCGGCCGGACTCGCCGACCGCTTCCACGCCATCGTGACCCGGCAGGACGTCACCCGCGGCAAACCGCATCCCGAGCCCTGCCTGACCGCGACCGCGGCCCTGGGCGCGCTGCCGGAATACACACTGGCCTGCGAGGATTCACCCAATGGGCTGCGTGCCGCCCATGCCGCGGGCCTGCGCTGCGTCCTGATCCCCGATCTGGTTCCCCCGACGCCCGAGACCCGGCGGCTCGCCCATCGCGTGTACCCGGATCTGTTGCATGTCATCGGCTATATCGCCACGGTGAACGGCCCGGCGACCGTGAGCCCGGGTGCCGGGCGCGCGTAATCGACCGCGCCGCGGCGGATTACCGAGAAATCTACGATTCAGTCGCGCTGCGGCCCGAGGCCGATGCCGCGGGAGGCCAGCCACGGAATCGGGTCGATCTTGTCGACGCCATTGAGCCACACCTCGAAATGGCAGTGCGGGCCGGTGGAGAAGCCGCGGTTGCCGACCGTGGCGATCTGGTCACCGGCCATGACGCGCTGGCCCTGGGACACCGTGGCGGTGTCGATGTGGCCGTAGATGGTCACGGTGCCGTCGTCGTGCAGCAGGCGGACCCACATACCGAAACCCGAAGCCGGACCGGACTCGAGCACCGTGCCGTCGGCCACCGCGTAGATCGGGGTGCCGATGGGCGCGGCCACGTCGATACCGGTGTGCTGCACGCCCCAGCGAATGCCGTAGCCGGAGGTGAAGTTTCCGGATGCGAACTTCGCGAACAGCGGGCGCAGCTTCGCGGCTTCCTGGGCGGCCAAGTCCGCGGCGTACTGCTGGCCCTTGCGGAGGATGCCGTTGAACTGATTGATGTCAACGGGGGCGGACACATTCAGGACCTGCGGGGAGCCCTCGGGGGCCGCCTCGGCGAGTCCGATGGTCTCGGCTCCCGCGGCGATATCGCGCACCTGGGCCGCGGCCTGGAAGTCGACATTGTCATTGTGCGGAGTGGTGGTGGTCTCCATACCGGTCTGTCCCGCGGCCACCACCGCGCCCGCGGCCACCGCCACGACGGCGGCGCGGCCCTTGAGCGAGGCCGGGGGAGCCGGGAGGCGATGCGCCCCACCGGCGCGGCGACGGCCGCCGGAGCGGGTCGCGCGCGGTTCGTCGTCCGAATCCGCTGCGGGCGCGGCGCGATCGATGGGGGCGCCGTCACCGGCGAAGTCGAGCCGCTCGCCCGAGGCGGTGCGGAAGCTGTAGGCCGGGCGGTACTGATCCGACGGGGTCGGGTCGGCGGTCGGATCCCAGTTGGTGCGGGACTGACCGGCCCAGTCGTCCGGATTGGGGACGGCCCAGCCATTGGTGGTGGCGGTGGGCTCGAAATCGGCGGGCGCGGAGTTCCATTCGGAATTCGACGCGTCCCAGCCGGATTCGGCATTGTCGTCCCAGGAGGACTGCTCGTGTTCGTTCCAGGCGGCCCGACCGTCCCAGGCGGGGGCGTTCTCCCACCCGTGCCGGTCCTCCCAACCGGGTTGGGCGCCCGCCCATTCCGACTGCGGTTCGACGGGGGCCTGCCACTGCTGGGCGTTTCTCCAGTCGTCCTGGTGCCAGTTGTCCCCGGCGTCCCAGGATCGCGCCGCGCCCCACTCGCCGTGGGCGACCTGGGCGCTGGCCTGGGGGGCCTCGAAAGAGGTGGCGCCGCCGTAGTTCTCGGATTCCTCGCGGTATCGGTGGCCGTGTTTGGCGCGATGGCGGGAGGGGAAGGGACCGTCGCTCATCGGAGTCGATCCTGGCGGTGGAGCTGGGCCGACGCATCCTCTACGGAGCGGCTCTTCACCTGCGGAGCGCTGTGCTGCGTCAAGCCTGCCGTCCTCCTGTCGTGACCGGGTTGTGACATCGACCGCATCGACGGTAACGAAACGATTGCGGGTCAGCAAGCGATGGGCATGGTTCGGCGCAAACGTATGACATTCATCACGTTCTGCTCCGCGATAGCCTCACTGTGCTCCGGGTAACCAAGTGAGGCTTTTCCGCGATAACATGTAGTAGTTCCCATCACTCGCGGGGGTTCGTGTTCTCTACCTGGCGCGCGGTCAACAAGCTACCGGCGAGTAGGTTCTGCCAGGCGTTTTGACGCCGCAGAGACAGTACCGTGACCTGTGCCACTTAGGCTGTATGCGGCTGATTTCGGCTCCATGTGACTGATTAGAGTCCGATCGACCCGCCTCCGACGACGGGCCGCCAACACAGACGTTGTCACAACAACGCAGACGAGACGGTGAGTACATGGATCTCTTCGAATATCAGGCGAAGGAACTCTTCGTGAAGCACGGAGTGCCTTCGTCGGAGGGCCGGGTCACCGGCACGGCCGAGGACGCGCGTGCCATCGCGGAAGAAATCGGCAAGCCGGTGATGATCAAGTCGCAGGTCAAGGTCGGTGGCCGCGGCAAGGCCGGTGGCGTGAAGTACGCCGCCACCCCCGAGGACGCCTTCACCCACGCCCAGAACATCCTGGGCCTGGACATCAAGGGCCACGTCACCAAGAAGATCCTGGTCGCCGAGGCCAAGTACATCGCGGAGGAGTACTACATCTCCTTCCTGCTGGACCGCTCCAACCGCACCTACCTGGCCATGTGCTCGGTCGAAGGCGGTATGGAGATCGAGGAAGTCGCCGCCACCAAGCCGGAGCGGCTGGCCAAGGTCGCCGTCGATGCCGTCAAGGGCGTCGATCTGGCCTTCGCCCGTTCCATTGCCGAGCAGGGCCACCTGCCCGCCGAGGTGCTCGACGCCGCGGCCGTGACCATCCAGAAGCTGTGGGAGGTGTTCGTCAAGGAGGACGCCACCCTGGTGGAGGTCAACCCGCTGGTTCGCACCCCCAACGACGAGATCCTGGCCCTCGACGGCAAGGTCACCCTGGACGAGAACGCCGAGTTCCGCCACGCCGACCACGCGGAGTTCGCGGATATCGACGCGACCGATCCGCTGGAGCTCAAGGCCAAGCAGAACGACCTCAACTACGTGAAGCTCGACGGCGAGGTCGGCATCATCGGCAATGGCGCCGGTCTCGTCATGTCGACCCTGGACGTCGTCGCCTACGCCGGTGAGAACCACGGCGGCGTCAAGCCCGCCAACTTCCTCGACATCGGCGGCGGCGCGTCCGCCGAGGTGATGGCCGCGGGTCTGGATGTCATCCTGGGCGACGCCCAGGTCAAGAGCGTGTTCGTGAACGTCTTCGGCGGCATCACCGCCTGTGACGCGGTCGCGAACGGCATTGTGAAGGCGCTGGAAATGCTTGGCGACGAGGCCAACAAGCCGCTGGTCGTCCGTCTGGACGGCAATAAGGTCGAAGAGGGCCGCAAGATCCTCGTCGACGCCAACCACCCGCTGGTGACTCTCGCTCAGACCATGGACGAAGGCGCCGACAAGGCCGCTGAGCTGGCTGCGGCCAAGTAAGGACACGAACCAACATGTCTATCTTCCTGAACAAGGACAACAAGGTCATCGTCCAGGGCATCACCGGTGGCGAGGGCACCAAGCACACCGCGCTGATGCTGAAGGCGGGCACCAATGTGGTCGGCGGCGTGAACGCGCGCAAGGCGGGCACCACCGTCAAGCACGTCGACGCCGACGGCAACGACATCGAGCTGCCGGTGTTCGCGTCGGTCGCCGAGGCCATGGAGAAGACCGGGGCCGACACCTCGATCGCCTTTGTGCCCCCGGCCTTCTCGAAGGACGCCATCATCGAGGCCATCGACGCGGAGATCCCGCTGCTCGTGGTCATCACCGAGGGCATCCCGGTGCAGGACACCGCCTACGCGTGGGCCTACAACGTGGACAAGGGCAACAAGACCCGCATCATCGGCCCGAACTGCCCCGGCATCATCACCCCGGGTGAGTCGCTGGTGGGCATCACCCCGGCCAACATCACCGGCAAGGGCCCGGTCGGCCTGGTCTCCAAGTCCGGCACCCTGACCTACCAGATGATGTACGAGCTGCGGGACTTCGGTTTCTCCACCGCCATCGGCATCGGCGGCGACCCGGTCATCGGCACCACCCACATCGACGCCATCGAGGCGTTCGAGAAGGATCCCGAGACCAAGCTCATCGTCATGATCGGCGAGATCGGCGGCGACGCCGAGGAGCGGGCCGCGGCCTACATCCAGGCCAATGTCACCAAGCCGGTCGTCGGCTACGTCGCGGGCTTCACCGCCCCCGAGGGCAAGACCATGGGCCACGCGGGCGCCATCGTCTCCGGCTCGGCCGGTACCGCCCAGGCCAAGAAGGACGCCCTCGAGGCCGCGGGCGTGAAGGTCGGCAAGACCCCGTCCGAGACCGCCGCCCTGGCGCGCGAGATCCTCGAGAAGGCCAGCATCAGCGCTTGATGGTTCTCGTGCCCCGCTGCCTGACGGCAGCGGGGCACAGGACAAGGAGTGGGGAGGTTCGGCCCCGCGGGGCCTCAACGGGCACAGCCCAAAGGTTCAGCCGGGCGCAGCCCTAAGGGGGTTCGGGGGCTTAGCCCCCGCTCCTCCTACCCACATGAATGCAGACCGCCTGCCGAATCCGGCAGGCGGTCTTCGCTTTTCGCGCGGGAGTGTGTCGGGTTGCACATGAGATCGGGGGTTAGGGGAACTCCCGCTGGGTACACGCCCCTTGACGTTTGCGCTGCTGGGCGTATCGCTCGGCGGATATCCGGGTATTGCGTTCCGGCGTCGGTCGGTGGTACATCGTGACCCCGGCCGTCCGGTGCAGTAGCGTCGTGGGAGTTCGTGAACGACTCGATAGGAGACGACGACATGTCATACCCGACCGGGGGCTCGGGCTCGGGATACAACTCGCCCGCGCCGCAGCCCTCCTCCGGACCCGGCTACGGCGCTGCGCCCGCGGGCGGTCCCGCTGCCGGGTCGAGCACGACGGCTGCGGCGGGCAAGGGCCTGCCCTACTTCCTCACCGTGGGCGTGGCCGCCCTCGGTGTCCTCAACTTCCTGCTGGGCTTCGCTCCGGCCAAGGGCAGCTCGGATATCGACCTGAGCTTCAACCTGTTCGAGTCCGTGCCGGCGCTGCCCGCCTTCCTGCTGTTCGCGGGTCTGCTCGCGGGCCTGTCGCTGCTGCCCAAGCAGGACTGGGTCGGTGCGGCGGCCGCCGCCTCGGTGTCGGCGTTCCTGGCGGTGCTGTTCTACTCGTTCGCCGGTGAGCTCGACAACGAGTGGGGCGCCTGGGTCATTCTGTTCCTGTCGTTCGTGCTGGCCGTGCTGGCGGTGCTGTTCGAGACCGGCATCATCAAGCCCCCGGCCCCGAAGCCCGCTGCGCCGCAGGGCGGTTTTGGCCAGCAGCCGTTCAGCTCGACCGGTCCGCAGGGCTACCAGCAGCAGGGCTACGGCCAGCAGGGTGGCTTCCAGGCATTCGGCCAGCCGGGTCAGCAGGCCGGGCAGCCGTCCTACGGGCAGCAGGGTGGTTTCGGCCAGCCGCCGTCCTACGGTCAGCAGCAGCCCGCCGGGAACGATGCCGCGACCCAGCACTTCGGCGCCGCGCCGCGCCAGGCGCCGCAGCCGTTCGGCGGCGAGCATAACGCCGATCCGTCGGCGGACGCCACCCGCGCGTTCCGTCCGGGCCAGGACGACGCCAGCAAGTAGTCCGAGCGGGACTGCGGATCGAAATGCCAACGGCCCCCGGGTTTCGCACCCGGGGGCCGTTCCCATTGCCGCGCCCGGTGCGGCCGCCGCTGTTCCCGGTGTGCGGCCCGGCCCGGCGCGCCTGACCCTCTGGTTTCGGTGAAGATGCCACGCTGGAATGCCATGAATGCCCCGAGAACCGCCTTGGCTCGCCTGGACGATGAGGACGTGCGGGCGGCCCCGCGCACCCGCACCCGCGTCCGGCGATCGAGCGGCGGCGGGGGCGGATTCGGATCGCTGACCCCCGAACGCGCGCGCGTACTGCTGATCGTCGCCGCGCGGGCGTCGAGCATCACGCTGCTGCTCATCCTGGCGCTCGTCTTCGGCACCCTGCTCGCCGCGGGCAGCGGGCTGACCGGCGCGCCCGGCGCCGTCTCCGCGAGCTGGCTTGCGGTGCACCAGGTTCCGCTGACCATCGGCAAGGCCGATATCGGCCTGTGGCCGCTGCTGCCGACCGCGTTCCTGCTGTGGCTGGTCGCCAAGGATTGCGCCCGCGCCACCGAACCGGACAGCACGCCCGCCGATCTCGGCTGGATCGCGGGTGCGGCGGTGGGCGGGCCGCTGCTGGTTACCGCGGTCTGCCTGGCCGTGGCCGACGATGCCTCGGCCGTGGTGGCGCTGCGCGCGCCGAACACCTCCTTCTCCTTCGCCTGGGTGATCGGGCTGCATCTGCTGGCCGCGGCCGCGGGCGTGGGTTCGCGGCGGTGGCGGGATCTACTGGATCTACTACCGATTCCCGTGCCGGACTGGGTGATTCCGGGTATCCGCGCGGGCGCGGTGGCCGTGGCGCGGCTGCTGGCCGCGGCGGCCGCCCTGACCGTGATCTCCCTCCTGGCGCACTGGTCGCGCATCGGCGAGACCTACGCGGCGGCCGGAAATTTCGTGGGCGTACTGGGTTTGACGCTGCTGTCGCTGGCGTTCCTGCCGAATGTGGCCATCGACGCGGTGAGCGTGCTGCTCGGCGGGCAGGCCCACATCGGCCCTGGCTCGCTCGGCCTGTTCGGCATCGAGGGCGCGCCCGTGCCCGCCGTGCCGATCATGGCGGCGGCGCCGTCCGGTCCGGCGGCGGCCTGGTGGGCCGCACTGCTGATCGTCCCCGCCGCGGTGGGCGTGCTGGGCGGCCTGGACTGCGGTCGCACCGCGGGCGACCACGCCAAGGCGCCGTGGGCCATGCTGACCTCCGCCGGTGTCGCCGCCGTCCTGCTCGCGGGGCTCGGCCTCCTCGCGGGCGGCGAACTGGGCAGCTTCGGCTGGATCGGCCCGAATGTCCCGCTCACGCTGGTGCTGGCCTTCGTCTGGCTGGCGCTGCCCGGTTATGTGGGCGTCGTGGCCGCGCGCTTCTTCGCGCCCGCCGCCCCGGCGACCGCGTACGCCGAGGAGGACTACGCCGACGACGATGACGAATACGACGAGTACGACGACGATTACGCGGACGACGACTACGAAGACGACCGCGACTACGAAGACGACTACGCCGACGACGAGTACGACGATGCCGACGGCGGCGACTACGAAGCCGACCACGACAACGAGTACTACATCGATCCGGACGGCGACCCGGATCGCGAGGACGCCCTCGACGGCGAACTGGTCGAGGAGCAGCCCGCCCTGGCCTCGGAACCGCATATCGATCCCGGCGAGGATCTCGACATCGTCGACGCCGAGGTGGTGGACGGTCCACGGTCGGCCGACCAGAGGTGACAACTGATCTCGTGCGGCGAGGGTAACTCGTCGGGTACGTCCAGAATCGGTTCGGCTCCCGACCGCCGGCACGCGTTGCCAACGGTCAACGGCTCCCAGCCGGGCGCTGAAGGTTCGGGGAGGCGGCACAGCTAGGCTCTAGGCGGCGACGGTAATCCCCTCGCCGTTCCTTCCCGCTCCGACACACAGGGAGTAGAGCGCTGACCACGCCAGCCCAGTTGTTGCCGCCGCCCGCGCCCGCGACCATTGTCGTGCTGGCCTCCGGCACCGGCTCCCTCCTGCGATCCCTCCTGGAAGCGACTCGGCGGCCCGGTTATCCGGCGCAGGTCGTGGCGGTCGGTGTGGATCGTGAGTGCGCGGCTCTCGACCATGCCGAGACGTTCGAGATCTCCTCGTTCAAGGCGGAGCTGGGCGAGTTCGCGAATCGCGCGGAATGGGACAAGGCGCTCACCGAGATCGTGGATGCCTTCCGGCCCGATCTGGTGGTCTCCGCCGGATTCATGAAGATTCTGGGCCCGGCCTTCCTGGACCGTTTCGGCGGCCGCATCATCAATACCCATCCCGCGCTGCTGCCCGCCTTCCCGGGCGCGCACGGCGTGCGCGACGCGCTCGCCTACGGGGTGCGGGTCACCGGCTCCACCGTGCATCTGGTCGACGCGGGCGTCGATACCGGGCCGATTCTCGCGCAGGAGGCGGTCACCGTACTGCCCGGCGACGACGAGGCCACCCTGCACGAGCGCATCAAGGTCGTGGAGCGCCGGCTGCTGGCGGAAGTCGTCGCGGCCGTCGCCGAACGGGGCATTGTCTCCGATGGACGAAAGGCAGTAATTCCAGATGAGCGAGATCTCCGGTGAGTGAACGCAAGCCGATCAAGCGGGCCCTCGTAAGCGTCTACGACAAGACCGGTCTGATCGAACTGGCGACCGGCCTGCACAATGCGGGCATCGAGCTGGTGTCGACCGGCTCCACCGCCGGGAAGATCGCCGACGCGGGCATTCCGGTCACCAAAGTGGAAGACCTGACCGGTTTTCCGGAGACCCTGGACGGCCGGGTCAAGACCCTGCACCCGCGCGTGCACGCGGGCATCCTGGCCGACACCCGCAAGGACGAGCACCTCGACCAGCTCGTGGAGCTCGGCGTCGAGGCCTTCCAGCTGGTCGTGGTGAACCTCTACCCGTTCACCCAGACCGTGGCCTCCGGCGCGAGCATCGACGAATCGGTCGAGCAGATCGATATCGGCGGGCCGTCCATGGTGCGCGCCGCGGCCAAGAACCACCCGTCGGTGGCGGTCGTGGCGGACAGCGGCGAGTACGACAAGGTGCTCGCGGCCGTGGCGCGCGGCGGTTTCACCTTCGCCGAGCGGACCGCCCTGGCCGCCAAGGCCTTCCAGCACACCGCCTCCTACGATGTGGCCGTCGCCAGCTGGATGACCAGCGTGGCCGCCCCGGCCGCCGCCGCGGCGGACGCCGAAGCCGAAGCGCCGCAGCAGTTCCCGGCCTGGATCGGCGCCACCTGGACCCGCGACGCGGTGCTGCGCTACGGCGAGAACCCGCATCAGAACGCCGCCGTCTACAGCACCGAGGCCGGTCCGGCCGGACTGGCGCAGGCGAAGCAGTTGCACGGCAAGGAAATGTCGTTCAACAACTACACCGACGCCGATGCCGCCTGGCGCGCCGCCTACGACTTCGACGAGCCCGCGGTCGCGGTCATCAAGCACGCCAATCCGTGCGGTATCGCCGTCGGCGCGGATATCGCCGAGGCGCACCGCAAGGCGCACGCCACCGATCCGGTGAGCGCGTACGGCGGCGTCATCGCGGCCAACCGCGAGGTGAGCGTGGAGATGGCCGAGCAGGTCGCGGAGATCTTCACCGAGGTCATCGTGGCGCCCGCCTACGCCAATGGCGCGGTGGAAGTGTTGCAGCGCAAGAAGAATGTGCGCGTGCTCGTGGCCGAACCGGCGCAGCGCAAGGGCCCGGAGTTGCGTCCGGTCAGCGGCGGCGTGCTGCTGCAGGAGCGCGATATTCTCGACGCCGAGGGCGACGATCCGGCCAACTGGATCCTCGCCGCGGGCGAGGCGGCCGATGAGCAGACCCTGGCCGATCTCGAATTCGCTTGGCGCGCTTGCCGTGCCGTGAAGTCCAACGCCATCCTGCTGGCCGATGCGGGCGCCGCCGTCGGCGTGGGCATGGGGCAGGTCAATCGCGTCGACTCCTGCAAGCTGGCGGTCGAGCGCGCCGGTGACCGCGCCAAGGGTTCGGTCGCCGCCTCCGATGCGTTCTTCCCGTTCTCGGACGGTCCGCAGATCCTGGTCGCCGCGGGCGTGCGCGCCATCGTGCAGCCGGGCGGGTCCATTCGCGACAAGGACACCATCGAGCTGTGCAAGGAAGCCGGAGTCACCTTGTACCTGACGGGATCTCGTCACTTCGCCCACTGACGAGGGCGTGAAGGAGGGTGTGGGAGCTGGGCTCCCACACCCTCCTTGCTTATTCGGCGTTCACGACTTTCCGGTCGCCGAGTGGAGCCTTCAGCTGGATCTCGAGGCTGCCGAAGACCAGGCTCTGGACGCACATCTTGCCCGCGGCGTCGGCGCGGGTGCCGCCGCGCAGGGCGACGGTGACGGTGGTGTCGGTCTCGGTCACGGTGGCGTCCACGCCGTAGCACTCCGGGACGCCGGTCTGGAAGTTGACGGCGATCTTGTCGGGCGCGATGCGGGTCCAGCTGTCGAACTGGATCGGGCGCGGGTTCACCAGATTCGGGTCGGCGGTGAAGGGTCGGCCGAGTTGATCCGCGGGGGCCTCGGTGGGTTCGGGGGCCGCCGTGGTGGTGACCGCGGCGCTGGTCGTGGTCGAGTGACCACTGTGGTCTTCGGTGTTTCCACATGCCGTGACAGCCAGGCTCAGGACCGCGGCTCCGGCGGTGGCAATCAGGCGGCGTCGCCAAATCCCGTACATGGCCTAAACCCTAGTGTCTAGGGACCGTACGGCCGGTTCGAAGCGGCCGATTTGTTGATCTAGCGAATTTCTGGCGAAGACACGCCGAAATGTCTGAGTCGTCCGGCGCGTATCCCCCCGAGTGTCGCGCGATCGTCGGTAGTCTCGAAGGTAGATGTGCGAATGCGGTTCTCGTGCCATCGATTTACCGAAGATCCCCCCTCCGAAAGGACACCACCGTGGGCGATTCGTTGAAGGTCGGCGAAGAACTCGGTCTGGGCCAGTCGCTGCAAGGCGGCGCCTACACACTGACTCTGCAAGATGACGGCAACCTGGTGCTGTCCCAGCCCGACGGCAAAGTGTTGTGGAGCACCCTCACTCACGGCCAGGGTGTGCAGCGCGCCGTGCTCCAGGACGACGGCAACTTCGTCGTCTACAAGGGTGACGGCGCCGCCTGGTCCACCGAAACCAATGGCAAGAGCGCCGACCGCCTGGTCGTGCAGTCCGATGCCAACGTCGTGCTCTACGGCTCCGACGGCAGCGCACTCTGGTCCAGCGGCACCAATACCGACAACCCCCTCCCGGCCCCCGAACCGGTCACCCAGGCCGCCGCCGTCGAGGACGCACCCCCGCCGCCCCCGCCGCCCAGACCTACACGGTCGAACCCGGCGACACCCTGTGGGCCATCGCCGAACGCTTCTACGGCGACGGCAACCGCTACCAGGACATCGCCAACGCCAACGGCATCCCCAACCCGGACGCCATCAACGCGGGCCAGGTCCTCACCATCCCGTAATCCCCCTGAACGCGGAGCGCCCCCGATGCGTAAGCATCGGGGGCGCTTGGTTTTTCGTCCCTACCGGCTGGTGAAGGGGAGCAATGCTATTTCGCGGGCGTTCTTCACGGCGACGGCGACCTGGCGCTGCTGCTGCGGGGTCAGGCCGGTCACGCGGCGGCTGCGGATCTTGCCGCGGTCGGAGATGAACGTGCGGAGCAGGTTCACGTCCTTGTAGTCGACGGTTTCGACGCCCGCGGCGATGAGGGGGTTCTTCTTCGGGCGGCGGGCCTGCTCGGCGCGGACCTTTTTCGACGGTGCTCGCTTCACTGCCATGTCAGCGGTTCCTTACTCACGAGATCTGTGGGTGCTTACCAGCTCGATTTGTGTACACCGGGCAGTTCTCCCCGGTGAGCCATCTCGCGCACGCGCACTCGCGAGAGACCGAATTTCCGGAGATGTCCGCGCGGGCGTCCGTCCGCGGCGTCCCGATTGCGCAAGCGTATCGGACTGGCATCACGCGGCATCCTCTGCAGGGCGCTCTGCGCGGCGGCCCGCTGCTCGTCGGTGCTGGACGGCTTGCGGATGATTTCCTTGAGCTCGGCACGGCGCTCGGCGTAGCGGGCGACGACGAGCTTGCGGGCCTCGTTCTTCTCGATCTTCGACTTCTTGGCCATGTCAGCGGTCCTCGCGGAAGTCGACGTGCTTGCGCACGACCGGATCGTATTTGCGCAGCACCATGCGGTCGGGATCATTGCGCCGGTTCTTACGGGTGACATAGGTGTACCCGGTGCCCGCGGTGGACTTGAGCTTGATGATCGGCCGGATATCGGTCGATTTCGATGCCATCGAATGCCTCCTCTAGATCTTCTCGCCGCGAGCGCGCAGCCGGGCGACGACCGCCTCGATGCCGTCGCGATCGATGGTCTTGATGCCCTTGGCGGAGACGGTCAGCGTGATGCGCCGCCCCTCGCTGGGCAGGTAGTAGGTCTTCCGCTGGCTATTGGGGTCCCAGCGGCGGTTGGTCCGCTTGTGCGAGTGCGAAACGGACTTGCCGAAACCCGGCTTGCGGCCGGTGACCTGGCAGATGGCCGACATGGGCACTCCTTTCCAGCCGTAGATGTTGATGACAATCGTTTTCGACAACGGCTGCCGAACAATGTACCGTTACCTTCCGGTAAATGAAAATCGTTATCGAAAGGGGTGCCGGTGGTGTCCGAATTCACCTCGCCCGAGCGCACCCCGGTGCTCATCGTGGCGGGCCTGCCCGGCCGTGCCGCCGATGGCGTGGACCAGGTGGCGCGCCTGCTGGGCGCGGAGCCCGGCACCGTCGTCGTGCGCCACGACCTGAAGGAACTGAACGAAGGCGTGGTCCGCCGGACCGTGATCGCCGACGGCCGGGTCACCGGCACCGTGCTCGAACTCGCCCACGGCTGCGTGTCCTGCACACTGCGCGCGGATCTGCTGCCCTACCTGTGCGTGCTGGCGCAACGGGATTCGGTGCGGCGCATCGTGCTCGCACTGGATCCGGCCTTCGAGGCCGAGGCCGTCTGCCAGGCCATCGAGGATGTCACGGTGACCGGCGTGCACGGTCGCGTGGACGGCCCGGCGGGTCGCAGTGTGCGCATCGAATCCGTGCTCACCTGCCTGGACGCCCGCGACTGGCTGGCCGACGCCACCGGCGACGAGACCCTCGCCGAACGCGGCCACGCCACCACCGAGGACGACCGGACCATGGCCCAGCTGGCGGTCGGACAGGTCGAATTCGCCGATGCCCTCATTGCTTTCGACGCCGGAGCCGAGCTGCTGGAGCGCGAGCGCACCGCCGCCGTACTGGCCCGCTTCGCTCCCGCCGCCCCCGTCGCATGGGTGGCCGAGCCCACCGCGCTCGACGCCGGTGATCTCACCTGGCTGCTGCGCCGCATTCCGGACACCGCGCGCCGCGGCACCGCCTTCGACCCGCACGCCTCGCTGCTGCGCGGCCAGCCGCCGCTGAGCGCGGATTGCGGTGTGACACTGGTGGAATTCGCCACCGATCGCCCGTTCCATCCGGAGCGGCTGCACTCGGCCATCGACGTCCTGCTGGACGGCGTGGTCAGCGCCCGCGGCCGGGTCTGGCTGGCCACCCAGCCCGAGGACGTGGTGTGGCTGGAGTCCGCGGGCGGCGGGCTGCGCGTGGGCGGCGCCGGAAAATGGCTGGCCGCCATGACTCCCCGGGAACTGGACGAGGTCGAACCGGAGCGCCGCACCATGGCCGCCCTGCACTGGCACGAGCAGTTCGGCGACCGGCACAACTCCCTGGTGATCCTGGTGCACGACGCCGATGCCGAGGAGATCCGGCACGCGCTGCACTGGGCGCTGGTCGACGAGGACGAACTCCGGCAGGTCCGGTTCGCGCTGGAGCGGGTGGCCCGGTGGGCCGATCCCTTCGGCGAGCAGCACGAGGAACCGTGCGACACAACCCGATCCACGCCGGTGACCGGCGACGGTGGTTCCCGCCAGAACGAAAGGTGACGCCATGAAAAAGGGAATCCACCCCGACTACCACCCGGTGGTCTTCGAGGACGTGAGCACCGGCAAGCGCTTCCTCACCCGCTCCACCGCGGTCTCGGAGCGCACCGTGCAGTGGGAGGACGGCAATACCTACCCGCTGCTGGTGGTGGACGTGACCGCCGACTCGCATCCGTTCTGGACGGGCAACCAGCGCGTGCTGGATACCGCGGGTCGTGTGGAGAAGTTCGAACGCCGCTACGGCAAGCGCGTGCGCGGCGGCACGACCGAGCAGAAGGAGAACTGAGATGGCGGTTCCGAAGCGGCGAATGTCGCGGGCCAATACCCACGCCCGGCGTTCACAGTGGAAGGCGACGGCGCCGGATCTGGTGCCGGTCAAGGTCGACGGCGTGGTGCACAATGTGCCGCGGCGATTGGTGCGCGCCGTGCAGGCTGGACTGATCGATCTCGACAAGCTGTAGCGGTTCGGGTCGACAGAGCACGATCGGACGTTTTCGAACCTAGGTCCGGTTTGTTCCCGGCGCTCTAAAAAGTCTTCTCAAAGTTGTGAATTCGTGCTCTTGCGACGGTATTCTCGTGGCCGAGGGCGGGTTCTTCTGATCGCAGAAGAACCCGCTCATCGCCAGTTCAGGGCCTGTTTACCCGGCTTTTCGGGCAATGTCCCCGAGTCCGGATAAAATCCGACAAATCAGCCAATTGGACTGTCCGATCGGGCATTACGCCCATTCGATCCCGGAGTTTGTTCGATTTGGGTGGTGTCCCGTGCACGCCCGTCCGGACCCTCGCCCCAACCGGGCAGCGGCAGATCCGGCAGCATCTGTTCCACTCGCGCCAGCTGTTCGGCGAACAGCGTCGCGGGCCCTTCGATCAGCGAGAACGGCCACGGCCAGCGGTGCCCGCTCAGCCGCGCCACCTCGGCGCTCAGCTCGGCGGTGGTCGCCTCCAGTTCGCTGATCTCGGCGCGCAGCTCGTCGATCTTGGCCAGCGCCGCCGCCAGTCCGTCCACCACGGTCCGATTCCGCCCCTCGGCGTCCTGGCCGAGCTGCGGCCAGCCCGCCAGCCCTGGACCGCGCAGCTGGATCTGGACGTCGCGCAGTATCTCTTCCTGTTCGGGCGTCATGTCCTGTTCCTCCGATTGGAAGTCCCATTGGCCGAAATCGATTCGGTCGGATTCGTTCACATCGCACACCACGCCGTCCACCATGACCTGGCGCGTGGTCTGCAGGATGTGCAGGCGCGGATCGCGATTCGTGCCCGACCAGGCCACCGTCTGCCAGCCCCAGACCGCGGTCCCGGCGTCCAGGGCCCGGCTGAGCGGCCAATATTCGCCGTAGATACCCACATTCGCGCGCCCGATGACGGTGGCCGCACCGTCCAGATAGGCATTGATGGGTTCCTGCTGTCCGGGCGTGGCATCGAAATCGGCGGAGAAGTAGATGGGCCGATCGGTGCGCCCGCCGCAGCGCAGCACCTGCGCCAGCGCCGCGCGGGCATCGGTGACCCCGGCCCCGAACCCGTCGAGCATGCGGGCCGCGGTGGTCTCCCAGTTGGAGACGATTGAAATGTCGTGTGCGCGAAGATCGTCCGCTTCCGCGGGTGTGAGCAGCTTGCCGGGGAGAGTGGGACCGCCGGGGGACAGGTACCGCACCACGAAATCGAAACCGGCCGCCCGGATGGCACTCGCGGCGGGACGACCTCCGGCGTAATCCAACCCGAAACGCATGACACTCACTGTAATTCGCCGAACACGCCGAGCGTGGGGCATTCCCGGAGTCCGGTTCGCGGTCCGCGAATGAACTCTTGGATTTCGGCCATCGCTTCCGGACCGTCGGGGCTGGTGGTTGACTTGGGGCGGCTGTGTGATCGGCGTCACTTCGCCTTTACCCGATTTGCTTGTTGCAGTACTTCAGAAACGGAGATGACCGATGCCTGTACGCGACGAGGCCTGGCCCGCGGGCACACCGTGCTGGGTCGACTGTCAGGTCGACGACCCGGCGAAAGCCGGTGAGTTCTACGCGGAGCTGTTCGGCTGGGACGTTGTGGGCGGTGGGGAGGAGTCCGGGGGATATCTCATGGCCTTCAAGGCCGGGCAGCCCGTGGCGGGCGTCGGGCCCAAACCGGAAGCGGGCGTGCCCTCGGTGTGGACCACCTACTTCGCGGTGGCCGATGCCGACGCCGTCGCCGCGCGGGTGCGGGCCGCGGGCGGGAGCATGCTGGTGCCGCCCTTCGACGTCATGGAATTCGGCCGCATGTTCGTGGCCGCGGATACTGTGGGCGCGCCCTTCGCGGTCTGGGAGGCGCGGGCGCACAATGGCGCCGCCGTGCACAACGAGCACGGCGCCTATGTCTGGAACGACCTGCAGACCGGCGACTACGAGGCCGCCAAGACCTTCTACGCCGAGGTCTTCGGCTTCGCCCTCACCGAATTCGACGACGACGCAATGCGCTACGCGACGCTGACCCCGCCCGATCGCGCGGAGGCCGTCGCGGGCATCAACGACGACACGCGCAATGGCACGGCGCCGGAACGGCCCTACTGGCTGACCTGGTTCCAATTCGACGGCCTGGACGACGGTCTCACCCGTGCCGCCGAATTGGGCGCCAATATCCTGCTGCCCGCCCAGGACGGGCGCTTCGGGCGGATGGCGATTCTAGCCGCGCCCCAGGGAGAACTGTTCGCCCTGCTCGATCCCGCCGCGAAGTCCTGACGCGACCGCGAGCGAAGGGCTGTGCCGGTCATCGAATTCCGGCGTGGCCGTGGCCTGCCGGGCCTCCCGGCGGTCCGGCGCCACCAGGATGGCCGTAATCGGAATCGCCAGCGACAGTGAGCCGATGACGAAGAACGGCACGAAGAAGTCGAACAGGTCCGCGCCCTTGGGCAGCGGCGCGGACTGGTCGATATGCGCGTCCAGCCCGGTCAGCCCGGCGTAATGCATGCCGGTGACCAGGATTCCGTAGATCACCGAGCCGGTGAGCAGCACCGGCACCGAGGACACGGTCAGGCTGAACCACAGCGTCAGCGCCGAGATCACCAGCGCGAGCACGAAGACCGCGATCATGGACACCGTATTGTGCTCGGTGCTGCCCTGCACCCGCACCGCCGACAGTACCATCAACTGCACGATGCCCAGCCCCGCCGCCATGATGACCGAGCCCGCGATCAGCCGCGCCCAGTGCAGCTTTCGGCCGACCATGAGCAGTGCGATGAATGTGGTGAGCCCGGCCAGCCCGGCCGCCACGCTGATCATGGCCGGGTCGTAGCGCAGCTGACTGCCCTTGGCCTCGAAGCCGAGCAGGGAGACGAAGGTGGCCAGACCGGTGCCGACGCCGCCGATGGAACTCGAGGCCACGAACAACCACACCACCCGGAACCGGGCGGTCACCGATTTGGTGGACTGGCGGATGCAGGCCAGCCCACAGGCCGCGCCCAGCGCCGACACGATCAAGGCCAGCCCGATGACCCAGTAGCCCATCGAGAAATAGATCACCCGGTAACCCCTGCCTTCGTAATCTCGCTCTGTGTTGTTATCCCTGCTCGGCCCGAATTGATTTAGCCGCGGGCCGTTTCGCGCTGTGACTTCATGAGCCGCTCGATGGCGTATTCGGTGACCGCCGCCAGCGATCGCCGCACTTCACCCGGATCGCGCGCGTCGATATCCACGATCGGCACGCCCTCGCGGACGCTGAGCGCCTCGCGCAATTCGGCGACCGGGAAGCGCGGTGCGTCCGGAAAACGGTTCACCGCAATGAGGAACGGCAGTTTCTTGGCCTCGAAGAAATCGACGGCGGCGAAACTGTCCTCGATACGGCGGGTGTCGACGAGGACCACCGCGCCGATGGCGCCCTTGATGAGGTCGTCCCACATGAACCAGAACCGGCGCTGCCCGGGCGTGCCGAACAAATAGAGCACCAGATTGCCGGGCAGGATGATGCGGCCGAAATCCATGGCCACTGTGGTGGTTTCCTTGCCCGGGGTGGCGGCGAGGTCGTCCACGCCCTCCGAGGCGCCGGTCACCATGGCCTCGGTGCGCAGCGGGACGATCTCCGAGACCGCGCCGACGAAGGTGGTCTTGCCCGCGCCGAAACCACCCGCCACCACGATCTTGGTGGAGGCGGTGCGGAACTCGTCGCCGGGGCGCGGCGGGTACTGCTGCCCCAGGGCGGCCTGGGGCATGCCCGGATTCGGCTGGGCCGTACCGGGAGCCGCGAACTGCGCGCCCGGGAACTGCGGTCCGCCGTTCGGGTACGGCGGACCACCGTTGTAGGCCCCGCCGTCAAAGGGCGCGGAGTCCATGCAGGGTCCTCTCCATCAGAGAGCGGCGCTCGTCGAAGGTCGCCTGGTCGCTCAGAGTCGAATGCACGCGAAGGGTCCCGGCGACGACGAGATCGCCGATCACGACCCGGATCATGCCCAGCGGCCGCTGCAGATGCGCCGCGATCTCGGCGACCGACAGCCGGGCGGTGCCCAATCGCAGGATCTCGGTGCGGATATCACCGGCGGGCCAGTCGAAATGGGCGGTATAGGACAGGGTTTCGACGACCGCTTCGAGGGGCAGATCCACTGCCGGTTCGGTGCGGCCGGAGGTCAGCGCGTAGGGGCGTAACCGGCTTGTCGACCGGTTTCCGCCGCCGCCGTTGGGATTGGTCATCGGCGGCTCATCAGGCTGTCCGGGCGGTGGCCTGCACCACCGACCCGACCCGGTCGACGAGCAGCGCCATCTCGTAGCCGATGCGGCCGATATCGTGCTGCTTGTTGGCCAGTACCGCCAGGTGCGAGCCATTGCCGACGCTCATGACCAGCAGGTAGCCGCGCTCCATCTCGACTATGGACTGCATGACCTTGCCGCCGTCGAACAGCTGCGCGGCGCCGGAGGAGAGGCTGGCCAGACCCGCGGTCACCGCGGCCAGCTGCTCACCCCGGTCGGACGGCAGATGCGGGCTGGTCGCCTGCAGCAGGCCGTCGGCGGAGACCAGGACGGCGTGCGAGACGCCCGGCACCTCTTTGGTGAATCGGGTGACCAGCCAGTTCAGATTTTCGTCGGTCTTGGTGCGCTGAGTGTCGGTCATGCATGCCCTCCGTCGTTGTACTGCGAGTCGGCCCGTCCGGAGCGGACGCCGCTCAAGTGCCTGGTCAGGCTGCTGCGAATCTCTTCGGGATTGCGAGCGCCGCCCTCGTCCTCCTGAGTCACCGCGCCGGGCACCAGCTGGGCGCCGGGCCGGCGAATCGGCAGCCCGCCCTGGGTGCGATCGCTCGTGGTCGGATTGGCGGCCTCCTCCGCGGCCGCCCAGCCGGCATCGGAGGCCGAGGTCCACGTCTCGGTGGACGGGCTGCCCGCGGCGGGTTCCACCAGCCATTCCGACACCATGCGTTGGTAGATGGGGCTGTGATCGTCGCCTGCCGGGTGCTGCTCGGCCGGTTCGGCGGTGTCGTTGCCGCCGTTGGCGTTCGCGGCGATGCCGTTCGCGCCGATGCCGTTCCCGTTCGCACCGGCGCCGCTGCCGGTCTCGAAGGAACCGCCGCCGAAGGCATTGAAGCCGGTGTCGTAGGAGCGGTCCGCCGCGCTGTCGTCGTAGCCGTACCCGCCGCCCTTGATCGGGGACATGGGCTCGAACCGCTGGGTCGCTGGGTCGCCGGGTGCGATACCGGGGAACCGCTGCTCCTCGTGGGTGAACTGCGGCTCGTCCCTCGTGAACTGCGGCTCGTCCCGGGTGAACTGGGGCTCGTCCCGGGTGAACCGCGGCTCGTCGGTCGGGGACGGCTGCTGCTCGTCCGACCGGCCGGAATCACCCCAGAAGTCGACCTGCGCGGGGTAGACGCTGGTGTCCTGGTCGGCGAACGCGTCGCTGAAACTATCCGATTTCTGCTGCTCACCAACGAATCCGGGGAGCGCGGGCAGCTCACCGGTATCCATGCCCGGCGTCTTGCGCTGCGGCAGTCCGGAACTGGTGACGCCGAATCGGGTGGTGGTCTCCGGGAAGCGCGCCACCTCCGGCGGATTCGGCACCGGCATGAGGCGCGGCGGCGTGATCGACGGCTGCGGCGCCGAGACCGGCGCGGGCGTTCCGGCGGGCGGGGCGACCGGCAGCGCGGTCGCGGCGACCGGGTACTGCCCGGTGCTGTCGCCGACGCGCTCGGGCGCGGGGGAGACCAGGCTGCCCGGCAGGTGCACGCTCGCCGTGATGCCCGGCTGCTGCACCATGGCCGAGGTGCGGCGCAGGCTGACGGTGATGTTGTGCCGCTTGGCGAGCCGGCCGACCACGAACAGGCCCATGCGGCGGGCGGTCTCGACATTGACCTCGCCACCGGAGGCGAGCCGGTCGTTGATGGACTGCAGGTCTTCGGCATTCATGCCGAGGCCACGGTCGGTGATCTCGATGAGATAGCCGCCGTCCACGGCGCGCGCCACCGAGACCGCCACCGGCGTGGTCGGCGGCGAATAGCGCAGCGCGTTGTCGATGAGCTCGGCCAGCAGGTGCTCGATATCGACGGCGGGCTCACCGGCCACGATGCCGTCGGGCACGGTGCCGATCTCGACGCGCTGATAGTCCTCCACCTGGGAGACCGAGGACCACAGCATGTCCGACAGCGGCACCGGCGCGAGATGGCCACGGCGCAAGGCGGTTCCGGCCAGCACCAGCAGGTTGTCGCCGTTACGGCGCATGCGGGTGGCGAGGTGGTCGAGGCGGAACAGCGACTGCAGCCGCTCGGAATCGTCCTCGTCGCGCTCCAGTTCCTCGATCAGGTTGAGCTGCTGCTCCACCAGGGATTGGCTACGGCGCGAGAGGGTCTCGAACATATTGCCGATCTGCAGGCGCAGTCGCGCCTGTTCACCGGCGAGGTGCAGCGCCTGCGCGTGGATATCGTCGACGGCGCGGGCCAGCTGGCCGATCTCCTCGGTGGTGTGCACGTCGACCGGCGTGATCTCGGGGGCGGCGCCGCCGGAGCGCACCACCTCGAGTTCGCGCGGCAGGTCGATATGGGCCACCTGCAAGGCATCTCGCCGCAGGCGGCGGACCAGCACGACCAGCGAGCGCCCCACCACCAGGGCGAGCGCGAGACCCGCGAGCAGCATGCCGATAACCACGGAGGTATCGCGGAGCACCGTATTGCGGGCGTCGGTGCTCAACTGCCCCAGGCGCGCGTCCAGTGAGGCGGCGAGATGCTCGGATTCCTTCGAATAGGCCTCGAGGCTGGCATTGACCGCATCCGACATGGCCGGAATGGCGGCCGGGTCCGGGACGTTCTGCGACAGCACGCCGATGCGGATGCCCGCGGCGTCCTTGAGCTGCGTGAAGTTCTGAGCCTGGCCCGGATTCAGCCCGGCGTACACCTCGAGCATGGTGATCTCGGCGCCGATGGAGGTCAGCAGCCGGGCCCGCAGCGCCGGATTCTTGGCCAGATCGGGGGAGGCCAGCATGACGCGTTCCTGGGTGAGCAGGCGCCCGCCGGTCATGATGGTGCCCAACTGCAGGAACAGCTGCTGGGTCTGCAGCTCACTGACCGACTGCGAGGTCGACAGCGTGGCCTGAATGCGGGTCGAGACCGTCTCGGTCTGTTCGGCCAGGGTGGCGGGGGAGCCGCTGCGCAGGCTGTTGCGCATGGTGCGGGCGACCCCGATGGCCTGCGTCATCTCCTGGGTGATCTGCGGATCGGCCTTGGAAGAGCGCAGCCGGGTCTCGAGGTCCGCCACCGCCTGATCGAACTTCCCGGTCGCGGCGTCGAGGACCGGATCGGCCTCGGTATTGCCCCACCCGGTGATGGCGGCGATCGCGAGATTCTGCGTCGCGGTTTCGAACTTGGTGGTGCTGCGCATGATTGCGGCCTGTTCGGTACCCGCGCTCAACTGATTGATCGTCTGCAGCTCGCTGTTGATTCGCAGGACCGCGAAGGTCGAGGCGAGCAACACCGGCAGCACCAGAACGATGCCGACCTTGCGAGTGACGGGCCAGTTGGACAGGCTGAATTGCCAGGACCGGGGCGTTGCTTCCATCCCGCTTCCGTCGCCTCCGCTTTCAGAAGTGACCCCCGGGTCATATGCGGTTGTACGGTTTCGGGGATCGAACCCGCGCGGAACCAACTAGTGGTCTTTTTGTATGGCCTGCAACATACCGCGTGGGGTGAGTAACGGCAATTCGGACAACTCGATGTTAGAGACTCCGAATGCAGCCGCGCGCAACGTGTTTCGAACAGGTATAGGCGCGCCTGTGACACGCCTCGGTAAGGGTTCTGCAAAAGCCCCAGGTCACCCCCGCATGTCTCTCTGCGTGTCGAAGGCATCCTTCTCAGTCACCTCTCAGTCGCTGTGGGCAGACTGGTGGCCATGCGCATTCTGGTAGTCGACGACGACCGCGCGGTCCGGGAATCGTTGCGTCGTTCGCTCACCTTCAACGGGTACACCGTCGACCTCGCCGTCGACGGACTGGACGCCCTGGAGAAGACCGCCAGTCAGCGACCCGACGCCCTCGTGCTCGATGTCATGATGCCCCGCCTGGACGGCCTGGAAGTGTGCCGCCGCCTCCGCAGCACCGGCGATGATCTGCCCATTCTGGTGCTCACCGCACGGGATTCGGTCTCCGAGCGCGTCGCCGGACTCGACGCCGGGGCCGACGACTACCTACCCAAGCCCTTCGCGCTCGAGGAGTTACTGGCCCGGCTGCGCGCCCTGCTGCGCCGCACCACCGCCGATGCCTCCGACTCCTCCGAGACCATGAAGTTCGCCGACCTGTCCCTGGATCCGGTCACCCGCGAAGTGTGGCGCGGCGAACGCCAGATCAGCCTCACCCGCACCGAGTTCTCGCTGCTGGAAATGCTCATTGCCAATCCGCGCCGCGTGCTCACCCGCAGCCGCATCCTGGAAGAGGTGTGGGGCTACGACTTTCCCACCTCCGGCAATGCCCTCGAGGTGTACATCGGCTACCTGCGCCGCAAGACCGAGGTCGATGGGGAACCGCGGCTCATCCATACCGTGCGCGGCGTCGGCTACGTGCTGCGCGAGACACCGCCGTAGGAGCCGTGCTCGTGGGTAGAACCGTTCCCCGGCGCACCGTGGTCGCCGGATTGACGCAGCGGCCGGAATCCGCCGGGTTCGATGCGAAGGACATGCGCCCGCCGATGCCGCTGACGCGCTCGGTCTCGCTGCGCTGGCGGGTGACGCTGCTGGCCGCCTCGGTGGTGGCCGTGGCCGTCGCCTCCACCTCCATCGCCGCCTATGCCATGGTGGCGCGCTCGCTGTACGCCGATGTCGACACCCAGCTGCGCGCCCGCGCCTCGCTGATGATCGACAACAACTTCGACTCGCTCGGCTTCCAGTCGATCGTGCTGGCCGGGCTGTACTCCAGTGACGTCGGCGTGGCGCTGATCTTCCCGGATCTGTCGCCGTATGTGCCGCCGCAGTCGACGAATCCGCCCATCAGCAGCCAGGAATTGGCGGTGGCGCGCGGGGAGATCGGCTTCTCGCTGCGCACCGTCGACAATCAGCGGGTGCTGGCCCGGCGCACGCATTCCGGCTCCACCCTGGTGGTTTCGCAACGCCTGCAACCCACCCGCGAGGTGCTCGACCGGCTGGCCTGGCTGTTGTTCGTGGTGGGCGGGTGCGGCGTCATGCTGGCCGCCGCCGCGGGAACGGCCGTGGGCCGCACCGGTTTGCGGCCCATCGCCCGGCTCACCGCGGCCACCGAACGCGTGGCCCGCACCGACGATCTGACCCCCATACCGGTAACGGGCGACGACGAACTCGCCCGGCTCACCGACAGTTTCAACACCATGCTGCGCGCACTGGCCGAATCCCGGGAAAGACAACGGCGATTGGTGGCCGATGCGGGGCACGAGCTGAAAACGCCATTGACCTCGTTGCGCACCAATATGGAATTGCTCATCGCCTCCTCCCGGCCGGGCGCACCGCGCATTCCGGACGAGGACATGGCCGAACTGCGCTCCGATGTCATGGCGCAGATCGAGGAATTGTCCACGCTGGTGGGCGATCTGGTGGACCTGGCCCGCGAGGACGCCCCGGACACCGTGTACGAGGTGGTCGATATCGGCGATGTCACCGAACGCGCCCTGGAACGAGCGCGGCGGCGGCGCAGCGGAATCGAATTCGAGGCGCAATTGCGACCCTGGTTCGTCTACGGCCACGAAGCGGGCCTGGAACGCGCCATCCTCAATGTGCTCGACAATGCCGCCAAATGGAGTCCGGCCGGGGCCAAGGTGCTCGTCACCATGACCGAGAACGGCCGCGGCCTGCTGGAGCTGTCGGTCGACGACGCCGGACCCGGCATTCCGCTCGCCGAACGCGAGCTGGTGTTCGAGCGCTTCTACCGGACCACCGCCTCGCGCTCCATGCCCGGCTCCGGTCTGGGCCTGGCCATCGTCAAGCAGGTGGTGACCAAACACGGCGGCACCATCACCATCGACACCTCCGAACGCGGCGGTGCGCTCATCCGTATCGTTCTGCCCGGAGAGGGTGCGCCACCCGCGGTCGCGGAGGAAAGTTAGAACCCTCCGGAAAAAGCAAGCACGGTCTCAGTCCGCTCTCAGTCGTCACCGCCAATGTTGGCCAGGAGACTCGAGGAGAAACGAGAAAATGACCGAGGATTCGAAGGACAGGCAGGGCAACGCAGGTTCGCAGGACAGCACCGACGGCCCCCAGGGCACCCCCGCCGCGCAGCCCGATCCGGCCGCCCCCGGCGGTCCCGCGCCTTCGGCTCCCGCCGCCCCCGCGCCCCAGCAGCAGCCGCACGGTTACGGGCCCTACGGGCAGCCCGCGCCGGGACAGCCCTACGGCGGACATCCCTACGGCGGCGCACCGGCCGGCTACGGCTCTCCCGAGACCTCCGGTGTGCATGCCACCGAACAACTTCCGACGGGTCCGTACGGCCCGGCGTATGCGGCGTCGGGGGCCGGATACGCCGCCGGAGCGCACCAGACCGGCCAGCACCGGAACGGGCCGCAGCACACCGAGCCGATCTACGGCGCGGGCGGTCCGGGGCAGCCGGTCGGTCCCGGCGCCGGATATCCGGGCACGCCCGGCGCTCCTGCGCCGAAGCGGAACTCCAAGACCGCGCTCGTCGCCGGTGCGCTGGCGCTGGCGCTGGTGAGCGGCGGCATCGGCGGTGCGGTCGGCACCCTCGCCACCCGGGACAGCGCCGGGCATTCGACGATCACCAATGCCCTCGACGCGCCGCGCAAGGTGAACGAGGTCGCCAATGCGCCGGAGGGTTCGGTGCAGGCGGTGGCCCAGAAGGTGCTGCCGAGCGTGGTCATGATCCAGGTGGCGGGCAATCGGGCCGCGGGCGAGGGCTCGGGTGTGGTGCTCTCCTCGGACGGCCTGATCCTCACCAACAATCACGTGGCCAATGGCGCGGGGCCGAACGCCAAGATGGAGGTCTCCTTCTACGACGGCTCCACCGCCTCGGCCACCCTGGTCGGCGCGGATCCGGTCTCCGATCTGGCGGTCATCAAGGTCACCGACAAGAAGGATCTGACCCCGATCGAGCTCGGCTCCTCGGAGAACCTCCAGGTCGGCCAGGCCACCGTGGCGGTCGGCTCACCGCTGGGCCTGGCGGGCACGGTGACCACCGGTATCGTCTCCGCGCTCAACCGCCCGGTATCCACCAGCGGCGAAGCCGGGTCGCAGGGCACCGTCATCGACGCCATCCAGACCGACGCCGCCATCAACCCGGGCAACTCCGGCGGCGCGCTCGTGGATATGAACGGCAAGCTCATCGGCATCAATACCGCCATCGCCACCCTCGGCGACGCGGAGACGGCCGGTGCGCAGAGCGGATCCATCGGCCTCGGCTTCGCCATTCCGGTCGACACCGCGCGCCGGGTGGCCGACGAACTGATCAAGACCGGCAAGGCCACCTACGCCCAGATCGGCGTGAAGGTGCGCGGCGGCGACGATGTGAACGGTGCGCGCGTGCTGGAGGTGACCGCGAACGGCCCGGCCGCCAAGGCGGGCATCCCGAACGGCGCGATCATCACCAAACTCGATGACCAGCCCATCGATTCGGGCAATGCGCTGATCGCCGCGGTGCGGTCGCACAAGCCCGGCGACAAGGTCAAGGTGACCTACACCGACGAGCAGGGACAAAACCAGAAGACCGTCGAGGTGACCCTCGGCGAAGCGGCAGTGGAGGGCGGCAGATGATGATGCACGAAAGCGGACGGGTGCCCATGCCCGCCATCCGGGTCCGCCCGGACGGGGAGTGGGAGCTGTTGTCGGGCAAGGGCGCTACGGTGAGCACCATGGAAATCGATGCCCCCGTGGCGGGCCGTGCTCTTGTCGTTGTCGTCGACGACCGAACCGCCCATGGCGGGGTCGACTCGCTGGGCCCGCTGGTGACGGAACTACTCACCGAGGCCGGGTTCCTGGTCGACGCCTCGGTATCGGTGTCGGCCGACGAGGTCGAGATCCGCAATGCGCTCAATACCGCCGTCATCGGCGGTGTCGATCTGGTCATCTCGGTGGGCGGCACCGGTATGTCGCCGCGCGATGTGACGCCCGAGGCCACCGAAGAGGTCCTCGATCGGGTGCTGCCGGGTATCAGCGAGGCGCTGCGCTCGTCGGGACTCGCCTCAGGCTCGCTCGACGCGGGTCTGTCGCGCGGTCTGGCCGGTGTCTCCGGCAGCACGCTGGTGGTAAACCTGCCGGGTTCGCGTGCCGCCATTCGCGACGGTATGGCCACCCTGGGCCCGCTCGCGAGCCGGGTCATCGATGAACTCTCCGGCCTGGCGGAATGACCGCCGAGTCCGAGCAGAACTCCGAGCAACCCCGTCCGGCCGAGCGCCGGGCGGGGTCTCGTCGTCTTTCCGCTGCCGAGAAGGCGAAACTCGCGCGCATATTCGGTGACGCGCTACCCGACACCACCTCCGACGAGCGCGCGCCCGCACCGGATTCCGGGCAGTCCGGCGACGACTGGCTGCGCTCGCAGGTGCCGCCGCATCACGGCTGAGCCGCCACCCTTTCGCGCGCCATTCTGAGCGCGCTCATTTTCGAGTCCGCTCAGGGACGAAGCCATTTCGTTATCACTTTCCCCGGTCGGGGACGCTAAACGCGTTCCCCGTTTTTCATGCTGTTTTCCGCATGTGCACCCTGGTGTTGCCATCTAATTGCTGATGTGGCTAGGGTCTCGTTCGGGTCAACAAACCTACTAGTCCAAAGGGTTTGAGGCAGACGCTTGAGTATTGCCGTCCGGAAACTCGAGAGTTGCTCATTGGGAATTGGCCTTGTAGGTGACCCATCCAGCTTCGGTGGTCGGAGCTGGTCGGTAGACAACCTGATGAGGGAAAGAATGAGCGAGAACCGCACCAGCGGCTTCCGTCGCGTCGGCCGTGTCGCGGTCTTCGGCGCAGCCGCCTCCGTGGCCGTGGGTCTGCTGTCGACCGGCGCCGCGAACGCCGACACCTTCGTGCCGTTGCCGGACGGCCAGAAGGCGAGCCCGGCGGGCGTTACCATCAGCCGCGTCGGCGAGCACGCCGTCATCTCGCCGTCGCTGGCCGCCAATGGCGCCGGTCGTACCGCGTGGGTGTCGGGCAAGGTCTTCGCCGATGTCACCAACACCCCCGAGGGCGAGGTCGGCCCCTGGAACGGCGCCACCAACGCCCCGGGCTCCAACAACTCCTCCACCCACGGCGCCTCCCGCCTGACCACCGGCTACATCGTCGGTTGCCAGGTCAGCCTCGCCGATGACGCCATCTCCGCCGGTGTGTCCGGCGGCGTGAGCCTGTCCGGCGGCAGCCTCGGCGGCTCCATGGGCCTGAGCCTCGGCCCGGGCCAGGTCAAGTTCGTCGAGATCCAGGGCAAGGACATCCTGAAGAACGGCACCTACTCGGTGGAGTACCAGGACGTCCCGATGGAGATCAACGGCTGCGCCGGCTACGCCCAGGCGCGCGCCTACACCGTGGTCGAGATCATCGGCGATCACTACTCGAAGACCACCCTCTACGGGCAGCCGTTCAGCATCGGCTGACGTTGGTCGCGAACCGCTAATTCACATCTCGCGTAAGCGAGTTCGACCCTAGAAGGAATTCTCATGAACATTCGCAAGACTGCGGCCCGGGTGGCCGGCGTCGGCTTCGCCGCTACCGCCGCTATCGGCCTGTTCTCCACCGGTGCGGCCAATGCCGACACCTTCGTCGGCCTGCCCGGCGGCGAGATCACCCAGACCCTGTCCGACGGCACCGTGGTGAACGTCCGGCTGGTCGGTGAGTCCGCCAATATCAACCCGTCGCTGGGCTCCACCCCGCTGCACCGCAACGCCTGGGTTTCCGGCTCCGCGCAGGTGCAGATCTCCGGCGCCAACGGCACCGTCGGCGGCAAGATCGTCCCCGGTTACGTGGTGGGTTGCCAGGTCAATATCTCCGGCGGCGGCGCCGAGGCCAGCCAGAGCAACGACTTCGCGGTGAGCGCCGACGGCGTCAGCGTCACCCCGGGCGCGCTCAACGGCGGCGGCAAGCTGACCCTGGGCCCCGGCCAGTCCAAGGCCTTCTACATCCTGGACCTGGAAGCGCCGGACGACTACGGCAGCGAGTCGCACAACAAGAACAACAAGTTCAAGGGCTCGAACGGCTCGGTGACCTGGGCCGACACCACCATCGCCCTGGGCGGTTGCGCGGGCTACGCGCAGGCGCGTTCGTTCGTGCAGGTGCAGGTCGAGACCGACAATGTCGTCGGCACGGTCACGCTCTGGGGTCAGCCCTTCAGCCTCGGCTGATTCGGTAGCCTTCCGGCTGATTCGGCAACCGCTGCGGCGGATTCGTTCCAGCTCAGCGGATCTTCAAGGGGTCCGGTGCTAAAGCACCGGGCCCCTTTTGCTATTCATAGCCTTCTCGGCATAGCTGCGGGTAGTTGTGAAGCCGTCCAAGTTCTCTTCTCTCTCACGAGTCAAACGTCACACTTGTGATGTAAAGTGCCCACCGTCGCTACGTGAAAAGAATTCGTTAGCAGTAACACAGCGGCAACAATGTGGCGACAAACTAACCCGGGTTCCTCAAAGAACCCATTTCAGCTCCGGTGGTCGGGGATGACCGCAAGAAACCTGATGAGGGGAAGTATGAGCGAGAACCGCACCAACGGTCTGCGTTCCGGAGCCCGTTTTGCGGGTGTCGGCGCGGCCGCTGCCGTGGCCATCGGCCTGTTTTCGACTGGTGCTGCCAGCGCCGATACCTTCGTGCCGTTGCCGGACGGTCAGAAGGTGTCGCCCAGTGGAACCGTGACCATCACCCGTACCGGTGAGCACGCCATCGTGTCGCCGTCGCTGGCTGCCAATGGCGCCGGCCGTACCGTCTGGGGCAGTGGCAATGCCACCGCAGACGTTGCCGAAACCCCCGAGGGCGAAGCCGGTCCGTGGAACGGTCCGACCAACAACCCGGGCACCAATAACTCCTCCACCCATGGCATTTCGCGCCTCAGCACCGGCTACATCGTCGGCTGCCAGGTGTCCATCGCCGACGATGCGATCGGCGCCAGCGTCGGTGGCGGCATCGACACCTCCGGCTTCAGCCTGAGCGGCGGCATGAGCCTGAACCTGGGCCCCGGCCAGGTCAAGTGGGTCGAGGTGCAGGGCAAGGACATCCCGAAGGCGGGCGTGTACTCGGTCGAGTACATGGACGCCGAGATGGAGATCCAGGGTTGCGCGGGCTACGCCCAGGCGCGGTCGTACACCGTCGTCGAGATCATCGGCGACCACTACTCCAAGACCACCCTGTACGGCATGCCGTTCAGCATCGGCTGACGTGGTCCGGCCCGCAAAAACTCTTCTCGCGCAAGCGAATTCAACCCCTGAGGGAAAAAGAATGAACATCCGTAAGACCATGGTGCGGGTGGCCGGTGTGGGTGCCGCCGCTACCGCCGCTATCGGCCTGTTTTCCGCCGGCGCCGCCAACGCCGACACCTTCATCCCGCTGCCGGGCGGCGAGATCACCAAGACCCTGTCCGACGGCACCGTCGTGACCGTCAAGCTCGTCGGCGAGTCCGCCAACATCAGCCCGTCCATGGGTTCCACCCCGCTGCACCGCAATGCCTGGGCCTCCGGTTCCGCGCAGGTCACGCTGTCCGGCGCCGAGGGCGCCACGGGCGGCAAGATCCGTCCGGGTTACGTCGTCGGCTGCGAGGTCAACATTGCCGGTGGCGGCGCTGAGGGCGGCGTCGAAGGCGGCGGCACCTGGGAGGGCGAAGGCAGCCTGGGCGCCACCACCGGTGGCAGCCTGAGCCTCGGCCCGGGCCAGGCCGCGAAGTTCTACGTCCTGGATCTGGAAGCGCCGGATGACTACGGCAACGAGGATCACAGCGGCAAGAACAAGTTCAAGGGCAACTTCGGCTCGGTGACCTGGGCCGACACCACCATCGCCCTGGGCGGTTGCGCGGGCTACGCGCAGGCGCGTTCGTTCGTGCAGGTGCAGGTCGAGACCGACAATGTGATGAGCTGGGTCACCCTGTGGGGCCAGCCGTTCAGCCTCGGCTGATAGTCACGGCGTAAGACGAATGGGCCCGGCGCTTTTCGCGCCGGGCCCATTCGGTTTTTGCGGGGCCCTTCAGCTTTCGTGTTTTCCGCCGCCGCTGGCATTGCCGCCTTCGGCGAGTAGATCCCGAATCTGGTGCAGCAGTTCGTTATCGGTGAGTGCGTCATCGGACTTGCCCCAGCGCTGCTTGGCGCGGGTGGCCGGAGCCACCAGGACGAAGTACAGCAGGGCCGCGATGATGAGGTAGTTGAGCGCGGCGGTGATGATCGGGCCGATGGCGATGAAGGTCGCCGGTTTGTCGGCCACCAACTGGAATCCGAGTCCGAGTTCGTTGGAGCCGCCGAATACAGCCAGCAGCGGATTGATCACGCCATCGCTGAATGCGGTGACGATGGCGACGAACGCGGTGCCGATGACCACGGCCACGGCCAAGTCGACGACATTACCGCGGAGTAGAAAATCCTTGAAACCCTTGAGCATTGCCGAAAACTCCTCTGCGTGATAGCCGGTGGAGCCTGGAGTGCTGTGATAGAGCCCGAGTAATAGCGGATATCGGCGATGCTAGTTCACGCCGCCCGCGCCTCAATGGAACACGACGGTCAGCGCGCTGCGCAATGACGCCGCCGCCACCACGGTCGCATGCCGCGCATCCATGGCCACCAGTACCACCCGCTCGCCCCGCCCGTCCCGGCCCTGCCGCCCGGCATCCCCGGGCGCCAGCACCACCGCCGCATCCGGCACCAGCAACAGCGCCGCCCGCCCGCCGCCCCCACCCTCGTCGTAGGCCACCACGTCCACCCGATCCCCGGCTCGCAGCACATCGGCAACAGGATTGTCCGCCAACCGAATCGGAACAATTCGAGCATCCGCGGCCCCACCCGCGACCACCGCCAGCCGCGGCCCCACCACCCGCAATTCGGTGAGCACCTCCCCTTCGGCGACACCCCCGGTCAACGTCGCCCCCACCACCCGCTCCGACTCCCGTACCGCCCCCGCAGGCAATTCATCCGCCGCCCGCGGCACCCGCCGCACATCCGCATCGCCGAGCACATGCCCGGGCGGCAACTCCCGCGCCGCCACCACAACCTCGGTCCGCCGATCCTCCGGATCTCCCCGCACCGCCACAACAGCCGCGATCACCAGTAGCTCCATCGCCGAAACCCGCCGCAGCAACACCCCATCCGCCCAACGCGGCAGCCCCGCACCAGTGAATTCGAATCGGCGAAGTCGGTCCATGCCGCGCAGTCTACGACCACACCCCCACCCACAGCCCCCACAATTCAGCCACCTGTGGATAACTCGGGCATTGTGAAAATCGCCCGTCCCCGAGAGGTAAGGGGGTTCCGGGGGCTTAGCCCCCGCCTTGTCTTTCTTTCGCGCCGAAGGCGCGGCGCTCAGGCCGCGGAGGTGCTGGAGGTGCTCGCCGTGGAGGTGGTCGAGGTCGAGGCGCTCGACGCGGAGCTGGAGTTGCTAGAGTCCGTGGAGGTGGACTTGGCAGGCTCGGCGGAGGTGGACCCGTTGCGGCTGTCGGTGCGGTAGAACCCGCTGCCCTTGAAGACGATGCCGACCGAGTTGAAGAGCTTGCGCAGCTTGCCGCTGCACTGGAGGCAGGTGGTCAGCGCATCATCGGAGAAGGACTGCACGATGTCGAACTTGTTGTCGCACTCGGTGCACGCATACGAGTAAGTAGGCATCGGGTAACCTCCACAGTCTTCGTCGATTTAGCACTCTACAGCTGACAGTGCCAACACTGCCAATCGGGTGTCAATTCCCGGCCGATCAGCCGAGCTCGAGCAACCCGCCGCCGGGCGTCAGCGCCCACCCCATTCGATGGTCGTGCGCCTCTTCCGGCAAATGATCAACGAGTTCATCGTCGCGCACCACGGCGATCAATCGCACATCGGCACGACAAGCCGCCAAACTGCGGTCGTAATAACCCGCCCCGCGCCCCAATCGCACCCCGCGCCGATCCACCGCGAGCGCCGGAACCAGAATCACCTCGGCCTTCGCCAGGGCATCCGCCACCGGCTCCCCATCCGGCTCCGACAATCCGAACCGCCCCCGCCGCAACCGCTCCGGCCCCAGATATTCCGCCCACGCGAGCGGCCCCGGCCCGCCGGTGACCGGCAGCAGCACCCGGGCCCCGCCGCTCCGCAGCGCGTCCAACATGGCCAGCGACCCCGGCTCACTCCCGACCGGCACATACGCGCACACCCACGCCGCCCCGAGCCCGCCGACGGCCGCGGCCAGCGCCTCCGCCTCGCGCGCCCGCACCGCCGCGGGCAGCGCCTTGCGTCGCCCCAGGATCTCCTCCCGCCACGCCTTCTTGTCCCGCACACCATCGGTCACGCCCCAACGATATGCGCCCGCCCCCATGCTCCCGACAGCGCAAGTCCGCGATCATCCTGTCGACGAGGTGCGCTCCAGCAACGCGCATCGCCATCCGCCTGTTGTAGATCCGAACGGGTGCGGCATTCCGCCGTGCGGCTGCCGCTCGGCTGCCCGCGTCGGTTCTGATGCGCTGTTCGCTGTGTTGGCGGGTGGATTCGCGCACCGTGGAATCGGCTGGGCTGTGGGAGGATTCGTACGGTGACGAGCTCCTCCGGCGGCGCGGTTCGACTGTTGGGGGCGAACCGCTCGTTTCGGTTGCTGTGGACAGCGCGGTCGGTGTCGTTCCTGGGCGACTCGCTCAGCTTGGTCGCACTCATGCTGTACGTCGCGGATCACACCGGGCAGGCGCTGGCGGTGGCGCTGCTGTTGTTGGTGGGCGACTTCGCTCCGGCGCTGCTCGGGCCTTTCACCGGGGCGCTGAGCGATCGGTTCGACCATCGCCGGGTGATGGTGGTCTCGGAGTTGGCGCAGGGCGCGCTGCTGGTGATCATCGCGGTGTGGCTGTCCACGCTCGGCGCGCTGCTGGCACTGGTGGCTTTGCGGGCGATCGCGGGGCAGGTCTTCCAGCCCGCCTCGCGCGCGGTGGTGCCGTCCCTGGTGCGCGACCGGGAGCTGGAAAGCGCCAATGCCGCAATCGGATTCGGGACCAATGCGGGGGAGACCCTGGGCCCGCTGGTGGCCGCGCTACTGCTGCCGCTGGCCGGAATCCGGGGCGTGCTGCTGATCGACGCCGCGACCTTCGCCGTCTCCGCGGCGCTGCTGGCCTTCCTGCCGGTCCGGGCGGACGCATCCGCCCGCGTGCCCGGAGCCGCCGATTCCGCTGCGGCGGAGGTGGATTCCGGCAGCGCGGCGGTGCGGGAGCCGTCGCTGTGGTCGGAGACCCGGGCGGGCTTGCGCTATATCGCCGGTATGCCGATGTTGCGGGCCATCGGGTTCGGGTATTTCGCGATTGTCGCCTGCAACGGGATCGATGATGTGGCGCTGGTGTTCCTGGCCAAGGACACGTTGCACGGCGGGGATTCGGCGGTCGGTCTGTTGCTGTCGGCGGTCGGGATCGGGCTGCTGGTGGGCTATGCGCTGCTGGGCCGCGTTGCCGGGCGGGTATCGATGCCGGTGCTGCTCATCGCCGGTTTCGCCGTCAGCAGTGCCGGGAACCTGCTCACCGGGCTCGTCTGGGCGGTGGCGGCCGCGTTCGCGGTGCAGGCGACGCGCGGGCTGGGTATCGCCGCCATGGATGTGGCCGCCAATACGCTGATCCAGCGCACGGTTCCGGCCGCATTGCTGGGCCGGGTCTTCGGAAGCCTGTACGGCGCGATCGGTGTCGCGGCGGCGCTCTCCTATCTGGGTGGCGGTCTGCTGCTGGATCTCACAGATCCGCGCACCGCCCTCGTGGCGGCGGGCGCGGGCGGTTCGATAGCCACGCTCGCGACGGCCCTCGCGTTGCGGCGTTCCGGGTCGGCGCCGCATTCCGGCTGATTCCGCTGGTTGTGGGTCTTCCCACGGTTTGCGGGCGGCGTGGCGGGGATACCAACCAGAATGTGGCGCTTTGCACTATTGGCGCGGTTGTCGCGGGTGCGCAGCCGCTTCTCGGGTGCGAAGTTGCCCGCTACCGTGCCGTTCGATGCGCTCCCGACGAGCGCGCCGCTTAGGCTTCCTGGGAACTCGGAGCGGAGACGACGGCCGCTTCGGTGCGTAAACGGATGGATAGGGTGAATTCATGACGGCTAATGGCGGCGGAACCGAGTCGTGCTTCCGCACCGCGGTGGTGCCCGCGGCGGGGCTCGGCACGAGGTTCCTGCCCGCGACCAAGACGGTTCCTAAGGAGCTGCTACCGGTGGTCGACACCCCGGGCATCGAATTGGTCGCCGCCGAGGCCGCGGAATCCGGCGCCAATCGGCTGGTGATCGTGACCTCGCCCGGAAAAGACGGCGTGGTCGCGCATTTCGTCGAGGATCTGGTGCTGGAGAGCACCCTGGCCGAGCGCGGCAAGTTCCATCTGCTGGAGAAGGTGCGCAAGGCCCCGGCCCTGCTGGACGTGACCTCGGTGGTGCAGGAGGAGCCGCTGGGCCTGGGTCATGCGGTGGCACAGGCGGAATCGGCGCTCGATCCGGACGAGGACGCCATCGCGGTGCTGCTGCCCGATGATCTGGTGCTGCCCAGCGGCGTGCTCGGCGTCATGGCCAAGGTGCGCGCCAGTTACGGCGGTTCGGTGCTGTGCGCCATCGACGTGCCCAAGGAACAGGTCAGCGCCTACGGCGTCTTCGACGTGGAGGTGCCCGAGGGCGCGCCCGCCGATGTGCTGAAGGTCAACGGCATGGTGGAGAAGCCCGCCCTGGCCGACGCGCCGTCCACCTACGCGGCCGCGGGCCGCTATTTGCTCGATCGCGCCATCTTCGACGCGCTGCGCCGGATCACCCCGGGCGCGGGCGGGGAACTGCAGCTGACCGATGCCATTGCGCTGCTGATCGCCGAGGGACATCCGGTGCACGTGGTGGTGCATCGTGGGTCGCGACACGATCTGGGCAATCCGGGCGGTTATCTTCGTGCTGCGGTCGATTTCGCTTTGGAACGAGAGGAATACGGTCCGGCCCTGCGCGAGTGGCTCGAGCAGCGGCTGAGCCCGGGCTGGCAGAGCCACTGGACGGATCCGCAGCTGCCCTCTTGCGAATAGCGAAGTCCCCCGTGTGCGGGTGTGCAGTGTGCGAGATCAGGGAAGGGCGGCATGCGCTCGGTTGAGGACCAGCAGATCAAGGTGACCGCGGCGGCCGTCGCGCCGCGGCCGGTGCGGGTGGCCATTTCGGAGGCCCAGGGACTGCTGTGTGCCGAGGATGTGGTGACCGAGCAGCCGCTGCCGGGCTTCGATCAGGCGGCCATCGACGGCTATGCGGTGCGCAGTGTCGACGTGGCGGGCGCGGGCGCGAATATTCGCGACGAGGACGGCAATGCGGTGGATCTGACGCTGCCGGTGGTGGGTGAGGTGGCGGCGGGTTCCCGGCAGCCGATTCGCCTGCAGCCCCGGCAGACCGTCCGGGTGGACACCGGTGCGCCGCTGCCCACCCTCGCGGATGCCGTACTGCCGCTGGACTTCACCGATGGCGGCCGGGCCCGGGTCAAGGTGTACGAGCCGGTACGCTCGGGCGATTACGTGCGCCGCATCGGCGACGATGTGCAGCCGGGCGATCTGGCCGTGCGCGCGGGCACCATTATCGGCCCGGCGCAGGTGGGCCTGCTGGCCGCGGTGGGCCGGGACAAGGTGCTGGTGCATCCGCGTCCGCGGCTGTCGGTGCTGTCGGTCGGCGGTGAACTGGTCGATATCGACCGCACGCCCGGTCCGGGTCAGGTCTACGACGTGAACTCCTACGCCCTGGCCGCCGCCGCGCGCGACGCCGGTGCGGATGTGAACCGGGTCGGCATCGTGAGCGGTGATCCGAAGCGGTTGCGAGATGTGGTGGAGGGGCAGCTGGTTCGCTCCGAGGTCGTGGTGATCGCGGGCGCGGTCGGCGGCTGGGCCTCGGAGCAGATTCGCGAGGCCCTGGAGGGCCTGGGCGAGCTGGAGATCACCCGGGTGGCCATGCATCCGGGGTCGGTGCAGGGTTTCGGCCTGCTGGGCCGCGACGAGGTGCCGACCTTCCTGCTGCCCTCGAATCCGGTTGGCGCGCTGGTGGTGTTCGAGGTGATGGTGCGTCCGCTCATCCGGATCGCGCTGGGCCGCCGCCATCCCATGCGCCGGGTGGTGCGGGCCCGCACGATTCTGCCCATCGCCTCGATTCCGGGCCGCCGCGGTTACCTACGCGCCCAGCTCAATCGATCCGTATGTCACCGAGGTACGGACCGGTGACGAGGTGCGGGTCGCCTTCCTCGCGCAGCGCGGATAGGCATGGACATGAACGTCTTCCGGGCCGGTCAGCATCCCGGCTGGCCCGCGCATCTGGGACCGGTGCGGGTGGCCGCCGGTCAGGTCACCTTGCGGCCCATCAGATTGCGGGACGCGGCGGCGTGGAGCCGGATCCGCACCCGTGATCGGGAGTATCTGGAGCAGTGGGAGCCGACCGGCCGCGGGGCCTGGGAGGCGCGCAATCACGCCGGGAACTGGCCGTCGCTGTGGTCGAGCCTGAAGGCGGAAGCCCGCCGGGGCGCGATGATTCCGCTGGTGATCGAGGTGGACGGCAATTTCGGCGGGCAGCTCACGGTGGGCAATATCGTGCGCGGCGCGCTGCGTTCGGCGTGGATCGGCTACTGGGTGGCCAAGGATCTGAGCGGTCAAGGGGTGGCGACGGCGGCGCTGGCGCTGGGCCTGGACCACTGCTTCGGCGCGGTGGGGCTGCATCGGGTGGAGGCCACGGTGCGCCCGGAAAACCTTGCCAGCCAGGCGGTTCTGCGTAATGTGGGTTTCCGGGAGGAGGGTCTGCTGCGCCGTTATCTGGATGTGGACAATGCCTGGCGGGATCATCTGCTGGTGGCCATGACGGTGGAGGAGGTGTCCGGCACCGTGGTGGACAGGCTGATTCGCTCGGGCCGGGCCGCGCAGTCCTGACACTTGAGAAAACCGATCCGCCCGGTCTGTAAATAGTGTGACTACTGTGGCAGGTGTTGACGGCGCGCCTGCGGGTTATTCCTGAGGTACCGAATTACCCTACGGACGTCGGTGGTGTGTCCACAACACACGTCGAAGGGATAAACGCCAGGCGGGGACGGAGGTGCGAGCACGATGCCGAATTCGATCTTGTGGATCGGACTGGTCGTGCTCTGGGTCTTCGTGTTGTTCCCGATGCTGGCCGACCGGCATCCGCGCATCCGCCAGCACACCGAGGCCGCCCTGAGCACCAGGGTGTTGCATCGCGGGGATGCCAAGCGACGCACCAGAAAAGGTCCGGCCACCGGACATGACACCGACCCGGACTTACGTGCCGGTTCGCAGGAAGCATCACCACGATGATCCGGAGGATCGGATGACCAGATCGGACGACAGCCGCACGGCTGAATCGGACGACGAGGATTTCGACACCACCCGCGAACGCGATACGGAGAGCGGCACTTCCGCGACGGCGGCGGCCGAGATCGGCGCAGAGGCCGCCGCGGAGCCAACGGAAGCGGCGGCCGACGAGCCCGAGGACGATGCGGAAGACCGCGAATTCGACTCCGGGACAGCAGAATCCGAAGCAGAGGAACCGGAGCTCGCCGCCCGGGACCCCGATGCCGAACCCGCGGAGCCCGCTCCGCCCCGCCGCGCCGAGGCCCCCGCGCGGGCGCGCATGCCCGCGCTGCGCGACCGCGATCCCGAGGATGCCGAGGCGGACGAGCTCGACGAACCCGACGACCGGGCGGCCCGCGACGGATTCGACGACGAATCCGAGGACGAGGACGCGGATTTCGTGCCGACCAGACGCGGTCGCGGCGGCTACGACCCGGAGGCCGATGCCATTGCCCGCGCGGCCCGTTACACCTTCCGCCAGCGCGCCGTGCTGGGCCTGGTGCTGAGCACCCTGGCCTTCGGCGCCGCGGGCTTCGCGCTGTCGGCCGGATTGTGGTGGCTGTGCGCCCTTTCCGGCGTCGTGCTGGTCACCTACATGGCCTATCTGCGCCGCCAGGTGCGGCTGGAGGAGGATATTCGCCGCCGCCGCGTGGAGCGGCTGTCCCGCCGCCGCAAGCGCCAGGCCGAGGACGAGGAGCAGGCGCGCCGCGCTCCCGAGCTTCGATCGCGAGTCCGCGCGAACCCAGCTGCGCCGGGCGGTCCTGGTCGAACCCGATGACGAGGATCCGTCCTTCGATCACCTGGAGCTGTTCGACGCCGCCACCGCGCGCGCGGCCCGCAATCGGGCCTCGGGTGGCCGGGAACGCCACGCCGTGGGCGAATAGCTGCCGCTGACACGAAGAACGGGCGCCCGATCCGATCGGGCGCCCGTTCTTCGTCTGTGGCTGCTTACCAGTGCTGCGCGATCAGGACCTGTGCGCCCGGATCGACGGCATTGCCGGGATCGAGAAGGAGAATGGTGGATTCGCCGCCGTGCGCCGCGGCCTCGGCGAGGATCTGCTGATCGCTGGCGTAGGTGCTGCCGTCGGGCAGCGCGAGCCGGGATTCCGGATCCATTTCCACGCGGTGCCCGGTCGGCGGCACCAGGCCGTCGATGGCGCCCGGGATGGGGCTGTTGGCGACCGCAGCGGTCTCGCCCGGATTCAGGATCACACCGAAGCCGTTGTCGGTGCTGACGGGTGTGACCGCGGATGCCGCGCCCGCGCCGATCGTGACGGCGGCGGCCAGGCCGAGAACTCCGGTGGCGGCGACTGCGAGAGGATGGATGCGCATGAGGTGCTCGCTTTCTCGGAAGGGTCGGGAACGAGCCGGCTGTGCGCATCAGTTTGCATAGCTAATTGCTATTACCGGAAGGGCTTGTCCGCGCAATCACGAATTGCGGAACCAGTGATCCGGATCGCAATCCGCATCCGGAACGGCAGTTGAACGGCGGGGAGACAACGGAAGGGCCCGGCGACGGCCGGACCCTTCCGTAGCAATCGCTGGGCTACCGCGTGGTTACGGGAAGCTGCTTCTCGATGAGTTCGGCCAGGGTCCGCAGTTTGGCCGCGAATTCGCGGGCGGCCGCCGGATCGCCGGTGGAACCCTTCCCGACCTTCTGAGTGAGCGCGGTGAGCCGCGATTCGACGGTGCTGAACAGATCCGGGGCGCGGGAATTGTCCTCGGGCAGATCGCCGCGCAACCAGGACCGCAGCCGGTCCACCACATCGCCCTCGTCGTAGTCGTCCGGGAGCAGCGCCACGGCCTCCCGGAGCTTGCCCGCCGTCACCTTCACATCGGCGGCGAGGGTGGTGTAGACGGTGACCGCGGCGTCCTCGCCGTAGGCCGCCGCGACCGGCAGCAGTTCCCGGATCTGACCCTCGTTGATGGACGGGGCCAGCGGATGCAGCCGGGCCGCCAGCGGCCAGGCCCGGATCAGCTTGTGCGCGTAGGACCGCTGCATATCCCAGCGCTTCTCCACATAGTCGTCGAAGCTGGCGTGGTCGGCCCGGTAGAGGCGGCCGTCGCGCACGATCTGCAGCGCCCGCCCGGCGGTCCAGAACGCGACCTGCAGGGCGTCGATGGAGGCTTCGCAGACATCGAGCTGTTCGAGTTCCCCGGTGCTGAGCGGACCGTCGCCGGGCGCGGGCAGCGGCATGGTCAGCGCGCTCGGCGGATCGGCGGGCGGGGCTGCCACGACCGCGAGCGCCGGTGCGGGCGGCGGCGGTTCGTTCGCGGATTCGGCGGCGGGCGTCGCGCCCGGTCGCCATTCGGCATCCCGCAGCGGTGAGACCGGGGGAGTGTGCTAGGCCTCGTCGGCGAGCGGATTGCGCCCGGGCGCGGCGGTGCCGCCGCCGATGGAACTCTTGCGTCGCTGCGGCGGCATCAGGCGGGCACCTCCACCGGAACCCGCTCGGCCAGTGCGGCATCCAGGTACGGCTGGATGAGCTCGTCGCCGACCTGGCGGTATTCGCCCAGATCCTCGAGGGGATTCTCGGCCCCGTCGCCGACCTCGCCGTCGGCGGCCTCCCGGTACCACTTCCAGGCGCTGACATAGGACTCGAACACGTCGTACCCGGCGTCTTCGAGATTGCCGCGCTGCGAACGGTATTCGGTGGAGACATTGACGCCGTTCTTCATGGTGACCGGCACCTTGGTCATGAGCACGCGCACGCGAATGGCCCGGTCGCTCTCCGCGGCGGCCTCCTCGGCGGCCCGGTAGGTACTGGGCACGCGCTTGACCTCGGACGGGCTCACGCTGGTCACCAGCACGAGTTCATCGCTCTGCGGGACGGCGGCCTTGAAGATGTCGGCGGATTCACCGCCGACGTCGACGATGATGACGTCGTATTTCCCGGCATTGTCGGTGATGCAGTCGTTGACGTGCCGGGACGGAAAGGCGATGAGCTCGAACGGAACCGCGATATCGGCCTTCTGCAGCCGCCGGTACCAGGAGTAGCCGGTCTGACTGAGCGGGTCGGCATCGATGACCAGCACCCGCTGCTGATGGGCGGTGGCGAAATACGAGGCCAGGAAGAAGGCCGAAGTCGTTTTACCGACGCCGCCTTTGAGATTGCCGAGCGTGACCACGAGGGGCTCGGGGAGTTCGGGCAGTGCAACGGAATTCGTCATTGATCCTCCGGATGATGAGGAGGGCACTTGAACGCGATCAGTCTCACACGGAGCGCTCCGCGGGGCCCGGATTGCTCCGCTGTTTCGCGCGCATTTCTCCGAAATCGGGCTGTGTCCAATTGGACACAGCCGTAAATGTTTACGATTCCGTTATGAATAACATGTGTGTCATTCGTTGCAGCCCATGCAAAACGGGCGTTCCATGCAACGTGGATCTGCTGGGAGTGCCGAGATGTTCGTGATTGATGGACGGAAACCGAAGAGCTTCACGCTGAATCGGAGGACCGCATCATGGAAAGCATCGGGGACAGACAGTCGGTTCGTTTTCTTCCGCGACTGAGCTGGAAGGGCCTGGTGACAGGCTTGCTCGGCACAGCGGCCGTCGGTGCGGCGCTGATGTTCACCGCGGGTGAAGCCGAGGCCAGGCCGGTGACCATCCCGGGTATCGGGCAATTCGAAATGCCCGAGGGAATCGAATTCCGTCCCGTGACGATTCCGGGTATCGGTAATGTCGAGGTGCCGCACATGGTTTCGATCGACGAAACCGCTCCGGCCATTGCTCCGGAGATCATGCCGAGCGCGACAGCGGATTTCGAGACCGCGCCTTTCGAGACCGCGCCCGGAACGATTCCCGTCGCGGCGAATCCCGAATCGATGCCCGCGCCCCGGACCGATTCGACACCGGCCACTCCCTCCGCGCCCGCGGCTCCGGAATTCCGTTCGGTGACCGTCGACGGTCTCGGCGTCTTCTCCGTCCCGAACAGCCTGCCCCCGCTGGCCGGAATTCCGGGCGTGACCGATGCCGCCACCATTACTCCGGCACCGGCTCCGGCCGCGCCGAAGACCACCGGTGAGCGTGCGGTCGAGGCGGCCTACTCCAAACTCGGCGCGGGCTACAGCTCCGGCGGGTCGGGACCGGACGCCTTCGACTGCTCGGGCTTCGTACAGTGGTCCTACGCGCAGGCCGGTGTGGATCTGCCGCGCACTTCCTATTCGCAGCTGAATGCGGGAACCCCCGTCTCGATGGACGAATTGCAGCCGGGCGATCTGGTCTCCTTCTACGGCGGCGGCCACTCCGCGCTCTATGTCGGCGACGGTCAGGTCATTCACGCCTCCACCTACGGATCCGGCGTGAGGGTCTCTCCGATCGAGAACATGCCGGTGTCCGGAGCGCGGAGGTTCTAAGGTGCGGTATGAGCACGAGGACAACAGTTGCGGCAGTGCTCGCGGCGTTCACCTTCGCCGCGGTGTCGGTGGCCGGGGCCGCGCCCGCACAGGCCGCGCCCATCTGTCCGGGAGCAGGGCAGCCGACCGTCACGGTCGCGACTGTGGGCGGCGCCCTGGAGGGGCTGACGGTCGATGCGAACGGGCGAGCCTTCACCACCGATCTGATCAGCGGCCGGGTCTTCCGGATCGATGCGCCGGGTGCGCCGGCGGTGCCCATCGCCACGGTGCCCAGTGGCGGCGGCGGTGCGCCGACCTGGACTCCGGACGGGAAGCTGCTGGTCGGCTATGGCGCGGATGCGCGAGTGCTGCTCGGCGATGCCATCCGGCACGCGGGAATTGTGACGGTCGATCCGGATACCGGGGCCATGGCGCCCTATACGGCCGGGTTGAGCGCGGCGAACGGCATGGATGTGGTCGGGAACGGAATCGTCTACGCCACCAATGATTTCGGCAATCTCATCGGCCGGGTGTATCCGGACGGCGTGGTGCAGGCGGACTGGGCGAGCCTGCCCAGCGCGAACGGCGCGGTACTGAGTGGCGACGACCAATTCCTGTATGTGTCACGGTCGTTCGTGAATCCGGGCGTGAGCCGGATTCCGACGTTCGCCCCGTGGGCCCCGCAGTCGCTGCTGGATCTCGGCGGCGGTGATGTGCTCGCCGCTCCGGACGGGCTGACGCTGGATTCGCTGGATCGGCCGGTGGTGCCGCTCAATCCCTCGGGACAGGTGGTGCGCATCGACGCACCGCAGCAGTACTGCGTGCTCGGTTTCGGCAATCAGCTGACCAGCGTGGTCGGCTACGGTCGCGGCGATCGGGGCTTCGCGGCGGGTCGGTTGTTCGGGGCCACGTTCACCGGTGTCGTCTACGAGATTCCGGGCGGATTCGATCCGGACGCGCGCACCGCGACGCCCTGACGAATCGCGTCACCACAGATCGAACCTGTCCTGTTCCGCCGGGGCGGGCTGGGTGAGCATGCCGACGATCATGGCAATGATGTTGTCCTGCAACTCGATTCGCTCGGCAGCGGTGCCGAACGGCTGGCGCTCGTAGTCGGCGAGCAGTGCGAACATGGCCGTGCTCATGGCCGTGAGCCGGTAGCGGCGCAGCGCGGGGGACAGTTGCGGCATGGCGCGGTAGATCCGGTCGATGAGAATGCGGGTCGCGGGCCAGAACGTCTTGTCGTGCAGATTGCGGACGCCGACGGCCGGATGGGTGCGGGCCTGTTCGAGGAAGCGGGCGTAATGGGTGGAGCCCGCGGCATACGGAATATCGAAGAGCGGGCGGATCAGGATGCCGACGAGAATGCCTACGGAATCCGGTTTTCCGGACATCTCGTGCTCGGCGAGCAGGGCGGTGCGGCGGCTCTCCAGCGCGGGTTGATGGCGCTCGATTATGGCGGCGATGAGCCCGTCCCGATTGCCGAAGTGGTAGTGCACCGCGGAATTGTTGCGTTGTCCGGCGGCGACGGCGATATCGCGCAGGGCGACGTCGGGCCCGTGTTCGGCAATGGCGCGTTCACCCGCGAGGAGCAGGAGTTCGCGGGCGTCGGGGCTGGTCACCCGGGAACTATAGCGCTGCCCGGACCTGGTCCCGGAGAACGATTCCGGACGTTCTACCAGATCGCATACTGTTCGATATAAGGCGAACGCTACGTTGCGTTCGCAGCTTCGACAATGGCGTATTGCACTCAAAATCTGCTGAATGCCAACAAGATTCGTCAAGCATCCGGCCGATGACTGTGCATCCTAATGCAATCGGTTTGGGGCTGTGTTGCAATAAACGAAGCGGTTGCGCAACCGGGGACTGCTGCCGAAACCGAGATGAAGGAGGGGTGCCAGATGCCGGGTGGAAGACTCTCGCCCGATGACCGCCGGCTCATCGCCGCGGGTTTGTCGCAGGGACTCGGATATGCGGAGATCGCCCGGCAGTTGGGCCGTCCCACCTCCACCATCAGCCGCGAGGTGAGCCGCAACGGCGGGCCGGGGCGCTATCGCGCGGATCTCGCGCACGCGGCCACCGTGGTCCGTTCCCGGCGGCGGGTGCCCCGGGTCAAGCGGGTCGAAAAGCTCGCCGACGCCGACCGGTACGGGCGCAGCCCGGAGGTGATCGCCGAATTCGGCGCGCAGTTCGGGGAACTGTTCGCGCAGACCGGAATGCCCAAGATGGCGGCCGCGGTGCTGGCGCGCATCTACGCCGCCGACTCCGGCAGCGTCACCGCCGCGGAGCTGGTGGGATACCTGCGGGTCAGCCCCGCGACGGTGTCGGCGGCCGTCGGCTATCTGGAGAGTCAGGAGCTGATCCACCGCGAGCGCGATGCCGGGACCCGCCGGGATCGCTATTTCATCGACGAATTCGCTTGGTACCGAGCAACTCTCGCTGGCGCCAAGGCCAATGAACTGCTCGCCGCCAAGGCCCGGGAGGGCGCCGCCTCGCTCGGCCCGGGCACGCCCGCGGGTACCCGGCTGCTCGGGATGGGCGAGTACCTGGAGAAGGTCGGGCTGGACATGATCCGGTCGGCGGAGCGCTGGCGGGAACAACTCGGCGGGTGACAATTTACATACATACGGTATGTATGTAACAGTGTCGGGGTACCTCCGGCATTGGAGCAAGTCATGGCAACAAGCACTGCACTCGGCCGCGTCCACGAAGTCGATCTTCCGGGCGGCCGCATCAGGTACCACGACACCGGGGAGGGCGCGCCCGTCGTCTTCGTGCACGGCCTCCTCGTCAACGCCGATCTGTGGCGCAAGGTCGTACCGGGCATCGCGGCGGCGGGCCACCGCTGCCTCACCCCGGACTGGCCGCTCGGATCGCACGAAATCCCGGTCCCCACCGCCGATCTCATGCCCACGGGCCTGGCCGACCTGATCGCCGCCTTCCTGGAGCGCTTGGATCTGCGCGATGTCACGCTCATCGCCAACGACACCGGCGGCGCGATCACCCAGGTGTTGCTGACCCGCGACCGATCCCGCATCGGCCGGGTCGTGCTGGCTTCGGTGGACAGCTACGAGGGCTTCCTGCCGCAGCCTTTCACGGCGCTGCCGCTGCTGGCCCGCATTCCGGGTTCCATCCGCCCGCTGACCGAGGCGCTGCGCCTGCGCGCCCTGCACCGGCTGCCCGTGGCCTTCGGCTGGATCGTCAAACGCAATCCGCCGCGCGAGATCATCGACTCCTATCTGCTGCCCAGCCGCAATTCCGGCGCCATCCGCAAGGACCTGCGGCGGGTGCTGAAAACCCTGCACCGCCGCTACACCCTCGAGGCCGCGCGGCACTTCCCCGACATCGATATCCCGGTACTGCTGGCGTGGGCGCGTGCGGACAGGGTCTTCCCGGTCTCCTTCGCCGAGCGCCTCGCGAAGGATTTCCCGAACGCCACCCTGACCCTCATCGACGATTCGTACACCTTCCTTCCCGAAGACCAACCCGAGTTGCTCACCAGCGCGATCCTGGAGTTCACTCGCATGCATGCCACGTCGTAGCCAAGAGGATCGCTCGCGCACCACCCGGGCCGCGCTCGAGGCAGCCGGACGGCGGCTGTTCACCGAGCGCGGCTTCGCGAGCACCTCGGCACAGGACCTGGTGGCCGCGGCCGGGGTCACCCGCGGCGCGCTGCACCACCACTACGGCGACAAGCGCGGCCTGTTCCTGGCGGTCCTGGAGGAGATCGAACTCGAATCCACCGCCGAGATCGACAAGGCCATCGCCGCGGTCGATCCCGACGACGTACTCGGCGGCATGGCCGCCGGTATCGCCCTCTTCATGGAGATCTGCACCCGCCCCGACATGCTGCGCATCGTCCTGGCCGACGCCGTCTCCGTGCTGGGCTGGGAAGCCTGGCGCGAATTCGAACTCCGCCACGGCTTGGGCCTCATCACCGCCCAACTTGAGCGTGCCCGCGATGCTGGTCTCATCAACGAGGCCCCCATCCCCATGCTGGCCCAACTCCTGCTCAGCGCGATCAGCGAAGCCGCCCTGATCGTCGCCCACGCCGCGGACCCCGCCGCCGCCAAGGACCAAGCCCAGCGATCCCTGCTGCTCCTCCTCGCGGGCATCGTGCGCGCCTGATCGGATTCCGATCTGCCACTGGCAATCGCGTCAGGGTGCTGTCAGCCCGCTGTCAGCGCTCCTCGGCACAGTGCGATCGACACCGGAATCCCCCGGGCCCGCAGAGAAAGCCTCGAATTGCCATGTCGCTCCGCGCATTCACCTCGTCCACCACCCTTGCCGCCGCCGTCCTCGCCACCGCCGTCGGCCTTGCGGCGGGCACCGCCCAGGCCGCCCAGGCCGCCGATCCCACCGCCCGGATCTCCTACGCTCCCACCGCCGACGCCAAGGCCACCACCATTACCGCCGACTCCGGCTCGCTCGCCGTCGAGGACGGTGTGCTCGAGGTCAAGGCGGCCGACGGCAGCGTGGTCGCCGGAACCGAATTGACCTTCCGCGTAGACGAATACGTCTTCCCGATCGCCGCGGAGATCTCGGGCACGTCGGCCACCCTCACCCCGCAGCTCGATCCGGCCAAGGCCGTGTACCAGCCCGTCGCACTGCCTTTCGAGAACGAGGCCGGGTGGCGGACGCCCTACGAGCGTGAGCAGGCCGCCTGGTCGCGGATGGTCGGCACCATCGGGCTGGGCGTGAGTGTCGGCACCCTGGTCGGCGGAATCGGCGGGGCGGCCGTGGGATGCGTGCTCGGCGGTATTGCCGGAGCGACCGTGGCCGCCGCGACCATTATGGGCATGTTCGGGCCGTTCCTCCCGGCCGCGGCCGTCGGATGCCTGGGCGGGATCGCCGCCATCGGCGCACTGGGCGCCGTGGCCGGGCAGGTGCTGGTGACCGCGCCGGTCGCGATTGCCGCGGCCGCACAGTACTTCACGACCATCACTGCGCCGATGCCCGCCGCGCCCGCCAAGTAGAGCGCTCAGGCGGTGAGTGGGAGCTCGTAGTTCTCGAAACGGCCCGCGAGGGTGAGGCCGCTGAGTTCCAGTGCGGTGCGGGCGGTTTCATCCTCGAACTCGATGACGGTCAGCAGTTCGACGTGGGGGGCCTGGCGGCGGAGTTCGACGACGAGGGCGCCGAACAGGGCGGCCAGGGTGGCCGGGTCCATATCGGCGGGGTGGGACAGGGATTCGCCGATATTGACGTAGGCGTCGGTGTCCATGATGGCGGCGCGGACACTGGCCGCGGCGGTGTCGACGGTCAGCTCCAGGGGCGTGTCCTCCGGCCCGTCACCGGTATCGGCCAGGGTGCTCACCGGTTCCAGGGGCGGAAGGCTCTGCGGGGCTTGCCAATCGGTGGGGGCGGCGGTCCAGGTGCGCGCGTACTCGGCGGTGGTCCGGGCGTCGAGCGCGATGGCGGCCCGCCCTTCGGGACCGGTGTTCTGGCCTTCCCAGCGCAGCACCGTATAGCCCTCGGAGCGGGCGTGATCGGCGCACTGCCGGATGAGCCCGCCGATGATGTCGGTCTCCTCGGCGGTGGCGGGCGCCATATCGTAGTAGCCCGCCACCATGGCGCGGATGATCCGCGGGGCGTACGCGGCCTGCACCCAGGCGGCCGTCGGGGAGCTGGCGTGGAGTTCGGCGAAGCCGAGCAGTTCGCCCGCGCGCCGCGCGCAGACCGCGCCCAGCATGTCCAGGTCCGGATCGTCGATGCCGTCGGCCGCCGTATGGCCGGGCATCAGCTCCTCGGCGTAGCAGTCCGCCGCGTCCGCACCGTACGTCCACTGGAATTCGATGGCCACGCCTCGACTCTAGACAGCTGATCGCCGCAGGTAGCGGTTCCGTCGGCCGGGCGCGCCGCGCCGGACCGTCACTGTGCGCGCACCCCCAGATCACGGCAGGCGCGGGCGGCGCTCTCCAGCGCGCCTTCGATCCAGGCGCGGCCCCGGGTGGAGGTGCCGTCTCCGGCGAAGGCGAGGCGGCCGTCCATTTCGGTGGTCCGGGTATCGGGTCCGATCTCGACGGCCTGGCCGGGCATATAGACCGCGGCCTCGCCGTCGGCCCAGCGGTCCGAAGCCCAGGAGTGCGAGGCGAATCCGCCGGTCCAGGTCTCCCGGACCCGCGGGCCGTGCACCTCGCCGAGATGGTCGAGGCATTCGGCGGCGCGTTCGGCGGGGCTGAGCGCATCCCAGGCGCGGGCATCGTCGGCCCAGGTGTAGGAGGCGATGAGCACGCCGCCCTCCCCGTCGGGATGGGAGGGGTAGACGGTCAGCCGGGTCGGCGCGTCGGTGACATCGGTGCCGCCGTTGCCGGGCCACCAGCGCGCGCCGAATTCCAGGAAGGTCTTGGTCGCGGCGTCGTAGTGCAGTTCGGCGATGGCGCGCTGCTTGCCGTAGGGCAGTGCGGGTTCGAACGATACGTGCCGCAGCAGGGTGAACGGCGCGGTCACCAGCACCCGATCGGCCTCGACGGTGTCGTCCTGCGGTCCGTAGGTGACGCGCATCCGGTGGCCGCGGCCGTCGACGGCGGTCACCTCCGCGCCGGTGCTGATCTACGCGCCCGCCGACCGGGCCGCTTCCGCCAGCGCCATGGTCAAACCCTCGGTGCCGCCGACGATTTCGAGCAGTTCGGTATTCGGCGCGAGATTGTGCGCGGTCATCAGGTTGTGCGTCATGCTCAGCCCCATGCGGGCGGTGAGCCCCTCGGTGGAGCCCACATAGTCGATGTGCGCCTCCGAATGTCCCTGTCCGAGCAGCCATTCCCGCAGCGACATCTCGTCGTGACGGGCCAGGTAATCCGCCCATTCGTCCACCCCGGCGCCGGGGCCGACACCGGCCTCGGTCAGCGCGTCGTCCAGAATGGCCCGCCCGCGCTGTGGCTCGATGCCGAACAGATCGGTAATGGGCTGGGGATCCTTCTCGTATTCGGATCGCGTCACCGACACGTGCCCGACGGTGATCCGCCGCTCCGGATTGGTCATGAGGAACGGCCGGGTGGCGACGCCCAGCTTGGTCAGCACGCCGGTCACCAGGGTGTGCGAGGCGGGAATGCGCATGGCCCCGGCCTCCCCGTGCCCGCCGGTGCGGCCGAAGGGTTCGCGCAGGGTGCGAATGCGCCCGCCCACCCGGTCCGAACCCTCCAGCACCCGCACCCGATGCCCGGCGCGCGCCATGATCCAGGCGGCGGCCAGTCCGGAGACGCCCGCGCCCACGATGACGACCTCGCCTGCGTTCGGCTGATGCCGCGGGCCCGGCCCGGTCAGCAGTTTCTGATACCGCGCCCGCAGATTGCGGCCGTCGTCGTCCACGCCGACGATGTCCTGGGCCACCAGTCGCGCGCGCTCCCGCTTGTAGACGGGCACCTCGGCCGCCGTCGTGCGCACCTCGTGCTGCCGATCGGTGACGAAGGCGCCGCCCGCCGCGCCCAGCGCCACACCCACCGTGCCGATGGCGGCCATGCGCAGTATGTCCCGTCTGCTGCGGGTGTCATCGCCCACGAAAGCAACTCCTCCGATGGCGCAGGTTGATTTGCTGTCAGTTTGCAGCAAATCGGGCGCGGAGTGGTTCATTGCGGGCCGGGGAGTCTGCCCGGGCCGGGTCGCAGGCATGTCCGCTGATGTCAATGCTCTGGCGAACCATGTCGCAATCGGTTGCGGCACTCCGTCTTACGGTCGGGAGGTAGGTCTCTCCCGAGGAGGGTGTCTGGTGCCACGACCGCGCCGCATTGTCAGAATCCTGTCGACCACGGCCGCCGCCGTCCTGTTCGCGCTGGCGGGACCGGGGGCGACGCCCGCCTCGGCCGATCCGTATCCGGATCCGCAGCCGCCGGATCCCACCTATCCCTTCGCTCAGGTCCTGACCCTGCTGGAGGGCACAGTCCGGGACGCCACCGCGCCCGGCATGCTCGACTACTTCGTCAAGGCCGGGATCATGACCAGCGCGGGCCAGATCGCCCAGCCCTTCCTGGAGTTCACCAAGCCGGATATCTACGGGACCACCGAGGGCCAGACGCAGGCGCTCGTCGGTGCGCAGAGGATCTGGGACGCGCTGACCCACACGCCGCCGTTCAGTCTCGGCTTCCCGCCGCATCCGGACTATCTGCCGGACTGGAATCGCAATGGCAAGTTCGGCATCGAGGACACCGCCGGGCAGGTGCTCATCGCGGGCGATTCCGATGCCATGGTCGACGACAACTACAGCGATGCGGCCTTCCAGGATGCGAACTTCCGGTACCCGTGTCTCAACAGCGACGGCAGTGTCTTCTACGAGACCCTCGAAGGCGGTTGTGCGGCAGCCGATTCCGGTTCCGAGTTCAAACTCGGCACGGTCCGGAAATTCAAGGTCGTGAACTCGCGCGGCATCCCGCTGGCGGGCAAGGTGTGGATGCCCCATGGCGCCGAGGAATCCGATCAGCGGTATCCGGTGGCCATCGGCCTGCCCGGTGCGGCCGAATCCCAGACCGATATCGGCATGTACGCCCAGTCCGCGGCGCGCGCGGGCTATATGTCCTTCACCTTCTCCCAGGCCGGACAGCCCGGCAGCGAGGGCAATGCGCTGGACCTGGTGCTGCCGCTGCTCACCGTGGAGGACTGCTTCGCGCCCGGTTCCTGCCGCGATGCGCAGGACGTCACGCGGTGGGTCTTCGGCGAGGACATCACGCCGGTCGTCGATCTGGGCAATGAGCTCGGCAATCTGCTCACCGGACAGGTGCCGCGCCTGGTGCGCAGCAATCCCTATTACGAACCGGTCGGCCACAATACGCGCAATCCGTGGCTCGGCATGCTCGATCTCGAGCATGTGAACCTCTGGGGCCAGTCGGTCGGCTCGATCGGGGTCACCAACTACCTGAACTGGCAGGACAAGGGGCACGGCATCGACGGCCGACCGCTGCTGCGGGTTAGCTCGGTGGTCGGCATGTCCGGGTTCGCCGGTATCCGCCCGGCCTCCGCGCCGCTGCAGATGCAGACCGCCGATCTCGACATCCCAGTTCCCTCCGGCAATTTCACCAACTTCTATCAGCCCTTCTTCAATCCGACCGACGGCCCGTTTGGCACCAAGGACCGTTACGACAATCTGCTGCGCAGCGGGCGCAGCCAGCCGGTGCAGCTCATCGTCTACGAGGCGGGCAGCCACGGTGATTCGATCAACTGGGTGGGCGTACCACGTAATCTGCGCTCGCCGAAGCTGTCGGTGCACTACTTCCTCAACTGGTTCGACTGCTACGGCAAGGGAACCGGTGATACCGAGGCGGCGTGCGGCGCACTACTGGAAGCGCAGCCGGGCTTGTCGCGCGCGGTCGCCACAGAGTACGCGCCGGATGGTTCGGCCGGTCCGAGCTACTGCTTGACGATTCCGGATCGAGCCACCCTCGGGCAGATCATCCGGCCGGAGGTGTTCATCCAGAACCTCACCGGGCCGGGCAAATACGACTGCGTCCGGAAGAGCTGAAAGCGATGGGCATGCGACTTCTCACGACCGTGCGCCGGGTACGGCTGCTGTGCGCGACCGGCTCGGCGGCGGTGCTGATCCTGGGTGGATCGGCGGGCACACTGGCGGATCCGGGCGAATCCATTGCCGCCGAGGAGGTTTCCGGATCCTCGGCGCCGAATCCCCTCTTCCGGGAATCGGTGCAGTACAACGCGGGCGGTCTCGGCCCGGCCGTCGGCTCGCAGACCATGGCGACCGGTGACTTCGATAACGACGGGCACATGGATGTGGCCGCCACCGGCGTGATCGACGGCGTGGCCGTCATGTTCGGCGACGGAACCGGCGCCTTGCGGCGAAATCAGTTCGTGCACACCGAGGTCGGCGCGAATGCCGTCGCGGTGGCCGATCTGCGCGGCACCGGGAACCTCGACATCGTGGTGTCGAACTTCCTGAGCATCGCGGTGCTGTTCAATGACGGCAACGGCAATTTCACGGTGGACCGCACCTATTCGCGAGACTTCAATCCGCACACCACCTATCGCACCGGCGGCATTGTCTTCGGGGTCGCGCTCGCCGATTTCGATCATGACGGCGCGGTCGATCTGGCATTCAACAATCTGGTCCCGGTGCCCGGCGGGGCGGGCATCATGCGCAATGACGGTCGGGGCCATTTCGCCGCACCGCAGTGGTACGGGGTCGGGCTGGGCAAGGGCAGCGTGGTCTCCGCCGATGTCGACAACGACGGGTGGGCCGATCTGGCCTTCCACGATCTCGGCACCTCGGGGATATGGGTGATGGTGAACGACCGGCGCGGCGGATTCCTCGCGCCCCGGTGGAATTTCGCGGCCCTGCCCAGCGAGGACCTGAAACTGGCCGATGTGGACGGCGACGGCAACCAGGACCTGGTCACCGCGAATATCGGCGCGTTCAGCGCGAGCGTCCACTACGGCGACGGGCGCGGCAATTTCGGGCCGCCCAACCTGGTCGGCCCGGCCCTGGCGCCCTGCGCGGTGGCCATCGGCGATTTCGACGGTGACGGCAGCAACGATCTGGCCGCCATGCAGTACCTGCCGTCCACGGCGGTGATCTTCAAAGGTGACGGCCGCCGGGGCTTCGCCTACGTCGAACAGCACACCATCGGGCTCGGGCCGCAGGCCGCCGCCACGGTGGACCTGAATGCCGACGGATATCCGGATCTGATCACCATGAGCAGCCTGTCCGAGGATGTCGCGGTACTGCTGAACCGGAGCGGGGAGCGGGGCTGAATCATGCGGAAATACTGTGCGGCAGCGCTGTTCGCCGCCGGAGCGCTCGCGCTCGCGATGGTGCGGAGCGCACCGGCCGATGCGGTTGAGCCGACGCTGTCCTGGGGCACGAGCGTGGGCGGCACCAGCCTCAACCATTTCACCACCGCACCCGATGGCGCATTGTTCGACGGCGATGTGGTGACGCTGATTCCCGGGGTGCGACCGGCAATCCTCGGCGTGCTCGCGGATGCGAGGCCCTTCGACAACACCTGCGCGGTAGCGAATTTCGTATTCTATCCGAAATCGGGCGCGCCGGAGACCGTTCCGGTGGGGACATCGTGCGGTACCCCCATGACCTATCTGGTGACCGCCGCGAATCCCGCGGGGGAGTACGCGGAAATGTGTGGTGTCGTGACCGTCGCCGAGCAGCGCACCGAAACCTGCTTCCGCTTACCCAATGACACCGGTGACGCCACCGTGGCGAAGACCGATGCGCCGTCGCTGCTGCCGCCGTTCAACTTCACTGTCAATATCCTCGGTTTCGACTTCAAGCACACCAACCAATTCCCGGCCGGAGTCACCTTCGACGGCGCGGTGTGGTCGCTGCATCCGGAATGGCGGGTGCTGACCATCGGCTGGCTGGCGGATATGGCGCCGTTCATCGACGCCAACTGTGCCGAGGGCGCGCTGGTGTTCGAGACGAAAACCGGTGCGCAGGAGGTGCATCCGCTGGCCACACAGTGTTCGAATGGATACATCTTCGGTGTGCTGACCGATTTGCCCGCCAAGGAGTACAGCCGTGTCTGCATGTCCTCGGCGACCGTGGGCGATCGCGGTCAGCGGGCCTGCTTCCGCTTCATCAATTGATATGCGCCCGGTCGCCAGATCAGGACGGCGGCCGGGCCGGTGTAATTCCGGGAAAACAGCGGTGCAGCCGCTCGACATATCGGCGCACCGCCGACAGTTCGGCATTGAGTGCGCGCCGCGCATCCACGGTGGGCGCCGTCTGCATTCGCCGCGTCAGCGTCGCAATGTGTCTTTCCAGCTCACCCAGAAAGATCCTGGCCTGCGCTAACTCCGGATCCTCCGGGTTGTCGTGCATATCGCCGAAGTATTCCATGCGCCCGCCTTTCGTGCCGTCCGAATGCATGCCGTCCATACGGAATTCACGGGACGTGTTGCCGCAGGAAGGCATGCGCCGCGGCGAATACCGACCGCGGCGCTTCGAGTTGCGGCCAGTGGCCGATATTGTCCAGGCTGACGATGTCCGGTTCGGGGACGAGTTCGCGGTAGCGCGCGGCCATATGCGCACCGGAATTGGGATCGACCGGGCCATTGATCAAACGCATGGGGACGGCCCCGCGGACCAGTGGTTCGACCCAGCGATCACGGAAGGCCTTGCGCTCCACATTGAATCGGCTCACCCGGTGATTGACGAATCGGCCGTTGCCGTGGAACAGCACCTCGAGCAGCGCGCCCATCTCGTCGCCGGTGGGTTTGGTGTCCGGGCCGAACATCTCCCGCACCGCGGCCGCCGCGACCGCGGGCGGCGTGAGCGGGCCCAGTACGTCACCCAGCGGCGATTGCAGCAGTCGCTGCACCGGCCGCGGCCGGTAGACCTCGTAGAACAGACCGCCATTGAGGAATACGACCGCGTCGACGGCGGGCTTGCCCGCGGGCTCCGCGAGGCGGCGGGCCAGCATTTCCTGGGCCACGGTCAGGCCGAGGTCGTGGGCGAGCAGCAGGGTGCGGTCCACACCCAGTCGCCGGAGCAGGGCCTCGTGCATATCGGCGTGCTCGAACACGCTGTAGTCATGCCGGACGGGCTTGTCGGAGAAGCCCATTCCGAGCATGTCCGGGGCGATCACGTCGTAGTGCGCGGTGAGATCGTCCCAGATGCGATGCCAGTCATAGGAGTTGAACGGATAGCCGTGCACCAGCAGCAGGACCGGCCCGCTGCCCGCGCGGCGATAGAAGATGCAATGACCGCCGTGCTCGAAATGGTCGCCGTGCGCCAGCCAGTCCGCGAGTTCGGGTCTCATCGTCGATCTCCCAACGCCGTGCCGCTGTCTCGATCCTGCCCCATGCGCGGCGCCGTTGTCAGCGGCGCAGACCCATCGATGCCGCGATGATGCGTTCCATGACCGCACGCGGCAGCAACCGGCGCACCGCGAACAGCACCGGCGCATTGCTGCCCACCGCGTAGAGCGGCTGCGGGCGCTGCGCCTCGACGGCCTTGCGGATGGTGACACCCACCTTCGCCGGGGTGATGCCCTTGGCCTGCTGCTCGTCGAGTTTGGCCATGAAGCGCGTGAACTCGCCGAGGTGCGGGGACTGCTCGTGCACGTATTTAGTGCGACGCTCACGCAGGCCGGAATCGACCTGGCCGGGTTCCACCGTGGTGATCCACACGCCGAACGGGGACTCCTCGAAACGCGCCGCCGTCGCGAAGGCGCGCAGCGCGGCCTTGGTGGCCACATACGACGAGCGGTAGGGCATGGGGAAGCTGCCCAGCATGGACCCGACCATGACCACGCGCCCGTAGCCGCGCTCGCGCATACCAGGCAGCACGGCCGCGGTGAGCGCGACCGGGCCGAGCACATTGAGCTGGAACAGCCGTTCGACGGCCTCGGCGGGCAGTTCCGCCAGCGGTCCGGCCTGGCTCTCCCCGGCATTGTTGACCAGCACGTCGACGGCCCCCAACCCGGCGGCGAAGGCATCGATCGAGGCGGCGTCGGTCAGGTCGAGCGCGCGGTATTCGACGCCCGGAACGCGATCGGCCTCCGCGATGGTCTCGGGTTTGCGGCTGGTTCCGATCACCTGGTATCCGTGGCTCGCCAGCTCCGCGGCGGTGGCCTTTCCGATACCGGACGATGCGCCGGTGACGACGGCGATACGGGCCATGAGAGCTCTCTCCTCGAATCGGTGTAGTTCACTGGAAACGTACTTCCTCTGAAAGGAACTCTCCCATGGGAACTCTCGATGGCAAGGTCGCCATTGTCTCCGGGTCCGGTCGCGGCATCGGCCGGGAGATCGCGCTGAAACTCGCCTCCGAAGGCGCGCTGGTCGTGGTCAACGATATGGACGCCGATCCGGCCAAGGAAACCCTCGCCGCCATCGAGGCCGCGGGCGGGCGCGCGGTGCCGTGCATCGGCAGCGTCACCGAGGAGGGCTTCGCCGAGCGCTTCGTGCAGACGGCCGTGGACGAGTTCGGCGGGCTCGACATCATTGTCAACAATGCGGGCTACACCTGGGATTCGGTCATCCAGAAGATGACCGACGACCAGTGGGACGCCATTCTCGACGTGCATCTCAAGGCCCCGTTCCGGATTCTGCGCGCCGCCCAGCCGGTCATCTCCGCGGCGGTGAAGCGGGCCAAGGAGGCGGGCGAGCCGGTGCCGTGCCGCAAGGTCGTCAATATCTCCTCGCTGGCGGGCACGGGCGGCAATGCGGGACAGGCGAACTACTCCGCGGCCAAGGCGGGCATCCTCGGGCTGACCCTGGCCATGACCAAGGAGTGGGGCCGCTACAACGTGACGGTGAATGCCGTGGCCTACGGCATGATCCGGACTCGGCTGACCGAGGCCCCGGCCGGTGGCAGCACCATCGACGTGCAGGGCAAGGAGATCAAGGTCGGGGTCAATCCGAATCTGCTGGCCGCCATGGAGCAGATGATCCCGCTGGGCCGCGCGGGCACGCCCGCCGATGCGGCCGGTGCCGTCTACCTGTTCTGCATTCCGGAGTCGGACTACATCAGCGGGCAGACCCTGATCTGCGGCGGCGGCTTCAACCTCTGACGGTGTCCCGGTAGGCGATTGCCTTGTCGGGCAATCGAACTCTTTACAGCCATCGTGGAGTGAGTGTACAGTCACTCACATCGCAAGAGTGATTGCTCAGTCACTCACCCCGGCTACAGGAGAACCGTCATGTCCCAACCGTCCACCTCTCGCATCGTCCTCGACAATCGCCTGTCCTACCTAGGCTTCGGCGCGGCCTGGTTGGTCGGCCACGGGGCGACCGCCCTCGCCAACGGCGAAAATCCGCTGGTCGCAATGCCTTCCGCGCTACCGTCGGCACTGCTCGTCGGCGGGATGCTGGTGGCCATGATCGTCACCGGCGTGGTGAGCGCCCGGGCCCAGCGCGGGGCCACCGGATCCGATGCCGTCGTCGGCAATCTGCTCGCCGCCTCCTGGGCGGTCGGCTTCGGGGCGCTGTTCATCGTGATCACCGCGCTGTCCTCGGCCTTGAACAATCCGGCCGTGGAATCGCTGCTGTGGCCCGCGGGATCCGGCCTGGTCGTCGGATTGCTCTATCTCGCAGGCGGATCCGCCTACCGCGATGTGCAGCAGTACGCCCTCGGCTCCCGGCTCGCCCTGATCTCCGCGGCCGCGCTGTTTCTCGGCGGCGTCTCCGCGTACTGGCTGCTCGCCCTGGCGGGCGGCGGCGCCTACCTGCTCGCCGCGGCCCTCGAACCCCGCCGTCGCGCCGCGGTTCTCGCCGAGCGGCGGCGCTGCGCCGTGGCGGTTCCGGCCTGATCGCACCGAAGCGCCCATCGACCGTCAGCGGACGGTCGGTGGGCGCAGCTGGATTTCGGCGATCAGTGCGCGGTGGTCGGCGCCGGGCACGGCGATCGTTTCCACCGCGGTCGCATGCCCATCGGCCACCAGGATGTGATCGATGCCGACCAGGGGCGGGAACGTCTTGTCCGTCGGATAGGTCACCAGATGTCCCGCCCCCGCCTGCTCGGCGGCGTCGCCGAACCGTCCGGAGAGCATCCGGCGGAACTGCGCGTGGTCGAAGGTCGCATTGAAATCCCCACCGGCAATGGCGGGCCGATCCGCCGGGGATCGGTCGAGAATCGCTCGCAGCCGGGACAATTCGTCGTCCCAGACCCGGGTGCTGTACACCGGCGGCACCGGATGGAAGGCGTACACCGTGACCGGACCCGCACCCGGTATGGTCGCGGTCGCCGAAAGCTGGTTCAGCACATAGCCGTCGTATTCGACGGTGTCGGACAGCGGGTAGCTGCTCCAGATTCCGGTGCCCGCCGCGGTGCGGCCGGGGGAGAGATACCGGTGTGGGAGCAGCTGATCGAGCCCAGCCCGGCCGAGCCCCTCGATCGCCGCGGAGGTGAGCTCGTTGACGGTGAGCAGAGTGACCTTCCGTTCGCGGACCTCGTCCACCAGGGCTTGCGGATCCGCCCCGTCGAACAGCAGATTGGCCTGCATGACCGTCACCGGCTGCCCGTCCGAGCCGCCGCGGTCGAGGTAGAGCGGGGCCTGGGTCCACACGCCGAGGCCGAGCACGAGCACCGCCACCCCGGCCCCGATCCACTGCCGCAGTCCCGCGAATACCGCCGCCCCGACCAGCGCGCCGATCATGAGGTAGGGCGCCACGGAGGCCGCCAGCACCAGCGGTTCGGCCGATGACCGGTTGAAATGCACCGCGACTCCGATGAGCCCCGCCACCGTCGCCGCGCCCGCCACCGGCTCCGACCCGCACCACCTTCGACTTCACGATCACCACTCTGGCAGGAGCCGGTGGCGGGTGCGGGACGGGACCCGGCGGTCGGATCAGTCGGCGGCCGTCTGCGCCTGGAACATCCAGCGGAGCTTCTCAAGCTCGGCGGTCATGCCGATGGGCAGATCCTGGGTGACCGGATCCGCGGTGGCGGTGGCCTCGATATGTCCGCGCAACTGGCGGATCGTGGTGTCGAGGCGGCCGACGATCAGCTCGACCACGACACGGTCGGCCAGATACCCGGCCGGAAAGGCGGGTGCGCCTGCGGCGACGGTCGCGGCCCGGCCGTCCGGTGAGATGCCCAGCGCCGCAGCGCGTTCGGCCACCGCATCGGCGAACTGGCGGCTGCTGTCGACCAATTCGTCGAGTTGCAGATGCACCGAGCGGAAGTGAGGGCCGACGACATTCCAGTGCGCCTGCTTGGCGGTGAGTCCCAGATCGATGAGGTCGGTCAGGGCTTCCTGGAGGACGACGCCGACGACCTTGGTCTCGGCCTTGCCGATGGTGCTGGTGATGGAGCCCTTGGGCAGCGTGCTGGTCACGATAGCTCCTTTCGGGATCTACCCGGATTCGTTTTCTGGAATAATTCCAGATTATGCGCGAAGGGTGGGGTCGGCCAGCATTCCGAAGATGACCTCCAACACATCGCTGTGCTGGGGTTTTTCAGCGAAAGTCGATGGTGGCGACCATGCGGCGGGCCAGGGACTCGGGGGCGTCGTCGGCCAGGCTGGAGTCGACCAGCGCGCCCTCGTGCCAGAGCGAGGCGAAGCCGTGCACCAGGGACCAGGCCGCCAATTGCGCATCCCGTTGGTGGCGGGGCGTGTCCTCGGGGCGCAGGGCGGTGACGCCGGTGCGGAGGGCGGCTGCGGAGCGATTGCGCGCGGCCGCCAGCTCCGGATTGTCGGCGTGCAGGAGTTCGCGGCGGAACATCACCTCGAAGTGGCCCGGATGCCGCAGGGCGAAGGTGATGTAGGCGACGGCCACCTCGCGGAAGTCCCCGGCCGCGGCCTTGAATTGTGTTGCCAGCAGGGTGAATCCATCGATCGCCAGGGCGGTCAGCAGCCCGGCGCGATCGCCGAAGTGATGGGCGGGGGCGGCGTGTGAGACCTCGGCGCGGCGCGCCAGGCCGCGCAGTGAGAGGGAGTCCACGCCTTCGGTGGCTATCTGGTCGGCGGCGGCCGCGAGGATGGTCGCCTGTAGATCTCCGTGGTGGTAGCCGGTTTTCGCCATGGGTCGATACTGGCCCAGAATCTTGTCATTGACAAGTTCCATGGCGCGAGCCTAATCCAGCCACTGTCAAGATTGAGCGTTTCACCGCAGGGAGTTTCCGATGCAACCGCTGGTCGTACTCGTCGTCGTCACCGGAATCAGCAGGCTGATCGGCCTGCTGGCCGATATCGCGTGGCTGGATTCCTGGGCGCATACCGCACAGCTCGGGCTGGCGGCCATGTTCCTGCTCACCGCCACGGCGCACTTTCAGCAGCCGCGGCGCGGGGCGCTGATCGGCATGGTGCCGCCGCAGCTGCCCAATCCCGCCGCCTGGGTCACGCTGACCGGGGTGCTGGAGATCGCCGGAGCGATCGGGCTGCTGCTCCCGATCGCGCCCAAGCTGGCCGCCGCTTGCCTGCTGGCGCTGCTGGTGATCATGTTCCCCGCCAATGTGCGGGCCTACCGGGCCGGTGGCATCACCACCATGCCGCTGCCGGTGCGCACGCTGGTACAGGCCGTCTTCATCGGCGCCTGCGTGCTCGTCATCGTGGGTTGAAATCGTTGGCGTGCACCGTCATACAAGAAACGGCTCCCGGCAGGATGTCCTGGCCGGGAGCCGTTTCGCGCGGTGTTCGATTCAGTGCGCGCCGAGGGCGTCGAGGATGGACGGGCGCGCCTTGGCGAGCGCCTGCCCCCAGTACGGCCAGGTGTGCGTGCCGTGGCCGATTTCGATGCGGGCCGGAATGCCCAAGGCCGCAATGCGATTCGCGAAGATCTGCGCGGCGGTCTGGGTCATGGCCTCGAGGGCCATGGCATTGATGGTGTTGCCGAGTCCATTGGTCAGATCCGGCGCGCCGGGCACGCCATTGCCCGACCAGACGTACATCGGCAGCCCGCGCAGCAATTCGGCCTGCAGGGTGGCGTCATTGCGGGTCCACGCGGGATCACCCACCGGGCCCCACATATCGTCCACATTGAAGTTGCCCTCGTCCCGCATGGCGGCCCGCATTCCCTCGTTCCACGCCGGGAAGGTCGGGTTCACATAGCCGGAGAAGGATCCGGCGAACCGGAACTGATCGCGATGGTGCGCCGCCAGGATGAGTGCGGCATTGCCGCCCATGGACGCCCCGACAATGCCGTTGTTGGTGCGCGAGACACCGTATCCGGCAAGGAAATCGGGCAGCTCCCGGGTGAGGAAGGTTTCCCACCTGTAGGTCGTGCGCTGGCCGTTGGTGCTGCTGGGCCGGTACCAGTCGGAGTAGAAGCTGGAGCGGCCGCCCACCGGGAACACCAAGGTCACATTGTCGCCCGCGAACTGGCGCAGCGCATCGGTATCGGTGGTCCACTGGCTGTGGTCGTCGGGCGCCCGCAGGCCGTCGAGCACATAGAGCGCCGCGCTGCCGCCGCGCGAGGCCCACTGCACCTGAACCTTGATCGGGCCCATGCTCGACGGCACCCAGAGGTTCTCGAACCCGCCCGCAGGCGCCTGCTTCAGCGGACCGTGGCCCGGCGCCGCGGTGGCCACCGCCGCGCCCAGACCGGTCGTCAGCGTCGCGGCCGCCAGGACGGCAATGCTCTTGCGCAACAACCCACCGATGATCCGCCGGTTCCCGAACCGTGCAGCGATTTCCACCCGATTACCTCCTCCTTGTGCGAGTAAATTACCGAAGCCCCGCCGATCCCGCTGAGGCTCCTCCCAAGTTGGCGCATATGCGCGCGCCGGTCCGGCCGGATCGGGGAACCGATCAGGAATCGAGAAGCGTCGGCCGCACCGGCCTCTCTAGCGTTGTTCGCAGAGGTCAGAGCCATCGGCAACCGACAGGAGGAACCGGCAATGACTCAGGCGAGCACACGCAAGTCCCATGCGCTGTCGCTGTGGTTCCAGCGAAAGGTCAACGCCCGCACCGTGGTCAAGATGCGCCGCAAGGGCACCGCCCGGATGATGGGCATGGACATGCTGATCCTGAACACCGTTGGCGCCAAGACCGGGCAGCCGAGCCAGACCCCGCTGTCCTGGTTCGCCGACGGTGACGACACCTGGCTCGTGGTCGCCTCGGGCGGTGGCCCCGTGCATCCCGACTGGTATGTCAACCTGATGGCCCACCCGGACGGCGTCTCGGCCGAATTCCCCGGCCGTAGCACGGTTTCGGTCGCCCCGCACAAACTGAGCGGCGCCGATCGCGAGCAGGCGTGGAAGCTGATCACCACCGCCCAGCCGCGCTACGCCAAGTATCAGCGCAAAGCCGATAGGCAATATCCGCTGGTCCGCCTCACGCCGCGCTGATCGAGCCTTCCGCTCCGCCAGATCGGCCGCGACGATCATCTCGTCGGCCTGCTTGCGCGCCTTGTGCTGCAGGAACTCCACCGACACCCCCACCAGCCGCCCACCGGCGTCCTGCACCCCGTCCGCGAGCACCTTCATCAGCCCCACATCCGACCCGCCCCACACCAGGGTGTGCCCACCCTTGCCGATCAGTTCGGCGAACTCGCGCGTCGGACCGGTGTAGCGCTCGTCGAGATCCGCCGCGGACAGGAAAACGCAGATGTTCATCTGGCCACTGTAGAGAACCCGTCTCGGTCAGATGCCCTATGCCATCCCAGTGCGGCGAAGGCCCTCCCGACCCGCTACGAACGACAAAAGAAAGCGGGCCCAGCGTTTCCGCCGGGCCAGCTTGTCTTCCAATGTGGAGCTAAGGGGAATCGAACCCCTGACCTCTTCGATGCGAACGAAGCGCGCTACCAACTGCGCTATAGCCCCGTGCTGGTCGTTTCCGGCCTGCGTTGGAAGACTCTAGCAGGTGGCTGGGCGGGGGACCGAATCGGCAGGTTGGTGGGGGTTTTTCCTAGGATGGGCGGGGTGGATATGACTGCGCATTCGGAGTTGGCGGGGGATTGGGCGGAGAAGGTCGGGGGGATGTTGGCGGGGTCGGTGCGGCCGGAACTGGCGCGGGGGACGGTGCGGGTGCTGGGGGAGGGGATGGAGAGCGTGGCGGTTCTGGTGACCTCGGAGGAGGGGGAGTTCGTGGTGCGGATGCCCAAGGGGGTGGACGGGGCGGAGGGGATCGCGCAGGAGGCGCGGTTGCTGCCGGAGTTGGGGGAGCGGGTTTCGGTGGTGATTCCGCGGTTCGCGTTCCTGGCGGCCAATCCGATCGGGCCGGGGGAGTGTTGTGTTTATCCGGCGGTGCCGGGGGACTCGGTGGGGGAGGACGTGTGGCGGGCGCGGGGCTTGCTGGAGCGGGGGGAGACGGCGCGGGTGATCGCGGGGTTCATAGGGGAGGTGCAGGGGTTTCCGGTGGAGCGGGCGCGGGAGCTGGGGGTGCTGGAGCGGGATATGCGGGCGGAGTACGGGGAGGATCTGGAAAGGATTCGGGCGGAGGTGATTCCATTGCTGCCGCGGGCCGAGGGGCGGGAGTTGCTGGCGCGGTGGGAGGGATACCTGGGGGAGGACGAGAATTTCGCGTATGCGCCGACATTGATTCACGCGGATATCAGCCTGGATCATGTGCTGCTCAGCGGTGATCGGATCAGCGGGGTCATCGATTTCGGGGATGCGCAGATCGGGGATCCGGACTACGACCTGTGCTATCTGTGGCCGGAGGCGGGGGCGGAATTCGTTCGGCGCGTACGGGAATGCCGGGGGCTGGAGCTGGATGCGCGGCTGGCGGCGAAGCTGGATTTCTGGGCGTCCTCGGATTCGGCCATCGATGTGCTGCATGCGATCGATCACGCTATGCCGGAGTTCCGGGATGTCAGCGTGCGCCGCGTGTGTGAGGCGCTGGCCCGCTTCGGGGGTCAGGGCGCGAGAGGCTCGCTGTAAGCCTCGAACACGTGCAGGAACAGGTCGGTGCGGTGCGCCAGGACGGCGGGATCGCCCGGCTCGAGCAGACATTGGGTCGCGGTGCCGTCGTGGACGGCGATCAGGGCGCGGCCCATGGCGTCCGGATCGGGTATGCGGCGCCCGGCGCGTTCGAGCAGGGTCACCGCCACCGGCATGAGAGCGCCGCGGATGGCCTCCTCACGGGCCACCATCACCCGGCGTAGCTCCGGATTGCGTAAGGCGTGCGCGGTGAACTCGGCGGTGATGCGAAACCACTTGTCGTCCATCGGGACCGCGCTGAGCAGGTACTCCACCGCTTGGCGAGAGTCGCTGACATCGAGGTCGGCGTCGAGGAAGGCGGTCACGCTCTCCAGCAGTTGCGCGGAGCGCTGCTCCCACATGGCGAGGAACAACTCCTCCAGCGAGCTGAAGTTCGAATAGAAGGCCCCCCGGGTGAATCCGGCCCGATCGCAGATCTGCTCGACCGTGGTGCGGCCCAGCCCGTCGTCGGCGAAGGCGTCGAAGGCCGCGTCCAGCAGTCGCTGCCGGGTATCGGCGCGCCGCCGCTTGGCGCGGGCGGGTGCGACCGGCTCGGACTCGAGGTGGTCGGCCGGTACGGCGGCGGCCGCGTCCCGGGAGCCGACGCTGCCGTGGGTGGTGTTATCGGCCCTGCTCACGACCGCATCGTATCGGGTGCCTCGGGGGCTCGTATCCGGCTCATCGCCCGGGCAGCCCCGCGGCGCAGGCCGCATCGCCCAGGACGGCCTCCAGCATGGCCGGGGTCAACCGGCCGGTGCAGGTGTTCTGCTGGCTGGGGTGATAGGAGCCGAACAGGTGCAGATCGCCGCGCCCGGGCGCGGCGGGCGCCAGGGTGTAGTGCACCGCGTGTCCGAATTTCGGCCTGGGTTTCGGCACCCGCCAACCGGATTCGGCGAGGGCGGGCAGCAGCGCCTGCCAGCCCCACGCGCCCAGCACCACGATCGACCGCAGGGTGGGGGCGAGCAGGGTGAGCTCGCGATCGAGCCAGCGGCGGCAGGTATCGCGTTCCACCGGAGTGGGTTTGTTGTCCGGCGGGGCGCAGTGCACTGGCGCGGTGACGCGGGCGCCGCGGAAGCGCAGGCCGTCGTCGCGGTGTCGACTGGTGGCTTGATTGGCGAGTCCGGCGGCGTGCATGGCCGCGATCAGCACATCGGCGCTGCGATCCCCGGTGAACATGCGGCCGGTGCGGTTACCGCCGTGCGCGGCGGGGGCGAGGCCGACCACCAGCAGTCGCGCATCGTCGGGACCGTACCCGGGAACCGGTTTGCCCCAGTAATTTTCGTCACGAAAGGCCGCCCGTTTCTCGCGTGCGACCTGTTCCCGCCAGGCGACCAGTCGCGGGCAGGCGCGGCAGGCGGCAATATCCCCGTCCAGCTGGGCAATTGTGCGGCACACGAAGCGACTCAATCATATCGGCGTCCCGACCGGCCTCCGATCGTCCGGCGTGGCGACCGGGCATACTGAGCGCCGGTAGCCGAGTGTTTGCGACTGTGAAGGGAAGCGGCCCCCATGAGTAACCTCGTCGAACTCGGCACCGCCGTCGACGCCGCCCAGCAGGTCGGAAATGTGGTGGGCGTGTTCGCATTCGGCGTGTCCGGGGCGCTGCTCGCGGTGCGGCGCGGATTCGACGTGGTGGGCATTGCCGTGCTGTCCATCTGCACCGCCACCGGGGGCGGAATCATGCGCGATCTCGTTATCGGGCGCACGCCACCGGCGGCCTTCGTCCAGCTGAGCTATGCGGCCACCGCGCTGCTGGCCGGGGCGCTCATCTTCTTCTGGCATCCGCCGCGCCGGTTGGTGCGCACGCCGCTGAATGTGGCCGATGCCGTCGGCCTCGGAATCTTCTGCGTCACCGGGACCGTCACCGCCTTCCAGCACGGCCTGTCCGCCACCTCCGCCGCGGCATTGGGCGTGGTCACGGCGGTCGGGGGCGGCGTGGTGCGGGATGTGCTCGCGGGCGTGACACCCAGCGTGCTCAGCGACGGCGAGCTCTACGCGGTGCCCGCGCTCCTGGGCTCGGTGGCCACGGCCCTGCTCCTGCACTACGGCCAATACACGTTCTGGACAGGAGCTTTGGCGGGTGCGGGCGCGGTGGGGCTGCGCCTGCTAGCGCTGTGGCGGCACTGGCGCGCACCCGTGGCCCGGCCGCATCGCCGCCGCGACGCGGTGTAGCGGCCGGGCGCGAGCGCGGCAGCCGCCGCCCACCCGGCTCACAGCCGCCACACTGTGCGGCGCCAGCTCGCCCGCAGACCCGGCGCAGCGCGCGTGCAGCGCCGAGCCGATCGACCTGAGTCGTGTCGCGGAGTGTCGCGAACCACGGTTGATAGCATGGCGAAGGTTGGCCGACGGGCTGTGCTTTTCACAACCTCCGAGAGAGTTCCTACCCATGCAGTTTGAGATCGTCGAGCGGGACGAGACGTGGGTTGCCGGGCTGCCGGTACGCAGTCCGAAACGTGCCCTCGGGGAACTGCGCGACCACGATCTGGAAGTGGCCTGGGCCGCTGTGCTGCATCAGGAGCTGGGCGGCCCGCTGGCCTCGGCCTACACCGACTACGCGGCCGAACTGGGCACCTACAACACCCAGATCGTCGGCTACCAGTGCGGCTCCTTCGACGCGGTCACCCGCGGCCACGTGGTCGCCCGCCTACCGCGCGGCACCTACGCCCGGTTCTCCTCGGTCGGAAATTTCCCCCAGGTCATGACCGACCTGTGGACCCAGATCGCCTTCGCGGAGGAGCACAACCAGATCAAGCGCACCCACACCGGCGATTTCGAGACCTACCCGCACGCCTACAAGATCGACCTGTACCTGGCGGTCGAGGCCCCATGACCTATTCGATAGTGGTGCGCCCCGGCGGCGTCTACGGCGGGCTCGTGGTGCCCCGGGTCCGCCCGTCCTTCAAGGTGAGCAACAGCGAGCTCATCGAGTTCCTGCGCGACCGCCTGCGCGACCGCAACAGCAGCGCAGCGGACCGCCCACTGGCCACGGTGTACGTCCCCGATCCGGCCGGCAACTACAACGTGCTCGTCTCCTACGAGTACCGCGATCCCGACGACGCCCCCGTCGGCGACGTTCTGATCAGGGTCCCCAAGGGCGTCTACGCCCGCTTCCGCCCCAATGGCGACTACCACGATCCGGCCGAGGACGTCTGGGCCCAGGTCGACGATGCGACGGCATCGGCGGAGATCACCCGGGCCTACCGCGAGGAGATCGAGATCTGGTCGGGACCGGCCGAACTGGAGCTCTTCATCTCCATCCTGGTCTGATTGCTGAAAGTTAACTGAATTGGAACCAATCGGTCTCTCGACCGTTTTTCATGACTGATAGCAATGGTTTGACCTGGGGTGCTTTCCGGACACGCATACGGGTTTCGGGACATTTGCCAGATGCCTAGACAATTTTCGTTGGCTGACGGATACTCCCCTAGGTGCCCATGCCAGGCACGGTCGATACATGGCCGTATCGAATGGGAGCGGCGTTAACGGCGTGCAGTCAGCGCGGTAGTGAAGTGGGAAACCTTATGGCAATCGAACCGATAGCGCTCGTCCCGGCGGAAGGTCCTGGTGACGGCATGCTCCGATTTCAGGATCCGCGAACCCGCTGCACGTTCCTGGTGGGGTCGCCCGAGGCTGATCCACACCTGTGGCGTCAGTGTATGGATGGTGCGCTGGAGGTTTACCGGCACTACGGATCCGAGGACACACTCGACTATGACGCGGTGATCGACGGCCGCTCGACCACCCTCTTCGGCGTTGCAATCGATTCCAGCGGAAGGGTTGTCGCGGGTGTGCGGGCGGAGGGTCCGCATAAACACGTCGAGCAGGTGCATGCGGTCGTGAGCTGGGCGGGCCTGCCCGGCGACGCGGCGTTCCGGCGCATGGTCGCCGACCAGATTCCAGATGGTGTGATCGAGTGCAAGGCGGGCTGGACTGCGCGCGACGCGCAACATCGTGGCGCTCTGGCGGATTGGGTCGCCCGCTGCATCGTCCACAGCATGGTGCTGCTCGGTGTCAGGTACGCGGTGGGTGTCGCACCGCAGCATGCACTCAAGTGCTACCGCAGCAGTGGTGCGAATGTGGCATGGTGGATTCCTGCTTCGTCGTATCCGGATGACCGTTACCGCACCGTTCCGGTGTGGTGGGATATGCAGACCTATCAGTCTGTCGCCACGGATTTGCAAGTGCGGCTCATCGAAGCCGAATTGTCCGAACTCGAGGCCAGTGGAACCCTCAGTTGGTCTCGGAGCGAGGGACTGGCGTAGGCATGGGCGGCGATCAAGTCCCGGTCGACAATTATCGACCGCTGCTATTCGATGAACTCGATTCCGGAGATGCCGAGCGGCTTGCCTCATTGCGGTCCGATTCGGTGATCGAGTTTTCCGATTTGCGCGGTTTGCTGCGTGCCGAATTCGATGGGCTGGTATCGGTACCGGAATTGTCTGAAGGGCCCGAATCTGACCGCTGGGTCTATTACCCGTGGCGACGTGCCGTCATCGCCCTGCCCGGTCCGCAGCTGCTGCGCGCGGTCCGGCTCGACCGCAATCGCAACAACCTCACCCGGGACGAGCAGGAGAATCTCGCCGGGCAGGTCATCGGAATCGTCGGTCAGAGTGTGGGTCACGCCGCCGCCTATACGCTGGCGCTCGAAGGAATCTGCGGTCGTCTGCGGCTTGCGGATTTCGATACGATCGAGCTGACGAATCTGAATCGCGTCTCGGGAACGCTGTTCGATATTGGCGTCAACAAGGCCGTTGTTGCGGCCCGCCGTATTGCGGAGCTCGATCCGTATCTGCCGGTTGAGGTTTTCGGCGAGGGCATCACCGACTCGAATATCGATGATTTCCTGACGGGACTGTCGATCGTTATCGAGGAGTGCGACTCCCTCGATATCAAACTTGCGGTACGCGAGGGTGCTCGCCGCCACCGGATCCCGCTCCTGATGCAGTCCAATGACCGCGGATTGCTGGATGTGGAGCGCTTCGATCATGAGCCCGATCGTCTGCCCTTCCACGGCTTGCTCGGCGATACCCGCGCCGCAGATCTGCGCGGGCTGTCAACTCGCGACAAGGCGCCACATGTCATCCGGATCCTGGACGGCCGCAATCTATCCGGGAAACTCGCGGCGAGCATGGTAGAGATCGGCGAAACCTTGAACAGTTGGCCGCAGCTCGGCGGCGACGTTCAGCTCGGTGGGGCCATCATCGCGGCGGCCGTTCGCCGTATCGGGTTGCAGGAGAAGCTGCCGTCCGGGCGTACCAGGGTCGATGTGGACCGTTGCCTTGACGATATCGCCGAGCCATCGCTCGGCGATGAACTCGTGTGGTTCGAGGGAGCAGTCGGTGAGCCAGAGCCCGCGACTCCGATCGAGGCTGTCCTCGAGTGCGCGCAGCGCGCGCCATCCGGGGGCAATACGCAGCCGTGGACACTGCTGGCGGGGGCCGATTCCGTGACGATTTCCATTGCACCCGAACGATCTTCGATTGTGGACATCGGCTATCGCGGTAGCGCGCTGTCGGTCGGGGCCGCGCTGTACAGCGCGCGTGCCGCCGCAGCCGCGCTGGGCATCCTCGGCGGTAGCCACTTGCACTCCGATGGCCCCGGCAGGCTCACCGCCACCTTGGCACTGGGTACCGACTCCGATCCGCGGCTTGCCCGCGACTACCCGGCATTGCTCACCAGGCACACGAATCGGCGCTCCGGTACCGGGACGCCGATTCCCGCAGAGGTCTTGGGATCCATGGCCGATATCGCCGCGACCGCTGGTGCGAGGTTGCGGTGCCTGACCGATCGCAGCGAAATCGACAGTCTGGCACGGCTGCTCGCAGAGTCCGATCGTGCGCGGTACCTGACTCCGCGATTGCACGAGGAAATGTTCACCGAACTTCGGTGGCCGGGTGACGACCTGCGAACGGGCTTGGATCTGCGGACATTGGACCTGGCTCCCGATGAATTGGCCAAGCTCGAGATCGGCCGTCGCGCCGATGTCATGGAACTGGTGCGAGCCTGGTCGGGCGGTATCGCGTTGGGCGACTCGATCCGAGATCGGGTGCTGACCAGCTCGGCCGTGGCAGCGGTGACCTTCCCGGCGCCGCCTCTGGACGATTCCGCCGAGCTGGTTGCCTATGCGCGGGCGGGTGAGGCGATGGTGCGTGTGTGGATAGAGGCCGAGCGTCAGGGACTTGCGGTGCAGCCCGTTTCACCGTTGTTTCTGTTCGTCCGACGCCCCGATGAGCTACATACGGTTTCCCCGGAGTTCGCCGATACACTAACGTCACTTCAGGGACGCTTCCTGGACCTGTTGGGAGTGCCTGGGCACGAGACAGTGGCAGTGGTGCTCCGCTTCAGTTATGCGGCGGAGGTCACGGTTCGGAGCAGGCGACTTCCGATACCGGGCGCGAACACCCGCGGCTAGTGCGATCGGAGATAAGGTGCCTCGGCGAATGCTCGACTCACTGGTGACCCAGGTCGCCTCCGAGTTGATGGCGGTCGACGCCACAACTATGGCGGCGACGAGTGAACGGGTGCTGTCCTGGTTGGTCGAGCATTTCGATGTCGATTTCAGTTTCCTGCGATACACGGACCGGGAAGAACGCGCGTCGATTCTGATCGCGGAGTGGCCGCCTCGGCCGGTGGCGGTCGATCCGGACCCGTTGCGAGTGGCGTACTTCGACAAGACCAACTCGATATTCGCGCGGTTGGAGCACGTCACCGAACCGATGATCGTCCCACGTAGTCCGGATTATCCCGACTATCAGCAGTACATTCAGGGCGCCACAGGGTTTTCCGAGGTCTCCGCTGCTTGTGTTCCTCTGGTCTCGCGCGACGTATCGACCGGCGTACTGGGCTTCATCAAGGTCGGCGACCGGGAGTGGAGCACTCGGGAGATCAATGTACTCAAGGCGATTGCCGCGCTGTTCGCGCAGTTGCAGGCGCGTGTAGAGGCCGAGGAGCGGCTGCGCTACATCGCCATGCACGACGATTTGACTGGGTTGTCCAACCGTCGGGCGCTGCTGGAGCACATGGAGGAACGGCTCAGACCTGGTAACTCGGGACCGGTGGCCGCGTTCTTCCTGGATTTGGATCGGCTGAAGGCGCTGAACGATTTCCTCGGGCACACCGCCGGTGACAATTTCATTCGCAAGCTCGCTGCGCGACTTCGCGAGCATCTGGAGCCCGGAGACATGATTGCCCGGTTGGGTGGGGACGAGTTCGTTATCGTCCCAGCCAAGCCAATGGATGCGGCGGCGGCCGACTCCGAGGCCAATCGAGTTCAGGCGCTCGTCGCCCGGCGGGTCACCGTGGGCGGGGAGACGGTCAGCCGTGGGGCGAGTGTCGGCGTGGCGCTGGGGATTCCGGGGGAGACCACGGTGGCCGAGGTGTTGCGGCGGGCCGATCATGCGCTGTTGTCGGCCAAGTCCAGTGGCGGCAACGGGGTCGCGGTGTTCACCGATGCCATGCGGGCGCAGTTCGAGCTGCAGGACGATGTGGAACTGAACCTGCGCGGGGCGGTGTCGGACGGGTCGCTGCTGCTGCACTACCAGCCCGAGGTGGATTTGCGGACCGGGCGGGTGGTGGCGCTGGAGGCGCTGGTGCGGTGGCAGCATCCGACGCGCGGGCTGTTGCCGCCGGGGGCGTTCGTGGGGGTGGCGGAGGCCACCAATCTCGCGGGGGAGTTGGGGCGCTGGGTGATTCGCTCGGCGTGTGAGCAGTTCGCGCAGTGGCGGCGGCGGGGGCTGGCGTCGAATGTGGTCATCCGGATCAATGTATCGCCGGTGCAGTTGGTGAGCCTGGACTTCGTGGAGACCATGGAGGGGGTGCTGCGGCGGTTCGGGATCGACGGGTCGTCGGTGTGCCTGGAGATCACCGAGCATGTGGTGGTGCAGGATCTGGCGCGCACCCAGGTGACGCTGCGGGGGCTCAAGCGAATGGGCGTGCAGATCGCCATCGACGATTTCGGCACCGGGTATTCGTCGCTGTCGCATCTGAAGGCGCTGCCGGTGGACGCGGTGAAGATCGACCGCGGGTTCGTGCAGCGGCTGGGGGCCAGCGCGGATGATCTCGCGATTGTGAAATCGATTGTGGGGCTGGCCGGTTCGTTCGGCCTCGGCGTGGTGGGAGAAGGTGTGGAGACGACCGTCGCGGCGCGTACGCTGGTGGCGCTGGGGTGCTATCGCGCGCAGGGCTTCCTGATCGCGCGGCCGATGCCCGCCGATGAGGTGGAGGCGCATCTGGCCGCCGGGAGAATCGCGCTGGACCTGGACCTACCCGGCTCCGGGCGCCCCTGACCCCGGCCGGTGGCCCGGTTGAAACCCCCGAGAAATAGGGGTGTGTCGAGACCGTTTCCCGACTCGCGAACAATAGTGTTCGCGTAGTAGCGTGCCGACTGACAGAGCTGTCGATTCGAGGATGGATTCGCGTGGCCAAACGAAGCCTGAGCGGTAAGAAAACCCTGATCACCGGTGCGGCGAGCGGTATCGGCCGCGCGACCGCCCTGGCCGCCGCGCGCAAGGGCGCGCATCTGGTCCTCACCGATGTGAATGCGGAGGGCCTCGAGGAGACCGTCGAATCCGTCCGCGCCGCAGGCGGAGTCGTCGACGTCGCCGAGGCGCTCGATGTCAGCGATTACGACGCCGTCACCGCCTTCGCCAAACAGGTGCACGAACAGCTCGGCTCGGTCGATGTCGTCATGAACATCGCCGGGATCTCCACCTGGGGCACGGTCGAGAATCTCGAGCACCGGCACTGGAAGCGCATGGTGGACGTGAATCTGATGGGGCCCATCCATATCATCGAGAACTTCGTGCCGCCCATGATCGAAGCCAAGCGCGGCGGCGCGCTGGTGAACGTCTCCTCGGCGGCGGGCCTGCTGGCCTTCCCCTGGCATGCGGCCTACAGCGCCAGCAAATTCGGCCTGCGCGGCGTATCGGAGGTGCTCCGCTTCGATCTGGCCCGCCACGACATCAAGGTTCACCTGGTGGTGCCCGGCGCGGTCGACACCCCGCTGGTGCAGACGGTCGACATTGTCGGCGCGGACCGCGACGACCCGCGAATCCAGGCCTGGATCAAGCGATTCCGCCGCCACGCGAAGAAGCCGGAGGCGGTGGCAGACTCCATCCTCACCGGCGTGGAGAAGGGCACCTACCTCATCCACACCCAGTTCGACATCCGCTTCGGCTACTGGTGGGCCCGAAAGTTCGCCTGGCCCTACGAGTTCGCCATGGCCCGCGCCAACGACCTGTTCACCACCTTCCTGCCGAAAGAGCAGAGGTAGAAACAACTCTCGTAACTCTCAGGGGCAAGCCCCTGAAACCCCGGGACTTCGGGGTTGGTGCCACTCTCAGGGGCGGTCCCCCGAAACCCCGGAATTTCGGGCTGGCTCGCGGCGGGTCTCGGCTAGGCGGAGTCGGCCTGCTGTCCGGTGGGCATGCACACGTCCATCGGGGACTTCGTGCAGGTTTCGGCGGCGTGGGTGTCCAGGACGCGGGCGCCCGGGCCTTCGTCGCCGAGGTGGTCGTGGGCGTTGACGATCTTGCAGGTGCCCAGGGAGAGGCAGCCGCAGCCGATGCAGCCGGTGAGGTTGTCGCGGAGGCGGACCAGTTGCTCGATGCGGTCGTCGAGCTCGCTGCGCCAGGCGGTGGACAGGGTCTCCCAGTCGCGGCGGGTGGGGGTGCGGCCGTCGGGGAGGTTGTCGAGGGCCTCGCGGATATCGTTGAGCGGAATCCCGACACGCTGTGAGATGCGGATGAATGCCACCCGGCGCAGGGTTTCCCGCGGGTAGCGGCGCTGGTTGCCGCTGGTTCGGCGGGCTGTGATCAACCCCTCACGTTCATAGAAATGCAAGGCGGACACCGAAACTCCCGCACGTTGTGCCAGCTGGCCCGGTGTCAGCTCCTTCGCCTGCCAGGATGCGGTCTGCATACCTCAACACTAGTCGAGGTTTTTCGCCGCCGCGAATTGCATGCCATCTTTGCCGCGGGGAACTACCGTCAGGATATGGGAACCAAGGCTGCGCCCCAGGCGCGACCGTTTTCCGTGACCTCGGAGGTCGGTACATTGCGCACGGTGCTGCTGCACCGGCCCGGTGACGAACTGCGTCGGCTCACCCCGCGCAATAACGACCAGTTGCTGTTCGACGGCATCCCCTGGGTGGAACGGGCACAGCAGGAACACGACATCTTCGCCAGTGTGTTGCGGGAGCGGGGGGTGGAGGTGTTGCTGCTGGCGGATCTGCTGACCGAGACCATCAAGGTCAGCGGAGCCGCCCGCATACAGGGCATCTCCGGCGCCGTGGACGCCCGCCGCCTCGGGCACGCCCTCGCCGACGAACTCGCCGCACACCTGTGCACCGTCCCCGCACCGGAACTGGCGCAGATCCTTATGTCCGGTATGACCTTCGACGAGCTACCCTTCGGCCCCGATCATCACTCGCTGGTCGTGCGCATGCATCACGGCCACGACTTCGTCATCGACCCCCTGCCGAATCTGCTGTTCACCCGCGACTCCTCGTTCTGGGTCGGCCCGCGGGTGGCCATCACCTCCCTGGCCCTGCGCGCCCGTATGCGGGAGACCTCGCTCACCGATCTCATCTACGCCTTCCACCCGCGCTTGCTGAACGTCCGCCGCGCCTACGAATCGCATACCGCGCCGATCGAAGGCGGCGACGTCCTGCTGCTTGCCAAGGGCGTGGTGGCGGTCGGCGTGGGCGAGCGCACCACCCCGGCGGGCGCGGAAGCCTTGGCGCGCAGCCTGTTCGAGGACGATCTGGCGCACACCGTGCTGGCCGTGCCGATCGCCCAGAACCGCGCCACCATGCACCTCGACACCGTGTGCACCATGGTCGACACCGATGCGGTGGTGATGTATCCGGCGATTCAGGATTCGCTGTGCGCGTTCACCATTCGCAAGGAGGGCGACGCCACGGTGACCATGGAGGGTCCGGATCCGTTCCTGCCCGCCGCGGCCAAGGCCATGGGCATCGGCAAGCTGCGGGTCATCGATACGGGCCTGGACGGCGTCACCGCCGAACGCGAGCAGTGGGACGACGGCAACAACACCCTCGCGGTCGCGCCGGGCGTGGTCGTCGCCTACGAACGCAATGAAATGACCAATGCGCGGCTCGCCGACGCCGGAATCGAAGTCCTGCCCATCCCCGGCTCCGAATTGGGTTCCGGCCGGGGCGGCCCGCGCTGCATGTCCTGCCCGCTGTCGCGTGACGAGGTGTGAAAAGCCATGCTGGACATCCCGGTTGACCACCACTCGACGGTCCCGCCGTACGAGCAGCTGCGGCAGGGCATAGTCGCCCGGGTCCGCTCCGGTGAATTGGCGGCGGGCACGAAGATACCCACCGTGCGCGCCCTCGCCGCCCAGCTCAAACTCGCCCCGAATACGGTCGCCCGGGCCTACCGCGAACTCGAACAGGACGGCGTGCTCGAAACCCGCGGCCGGTTGGGCTCTTTCATCGTCTCCTCGGGCGATCCCACCCGCGATGTGGCGGGTCGCGCCGCCACCGAATACGTCGCGGTCATTCGCCGGTTGGGACTCGACGACGAGGCCGCGCTGCGCTATCTGCGCGCGGCCCTGGGCGAAACCCGTTCCGTGCCCTGAGCTATCGCCAGCTCGGCAGCCACAGGTGCTCGTGCCAGCTGCCGGGCGTAATGGGCATGGCGGTCAGGATGGGCCACAGCCAGATGTAATTGGCGATCACCAGCGCGAGGTAGAGGCAGACCAGCAACAGCCCCAGCCCTTGTCGTTCACTCGGCGGCGAAAGGTGTTGCCAGTCCGGCATACCCGATAGTCGCCGCCCGCTCGGCGGCGCGTGCCCGAGCACATCGCCGAGCACCAGCGCGACGGCCATTACCAGGAAGGGCGCCAGCGGCACCGCGTAGAAGAAGTACATCTGCCGATCCAGCGACAGGAACCACGGCAGCAGTCCGGCCGCGTAGCCGACCAGCACCGCGGCGTATCGCCAGTCCCGGCGCACGAAACTGCGCCAGATCGCCCAGCCCAGCACCGGGAACGCCAGCCACCAGATGGCGGGGGTGCCGATCGCCATCACGGCCTTCACGCACTGCGACTGCCCGCAACCGGTCACATTGGTGTCGGCGTAGTAGTAGAGCATCGGCCGCAGACCCATCGGCCAGGTCCACGGCTTGGACTCCCACGGATGATGATTGCCCGCCGAATTGGTGAGGCCCTCGTGGAAGGTGAGCACCTCACCCCCGTAGAACCACAGCGACCGGAATGCGTCCGGCAACCAGGAGAACGCGCCGTCGCGGCCCACCCGCACCCCGACCGCGTACCGGTCGTATCCGCTCTCGGAGGCGAACCAGGCCCACCAGGAGCCGAGGTACACCAGCAGCGGAACCGCCACCAGCGCATAGACGGTGGGCCCGAGATCACGAATCGCGGCGCCCGCCCACGGCCGCCGCATCCGGTAGCCGCGCCGCGCCGCCAGATCGAAGGCCAGGCTCAATGCGGCGAAGGCGACCACCCAGTAGATGCCGGACCATTTCGTCCCGCACGCCAGCCCGAGCATGACGCCCGCCCCGAACCGCCACCAGCGCACCCCGAACCGCGGGCCGAATTCACTGTCGTCCACACGGCCTTCGGCATCGACCTGCGCCATGCGCATGCGCATCTCGTCGCGATCGACAATGAGGCACCCGAAGGCCGCGACCACGAAGAACGCCTGGAAGATATCCAGCATCCCCAGCCGCGACGAGACGAAGGTGAGCCCGTCGCAGATGAGCAGAATGCCCGCGAACGCGCCGATCAGCGTGGACCGCGACATGCGCCGCACAATGCGAATCACCAAGAGCACCATGAGCGTTCCGCAGACCGCCGAGGCGAACCGCCAGCCCCACGGCGTGTAGCCGAAAATCGCCTCGCTCAGCGCGATCATCTGCTTGCCGACCGGTGGATGCACCACCAGCCCGTACGCCGGATTGTCCTCCACGCCCCCATTGGTGAGCACCTGCCAGCCCTGCGGCGCGTAATGCTTCTCATCGAAGACCGGCGTCTTGGCATCCGTCGGATAGCCCAGCATGAGGAACCGGGTCAGCGCCGCGATCGCGGTCAGGAACAGCGTGACCGCCCAGCCCCGAGCCCAGTCAGTGGGTCCGAAATCGGGCGAGGGCCGCAGCGGCGCGGGACTGGATTGAACCGGCCCGTTCTCCACCGGAACTGCCGCCCGCACCTCGCTCACCTGGGTCACGCCCACGATCCTAGGTGCCCCCGCCCCCCACTTCCGCCTCCGCCTGATCGACAAAGCTCAGGTTCACACCCGTTGTCGCTGGTCCACACCCGATATTGGTAGCCAGTTGGGGGTGTGGACCGGCGGTAGGGGGTGTGAACCTGTGGGAGGGGTGGGGTGGGGCGGTCGTATGCTGGGCGGGCGGTGGGGGTGTGGATGGGAGTGGAATGAGCGGTGTGGGTGGACGGCTGGTGTTGGCGGCTACGCCTATGGGGGATGTGGGGGATGCTTCGCGGCGGTTGCGGGTTGCGCTCGCTACGGCTGATGTGGTGGCGGCGGAGGACACTCGGCGGACGCGGGCGCTGGCGAAGGCGCTGGAGGTTGAGATCACGGGGCGCGTGGTGAGCTTCTATGACCATGTGGAGAACGCTCGGATTCCGATGCTGCTGGAGGAGATCGAATCCGGGCGGACGGTCCTGCTGGTCACCGATGCCGGGATGCCCTCGGTCAGCGATCCGGGGTACCGCATGGTTGCCGCCTGTGTGGAGCGCGACCTGCCCATCACCTGTCTTCCCGGCCCCTCCGCGGTGACCACCGCCCTCGCCCTGTCCGGTCTCCCGGTCGAGCGCTTCTGCTTCGACGGATTCGCCCCGCGCAAGTCCGGCCAGCGCAAGGAATGGCTCCGCACCCTGACCACCGAACCCCGCGCCATCGCCTTCTTCGAAGCCCCGCACCGCCTCGCCGACTGCCTCGCCGACGCCGTCGAAGTCCTCGGCCCCGACCGCCGCGCCGCAGTCTGCCGCGAACTCACGAAAACCTACGAGGAAGTGGTGCGCGGCACCCTCGCCGAACTGGCGGCCTGGGCCATCGAGGGCGCCCGCGGCGAAATCACCGTTGTCCTGGAAGGCTCCCAACGCGTCACTGCCGACCCCACCTCCCTGGTAGACCGCGTCGAGGCCCTGGCCGCCGCCGGTCTCCGCCTCAAGGACGCCTGCGCCGAAGTAGCAACTTCCACCGGCGCCTCCCGCAAGGAACTCTACGAAGCGGTACTGGCCGCCCGCTCCGCCGACTGAACTCGAACTTCCTGCCGCGTGGGTCCTGGGGTCCACCAGTTGGCCGGGCCCATGAGTTTGACCAGGGCGGGGACCAGGAGCATGCGGACGAGGGTGGCGTCGATTATCAGGGCTATGACCATGCCGAGGCCCAGGAAGCGCATGGGGGTGAGAGGGGAGAGGGTGAAGGCGCCGGTTATGAGGACCAGGAGGGCTGCGGCGGCGGTTATTACGCGGGCGGTTTGGACTGTGCCGGTGTGGACGGATTGTTCGGTGTCGGCGCCGGATTCGTGGGCTTCGACCATGCGGGAGAGCAGGAAGACTTCGTAGTCGGTGGAGAGGCCGAAGACGACGGCGATTATGAGGACCATCATCCCGCCGGAGAGGGGGCCTACGCTCACGCCTACCAGGTCGGATAGGTGGCCCTGGTCGAAGATCCAGGTGAGGATGCCGAAAGTGGCTGCGAGGCTGAGGAAGGCCATGAGGACTGCTTTGAGGGGCAGGACTATGGAGCGGAAGGCCAGGGAGAGCATCAGCAGGGTTACGGCGACCATGACCACGAGCATCAGGGGGAGTTTGGCCAGGACGGCGGTGACGCTGTCGACGGTGGCGGCGCTTTCGCCGCCCACTCGGAGAGTGATGGCGTCGAGGGGGAGATCGCGGATGTGGCGGATGGTTTCCTGGGCGGCGGGGAAGCGGTCGGGGGCGGCCAGGGCCAGGTGGATTATGGCGGTGTTGTCGCGGGTGCCGAGGTGGGTGGCCTGGCGGACGCCGGGGACGGCGCCCAGTTCGCGGAGGGCCGTGCCGATGGCGGACGGTTGGGGTGGTTCGCCGTTCACGGCTTCCACCAGGACGGTGGCGCCGCTGTTGGCGGCGGGGAATTTGGCGGCCAATTCCTCTACGGCCGTACGGGTTTCGCTGCCCGCGGGGAGGGCGGTGTGGTCGATATCGCCGAGGCGGACGCTGGTCAGCGGGGCCGCCAGGAGGAGCAGGAGGGCGCCCACGGCGATCGCCACCGTGCCGGGGCGGCGCATGACGGCGGTCACCACGCGGCCCCAGAAGCGCTGGGCGCGGAGTTCGGAGCGCTCGAAAGCGTCTGCGCGCCAACTCCATGCGGCGATGCGGGGGCCGAGCAGGGTCAGGACGGCGGGGAGTGCGGTGATCGACAGGGCGGCGGCCAGGCCGACGGCGGCGATGGCGCCGAAGCCCACGGACCGCAGGACCGCTTGGGGGAAAACGAAAGTGCCCGCGAAGGCGCACATGAGCAGCAGTGCCGAGAACAGGACGGTGCGGCCCGCCGTGGACAGGGTGCGGGCGATGGCTTCGGGCACCGAGCGGCCTTCGGCGAGCTCCTCACGGAAGCGGCCGACAATGAAAAGGCCGTAGTCGATGGCCAATCCGAGGCCGAGCAGCGAGACCACATTGACGGCGAAGATGCTGACCTCGGTGAAGCGGGCGATCAGGCCGACCGCGCCCAGGGCGCCGACGACGGCGAAGGTGCCGACGAGAACCGGGAGGGACGCCGCCACCACGCCGCCGAAGACCAGGACCAGGACTATGGCGGTCAATGGAATCGAGATGGATTCGGCGACGATCAAATCCTGGCGTGACTGGTCGCTGATGGCATCGGCGAGCGCGCTGTAGCCGGTGAGCCGGGTGTCGATGCCGCCGATACGCAGGGCGGCCGCGATTTCGGGGTAGACGGCAATGCGATGGTTGTCGTCCCCGGCGGCGAAGACCACGGCCACGGCCTGTCGGCCGTCGGCGGAGCGCAGGTACTGCTGTCGTGAACTGTTCCAATAGCTTTCGACGGGGCGCTGCAGCAGGGCCGGATCGATGCGGTCGATACCCTGCTGGACGCGCGGGCCGATATCGGCGAGCGATTGGCCGTCCGGCGCGGTGTAGATGGCGATGACGTCCGGATTCTGCGGGCCGAGCCGCTCGGTGACCCAGGCGTCGACCCGGCTCGATTCGGCGCCCGGATCGGTGAATCCGGCGGCGCTCACATTATCGGCCAGGCCGGTCGCGAACAGGCCGCAGGCCAGGGCGAACAGTACGGCCGCGGCCAGGATCGTCTTCGGTCGTGCGACGACCACCCGTGCCCAGAACGTCATGACGATTCCTATGAATCCGATTGAGGTAGTTCGGTTTCCAGGGTTTTCACAATGCGATCCAGCAGCGCGTCCAAACGTGCCGGAATGCCGCGGCCGCTGCGCGCCGAGACCGTCAGTTCGGTGCGGCCGCCGCATTCGGTCATGCCGAACAGCAGCGGCATGGCGACGCTGTGCTGCGGCAGGATGTAGATCGAGGTGGGGGCGAAATGGGGGCTCGCGAGCTCGTCCAGGTCGTAGCGGCCCATATGGGAAACGGTGGCGGAGGCCAGATTCCGGCCCAGCCGCGAGCCCGCCCAGTCGAGGCCGCGCAATAGGGTGCGGCCGACGGCGGGCGGGAGTTTGGTGAGGCCGCTGTTGTCCATATGGTTGAGTTCGCGGCGTTCCCGCAAACCGATCTTCTTGTCGGCGTTGAGTTGCCGCCAGGTGACGCCGGGGCGGGCGTCGAGGAACAGCGGGAGCGCGAGATTGCCGGTGGAGCGCAGCTCCGGATCGTGGCGGCGCAGGTCGACGGGAATCATGATGCGCGAGACCGGCCCGCCCTCATCGGCCAGGATGGCGGCCACGCGCACCATGGCGCCGGGGCCGGTGGCGTGAATGGTGCGGTGGCGCAGCAGATGCCGGTGTTCACCCGGATCCTGCGGGCCGTGGCCGACGGCGGAGCGGAAGCGCGGTTGCATGAGGGTGGGGCGGCCGGGCGCACCGACCTTGGCGACCAGTTCGGCATCGGCAATGGGATCGGCCGCGCCGATCGGTTCCAGGCCGCGCAGCGCCCGGAACACGTCGGTCACCCACATGATCATGCCCATACCGTCCATAACGCCGTGGAAGACGCGGAACACGATGGTGGTCGGCCCGCCCGTGAGCAGCAGCACCTCGACGGTCGATTCCGGGGTCGGCCCGATGGGGGTGGTCAGCACCGGATCGGCTTCCAACTCGGGATCGCGCAGCGTGTGCTCGACCGCGCGGACGGCGGGCGCGACGCCGCTGTCCACCCAGAACTTGCCGTCCCGCACCAGCCGTGCACCCGGATTGGCCTCGGAGGCAATGGCTATCGCACGCCCCAGCTCATCCGGCGCCAGATCGCCCGCACCCTCGACGACCAGCTGCATGAGGAACGGCGGAGCCAGCTCCCGCATCGGGAAGTAGATGAGTTCGGTCGGGGAGATCGGGCGCCGGAAGGTGCTCATGCCTGCCTCTAACTGATCGTTGTGCGATTACCGCACGTTCTTGGTCAATTCGACGACGCCGCCTTGGGTTTCGAGCCAGGCCAGGAACTCGGCCAGGCCGCGATCGCGGTCCACGATCGGCTGATAACCGAAATCCCGTGTGGCAGCCCCGGTGTCGTAGGTGGCCGTGCGCGTCATCAAGGCCACGACATATCGCGACAGCGGCGGCGAGAAACGGGTGGCGATATACGGGATGCGCCAGACGGTTTCGATAATCTCCACCACGGCATGCAGCACCCGCGGATTCGGCTGCCGGGACGGCTTCTCGTAGCCCAGCCCGGCCGCCACCTCGCCGAGGAAGCCCCACACATTCGTCTTCTCGGCATCGGCGACGAAATACGCCTTAACGCCGACCTTCTCGGACGCGGCAGCCAGCACGCACGCCTCGGCGATGTTCTCGACATGGCACAGCGAGGCGTACACGTCCTTGCCGAACGACACATCCGGCAGTGAGCCCGCGGCGGCGCGGCTGAGCAGCCGCACAATGGGCCCGGACCGATCGCCCGCACCCCAGATCGTCCGCGGCCGCAGCGCGCAGGTGGTGAATTCCGCTGTGTTGGAGTCCAGGACGAACCGCTCCGCGGCGGCCTTGGTCTCCGAGTAGAAGTTGAGATAGTGATGCGGGTAGGGCACCGACTCGTCGATATCGATCTGATCGCCGCCGAAGCGGTCCATCATGGCGCTGGGGCTGGAGATGAAGACGAAGCGCCGCGCCCCGTTGTCGCGCGCGGCCCGCAGCAAACGCTGGGTGGCCGTGAAGTTCTCGGCAACGAACTGCGCGCGGGTGCCGCGCTCGTCCACCCGGGCGGCGCTGTGGAAGACCACGTCCACGCCCTTGGTGGCGTTCACCAGCGACGCCAGATCGGTGAGATCGCCGTGCCGCACCTCCACCCGATCGATCACATCGGCGAGATCGCGCAGATTGCTGGTGGGCCGCACCAGAATCGCCACCTCGTAGTCGCCCTCGCGGACCAGGCGGCGCACGATGGCCCCGCCCAGGAATCCGGATGCGCCGGTAACCAGCGCCTTCACGCCGCCTCCTGCGTCTTCCACCAGGTGAGCCCGAAAATCTGAGTCATGACCGCGGTCTCCAATGCCGAGCGGTCACTGCCCTGCTCGCGCGCCGCGCGCAGCGCGGGCCGGATCTGCGCCGCGTGCACGACGATGCTCAGGAACGCGTCGATCCAGAAGGCCGCGCGCAGCAGCCGATTGGCGGGTGCGCGCCCGGACAGCGCCAGCAGTAGTCCGACGGCCAGGTAGAGCCAGCCGAGCACCGGAACCGCGCGCAGTGCAGTGGTTTTCATCGTGGTATGTCCTCTCCGAGCTGTTGTGCCGACCAGGCCGCGAGCTGTTCGCGGCCGATCTTGGCATTGTGTCGGATGTCGACCGGGAACTTCGGATGGAACAGGAACTCCGAGATCTTGGCGGTGATATCGAATTCGGCTGCCCGCGTCCGTAATCGGAGCGCAATGATCACCTGGTCCGCGCCCGGCTCGGCTTCGACGCACAGCACGGGCCGCTGCGCGCCGCGCGGGCCGACCCCGACCAGCGCGGTCCGCGCCATCCCGGGCAGGGTGTTGAAGACCTGCTCGACCTGCACGCTGAACATGGGCCCGTCCGCGGTCTGCACGCGCTGACTCTTGCGGCCGCAGAACCAGATCCGGCCCTCGTCGTCGATCCACGCCAGATCGCCGGTGCGATGCCAGATCGCTTCCCCGTCGGCGATCTTGCCCGCCGCATTGGCCTGCTGGGGCCAGTAGTAGCGGGTGCTCACATTCGGTCCCGCGACCACGAGTTCGCCGATCCCGCGGGTGGTCGCCAGTTCGGCGGCCCGCGCCTCGGCCTCGGCCCAGGTCGGGATGGGTTCATCGGTAATGGCGACGAGCCGTGCCCGCACCCCCTCGGCGGGGCGGCCGATGCAGGTGCCGTCCCCGCGGTGCGCGCGCTCGACCAGACCGTCCAGGAGTTCCCGGGATTCGATGGTCGACATGGGCAGCGCCTCGGTGGAGCCGTATCCGGCGTGCATCTCGGCGTCGGCGGGCAGCACCTCGCGCAGCTCGGCAATGCACCAATCGGGCACCGGCGCTCCGCCGGAGTAGATGCTGTGCAGCGTGGGCACCGTCGTCTTGTGCCGCTCCAGATGCCGCAGCAGCGGAATCAGCACGGCCGGGGAGGCGAACATGGTCCGCACCCCGAACCGGTTGACGGCATCCACCACGTGCGCCGGTTCGGTGGAGCCCACCTGGCTCGGAATCAGCGGCGGCAGCACGCAGCGCGAGCCGAGCAGCATATCCAGAATGCCCACCAGCGGCAGGGTGATCAGCGAGGTGCCGGGGTCGACCCGGCCGCGGGCCGCATGCGCCTGATCGACCATGGCCGAGAGGTTTCCGTGTGTCATCTCCACGGCCTTGGCCGGACCGGTACTGCCCGTGGTGAATGCGATGAGCAGCACCTCGTCGGTGGGCGCGGGCACGCGCGCGGCCAGGGATCCGGCATCGAAGCCGGGATCGGTGACCGCGGTGGCGGCGCGCCGCGCGCCCTCCAGGGTGGTGAACAATTCGTCCAGGCGCGCCGCCATTTTCGGGCTCACGTGCTCGCGGACGCGATCGGCCGCTCCACCGGAGCGCACCGAGTCCGGTGCGCCCCAGCTCTGCAGGGTCGGCCCACCCCAGAACCAGCGCGGGCCGACGGTGATCGCCACCCGCACCTTGCGGAAGTAGTTGCGGAACAACACCCGTGCCGCATGCGCCTGCGGAATGCCGATGAAGGCTTCGGCATTCGCGGCGCGCAGGCAGTTGAGCATCTTGCGCAGGCCCATACCGGGATCGATGACCACCGGCACCGCGCCGATCTTCAACAGCCCCAGCATGATCGCGTACAGCTCCGGGCTCGGTAGCACCAGCACGACGGTGCGGGTGCCGCGCCCGACACCGGCCGCGGTGAGCCGCAGCGCGATGGTGTCGGACCAGTCGTCGAGTTCCCGATAGGTGAGGTGCCGGTAGTCCGGCAGGCCGGAGGCGGCGATTCCGGAGGGGAAGATCACCGCCTCGCGGTCCGGATCGGCGGCCACGACCGCGCGGAAGCGGTCGATGGCCTGCCAATAGGTCGCGGTCGTCACGCCGTGGCACCCACCGGGGCGGGCAGCTGGTAGAGCACGGCCGCGGCCGAGGGGCCCGCACCGGCCGCCACGAACAGCACCCGGGTGAACTCGCGCAGCGAATCATCGGCCGCCGCGCGGTCGTAGGCCAGCGACAGCGATGCGGTGTGCGGATCGCCTTGCGACAGATCGGGAGTCCGCACCGAGCTCGCCGCGATACCGAGTTCGGACGCCAGGCGCTGCGGGAAGCCGGGCGTCACGGTGGAGGCGATGAGCGCGGTGCCGACCAGGTCGGCCTCGGCCAGCGCCTGCCGCGCCACATCGGCGGCCAGGGCCAGCAGGCGGTCCTCGGCATCGGGTTCGCGGACAACGGTCATGAGTTCACGGCCGTTCGAGCCCATGGTCGCGACATCGACATAGGACTCGATGGCGGGCGATCCGGACTCGGTCGCGGTGTGCACCCGGCCGAAGCCCTCCGCATCCGCGGTGCGCTCCAGCAGCAGCGTGGCGCCCGCAGTGGCATAGGGGAATTCGGCATCGGCGGCGGCCCGCTTGGTCGACGGATGGGTGTCGCCGGAGACGACCAGCACGTGCCCGGCGCTCCCGGTCTCCAGGATGGACTGCGCCACCTGCACCGCATTGAGCACGCCGACCCCGGCGTTCATGAGATCGAAGGAGAACGATCGCGGATCGTTCTTCTCGTAGTCCAGGCCGATTCCGGCCGCCTTCTGAATCAGCGCCGAGACAGCGGGTTCCACGGTATTGGAGTCGCGGAAGATGCCCGCATTGATCAGCACGCCGACCTGATCGGGGCGGACCCCGGCCCGCTCCATGGCCTGCCGCGCCGCCGCGGCGCTGTGCTCGACAATGCTGAAAGTGTCCTCGGCCCGGCTGGTTCCGGTGGATTTGATGCGCACGCCCATGGCAGACCTCAGACCTTCAGCGACGAAATCGTGGTGGACAGGAATCCCGCGACGACGCCGGAGGCGGCGGGGACCATCAGGACCTTGGACCCCGACGGAATGGCCTGCTGGCTCAACTGGTCGTGCAGGACAATGAAATGCGAAGTGGTGGAAGTGTTTCCGTACTTCTCGATGACATTCAGATCCGGCGGCATGGGTACGCCGAACTCGCGCTGGGCAATGGCGTTGATGAACGGGATGGCGCCCGCGCCGAACTGGTGGTGAATCATGTAGTCGAACTGCTCGTCGGCGAAAGTGGTGCCCTGCTTGTCCAGGTAGCCGCCCTGCGTATCGGTCCACAGCAGGAAGCGCGACTCGTTGTGCATCTTCCGGTTGTCGGTGTACAGCGCCACGCTCTGCGATTTGTCGCTGGGCATGCCGAGGCACAGGTGCGAGTACTCCGAGGCGGTGGTCAGCTCGATGTAGTGGATCTTGTCGTTGTCGTCGACGGCCTGATCCAGCACCACGGCCGCGCCGGAATCGCCGACGGTGAGCGAGGCGAATTGCAGATCGTACTTTTCGGAAATTTCCTCGACGGCGGTTTCCGCAATGGGAGTGATCGCCTCGCCGGAGACGACAATTCCGCGGCGAACCGCACCCGAGCGAATCATGCGATCGAGAATGTAGGTTCCGGTGAGCATTCCGGCGCAGGCATTCGACAGATCGAAATGAATGACATCCGTGCGAGCGCCGATGTCCTTTGCGATGGAGCCCGCGAACGAGGGCTCCATATACATCTTGGTGCCCTCCTTGCTGCGCGTGATCGAGGTGGAGATGATCACGTCCAGATCGGCGGCCGAGTGCTGTGACCTGGAAAGACAGTCCTCGACGGCATTGAGGGCCAGGGTGAAGGGGTCTTCGGTGTTCTCCGGGGAGGTGTCACGGAAGCGGCGTTCCTTGACGCCCGTGATCTTTTCGAGATCGAAGCCCGGTGTCTCCTTCAATTGCGATACGAGCTCTTCGGTGGTGACGCGTTTCGGCGGTAGATAGGCGCCGATCGCCTCGAATCGAGAATGCAGCACAGGAACTCCTGAAAGGGCGAAGAAATGCAATCCGAAACGGTGATGTGATGAGGCTACCCGACGGTAACTATGCATGCGACCGGGCCAATGGCGGCAGATTGTCTGAGGCAAGTTCGCCGACATGGGTTTCGGCCGGTGAGGGCCTCATTTTGTGATCGATCACTGTGAGGGAGTTCACCCGCTGAGCTGGGATGTAATGCTGTTACGACCCGTGCACTGATACTTTCATTTGAAACTGTCTGAGCGACAGTAGATTTCGCTGGTCACGACCGGTTAGGTTGACCCGATGCGCATTCGGAAGGTCCTCGCCCGCAGCCTCGCCGCCACTCAACTCGGCGTCCTGGCCACACTCATCGCACCGGGAACCTCCGGCGCTACACCGGAAGTCGCCGCGTGCGGCGTCTGGGCCAAGTCCACCATCGGGCACCCTGGAGAACCTGGCCTTCGACGGCCGCGGCGGCCTGCTCCTGTCCGAACTGTCCCTCAGCGGCACCGGCGGCGCCCTGCAACGCCTCACCTCCGACGGCTCCCGAACCACCCTCGCCGCCATCGAATCCCCCCGCGGCATAGTCGTTTCCGGCAATACCGCCTACGTCAATTCCGGCAACACCATGCGCAGCGGCCTGACCGGCGCGACCGACGGCTCCATCCTCGCCGTCGACCTCGCCACCGGCGCGACCGCCACTGCCGCCACCGGCCTCAGCATGCCCAACGGCCTGGCCCAACTCCCCGACGGCGGCTTCGTGGTCAGCCGCGATATCGGCGCGACCACCGCCCTCACCCGAGTGGCCTCCGACGGCACCGGCGCTCACGCTCTCGCTCCGGAACTCACCTTCACCAACGGCCTGGCCTACGATCCGGCCCGCCGAAAGTTGTTCGTGTCAACCACTTTCGACGCCACAACGACGATCGCTGCCGTCGACGCGGACGCCCCCTCCGCCGCCCCCGCCCGCATCACCCTCCCCGGCTTCGGCCCCCTCAACTCCGCCGACGACCTCACAGTCGGCCCCGACGGAGCCGTCTACGTCGCCCTCAATGTGGCGGGCCAGATCGTTCGCGTAGACCCCGACACCGGCCGCCACTGCACCATTGCCGACGGCCTCCCCTTCGCCACCTCGGTCCGCTTCGGCCAGGGCCCGGGTTGGGACCCGAACTCGGCCTACGTCACCAGCTTTCTGGGCACCGTCACCCGTCTGACACCGTAGACGCGTGACCGATCCTTTCGAGCCCACGGAACTGCTGCCCGATCAACCGCTGCTCGGCATGTACATGCGGTATCGGCGGGAAAGTCTGGGGATGACGCAGGAGGAAGTGGCGCGCGGGATGTTCGTGAGCGTGTCGCTGTACCGGAAGCTGGAGAGCGGCGAGCGGCCGGTCACGGTGGACCGGCTCGAGGACTGGTGCGCGGTGGTCAACGCACCGGTGTGGATGCTGCACAAGATGGTGTCGCTGGCGGTGCCGAAGCTGTCCTCGCTGGCGGTCGGGGTCTGGCCGCCGCGGTTGAGCCAGGAGGATCTGGACCATATCGAGTGCTTCCCCTTCCCCGCCTACTTCCACCGCTTCCCCGAATACGAGATCCTGGCCGCCAATAGTGTGGCCCGGGAGATGATCCCCTGGCTGTAACCGGCCGCAGCGGACGCGGACCGCCCGGCGAACGTCATCGAACAGATGATGACCGAACCGCTGGCCCGCCAGGTGCTCGGCAACTGGGAGGAGATCGTGCACCGGCTGTTGTTCATCCTGCGGTTGAACTCGCCCGGGGTGGTAGCGCCCGAACGGCTCGCCCAGATCATCGAAACATGCCGTGCGAACCCGGATTTCGAGCGCCTATGGCGCACCGACATGGCCGAGGACGTCTACAACAACTCGCTGGCAACGGTGCGGGATCCACAAACAGGCGCACTACACCACTTCACCATGCGCTCCTACAACTCCATCCATCCGAACAACTGCAACTACCAGCTGTTCACGCTGACACCGCGACGTGGTGACACAAATAGTGTCACCGCCGCGAGTTGACCCCTTCTGCACCCGGATTGGATGCTTCTCCAGCGAGGATGCGGTGGATTTTGGAGGGGAATCTCCAGCGCGCAGGTGCTGTCCCTTCCGGTAAAGCGATGTAGCCCCTCGTCCCCGCGCCCACACTCACCGTCGCGTGTGGACTTACGGTGCTGCACGACCGGAAACGGCCGTGCAGCACCCACCGGGGTCACTTCGCGGCGGTTGCCTTGGGCTCCACGTACTTCGGGAAGACCACTTCAGGTTCCGGCAGGGCGGTGCCCGGCTGGAGCGGCGTCGCGATATCGGCGAAGGTGCGGCCGGTCTGGCCGAGCAGGTCCAGGATCTTGCCTGCGGAACCCGGAATCACCGGCTGGACCAGCAGCGTGACGATGCGCAGGACTTCCATGGTCACGTAGAGGACGGTGGCCTCGCGGGCCACGTCTTCGGGTGTGCCGGACTTGGCGAGGGTCCAGGGAGCCTGGGCCGAGAAGTAGCGGTTGGTCTCGCCGAGGGTGAGCCACAGCTGTTCCAGGCCGAGGTGGATGAGCTGCTGGTCGAATTCGGCGCGGACCTTCTCCAGCAGGCCGTTGGCGCGATCCAGGAGTTCGCGGTCCTCAGGGGTGAATTCGCCGGGGGTGGGGACGACGCTGCCGAAGTCGCGGGCCACCATCTTCAGGCAGCGCTGGGCGAGGTTGCCGTATTCATTGGCGAGGTCGGTATTGATGCGGCCGACAATGCCCTCGTGGCTGTAGGAGCCGTCCTGGCCGTAGGAGATCTCGCGGAGCAGGAAGAAGCGCACGGCGTCGAGGCCGTAGGTGTCGACGAGGTCGGTGGGGTCGACCACATTGCCGACCGACTTCGACATCTTCTCGCCCTTGTTGTAGAGGAAGCCGTGCACGAACACGCGCTTGGGCAGGGCGATGCCCGCGCTCATCAGGAAGGCGGGCCAGTACACGGTGTGGAAGCGCGTGATGTCCTTGCCGATGATGTGCAGATCGGCGGGCCAATACTTCCCGAACGCGGCCGAATCCACATTCGGGAAGCCTGCGCCGGTCAGATAGTTGGTGAGCGCGTCCACCCAGACGTACATGACGTGCGCCGGATCGCCGGGCACCGGAACGCCCCAGTCGAAGGTGGTGCGGGAGATGGACAGATCCTTCAGCCCGGCCTTCACATACGAGACGATCTCATTGCGCCGCGTGCTGGGCGCGATGAATTCCGGATGCGTCTCGTACAGCTCGAGCAGCTTGTCCTGATACTTCGACAGCCGGAAGAAGTAGTTCGACTCCTCGGTCCACTCCACCGGGGTCTTGGTGTCGGTGGAGATGCGGGTGCCGTCCTCGAGGAGGGTGGTCTCCTCCTCGGTGTAGAAGGCCTCGTCGCGCACCGAGTACCACCCGGCGTAGGTGTCGAGGTAGATGTCGTCGTTGGCCGCCATCATCTCCCAGATGGCGACCGATGCCGCCCGGTGATCCTCGTCGGTGGTGCGAATGAACCGGTCGAAGGAGACGTCGAGGGCCTTGTCCATGCGCTCGAACACATCCGAATTGCGGGAGGCGTACTCCTGCTCGGGCACGCCCGCGGCCTTGGCGGCCTGCTGCACCTTCTGGCCGTGCTCATCGGTGCCCGTCATATAGAACACGTCGAACCCGTCGAGCCGCTTGAAGCGGGCCAGGGCATCGGACGAGATGTACTCGTAAGCATGTCCGATATGCGGCGCACCGTTCGGGTACGCGATGGCCGTGGTGATGTAAAAGGCGGGGCGGTCGGATGCGCTCATGGTGTGTCTACTCTATCTGCGTGCCTCTACACGCTCGCGTGAATATCTCCGTGCCAGGTATCGCCCATGAGTAGCCGCCGACCCGCTCCCGCACCGCCGGAGCCGCTGGCCCCGCTGGTGGACGCGCACACCCATCTGGACGCGTGCGGGGCCACCGACGCGGAATCGGTTGCGGCCATTGTGGACCGGGCCTCGCGCGTGGGCGTGCGCGAGGTGGTGACCGTGGCCGACGATCTGGCCGCCGCCCGCTTCGCGGTGCGGGCCGCCAACTGGGATTTCCGGGTGTACGCGGCGGTCGCGCTGCATCCGACCCGCGCCAATGCTCTCGACGACGCCGCCAAGGCGGAGCTGGAGGAGCTGGCGGCGGATCCGCTCGTGGTCGCGGTGGGTGAGACGGGCCTCGATTACTACTGGCCCGGAAAGCTGGACGGATGCGCCGATATCGAGACCCAGATCGAGGGTTTCCGCTGGCATATCGACCTGGCCAAACGGCTCGGCAAACCGCTCATGATCCACAACCGTGAGGCCGATCACGATCTGCTGACCGTGCTGCTGGACGAGGGCGCGCCGGAAACGGTGATCTTCCACTGCTTCTCCTCGGACGCCAACATGGCCATGGCCTGCGTGGATCAGGGCTATGTGCTGAGTTTCTCCGGAACGGTCAGTTTCAAGAATGCTCATGAATTGCGGGAAGCGGCGAAACTCGTTCCGGATGAGCTGATTCTGGTCGAAACGGACGCGCCGTTCCTGACCCCGCATCCGTTCCGGGGTGCGCCCAATGAGTCCTACATGCTTCCGTACACGTTGCGTGCGCTGGCGGAACTGCGTGAACAAGAACCCGCGGCACTGGCCAAGATCACTACCGCGAATGCCAGGCGCGTGTACGGAATCTGATTGCCGCGCATTGTCTCCCATTGCGTGACGCGCCAACTACCGCACCATTGTTCACATTTCGAACCAACCCCCCGGGTTGGCGAATGTGTCCCGTCTCACTATGATCCAGTGCGATCGTGATTAACCTGCGGTTCGATATCGCCTCGTGATTTTCGTATCCGCAGTTCGGCGCGTATCGGTTGTCAATCCATGACCCTCTCGTTATCGTACTGTGATCATGCCGGGATTTCCGATGAACGCTCTTGCGAAGATCAACTCGTCGCGCTCGCCGCTGCTGTACGGCGCCATCGCGGCGATGCTGGTCACGCTGATCGTCGGCGCGGGACTGGCCATCGTGAACAAGAAGAACGTCACGGTGGTCGTCGACGGCCAGAAGCTCACGCAGAACACCATGTTCGGCGATGTGCGCGGTGTGCTCAAGGACGCGGGCTACGCGCTGTCCGATCGCGACGACGTCTCCCCGTCCGCGGGTGAGCGCGTGGGCGACGGCGCCACCATCACGCTGAACCGGGCCCGTGAGGTCTCGCTCATCGTGGACGGCAAACCGTCCAAGGCGTGGACCACCGCGCTCACCGTGGCCGAGGCCGTCGTCAAACTGGGCCTGCCGCACGATGTGTGGACCTCGCCCTCGCGCCCGAGCCCGCTGCCTCTCGAGGGCGCGGCCATGCTCATCACGAATCCGCGCACCGTCGAGCTCTCCGATATGGGCGGCCCGCTCGGCCTGGTGCGCCTGGCCGCGCCGACCGTCGGTCAGCTGCTGGAGGTGCAGGGCGTTCCGCTGGCCAATCAGGATTCGGTGGTGCCCACCGCCGACACTCCGCTCACCGACGGCATGAAGATCACGGTGACCCGCAAGGTCGTCGAGCAGCGCGTCGAGCGACTACCCCTGGATCCGCCGGAGAACGTCATCGAGGATCCGACGCTCAATATGAGCCGCACCATTGTGGAGAACCCGGGCGTGCCCGGCGTCCACGACGTCACCTTCGCCGTCTCCATCGTGAACGGGCATGAGGCGGGCAAGGATCCGATCACCTCCTCGGTGATCACCCCGGCCATGCCCAAGACCGTGCGCAAGGGCGCCAAGCCGGGCACCGAAGTGCCCGAGGTCCAGGACGGAGCCATCTGGGATGCGCTCGCCAAGTGCGAGTCCGGCGGCAACTGGGCCATCAATACCGGCAACGGCTATTACGGCGGCATCCAATTCGACGAGAGCACCTGGGCGCGTCAGGGCGGACTGCGATACGCGCCGCGTGCCGATCTGGCCACCCGCGAGGAGCAGATCGCCATTGCCGAAGTGACCCGCGCTCGCCAGGGTTGGGGAGCCTGGCCCGCCTGCACGTCCCGTTTGGGCCTGAGCTGATCTACATGAGCGCTCCGCCGTCGACGCGGAGTTCGGTGCCGGTCATATAGCGGCCGTCATCGGAGGCCGCCATGGCCACGACGCCCGCGATGTCCTCGGGCTTGCCGAGTTTGCCGCCCTCGAGCCAGCCGGGCAGCCGGGCGAGGAGTTTCCAGTCGGCGTCGGCGGGCAGGGACAGGCCCGCGACGAGTCCGGTGCTGATGCCGCCCGGGACGATATTCACCGCGCGCAGACCCTTGTTCACGTATTCCAGCGCGAGCGTGTGGGTGAGGGCGTTGACGCCCGCCTTCGACGCGGCGTAGGCGGGCATATAGGGATTGGCGCCGAAAGCCGCTGTGGAGGAGAAGTTCACGATGACGCCGCGGCCGGAGTCGACCAGTGCGGGCAGGGCCGCCTGGCACATGAGGAAGGTGCCGGTGAGGTTCACCGAGATGACCTGATTCCAGGTTTCGAGGGGCAGCTCGTGGGTGTGGCCCGCGCGCATGATGCCCGCGCCGTTGACGAGAACGTCCAGGCCGCCGAGGAATTCGAGGGCTTCGGTGGCGGCGGCGCGGACGGATTCCGGATCGGCGATATCGAGGCGGATGGTGTGCAGCCGGTCGCGCTGATCGGCGGGGACGCCTTCGATGGTGGCCGCCAGACCCTGCTCGTTGATATCGGCGGCGACCAGCTTCGCCCCTTCCTCGAGGAGGCGCAGGGCCACCCCCTGGCCGATGCCGGAACCGGCTCCCGTGACTAGTACTCGACGTCCGTCGTATCTGCGCAACATGGCGAGAAATTAGAACAAGTTCCAGCGCGCGTCAATGACAATGCCCAACTCTCGGGGGCTCTCAGGGGCTTCGCCCCCGAACCCCCAGCAGCATTTGGGGGCTCCGCCCCCGAGCCCCTGGGGGCGTGCCGGATCGAGTTGCCAGAGAATTCTCAAACTGGGCAATCGATCAGTTACGTAAACTCGGCCCGGCACACAAATTGTCTGTGGGTCGGGGATCTGATGGAGGATTCATGCGGTTGTTCGATTGGCGCACGCGGATTTTCACCGCGGCTGTGGCGATGACGGGGGCTGTACTGCTCCTTCCGGGCGCTCCGGCTCAGGCGGCTCCGGCGGGTGCGGTGATCGAGGCGGCCGCGCAGGGTGAACTCCGGGGCATTCCCAATGCCTACATCATCGACTACTGGACCACCCGCTCCAATGGCGAGCCGGTGCAGGCGAGCGGGGCGCTCTATCTGCCGGACGGTCCGGCTCCGGCGGGCGGCTGGCCGATCATGGCCTACAACCACGGCACCTCCGGGCTGGGCATGGGCTGCGGCGGGCAGACCGACATCACGCGCATCAACCGCGGTCCGGAAGCCGCCATGCTGCGGAAGTTCGTCGACCAGGGCTTCGCGGTCGTCGCGCCCGACTATCTCGGGCTCGGCCGCTTCGATACCGGGCCGCACCCGTACCTCGAAGTGCGGAGCGAGGCGAGCGCCACCATCGATCTGGTCAAGGCCGCCCGCGCGGCCCGGCCCGGACTGTCGCGCACCTGGTCGGTGATCGGCTTCTCGCAGGGCGGGCACGCGGCGCTGAGTGCGGCGCACTTGCAGGCGAGCACCGCGCCGGATTTGGATTTCCGGGGCGTCATCGCCGTCGATCCGGCCTCCGATGTGGAGAAGGTGATGCCGTTCATCGGTCCGTACGTGCCGGGCATTCCGGGCGAGAACGGTGCGGCCGTCAATGGTTTCGTGGTCAGCATGCTGGTCGGCCTGCGCGAGACGCATCCGGAACTGGACCTGAACGGCTATCTCACCCCGCGCGGCCGCGAGGTGCTGGATCGAGCCTCGACCATGTGTTTCGGCGACATGATGAAGGCCGTCGGCGACATCTCGATAGGGGAGATGGTGAACCGCCCGCTCGGTGACGAGCGCTTCCACGCGGTCATCGACGAGTACATGACGCTGCCGACCTCCGGGTACGACGCGCCGATCCTATTGCTGCTCAATGCCACCGATATCACCGTGCCCTCACCGCTGCACGCGGGGCTGGCCGCGCAGCTCGCCGCCAATGGGGTCGCGTACGAGACGGTGGTGGGCACGGGCCAGCACACCGAGGTGAGTCCGCAGATGTGGGCGGCCGTGGACCGGTTCACCGCCCGGGTGCTGTCCACACCGGTCACGCCCTGAGTGGCAAGTCCATAGCAAACCAACCTGTCGTTAGACTCCCCGGAAGATCAAGACTGCTTTCGGGGTGGGACTGATGGAGGTCGTATGCGTATGAACAGCGTTGTTGCTCGCAGCCTTATTGCGTCTGCCCTGACCATGAGCGCGCTGACGGTGCTGCCGGTGGGCGCCGCGCACGCCGACGCGCCGGGCGCGCTCATCTCGGCAACCGCTCAGCCCGCGGGCTGGCACAACGGGATTCCGAACGGTTCGGTCGTCGAATACTGGACGACGCGATCCAATGGCGAGGCCGTGAAGGCGAGCGGTGCCATGTTCATCCCAGACGGTCCCGCCCCCGCGGGCGGCTGGCCGATCATGGCCTACGACCACGGCACCACCGGGCTCGGCATGGGCTGCGGCGGCCAGGCCGATCCGGCCTCCGCGCCGTATCCGAACGAGCGGGGCGCCGAGGACGGCATCATGAAGTACTTCGTCTCGAAGGGCTTCGCCGTCGTCGCGCCCGACTATCTCGGGCTCGGCCGCTTCGACACCGGACCGCACCCGTATCTGGAGGTGCGCAGCGAGGCGACCTCGACCATCGATCTCGTGCGCGCCGCCCGATCCGCCGACCCGCGGCTCTCGCGTACCTGGGCGGCGACCGGTGTGTCGCAGGGCGGGCAGGCGGCGCTGGGCACGAGCAACCTCCAGGTAAGCGCCGCACCGGATCTCGACTTCCGGGGCACCATCGCCATCGACCCGGCCTCGGATGTCGAGAAGGTGGCTCCGTTCGTGGGCCCGTGGTTCCCGGAGCTGCCCGGCTCGACCGGCGCCGGAATCGACAGCTTCGTGGTCAGCATTCTGGCCGGGGTGCGGGCGGCCCGGCCGCACGCACAGCTCGACAGCTATCTGAGCGAGCGCGGCAGGCAGATGCTGGATCAGGCCGGGGACCAATGCCTGCCGGGAATCATCGACGACATGTCGGGCGTCTCCATCGGCGATCTGCTGTCGCGGCCGCTGTCGGAGGGCCCGCTCCCGGCGGTGCTCAACGACTACATGGGCGTGCCGGTGCGCGGTTACGATGCGCCGATTCTGTTGCTGGTCAACGTAACCGATACGACCGTGCCCTCGCCGCTGCATGCCGCGCTGGCGGCGCAGTTCGCCGCCAATGGCGTAGATTTCCGGACGGTGACGGGCACGGGTAGGCACACTCAGCTGAATCCGCAGATGTGGGCGGCCATCGACGAGTTCACCGATCGAATTCTCGCAACGCCCACACACCCCTGAAACGCCTTTGCACCCCTGAGAGGACCCATGCCAGCGACCGGCGCGCTCGCGCGACATCTGACCATTGCCGCGATGCTCGCGAGCGCGCTGTTGGCGGCGCCCGCCGGTCCGGCGCGAGCCGCCGCACCGGGCACGCTGATCTCGGCGACCGCGCAACCGGCCGGATTTCACGATCAGCCGAACGGATCGGTGCTGACCTACTGGACGACCCGCTCCACTGGTGAGCCGGTGCGCGCCAGCGGCGCGCTGCTCGTGCCGGACGGTCCGGCCCCCGCGGGCGGCTGGCCGATCATGGCCTACGACCACGGCACCTCCGGACTGGGTCCCGGCTGCGGCGGGATGAGCGGTCCGGATCCGGTGAGCAGTCAGAACACCGACAATCGGATTCGATACCTGCTATCGCGCGGATTCGCCGTCGCCGCACCGGATTACCTCGGGCTGGGGCTGTTCGACACCGGGCCGCATCCCTATCTCGAATTGCGCACCGAGGCGACCGCCACCATCGATATGGTCAAGGCCGCGCGGGCGGCCCGGCCGGATCTCTCGCGCACCTGGGCGGTCACCGGATTCTCGCAGGGCGGACACGCGGCGCTGGGCGCGGCGAACCTGCAGGCGAGTGTGGCGCCGGAACTCGACCTCCGCGGTGTGATCGCCGTCGATCCGGCCTCGGATATCGAGAAGGTCGTGCCGTTCCTCGGGCCCACCGTGCCCGCCATTCCCATTTCGACCAGTGATGAGGCCGTGGGGCTGCTGGTCACCATCCTGGCCGGGCTGCGCGCGGTGCATCCGGAGCTCGATGTCGACGGGTATCTGACGCCGCGCGGTCGCGAGATCGTCGATGCGGCCGGGAGCCGGTGCTATTACGACATCGCCCGCTCGGTCGGCGGCGCGTCCGTCGGGGAACTGCTGTCCCGCACGCTCGACGATCCGACCTTCCGGGCCACCATCGACGAGTACATGCGGATTCCCACCACCGGCTACACCGCGCCGATCCTGTTGCTGCTCAATGCCGCCGATATGGTGGTGCCCTCACCGCTGCACGCGGCGCTCGCGGCGCAGTTCACCGCGGCGGGTGTGAGCTACGAGACAGTCGTCGGCGTCGGGGCGCACGTCCAGCTCTCGCCGCAGATGTACGCGGCGATGGACGAGTTCACCACCCGTATGCTGGCTACTCCGACCGTGTCCTGAGAGGAAGCATCCATGTGCCAGCCCGTCCGTTGTACCTGCGGCAAGATCACCTGGTCCGGCTGCGGTGAGCACATTGCCGAGGTCCAGGCCGCGGTACCCGCCGACCAGTGGTGCGCGGGCCACGACGACGCCTCCGGAGACAACTGACCCGGCGGTCCTTGATAGGTTTCGGAGAATGTCCGACACCGAAATCGCTGGTCGAGGTAAAGCCGCTCTGCTGGGTCCCGCCGAAGTGCGCGAGCTGGCCGAGCGATTCGGCGTACGGCCGACCAAGCAGCTCGGGCAGAACTTCGTCCACGATGCCAACACCATGCGACGGATCGTCACCACGGCGGGCGTCGGCCGCGACGATGTGGTGCTCGAGGTCGGGCCGGGTCTGGGCTCGCTGACCCTGGCGCTGCTGGATGTGGTGGACCGGGTGATCGCCGTCGAGATCGATCCGACCCTGGCCGGGCATCTGCCGGAGACCGTGCGCGACCGGGCGCCCGAACTCGCCGACCGGCTGAGCGTGGTCGGCATGGATGCCATGAAGGTGACCCGCGCCGATCTCCCCGCCGAGCCCACCGCGCTGGTCGCCAATCTGCCCTACAACGTGGCGGTGCCCGTCCTGCTCCACCTCATGGCCGAATTGCCGAGCATCCGAACGGCTTTGGTCATGGTGCAGCTCGAGGTCGCCGACCGGCTGGCCGCCGAACCCGGCGGCCGCATCTACGGCGTCCCCAGCGTGAAGGCGGGCTTCTTCGGCACCGTCCGTCGCGCGGGAACTGTTGGCCGCCAAATCTTCTGGCCGGTACCGCAGGTCGAGTCCGGGCTGGTGCGCATCGACCGCTTCGCGGAATCGCCGTGGCCGCAGGACATCGACTTCCGTCGCCGCGTCTTCGCCGTCGTCGATGCCGCATTCGCCCAGCGCCGCAAGACCTTACGCGCCGCCCTCGCCACCTGGGCCGGTTCTCCCGCGGAGGCCGAGCTCCGCCTCGTTGCCGCGGGCATCGCACCCACCGCCCGTGGCGAAACCCTGGAAACCGCGGCCTTCGTCCGCCTCGCCGAACAGGTCTAGAACACGAAAAAGGGCCGCCCGGAGGACTATCCGGGCGGCCCCTTCGAATTCTCAAGCCGAGATGGTCAACCCATTCACGATGGCCGCCGCATCCCCGCCGTCATGCTCTTCCTTGGTGGTCACCGTCAGCTGCACCAGGTACTGCTCGGCCCCGATTCCCACCACGATGTACCGGTTGTACGCCCACAGCGTCAACGGCTCCACCACGTAGGTGCCGGTAATCGCACTGGACGGGTACCCCGCGAACTCCCCACTGTCGGTATCGATATCCCGCCACTCCGGCAGCCGCCGCGCATCGGTGAACCCGCACTCCAGCAGCTCGATGGCATTCACGGTCTCCGACAACTTCCCCAGCAGCAGCACCGCATTATCGGCCCACCCGCCCTCCGGCGCGGTAGCCCACACCCCGTACGCCCCCGGAAACGCGGCCGCGGGCACCTCCTGCCACCCCTCCGGAACCGGCATCGAAATCACCGGCGCCCCAGGCGTACCCGCCTCCACAGCACTGACCTGCCCCCCCGCGGTAGCAAGGTACTCGGCAAGACTCGGCAGCGAACCGGTCGACGTCATGGAATCTCCTCCTCGGCTTCACGGAACAGACGGTCGCGCTCACGCAGCGTAGGCGGCGCGAACCACACCGCCGCATCCGGGCGTGCCACCAACTGCCGCTGTGCGGGGTGCTCCTTCAGGTACCACATGATCGCCAGCAGCGTATTCGGCTCGCAGGCCAGCAGATACACGGGAATCCCGATCCGGTCCGGTGTATCGAACATCTTGTGTTGAATCGGCTCACGCGGCGTACGGAGTCCGATTGCGATCAGCGGCTTGTCACCGGCTTGAGCCGATGGTCGGCAGGTGGTCGCAGTGAGCGATTCGATGTCGTCCCACGCGATGAAATGTTCCTTGTGGACTCGGATGAGCGGCGCGATCATGGCGCGCCGGACGCCGTCCGGATAGAGCTCGATCTCCCATCGGGTGTACATCACCATGAAGAACACGAAGCACAGTGCCAAGGTGACACCGAATACGAGCGCTATGGTCGCTCCTCCGGAATTGTCCTTCGAAACCGGAAGCAGGTCGCCGCCGGTGCCCTGCTTCCACGCCAGCCAGGACGAAATCCCGTATACCGCACCGCCCCCAGAATCACCATGAGCGGCAGCGCGAGTGACATTGTGCGGCTGGCGATTCCCGGACTGTGAGGACCGCTGCGCCGGTACCGCGTTCCGTGACGGCGCGAATCGCCCTGGAAGAGTCCGGCTGTCGATATGACCAGAAAGATGAATCCGACTGCGAGCACGAGGAAGCCGAATGAGCCGACCGCTGTGTAGACGTGGTTCGCCCGCAGTCCGTCGCCGACCATGATCCAACCCGCAATGACCGCCAGTGCGGTCGCACCGGCGAGGAACAGATACGGGACGACCGATCCGGCAACCGTCTTGCGGATCGGCCACTCGGGCTTCCATTCGACCTCCGGGAATACCGGATCCGGCGATGTCATCATGACCACAATTTCTGGATGGCCTTCGAGCCGCCCCACGACACCAGACCGCCGACGACCGTACCGACAACCAGGCCAGCGGCTGTTCCGACGCCGGGAACCACCGAGCCGATCGCCATGCCGGTCACAGCCGACGTTGCGAGACTCCCCATCACGCCGCCCGCCACCATTCCTGCGGCCGTCCCTGCGCTCTCGCTGACGATTGCCTTGGTGACGTTTCCATCATCCTCGATGTCGTTGACGATGGCCGGAACGGTGCCGACGATATTGCCGAGGACTCCGAACCGGCTCATGCCGCTCGTCCACTTGCCGCGCTCTCCCCAGTTCTGGACCCACTTCAGGACGCCCGAGTCACCGGCTTCGGTGGCTGCTTGCTGCAGTCCCATGCGCTGCACCTCGGTCATCGTCCCGATGATGGTGCTGGCGGTGGTGGATGGGATGTCCGGAGCCCAGGAGAAGGTTGGGTGGGTGGCGATTTCGTCGGGGACGGCGTCGGGGTCCTGCTTCTTGATCTTCTGGATTTCGGCGGTGATGGCCGTCAGGGCTTCGGGTGGGGCCATGCGGTGGAGTTCGCCGACGGCTTCGGTGATCTTCGCGCCCCAGGTGGCGTCGGCGGTGAGGAGGGTGGACAGCAGGCCGGAGAGGCGTTGGAGTTCCAGGCCCTGTTCGGAATTCCAGTCTTCGACGCCGGTGATGGTCCAGTCGTCGGAGACGGCGACGGGTGGGGTGACGTAGAGCTGGAAGATGGTTTTGATTTCGGCCAGGGGGTGTTCCATGGCGTTGAACGCGCCTACGCAGGTCGCGCCCAAGTCGTCGTAGGCCGTGACGATGGCGCGCATCTGGGTGCGTTCGCGTTCGGCTTTGGCGTCGGCGGCGGTGCCCGCTTCGCCTTGCCAGTCGAGGCCGTCGTGGATGGCGGTGTACTGGGAGTCGGACGCCTTCAGGATGGCGTCGGCGATTGTGGTGGCGGCGTCGCCGGTCTTGGAGAGGCCGGAGACATCCCAGGCGCGGACTTCGGCGGGGGTCGGCATGGCCTATTTCTCCGCGTGGGGGTCGCCGGAGTTGAGGTCCGCCAGTGCGGCGATGCGCTGGGCCGAGTCGAGGTCGGTGCCCTTGTACTCGTTGGCGGAGTGGGCGAGGACGGCGGAGAACTCGTTGAAGCGGGCCTTCAGGACATCCTTGGCGGTGCGGCTGGCCGGGTCGGCGGCGGCGAGGGCCGCGCCGACCGTGGAGCCGGGCAAGGCTTTGGCTACCGGTTCCGCGCCCAGTTTCGGGGCGTCGTCGATCTCCTTGGGGAGCAGGGCTATGGCGCCCGCCGCCAGGCGTAGACCCTCGGGATTCACTTGGAAAGCCATATCGGCCCCCTTGCTGAAGCATGAATGTGGGGCGGGCCGGAAGCCGCCGGACGAACCGACGCTACCGACCCGCCCCACGGATCAGCAAATTATGGGCACTTACTTGAAGCGGCGCAGCCGCAAGCTGTTGCTGACCACGAAAACGCTGGACAGAGCCATGGCGGCACCGGCGAGCATCGGGTTCAGCAGCCCTGCGGCGGCCAGCGGGATGGCTGCCACGTTGTAGCCGAAGGCCCAGAACAGATTGCCCTTGATGGTGCGCAGGGTGGCCCGGGACAGGCGGATCGAGGTCGGGACGGCCCGCAGGTCGTCGCGCACCAGGGTCAAATCCGCCGCCTGGATGGCGACATCGGTGCCGGTGCCCATGGCCAGGCCGAGATCGGCCTGGGCGAGCGCCGCCGCGTCATTGACGCCGTCGCCGACCATGGCGACCACCTTGCCCTGGTCCTGGAGCTTCTTGACCACGTCCAGCTTGTCGCTGGGCAGCACCTCGGCAATGACCTCGTCGATGCCCACCTGGTCCGCCACCGTGCGCGCCGTCGCGGCATTGTCGCCGGTGAGCAGCACGGGGGTGAGCCCGAGGTCGCGCATTTCCGAGATCGCCTGGGCGCTGGTCGGTTTGATGGCGTCGGCGACCACCAGCACACCGCGCGCGGTGCCGTCCCAGGCCACCACGATGGCGGTCTTGCCCGCCTGCTCGGCCGCGGTCTTGGCCTCGGCCAGGGCCTCGGGCAGCCGGATCGACCAGTCGTCGAGAAGTTCGGTGCGGCCGATGACGACCGCCCGCTCGCCGACCAGACCCTGCACGCCCTTACCGCCGTGGCTGACGAACTGCTCCACCCGCTCGGTGTCGAGCCCGCGATCCTTGGCGCCGTTCACCACGGCCTTGGCGACCGGGTGCTCGGAGCCGTGCTCGACGGCGGCGGCCACCGACAACAGCTCGTCGGCGTCCCCGCCCTCGGCCGGAATCACTTCGGCGAGAGTCATTTTGCCGGTGGTGACGGTGCCGGTCTTGTCCAGGACGACGGTGTCGACGCGCCGGGTGGACTCCAGCACCTGCGGGCCCTTGATCAGGACGCCCAGCTGCGCGCCGCGACCCGTGCCGACCAGAAGGGCGGTCGGCGTGGCCAAGCCCAGGGCGCAGGGGCAGGCAATGATGAGCACGGCCACCGCCGCGCCGAAAGCGGTCGAGACGGCCGCACCGGTGCCGAGCCAGAAGCCCAGGGCCGCAACGGCGATCGCGATGACGATGGGAACGAACACACCCGCCACCCGATCGGCCAGCCGCTGCACCGGCGCCTTGCCGTTCTGGGCGTCCTCGACGAGCGCGGCCATCTGAGCCAGCTGGGTATCCGCGCCGACGCGGGTGGCGCGCACGGTCAGCAGGCCGCCCGCATTGACGGTCGCACCGACCACCTGATCGTCCGGACCTACCTCGACGGGGACGGATTCACCGGTGAGCATGCTCATGTCGACGGCCGAATTACCGCTCACCACAACACCATCGGTGGCGATCTTCTCGCCGGGGCGAACGAGGAACTCCTCGCCGACCCGCAGATCGCCCACGGGGATGCGGGTTTCGACGCCGCCGCGCAGCACGGCGACATCCTTCGCGCCCATTTCCAGCAGCGCCCGCAGCGCGGACCCGGCCTTCTCCTTGGACCGCGTCTCGAAGTAGCGGCCCGCCAGAATGGCCGTGATCAGGACCGCCGCCACCTCGAAGTACAGGGCGGAGGACGAGTCGCCACGCGTAATGGCAAGGCTGAAGGGGTGTTTCATACCGGGATGACCGGCATCGCCGAAGAACAGCGCGTAGACCGACCAGCCGAAGGCGGCGATCGTGCCGAGTGAGATGAGCGTGTCCATGGTGGCCGCGCCGTGCTTGGCATTGACCCAGGCGGCGCGGTGGAACTGCGCACCGCCCCACACCACGATGGGTGCGGTGAGGGTCAGCGACAGCCACTGCCAGTTATCGAACTGCAGCGCCGGAATCATGGCCATGGCGACCACCGGAATGGCCAGCGCCAGGCTCACCAGCAGCCGGTGCCGCAGCTGCCGGGTCGCGGTCGGCGCCGAATCATCCTCGGCCGACTCGGTTTTCACCGGTTCGGTGTGGTGCACGCTGGCGGTGTACCCGGTGTCGACGACCTTGGCGATCAACTCGTCGGGCGTCACCGATTCCGGGAAGCTGACCTTCGCCTTCTCGGTGGCGTAGTTGACGGTGGCGGTCACACCGTCGATCCGGTTGAGCTTCTTCTCGATTCGGGACGCGCAGGAGGCGCAGGTCATGCCACCGATTTCGAGTTCGATCGACCGCTCCGGGGCTGGTGCGCTCATCTCAGTGACCTCCTCCGTGCTCTCCGTGTCCGCCCGGCGCGCTGGATGCCGGTGCGGCAGTTGTCGTCTCATTGGTGAATTCCGCGGTGTGCACCTTGCCGCCGTGCTGGAAGTCCAGGTACAGGCGGTATTTGCCGTCGCTCGGCACCTCCGCGTGGAAGGCGACGTCCGGTCCGGGCGGTGTCTTGCCGACTTCGCCTTCCGGGTGCACGTGCAGGTAGGCGAGATCGCTGGCCCGCAGCGCCACGAGGTGCGCGTACGCACCCAGGTAGGGCTGTAGGTCGGTGACCGGCTTGCCGTCGCGGGTGACGGTGAACTTCAGTTCGCTGCCCGCCTTGGTCAGATCGCCGGTCAGGGTGACCTGGTAGCCGTCCACCTCGGCGGTCTTGGACGGCGCCGGAAGCGGTTTGTCCGCAACCGGTCCCGGCACGGAGACGATCCGGCTCAGGGTGAGTTCACCCGGACCGCCCGCGGGGGAGAAGTCGGCGAAGACCCGGTAGTTGCCGGGCTCGGCCCACTTCCAGTCGATGGACCAGGTGCCGTCCGCGGCGAGTTCGGGATGCACGTGCCGGAACTGGCTCGCATCCGAACGCACCACGATCAGGTGCAGGTTCTTGTCGTGCAGCGTGTTGTACTTCGTGACCGCGCCCTGCGGTTTCTGGATCTGGAACCGAAGCGCGCCTTGCTGATTCGCGGCCGTGGGGGCGGTGATGGTCCCGAGGGCGTAGCCGGACTCGCTGTCCAGCAGCCCGGGCGCCGCTTCGGCCGCGGCGTGCTCGCTGTGTTCGGTGGCAGTGTTCGCGGCCGGCTCGGTCGGATCGCCCACCAGGGCACCGATTCCGAGCGCGGCCCCGAACAGTACGACCAGTCCGCCGCCGAAGGCGGCGAACCTCAGTCGATCGTTCATTTAGACCGCCACCTGGTATCCCGCTTCGTCCACGGCGGCGGTCACATCGGCATCGGCGAGTGGGGCGCTGGACTCGACCTTGACCAGCCCGGTGGCGAGGTCCACGTCGACGCTGGTGACGCCATCGATCTTGCCGATCTCCTTCTTGACCGACCCGACGCAGTGGCCGCAGGTCATTCCGGTGACGGTGTAGGTGCTGGTGGCCATGTCGACTCCTTCTCGCGGTTAATACGGTGTGGGGGTATCCCAGACGCCTAGAAAAATACCCCTCATGGGTACCTGACGCAAGGGGTTCGCCGGAGGAATTCCCCCGTCGTGAGCCGGATCAACTCAGTCGCGGCCACCGTTCGGTCGCGGCAGGGCCCGAAGTGCCAGCTCAGCGACTCGCTCCAGGTCTTCGCGGCTCGCCCCGTCGCGGGCGGATTGTGACATGCCCTGCATGATCGAGGCCGCGAACCGCGCCAGGATCCGGGCGTCGGTGTCGGCGGGCAGCGCGCCCGCCGCGATATCGGCCCGCAGCGCCGCCTCCATGGCGGCGACATTGCTATTGCGCATCTCCTCGAGTCGCGTCGCCACCTCGGCGTTCGTGGTGTTGAGCCCGGCGCTGATGATCATGCAGCCATTGGGCTGACCGGGCTGGGTGTACTCGACGGCCGCCTCGCGCAGGGTGCGCTCGATGGCCGCGATACCGGTCGGCTCCTCGGCCAGCGCGCGCATGGCGAATCCGCCGTAGCGACCGCCGTAGACATCGATGATCTCGTCGAACAACGTCTTCTTGTCCCCGAACGCGGCATAGAGGCTGGGCGCCCCGATGCCCAGCTCCCCGGTGAGGTCGCTGATCGAGGTCGCCTCGTACCCCTTGCGCCAGAACAGTCGTAATGCCTTGTCCAGCGCGGCATCTCGATCGAAGGAGCGCGGTCGCCCGCGGGTGGGAGTGGCCATACCTGAAATTTTATAGTGCTCGCTAAATAATGTGCTACGGTCCTTTCTGTAACGATCACTAGAGAAAAGGAGCGGGCCCATGGGCGCACTCACCGGCAAGACGGCACTGGTCACGGGCAGCGGACGCGGTATCGGGCGGGCCATCGCGGAACGACTCGGCCGCGACGGCGCTCGGGTCGGCGTGCACTACAACGGCAATAGCGCCGCCGCGAAGGAGGCGGTCGCCGCCATCGAAGCCGCCGGTGGGTCGGCCTTCGCCATTCAGGCGCCGCTGGGCGCACCCGGTGATGCCGAGGCGCTGTGGGCCGCCTTCGACGCGCACGCCGACGGGCTCGACATCCTGGTCAACAACGCCGGTATCGACGGTGTGCGGGAACCCATCGGGGGTACCGACGAGGAGAACTTCGACCGCGTGTTCGCCGTCAACACCAAGGCTCCGTTCTTCGTCACCAAGCTGGGCCTGGACCGCCTGCGCGACGGCGGCCGCATCGTGAACATCTCCACCGGCCTCACCAATGGCGCCCATATGCCGGAGCTCATCGCCTACTCCATGACCAAGGGCGCCATCAATGTCTTCACCTCGACCCTGGCCAAGGAGGTCGGCGCGCGCGGCATCACCGTCAATGCCGTCGCACCCGGCGTCATCGACACCGATATGAATGCCGGATGGCTGCGCAACGACCAGGCCTGGGCGGCCGTCACCGCGCTGTCCCCGCTGCGCCGTGTGGCCGATGCCACCGATGTCGCCGATATCGTGGCGTTCCTGGCCTCCGAGGATTCCCGATGGGTCACCGGCCAGTGGATCGACGCCACCGGCGGCGCGCTGCTCTGAATGGTGTTGGGGGTAGCGCCCCCGCACACCCCGAGAGTCGGCTTCCCCGATTAGGCTTGGGCCGTGCTGTCAGTTGTGCCCAGTCCCGTCGTCGTGCGCGCGCCCTCGAAGGTGAACCTGCACCTCGGGGTGGGCGACCTCCGCGATGACGGATATCACGACCTCACCACGGTTTTCCAAGCGCTTTCGCTCAGTGACGATCTGCGGATCTCGCCGGCCGCCTCCCTCACGGTGAAGGTGACCGGCGAGAGCGCCGATCAGGTGCCGACCGATCGCGGCAACCTGGTGTGGCAGGCCGCCGTGCGCCTGGCCCCGATCGGCGGACGCGCGCCACTGGTGGAAATCGCCATCGCCAAAGGCATTCCGGTGGCGGGCGGCATGGCGGGCGGCAGCGCCGATGCCGCGGCCGCCCTGGTGGGTCTCAACGATCTGTGGGAACTCGGCCTGGGTCGCACCGAATTGTCGGATATCGCAGCCGAACTCGGCAGCGATGTGCCCTTCGCCCTGCACGGCGGCACGGCGCTCGGCCACGGCCGCGGCGAGAAACTGCTGCCGGTGTTGTCCCGCAACACCTTTCACTGGGTGCTGGCCCTCGCCAAGGGCGGCCTGTCCACCCCGGCCGTCTTCCGCGAACTCGATCGCCTGCGCGAAGCCGGGGATCCCCCGCGCCTCGGCAGCCCCGAGGACCTCATGCAGGCCCTGGCCTCCGGTGACGCGAAACAGCTGGCCCCCTTGCTCGGCAACGATCTGCAAGCCGCGGCGCTGTCCCTGAAACCGGAACTGCGCCGCACCCTGCGCGCGGGCGTCGCGGCCGGAGCGCTGGCCGGAATCGTCTCCGGCTCCGGACCCACCTGCGCCTTCCTCTGCGAGAGCGAGGAGTCGGCGGTGGCCGTCGCCGCCGAACTCTCCGGTGTGGGCGTCTGCCGCAGCGTCCGCACCGCGCACGGGCCGGTACCCGGCGCGCGCGTCATCACCGATCCTGCCGACGCCGCCAATCGCTAACGCTCGAATGTGCCAAAGGCGACCCACTGATTTCGTGAGGGACGGGTAACTCGTCGGGTACCGGCTAAGTCTCCCCGTATGCGACCGCCGGTCCGCAACGCGAGGTGAGTAGGCTCTTACGGTTCGAAAAAGGCACGGAGAGGCGGGACAGTCCATGGCCAACCTGATCAACCTCGAAGCCGTCAACAAGAGCTTCGGCATCAAGCCGTTGCTCGACAACGTCTCGCTCGGCGTGCAGGAGGGGGAGCGGATCGGGGTCGTGGGTCTGAACGGCGGTGGCAAGACCACGCTGCTGGAGGTGCTGACCGGACTGGAACAGCCGGACAGCGGCCGTGTCAGCCGCGTCGGCGGACTGCGTATGGCCGTGGTCACCCAGCGCGGCGTGCTGCCCGAGGGCGCGACCGTCGGTGAAGTGGTGCTGGCCGGACTGGCCGCCGACGCCATGACCGATGGCGTGGCCGAGCACGAGTGGGCCTCGAATCAGCGCATCCGCTCGATCGTCGAGGGCATCGGCATTGCCGACCTCGGCATGGACACCCCCGTCGCCAATCTCTCCGGCGGTGAGCGCCGCCGCACGGCGCTGGCCGCCGCCCTGGTGCGCGAACTCGATCTGCTTGTCCTCGACGAGCCCACCAACCACCTCGATGTGGAGGGCGTCCAGTGGTTGGCCGAGCATCTGCTCTCGCGCCGCAGCGCCCTGGTGGTCGTCACCCACGACCGCTGGTTCCTCGACACCGTCGCCACCCGCACCTGGGAAGTCCAGGGCGGCAAAGTGGAAACCTACGAGGGCGGCTACAACGACTGGATCTTCGCGCGCGCCGAACGCGTCCGCCAGGCCGATGCCAGCGAGGCGCGCCGCCAGAACCTGGCCCGCAAGGAACTCGCCTGGCTGCGCCGCGGCGCGCCCGCCCGCACCTCGAAGCCGCGCTATCGCATCGAGGCCGCCGAGGCCCTCATCGCCAATGTGCCCGCACCCCGCGATTCGGTCTCGCTGGCCTCCTTCGCCCGGAAACGCCTGGGCCGCGTGGTGATCGAGCTCGAGGACACCACCCTCGCCACCCCCGACGGCCGCGAACTCGTGAAGGATCTGACCTGGCGGCTGGCGCCCGGTGAGCGCGTCGGCCTGGTCGGCGTGAACGGCTCCGGCAAGACCACCCTGCTGCGCGCCCTGGCCGGTGATTCGGATCCGAAGTCCGGTAAGCGAATCCAAGGTCAAACCGTCAAGATCGGCTGGCTCCGACAGGAACTCGACGACCTACCCCTGGACATGCGCGTCCTGGAGGCGGTCCAGGACGTCGCCCAGCGAACCATGCTCGGCGACAAGGAGATCACCGCCAGCCAGCTGGCCGAACGCCTCGGCTTCACCCCCGCCAAACAGCGCACCCCCGTCGGCGACCTCTCCGGTGGCGAGCGCCGCCGCCTCCAGCTCACCCGCATCCTCATGGGCGAGCCCAATGTCCTGCTCCTCGACGAGACCACCAACGACCTGGACATCGACACCCTCCAGCAGTTGGAGGACCTGCTCGACAACTGGGCGGGCACCCTCGTGGTCATCTCCCACGACCGCTACCTCATCGAGCGCATCTGCGACTCCACCTGGGCCCTGTTCGGCGACGGCAAGCTCACGAACCTCCCCGGCGGCATCGAGGAGTACCTGCGCAAGCGCACCGCCCTCATCGCCGCCAAATCCGGCGCAACCACCAAACCGGCACCCGCCGCCTCCGCAACCGATTCCGCCGCCTACCGCGCCGCCCGCAAGGAACTGGCCAAACTGGAACGCGCCATCGAAAAGCTCACCGAGCGCGAGGAAAAACTGCACGCCAAACTGGCAGAAGCCGCCACCAACCCCGACCAGCTCATCACCCTCGGCGCGGAACTCAAGCAGGTCCAGTCCGAAAAGGAATCCACCGAAGAACGCTGGCTCGAACTGGTCGACAACGCCTAGTCGGGTGTGAACTCAGCCGTGTTGTTCGAGGGCGGCCTGGTCCAGGACGGGGACGGGGAGGCAGGTGCGGACGAAACAGGCGCCGAACGAGGTCAATTCGATGGTGCGGTAGAGGACCTTGGTGCCGAAGGAGGTGCGTTTGAGCATGCGGCGCACGTCGGGGAGGGCTTCCAGGAGTTGGTAGCGGTTCGGGTTGCCGAGGGGTTCGCGTGCGATGTCGGTGAGGCCCAGGCGGTCCAGGTTGGTGAGGTATTCCTCGACGCGGTTGGGGTAGCGCAGGCCCGCGTCCTCGCCCAGGAGGATGAATTCGCCACGGCTGCTGGTGCGTCCGGTGCGGACGGCGAGCAGGGGTTGGGGGCCGTCCAGGTAGAGGAAGCGGATGATGCGGGCCTCGTCGGGGGCCAGCTCGCCCAGGATGCGGGCGTAGGCGGGGTGCAGGTGGGTGTCGTCCTCGGACTGGAAATCGGCGGAGCGCCGGAGTAGTTCGGCGCCGCGGGCGCGGAGATCGGTGGGGGAGCAGGGTTCCGGGGCGGTGATCGCCGCCGGGGCGGGGGTGCTCACGCCGAGGGCCTCGCGGACCGAATGGCGTACCTGCGCACCGGCTTCGGAGAGGATATCGCGCGGGGTCTGGCCGGTCATGCTGCCGCGCAGCACCACCGAGGTGACGCCGAGGGTGGTGCGCAGGCTCCAGAAGCCCGCCTCCACCGCGGCCGATACCGCCACGCGCGCAACGCCGGTCGCGGTGCGCACGGTGCCGGTCAGGGCCGAAGACCGCCCGGGCGTCGAGTCCACCGGCACGGGCAGGGGCGCGGGTCGGCGCAGCGCCAGTTCGGTGGAGGTATCGACGGGATCGTCGTCGCCCGAGGCGGTTTCGGTCATATCCATGTCGTTGCCACTCCTGTGCCGAAGATCAGGATGTGAGCGTAACCGGCGAAGAGCCCCAGTATGCCGCCATGGACGAACAAAAGCCATTCGTCTTGTTTGATGGCCGATCGCAGCATGTCCACGAAGTCCGGCGGCTCCAGCGCCGACATTTGTTTGGAGATGAACTCCGAGACCTGCTTGCTCTGCTGGGCGTTGAAGGCCGGGTCGGCGAAGGCGATGGGCGCGATGTTCCTGGCCTCGGCGGTGAAAGACGCCTGCAGCGAGTCGTATTCGCGCCCGCCCAGCATGAACTTGACCGCGCCCCGGGCCGGTCCCAGCGCCCGGTCGGCGGCGGGCCGCAGGGAGTCCTCCAGCATCTGGATGGTGCGGTCCGAGCGCGGGCCGTTGAGCAGCTCGTCGCCGAGATTGGCGATGGTCATGACCTGGCTGGAGACCATGTCCGCGTATCCCTCGGTGATCTCCGACTGCCGCTTCACGAGCAGCCCCTGCCGCCACGGGCACCACCACTTGGGGTAGGCGGGCACGAAGATCAGATTGATGCCGACCCAGTTCACCACCCAGCCGATGATCACCCCGCCCACCGGCAGCACCAGCAGGGTCGACCATCCGGTCCAGTGCAGGATGCCGACCAGCACCAGACCCATGGGCGCGCCGAAGTAGAAGCCGAAGTTCTGCATGAACTGCAGTTCCTTCTGCCCCAGGACCTGGAACAGACTGTTCAGCAACTGCGGCCGCGCCTGGAAGTAGCGAATGACCATCTGCTTCACATCGACCAGTTGATCGATGTTGTTGGCGAGTTCGCTGGTGAGTTCGCGAAGAATATCGGGGAGTTGCTCCTTGACCCGCTGATGCACCATCTCGCGGACTCCGCTGGGCAGGTTGTACCAAAGCTGCGGATGCTCGCGCTTCAGGATGTCTTCGACGATGTCGCGAATCTGTAGTTCCGCGGTTTCGGTGAAATGCTGGGCGATCTGGTCGGGGCCGAGTTCGCGAAAGAAGTCCCCGATGTTGCCGAGTTTCGCCAGCCCTTTGTCCACGGCGATGGACGCCATCTTGTCCGCACGTGAGGGCACGATGCTCTGCCAGCCCATCCGGCCGTCGTACTGCAGCAGCGGCAGCACCTGAATTCGATTGGGCAAGTAAGGAAACAGCGCGGCGAGACCCGGAACTCGGAAGCCGTGAAACCGGACCGGTTTGAACAGCATGAGCACGCCGGTCCAGTTGGTGATGTAGCCGATCACGCCGGTGAACAACGGAATTGTGATCAATTCCAGCAGAATTGTCGGGTGAACTCCGAAAACGCTCTCTAGCACGACATCCTCCTGCCGACCCTGCACCGGTACTGCCGCCGGTGAACACACCCCATCGGCATCCCGGACCTTACTTTGCGCTCAGGAAGTGAGTCCAGTGACGGGGTGTCTGAGTCGGAGACTTCGGTCACACTGGCTCGCCCTGATGTTCCGATCTCTCGATGGGACCACGAGAATGGCGGAGGCCACATCCATATCGCTAGCGGTACGGGGGTTGCAGGGGGCTCATGGCGGACGGCGTCTCGTCCGGTGTGAGCGGGGTGGCCTTCGGTGGGCTTGCCGGGTTCGACATGCCTGGGGTCTGCCGACGGCATAATCTGTGGACGGTTAGTTCACCTGGCGATATTCGGAGATGACGTGGCAGACGACAGGACCGGACAGGAAGTGGTTCGTCCGGGTTCCCGTGCCGTGGAACGCAGCTCGGATGTGGAGAAGCGGCAGATCAGCAATGAGGCCCGGCTGATCCGCGGCGCGTTCCGAGCCGCCGGACTGGCCGTCGGCACCGCCGTGCGCGGTACCGAATGGGCGGTCGGCACCAGCTTCGAAATCACCAAACAGCTGACCCAGGCTGCCCTCGACGGGGAGTCCTCGGCCGATATCGCGGAGCGCACCGGGGCGGCGCTGCGCTCCATCGCGCGCAGTGCGCTCGGCGTCACCGAGGGTTCGGTGCGCGAGATCGTCAGCTATGTGCCGACCCCCATGAACGGGCCCACCGGCCAGCACGCCATTCCGTCCGGGGCCCTGGTCCGCTCGGCCAGCTCCGATGAACTGCGCCGCCGCGGCGACGCGCTGCTCGCGCGCTCGGCCGATGTCTACTTCACCGAGGACGTGCACCCCGCCTACGACCGCATTCTCGATCAGCTCGCACCCGACGAGGCGCGCATCCTGCGCTTCATGGCCTTGAACGGCCCGCAGCCGTCGGTGGACGTGCGCACCAACCGCCCCCTGGGCATCGGCTCCGAACTGGTGCAGGGCGATCTCACCTCGGTGCCCGAGCAGGCCGGGGTGCGCTATCCCGACCGCGCCCGGCACTACCTGATCAACCTCAACCGCCTCGGCCTCACCATGACCTCCGAGGACCCCGTGGTGCTGTCGCGCTACATGGTGCTGGAGGTGCAGCCGGTGGTCGAGCAGGCCCTGAAGAAGGCCGGTAGAGTGCCCAAGATCGTGCGAAAGAGCCTGCGCCTGACCGAGTTCGGCGAGGACTTCTGCACAACCTGCTTCAGCATCAACGGCTGACCCGCCGCCCCGCCGTCCCCCCAACCACCCCGAACCGGGGCGCGCGAGTACCTGGCTGATAGCGATACGGTACAAATCTGCCTCAATCGGCAAAGGATTCCGCATACCTGATGGGATTGTGGATGCTATGGATTCCGATGCGGTAGCCGCGATCAGCCGGTTGAAGTTCCGGTATCTGCGTGCCCTCGACACCAAGTCGTGGGAGGAGTTCGCCGACACCATGATTCCGGAGGCCACCGCCACCTACAGCGAATACCTGCAATTCGAATCGCGCGACGCCTTCCTAGCCTTCATGCGCATCACCCTCGGCCCCCACGTCATCACCGAACACCGCTGCGACCACCCCGAAATCGACGTAGACGGCAACACCGCCACCGGCACCTGGTACCTAGCCGACACAGTCCTCATCCCCGGCCACAACATGCTCCTCCGCGGCGCCGCCTTCTACTCCGACCAATACGTCAAATGCCCCGACGGCCAATGGCGCATAGCCCACACCGGCTACGAACGCACCTACGAAGTAGTCCTCTCCCTCTCCGACCTCCCCAGCCTCCGCCTAACCAGCAGCCGCTGGGGCTTGATCGCCCGAGACCCAGCGGACACCCCCCGCACCGAACCCATGCCCCCCGACGCCACCGGCACGATGGGCTAACTGTTCGCGGCCCACCACCCTGTTGGTCTGCCGCTGGTGATGCTTTTCCAAGACGTCGTCTCAAGGGCCCGCCGTAGGCGAACTGTCGACGACAGTCGGTCCAATCCGTTCCGCGTATCAAGCCAGTTCGTCCGTCTGTAGGGAATTCTCTTCGAGCAGTCCTGTCAGGGTTCGGGCCGTCTCGATTTTGGACTGAGCGGAGCGTGCGTCTGTGCGGGGGAGCGAAGCGGAGGAGCACAGACGTGCGCGGAGGGAGGGAAAAATCGAGACTCAGGGGCCCGAACCCCGCCCGGAGCGAAGCGGAGGGCAAATTAAACACAGCCACGAGCGATCCTGATCAGAAGCCGCTCTCCCGGTTTTTCCTGCCCGCGCCTTCTACTCCGTGCCCGCCACCAACAGTTCGAGCGTCAGCTCCGGCATCTCCTTCTGGATGTACTGCAACCGCCACTTATCCGAGAACAGCGCGAGCAGTGCCCCGTCGGTCCGCGTGAACACCTCCACACCGCGCTGCCGGTTCAGTTCGGCAGCCGAAGCCGCGTCGGTCCGCCGCGCCAGCTGGTAAGGCAGGTGATCCAACTGCGTCTCGACGTTGTATTCGCCCAGCATCCGCGCAGTCATAACCTCGAACTGCATAGGCCCGACCGCCGCCAGCACCGGCGATGCATCACCGCGCGTGTCATTCCGCAGCACCTGAACCACGCCCTCGGAGTCGAGCTGGTCGATAGCCTTCCGGAACTGCTTGTACTTGCCCTGCGACTGCGCCCGCAGCGTCGCGAAGTGTTCCGGCGCGAACGACGGAATAGGCGGGTACTGCACCTTCTTGTCCACGAACAGCGTGTGCCCCGGTGCCAGCGCGGTCGCGTTCACAAGCCCGACCACATCGCCCGGATAGGCGGTGTCGACCGTGGACCGCTCGCGCCCGAAGACAGTCAACGCGTACTTGGTGGCGAACGGCCGCCCGGTCTGCGCGTGCGTAACCACCATCCCCCGCTCGAACTCACCGGAGACGATCCGCATGAAAGCCAGCCGGTCGCGATGCGCGGAATCCATCCCCGCCTGCACCTTGAAGATCACCGCACTGAACGGATCGGTAGTCGCACGCGGCTTGCCGTCGACATCATTGCGAGCGCGCGGCGCCGGAGCCAGCTCAACGAGCGTGTCCAGAATCTGCCGCACCCCGAAGTTCAACATGGCGGACGCATAGATAACCGGCGACGTATGCCCCGCCAGGAACAGTTCCTGATCATGGTCCTGCCCTGCGGCAGAGAGCAATTCGCTCTCCTCGGCCGCGGTCACCCACACCTCGCCCTCACGCGCCTCAGCCTGCTCAGGCGTGTAATGCTCCTCAGGCGCAATGGTCGCGCCACCCGCAGTACGCGTGAAATGAATGTATTCAGTAGCCGCCCCCTCGTCACCGCGCCGCAGCAGCCCCCGGAAATCCCCGGCGATACCCACGGGCAGAAACAGCGGCGTAGGCGTCAGTCCGATCCGCTCGATGATCTCATCCAGCAGTTCCAGCGGCGCCTGCCCCGGCCGGTCCCACTTGTTGATAACAGTGATCACCGGAATCCCGCGATCCCGCGCCACCTGAAACAGCTTGAGCGTCTGCGGTTCCAGCCCCTTCGCGGCATCGATGAGCATGACCGCCGCATCCACCGCGGTGAGCACCCGATAGGTGTCCTCGGAGAAATCGGAGTGCCCCGGCGTATCCACCAGATTGATCACGCAGTCCCCGTACTCGAACTGCAGCGCCGTCGAGCTGACCGAGATACCGCGCGCCTTCTCCATCTCCATCCAGTCCGACACGGTGGACTTGCGCCCGCCCTTGCCGTGCACCGCACCGGCCTCGGCAATGACCTTGGCATGCAGCGCCAGCGCCTCGGTGAGCGTGGACTTACCCGCGTCGGGATGCGAGATGACCGCGAAGGTGCGCCGCCGCGCCACCTCGTCGGCCAACCCGGATGCGGTGGTCGCGCTGGTGGTCGGGGAACTCACGGGGGACTCCTTTTGGGACGGCGAGCGGTCCGGAAACGCGGACGGCAACCTGTCCAGGGTACGTGACGACCTACACGCCCTGACCAGCCGGATCCGCCGCCAGATGCCGGGCGACGGCGTCCGCCACCAGAGCGCGCACATCGGTCCCCGGCGCGACCGCCTCGATACTGCGATTGGCCACCACCACCGCGATCCCGTGCAGATTGGTCCACAGATTCAGCGCCCGCGCACCGGCCCGATCCGGCGCGCATTCCGCGATCAGCTCGCGCCATCGCGCGAACATCGGCAGTGTCGTGGTCACCCGCAGGTTCCCACCCGCGCCCTCCAGGAGGTCGTGCCGGAACATGAGGGTGAACATCTCGGGCCGTTCGGCCGCGAACTCGACGTACGCCAACCCCATTCGCTCGACCTGCTCTCGGACTGTTATCCGCTGTGCTGCAATGGTTTCCGTGCATCGCCGCACGGCCGTCCCCGGAGCCTCGGCGGTTCGCCCCGTGTCCTGCGCCGCGTCGATCCGGGTCCGCAGGTCGGCGTAGCCGCGGACGGCAATGGCGGCGAGGAGGGTGTTGTGCGTCGGGAAGTAGCGCCGGGGCGCGCCATGTGAGACGCCGGTTTCGCGGGCGATCTGCCGTAGTCCGAGCTGGGCCGCGCCGACCTCTTCGAGCATGTCCACCCCCGCGCTCACGAGGCGTTCCCGCAGCGGCTCAACCACTCCCATGCGGCTCATTCTCGCGCCCTTCGCTCCGGTTTTCGCTGTAGACACTGTCTACCGACTCGTGTAGGAAGGAGCTTAACCCGCGTAGACAGTGTCTACGAACTCGTCTCCGGGGAGGTTCTCATGGCGTACTGGTTCCTGAAGTACGTGCTGGTCGGTCCGATACTGCGCCTGCTGGGCCGCCCGAGAATCGAAGGGCTCCACCACGTTCCGAAGGACGGCCCGGTGATCATCACCGCCAACCACCTGGCGGTCGTCGATTCCCTCTACCTGTGCCTGGTCCTGCCCCGCCGCCTCACCTTCCTCGCCAAGCAGGAGTACTTCACCGAGAACGGCTTCCGCGGCCGCATCAACCGCTGGGTCATGAACGCCACCGGCCAGGTGCCGGTCGACCGCACCGGCGGCACCGCGGGCTCGGATTCCCTCGCGGCCGCCATCCGCATTCTCGAGAACGGCGGCATGTGGGGCATCCACCCCGAAGGCACCCGCTCACCCGACGGCCGCATCTACCGCGGCCGCACCGGCGTCATCCGCGTCGCCATGCACACCGGCGCACCCGTGGTCCCCGTGGTTCTCTCCGGCACCGACCGCGTCAACCCCCGCAACCGCCGCTTCCTCCGCCTCGCCAAGGTCAAGATCTCCTTCGGCCGCCCCCGCCACTTCCTCCCCGCCGACCAGCGGGCCGTCCGCCGCGCCACCGACGAGCTCATGGCCGATATGGTCCGCCGCTCCGGCCGCCCCTATGTCGACTGCTACGCGGCGACTTTCAAAGCCGACGCAGCTTGAGCGCGTTCGCGGGTGGGGGTGGTGCGGAGCGGCTATCGAGGCATGTTAGAGTTCTCAGGTTGTCTCGGCGAGGGTGTGGCACCCAGTTGCCCACCGTGATCGACGCGGCTCGGCTTTCCGGCCGTCCCTGTTCGGTTCTCGCCCGACGAGAAGACCAACATTGCCAGGGCGGCACAAGTACCCCTGGCGCACACGCTGACACAGCCCGGACGAGCCGTAGGAGTAGACAGTCATGTCTGACGCCAACCTTCTCGAAGCCACCGTACGCACCGAGTTCGGTAAGGGTGCCGCGCGTCGGACCCGCCGCGACGGCAACGTTCCCGCCGTTCTGTACGGCCACAACGAAGAGCCGCAGCACCTGGCCGTCGACGCCAAGGCCTTCGCCGCCATCCTGCGCGCGCACGGCACCAACGCGATCCTGAACCTGGACATCGCGGGCAAGAAGCAGCTGGCCATGACCAAGTCGGTCGTCGTCCACCCGCTGCGTCGCTACATCGAGCACGCCGACCTGCTGATCATCCGTCGCGGTGAGAGCGTCACCGCCGATGTGCACGTGACCCTGGTCGGCGAGGCCGCCTCCGGCACCCTGGTCACCCAGGAGGCCACCGTGCTCTCCGTCGAGGCCGACGCCCTGAAGCTGCCCGAGTCCATCGAGATCGATATCGCGGGCTCCGAGCCGGGCACCCAGATCACCGCCGGCGCCGTCGCGCTGCCCGCGGGCGTCACCCTGGCCGGTGACCCGGAGGCCCTGATCGTGAACATCATCGCCGCCCCGGCCGCCGCCGAGGAGCCCGCCGAGGGCGAGGCCGCCGAGGAAGCCGCCGAGTAATTCGGCCTTCCCGCAACGACTTTCACCAGAAGTCACCGCGATGACCGTGGCTGATGCCGGGCCCGCGCTCGTAGTCGGATTGGGTAATCCCGGAACCGAATACGAGCGCACCCGGCACAATGTCGGGTTCATGGTCGCCGATGTGCTCGCGGAGCGCGTCGGCGGCCGTTTCACCGTGCACAAGAAGTCCGGCGCCGATCTGCTCGAGGCGCGCCTGGACGGGCGCAAGGTGCTCATCGCCAAGTCGCGCAGCTATATGAACCTGTCCGGGCGACCGGTTGCCGCGCTGGCGAAGTTCTTCTCCGTGCCCGCGAGCGACATCATTGCCGTGCACGACGAATTGGATCTGCCCTTCGGCACCGTCCGTCTCAAGCAGGGCGGCGGCGAGGGCGGGCACAATGGTCTGCGCTCCATGTCGCAGGCGCTCACCACCAAGGATTACCTGCGGGTTCGCTTCGGCATCGGGCGGCCGCCGGGTCGGCAGGATCCCGCCGACTACGTGCTCAAGCCGTTCTCCGCGCCGGAGCGCAAGGAACTGCCGGTGATCGTGGAACAGGCCGTGGACGCTGTCGAGCTACTGCTCCGAGTGGGCCTCGAGCCCGCGCAGAATCAGCTGCACTGAACATCTTTCGCCCCGTCGCTCTCGCGACGGGGCGAAGTTGTTCTCAGGACAGGTTGGCGGCCGTCGCCGAACGCCGGAGTTTTCCGGAGGATGTCTTCGGCAGCGCGCCCGGCCCGAGTACCGTCACACTGCGCGGCCGCACGCCGACTTCCGAGAACACCGCGTGCACGACATCGTGTTCGATGCGTTTCACCTCGTCGAGATTCTGGTGATCGTTGCTCTCCACTACCACCGCGAAACTCTCTCGTTTCTGCCCGGCGTCCAAGCGGACAGCCACCGCATTCCCGGGTCGAACGCCCTTGACGCGCAAGGCCGCACGCTCGATATCGGTGGGAAAGATATTGCGCCCGCCCATAATGATGACGTCCTTGATGCGGCCGCACACCACCACCAGTCCGTCCTCGGTGAAGTAGCCGATATCGCCGGTGTCCAGCCAGCCCTCGGCATCCACCGCGCTGCGGAATCCGTCCACCGTCACATAGCCGGAAGTGACTGCCGGACCGCGTAATTCGATGACACCCACGGAGCGAACCGGCAGCGGCTGCCGATCGGCGTCCACAATGCGACCCTCCAGATTGTCGACCAGGTAGCCCAGCGTCGGCAGCCTGCGCACCGTGCCGTGATGGTGAGCGGGATCGCGCACCCGCACCGCCTTGCCGATGGCCTCGAGCAGATCGGCGTCGACGAAATCCAGCACCTGCCCGAGCCCGGGATCCGGAACCGATACGGCCAGAGTGGTTTCGGCCATGCCGTACACCGGCGTCAGGGCCATCGGATTGAGCCCGAAGCGCTGCCCGGCGACCGCCATGGCCTCCATGGTGTCGGCGTCCACCGGTTCCGCGCCGTTCCACATATAGCGCACGCTGCTCAGATCGAGCGCGCCGTCCTCGGCATTGCGCAGCCTGCGGGCCAGCAGGGAGTACGCGAAATTCGGTGCGGCGGTGACGGTGCCGCGATACTTCGAGATGAGCTCGGCCCACAGCAGCGGCCTGGTGAGGAAGTCCAGCGGCGTCACGCACACCACCTCGGCGCCGAATTGTATGGGCACGCTGAGGAATCCGACCATGCCCATATCGTGGAACAGCGGCAGCCAGCTGATCATCACATCGTCGTCGAGCTGATATTTCACCCGATCGAACATGGCGTAGGCATTGACGTAGAAGTTCCCGTGCGTGATCCGCACCGCCTTGGGCGATCCGGTCGAGCCGGATGTCAACTGCAACAGGGCGATATCGTCCTCACCGGTTTCCAGGGGATCGGTGGCCGCGCCCGCCCGCATGGAATCGATGGTGATGACCGTGATGCCGCGTTCCAGCAAGAGCGGTTCCGCCGCCTCGAACGGCGCACCCAGGATGACCGCCCGCGCCTCGATCATGTGCAGCACGGTTTCGGTATCGCGCGCCCACATCATGAGATCCGTGCGCGGCGTGGGCTGGTGCAGCATGGTGATCGAGGCCCCGCGCATCCACACCGCCTGGCAAGCCGGTGCGATATCGACCGGCATGCCCGCCAGGACCCCCACCGCATCCCCGTGCCCGATCCCGGCCGCCGCCAGCCCGCCCGCCATCCGGCGCGCGATCTCGTGAATCTCGCCCCACGGCTGCCGTCGCGGCGCATCCGGTTCGCCGGTCACCAACCCGCGACCGGATGTTCGCGCGGTCGCATACATTTCGTCGGTGAAGCGGCTCACGGTCGACTCCTCACACGCTGCCCAGCACCTCAACTATCCCGCACGGCGCTGATGAAGCGGTCCAGGTCGTCGAAATCGACGAAACAGTGCGGGGAGGCGCGCACCACCGAATCGAGATCGCGGGCGGACATATCCAGCAAAGTGGACGAGCGGTGGCTGACGGTCACCGTAATGGCCTGGGCGGCCAGGCGGTCGCGCACCTCGATGCCGCTCCGGCCGTCGACGGTGAAGGAGACGATGCCCGCGTGCTGGGTGCCGCGGTCGCGCACGGTGACGCGGGGAATCTCCTGCAGCGCTTTGCGCAGGTATTCGGCGCGCTCGGCAATGGCCGCGTAGACCTGGGCCGGACCGAGGTCGAGCAGATACCGCACGGCCGCGCCGAGGCCGAGGCGACCGGCGATATCGCATTCCCAGAATTCGAAGCGGGAGGCGTCGGGGGCGAGGGTGTACTCGCTCGGGGCGGTCCATTCCGCGCTGTGCAGGTCCAGGCGGCCGGGTTCGAGGGTGGCGGCAAGCTCGGGGCGGAGGTAGAGGAAGCCGGTGCCGCGCGGACCGCGTAGCCATTTGCGGCCGGTGGCCGAGAGCGCGTCCACTCCGAGCTCGATGACGTCGATGGGGAGCTGTCCGGCGGACTGGCAGGCGTCGAGCAGGGTCAGCGCGCCCGCGCGGCGGGCAATGCGGGCGGCCTCGGCGACCGGGTTGACCAGGCCGCCATTGGTCGGAACATGCAGTAGCGAGACGATTTTCACGCGCTCGTCGACCATGGCCTTGAGCGCGTCGAGGTCGAGCTGGCCGCTGCCGTCGCTGGGAATTGCCTCGACGGTGGCGCCGGTCTGCCGAGCGCGTTGCAGGGCGGCAATGGCATTGCTGGCGTAGTCCGCGCCGGAGATCAGAATGCGGTCGCCGGGACCCAGGGGCACCGAATAGAAGAAATCGGACCAGGAGCGGCTCGCGCTGTCGCTGAGCGCGATATTGCTCGCCTCGGTGTTGACGAGTTCGCCAATGGCCGTCTTGACGGCGTCCAGATCGGCGAGCCGCTCGTTCGCGGCGCGGTAGCCACCGATCTCCGCCTCGCGGCGCAGATGTGCGATGGCGGTGTCGACGACGATCCGCGGCGGCAGGGAGGAACCCGCGCTGTCGAGAAATACCTGATTCTCGCATCCGGGGGTATCAGCGCGCAGACCTGCGATGTTCAGCATGGAATCGACCATACGTGTTGGTGTGTTCTCCATTTCGTCAGATTTCGTGTCGGTGGGTATGGCTACCCTGGTTTGGTCGGCGTCGTCTCTTCGGCCGCCGATGCCCAGGAGAGGGAGGTTGGCATGGCTGTCACGGCGTCCCCCACCGAGTTGCCGCGAGTTGCCGCAGGTGGCGCTCGCCCGGCCGGTGAGCGCAATGGCCACGTCGCACAGGCCCCGACCGGTGAGTTCTCGTCCCGCGCCGCGGCCGAGGCATACGTCGGAAAAGTCTGTTTCAAGCAAGGTCCACCATCATTGATCGGCGCCGAACTCAAGTGGCTCACCGCCCAAGGTGAGCGTTCGGTGTCCGCCCCGCGCCCCGACCTGACCGAGTTGGCGAGCGCACTGGTGCCCTACGCGCCACGGTCGATATCCCCCGAATCCCCGGCGGTCGCACTGCCGGGAGGCAGCCGGGTCACCATCGAACCCGGCGGGCAGATCGAATTGTCCTCTGCCCCGTTCGGCGCCGCCGCCGAACTCTGAGAGAATCTGCGCACCGACGCGATCCGCCTGCGGGAGCTCCTCGAATCCCGCGCAATCCGAACCTTTTCCGCCGCCGCCGATGAAACGCGGCAGGCTCAGCGGCAGCTCCAATTGCCGCGCTACTCCGCCATGGAGCGTTCCTTCGCCGGTATCGGACCGTTCGGCACGCTCATGATGTGCAATACCGCCGCCACCCAGGTGAGCGTGGATGCCGGGGCGGATGCCGCGGAGATCGCGGCGCGCTGGACCGCCCTGTACGCCATCGGTCCCGCGCTACTGGCGGCTTTCGCCTGTTCCCCGAGTCTGCACGGCGCCCCACCCAGCGCCTGGGCCTCCCAGCGCATGCGCACCTGGCTGCGGCTGGACCATTTGCGGACCAGGCCACCCGTGCACGACTGGTCCAACCCCATCACCGGGTACGCGCGCTGGGCACTCGATGTGCCCCTGCTGTGCGTGCGCTGCGACGATGACGGGGATTGGATGGCCCCGCCCGGCGCCACCTTCGCCGACTGGCTGTGCGGCGCTCTCGACGACGAGATCGCCCGCCGCCCCGATCGCACCGATCTCGACTATCACCTGACCACGGTCTTCCCGCCGGTCCGCGCCGCCGGTCATCTGGAAGTCCGCTATCTCGACGCGCAGCCGGGCGACTCGTGGACCGTACCGGTGCACGCGGTCGACGCGCTCATGTCCACGCCCGCCGTGGTCGCCGAGGCGATGGCTCTGGCGGCGCAGACCGCCGGGCGCTGGTCGGAGGCGGCCTGCCGCGGCCTGGCCGATCCGGAGATCCGCGCGGCGGCGGTCGCGCTGCTCGAGCTGGCCGCCGCGCATGCCGGAATGCCCACGGCAGCAATGGAATTGGCTGCTGCCGCGGAGCGATGTCGGCGCGGCAGCGCGCCACCCGACAGTGGTGATCCCGGGAGCCCGGTATGAGCTCCCGGCGCCCGATCGGCACTTCCCGTAGCGGGGCGGATGCCATCGGGTGCGGTGTGCTGCCTGTTCAATCTTTCGAATTCGGAGTTCTGTCATGACCATTGAGCATCTACCCGGGACCGATCGAGCCGAGACGGAGCGATTGCGGGGGCGGATAGCGGACTCGCTGGAGCGGGCCCGGCGGCGCACCGCCGGACTCACCGAATGCCTCGACGAGGCGGAGCTGGTGGCCCAGCATTCGCGCATCATGAGCCCGCTGGTGTGGGATCTGGCGCATATCGGGAACCAGGAGGAGCTGTGGCTGGTTCGCGATGTGGGCGGGCGGGAACCGGTGCGGGAGGACATCGATCACCTCTACGACGCGTTCAAGCACGCGCGAGCGGATCGGCCCGCGCTGCCATTGCTGGATCCGGTGCAGGCCCGCGAGTACGTGGGCACCGTGCGGAAGAAGGTGTGGGATGTGCTGGAGCGCAGCCCGCTGCGCGGTGACGCGCTGGTGTCGGACGGTTTCGCCTTCGGGATGATCGCCCAGCACGAACAGCAGCACGACGAGACCATGCTGGCCACGCACCAGCTGCGCACCGGCGAGGCGGTGCTGGCCGCGCCGCCCCCGCCGGTAGCGGCGAAGCCCGTGCAGGGTGAAGTCGTCATTCCCGCGGGCGAATTCGTCATGGGCACCGACACCGACCCGTGGGCGCTCGACAACGAGCGGCCCGCGCACCCGGTGCACGTGCCCGGTTTCGCCATCGACGCCGCGCCCGTCACCAACGAGCAGTACCTGGCCTTCCTGGCCGACGGCGGCTACGACCGCCCGGAGCTGTGGTCCGAACGCGGCTGGGGGCACCGCGTCGAAGCCGGGCTGGCGTCCCCGCAGTTCTGGGAGCAGGACGGCGGCGGCCGTTGGCGGCGGCGGGTTTTCGGCACCATGCAGCCGCTGCGCCCGCACCAGCCGGTGGTGCACGTCTGCTGGTTCGAGGCCGAGGCGTACGCCAACTGGGCGGGCAAACGCCTGCCCACCGAGGCCGAATGGGAGAAGGCGGCGCGCTTCGATCCGGAGACGGGCCGCTCCCGCCGCTACCCCTGGGGCGACGCCGATCCCGACCACACCACCGCCAATCTCGGCCAGCACCACCTGGAACCGGCCGATGCGGGCGCTTACCCCGCCGGTGCGTCACCCCTCGGTGTCCACCAGTTGATCGGCGACGTCTGGGAATGGACCGCCTCCGGCTTCGACCCCTACCCCGGCTTCCAGGCCTTCCCCTACCGGGAGTACTCGGAAGTCTTCTACGGAGGCGACTACCGCGTCCTGCGCGGCGGCTCCTTCGGCGCCGACCAGGTCGCCGCCCGCGGCACCTTCCGCAACTGGGACCACCCCATCCGCCGCCAGATCTTCTCCGGCTTCCGCCTGGCCCGCGACCTCCGATCGGGCGAACTCTGATGTGCCGCCACATCGGCTACCTCGGCCCACCCGTCCCCGTGGGCGAAATCCTCACCCGCGGCCCCCATTCCCTGCGCACCCAGTCCTGGGCCCCCGGGGAGATGCGCGGCGGCGGCACCATCAACGCCGACGGCTTCGGCGTCGCCTGGTGGACCCCGGCCGCACCGCCGGACCACGGCCCCGGCGTCATCTGGCACGGCGGCATGCCCCCGGATCCCTCCGAGGACTCGTCCACCGGGCAGGGGCGGTCGCATACCGCTGCGGGTACCAGCGGCGTCGATCGGGAGTGGAGTGCGGGTCCAGCGCCTCTGGTCGTGAGCCGCTACCGCAATGCGGCGCCGATCTGGACCGACCCGGCGGTGGATGAAGTGCTGCCGCAACTGCGTTCGACGGCGGTGCTGGGCGCCATTCGATCCGCCACCGTCGGCATGCCGGTGGAGCGGGCGGCGTGCGCGCCGTTCACACACGGGAGCTGGGCATTCAGTCACAACGGTGCGATACCGGACTGGCGGCACGCGCTGACCGCCGTTGCGCTCGAGTTCGATTCGCCCCCGCTGCTGGAGGCCGAGTCGCTGACGGATTCGGCCGCACTCTGGGTGATTCTGCGCGGGCTGCTCGAGGGTTCGGCGGAGACCGGCGCGGAGGACACCGGTGGTGAGGACACGGGTGCGTCGAGCGAAAGGCGCACTGTGCCAGGAACACCCGAGCCCAGCCACGGTGGTACACGTCCGCCGGGCGCGGACGCCGCCGCACCGGATGAGGACGCCGTGCCGCCGGGTGCGGCGAGCTTCAGCACGACCGTTTCGTTCGGCTCCGCGGTGAGCGTCAGCACGACCTCCGGTGCGCAGCCGCAGGTCACGTCGTGGAGCTGGACGACCGGCGAGGAAGTCGGCGGTGCGGCGGAGGAGGCGAAAGGCCCCGGCGGCACCGCCGGGGAAGCCCGAATTCACGGCCAGTCCATGGTCTTCGGACCGGGTGGCGCCACGGCCTGGAGCTGGACGGTCGGCGGTTCGGAGAAGGGCGCCTCGCGATGGGGAACCGCCGCGGACGCGGCGGACCCGGCGGGCAGCGCTCGCGCGTCGCGTCGCCGACAGCCCGCCTCCGATGCGGAGTCCGGCAGCGGAGCGACGGGCGCGGCCGAGTCCGGTGGAGGGAGAACGGGCGGCGCGGAAACCCCCGGCGGCCAGTACAGCGGCGGTCAGGGAGCGGGTTCACCCGGTCACGGTGCGGGGGAGAGCGCCGGGCGGGGTGTGGCTCCGGATGTCGCGTTGCGGATGGTGGTGCGGGCCGTATTGGCGCGGTCGCCGCGGGCGCGGCTGAACTTGCTGTTGGGGGATGGGGAGACGTTGTGGGCTACGACCGTGCATCACTCGTTGTCGGTATTGGTGACCGAGGAGTTCGCGGTGGTGGCTTCGGAACCGTATGACGGGGACCCGCGGTGGCGGGCGATCGGCGATCGGCAATTGGTGGGTGTGCGGCCCGGATGGGTGTCGGTGCAACCGCTGGATAGCGAAACTGGGAAGGCTTCTTCATGAATTCGGCTGAGCTGGAAATACATCTGACCGACGACGATTTGACGGCGGCGCTGCGCACGGATGTGCGGACCGGGCTGACGGCGACGCCCAAGTGGTTGCCGCCCAAGTGGTTCTACGATGCGCGCGGCAGCGAGCTGTTCGAGGCGATCACCGAATTGCCGGAGTACTACCCGACGCGGACCGAACGGGCCCTGCTGGAGCGGGTGGTCGGGGAGATCGCGCAGGTCGCGCAGGCCGAGGTGCTGGTGGAGCTCGGGGCCGGATCGGCCGCCAAGACGCGGCTGCTGCTGGAGGCGCTGACCTCCGGTGGGCCATTGAAAACCTATGTGCCGCAGGATGTATCGGTGGCAGCGCTGAGCGCGGCCGCCGAACAGGTGGCGGCGGAGTTCCCGCGGCTCGGCGTGCACGGCGTGGTCAGCGACTTCACCGCCACGCTCGACAATCTGCCCCGCGGCGGGCGGCGCATGATCGCCTTCCTGGGCGGCACCATCGGCAATCTCGTTCCGGCGGAGCGGGCCGCGTTCCTGGGCGGGATCCACGAGGTGCTGGAGCCGGGGGAGCAGCTGCTGCTCGGCGCCGGTCTGGTGATCGATCCCGCCATTCTGGTGCCCGCCTACGACGATGCCGCCGACGTGACCGCGGAGTTCAATCGCAATGTGCTGCACGTGCTCAACAAGCGCCTGGACGCCGATTTCGCACCCGAGAAGTTCGAGCACGTCGCCATCTGGGACGCCGACCAGGAGTGGATCGAAATGCGGTTGCGGGCAACCGAACCCATGCGGGTCACGATCGCGGACCTGGATCTGACGGTCGACTTCGCCGCGGGTGAGGAGCTGCGCACCGAGATCTCGGCGAAGTTCCAGCGTGCGAGCTTCGAAAAAGAGCTTGCCACAGCGGGTTTCGCAACCGAGCGGGTATGGTCCGATCCGGACGAGCGATTCGCGCTGTTCCTGGCCGAACGCCGGTAGCGTACCGGTCGAATCCGGCAATGGCGGCGGGGCCCGCGGTTACCATCGAGAACAGTGAAGCCGTGGGAGATTTTCGGCCTCTGTCTCGGAGTCGCCGCATTCTGTATCGCCCTGCCGCCGTTGCTCGGCTGGCGTCGTGCCCGCCTGTGGCTGCTGGGCGGCCTATTGCTGCTGGCGGGCGCGGCCGCCCTGCTGTTCCTGCCGCTGCCGCATCCGGTCGGCGATGTGGACTGCGGCACGGTGCTGCACCCGCGCCACGAATGGATAGGCCCGCCAATCTGTTTCGATCCGTTCAGCTGCAGCGAACCCGATTTCCGGGTGCAGTGCGAGAGCAATCGCACCGACCGCATGCAGATCATCGCCCTGCTCACCCTCGGCGCGACCGGCATTGTGCTGCTCAGCGTGCGCGCCCTCCGCCGCGCCGACCGCACCGGCGCGGACGGCTGAACCTATTTCTGCGCCGTGACCGCGCCCAGCCACTCCACCAGCGGCCGGATGCCCTCCCAGGACTTGCGGATCTCGTCCGCCGCCTCGGGCTTGGTCAGCCAGGCGGGTGCGCCGAATTCACGTCCGGCGGTGAGGGATTGGTGGCGCAGCAGATCGATGCGCGGATGATCGGCGGAATAGCCCTTGGGCTTCGTCTTCAGCTTGTCGCCGCCGATCGTGAATCCGTCCGAGACCAATTGCGCGAGCAGGGCTTCCAACTCCGCCCCGCGCACCTCGTCGTCGATGGCGGTGCGCAGCGCGGCGAGCTGTGCGGGCGAGGCGGTGTACATGCCGCCGCCCACGAACAGCCCGGCCGCGCCGATCTGCACGTACCAGCCCGTGTACTGGGCGGTGTGCACAACCGCGCCCTGATGAGTCTTGTAGGTCGACTTGTCCTTCGAGAATCGGACGTCGCGATACGGCCGGAATATCTTGGCCGTACCGAAATCCGCCTCCAGGTCCGTGACCAGCGCCTGCATGGGGTCGCGCACCGACTCCTCCCAGACCTGCTTGTTGCCGGACCAGAAGGCCTTGGAGTTGTCGGCTTCGAGATCCTCGTAGAAATCGAGTCCGGCGAGCGGGAATCCGGTGAAACGGGGCATGGCTCTAATAATCGCTCGGGCTGAAGCCGTTGGAACCCAAGACCGCGATGGCGAAGATCACGCCGAGCACCAGGCAGACACCGCCCGCGATGGCGGCCCATTTTCCGAGTGGTTCGCCCTTGCTGTTGCCGACGATGCCCAGCACGATGGCGGCGATGCCGAAGCCGGGCGGGCAGAAGAGCAGTGCGATTCCCGCGCACACGAATCCGATGATGGAGAAGATCTGCGGACCCGTGCGCGGCGGCGCGCCATAGGGCTGCGCCGGATAGGCCTGGTACTGACCATAGGGCTGCTGACCATAGGGCTGCTGACCGTAAGGCTGCTGCTCGTAGGGTTGCTGGCCGTAGGGCTGCCCATACGGTTGCTGCTCATACGGTTGATGGCCGTAGGGTTGCTGCCCGTACGGCTGTTGCTGGCCATAAGGCTGCTGCCCCGCGGGCGGCGGATCCGCCGGATAACCGGTGTGCGGCTGGCCGCCGGTGGCGTGCGGTGCGTTCGGATCCCAATACGGGGCGGGCGGTGGCGGCGGATATCCGGCCTGCGATTCCGGCCCGCGCGGTTCGTAATGATCCGGTGGCGGATAGTCCCCCGGCGCGTGATGGGCGTTCGGACCCCATGGCCGGTCGGTCGGCGGCGTATCGGTCGGCGGCGTATCGGTCGGCGGCGGGGTATCGGGCGACTGCGGCGCGGCCGCGCTCGGCGGCGGCGTGCTCGCATCCGGTGCGGAGGGGCCGTGCGCGACCCCGGGTTCCCCCGTCGCGGGCGTGTCGGCCTGCTTCTTCAGCGGGTCGGATCCGGGCTGCGGTTCGTTCGGCGGGGTGCTCATGACGCCCTCCTCTGTGTCAGTCGCCGGGTTCGTCCACGATCTCCATGGCCGCGACCTCGGCGGGCCGATCATCCTCGGATTTGTACTCGTCACGCCGTCGGCGGCGGGTCCATTCCTGATCGAGTTCGGCTTCGATCCCCAGTCGCCCGGTGTCGTCGTTCTCCCGATTCCGGATGACCAGGTCCTCGGGCGGATCGGCGATATAGCGCTCGTATTCGCGGATCTCATCGGCTTGATCGTCATCGCCGAGGTCGTAGTCGAGATCCTCGACGTGGTCGTCGTCGGCGTCGAAGACCTGATCCATCAGCTGGTCGTCGTCATCGCCGGGCCGGTCGTCCATACGGCACTGCCTCTCCGCGCTTCAGCGCACCTCGAGCAAACCACCGTTTACAGGGTTCAACGCTACCGCACGCGAAACGCCCCTTCCCGAGATGGGAAGGGGCGTTCCGGAAGCGGGGTTCGGGGTCGGTCCCCGAGCGGTGCGGCGTCCCTACGCGGAGCCGTTGAAAAGGCCGGTGACGGAACCGTTCTCGAACACCTCGCGGATGGTCTGCGCCAGCAGCGGCGCAATGGACAGCACGGTCAGCGTCGGGAACTTCTTGGCCTCGTCGATGGGCAGCGTATCGGTGACCACGACCTCCTTGGCGCCGCAGGCGGCCAGCCGCTCGGAGGCCGGGGCGCTGAGGATGCCGTGCGTGGCGGCGATGACCACGTCACCCGCGCCCGCCTCCTTGAGCACCTTGACCGCACCCGCGATGGTGCCGCCGGTGTCGATCATGTCGTCGATCAGGATGCAGGTGCGGCCCTCGACCTCACCGACCACGCGGTTGGCCACGATCTGGTTGGGCACCAGCGGATCCCGGGTCTTGTGGATGAACGCCAGCGGCGCGTCGCCCAGATTGTTGGCCCACTTCTCGGCGACCTTCACGCGGCCCGCGTCCGGGGATACGACGGTGATGTTCTCGAGGGTGTAGTTGTTGCGAATGTGCTCGGCCAGCTGCACCTGCGCGTGCATGTGATCGACCGGGCCGTCGAAGAAGCCCTGGATCTGATCGGTGTGCAGGTCGACGGTGATGATGCGGTCCACGCCGGCGGTCTTGAGCAGATCGGCGATGAGGCGAGCGGAGATGGGCTCGCGGCCGCGGTGCTTCTTGTCCTGGCGGGCGTAGGGGTAGAAGGGCAGCACCGAGGTGATGCGCTTGGCCGAACCGCGCTTGAGCGCGTCGATCATGATGAGGTGCTCCATGACCCACTGGTTCAGCGGGGCCGGGAAGCTCTGCAGCACGAAGGCGTCGGAGCCGCGGACCGATTCCTCGAACCGGACGAAGGTCTCGCCGTTCGCGAAATCGCGCGCGGTCTGCGGGGTGACGTGAACATTGAGTTCCTTGGCCACCGCCTCGGCGAGCTCAGGATGAGCGCGTCCCGAGAACAGCATCAGATTCTTGTGGTTTTCGGTAGAGAACGCGGTCACTGACGTTCGCCATCCTTTTGCTCGTCGGATATCTCAGTGGCCGTAATGGCCATTTCAGCTGCCTTTGCGGCATCGGTGCCGGGGCGATTGCGCTGCACCCAGCCTTCAATATTGCGCTGTGCTCCACCCGATACCGCAAGAGCTCCCGGGGGAACGTTTCTGCGCAGTACAGTACCCGCCGCCGTATACGCGCCGTCACCCACGGTGACCGGTGCGACGAACATGGTGTCGCTGCCCGTTCGCACGTGCGAACCGACGACGGTGTGATGCTTTTTCACCCCGTCGTAGTTGACGAAGACGCTGGAAGCGCCGATGTTGCTGTGCTCGCCGATGGTGGCGTCACCGACATAGGTGAGGTGCGGGACCTTGGAGTGCGCGCCGATGGCGGCGTTCTTGGTCTCGACGAAGGCGCCGAGCTTGCCGGAATCGCCGACCGAGGTGCCGGGGCGCAGATAGGTGAACGGGCCGACGTTCGCGCCGGGGCCGATGCTGGACTTCTCGCCGTGGGTGCGGATCACCCGGGCGCCCGCGCCGACCATGGTGTCGGTGAGCGTGGAATCCGGGCCGATCTCGGCGTCCTCGCCGATCACGGTGTCGCCCAACAGCTGTACACCCGGCCGGATGATGGCGTCGCGGCCGATGACCACGGTGCCGTCGATCCAGGTGGTGGCCGGATCGACAATGGTGACGCCCGCGCGCATGTGCCGCTCCACGATGTAGCGGTTGAGCGTGCGGCCCGCGTCGGCCAGCTGTACCCGGTCGTTGACGCCGGTCACCTTGGCCGAGTCCAGCAGTCGCGCGCCGTGCACCGGATGCCCGGCCTCGCGGGCCAGCTTCAGCACATCGGTGAGGTAGAGCTCGTGGCGGGCATTGGCGGTATCGATGCGCGAGATCATGACCCGCAGCACGGCCGCGTCGAAGACGTAGACGCCGGAGTTGACCTCGTTGATGGCGGCCTGCGCGGGGGTGGCGTCGGCGTGCTCGACGATTTCGAGCACCCGGCCGTCGGCATCGCGCACGATGCGGCCGTAGCCGTTGGGATCCTCGGGTTCGAAGGTCAGCACGGTCACGGCGGAACCGTCGGAGTAGCTGCGGTGCTCGTCGAGCAGGGCATTGAGGGTGTGCCCGTCCAGCAGCGGCACATCGGCGTAGGTGACGAGCAGATCGCCGGTGAAGTCCGCGGGCACCGCGGTGAGCGCGCACTGCACGGCGTGCCCGGTGCCGCGCTGTTCGTCCTGGACGGCGAGCACGATCTCGCGGTCGAGTTCCTTGGCCACCGCCCCGACGGAGGCCCCTACTTGTTCGCGGTCGTGTCCGACGACGGTGATGAGGTGCGTCGGGTCGATCTCGTTCGCCGCATGCAGCGCGTGCGCGAGCATGCTGCGGCCGGCCAGTGGGTGCAACACCTTGGGGGTCTTGGACCGCATTCGGGTTCCGGCTCCGCCGGCGAGAACGACGACGGCGGTCTGCTGTGGCATGGATCTCCCTCGGCTGCGCGTCATCGTGCTGAGTTCTTCATTGTGCTGGGCCACAGTGGTGCTGGGTCAGCGATGTGCGGGGCCAACGATAGTGACCCTGCTCGCGAGCTCCGCCGCCAGGACTCGAACCTGGACTAACTGAACCAAAATCAGTGGTGCTGCCATTACACTACGGCGGATTGACACCGGCGGACCGTACGGTTCGCCGCTCTCTATCAACGGCATGCGCCCTAGATACTCGCACACGGGACGCCGATTTCGCGATTTTTGAAGTTCCCCGGCATCCGGAGGCGGCGACCGGCGGCTTCGCAACGCGACGAAAGCCCTGGCGCGCTCGACGCGGCGCGAAAAATCGCGTGAAGGCGGGAGAGTCTGGAAGAGTTGTAGGACGGGCGTACGGAATTGGGCGTCTCGAATGGCAGGGACCTATGGGAGGCGGGAGCGATGGCTTCGGGTGAAGCGAACCGGGTGTCGCGGCCGCGTATGACCGGGACGCAGCGCAGGCAGCAGTTGATCGAGATCGGCCGGGCGCTGTTCGCGGAGCGGGGGTACGACGCCACTTCCATAGAGGAGATCGCGCAGCGGGCGCAGGTGTCGAAACCCGTGGTGTACGAACACTTCGGCGGCAAGGAGGGTTTGTACGCCGTCGTGGTGGATCGGGAGATGTCCACACTGCTCGAGATGATCAGCGCCTCGCTCACCCAGAACCGCTCGCGGGTGCGCCTGGAGCAGGTGGCGCTGGCGTTGCTCACCTATATGGAGGAGCGCACCGACGGCTTCCGCATCCTCATGCGCGATCAGCCGGTCTCGGCGGCGGAGGGCACGTACTCGTCTCTGCTCAACGAGGCCGTGAATCAGGTGGCGCACATCCTCGCCGGGGATTTCGAACGGCGGGGTTTCGATACGAGTCTTGCGGTCCTGTACGCGCAAGCCCTGGTAGGCATGGTCGCCACGGCCGCCACCTGGTGGCTGGACGAGCGGTCCCCCTACAAGGAAGTGGTGGCCGCGCACCTGGTGAATTTGTGCTGGAACGGCCTCACCCATTTGGAAGCGGACCCCAAGCTGGCCTCGGAATGGCCCAGCGGCAAAGGGGTATAAGACCTAACGGTCTGAAACTTTTCCGCGCCACGGCGGAACTGGACAGTTAACCAGCGAATTGCGAAGGAGGACGGGTCGAATGCTCGAATCGGCTGGCATCCGGCAGCCGGGTGGTACGGTTCACCCATCCTTCGAGTGCTGTTCGAACTGTGATGTCGGTCAACTTCGGGATGTCGGTCTACTTCAGGATGGCTGGTTTGATGACAGGCGGATCTGATGGCTAGGCAAGCGCGTGCGGAGATCACTCGCGATTCCGTGCTCGCGGGCGCGGCCGATGTCTTTCTGCGACTGGGCTATGCGAATGCGAGCCTGTCCGAGATCATCGCACAATCGAATGTGACCAAGGGCGCCTTGTACTTTCACTTCGGGTCCAAGGAAGAACTAGCCCGGGCCGTGGTCGACCAAGGCAACGAGCGCCTGGTAGGAGCCTGCCAGGGCTTCTTCGACCCGCGCGTCCCCGCCCTGGAAGCCTGCATCGGGATCACCTACGTGGTCGCGGATCTGACCATGAACGACCCCATGGTCGGCGCCATGCCCAAGCTGACCCACCAGATCGGCGACTACCGCGGCGCCCAAGGCGACAACATTGCCAAGACCTGGGGCGAGACCCACCGTTTGCTCGCCGAGCGCGCCATAGCGCAGGGCGACCTGAAGCCGGACCTGGATCCGGAGACGATCGGGCTGCTGCTGTAGGAGATGACAACCGGCGTGCACATCGTCGCCGTCAGCACCGAGTCCATCGATCAGATGGCCACCCGGATGGAGCGGGCCTGGTATTTCCTGCTGCCGTCGATCGTGCTGGATGAGAAGGTCGCGTACTTCCGGGAATTCGCGGCTCGCCGTTTGCGACGGTACGTGCAGTAAAGCCCGGCAGGTGGTGGTGGCGGATGGTGTCCGAGCCGACTTATAGACTCGGATGGCCGTCCTGAATCGCTGATCTGCGCCGAGGAGTCTTGCCTCATGTCGACCAATCGCCCACCTCTGGCTGGCCTCGCGGCGGTGGCCGGGGCCGACACCGCTTTGCAGCAGGTCAAGGGTCTGATCGGGCGAAGTTCGGCGATGCTGGTGGCGCCCTCGGCGGTGCGGCCGTTCGTAGCGGCGACCATTGCCGGAGAGAAGCCGCTCGTGGTCGTGACCGCCACCGGCCGCGAGGCCGATGACCTGACGGTCGAGCTCACCGAGATTCTCGGTGACAGCGTCGCGCTGTTCCCGTCCTGGGAGACGCTGCCGCACGAGCGTCTGTCCCCGGGCGCGGACACCGTGGGCAAGCGGTTGCAGGTCATGCGGCGACTCGCGCATCCCGGCGACTCGGTCTACCCCGAGCCGCTGCGCGTGGTCGTCACCACCGTCCGCTCCCTCATGCAGCCCATGGCGCACGGCCTCGGCGATATCGAGCCCATCGTCCTGCGCGTGGGCGCCGAGTTCGATTTCGACGAATTGCTCACCCGCCTGGTGGAATTCGCCTACGAACGCGTCGACATGGTCGGCAAGCGCGGTGAGTTCGCCGTCCGCGGCGGCATTCTCGACCTGTTCCCCTCCACGGCGGATCACCCCGTGCGCGTGGAGTTCTGGGGCGATGAGATCAGCGAGCTGCGCGCCTTCTCCATTGCCGATCAGCGCTCCATCCACGATGTCCCGATCGAGGTCGCCGTCGCGCAGCCGTGCCGGGAACTGCTGCTGACCACCGAACTTCGCGAGCGCGCCACGCAGGTGGCCGCCGAGAATCCCGCCGACGCCGCCCTGGTCGAGATGCTGGAGAAGATCTCCCAGGGCATCCCGGTGGAGGGCATGGAGGCGCTGCTACCGGTCCTCCAGCCCGGCGAGCTACAACTGCTCGTCGACGCCCTGCCCGCGGAAACCCATGTGCTGCTGTGCGATCCGGAGAAGATCCGCACCCGCGCCGCCGACCTCGTGCGCACCGGCCAGGAATTCCTGGAGGCATCCTGGACCGCAGCCTCCTTCGGCGGCGCCGCCCCGCTCGGCGCGCACGGACTGGATCTGGCCGCCTCGTCCTACCGCGGCCTGGATGTCGTGCACGCCGACGCCGACCGCCGCGGCCTGCCCTGGTGGACCCTGAGCCCGCTGGCCGCCGACGATCCGAACGAGATCGCCCGGCCCGTCCTCTCGGCCCCGTCCGCGCGCGGCTCCGAGGAACTGGTCGCCACCATCTTCGCGTCCCTGCGCGCCCACGTCTCCACCGGCGGCCGCGCCGTCATCGTGGTCGCCGGACACGGTACGGCGCAACGCATTCTGGAACGCCTCGCCGATGCCGAGGTGCCCGCCGCGACCCTGGACCCGGGTGCGGAACCGGTGCGCGGCCTCGTCGGCGTGCTGTGCGGTTCATTGCACGACGGCGTGGTCTTCGACGACGCCAAGCTCGTGGTGATCGCCGAATCCGATCTCACCGGCAACCGCGTCACCGCCTCCGCCGAGGGCAAGAAGCTGGCCGCCCGGCGGCGCAATCAGGTCGATCCGCTGGCTCTGAGCGCCGGGGATATGGTCGTACACGATCAGCACGGCATCGGCCGCTTCGTGGAGATGATCGAACGCACCGTCGGCGGCGCCCGACGCGAATACCTCGTCATCGAGTACGCGCCCAGTAAGCGCGGCCAGCCGGGCGACCGGCTCTTCGTCCCCATGGACTCCCTCGACCAGCTCTCCCGCTATGTCGGCGGCGAGATGCCGAGCCTGTCCAAGCTCGGCGGCTCCGACTGGCAGAACACCAAACGCAAGGCCCGCAAGGCTGTTCGCGAGATTGCCACCGAACTGGTGCAGCTCTACGCCGCCCGCCAGGCCGCCCCGGGCCACGCCTTCGGCCCGGACACGCCGTGGCAGCAGGAGATGGAGGACGCCTTCGCGTTCACCGAGACCATGGACCAGCTCACCGCCATTGCCGAGGTGAAATCGGATATGGAGAAGGCGGTCCCGATGGACCGCGTGGTCTGCGGTGATGTCGGCTACGGCAAGACCGAGATCGCGGTGCGCGCCGCCTTCAAGGCGGTGCAGGACGGTAAACAGGTCGCCGTGCTGGTGCCCACAACCCTGCTGGCGCAACAGCATCTGCAGACCTTCACCGAGCGCATGGCCGGTTTCCCGGTGGCGGTGAAGGGCCTGTCCCGCTTCACCGATCCCGCCGAATCCCGCGAGATCATCGACGGTATGGCCGCCGGTGAGGTGGATATCGTGGTCGGCACCCACCGGCTCATCCAGACCGGCGTGCGCTGGAAGGATCTGGGCCTGGTCGTCATCGACGAGGAGCAGCGCTTCGGCGTCGAGCACAAGGAGCACATCAAGGCGCTGCGCACCCATGTGGACGTGCTCACCATGTCCGCCACCCCGATTCCGCGCACCCTGGAGATGAGCCTGGCGGGCATTCGCGAGATGTCGACCATCCTCACCCCGCCCGAGGAACGCCATCCGGTCCTCACCTATGTCGGCGCCTACAACGACAAACAGGTCGCCGCCGCCATCCGCCGCGAGCTGCTGCGCGACGGCCAGGTGTTCTACGTGCACAATCGGGTGTCCTCGATCGACAAGGCCGCCAAGCGGATTCGCGATCTGGTGCCGGAGGCGCGGGTCGCCATCGCACACGGGCAGATGAACGAGGACACCCTCGAGAAGACCGTGCAGGGCTTCTGGGAGCGGGAATTCGACGTGCTGGTCTGCACCACCATTATCGAAACCGGTTTGGACATCTCCAATGCCAATACCCTGATCGTGGAACGCGCCGACGCCCTGGGCCTTTCGCAGCTGCACCAGTTGCGTGGCCGCGTCGGCCGCAGCTGCGAGCGCGGGTACGCCTACTTCCTGTACCCGCCGGAGAAGCCGCTCACCGAGACCGCCTACGACCGGCTCGCCACGATTTCGCAGAACTCGGATCTGGGCGCGGGCATGGCGGTTGCCATGAAGGACCTGGAGATTCGCGGCGCGGGCAATGTGCTCGGCGCGGAGCAGTCCGGTCACGTGGCGGGCGTCGGCTTCGATCTCTATGTGCGCCTGGTGGGGGAGGCGGTGGAGGCCTACCGCGCCGCCGCCGACGGTCGCCCCATCACGGTGGACGAGGAGGTCAAGGAGGTCCGCATCGATCTGCCGGTCGACGCGCACATCCCGCCCGACTACATCGCCTCCGATCGCCTGCGCCTGGAGGGCTACCGCAAACTGGCCGCCGCCCAGGACGATTCGGCCCTGGCCGCCGTGGTCGAGGAGCTCGTCGACCGGTACGGCCCGCTGCCCGTGGAGGTCGGCCGCCTGGTCTCGGTGGCCAAACTGCGCCTGCTGGCCCGCGAGTACGGCATTGTCGAAATCGGCGTCACCGGCACCACGCTCAAGGTGTCGCCGCTGCAACTGCCGGACTCGAAACAGTTGCGGCTCAAGCGGCTCTACCCGAACGCCACCTATCGCGCCGCCACCGGCATCGTGCAATTGCCGCTGCCGCGCGTGGAGGACAGCGTCGGCGCGGCCCGCGTGCGCGATGTCCAGGTGCTGCAGTTCGTGGCCGATCTGCTGCTCGCCCTGGACGGCAAGGCCCCGGGCGCGGTGGACGTGCGCGTCTCGACCGAGGCCGCGGCCGCTCGATGAGCGCACCCGACGCCGATACCGCGTTGCTCACCGAGGCTCTCGCCGAGGCGGTCGACGTCATGGACCGGTTGTGGAATTTCGGCGGCTGGGAGGTTACCCAGACCCACGATTCGCTGCGCCCGTACCTGCTCGAGGAGACCTACGAACTGCTCGACGCCATTCAGGCCGGTGATGCCGAGACCATCAAGGAGGAGCTCGGCGATCTGCTGCTGCAGGTGCTGTTCCACTCCCGGATCGCCGAGGCCGCAGGCGAATTCACCGTGGTCGAGGTGGCGGCCGCGCTGGTCGTCAAGCTGACCCACCGCAGCCCGCACCTGCTCGACGCCGCCTTCGGCGCGGACACCGATATCGAGGCCAAGATCGCCGCCCAGGAACGCGCCTGGGAGGAACGCAAGACCACCGAGAAATCCCGCCGCTCCTGCCTGGACGGCATTGCCATGGCCCAGCCCGCGCTGGCGCTGGCGGAGAAGGTCCGCTCCCGCAGCACCAAGGCCGGACTGCCGGAGGACCTGATTCCGTCGCAGCTCCGCCTGGTCGAACTGGGCGGCCCGGACAGCGCCGAGGAACGGCTGCGCAAGGCGACCCTGGATTTCGCCGCCGCCATTCGCGCCGCCGAGGATGCCGCCGAAGCCGATCGAGGGGACCGCCGCCCGCTCTCGGCAACGGATTGGCGGCAGTATTGGCCGCCGGTATAACGCCGGGCGAGCCTTCCCCGTAGCCCGCTATGCTTCAGCTGTTTTCGCGTTCAGAGGAGGACCAATGCGGGGGCGTGGGATTGCCGGGGTCGTGGCGCTGCTGTTCCTGGTGACCGGCTGCGGAAAAGTGGTGAGCGGGTCGGCCATGCCGGATCCGGTGGTGGCCAAGATGCCGCGGCTCACGCCGGACAAGATCGCCGATGTCATGCTCACCCCGGACGAGCTCGGCAAGGTGGTGGCGGCGACCGGGCTGAAACTCCAGTTCGAGAACACGGTGCCGACCGCCCCGAACTACACCTATCAGCCGTCGCACTGCGCCCCCATGCTCTACACGGGCAACTCCGACACCTACGGCGACAAGTGGACCGGCTACCGCCTGCGCTCGCTGCAGGAGGGCGCGGAGGAATACGACCACGCCATCTATCAGACCGTCACGACCTTCAAGAACTTCGTGGTCGCCGAGGATCTGGTGGGCGAATACCGCGAGGTCCTGTCCAAGTGCAAGGACACCGACGTCAAGACCACCCCCAAGGACCCCAAGGAACAGCCCAGCACGCTGCGGGTGACCGAGGTCCCGCACAATTCCGATCCGTCGGCCATCTCGGTGGACTGGACCGTCTCCTCCAGCGGCACCACCTGGGTCTGCTCGGACACCATCCGCACCCAGGGCAATGTGGTCATCGAGGTCTCGAGCTGCGCCTACGCGGACTCCCGCACCTCGGCCGTGGTCGCCGACCGCATTGCCACCAAGATCCGTGGGCTCTGATCCGCACCGGCGGAGCAGAGCCCACGGGCATCATCTCTAGACGTTGACCCCGTAATCGCGGGCAATGCCCGCCAGGCCGGACGCGTAGCCCTGGCCGATGGCCCGGAACTTCCATTCCGGCCCGTGCCGGTACAGCTCGCCGAAGACCATGGCGGTCTCGGTGGAGGCGTCCTCGGTCAGATCGAAGCGGGCCAGCTCCGCGCCGGTGACCGCGTCCACCACGCGAATGTAGGCATTGCGGATCTGCCCGAAGGACTGCCGCCGGTTGTCCGCGTCGTGAATCGAGACGGGGAAGAAGATATTGGTGATCGTCGGCGGCATCCCCGCCAGATCGACGTTGATCACCTCGTCGTCGCCCTCGCCCGCGCCGGTGAGATTGTCACCGGTGTGCTCGATGGTCCCCTCCGGCGAACGCAGGTTGTTGTAGAAGATGAAATGCGCATCCGACAACACCCGCTGATTCGACCCGCAGGCCATGGCACTGGCATCCAGGTCGTAGTCCGCACCGGTGGTCGTGCGTACGTCCCACCCCAGGCCGACCGCGACCTTGGTCAAGTTCGGGGCCTGTTTGGACAGCGAAACATTTCCGCCCTTGGCCAAGCTGACGCTCACAATTCTCCTTCCCCGCGGCGCAAGTACACCGCATCCCTTCCTGATTATGGTCGATACGGAGGCGCATTGTGCGCGTTCAAAACCGCACCGGGGGTAGGAGTTCCCTTAGAAATACCGGTCATGCACCTCAGTTACGGCCTGCCGCCATGGCTTTGAGCGTCGCGACCCGTTCTTCGAGGTAGCGAAGCTCACTCGGGTCGAGCACCGTGCGCCGGATGCCGCCCGCCACCGCGAACGCCGACTGCCGGTGATCGTCGATGGCCGTCACGTCGATGGCGACCGCGGTGTAGTCCGCGGCCCCCGGCATGGGGTCGGCGATCACCCGCGCCGTACCGCGCGCGCAGAGCGCCACATCGCCGCCGCCGAGGATCAGCAGCGCCACATCGGGCCGTTCCCGGAGCCGGGCCAGCGAGCCGCGATCGGATTTGAGACTGAGCAGGATGCGTCTGTCCCCGGCGCGCACCGGCCAGGAGACCGGAATGGCATGGGGCGCTGGATCGGTGGTCACCAGAACGGCGATGGTGTCCAGTGGCCATTCGGGCAGGGTGTCCAATTCGGGATGGTCGGCCTGAGCCGTCGAGGGCTCCTGACGTTCCCGCGCTTCGGCTACCATTCGCGTCACCTCACGATCGGATCTACACAGTGGGCTGGACTGTGTTGCCATGAAGTGTATGCCGTTGCCGCCGTGGCGCGCTGGCGTCCAAGTTGATCATCCGATTCGCGAGGCCCGGTCGTTCGCTTGGTTACAGATGTGAAAACACCGCAGGACCTGCGGGGTAATGGATTGACGAGAAGCGATAACGGCCTCATCATTCGTTACAGTCCCCCGTCTGATCGGGGTCATGCGAGTAACCGGCCGATGACCGCTCGGTGAAGCCGTCCGCCACCAGGGGCGTCGACGAACGCAACAGCAACAGCACATGACGCGGCAGGGCGTCCGGTGAACGAGTGAGGTGATCAATGGGTTTCGTGGGGCGTTCGGCGGTGGCGAATCTGGTGGTGTCGACAACGGTGATGGAGGATCTGCGCTATCTGCGCGGTGAGCTGGCGGCGGCGGAGGTGCCGTATCTGCTGGTGCGGGATGCCAATCATCGCCTGGTGCTGGCGGTGGACAGTCTGCATCGGGCGGCCCTACGGCGAGTGCTGGGCGCGGCGGTCGTCTGCGGATTCTCGTGCAATGAGAAGCAGCACAATGTGTTCCGGCTGGGACGGGATCTGGACCCGGCGCATCACGTGGATGTGGAACTGTGGGACCACCACGGTGACACCGTGGAGTGCCCGCGGCCGAACGCCTTGACCCGCAATGTCTTCGACCTCGCCGATGTCGAGCCCACCACGGTGCTGCTGTACGACGCCAGCTGGCCGACCCTGGACGGCATGTTCGCCCCGCATCCCACCGATGTCGGATTCGATATCGACATCGTGTTCTCCTGGGTGGACGGCAGCGATCCCGAATTCCGGGCGCGCCGTGCGGGAATGCTGGCGCAGGTGGTGGTCGGCGAGGGCGACGACGCCGATGCCCGCATCCGGCAGATCGACGAACTGCGCTACGCCCTGCGCTCGGTGCACAAGAACGCGCCGTGGATCCGGCGCATCTTCATCGCCACCGATTCCCGCGTACCCGATTGGCTCGCCGACGATCCCAAGGTGACCATCGTGCGCGCCATCGATCACTTCTCCGATATGAGCGGGCTGCCGATCTTCAATTCCCATGCGGTGGAATGCCAGTTGCAGCACATCGACGGGCTCTCGGAGCACTTCCTGTACTCCAATGACGATATGTTCTTCGCCCGCCCGGTGCGGCCGTCCATGTTCTTCACCCCCGCCGGTATCAGCCGCTATATCGAGGCGGGCACGCGCATCGGTCCCGGCTGCAACAACGAACGCCGCAGCGGTTTCGAGAACGCCGCCCGGGTGAATCGCGGACCGCTCCAGCAGCACTTCGGCCAGGTCATCATCCGGCATCTCGAGCACACGCCGGTTCCCTTGCGCCGCAGCGTTCTGCACGAGATGGAGGCGGCCTTCGCCGAGGATTTCGCGCGCACCCGGGCCAGCCGGTTCCGGTCGGCCACCGATATCTCGGTGACGAACTCGCTGTACCACTACTACGCCCTGCTCACCGGCCGCGCGGTCCCGCAGGAGGCGGCCAAGATGCGCGATGTGGACACCACCATGTACACCGGTCTCGCCCTGTTGGACGGGCTGGCGAAGCGGCGCAATGTGGATTTCTTCTGCCTCAATGACGGCAGTTTCCCGGAGGTGCCCGAGGCCGAGCGGGTGCGGGCGGTGTCGGAATTCCTGGAGACCTATTTCCCGGAACCCGCGCCGTGGGAGAAGCCCGATGCCTTGGCGGGCAGCCTCGACGCTTTCGAATCAGGCGCCGCCTGAGCCGAATCGCGCTGTCAGACGGGTGTCGGTACGGGGAGCTGCCCGGCCCATTCGCGGGCGTGCTGCTGCGGCCGGTGGTCGACCGAGGCGTCGTGCCGTGCGTGCTCGCCGACCTGTATCGCGCCCAGGGCGGCGAACTTTTCCGCGCAGATCTCGCCGCCGCGATTGAAGGTGTCGTCGTAGACGGTGTCGCCCAGCCCGAAGACCGCGAAGCGCAGCCCGGTCAGATCGGGCAGGCGATCGTCGAGTTGTTCGAAGAACGGTTCCGCGCCGGTCGGCAGATCGCCGGAACCGTAGGTGGAGCAGACCAGGACGTGGAAGTCGCGACTATCGAGATCGTCGACGTCGTAGTCGGACATGTCGTAGACCGAGACGTCGTGTGCGCCCATCAGCACATCGGCAATGGCGTCCGCCGCCAGTTCGGCGGTGCCCATCTCGGTTCCGAACAGCACGACCACGCGCATGCGAACTCCCATCTTCCAACCCGAAATTCTTGGTTAGCTTAGCCTAGCCTGGGTTGGAGGGGGTGTCACGCCGCACGGCCGAGTGTGGGCGGTGCTTCCGGTGGTGTGTCGGGTTCAGCCGCCGCGTCGCGCCCGGTTGGGGGAATCCCACTCGCCCCGAACGGATTCCGGAGCAGTCGCAGGATTGCCTCACGCAACCGTCTCCCCATTGTCCTGGGGGGTGGCGGCGCGGCGGCGTAGGACATGAGAAATGCCCGCCGCGGGGGTATGACGATTCCGGCATCGGCCAGCCGCTTCGCCGCCTGCCGCGGGGCGGCCGGTTCGCCGACCGTCGGCCCGGCGCCGATCGGCACCACCGAATGCACCACCGTGTCCGGATAGACGTGCACGTAGTTGAACGCCTGCGCACCGTCGCGCCCGCGCAGGCCGCCGGTCTCGACGGCCAGATCCTGGCTGTAGCAGGTGGCCGAGGCGACCGACACCGGAATTCCGGCGAAGGTGGCGCTCGTCGAGAAGTGCAGGTGCCCGGCCAGAATGGCGCGCACATCGGTGCCGTCCAGGACGTCGGCGAGGCGGCGCTGATCGCGCAGTTCCACCGTCACCGCCAGGTCGAGGACGCACGGTATGGGCGGGTGGTGCATGGCCAGATTGGTGCCGAACGGCGCGGGCTCGGAGAGCACATCGCGCAGCCAGGCCAGCTGGGCGGTGCTGATCTCGCCGTAGTGGTGACCCGGCACGGTGGTGTCGAGGGCGATGATCCGCAGCCCGTCGAACACGTGCACGCGGTCGAACGGTTTCACCGAACGCGTTTCGCCCAACAGGTTTTCGCGGAGGGCGGCGCGATCGTCGTGATTGCCCGCGACCCAGACCAGCGGTGCGCCGATGCGGTGCGCGAACGGTTCGACCAGATCGCGTAGTCGCCGGTACGGGCCGGGCTCACCCTTGTCGGTGAGATCGCCGGTGAAGACGACGGCGGTGGGGGTGATCCGGCTGGCTTCGGCCTGCCCGAGTAGCTCGCGTAGGCGGGCCTCGGCGTCGACGTCGCCGTAGAGGTCCCCGGCGGCGATCAGATGCGTATCGCTGAAGTGGAACAGGACATGATCTGCCTTCGGATACTCGGCGACTCTCGTGATGTACACGGACATCCTCCCCGGCCAGTGGTGGTGCGCCCTTGAACTGCCTGCTTGCCGATTCCGTCGGAAGAATAGTCAAGCCTGTTAACTCCAGCGTGCCCACGTCCAGTGACGGCATGCTTGCGGGAAGGTGAGATTTACGTGTCGGGCCTAATGACGGAGGCTATCGGCCAGCAGCCGTGGATGTTCCTGCTCACGCTCGTGGAGCAAGGTGAAGTAGCGGCGCAGCATCAGGACAGCGGTGGTGGCCAGACCCGCTGTCAGGCCCCACCAGACCCCCGCCGCGCCCAATCCGAGGGGGAAGGCGAGCAGCAGGGCAGTGGGCAATCCCATACCCCAAAGCCGATCAGGGACAGCCGGAAACCCGCCTTGGTGTCCTTGAGGCCGCGCAGCAGACCGACGCCGATGTTCTGGGCCGCGTCGAAGAACTGCAGCACGATGGCGATCAGCAGCAGGGTGTGCGCGAGCGCCACGGTGGCCGGATCGGTGACATCCAGGAAGGGCCGCAGCACCCGGTCCGGGGCGATGGCGTAGGCCGCGCCGGTGACCACGGTGACCGCCAGCGCGTACCGCAGCGCCAGCCAGGCCACCGAGCGGGCATGCCCGTATTCGTCGCGGGCGACATCGCGGCTCACCAGGATGGAGGCGCCGTGCGAGAGGCCGATGGCGACCTGGAACACGATGTAGACGATCTGGTAGACGACATTGTGGGCGGCCAGCGCGGCGGCGCCGAGGCTGCCCATGACCAGCGCCAGCACCGAGAACATGCCCGCCTCGGAGCCGTAGGTGAGCGCGATGGGCGTGCCCAGCTTGAGTTCCTCGCGCACCGTCCGCATATGCACCGGCCACATGCGAAGGGGCAGTGTGGCACCGAGTTTCGCATCGCGGCGCACCATGGCCCAGAACACCCCGAAGGTGATCAGGAAGACCAGCGAGGTGGCGACGCCGATACCGGTGAGGCCGAGGTGGGGCAGGCCGAGCCAGCCATGGATGAAGGCCAGGGCCAGTACGAGATTCAGCGCCACCGAGCCGATGGTCACCAGGAGCAGCGCCTGCGGCCGCTGCATGCCGACGGTGTACTGGCGCAGCACCTGGAACCACAAGCAGGGCAACAGGCCCGGCGCGAGCGCCACCATCATGGGCCGCGCCTCGTTCAGCACCGCGGCATCCTGGCCGAGCCATTGCAGCGACCAGCCGAGCCCGATGAGCAGTGCGCCGCCGAGGATTCCGGCGAGGGTCGCGATCAGGAAGCTGGAGCGCACCACCTCGCGCACCTCGTCATGGGTTGCGCGGCCGCGCTTCTCGCCACGGCTGACCACCGTCGCCACCTGATTGCCGGTGCCCGTGATCAATCCGACGCACATGGTGCGAATCTGATTGAACAGCACCAGCGCCAGCCCGCCCGCCGCCACCTGTTGCACGCCGAGCGTGCCCATGAGCGCGATATTCGTGGTGGACACCGCCACCTGGGCGAGCTGGGTCAGGGCAATGGGCGTCGCCAGCGCGGTGAGCGCGCGCCCATCGGTTTGCCGTGGGGCGGTGATCATTTGGCCGCGGCCTCGCTGCGCTGCGCACCGGCGGGCACCAGGATCGTGTGGGTGGCCGCGGGCCTGCGGGCGGCCTTGTGCGCCGGGGTGTAGCGGTCGAGCAGCTCGGCGAACCGCTGCTCGGTCTCCGCGTCCAGCAGATCCCGGTCGCTCATCCAGTCGTCGTCGAAGACGGTGTCGAGATACTTCTCGCCGCCGTCGCAGACGATGCTGACGACATGGGAGCCCGCCGGGAATTCGTGCATGCGCTCGAGCGCCGCGTACACCGACCCGCCCGCGGAGCCGCCGATCATGAGGCCGAGTTTGGCGGCGATCACCCGGGCCGTGGCGAAGGCGTCCACATCGGAGACCTTCACGCCCTCTTTGAGCAGGTTCAGGTCCTCGTCCACGATGCGGCCCGGATCCGCGCCCTCGGATGTCCCGGTGCCGGACTGCCAGTACGGCCCGGCCGGACCGCCGAAGGCAATGGAGCCCACCGGTTCCACGCCGTAGAGCAGCGGTTCGTGGCCGAGATCGCGCAGCCTGCGCGCGGTGCCGAACAGCGAGCCGCCGGTACCGACGGCGGAGATGAGCACTTCCACCCGCCCGTCCAGATCGGCCAGCAATTCATCGGCGAGGGCGTAGTAACCGAGTGCGTTGGCGAGGTTGTTGTGCTGTTCGGTGAAGTAGGTGTTGGGCGTGCGCCCTTCGCGCAGGGCCGCCGCGTTCTCCTCGCGCGCCGAGGTGGAAAGGCTGTCGTCGCCGTCGTCGGCGACGAACACCAGTTCCGCGCCCATGGCTTTCATCGAACGGAGTTTGTCCTTACAGGCGTGATTGTCGACTACCGCGGTGAAGCGATACCCGCGTTCGGCCGCGATAACCGCCAGACCCTGGCCGGTATTTCCGGACGTGGATTCGATGATGTGCCCGCCCGGTGTCAGCAGCCCGCGTTCTTCCGCGTCGTCGACCATGGCGCGCGCCATTCGGATTTTCGCGGCCCCGGTCGGATTCATGTTCTCGAGCTTGAGAAACAGCCGGGTGCCGGTGGCGGTGGCAGCCAGCTCGAACAGCGGGGTCCGGCCGATCAGGTCTGTCACGCGCGTGGTGACAACCGGCATGAACGTATCTCCTCGTGACGTAGGTGTTGTGCGTAAACGGGCAGTTCAACAACCTGGAAGCGGAGCTGAGGGCAACCTTAGTCCACTAGCTTCCATTCGAATAGTCGTGCACCGGGTGCATTGCGCAACACCACCTTGGGTGGAATCGGCAACTCGTGAAACGACGATTCGTTGCTGTCCTGCTGGTAGCCCGCGGTATTGGGATAAATGAGTAAATCGTCCGTCGTGGCGAGCCGGGGGAGCGGAATGCGCCGCCAGCTCAGCATGTCGGCTTCCAGACAGGAGGAACCGCCGACACAGGTCGGGGTGAGCGAACCGGGATACTCCGGCCAGAGCACCGGATCGGGCAGGTATTCACTGTCGAACCATTGTTCGGACAGGCTGAGACTGGTGCCGTTCGCGGTGAGGATCACATACGGATAACCGTGCGCGGAACGGACTTTCACGCCCTGCACCCGGAAAACGGTGCAGCCCGCGCGATCCAGCAGCGCGCGGCCGGGTTCGATGGCCATTCGGATTCCGTTCGAGCGCAGCTGATTTCCGAGGTCGCCGTGGTCCAGAATGGCGGCCAGCATGGCCGGTCCGGGCACCGGGCAATGGTAGGGGTAATAGGAATCCGGTTCGGGGGCGCGATCGCCGTGGAACCAGCGTTCGTCGACGCCGTCGAGAAAGGCGTGCCAGGCCGCGGCGGGCACATAGTCCACGCCGAAGCCGCCGCCGATGGAGATGGTGGACACCGGATGGCCGAGGCCGCGCGCCTCCCGGCAGCGGGCGATCAGCCGCAGGGCCAGCTCGGCGCGGTCGGCGATCTCGTAGCCGGTGAGGTGGAAGCTGAAGCCCTCCAGGCGGATCGTCTCCGCGTCGACGAGGGTGAGCGCCAGATCGAGCTCATCGCCGGTCATACCGAACCGGCTGGTCGAGCCCGGCGGCAGCACGCGCAGCACCGCCCGCGACGGAATGCCGGTCGCGGTCAGGCGCGCGAGTTCGTCGAGATCGTCGATGGCGATCAGGGCGCGCTGCTGGGCCGACAGGCGCAGCAGCTCATCGGATTTGGCGGGCCCGGTCACCATGAGGTCTTCCCCGCGCACGCCACCGGCCAGCGCGGCGGTGAATTCGCCGACACTGGAGACATCCACGCCCGCACCGGTTTCCGCGCATGTGCGGACGACGGCGGAGGACTTGTTGGCCTTCTTGCCGTAGTAGATCGCCCCCACCACGCCTTTGCGCGCGAACACCCGCTGAAAGGCCTCGATATTGGCGCAGACCCGGGCCGGATAGAGCAGGTGGAAGGTGCCGCCGATGCCATCGGCGATCTCCCGCAACAATTTCGGATCCGCCAGCAGTCGCCGTTCCCACTCGTCGCGGTGCGCGGGCATCGGCGAGGCCGTGATGTCGGATAGGCCCGGCGGCACGGTCAGGGTCTTCATGAATTCGGGCAGAACTCTCTCCCCTCACTTCCCGGCGTCAGTCCCACAGGGGAACCTCCGTTCCGCGGCCCTCGTCGATCGCGCGCCCGGCGAGCGCGTGCGCCACGGCGATATCGGTGAGCACCAGGCCCGAGTTGTAGACGAAGATGCGTTCGTCGTCGGCGGTCCGGCCGACCGCGCGGCGGCTCAGGATCTGGGGCAGCTCGGCGTCCACCCGGCGCAACCGGCCGTCGGGGCCCGCCATATCGGTGCCGGTGAGCGCCATTTGCTCGGCGCTGGTGGCGATCACGCGATCGGCTTCGTGCAAGGTGGAGGGGGCCAGGCCGTAGCCGACCAGCACGACCGTCGCCCCGGGGGCCACATCCTTGGCCTCGATGGCCACGCGGGTGCCGGGTCCGGCGGTGGCCAGAATGACGTCGGCGGTGCGGGCGGCGGTGACCGGATCGCTCACGATCTCCAGTTCGGCATGCGGATTGTGGTGCAGCAGTTGCCGATACACCGCTTCCAGGCCCTCGGGATGGGTGCCGTAGAGCATGAGCCGGTTCAGCTGCGGATTGGCGGCCAGCAGATGCGGTAGCGCATTGCGGCCCTGTTCGCCGGTGCCGATCAGCAGCACGCTGCGCGCGCCGGGCCGCGCCGTCTCGCGCACCAGCAGGGCGGAGACCGCCGGGGTGCGCAGGGCGCCGACGCGGGCGCAGTCCATCATGGCGATCGGCATACCGGTGGCGTCGTCGTAGAGCGTGATGGTGGTGTAGTACCGCTTGGTGCTGCGATCGTGATGCGGATCGAATTTGTAGCTGGTCTTCATGGCCACCACGCGGCGGCGGCCGTCGCGGCCCAGCATGGCGTAGGCCACCGACCAGCCGTCGGGATGGGCGACGCTGAGTTTGCGCGGATTGTCCGAATCCCCGCCCGCGAAGGCGAGATACGCGTCCTCGACGGCGCGCACCACCTCCGCGGGACTGATCGGCACATCGGCGAGATCGCTGCGGCTGAGCACGCGCAGCGGGGTGGGTCGGGTATTCACGTACGGTTTCCTAGCAGTCGGAACGGCGCCACCACCGATTGGCCGTATCCGTTCTCGGCGGCCTCGGATGGGTCGCGGCGGCGCTGGGGCAGAAGGATGTTCACCCGCTTGAGCCACCTGTCGGTGCCGTCGTAACGGGGGGTGAACGGCACCCGTCCGTGTACCACAACATCATTGTCCACCAGCAGCAACTCTCCCGGGGTCAAAGCGGCGGTGATGCACACCCTTGCGAGTTCGGCGCTCAAATGGTCGTAGGCGGCCCGGAATTCGGGGTCGGCGTCGGTGAGCGGGGTGTACGCCGGGTCGTAGCGCAGGGTGAGCTGTCCCGCGTCGCTGCCGAGGGTGGCGATCGGGGGTGCGACCGCATCCGGGAAATCGCTGCCGTAGGACACGTCGGGCAGAATGGGCAGCTCCCGGTTCGACAGCCGATCTCGCTGTGCCGCAGCCAGTTCCACATTGCGCACCGAGGAGACGGTGGTGCCGACATTGTCCGGATTGCGTAGGCAGCCCAGCATGAGCAGATTGGCGCGGCGCGGATGGAAGGCGTCCTCGGTGTGCGGGCAGAGCAGGGTGGTGCTGCTCGCGCCGGACTGTTCGTGCTCGTGCCCGGGGGTGGGCAGGATGTTGTTCACCAGCCGCCCCGCCTGCTGGCCCTGCCAGCCGAAGGGTTCACCGGCGCAGCGCGCCAGCAGCAGCATGGCGATATCGAGTTCGAAGGAGGACGAATCGCGCAGCGGTTCACCGGCCCACGCCGCGGCCTCGCGCCAATCCCGCGGTGTACGACCGAGTTCGGCGTCGCTGATGGGTAACCGGGAGATGACCGTGACCCCGCCTGTGGTGGCCGGTGCGCGCATGGCGTGATGCACGTCTTCGGGTAATTCGCGGTAGCGGGAGTCGATGTGGTGCAGCAGGACCGAATCGGCGAGGGTGGCGGCGGTCGCCGCGGTGGTTCCGACTGTGACGGCGATCTCAGCCGCGAGGGCGCGGACGGCCTGTCCGGAGTTTGCCGAGAGTTCGCGTCGTTCGAGTTCCGAGGGGTGAAGCGTCTTACGTTCGGAGAGAACGCTTTTAACCAAGGGAATTGCCTTCCTGGCCCGGGAGGTGACATGGGTTTTCTCGTTCGGTCAAGGAAGCTATCCGGCACGTGGAGATTTGGTAAGGCTTACCTAAGGGCGTGTCGGAAAAATAGCTGATGCGCATCAAAGACTAGCGGGGAGGGTATCCGACTCCGGATACCCGGCGCGAGTTGTGCGCAGCGCCGTTCACGTTCCTGGTAGGAGGGCCGATCCATCTGGATGATGAACAGTGTGCGTTCCTTGAAGGCCGGCGTCGGCGCCGCTCTCTCCCGCGCCGGCCTCCTGGGCACGGCGGCCGCTGTGATGCTGCTAACCGGTTGCGGTTCAGCGAATCTCACCCCCATTCCGGAGGGCATTCCGCCCGGACCGGGTGCGCCCATACCGGTCATCGATCTCAACGCGCCGGGCCGCACCGCATTGCAATTGCGCGCCTGGGCCGAGGAACAGGCCGACCCATTGGGTATTCCGGTCGTGTCGTTCGAGGCGTACGCCTACGCCGCCGCGGTCATGGCGCAGTCGCGGCCGGATTGCGGTATCGGCTGGACCACCATTGCCGCCATCGCGAGCGTGGAGAGCAAACACGGCACCCACCGCGGCGCGGACGTCGGCGACGACGGCAAGGTGTCGCCGCCCATTCGCGGTATCGCGCTGGACGGTTCGCCGGGCGTGGCGACCATCAAGGACTCCGACGGCGGCAGACTCGACGGCGACGATGTCTACGACCGCGCCGTCGGCCCACTGCAATTCATTCCGGAAACCTGGCAACGCTGGGGCGTGGACGCCAATGGCGACGGCACGGCGGATCCGGACAATATCGACGACGCCGCCCTCACCGCCGCCCGCTACCTCTGCGCCATGGGCGGCGACCTCACCGCAGCCCCCGGCTGGCAGCAGGCCCTGCTCACCTACAACCAGTCCAACGCCTACATGAACAAGGTCCGCGACCGCGCCGCCGCCTACAGCGTCGGCCGGAAGGCCTGAAGATATATCTTGTCCGACCGCCTCGGGCGCGCCGCAGGGGCGTTGCCACCAACCTGCGCCAACACGTTAGGCTCGGGGCGCACGGAGTAACCCGTGCGACCTGCCGAGTCAGCAGCCGAAGGAGTGTCGTTTCGTGGCCATCATCGAACAGGTTGGAGCTCGCGAGATTCTGGATTCTCGTGGCAACCCCACCGTCGAGGTTGAGATCGCTCTCGACGACGGCACCCTCACCCGCGCGGCCGTGCCCTCCGGCGCGTCCACCGGTGAGCACGAGGCCGTGGAGCTGCGTGACGGTGGCGATCGCTACCAGGGCAAGGGTGTGCGCAAGGCCGTCGAGGGCGTCCTCGACGAGATCGCCCCGGCCGTGATCGGTCTCGACGCCGTCGAGCAGCGCACCGTCGACCAGACCCTGCTGGACCTGGACGGCACCCCGGACAAGTCCCGCCTGGGCGCCAATGCCCTGCTGGGTGTTTCGCTCGCCGTGGCCCGCGCCGCCGCCGAGTCCTCGGGCCTGGAGCTGTTCCGCTACGTCGGCGGCCCCAATGCCCACGTCCTGCCGGTCCCCATGATGAACATCCTCAATGGTGGCGCGCATGCCGACACCGGTGTGGACGTGCAGGAATTCATGATCGCCCCGATCGGCGCCCCGACCTTCAAGGAGTCGCTGCGCTGGGGTGCGGAGATCTACCACACGCTCAAGTCCGTGCTGAAGGCCCAGGGCCTGTCCACCGGTCTGGGCGATGAGGGCGGTTTCGCGCCGGACGTCGCGGGCACCCGCGCCGCGCTGGACCTGATCGCCACCGCCATCGACAAGGCCGGTTACAAGCTGGGCACCGATGTGGCCCTGGCCCTGGACGTGGCCGCCACCGAGTTCTACACCGCCGGTTCGGGTTACAAGTTCGAGGGCGTGGTGCGCAGCGCCGCCGAGATGAACGCCTTCTACGCCGAGCTGCTCACGTCCTACCCGATCGTGTCCATCGAGGATCCGCTGTCCGAGGACGACTGGGATGGCTGGGTCGCGCTGACCGACGAGATCGGCGACAAGGTGCAGCTGGTCGGCGACGACCTGTTCGTCACCAACCCGGAGCGCCTGGAAGAGGGCATCGCCAAGGGTGCCGCCAATGCGTTGCTGGTGAAGGTCAACCAGATCGGCACCCTGGCCGAGACCCTGGACGCCGTGGACCTGGCCCACCGCAATGGCTACAAGACCATGATGAGCCACCGGTCCGGCGAGACCGAGGACACCACCATCGCCGATCTGGCCGTGGCCGTCGGCTCGGGTCAGATCAAGACCGGCGCCCCGGCTCGCTCGGAGCGCGTGGCCAAGTACAACCAGCTGCTGCGCATCGAGGACGCCCTCGGTGACTCGGCGCGCTACGCGGGCGATGTGGCCTTCCCGCGGTTCGCGTTCGAAGGCTGATCAACCGGAGGTTTCAGATGACGGAGCGACGGGCGCGCGGTACCAGTCCGGCCGGACGTGGTGACCGCCGCCCGTCGCGGTCCGCCAAGCCTCGCGGCAGCGGGAAGCGGGCGGCCACGGAGACCGCCCGCACCGCCGCCGGCGCCAAGGCGGTCAAGCGCCGGGCCGCCAAGAAGACCGCGAAATCCGAACGGCACGAACGCAAGATCCTCGGTCTGTCGACCGGGCGCGCCGTACTGCTGGCGGCGGTGCTGTGCGGGCTCGCGCTCACCCTCGCGGTGCCGCTGCGCACCTATTTCTCCCAGCGGGCCGAGGCCACCGAACTGGCCGCCCAGCGCGCGCAATTGGAGGCCGATGTGAACCGGCTGCGCGATCGCCGTGCGCAGCAACAGGATCCGGCCTACATCAAGGCCGAGGCGCGCGACCGGCTGCGGCTGGTCATGCCCGGCAAAACCCCCTACATCGTGCAGGTGCCCGGTATCGAACAACCGGCCGTGCCCGCCATGACCACCAGTGCCAAGGCGCCCGACCCCTGGTACACCGAACTGTGGCAGAGCATCGAGGAAGGACAATCCAGGTGACCGCATCCGGGAACCAGCCGACCGAGCAGGATCTCGACGTCGTCGCCCAGCAACTCGGCCGGGAGCCCCGCGGCGTGCTCGCCATTGCCTACCGCACGCCGGACGGCCTGCCCGCGGTCGTGAAGACCGCCCCCAAACTGCCCGACGGGACGCCGTTCCCGACGCTGTACTACCTGACCGATCCGCGGCTCACCGCCGAGGCCAGCCGGTTGGAGACGACCGGGCTCATGCGCGAGATGACCGAACGGCTCACGCACGACACCGAATTGGCGGCCTCCTATCGCGCCGCGTACGAGAGCTATCTGTCCGAGCGCAATGCCATCGAGGATCTCGGCACCGACTTCGCCGGTGGCGGTATGCCGGACCGGGTGAAGTGCCTGCACGTGCTGATCGCGCATTCGCTGGCCAAGGGTCCGGGGCTGAACTTGCTGGGCGACGAGGCGGTGGCGCTCGCGGCCGAACACGGTTTGCGCGGTACCGCGATTCCGGCAGACTGGCCGAACTACGAGCAGTACCAGGTGAAGTCGGAGGGCTAGTCATATGAGTGAGCGGATCGCCGCCGTCGATTGCGGGACCAACTCCATCCGACTACTGATCGCCGATGCGGTCCGGGGCGAGAACGGCGCGCCGCACCTCACCGATGTGCATCGGGAAATGCGCATCGTCCGGCTCGGACAGGGCGTGGACGCCAATGGCTCGCTCAATCCCGAAGCCATCGAACGCACCCGCGCCGCACTGCGCGACTACGTCGATCTCATGATCGAGGCCAAGGTGACCAAGGTGCGCATGGTCACCACCTCCGCCACCCGCGATGCGAGCAATCGGGACGACTTCTTCTCCATGACCGGCGCCGAACTCGAGCGGGTGGTGCCCGGCGCACAGGCCGAGGTCATTACCGGCGATGAGGAGGCGCGGCTGTCCTTCGCCGGTGCGGTCGGCGAATTGTCCGCCGCCGCAGGGCCTTTCGTGGTCGTCGATCTGGGCGGCGGATCCACCGAGGTGGTGCTGGGCGATGCCGGGGGCGTGCAGTCGGCGTACTCGGCCGATATCGGCTGTGTGCGGATCACCGAGCGTTGCCTGCTCGGCAATCCGCCCACCCGCGAGGAGGTCGCCTCGGCGCGGTTCTTCGCCTCCGAGCGGCTGGCGCAGGCCTTCGGCGTGGTGCCGGTGGAGCGCGCGCACACCTGGGTGGGCGTGGCCGGGACCATGACCACGCTGGCGGCCGTGGCGCTGGATCTGCCCGAATACGATTCGGAGAAGGTGCATCTCACGCGGCTGTCGCTGGCCGAGGTGCGCGCGGTGTGCGATCGGCTGATCGGTATGGATCACGATGAGCGGGCCGCGCTGGGTCCCATGCATCCGGGCCGGGTGGATGTGATCGGCGGCGGTGCGGTGATCACCGAGGTGCTCGCCGACGAGCTGGCGCGGCGCGCCGGGATCAGCGAGCTGATCGTGAGCGAGCACGACATTCTGGACGGGATCGCGCTGTCCATCGCCTGATCCGTGTGTGGCGGAAATCCTGGCAACTCGAGCAGGAATCGACCTCACAGTTATGCCTGTACTGGACAACTGTGACGTACTTTAACGGCTGAGGTTGCTGTCAGATTGCCCCTTATGGGAAGGTCTGGGGTTATGTCAGGAGTAGCGCACAACGCGAAACCGGTCGCCGAACGAACCCTGTTCGGACATCCCATCGGACTCGCGAATCTGTTCGGTGTCGAGCTGTGGGAACGTTTCTCGTTCTACGGGATGCTCACGATCCTCGGCTACTACCTGTATTACTCGACCACCGAGGGTGGCCTGGAGTTACCCAAGGCCACCGCGACCGGCATCGTCGGCGCCTACGGCGGCCTGGTGTACCTGTCCACGGTGCTCGGCGGCTGGATTGCCGACCGTGTGCTGGGTATGGAGCGCACGGTCTTCTACGGCGGCGTGATCGTCATGGCGGGCCATATCAGCCTGGCCGTGATTCCGGGCCTGCCGGGCGTCGGCGTCGGTCTGGTGCTCATCGCGCTGGGCTCGGGTGCGCTCAAGGCCAATGCCTCCTCGCTGCTGGGCACCCTCTACGACAAGGGTGACGCGCGGGCGGACGGCGGCTTCACGCTGTTCTATCTGGGCATCAACCTGGGCGCGTTCGCCGGGCCGCTGATCACCGGTCTGCTCAAGGATCACGTGGGCTTCCATTGGGGCTTCGGTGCGGCCGCCGTCGGTATGGCGCTGGGCCTCACCCAGTATGTCGCCTTCCGCAGGAACCTCGGCGATCACGGCCGTGACGTGCCGAACCCGCTGCCGCGCACCGAGATTTCGCGCGTCCTGGCAGCCGTCGCGGCCGTCGTCGTGATCGTGGCCGCCGCCTGGGCCGCCGGTCTGCTGACCCTGTCCAACCTGCCCGATGTCACCACCGGCGTCATTGTGGTGGCCTCGGTCGCCTACTTCGCGGTCATGCTCAACCATCCGAAGGTGGATGCGACCGAGCGCAGCCGGGTGCGCGCGTTCATTCCGCTGTTCATCGCCAATGCCGTGTTCTGGTCGCTGTTCCAGCAGATCTTCACGGTGCTGGCGGTGTACTCCGATGAGCGGATCAACTGGGACGTCTTCGGCTGGACTGCGCCGTCGAACTGGATCGGGTCCATGGAGCCGGTGTGGATCATCGCGCTGTCGCCGCTGTTCGCCATCATGTGGACGCGGCTGGGCAATCGCGCGCCCAGCACGCCGCGCAAGTTCGCGCTCGGCGTGATCGGCATGGGTATCGCGTTCATGCTGTTCGCGCTGTTCTCCGGGACCGAGGGCAAGACGGTGCCCATCCTGTTCGTCTTCGTGGTGCTCGGCGGGTTCGCCATTTCCGAACTGCTGCTCTCGCCCATCGGCCTGGCGGTCACGACCAAGCTGGCGCCCAATGCCTTCCGGGCGCAGATGATGGCGCTGTACTTCTTCTCCGTGGGTATCGGCACCTCCATGTCGGGTGTGCTGTCGAAGTTCTACGACCCGTCGCACGAGCTCGCGTACTTCGGCATCACCGGACTGGTGACCATTGCCGTGGGCGCGATCGTGCTCGGTATCGCGCCGTGGGTGAGCCGCCACATGGAGGGCGTGCACTAACCGGTTTCTCGACGAACGAGGCCCGCTTCCCGCTCGGGAGGCGGGCCTCGTTGTTTCGGGCCGCTACGTTTCGGGCCGCTACCGCTTGCGGGCGCGCACGATGAGATTGCCGAGCACGCCGACCGCGATCACGCAGGCGGCGGCGCCGGCGAGCAGCACTCACACCCCGGCCGAGCTGACCGTCGATTCGGCGGCGGTGGTCTGCACGGGCTTCCCGGCGCCGTCGTCGCCGCTGAGCGTATTGCTGTTCGCGGTCGTCTGCGCGTAGACCGGTCCGGGCTCGGGCTCGCCGACCACCTGCAGCTCGAGCCGGATCGGCACCGGCGGCACGTCCGATTCCTCGCGCGGCAGACCGAGTTTCACGGCAATGTAGTACCAGCCCGCCAGGGCCTGGTCCCGCGCCTCGTACACGTCGCCGTCCCGGTTGTGATACCGGATGGGATAGGTGGACAGGGCCTTGCTCGCGGGCAGGACCAGTTCGTTGCCGGTGTAGGCGTGGGTATCGCTTTCCACCTCGTCCAGAAGCGGCGAGTAGATGGCGGTGTCGACATTGGCGATGGCCTCGAGTCCGGATCGGCCGATGGCGTCGTAGTGGACGCGATAGGCGAGCGCCTGTCCCCAGTCCAGCTTCACCTTGTAGAACACCAGCTCGCCGTATTGCAGCGCATCGGTGTAGACGCCGGAACCGGGCAGTGCGGCGGCCACGGTGAACGATCCGCCGCCGACGACCGGCACGGCGGGGGTGGTGGGCGTGGTGTATTCGGGCAGGGCGCCGACCTCCTCCGGCCCGCCGCTGCCCGCGAGCGCGGGCTCGATGCCGATCACCAGCTCCATCGGCATCCGCTCGAGCGCGCCGTCGGAGGCCTGCGCCCACTGCGCGGTGAAGTAATACCGTCCGCCGCCCGAACATCCCGGCGGTCCGGAAGTCTCGGCCGCGCCCGCGAATACGAGCGTCGCGGTGAGCGCCTCCCCGTCACTGGATCTGGTGACGAATTCCGATTCGTACTTATTGCAGTCCTCGCCGTTCTTGCCGTAGGCGCGCAATTCGAGCCGATTCAGATCCTTGAGAATCCCGACATCATTGCGCCGCGGAAACGACAGCGCCGCGGTGAAATACGCGGTGGCCCCCGCCGGTACGTCCACCCCGTAGAACCGCTTCTCCTCCTGTCCGATGGTGTCCAGATACTGTCCCGGCTCGGTCACCACCGGTGCGTCGACATAATTCGCGGTACCGCTGATCGGCGTCCCCGTCGCCTCGTAATTCCGCAATGCCGCCGCACTGATCCGCGGCAGCACCTGCTCCAGCGTCTTCCCGTCCGCCGCATCCGTATACGTGCCCCCGGTGGCCTGCGCCAGACACGTCAACTGCACCCGCGACTGCTCGTCCACCCCGAACCCGATGGCATGCACCACCAGCTCCGTCCCCTCCGCCTTCAACTCGCGCGCCACCTCGCACGGATCGGGCGGCGCACACGTGTCCTCCCCATCCGACACCAGCACGATCGACCGCGCCCCCTCCTTCGGCAAAGCCTCCGCCGCGGTCCGCAATGCCGTCCCGATCGGCGTGAACCCCCGCGGCGTCACCCCCTCCACCGCACTCGTCAGCGCCCCCCGATCCAATGTCTCCGCCTGCTGCAACACGCTGACATCCCCGCACCCCGCACCCCGCACCCCGCACCCCGCAACCTTCTCCGCCTCCGAGGACCCGGTACCCGTCCCGTACACGGTGAGCCCCACCTTCGACTCCCCCGGCGCCCCCGCCACAAAGGTGCGCACCGCACTCTTGGCCGCATCCATCTTGGTCCCGCCCCCCGGATCCTCCGCCAACATGGACCCCGACCCATCCAACACCAACATCGTCGGCGCATACCGCTCCTCCGCGCCCCCCGCCACCCCCACGGTCAATGACACAATTGCGACACCAATAACCAACGCCGCCAAGCTTTTCCGAACATAAGCCTTCATCACCCGCGAACGTACCGCCGCCCCTATAACCCCCGTAACGCAGATGAGACGCAGATCACACCCCATTCCCCTCATTTCCCCCCTTTCCCTCCACCCCCGCCATTCATCCCCAGAATTCACCCCCCCGGGTGATTCCAGCACGACCGTACGGCTCGGTACTCTGACCCAGTCGCCCCCGTAGCCCAATTGGCAGAGGCAGCGGACTTAAAATCCGCCCAGTGACGGTTCGAGCCCGTCCGGGGGCACTTACGGCATGGATGTATTCCCATGCCCTGCGTTAACCGCGGTCCTGTGTGGACCGTCGTGGGTTCGGGTCTCGGTGTGATCGATGGCGCTGTGGAGGTGCTGCGCCGGGGGTGATCGGGTAGCCGGTGTGTTGCGTGCGAGTGGGTGATGCATGTGCGATTCGCGTTGTGACCGGCCGAGTCTTGACTCGGCTGAATCAAAGTGATTCGATCTGAATCATCATGGTTCCAGTGAATCAACCCGCAGAGGGCGCGAGCGAGGCGGCGGCTACGGCCGCGAGTTCGGTTGCGCGCCAGACGCACCCGCGCCTGCAGTTGGGCGCGGAGTTGCGGCGGTTGCGGGATCTGGCTGGAATCTCGGGGCGGGAGCTGGCGAAACGGGTTGGAATCAGTCAGTCGACGCTGTCGCGGATCGAAGCGGGGCATGTGGTTCCGCCGCTGCCGCAGGTGCTGGACTGGGCCGAAGCGGTTGGGGCGGACGGGGATACTCGGCAGGCGTTGCGGGGGCTCACCGAAACCGCGCACACGCCCGAGGTGCGGGACTGGGCGGCCTCGCTCGCGAATCGCGCGCATTTGCAGGACGACGTACGGGCATTCGAGGAGGACGCGCAGGTGGTGCGGAACTTCCAGCCCTCACTCGTGCCGGGTCTGCTCCAGACCGCCGACTATGCCCGCCGGGTGTTCGATACGTTCGATCCGCCTTATACGCCAGGCGCTTTGGCGGCCGCGCTCGCCGCGCGCCTGGATCGCCAGCGGGTGCTGTACGACCCGGCGAAGCGGTTCGAATTCCTCATTACCGAAGCGGCCCTGCGTTTTCGGCCCGGACCGTATCGGGTGCTGCTCGAGCAACTGGACCGGATCATCTCGATCGAGACCCTCGATACGGTCACCATCGGGGTGATTCCGCAGGACATCGAGGCGAGCACCACGATCCCGCACGGTTTCGTCATCTACGAGAGCGAGGACCATGCGGTCGCCTCCGCGGAGCCGATTCCGGGCAGCATGGTCACTCGCGGCCCCGAACTCGTCGACGCCCATCGACGCCGCTGGCTGGCCTTGACTCGAATGGCCTTGTTCGACATCGATGCCCGCGTATTCCTCACGGAACTGCGGGGCGAAATACACCGCCTCGCAACCAATTGACTTGTTTCCCGCGGCCGCACGAGGGCTCGGCCGCACGTGGGGGTGGTGGTGTCGCAGCGAATTCGCTGCGACACCACCTTTCCATCACTCGCCGAAATCGAATTCTCCGGCGCGTACACCCGAGGTGAACGCTCGCCACTCGGATCTGGTGAACCACAGGGTCGGGCTGTACCGATCCTTGGAATCACGCAGGGCTATCCGGCCTTCGTGGTACGCGACCTCGACACAGTCGCCGCCGCCGTAGCTGAAGCTGCTCTTGGCGAACCGCGGGCCGCGATGCTCCCCACGAATCATCTTGCCGTTCATGGCATTCATTCCTTCCCCCGGAGGGTCACTCCCCATGACCCTTCTGGTGTATCGCTTACGACCAACACAGTGCTATCCGAACCATCAGCTGCGCAACTGAATTCGGCTGGGACCGCACGCCGGAATGTCGTAATGCTCATGAACGCAATTTTACGGCGACCCACCGACAAATCACCGCTACCAGCGGGGCCACCGCACGGCTGCTCGCCGACGGTGGCCCCAGCGTATTCAGGGTGTCATTCCGGCCGGTCGGTCACAGCGCGAGCAGGGCGCGGCTGGCCAGGGTGTTGTCGCGGATCGGCCGCATGGCCAGGCGGACCAGTGCGAGGGCGTTGTCGTCGCCGGCGGTGCGGTTGACGCTGAGCTCGCCGCAGGCCAGGCATTGGTGGATGAGCATCCACTCGCCGTCGCCGCGGGCGCTCATCGCCACCGCCTCCATCCGGCCCCGGCACGGCGAGGCGCGGTCGCCGGGGATCTTGCGATCCACGTGCAATGACGCCAGGCAGGTCGGGCAGTGATTGCGATGCGCGGCGCCCGGCGCGTGCACCGGGATGTCGAGTCGGCAGGCGACACAGCGGAAGTCGCCGTGGCCGTCCTGGCCGTGCAGTACCGTCTTGTGCCGCTGCGGGCGGCGGGCTCTGCGGTTCGTGCGGCGTGGCATGGTCGTCCTCCTTTCTTGCGCCACAACCGGTTACAGGGAACCGAAGGCCTCGAGCGGGAACGGCGGCTGCGCGAGCGGGCGCACCGCGATGCGCATGAGGACGAGCTGGTTGTCGTCGGCGCAGATCGGGTTGGCGGTCAACTCGTCACAGCGCACACAGCGGTGGATGAGCATCCAATCCCCGCTGCGCGGTACGGCGATGGAGTTCGGTGACATGCGGGCGCCGCAATCGCTCGCCTCGCCCTCGACCTGGTCGAAGACGTGGCGCGAGTGCAGGCAGGACGGGCAGTGGTTACGGCGTGCGCCATCGGCGGCGTAGGTGGATACGACCAGGCCGCACCAGAGGCAGGTGAAAGTGTCGAGCTTGTGGGAAACGTGGGTAGACACCCGGATACTCCTTTGCTGAAGGCATGCGATGACAGCAGGAGCAGGCCGAGCGATCCTCGACGGGTGGGACGCGCGGTTACGCGGCGCGGCGAGGCGCGCTCGGCGCTGGCCGGGACATCAACACCCTCTTTCAGGGCCTGAGCCCGTGAGTAATCAGCAAAGTCGGCGGTCACCCTAGCAACCCGGTCGCGGACCACGCCACCGAATTATTTGCGGGAATCGGTGAAGACCGGGATCTGCATGGTCACCGGATCGGTGATCGGGGTGGTTTCGACGAGATCGATGACCTGTTTGCCGCCCGGTCGTTCGTCGTCGAGGACGAGTTCGCCGAAGCCGATCTTCTCCTGGACCTTCTTCATCCAGCCCGGCGCCCACCAGCAGTCGTCGCCGAGCAGTTTCATGGTCGCCGGTACGAGCAGCATGCGGATCACGGTGGCGTCGATGAGCAGTGCGGCCACCATGCCGAATGCGATGTACTGCATCAGCACCAGATCCGAGAAGGCGAAGGCGCCGGTGACGACGAGCAGGATCAGCGCGGCCGCGGTAATGATGCGACCGGTGTGCGCGGTGCCGACGCGGACCGCCTCCGTGGTGGAGGCGCCCTGCGCGCGGGCTTCGACCATGCGCGAGATCAGGAAGACCTCGTAGTCGGTGGACAGGCCGTAGACGAGGGCAATGATCAGGATCAGCAGATTCGACTGGATCGGCTGCGGCGTGAAGTTCATCAGCCCGGAGCCGTGACCGCCGATGAAAATCCAGGTCAGAATGCCCAGGGTCGAGCCGAGCCCGAGCGCGCTCATGATCGCCGCCTTGATCGGCAGAATCAGCGAGCCGAAGGTCAGGAACATCAAGAGCGTCGTCACGAGCAGGACCAGCGCGATCATGAGCGGCATCCGGTCGAGCAGCGCGTCGATGCTGTCCTTCTGGATGGTCGGCACCCCGCCGACGAACAGGCTCACGCCGTCGGAAGTCTCGATCGCCCGCAGGTAGTCGATGGTGGCCTCGGCGCGGCGGGAGTCGGTGAGCAGAGCACTGGTCCGGTAGACATCCGGTTGGATGGTGGACCGTTGGGGCATGGCGAATTTCCCGGCCAGTCCCGGTGCGTCGTTCGCCTGTGCCCAGAGGGGGCCGATCGCTTTGCTGTCGGCGGCGACGAGGACCAGTTCGATCGGGTCGGCCCGGCGCCCGGGGAATGCCGCGTCGATCTGCTGCTGCGCGAGGCGAGTCTCATTGTCCGGGGGCAGGTATCGCTCGCTGAATCCGCCGAAGGCCAGATCGCGCACGGGCAGGATCAGCAGCAGCAGGATGATGGTCAGGCTGCCACCGATCTTCAGCGGCCGCTGCATCACCCAGCGCGTGCTCCGGCCCCAGAAGCCGTTCTCGACCTCCTCCGCGGTCTTGGTCTTGCGCAATCGCTTGATACCCAGCATGTCCACCCGCGGACCGAGGACGGCCAGCATGGCGGGCAGCACCGTGATCGCGGTCAGCGCCGCCAGCGCCACCGCCGAAATAGCTCCGTAGGCAATCGATTTGAGGAAGCCCTGCGGGAACAGCAGCATGCCCCCGGCACTCGCGATGATCATCGTCGCGGAGAACGCCACCGTCCGCCCGGCGGTCATCACCGCCCGCCGCACCGCCGCCGGCGTGTCATACCCCTCGGCGAGCTCCTCCCGGAACCGACTCACGATGAACAGCCCATAGTCGATGGCCAGACCCAGGCCGATCATCGAAACGACCGGCTGGACAAACGAATTGACCTCGAAATACTTGGTCAGCAACCGGATGATCCCGTTCGCGCCGACCATCGTCAGCCCGCCCACGATCAAGGGCAGCGCGGCCGCGACCACACCGCCGAAGATGAAGAACAGCAGCACCGCCACCACGGGGAAAGCGAGCACCTCCATGCGCCGGATGTCCTCGGCCATGGTGTCGTTGAGCGTGCCCGCCACCGGTTTCAACCCACCGACCTGCACGGTCACACCGGGGATATGGAAGACATCCTTGACCTGGCGGTAGTTGTGCAGCATGGCGTTCTCGCTGTCACCGCGGATCGCGATCGACGCGACGCCGTACTTCTTGTCGGGAGTAGCGAATTGCGCTCCGCTCGCCCTGCCGGTTTCGGTGGGCCAGTAGGCGCCGTTGATGCCCGCGATTTGCCCGGGGTACACGCGCGGCAGGCTGTTCAGGTTGTCGATGATCTTGCGACTGAACTCGGAATCGTCGACGGTCTTGTCCGTCGGCGCGGTGTAGATCGCGATAACGTCCGCGTCGTGGCTCGGCGGGAACGACGCCCCGAGCAGTCGCGCGGCATGCGCGGATTCCGATCCGGCATCGTCGAGCCCCCCGGAACCGAGATGGTTCCCCAACTCCGAGCCGTACACCCCCAGTGCGAGCAATCCGGCGATGACAATGCCGAGCACAGCGAACCGCTGCCGGTAAACGAGGTTTCCCCAGCGCGCGAACACTATGTCCCGCCGATCATCAGGACTTCCCCCAAAGACTTTTCCGGATTGTGCAACTTCGTGAGAGGTTAGTGTGCATCATCGGCACCTGCAAACGTGCTGCCGGGCGCTGTGATAGCGAATCGCTTTGAATCGGCGGTATCGGGCGCCGGAATATCTATTACTTGTCGGCATCGTGACTCGAGTTACCATCGCCAGCTATGTGTTCAGTGGTTCCTGGTCGAATTCTCGGCGGTACGGCGTGACGAAACCTGATGAGACTGTTGCGGATCCGATCGGGCGGGTCGAAGAAAATGTGCGCACCCGTCGTGGCCGGTTCGAGTTTCTGGACGCACTCCGCGGATTCGCGGCATTGGCGGTCGTGATCCAGCATTGTTCGGAGCTGGTGTGGCCGGGCTATGAACGATTCTCGGCGACGTACTTCGGGGCGGGCGTGTTCGGGGTCTTCGTCTTCTTCATTGTCAGCGGCTTCATCATCCCGCCGTCCGTGGAGCGCGGGCGGTCGCTGGGCGCGTTCTGGGTGGGCCGATTCTTCCGGCTGTTTCCACTGTTCTGGGGTTGCCTGGGCGCGGTGCTGATTCTGCACTTCCTGGGCATGTACGGCGGGCCGCCGGGCTTTCTGGCCGAACCCGCGTGGAACCTCGTCACGAATGCCAGCATGGCGCACTTCTTCCTCACCGGGCCGGACTCGCAGATGCTCGTCGTCGCTTGGACGCTCTCCTACGAGCTGGTGTTCTATCTGTTCGTGTCGCTGCTGTTCCTCGGCGGGCTCAATCGCCGATCGGTGCCGCTGGCGGTCCTGGCGCTCGGCGCGATTCTGCCCGCCGGATTGTTCCTGCCGGTCGCGATGGTCAATGGTCCCGACGCGAACCTCGTCACCCGCTCGGTGGTCGTCGCCGCGACCGTGGTGGTCGCGGTGTTGTTCGCCCGCCGGGCGGCCGACCGGAGTTCGGCCGCGACGGCGGTGCTGTTCGCGTCGATCGCTGTCCCTTTGGCGCTCAACCAGCCCGAATCGGCGTGGTACTCCGCGGCGATCTTCGCCACCATGTTCGTCGGGACGGTGGTCTATCGGATGACTTCGGGCGAGATCTCGATCAAGCTCGGCTGGGCGGTGTTCGGACTCGCCCTCGGCTTGATCCCCGTGCTCAAGCTCATCCAGCTCGGGCTCCTCCATCAGCCCGTACTGGATGCGACGACCGGCGCCTGGAAGGACGTCTTCACCATTGGCGGCGCCTATCTGCTCTTCGGGGCGGCGCTGCTGCTGCGCCGACGTTCGTTCCCGCGCCCGCTGCTGTACCTGGGGCGAATCAGCTACTCGCTGTACCTGATTCACGCCTTGGTGATGAACTTCGTGCCCAAATGGCCGGTATCGGCGTTCGGGGCGCTCGCACCATGGCTCACCTGGTGTTCATGGATCGTCGTCTCGATCGCCCTCGCCGCGCTGTGCTACCACAAGGTCGAGAAGCCGTTCCAGAACCTCGGGCATCGGTTGATCACCAGAATGGACGCGCGGGCGTAGCCGGCCCCTGCGACGGGGCCGGTGCGCCGCCTTGGTCAGCGGTGTTCGGTGCCCGCGTACGCGGATCCCGCGGCCAGCAGGTTGGCGCCCTTGCCGAACAGTTCGACGATGAACCCGAGAATTTCCATGGTGGCCTGTATTCCTATCTGCCAGTGTATTGGTGGATCTTTGTTTCGGTGACAAGCGATATCACATACCCGCCGCATTGGATCTGTCGGCGAATCGGTCATCGAATCGGCTGCTCGCCAAGCATGGCAGGGCAGGAGTAAACAGGGCGGGAACAGTCGCTGAATTCGAATTCCGGATGCGATGCGCGCCACATTCTTCTAATCCTAGTCATGAAGGACCCGCTTCCTCCGGCTCGAACGAGCGGCTTTCGCATCACTACTCATTCGGTATAGGTCATCGAATCGGTCATTGCGAGAAGGTGAGTCGCAGCGTTTGCGAACTCCGACAACAGGCATTAATGTCGGGCAAACATAATCCGAGCAGGATCGCGAGCTCTCGCGCTCATCAAGTTCGCTGCCGGGGAGGAATCAGTTCGTCAGCGAACAGATGCGGCGCCGCCAATGGGAGTGGGGCGCCGGACGCGTCTGTCGGAAAGTGTCAGGTGCAGTTCATGACAGCGGTCGTTGCGGTTCGTTCCGAGTCGCAAACCATTCCGGATACCCACCCGCCGTTCGCTTTCCGTGGCGTCGCATTGATGGCCGGGATCTCGTTGATCGTGCTGACGGTGACGGCGGGGCGTTACGAGTTCTTCGGCGACGAGCTCTATTTCCTTTCCGCCGGACGGCGACTCGACTACACGTACGCGGATCAGGGCGTCGTGGTGGCCTTCTTCGCGCACCTCGCGGATGTGCTCGCGCCGGGATCGGTGACGGCGCTGCGGGTTCCGGCGGTCGTGATGAGCGTGGGCGCCATCGTGGTGTCGGCGCTGATCGCCTACGAACTCCGCGCCAACCAGCGCGTCCAGTTGTTCGCCGCGTTCACCTATGGCACGTCCTACTTGCTGGTGACCCAGTGCGCGCTGAGCACCTTCTCCTTCGACGCCACGCTCACGGCCGTGATCACGTGGCTGCTCATCCGCTGGGTTCGCACCCGCCAGGATTGGCTGATCGTCGTGGCGGGCGTGGTCGCGGCGCTGGACATGCAGGTGAAGTGGATGATCCCGCTGGTCTGGGCATGCCTCGGCGTGGCCGTGATCCTGTGCGGGCCGCGCGAGATTCTGCGCCGCCTCGCGCTGTGGGCGGGCACCGGCATCCTCGGCTTGTCCGTGCTCCCGATTCTGTATTGGCAGTCGCAGCACAACTGGCCGCAGCTGGCGATGGGCCCGATCATCGGAGCGGAGCAGGACGCCACGGGCTACGGTCCGCCCGGATTCTTCCCGCAGTGGCTGGGTTTCGCCGGATTCACGGGTTGCTTGCTGATCGCGGTCGGTTTCTACGCGGTGGTCAAGCAGGAGTCGCTGAAGCCGTACCGCTTCATCGCGGTCGCACTGCTGCTCATGACGGCATTCGTGGTCATCACGCACGGCCGCCCGTACTACCCGACGGGCTTCTTCCCCGCCATGTTCGCCATCGGCGCCGTCGGCCTGTGGCAGTACCCGCGGAAGCGGTGGATGAACCTGGCGATGATTCCGATCGTCGTGCTCACCGTGGTGACCTACGTCGGCACGCTCACCCTGCTACCCCTGCCGCCCAGCTGGCGCGGCCAGACGGTGACCCCCATCGATCTCGGCATCCGGTCGGCGCTCTGGGGTACCACCAATTGGGATCGCATGGTGGAGGCCGTCGACACCGGCTACCGCACGCTGACGCCCGAGGAGAAGGCGCACTCCGCCATCATCACCCAGGGCTATTGGCAGGGCGGCGCGGTCGAGCAGTTCGGCGGCGAGTACGACCTGCCCCCCACCTACAGCCCCAGCCGAGGCTTCGGATTCTTCGGCCCGCCACCGGATTCCACCACCACGGTGATCTTCGTCGGCCTAGACACCGCCGAGCCCGACCTGAAATCCCGCTTCACCGAGGTGGAACGCGTGGTGAACCTCGACGATCCCATCGGCATCCCCGGCATCGACCGCATGGTCGCCGTCTGGAAATGCAAGAACCCGAAGCAGCCCTGGTCCACCATGTGGGACACCTGGACCACCCTGTACTTCGACCTCGGCCACTGGCGCGACTCCCGGGCCACCACCCGCCCCACCCGCTGAGCCACCGCG
>NZ_BDCH01000012.1 GCF_001613405.1 Nocardia crassostreae
GGCATCAGTCGACGGCGGTTCCCTCGAGCTCCACCATCTGACCCGGAATCGCCAGCCGCGTCACCCCGAGCATCGTCGTCGTCGGCGCCACCCCGGCCGCACCCAACCGCGCAGCCAGCACCCCATAGTGCTGGAAAAGCAGATCCACATCAGTGGTGTACACATTGAGCCGCACCAGATTGGCGAGCGTCATCCCGGCCTCTTTGAGCACGCCCTCCACATTGTCGATGCTCAGCGCCAACTGCGCCGCCATATCCCCGGCATGCAGCGGCTCACCCTCGGCGCTCATCGCCGTCTGCCCGGAGCAGTACAGCGTCCGAGCCTGCCCGGAAACCAACTCTCCCTGGTTGAACCCCATCTCCACCGACCACGACACCGGGTTGACGGCCGATCGTTCCACTGCCACTTCAGCTCCATTCGATTCGTTCCACCACGGACGCCCAACGGCCGGTTGGCCCCTGCTGTGACGCCGTAGTGACAAGTCTGCCAACAAATCACGACACCCTCTGTCATGTATTCACGATCAATTCGGGCATGTATTTGCGATCAATTCGGGCCGGGGCCAGCAGGACGAGGTTCGCCGCGGTGAAGAGCAGGGCGAGCGCGAAATAGCCGCGGTAGCTGTCGGTTACGGCGTGCAGCAGACTCGCCGTGGCCAGCCCGGCGGCGGCCGCCAGTTGGTGAATCACCCAGGCGGGCGCCAGGGTGCGGCCCATGCGCGCCGGATCCAAGCCGCGCGACAGGATGGCCATGGTCAACGGGATCACGGGGAAGGAAGCCACGCCGAACAGCACCGCCACCGCGATGAGCACCCCGGGCCCCGGTGCGAACACCGCGAGGGCGAGAGCCGCCACACGCACGAGATACAGTCCGCGCAACAGATTCTCGGGCTGGTGACTCCGCATCAGGCGCACCATGAGCGCGGAGGTGAGGCCTGCCGAGAGGGCCGCCAGGGCCACCAGGCGACCGGCTCCCGCGACCGACCAATCGTTCTCGGCGGCGTGCCGGGGCAGCATGAGAATGACGACGTAGAGCGTGGCGGCGTGTAATCCGAAGGACACCAGCACTTTCGATCGGCCCGCGAGCGATTCGCCGCGACCGGGCGCGGCCGCCGTGCGGGGGTAGCCGGGCAGCCACCACCCCAGCGCCGCCGTGGCGAGCAGCCCGGCCGCGCCGAGCACCGCGAAAGCGCCTCGTACACCGAGAGGTTCGAACAACGCTGTCGCCGCCCACGGGGTGATGAGCTGGCCGATATTGATGCCGAGCGCCGCGCGCGCCAGCTGCGGCCCGGACTGATCGCCGTGCAAGCGGCCGATGAGGGTGGTGACGGTCAGCGTCGAGGAGGCCGCGAATCCGAGGCCGCCCAGCAGCATGTAGGCCGCCACGAACTCCCAGGTCCGGGTGACCGTCGACAGCGCCAGATAGCTCGACGAGATCAGCACCAGTCCGCCGATGAGCACGACCTTGGGCCCGAACCGATCCAGGGCTCGCCCGACCGCCGTCTGCGCCAGCCCGGTGACCGTGGTGCCCAGGGCCGCCGCGACGGCGAGCGCGGTGGCGCTCACCCCGTACTCGGCGGCGGTGGGCGCGAAGAACACCCCCATGGTGAAGTTCAGCCCGAACGATACGGTCATGGCGGCCAGTCCCGCCCACGCAATGTTTTCTCGGCGCATGACGCCAACTCCCAACCAGATCAATGGATATGCGCCGACCGACCGCGCGGGGCGGTCGTGTCCGGCGGATTACTGCGCGCGGGTGGTCTCCGCCCGCAGGCGCGCGTTCTCGCCTTCCAGTTCCGCAATGCGGTCGCGCAGGGACTGCACGGCCTTGAGCACCTCTTCGCGCGGATACAGCTCCGGAATGTGCTGGCTGCAATTCCAGTCGAAGGCCTCGACCTAGATGAGGACGGCGCGTTCCAGCCGCGCGCGATAGCTCGGATCGGCGAGGGCGGCAATCAGATCCGGATCATCGGCGGCCTCGACCACGCGGGCGCGGCCGAAGATCTTCAGGCGCGCCTTGGCGGCGTAGTCCATGAGGAAGAGCGAGACCCGGTCGTCGTGATCCAGGTTTCCGCGGCTGATGTACTGCTTGTTGCCAGTGAAGTCGGCGAATCCTAGTGTGCGCGAGTCGATGACCTTGAGGAACCCGCGCGGACCGCCCCGATGCTGAATGTAGGGCCAGCCGGTTTCGCCCACGGTCGCGACGTAGAAGCTGTCCCGTTCGCCGATGAACCAGGCTTCCTGTTCACCGATCCGGTCGGCCGTATCCGGCACCGCCGCCATGCGCTCGTAACTGCGCAGGCTGCCGTGGGTGAGCTGGTGGGCGCGAACACCGTCGGTGAAGGCGATTTGTGCGTAATGCCCGGTCATCTGCCTTCCTCCCTGAATTTTCTAACTGCTGTAGATATGATCAACAGTTAGAAGAGTCGGGCAATTCCCGTCCGGGAGAAGTGATTACCCGGGCAGATCGCGGTAACCGGGGTGGACGCCGGGAGTGAGGTCACCCGCGGCGGCGAGGCGGGTCAGCAAGTCGGCGAATTGCAGGTACTCGGCATCGGTGAGCGGCGCGGTCAGGGCCGCTTCGTGCGCCATGGCGACGGTGGCCAGGCGCGCGAGCAGCCGACCGGCCTCGGGGGTGAGGTGCAGTTCGTGGTTGCGGCGGTCCGCGGCGCTGCGGCGACGTTCGATGAGGCCCTTGCGATCCAGGGGATCGATGAGAGCCACCACGCGGCTGGGCACCACGCCGAGCTCGGCCGCCAGGGCGCGCTGACTGAGACCGGGATTGGCGGCGATCAGGCGCAGGATCCCGGCTTCCGGCGGAGTGAGGCCGATTTCGGCAATGCGCTCGGAAAAACGCTGGGCCGCATGGGTGCCCAGCTGGGCCAGCTGGAATGCCACCGCGCGCATCGGCCGCGACGGCTGCGCTTGCTCGAGATCCCCTTGCTCCGAATCGGCCACGGGGCTATCGTACACAGCAGATAATCGTTCACTATACAGAACGATTCACATATGAGAATGGATTGACATGGCCGTATCAGCCACATCCCGCATCGACCGGCCCGCGACGAGCTTCGAGCCGCCCCTGGGAATCCTGGGAGCCGTCGCCGCCGGACTTTTCGTCGCCGGACTCGCCATCAGCACTGTTCGCGCCGGTGGGAGTCCATTTCCGTCCCCGTTCGGAGAGCCGGGGGAGGCGCTGGACTACTTCCGCGATCAGGGCGCGGCCGTGCGAACCGGGGCGGTGCTGCAGTTCGCGAGCGCCATTCCGCTGGCGCTGTACGTGGCCACGGCGGCGGCCCGATTGCGGCGGTTCGGGGAGGGATTCGCGCCCGCGCTCGCCGCGGTCGGCGGCACGCTCGCCGCCGCCTTCCTGATGCTCTCCGGGGTGGTGAGCTGGGTGCTGACGGTGCCGGAGGTGGTCACCGATCCGGCGCTGGTCCGGGCGCTGCACACCCTGGCCTTCCTGTGCGGCGGGCCCGGGAATGTCATGGCGGCGGGCCTGCTCATCGCCGGTATCGCACTGGGGGCACTGCCCGGGCGGCTCGCACGCTGGCTGATCGCCGCGGGCCTGGTGGTCGCGCTCATCGCACTGTGCACGACCGCGGCGCTCACGTTCACCGCCGCCGCCTTCCTGCTGCCCATCGCCCGATTCGGCGGAATGGCCTGGCTGATCGCCGTCGGCTTCCTGCTGCCTCGCTCGTAATCCCTTGAATGCCAGGAGAAATGCCATGACCACCGAGATGACCGCCAAACTGGTCCGGTTCCAGCGACCCGAACTGTCACTGCCCTATCTGAACGGCATCGACGACGCGCACATCGCGGCATTGTTCGGCCTGAATGTCGACGAATATCGGGCTCTGCGAGCGGATTTCGCCATCCAGGCCCGTGCTGCCGCCGCGGATCTGCTGACCGATCCGGAATTCGCGAGCAAGGTCGACCGGCTGCCCTTCGCGCCCGGTGCGCACGTGGTCGCCATGGGGGAGAGCAGCACCGCCGACCGCCTGTCCTGGTTCGAGATCCTGCGCCACCTGCTCGAACTGCGGCGGCCGCACGATGGCATCCGGCTCACCAATCTGGCGGTGGCGGGAGCCACCACCACCCAGACATTGAAAGGCATTGCCGCCCTGGGCTTTCACCGTCCCGACTGTGTACTGTGCCAAATCGGCGCCAATGACGCGCAACGCCTCGGCGCGGACGGCCCGCGCGTGGTCGGCGCCGCGGAGACCATCCGCAATCTGGGGCTGCTGCACGACGAGGGCGTCCGGCTGAGCGGTGCGCGCTGGGTCTGGCTCACCCCCACCGATGCGGACGAGACGCTGACCGCCGCCTTCCCGCCCTTCCAGTGCGCGGGGATCGGCTGGCGCGCAAAGGATCACGAGGAGACCGCGCAAGCGCTCCGGGATCGCGCGGAACCCGTCGTCGACGCCCTCACCCCCACCCGGCCCAGCGCGGGGCACCGTCTCTACGAGCCGGATGGGGTGCACCTCACCCCGGCGGGTCAGGTGGTGGTCGCCCGCGCCGTCGTCGCCGCGCTGTCCTGACCCACGGTCACGGGAAGCTCTCGCAGACCGTGCTCCCGGAACGACGACCGCCACCGCACCTCACCGCGCGGGATCGCCAACTCGATCGACGGGAACCGATCCAGAACGCTCCGAATGGCAATGCGGGCTTCCAATCTCGCCAGGGGCGCGCCCAGGCAGTAATGGACACCGTGCCCCAGGGCCAGGTGCGGATTCTCCGCCCTGCTCAGGTCGAGGCGCTCCGGATCGGTGAACCGATGCGGATCGCGATTAGCGGAGGCGACACCCAGCAGCACGGTCTCACCGGCGGGGATGTCGACGCCCCCGATCGTGATGTCCTCGAGCGGGAATCGCCGAATGCCGAACTGACTCGGATGCGCGTACCGCAACAGCTCCTCGATCGCCTCATTGCTGACCTCGGCCGAAGACCGCAGCGCCGCAAGCTGATCGGGATTGTCGAGCAGGGCGAGAAGGCCGTTGCCGATCAAGTCGACCGAGTTCTGGTAACCGGCCCAGAAGGTGAGAAAGGCCAGGGATACGAGCTCGTCCTCGGTGAGCCGGTCGCTACCGTCGTCGCGCACGGCGATCAGATCGGACAGAAAATCATCCGAGGGCATGGCCCGCTTGTCCTCGATCAGCTCGAGCAGGAACTTCTCCATTGCGACGACGGCGAGCTTGGCCTCCTGCGGCCGATTCGGATCGGGCGCCAGCAGCGCTTCGGTCCACCCCCGAAACCGCCCGCGATCCGCCTCGGGAATCCCGAGCAGATCACCGATCACCGTCATCGGCAGCGGCGCGGCGAACTCGGCAATCAGATCGACCCGCTCACACCCCGCCATTTTGTCGAGCAGCCGATCGGCCTCCTCCTGAATCCGCCTGCCGAGCCCAGCGATTCGCCCGCGCGTGAACGCATGCGACACCAGCCGCCGCAGCCGCGTGTGATCCGGCGGATCGATATTCAGCAGATTGGCGTCCAACGCGGGCGGCAGCGAAAACCCGACATACCCATCCCGCGCCGCCCGCTTGTCGATCGAAAGCCGCGGATCCGCAAGCCCCTGCCGGACATCCGCCTCCCGGGTGACGAACCACGCGGCCGCACCCCCGGGCAACTCGACCCGCCGTACCGCCCCCTCCTCCCGCAACCTGCGATGCACGGCATGCGGACCGGCAAGGTAGGCATTGTCGAACGGAGCGCTGGACGCCGTCACCGCTGCGGTTCTTCCACGACCTTCTTGATGCGGTTGAGGGTTTCGAGCATGTTGTCGCGGTTGGTTTTACCGCGCGTCCAGCCCGCCAGGAGCCAGTAGAGGCGCATGGCGTTGCCGAGTTGGAAGGATTCGGTGACGGCGGTGCCGGTTTCGGTGGGTGTGAGGACGTAGCGCCACGTGTTGACGGCCATGTCGCGCGGACCGAGGACGGCGAAGGCGAACTCGCGGTTCGGTTCGCAGGTGACGATTTTGCAGATGGTGGCGTACTTCAGACCCCAGCCATTGCGATTGACATGGCCGCGGAATTTGACGCCGGCGGCCGGGCCGGTGGCGCTGCCCAGCCATTCGGCGCCGTAGGTTTCGGGGCTGAAGCGGCCCACATTGGTGACATCGGCGATCAGATCCCAGATCTGGTCGGCAGGGGCGGCCATCTGAACGGTGACTGAGTCATGCACGATGCGAGCCTAACTCCGGTTCCGGAGGGATCACCTGTCGAGCGGGCCCTCGCGGCCGTTGTCAGTGGTCGTGTTCGTGGTCGTCGTCGCCGTGGGGGTGGCCGTGGGCGAGTTCGTCGGCGGTGGCGTCGCGGATGTCGACGACGGTGACCTGGAAGTGCAGGCGTTCACCGGCGAGGGGGTGGTTGCCGTCGATGGTGACGTCGTCGCCGTCGACGTCCACGACGGTGACGATCTGATGCTCGCCGTCGGGGGATTCGGCCTCGAATTCCATTCCGGCTTCGAGTTCGTCGATGCCGTCGAACATGGCGCGGTTCACGACGCTGACCAGTTCGGCTTCGTATTCGCCGTAACCGTCTTCCGGTTCGACAACGACGGTGAGTTCGTCGCCGACGGCCTTGCCTTCCAGGGCCTGCTCCAGTCCGGGGACGATATTGTCCGCGCCGTGCAGGTAGACCAGGGGGCCTTCACCGGCGGAGGTGTCCAGCACTTCGCCGGCATCGTCGGTCAGGGCGTAGTCGATGGAAACGGCCTTGTCGGAGGCGATCGACATGGCGAGCTGCCCTTTCATCGGGAATTGCGGACGAGCAAATGTATCCGACATTCGTGACGTCGCCGCGTTCCGTGACCGGCGGTTGCGGCCCGCCGCACAGAACTGAAACACGTTATAGTTCGCTCGCCGGTGATGAATGCTTCGGGAAAGGTCGGCGACGATGCGGACTTGGGACGATGCGGCGGATGTCGTGGTCGTCGGATACGGCGGTGCGGGCGCCGCGGCGGCGCTGGCCGCGCGCGAGGCGGGCGCGGAGGTGCTGGCCGTAGACCGCTTCCTCGGCGGCGGCGCGACGGCGCTGTCCGGCGGCATCTTCTATGCGGGCGGCGGGACCCGGGTGCAGCGAGCCGCGGGCATCGAGGACGATATCGACTCCATGTACGCCTATCTGCGCGCCGAGGTCGGCGACGCGGTGAGCGCGGAGACGCTGCGCCGGTTCTGCGAGGAATCGCCCGCCACGGTGGATTGGCTCACCGCACACGGGGTTCCGTTCCAGGCCTCGCTGTGTCCGTACAAGACGTCGTACCCGAGCGACGACTACTACCTGTACTACTCCGGCAGTGAGAACTCCGGCGGATTCCGCGAGCTCGCCAAGCCCGCGCCGCGCGGCCATCGCGCACACGGGCGGGGCGTCTCGGGTAAGAAGCTGTTCGGGCCGCTGGCCGACTCGGCCGCCGAGCACGGCGTCGAAGTCCGAACCGGCACTCGGGCAACACAACTCGTAGTCGAGGACGGCCGCGTGGTCGGTATCGAGGCCACCACCCTGGCGCACGCGCCCCGCGCCGTGCTCCGGCGCTTCGCGCTGCTGGCCCGTATCTCCGCCAAGCCCGGCGTCTACCACCCCGGCCTGCGCAATCTCGTGCAGCGCGGCATCGACCGCATCGAAAAGCGCTACGGCACAACAGTTCGCATTCGAGCGTGCGCCGGGGTGATCCTGACCACCGGCGGCTTCATCGCCAATGCCGAGATGGTCGGCCGCAGCGCCCCGAACTACCCGTGGTCGGCGGGCCTCCCGCTCGGCACCGCCGGTGACGACGGCAGCGGCATCCGGATGGCGCAGGCCCTGGGCGCGGCCACCGACAAAATGGACGCCATCTCCACCTGGCGTTTCATCGCACCGCCCAGCTCCTTCTTCGGCTCCCTCGCCGTAGATGTGAACGGGCACAGAATGATCGACGAATCCCGCTACGGCGCCGCCCTCGGCGCGGCCATTGTCGATGCCCCGCAGCACCGCGCCTGGCTGCTGCTGGATGCGAACCTGATCGCCGAATCCCGCGCCCTGATCGGCCCCCAGTCGGTCTGGTTCCAGCGCATGCAAACCGAGCGCCTCCTCAATCTCGGCCGCATGACCGGTAATTCGATCGAGGAGGTCGCCGCCAAGGCCGGTATCAACCCGATTGCCCTGCGCCAGACCGTGGAAGCCCACAACCGCGCCATCGCGGCGGGCGAACCCGACCCCCTCGGTAAACCGGACGACCTCCGCCGCCCGATCGACACCGCCCCTTTCTCACTGCTCGACATCTCGATGAAGGCCCGCCTGACCTACCCCACCCCCATGCTCACCCTCGGCGGTCTCACCGTGGACGAGAACACCGGCGCGGTCCGCAATGTGGACGGCGACCCCATCCCGGGCCTCTACGCCGCGGGCCGCACCTCGGTGGGCATCTGCTCCAACTCCTATGTGAGCGGCCTGTCCCTGGCCGACTGCGTCTTCTCCGGCCGCCGCGCGGGCACACACAGCGTCACCGAAGCGGCCAACCGCTAACGGCGGGGCAGCAATACGAATTGAGCCGCCTACCTGGAAATCCAGGTAGGCGGCTCAATTGTCGTGTGACAGAACGAGTCTCAGTTCAGCCGGGACTCGATGGCCTCGATGATCCGCGGCCGCAGCTCGGCGGCGCGGATGATGGCATCCACCGAGCCCACCTCGACGGCGCGCTGAATATTGTGCACGCCATCGAATTCCGAGGCCACCTCGCCGAGCTTCTCCGCCCGGACCGACGACCGGAGATCGTCGAGTTCCGCGGCCAGGGTCGCGCGATCGGTGCCCGTGGCATTGGCGGCGTTGGCCTGCATATCCCGGACGCGCTGGTCGCCCGCGGTGCGGGCATTGACCTCGTTGGAGAAGACCACGGCCGCGGCGGGCGCGCCGCCGAGCACCGAGGCGAAGGAGCCTTCCAGCGCGAGGACGGTCATATTCGGGTTGAGCGCCTTCGAGAACACCACGAACGCACCGCCGTGGTAGCGCGAGATCACGCAGAACACGATGGGGCCCTGGAAGTTCACGATGGCGCGGCCGATCTCGGCGCCGTACTCGAGCTGCAGCTTGCGCATGGACTCCGGAGAGCCGTCGAAGCCGGACAGGTTGGCCAGCACGACGAGCGGGCGATTGCCGCTGGCCGTATTGATGGCCCGCGCCGCCTTCTTCGACGATCGCGGGAACAGGGTGCCCGCGGTGTAGGTGTCCGGACCGTCGGTGGGCGGCAGGCCGCGGCGCGGCACGCCCTGGGATTCGATGCCCAGCAGGCACACCGGAATACCGCCCAGCCGCGCGTCCTGCACCACGGCCGTCTCGGCGTCCGCCATGCCCGCCCAGCGCTCCAGCACCGGATGGTCCTGGTCGGCCAGCGCCCGCATGACGGTGCGAATGTCGAAGGGCTTCTTGCGATCCGGGTTGGCGGTCGCGGAGAAGATCTCGCCGACGGTGGTGAAATCGCTATTGGCCACCACATGCGGGAAGTCGGAGACATCGCGATCGACGGGATCGCTGGTCCGCGCCCGCCGCGGCGACTGCTCACCGGGCGCCACATAGGTGTGGTCGTAGTGCGACATGAGCACGTCCCGCGCGGCGTGCAGATTCGGAACCCAGTACTGGCCTTGACCATTGGGACCCATGACGCGGTCGTAGCCGCCGATGCCGAAGTTGTCCTCGGCCGAGACGCCGCCGGAGAAGTCCAGGGACTGCTTACCGGTGAGCACCATGGTTGAATCCGGCGTCATGATGAGAATGCCCTTGGTGTGCATGAGCATGGTCGCCTCGGCATTCCAGTACGGCTGCGCGCCGACATTGATGCCCGCCACGACGATATTGATCTCGCCGCCGTCCTGGGTGAATTCGACGATCCGCTTGAGCGCGGCCGCCACCCAGTCCATGTTCTCGGTGCCCGAGTCCATGGAGATGCGTGCGCCCGAGGATAGCGCGTACCACTCCAGCGGCACCTGCAGGCGCTCGGCCAGATCCAGCGCCGCGATCACCAGGCGGCACTCCGGTTCCGACAGCGCGCCGAGGGATTTGGTCGGATCGCCGAGCAGCACGACGCGGGTCACGCCCTGCGGATGCTGTTCGGTCGGCGTGGAGACCACACCCGCGACCATGGCCGCCTTATTGCGCCCCTTCGGCCGGTCGACCGGCACGAGCGTGTGCTCGGCATCGAGGTCGTACTCGGCGAAATCGCCCAGCATGGAGGTCAATTCGTACGGGTACACGGTATTGCGGCTGCTGGCGCGCAGCACCTTCTGCCGATACTCGTCGATCGGCTCGACCGGTTCGTCGGTGCGCTCGCCGATGGTCACCTCGGTGCCACCGGTGGCACCGAAGGAGATGCGCACGGCGACCTTGGTCAGCTCACCAGTCTCCGGATCCCGCTGGCGCGCGATGAGCAGAATCTCTTCCAGCCCCGCGCCCGAGGTCATGGGCAGCACATGCCCGCCGAGCACCGTCTCCAGCTCGGACCGCGTCACATCGACCGGCGGCCAGATGTACATGACGATTCGGTTGGTATTGAACCGCTTGTTCGACGGCCGCTGCGACTGCGCCCGGCGAATGGAGTCCAGGCAGGTCGCGATGGTGGACTCGGCCGTGGGCAGGGCCAGCAGGCGGCCGTCGTGCTCGCGCAGCGCCGCCAGATCGCGCACCTGCGCGAAGGCGATGAGCCGCTCGTCGGCCGGGTTCTCCTTGGCGATGGCCCGGAACAGGTACACCTCTTCGTCGTCCGAGGACGGCAGGCGGGTGAGGTCGAACTTGTGCAGCGACTTCATCTGCATGCGCTGCGCGATGTACGGGTGCAGACCGCGGATCAACCGCTCCTCGGTCATCCCGGTGGCCGCGGCCCGGAAGGTGAAGTGGTGGTGCATGACCGCACCGCCGCTGCCCGCCACGGTGGCCGTGATCCGGTGCACCTGATGCGGTAGCGGATGGGCGTTGAACACCTCCTGCAGCGCCGCCGCCATGGACTCGAAGTCCTCGGGCTGCTTCTCCCAGGCGAGGTAGATATCGGCCTCGATGGACGCGCCGCCGCTCGCCAGTTCGGCGAGCCCGCGCAGCGTGGTGCCGAGCGCGTCGAAGCTCACCGCGGCCGAAACCAGGCTCAGCCCACGGCGTTCGGCGACGACGAAGGTGCAGCCACCGGCCTCCTGGGTGCGCACGCTGGTGAGCCCCTTGTTGCCGTAGTAGCGGCGGGTCAGCACCTCGAGCATGACGGTGTTGTCCACGCTGCCGCGCACCAGCCGCTGGCCGAGTAGCCGCACCAGCGGTTCGGTGCTGCGGACCATATCGGCAATGCGCTCGGTGCGCTCGTTCGAGCCCGGGTTGGCGTCCAAGTGGCTCAGGTGCTTGCGCACATTGGTGTAGACGCGGGCGCGATTGCGTTGCAGCAGTGGGTAACCGAACCACGGGTAGACCACGCCGCGGGTGAGGTCGGCGACCACGGGGAAGCGCACCTGCGTGGCCGAGACGAGCCGCTCCAGCGCCAGCCCGACCGGTTCGCGCAGCGCGCGATCCGGCACCGGCTCCTGCAGCCATTCGCGCAGCAACGTGGTGATGACCGTGACGGTGTCGGAGGGCCGCTGCTGGGCCAGGAAGATCCGGAAGACCGCGGCCTCCAGATCGGGGGTGCGATCCAGTTCGGTGACGCCGTAATGGCCCAGCGCCTTGGACAGCTTGTCCTGGTAGCTCTCCGGCAGCCCGGCCCGCTCGACATCGAGGCTCTGCAGGTAGGTGTGGAAGTACTCGCGGGCGCTGTGCACGTGGCCCGGGGCGCTGTCGTCGTCCCACGACCGGTTGTGGCTGAGTTCGGCGAGATCGGCGAAGACCTGGACGAGTTCGAGTTCCTCGGCGAGCGGGCGCCGATTGTCGGCGACGGCCGCGCGGCGGGCGGCGAGGTAGTCGTCGACCACCCGGCCCTCGTCGTGCGGGTCGACGTCGAAGCCGAGCAGCAGGCTGCGCAGATCCTCGAGGCCGCGGGTGATGAGCTCCTCGGGATGCTCGGCCTCGGTCCGGCCGGGCAGATCCAGGTCGGCGGATCCGGCGGCCGCGGTATCGGCCTCCTCGCCGTCCTCGACCAGCGGCTCCAGCCGCAGCAGCGGCGCACCGGTCTCGACCTGGGTGCCGACGGTGACGGCGCATTCCTTGAGCCGCGCCCGGAACGGCGCGCGCAGCACCGTTTCCATCTTCATGCTCTCCAGCACCAGCACGGGCGCGCCCGCCTCGACCTCGGCGCCGACCTCGAGCGGGGTGGCGACGACCAGCGCGGGCGCGGGCGAGCGCACGACGCCGCCCTCGTCGCGGCTGATCCGATGCGTCACGCCGTCGAGCTCGACCAGGTGGATCGGGCCGTGCGTGCCGGTGATCAGGCGATGCCGGGAGCCATTGACGATGATCTGCCCGGTGTGCTGATCGAAACGCTCCAGATCGACGTCGGCGGTACGGGTTTCGCCGCCCGCCTCGATGCCGATGCGGAAGCGGTGCGCGCCGGTGCGGGCCACGCGCACCCGGTAGCCGACGCCGCGCAGCTTGAGATCGCGCGGTCGTCCGCTCTCGTGCTGCACCTGCGGGCGGCCGCCGGAGGCGGTGGACAGCAGCCGCTGCCGCTCGATCCGCTCGTCCTCCTCGTAGGCGTCGATGGCCGCCGCGGCCAGCGCGATGGCGGAATGGCGGTCGGAGACCAGGCGGCCCTGCGCGCGCACCCTGTCGATCCAGCCGGTGTCGGCGCTGGCGTCGATGACCTCGGGCTGGTTGAGCAGGTCGAGCACGAAGCTCTTGTTGGTGGCGCCGCCCTCGATGACGACCCGGGTCTGCGCCATGGCCCGGCGCAACCGGCCCAGCGCCTGATCGCGGTCGCGACCGTAGGCGATGATCTTGGCGATCATGGAGTCGAAGTCGGCGGGAATGGTGTCGCCCTCGCTGACACCGGTGTCCACGCGAATGCCCGGACCGGCGGGCAGGCTCAGCCGCGCGATGCGGCCCGGCGCGGGCGCGAAATCGCGGTCGGGATCCTCGGCATTGAGCCGGGCCTCGATGGCGTGCCCGCGCTCGGCGGGCGGTTCGCCCTCCAGCTTCTGACCGGAGGCCACCTGCAGCTGCGCGCGGACCAGATCGAAACCGGTGGTGATCTCGGTGATCGGGTGCTCGACCTGCAAACGGGTATTGACCTCGAGGAAGGCGAACAGCTCGTCACCCGGGTGGTACAGGAACTCCACGGTGGCGGCGCCGCAGTAGCCGACCGCAATGGCCAGCCGCTCGGCCGAGGCCTTCAGCTCTGCGGTCTGCTCGGGCCGCAGCACCGGCGAGGCCGATTCCTCGATGACCTTCTGATTGCGCCGCTGCACCGAGCAGTCGCGCACGCCCAGCGCCCACGCGGTGCCCTGACCGTCGGCGATGACCTGGACCTCGACGTGCCGGGCCCCGGTCACGAGGCGTTCCAGGAAGACGATGCCGCTGCCGAAGGCGCGCGCGGCCTCCTGGCTGGTGCGCTCGTAGGCGTCGATCAGCTCGGCCTCATTGGTGATGACGCGAATACCGCGCCCGCCGCCACCCGCGGTGGCCTTCAGCATGAGGGGGTAGCCGATCTGGGCGGCGGCCTCGGCGGCGGCCTCCACGGTCTCGACCGCGCCGCGGCTCCACGGCGCGACGGGCACGCCGACCTCTTCGGCAATGAGCTTGGCGCCGATCTTGTCGCCGAGCTTGCGCATGGCCTCCGGGCTGGGCCCGATGAAGGTCACGCCGATCTGCTCGCAGAGTTCCGCGAAGGCGGGATCCTCGGCGACGAAGCCCCAGCCGACCCAGGCCGCATCGGCCTTGGTCTTGCGGAGCGCCCGCTCGAGCACCTTCAGATCCAGGTACGGCCGTGCGGAGGCCGGACCCAGGTCATAGGCGATATCGGCCTCGCGCACGAATGTCGCATTGCGGTCGACATCGGTGTGCAGCGCGACGGTTTCGATCGGTTGCCCGGTCTCCGCGGCCAGATCTCGGACGGCATGGATAAGCCGCATAGCGGCCTCTCCTCGGTTCACGATGGCGATGCGGCTGAACACTCGCCGGCTCCTTCCATTCCGCGGCAGTGGCCCTGTCGGGCGATGGTTGCGATTACCGGTCCAGCGTAGTGTGCACTGCTAGAGCGCGCAGGTACACAGCGCGCGGAGGTTGCTCGCACGTATCGTCGGATATTCCTTATATGCGGTTATGACAGCAGGTGTTATCCCCAGGCACTCGGTCTTGATCTACTGGGTGCATGGCCAGGTTCTCGCGTCGCCAAGTGCTCGGGACAGCCGCCGCCGTTTCCGCGGGTGCGGCGGCGGTGACTCTACTGCCGCTCGCACTGCATCGGGCCATGCGGGAGCCGATGCGACCGGGCGGGCTGGAAGCCGTGGAGCACGTGATCCTGCTCATGCAGGAGAACCGTTCCTTCGACCACTATTACGGAACTTTGCGCGGCGTGCGGGGTTTTGGCGACGAGTCGCCGCTGCGCCTGCGTGGCGGCGGCTCGGTCTTCGGGCAACCGGTGTCCGAATCGGGCGGTGCGACCGTGCTGCCGTTCTCGGTGCGCGAGGCGGCGGCGCGCGCGGGGCGGCCGGATGGGGATATCCAGTATCTGGACAGCCTCGACAACGAGTGGCGGGGCAGCACCGCCGCGTGGGCGCAGGGCTGGTGGGACGGATGGATACCGGCCAAGACGGCGGCGACCATGGCCTACTACGAGCGCCGGGACCTGCCGTTCCAGTACGAGCTGGCCGACACCTTCACCGTCTGCGATGCCTACCACTGCTCGATGCACGGCGGCACCAATCCGAATCGGAACTACTTCTTCACCGGCACAACCGGATTCGAGCCGGGCGGCGACCGGCGGGCGATCGACAACGCCGCCTACGACGGCAGGCATCCGGGCTACGACTGGACCACGTATCCGGAAAGGCTGGAGGCCGCCGGTATTTCGTGGCGGATCTATCAGGAGTGGGACAACTTCACCGACAACCCGGTCGAATATTTCGCACCGTTCAAACGGATCGGCGCGAAACTGCTGGCCGAGGTGGACGGGAGATATCCGACGACGGAGAAGCTCTACGAGGCGCTGCCGGGCACATGGGCGTGGAAGCGGCGGCGGCTGCTCGGGCAGCTGGAGGCGGCGCGGCAGCGGCTGAGCCCCGCGGAGCGCAGTCTGTTCGATCGGGCCATGTATCGCAGCGAGCCGGATACCCTGCTGCGCCGCGTGGCCGCCGATATCGCGGCCGGGACGCTGCCGCGGGTGAGCTGGCTGGTGCCCCCGGCGAAGTACAGCGAGCACCCCTCCGAGTCCACTCCGGCGGGCAGCGCGGACTTCATCTACCAGCTGCTCGATCTCGTCGCCTCCGATCTCGAACTCTGTTCCAAGACAGCGATATTCATCAATTTCGACGAGCACGACGGGTACTTCGACCATGTGCCGTCCCCGGCGCCGCCGCGGCCGGTCGGCGGCGCGGGGGACGACTGGTACGACGGCAAGGCGATCGGTCTCGGCCCCCGGGTGCCGATGATCGTGGTGTCGCCGTGGACCATTGGCGGTTTCGTCGACTCCGAGGTCTTCGACCACACCTCGGTGCTGCGCTTCCTGGAGGAGTGGACCGGTGTCCGCGAACCGAATATCAGCGACTGGCGCCGGACCGTCTGCGGCGACCTGACCTCCGCATTCGACTTCACCGCCGCAGGTGCGCCGCCGATACTGTCCCGGCCCGAACCGGTTCCGCGGCAGGTCCGCCGCTGGCATCCGAATCCGCCCGCCGATCAAGAACTTCCGATTCAGGAACAGGGCCACCGACCCGCCCGACCGCTGCCGTACCAACCGGCGGTCTCCAGTGCGCTCTCCGGTTCGACCCTCACCATCGGGCTGTCCAATACCGGAAAGTCCGCCGCGCATTTCACGATCTATCCGTTCGCCGGTGAGGCGGAATTCCCCGAACATCGCTATGTCCTGGGCGCCATGGACGTGCGTTTCCCCGTCACCGGGCGCTACGACCTGGTCGTGCAGGGCCCGAACGGTTTCTGGCACGAACTGCGGGGCGCCAGCGCCGGTCCCGCGGCCGCCGTCGAAATAGCCTCCGAGGCAACATACTCCGACCCCGACCTGACCGTTTCCCTGATCAATCACGGCAAGGTCACCGTGACCATGACCGTGATCCCGCGCCGCTATTCCGGCACGCACCGCACCGTGGTGCTCACACCCGGCACTGAACGCCGCCTCGAATGGCCGACCGAACAAGGCCGATACGACATCGAGATCACCACACCCGACGATCCGGACTTCCGCCGCCGCCTCACCGGGCGCGTCGAGAACGAGCGGAATCAGCAGGGGTAGCCCTCCGGGATGTTCCACCGCAGCCGATTTGTTCAAGCGCGGGGGTGCCGCACGGCGCGAGGCTGACAGACATGATCACCTTCATCCGACCGGCTGTCAGGTACGGCTACGCACCCCTGATGTTGCTCGGCGCCAACGGTATCGGCATCACCTTGGTCGCCTCCGGTGCGCACAAGCTGTGGCTGCTCGTCGTGCTCGCCGGTGCGATCGCGCTCTCGTTCGCCGCCGAGCGCGTCCTGCCCTACGAATCGGACTGGAACGATTCGCACGGGGATTCGGGGCGCGATGTCGCGCACGCCTTCGTCAACGAGACGCTCATCCTGATGAGCGTCGCGATCATCCCCGTGCTGGCGGCCGTGCTTCCCGGCGACGGGATCTGGCCCACGACAATTCCTTTCGTCGCTCAGGTGTTGATCGCCATCGTGCTCGCGGATATCGGTGTCACGCTCACCCACTACGCCAGCCACAAGATCGGCGTGCTGTGGCGCTTCCACGCGGTGCACCACAGCGTCAAACGCTTCTACGGCTTCAACGGCCTGATGAAGCACCCGCTGCACCAGACCATCGAAATGGCGGCCGGAGTGACGCCGTTGCTGCTGCTCGGCATGCCCATCTCGGTGGCCTCGGCCATGTCGCTGGCGGTGGCGGTGCAGTTGCTGATGCAGCATTCCAATGCCGACTACCGGGTCGGCCCACTGAAATATGTGCTGGCGCTCAATGAAGGTCATCGTTTCCACCACCTCAAGTGGGCGGGCATTGGTGACGTCAACTTCGGATTGTTCACCCTGCTCTGGGATCACCTGCTGCGCACCTACAGCTACGATCCGGCCCGCCGGTTCAGCAGCGACGATCTCGGCATGGCCGCGCACCCGGATTATCCGGTCCGCTATCTCGCCCAGCTCGCCGAACCGTTCACCGCGAAAGTCGCTGATTGAGGGTGGCCGCCCGCAGCGTCAGGTGATTGCGCTCGGCGAGATTGTGCGCCTGCGCGGCGGCTTCGGCGTAGAGCCGGGCCGCCGTGGCGAGATCACCGGCCCGCTCGTGCAGGTAGGCCGAGGAGGCCGTGTACCGGGGCAGCGCCGAATCGAGTTCGCCGAGTGCGGCGAGTCCGGCCCGCGGTCCGTCCGCCTCGCCGACGGCGACCGCACGATTGAGCCGCACCACCGGGCTGTCGGTGAGCCGCACCAGCTCGTCGTACCACTCGACGATCTGCACCCAGTCGGTCTCCTCGGCGGCCTGCGCATCGCAGTGCAGGGCGGCGATCGCGGCCTGCGCCTGATACTCCCCGAGCCGATCCCGGGCCAGCGCGGCCTGCAGCACCGCCACGCCCTCGGCGATCAGATCGCGCCGCCACAGGCTCCGGTCCTGTTCGGCCAGCGGTACGAGACTGCCGTCGGCGCGGGTGCGGGCCGGGCGTCTGGCGTGGTGCAGCAGGAACAGCGCGAGCAGACCCGCGACCTCCACATTGTCGGTGGTCGCGGCCAGCTGCCGGACCAGCCGGATCGCCTCCGCGGCGAGATCGATATCGCCGCTGTAGCCCTCGTTGAACACCAGGTACAGCGTGCGCAGCACGGTGCGCAGTTCCCCGGGGCGATCCAGCCGGACCTCGCTCACCGTGCGTTTGGCTCGTGAGATCCGCTGGGCCATGGTCGTTTCGGGCATGAGGTAGGCCTGTGCGATCTGCCGGGTGGTGAGGCCGCCGACGGCCCGCAGCGTCAGGGCGACGGCCGATGCGGGGGACAGGCTCGGATGCGCGCACAGGAAGTAGAGCCGCAGCGTCTCGTCCTCGGCGGCGGCCGGTCCGGGCGGCGGTTCGTCGGAGACCCGCAGTTCGCGATTGCGCCGCGCGGTATCGGATCGGGTGAGATCGATGAAACACCGCCAGGCCGTGGTGATCAGCCAGCCCTTGGGATCGTCGGGCCGCCGCGTCGCCCAGGTCTCGACGGCCCGGATGAGCGCCTCCTGCACCGCGTCCTCGGCGGTCGCGAAGTCCGCGCCGCGGCGGACGAGCGCCGCCAGCACACCGGGGATCAGATCCCGCAGCCGCGCCTCGTCCACCGCGTCGCCGGTCATCAGTCCAGAACGTTCGGCGCGTGGGTCAGAAACGGCCGCACCTCGAGCCATTCGTGGATGGGTGTGCCGCCCGCCCCGGGGGCCGCGGACAGTTCCCCGGCCAGCTCGACGGCGCGCTCGTAGGAGTCGACATCGATGATCATCCAGCCCGCGATCAGATCCTTGGTTTCCGCGAACGGACCGTCGGTCACCGGCGGCTTGCCCGCGCCGTCGGAGCGGACCCAGGCCCCCTCCGGCGCCAGGGCCTGACCGTCGACGAACTCGCCGCTCTGCTCCAGCTTGGCCGCGAAGTCCTCCATGTACTGCACGTGCGCCTTGATCTCGGCGGGCGTCCACTGATCCATCGGCACGTCGTTGACCGATGCCGGAGCGCCTCGGTAGTGCTTGAGCAGCAGGTACTTGGCCATGACATTCTCCCTTCGGTGCGACCCTAGTTGGTCGCTCACCCCTGGGACGGAGCTATGACGGCGTTCTCGACATCCCCCGCCGAAGTTTTTCGGCTGTGTGCTCAGGTACTCCGGAATCCGCCGTCGCAGTACCAGTCGGAGGACAGCAGGGCGTGGAACAGCGCCGCCTGCCAGGTGTTCCGATGGACGCGGCGGCGGCCGTCGCGATAGTCGGCCAGGACTTCGCGGACGCCGTTCGCGCCGTCGCGACAGTGGGCCCCGGCGCTCACGTAGGCGAGGGCGCGGATTTCGGATCCGGCTTGGGTGGTGTAGAGGTTCGCCAGGCCCAGGGAGGTGAAGTGGTAGCGGACGCGGGCGGCCAGGGTCGGTGTCAAGTGCGGTGGCGGTGCGACGCCGAATATGGCTGCGGTGGGGGAGGATTCGATGATCTCGGCGACCAGCCAGATGTCATCGTCGATATCGTCGAAATAGGGGTGGAGGTAGACCTGGCCCGGATTCCCCGGAATGGCTTCGCTTTTGGTGTGATTGCAGTCCGAACAGCACGGCACCAGGTTGGTGGGCGCCACCGATAGGAGGGGAAAGTGCTTCTTCGGCAGGGCGTGATCCAGGCTGGCCACGGTGCGGTGGCCGCACAGCGGGCAGATCTGGTCGGGCGCGGATTGCCGGATCTCGGTGTAGACCGCCCGGCCGGGTGATCTGCCTCGGACCATGCGGTTGGTGTAGGTGTTCTGGAGTTCCCGGTCGGTGACGTGCGCGGAGGTGAACTCCGCCGGGCGCAGCGTGTGCAATTGGCCCGCGGTGGCGGCGGTTTCGTAGCGTTTGGCGGCCGCGGCGACCTCCTGGGCCGCGCGCAGCAGGCGGGTGCTGTCCCGGCTGCGGCCGACACAGCGGCGGAATACCGCCTCGGCCTCGTGCGGCGGCGGGGGCACGTGCCACATCAGGCGAGCCCGCGATCCCGCGTCGCCACCAGCCCGCGCAGGATGCTGCGGGCCTCACCGCCCAGATGGCCGCGGAAATTCGCCAGTATGTCCTCGTAGCTGCCGCCGGTCGCCACCGCGTCCAGCAGGAGTTGATGGAATCCGCATTTGGTGACCTCCAGCCCGAATACGTCCTGGGTCAGGACGCTGACATTCTCGCCGAAGGTTTCGACGCGGGGGCGGACGAAGGCGGTGGCGCCGCCCGCCTTGTGCAGAATCCACGCGCATTCGTGCGGAACCTCTTGCAGCACAACGGGAGAGTGCGTGGCCACCAGCGCCACGCCATTGCGGTCGACGAGCAGGTCCGACAGCGCGCGCACGAACGCGCTCAGCAGCGGCGGATGCAGATGCGCCTCCGGTTCGTCGATCAGCACCAGGGAGCGTTCGTCGACCTGCTCGACCAGGCGCGTCATGGTCAGCAGCACGATCTTGTGGCCGGAACTGAGCGAGCGGAACATGTCGCGGGCGCGGCTGCGCTGCTTCTCCTCGTCCGCGCTGTCCTCGTCATCGGCCAGTCCGGCGACCTCGTAGTCGGCGAAGACCGGATCGGCCTCCAGCTGGCTCAGGGCGCGCCGCCAGCGCGGCAACCGTTCCCCCCGTAGGCAATTCAGCACGCTGGAACTGAATTCCCGGCTCAGCATGAGCGGGGATTTGGTGGACACCCGCGATTTCGGGCCCGCCGGTTCGGAGCGCTCCGGTGTGGCCTTCAGGCCGATATAGACATAGTTCTCGCCGCGTCGCGGCGTCACCGGATCCACGGAATCGAAGGCGCTGAACGATACCGAGACCACCTTCGAGAATCCGGTCGTATCGTTCACGTCCTCGCTGGTGAACTCGAACGCGCCCAGACCGTCGCCGGGGGAGCGCTGGCCCACCAGCGCACGGGTCATGCGGTCGAGCAGTCTGGTCTTGCCGACCCCGTTGCGGCCGATGAGCACCTGAATATTGGTGGGCGGCTTGGAATCCGGCACCACCAGGAAGCCGATGCCGCCCTCCCGCGCGTTCGAGTCGGCGTCCGCGCCGGGGAAGAAGGTGAACCGATAGCGGGTCAGGCGCGCGCCGCCGTGCGCCATCCGGCGGAACTGTCCCTCGACGGTCGCCGCATGAGCGATTTCTGCGTCACGCGCTCGTCCAGCGCGGGGGCCAGCAGTTCCTCGTTGTAGGCGAGATCGTTCAGGGCGGCCAGGACGGTCTCGCGCAGCAGGCGCCCGCGCCGGTTCAGCGCATCGTAGTAGTCCGCGTCCTGACCGAGCGAGAAGAACCGGCCGTGGTCGAGCTCGCGAAATCGATTGGGCAACTCCGGACTTCGCGCGGCGTCGGCATCGGGCGCGACATCGCGCCCCGCCCCCTCGCCCATGCCGAACCGGGCGATCTTGACCGAGCCGATGGGATGCTCCACCCCGGCGCCGTCGACGTACACCAGCGAGAAGGTGGTCTCGAACCGGAACCAATCGTCCCAATCGTTCGGGCGCAGATAGCAGGTCCGGGGCCGTCGATCGCCCGAATCGTCCGGTCCGACAACGAAGTCCATGCCGTCACCCGCTCACCCGCCGCGCGCGCCTCCGATCGGCCGTGCGCTCCACCCGGTGGAAATCGTACCGAGCCGCAGCCGGATGCGAGGGCGTCCGCGGAGGTCAGGTGACGATATAGACCCCTCTGGCCCCGGTGCTGGCAATGACCGTCGAGCCCTGTTTGAGATCGGCCGTCAGGGTGCCGCCGGAACTGTTGGGCAGCACCCGGCCGGGGGCGACGAGGTTGCCGGACCACTGGTGGGCGGTGCCGTCGCAGTCGACCATGACCGGTCCGTCGAGTTGGACGGCGATCGGGCCGCCGATACCGCCCTCGAACATCTGCTCCAGCGAGCCGTTGACGATAGCGACCCCGGCGACGCCGCCGCCGGAGCAGGTGGCGGTGCCGCTCACGCCCAGGGTGGTGACCCGGTAGGGCATGATGCGGTCCAGGGTGATTGTCGCGGAGGTCTGGGCGCCCGCGGGCGCCGCGAGAAATGTCGCGCAGGCCGCCGCCGTGAGGGCGAACAGCGGGAGTTCGACGGGAATTCGAATGGTGACCATAACGTGCCTCGAGCCTGTATATAGATCGCTCACGATGTGATTCCCACATCATTCCAGTACCGTCGCGATACGGCGTGAATGTTGCTGAATGGTTGCCTCTTGTTTCAGCGGTGCAGGCTGGTCTCGTGCTCGAGCTGGGACAGCTTCTCCGGATTGCGCGCCGCGTACAGGCCGGTGATCAGGCCGTCGTCGATGCGCAGCGCCACCACCGTGTCGATCTCGCCGTCGATTCGGACCAGCAGCGCCGGGCAGCCGTTGATCTGTACCGACTGCAAGGTGGCCGCGCTGATCCTGGCCAGCACGCGGGCCACCAGGTCCGCACCGACGAGCGGTTCCAGGGCGGCCTGCTTGATACCGCCGCCATCGGTCAGCAGCACCACCTCCGGGGCGAGGATGTCGAGCAGGCCCTGGATGTCGCCGGTATTGATCGCCCGCTGGAAGGCTTCGAGGGCATCGCGGGTCTCGGTCGGCGACACCACGCCGCGCGGGCGGCGGGCGGCGACATGCCCGCACGCCCGGTGCGCGATCTGGCGGACCGCGGCCGGGCTCTTGTCGACCGCCGCGGCGATCTCGTCGTAGTCCAGATCGAAGACCTCGCGCAGCACGAATACCGCCCGCTCGGTCGGGGCGAGCGTCTCCAGCACCAAAAGCATTGCCATCGAGACGCTTTCGGCCAGCTCGATATCCTCGGCCACATCGGGCGCGGTGAGCAGGGGCTCGGGCAGCCAGGGCCCGACATAGGACTCCTTGCGGCGGCCCAGGGACCGCAATCGGGCGAGGGCCTGGCGAGTGGTGATCCGGACCAGATAGGCGCGTTGGTCCTGCACCATGGCGAGATCCACGCCCACCCACCGCAGCCACGTCTCCTGGAACACGTCCTCGGCGTCGGCGGCGGAGCCGAGCATTTCGTAGGCGACGGTGAAGAGCAGTCGGCGGTGGGCGACGAACGCCTCGGTGGCTGAATCCGGCATGTCCATGAAGATGCCGCGCGCCGCGATTCTGTGACAGCCGAATCCTGTGGCGCACGTCACTTCGGCTGCGCTGTCACAGGATTCGGGCCACCGGCATCTCTTGGTCGTTCAACCCGAACGCACCGAGTGAGGACGAAGTCATGACACAGCGTTTCAACCTGTTCGACACCGAGACCGGCGCCAAGTTCGCCAAGCGATTCGGCAATGCCAGCCTGGCCATCATGCAGTCGTCGCTGCCGAAGGTCACCCAGGACCTGCTGATGCTGCGCGTCAGCCAGATCAATGGCTGCGGCTACTGCACCGATGCGCACAGCAAGGACCTCGCGCACGCCGGGGAGCCAGCGGTGCGCATCAATCTGGTGGCCGCCTGGCGCGAATCCACCGTGTTCACCGAGGCCGAGCGGGCCGCGCTGGCGCTCGCGGAGGAAGGCACCCGGATCGCCGACGGCCACGGCGGTGTGTCCGATGACACGTGGGCGGCGGTCGGCAAACACTACGACGACGACCAGATCGCCGCGCTGGTGGGCCTGATCGCCCAGATCAATGCCGCGAACCGGCTGGGTGTGATCGTGCGCCAGCAGGGCGGCTCCTACCAGCCCGGAACCTTCGAGAGTTCCGCGAGCTGAGCGGCGCGGGAATCGCGGCCCGGCCCGGCATCTTCCGATCCGGACCGGGCCCTTTCCGCGCGGGCCCCCGGAACCCTGGACTGGCATTACGAGCGCCGATGCACGACGCTGTCGAGTAACGGTTTCGTCGCGACGGAAGATCATCCGTGTCGGGGAGGGTTTCCCGCGGGCCGTCCGAACACAGCATGTAAGGGATTGATTGATGCATTGTCGACTACCGAGACGATCGCTCGCCGCGCTGCGGACCGGCGCCGTGGCGCTCACCGTCGCGTTGTCCGTGGCGGTGGTCGGAGGTACCACCTCGGCGGCGCCTGCCAAGGCGTCGTCTGTCACCTCGGTCAAGAAGGACGGCCGGACCTGGCATCTGAAGGTGTACTCGGCGGCAATGGATCAGGAGATCACCGTCGACGTGCAGCGTCCGGTGGACGAGTCCAAGCCCGCGCCGAACCTGTGGATGCTCAGCGGCCTGGACGGCGGTGAGGGTACCGCGAGCTGGCAGGCCCAGACCGACGCGCTGCAGTTCCTGTCCGAGAAGCAGGTCAATGTGGTGCTGCCCATCGGTGGCCGCGGCACCTACTACGCCGACTGGCAGCAGCCCGATCCCAAGCTCGGCGTGAACAAGTGGAAGACCTTCTTCACCGAGGAACTGCCGCCGCTGCTGGAAGACACCCTGAACTCCACCGGCCTCAGCTCGCTGGTCGGCCTGTCCACCTCCGGCACCTCGGTGCTGCAGCTGGCCGAGGCCAAGCCGGGCCTGTGGAAGAGCGTCGCCGCCTACAGCGGCTGCGCGCAGATCGCCGATCCGGCCGGTAAGCAGTTCGTCAAGTTCGCCACCGAGCTCTGGGCGGGCGGCGATACCAAGAACATGTACGGCCCGGACGACAGCCCGGCGTGGGCGGAGAACGATCCGGTCATCAATGCCGAGAAGCTGCGCGGCACCCAGCTCTACATCTCCAGCGGCAGCGGCATTCCGGTCATGAACGACGTGCAGTACTACCTGAGCAATGCCCCGGGCATCACCGGCGCGATCAACCTCACCCTAGGTGTGGTGATCGAGGCCGCCGTCAACGGCTGCACCGCCAACCTCAAGAACAAGCTGGACTCGCTGGGCATCCCGGCGACCTACCAGTTCAACCCGGTCGGCACCCACTACTGGCCGTACTGGGAAGAGGCCCTGCACAAGTCGTGGCCCATGCTGGCCGCGAGCATGGAGATCGCGCCCTAGCGTCGCACCTCTCGTCCGGCCCGGGGAGCCCATCGGCTCCCCGGGCCGGACTCGTTCAGCGACTACTTCGGCGCCGGGGTGAAGACGCCGAAGCGGTTGCCGGAGGTGTCCAGGATGTGCGCGAACACCAAACCGTCCGGGGAGGTGAACGGCGGCGTCAGGATCTTGCCGCCGTGCTGCTCCGCCGCGGCCACCGTGGCGGCGACATCCTGGACCAGCACGAAGAAGACGGCGTGATTGGCGGTGACGTCGGGCGTGTGCGCGATGCCGCCGTAGGGGATCTCGCTGCCCGGATAGGTGACCAGATCGTACTGTCCGCCGCCGTTCGGATCCGAGGCGAAGTTCCACCCGAACAGCGCGCCGTAGAAGTTCTTGACGCGGTCGGGTTCATTGCTGCCGACCTGGAACCAGGCGACGGTGTTGAAGGCGGGTGCGGTCATGATTCGTCTCCCGAGGAGTCGTGGTGGTTGTGCTTGCGCCACAACGATCTCCGGGCTCGGCGACAACCCGATGTCGGTGTTTCCGTCAGAGCGTGATCATTCGCACCCGGTGCAGGGGCGCGTCCAGATCGCAGGATTCGAGTGAGCGTTCCGCCGCCGTGGAGTCGGTCAATGTCATATTGCTCATCCGATCGAGCCGGAAGCACCGCGCCTCGTCCCGCAGGCGGCACCAGGCCACGAGATACCAGCCGGACGAGCCGAGCAGCAGCGCGATGGGCTCCACCTCGCGGTCGCTGTGCGCGCCGAATCGGTCGAGGTAGCCGATGCGCAGCGCCCGCCGCGCCAGAACTGCCTGTTCGACGACCGGCGGAATCGGTTCCGGCACAGGCGCATCCGGGACATCCAGCAATCGCACCCGGGCGACCAGCTCGCGCGCGGCCGCGGAGTTCTGCTGCGACATGGCCGCCAGAATCTTGTGCAGCGCGCTGTACCCGGCATGGGCGAAGGGGCCGTCGGCGCCGCGCGCCACCGCCACGGCCAGCGCGACCGCCTCGGCCGCGGTGAAATTCAGCGGCGGCAGCGACATGGTCTTCTCCAGGGCGTAGCCGCCGCGCCGCCCGACATCGGCGTAGATCGGCACCCCCGACTGCTGTAGCGCGCTGATATCCCGCTCGATGGTCCGGATGCTGACCCCGTGCCGGGCGGCCAATTCCCTGGCGGTGCGCATGCGCGGCGCGACGGCCCGCAACTGTTCGACGATCGCGTAGAGCCGATCCGTGCGGTTCACGCCCCGACCGTAGCGATGACCACCGACAGCTTTCAGTCCTCGGGCTTGGCCCAGCGGCCGCGGGCCTGCTTGATGTGGTCGCGGAGGAAGGTCTGGACGGCATCCTGATCGCGGGATTCGATCAGGTCGACAATGGTGAAGTGCTCGCGCGCCACGTCGACGAGCTGGCCCTTCTGGGCCAGGGCGGCCAGGCCGAACAGGCGGGTGTGATCGCGCAGGTCGGAGACCAGGGCATTGAGGCGGGGGTTGTCGGCGTAGCCGAGCAGGGTCAGATGGAAGACCTGATCGGCGGCGGTGTACTCGACCAGATCGCTCCGTTCGGCGCCGTCCACGATCGCGGCGGCGAGCTCGCGCAGGCGGGGGAGATCCGCGGCCGGAATCAGCGGCGTGACATCGCGAACGGTGGGCGGCTCGAGCAGCAGCCGAATGTGCGTGATGTCGTCGAGATCCTTCTCGGCCACCTCGGTGACGCGAAATCCCTTGTTGGGCAAGATGGAAATGAGATTCTCACGCGCCAGGTCCTGCATGGCCTCGCGTACCGGCGTGGCGGAGACGCCGAAGCGCGCGCCGAGGGTGGGCGCGGAATACACCACGCCGGGTTCCATTTCACCAGCGATGATGGCCGCCCGGAGCGCTCGGGAAACCTTGTCGCGGAGGCTGATTTTCTCCATCTGGGTGAACTGGTCGAGACTCACGTGATCGTTCCCCTGCTCATGATCAGCTGATTCCGATCGGATGTGGGCAGTCTATGCCATGTCACGTGGCATAGGTCTTGCGTGACCTGGGCCACAACAGCGAGGTTCAGTGCAATGTCACACGGCACTGCGGTGGCAGTGGCGGCCGGGCGCTCTTCCCGGACTCGCGATTCGATGGAGGCCCTCATGTCCGAAACGACCACGTCATCGGCGTACAAACCCTGGCACGGGGTAGTGGTCGCGACGACCCTGCCGTTCACCGCGGACCTGGAGGTCGACTACGACGCCTACGCCGAACACGTGGCGTGGCTGGCGGCCAATGGGTGCCACGGCGTGAGCCCGAACGGGTCGCTCGGCGAGTATCAGACCCTCGACGACGAGGAGCGGGCCATGGTGGTGACCACCGCCATCGAGGCCGCGCCCGAGGGCTTCACGGTCATGCCGGGGATCGCGGCCTACGGCGCGCTCCAGGCGCGGCGGTGGGCCGAGCAGGCGGCCGAGGCCGGGGCGCAGGCGGTGATGTTGCTGCCGCCCAATACCTATCGCGGCGGGCGGGATTCGATTCTGGATCACTACCGCACCGTGGCGCGGGTGGGGCTGCCGATCGTGGCCTACAACAACCCGATCGACACCCGCATCGATCTGACGCCCGACATCCTGGCCGAACTGCACGGCGAGGGGCTCATCGTGGGCGTCAAGGAATTCACCGGCGATGTGCGCCGGTTCTACGAGATCAAGGAGCTGGCACCGGATCTCGATGTGCTCGTCGGGTCCGACGATGTGGTGCTCGAGCTGGGGATCGCCGGTGCGGTCGGCTGGGTCGCGGGCTACCCCAATGCGATTCCACAGGCGACGGTGGAGCTCTACAACGCGTCGGTGAATCGCGATCTGGACAAGGCGCTGCCGCTCTACCGCGATCTGCACAAGCTGCTGCGCTGGGACTCCAAGACCGAATTCGTGCACGCCATCAAGCTGTCCATGGATCTGGCCGGACGCCCCGGCGGGCCGTGCCGTCCGCCGCGCGTGCCGCTGGCGCCGGAACTGGCCGCCAAGATCGCCGCCGATACCCGCGAGGTGCTCGCGAAGGGCTACCGGTAGTCGCACGGCCGGAATGCCGAAAGTCGCACGCGCAATGGTGAATACGGGAAGTGAGTTCGCGATGAGCATCGACGAGTCGACCCTGGCGGGCGAATCCGTCGCCGATTCGACAATGGCCGAGGTCGACAATGCTGTCGAGGCCGCGGCCAGGGCCGCCGGGCCGTGGGCCGCCATGGAACTGGCCGAACGCGCCCGGGTGCTGGACGGAATCGCGGACCGGCTCGACGCCGCGGCCGAGGAGCTGATCCCGCTGGCAGTGCGGGAGACGCACCTGCCGCAGCCGCGCCTGACCGGTGAACTGAAGCGCACCAGCTTCCAGCTGCGGCTGTTCGCGGACCTGGTGCGCGATGGCGGATTCCTCGAGGTCCGCATCGACGAGGCGGACGCGGACTGGCCGATGGGCGCGCCGCGACCGGACCTGCGCCGCATGAACATTCCCCTAGGACCGGTGCTCAACTTCACGGCCAGCAATTTCCCGTTCGCCTTCTCCGTCGCGGGCGGCGATACCGCATCCGCCTTGGCGACCGGGTGCCCGGTCGTCGTCAAGGCCAATCCCGGGCATCCGGCGCTGTCCCGCGCGGTCGGCAGCCTGGTCGCCGAGGCGATCGCCGAATGCGGCGCTCCCCGAGGCGCATTCGGCATGATCTTCGGCCGCGAGGCCGGGGTGCGGGCGCTACTGCATCACGCGACCGCCGCGGTCGCCTTCACCGGATCCACGGCGGGTGGCCGGGCACTGTACGACCTGGCCTGCGGGCGGCCGGTGCCGATCCCGTTCTATGGCGAGCTGGGTTCGATCAACCCGGTATTCGTGACCGCCGAGGCGGCGCGTTCCCGGGCCGCCGAGATCGCCGCCGGACTACTGACGGCCGTGAGTTCCATTGCGGGGCAACTGTGTACGAAGCCGGGCCTGGTAGCGGTGCCTGAGGGGGCTCCGGCGCTGGCCGAGCTGATCGGCGCGGACCCGGCTCCGGCGGGCGCCATGCTCAATGACCAGATCGCGGCCGGTTTCGCGAAGGCCGTCGAGCAGGTGAGCGCGCATCCGGATGTCCGGGTGCTGGCCGGAGGCGATATCGGTGCAGCCTTGCTGCTGACCACCACTGCCCGCGCGGTGCTGGCCGATCGCGATCGCCTGATGCACGAGATATTCGGTCCCGCAACACTCCTGGTGACCTACCGGGATACCGCCGAAATGCTCGAACTGGCCGGGGCGCTGCACGGCGAACTGACCGTCTCGGTCTTCGGCGAGCAGGCCGACGACACCGCCCGCGCCCTGTTCGCCGCCGCGGCCCGCGTGGCCGGGCGGGTGCTCTGGAACTCCTGGCCCACCGGGCTCTCGGTGACCTACGCCCAGCAGCACGGCGGCCCGTATCCGGCGACGACCGCACCGGCGACGACCTCGGTGGGCGCGGCCGCCATGACCCGATTCCTGCGGCCCGTGGTCTACCAGTCGATTCCGGACGACCTGCTGCCGCCGGAGCTGCGTGCGGCGAATCCGCTCGGAGTGCCGCGCTCGGTGAACGGGGCACGCGCACAATGACTCTCAGCGACAGCGCGCGGACAGGCGACCCGGCTGTGCCGAGCCTGGACGGGCTCTCCGTTCTGATCATCGGCGGCGGGATGATCGGTTGTGCGCTCGCCGACCGGCTCACCCTCGCCGGGGCTGGGGTGCGGGTCTGTGAGGCGGGTGGGCTCGCATCCGGGACCACCGCGCACGGCGAGGGCAATGTACTCGTCTCGGACAAAGGGCCGGGGCCGGAACTGGAGCTCGCGCAGCTGTCGCGTCGATTGCGGCCGGAGACTCTCGAGCGCATTGCCTGGCTCCTGCCCGAGGATGTCGCGGCTGTCGAGTGGGAACCCAAGGGCGGCATCGTCGTTGCCACGACCGCGGCGGGAGCCGCCGCGCTCGAGGAGTTCGCGCGCGGTCAGCGAGCTGTCGGTGTGCGGTGCGAGCAGCTCGACGCGGATCGGCTGGCAGCGGCCGAACCGGCGTTGACGCGGGAGGTGACCGCGAGCGTCTACTACCCCGACGACGCTCAGGTGCAACCCGTCGGCGCGGCGGCGGCCCTGATCGGGTCCGCCGCCGCGGCCGGAGCGGTGATCGAAACCCGGTGCGCCGTCACCGGACCCATCCTGCAGGGCGGCCGCCTCGTCGGCGTGCGAACCACGACGGGCGCGCGCTACGCCGATGTGGTGATCAATGCGGCGGGGCCGTGGTCGGGCCGGGTCGCCGAACTGCTCGGCGCACCGATCGCGGTCAAACCGCGCCGGGGTGATGTGCTGATCACCGCCCCCATGCCGCCCACCGTCCTCCACAAGGTCTACGACGCGGATTACGTCGGCGCGGTCGGCAGTTCGGATGCGGCGCTGCAATCCTCGGCGGTGGTCGAATCCACCCGCGGCGGCCCGCTGCTGATCGGCTTGTCCCGCCGCCAGTGCGGTTTCGACGACCGCCTGCGCCCGGACAGCCTGGCCGCCATCGCCCGCAAGGCGCTGCGCCTCTACCCGGTGCTCGCCGATGTGTCGATCATGCGGGCCTACGGCGGTTTCCGCCCCTATGTCGACGACCACCTCCCGGTGATCGGCCCCGACCCGAGACTGCCCGGTCTCTGGCATGCGACCGGCCACGAGGGCGCGGGCATCGGCCTCTCGGTCGGCACCGCGCACCTGCTGACCGCTGCCCTGGCGAGCCGCCCCGCCGAAGTCGATATCGCGGCCTTCGCCGTCGACCGCCCCGCGGTCATCGCCCCATCCGAATCGACGGAGAACTACCTATCACTATGAGTCCCAACATGATTCCGGCCGACCACGATCCAGTCGACCGCGCGGATAGGCCGTTGACGATCTCCATCGACGGCGTCGAACTACACGGCGTCCACGGCCAAACACTCGCCGCGGTACTCCTCGCCGCCGACCGTTCACACTGGCGCACCGCCCCGAACGCCAGCCCTCGCGGCGTGTTCTGCGGCATCGGCATCTGCTTCGACTGCGTCGCCACCGTCAACGGCATCCCCGACATCCGCCTCTGCCGCCGCCCCGCCCGCAACGGCGACACGATCACCACCCAACACCGCGCGTCCGAGGGGGCGCGATGAGCAGGCATGTGGTGGTGATCGGCGGCGGTCCGGCGGGCACGGCCGCAGCGGAATCCGCGCTGCGATATGGCGCGACCGTGACTCTCGTCGATTCCAATGAAGCGCTGGGCGGGCAGTACAACCGGCGAATTCCGGCGGCCTTCGGCGTACGGCGGCCACTCGCCATTGGACATGGTTATCGTGCGGCCGAGGAACGGGCGCGGTACCTGGCGGCCCACCCGCGCTGTGAATACCTACCCTCGGCGGCCGTCTATCAGATCGAGCGGCATGCCGAAGGCGGCTGTCCCGCAGTGCGATTGCTGCAAGGCGTCGAGGGCGACCAACGGACGCACCGGGTGGTCCAGGGTGATGCGCTGATCATCGCGACGGGCGCATACGACCGGGTGTGTCCATTCCCCGGGTGGGACCTGCCGGGCGTCTATACCGCCGGGGCCGCACAGACTCTCGCGAAGACCCAACGCGTTCTGGTCGGGCAGTCCGTTCTGCTGTCGGGCACCGGACCGTTCCTGCTCCCCGTCGCCCAATCGCTGGCCGAGGGCGGGGCGAATGTCCGCGCCGTCCTGGAAGCGAACCCGGGTCGCCGCATAGTCCGGCACTGGGCTGCCCGGCCCTGGGAATTGCGCCACAGCCTCGGCAAAGCCGCCGAACTCGCCGAGTACATCGGTTCCGGTGTGCGACACCGCATTCCGCTGCGCACCTCCACCGCCATCGTCGCGGTGGCGGGCGACGGCCGAGTGGAGGAAGCCACCGTGGCCCGTCTCGACCCGGACTGGACGCCCATCCCCGGCAGCCACAGCACGGTGCCGGTGGATGCGGTCGTGGTCTCACACGGCTTCACCCCCCAACACGAACTCGCGGTCGCCGCCGGGGCACAGCTGACACCGGACGGATTCGTCCGTACCGACGCCTCGCAGCGCAGCACCGCTGAATCGGTCTGGGCCGCAGGAGAAATCACCGGCATCGGCGGATCACAGACGGCCTCGGTCGAAGGAATCGTTGCCGGGATCGCCGCCGCCGGTGCTGATCCACACGCGGACCGGACGTTGCGGGCGCGATACCGAACGGCCGAGCAGTTCGTCGCCCGCCTGACCGCCGCGCATCCGATCCGGCCCGGTGTGCTGACCTGGTCGCGATCCGACACCGTGATATGCCGCTGTGAGGGCACCACCCGGGGCGAACTCACCGCAGCCTGGGATCGCACGGCGGGCGGCGCCTACCGCGCCAGGAAGCTCACCACCCGCGCCGGACTCGGCCCCTGCCAGGGCCGGATCTGCGCCGCGAACATCCGCGCCCTGCGAGCTCACGGCTGCCCGGACGGTTCCGGGGCGGGGGTGCTGCCGGGGCTGGCCGCCGCCACTCCCGCCTGGCGGCCGATCGCCGCACCTGTTCGTCTTCGTGAACTCGCCGATCTCGATACCGAAGGACAGCACTGATGCGTAGCAGCATGATCATTTCCGCTATCGACACCCATATCGAGGGGATGCCCACGCGGGTGGTGACGGGTGGGGTCGGCACGATTCCCGGGGACACCATGGCGCAGCGGCGTCTCCATTTCATCGAGCATCTCGATGGGCTGCGCAAGTTGCTCGTCAACGAGCCGCGCGGGCACGCGTCCATGAGTGGGGCGATTCTGCAACCGGCTACGACCGCGGATGGGCACTACGGGGTGCTGTTCATCGAGGTCAGTAGGCTGTTGCCGATGTGCGGGCACGGGACCATCGGTGTGGCTACCGCATTGGTGGAGGCGGGCATGGTGCCGGTGACCGAGCCGGTGACCGAGATTCGGCTGGACACCCCCGCCGGGCGGGTGGTGGCGTTGGTGAATGTCATTGGCGGGCACGCGGATTCGGTGAGTCTGCGGAATGTGCCCGCTTACTGCGACAGCCTCGACAACGAGGTCGAGGTGCCCGGGCTGGGCGGGGTGCGCTACGACATGGCCTACGGCGGAAACTTCTACGCCATTGTGGATCTCGCCAAGCTCGGGCTGCCGTTCGATCGTGCGGAGCAGGATCGGATCCTGGATGCCGGATTGCGAATCATGCGGACCATCAACGAGGTTCGGCGGCCGGTGCATCTCGAGGACACGGGGATCTCCGGGTGCAAGCATGTGCTGTTCCTGGATCCGGCGTCGGAGCCCGCGCATACCCGCAATGCCATGGCCATTCATCCGGGCTGGTTCGATCGATCGCCCTGTGGGACCGGCACTTCCGCGCTGCTTGCCCGCCAGCACGCGCGCGGGCTGCTCTCCGGTGACGAGGTGCTGCGCAACGACTCGTTCATCGACACCACCTTCTACGCGCGGGCGGTCGAGACGACCGCGGTCGGCGGGCGGCCCGCGATCGTGCCCGAGATCACCGGTCGCGCCTGGGTGACCGCCACGGCCAACTATCTGCTCGACCCGTCGGACCCGTTCCCCGAGGGCTTCGTCTTCTGATCCGCGCGATGACGCGTATTCCCCCGTCCGCCACAACTGTTTCACTGATCACCACCTGAAAGGCCACGACAATGTCTGTCGTAACCCGCCGCCCCCGTCCGCCCGTGACCAGAAGCGGGGTGATGCGGCGAATGCCCGTCACCACTGCCGATACCGGTGATTTCAAGAAAAGCATGGGCCTGTGGCAGCTGGTCGCCCTGAGCCTGGGCGGACTGGTCGGCGCGGGCGTGTTCTCGCTGGCGGGTGTGGTGGCCAATGAGGTGTCCGGCCCGGCCGTGCTGGTCTCGTTCGCCATTGCCATTGTGGCCTCGTGCGCGGCGGGCCTGTGTTACGCCGAATTCGCGGGCATGGTCCCCAAGGCCGGTTCCGCCTACACGTATTCCTATGTGGCACTGGGCGAGATCATCGGCTTCATGATCGGCTGGGATCTGCTGCTGGAGTACACCGCCATCGTCTCGGTGGTCGCGATCGCGGTCTCCGGCTACCTCAACTACATCACCCACTACATCGGATTCGACCTGCCCACCTGGGCGCTCGGCGCGCCGGGCACCGGCGAGGGCCGCAAGGTCGATCTGTTCGCCCTGGTGCTGTGCCTGCTGCTGGCCTACCTGCTCTCCCGCGGCACCCGCGAATCCGCCCGCGTGCAAACCGGACTCGTCGCACTCAAGATGCTCATCGTCGCCATCGTGGTGATCGCGGGCGCCTTCCACATCAAGGCCGGTAACTACACCCCGTTCTTCCCCTTCGGCGTCGGCGGCGCGGTCTCCGGCGCCGCCCTGGCCTTCTTCGCCGTCTACGGCTACGACGCCATGAGCGCCGCCGCCGAGGAATCCAAGGACGGCAAGAAGCTCATGCCCAAGGCCATCCTGATCAGCCTGGGCATCGCCTCGGTGGTCTACCTGCTGGTCTGCCTGGTCATCGTCGGCATGGTCGACTACACCGACATCGATGTGTCCGCCCCCTTCTTCAGCGCCTTCGACACCGTCGGCATGGGCATTCTCGGCCTGGTCATCGCGGTCGGCGCGGTCGTCGGCGTCACCACCTCGGCCTTCGCCAATATGCTGGCCGTCACCCGCGTCGGCTTCGCCATGAGCCGCGACGGCCTGCTCCCCTCCTACTTCGGCAAGAGCAGCGAACGCCGTAAGGTCCCCACCCGCGTCATCTGGCCCGTCGGCATCGTCTCCGCCCTCATCGCCGGTTTCCTCCCCATTCGCGAAGCCGCCGAACTCACCAATGTCGGCATCCTCATGGCCTTCATCGTCGTCGCCCTCGGCGTCATCCGTCGGCGCAAGACCCGCCCCGACGCCGAGCGCGCCTTCCGCACCCCGTGGGTCCCCGTCGTCCCGCTCATCGGAATCGCCTTCTCGCTCTGGCTGATCAGCCACCTCGACGTGATCACCTGGGTGCGCTTCATTGCTTGGCTGCTGCTGGGCCTGGCCTTGTACCTGGGCTTCGGTTACCGCAATTCGAAGCTGAACGACACAGAGGGCTCGGCCGAGCCGGTGAGATGAACCCGGAACGCCGCAACCCGCAGGTCGAGGACCTGCGGGTTGCGGCGTTTCCAGTTGTCAGAGCGTGGACAGGAAGTCGAGCAGCAGCTCGTTGAACCGGTCGGGGGCCTCCAGCTGTAGCCAGTGGCCGATGCCGTCGAGGCGCTCGTAGCGCCACGAACCGCCGACGTATTTCTCCGTGCCGAGCATGTTCCGCTCGGTGAGGCAGAAGTCCTCGCTGCTCCACACGCCCATGACCGGTGCGGGCACCGGCGGGAGCGGGGGCATGTCGATGAGCAACTCGGGTCCCGCACCGGTCCGGTACAGGCCCAGACTGGTGCTGAGCGAGCGCGGATCACGCAGCCGCTCGATGACCTCGTCCAGGTCCGGATGGCTGGCCAGCCACTCCCGGGCATTGGCGAAATCGTTGTCGGCGAGCCAGCGCTCGGCAATGCCGGAGAACTGGAACAACAGGAAGTACCAGGACTTCTCGCGCTGTGGCAGTCCCGCGTCCCGGACCGCCGCCGGGGTCCCCGCCGAGAGGATGGTGAGGCTCTCGACCCGCTCGGGATGCAGGGCGGCGAGCAGCTGGCTCAGGGTCGCGCCCCAATCGTGGCCGACGACGTGCGCACGCCGGATGCCCAGTTCGTCCAGGATGCCGACCAGATCGGCGACGTACTGTTCGAGCTCGTACTGCTTCAGCTCCGAGGGCTTGTCCGAGGCCCCGAAGCCGCGCAGATCGGGTGCGACGGTGCGGTACCCGGCCGCGTTCAGCGCGGGCACCTGATGCCGCCAGACCGCGTGGGTGTCCGGAAAGCCGTGCACCAGAAGTACATCCGGACCCGACCCGCTGACCTCGACGTGCAGGGCCACGCCATTGGTGCCGATACGCATCAGTTCGCTCCCATCGCGGCGAGCAGCTCCGCGCGCGGCGGACCCTGCTCCGGGTAGCGGGCGGCGCCCGCGCCGAGCTGGATGATCCGATCGAGCACACCCGGGCGCGCCAGCGCCTCGTCCGGTCCGGTCAGCAGCGACCCGATATCGGCGAAGGCGCGCAGCACCTCCGGATCCCGCAGTTTGGCGACCTCCACCGCCTGCCGCAGCGCCCAGTCCTGATCGTCGGTCGCATAGGGGATTCCGGCGATCTCGCCGTCGATCTGGGCCAGCCGGTGCGCATCCCATCCGGCGGAGGCCTCGTAAATCGGGCCGAGCGTGGCGCCGGTGACCTCGTCGAAGCGCAGCGCCAGCTTCTCCGCATCGTCGATGCCGACCTCGCGCAACGTCTCTCGCAGCAGCAGGCCGTGCGTCATACCCATGGTGATTCCCATGCCGAAGGTGGGATTGGTTGTCGCCCAGGCATCTCCGATGGACAGCAACCCGGTCGCCACCGGTCGGCCGCCGACGATCAGCCGCCGCCGTCGGGGTTCCATATTGGCCATGGCGAGCACCCCGGTGATCGGTTCGCCGTACGAAGCCCAGTGCGCCGTATCGGGATACAGCGCCATGGCGCGCTGCCAGGCCTCCGGATCGCTCAGCCCCCGCATGGCGCGGTCGGGGCCGGAGACGAATACCGCCAGCGCCCAGGTGCCCGCATCACCGGGAACGGAGGCGATGGACAGGCCGTCGTGGTGATACACCGGCCAGGCGGGCTGGGCGGGCAGCGAGCCGTCGGCGGAGCGGAAATAACGGCTGTAAGCGAGGAATCCGGTCTCGTGCTTGTCGTTGTCAGGGGCGGCCGCACCGGCCTCGGTGAGCATGGCGGCCGCGGTGGAATTGCGGCCGAGGGCATCGACGACCAGATCCGCGGCAATGGTCTCGCCGTACGCGGTCACGACGCCGGTGACGTGCGGAATCCCGTCGACCGGCGTGGCATCGGTCAGGAATCCGGTGACCGGGGTGCCCCGGCGGATGGCGATTCCATTGAGCGCGGCGGCTTTTCCGAGCCCTTCCTCGATGACCGGGCGGCGTGCGGTGAGGGTGCCGTACCGCTCGTCACCGTCCACCCGGCCGCCGATGGCGGGCAGATCGAAGGCGCCGTCGAGCATATTGTGCGGCGCCGCGCCCAGCAGCCGGAGTTCGGCCACGCCATCGGGCAGTTCGCGGGCGAGCAGCCGGTAGGCGCCCGGCAGCATGATGTGCGGATGCCGGAACTGGGCGACTCCGGGCCGTCGCCACTGGTCCCAGGCGCTCTCGGCGTCGCCGCCGGGTCCGCCGGAGTCCTTGTCCAGCAGCGTGACCCGATGGCCGTCGCGGGCGAGCAGCAGGGCCGCCGTCAAACCGGTCGGGCCATCGCCGAGCACCACTGCGTGCAGTGCCCGGCTCGTCTTGGAGGTTGCCATGATGATTCCTTTTCGACTGTTCGGAGGGGGTCTGGGGAGACTGTCGGCTCGAAAGGAGCTCACTTGCCAGACCAGAAACTGCTCACCGACCGCCGCGCGCCCGCCGCACCGCGTGGCGAGTCCACGCGATACGGCGGGCGCGGGGTGTGTGAGCAGGGCGTTGTGAATCAGGCGACGCCGTCGACGGCGTCGGCGATGACCTTCGCCACGGCCTCGGGCTGCGACACCGTCAGCGCGTGTGAGGCGCCCGGGATTTCGACGACGGCGCGCGCGCCCGCCCGCTCGGCCATGAACCGGTGCGCGGCGACCGGGATGTTGTAGTCGGCATCCGGGAAGACGAACCAGGACGGCAGCTTCTTCCAGTTGGGCGCCCCGGACTTGCCATTGAGCGCGGTGTCGTTGAGCGGGCGCTGGGTGCGGGCGTCGAGCGCGGCCTGCGCATCGGGCACATCGGCGGCGAACTGGCGCTGGTACTTGGCGGGCTGGATGTAGAGGTCGGTGGTGCCGTCGGGCAGCGCCACCTTGTTCAGGGTCTCGCCGAGCGTGCTGCCCGGGAACTTGCCGGAGAGCTCGCCGATGGTCTCGCCCTCCTCCGGGGCGAAGGCGGCGACGTAGACCAGGCCCTTCACCTTCGGATCGTCGATCTGCGAAATGACTTGGCCGCCATAGAAATGTCCGACCAGGATGACCGGGCCGTCGATGGCGGAGACCACGCCGCGCACCGAGTCGGCGTCACCCTGGACGCTGCGCAGCGGATTACCGGCGGCAATGCTGGTCAGCCCCTGCTGGTTCAGGCGCTCGATAACGCCGTTCCAGCTGGCGGATTCGGCGAAGGCGCCGTGCACGAGGACGATGGTCGGCGTGGCCGGGGCCGGTTCGGCGGAGGCGCAGCCCGCGGTGCTGACGGCCGCGGTGAGGCCCAGGGCGATGGCTGCGATCTTGGCGGAATTGGTGATGCGCATGACGGATTCCTTTGTGCTGTGCGGGTTGTGCGACATGGGGGACGGCTGGATTCAGTGCTTCAGGAACTCGAGGAGGTCGGCCTCGAAGGCGGTGCGGAACTCGCCGTACAGCCCGTGGGGTGCGCCGGGGTAGACGCGCAGGGTCGAGTTCTTGATCAGCGCGGCGGATTTCACCGCCGAGTCGTGCAGCGGGACGATCTGGTCGTCATCGCCGTGCGCCACCAGGACCGGCACATCGATGCGCCGCAGATCCTCGGTGAAGTCGGTCTCGGAGAACTGGGTGATGCATTCGTAGGCGGCGCGAATCCCGGCCTGCATGCTCAGCCGCCAGAATGCGCGGCGCGCGCCCTCCGAGACCGCCGCACCGGGCCGGTTGAAGCCGTAGAAGGTTTCGCTCAGATCCCAGTAGAACTGCGAGCGGTCGGAGTCGACGCCGGTGCGAATGGCATCGAAGACCTCTCTGGGCGTGCCTTCGGGATTGGCCGCCGACTGCACCATGACCGGCGGTACCGCGCCGAGCAGTACGGCCTTCGAGACCCGGGCGCTGCCGTGGCGGCTCAGATAGCGGGCGACCTCGCCGCCGCCGGTGGAGTGGCCGACCAGCACCGCATCGCGCAGATCGAGATGCTCGAGGAGTTCGGCGAGATCGTCGGCGTAGCGGTCCATATGGTTGCCGTCCCAGGTCTGGGTGGAGCGGCCGTGCCCGCGGCGGTCGTGAGCAATCGCCCGGAAACCGTTCTCGGCGACCAGCCGGGCCTGCTCGTCCCAGGCGTCGGCATTGAGCGGCCAGCCGTGGCTGAAGACGACCGGTTGGCCGGTTCCCCAGTCCTTGAAGAAGATCTCGGCGCCGTCGGTGGTGGTGAATGTCGATGTCATGCCAATGAAATTACGAATCCGAGCACCCTCGCCGAATCCGTCGAACGACTGCATGGATGACTGCATCGACGACCGAACGGCACCCCGCAATGACTGAGTCGGCCCGGTCCTCCCGTTGTGAAACGGCAATACCTCTGCCACTCTTCGGGAGTGAGCAGCGAGATTGCGGTACCGGCATTCGTCTCCAGCGACGTTCTGGCGAATACGCCGTCGGGGTCCGGCGGACTGATCGGGCGCGAGCCCTATCTGGCGGTGTTCACCGACCTGCTCGACCGCGCCGCGGGCGGGAACGGATCGTCCTTGGTGCTGCGCGGCGATGCGGGCATCGGGAAATCGGCGCTGCTGGCCGCGGTGCGCGACGCGGGGATCGCGCGGGGGCTGAGCGTGCTCTCCGCCATCGGCGTCGAGAACGAGACCGGCCTGCCCTTCGCCGCCCTGCATCAGCTGCTGCATCCGCTCCTGTCCGAGGTCGCGAAACTGCCGCTGGCACAACAGCGCACGCTGCGCGCGGCACTGGGATTCGAGGACGGCGCCCCGGATCTGTACTCGGTGGCGCTGGCCGTGCTGCAACTGGTCGGCGAGGCCGCCGCGGTGCGGCCGATCGTGCTGATCGTCGACGACCTGCACTGGCTCGACAGCTGCAGTGCCGACGTGCTGAGCTTCGTGGCCCGCCGGGTGGGGAAGGACGCGGTGCTCGTGGCGACCGCCACCCGGGCCCGGCACGGTGATCCGGCCGAACGGGCCGGACTGCCCGAGCTCGTCGTCGAACCGCTCGGCGAGCATGCCGCCGCCGAACTGCTGGCCGCCCAGGCGCCCGCGCTGACCACCACCGTCCGGCAGCGACTGCTCGCGCAGGAATCCGGAAATCCCTTGGCGCTGACCGAACTTCCGCGTGCGCTGCGGTCCGCGGCGGCCGAGCGGGCGGTCGAGGAATTCCCGCTCACCACCCGGCTGGAGGCGGCCTTCGCCGCCCGCTCCGCCGAGCTCGGCCCGGCGGCGCGCACGCTGCTGGTGGTCCTCGCCGCCGATGTCACCTGCGATCTGCGGCGGCTGCTGCGCGCCGCCACCGAGGTCGCCGGAGCGCCGGTCACCACCGCGCATCTGCAAGAGGCCATCGATATCGGCCTCGTCGAATTATCGGGCGCGGGAATGCGATTCCGGCATCCCATGATGCGCACCGCGATCTATGCCCGCGCGCCGCTGGCTCAGCGGCTGGACGCGCACACCCGCCTGGCCGAGCTGCTGGCCGACTTCCCGGACAAGCAACTCTGGCATCGGGCCGCGGCGACCCTCGGCGCCGACGACGACCTCGCCGCCCAGCTCGAGCAGTACGCGGAACGCTCCCGGGCCCGGGGCGCGGTCATGGCCGCCGTCGCCGCCCTGCACCGCGCCGCCGAGCTCGCCGAGCGGCCCGAGCGCACCACCGCACTGCTGCTGTATGCCGCGGAACTCGCTGCGGAGACCGGCGCCCGCCGGGAGGCGCAGGATCTCGTCGACCGCACCGATCTCGGTGCGCTCGGGCCGACCGAGCGGGCGCGCCTGGCCGGTGTGCAGGAGGTCATCGCCTTCGGGCAGTTCGACCCGGAGAGCCGGATGCACGAACTGGTGGGCATCGCCGCGGACGTGCACCGCGCGGGCGATACCGATCTCGCGGCGGAACTGTTGTGGCGGGCGGCATCTCGCTGCTTCTTCCAGGACGCCTCCGCCACGGCGCGCACCGCCATCGCCACCCAGCTCGACGCGCTCGCACTGCCCGCGCAGGATCCGCGCCGACTGGCCATCGACGCCTATACGGTGCCGTGGGATCGCGGGCCGGAGGTGCTCGATCAGCTCGCACGGCTGACGCCGGACCGCACCGATGCCGACGCCATGCGGTATCTCGGCTATGCCGCCTTGTTCCTCGGCGACTTCCGCCGCGGCTCGGCCTATATCGACGCCGCGGCGGGCATCGGGCGCAATCAGGGACGGCTCGGCCTGCTCGCGGGCATTCTGGGCGCGGGCAATTGGAGCCGCATCTGGCTGGGCGAATGGGATACGGTCCGGGCCGAGACCGAGGAATCGCGAGCCTTCGCCGAGGAGACCGGTGAGGAGTTCTACCTGGTCGCCGGGCGCACCAACCTGGCCATGATCGCCGCGCTGCGCGGCGAGTCCGAGGTCGCCGAGGACCATCTGCGTGAGATCAGCGTCAGTCCGCTGGCCACAGGTATGCGCTGCATACAGGTCGCGGCCCAGCAGACCCGCGGCATGATCCACCTGCTGGCCGGACGCCCCGACGATGCCTTCGCGGCCCTGCGGCGCGTCTACGATCCGGCCGATCCGGTCAGCCACCCCATGCGGCGCTGGTGGATCGCGCCCGAACTCGCGGATGCCGCGGTGGCCTCCGAGAAGACCGATGCGGCAAGGCAATTGCTTGCGGAACTACCGGGCCTGGCGCAGCGGCTGCCCGCCCCGATGCTGAGCGTCGTCGATGCCTACAGCCGTGCGGTGCTCGCCGACGACGACGCCGCGGACGCCGCCTACGCCGAGGCCCTCAACGGTCTCGTCGGCTCCTGGCCGCTGTATCGCGCCCGGCTGCAACTGCACCACGGCTGCCGGTTGCGCCGATTGCGGCGGATGGCCGAGGCGCGGGAACCGCTGCGCGCGGCCCGCGACACCTTCGATGCGCTCGGCGCGGACCCGTGGGCGGAGGCCGCCCGCGGCGAACTGCGCGCCGCGGGCGAGACCAGCACCCGGCGCGCGGCCACTGTGCGCGATCAGCTCACCCCGCAGGAATTGCAGATCGCCACCCTGGCCGCCGAGGGGCTCACCAATCGGCAGATCGCCGAGAAGCTCTATCTCTCACCGCGGACCATCGGCTCACACCTCTACCGCATCTATCCGCGGCTCGGCGTCACCAGCCGGGTCGAGCTCGCCTCGGCAATCAAAGGCGTTGCGGCCTAGCGACTTCCGCGACTATCCGGTCTTGCCGCCGGTGGGGGACACCGCGAACCAGGTGCCGCCGACGCCCTGGCCGAGCAGATCTCCCGCCTTGGTGTCCTTCGAGAAGTAATAGACCGGCCAGCCGCCGACGGTGATCTGGCAGGAGCCGTCGGCGCGCTCGATGAATCCGACGAGTTGCGGATCGACGCCCGAGGCGAAGAGCGATTGATCGCGGGCCACGGTGAGCGGCGGCCAGGTGGCGGCGCACTGCCCGGCGCAGTTGGAGACCGGCGGATTCGCGGTGTCGTTGTCGAACCGGTACAGCGAGCGGCCCGTGCCGTCGGACACGTACTGTCCGATCTTCTGATCGCTGGTGACATTGAGCTGAACGGCATTGGCGCCGTCGGGGGCGACGCCGCTGTAGATCTTCAGCCAGCCCTGGGTCTTGGCGACCTCGGGGTTCTGGCCGGGCGTGGTCGCCGCTGCCGCCGCCGTCGCGACCGCCGCGGTGGTCGGGGCCGCCGGGGCGGCTCCCGCCGGTTCGCCGGATTCGCCGCCGCCACAGGCGCTCAGCAGGCCCGCGAGCATGACGGCGGATGCCGCGAACGGCGCTGCGGCACGCTGGAATCGTCTGGCTGAACTCATCTTTCGGATCTCCATCCCTCATCGACGGGCGCACAACCCATCTCGTCACCCGTACTACGGCGGCAAGGCGGTCCCGGGTTCACTGCGGACGCCGCGCGGTGGTTTCGAGCAGTGCTGAGCAGTCGAATGGTCTGGGAAGTGAGCAGTCGGTGCGGCAACCATCGGTCCGGTCCTGGGACTCGGGACGTCGGGACAAGCGCTGGAGAGGAATGTGGATGTTGCAGCTTTCGGTGCTCGGACCGGTCGAGGTGCGAATCGGCGCGACGACGGTGGCCATCCGGCCGCCGAAACAGCAGGCCCTGCTGGGCATGCTCGCCCTGGGTGAGGGCCGCGCGCTGTCGTTCGACGAACTGATCGAGGGGCTGTGGGGTTGGGACGACAGTCCGGGCACGGCCATCGGGACGATTCGCAACTTCGTGTATTCGATACGGCGGCAGTTCGCCGCCCATACCGGCCGCACCGATATCGTGGGCTCGGTGCACGGCGGCTACCGGCTGGCGGCGCCGATCGGCATCGACGCCCGGATCGCCGAGCGGCATGGCGACGCGGCGCATATCGCGCTCGGCTCCGGCGGGGTGGCGGTGGCGGCCGCGGAAGTGCGCGCGGGCCTGGACCTGTGGCGCGGGGATCCGCTGATCGGCGTGCCCGGACCGTGGGCCGCGATCGAGCGCGCGCGGCTGCGGCGGCTGCACCGGGCCTTGCAGGAGAGTTCGATCGAGGTCGCGGTGGTGGCCGGGGAATACGACCGGGCGCTCGCGGAGATCGAATCCCTGCGGGGCGCGGACCCGCACTGCGAACGGCTGGCCGCGCTCATGATGACGGCCCTGCACGCGGCCGGGCGGCGGGCCGAGGCCCTGACCGTCTACCAGCGCACCAGGCGGCAATTGGTGCGTGAGCTGGGCATCGAGCCCGGATCGGCGCTGGCCGACCTGCACCGGCGGATCCTCGTCGACGGCGCCGCCGGTACCCGGCGCGGCTTCCTCGCCGAGGCGCCGCGCCGGTCGGCATCGGTAGCATGAGCGCGATGGTCGCCGGACAGGAAATGCTTGCCCAGAGCCTGGCCGCGCGCCGGGACCGGGCCTTCGTCGGACGCCGCGGCGAACTGGCGGAGTTCGAGACCGCGCTGACGGGGCGGGACGGCGCGCATCCGGTCCACTTCCTGCACGGTCCGGGCGGCATTGGAAAGTCCTCGCTACTGCGGCGATTCGCGAGCTTGGCGCAGCGGGCGGGCCGGACGGTCGTCGAAATCGACGGGCGCACCGTGACTCCCACCCCCGAGGGGTTCACGGCCGCAGCCGGGGTCGCGATGAGCGAACCGGGCGCGGTGCTGCTGGTCGACACCTTCGAGAAATGTCGGGGCCTGGAAGGCTGGTTGTGGGAGAAGTTCCTGCCGGGATTGCCGGTGGGCGCGGTCGCGGTGATCGCCGGACGGGCGGCGCCGGATCCGCTGCGGACCTCCGATCCCGGGTGGGCCGAACTGCTCCGGGTCACCGCCCTGCGCAACCTCGCGCCCGCCGAGGCCGCGGAATTCCTGGATGCGCGCCGGGTGCCCGCCGGTGCGCGACCGGCGCTGCTCGGATTCACCGGCGGTAACCCGTTCGCCCTTGCCCTCGCTGCCGCGGTGACCGTGAAAGACGATGCGGCGAAGCCGGATTGGAAGCCGAGCCAGGACATTATCGCGACCCTGCTGGGCAGGCTCATCGGTGCCACGCCCAGTCCCGAGCATCGCAAGGCGCTGGAGATCTGCGCGCACGCCTATGTCACCTCCGAATCGCTGCTGCGGTCGCTGCTCGGCGAGCAGGCGGCGGAACTGTTCGGGTGGCTGCGGGTGCAGCCATTCATCGAATCCACCGATGCGGGTTTGTTCCCGCAGGATGTGGTGCGGGAAGCGCTCGAAGCGGATTTGAAGTGGCGGGATCCGGAAGGCTTCGCCGATATGCACAATCGGATGCGGGAACTGCTGCTGGCACAGTTGCGCGCGGTCCCGGAATCGCAGTTGCTGCAAGCGACCGGTGCGCTGATCTTCCTCTTCCGTAGCGATCGGCAGATGTCGGAGTTCAATGTCTGGCGGGAGGTCGGGCTGGTCGCGGACCATCCGTACCGGGAAACGCACCGCGAACGGGTGCTGGAGCTGGTCCGGCGGTTCGAAGGCGAGGAATCCGCGGCCATCGCGGCCTTCTGGCTCGACCGCCATCCCGAGGGGTTCCGGGTCTATCTGTCCACACAGACCGGCGAACCCGTGGCCTTCTCGGCCTGGCTCGAACTCGCCGAACCCGAAGGGCTGGAGATCGATCCGGTCGTCGCGGCGGCCTGGAACCATGCGCGCGCCGCCGAGCCGCTGCGGTCGGGGGACTATCTGGCGCTGGAGCGGTTCACCATCGATTCCGGGACCTATCAGCAGGCCGCGGCCGCCATCACCCTGGCGCAATGGCGGGCGACCGGGGAGATGATCCGCGGTGACCGACTGGCCTGGTTGTACATCGTGATGCGCGACAACGGGTACTGGGACAGCCATCTCGCGGATATCAACTATCACCCGATCGACGCACCGCCCGCGGTCGGCGGTCATCGCTATGCGCTGTTCGCCCACGATTGGCGCGCGGAGCCGCCGGGGCCGTGGCTACAGGCCAAAACCGATGCCATGCTCGCGGGTTCCTCCATGGCCGACGGCCCGATCCGCGGCCACCGGGAGCTGGTCGTACTGTCCCGCCCGGAATTCGACGCGGCCGTCCGCGAGGCGCTGCGCGCGCTACGGCAACCGGCGGCGATGGCGGGCAACCCGCTCAATCGCAGCCGGGTCGTGCTGGAAAGCGTCGCGGGGCTGTCCGAGGTGCTGACCGAGGCGGCGATATCCCTGCTGGGCGAACGCGGCGGGGAGAAGCTGCACCGGGCGGTCAGCATCGCCTATCTCAAAGGCGCTCCCACCCAGGAGGTCGCCGCCGAGCTGCTGGGCCTGCCGTTCAGCACCTATCGGCGGCATCTGACCACGGCCGTGGAGCGGATGAGCGAGCTGCTCTGGCATCGCGAATTGAACGGGCACTGAGTTCGCTGCTGCGGCCACAGCACCGGCTCCGGCTGGCACCAGCCCTAGGTGCGGTCGGTCGCGTTCGGACCGGTGCCCGGGATGAGCTGGGCGCCAACGCAGTAGTCATAGTTCACGGTGTCCGGCTCGGCGGCGGGGGCGGCCTGAGCGGAGGCGGCGACCAGCAGGGTGGCGCCTACCGCCAGGGCGGCGGCGGTGAGGGAAACGGTGAGGCGGCGGGCGGCGGATTCGATCTTCGACATGCGAACGACGTTAGGAATCGGCGATGCACGAGCGCCTCCCGCTGGAGCGCGATCCCGGCCTGATACCCGAGTGCTAGGGGGACTGCCCGGGGCAGCCCCCTGGTGCGGTCGTCGTCGATCAGCATTTCTCCCAGTAGCCGGGGGAGGTTTCTTTGATCGTGCTCTGGGTGAAGGTGTTCCAGAGACCCAGGTTCTGCTTCGAACCATTGGCGTAGGTGTAGCCGCCCGCGGCGTAGGCGCGGCCCGCTGTGGTGTGCGCGTAGTTGCTGGCGGTGACGCAGGCCGGTGCCGGATCCGTGGTGGTCGGCGGGGTGGTGGTCGTGGGTGGGGGTGTGGTGGTCGGTGGGGTGATCGTGGTGGGCGGCGTTGTGCCGCTGGTGAGTTCGGCGACCATCGACATGATCGATTCCATTTGCTTGCCGCCGTGCCAGGCGTAGGCGGCGTCACCGCCGTAGCCCCACCAGTTCCAGCAGCCGTTGGGGTTGGTGGTGCTCGCGGTGCTGAGCGGGATCGCCTGCGGGTAGAGGACGATCATGGCGTTGGTGTCGGCGTATTCGTTCAGATAGGCGTACTTCATGAAGGCGTCGCCGAAACCCTGATAGCTGAAACCCTGTTTGCACCCGTGCAGGGCGACCATGAGCGTGCAGGTGGCGCCGTCGGTGCAGGATTGCGGGACGTACGCGAATGCCTTGGCGTCCATGCTGATCGCATTGGCATTGCCGCCGGGTGCGTAGGCGTTCTGGTCGAACTGGACCAGCTTTCCGCCCAGAGTGGCGGCCGGAGCAGCGACGCCGCCGGTGAGTTTGCCGAGCATGTCGCCGACCGGATCGCTGTCGCAGTCGTTGACGAACGGGCTGGCGGTACTGGCGCACGCGACCGGGCCGATCGGGCTGACCCAGGCATGCCCCGCGGGACCGCTCTTGTCGTAGGTGACGTTCGCGCCGAACTCCGAATAGTAGGTCGCGAGATCATTGTTCACCGGTTCGAGCACGGTCTGATCACTCGTGCCGTGGTAGAGGTACACCGGATCGCCGGACAGGTTCGCCGGGGCATCGACCTTGCCCGAGGTCGCGAGAGTGCGGGTTTCGGCGGCCAGCTCGGCGGGGGTCTTGCGCGCACCGTTCTGCATACAGCCGGTCTGGGCGCGGACGGCGTAGTCGAAATCACCGGCGCAGCGGTACGGACCCGCGCTGAAAATGCCTGCGCCGGAAAAGGTACCGGAATAAGCGACATGAAGCTGATTGGCCATGTAACCGCCGGACGATATGCCCGAGACGTAGACGGAGTCGATGTCGTGGCCGCGTAGCTCACCCGGGGTGGGCGCTGGGACGGCGGCGAACACCCCGGGCGTGGCCGTCACCGATAATCCTGTGGCGACAGCCACCGCAGCCAGTACTTCTCTGAATCTCATAAGGGTTCCTCATCATCGGGGAGAGAGCCTCGCTCAGCCGTGCAGTGCACAGGTACTGGCGAGGTCACCGCCGGTCGGACGCGGCAGCGTCGCGCTCGGCGGAGGCAATTGACCGGTCACGGTCCAGGATTCGAGCGCTTCGAAGGCGCTGCGGAAACACGGCAGCATGGGGCGCAGCAGGTTCGGATGCTGGTCGTACAGGCCATCGACGTGGTTTCCGCCCTCGATGCGGTATTAGCGGTGCGCGGCCTCGCGACCGCCGTCCCGGATCAGCGCGGCGTACACATCGGAGTCGCGGCCGATGGGCAGCAGTGTGTCGAGGGTGCCGTGCAGGGTGATGAGCGGGCGCTCGACCCGGCCGGTGAGCGAGACCCGCCGCATGGCGTCGTGGACGGCGGCGGGGCGTGCGGCGTAGTCGTAATCGGCATCGGATCCGGTGTAGGCCGGATCGAATTCCTGCCGGTACATCCGCTGCGTAAGTTCCCAGTAGGCCGTGTTGTGGTAGTCCCACAGTGGTTCCGATGCGGTATCGAAACCCGCTTCCAGCAGCGTGTTTCGCGCACTCGGAGAGCGGTCGAGGTCGGCGAAGCCGCGCAGTGCGGACGGCAGGAAGCTCAGCAGGTTCGCCCCGTCGGCCTGCCAGAGACTGCCCTCCCAGTCGACGCCGCCGTCGTAGAGCCACGGCGCGTTCTCCAGCTGCCAGCGGACCAGGTAGCCCGCATTGGAGATCCCGGCCATGAGAGTGCGGCCCGCGGGCCGCCCGTAGCGCTGGGTCACGGCGGTCTGCGCGGCAATGGTCAGCTGGGTGACCCGGGTGTTCCACTCCGCCACCGCATCACCGGGTGCGAGGCCGTCACGATGGAACTCGGTCCCGGTATTGCCCTTGTCGGTGGCGGCGTAGGCGTAGCCGTGGGCGAGCACCCAGTCGGAGATGATGAAGTCGTTGGCGTACTGCCGCCGGTTGCCGGGCGTGCCCGCCACGACCAGCCCGCCGTTCCAGTCGTCGGGCAGCCGAATCACGAACTGGCTGTCGTGATTCCAGCCGTGATGGGCATTGGTGGTGGAGGTATCGGGGAAGTATCCGTCGATCTGCGTACCCGGCACCCCGGACGGATTCTCGGTTCCGCTCGGATGCAGGCCCGCCCAATCTGCGGGCACGGTGTGTCCGGAGGCGACGGTTCCGGCGGTGGTGAGATCGGCGAGGCAGGCGGAGACCTGCGTCTGCGCGCCCAGCACCAGCGGCGCCCGGCACTGCGCGAGTCGCACCTGGGCGGGTGCGGGCAGCGTGGCGTATCCGGCGATCACCGCGGTTCCCGTGAGGACGGCGGTCAGGGTGGTCAGGCGGCGAAGCGGGGGCATCGGACTCCTCCTCGAGCGGAAATGCCGGAAATTCTGTTCACCGCGCGCAGCTGGAGCCAGGTGGCGGTGCGCCATATTGCGTGCGGCGGATGTGTTGGGCGTCACCATTGGGTGGATCCGCTCTTACGGCAGGAAGGCGGCACGCAGTATGTGGAGTCGATGGATATTCGAGGTGGTGAATATGTGGCATGGCCACATCGCCGAATGGCGTTGAGCGGCCTAGGGTTCGGCTGTATCGGGTGATTGCGGGAGGCAGTGTGGCGCGTCCGGATACGGCGGCGAGCTGGGAGATATTCTTCGAATTGCTCGAACGCGAGGCATCGGCCGTGGAATTCGAGGCGCCGGTGCTGGAGGCCCGTGCCGCCGGTGTCTCGCCCGCGTGCCTGGCCGAATTGGAATCCGCCAAACTGTCCGCCCTGCGGGTGCGTGCGCTGTTGGAACGGCGTGCACGGCGGGAGGCCGAGTTGGCGGCGCTGTTCGATACCGCCAGTGACCTTGCGGGGCTGCGGGATGTGGATGCGGTGCTGCAGGCCATCGTGCATCGGGCGCGGCGGCTGCTGCATGCGGATGTCGCGTATATGACGCTGCCCGATCGGGATCGGGGCGACACCTATATGCGGGTCACCGATGGTTCGGCCTCACAGCAGTTCTGGATGACCCGGCTGCAATTGGGGGCGGGGCTGGGTGGGCTGGTGGCGCAGACGGGGATGTCCTATTGCAGCGCGGACTATTTCGCCGACGATCGGTTCCAGCACACGCCGGAGATCGATTCCGCGGTGAAAGACGAAGGGCTGGTCGCGATTCTGGGTGTGCCCATGCGGCTGGGCGATCAGGTGATCGGCGTGCTCTTCGCCTCGCATCGCAGCGTGCGGCCCTATGCGCCGGAGGAGATCGCCCTGCTCGGCAGCCTGGCGGCTCATGCCACCATCGCGCTGGACTCCGCGCGCCTGCTCACCGAAACCCGTTCCGCGCTCACCGAACTCAGTACGGCCAATGCGGCCATGCGCGCGCACTACATGACGGTGGAGCGCGCCGCCCAGGCCCACGATCGCTTGACCAATCTGGTGGTGCGCGGGGGCGGGGTGAACGAGGTCGCGGGGGTGGCCGCGGATATTCTCGGCAGCCCGCTGGTGGTGCTCGACGCCGAGGGCCGCCGCCTGGCCGCCATCGACCCGCCCGGTTCCGGTGCGCGCGAGCAACTCGACGATGATCGTCTGCTCGCCGAAATCATCGGCAAGGCAGGAAAACTCGGCCGCACCACGCGCCTACGGGATCTATGGGCCGCACCCGCGGGCGCGGGCAGTGAACCGCTGTGCACCATGGTGCTGCAGCAGACCGAGGAGCTGTCCGGCTCGGATCAGCGCATTCTGGAGCGCGCCACATTGGTCACCGCGCTGCTGCTGCTGTTCCGCCGCAGCATTGCCGAGGCCGAGGGCCGGGTCCGCGGCGAACTGCTCGACGATCTGCTCAGCAGCCGCGTCCCCGATCGCGAAGCCTTGCACAGCCGCGCCGTCCTGCTCGGCATCGACCTCGCCCAGCCGCACGTCCTGGTGGTCGTGGACCACGGCCCGCACCGCCGACCCGCGGCCTGGACCACCGACCACGCGCTGTCCCGCCACGGCCTGGCGGCCACTCGTGGCGAGCACACCGTCGTCCTGCTGCCCGGCGCCGATGCCACCGCCGCCGCGCAGCAGGTATCTCGCGAATTGACCACCGCCCTGGGTATTTCCGCCACCATCGCGGGCTCCGGTCCCGTAGAGCTCCCCGGCGGCGTCGCTCCCGCGTATCAGGAGGCCCGACGCAGCGTCCAGGCGCTCATCGCGCTGGGCAAGGAGGGAACCACGGCCGGGTGCGGACAGCCTGGGCTTCGTGGGCCTGCTGCTCAGCCGCGGGGCCGATGTCGGCGCCTTCCTCGACACCACCCTGGGACCGGTCCTCGACTACGAGTCACGCCGGGGCACACCCCTGATCCACACGCTGGACACGTATTTCGCCACCGGCTGCAACCTCACCGCCAGCGCCAAACGCCTGCACATCCACGTCAATACCGTCACACAGCGGCTGGAGCGCATCACCGCGCTGCTGGGCGCGGACTGGCAGCACCCCGACCGCGCCCTGGAAATCCAGCTCTCGCTGCGCCTGCACCGGTTGCGCGAATCCGCGGTACTGACCGACCGAATCGAACCATTGGGATAGGCAATCGCCTGGCCCGAGCCCCATGCGCCGTCGATAGCCTTGCGGTGCACTCGATTTCGAATCGTGAGGAGCTCGGGTGAGATGACCGCGAAGACCATCAGCAACCCCTACATCCACCGATTGCAGCAGCGCCATTTCCTCCTGTTCGATGTGCTGCCCTTCTTCGGAACCGCCGCGGCATTCGCGTTCCTGCCGGTGCGGCCGTTCGGATGGCTCGAATTCGCGCTGCTGTTCGTCATGTGGGTGGTCACCGGGCTCGGCGTGACGGTCGGCTATCACCGGCTGCTCACCCACCGGACGTTCAAGGCCACGCCGTGGGTCACCGGGGCTTTGGCGGTCTGGGGTTCGATGGCCTGCCAGGGCCCGGCGATCTCCTGGGTCGCGCTGCATCGGCGGCATCACGAATTCAGTGACCGGGAGGGCGATCCGCATTCGCCGAACCTGTCCGGCTCCGGATGGCGCGGGACGGTGCGCGGGCTCGCGCATTCCCATTTCCTGTGGATGCGGCGGCACGAATACCCGAATGTCGTGCACTACGCGCCCGACCTGCTGAAAGACCGCGGCCTGGTGCGAATCTCGCGGCTGTACCACTGGTGGGTAGGACTCGGCCTGCTCGTGCCCGCGATCATAGGCGGGCTGGTGACGCTGAGCTGGACCGGTGCGGTGAGCGGTCTGCTGTGGGGCGGGTTCGTGCGGATCTTCGTGCTCGAGCACATTGTCTGGGCGATCAATTCGTTCCTGCACATGTTCGGAACCCGGCCCTACGAATCCCGCGAGAACAGCCACAATGGCGGCGTTTTCGCGCTGCTGACCTTCGGCGAGGCCTGGCACAACAATCACCACGCCTTCCCGGAATCACCATCCTTCGGATTGCAGTGGTACCGGCTCGATCCCGGCTACTGGCTCATCAAGACGCTCGCCGTATTCGGGCTCGCCCGGGATCTGAAGATGCCGTCCGCCGCCCGGATGGAAGCCAAGCGCATTCGATAACGCACCATGTCCGGCACACAGTGAGGAATCCCGTGGATACCAGTCAAGAAGCCATTGTCCTGTGGTGCCAGGAATACCTGGCCGATCTGCTCGAGCTCCCGGCGCGGGATATCGATCCCGCCGCCGATTTCGACCGGCTGGGCATCGATTCGGCGGTGGCGGTCGCGCTGCTCATGGAGGTCGAGGAGCGCTACGGCGTCGACCTCTCGCCGGAAGAGCTCTACAAGCATCCGACCCTCACCGCCGTCGCGGCATACGTTCAGGCCCACAGCGGGACCGCGGCACGGCCATGACCGCACCGGCCGATGACCGGACGGTCGCGGCGGCGGCCGCCATCCGGCATCACTACGACGTCGACAGCGAGTTCTATCGGTTGTGGCTGGACGACTCGATGACCTACTCCTGTGCGCTGCGCGAGAATCCGGACGACACACTGGAACTCGCACAGGCGCACAAGCTGCGATTCCACTGCGATGCGGTGCGGGCCGAGCATGCGCGGGCCGTGCTGGACATCGGCTGCGGGTGGGGTTCGACGCTGCGGCGGCTGGCGGGGGAGTACGGCGTGGCGCGGTCGGTCGGTCTGACGCTGAGCCCGTCACAGGCCGAATTCATCACGGCCCGCGGCTATCCCGGCGTCGATGTGCGCACCGAGAACTGGCTGCACTACGAGCCGGACACGCGGTTCGACGGCATCATCTCCATCGGTGCGTTCGAGCATTTCGCCCGCCCCGGCGATACGGCCGCCGAGAAGGTCCGGCTGTACTCGGAGTTCTTCGAACGCTGCCGCGGCTGGCTCACCGAGGACGGCGCGCTCTCGCTGCAAACCATCGTCTACGCGAATACGGATCCGCGGCACGCGAATTCGTTCATTCAGCGGGAAGTCTTCCCGGAGGCCGACCTGCCGACCCTCGCGGAGATCATTGCGGCCGCCGAGGGAATCTTCGAAGTACGCACCCTCGTGAACGGTCGGCTCGACTACGCCTGGACCTGCGAGCAATGGGCGCGCCGACTACGGGAGCGGCGTGCGGCGGCAACCGGACTCGTGAGCGGTGCGGTGGTGGAGCGGTACCTGCGCTATCTGACCATGTCGGCGCTCGGTTTCCGGATGGGCAAGATCGGGCTGGTACGCCTCGTCCTGCACCCGTATCGGCGCGGGCACTTCCGGCGGGCGGTGTGAGGGTGCGGGCGACGCGGGATCCGAACCGAATCACCTTCAACCCCTTCAGTTCCGGATTCCGGCAGGATCCGTATCCGCACTACCGGCAGTTGCGCGAGGCGCGGCCGGTGCACAAGACGGTGGGCATGTGGGTGCTCACCCGGCACGCCGATGTGCGTGTGGTGCTGCACGACCGCACCTTCAGCGCGGCCTTGATTCCGCAGCAGATCAGCGCTCAGACCGAACGATTCGGCCAGCGGGAGGTCGGCCGGATCGAGCGGCTCGGCCGCACCTCACTGGTCTTCACCGACAATCCCGAGCACGCGCGCCTGCGGGCGCTGGTCAATGGCGTATTTACCACGCGCGCCGTCACCGGGCTGCGGCCCGCCGTCACCCGGATCGCGGCGGAACTGCTCGGCCGGAGCGGTGAATCCCTCGATCTCATAGCGGATTTCGCCGGACCGCTGCCCATCGCGATCCTGTGCGAATGGATGGCCCTGCCACGCGCGGCCCACGCCGAGGTCGGGCCGTGGACGCACGACATTCGGTTCCTGCTCGAACCCGGGCTGTTGAAGTTCACCGATCTGGCGTACGTCAATGCCGCGATCGACGGGTTCACCGAGACCCTGCGCCCCGTGATCGCCGAACGCCGCTCCGCGCCCGCCGAGGATCTGATCAGCCGTTTGGTGACCGCCCGCACCCAGGGCGGTGACACCTTGACCGACGACGAGGTGACCGCGCTGAGCATCATGTGCTTCGTCGCCGGGACCGAGACAACGAAATCGCTGATCGGCAATGCCGTCCTCGCACTGCTGCGGCATTCCGGCCAGGCGGCCGCGCTGCGCGCGAATCCCGATCTGATCCCGGCCGCAGTCGCCGAAACACTGCGCTACGACTGCCCGCTCCAGCTCACCAAACGCCTTGCCACCCGGGATGTCGAGATCGGCGGCGAGTGGATTCACGCGGGTGATCAGGTGCTGCTCTGCCTGGGCGCGGCCAATCGCGATCCGGAGGTCTTCGAGCGGCCCGACGTCTTCGATCTCGGCCGGTCCGGCGGCGGCCACCTCGCCTTCGGCCACGGTATGCACGGCTGCCTCGGCGGATCGCTCGCCGTCCTACAGGCCGAGATCGCCCTCGAACTCCTGATTGCCGCGGATGTGGAACCGACTGCCACCGAAATCGACTGGCAGGACCACAGTTTCATACTCCGTGGCCCGAGCCGCCTGCCCCTTGCGATCCGAAGGTTCCGATGACGAACACACCGACGACCCGCACCGTCGCACCCGGCTGGGAGGCGCTGCTGCGGCCCGCACTACTGCCGGATGTGCTGCGGGAGCGGGCGGCCGCGGAGCCCGACCGCACGGCCTACATCCTTCTCGACGAGAGCGGTGCGGAGGCGGATGTCCTCACCTATCGCGAGCTGTACCGGCGGGCGCGAACCGTCGCGGGGCTGTTGCGGTCGGCGTGCGTGCCCGGTGACCGTGCGCTGCTGGTCTTTCCGCAGGGGCTGGACTTCATCGTCGCCTATTTCGGCTGCCTGTACGCGCGGGTGCTCGCGGTTCCGGTGCAGCCGCCGCGCCGTGATCGGATGCAGGAGGCGACGCGGTCCATTGTGCGCGACTGTCGGCCGACGGCCGTACTGACGGTTTCCCGCCTGGTCGAAACCTTGCGGCCCGCACTGGATCCCCTTTGTGAGACGCCGAACTGGCTTGCCGTCGACGGCCTGCCAGCGGCCGACGGCGGCTTCGATGCCACGCCGCTCGATGCGGATTCCCTTGCCTTCCTGCAATACACATCCGGTTCCACCTCGAACCCCAAGGGCGTGATGGTCTCGCACGGGAACCTCGCCGCCAATCAAGAGATGATCCGCCAGGCGTTCGGACACGACGAGAATTCCACCTTCGTCGGCTGGACCCCGCTCTTCCACGATCAGGGCCTGATCGGAAATGTGCTGCAACCCTTGTATATCGGGGCCACCTGCGTCCTGATGGCGCCCTCGACGTTCATCCGCAAACCGCTGCTGTGGCTGGCAGCCATCTCCCGCTACCGCGCCCACACCAGCGGCGGCCCCAATTTCGCCTTCGATGCCTGTGTCACCCACGCGGCACTGGCCGGTGTGCCGGATCTCGACCTGAGCAGCTGGCGCGTCGCCTACAACGGCGCCGAGCCGCTGCGTGCCGATACGCTGGGCCGATTCGCGGAAACCTTTGCACCGCACGGTTTCAGCGAGAAGTCGCTGTATCCCTGTTACGGCCTGGCCGAGGCCACGCTGCTCGTCACCGGGAGCGTGCCCGGGGCCGGTGCGCGGACCCTCGAAGCCGATATCGAAGCCCTGCGGCACGGCCGGGTCGTTCCCGCGACGGATCCGCACGCGGAGAACCTGCCCAGCCGTGTGCTCGTGAGTTCGGGCCGCACCCTCCCCAACGAGGACGTCTGCATCGTGGATCCGGAAACCGGCAGGTTGTGCGCCCCGGATCGGGTCGGTGAGGTATGGGTGTCGGGAGATCAAGTCGCACAAGGCTATTGGGAGACTCCCGAAGTCACCGCGCAGACCTTTCAGGCCCGCTGCCCCGACCGGCCCGGCTACCGCTACCTGCGCACCGGCGATCTCGGCATTCGCGTCGACGGTGAACTCTACGTGGTCGGCCGCCTGAAGGATCTGATCATCATCCGCGGCCGCAACCACTACCCGCACGATATCGAGCACACCGTCCAGACGGCCCACCCCGCCTGCGCACCGGCGGCTGCGCCGCCTTCACCATGGCGAGCGTCGATCCCGGAATACCGGTCGCCGAGACCGAGAAGCTGGTCGTCATCCAGGAAATCCACCGCGACCATCTCGAATCGGCCGACCCCGTGGACATCACCGCCGCCATCCGAGCCGCCGTCCTGCGCGAACACGACCTCGCCATCGGCGACCTGGTCCTGGCCATGCCCGATCAACTCCCGAAGACCAGCAGCGGCAAGCTCATGCGCTCCGCCGCCCGCGAGCGCTACCGGTCCGGCGTGGTGTTGACCTTCCCCTGACAGGAGAGTGCAGGCTCGATCTCGTTCCATGCGACAGCGGAAGGACGAGACCCTATGACCAAGATCGATCTGGCGAAGACCGACAAGCACTACTACGACGCACCCCGCGAGCCGGTGCTGCGCACCTATGACAGCTACAACTACGTGACCGCGACCGGCTTCGGCGCACCCCTCGGCGATGCCTACAGCGAGGCGGTCTCCTCGCTCTACCGCGCGGCCTACGGCGCCAAGAAGCTGGCCAAGGCCGCGGGCGACGACTTCGTGGTGCCCAAGCTGGAGGGTCTGTGGTGGGTGGAATCCGATGCGCCGCCGCTGACCGTTCCGCGCGATCAATGGCACTGGAAGATGATGATTCGCATGCCCGAGGTGGTCAGCGCCGACATGGTCGGCGATGTGGTCTTCGAATCCCTCACGGAGGGCGCGGCGATTCAGGTCATGTACCTCGGGCCGTACGCCGACGAACCCGAGACCCTGGCGAGGATGGACGCGTTCATGGCGGCCCGGAATCTCACGATGAACGGGCGGCACCACGAGATCTATCTCTCGGATCCGACCAAGTCCAAGCCCGAGACCATGCGCACCATCCTGCGCCACCCCGTCCGCTGAGCCGCTACTTCTGCAGCGCGGCCACCCCGGCCTGGGAGAACTTCTCGTCCAGATCACCGCTGGGCGCGCCCGCGACGCCGATGTCCGCGATGGGTGCGCCGCCCTTGGCATCGACCGGAGCGCCATCGGCGAGGAAGAGCGTGCCCGGAATGTCGGCGAGGTGGGGCGCGGAGTTCAGGCGCTGGGCCAGCTGCGAGGTGGGTGCGTTCCAGGAGACGGCGGTGAAGGCCTTGCGCTGAGCGGAGTCGTAGGACTGCGGGCCCGCGCCGTCGCCACGCAGGACCACGAGGGTATTGCCATTGCGGTCGACCACGGCGACGGTGACGCGCTGGTTGTCCTTGACCGCGGCGTCGAGCGCGGCCTGCGCGGCCTTGGTGGCGGCCGCGATCGTGAGATGGGTGGACTGGAGGAGATTGGCGTCGGCCGCGTCCACCACCACCGGGGCCTGGGCGGCCGGGTCCGGATTCTCGGCGTTCACGGAGACGACGCCGATGGCGCCCGCCGCGATCACGGCCGCGACCGCGCCGCCGATGACGGCCTTGGTCCGGGTGGGCATCTTCTGCTCTGTGCTGCTCATGCTTCCAGCCTGGTGGCGAGCCGCGAGTTTGCCATCGGCGTACCGGGTGGGGCTGCGGCGCGGTCCGGTTGACGGCGGTGTCATCCGATCGGTTGATCCCGATGCTCGACCCGCACGGCAGAATGGGGATGTTTGACCAGTTCAACGGATCCCGAGGAGGTGAGCGAATGACGGCGACCGCATCCGGGCGCGACGATTCGCGTCTGCTCGGCACCATCGTGCACTGCGCGTTCTACGTGTTGCTGGCCGCCTCGGTCCTGCGCTTCCTCATCGCCCATCACGAAAGTCCGCGCGCGCCATGGGTGATCGCACTGTCCGCGCTCCTCGCCGGACTGTATGTGATCAGCGAATTGCGCGAATCCCGGCGACCGCTGTGGTTCGCGCTCCTGGTGCTCGTCTGGGTGGTGCTGGTGCTCTACGCCCCGAGCTTCGCCTGGTGCGCGGTCCCGCTGCTGTACACGGGATTACGCATCCTGCCCCTGCACATCGCCTTGGGCCTCGTGGTCGTGCTCACCGCACTGGTGGTGGTCACCCAGCTGCGGCTGGCGGGCTGGGCCGACCCGAATCTGCTGCTCGCCCCGCCCGCTGTGGCCGCCATCAGCACCGCCCTGTTCGTCGGCCTGCAACGGCAGACCCGGCGGCAGGCGGCGCTCATCGACGATCTGCGCGCCACCCGCCGGGAACTGGCCGAGACCGAGCGCCGCGAAGGCACCCTCGCCGAACGTCAGCGCCTCGCCATGGAAATCCACGACACCCTGGCCCAGGGCCTGTCCAGCCAGCGGATGTTGTTGCAGGCGGCCGATCGCATCTGGGAGCCCGACCCGTCGCAAGCCCGCGAACATGTCCGCGCCGCCGCCGGTGTGGCGGAGCAGAACCTCACGGAGGCACGGCGTTTCGTGCACGATCTGGCGCACGCGGAACTGGCTGCGGGCGGATCGCTGGCCGCCGCTCTGCGTGCGCTGGCGGCCCGGGAGGGCGGTATCGACATGCGAGTGCACGTCGAGGGCGATCCGGTGACCCTGCCGGGGCGCGTCGAGGCGACCCTCCTGCGAATCGCGCAGGGCGCGTTGGCGAATACCCGTGAGCACGCGCACGCCACCACCGTCGTCCTGACCCTCAGCTACCTGGATGATCAGGTGGTGCTCGACATCTCCGACGACGGACGAGGTTTCGACCCGGCCGCGCCCGGTGACAGTGCGCCCCACCGCGGTCACGGCTTGCCCGCCATGCGCGCGCGACTGAGCCAGCTCGGCGGCGCGCTGACCATCGAATCGGCCCCCGGTGACGGCACCGTGGTGTCCGCCGCAATCCCGCTGGAGGCGCCGTGACCACCCCGAAACCCCCTGTCCGCCTGGTGATCTGTGATGACCACGCGGTGGTTCGCGCCGGGCTGCGCGCCCTGCTCGCCAGCGCGCCCGACATCGAGGTCATCGGCGAAGCGGGCAGCGGCCCCGAGGCGGTCGCCCTGGCCGATCGCCTACGGCCCGACGTCATCCTCATGGACCTGCAACTGGGCGGCGATATGGACGGCATCGAAGCTACCCGCCGCATCACCTCCCGCACCGGCGTCGTCCCCCGCGTCCTGGTCCTCACCACCTACGACACCGACGCCGACATCACCCGCGCCATTGCCGCAGGCGCCACCGGCTACCTCCTCAAAGCCGAACGCCCCGAAGAACTCTTCACCGCCGTCCACTCCGCCGCCCAAGGCCGAACCGCCCTCTCGGCCCCCGTCGCCAACCGCATGCTCACCCACATCCGCAACCCCCAACCCACCCTCACCCCCGAGAACTGGACATTCTCGCCCAGCTCGCCAACGGCCTGGCCAACCGGGAAATCGCCCGCACCCTCCATATCAGCGAAGCCACCGTCAAAACCCACCTGGGCCGCATCTACGACAAACTGGGCGTCGAAACCCGTGCCGCCGCCGTATCGGTCGCCAAGGAACAACGCCTCCTGACCTGACAGCCCAAAGCCGTTCGCTCAGATCGGTAATGTCTGTCCGGTGACCGACGCCGCCGACCTGATGCGAATGTATCTGGCCGATCCAGACCAGCCTTTCCCCTCTGTCGAGCTGGCGGACCCGTCCGGACTGGTCGCCTTCGGCGGAGACCTGTCCCCACAGCGGCTCTTGAGCGCCTACTCCGCAGGCATCTTCCCCCGGTACAACCCCGGCGAAACGATCCAGTGGTACTGCCCCGACCCGCGCAGCATCCTGATTCCCACGGACCTACGGGTAACCAAGTCCCACAACCGATCTGTCACCAAAGCCGACTACGCGGTAACCATGGACCGCGCCTTCGCCGACGTCATGACCAACTGCGCCGCTCCGCGTAACAGCGACGCCGGAACCTGGATCGGCTCCGACATGCAAGCGGCCTACCAGCAACTGCACCACCTCGGCCACGCCCACTCCGTCGAAGTATGGCGCAACGGCACCCTCGTAGGCGGCCTCTACGGTGTCGCCACCGGCCGCTCCTTCGCAGGCGAGTCCATGTTCTCCCGTACCCGAGACACCTCCAAAATCGCCCTCTACTGGCTCTGCGCCCAACTATCCGCCTGGGACTTCCCCCTCATCGACTGCCAAGTCCCCTCCCCCCACCTAACCTCCCTGGGCGCCACCAACCTCCCCCGCGCCGCCTACCTCCACCTACACGCCCAAGCCGCCACCCGCCCCACCCTCCCCGGCCCCTGGCACTTCGAAATCCCAGTCCCCACCTCCCTCAACCACCTACCGGTGTGAACGCTGTGTGTGGGTCTGCGCCGGGGGCAGTGTGATCACGTCGATTTGCTGGAGCAGCGATTTCGGTATCTGTCCAGGTACACCCCTGGAGTGGCGTCGGACTCGTCCCCGTAGGCGTTGGTCTCCAAAATGCCGCCGGAGAACTCGAAGAGCCTTGTCCACCAGGCCATCTCGCCCCCTGCGTCTGTGTCGATGAGTCAGGTCGGGAATGGCTCGACTACATCGGTCCCGCGTGACTGACCTTGACGCTAAGAGTTGGGAAGACGTCGACGCCATGAGCTTGCGGTTTCTCGGAAAGAATGGATCGAAGGTTGGTGACTGCCCGAGCTTGTTCGCCACGAGCCGGGATACCTACCTGATACAGGGATGGCGGACGGAGAATCCCGAAACGGTCGAAATCCCGTATGTACTACTCGGTTACACCGAGCCCGACACGTTCATCGGCTCACCGATGGCCGATACCGGCAGGGGCACATTCACCCTTTCCGGGCGGCCGATCACCGAGCGGGACACACTGGATCAGCTCACGATGGAGAGCTACGAAACCGCTATCGAGGTGCCGAAGAATCGGAGGGCGTTCTACGGTGGAGCTGAGACAGAATAATCCCTGGCCGGACCTGTTCGGCGAAGCCCGGAAGTCGGTGTTCCACCTCGAAGTGCGGGACACGTACGCCGTTCCGAGCGAATCGGAACCGTTTCGTCGATTCCTTGCGGGCGAACCACGTCGACCCGATGAGGGTTGGGAGGCTTGGAGTTCGCTGATCGGAGCCTGCCGGAGCCGGGGAGTTACGGTCAGCCGGGTGCGCGTTGTTACGGTCCCGCACAGTGACTATCAGCGATGGTTACTGACCGAGACCCCGGACAACATCGCGGCCGGTGAGGACATCCGTTATCTCCCTCGGCATCTCGTCGGTCCCGATCAGGCACCCGCCGATGACTTCTGGCTGCTCGATGATGTGAAGGTAGCGTTCAACCTGGTGGACGAGGAGGGCAGACCCGCCGGTGCCGCGGTTACTACGGACCCGGACATCGTCGCCTACTGCCATCGATCGAAGGAACGGCTCTGGTCGATGGCAACACCCTTCGGCCGGTACTACGACACTTCGGTGACCGATCCGCAGTGACCGATTCGGTTCAGCAGCAACGGGAAGCTCTCGGCGAACGGCTCCGGGAGATCCGGCGTACGGCCGGACTTACCGGCCGGGAGCTCGCCCGTCGCGAAGGCTGGCATGAATCCAAGGTCTCCAAGATCGAGTACGGCAAGATCAAGCCCTCGGACACCGATCTCCGGGCCTACTGCCTGCACACCGGCACCGCGGACCAGTTGCCCGATCTGATTGCCACGCTGCGCCACTTGGACTCGGCCTACCTCGAGTGGCGGCGGATACTCGCCACGGGGACCCGGCACCGACAGCATCAGTCGGTACGGCTGGAGGCCGATGCGAAGCAGATTCGGAATTGGCAGCCACAGGTCGTTCCGGGGCTCTTGCAGACCGCTGAGTACGCGGAGGCGATTCTCCGATACGGCGTCGAGTTCTACCGCATTCCCGATGACGTGGATGCAGGAGTATCCAAACGTCTGGAGCGGCAACGGGTCCTGTACCGCAGCGACCATCGGTTCCACTTCCTGATAGCCGAGCAGGCGCTCTATACGACTGTGGGAGATCGGGATGTCATGGTGGGACAACTCGATCGGCTGTACACCATCCTCGGAATGCCACGGATCACGCTCGGCGTCGTCCCATTGACGGCGGAGGCTCGCGCCGCTGTCGAGAATTTCGTCATGTTCGACAATCGCCTGGTGAAAGTCGAGGGCGCGATAGCCGAGCTGACCATCACACAACCACGAGAATTGGCGATCTACGGAAGAGCCTTCGACACCCTGGCTCGCCAATCGGTGACGGGTGATGCGGCGCGGGCGCTGATCCGTAGCGCAATTAGCGCGCGGGCGTCGTGAGCCCTCGTCGGCGGTGTGAAACGGCGACGACCGGGAACTGGTGGTGGGGGCTTCTCGGGGAATGCCGCCACCAGTTCCCGGTGATCGCTGGTCCAGGTGAGGTGGTTCTGGGTCAGCACAATCCGGCTAGTTTGTAGAGGACCAGGGAGCCTGCTACTGCGACGTTGAGGCTGTTGCCGGTGCCCAGCATGGGGATTTCTACTGTGAGGTCGAGGCGGTCCAGGCCTTCGGGTGGGATACCGGTGGACTCGTTGCCGAGGACCATGATGGTGCGGCGGCGGGCGGTGGGGAGGTCTGCCAGGCGGATGGATTCGTCGGTTAGTTCTACGCCGATGAGGGCGGAGCCGCCCTGTTTTTGGCGATCCAGCCAGTGGGCGGGGCGGCCTTGGATCCAGTGCACACAGGAGCGGTGGCGGAGGGTGTTGCCTTTGTCCAAAGCTTCTGGGACCCAAGGTAAACGGGGGACCGCCAGGCAGGCGCCGGTGGCGTCGCAGGTGCGGAGCAGGGTGCCGAGGTTGACGCCGTGTTTGGGCCAGAGGGGGGCGGCGATGAGGTGGTTCCAGCAGCTGTGGGCGCGGGGGCGGCGGTCGCGGCGCAGTTCGGTGCGAGTGCGCAGCCGCGCGGCGGTCATCGGCGGGAGGGAAGGACCTTCCCTTGGGGGAGAAGCAGATTCATGAGAGGCGATGCTTCACGGCGCATCGGGGGCCATCATTGGGAACTGGCGATCTCACTCATGATAGGGCAACGGGGCTAGCGCTGTGCCGCCGAGTAGAGGGCACGACGGTACATGATGGGTATGGCGCGGAGCCGTTTGCAAAAGCCGTTGACGGTCCAAGCGGGGGCTGTTAGAACATCTGGAGGCCGTGCTGGAGGACGAGGAGGTGGTACCCGTGAACGTTGTATTGACGTGGGTGCTCCCCTTCGGGGTCACGGTTGGGCGGTAGGTCGTCCGGGAGTGCCGGTTACGAGCACTTCTGAAGGGCATGACCATGCGATTTGTTTCTGAACGACGGCTTGATGATGGCGTTCTCGAGCGTGGGTTCACGCTCGGGGAGATTCCCGGGACACTGTGGACGGCCGAATCCGCTTCTGCGCCAACACCATTGATTTTGATGGGCCACCCCGGCGGGCTGGAGAAGATGTACCCTCGGCTGCTGGGACGGGCCCGGCACGCTGTAGGGGAAGGGTTTGCTGCGGCCACTATCGAGGGGCCGGGGAGTGGGGAGCGGCCGCGGTTGGCTGGGGCTGAGCAGGCTTATGCCGATCTGCATCGGGCGCTGCGGGCCGGGGAGCCGGTCAGCGATGACATTGTCGATCGGCTTGTGCTGCCTCTGGTCGATCAGGCGGTTCCGGAATGGCGGGCCGTGTTGGATGAGCTTCTCGCGCTGCCGGAGATTGGGGGGCCGGTTGGGTTTTCGGGAGGGGTGATATCGGTGGGCACTCGGTTGGCGGTGGTTGAGCCGCGGATTTCGGCCGCGGTTCTGTTCGCTGGGAGTTTTGTGCCGCGCGCCATTGTGGAGGAGGCGCGGAAGGTGACCATTCCGCTGCATGTGCTGTTGCAGTGGGATGACGAGGGCAATGATCGGCAGATGGCGCTGGAACTGTTCGACGCCTTCGGCTCCGAGGAGAAGACGCTGCACGCCAATATGGGCGGGCACACCGGCGTTCCCCAGTTCGCGGGGGAGGAAGCCAATCGGTTCTTCGCCAGACATCTGCAGTGAGGCCGGGGTGTCAGGATGCCGACCTGATCCGGTTTGACCTCAACAAAGGTTGATGTAGCAGGCTGGGCGCATCGGTCCGATCTACCGGCCCGATGCGCCCCGCCGAGTATCCGTACACCCCTCGGCGGGGCGCGAAACCCCTCACTACGCGAGCTACGGTGGAAGTCGTGGGCATCATGGGCGAGCTGTTCCCGGGTAAGAAATTGACCGATGAGGGCAGCGAGGATTCCAACGGGCAGGATCACCGGCCGCGGCTGGAAGTCAGCCTCGACGACGGCGTTATCCGCATCGCCCGGTCCACCCCGCCCGCAACCGACGAGCCGGAGAGCTAGGTCTGGCGCAGCGGCTCGTAGACGTCGGCGCTGAGGCCGAAGGTCCAGGCGACGCCCTCGCGGGCGGTCTGGGTGGTGGGCGGGACGCGTAGCCAGTAGGTGCGGCTGGTGCCGTCCGACTCGGGGGTCGAGTTGATGACTTCGACCATGACCACGTCCTCGTCGTCCGAGAGTTCGATACGCCACAGCACGCCGGTTTCGTCGCGGTGCAGGGGGCGGGCATTGGATTCGGAGAGGTAGCGGTCGTAGCCGTAGTACTCGAGCATGATGCGGCGCAGCTCGGCGTTCTCTTCGCGCCGGATGCGTTCGGGGGTGAGTGTGCGCAGGCCCGCCAGGAACTGGCCCGAGACGGCCATGCCGCGCCAGGAGTGCAGCGCGAACCCATCGGCATAAGCGAGGGCGGGGCCGTCGGCGCGGTCGAGGCGACCGGCCTCGTCGCGATGGAGTTCGGTGGGGCGATCGGTGAGGATGGCGACCTTCTCGTAGGGCCACCACCAGCCCGCCTCACGGGCCACCGCGGACAGGCCGTCGAGCGGATTGCCGGGTGCGGTGCCGAAGGCGGACAGCCAGGCGGCATCGTGCTGGCCCAGCACCGCGTCCAGGAGTAACAGGCGAACCCTGGTCTCCTGCTTGCGATCTCGGGCCACGGCCGCCACGACACCGGCGGTGATGCGGTCGACGATGGTGCGGGTGAGCTCCCACAGGTCCGCGCCGGTGGCCTGCCAGTGATCACCGAAAGCCTTGGGGCCCAGCGCCGTGTGCAGGCGTTCGCGTTCGGCCGCCCACGGCGCGCTGCGCACCGCTTCGCGCACGCTCGCCCCGGTATTGCGCAGGATGGGGCGGCCCTGCGGTTCGACCGCCCAGAGTTTGCGCACGGCTTCCAGGGGCGACGCGGCCCAGATGATCCGCTCGGGTTCGGCCAGACCGGCCCGCCGGTAGGCCAGGCGCACCCCGGCCTCGGCCGCCGCCCGGTCGCCGCGCCCGGTCCCGGCCGAGACCGCGCGCCACTGCGCCTGTATTGTCACTTGCTCACTCGATTCCCTTGTCGCTGTGTGGATCACCGGGGCTCAGTCGGCGACGATGCGCACCGAACCGGGCACGTACTCGCGCTGGCGGATCACCCGATACCAGCCCTTGGGGAGCCCGATGGCCGCATGCTCCTCGTGCACGACGCGCCCGCCCTCGGGTAGGTGCAGCAGCAGCGGACCGAAGGCTCCGGCCTCGCGGACCAGCCGCCCGGGCCCTTGGACGGCGTGCGCGTGGCCGGTGACCTCGCCGAGAGCGAGTACGAGCCGACCGCGGGCATCACGCGGTTCGGACGGCGCGCGCACGGCCTTCTCGGGTACGGCGGCCTCCGCCAGCGGAACAATCAGGACATCGCCTTGCCGGTACATGGTTCTGCTCCCCTCGTGGCACGAAATCGGTGCCGTGCCAAGGACGGTAGCGCCGGGCACCGACAAATCCGCCCACCCCGCGCGCTTGTCTGTGCGGCTTGGTAGAAAGCTCCCATCGATCACCGGCGCTGGCCAGAAGGGGCGGGACGCACATGACCATCGGGGACCATCTGAAGGAGTTCTACGGCCTGCGCGTCGTCGACTTCCCGGACGCGGCGGACAAGAAGAAGGCACTGCCCGCGGCGGGCTCGGTGGCGTGGCGAATCGGCGTGGAGGCCTGGGACGCCAAGGGTCCATGGGCCGAGAGCTTCGCCCGGTTCCTGGACACGGTGGACGCCACCCGGGTGCGGGCGCTCATCGTCGGCATGTGGAAGGACACCTACGACAACAGCCCCGACGATGTGATCGAGGCGCTGACCGAGGCCCGGGAACAGCTGCCCGCGCTGCGCGCGATCTTCCTCGGCGATATCACCTACGACGAATGCGAAATCTCCTGGATCCAGCAGGGTTTGGTCTCCCCGCTGCTGGAAGCCTTCCCCGCTTTGCAGGAATTCGGGGTGCGCGGCGGCCAGAATCTCGTGTTCACGGCGCTGGAGCACGAGAACCTGCGCAAGCTGGTCGTGCAGACCGGCGGCCTGCCGGGAGAGGTCGCCCGCGAGATCGCGAACAGCGAACTGCCCGCGCTCACCCACCTCGAACTGTGGCTGGGCACCTCGCAATACGGCGGCGATACCGAAATCCCCGAGCTCGCACCGATTTTCGCCGGGACGAACCTGCCCAGCCTGAAATACCTGGGACTGCGCAACAGCGAGATCCAGGACGAGGTCTGCGCCGCACTCGCGACCGCACCGGTGGTGGCCCGGCTCACGGAGCTGGATATCTCGATGGGCGTGCTCACCGATGACGGCGCGGCGGCCCTGCTGTCCGGACAGCCGCTCGGCCATCTGAAAAGTCTTGATATGCACCACAACTACCTGAGCATGGACATGCGCGACCGGCTGCGGCAGACACTCGAACCCTCGGGCGTACTGCTGAATCTGGACGAGGACGGCGCCGAGGAAGACGAGGACGAAGACGAAGACCAGGTGTGGCGGTTCGTCGCGGTCGGCGAGTGAGACGGCGTGGGCGTTGATGGAATTCATACAGCACAACGCTGGGCGGTCGTCGGCAATGGCGAGAACCGGCGGGTGCGGATGTTCCTGGCGGCGGCGGAGGCGGCCGGGCTGGTGACGCCCCGGGTGGTGGAGTGGCGCGAGGTACTGCGCACGGGCGGACACGAGTTCGCCGGTGACGAGATCGTGCGGCTGGACTCCTCCGGTGAGAATGCCGCGGTGGACGCGGTCCTGCGCGGGGTGAAAGAGCCCACGCGCGTGGAGGGTTCGGCCCGCTTCTACAGCGGGTTTCTGACTGCCGCGCGATCGCTGCGGGGTGGGATCCGCCTCGACGATCCGGCGGACCTGGCGGTGCTGTTCGACAAGCGGTTGTGTCATGCGCGGCTGACGGACGCGGGCATTCCGGTACCGCCTTCGCCTACCTCCGGTGCGCGGGAACCGGTGCGCGGCTGGTCCGATGTTCGGGCCTTGATGCGGTCCGCCGATATGCCGCGTGCCTTCGTCAAGATCGCACACGGCTCCTCGGCCTCGGGAGTGCTGGCGATCGAGACGACCCGCGCCGGGCGCGTCCAGGCGACGACCTCGATCGAGGTGGATCCGTCCGGGGCACTGCACAATTCGCTGAAGATCCGCCGATACACCGAGGAACACCGGATCGCGGCCATCGTCGATCGCCTCGCACCCGATGGCCTGCATATCGAGCGGTGGCTGCCCAAGGCGTCGCTGGACGGCGGACCGGCCGATCTGCGAGTGCTCATCATCGCCGGGCGGGCTACGCACGCGGTGGTCCGCACCGGCCGTGCGCCCATGACCAACCTGCATCTGGGCGGGCAGCGGGGCGATCTCGCGGCAGTGCGCGCGCTGGCCGGAGAGTACTGGGCGGAGGCGCTGTCGATCTGCGAACGAGCCGCGGCGTGCTTCCCCGGAACACTGTGTGTGGGAGTCGATCTGCTGCCCGCGACGGGCTGGCGGCGCTTCGCCGTCGGCGAGGTCAATGCCTTCGGTGATCTGCTGCCGCGACTCACCGGTCTGCCGGAGGGTCCGGTGGCCGGGCTGGACACCTACACCGCACAGATTCACGCGGCTCGGCAGCTCTACGGCTTTTCGCCGCACCGACTTTCACCGGAGGAGACGCATGCACCGGCCTGATATGAACGAGGTGATCGGCCGCGACGATCTCCTGTTGCTCACCCTCGACACCCTGCGCTACGACATTGCCATCGAACTCGCGGAGGCGGGGAGACTGCCCAATCTCATGGCGCACCTCCCGGACGGGTGGGAGAAGCGCCATGCGCCGGGCAATTTCACCTATGCCTCACACCAGGCCATCTTCGCCGGATTTCTGCCCACCCCCGCCACACCCGGCCCGCATCCCCGGCTGTTCGCCGCTCGGTTCGCGGGCAGCGAGACCACCGCGGACGGCACCTTCGTCTTCGACGAACCCGATCTGGTGACCGCGCTCGCCCGGCACGGCTATCACACGGTGTGCATAGGCGGCGTCGGATTCTTCAACAAGCAAGGCGCTTTGGGCACTGTGCTGCCCGGATTGTTCGCGGAGAGTCACTGGGAGTCGGAGTTCTCCGTTGCTTCGCCCACCTCGTTCGAGGCACAGGTGACACGAGCCGAGAAGGTGGTCTCCGAGATACCCTACGAGCAGCGAATCTTCCTGTTCCTCAATGCGTCCGCGCTGCATCAACCCAATTGGTTCCACCTGCCGGGCGCGACGCGCGCGGCCGGGGACAGCCGCGCCACGCACGCCGCCGCACTGGAGTACATCGACCGCCACGTGGGCCGCCTGTTCGACGTAATGCGCTTGCGCCGCCGGTGTTTCGCCATTGTCTGCTCCGATCACGGCACCGCCTACGGGGACGACGGCTACACCGGGCACCGCCTGGGCCACGAATCCGTGTGGACCGTTCCGTACGGCCATTTCTTCCTGGAGCCGAACCTATGACCGCCACACTCGTCCCGCCCAGGCCGTACCAGAGTTACGTCTACGCCTATCCGCACAAGACCGCGTATCGCCCGCTGCATCCGCGCCCGCTGCTGAGCGAGCTGTGGAAAGGCGAAGCGCGCCATTCACTGTCGCTGTATCTGCACATCCCGTTCTGCGAGGTGCGCTGCGGATTCTGCAATCTCTTCACCCGCGTCGGCGCACCCGGCGACCTCACCGGCCGCTATCTCGACGCGCTCACCCGCCAGGCGACGGCGGTCCGCCAGGCGCTCGGTGACGACGAGCCCGTGCGCTTCGCCAATGCGGCGTTCGGCGGGGGCACACCGACTTTTCTCGAGGCTGCCGAGTTGGAAAGACTCTGCGATATCGCCGAATCGGTCATGGGCGCGGACCTGCGCGCCATTCCCCTGTCGGTGGAGGCCTCGCCCGCCACGGCGACGGCGGATCGGCTGGCCGTGCTGGCGGAGCGGGGGGGCGACGCGCCTGAGCCTCGGTGTGCAGAGCTTTGTCGAGGCGGAGGCGCGAGCGGCTGTCCGGCCGCAGCATCGGGCCGATGTCGAGGCCGCGCTCGCGCGTATCCGGGACGCCCGGATTCCCGTCCTCAATATCGATCTCATCTACGGCATCGACGGCCAGACCTCATCCAGTCGGCGGCTGTCGCTGGATGCGGCGCTGGCCTGGAAGCCGGAGGAGATCTATCTCTACCCGCTCTACGTGCGCCCGCTCACCGGTCTGGACCGTCACGCCGATCCCACTGTGTCCGAACAAGAGTGGGACGATCAGCGACTGCGGCTGTACGCCGAGGGCCGTGATCATCTGCTCGCGCACGGCTACGAGCAGGTCTCCATGCGCATGTTCCGCCGCCTGGACGCGCCGCCGCAGGGGCCCGACGATTACGCCTGCCAGACCGACGGCATGATCGGCCTCGGCTGCGGGGCCCGCTCCTACACCTCCGCCCTGCACTACTCCTTCGGCTACGCCGTTGCCATGCGCGAAGTCCGGGCGATCATCGACGACTACACCGCCACAACGGATTTCAGTCGCGCCATGGTGGGCCGGGCCATCGGTGCGGACGAGGCCCGGCGCCGATTCCTGCTCCAATCCCTGTTGCAGGCGGCCGGTTTCGCGACCGCGGGCTATCGCGCACGATTCGGCGCGGATCCCCACGACGATTTCCCCGCCGAGCTTCGAACTCTCGCCGAGCGCGGCTGGCTGGCGAACCCGTCCGCCACCCACCTGCGGCTGACCCCCACCGGCTTGGCCTACTCCGACGCCATCGGCCCCGAATTCTTCTCGCGCGCGGTCCGATCCGCCATGTCGGCCTACGAACTGCGGTGACCGGTGGACCTGACCCTGCTCTACCGCGGCCCCTTGTCCTCCTGCGACTACGACTGCCAGTATTGCCCGTTCGCCAAGCGTCGTGACTCCACCGCCCAGCTGCGCGCCGATCGGGCCGCGCTGGACCGGTTCACCGGCTGGGCTCGGGAGCAGACCGGCGATCGGCTCTCGATCCTGTTCACGCCGTGGGGTGAGGGTTTGGTGCGGTCGTGGTATCGCCGCGCCCTCGTCGAGCTATCCCACGAACCGCATATCCGGCGCGTCGCCATCCAGACCAATCTCAGTTGCCGTACCGGCTGGCTCACCGAAGCCGATCCCGAGACCCTCGCCCTCTGGTGCACCTACCATCCGGGGCAGACCCCCTACGACCGCTTCCTCGCCAAGACCCGGGATCTGGCCGCGGCCGGAATCCGTTTCAGCGTCGGCATTGTCGGCCTCCCCGGCCATCTGCCGCACGCCCGGCGGCTGCGCGCCGATCTCCCCGGCCACATCTACCTCTGGGTCAATGCCGCCGAAGGCCACGTCTACACCGATGCCGAGGCCGCCGACTGGACCGCTCTCGATCCGCTCTTCCCCTACAGCCGCCACGCGCACAGCTCCGTCGGCAAGGCCTGCCGCACCGGTTCCTCGGTCCTGTCCGTGGACGGTGACGGCGCCGTCCGCCGCTGCCATTTCGTCCGCGATGTCCTGGGCAACCTCTACGACGGCTCCTACCGCCGAGCCCTCGCCCCGCGGCTCTGTCCCCTCGCCGTGTGCGACTGCCACATCGGCTACGTCCACCTCGAAACCCTGCCCCTGTACGACGTTTTCGCCGGTGGGGTCCTCGAACGCATCCCGGCCGATCTCGTCGGCGGCAACGGGCAGCGCATCGGCTGAGTCGGCTGTGGACGCCACGCCAGTGACGTCGACCGGGTCGAGTTCGGCCCGGAGGTCGGCGATTTCGGCAGCCAGTTCGTCCCGCAGCAGGACGCGTTCGTCCAGGCTGGCGCGCATTCCGGCAATGGTGTCGTCCATGGCCGCCAGGCGGCGGTCCGCACCGAGCAGGTGGTACTCGATGACCGCGCGACGGTCGACGACGGCGCTGGCGGTCCTGACCCGCTCCTGGATGTAGGCCAGCCAGGTGGGCGGTTTGGGCATGGGGTCGGTGTCCCAGCCCTGGCGCAGGGCGGCCTTGGTGGAGAGCACCTTGTCCTTGGATTTGCCCTTGCGCAGATCGGTCAGCTGGGCGAGGGACAGTTTGCCCGCGCTGGTCACGGCGGCGGTGAGCCGGTAGCGGCCCACCAGGTGCAGTTTGAGTTCGGCGGTGTAGCGGGCGTCGGCGTCGAGCATGCCCACCCAGGGTCCCGCGGTCGCTTCGAGGATCGCCTCCAGGATCTCCTGCTGTACGGTGCCGCCGCGCAGGCGGGCGACGCTCACGCGCAGGTGGTCGGGGGTGGCGGTCATCTGGTCCCAGTGCATGTGACCCCGCTTTCTGGCTGACCGATCGGAACGACTACGGGTACGAAGATATCCGGGACCGGCCTTGGGGCGTGGACGACGTGCTTGCGGTTCGGCGGGAAGGACCGTGCTAAGGGTCAGGGGCGGTGCGGGCTGGCGCCGCCGTCGACCACGACGCGCTGGCCGGTGAGATAACCGGCGGCCGGGGACACCAGGAAGTCGATGACATCGGCGACCTCGGCGGGGCGGCAGACATGTCCGAAGGGGGAGGCGGCGTCGAGATCGGCGGCCTGGCGGGCGGCGCCGCCGGTGACCGCGGCGGTCAGGCGGTCGCCCATATCGGTGGCGACCAGGCCCGGGGCGACGATATTGACGTGGATATTGTTGGCGGCTTCCTCTTTGGCGAGGGTGTGGGCGAGGGCTTCCAGGGCCGCCTTGGCCATGTTGTACGGCGCGCCATTGGCCGCCAGGGTGTGGGCGGCGACGCTGCTGATCATGATGATGTCGCCGCGGTCGCATAGCCGCATGGACGGCAGCACCAGGCGGGTGAGATTGTGCGGGCCGAAGGCGTGGACCTGGAGTAGCTTCTCGACCTCGGCGATGGGGGTGTCGGCGACGGTATTGCCGCGGCTGGCGATACCGGCATTGTGGACGAGGATGCCGATCGGCCCCAGTTCGCCGACGACCCGGTCCACCATTGCCTCGACGGCGGCGTAGTCCTGCACCGGCGCGTGCACGGCGAGGGCCGTGCCGCCCGCGGATTCGATCTGGGCGACGGTGTCCTTGGCGGACTGCTCGTCGCGCGCCCAGTTGACCGCGACCGCCGCACCGCTCGAGGCCAGCGCCAGCGCGGTGGCGCGGCCGATGCCGCGGCCGCCGCCGGTGATCAGCGCGACTCGGCTCGTCGATGAGTTATCCATGTGCGCCCCTTCGGTTTCCATGAGCAATCCTAGGACGCCGCGTACGCTTCCAGGTAGCGCGTCATGGCCAGACGCGCCTCGGCGAGAATGGCCGGATCGCCCGCCGGATCGCGGTGATAGGCGAGTTCGAGAATGCGATCGCCCAGCTCGACGGCGATTTCGGTGACCAAGGGAGCGGTGTCCGGGCGTAGCAGGCCGCGGTCGAGCAGCAGGCCGTGCACCATGCCCGCCAACCGGCGGCGATGTTCGCGCGGATCGGGGAACAGCCCGGCTTCCCGGCGCACGTAGTACATGGCGACGACTTCGGGATGCGAGCGGTACAGCGTGTGGTGCAGCGCCACGATCTGATCCACGGCATCGGCGATCGAGCCCACCCGGAGTTCCGCCATTCGGGCGGACATGTCCGCGTCGACGCCGCCGACGCTGCGCAGCGTCAATTCCTGCAGGACCGCTTCGCGATTGGCGAAGTACTGGTAGATCGAGGCGACCGGCACCCCGGCGCGCGCGGCCAGGGCGCGCGTGGTCACGGCCGCCGGGCCGCCCTCCTCCACCAGTTCCCGGGCCGCCTGCAGGATCTGGTCGACGCGGGCGCGGCTGCGCTGCTGGGTGGGCGCGCGCCTGCGAGATCCTTCGGTGGACACGGCTGGTCATCCTTCCACGAGAAATTCTCACTCGAAGAATGTGAACATGATTCATGTTCATGTTAGCGTCTCTGTGTTCATCGGCTCGCTGTTCGTAAGGTTCGGAATGAATTCGTAAGGTTCGGAATGAAGTTGGCAGGTCTGCTGGCCGCGCTCGCGATCGCGGCGACGGTGGGAAGCGGTGCGGCGGCGGCCGAGCTGCCGGTGCCGTACGGCAATGGGGAAATGCTGCGGATCGCGGCTACCGACTGGAACGGTGCGGTGGCCGGGGCCAACGACTTCGGGTGCAAGCCCTCGGCCGCGAATCCGAAACCCGTTGTGCTGGTGGGGTCGACATTCCTGTCCGAGGCGGTCAACTGGACCGCGCTCGCGCCGTACCTGCACAACCGGGGGTTCTGCGTCTTCACCCTCGACTACGGGCAGACGATGTACCCCGTCGCGCCGGGACTCAACGGCATGGACCCGATTCCCTTGTCGGCGAGCGAGGTCGGCGCGCTGGTCGATCGCGTGCTCGCCGCGACGGGAGCCGACAAGGTCGACGTGGTGGCGCATTCGCAAGGCGGTGTGGTCGCCCGCTACTACGCCAACCAGCTGGGCGGCGCGGCCGAGATCGACCGCATGGTGCTGCTGTCCTCGCCCTACACGATGACCGGCCTGCCGATCGATGTCATGGACGTGGCGAGCCGCGTCATTCCGCGCGACCTCTACGACGCGATCCTCTACAACGGCGCGATCCAGCCCTTGGGCCTCAACCTCCTCGACCCCTGGTCGATCACCGAAGCCCAAGTCCTGCAACCGAACATCCGCTACACCCAGATCACCGACATCGCCGACGAAATGGGGCTGCTGGGCGGCATGCACGCGCCCGCCGGTGCACCCAATGCCGAAACCCGGTACATAGACGCGGTCTGCCCCACCGACTTCTCCCAGCATTTCGCCCAGCCCTACTCGCCGACCGCGGTGGCCATGATCGCCAACACCCTGGACCCGGTGCACCCGGTAACCCCACCGTGCACCGTCGTGCCCCTCTACTCGGTGGCACAGCGCTAGCGCCGTGGGTACGGAGTCGCCGGAGGGGAGGACTCCGTACCCACGGCCGGTGCCCCATGGTGATCAAGCTCCACGACGATGACCCGGCAATGGAAGGTAGTGAAGTCAGGGGCGTTCGGCGTCGGGGGGCCAGAGGATGGTGATGGGGATGTTGCGGTGGCGGGCGGCGGCTACTACGTCGGCGGTGCCGCCGTAGCCGCGGGCGGGTTTGCCGTCCCAGACCGCCAGGAGTTCGTCGGCGTCCTCGAGCATGCGGAGGTTGCCTGCTTGGTGGGCTTGGGAATCGGATTCCTCGTGGTCGAGTTCGATTATCTCGGAGGCGGCGGCCAGGAGGCGGTCGTAGACGGGGTGGTGGGCGGTGGGGAGGCTTTGGCGGTATTGGCGGGCGGGGACTATGGCTATGAGGTGGCCGCCGTGTTCGAGGATGGCTTGGGCGAAGAGGGAGTCGGGGCCGTCGGCGAGGCAGCTCACGCCGTAGAGGGGTGGGGTGGCGCGTTTGCCTACCGCGGCGTGCAGGGCGGCGGTGACCAGCTCCAGGGTGACGGGTGGGAGGCCGCGGTGGCCGGTGATGGCGACGCGGGTCATTGGTCACGTCCGTAGAGGGTTGCCAGGGCTTCGTCGAGGGCCCTCGCTTCTACGGTACAGGGCGGGAGGGCCGCGCGGAATGTCCTGGCGGTACGGGTGATTCGTTCGCTGTGGTAGGTGAGGCCGACGGTGAGGGCCTCGGCGGCCAGGGCGCAGCCCGCTTCTATATCGTCGCTGCGGGCCAGAACCTGGGCGTGCTCGACCTGGACCAGGGCGCGGGGTTTCGCGGCGGTCAGGGCCGAACCGGCGGTGAGGAAAGCGCGGTGGGCGGCGCGGTGGTCGCCGAGGCGGGAGAGGGCCGCGGCTTGGTAGCGGGCGGCTTTGGGGACGTCGAAGACGAAGACCCACGGCCATTGCGGTTCGCCGCGTTGGCGATCCGCCAGACGGTCGGCGCGGCGCATGGCGCCGAAGGCATTGGTTCTGTCGCCGGTGGCGGCGTAGGCGACGGCCAGCAGGGAGGCGAGCCAGGCGGTGGCGCTGTCGGGGGCGTCGGGGCCGAGTTGGTTGGCGGCCGTGCGCAGCAGGGTGAGCCCGGCGCGGGCGTCGCCCATCTCCACCGCGTAGTGGCCGAGGCTGGCCGTCATATAGGCGACCAGCAGCGGATGATGGGTGCGCTCGGCATGGCGGATGGCCTCCACGTAGCGCCGCCGCGCCGCCGCGTCGTCACCGCGATCGGCCGCCAGCCACGCTGCCAGACCGGCGATTTCGGACAGCGCCCGGAACCCGCTGGAGGTGCGCAGCCGATCCCGGACTACTCCGGCGACCAGGTTCAGATGCGCATCCACCACCGGCGCCAGCCGATCCGACGGCACCGAGGATTCCATCCGCCGGTAATTGCCGGTCGGCCCGGCCATGGTGTCGATCAACTCGTTCTCGGTGGGCGCGGCATTGGACAGCACCGCCCCCGTGGTGACCACGAGCGCGCTCGACAGGAACTGCTTGCGGTTCACGCTCTCGTCATCCGCTGTCCGGGCCGGTTTGGCGAAGCCGAGCTCGGCATCGGTCGCCACATTCAGCACCGCGCGCAGTGCGGCGCGGTAATGCTTTCGCGGCCACGTCGTTTCACCTCGCTCCCACTTGCCGACGTGCCTCTCGTCGACGGCGCCGCGCTTGCTGGTGATCCGGAAGACGTGGTCGTTGACGGCGTCCGCCAACTCCCGGCGAGTCATGGATTGACCTGGCGCACCGGGTGATTCCATACGTGAGCGAGCGGCGACGAACAGCTCGTTCCGTCCGGTCACGGCATGCGGCCTCTCTGCTGGACCTCTCCCGAGAATAGGTCTTCCACGGATTTGCCGTGCCGTCATGACCCAGGTTTGCCCAGTACTTTCCCCGCCGGAAGCCATCGAGGAAATCCGTTCGAGCAACGAACGTTGAAGTCGGCAAAGACATTGGGCGCGGACACCTCGAAGGTTAGCCATGACAACCGAACTCAGCGCGATCGGATGGTTGCGGAGTGACATATCCGGCATACGGCAGGAAACGGACGAGGCCGAAATCCGCGGCCTGGCCGGTCGGCTCGGCTACGACCTGCGCAAGACGGTCGTCTTCGGGCCGCTCACCGATCAGCCGTTGCGGCGATTGCGCGTGCTGATCTCGCGCCTCGATCTCGATGCCGTCATCGTGCCGAGCGCGGCGCATTTCGACGGGGGAGCGGTGCCCGCGGAACTCGTGGCGGTCGCGGACATCATCACGGTGTCGCCCGAGGTGACCTACGTGCGGTCCCCGTAGTGAGCCGGATCACTCCGATTGATCTTGCTGCATACCCCTATGGGGTATAAATTTCTCTCCATCGGAACACCGAGAACGATAGAGGGAGACGCGGAAATGACTACTCACGCGCACGCCGACCATGCCGCGCACAACGCGCACGCCGGACACGATGCGCCCGCGGGACACGACGCGCATGCCGCGCACGCCGCCGGTCTGCCCGGCGGCCTGCGGATCACCCAGGACGGCTACACCCTCCAGCTCGCCGAAACCATCATCGGCGCAGGCGAAGTCGACTTCCGCTTCCAGATCCTGGGCCCCGACGGCAAGCCCGTCACCGACTACACCCCCATCCACGACCGCGACCTGCACCTCATCATCGTGCAGCGCGAACTGACCGGCTTCTGGCACGTCCACCCCGAACTCGCCGCCGACGGCACCTGGGCGGTCCGGCTGAACCTGCCCGCCGCCGGGGCCTACCGCGCCTTCACCGATATCGCCCCGACCGCCCTCGGCCAGACCATCACGCTCGGAGCGGATTTCGCCATCCCCGGCGACTACGCCCCGCAACCGGCCCCCGAGCCCACCCGGACCGTCGCGGTCGACGGCTACGAGGTGACCCTCGACGGCGATCTCGTCCCCGGCGCCGGCCGCCTGCTCACCCTCACCGTGCACAAGGACGGCGCGCCCGTCACCGATCTGCAGCCCTACCTGGCCGCCTTCGGCCACTTGGTGGTCCTGCGCGCCGGTGATCTCGCCTATGTCCACGTCCACCCGAACGGCGAACCGGGCGACGGCGTGACCGCCCCCGGCCCGGACATCACCTTCCACACCGCCGTCCCGGGCCCCGGCGTCTACCGCCTGTTCCTGGACTTCAAGCATGGCGACACCGTCCGCACCGCCGCCTTCACCCTGCCCACCGCCCACCACTGAAACCGGACCACCACTGAAACCGGAACCGGGCGAGCTGATCCCGCCTCAGGCGGTGACCAGCAGCCCGGTCAGGTACATGATGAGAATCCCGCCGATGATGCCGGTGATCGCGGTGGCGTCGGCCCGCTCGTGCCCCTCGGCCCGCAGCGCGGGCAGGATCTGCACGATCACCTGAACGATCGCGCCCACGCCGACACCCAGTAGCAGCGCCGACATTTCGGCATTGTTGACCGAAGCGCCGACCACCGCGCCCAGCATCGCGGGCGCACCCGCCAGCAGTCCGAGCGCGAGAAGGACCCACAGGCGCGTGCGCTCGCGGACGAGCGGCGCGACAATGGCCACGCCCTCGGTGGTGTTGTGAATGGCGAACCCGAGAATCAGGAACGCCCCCAGCGCCAATTCGCCCACGGCATAGGCGGATCCGATGGCCAGCCCCTCGCCGAGATTGTGCAGGCCGATGCCGAAGGCGATCATGGCGGCCAGCCGCAGCCCGGAGGCCCCCGCGTCCGCGGCCCGCGTGCGCCGGGCGCGCATCCAGCGGCCGAGCGCGGTCAGCGCGAGGAAGGCCAGCCCCGCGCCGAGCAGGACCAGTTCGCCGCCGCCGAACGCCCCGCCGGACTCCCCGCCCAGTTCGAGGCCCTCATTGGCGCCGTCGACCGCCAGGAACACCAGCAGCCCGACGGTGACCGCCAGCAGCATCCGCAGCGCACCGGATCCGGCCCGGCGGGCCAGCGGCAGCACCAGCATGCCCAGCAGCACCGGAATCACGCCGACATAGATGCCGAGCAGCGCCATGGGCCCGAAGAACGACCCGTCCGGCTCCGGGGTCGCCACCGCCAGCGGTATCTCGTGCTCGACGATCAGCCCGGTGGAGGTGAGCATGGACACCAGATAGGGCTGCCCCTCCCGTCACGGATAGTTCAATTCCAGTGTGGCCGAGCCCATCCGGCCGATGGCGTCCTCCCCGCCGCTGACATCGACGAAGGCGTCGTTGACGAACACCTGGCCGATGGTGACCGGATCGGGCCCGGTATTGCGCACCGTGAGTTCGATGACGTCCTCGCGAAACACGGTGCGCTCCAACGCGACTTCCTCCACCGGCGGCCCGAGCCGATCCGGCAGCGCGCGCCCGCCGAGCAATCCCAGCCCGGCCAGGACGGCCGCGATCAACAGCGCCAGCCCGGCCCACCCCACCCAGGCCGGGAATCGCGCCGTGGTCTCCGGTGCGCTCGCCGCGGGTTCGCTCATGACTCGCTCACCTCGAAGAATCCCATCCAGCCCAGTTCCGCGAATTCGGTTTTGTGGGCGTGGAACATGAACTTCCCGGCATGCGGGAACCGCAGTTCGCAGATGCCGCGCTGCCCCTGCGCCTGCACGATGGTGTCGGTGAATTCGGCAGGGGTGAGCCGGGTTCCGGTCGGGTAGTACTCGAAGAAGTTGCCGTGGATGTGGAAGCTGTTGATGGGGTCGTACTCCAGCACATTGACCAGGTAGATCCGCACCAGCTCATCGCGTTTCACCTGCACCGGCTCGTGCATGAAGTGGAACGGAATCCCATTGACCGCGTACAGCTGATTGCCCTCGCCGTCGAATGTGGTGTTGTAGCCGTGCATCACCATGACCAGCTCGTGGGCGGCGGGCCGCGGCTGCTTGGGATCCACGATGAAGGTGCTGTACATGCCGCGCGCGATGTGCTCGGCCAGCGGACTCACATGGCAGTGGTAGAGATGCAAACCGAAAGGCGTGGCATCGAATTCGTAGGTGAACGATTCACCGGGCTCGATGACGCCGCGCCCGATGCCGGGAATGCCGTCCATCTCCGCGGGATGAATGCCGTGGAAATGCATGGTGTGCGGATGTTCCGAGCCGTTGAAGAAGGTCACCCGCAGCAGATCCCCCTCGGTGCAGCGCAGGGTGGGCCCCGGAATGCGGGAGTTGAACGTCCACGCCGGAAAGCTCACTCCCGGAGCCACTTCCAGATCCTGATCGCGCGCCACCACCTGCCATTCCCGTAGCGTGCGCCCATCGGGCAGGGTGGACACCGTGCCGGTGTCGAAGTCGCGCAGAACATCGGTCGGATTGAACCCGTTGGCCGCGTGATCGACCACCGCCCCCAGCCGGAAAGTGGGCCCCTCGATCCCGCCCCCGTGCCCGGAATGCCCTGCCGAGGCCACCGCGGGCGCATCGAACACTCGGGTGGATCCCAGTGCCAGACCCGCCGACCCGGCCATGGCTCCACCGATCAGAAACCCCCGCCGTGACTGCTTCATCGACAACTCCGTCGTACCGTCGGACCTCAAGTTTGGCAGCCCTGAATCTTTGATTCAATAGCCCGAAACAAAGAGCAAGGGCTCCCGATAACTAATCTCGGCGGCGATTCGGGCGAAGAATAGTTAGAGTGACCTTCGAAATCGCGGGCGGTCGTGAGGAGATCGGCCATGGCCGAGGTGCGAGCGCAGGTGGGGGTGCTGGGTCCGGTCCAGCTCACCATCGACGGTGTCGACCAGCAGTTGGGCGGGCCGAAACAACGGGCGGTGCTGGCCTATCTGGCGATCAATGCCAATCGGCCGGTATCGGTCGATGCGCTGGCCGCCGCGGTCTGGGAGGACAATCCGCCGCCGGATGTGCGGGTGAGTCTGCACGCCATCGTGTCCAATCTGCGGAAACCCTTGCGCGACGGCGGCATCGACGCGCGCACCGTGCTCCAGCACATGGGCACCGGCTACCGGATCGTGGTGGACGACCTCGCCTGCGATGTTTCCCGATTCCGGGCGCGCCGCGAGAACTGTCTGCGCGCCTTGGCGGCCGGGCGATTCGGCGCGGCCGCGGACTCGCTGTCGGAGGCGCTGGCGCAATGGCGCGGTCCGGTGCTGTCGGATCTGCGCGGCCTCGGCTTCGCCGACGCCTATGCGGTCGCGCTCGACGACGAGCGGCTCGGCGTGATCGAGGCGCGGGCGGAGGCGGAGATCGCGCAGGGCCGCGGCGAGGGCGTCATTGCCGAACTGGCATTGCTGGTGCGCGACCACGCGCTGCGGGAATCGCTGTGGGAGCAGCTGATCACCGCCCTCTACCTGGTCGGGCGGCAATCCGATGCGCTGGAGGCGGCGCGGCGGCTGCGGGTCACCCTCGCCGATGAGCTCGGCATCGATCCCGGCCATCGGATTCGCGAACTCGAACAGCGCATTCTGCGCCAGGATCCGCTCAGCGTGCGCTCGGTCGCGCACGCCTCGGCCACCCGTGCGACCACGATCATCGATCGCAGCTGGCACGAACCGGAGGCGGTGCTGCGTGATCGCGAGGGCAATGTGTATCCGATCGTCGGCACCGTCACCCGCATCGGCCGCCTGTCCGACAATGACATTCCGCTGCACGACGGCCGGGTCAGCCGTCATCACGCGCTCATCGTCGACAATGGGATGGCCTATGTGCTCAAGGATCTGCACTCCTCCAACGGCGTGTACGTCGACGGCGCGCGGGTCGTGGACAGCGCGGTCCTGGCCGATGGCACGACCATCTGGATCGGCGACACCTCGCTCGTCTTCGTGCTGATCCGCCGCGATGCCGGGGAAACCCGCAGCTAGAGCGGCCGCGCGGCAATGCAGTAGAGCACTTCTGAAACGCGTTCTAGACATATTTGAGTATTTGTCTTACTGTCGGATCATGAGTGCAGCGACGTCTCACCCGGTCCGTTTCCAGCTTCGATCGGGGGAGACCTGGCGCGACCCCTGGCCCATGTATTCCGCACTGCGCGACGCGGATCCGGTGCATCACGTGGTCCCGGAGGCGCATCCGGAGCACGACTTCTACGTGCTGTCCCGGCACGCGGACGTGTATGCGGCGGCACGGGATCCGGAGACCTTCTCCTCGGCCTCCGGGCTGACCGTCGACTATGTCGGGCTGGAGCGGGCGGGTGTGGGCGCGCATCGGCCGTTCGTCTTCATGGACCCGCCCGAGCACACCGACTTCCGGCGTCGGGTATCGCCGGGATTCACGCCTCGGCAGGTGAATTCGGTGGAGCCCGCGGTGCAGGAGTTCGTGGTCGAGCGCATCGAGCGGCTGCGGGCGGCGGGGGCGGGCGATATCGTCGCCGAACTCTTCAAGCCGCTGCCGACCATGGTCGTGGCGCACTATCTCGGGGTGCCGGAATCCGATCACGGCAAGTTCGACACCTGGACCGAGGCCATAGTCGGCGGCGCGGTCGCCGGGGCGGGCATTGCCGCGGGAGGTCAGGACGCGCTCACCGCGGTCGGCGAACTGGTCGGCTACTTCACCGAATTGATCGCCCGCCGCCGCGCCGAACCCGGCGACGACACCATCTCGCATCTGCTCGCCTCCGGCCTGGGCGCCGACGGCGACAATGACGGCCTGGTCGCCATGCTCGGCTTCGCCTTCACCATGATCACCGGCGGCAACGACACCACCACCGGCAATCTCGGCGGCGCGGTCCAACTGCTCACCGCCAATCCCGACCAGCGCCGCCTGCTCGCCGAGAACCCGGCCCTCATCCCGGATGCCGTCGAGGAGTTCCTCCGCATGACCTCCCCGGTCCAGGGCCTGGCCCGCACCGCCACCCGCGACGTGGACCTGCACGACACCACCATCCCCGCGGGCCGCCGTGTCCTGCTCCTCTACGCCTCCGCCAACCGCGACGACCGCGAATTCGGCCCCACCGCCGCCGAACTCGACATCCGCCGCAACCCCAAACGCATCCTCACCTTCAGCCACGGCCACCACCACTGCCTCGGCGCGGCCGCCGCCCGCATGCAGGCCCGCGTAGCCCTCGAAGAACTTCTCACCCGCTGCCCCGACTTCACCGTCGACCTCGACAATGTCCGCTGGTCCCAAGGCAACTACGTCCGCTGGCCGGTCAGCGTCCCCTTCCAGGCCGTCGGATGAGCGCCACGCCGCGTGGGCACCCGCGGCGATCTGCGGCCGTCGGGCGCGGCATGATCGGTGGCGAATGGAGGAGGAATCGCATGAGTCGCGACTGGTTGTCCGAGGATCGGGCGGATCTGGCGGCCGAGCGCATTCTGGATGCGGCCGCCGCCCTGTTCGCCGAGCGTGGCGTGACGGCCGTCGGCATGGGCGATATCGCCAAGGCGGCGGGGTGTTCGCGGGCCACGCTGTACCGGTATTTCGAGAATCGGCAGGCGGTGCGGCTGGCGTTCGTGCATCGCGAAACCCGCCGCATCGCAGCGCGGGTGACGAGCGAAGTCCGTGAGATCGCGGATCCGGGCGAGCGGATCGTCACCGCCATGCTGGCCGCGGTGCGGGAAGTGCGGTCCGAGCCGATGCTCATCGCGTGGTTCCGTCCGGGCGAGGCGGGACCGGCCGGGCGCATCAGCCAGGACTCGGAGGTCATCGAATCCATTGCGGGCGGCCTGTTCACGCCCGCCGGGCTCACCGATCCCGAACGCAGCCGCCTGGCCCGCTGGCTGACGCGCATTATCGTGTCCCTGCTCGCCGCACCCGGCCGGGGCGAGGACGACGAGCGCGCCATGCTCGACGATTTCGTGGCCCCGGTGATCACCCGCGTCTTCGCCTGAGCGCACGCCGGATAGGGTCGACAATCGTGTCCGCTCCACAATCGCTCGCCGAAGTCCGCACCCGCATCGACGCCCTCGACGGCGAACTGATTCGCCTGCTGGCCCAACGGCAGGAACTCGTTCGCGCCGCAGCCGGATTCAAATCCGACGAGCAGGCCGTGCGCGCCCCGGATCGGGTGGAGCGGGTGGTGGCACTGGCCAAGGAGCGCGCCACCGCCGCCGGGTTGGAACCCGCCGTCGCGGAAGCCGTGTGGCGGGCCATGATCGGCGCATTCATCGACCTCGAACTCGGGGAGCACGCCGCCCGGCGCTGACCTGTCTACTGGCCGCCGATGGCGGTGACGCCCCCGTCCACGGTGAGATGGATGCCCGTAATGAACGATGCTTCATCGCCGAGTAGGAATCGCACCGCGCGAGCGACTTCCTCGGGCGCGCCGAGCCTGCGGAAAATCGCACGCGCGGCCTCCTGGTCGATGACTTCCTGCGGCACGTTGTTCCGCATCATCGGCGTATCGATGTAGCCGGGGCAGACGGCGTTCACGCGCACCCCGCTGCTGCCGAGTTGATGCGCGAGGGCGCGGGTCAGGCCGAGCAATCCGGCCTTGGACGCGCAGTAGGCGGGAATGAACGCCTGGCCGAGGAACGCCTCGATGGAGGAGATCCCGACGATCGCCGACCCCGGATTGCCTTGCAGATCACTGAGAATGGCCTGGGTGACGAGGGCTTGCGCGCGCAGGTTCACATCGAGCACGGCATCCCACTTTCCGGCGTCCAGATAGCCGACCGGTTCCGCGCGTACGATGCCCGCCGCGTGCACCAGTCCGCCGATACTGCCCAGGGCCTCGCGGGTGGGTCCGACGGCGGCCTCCACATCGGCGGTATCGGTGACATCGATGCCCACGCCGACGGCCGCCACCGCGTACTTGTCCGCAATGGTCGCGGCGGCCAGGCGCGCGGCCTCGCCCGCCAGATCCCACAGCGCGACCGGCCTGCCCACTTCGGCCAGCGCCACCGCGCAGGCTAGGCCGATACCGGACGCGCCGCCGGTGACTATGACCCCGGTGGCGGGGGTGTATTCGGGAGCGGGAATGGAGTCCTCCAGGGCTGTAACAGGGTTCGACGAGAAATCGGGGTGCGGGCGGCGCTCACCGCGCAGCCGTTCACAATGAGCGCATGCCATCGCGTCCCACCACGTTCACGACCGTGCACCCGCTGTCGGACAGCCAGCGGGAACGGCGGCAACGGCTGCTCGACGCGGCGCGCGAACTCGCGACGGCGGGCGGATACGCCGCGGTGACCATGCACGCCGTCGCCGATCGCGCCCAGTTGGCGCGCGCGACGGTGTATCGCTATTTCGGCAGCAAGGACCAATTGCTCACGGCCGTCGGCGCGGAATGGGCGCGGGAGGTGACCGCCGAGTTCCTGTCCGCCAGCGGTGACGGCCACGGCGCTGACGGTGCGGGACGCCCGGCCGAGCAGGCCGCCGCCATGCTGGCGGCCATCATGGAGCACACGGCCGCCGAACTGCCGCTGTGCACGGCGGTGGTGTCCGCCGTGATCTCCGGCGATCGCACCGCGGAGCTGGAACGCCAAGCGTTGTACGGCCTGTGGATGGATCGGTTCGAGGAGCTGCTGGGCGATTCGGTGCCCGCCGGGGAACGCGCCGAAATCATCTATGTGCTCGGGCAATTGCTGCTGGCGGCCTTCACCAGCATGTGCATGCTCGCGCAACCCCTCGACCGGGTGCGCGACATGCTGACCGGGGCCGCGCACCGCCTACTGCCCTGAGCGATAGCCGGTGCGGTGGCCGTAGATACCCTCGGACAGCGCCGCCGACAGATCCCGGATCGCCTCCCGCGCGGGTGCGATCGGCCAGGCGTGGAACACATGCCACACCCCGCGGAATTCGCGATGCCGCAGCGGGGCACCGGATTTCGCGGCCAATTCGGCGAAACGCCGGGCATCGGCGGCCAGCGGATCGTCACCGGCGGTCTGCAACACCATGGGCGGCAGCGCGGTGATATCGCGGTACACCGGCGACACCGCGCGGCGCTGCTCCTGCGACATGCCGGGCAGATAGGTCTCGGTGAACTGGGCTATGAGCTCCGCCGTGAGCAGCGGCTCCCGGCTCGTATCCGCCCGGTAGGAGCGGGAATCCGAGGTGAAGTCGGTGGCCGGGCAGATGAGCCCGAGGACGGCTGGTGCGGGCAAGCCCTCATCGCGTGCCCGCAGCGCCAGATCCAGTGTGAGCGTACCCCCTGCCGAATCACCCGCAACCGCAATGCGTCCCGCCGGAATTCCGCGATCCAGCAGCGCGCGATACGCGGCCACCGCATCGTCGATGGCCGCCGGATACGGATGCTCCGGAGCCAGCCGGTAATCCAGCGAGTACAGCGCGGTTCCCATGGCGGCGGCAATGGCCCCCGAGTACGGCCGAGCCATCTGCGGTGAGCCGACGGTGAATCCGCCGCCGTGCAGGTAGAGCACCGCCGCATCGGCCGGAGCGTCACGCGGAGTGAGGATTTCCACCGGCCGCCCGCCCAGCTCGTCCGCCGTGATCGCCACCCCGCGCGGTACCCGGGCGAAGCGGGTGCTCGCATCCATGCGCTGCCGCACCCGCGCCCAATCGGGCGCCGCCCCGAAACCGATCCGGCTGGTCAGGCGGGCGCCGAAGCGCATGACAGGAAGTGGAATCAGCACGACCGCCCTCATTTCCCGAGCCGGTAGTCCGCCGGATCCGGTTGGCTGCGAATGAGTTTCTCGTACCGGCCCGGACTCCAGGGCCACAATTCCGGCAATCCGTCCTTGCCCAGATACCAACTGCGGCAACCGGTGGTCCACACCGTGCTCGGCGCGGCGGCGCGCAGTCTCGCGTTGTAGCGCAGGGTGGCCGCCTCGGTGGGCGCGACCGTCACTAATTCCCCTGCCCGCCAACGCTTCAGCCATCCGACAATACGATCCGACTGAGCCTCCGCCACCGCCGTGAGCGGATGATTGGCGAACGGGCTGTGCGGCCCGACGAGCATGAACAGATTGGGGAAGTCCGGCATCATGACGCCCTCGAAGGCGCGCGGCCCCTCCGCCCACGCCTGGTCCAGGGTGCGGCCCCCGGTCCCGGTGATCGCCATCGGCCGCATGAAGGCGTGCGAATCGAATCCCGTTGCCAGCACCAGGATGTCGAGCTCGTGCAGCGCGCCGTCGACGGTGACTACCCCGCCCGGCTTCACCTGGTCGATGCCGCTGGTGACCAACTCGACGTCCGGCCGCTGCACGGCCGCGTAGAAGCGATCCGACACGACCAGCCGCTTGCACATGGCCTGATAGTCCGGGGTCAGCTTGCGTCGCAGCTCCGGATCCTGGACCGAGCGCAGATTCCGCTCGACCACCCACTGGATGAAACTACGGATCCGCCCCGGGTGCACCAGGCCCTGTGAGAAGGCCGCGAAGATCGCCCGATGCACCCGGTAGACAAGCGAACTCAGCACCGGCAGCCGCCGGTACACGGCCTTGGCCAGCGGTGAATACGGTCGGTTGACCGTCGGCAGAATCCATTGCGGGGTGCGTTGGAACAACGTCACCTCCGGCACCGTCCCGGCCAGCGCGCACACCAGTTGCGTTCCGGTCGAACCGGTCCCGATCACGCCGACCCGCCGACCGGTCAGCTCCACCGTGTGATCCCACCGCGCCGAGTGCATGACCGGCCCGTCGAAATCCGCCAGCCCGGGGATATCGGGCGTATTGGGGTGATGCAGGAATCCGGTTGCGCACATGAGGAAGTCGAACCGCTCCACCTCCCCGGTGGACAGCGTGACCCGCCACCCGTCGTCGGTGAACTCCGCCCCGACCACCTCCGCGCCGAAGCGCGTGCGCCGCGGCAGACCGTGTTCGCGCGCCACCCCGACCAGATAGTCCTTGATCTCCGATCCGGTCGAATACAGCTGCGACCATTCGGGATTCATGGCGAATCGGAACTGGTAGTACCGCGACGGCACATCGCAGGTCAGCCCGGGATAGGTGTTGTCGCGCCAGGTGCCGCCGTAATCATCGGCCTTCTCGTAGATCGTGAACTCGGTGAATCAGGCCCGCTGCAGGGCGACGGCCATGGCGATCCCGGAGATTCCGGCCCCGGCAATGGCGATCCGGGGTTGTCCATTGGGCCTGCGGCCCGATCCAGCGGCACTCATGGGACGGCAGCCTAGACTCGAGTCTCATTTTGCGGGAGCGTTTCGGAGAACATCGTTAGACATTCCGTCATTCGCTAGACGCAGTGTATAGCGAGTGTTACGTTGTGCGCCAGATCACAAGCTCGAATCCAAGGAAGCACCATGCGCGCACTCCAGTGGACCGGCCCGGAAACCGTGGCGGTCAACGACATTCCGGTCCCCGAGATCGGACCCAATGACCTGCTGCTGCGGGTCGGCGCGGCGGGCGTCTGCCATTCGGACCTGACCCTGGTCAACTTCCCCATCCGGCTGCGCGAGGATCCGCTCACCCTCGGCCACGAGATCGCCGGGACCATCGAGGCCGTCGGCTCCGATGTGAGCGGGCGCGAGATCGGCGAGCGCGGACTGGTGTACCTGTTCTGGACCTGCGGAGTGTGCCGCGAATGCGTGAGCGGCAATGAGAACGTCTGCCTGGCCGCCGGTCGGGTGGCCATGCCGCCGTGTCCCGGGCTCACCATCGAGGGCGGAATGGCGGAATACGTTCGGATTCCGGCGAATACGTTCGTGCCCATCGGCGATCTGGACTTCCTGCAGGCCGCGCCGGTGGCCGATGCGGCGCTCACCGCGTACCACGCGATTCGCGGCGCGCGGGATGTGCTGCGGCCCGGCGGCACCGCCGTCGCCATCGGCATCGGCGGTCTCGGGCATGTGGCGGTGCAGATTCTGCGGGCCGTTACCGGGGTGCGCGTCATTGCGGTGGACGTGGCGAAGGAGAAGCTGGAGTTGGCCGCCGATTGCGGTGCGGACCTGGGCATTCTCTCCGACGAGAGCACCGTCGCGCAGATTCTCGAGCTGACCGGCGGGCGCGGCGCGGAGGCCGTTTTCGACTTCGTCGGGGTCGATGCCACCGCCAAACTGGCCGTGGAGACCGTGGCCCCGAACGGCGCCTATCGCATGGTCGGAATCGGCGGCGGCGCACCGGAGATCACCGCCGGACCCGCAGGCGGGCCCGGCTGGCCGTGGGGCGCCACCGTGCGGAAGTCCCTGGGCGGCACCAGAAGCGACCTGCACGCCTGCGTGGCCCTGGCGCAGGCGGGCAAACTGCACATGGAGGTCGAGCGCTTCGATCTCGCCGACGGCCCGGAAGCCTTCCAGCGCTTGGACAAAGGCCAGATTCGCGGTCGCGCGGTACTCGTGCCTTGATCGGCGCCGGTGCCCTGATCAGCCGGGTTCGACCTCGCCGAGGAACTTGCGCATCCGATCCGCGATCTCCTGCGGGAACTCGCCATTGATGGCGTGCGAGGCCTCCGGTCACACCTCGATCTGCGCGGCGGGCAGCAGTGTGCGCGCTCGCGCGGCGATCCGGCGCGAGTTGTGCACGATGCTGCGCCCCGCGTAGATCCCGAGCACCGGTGCGGTGACAGCCGAAAGCTGTTGTTTGGCAGGCTGTTTCGCCATCGGCAAGAAGGCCGCGAAATCGCGCATGCCGGAGGCGATGAGCCTGCCCTCCGGCATGTCCTGGGGCGCCTGCACCCCGCCGGAGATCCAGCTCAGCAGTTTGTTGCGCCAGCGCTCCGGCATCCCCGGCAGCACCGAGCCCAGCGAGATGACGACCACCTTCCAGCTGAACCCGCCGAACACCACCGGCGCGTCCAGCAGGGCCAGCGAGGCCACCTGATCCGGGTGGTGGACGGCCAGGTTCATCGCCGACCAGCCGCCGATCGACACGCCCAGCACGTGTACCGGACCCGGTTCCAGCGCGCGCAGCGCCTCGGCCAGCCAGGCGGCCTGATCGACGCCGTCGGCGAGCGGCTCGGACTGCACGCTCAGTCCGGGCTCGCCCAGCAGGTCGAGGGTGATGATCGGCCGCAGTTCCAGCAGGCTCGGCAGATTCGTGGCCCACATGGGCGTGGCCGCCGTCCGGCCCGGCAGCAGCACCAGCGGCGTGCCCGGGCCGTCGCCGAAGCGATAGGCCCGCACCGTGCCGAAACGGGTCGGTACGTCCACCGATTCGCGCGCGGGCGGCAGCAGGTCGAATCCCGCCTGGTAAGCGCTCTTGTATCGCCCGTATCCGGCGGTCTCGCGGAAGTACCCGATCCGCTCACCCTTGAATTTCGGACCCACATTGTGTTCGGGGAACTCGACCGTCGTCATGAGGCCAGCATCCTCCGTTCTCATTTCAATCGCGCGATGCGGTGGGCCAGCCAGCGGCGGTCCTCGTCGTCATGGGCATGTTCGATGATCTTGCGGCGGGTGGCGGGGGACAGCGCCGACAGCAGCCGGTCGACGCGATTGCGGGTGTCCCAGCGCCGGAGGTAGCGCGCCGCCCCGGCGGCGGCGCGCCCGTGGGACTGCTCGGCGGCGCGCACGAAATCCGCCTCGGCCTCGCCGTCCACCAGCACGGCCGGAACATCTTCGTGCGCAGGGTAACCCGAGTATTTTCCGGAACCGCTGGCGAACCAGGCCAGCAGCAGGGTGAGGCGCTCGACCGGATCCGGATAGGCCGCCAGCAGGCGCCGCCGCACGGCGGCCATGGTGGCGTCCTCGGGCAGTCTGCCGATCGCCGACACCGCGAGGAAGTCGTGCCGGAAATCGATGAGCACCGGCGGAATCCGGGCCGCCCACAGCCGGGTCTGCTGTTCGGACTGCTCGCGGCGGCGCTCGGCGGCCCGGTATTCGGCCAGCGGTCCGGTCACCCCGCGCACGGCCAGCCATTCCAGGGACCGCACCCCGTCGGCGAGCACCGCGTCCTCGGCCCAACCCTCCCAGCGCACCGAATACCCGTGGTGCAGCGTCACGGTGGTGAGCCGTCGGCCCGCGGCATCGTAGAAGTCCAGCGCCACATCACCCCAGCACATACAGATGAATCCGGGAAGATCGGCAATGCGCAGCGCCTCGCGCAGCGCTCGGACGGCAACCGGGTCGCGTTCGGAGAGCACGGGCGTCGAATCACCGCCCAGTTCGCGCACGCCGACCGCGCGGGCGCCCGCCAGCACCCGGTCGAGGGCATCGGGATCCCCCATGGCGGACTCTCCCCCGAACGGCATACCCAAACAGTATCGGGACGGGCCGCCCGTGCGCCGGGCCTCTGACCGGGTGCAATAGGGTGAATGTTGTCCGACAGGTTGCTGAACTGGTTCGTACCAGTGAGTGATAACGTTCGGTGTGACGCCGACAACTCAGGTCCCACCCCGGCACTGAGAGCTTGATACGGGGCAGGACCAGCTGATCTGTCTGTCGGCCGCATGCGAAGGCGAAAAACCTGACACCGGTCTGTCTGCCGTCCACAAGACATTGCGACCGCCCGGTGCTGAACTGCATTGTTGCCGAGAAGCCAGACATAGGAGAGACAGTGGCGATTTCGGACCCCACGCCCAGTGCGGCCGGACCGAAGCCGGGCCGCAGCAGCGGACTGTTCCGCACCAAATCCGTCGAGCAATCCATTCGCGATACCGACGAACCCGATGCCAAACTCCGCAAGGACCTGACCTCCTGGGACCTCACCGTCTTCGGTGTCGCGGTCGTGGTCGGCGCGGGTATCTTCACCCTCACCGCGCGCACCGCGGGCAACCTCGCGGGACCCTCGGTCTCGCTGGCCTTCGTCTTCGCCGCCGTCGCCTGTGGCCTGGCCGCGCTCTGCTACGCCGAATTCGCCTCCACCGTGCCGGTCGCGGGCAGCGCCTACACCTTCTCCTACGCCACCTTCGGTGAGATCGCGGCGTGGATCATCGGCTGGGACCTCTTCCTGGAGTTCGCCCTCGCCGTCTCCGTGGTCGCCAAGGGCTGGTCGCAGTACCTGGGCGTGGTGCTCGGCGGCAAAGCCACCACCATCGAGATCGGCTCGCTCACCTTCGACTGGGGCGCGGTGCTCATCATCGCGGTGCTCGGCGTGCTGCTGGCGCGCGGCACCAAGCTGTCCTCGCGGGTGTCGGCGGTCGCGGTCGCCATCAAGCTGGCGGTCATCGCGCTGGTGATCGTGGTGGGGCTCGAGTACTTCGACAAGGACAACCTGTCGCCGTACGTGCCGGAGTCCAAGCCGTCCGAGGGCGGCGCGAGCGGTCTGCACCAGACCCTGTTCTCCGCGGTCACCGGCGGCGGCCACAGCACCTTCGGCTGGTATGGCCTGCTGGCCGCGGCCTCCATCGTGTTCTTCGCCTTCATCGGTTTCGACGTGGTGGCCACCGCGGCCGAGGAGACCAAGAACCCGCAGCGCAATGTGCCGCGCGGCATTCTGGGCTCGCTGGCCATCGTGACCGTGCTGTATGTGGCGGTGTCGCTGGTGCTGACCGGCATGGTGCCCTACACCGAGCTGGACGGTAATTCGACGCTGGCCACCGCCTTCGCGGCGCACGGCGTGGACTGGGCCAAGAACCTCATCTCCATCGGCGCCCTGGCCGGTCTGACCACCGTGGTCATGGTCATGTACCTGGGCCAGACCCGCGTGCTGTTCGCCATGTCCCGCGACGGCCTGCTGCCGCGCAAGCTCGCGCACACCGGGCACAATGGAACGCCGGTGCGGCTAACCGTCATCGTCGGCGTGGTCTGCGCGCTGCTGGCCGGGTTCGTGGACTTCGGCACCCTCGAAGAGATGGTCAATATCGGCACGCTGTTCGCGTTCGTCATGGTGTCGATCGGCGTCATCGTGCTGCGCAAGACCCGCCCGGATCTGAATCGCGGCTTCCGGGTTCCGCTGGTGCCGCTCATTCCGATCCTGTCGGTGCTGGCCTGCCTGTGGCTCATGTTCAACCTGTCGGTGGAGACCTGGTTGCGGTTCATCATCTGGATGGTGATCGGCATGGCCGTGTACTTCGCCTACGGCCGGCGGCATTCGTTGCTGGGCAAGGCCGGGGCCGCGCTGGGGAAATCCGGTAGCTGATCGGCTGCTCTTGTTGGCCGCGGATGGTGTGTCGTCGCGTACCGACCTGGCGGGATGATGTGTAATTGCTCTTACTAGTAAGAGTTGTGAACAGAGTCCCGCCACGTCAGCACCATCTCAGCAGCCGAGAGGAACCGATCGTGAGCATGCTTCTCGCCGTGCACGAGACGTGCACCCACGTCGTCGCGCAGATCGGCAATCCGACACCGGAGACGCCTCCGGTCGCGGACAAGCTGATGAAACTGGTCCGGTATTTCACCTGGTTCGTCATGTTGTCGGGCGTCACCGCCATTACCTACGGCGGCGGCAAGTTCGCCTGGGAGAAGTGGAGTGGCGGCGCGCTGGATTCGCCGAAGATGGTGGCGGGGGCCATGATCGGCGGCGCCACCGCCACCAGTGCCGGCACCATTATGAATACGGTCATCGGCTGACGGTTACAGCCGGGCAACGGGTACGCCGGAACGGCGTACCCGTTCTCATTTCACTGATGCGGTCGGTTAGCCCTGTCGCAGCATGGTCTTCATCTGATCGATCTCGGTCTGCTGGCCGGTAATGATGGCCTTGGCCATAGCCTGCGCGTCCGGGTTGACGCCGTCGGTGAGTTCGGCATTGGCCATATCGACCGCGCCGGTGTGGTGCTCGATCATCATCTGTAGCCACTGCTTGTCGAATTCGGCGCCCGACAGCGTTTCCAGCGTCTTCATCTGGTCGTCGGTCATCATGCCGGTCATACCGCCGTGGCCGCCGCCGTGCCCGCTGGTGGTGGCGCTCGGCGCGCCCTCGCCGAAAGCCGTGAGCAGCGTGGTGATCTGCGCCATCTCCGGGCCCTGGGCCTTCTCGATGTTCTGCGCGAGGGTGAGCAGTTCCTGATTCTGCGTGCGGCTCGGAGCCAGCTTGGCCATATCGATGGCCTGCGCGTGATGCGGGTACATCATCTGCAGGAACATGACGTCGTCCTCGTCGAAATCGGTGCGCGTGGCGGCCTGCGCCGAGGTGCTCGCGGTGGTCGACGAGCTGCCGTGATCCATACCGGGCATGGACGAATCGTCCGAGCTACAGCCCGCCGCGATGAGGGCGACGGCGGCGGTGCCGGTAATGACGGCGAGCTTGATCCGGGTGGGGGTGAACATGGTTGTACTCCTTGGCAATTGCTGATGAACCTGACTGAGGGCATGCGAAAGCTCGCGTCCGCGTGCGTGATACGCGGCAGCGGCGGCCCATCAGACCCGCAGAATCGCCAATTCGGCCAAGGTGAGCACCGTCCACGGCGGTGGCCGGGCCCGGTGTGTGCGCAGTCGTCGCGCCTGCGCGGCGGCGGTCTCGCGGTCGCGCAGGCCCCCCCAGCCCAGCAGCGCCAGGCCGAGTGCGAGCAATAGTGCGGCCAGGACGAAGACGCAGCCGTGGGCTCCGGCATGCCCGTCCCCGCATTCGCAGCCGGGGGTGAGCACCGCTCGGATCGGCGCCGCGGCGAGGGCGTGGACGCCGGTGGTGGACGCCGGAGCGGCGGTGGCGTGCGAGCCGTGGTCGGCGGTGTGCGCCGCGGCAGCTGTCGCGGGGGCGTCGTGGACGGCCGCCGTCGTGGCCATGGAGTTCATGGCGTGGCCGGAGCCGTGACTCATGCCGAAGACGGCGATGTGCATGGCAATGATTCCGGCGAGCAGGACGAACAGCGCGAACGCCCGGATGTACCGGGTGAGGCGCACGGATTGTTCGACCACGGCGGCTATCTTATACCCCTGCCTGGTATCGCTCCGGACGCGCCCGGCTCGGCGGCGGGGCACTCAGCAGACCGAGCGGTACCCTGAGCGCCGTGTCACAGCGCGAATTGGTCATCCTCGGAACGGCCAGCCAAGTACCGACCAAACAGCGCAATCACAATGGCTACCTGCTGCGCTGGGATGGCGAAGGGGTGCTTTTCGACCCCGGGGAGGGCACGCAGCGGCAGATGATCTACGCCGGGGTGTCGGCCACCGATCTCACCCGCATCGGCATCACCCACTTCCACGGCGACCACAGCCTCGGGCTGGCCGGGGTGGTGCAGCGCATCAGCCTGGACAAGGTGCCGCATCCGGTCGATGTGTACTACCCGGCCTCCGGGGAGCGCTACTACGAGCGGCTGTGCCACTCCACCTCCTACTACCAGAACGCCGAACTGCGGCCGCGTCCCATTGCGGAGGCCGGTGAACTGCCCGCGCCCGCAGCGCCTTTCGCCCTGCGCGCGGTGCGGCTCTCGCATCCGGTGGAGGCGTTCGGCTACCGGATCACCGAACCCGACGGCCGCCGCATCCTGCCCGAACGACTCACCGAGCTCGGCATCTCCGGTCCGGCCGTCGGCCGTTTGCAGCGCGACGGCGCAGTGGAACTCGACGGGCGCACCATCGCCCTCGATGAGGTCAGCGAGCCGCGCCCCGGCCAGAGCTTCGCCTTCGTCATGGACACCCGCCTCTGCGACGGCGTCCACGAACTCGCCGCGGGCGTCGACATGCTCGTCATCGAGGCCACCTTCCTCGACGCCGACGCCCATCTCGCCGCCGAATTCGGCCACCTCACCGCGGGCGAGGCCGCCGCCGTCGCCGCCCGCGCCGGTGTCCGCACCCTGGTCCTCACGCACTTCTCCCAGCGCTACCGCACCCTCGACCAGCACCTCGCCGAAGCGCGTGCGCAGTTCGCGGGCGAGATCGTGGTGGCCGAAGACCTCATGCGAATTCCGCTTCCGCCACGCCGCTGAATCAGAGCATGATGGGATGTATGGATGCGCACCAGGAACTGATCGCTCTTGCCGACCGCTACTGGGATGCCGTGCTCGAATCCGCTCCCAGTGAAGTAACCCTGTTGGGAGACAGGCGATTCGATGACCGGATCGAGGATCTCTCCGAGGCCGCCGAACAGCGGCTGCTGGAAACCTGGCGGGGTCTGCTGACCGAGGTCGACGCACTCGACCCGGAACGGCTCACCGACGAGGATCGGACCACCCGCAGCCTGTTGCGGGCCGAATTGGCCTCGGGCGTCTCGAATCTGGAGTGGCGGCCCGCCGAACTGGCCTCCGACCAGATGACGGGCATACACGCGGCCATGCTCACCCTGGCGCCGCAGCTCAATGCGCCGGAGACGGAGAACGCCGCGAAGCTGGTGGTGCGCTTCCGTCAGTTCGGCACAATGCTGTCCCAGGCCACGGATCGTTTCCGGGCCGGGCTCGCGGCCGGTCGCCGCCCAGCGCGCATTGCCATCGAGCGCTCGCTCAACCAGCTCGACGGCTACCTCGCTTCCGATCTCGCCACCGATCCGTTCACCACCTTCCCCGGCCCGGCCGATTGGGAGGGCGAAAAGGCTTGGCGCACAGAGCTCACCGAGGTGGCTCGGGATGTCATCCGCCCCGCCTTCCGCGCCTATCGCGACGTGCTGGCCAATGAGCTGCTGCCGCAGGCGCGTTCCGACGAACAGCCGGGCCTGAGCTGGCTCGGCGAGGACGGCGCGAATATCTACACCCGCCTGCTGCGCCAGCACACCACCCTGCCGGATCTGGGCGCGGACGAGATCCACCAGCTCGGCCTGGACGATTTGGACAAGCTGCGCGCCGAATACGCCGAACTCGGCTCCCGCCTGTTCGGCCTGACCGATCAGGCCGAGATCTTCGCCCGCCTGCGCGAGGATCCGTCGCTGCGGTACAGCGAGGGCGAGGAGATCATGGCCGATGCCCGCCGCTGTCTGGCCGCGGCGAATGCCGAGATGGGCAATTGGTTCGGGCGGCTGCCCCGGCAGTCCTGCGATATCCTCCCCGTCCTGGATTTCCTGGCCGCCGACGCGCCCGCCGCCTACTACTTCCCGCCCACCGCCGACGGCTCCCGCCCCGGCGCGTACTACGTGAACCTGCACGATGCCAAGGGCCGCAACCGCTTCGAAACCGCCTCCGTCGCGTACCACGAGGCCATTCCGGGCCACCACCTCCAGCTCACCATCGCCGACGAGCTGACCCACCTGCCGCGCTTCCAGCGAATGTCGTTCTCCAACAAGGCCTTCGTCGAGGGCTGGGCCCTGTACACCGAGCGGCTCGCCGACGAAATGGGCCTGTACCCCGACGATCTCAACCGCATCGGCATGCTCGCCGCCGATTCCTGGCGCTCCTGCCGCCTGGTCGTCGACACCGGCCTGCACGCCAAGGGCTGGTCCCGCCAGCAGGCCGTCGACTTCATGGTGGCCAATGCCCCCGTCGGCCTCGAGGAAATCCGCATCGAGGTGGACCGCTACATCGCCATGCCCGGCCAGGCCGTCGCCTACAAGGTCGGCCAGCTCGAAATCCGCCGCCAGCGCGCCGCCGTCGAACAGCGCCTCGGAACCGCCTTCGATATCAAGGCCTTCCACGACAAGGTCCTCGGCTCCGGCTCGGTCAGCCTGCCCGTCCTGCGGGAGCTCGCCGCCGCCCTCTGAACACATTCCGACCTGCGGAATTCCGGAGAAGGAATAGCCGAGGGGGTGGAGTGTTCCCCTAGGTTATTGAGGTTGGCTAACGAAAGGGGTTGCCGGTGACGGCCACCGATGCGGGAACGTCCGTCGGCTTACGGTCCGAACGCGGGCCGGTGCTGGTCGCGATCATGCTGGCCACGAGTCTGGTGGCGCTGGACTCGACCATTATCGCGACGGCCGTTCTCAGCATCACCGACCAGCTCGGCGGGTTCGCCCAATTCCCTTGGCTGTTCTCGATCTATCTGCTGGCGCAGGCGGTAACGGTGCCCATCTACGGCAAGCTGGCCGACACCGTCGGGCGCAAGCCGATCATGCTGTTCGGCATCGCGGTATTCGCGTTCGGTTCGCTGCTGTGTGGGCTGGCGACGAGCATGATCGCGCTCATCGTCTTCCGGGCCGTGCAGGGGATCGGGGCGGGTGCGGTGGCGCCCATGTCGATCACCATCGCGGGCGATATCTACACCGTGGCCGAGCGCGCCAAGGTGCAGGCGTATCTGGCGGGTGTGTGGGCAGCGTCCTCGGTGCTGGGGCCGCTGCTGGGAGGTTTGTTCTCCGAATACGTCAGCTGGCGGTGGATCTTCCTGATCAATCTGCCGCTGTCGGCCGTGGCGGGCTGGATGGTGTGGCGGAAGTTCACCGAAAGCGCGCCGCGGCAACGGCATCGGATCGACTACCTCGGGGCGGTGCTGCTCACTCTCGGCGCGGGGGCGCTCATTCTGGGTCTGCTGGAAGGCGGGCACGCGTGGGCGTGGAACGCACCGGAGAGCCTCGCGCTGTTCGGTGGCGGCTTGGTCCTGCTGGTGGCCTTCGGATTCGTGGAGCGGCGGGCGGAGAACCCCATGCTGCCGCTGTGGGTGCTGACGCGGCGGGTGCTGGTGGCGAGCAGTCTGGTGTCCCTGCTGGTGGGCGCGATCCTGCTCGGATTGACCTCGTATGTGCCGACTTTCGCGCAGGGCGTGCTCGGGACCAGCGCGCTCGTCGCCGGACTGACCGTCGGCGCGCTCACCCTCGGCTGGCCGCTGTCGGCCTCACAGGCCGGAAATGTGTACCTGCGCATCGGTTTCCGGGCGACCTCGGTCATCGGCAGTGTGCTCGGCGCCGTCGGTGCGCTGTCCCTGCTGTTCGTGAACGAGAATTCCACGTTGCTGTAGGTCGCGATCGGCTGCTTCATCGTGGGCGCGGGCATGGGCCTGGTCGCCAGCCCGACCCTCATTGCCGCCCAGTCCAGCGTCGACTGGTCCGAACGCGGCGTGGTCACTTCTACCAATATGTTCGCCCGGTCCATCGGCAGCGCGGTCGGCGTCGCGATCTTCGGCGCGCTGGTGAACTCGCGGGTGGGCGGGGTGGATCATCCCGCGCCCGAGGATCTGGCGCCCGCCGTGCACCTGGTCTTCATCGGCGTGGCCGCCGCCGCGGTGGTCATGGTGGTGGCCGCGGCCATGATGCCGCGCGGAAAATCCTGACCAGCGGCTTCCCCGAATGGAAGTACTCGGCAACGATCTAGCACACTAGGGGCGTGGTCGAGGTCGAAGACGTGCTGAGCCGGTTGCGGCGGTATCCGGATGTGGAGGCGGTGAACCTCTACGCGGTGGACGCTGCCGATCGTTTGCTGCTCGATGAGGCGGCCGAGGCCCTGGCTGCGGCGGGGGACGGGCGGGTCGCCGTCATCGACGATGGATACGGCGCGCTGACCCTGGGCGCGATAGCCGCGCACGAGCTGCACGGTGTGCGGGTCCATCAGGATCTGCTCACCGGAGAGCTGGCGCTGGCGGGCAATGCGCGCACGGTCGGGCTCGCGGATCGGTACACCGCTCACGAACTCGGCCCCGGACTGCTCTCGGATGTGACGGTGGTGCTGTGGCGGCTGCCGCGCGCGCTGTCGGGTCTCGCCGAAACCGCCGACGCCATAGCCCGATTCGCCGATCCCGAGGTGCGGGTGTTCGCCGGTGGCCGCGACAAGTACCTGACCCCGGCCATGAACGAGATACTGGCCGAATCCTTCTCCGATGTGCGCGCCAGCCGCGGGCGGCAGAAGTCGCGCGTGCTGCTCGCCACCGGGCCCAAAGCCGTTGGCGAACCGGTGTTCCCGGTGCGCAATCGGCTAGACGACCGGGATCTCGAGGTGGTCGCGCACGGCGCGGCCTTCTCCGGCCCCAAGCTCGATATCGGCACTCGGTTCCTGCTCGACCATCTGCGGCGCATGAAACCGGATGCCCGCGATGCCATCGATCTTGGCTGCGGCACCGGCATTCTCGCGGTCGCGCTGGCCAAGGCCCGGCCCGAGATCCGGGTCACCGCGACCGACCAGTCGGCCGCCGCCGTCGCCTCCACCCGCGCCACCGCCGAACTCAACGAGGTCGCCGATCGGATTCAGGTGCTGCGCGACGACGCCATGTCCACCGCACCGGACAACAGCGCCGATCTGGTGCTGTGCAATCCGCCCTTCAATGTCGGCGCGGCCGTGCACACCGGGTCGGCCATCAAGATGTTCCAGCAGGCCGGGCGCGTACTGCGGCCCGGCGGTGAGCTGTGGACCGTCTACAACACCCACCTCAACTATCGCGGGGTCATGGAGCGCCTGGTCGGCAAGACCGAGGTGATGGGCCGCAATCGCAAATTCACCGTCACCCGGTCGGTGCGCGGTCTGCACGATGCGCGCTGAGAGATCCCGGCCACTCCCGGGGGACCGGATCGTGAGCCGAGCGAACGACCGGCACACAATGGATGCATGGCCCGAATCGATCTTCGTATCTTCACCGAACCACAGCAGGGCGCGAGCTACGACACCCTCCTGACCGTGGCGAAGGCCACCGAGGACCTTGGCTACGACGCCTTCTTCCGCTCCGACCATTACCTCGCCATGGGCGATGCGGACGGTCTGCCCGGCCCCACCGACGCCTGGATCACCCTGGCCGGGCTGGCCCGCGAGACCGAGCGAATCCGCCTCGGCACCCTGGTCACCGCCGCCACCTTCCGCCATCCCGGCGTCACCGCGATCCAGGTGGCCCAGGTCGACGCCATGTCCGGCGGCCGCGTCGAATTCGGCTTCGGCGCGGGCTGGTTCGAGGCCGAGCACGCGGCGTACGGCATTCCGTTCCCGGCCGACAAGTTCGCCCGCTTCGAGGAGCAACTGGCCGTCATCACCGGCCTCTGGTCAACCCCGCTGGGCGAGAAGTTCTCGTACTCCGGCGAGCACTTCACCCTCACCGACTCCCCGGCGCTGCCCAAGCCCGCCCAGCCCAAGATCCCCGTGCTCATCGGCGGCACCGGCGCCAAGCGCACCCCGCGCCTGGCGGCCCGCTACGCCGACGAGTTCAATGCTCCGTTCCAGTCGCCCGAGGACAGCGCCGCCCTGTTCGACCGAGTCCGCAAGGCCGCCAAGGAAGCCGGGCGCGATCCGCACGGGCTCACCTACTCCAATGTCCTGGTCGCCTGTGTCGGCAGCTCCGATGCCGAGGTGGCGCGCCGGGCCGCCGCCATCGGCCGTGAGGTCGACGAGCTGAAGGCCAACGGCCTGGCCGGATCGCCCGACGAGGTCGCCGAGAAGATCGGCCGCTATGCCGATATCGCGGGAACCAGCCGTATCTACCTGCAGATCCTCGACCTGCAGGGTCTCGAACACCTGGAACTCATCGCGGAACGGGTGATGACTCAGCTGCGCTGATCGAGGGGGTGTGGGGGCTTTGCCCCACGCCAACCCCCGCTTCAGGTGAGCGGCGCTGCCGGTAAAGGTCGGGTAAAGTCCGACAGGTCTGATCCGTGCCGATCTGGGAACTTCCCGATGGCACGGATCGTTGGCACGGTAGTAACGAGGCCACGATCGACGTGCGCCACGACTCCAGAAAGGGACGCGCCTTGCGCACCACAAGCAACCCGGTCTTCAAGAACCTGACGCCTCAGCAGGGCGGCGGCTACGCGGGGTTCGGCTCGGCGGCCGCTGGAGCCGGACAGTTCACGAACCAGTACGGGCAGCAGCCCCCGCAGGGCCCGCACGGGTACCAGCAGGGCTATCAGCCCGCGGTGCCGACCACCCGGCCCATCACCATCGACGATGTGGTCACCAAGACCGGCATCACGCTCGGCGTGGTGACGCTGACGGCGATCATCTCCTATGCGCTCACCGCCGCCAACAACTCGCTGGCGCCGCTGTTCGTGATCGTCGGCGGTCTGGTCGGTTTCGTTCTCGTCATGATCGCGACCTTCGGTCGTAAGCAGGACAATCCGGCCATCGTGCTGAGCTACGCCGCCTTCGAGGGCCTGTTCCTCGGTGCGCTGTCGTTCATGTTCACCAATATCTCCTTCGGTGGCGCGGGCGGTTCCGGGCTCATCGCGCAGGCGGTGCTGGGTACCTTCGGCGTGTTCTTCGGCATGCTGGTCGTCTACAAGACCGGCGCCATCCGCGTCACGCCGCGCTTCACCCGCATGCTGGTGGGCGCCATGATCGGCATCCTGGTGCTGATGCTCGGCAACCTCATCGCCTCCTTCTTCATGGACGGCGGCTTCGGCCTGCGCGACGGCGGCCCCATCGCGATCGTCTTCAGCCTGGTCTGGATTGCCATCGCGGCCTTCAGCTTCCTGATGGACTTCGACGCCGCCGACCAGCTCATCCGCGCCCAGGCGCCGGAGAAGGCCGCGTGGGGCGTGGCTCTCGGCCTGACCGTGACCCTGGTCTGGCTGTACGTCGAGATCCTGCGACTGCTGAGCTACTTCAACAACGACTAGTAGCGCTGACGCACAACTGAATTGAAATGGGCGGGCATCGTTCTCGATGCCCGCCCATTTCTTGTTTCAGGCCGCCCTCAAACTTCGAGGTCCTCCTCGATGCCCTTGAGGCGGTGGCGGGCCAGGGCGAGGTTGGCGCGGCCCCGGTCCAGGGCGAGGTAGAGGAACAGGCCCTTGGATTTGCGGCCTGTCATGGGGCGGATGATGTGGTACTGGCCCGCGAGGGTGATGAGGATGTCCTCGATCTCCTCCTTGAGCCCCAACTGGTCGATGGTGCGCATCTTGGCGCGCACCACTTCGGTATTGCCCGCGGCCGCGACCTGTAGATCGAGCGACTTGGAGCTGCCGAGCATGCCTAGCGCCATACCGCTGTTGTAGTCGACGACGGCCGCGCCGATCGCGCCGTCGATCACCATCATGTCTTTCAGCGTAATGTCCATGTTGGGAATGGCATTCCTTTCAATCAGGGTTGGGAATTCAATCGGTGTCGGGGGTGGCGCGATGCTGGTCGGCCGATCTCCGGCCCGAACCGTTCGCCTCGGCCGCCAAGAGATCGGCGATCGCCCGAGCCACGGGCCGTGACTCGAGGTGCAGGCGGCCGACATTCGCCTCCGCGTCGGCCAGGACGGTCAATGAGGTCCACCCGGCCGCGTAGATCACCACGTGCCCGCCGCTGCCGCGCACCACGACCTCGTGGAATCCGCCGTCGAACGCGGCGGAGACCAGCCGGTGCGACAACGCCAGATGGGCGGCGGCCATGGCGGCCATGGTGCTCGGCTCGATCCCCGACGGCAGATCGTGCGCCACCAGCAGCCCGTCATTGGACGCCACCAGCGTGCCGGTCAGCTGCGGTACCCGCGTGCGCAGCGCCTGCAGCTCCGCCAGCACCGCCGCATTCGGTTCGGGTCCGGACATCCCCACCTTGGTCAACCTTCCCATCAGTTCTGCGAGTTTCGTTCTCCGCGCGGTCACGCCAGCTGCTCCAGCGCTGCCCGCAAGCGGATGAGGACATCCCGATCGGCCGGTTCCCACTGTTCGGGTGCGGGCTGCTGCACGGTCTGCCGCACCCGGCGGCGAGCCAGCGGCCGGGGCCCGGTGACCGCGGTATCGGCCGAAACCGGTTCGGTCACCATGGATTCGGCCATGACGACCGGAATGCGCACGGCGCCCGGCGGTTCGATCAGTCCGGCCGCGGTCAGATCGCGCACCGCCACCAGGCAGCCGTAGGTGGTGCGACCCAGATCGTGGGCAATGGCGGCGACGCTGCGCCGGGCATCGGCGGCGGTCAGGACCTCGGCCTGCCCGCCGGCCAGCAGGACGCGCCGCCGCCGGGCGCGGCGCACCGGAACCACCGGCGCGCGGTCCGCGAGTTCCGCGGGCCAGGGCCCGGTCGCCGGATCGCCGCGCCGGGCGCATTCGTGCACCAGCGCGCGCGGCGTGACCTGACAGGCCGGTGCGAGCCAATGCGCGGGCGCCGGTTCGAATTCGGGACCGGCGGCCGCGGCGGCGGGTGCGCCGAGCAGGAAGTAGGCGGCATCGAAAACGGCCAGCAGCGCAAAGGTTTCCAGCCGGGGCCGGGCCAGCACGCGGTCGGGTTCACCGGCCTCGGCCCGCTGCCAGTCGACGGGCGTCGCCACCCCCGCCTCCACCACCAGCCGGTCGAGCCCGGTGGTGCGGCGGCACTCCGCGGCGGCGATGGCGCCGTGGGCGAGATGGAAAGCGCCGTCCCCGGCCCGCAGTACGCCGGTGCGCCGCTCGTCCTGCAATCGCTGCAATTCGGAGGCGATTTCAGCGCGCATTGCCATCTCCGATGCCGTGCGCGGTGCCATCTCCGGTGCTGTGCGCGGGGTCGTCGCCGACAAATTCCGACAAAACGGAACGCAGCTGGAATCGCGCCAATCCGAGATTGCCGGTGTCGTCATCGAATCGGACATGAACGAACAATCGCCCGTCGAAATCGCCGTTCACCAGAGTCAGTAGGTGATAACCCCGCGTACCGCCGACAATGATCTCGGTGATGTCGTCCCCGGCGGGGCCGGATGCCAGTGCCGGGCAACCGAGTACGGCGCGCACCGCCTCGGTCGTCGCCGCCGCGTCTTCGTGCTGTTCGGCGAGGGCGTGCTGCCCGGCCGCGGCGATCGCCAGCCCGCTCGCACCGTCCACCAGGGTCACGCACCGCGCACCGGGAATACCCATGATGCGCTGCAAGCAGCCGTCTATTCCGATCACGCTACACCGTCTGTAATGCAATGGATTTCGATGAGCCAGACGCTACACAGCGATAGCCGACGATGTGCGGATAATGTCGAAAATCTTTCCTGCATAAGTATTTAAGCAGGAACCGAAAAACAAAAACACCCCTCGGTTTTCGAAGAATGTGACTTTATACCCTTGTTTGCCCTTGGGCTGCTGCGCTTTTCGGCGCAACCGTCGAGCCCGAGTGGAGGGTGAAGGATTGCCCGAGACGCGAATTAGGGCAGATGCCCGATACCCGGGCCGAGCCCGGGCGCGGTGTAATCGACGCAGGGGGGCTCCGGCCCCCTTAACCCCCCGAAAAGCAAGGGCCGCCCGACCGGAAGGTCGGGCGGCCCGAGCACTCGGGGCCGAGCGTCAGCTGAGGCGCTCGATGATCATGGCCATACCCTGGCCGCCGCCCACACACATGGTCTCGAGACCGAACTGCTTGTCGTGGGTCTGCAGGTTGTTGATGAGGGTCGCGGTGATGCGGGCGCCGGTCATACCGAACGGGTGGCCCAGCGCGATGGCGCCACCGGAGACGTTCAGCTTGTCGGTGTCCATGTTCAACGCGCGGGCCGAACCCAGCACCTGCACGGCGAAGGCCTCGTTGATCTCGTACAGATCGAGATCGCCGATGCCCATCTTGGCATTGCCGAGCGCCTTCTTGACCGCCTCGATCGGGCCCAGGCCCATGATCTCCGGCGACAGGCCGGAGACGCCGGTGGACACGATGCGTGCCAGCGGGGTCAGGCCCAGCTCCTTGGCCTTGGTGTCGCTCATGACGACCAGCGCGGCGGCGCCGTCGTTGAGCGGACAGGCATTACCGGCGGTAATGGTGCCGTCGGGACGGAAGACCGGCTTCAGCTGCGAGATCTTCTCGTAGGTGGTGCCCGCGCGCGGGCCGTCGTCGGTGGACACGACGGTGCCGTCGGGCAGGGTCACCGGGGTGATCTCCCGCTCGAAGAAACCGGCCTTGATGGCCTCCTCGGCGCGGTTCTGCGAGCGCACGCCACCAGTGGTCCTGATCCTCGCGCGAGATGCCGGTGTAGGTGGCGACGTTCTCGGCGGTCTGGCCCATGGCGATGTAGACATCCGGCAGGATGCCCGCCTCGCGCGGATCGGTCCAGGTGGCATTGGATTCCGCGGTCTGCTTGGTGCGGGCCTCGGCCTCGGCGAACAGCTCGTTGTGGGTGTCGGGCCAGCCGTCGGAGGTGCCCTTCGGGAAGTGGGACACGGTCTCCACACCGGCGGAGATGAAGACATCGCCCTCACCGGCCTTGATGGCGTGGAAGGCCATCCGGGTGGTCTGCAGCGAGGAGGAGCAGTAGCGGTTGAGGGTGACGCCCGGCAGGGTGTCGTAGCCGAGCTGCACGGCCACCGAGCGGGCCATATTGAAGCCGCCCTCACCGGCGGCCTGGCCGCAGCCCAGGATGAGGTCGTCGATCTGGGCGGGGTCGAGGGAGGGCACCTTGTCCAGCGCGGCGCGCACCATCTGGGCGGTCAGATCGTCCGGTCGCATGCTCACCAGAGATCCCTTGCCAGCGCGGCCGATCGGCGAGCGGGCGTAGGAAACGATGACGGCCTCAGCCATGAGGACTCCTTACTAAGCAGGGGTGAACCAGCTTCGAATGTACGACTGCTGTGGTGCGAGCCAAGCATCCGGTAGGTCGCTATCTCAATGACTGAACTGTGGAATATCCCACTACGGCACGTCGAACCAACCGCGCTGCGTCACATTGGCCATGTCCGTATAGATGGTGACCACGATGTGTCCCGGTCCGGTGTCCTGGAATTCGGCGTACTGCATGCTGCCGTAGATCCCGGCCTCCACGTACACCCGGTATTCGCCGACCAGGCCGGTATTCATATTGCGCCAGGCGACCGTGACCATCGAGTCGCACACCGGGGCGAAGCTGTGCGGTTCCGGACCGTAACCGGTCACCGGCAGGGCCTGCACGCTCATGATGGCCCGGCCCGGCCACTGCGGGCTGGTGTCGGCCCAGCTACGGATGGCGCTGCCACAGATTCCGGGGCGGAAGAAGGTTGGCACCTGGGTAAATTCGACGGATCGGGCCGTCGCCGGGGCGGCCGAGACGATCATGGTCGCGACGGTGAGGGATCCGAGCAACAGGGCGGCGCGCACACGGGTCGGCGTCCTCATGCGGGGGATGCTAGTAATCCGCGACGGTGATATCTCCGACGTGCGCGAAAGCTCCGATCACCTTTTCGCAACGATGAGGGGTATGCGCATCGCTAACCATGTCGTCGATCTGATCGGAAACACCCCGCTCGTTCGGTTGAACTCCGTGGTGGGCCCGAACTCGGGACTGGTGGCGGCGAAGGTCGAGTACCTGAATCCGGGCGGCAGCTCGAAGGACCGCATCGCCGTCAAGATGATCGACGCCGCAGAAGAGGCCGGGCTGCTGAAGCCCGGCGGCACGATTGTCGAACCGACCTCCGGTAATACCGGTGTTGGCCTGGCGCTGGTTGCTCAGCAGCGCGGCTACAAATGCGTCTTCGTCTGCCCGGACAAGGTCAGCGAAGACAAGCGAAACGTGCTGCGCGCCTACGGCGCCGACGTGGTGGTCTGCCCGACTGCCGTGGCGCCGGAGGATCCGCAGAGCTACTACAACGTCTCCGATCGCCTGGTGCGCGAGATTCCGGGCGCGTGGAAGCCGGACCAGTACTCCAATCCGGGCGGCCCGGCCTCGCACTACGAGACCACCGGTCCCGAGATCTGGCGCGATACCGACGGCAAGATCACGCATTTCGTGGCGGGCGTCGGCACCGGCGGCACCATTACCGGAACGGGCCGGTACCTCAAGGAGATCTCCGGCGGCAAGGTCAAGATCGTCGGTGCGGATCCGGAGGGTTCGGTGTACTCCGGCGGCACCGGCCGCCCGTACCTGGTCGAGGGTGTGGGCGAGGACTTCTGGCCCACCGCCTACGACCCGGCCATCCCGGACGAGATCATCGCCGTCTCTGATGCCGACTCCTTCGAGATGACCCACCGCCTGGCCCGCGAGGAGGGCCTGCTGGTCGGCGGCTCCTGCGGTATGGCGGTCGTGGCGGCGCTCAAGGTCGCCGAGCGCGATCCCGATGCCGTGGTGGTCGTGCTGCTGCCCGACGGCGGCCGCGGCTACCTGTCCAAGATCTTCAACGATCAGCGGATGAGCTCCTACGGCTTCCTGCGCTCGCGGCTGGACGGCAAGACCCAGGCCGAACCGCATGTGGGCGAGGTGCTGCGCGGCAAGTCCGGCGAGCTGCCGGATCTGGTGCACACCCATCCGCAGGAGACGCTGCGCGATGCCATCGAGATCCTGCGCGAATACGGCGTCTCGCAGATGCCGGTCGTGGGCGCGGAACCGCCGGTCATGGCCGGTGAGGTCGCGGGCAGCGTGACCGAGCGTGATCTGCTCTCGGCGGTGTTCGAGGGCCGCGCCAAGCTCACCGATTCGGTGAAACAGCATATGAGCCCGGCCTTCCCGCTCATCGGCTCCGGCGAGCCGGTGTCCTCGGCGACCAAGCTGCTGGAGTCCACCGACGCGCTCATGGTGGTCGAGGACGGTAAGCCGGTCGGCGTCATCACCCGCCACGATCTGCTGGGCTTCCTGAGCACCGGCGCGCTGGTGTAATCCCGCTCCGCGCATTTGCCGCCCGTCGAATCCGATCTCGGATTCGGCGGGCGGTCATGTTTCACCGATGTGATTTATGGCCCGTGACAATGCAATACGGTTCTGCATCGGAGATCACAAATGCCGGAAACCTGGGATAACTACCGCGTTACAGTCCGTTCACGCTCGGCGAGCAGGATCGTCGTGCATGGACCGGAGACACGTGGTGGCATGGGTGGCGCTGTCGGCATTCGTGCTGGCGTGTGCGGCCCTGCTCGATCGCGTGGGCTTCCCGGCGCCGCAGATGATCCTGGCCATTCTGGTCGGCGCGGGCTTGGCCATGGCCGGGCGATTGCCGAATCCGCTACCGCGCCAGGTCAATACCGGTGTGCAGGCGATGCTGGGCGTGGTGATGGGCAGCTATCTGCAGGTGTCGCTGCTGGCCTCGATCGGCATGGATCTGCTGCCGGTGCTGGCGGTCACCGCCGCCACCGTGCTGGTGAGCGTGGCGGTGGCGCTGGTGTTCGCGCGGACAGCCAAGGTGGACGTGCCCACCGCGACACTGGGCATGCTGGCCGGTGGTTCGGCCGCGGTGGTGTCGGCCGCCGATGAACTCGACGCCGATCCGCGGCGGGTGGCGTTCATGCAATATCTACGGGTGGCGGTGGTCGCGCTGAGCGCGCCCGCGGTGGCGGCCTTCCTCGACGAGGAGGCCGGGACCGGGCATGGTCCCGCCACGCTCGGCGGCGCGGTCACCAATCCGGATCTGCCGTACTGGATGATCGTCGGCCGCGGTGATCAGGTCGCCGGACTGTCCACGGCAATCATGTTGTGCGTCATCGGAATCTGGGGCGGGCGGCGGATCGGCCTGCCGAATCCGGCGCTGCTGGGACCCATGCTGATCACCGGCGCGCTGACCGCGGCGGGCATCAGCCACGGCTACGCGCCGACGCATCTGTTCAAGGATCTGCTGTTCGTGCTCATCGGATTCGAGGTCGGCACCCGGTTCACCCGGGAGGTGGTGCGGGAGATGGCCCGCATGATTCCGGGCATGACGGTGGCGGTGGTGGTGCTGGCCGGTACGGTGGCCGCGCTGGCGTACGGGCTGGCCGCCGTCACCGATCTGCACCTGTCGGATCTGTATCTGGCCACCACGCCCGGCGGTATCAATGCCGTGCTCGCGACCGCGGACAAGATGAGCGCGGATCTGGCGCTCATCACCAGCGTGCAGACCATCCGGCTGCTGCTCATGATGCTGCTGCTCCCGCTGCTCATGCGCGCGCTGCGCAGATTCGAAGCGCCGCGGCCGATTCCGATCCCGGCGCCGTCGGCGACCGGCTGAATCCGCCTCGATCCGGGCAGCCGGACCGGCCCGGCTGAGAACAGCAACCGGGCCGGCATTCGAGGCTCGAGTCTAGAGCTTTCGATCGAATCGCATCACCTCCCGGAGTCCGCGTCGATGTGCTTGGCGGTATCGCCGTAATGGCGGAACCGGGTCACCTTGCCCGCGGCGTCGAAGCTCCACAGGTGCAGTTCCTGATCGACGATGCGGCCGCCATTGGGCAGCACCGCATCGACCTGTACCTCGGCCACCACCTGTCCGTCGGAGCCGACGATGTCCACGATGGTGAATTCTTGGAACTTCCAATCCGCCAGCAGTGCAAAGAATTCGGCCACTTCGGCCGGTCCGCGCCGCGCCCGCATATGCGCCACTCCCGCGAGCTGTGCGGTATTGGCCGCCCAATCCGCATCCCAGGACACGTCATCGGTGAGCTGATCGAGAATGAAGGCGATATCCCCGCCTCCGAAAGCGGTGTAGAGGGAGCCGACCAGGTCGGCATGGGACGGCTTGGGCGCGGCAGGCATGGTGAGTCCTTCGACGTGCGGAATCCGGGACCGCCTGGCGGAGAACGACTTCGGTCTCCGCGGGGAGAACCACGGCGTTCTCCGGCGGATGCCCCAATCCTCTGCGGCGCACGGCCGCGCCCACATCGGTCGATCGGCCTATCTGCGCGAAATCGCGCCGGGTGAGCGTTCAGCCGGGCAGCAGACCGTGCTCCATGGCGAAGACGGCCGCGCCCGCGCGGGTGCGGCGGCCGGTCTTGTCGTAGATATGGGCGAGGTGGTGGCCGACGGTGCGCTCGGAGAGCACGAGTTCGGCGGCTATCTGGCGATTGGACAGGCCGCGGGCCGCCAGCCGGAGCACGTCCACCTCGCGTTCGGTGAGGCCGCAGGGGTATTCGGCGCGGGGCGACCGCAGACCTGCGGCTTCCACGACGGCCGCGCAGGCGTCGCGGTCCAGGCGGCCCGCGGCGGCTTCGGCGGAGAGATGGGCGGCGGCCTCGCTGGGTTTGTGCGCGTCGCGATGCGGGCGGGGTTCGGTCATGGCCGCGAAGACGTCGGCGGCGGCCAGCAAACGGGCGCCCGGGGAGAGGTCGTGCACGTGCACGCCCCGGTGGTAGCCGGAGCCGTCCAGGCGTTCGTGATGGCCGGAGGCGATCTCGGCGAGATCGGCGAGGCTGGGACAGCGGCGCAGCACGCGATCGGTCCAATACGAGTGCAGCCGTACGCGTTCCCAGTCCCCGGCGCCGAGCGGGCCGGGGCGATCCCAGACCGCGCTGGAGACCGCGGCGCGGCCGATGTCGTGCAACAGGGCGGCGGAGCGCAGGGCGGCGCGGTCGGTGCGGTTCATCCCCGCCAATTCGGCGGTGGCGTCCGCGAGCTGGGCCACGTGGCCGGAATGGCCGAGCAGATAGCGGCCCTTGAGGTCGACCACGACCGCCATGGCCATGCACAGGTGGTCGCGATCCTCGGGCCGGATGACGGTCGGCAGGCCGGGTTCGGCGGCCACCACGGCGGCCAGCAGATCGGGGCGATTCAGGACGTCCCACACCACCTCCGGATCGGCGGCGAAGACGCCGACCAGATCCGGATCCAGATGCCCGCCCGCGCGGCGGTTCAGTTCCTCGAGGGCGGCGCCGCGGTCGCGGGTGCGGAAGGCCAGCACGGCCTGTTCGGCCAGGTGCAGGATGCGCCCGGGCAGCGAGACGTCGTCGCCGCGCAGGCGCTCGGGTGCGCCCAGCCCGTCCCAGCGCTCCTTGACCTCGGTGAGCGCGAGGACGGCCGCCTCGGGCAGGCCCAGGCGCGGTCCCAGCGCCCGGCTCACCTCGCAGACCGAGCGGACCGCGATCGGTGCTCCCCGGGGCGCATGGGTGATGAAGCGGTCGCGCATGGCGGCCTGTGCCTCGGGCGCCCACTGCCCGAAGTGGCTCATCTGATCGCGGAAGACATTCGGATCGCCCGGATCGAGGGTGTGATACGCCTGCTGGAAGGCGATGTCGTCGACATAGGCCTCGGCGTTCTCGGAGGCCCGGCTGGTACAGCCGACCGCGCCCAGCAGGGCGGCGTGGAAGACGATACGCCGATCGGATTCGTCGAGGCCGAGTTGTTCGGCGACGGCATTGGCCACGAGGCACACTGCCAGGCCTTTTTCGAAGGGCATCCCGGTGGCCAGGTCGGTGGTGAGGGAGAGCGCTGCGAGCACCTCGGTGACCCGAATCGATGCCATATGTCGACAGTAATGCCCCCGGAGCGGGGGCGCAGTGCGATCGGCGCTGTTGCTGAACGATCGCTCTAGCGCAGCGACACGCCGATAATTCAGGCAAATCTGCTATATCGCTCGCGGGCGTCTAAATTGTTCTGTGATCTGAAACACTTTGTGTTTCGAATTGAATTTGCAGGTCAGTGCTTATATTAATGCATGTATTCGCGTCGCTTGGAGTGCCGGTTCACCTTCTGTTCACTTTTGGTTCAGGCTGTGTTAACTAAGCGCAATCAAGCTGTGACCTTGTCGGAAACAGACCCCAGGTCTGGATGATGCAAGGAGATGTCGACTCACATGTGGAACGTGATCACGACAGCGGTGAGATGAGGCGCCACGGCCCGTTGCGGCCGGCACTGTCACCCATGACCTCCTCGAGCGTCTGATTCCCTAGGCCCACAACGGGTCTCACAACAGCAACGCACAACAGCCCTCAGCGCACAGTGAGCGCCGCCCGGCGCCGCGTCCTTCAGCGCTGCCTTTTTCAGGCCCGCGAGCCCGAAACCGAACAGGAATCCACATTCGCCATGCCCACGAAAACTATGACTGCACTGCGTGACCCTGCCAGACGTAGCAAGGTGGTTGCCGCCGCCCGTACGGCCGGCACCGCCGCCCTCGCCCTCGGCGTCTTCGGCTCCATCATCACCGCCGCCGGCAATGCCACCGACGATGTGCAGCCCGCCGCGCTGGAGGAGACCCTCGCCGCGGCCGCCCCCGCCGTCCCGGCCGCGGAGCAGGCCCCCGCGGCTGCCCCGGCCCCCGCGCCCATGCCGCAGCCCGAGCCCGCCCCGGTCTACCCGAACAACCTCGACGGCTGGATCCGCCAGGCCCTCGACATCATGCAGTCGAAGGGCATCCCGGGTAGCTACGACGGCATCTACCGGAACATCATCCGCGAATCCAGCGGCAACCCGCAGGCGATCAACCTGTACGACTCCAATGCCGCCATGGGCATCCCGTCCAAGGGCCTGCTCCAGGTCATCGACCCGACCTTCGCCGCCTACCATGTCGAGGGCACCCCGTTCGACGTCTGGGATCCGGTCGCGAACATCGTGGCGGCCTGCAACTACGCCGCGCACCGCTACGGCTCGATGGACAACGTCTTCAGCGCGTACTGAGGAACTGCGAGCTAATCGCAGGCACCCGATTCGGCAACGATTCCGCAAACCGCCGGATCGGGTGTTCGTATAGGGGTATAACTCCCCCTTGGAGCAGTTCCGGCAATTTGCCGGAGCGATAGCGAAAGGGACGGGGTTTCATGCACACCTCGAGTTTGGCTATCGATATCCAGCAGGGCCTGTCGGCCGCGTGGTCGTCCATCGCCACGTTCGTCCCGAAATTCGCCGGTTTCCTGGCGATCCTGCTCATCGGCTGGTTCGTGGCCAAACTGGTGGCCAAGCTGGTGACCCGCATCCTGCACCAGGTCGGCTTCGATCGGCTCGTCGAGCGCGGCGGCATCAAGGACATGCTGGCCCGCAGCCGCTACGACGCCACCGGCATCATCGCCAAGCTCGCCTACTACGCGGTGCTGCTGCTCACCCTGCAGCTCGGCTTCGGCGTCTTCGGGCCGAATCCGATCAGCACCATGTTGAACGGCATCGTGGCCTGGCTGCCGCGGTTGGCGGTCGCCATGGTCATCGTCTGCATCGCGGGCGCCATCGCGCGCGTGGTCATGGACATGATCTCGAATATGCTCAGCGGCCTGTCCTACGGCCGCATGATGGGCCGCATCGCGGCCGTATTCATTTGGGGCGTAGGCATTATCGCCGCCCTCAACCAGATCGGCGTCGGCACGTCGGTCACCATGCCCATCCTCATCACGGTGCTGGCCACCATTGCCGGTGTGCTCATCGTCGGCGTCGGCGGCGGCCTCATCCAGCCCATGCGGCAGCGCTGGGAAGGCTGGCTGGAGACCATCGAGAGCGAGATGCCGGAAGTGAAGGGCCATGCCGAGGCCTACCAGCGCGGCCGCGAGGACGCCGCCCGCCAGCGGGAAGCGGCCCAGCACCAGGCCATGATGGCGCAACAGCAGGCCATGATGGCCCAACAGGGAATGGTCCAGCGTCCCTTGGGAACTCAGATGCCCCCGGGCAAATGGGGCGACCCGCCCGCCGGATCGTCGATGGACTACGGCCACCGCGATTACGAGCAGCGCGATTACGAGCAGCGCGACTACGAACGCCGTGACTACGGGCAGCGTCGTGATTACGGTCAGCAGCCCGGGTACGACGACCCAGGCGGACCGATGTCCGGTTACGGCTACGGCGAACCCCCGCGCTAGGCGCTGCTCGCTCACTCCGTGCCCGGGGGTGGTTGATGCTCGCCCTCGCGTGTTGCTCCTGGCCTGGGGTTTCAGGGGCTTGCCCCTGAGAGTTACGAGAGTTGTCTAATTCTCGCGGGCGAGCAGGCACAGCGAGGCGAGGCGCAGGTGCGTCCAGTCGGCCTCCTGCCACTCCTCGAGGGATTCCGGTGCCGGAGTCTCGGTTTCGCAGGCGTCCTCGAGCAGGCCGCGGGCATAACCGGCCAGCAGCACGCTCAGCGGCAGCGTGGCCGAATTCTCCACGCCCATATCGAGGATGTCGCGGACGGCCGCGGCGTGCTGATCGAGTTCGGCGGATACCGCCGGGAACAGTCGAGCGGCGGCCTGTGCCGGGACTCCGTGCGTCAGCTGGAGGCGATTCAGGGTCTTGCGCGCCGAGACGATGAGCAACGCGGAGCCGGACGAAAACACGCGGTCATGCTAGCAATCCTCCGGCATTCGCAACCCTGGCTGTGAGATATCGCCCAATTGCCGAAATCGCTGGAAATGGTGTCAGCGGAAGGCTTTGCTACCCGTCAGCGCCTCGCCCAGCACCAGCTGGTGCACCTCGGCGGTGCCCTCGTAGGTGAGCACCGATTCCAGGTTGTTGGCGTGCCGCAGCACCGGGTAGTCCAGGGTGATGCCGTTCGCGCCGAGAATCGTGCGGCATTCCCGCGCGATGGCGATGGCCTCGCGGGTGGAATTGAGCTTGCCCGCGCTGATCTGCTCCGGGCGGATCTCGCCGCGATCCTTGAGGCGGCCCAGATGCAGCGCCAGCAACTGCCCCTTGCCGAGCTCCACCGCCATATCGGCCAGTTTGGCCTGGGTCAGCTGGTAGGCCGCGAGGGGTTTGTCGAAGACCTCCCGGGTGCGGGCGTAATCGATTGCGGCGGAAAGGCAGTCACGCGCCGCGCCGAGCTCGCCGAAGATGATGCCGAAGCGCGCCTCGGACAGACAGCCCAGCGGCGCGGCCAGGCCGCGAGCCTCCGGCAGCAGGGCGTCGGCGGGCAGGCGCACGCCGTCCAGGGACAGCTCCGCGGTGACCGAAGCGCGCAGCGACAGCTTGCGGTGCATTTCGCGGGCGCTGAAACCCGGTGTGTCCGTGGGGACCACGAAGCGTCGAATGGTGTCGCGCTCACCCTCGCGCGACTGCGCCCAGACAATGGCCACATCGGCGACCGAGCCATTGGTGATCCACATCTTGGACCCGTCCAGGATCCAGTCGTCCCCGTCGCGGCGCGCCCGCGTGCGCATACCGCCCGGGTTCGACCCGAAATCCGGTTCGGTGAGCCCGAAGCAGCCGAGCAGCTGTCCGGCCGCCATACCCGGCAGCCACCGCTGCTTCTGCTCCTCCGAGCCGTACTTGTGGATGGCGGTCATGGCGAGCGAGCCCTGTACCGAAACCATGCTGCGCACACCGGAATCCACGGCCTCCAGCTCCAGGCAGGCCAGCCCGTAGGCGGTCGCCGAGGTGCCCGCGCAGCCGTAGCCCTCCAGATGCATGCCCAGCAGGCCCAGTTCCGGCGCGATCTCGCGGGCGGGGAAGGTGCCCGCCTCGAACCAGTCCGCGATATTGGGCCGCAGTCGCTCCGCCGCGAAAGCGCGCACGGTGTCGCGAATCTCGCGCTCCTCGTCGGAGAGCAGGGAGTCGATGGCGAACAGCTCGTCTACGGTGACCATGCCGCCCACCCTAGGTCGGCGCCGGGTCCGCCCACAACGGCCGCGCCGGGGTCATTGGCCCGATTGTTGCGCCGCCTGGCCCAGGGCTGGATATCGCGGCGAATTCCGCCGACCTAGGCTGGTTGTCATGAGTGATCAGCTTGGTTTCTCCACACGGGCAGTGCATGCCGGGTTCGATCCCGATCCGCAGACCGGCGCGGTGAACGTGCCGATCTACGCGAGTTCGACCTTCGCCCAGGACGGTGTGGGCGGCATGCGGGGCGGTTACGAGTACGCCCGCACCGGCAATCCGACCCGTACCGCGCTGGAAGCCAATCTGGCGGCGCTCGAGTCCGGGACCTACGGCCGCGCCTTCGCCTCCGGTATGGCGGCCACCGACTGCGCCATTCGCGCCACGCTGCGCCCCGGTGACCACATGGTGATCCCGAACGACGCCTACGGCGGCACCTTCCGGCTGATCGACAAGGTCTTCACCCAGTGGGGCATCGAGTACTCGGTCGCGGCCGTCTCGGATCCCGATGCGGTCGCGGCGGCCATGCGCCCCAATACCAAGCTGATCTGGATCGAGACGCCCACCAACCCGCTGCTGAACATCGGCGATATCTCCGCCCTCGCCGAGATCGCGCACGCCAATGGCGCCAAGCTGGTCGTGGACAACACCTTCGCCTCGCCCTACCTGCAGCAGCCGCTGCTGCTGGGCGCGGACATCGCCATCCACTCCACCACCAAGTACCTGGGTGGCCACTCCGACGTGGTCGGCGGCGCCCTCATCACCAACGATCAGGACCTCGACGCCAAGTTCGCGTTCCTCCAGAACGGCGCGGGCGCCGTCCCCGGCCCCATGGACGCCTTCCTGACCATGCGCGGCATCAAGACTCTCGCCCTGCGCATGGACAAGCACTGCGACAATGCCGAGACCATCGCCGAATACCTCTCCAACCACCCCAAGATCGCCCAGGTCATCTACCCGGGCCTTCCCGAGCACCCCGGCCACACCGTCGCTCAGAAGCAGATGCGCCGCTTCGGCGGCATGATCTCCGTCCGCGTCCACGGCGGCAAAGAGGCGGCCTTGGACTTCTGCGCCCGCACCAAACTCTTCACCCTCGCCGAATCCCTCGGCGGCGTGGAATCCCTCATCGAGCACCCCGGCGCCATGACCCACGCCTCCACCGCGGGCTCCGCCCTCGAGGTCCCCGCCGACCTCGTCCGCCTCTCGGTCGGCATCGAAGACATCAGCGACCTCCTCGCCGACATCGAACAAGCCCTCAGCTGAGAACAAGCAAATTGCGGCCCCGGTCCTGGCGGACCGGGGCCGCAATTGACCAAGGGAGGACGCAAGGCTCGGAGACTCCCGGTCGGGGGTTTGGGGGCTTGCCCCCAAAAGGGGGTCTGGGGGCTTTGCCCCCAATTTTCTTCCTTCTTCTCTGGGGGTCTGGGGGCTTGCCCCCAGGAACAGTGAAACGCCGCACCGGGATCAGGTGCGGCGCTTCGGTGTTTGGTGCTATCGCGGCCGAATGTCGCGAAAACAACTGCGGCCCCTGGTCCGTTGGAACCGGGGCCGCGAAATCCGGGGTTCTCGGACTAGCTGTGGTACGGCTCCGCGCTGACCAGCGTCACCTTCATGGTGTTGCCGTTCGGCAAGGTGTATTCGCGGGTCTCGCCGACCTTGGCGTTGATGAGCGCGCCACCCAACGGCGAGTTGGGGGAGTAGGTCTCCAGGTTGGCATCGCCCAGGCCCTCTTCGCGGGTCGCGATGAGGAAGGTCTCGGTATCGCTCTCATCGCCGTCGTAGTAGACCTTGACGACGGAACCCGGCAGCGCGACACCCGACTTGGTCGGCGCCACACCCACCTTGGCGTTGTTGAGTAGTTCCTGCAGCTGGCGAATGCGCGCCTCCTGCTGGCCCTGCTCCTCACGCGCCGCGTGGTAGCCGCCGTTCTCCTTGAGATCGCCTTCTTCGCGACGCTCGTTGATCTCGGCCGCGATGACCGGACGGTTGGCAATGAGCGCGTCGAGTTCGCCCTTGAGCCTCTCGTGCGACTCCGGTGTCAGCCAGGTCACGTTCGTCTCAGTCATCTCGATCACTCCCTAGTAGTTGTCCCCGGCGAGGCCGGGATTCCCTGATTTCCATCGCCGCAACCATCCGAAAACGGGCACAGCGACAGTGGACGGCTAGAGCGATCCCTGGGGGAGATTCCCGACAGCGCCGACCGCCAATGCAAGCAAACACGGCTCCGAACCCCGGAACCGTGTGTCGCGTCATTTTAGCACGATTCGCAAAGATGCAGGTAGAAGCATCAAAGCGGGTTGCGTACCGGACTTTTCACCCAGCACGCAAATAGGCGGGCACCTTCTCGCTACAGCCGTAGATATTGCCCGCACCGGCCCGCTCGATGGTCTTGACGACCGTGGTGAGGCGAACCGTGCCATCCGGGGACGCCGGGACGAGAACCTCGCGGCGGCCGACTTCCACGCCGTCGGCGTCCAGGGCCCGAACGTAGCAGACCACCGGTATCTCAGGATTCTTGCGGGTCAGCTTGAAGTCGACCTCGACGGTGGAGTCGTCCACGACCGTGTAGCCGATGCGGTCGGGCTCGATATCCTTCGGCCCGTACTGCTGATATCCCAGGTAGGCGACGATTACCCCGGCGATCAGCACCCCGGCGCCCAGCAGGATCGCGACCCAGCGGCGGTTCCGCCGCGGCGCGTCTCCATACCGATCGGCCGGTCTTTCGCTCATGGCTGGACGCTCCCGGGGGTAGGTCGGAACAAATCATCGTCGGATGGAACTATAGGGAACAGAGATCGGACACCACCGCGGCGTGCCGCGTATTCGATACGGCTGACTCCGGCGGAGAGCGATGAGGTGAACACTGTGATCGGTGAGGTGAACGATAAGTGAGTGGTCTTCGCCTCATGGCGGTACACGCGCACCCCGACGACGAATCCAGCAAGGGTGCGGCAACGACCGCGCGCTATGCCGCCGAAGGCAATGACGTGCTGGTCGTCACCCTGACCGGCGGTGAGCGCGGCGACATTCTGAACCCCGCCATGGATACCCCCGGCGTCCTGGAGCGCATTACCGAAGTGCGCCGCGAGGAGATGGCCGCGGCCGCCGAGGCGCTGGGCGTCCGGCAGACCTGGCTGGGCTTCGTGGATTCGGGCCTGCCCGAAGGTGATCCGCTGCCGCCGCTACCCGAGGGCTGCTTCGCCCTGGTGCCCCTGGACGAGGCCGCCGAGGCGCTGGTGCGGGTCGTGCGCGAGTTCAAGCCGCACGTCATCACCACCTATGACGAGATGGGCGGCTATCCGCACCCGGATCACATCATGTGCCACAAGGTTTCGATGGCGGCCTTCGAGGCGGCGGGCGATCCGGAGAAGTTCCCGGATGCCGGGGAGCCCTGGACGCCGCTGAAGCTGTACTACAACCACGGTTTCAGCCTGACGCGCCTCGAGGTCTTCGCCGACGAGTACGAGCGCATCGGCGAGCCGTTCCCCATGCAGGACTGGATGGACCGCATGCGCAAGTTCGCCACCGAGCGCGGCGACATCATGGCCCTGGTCACCACCCAGGTGGAATGCGCCAAGTACTTCCCGCAGCGCGATGACGCCCTGCGCGCGCACGCCACCCAGATCGACCCCAATGGCGCCTTCTTCGCCATTCCCACCGAGTTGCAGCAGCGGCTGTGGCCCACCGAGGAATTCGAGCTGGCCAAGACCCGGGTGCGCACGGCCATTCCGGAAACCGACCTGTTCGCCGGCATCGACGACGCCGACACCGAGGACCCCGACCGATGATCCTGACCCTGCTCGCCCAGTCCCCGACCCAGCCCACCGGACCGGAGTTCGGCAAGGCGTCACCGCTGGGGCTGGTCATCGTCCTGGTTCTGCTGGCAGGCACCGTGCTGCTCGTGCGCAGCATGAACAAGCACATCAAGAACCTACCCGCCACCTTCTCCCCGGAGCATCCGGAACCGGACCAGGAGGCCGACGAGGGCACCGAGCACGGCATCACCACGCGCGAGGCCGAGGAACCGAAGGCTCCGAAACAGGAGTCTGCCAACGGGGCTTGACGGTCGAACTCGACGCGCCCCCGGTCCGCACGGACCGGGGGCGTTCGCGTGTCGGGTGTCCGAGATCGAGTCGGCGACGGTACGTGCTGCTCTGCCGATTGAGCTACCGGGCCCATGGATGGACCCGAGCGGGACTCGAACCCGCAACCAGCCGATTAAGAGTCGGAAGTAACCGCTGCCTGCGCACCGGACGCAGTGGCGACTGTATCGGCGCACCGGCTGCGGCGCATTCCAATTTCCGTGGTGGCGAAGCCCTCTCGCGTGTGAGGGTGGAGTGGTGACGGATCGACTGGAGAACGAGATCGACGGGGAGTACCTGCTCACCGCGCGGTCGCTGGCCGAGTATCGGGAGATGTGCGCGCTCACCGATGCGGAACTGGGCGGGCATATTCTCGACTGCCCGGGCGGTGCGGCGAGCTTCACCTGTGAGGCAATGGAATTCGGGGCGCGGGTGGTGGCCGTGGATCCGGTGTACGCCCAGTCGGCGGGGGAGTTGCGCGAGACGGCGCTCGCCGACACCGATCGCGGGAATGCGTGGTCGGCGGCGCACACCGGGGATTACCTGTGGGACTTCTACGGTGGCGATCCGGCCGTGCACCGGCGGATGCGGCATCAGGCGGTGCGGCGGTTCGTGGCGGACCTGATGGCCTGCCCGCAGCGCTACGTCGAGGCCGGGCTGCCGTCACTTCCCTTCGCGGACAACGAATTCGATCTCGTCCTGAGCTCGCATCTGCTGTTCACCTACGCCGACCGCCTGAAGCCGGACTTCCACCTCGCCGCCTTGCTCGAGCTCGCACGGGTGAGCGCGGGGGAGGTGCGGGTGTACCCGCTGGTGGAGCATTCCGGGGCGGCGCTGACCGACCTGGTGGAATGGTTGCGGGTGGAATTGGACGGCAAGGGAATCGGCACCGAACTGAGGCCGACGGCCAGCTACGAGTTCCAGCGCGGCGCACGGGAGATGCTGGTGCTGAGCTGAAGCCGGGTCAACGGCGAACGGCCCGGGCCGGAGCCCGACCGAATCCACATGTGAGCGCACCCGCTCCGCGGTAGCGGAGCGGGCGCGGTCTTCACTTCCGCGAGCGTATTCGGTTCTCAGAACGGCCAATCGGCGTTCTCGCCCGTCTCGATGAGGGGAATCATCGAGAAGGCGGAATCATTGAGCCCGCCGAAGGCGTGCCGGTTGTGCGATCCGCTCGGCGCGTGGCCGTACTGGTAGCCCGCCAGGTTCCAGGTGTAGAGCGGAACCGTCTTCGGCAGGGCCGCACTGACATCGCCGCCGGTGGCCTGCTCGTCGGTGAGGATCACCACCCGGTCGTGACCGTCGAAGTGCTTGCGCACCGCGCGCCGGGTGGCCGTGCCCGCACCGATGAAGTAGCCGTCGGACTTCCACCGCTCGACCGCCCGCAGCACCGGCTCGGCCGTGCGCAGCGGGAAGACCAGGCTGTCCGGGTAGTCCTGGTTACCCCAGCGCCCCGCCTGCGAGTACGACACGATATCGGCCCGCTCGCACCGGCTCGCCAGCGCGATGCCGAAGACCACCGCGGCATCCCAGCGGCGCAGGGTGCCGTCCCGGGAGAAGGTCGTCTCCATGGAACCGGAGGTGTCCACCAGCACCAGCGTCCGGCCCGGCAGCACCGGGACATTGGCCAGCGAATGGCTCAGCGCCTGCTCCAGGGCGTGACCCCAGCGCAGCGACGGCGCGGCCCGGTACGCCGACAGGAACCGCATGGGCAACTGCCGCGACCGCGCCACCTGCTCCGGATCCGCCAGCCGCGCAGCCACTTCCGCGGCGACCTTGTCCGAAACGCCTGCCTCGTCGAGATTCCTGAGGTTCCTGAGCCGGGCCATGTAGCCCATGGACGGGATCAGGGCCTCCCACACCTTCGCGTCGAGCGGACCCTGCAGCCAGCCCGCCACGGACTCCCAGGTCATACCGGCGGCCCGCAGGGTCTCGCGGGCGCGGTCGGCATTCTCGAAGAGCGCGCGGCGATCCGCCACGGGCGTCGCGAGCAGCTCCTCGCGGGCGCGCAGCGTCGGCAACGCGTCCGGAATCGCGTTCTCGCGGTTGTGGCGGCGGTCCAGCGCATGCGCGAAAAGCTCACCCTGCCATGCCTTGTCGGGCGCGGGCGTCGGGTGGGTCAGGTCGATCACATCGCCGAAGCGGAAGGCGCGGCCCGCGCTGTCCCACTTGGCCAGCGCCCGCTCGTCGTACAGGCGGCGCACGGCATCGCCGATACCGCGCTTGACCGGCTTGGGCAGGTTGCGGCCGTAGGTGCCGTGCCAGTACGCGATGAGCTCACCCGGCTCGTCGGCGCGCCGCAGCACGGAATCGATGACCTGGCGCGACATTCCGGGCTCCCCGGCATCCAGGCGGGCCTTGATGAACTCGGCGGCGCCGACCAGCGCGGCCGAGCGCATGTTCGCACCGGAGCGCAGCCAGCCCAGGAAGCGCGCGGTCCACTCCGGATCGGCGAGGGTGGCCTCCCGCACCAGCATGGCGAAGCGATTGTCGCGCTGATCGGCCGACTCGTAGAAGGTGTTCTCGCCGACCATGTTCGACACCGCCAGCAGGAACAGCTCACCCTGTACCGTGCGCGCGTAGCCGGGCGCACCTTCGTGGGTGCGGCCGGAGGGCAGCCGCTCGCTCGTGACGGGCGAGGTCGCTGAGCTCGACGCGGGCGCACCGCGCAGCCGGGCAATATTGAACTTGGCCATAGGTATTCCCCCATAGTGCCGAGGGAGCGCGCGTGTGGCGGCCCGAGTTCGAGGCGACGACGGAACTGCACCCACCGCCGTGTGATACGACGGCCTGGAGTCGAACCAGCACGGGGTGCGAACCAGGAAGTATCCGTATGTCTGCGCACCGGGCCGGTACACGTGTGCTCCCGAGATCGAAATCGGCGACGGTACAAGCCGCTCTACCAGGCTGAGCTACCGGATCCGAGGATCCGGGCGGGAGTCGAACCCGCGACATGCTCCATCTGAAGGAAGTAACCGTTGCCTGCGCACCGGGCGCAGCGCCGACTCTACGGAATCGGATCTGGATGGCGCATCCCATTATTTTCCGAGGGTGTCGCCGCCGTGCAGTAGCGTGCGCGCACAACGTTTTTCGCTATCAGGAAGAGCCCATGGCCCTGCATTCCGCCGCTAGTCGATACTTCGGCTCCGACGTCCCCGCCCGCGTCACCGATGCGCTCGACGAGCGTCTGCTCGACTACTGGGTGGGCGATCGCGGGCATCTCGTCGATGCCCATCTGGCGGTCAACTACCCGTACTTCGGCGCGATCGACAAATCGCTGAGCGGATTCGTCGTGATCGACGATGAAGACGACAACTACACACTGCTGGATCTGCGTGGGAACGGGCAGGTGTGGTGGCAGGACCACGAAACCCGGGAACTGGAACTGTCCTTCGCCTCCTTCGACGACTGGCTCGCCTGCCTGCGCGAGCTCGCCCGCGCGGAGGCGGACGACACGGACGACCGGTCGGCGCGCGATATCCGCGACTCCTTCCGGCCCACCGAACCCGCGGCGGCCGCGGGACCGGCGCCCAGCAGCGCCGAACTGGCGGATCGGTACCAATGGCTGGTGTGGCTGCTGGCCCGGCCGCTGCTGCACAACGGGCAGCCCATGCAGAGTGCCGAGGATCTGGCGGCTCATGCCGCCGGGAACTTCACCGGACTGTGGGGCGACGACGATATCGCCAAGGAGTTCGAGGCGGAATTGCCCCTGCTGCATCGGGATCCGCATCTGGCAGTCTACTGGCTGCTGCACACCGCGCTGCTGGCCCGAGACGCCGACCGCGCTCGCGTTCTCGAACAGATCGGCCGCGCCGAATCGCGGCCCGAGCTCCTGGACGCCTTCGTCGAGGTCTTCGGCGAACTGGCCATCGACGGCGACCTGAACGCCGTCAGCGACTTTCGCGTCCGCCGCTCACTACTGCTGCAATTCCTGGCTTCCGGTGACGACGCCCGCGCGCGGGCCGCGCTCACCGCCATTGAGATGGCTCCGGAGCACCGGCCCCTGGGCCGCGCGACCTGGATTCTGCACGGGCTCGGGAGCGGAACCTTCGGCGCCGAACCGCTGCTGTCAGCGTTGGACCGCATGCCCGAGACGGCGGGCACGGCGGTGTTGCGGGCGGCGGTGGACCGGCGCGCCGGGTGCGAGCACAGCCCCGCCGCCGATGTGCTCATGCGGCTGCTCCCCACCGCCACCTGTGATTGGCCGACCCGCGTCTGGGCGCTGTCGGTGACCTTGCCGCTGGTGCGTGACGGTGCCGCGCTGGCCGCGGCGGCAGGGGATCTGCTCGCCAAGGATCCCTACAGTCGGCCGTGTCTGACCGCTCTGCGGCGGGCGCACGAACTGTGCGGGTCCGAACCGGTGCTCTCCCGCGCGGAACTCGACCGTCGGATCGAGGCCGCCGAATTCTCGTCCGGGTATCTGGAACGACTGGGCGACGACGATGGCGATCCGGCCGCGCTGCTGGCCGAGATCGACGAGCCCGAGCTGGCCGATGTTGTCGCACAACGCCTTTTGCTGCGCGCCGATATCGAGGAGGTTCGGTCCGCAGCGATCGGCTGGGCGCTGCGCACCATTGTCGGCGGCACCCGGGCCGATCGCGCCGAACTGGCCGCCGCGGGTTTGCGTCTGCTGCCCGCCGCCGACCGCATCGGCCTCATCGAGGAACTGGAGGTGGATTCCGCCGACAGTCCCCTCGTCCCCGTCTTGATCGAACTCCTGGAGCACACGCCGGAGCCCGGCGCCTCCGACATTCTCGGCGGAATGCACATCGACGATCTGAAAGAGGCCGTCTGCCAGGCGCTGGCGCCGATTGCCCACGAGGCGCCGGTCTTCGACGAGCTGATGCGGCTGGCGGCCTTGCCCGCCTCCGGCAGCACCGTCGAGGCGATGTGGAACGAGCTGTTCGACTCCTCCGACAACGACAGCGCGGTTCCGCGGCTCTCGTCCGAACAGGCCGAGCGCGTCGTCGCCGCCATGATCGATTCGATCCTGACGCATCCGGCCATCGCCGCGCGCAATGCGGCTGGCCATCAGCTGTACCGCTTCGAACACCCTGGCGCACAGGACTTTCTGATCGGGGCCCTCGACGACTACGGGCAGCGCTACGCCGACTCGCAACGGGCCGGAAGTCCGGTGCTCAGCCACGGCCAGACCCTGGACAGCCAGCTCGAGGATGTCGTCGCCAATCTGTACAACGCCGTTGGCGCCCTGAAAACCGCGACTTCGCGGGCGGTTCTGATCGAGCGTCTGTTCACCGAGCGCCGCAGTATCTGGCGCATGGGAAACGCCATCGGCGCGATCTTCTCGGCCGAGGTGCACCAGGAGGTGATGCGCCTGCTGCGCGACCGGCGTGATGCCCGCGCCGCCGCGCACTACGCGAACGCGCTCGCCGATCATGTCAAGCAGCGGTCACCCAAGGTCGAACTGCTGTAGGAGATCATCCACTGGCCGACGCCCCCGGACGAGACCGAGTCACGGATCTTCGCCTATGCGTTGATCACCGGTTTGGTGGCGGCGCTGGAGGCCGAATCCTTCGATCTGGTGCGTGCCGCGCACGCCCGCCTGGCGTCCATCCCGGCGGCGCCCGCCGAACCCGACAATCTGGCTCGCGGCCGGGAGTGGGTCAACCCGCTCGACTCCGACGAGGTGCGTGCCCGCCTGGCCGCGGTGTTGTCGGGGGAGTCCGATGCCCGGCGCACGGCATTGCTCGAGCGGGGTGAGCGGGCCCGTGCGGCCGGAAAGCCCACCGCCAAGATCAGCGACGCCGATCTGTCCGTACTGGCGGGGACGAAGGTGCGACGCCGCCTGCTCGCCGATTCCGGCACCGGGCGGGTGTGGTTCCTCGATGGGGAGGGCGACGTGTTCGCCTTCTACGGTTTCGGCATGTGCGCCAACCCGTTTCGGTCGACCCGGATCGGCCACGGCGATATGCGGGAGTTTCTGAGGGATGCGGCCGAGCAGTCCGAGCGGGCTCTGCTGTGGACGGCATCGCAGGCGGATTTCGTCGAACTGATTCGCTATCGGGACCGGATCGTCTACCGATGGGGCGTCAACAATGGCCGTCTCGACACCATCGGCCTGACTTTCCCCGATCCGTCCGCGGCCGAAACCGCTTATGCCGCACTGAAAGCCACCTGTGTGGCGGCGAAGTACACCGAATCCGATCCGTGGTATCTGCCGGGCCGGGCGGCGATCCTGCGCGTCTTCTACCCCGCCGACGGCGAATCGCAGCATGTGACGGCCTTCGACCGGCTCGCGTTCGCGGTGGACCCGGCCATTGCGGCGGCGCACGAGCGCTGGGAACTCGAGCTGTACCGCGACGGCGGGCGATTGGCGAGCCTGGAATGGGTGACCTGGGACGGTTACGCGACGCGCGACGACCTCACCGTCGCGCAGTGGGTTCGCGCCCGTATTCGCAATGACTCCCAGGACCCGGAGTGGCATGTCACCGCGCTGCCCGAAATCGCGGAATACTTGGCGGCATAAGGCTTCACGACACACTCACCCGGGCTCGCGGGCTTCCGGGCGGAGGTGGGCCCACCCGCCGACACGGCGGAGATCGAGGCGCTGGAGGCGGCGCTCGAGGCTCCGCTAACCGATATCCTGCGCACGCTGTGGCAGCGCGTCGGTCATGCCGAATGGCGGCTCGGCGAGAGCGGCCTGCGCCTGCTCGGCCCCGCCGAGGTAGTGCGGGAGCTGCCGCGCACCCGGGCCGCCGGACAGGAGTACGCGGCCGCATTGCGGGGCGAACGCAGACAACAGTGGGAGCCGGTTCTCGTGACCCTGGCCCCGCTGGTGGTGGGATTCGACGGCGCTCTCGACACGGTGTTCGCCGAGTTCTGCCCGGATCCCGCCGATGATCGGGTGTTCGCTCGGCTGGTCGAGGGTCGCCACCCGGCCGACGCGTGGTGGGAGCGTTCGCTGTCCTGGATTTTCGCGGTCTCGTTCCTGCGCCGCTTGGCCGACCAGCTGGAACTGGCCGTGCCCGAGACCATGATGCTGTCCGGGGGCCAGCGTCGCGGACCCGACCTCACCCGCCGCTACTTCGAGAACACCGGCTCGACCGGCGCCAAGTTCTGGGAGATCACCACCGATCCGGGTCTGGATATGGTGGCCACCCGGTACGGCAAACTCGGTACGGTGGGCTCGGTCGCGGTCAAGCGCTGCGGCACTCCGGACAAGGCCGCCGCACAGGCCGCGAAAGCCATTGCCGCCAAGGAGAAGAGCGGATACCGGGAGATCTCCGGCTAGCGCGGATCAGCCCAGACTGGGCCGGTCGTACACCGTGAAGGTCCCATCCGCCCCGGAGTCGACGCCGACGAAGCGGCCGTGGTGGATGGGATTGTTGGCGAGGAACCGGATGACCGTGTCGTCCGGATCGACGATATCGAGGAATGCCCCGTACTCGCCCCGATCGATCACCTCGGAGTGGGTGTAGCCCAGCTCCTTCGCCCGTCCCGCGAGCCGGTGCAGCTCCTCGACGGCGTCCACCTCCAGGGCGAATACGTCGAAATCGGCGAGAACAGGCTTGCTCGCGCAGTATTCGCGCTCCCGCAGCGCGATCCCGAATCCGGAGGGGTGCATGAGCTGCGCCCCGCGCAGGACGCCCTGCTCCTTGAACTCGGCGGCGAGCTCCAGGTCCAGGAGCCCGCGATACCAGTCGACGCTGCGTACGAGATCGCTCACGGGAATCTTCACGTGGCGGATGCGGGAGAGCGCGGCCATGCGTGGAGGATCCCACGCACCGGCCGCTCCCGCAGGCCGGTCCGAAACATGCGCCGATGCTGGTTTTCCGGTGACCCGCTTGCCGCGAATCAGGCCGCGGACGAGGTCAATTCGGGTCGCGGCTTCGCATCCGCCGCGACCCGCGGGCCGGTGCTCCGGTATTGGAGGCGGCCCGCCCACAACGCGGCCGCCAGACCGGCCGCGCCGAGGGCCGCGCCGACCCAGGCGACCGAGGTGAAGCCGAACCCGGCGGTAATGGTGAGGCCGCCCAGCATCGGGGCGAGGGTATTGCCGATATTGAAGGCGGCGGTGTTGGTGGCCCCGACGAGGGCGGGGGGCGCCGGGGGGCGAGGGTGAAAACCCGGGACTGCAGAACGGGATTGGTGACGTATCCGGCAATGCCGAGGATGAAGACCAGGGCGATGGTGACGGCGGTGTGGTGCGCCAGCAGGGCGAGCGCCAGGGAGGCCGTCACCAGCACGCCGATTCCGGCGGTGAGGGTGCGGATCGGGTAGGTCTGGGCGAACTTGCCGCCGACGGCCATTCCGATGAGGCCGCCGACACCGAACAGCGCCAGCACGGCGGGGACCCAGCCCTCGGGGAGTCCGCTCACCTCGGTCAGCAGTGCGGCGAGGTAGCTGAAGGTGACGATGACCGCGCCGAAGGCGAAGGCCGTGATGGCATAGGACAGCCACAGCTGCGGTCTGGCCATGGCGCGCAATTCCGCACCGACCGTGTGGGTTTCGTCCTGCGTCCCGGTCGCGGCCGGAATGGCGAGGAGCGCGCCGAGCAGGCTGATCAGGGTCAGCGCGGCGACGCCCCAGAATGCCGCGCGCCATCCGGCGAATTGGCTCAGCACGGTGCCCGCCGGGACGCCGACAATGGTGGCGAGGGTCAGCCCGCTCGCGACCACGGCAACGGCTTTGCCCTTGGCCTGCGCCGGGACCAGGGCGACGGCGGTCGCCACCGCTACGCCCCAGAACCCGGCGTAGGCCAGCGCGCTCACAATGCGCGTCGCGAACAGCACGCCGTAGTTCGGCGCGACCGCACCGGCCACGTGCGCGGCAATGAAGACCGCCTGCAGGGCGACCAGGGCGGTGCGGCGCGGCCAGCTCAGGGTGGCGACGGCGAGCAGCGGTGCGCCGACCGCCATTCCGATGGCGAAGGCCGAAATGATCAGTCCCGCATCGGGAATGGAGACATCGAGGTCGGCGGCCATTCCGGGGAGCAGTCCGGAGAGCATGAACTCCGAGGTGCCTTGGGTGAAGATTCCCAAGCCGAGGATGTAGACGGCTAGGGGCATGGGTGGTCCTCCTGTGTGTGGGGAAGTCGGAAGGACGCTAACATTGTTTTGTATCAAATGCTACATAACTCTGAGAGAGGCCACCATGACTGCTTCCGAGCGCGTCCGCGTCACCGCCGACCCCGACTGGTACGACTCCGCCGGGATCGCGCTGGGCATTCGGGTGGGTGACTTCGTCTTCACCTCCGGTCAAGCCCCGATCGACGAGCACGGCGTCACCGTCGGCCGCGGTGACTTCGAGGCGCAGGCCCGGCGCGCCCTCGCCAACCTCGCCACGGTGCTGGAGAACGGGGGCTCCGGGCTCGACCGCGTGGTCAAGGCCACGGTGTTCGTCACCGATATCGCCCGGCAGGACACCTTCGCCAAGGTCCGCGCCGAGCATTTCGCGCCGCCCTATTTCGCCGAATCCTTCGTGCAGGTCGCCGCGCTCGCCGATCCGGAATAGATGATCGAGATCGAGGCGATCGGAGTGGTCCGGTGACCGGACCTAGAGTGTGAGTCATGGCGAGGCCGCGGAAGTTCGACGAGACGCGCGCCGTCAGCGCGGCAATGGACGCGTTCTGGCGGCGCGGATACGAGGCCATCTCCACCCGGGACCTGGCCGAATACACCGGTCTCGGGACATCGAGCCTGTACAACACCTTCGGTGACAAACGGCAGCTGTATCTGCGGGCGCTGCGCCGGTACTACGAGACCGCCACCGCCGCGCAGATCGAGCTACTGAGCCGACCGGGCTCGGTCAAGGAACGGCTTCGTGACCTCATGGTGCATGCGATCGACGCCGATACCGCCGAGCCCGGGGCGGATGCGGCGGGCTGTTTCGCCATCAATGCGTCGATCGACCGGGCGGCCGCCGACCCCGAGGTCGCGGACGAAGTCCGGCGGCATTTCACGGCTGTGGAACACGCGCTGCGCGAAGCTGTTTCGGGTGGTCAGCGCACCGGCGAGATAGCCTCGACCCCCGACGCCGCAACCCTGGCCCGCCAGATCCAGAGCACGTACTACGGCCTGCGGGTGCTGGCGCCGATCCAGCAAGACCGGCAGGCGCTGCTCGGCGTGGTGGAAACCACGCTGGCGGCGCTGTAGGGGACGGGTGATGCTCACCATCAATCGGCTCGTCGCCGATCCCGCGCTCGGCCTGCGGATCACGACCCCGGAGCTCACCGATCGCCTCACCGCGGAGATCGGCTGGCTGCACACCACCGAACTGCCCGACCCGTCGCCGTATGTCCGTTCCGGCGAGCTCGTCTTGAGCAACGGTCTGTGGCTGGCGCATGTCCCGGCGGAGCGCTTCGTCGACGCCGTCACCCGCGCGGGCGCGGCCGGATTGGTGTTCGGGCTCACCGCGCAGACGCCGGAACTGCCGGAAGGGCTTGCGGCGCTGTGCGTCTCGCGTGGACTGCCGCTGGTCGAGCTGTGTATCGGGGTGCCGTTCGCCGCGGTGACCCGGGCCGCGGCGCGCATCCAGAACGAGGTGTTGCAGGCCGAGCTGACCGCGACCGTGCATCGCGGCGACGCCCTGGCGACCGCCTTGTCGCGCGGCAGCGGTGCGGCGGGCGTGCTCGAAATCCTGCGCGGGGAAACGGAATTGCCCTTGCTGGTCGTCGATCGCAAGGGGCGCTGCCTGGCCAGTATCAGCTGTGAGCCGACCGATGAGCAGATTCGGCTGGCCGCGGCGGCGCTCAATCGCATGCCGCCGCCGATCGAGGTGGAGCTGGGGGCCGGGCCCGCGGCGCTGTATCTCGTGGAGGGGGCGATGGGGGAGATCGATGCCGGGCTGTACTGCCTGGAACCGGTCGCACGGCTGGGCGCCGCGGATCGGGAGGCGCTGGCCCAGGCGGCGCGGTTCCTGAGCCTGGAGGTGACCAAACAGCAAGCGGTGCAGGCCATCGAGGCGCGGTTCGCGGCGGAACTGCTGGAGATGATCCTGTCGGGGCCGCGCCGCAGTGGCGAGGTGGGGCAGCGGCTGCGCGCCTACGGGGTGCCGTCGGACCGGCCGCTGGGCGTCTTCGCGCTGGCCGTCAGGGCCGCGCCCGGCGGCGACCACCCGGCCGACGAGATCGCCGATGCGGCGGGGGCCTTCTTCGCCGCGCGCGGCATTCCGGTGTTCACCGCGGCGGGTAGCCGGGACCTGGTGGCGGTGTGCCCGTGGGAGCGGACGCCGGAGGAGCTGATGCGGTTCGCCGCCGAGATGTCGGCCGAGGTCGGGCGGCGCACGGCCACCCGGGTCGTCATCGGGCTGGGCGAGATCGCGGCGGGGGCCGGTGCGCTGCGGGAACCGCTGGTGCGGGCCCGGGAGGTGTGCCAGGTGCTACGTGCGCAGGGCGGCCCGGACACCGCCGCCTTCGCCGATATCGCGACCTTCCGCATGCTGCTCGGATTGCTCGATGACCAGGTGCTGCACCGGTTTTCCGATCAGGTGCTGGGCATCATCCGGGAGCACGACGCCCGCGCGCACACCGAGCTCGAGCACACCCTGCGCACCTTCCTGGCCCATGACGGCCAGTGGGGCGTGACGGTCGCCGCGCTGCACGTGCACGTCAATACCCTGCGCAATCGCATGGCGCGGATCACGGAATTGACCGGGCGCAATGTGAACCGGCTCGAGGACACCGTCGATCTGTTCCTGGCCCTGGCGGCCGAGACCGCCGGTCAGCGCGGGTAGGTTTCCGGATCCACGTCGTAGCTCGGGACCGCGCGCTGCGGCGTCGCGGCGTCCGCACGCGCCCACTCGGCCGCCTCGCGGCAGCGCGCGAAGGTGACGTCACCGCATTCGAGGGCGTATTCGATGAGGTTGCGCAGCGCCAGCATCCGGCCCGGCCGCCCGGTCAGGAACGGGTGCATGCACACATTGAAAAGACAGCCGTAGTGCCGCATACCGTCGAGTTCGGCGCGCCACATCTCCTCGACCTTGACCGGTGATTCGATGACCGCCCCGATGCGCGGTTCGGGCAGGTACGCGTACTGCTCCCAGTCGTCGAGCGACCAGTGCACCGGCAGTTCCACCACCGGCGCGTGCGGACCGTCGATGAGATACGGCCGGTCGTCGCCCATCAGCGAGGAGTCGTAGGTCAGACCGTATTCGGCCACCAGACCGGTGGTTTCGCGGCTGGCGCTCCACATGGCCGCCCGATGTCCGGTGATCTCGATGCCCTGCGCCGTGAAAACATCCAGTGCCCGAGCGAAATCCACGCGCTCGGCCCCGGGCGGCAGTGAGGTGGGCGCACGGTGACTGTAGGAATGGTGCGCCACCTCGTGCCCGCGGTCCACGATCGAACGGGCCAGTCCCGGCCGCTGCTCGGCCACCCAGCCCGGTACGAAGAAGGTTGCGGGAACCGCCATCTCGTCGAGCAGGTCGAGAATCCGCGGCACGCCCACATCCGGTCCGTAGGACTGGTGCGACATGACCATGGGGTGATCGGCGAAGTGCCGCCCCTCCGCGAGGATGGGCGTCTCGGCGTCCACATCGAAGGTCAGTGTCGCCACGGCGGCCGCGCCGCGGGTCCAGGTGCGTTCGATCATGCGGTGGTGCGGGCGCGCCACGCCGCGGTGCTGTCCAGATTGGCCATGGGATGGAGCATCTCATGATCGAACTTGGCCAGTTCCGCGCCGGTCTCGACCTTGCGCGGCAGATCCGGATTGGCCAGCGCGCCCGTGCCGAGGGACAGCAGGTCGGCGTGCCCGCCGTTCAGTACGTCCGCGGCCTGGGTCAGGGCGTGCATACCGCCATTGGCGATGACCGGGCGGCCGGACACCTCGCGGGCCAGTTCGGTGATGGTGGTGCCGTCGGGGAAGCGCGCGGTCTCCAGGAAATTGCGGCCCTCACTGGCAATGTGCAGATAGGTGGCGTCCTCGGCCAGCGCGGCGAAGACGATCCGTGCATCGGTGTCGGCGCCGGGCCAGCGGTAGGTGAAGTCGTTGACCTTGGTCTGCGACAGCCGCACGCCGATGGGGAAATCGCCGAGCGCCGTGCGCAGCGCCCGCAGCACGCGCTGGGTCAGCCGGATGCGGTTGCGCACCGGGCCGCCGTATTCGTCGGTGCGCTGATTGGTGTAGTCGGTGAGGAACTGATCGAGCAGATAGCCGTTGGCGGCGTGGATCTCGACGCCGTCGAAACCGGCCGCGCGGGCATTCTCGGCGGCGGCGACGTAGCCGCCGATGACATCCTCGATATCGTCGGCGGTCATTTCCCGCGGCGCGCTCCACGGTCCGCCGACGCCGCCGTAGTCGACCATCATCTTGCCGCGCGGCGGTACGGCCGAGGGGCCGATGGTCTCGTAGCCGTAGGCATTGCCCTGCGAGATCGCGCCCGCGTGCATCAACTGCGCGATGATCGGCGCCCCGGCCTCGTGCACGGCGTCCACCACGGCGCGCCAGCCGGAGACGTGCGCCTCGGTGACCAGGCCGGGCTGATTGAAGTAGCCCTGGCTGTGCTCGGCATCGGGGTAGATGCCCTCGGTGATGATCAATCCGAAGCCGCCCGCCGCGTATTCGCGGTAGTACTCGGCCATCTGGGCGGTGGGGACGCCGTCGGACGTGGCGGAGATGCGGGTCATGGGCGCGACGGCGAAACGGTTGCGCAGCGCCAGGCGGCCGAGGCCGAACGGGGCGAGCGCGGGGTGGGGCCCGCGCCATTGATGACGTTGTGGTCCTGCGGGCAGGACGAGACCACGACGAGGCAGTCCACCTCCGCGCGCAGGGTGATGGAATCGCCCGGGGCGGTGGGCGCTTCGAGCCAGGACAGCGCGCCGTCGGCGGCGACGGGGATGCGCATGAAGACATTGATCGGCTGCGGAATGTGCGCCAGCGCGTGATGGCCGTGTGCGGCCATGGCCCGCCGCAGATTGTCCGCACAGCTGGCGTGATCCGGATCCCCGTATGCCGCATAGCGTTCCGGATCGCAGGCGGCGATCAGCATGTCGTGGACGCCGGGGGAGGTGTCGGCCAGATAGGTGAGGATCGGGCGACGGCGATTGGTCACGAAGGCTTCGCCCGGCGCGGGGAACAACCGACTGGTGTGGGTGCGGGTGTGGGCGGCACTGTGGTACTCGGTGATGTCGTCGACGTTGTAGGCGAACACATCGCCGACCTGGCCGCCGTGCGCATCGGTGATCCGCAGTCGCTCACCGGTGCGCAGGGTCACCGATCTGGCCTGCCGGGCCGGGACGGTCACCGGCTCGGGGTAGCTCAACGCTGTCATGCCGTTCAGTCAACAGGCCGGAGGCAGCCGTCCGAAATGGAGATACTCACAGTGCTGACGATATTCGGTGGATGTTTGCACATGTTGGCGCGGGAATGCGGCGCGATAGCGTGCCTGTCATGACCACCGCTACCGCATTGGCGCGGGCCCTCGCGGACGGCGAGACCACTTCGGCGCAGCTGGTCGCCACCGCCATCGACCGCGCCCGGCAACCCGATTCGGCCGCGGTGCTGATCACCGTCACCGCGGATCGCGCACGCTACCAAGCCGAGGCCAGCGATTCCCGCACCGCGCGCGGCGCTCGCCGCGGCGGGCTCGACGGCGTGCCCATCGCATGGAAGGACGTCTTCGACGTTCAGGGCGCCGTCACGACCTGCGGCTCGGCCGCCCATCTGCACGATGAACCCGCCGCCGTGGACAGTCACCTGGTGCGGCGGGCGCACAATGGCGGGCTGGTCACCATCGGCAAGACCAATCTGAGCGAGTTCGCCTTCTCGGGCCTGGGTATCAACGGCTACTTCGGCACCCCCGCCAATCCGCTCGACCCGCAGTCGATCCCGGGCGGGTCCTCCTCCGGCTCCGCCGTCGCGGTCGCGCGCGGCATCGTCCCGCTGGCCTTCGGCACCGACACCTCCGGCTCGGTGCGCGTGCCCGCCGCCCTGTGCGGCATTGTCGGATACCGGGCCAGCCCGGGCAGATACGGCCCGCACGACTTCGCCGCGCTGTCCGCCACGCTCGATAGCGTGGGCGTCTTCGCCACCGCCGTCGAGGATCTCGTGGCCTTGGACCGGATACTGCTGCCCGCGCCGATCGGCTCGCGATCGACGCCACCGGAATTCGTTGTGCCCGTGGGTGAATGGTCGGAGGACCTGTCGCCCGAGCTGGCCGCCGACTTCGCGGCCGTCGTCACCGGGCTGCGCGCGGCCGGTGCGGGCATTCGATTTCGCGATCTGTCGTCGCTGCGAGCCGCCACGAAGCTGATGGATGACGGTGGAACGATCGTCGGCGCCGAGGCGTACCGGCTGCACGGCCACCGCCTCGCCTCGACCCTGCCGATCGAGCCCGCCACCCGCCGTAGGCTCGAAAGCAACACGCGCACAGCGGAGTCCATCGCACCCGTCTATGCCGCAATGGCTGGCCTGCGCGCCGACTTCGCCGCTGAACTCGGCGACGCCACGCTGTTGTGCCCCACGGTTCGGCGGGCCCCGGCCCCGATCGCCGAGCTGCAATCCGATCCGATCTGCTACGACCGCGCCAATGCCGAAATCCTGTGCACCACAATGATGCTCAGCTATCTCGGCAGTTGCGGTATCACCCTGCCCGCCGCCCGGCGTATTCCCGGCTCCGGCATCTTGCTGTCCCGGCCTTCCGGCGACGATGCCGCCCTGCTGGACCATGCGGCCTGGGCCCGGCGCAGCACCGATCACCTGGCCCGTGCCATCGCCCGCTAGGTGTCGAGCAGGGCGGCGGCCCGATCCAGGATCGCGTCGGCGACCGGGTTGCCCGCGACTTCGGTGCGAGCGCGGGCGAGGTAGCCGGGGGCGTCGGGATGACCGGTGCGGGCGGCGGCTTCGGCACGGAGGGCGAGGTACCAGTGCCGCCAGATCCAGATGACCTGTTCGTCGAGCTTGTCCGGGTCGGCGGCCAATGTGGCCATCGCCTGGTCGGGCCGTTCGTGGTGGAGGTGGACGAGGGCGTCGAAAACGGCTGTGTAGGCGGCCTTCTGGTCGGGGGTCACGCCGAGGTCGTCGACGATGGACAGCCACGTGGAGCGGGACTCGTCGTCGCCGCGCAGACCGTGCACCAGCGCCACCGCGGCGGCGGCGGTGGCGAGGTTGGGCGCGTGCGGGCGGCCGGAGAGCTCCCAGGCGTCGAGGAAACGCCCGCTGGCGGTGAGGACTTCGTTGGTATTGCCCGCCAGCGCGTCCGCGACCAGCAGCCGGGAAGTGGCGAAGTCGCCCTTTTCGGCCAGCAGCGGCAGGTCGCGCAGCCGCTTGCCCCATTGGCGGGCGCGCTCCAGATCGCCCACGCCGATGGAGATGTCGGCGGCCTCGGTGAGCGCGTTGACCTGTTCCAGCGCCGCGGCCGGTGTGGCCGGGGCCGCGGCGAGCAATTCGACTCGGCGGCGGGTTGTTTCGGCGGTGGCGAAGATGTCCCCGGCCCAGCATTGGGACGCGGCGAGCGCATCGGGGGCAGCGCTGACAGCCAGTGGATCGCCGGTCGCGCGGGCCAGCTCCACCGCTCGTTCGGCGAGGGAGATCGCCTCGGCCGCAGCGGAGTTCGGATCATCCGGCGCCGAGTCGGCGGTGGGTGCGTGCACACCGCACTCGGCGAGAGCGATGGCGGCTGCCGCCGCCGGATCCGCGTCGGCGAGGCCGCGAGCCTCGGTCAGTAGGTCAGCGGCCTCGCCCGGCGGCAAAGGTGCGGTGAAGGCTTGGGACAACCGGAAGACGGTAATCGCGGCGGTGGCCAGATCGCGCGCCGCGGCGGCCGAATCCCCGGCCACCCGAGCGGTTTCCGCGACGGCGCGGTACAGCCGGTACATGTCCTCGCCGCGCATGCGGCAACCCGCCACCTCCGCGGCATGCCGCAGCGCGGCGGCCGCGGCGGCCGGGTCGGGGGCCAGATCGGCCGCCTGCTCGTAGCGCAGCTGGGACTCGCCGAGCAGATTCCGATCGAAGGCCATCCCTGCCAGGGTCCGCGCCAGCGTGTACGCGTCGGCGCGATGGGCGTCCTGTTCGGCCGCCCAGGCCAGCGCCGCCCGGATATCGTCGGCCGCCGCGTCGAATCGAGTGCGCCAGCCGCCGTCGGTGCGCGGCTGCCGCGCGGCCAGTTCGGCGGCGGTCGACAGGCACCAACGCAGGTGGCGGGCAAGGGTTTCCGGGAGCTCACCGGTCTCGACGAGTTGCTCGGACTCGAATTGGCGGATGGTTTCCAGGGCCCGGTAGCGGGTGCCGCTGGCGGACGGCACCGCGGTGAGCAGGCTCTGCTCGGTCAGCCGCGCCAGGCCCTCGGTGATCGTATTCGGTTTCAGCGGTGCGAATCCGGCCACCGCGGCGGCATCGGCGGCGGTGAACGGCGCCACGAAGACCGCGATGCGGCGCAGCAGGCAGCGATCCCACGCCGTCAGCAGGGCGTGACTCCAGTCCAGCATGGCCCGCACCGAGCGGTGCCGGTCGTCGGCGCGGCGGCCGCCGACGAGCAGGCGCAGTGGATCGGCGAGGCTCGCGGCCAGGCCGTCCAGGCCGAGGGTGGGCAGTCGGGCGGCGGCGAGTTCGATGGGCAGGGCGAGCCCGTCGAGCCGATGGCAGATCTCCGAAACCTGGTCGTGCTGTTCCGGATCCACCGGCCAGCCCAGGGCGGCGGCCCGGTCCAGGAACAGTGCGATGGCATCGGCGGCGGAATCGTCCAGGGAGAGCGGCGGTACCGCGTAGGCACCATGAGCCGCGCCCGGCTGGTGGCCAGGACGGTCACGCGCGGGCAGTCGGTGAGCAGCCGCTCGATGAACGGCCCGATGCCTTCGCGCAGGTGATCGCAATTGTCCAGGACCAGCAGGGTGTGCCGACCGGCGAGGACGGTCAGCACCGAATCGTCGATGCCGCGCCCGGGCTGCTCACCGACCCCGAGCGCCCGCGCCACCGCGGCTCCGGCCATATCCGGATCGGTCACCGGCACCAGATCGACGAACCAGGCGCCATCGGCGAATTCGCCCGCCAGATCCGCGGCGACGGCCAGGGCCAGCCGTGTCTTGCCGACGCCGCCGGGGCCCAGCGCGGTCACATGCCGCTGCGCGGCGACCGCCTCCCGCAAGGCGGCGCGTTCGGTGGCCCGTCCGACGAACGAGGTCAGCGGGGAGGGCAGGACCGCGACCGTCTCGCTGTCCGGTTCGGCCCGGGTGAGCTCGGCCGCGCGCCCGGCGAGCGCCCGGCGGTCCGGCACGCCGACCTTGCGCAGGAGCGAGGACACATGGGTTTCGACCGTGCGCACCGAGATATAGAGCTCGGCGGCGATCTCGGCATTACTGCGATGCTGCCCGACTAGAGTCAGGACCTCGGCCTCCCGGTCCGAGATCCCGGCGGAGACCTTCTGCTTCGACACGTCCCCATTCTCACGCATCCGGCACCCGCCGTCGCCCGAGACGGACCACGGGTTCTTTTCCGTGGTGCGCTCCGTGGTCGGCACGGATGTCGCGGTTTCCGGCTCTCCCTACCGTTGTATGCATGACGAAAGACGAACGGACCGAGAGCGAAACGGCAATCAAAACCGTTCTCCATCCCGTCTCCGACCTGGGGAAAGCCAAGCTGATGTACACCGCGCTGCTGGGTGTGCCGCCGCAGATCGACGGCACGTTCTATGTCGGCTTCGAGGTCGGCGGCCAGCACATCGGCCTGGTGCCCGGCGGCGGCCCGCAGGGCTTGACCTCCCCCGTGGCGTACTGGCACGTGACCGATCTCGACGCGAAGCTCGCCGAGCTCACCGCCGCGGGCGCCACCGTCCGGGAGCCGGTGCGCGATGTCGGCGAGGGCCGCCGCGTCGCCACCGTCACCGACCCGGACGGCAATGTCCTTGGCCTTCTGCAAGACCGATAACACGAAAAACACGGATAACAAAGGAAATCGAAATGACCACCCAGACCGCCACCCGCACCAATGGCAAGCCCAAGACCACCGTCGGCTTCTCCGCCGAAGAGCGCGCCGCCATGAAGGACCACGCCGCCGAACTCAAGACGGCCGCCCGCCGCGGCGCCAAGGCCGACCTGGAGCCCGACGTCCTCGCCAAGATCGCCGAAATGCAGGATTCGGATCGCGTGCTCGCCGAACGCATCCACGCCATCGTCAAGTCCAGCGCCCCCGCCTTGACCCCCAAGCTCTGGTACGGCATGCCCTCCTACGCCCGCGACGGCAAGGTCGTCGTCTTCTTCCAGTCCGCCGAGAAGTTCAAGGCCCGCTACGCCACCCTCGGCTTCAACGACTCCGCCACCCTCGACGACGGCGCCGTCTGGCCCACCGCCTTCGCCCTCACCACCCTGACCCCCGCCGCCGAAGCCCAGATCGCGGAACTCGTCGAGCGCGCCGCCGCCTGACGCCCGCCCCGAAGTCCGGCCTGTCACCGTCCCCCGGTGACAGGCCGGACTTCGTAGCAAGGCGGTATGTCCGTCGAGCCGGTTCGCCTCGCCGGGGCCGTGCTGGATATCGCGGTCCCGGCGCGGGCCGGGCGCGTGGCGGGGTTCGATATGGCCGGGTTCTCCGGCCGGGCCGACGGGGTCTTCGATATTCGGATGGTGCCGTTTCCGGCTCTGACGGTGTTCATCGATTTCGGGGATGTGGCGCTGGTCGACGAGGCCGGAGGGGAACGGCAGCGCGGTAGCGCTGTCGTCGGTCTCGCGCCCGAGGACGTGCGCGGGTACGGGCGGTATGCCGATCTGCTTCAGGTGCGGCTGTCGCCGGTGGTCGCGCACGCGGTGCTGGGTGCGCCGGGGGAGTCGAGCGGGACGGTGGTGGCGCTCGACGAGTTCTGGGGGCGTGATGGCGCGCGGATTCGGGAGCGGCTGCATGCGGGCGGGTCGTGGGCCGCGCGGTTCGCGATCGTGACCGAGATGCTCGGGCGGCGGTACGAGGCGGGGCGGGCGGTCGATCCGGAGATCGCCTTCGCGTGGGGGCGAATCGTGGTGAGCCGGGGGCGGATTCGGGTCGAGCGGTTGGCGGCCGAGGTCGGGTGGAGCCGGAAACGGCTGTGGTCACTATTCCGGGGGCAGATCGGGCTGACGCCGAAACGTGCTGCGCAGCTGGTTCGTTTCGATCATGCGGCGCATCGGCTCGCCGCGGGACACGGGGCCGCGCTGGTGTCGGCGGAGGGCGGGTTCGTCGATCAGTCGCATCTGTGCCGGGAGGTCATGGCGTTCGCCGGGCTGACGCCCGCGGGCCTCGCCGCCGCGCCGTGGCTCGCGGTCGATCCCGTGGCGTGGGCCGATCCGGCGTACGCACCCCGGATGTGACGGCGGGGCACTGTGCCCGGCGGGAACATTTCTCCAATACATCGGTCGGTGCGCCCCTGATGCTGGACGTCATGAACGACACAAGCGGCATCGACCGGCCGCCGCGGGGCATCCGGCTACTGGCTCCCCTGCAACGGGATCCGGACTGGGGATCGATGTCACCCGAGGATCTGGCCGCCTACAGCAGTACCGCCAATCGCAAGGCGAGTTCCCGTCTCCTCCGCGTGATCACCGGATTCCCCGATCGCGGCGCCACGATCGGCTGGCAGGAGGTGACGCTGGCCGATCGCACGCTCCGCGTCCGGGTGTATCGGCCGCGGCGGGACGGCGGTGCGGCGCTGCCGCTCGTGGTGCACGTGCACGGTGGCGGATTCGCGGGCACGGCGCCGCAATCCGATTGGGCGAACAGTCATTTCGCTGCGCGCCTGCCCGCGGTCGTCGTCTCTGTCGAGCACCGTCTCCTCGCGCCGGGGATATCGCTGCGGGCGGTCGCTGACGACTGCTGGGACGTCCTGCGAAATGTGGTGGAGCACGCGACCGAATGGGGAATCGACCCGGCGCGGGTGGCGGTCGCGGGGGAGAGCACCGGCGCACTGGTGTCCGCACTGGCCGCCATCCGGGCCGGGTCGAGCGGTCTCGAATTGCGGGCGCAGGTCCTGGTCAATCCCGTCACCGATCTGACCGAAGCCATGTTCGACTACCCGTCGATGACCCATTACGCCGACAGCGCCATGCTTTCCATCCCGAAACTGCGCTTGTTCCAGCGGCTCGCCGTCCCGCCGGGCACGGATCCGCGCCCGCTCTCACCCCTGCATGCCGCCACCCTGAGCGATCTCGCCCCCGCCCTCGTCGTGGTGCCGACCGTCGACCCGGTGGCGGACCACGGCCGCCGCTACGCCGAGCGGTTACGTGAATCCGGAACGCCAGCAGTACTTTCCGAGCATCGAGGCGCGACGCACGCATTCCTGGCCACACCCGGCGTGGTACCGCAGGCCGCGGTTGCCCGCGCGCGGATCACCGAGTTCCTCCGTGCCCGCCTCGCGGCGAGCCGGTCGGTCGATGCGGGGGGAACGGCTCGCCGAGGGTGAGGCGTAGGGCTTCGACGATCTTGCCCGCGCGGACGCGCATGAGGTTGACGCCCTCGACCCATTCGGCCGGGCCCGGGCCGAAACGGTAGTACCAGCGGATGGTGGCGCGGTCGCCCGCGACAATGACCTCCTGCGGGGTGAACTGGGTGCTGAGGTCCTCTACCAGGGGCTGCCGGAACGCCAGGCAGGCCGCGCGGCCGATGACGCGCTCGCCCCGGGGCGCGGGCTGGACCGATTCCATGACGCAGTCCTCGTCGACGAGATCGTCGAGGAGGGCGGGGGCGCGGTCCACGAAGGCGCGGTTGAACAGGTCCATGACCTCGGCGGTGCTGCGGATCGACACAGAGGCATCCTCGGAGTGGGCGAACAGGTGCCCAGCGATTCTGTGACGGCCGGAAAGACTTGGGAAACAAGTGTTTCCGGTGGCGGGTACAAATGGAATTTGTGACGGCCGGTCAGTGCACGGCGGCGTGCACGGCCTCGCGCAGCGCGGCCATCGGGCGTTGTGGAGCCTGATCGGTCCAGACCGTGACCACGTCGATGGGCTTGGCATCGGAGACCGGGAGCAGGTGGACGCCGTCATTGGCGTAGCCCCGGCCCATCGACCGGGGCGCGAGCCAGATCGCCTGACGGCGGGCCGCCAGAATCGGGCCGTCCTCGCTGTCCCGGACCGTGGGTTCGGCGGTTCCGGCGGGGCGGAGTTCGGCGATCCAATCCCTTTCGGCCGCATCGGAAACGAAGATCGCGGGCAGGACGACGGGGTCGGCGGCCAGATCCGCCAGCGCCACCGTGGCGCGGGCGGCGAGGCGATGCCCCGTCGCGACCGCTGCCACCCAGGGGTCCGCACCGATAACGTTGTGGTGCAGGCCGGTTTCGGCGACCGGAGCCCACATCAGACCGGCGTCCCCGCGCCCGGAATCCAGGATTCGCACACCCTCCCGCACCGTGCGCACGCTGATCAGCTCCACGCGCACACCCGGGGTGGCCGCTTCCACGGCATCGGCGATCCGAATCATGAGCGGCGCCGTCGTGCGCGGACAGCCCACGATCCGCAGGGTGTCGGATGCCGCGTCGGCGGCGGCCCGCACCTGCTCGGCCAGCACCCGCAGATCGGTCACCACCCGCCGGGCGCCCTCGGCGAGGACCAGCCCGGCGGCGGTGAGCTGCACCCCGCGCGAATCCCGCACCAGCAGCACCGCACTCAGATCCCGCTCCAAATGCCGGATCTGCGCGGACAGCGTCTGCTGGGTGATGTGCAGCCGCGCCGCGGCGCGGGTGATGTTCCGCTCCTCGGCGACCGCCAGAAACGACTCGAGCAGTCGGGTATTCACTGCGCGCCCAGCGTATTTCGCGTGGTCCACACCGCCAGGCAGGCCAGCCCGCTGAGCGCGGCCCCGAACCACAGCACCGCCGTGAGGGCGAGATTGTCGGAGATGAGGCCGCCGAACAGCGCGCCGAGGGCAATGGCCAGATTGAACATGGCGGCATTCAACGCGGAGGCGGCCTCCGCGGATTCCGGTGCGGCACGCAGGATCCAGGTCTGTACGCCGACCGGGATACCGCCGAAGGTCAAGCCCCACACGACGAGCAGCGTCAGACCGGTGCCCGGGGTGCCGCCGACGAGGGCGACGAGCACCAGGATCGCCGCGAGCACCGCGCTGATCGTAATGAGCGTCATGTGAATATCGCGTCCGGCCGCCGCACCGGTGAGGAAATTACCGGCGATACCCGCGATGCCGAAGGCCAGCAGCGCCGGTCCGACCATGGTCTTGTCGACCCCGGCCATGGTCTGCAGGATCGGGCTGATGAAGGTGAAGGCCGCGAAATGGCCGCTCACCAGCAGGAATGTCACGAGCACCGCGGCGCGCACCACCGGATTGCGGAACTGTTCGGCGAGGGTGCGCAGGTGCACCGGCTCGGTGGCGGGCAGCTGCGGCAACAGCAGGAGCAGCGCGACGACGACCACCAGCCCCAGCCCGACGAGGACACCGAAAGCGATTCGCCAGTCGGTCAATTCGCCGATCAGCGTGCCCGCCGGAATGCCCAGCACATTCGCCGCGGTGGCGCCGCCGAAGGCAATGGCCGTGGCGCGCGGCACGAACCGCTCGGGCACCATGCGCACCGCGATACTCGCGGCCAGCGCCCAGAATCCGCCGATGGCAATGCCGATCAGAAAGCGAGAAGCCAGCAGCAGCGCGAAATTCGGCGCGAAGGCCGAGAGCAGGTTCGCGCCGACCATCAGGGTGATGAGCCCGAGCAGCACGATGCGGCGATCCACGCGGCCGATCGCCACGGGCAGCAGCGGCGCGGTCGCCGAGGCCACCAATCCGGGTACGGTCACCATGAGCCCGGCCGTCCCCTCGGAGACGCCGAGCGCACCGCTCACCGAGGTCAGCAGCCCGACCGGCAACTGCTCGGACGTCACCACCGAGAACGTCCCCAACGCCACGGCCGCGACCCCGAACCAGCGGCGCAGCGACACCCGGTCGGATCCGGATTCGAGTGCCGGATCACCGACAGCGGACACCATTCGAAACTCCTCACCGGGATCGCATCCACCGGCCACCCTGGCCCCGCGATCCGGATCCTACAGTGCGCGAACCGATCCGGCCGAACAACGACGAAAACGGGAATGCGGCATTAACTCCGGAGTTAACGAGACGGGGACTTCGTGGAGCGACGGCCGCTGTGTCCGGGATCACCCGACGCGGGCGGAACATTCTTAGCGACGCTCTAGTTTGTTACGATGTACACACCGTGTACGGTGTAACCAAATCGATCGGAGGCGCATCATGTCGCACCACACCGTCGCCCACGCTTTCGCCGCCCTGATGAACGGTCACGACCCCAACGCGGTGGACGGATTCGTGGCGGAGAACTACATCAACCGCAACCCGTACGTCGAGGACGGTCGTGAGGCCAACCGCGAATTCTGGGGCCGCTGGTTCGCGGCCTTCCCCGACACGCGGGTGACGCTGGAAGATGTTGTGGTTTCCGGTGATCGGGTCGTGGGCCGGTTCACTTATCGGGGCACCCATGTCGGATCGCTGCTGGGCGAGGCCCCCACGGGCCGGGAGGTGGAGATGCGTTCGCTGGATATCTGGCGGGTGGAGGACGGAATGGCCGTGGAGCACTGGGACGAGCTCAATGGCATCGAGTTCTTCACGCAGTTGGGGCTGCTGCCCCCGATGCCGGGCAGTGCGCCCGCGTGACGGCGCAATCCGATGAGCCAACCCCCTCGCGGGCGCGGCAGCGCCGCGAGCGGGAACGGGAGCAGGCCAGGGCGGCGATCATGGACGCCGCCCGCGACCTCGCCCGCCGCGAGGGCTGGGATGCGGTGAGCATGCGCAAGCTGGCAGAACGGGTCGGTTACTCGGCCAACTACGCCTACCGCTATTTCACCGGCCGGGACGACATCCTGCTCGCCGTCGTGCGCGACGGCTTCGCGCGCCTGGCCGCCGCCATGCGCGCGGCGGGCCCGTCGGCGCACGACGCGGTGGCGGCGTATCTGGACTTCGCCCTCGACCACCCGGACCTCTATCAAGTCATGTACGGCCTGGGCGGAGTCCAGGTCCCGGCCGGAGCCACCGTCGCCGAAGGCGATGCCGTGGGCGCGGTGATCGCCGACCGCCTGGGTCTGAACGACCCCAACGACGACCGCATCCTGCGCCTATGGTCCACCGCCCACGGCCTGATCGCCCTGCACGCCATAGGGAAAGTCCCCCTCGCCCGCGCCCACCTGCACCGTCTACTCGCCGACGCGGTCGATGACCTTGCCCGCCAAGACATTTCAGGGAGCTCGCAATGACCACTCTCACCACCCCCGTGCGTCGTCACTGGACGGCCGCCGATATCCCCGACCAGACCGGCCGCACCGTCATCGTGACCGGCGCCAACAGCGGTCTCGGACACATCACCGCCCGTGAACTGGCCCGCCGCGGCGCGCGCGTCATCCTGACCGCCCGCGATCCGGGCAGAGGACGCGATGCGCTCGATCGGATCCGCCACGACCATCCCGGGGCTGCGGTGGAACTGCGCGCACTCGACCTGGCCGACCTCGCGTCGGTGCGCGCCTTCGCCGCCGGTATCGATACCCCGGTGGATGTTCTGGTCAACAATGCCGGAATCATGATGCCGCCCCGCAGACTCACCGCCGACGGCTTCGAATCCCAATTCGGCACAAACCATCTCGGCCATTTCGCACTCACCGGGCTGCTGCTGGAACAGCTGCGCGCCGCCCCTGCCGCCCGCGTGGTGACGGTGACCTCCACCCTGCACAAGAATGGGACCATTCGCTTCGACGACCTGCACGGCGAGCGCTCCTACAACCCGCGGGTCTTCTACGCGCAGTCGAAGTTCGCCAATGTGCTCTTCGCGCTCGAACTCGACCGGCGGACGCGGGCCGCCGCCACCCCGGTGACCAGCCTGCTGGCCCACCCCGGCTATTCGGCCACCAACCTGCAGTCGGCGGGACCGACGGGGATGATGAACCTGATCCTGAAGATCACCAACCGGTTCGTCGCCCAGGACGCCGAGATGGGTGCGCTCAACCAGCTCTACGCCGCCACCGCACCCGATGCGGAGGGCGGGCAGTTCATCGGCCCCGACGGCCGCGGCGAGTCCAAAGGCTACCCCGCTATCGTGCGACCGGCCTCGACGGCAATGAAACCCGAACTCGCGCAACGACTGTGGGCGATCTCGGAGCGACTGACCGGCGTGCGCTACGACCTGCCCGGCACTCGATCCTGAACGGGCGTGCCCCTCGTCGGCCCTCAGCCGTCCGAATCGGTCGGCAAGGGGGCCTTCGCGGGCGTTCGCGCCGTAGCGGGACGCTCGGTCTCCTCAGGTATCGGCTCCTTGTCCGGGAAATGTCCACTGGTCACCGCGGTGTTCGATGCCCGTCCTAGAATGGGCGGCCTGCTTCGGCTGAACAACGACGAAAAAGGCAATGCCGCATCAACCGCGGAGTTGACGAGACAGGGACTTCGTGGAGTTACGCGATATCGAGATCTTTCTGACGCTGGCGGAGGAGCTGCACTTCGGGCGGACGGCCGAACGGTTGAACGTCACTCCCGCACGCATAACCCAGGCGATCAAGAAGCAGGAGCGGCAGATCGGGGCGCTGCTGTTCGAGCGCACCAATCGCAGTGTGCGGCTCACTCCGCTCGGTGAGCAGTTGCGGCGGGATCTGCGACCCGTGTACGCGGGGCTCGCGGCCAGTATGCAGCGCGCCAAGCTGGCGGCTCGCGGCAAGTCGGCCTTGCTGCGGCTGGGCCTCATGCCCTTCAACACCACCGAGCTGCGCCGCTACTGGGACGAGTTCCGCCTCCGGCAACCCGATTGCGAATTGCGTATTCGCCGTTGCCCGTACGTCGATCCCTTCGGCACACTCCGCAGTGGCGAGTTCGACGCCCTGGTCGTCTGGTTGCCGGTGGCGGAACCCGATCTCACCGTCGGTCCGGTCCTGTTCACCGACGACCGTATTCTGGCCGTCAGCGAGGATCACGAACTGGCGGGGCTGGAATCGGTCTCGGTGGAGATGCTCGCCGACTTCCGTCACGTTACGGCCCCGCGCATGCCGGACTACTGGGAGGGCGCGTACCTCCCCTTCCACACGCCCGCCGGTCGCCCCATCCTGCGCGACCAGATCGCCACCAACAGCGATGAATTGATCGAAATGGTCGGCACCGGCGATATCGTGCACGCCTTCCCCGCCCATGTCATCCGCTATTGGGCGGTCCCACATCTGCGCTGGATTCCGGTCCCCGATATGCCGCCGCTGCCCTACGCCCTGGTCTGGCGCACCGCAGCCGAAACCGAGCCGATTCGTCGGCTCGCGGCCGTGATCCGGGACCTGCAATGAGCGCGTCCCGCGACCGGCGCGTCCCGCGACCGGCTGGCTACCACGATTCGAGCAGCGGGACATCGTGGTCGCGCCGCAGCCAGGCTGCGGTGAGGCGATCGAGCCGACGCGGGGCGGCGATGCCGTGCATGCTCGCGATCTTGTCATCGCGGATCTCCAGGACGGTGATGCCCACGATGCGGTCGTCGACGATGAACAGCATGGCGGGGCAGCCATTGACCGCGGCGGCGTGAATGGCGGGTGAGCCGCCCGCGAGCTTGCGTTTGGCCGGTGTCGGTGTGAAGCCGGAGCGCACGGCGTCGGCGATCCGCTGCGGCGTCGAGTAGCGGATGAGCGTCTCGGCCAGCCCCAGCGCGCCGTCGGAGGCGCCGGTCGCGTCATCGGTCAGCAGCGCGATCAGGCGTTCGGTGCGGCCGGAGGAGGCGGCGGCGACGAATGCCTCGACAATGCGGCGCGCGGCGGCCTGGTCGGTCTCGGTTCCCTTGCCCGCAGCGGTGATTCGGCGCTTGGCCCGGTGCGCGTGCTGCTGGCTCGCGGACTCGGTGATGCCGAGGATCTCGGCTGTTTCGGCATGGCTGTACGAGAAGGCTTCGCGCAGTACGTAAACGGCCCGTTCGACCGGTGCCAGCCGCTCCATGAGCATGAGTACTGCGAGGGTGACCGATTCGCGCTGCTCGGCAGTATCGGCCGGGCCGAGCATGGGGTCGCTGTCCAAGAGCGGTTCGGGCATCCAGGCGCCGATCGCGCGCTCGCGGCGTACCTTCGCCGAGCGCAGCCGGTCGATCGCCAGATTGGTGACGACCTTGGTCAGCCACGCCTCGGGCACCTCGACGTAGTGCCGGTCGGCGGCCTGCCACTGCAGGTAGGCGTCCTGCACCGTGTCCTCGGCGTCGGCGGCCGAGCCCAGTAGGCGATACGCAAGCGAGGCCAGCCGATTCCGGCTGGCCTCGAAATGCTCCACGGTGGCAATGCTCATGAGCCAGACCCTATGCGGGAACCACCTCGGGCGAGACATCACGGGCGGCCAAGCGGTACTTGTGATCCAGCTTCCCGAATGTCGGCCGACTGATCGCCCAGGCGCTGGTCGCCACGATCGCCGCCTTGACCCGCGCCGCCGAGCGGCCGCACAGGGCGCCGGACTTGGAGTGCGCCGCATCGTCGACCAGCTGGAAGATCCCGTCCTTGCGGCCGAGGCTGATGTGGTTGCCGAAATACGTCAGCGCGGTCGCCTTGATCTTCCGCCCGGTCAGATCCCCCACCATGGCGGATGTCGCCTGTGCGCTGGTGAAACCCGCTGAGGCGCAGGACATCGGCAGGGCAGGTCGTTCTCGCCGATGACGAAGACGCTGTCACCGGCCACGTAGACATCGGGGTGCGAGATCGACCGCAACTGCCGGTCGACGGTGATCTGGCCATTGGGTTCCACGGCGAGGCCGCTGGCGGCGGCGATCGGGTGCACGGCGAATCCCGCCGTCCACACGGTCGCGTCCGAGGCGAAGAAGGCGCCGTCGGCGGCGAAAGCGCCCGCCTCCCCGACGCGTTCGATCTCGGTGTGCTCGTGGACCGTGATACCGAACCGTTCGATGGCGCGCTGCAGGTGACGGCGCGCCTTCGGTCCCAGCCAGCCGCCCAGCTCACCCCGGGTGGCGAGGCTGACCCGCAGGCCCGGCCGGGCCTCGGCGATCTCGGTGGCGGCCTCGATGGCGGTCAGATTGCCGCCGACCACCAGCACCCGCCCGTTCTCGCCCAGCTCGTCCAAGCGGGCGCGCAGGCGCAGCGCGGACGGCCGCGCCGCCCCATGGAAGGCGTGCTCGGCGACGCCCGGAACGCCTTGATCGGCGACGGTGCTGCCCAGCGCGTAGAGCAGGGTGTCGTACTCGAGCCGGTCGACGCCCTCGTCATCGGCGATGGTGACCGTCCGGCGGTCGGCGTCGACGCCGGTCACCCGGGCCAGCCGCAGTCGAATATCGGTGCCCGCGAACACCTCCGCCAGCGGCCGGTGCGGGAGCTCGTGCCCCGCGGCCAGCTGGTGCAGCCGCAGCCGCTCGACGAAATCGGCTTCGGCATTGACAACGGTGATCTCGAAGTCGTCGGCATGCAGCTGGCGGGCCAGATATCCGGCGGAGTAGGCCCCGGCGTATCCGGCTCCGAGGACGACGATGCGGTGCTTCATGATTCGCTCCTGTCTGGTTCGCGTGCTACCTGAACGAGACAGCCGCCGCATCCCTGACAGCCTCGAGCGTGATGTGGGTCACCCGGCTGCGCGGGCCACGAGCTCCACGACATCGGGCAGGTTGTTCTCGGTGGTCAGATGGCCCATGCCGGGGATGACCCGTAGCTCGGCGCCCACGGTCCGTCGCACCGCGGGCGCCATCGACCGGGGCGGCAGGAAGCGATCGAATTCCCCACGGTGACCAGGCATTCCCGATCGGCGCGCCGGGACAACAGCGCGCCCGGCAAGGGTGGCGGCGCCAAGGTCGTGCGGCAATGGGTGGCGAGGAGGGTCATCCATTCGACCTCGGCCGCAGGCGGTTCCCGGCCGGGCCCGACGAACAGCCGCAACATCCGGCGAGTGTGCTCCTGCCTGGGCCGGAGCAGCCACACAGCCGAAGCCAGCGCCGCTTCGGGATCCACCCGGAGCCGGATGAAGCCCGCGGGCGACACCAGTACACGCGCCGATATCCGGTCCGACCCGGCGGCCGGCGCCACCGCGCCGCCCAGCGAATTGCCCACCAGCACAATCCCGGTCGCTCCCAGTGACTCCAGCACCTCGTCCACTACCCGTCCGTACCAGGCTGTCCGGGATCGGTGCGGCCGATACGGCGCGCTCAGCCCCGGTTAGCCGGGCAGATCCACCACCGTGGTCGGCCAGCGCGCCGACAAGGCTCGCAGCCACGGTAGGGCGGCGGCGGAGTTGAATCCGGTTCCGGGCACCAGCACGACCCGGGGCTCCCCGGTTCCCGCCGAGGCGAGGTGAACTCGCCCGGCCCTGGTGTCCACGATGGCGGTGGTGACCGGAAAGTCCGCGTGCGCCAAGATCTCCGAGCACCACCGCTGCACAGCGGCCTTGCCATGGGAGCTCTTGTACACGGTCGGCACCACCTCAGTGTGCGCGACGGCCGGGCAATCCGTCGCCGCATCACTAAACGATCATCGGGCGCTCCAGCGGGAATCATTGCCGGTCACGCCGGGCCGCGACCCGTCCTACGCTGATCGGGATTGCCTTCGCCAGCACCGCCATTGCATTGACAGTGATGTAATTCCGTTGGGGGACAGTATGTCTCGTGTGGCAGCGGCGGTGGTGCGGGCAACCCTACGACGGATTGGGACATCGAATGAAATTCCGCAGTACCACGGCGGCGGCCGCGCTGGTCGTCGGCGCGTTGACCGCCGGGCTGGGGACGGCGCATGCCGAGCCCGCCGCCCCGGCCGAACCGGGGATCAAGTACTCGCTCAAGGTGGTCGACAAGACCGTGGTCGCCGCGCTGCGCGGCGCGAAGTTCACGCTGACCGAGCAGGACGGGGCGACGCCCGACGCCCCGAAGACCCAGGTGGCCAACATCATGGACGAGAGAGGTGCGACGGTGGTGTCGATGCCGCTGGACTACCGGATCGGGGACGTACCGGTTCCGGTCACGGCGGTCATGAAGAACGACGACACCGTTCTCGAGATCACGCCGGTGAAGCCGGAAGGGGTGCAGATCCCCGATCAGCCGGTCGCGGTGAAACCGATCGCCTCCCCCGCCGAGGACCAGAAGGCGTTGAACGAGTTCAGCGGCAAGCTGTCGGTCGCCGCGCAGGTCGGCGGCCTGGTCGGCAGCATTATCGGTTTCGTCGTCGGCTGCGTCGCCAGCATCGTGATCGGCTGCATCCCCGGCGGTGTCGCCGGTGTCCCCGCGGGCGGAATCCTCGGCGGCCTGCTCGCGGGCGGCCCCACCCTGGTCGCCGCGGGTATCGACCTGATGAACACCTGGCAGGCCGCGCCGGGCACCTCCAAGTGGGCCGACCCCCAGCCGCAGCCCGCGCCGCAGAACTAGGGCGCGGCGCCGAGGGCGACGCCGAGCGGGATCAGCCCGGCTGTCGCTCGGCGTCGCCACCGACTGGCTGCTGCGCGGTGGTCCGAGCGTAGGGTGGATTTCGTGCAACTCGGGCTAACGAATCTGATCGACCCGCATCTCCGCCAGTTCGTCGACGAGTCGCGGACCTTCTACGAAAACCGTTCGGCTGGAAGAGGTCCCAACGGTTTCGCTGAACTTCGCACCTTCCGGGCCGAGGCCGCCGCGCCCGCCCCGGCGAGCCCACCGGCGGTCGAAGAGCTCGTCACGGTCGATGGCCGCAGCGTCCCGGTACGGATCCACACGCCCGTGGGCAGGGCGGCCGACGGCGTATTGCTGGAAATGCACGGGGGCGGCTTCTATATGGGGTCGGCCGCGGCGAGCGATGTCGCCAACCGCAGGCTCGCCGATGCGCTCGGCATCGCGGTCGTGAGCGTGGACTATCGGCTCGCGCCCGAACATCCCTGGCCAGCCGCCCCGGACGATTGCGAAACCGCCGCGCTCTGGCTCGCCGAGCACGCCGGGCAGCGCTTCGGAACGACGCGGCTGGCCGTCGGCGGTTTCTCGGCCGGATCGACGCTGGCGATGACGACGCTGCTGCGGCTACGCGATCGAGACGTTTCCGCATTCGACTGTGCCGTACTGCAATTCGGCACGTACGACCTGAGCGCGCGGACACCGGCCGGACGTCTGATCGCCGACGAGTACTTCCTCGCGGCCTACGCCGGTACCGCGCCCGACCGCACGCACCCCGACCTGTCCCCGGCCTACGCCGACCTCGGCGGTCTTCCGCCGATCCTCATGGTCGTCGGTGAGGCCGACATCCTGCTGCAGGACAACCTCGCCATGGCCGCCCGCCTGTCGGCCTCCGGCTCGCCCGTTGACCTCCGCGTCTACCCCGGTGCGCCGCACGGCTTCACGGGCCATCCGACCCCCATGGCGCGAGCCGCACTCGACGACATCGACACCTGGCTGGGCGGGCACCTCGGCTCGGCGCTGTAACCAGGCTTATGGTTATCGCAGGTCACCGCACGCTGAGCGCCGTCACCTCATCGAGGTGGGTCAGCTTCTCCGGGTTGCGGACGAAGTAGAGGCCGGTGATGCGGTCGTTGTCCATGCGGAAGGACATGAGGCCGATTTCGTTGTCCCAGCGCAGGACCAGGGCCGGGTGGCCATTGACCACGGTCGGTTCCGTGCTGAGGGTCGCGCCGATCTTGCCGAAGCCGATGAGGAGGTTGCGCAGTACGCGCTCGATGCCGATGATCGGGCGCGTGGCCGCCGTCTTGATGCCGCCGCCGTCGGTGAGCAGGACGACATCGGGGGCCAGCACATTGAGAAGACCCTGCGGGTCACCGGTTTCCAGGGCTTGCTGGAACGATTCGAGGGCCGCTCGCGCTTGGCTCGGGGAGACCACCGAGCGGGGGCGGCGGGATTCGACATGTCCGCGCGCCCGGTGGGCGATCTGCCGGACGGTCGCGGGCGTTTTGTCCACTGCGGCGGCGATTTCCTCGTAGCTGACGTCGAAGACCTCGCGCAGGACGAAGACGGCGCGTTCGGTGGGTGACAGTGTCTCGAGGACGAGCATCAGCGCCATCGACATGCTTTCCGCGAGTTCGACGTCCTCGGCCACGTCCGGTGCGGTGAGCAGCGGTTCCGGCAGCCAGGGGCCGACATAGGATTCCTTGCGGCGCTTCAGCGTTCGCAGCCGGTTGAGCGCCTGGCGGGTGGTGATCCGGACCAGATAGGCACGATTGTCCTGCACCGTGTCCAGGTCGACCTCCACCCACCGCAGCCAGGTTTCCTGCAGCACGTCTTCGGCGTCGGCCGCCGAGCCGAGCATCTCGTAGGCAACGGTGAACAGCAGATTGCGATAAGCGACGAAAGCCTCGGTCGCCGCGTTTCCGGTCGTGCCGCCCATACCCGAGCCCTACTCCTCAAACCTGGTCGCAAATGCCCGGCAAGGCTACCGGATCAGGCCCCGAACGGTTCGAGCACGAACCGCCCCCACACCACGAAGCCCGCCATACTCAGGTAAACCACATTCGCCGTGATCACCTTGTACTCGCCGTCGCGGATGTGCACCGCGATCGCGCCGACCATCAGCAACGCCCAGCACACCGCGGTCACCGGCACCAGCGCGGGGGCGATCCCCAGTACCGCGGGCAGAATCAACCCGGCCGCCGCCAGAACCTCCACCCCGCCGAGGGTTTTGACCACCCCGCCGCTCACCTTCTCGGTCCACAGCGCTCCCGGCGCCTGCGCCAGCTTCGCCTGCGGCGTGAAGGCCTTGATATTGCCGCTGACCAGCGCGACAGCAGCCAGCAGTCCGGTGACGATCCACAGTGCGATGTTCATGAGGTGCTCCTTTTCCGATGTTCGGCCTGGAGACACCAAGCGGCCGATCCTCGTGACATCGCGTGACGTAGGTCACGTGCACCGGGTTTCGTCGATGATTTCGCCGGTGAGCGTGGATGTCTCCAGCATCAATGCCCCGGTGGCGTCCACCAGCGGGATGCCCTGTGCGGCAGCGATGGCGCACAGCATGTTCTCGGCGCGGTCCCAGCGCCAGGTGTCGAGGTAGGTGCCGTCCTCGAGCCTGGTGAGCCGGGTTTCGGTCAAGCCCGGATTGGCCAGGCGCATTCCGTCGATGAGGGTTCTGCGTTGCGCCAGGAGATTGTCGAGATCGGCACGGGCGACTCGAAATCTGTGCATTCTGACCACGGCCATACCGGCGTCCTCGCTCCTTCGGGTCTTGTCGTGTGGACGAGTACGAGCCTGACATCGCAAGAGGCCGGGGAGTAGTGTGCCGGGCACCGATCGCGCATGCATCCGGCAGCGTGCAACCGTGCAGAATGCACTGGTCAGCAAGGCGCCGCGGCCTCGAGGCGGAACTCGCCCTCGCCGGTCGACGTCGTGAACGACCCGCCCGCATCGAGTACGCGGGCGCGCATGTTCCGCAAGCCCTGTCCCGACCCGTCCGCGGCCGCCGTCGCGCCCACGCCGTCGTTGTGAATGTTCATCTGCACGTTCTGATTTCGGCTTCGACAGTGGATCTCGACGCGCGTCGCGGTGCTGTGGCGCAGCACATTGGTCACCGCCTCCCGCACGACCAGAGCCAGCACGGTGTCGGCCCGCTCCGGCAGGTCGTCGTCGCAGTCGATGCTGACGGTCGCAATGGCGGCGGCGAGTATCGTTCGGGCCGAATCGAATTCGTTCCGCAGCGACAGGGCGGCCCGGTCGTCGGTGAGGGCGAGCGCCTCGAACTGGGCGTCGGCCGCGATGCGCAGGGCCTGGTCGATCTCGGATGCCGCCCGGCGCGGATCTCGGGAGATCAGTTCGCTGATGAGATCACATTTCAGCGCCAGTACGGACAGCGTCAGTCCGAGCAGATCGTGGATGTCGCGAGCCAGCCGCAGGCGTTCGAGATGCGCTGTCCGAGTGGCCAGTTCGGCTCGTGACCGATTCAGTTGCGTCGACAGCTGGTGGAATCGTGAAAGACCGAAGAGGACCAGGATCGTCTGCAGGGCGAGCAGCACCCAGCTGGTTCGATCGGCCAGCGCGCCGGTCGGTTCGGTGAAGACCGCACGCAGCGCGAAGAAGCCGATCGCCGCGACCACCCAGGGTGCGCGCTGGCGCAGCAGCGCGGCCACGGCGAGCAGGCTCAGCCACGAACACCAGGACGGACCGAGCCACAGCAGCGAAATCACGGTGAGAGCCAGCTGAACCCGCAGCAGTGGCACCGCGAACCGCGCCCGGAGAACCTGTGCCAGTAGCAGTGCGGAGAAGGCGAGCCCACCCGCCGCGTTCAACACCTGATACTGCGGGACCTCCATGACCTGATTGGCGCTGATCGCCAGCAGGCTCGCCACCAGTGCGGCCAGTGTCAGCCGAGGAGCCAACCGCGCCACCGGCGCCCGGTCCGTGGCGGGCCTGTCGAAATCACGCTGGGTCGCCGTGGTGCGGCGCATCATGGCGACGATCGTGCGCGTACGGTCGGCCACATCATCGGCCGTGCGACATGCGCGGTCCGGCGATTCCGCCATTTCGCGTCGCACCAGACGCAGGCGGTCCATCACCACGAGGAGTTGTTCGCCGAGCCCGGCGCGGAGCTCCCGCGCGACCCGGAATCGCTCCTCGGCGCGTATGACCCGTGTCAGTTCCTCCTGTGTCGAGTCCAGTTGATCGACCAGGTCCGGCAATCTCAGCAGGCTGCTGAGCACCAGGCCGACGGCCGCTGTCCCGATAGCGGCGTGCAGGTATGCGGTGGCGCTCGCATGCAATCCGTGGTCGAGGGGACCGGCCGCCACGACCACGGCGCCGAAGGCGAGCCACCGTGAGCGCCGTCCGGGCCCCAATGCGACGGTGGCGGCCAGCAGGCCGTCGAGATCGACTGCGGCGGTATGGAAGAAGGCGATCGGCAGATAGGTCGCCACGACTTGCGCGACCAGGACGGGCCGGGTCGGGCCCGGCCACCGATGCGCCATGACCAGCAGGACGGCCTGCGCGACGGCGCAGCAGGCGGTAGCAATGCCGTTCCCGCCGAATACGACCGGGAGGATGCACGGGACCAAGAACAGGTACCCGATCGACCGGGAGAGCAACGACACGCGATGATTGCATACCGTTCGGCCGGTTCTTAGCAACTTGAACACCGCTGAGGTGGGCCGCAGTGAGGAGAGGGATCAGATGATCAGAATACTGATCGCCGAGGATATGCGTCTGCTGCGCGAAACCCTGGTGGCATCACTGGAGTTGGAGGACGACCTCGTGGTGGCCGCGGTGCTGGAGGAGGGTGGATCCATCGTGGCGACGGTGGCCACGGAGGACATCGATCTCGCCATCCTCGATATCGATCTCCCGGGTAAGGACGGACTCACCGCCGCCGCCGAGATTCGCCGCGACCATCCGCACTGCCGGGTGCTGATGCTGACCTCGCTGGCGAGTCCCGGTCATGTCAAGCGCGCCATCGATATCGGCGTCTCCGGATTCGTACTCAAGGACAGCTCACGCCGAGATCTCTTGCACGCCGTCCGTACCGTCGCGGCGGGTGGCAGCGTCCTCGATCCCGGACTGGCATTCACGGCACTGCGCGGCCCGGCCAACCCGTTGACCGACCGCGAGGTCGACGTCCTGCGCTGCCTCGCCAGCGGAGCCGACCCGAAACAGATCGCCGCGCAACTGCATCTGTCCTACGGCACGGTCCGCAACTATCTCGCTGCCGCGGCGGCCAAACTGCAGGCACGCACCCGAGTCGACGCCGTGCGTATCGCTCAGCAAGCAGGCTGGCTCTGACCCACACGCACTGTGCACCGACGAGCCGTGCGTTTTGCACGGTTCGTCACTTTCGAATGCATGTCGAGGTCATGACGCGGCGCACTACTGCGCACCGTCCCGCGATGTGACGCTTTCCTTGCTCGAAACGGACATCGAGGCGCCTGCCTCGACCAGCAAAGGAATGGTCTCTCATGAACATCGCGTACCACATCGTCGGAGTCGTCGCGGCCCTGTGGATCGGCTTCTCCGGTTTCTCCCTGTTCACCAAGAAGCAGTTCGTCGTCGAACCGCTCCAGCAGTACAACGTCCCCGAATCCTGGTGGAACTGGCTGGCGTTGGCGAAGTCCGCCGGAGCCCTCGGGCTGGTCGTCGGCTTCGTCATCCCCCCGATCGGCGTCGCGGCCGCGGTCTGCCTCATCGCCTACTTCCTCCTCGCCTCGGCCACGTCCATCCGGGCCGGTCACGCGGGATCGGCTGTCTTTCCGGTCCTCTACCTCGTCCCCGCCGCCGCGACGGTCGTTCTCCAGTTCGCCAAGTGACCGGAAGCCCACGTCTCGGCGGCAGCCGATATGCGAGACTGGCGCTGTGCAGTCCGAGCGCAAGGTTCACTTCGTGGGCAGCCTGCCCGCACAGTTGGACAGTCCAGAGAAGGCAATGGGGTTCGCGGTCGAAACGGCCGGTGAATTCCTGGATGGCATGGTGCCGGGCTGTGAAGCGGATCCATACCGCGCCCAGTGGTATGTCAGACCCATTATCGACCGGCTCGGCGGGATCCCGGCGCTGGCGCCGGTGCGCAGCGGTGATTGGTCGACGCTGCGTTCCCGCGACACCTTTCGGCTGCGGGCGGGCCGATCGCTAGCTGAAGCCGATCTCGACGCGGCGCTCGGTTATGCGGAGGAGGCCCGGCGTGCCGGGGACGCGTTGGCCGACCTGCGCCGAACCGATCCCGGACTGCGCTTACAGGTAGGAATACCGACACCCTTTGTCGTAGGTTTCATCGCCTTCGAGGCGCGCATGCTCAGGTGGCGTCGGGGCTTCCCCTATTACCGCCCGATTGTCGACGCCACTGTCAGGGAGATCGTCCGTATCCATGAGGCGTTGCAGGACAACGTCGTATTCCAACTCGAACTGGCAGCCGAGACGCTCCTCTGCGCAGGGACACCCCCGGTGCTGCGGCAGGGCCCGGCCACCGCGGCGGGTCGAGCGATCGCACGCCTCGTCGCACGGGCCCCCCACGATTCCCGTTTCGGTGTGCACCTGTGCTACGGGAGCCTCGACGACAAGCCGGTCGTGGCGCCGCGGTCGACGGCCGCGGTTGTAGCGCTGGCCAACGCGATCGCGCGATTCTGGCCTGCGGGAAGGCATCTCGATTTCGTCCACCTGCCCATCGGCGACGGCAAGCAGGCGCCGGTTCGGCCGCGGTACTACGCGCCGCTGGCGCGCCTCGAATTGCCTGTCACCACGCGTCTTATCGCCGGGCTCGCGCATCCGACGCAACCGCTTGCGCAGGCACGACAGGCGCTGGCGGCGGCGGAATCGGCCTACGGCGGCCGGTTGGACGTCGCGGCTCCCTGCGGTCTGGGCCGCTATGCGACCGTCGACCGGGCGCGGTCCGCGGTAGCGCACGCGGTCGCCTTGGCTGAAACGGATCTGAGCCCGCGGCGTGTTTGATTGTGTTGTGTCGGAGCATGTTTCGCTGATGGCTCGATCGGGAGAACGCGGTCGGGCGGAGCGGCGCCTCGTTCGGGCAACGCATGCTTCCACCACATCCGGGCGACGGCAGATCTCCGGAGTGGCATATACCCGGGGTGGCCGTCGGCTACGGTTACACGTGTGGTCGAAGGAGCAGAGGGGCCTGCCTCAGAACCTGGACGGATACCGCACCCGCACGACCCGGGTGAGCTGAGTTCTGCCCGGGTGTACGACTACCTGTTGGGCGGAAAGGACAATTACGAGACCGACCGAGAGATGGCCGGTCGAATGCTCAATCGCGTCCCCGAACTCAAGAGCTTGGTCTGGTTCACCCGCGGTTTCTTGCTCAAAGCGGTCGAGATGGCCGCTGATGCCGGTATCCGTCAGTTCCTCGATCTCGGCTCGGGTATCCCGGTCTCGCCGTCCGTGCACGAGGTGGCGCAAAAGATCGATCCGTCGGCGCAGGTGGTGTATGTGGATTACGACCCGGTCGTAGTCGCCCATGCCAATGCGCTGTTGGCCGGACCGCCCGGTGTCACAGCGCTGCTCGGCGATATTCGTCGTCCTCACGAGATCCTCGATCAGCTGACCGACGGCGGCCTGATCGACTTCACCGAGCCGGTGGCTCTCACGTTCTCCGGTGTACTGCACTACGTGCTGGACCACGAACACCCCGCCGAGATCGTCGCCACCTTCCGCGATCACATGGCATCGGGTAGTTACCTGGCCATCAGCCATGGCTCCCTCGATTCCGATCCGGAGATACTCCGGGTGCTCACCGCCACCGAGGGCACTCCGGCCCAGGTCGCTTTTCGGACCACAGCACAGACGGAGGCCCTCCTAGCCGGCTTCGAGTTGTTGGAGCCCGGTGTGGTGCCGGTACAGCAGTGGCTCCGCTCCGACTTGCCGGACACTCGGATGGTCATGCTCGGTGCCATCGGCCGCAAACCCTGAGAAAGCCGATATGAGCAGGCGTATTCTCGAATGCGCCAATTTATTGTTGGCCGCCTGCACATTTCGAGCGTGCATCAGGCGCTGTCCCAGTCGATCAGAGGATGAAGAGATGAAGTCCTTCAATATTGTCGCTGGTGTCGTGTCGTCGGTCATGACGGTCGCTGTGGTCTCGACCGGCGCCTCGGTTGTCAATGCCCCTGCCTCCTTCGCCCTTCCCGCTAATTTCCTCATTACCAAAGACGTTCCCACACTGGAGGATCTAGACGACCAAGTCGTATTCCTGATCGAGACACCCGGCGTCTCCACCGAGGCCAAGGCGGCCAATATGGAAGGCGGTATGGGGGCGGCGGCGGTTGCCGACACCCTCTACAACAGCGGCATGTTCCGAGCTCCGTTGGGGTCGAGCGAGATCACCGGTCCCGAAACTCACGACGGCGACGTGCACACCGCAATGCTGCGCAGCAAGACGGCGGGACGACCGGACCTGACCGCGCGTGTGGTCTGGAAGCGTATCGATGGCGTGTGGAAGCTCTCCAACAGCTCTGTGTGCGAGGGCATCCGGGCGATTGGTCTGTCGATGTCCTGTGACTTCTGACCGGTTCCGAGCACCGTGATCGATATTCGTGACCTTACTCTGAGCTACCCAGGCGTAACCGTCCTCGAAGTCCCCGAACTGACCGTGGCAGACGGGGCGCTCACCTACCTGATCGGTCTCAACGGCACCGGCAAGACCACGCTGCTGCGCTGTATCTGCGGCCTCATCGCGCCTGCCGTCGGGACCGTTCGGGTCGACGACACCCTGGTCCGAGCCCATCACACCACACCGGCAACCCTCGGAATGCACCTGGACTACCGAGCTTTCGACCCACGCCATACCGCACGTCGGCATGCTCCAACGCGTCGGCATCGCCGCCGCATTGCTCTGCGAGCCACGGACATTGCTGCTCGACGAACCGCTCAACGGCCTCGACATCGCGGGTATCCGCTGGATCCGCGAATTGCTGCGCGACCTCGCCGATGCCGGGACCTGTGTCCTGGTCGCCACGCACCTGCTCGATGAGGTCGAACGCAATGCCGACCACATTGTCATCATCGGAAACCGGCGCATTCTGGCCGACCAGCCTTTCGCCCACCTCATGAACACGCTGGGTCCCGGCGAGGCCAGCCTCGAGGACGCCTACGTGCGAATCGCCGGGCTGCCTACCCAACTCGCGTCCGGCGCGGCCCCATGAACCGTCCCGGCCCGGCCACCCTCATCCGCCGCGGCGTCGCCGCCGAATGGACCCGCACCACCGGACGCAGTTTCGTGTGGACCGTCGCCGTTCCGCTCACTTTCGTCCTGCCGCTGGTCGTCACCTTCGTAATCGCCGCCGTCGCAGAACGACTCGCCACCCTCCCCGGACAGCGTTTCGTGGCTCCGGTCTCCACCACCAACTCCGTGTACTGGGTGATGACCTTTTCAGTATCGGTCATGATGGTCACCGCCGCCTACGCCCACGGCACCCAACGGCGCGGTCGGACAAGCGATCTCAATACCTTCCTGTTGCCCCGGTCCTGGACGGTCGCATTGGCCCGGTGGATCTACTACGGCGCCATCGCGGCGATATCGACGGTTGTGCTGCTCATCGTCGTCATGGTCACGTTGCCCCGCCAGTTCCCCGAACTCTATGGGGCCGTGAACATTACCGACTCCGCCGGTATCCGGTTCCTCTGGACCGTCCCGGTCTACGCGTTCGCGGCATGCGGAGTGGGGATCGCGGTCGGGTCACTGATTCGCGCTCCGTCCGCCGCCGTCGCCGTCCTCCTGTTCTGGGTATATGTAGGCGAGAGCGCCATGAGTCTGCTCCCGCACGGATTCACCCTGCAGGCCTACGCCCCGTTCCTCAATGCCGTCGCCGCAACAGGCCAGCAAGTCGCCTTCCTCCCGCGCTTCGGCCGCAACGGATCGCTGCTCTACTTCATCCTCGTCGCCGCCATCCTCTTCATCGCCACCGCGGTGCTGCCCATCCTCATTCGCCGGATGTCCAGACATCGCAGGACGACGCTCACCAAATCAGGCAGAAACTGAGCCGACCGGATGAACCTCGAGCGGAAGCCTTCTCATTCCAGGGATCGGGCCCATGGCCCGCGGGAGCTTCCTGGTTGCGACCGGCTGGAACTCCCACTTCGACAGCAGACTGTAGAGAGTCGTTTGCAGTGCTACCCATGCGAAATTTCTACCGATACACATCTGACTGCCCATGCTGAACGGAACGAAGCTCCGCAATTTCGACCCGGTGCTCGACGGCGACCACCGATCGGGGTCGAAGGTGTTCGGCTCGGGGAAAATACGCGGGTTGCGGTGAATCGTGGCAATGCTGTAGCCGATATCGGTCCCAGCGGGAAATGTGAATCCATCGAGTTCGACCGTGGTGACATTGCGTCTGGTCTGCAGTAGCGGCGAATGGAAGCGCGTGACCTCGTTCAGGAAACAGTTCAGGTAGTCGAGTTGGTCGAGGCTGCGGGGGTCGAGTCCTTCCGCGCCCATGATCTCGTGCCGCAGTTTCGAAGCCACCTCCGGGCGCTGGGACAACTCGTACAGGGCCCAGGTCAGCGTGGCGGTCAAGGCGTCGATCCCGCCGAAGATAATCGTCACGGCCTGCTCTGCCAGGAACTTGTCACTACGGTCTTCATCGCCTGCCGCATCCAGCAGGAGGTCGATCAGGTCGTTCCGGCGTTCACCGCTGACCCGGCGCGCGACCAGCAGCTCCAGGCAGTAGTCCCGCAGTTTCGTTCCGGCCGACAGGAATCTGCGGTTCACCGGCAATGGCAGGGTCGCCAGTCGCTTCGGCAGCACACTGCCCACGATGGCGCCCCCGCCTATGTCCTCGATCAGACTCGAGATGAGCCGCAACTCCCCGCTGTCGGGTTCGTGCGAGAACATGGACCCGAGCAGATCGGTGATCGCCAACTCCACCATCTCGGAACGGGTCTCGATAATCTGGCCCGGCCGCCACGACCTCGCCAACGCATCCGCATGACGCTTGACGATCGGCGTGTAATTGTCCAACTCTGTTCGATGGAAAGCCGGTTGCAGCAGCCGACGAATATCCCTGTGCTGCTGACCATCCGCGACAATCAGCGATTCCTCGAATATGAGGCGGATGCGTTCGAAGAGGAGCCCCCGCTCGTAGGCGTCGGAGTTCTCCACCAACACCCTGTGGAGTAGTTCGAAATCGGTAATGACATAGACAACGCGATTGCCGATATCAACACGTGCTATCTTCCCGACACTGGCCAGATCCACCATGAACTGGACCGGATCACGCCACATTCTCCAACCGTGTCCGAGCACCGGCAAACGTCCAGGTCCGCACGGGACGTCACGAAGATCCACTGCATGCTGCCGTTCCTTCGGCAGGCTCGATGCCCGAGACCTCGAGCGTGTTCTTCACGAGCCTTACGTTAGTCCGGATCATGGACCGACCACCACTTTTTGACGAAACGCCAACGACCCGAGCGTCATCCACGGATCCGTATCACCGCGTGTGGTGCCAGCCGATTCCCTGCCGGTCCGGCTGTAGGTAGAACCGCCGCAGGTCGGCTTGGTGGGGTACCACCTCGGCGATGCTGTGCTGGTACGCGGTCAGCATGGCGGTGCGTTGCGGTGCTACGACAGCGATGAGGTCGTCGACCGCGGCGATCATGCGGCGGACGACCTGCGGTTGGTTGCGGCCGTTGATCAGGATCTCGGCGAAGGCGAGTTCGACCAGCGCGTCCCAGTCGGGACTGGGTTCGACGACTCGCACGGCGCCGGACTTGTCTCGATGCGTGATCTCCCCCAGGGGCCGCGGTGCGGCGGCGGCCAGTATGGCCTCGATCCGGTCGAGGACCTGCACCGCGGTCGTGGGATCGTTGATGGCGGGCGACAGTGCGCGGATCGCGATGTCCACCAGTTGCCGCAGGCCGAAGGCCACATCCGTGCGCATGCTTCGTTCCGGGCCGATCGCGAGGCAGCGCAGCACTTTTCGAGGATCGATGCCGTCGCCGGTCCGGCACACCGCGGTTCCGGCGGCGAGGAAGTCGCCGAGCCCTACGTCAAGGTGAACGGTGGTCCGCGCGTGCGCCGCCAACGCGGTCAGACGTCGCGTGTCGATTCGCCGCAGCACTCCGGGCGATCCGATGTATCGAATGCTGTCGTACGCCAGGGTGATCGGCGGCGCAGCCGATTGCGGAGGTGATGATTTCAGGGTTGTCATGGCGGCGAGGGTCTCGTGGGTGATGCGATCGAGCAGGCGGGTCAGCCGCATCAGACCGATGACCTCGTTGATATAGACGACGAACATGACCATGCTGACGGTGGCGAGCGTCATGGTGATGAGTCCGGCCAGCCAGCTCGGCCGGTGTTCGAGGTATTGAACCTCGACGGTATAGACGAAGGTGGCGAGAAAGATCGCCAATGTGGCTTTCGTGACGTGGCTTCGAACGAACAACCGCACGATCCGGGGCGACAGGTTCCCGGACGCCATCTGCAAGGCCACCAGCGTTATGGAGAACACGACACCGAGGAAGGTGAGCATGGCGGGTCCAACGGTCGCGATGACGCGCAGGCTCTGTTCGGCCGACTCCGGGTACCGGTCGTGAGTAGGCTCGATCGCCGCGGTGATCGCGCCGAGGAGTCCGCCACCCACGATGCCGATGGCCGGGATGATCAGAAATGACTGCGCCAACTTCTCGCCGCGAACCGTCATGCCGACCTCCTTGTCGTGCGGATGTGGCGGAGCCGCCGTCCGCGTGGCGCGCAAGTGCCCGGAGTTCGAACCTGTACGATCATAGTGTACGAAAAACTAGTTCCTATAGTGCGAGGTGAGGGGCATCAAATACGACCAACCGCCGGTCCGCCGCCGCAAGGCGTCCGAGCGCAGGGACCAGCTGGCCGCCGCGGGGGAGCGCGTCATTGCCGAACGGGGGATCGAAGGCATCACGCATCGGGCGATCGCCGAAGAGGCGGGTGTTCCGCTGGGGTCGACGACCTATTACTTCGTCGACCGGGACGACATCATCGAGGCTGTGCTGCGCCGTAGCGTGGAGGGGTTCACCGAGTACATGGGCCAGTGGGCGGCCGAGCACGAGGACTCCACGCTGGAAGAGCTCGTCGAGGCCATGATCGACGCGACCATGGGATGCCTCGGACCCGAGCGCAATCAGAGCATCGTCGAATACGAGGTGAGCGTGGCCGCGTTCCGGCGGCCGGAATGGCACGCGCTGACACAGCGGTTCCTCGATCTGCCGATCGAGATCCTCGCGCCGCGCCACACCGACCGCATTACCGCCATGATGGCTAATGTGATGATGACGGGCTTGATCTTTCACGGGCTCAGCTCCGAAACGCCGCTCGAACGCGACGAGGTCGCCACCATCATGCGCCGGATCTTCGGCTTGTCTTGACAGATCGACCGCCGGTGCGGCGCCGCAAGGCGTCCGCGCGCAGGGAGCAACTGGCCGCCGCGGGGGAGCGGGTGATCGCCGATCGCGGTCTCGAGGGCCTGACCCACCGCGCGGTCGCGGAGGAAGCGGGCATTCCGATCGGCTCGACGACCTACTACTTCGCCGATCGGGGCGATCTGATCGATGCCGTGCTGCACCGTGCGGTCGACGGATACGCCGAGTACACCGAGAAGTTCGTTCTCGAGCACGCCGACGACACGGCCGACCAGTTGGTCGGCTATCTCGTCGACGTGGTCATGAATTGTGTTGGCTCCGAAAGCGGTCAGAGCATTGTCGAATTCGAACTGTCCCTGACGGCCCACCGCAGGCCCGAACTACGGGGGCCGGTGCGGCGGTTCCTGGAACTGGATATCGCCGCGCTGGCGTCGCGCTTCACCGACCCACTCACCGCCAAGGCCGTCTCACTGGCGATGACGGGCTTGATCTTTCACGGGCTCAGCTCCGAAACGGCGCTCGAACGCGACGATATCGCCGCCATCATCCGCCGGATGATCGCAGCGCGGGCGGCGTCGGGCTGATGCAGAACGGCTGACCCGAGGGATCGAGCAGGACTATGAGCGTGTCCGGCGGGCTCGGTTGGAACTCCGGTTTGGTGGCGCCCAACGAGATCAGTTCCATCTCGGCCTGGGCCAGGTCGTCGACGTAGAGGTCGATGTGGAACGGCAGCTCGTCCTGCGGCCAGTCCGGTCGCCGATAGTCGCGGGACCTGCCGAACACGAGCCCCACACCGGTCTCGTCGGCCGCGATCCAGGCGTAATCATCCTCGGCCGCGACGATCTGCCAGCCGAGCGCTCGGCCGTAGAACTCCGCCAGGGCTGGCGGGTCGTCGCACATGATCGCCGCGGTGGCGAGTCTGCCGATTCCGGTCATTTCGTAGCCTTTCGATTTCGTGCCCGGCCATTGGCCAGGGCTTGGCCGGTTTTGGAGTCGGGGGTGGCGATCAGGTCTTCGGGTGTGCCTTGGCAGAGGATCCGCCCGCCATTGCGGCCCGCGCCGGGGCCGAGGTCGACGACCCAGTCGGCGCGTCGGATGACGTCGAGGTTGTGTTCGATGACCACGACCGTGTTGCCCTGTGCGACAAGGCAGTTCAGCACCGCCATCAGGGTGTCGATATCGGACAGGTGCAGCCCGGTGGTGGGTTCGTCGAGGACATAGATCGCATGCTCATCCCGGTCGGTGAGCTCCCTGGCGATCTTGAGTCGCTGGCATTCACCGCCGGACAGCGTGGTCAGGGATTGCCCGAGGCGCAGGTAGCCGAGTCCGACATCGGAGATGGCGCGCAGTGAGCGGGCGATGCGCGGTTCGCCCAGCCGCTCGACGGCCTCGTCGATGGTGAGGTCGTGCACATCGGCGATGGTGAGTCCGTCCACGGTGTAGGCGAGGACCTCCTCGGTGAACCGCCTGCCATCGCAGCCCGAGCAGATCACCTCCTGGTCCTCCAGGAACGCCAGATCGGTCGAAATGAAGCCGAGCCCTTTGCATTCCGGGCAGGCGCCGTCGGAATTGGCGCTGAACAGCGCGGTGGAGATGTCATTGTGGTCGGCGAAGAGCTTGCGGATGGCCGGGGCGATGCCGGTGTAGGTGATGGGCGAGGAACGCCGGTTGGTGCTGACGGGACGCTGATCGACGATGGTCGCCGGATGCTGTTCGACGAGTTCGGCGATCAGGCTCGACTTGCCCGACCCGGCGACACCGGTGATCGCGGTCAGCACACCGGTCGGGATGTCCACGGTGACGTTCTGCAGATTGTTGCGCTTGGCCTTCGAGATACGAAGGCGGCCGGTGGGTTCGCGTCGCTCGGCGGTGGCATTGCGGCGCTGGCGCAGGGCGCGGCCGGTCGGAGTGTCGGCCGCGGCGAGATCGGCGAAGGCTCCTTGGAAGACCAGTCTTCCGCCATGACTGCCCGCGGCCGGGCCGATTTCCACGATCTGGTCGGCGTGGCGCATGACATCCGGGTCGTGTTCGACGACCAGCACGGAATTGCCGTTGTCCCGCAGGCGTTTCAACAGATCGGTCATGGACTGCACATCGTGTGGATGCAGCCCGACGGTGGGCTCGTCGAAGACGTAGAGCATTTCGGTGAGGCTGCTGTTGAGATGCCGCACGGTCTTGATGCGCTGCGATTCGCCACCGGACAGCGATGCCGTCGACCTCGACAATGACAGGTAGCCGAGCCCGATCTCCGTCAGCGCCTCCAGCCGGTCCCGCAGCGCGGCGACAACGGGTGCGACGCTCGGTGTCTTGACCTTCCGCAGCACATCGGCCAGATCGCCGACCTCCATGCGGCTCATCTCGACGATGGTGGTTCCCGCGACGCGCGCGCTGCGCGCCGCCTCGTTCAGGCGGTCGCCATGACAGTCCGGGCAGGGCTGCGAGCTCGCGAACTGTTCGACGGTGGCCTGTCGGCGGTCGGACTGTTTGTCGGTATTCAGGTAGACGCGGCCGAACCTCGGGACCAAGCCCTCCCAGGATTCCTTGGACTTCGAGCCCGATCGACTCGCGGGCGCGCCGTAGAACAGCACCTTACGTTGCGCCGCAGTCCATTTCCCCACCGGAGTCGACATATCGAACCCGGCGTCGGCGCAGGTGCCGAGGAGATATTTGCCATTGAACCCGGGCATCAGGATCGCGCCGCGCTGCAGCGACTTGTTCAGGTCCACGAGCTTGTCGGGATCACCGGCGAGTTGTTCACCGAGACCCGCGCAGGTCGTGCACATGCCCGCGGGGTCGTTGAACGAAAAGTGGTTCGACGCACCGACATGCGGCTTGCTCGCTCGCGAGAACAGCAGCCGCAGATAGGTGTAGGCATCGGTGATCGTGCCGACCGTGGAGCGCGCATTGCCGCCCAGCCGCCTCTGATCGATCACGATCACGGTGGACAGACCGTCGATCAGGTCCACCTCCGGCCGGTTCCACTTCGGCAGCCGGGTGCGGATATAGGGTGGGTAGGTCTCGTTCAACTGGTAACCGGCCTCCGCCGCAATGGTTTCGAACACCAGTGACGATTTGCCCGACCCGGACACCCCGACGAATACGACCAGCGACCCGCGTGGCACCTCGAGATCCACATCCCGCAGGTTGTTCGTCCGCGCCGCGCGAATCCGAATACTGCGCTCATTCTGCTTCGTTGCAGCCATGGTCCAGACCTCCTGATTCGATTGGCGTACGAATGATTCGATGACTAGTGGCCGGGTGTGATGGCAATGCCGACGGAACCGTCTCTGCCCCTGGTGATTCGGCTGGCATAGATCGCGAACCGTCCGGTGAACCCGTACTTCCCCGCGATCAGCGCGCGTACGCGATCGCTGCCAGCGGCGTCCAGCACCTCGGCCGTGCCGGGCAGCGCCCGCCCTTGTTTCCTGCCACGCAGATCGCACGCCGCGACGGTCACCCGCGGATTGCGACGCATCCGCTCGACCTTCCAGGTGCCGTCCTTGCGGTAGTGCGTGAGGTAGATGTACCTGCCGACCGCCAGGTCAGCGAACGTTTTCGTCATCGTGGTTCTCCCCTCTGGCAGCTCTTCGGAAGGGCCCGAGTCACTACAATATGTTTGTACACGTTATATGTACAATAGGTGGGTACAGGTTCGCCTTCGACGAAGGAGCTGACATGGAGATGCGCCGCGTATGCCCGCTGATGATCGTGGAAGACACCGCGAAAACCCTGGACTGGTACGCCGAACGCGGATTCGATGTGGTGCGCGATCTCGCCCCTGACGACCTGCACCTGCTGGTCAAGGATGGCGAGGGCTTCGCGCAGGTCATGGGCGCCGCAGAGGCGTACGCCGTGCATCCGCAGAAGGCCGAGGTGCCGATCGGAGCCGTATCGGGTTGGTTCTACTTGAACCTCGACGATGCGGCCACGTTCATCGATTCGATCATCGACCGGGTCGAGGTGGTCAAGGATGCCCGTTTCGACTTCGGCCGAGTCCTCTACTTCAAGGACCTCAATGGCTACACCATCGGTGTCAACCAGATCTTCGAACTCGGCTGATCGCTTCTGTACGGTGCTGGAGTTGCGTGGGAATCAGGTTGCCGCGCAAACCGATTACGTCGGCGGCCCGTAACGCGTCGCCCGACATCATCGCCTCGAACGAGTGCGGGCCCACCCTCTTCGGGTGGGCCCGCACTCGTTCGGTCATCGGCGCAGTTCGATGCGGTGTACGCCGTGCGGTTCGTTGGTGACCGCGTCCTGGATATCGAGGGTCAGGCGCAGGCTGTCGAGCAGGCTCGCGGGGGATATTTGATTGGCCGCCTCGCCGCGCAGGCAGGCCAGAACGTGCTCGATGGTCAGCGCGTACGGGTCCGGCTGGTCGGCCGGTGACTCGGTGTGTGCGGCGGCGGTAAATTCGGCGAGTGTCGCCCGGGGCATCTGCCCGGGCGGGACGGTCACGCTGTATTCGATGACGCCTTCGGTGAAGGTGGCGAGATAGCCGGTCCGGATCCCATATGTGCTGGGCATCAATGTGGTTCCGCTGATGCGAACCACGGTGTCGGGGTAGGTGAGCACGATGTGGATGGCGGACCCGTGCACGGGGCCGTCCGCACCCGCGACGGTGCACGATTCGGGCATCCCGAGGGTGTGCAGGATGGCGTCGATTTCGGTGTGCAGCGTATCGAGCGTGATGTTGTTCAGCCTGCCGTCGTAACCGGGCCACTCACCGGCGCGAACCTCCAGGTCCAGGGCGAGTAATTTCCCGTGTTCGCCCGCCGTGACCGCCTCACGCAATCGCCGGTGCGCCGAACCGAAACGCAGGTGCAGGTCGACGAATACCTCTCGATCGCTGACGGCGGCCGCGTCCGCGACCCGCTGCGCATCGGAAAAATTCAGCGCCACAGGAACTTCGGAGAACACGTGCTTACCCGCGGCCAGCCCGCGCAAGATCAGCTCGGCATGCAGTTTGCTGGGTAGGCAGATGTCGATCAGGTCGATGCTCGGATCGTCGAAGATGCCGTCGAGGTCGGTGGTGGTCTCGAACCCGTAGCGCTGATGCAGCTCGTCCAAGGCCGAGGGCGTGCGGCCGAACACGACGACCTCAACCGGATGCTGCGCGTAGATGGCGGCATGGAGCTGCCCGAAACTGGTTCCCAACAGTGCGATCTTCACGGTGATGCTCCTTCCATTTCGTGCCTTGACGTGCACATTCGCCCGCCGCAGCCATACTCTATGAAAGTACAAGACTATCGTACAAGTTAAGTGTCCGAAAAATAGCCGCCGGGTTCGAGCGGCGGCGCACTAGGCTTCCTGTTGTGAACCAATTGGCTGGTGCGACCTCGCCTTATCTCCGTCAGCACGCCGACAATCCCGTGCACTGGCGGGAGTGGGATGCCGAGGCCCTGGCGGAGGCGGCGGCGCGGGATGTCCCGATCCTGCTGTCCATCGGGTACGCGAGCTGCCACTGGTGCCACGTGATGGTTTAAGGTTACAAGCTGCATTTGCCCAGGTAAATCGCGCAATTTGCCATGAATCGGCCGGCGTGTGATGTTGATCCGGGCGGTTCAGGGCAGCGTTAGGTGCACTCGGTGTGGGCGTATGTCCGCGCCGTGGTCAGCCATAGCTAGGAAACTCAGTCGCCGAAGACTATTCGCCAGAGTCGGGCCGCTGAGCTGCCGAGGGACCTGTGTCTTCCCAACGGCTCCGCGTGCCCAGGGCCCGGAACATATTGTTCGATTCAGCTACAGCAGAACCATGCCCGCCCTCTCGGTTGAAGTTCTGGCGGACTTGACGACTCAGGTACATGTACTGGGGGTTGCGTGCTTCAGCCTTTGATTCGAGAGTCCGACCAGTACGCGAATCTCGGATGATGTTGGGTGCGCTTTCAGTGTGCTTCTGAGCGCCGACATTCTGTGGGTGACGTGAGTGTCCGACCTCGGCAGAGCGCTGGACTGTCGATCATCTCGGCTGTGCTGTCGGCGAGCCGAGCTCGTTCCAGAGGCTCTTGCCGCAGATCGCGCCGTTCGGCCAAGCTAGGTTAGAGGTCCTCGTCTCCGGCTGGAGACCAGTCTCCTCTGCGCAAGTAGGGAAGCACGACTGGAAGCAACCCAACCTCGACAGCAAGCCTGTGGATCACCGAACGAGCATATGGGTGAATCATAAAGATCGTGTTGTTTCTGAACAGATCATCGATTTCGCCGGAATTGGGAGCTTCGCCGAGAAGGTTGAGATCAGCAACGTGGGCTACTTTGATAGTCGCTAGTTTGCGCGCATCGTCCCTCCTAGTTTGGAATCTGGATCAAATCCTGGCCCGTTCTTCTATTCTCGCACCCACCCACGGCGTTCCAAGGCCGCGATTCCCTTGAGGATGTCCGCATAACCTGACGAATCTGACGAATCTGGCGAATCGGGAGACCAGGCATAATTGTAGACATTTACATCCATGACCACCTCGCCGAAATCGCGATACATTCGGATCTCCACGGGAGCATTGAGCTGGCCTGGTATGAGACCCGGCAACCAAGCGGATCCCGCTATCCATTCTATCGGATGCGGGAAAGGGGTGCCGCGGTGATCGAGTGCCCGGATATGATCGTACGTGCTGACGAACTGATCGGATATTTCCGGAAGCCTCAAATATGCCGTACGGATTTGGATTTCGTTCCAGCTGATATCTGTGGGTGAATCCAGCGGTGCATCCATATCAACAGTTTCCCGGTAGAAGCTGCGCGCGAGATCGCGATCGATGACGTCTGCGGCTACGTCACTGACCTCCTGGCCTCTCCATAATTTCCTGAGATCACGGGCATATCGCGATCTTGTACGCAGGAGTCGGCCCAGCGGTTCCGGCCTGTCAGATACCTCCTCGGATTTCTTGGGCATATCAATTTCGTCATCCCAATAGCAGGTCGATAGGTCAATTGACAGTGGGATGGCGAAATCTTCCATGAATTCGTACAGCGAGTCCAGGGTGTCTTCCGCCAACTCGATTCCGCCTTCTCCTATTTCAGTGTCGCGGGAAAATCTGAGTTGCCATGGATTCTCCACGGCCTGTAGGCGGTAGGGAATTCCTCCTGGATAACAGTTCATTTCGTCTTCCTCCATCCGGAGTCTTGCCGTGTGTATACGGCCAGTATCTCGCCGGGATTCGCATCGTTCACGATGGTAATCTTGTCAATTTTATCACTATACTCGGGCGATCTCTTGCTCGGTTCCAGTTTACGATTCAGCAAGTCCTCGTATTCGCCGAATATATTCGTCTTTCCTACTTCGATTCCGTTCAACCTGGTTCGAGTTATCGAACCGTCCAGAGTCCTGACTGTGATTATTCCCTTCTTCGTAGATGAGCCTTCTTTTACGGTCGCGTAGATGTTCAACTCCTTTGATGTGGCAATTGGCGTACCGGCCTTCTCTCGCGTTATGACCTTGTCAATCGTTGCCTTAACAGGGTCATTAAGTTGGATTGAGCTTTCCAGAGGGTTTGTCACCGTCTTCACTTCGACCCGGTGGGAGATTTCACTGTGTCCGGGCTGCATGATGCCGATGTCGAATTCGCTGAGTTGCTCGCCGGTGGCCGGATGTTTTGGGGCTATCGACGCGTGGTCCAGCGCGGGGGTGCCTGTCGACGCGGGTGACTGATCGAGTTGGCGGCGAAGTTCGCGTACCTCGTTGAGTGATTCGCGGATCTGGTACGGGTTCGCCAGGGTGGAGTGCCTTGTCGCCCACTCGTTGATGCCGACAACGCGATCTGCGATGGGTCCGAGGATCTGGGCGGCTTCGTTTTCTGCCGCGACAACGTCATCTGACCTGGCCTTGTTTTCCGCCGCACCGACGTCATCGGACTGGGGTTCGCTTGTGGTTCGATCGCCTAGGACCTCTCGCTCAGATGCTGAACTGTCGACCGCCGTAGCGCGGGGCGGGGGCCCGGGGTGCGGGTCGGTGGAGTCTGAGGGTGTGCCCGCCCGGTCAGGTCGGTCTGCGTCGCTGGGATCTGCCCCGCCCGATGCTGGCGGGTCGTCGTGGGTCGGCGCCTCGGGTCTGTCCGACTTGACCACCAGCGTGGGGTTATCGACGGACTGTTGACCGGCGTCCTTGCCGGCCTGCAGTGCGGCTGCGTCGTCGGCGGCGGTGCGCGCGAGGGTGTTCTTCCCCGCCTGGGCAGCGGCGTTTTCTGCGGCGTCCGCGGCGGCGGTGGCACCACGGCTGAATACGCTGGCGGCGCCGTCGAGAGGGACACCGGCACCGAAGTCGAGTTTGAGCTTGGTTTGCCAGAACTCGGGTCCGTGTTCTTTCAGATCGTCCAAGCGGATCACGGCGCTACCGAGATCGGCCAGTGAGTCGGCGCGGGGCTGCGGGTTCGAACCCGACCAGGTGCGGCCGAACTCCGTCACGCCACGCCCGAGCGTGCTCCAACTGTCGGTGAATCCCTGCCAGCCGCCACCACCGGTGAGATTCGTCTGGAACCGGGTCGCGCTCACACCGAGCTGCCACATCTCGTTCAGCCAATCGCGGGTGGCTTGCGCTTTGGGATCGGTCGGCTTTTGTGCCTGCGGCGACGAAGGCGGTGCAGAGGCTGGACGTTGAGCGATCCCGATCCAGGTGTGCCCGTAGGGTCCGGTGACAGCGGTGGTTGTGGTGGTACTCTCACCTGTAGTGGTGGTGCGTTGTTGGATCTGAGTGTCGGTTAACGCGCCCAGTATCGCCGCGTTCGAGTCGGGGGCGGTTTGCGCTGCCTGTTGTAATGCTTGGTTCCCGGCTTGTACGTCTACAGGGGCCGGGCCGGTTCCGGTGAGAGCGTTGAGCAACGCCGAGGAAGTCGGTCCGCCACCGGTCTCGGAGCCCGCAGAGGTGGGGGGTGTATTGCCTTGCCCCGCACCAGGGCTGGTGACCGTGATTGTGGCGTCGCCATTGAGGGTGTGTTGCTGGATCTGAGTATTGGTCAACGCACCCAGCACTGCGGCGTTCGAGTCGGGGGCGGTTTGCGCTGCCTGTTGTAATGCTTGGTTCCCGGCTTGTACGTCCGCAGGGGCCGGGCCGGTTCCGGTGAGAGTATTGAGCAACGCCGAGGAGGTCGGTCCGCTCACGGCCTTGGCACCTTGCGGACGTGACGCGAGAGTTTCTTCCGGCAGGGGAACCGCCGCTGAGGGTGCAATGGATTGGGCGGGCGGTGTAGTCGGCTCGGGTCCAGGAGGAGCGACAGGTATCGCGCCGTCGGCCTCTGGATCGGCGATTGGCTTCGCTCGCGGCACACCCAACTCGGAGCCGGACGGCTGCCATGGCACCGACACTGCCACCGGACCCGCTATTTGAGATGGTCGCCCGGCCGAGTCGGAGTATGCCGCCCCGACCATGTCCTGGGATGTGAGGATGCGGGCGAATATACGAGCCGCCTCGGCCTCGGACTTCACGTTGTACGTGTGAACCCTGGGACTCTCGCGACCGGACGTCACGGGCAAGACGGGGTCGGCCGCAGAAGCAGGGGTCAAACTTGCCAACCACTCCGCCTGCCAACCCGAATCATAGAGAGTGCCCATTACGGCCGAACCTTATTGGGGAAGGTAATGCATTGTCCTGCTACATATTTCGTAGTCTCTCGCTGAAGTTGACCGCCCACGAGGTGGATAGGCTTGTTTTTTGTGTTGTCGGACAAGATGTTCGACCGTCCCTTCGGACATGTGGATGAATAATCCCGGGCCCTGCAAAGGGTTTGGGATGGCAAGTGATCAGAAGCGTGCCGCAGGGCAGGGTATGTAACGGGCACGGCCGCAGCGGTCCGTACTCAGAAATCGGCCACACGAAATCCGCGCCACAAACACTGTGCGGAGTGCTCGGACCCGTGTGCGGACTCCAGGAGAGGGTCGTAGCAATCCGAACGGCGAGAGCCACCAGATCTTTTGCTCAGGAAGGAGGGAGGGGCAAGACCGCACCCCTTCAACGACAGAGCCCTCGATCCTGGCGTGGATCGAGGGCTCGTGTCGAAAGGAAGGGGAAGGAAACGTTCGCGCTTTGGTGCCGCAGAGGAGATTCCCGAGGAATTCGCGAATGAAGACGCAACTGTGCCGCTGCAAAAGTCTCACTTAGGAGACGCTCGGTGTCAAGACGGAGGACGTACTGTCACTCGAAATTGCAGGTAGATCGCTAATTTCAAGGTCGGCGCAACCCGATCTGGCACCGGATCGGAGGCGATCGAGCGACGGCGGTGCAACCACTGCGCCCAGCCTGAGAAACGCATCTCCGATGCCGCATGCCGAATGCTGTGCGGAGCGGGGTGCCCAGCGCGGGGTGCCTGAGAGCGCTCGCTCTGGCTCCTCGGGTCTACTGCACTGGATGTGGGCGGAACCCGTGCTGCGGTGTAGTAGAACGTGTGTACTGATCGAAGCGCCTGGTTGTGCCAGTCTGTCATGGTCTGTGCCTAATGCATGGAGCGTGGGCTGGGCTGACCGTGCTGCGGGCCGACTCGACATAGGAAGTTGGTGGGTGTGAACCAATTGGGTAATGCCACATCGCTTTATCTGCGTCAGCATGCTGACAATCCGGTGGATTGGCGGCAGTGGAACGCTGAAGCCTTGGCGGAAGCGGCGGCGCGGGATGTGCCGATTCTGCTGTCGGTGGGATATTCGTCTTGTCACTGGTGTCATGTGATGGCGCACGAGTCGTTCGAGGATGCGGCTACGGCGGCGTTGATGAACGAGCATTTCGTGTGCGTCAAGGTGGATCGGGAGGAGCGGCCCGATCTGGATGCGGTGTATATGAATGCGACGGTGGCCATGACGGGGCAGGGCGGGTGGCCCATGACCTGTTTCTTGACGCCTGCGGGGGAGCCGTTCTATTGCGGGACGTACTACCCGAAGACGCCTCGGCATGGGATGCCGTCGTTCACGCAGGTGCTCACGGCTGTCACTGAGACGTGGCGGAACCGGCGGGACGAGGTGGAGCAGGCGGCGGCGCAGGTGGGGGCGGCGTTGCGGGAGCAGGCGGGTGGGTTGCCGGACAGTGCCGTGGGGGTGAGTGCGGAGCTGCTGGATCATGCGGTGGCCACGGTGTTGCGGGATGTGGACGAGCGGCATGGCGGGTTCGGGGGTGCGCCCAAGTTTCCGCCGTCGGAGCTGTTGGAGGGGCTGTTGCGGGATTACGAGCGCACCGGGAACAAGGATGTGCTGCAAGTGGTTTCGTTCACGGCCGAGGCGATGGCGCGGGGTGGGATCTACGACCAGTTGCGGGGCGGGTTCGCGCGGTATTCGGTGGATGCCGCGTGGGTGGTGCCGCATTTCGAGAAGATGCTCTACGACAATGCGCAGCTGCTGCGGGTGTATGCGCACCTGGCGCGGCGGGAGCGGGACGGTGAGCGGGCCGCGTGGCGCGATCCGGTGCGGGATGGCTCGGAACCGCTGGCATTGCGGATCACCCGCGAGACGGTGGGTTTCCTCATCGAGGATCTCGGGACCGAGCACGGTGGGTTCGCCTCGGCGCTGGATGCCGATACGCACCTCGAGCCCGGCGGGCCGGGCGTGGAGGGCGCGACGTACGTGTGGACCCCGGCCGAACTGAACGGGGTGCTCGGTGCACTCGACGGTGCCTGGGCCGCAGAGCTTTTCGGTGTGACCACGGCCGGAACCTTCGAGCACGGCACCTCGGTCCTCACCCGCTACACCGATCCGGCGGTCGCCGATTCCGAACGGTTCGAACGCATTCGCGCCGCGTTGAGCGCGGCCCGCGCTCGCCGCCCACAGCCCGAACGCGACGACAAGGTGGCGACCGCCTGGAACGGGATGGCCATTACGGCTCTCGCCGAAGCCGGTGCGGCTCATGATAATTCGGACTGGTTGGCCGCCGCGGAACGGTGTGCCCGGTTCCTGCTCGACGTGCATGTGGCCGACGGCCGCGTATGCCGCGCCTCCCTCGGCGGCGTCGCCGGATCCGCGACCGGCGTACTGGAGGACTACGCCTGGCTCGCAACAGGTTTGCTCGCCTTGCATCAGACCTCCGGCGGCGACTGGCTGCCCGCCGCCCAGCGGATTCTGGACGCGGCCGTCACCCATTTCGCCGATCCGGCGAACCCGGGCAGCTGGTTCGACACCGCCGACGACGCCGAAACCCTCATTGCCCGCCCCCGCGACCCCCTCGACGGCGCCACCCCGGCAGGCACCTCCGTCCTGGCCGAAGCCCTGCTCACCGCCTCCGCACTCACCGAACCGGACCGCGCCCTGCGCTACCGCGAACTCGCGGACCAGACCCTCGAGCGCGGCGCAATCGTCCTGGCCCGCGCCCCACGCTCGGCCGGGCAGTGGCTGGCGGTCGCCGAAGCCGCCCTGCGCGGCCCGATCCAGGTCGCGGTCGCCTACAGTAGCGAGGGCGACGAGTCCGCGGCCGGTCTGCTCCACGCCGCCCGAGTGGCAGCCCCCGGTGGCTCCGTCATCGTCCTCGGAGCCCCGGACTCACAACCCCTGCTGACGGATCGTCATGCCGTACAGGGCAAGTCGGCGGCCTACGTATGCCGCGGCGCGGTCTGCGACCTCCCTGTCACCACCATCGAGGAAGTGCGCTCCTCCCTGCTGCGACCGCCAACGGCGTAAAGGCGCTCCGTCCGTCCCGCATCGCGCGATGGATCGGGGCAGACGCAGACCGCATCAGCGCACCCGCCCGGTCCGGGCCGTGTCATCGGCCAGGCCGGGCGCGGACCGCCCGAAGCACTCCCTGTGGATCGCGGATCGGCCGGGCGGGCAAAGTGCGCATAACGCGTTGACGCAGTTCGGCATTCGGCCCGCGCCGCCCTCGAGGCGCGCGGAACGGCGAGACTCGGCTGGGTCTGCGATCAGTTGCGGCCGCTCCGCAGGCCCGCGCGGAGCATGGCGGGCACGGCGACCAGGACGGCGAGAACGTGGACGGTGCGGAACAGGGCCGGTATCAACGACTCCCATGTCACGTCGGTCAGCAGCTCGAGCGGCTCGTCGGCGGCGAGCAATTCGGTCACCGGCTCGATCAGGAGGGAGAGCAATCCGAATACGCCCAGGCCGATGATGAGAACCCAACGGGCCCAGGTGGTCCCGACCAGCATGCGGCGGGAGACGGTGTACACCGCGAGGTAGAGCGCCACCCGTGTGAGCAAGCCGATCGTCAGGTCGCCGACCTCGGCCTCGGATTGCTCCAGTGCGATCGCGGCGCGCAGCAGCATTTCGCAGATTCCGGTCATCAGCGCCACGATGATGGCGCGATGTGCGAGCAGTAGCAGGCCCGTGCGGGCCGCGTCCGGGCGGCGGCCGGTCTGGATCTCGGTCATGAGGTGAATCTGCCGCCGCGCACCCGTGCGGCGGATCACACTCGAGTATCGAATTCGCCTGATTCCGCAGTATGGGGCGTTCGCCAGGATTATTCCGTTGCCGCAGGCTACGGCCGGTTCTACAGTCCCGGAGTTGTGTCTACCTTGATTGTGTTGCCGTGTCTTTCCGAGTGCTCGCCACTTCTGCGGGCGGTGGAAGCCGTGTCGGTGCATGACCAGCGATAAGCGTCCTAGCGGTCCGCGGCGGGGCCGGGGTCCGGGACTGCGGCCCGGGGGGTCGCGACCGGCCGGTCGCTGCCGTTGCGGTGGGCTCGCTCGGGAGCGGGAATGTCGGTCCAGCCTGGCGTGGGTTCCTTCCGTCCCCGCAGATGGATGGTGTCGTGCAGCATCCACTTGCTGCGTTCGGAATCGCAGGCCGCGTCGATGACGGCCTGACTCGCCAGAATGCGCCGCGGCGCCTGTTTGGCCTCGGTGGTGAGGCGGGCGGCCTCGTTGACGGCATCGCCGATGACCGTGAATTCCAGGCGGGTGCCCGAACCGACGTCACCGGCGAAGACCAGCCCGCGCGCCAGCCCGATGCCGATATCGAGTTCTCCGGCCGCCTTGACCTCGTCGCGAATGCGGCGCGCGGCGCGCAGTGCGGGAGTGGCGTTGTCGTCCAAGGCGATCGGCGCACCGAAGATGCACAGCGCCGCATCGCCCTCGAACTTGTTGACCAGCCCGTGATTGTCCTCGGTGGCCGCGACCACCGTGGACAGCAGCCGATTGAGCTTGACCACGAAATCGCGCGGCGCGAGTTCGGTGGCCATGGCGACCGACCCGGTGACATCCACGAAAAGCGCTGTCACCACCCGCATATCGCCGGTCAGCTGCGCACTGCCCGACAGCGCCCGCTCGGCCACCTCCGCACCCACATGGCGGCCGAAGACGGTCCGCATGCGTTCGCGCTCACGCAGATTCGTGGCCAGCTCGTTGACCGAATGCTCCAGCCGCCCGATCTCGCTGGTGCTGCCGATCGGCACGCTCACATCCAGTTCGCCGTCGGCAATGCGGTCCAGCGCATCCCGCAGCGAATGCATGGGCGTCGCAATGGCGCGCGCCAGCGTGGCCGTCGCGACCGCCCCCGCCGACAACCCGACGATCGCCAGATACACCCCGGTCCGGATCCGGTCGTCGTAGTCGGAGGACGGATCGGCCAGCACCGTGATGACCATGAAGAACGGCACCGCGCCGGTGACCGCGAAGGTGACCAGCACCCGCACCAGCACCGTGGAACTCCAGTGCCCCGTCCCGTCGAGCACCTCCGCCACCACCGGAATGGTCGGCCGGATCAGCCGATCCACGATCAAATAGGTGAGCGCCGCCGACTCCAGCCCACCGAGGGTGAACATGGCCATGACGACCGCGAAATCATTGTGCGGTGTGGAATGGGCGAAGATCGCCGCCGCGATGATCACGCCGGGGAGCCAGATGGCCACCGCCCGTATCGCGATCCCGATGGGCAGATGCAATAGTCGCCGCGCCTCGGCCTCCGCGGGAGCCCGCCGCTCGTCGAGCCAGCCGAAGTATCGCCCGCGATCACGCACGGCCAGCACGATGCCGAGCAATGCGCCGATGGTCGGATAAATCGACACCCATGCGAAGGTCATCAGCCAGTCCGGCCCCAGCCGGGCAAAGAACCCGCTCAGCCACAACTCGGTCGTGATCACCGCGAGCCCGCCCAGATTGCACGCCAGGACGACGGCCGACAGCCCCCACTTGGCGCGCAGCGCCCAGAGGATCAGCCCGGTAATCACGTTTGGACTTTAGAGACCTTTGGCCCGCCGGTGCGCGATTGTGAGTAATTCCGCTTCAGTTGAGGACGACCAGCCAGACCGCCACGTAGTGGCAGAGGGCGGCCAGCACGGTTGCGGCGTGGAAGAACTCGTGGTGGCCGAAGACGTCCGGCCAAGGGTCGGGCCAGCGGGAGGCGTAGAGGATGCCGCCGACGCTGTAGGCGATGCCGCCCGCGAGCAGTAGGAGGACCGGGGTCCAGCCGACATTGTGGATGAGGGTGCCCGCGACGGGGACGATGGCCCAGCCCAGGAGCAGGTACAGGGGTGTGCCGACCCAGCGAGGGGCGGTGGGCCACAGCATCTTCAGGGCGACTCCGGCCAGTGCGCCCGCCCAGACCACGGCGAGCAGGATGGTTCCGGACCGACCGCGCACGCCGAGCAGGGCGAACGGGGTGTAGCTGCCCGCGATGAACAGGAAGATCATGCTGTGGTCGGCGCGCTTCATCCAGGTGTAGGCGCGTTCGGTGCGCCAGTTCACCCGGTGGTAGGTGGCGCTGACGCCGAAGACGCCGCAGACCGTCAGGCCGTAGACGAGAGTGGACCAGGCGGCGGTCGCCGAGACCGTTGCGGCGGTGCTCACCAAGGCGATGACGGCGATGGCCGCGATGCCGACGGCCCAGGTGTGGATCCAGCCGCGCAGGCGCGGGCGGATGATGGTGAATTCTCGGCGAGCCGATTCGAGGACGTCCGCCACCGGGGCGGGGGGCTGCACAGTGTCGGACACGGGTTACCTCCTGAGTAACCTACGGTACCGTAGGTTGTTGCGGTCACGCCTCTCAGGTGTGCTGTCGGAAATTCATACCGGCGCTGTTTCACTCGACTGTCCCGGTAGCTCCCGCATTCCTTGCGGGGGCGTAGGGTTGGGCGTCGTGGTCGTTGAGCTTGCGAAGCAGGTGCGTGGATCCCCGTATCGCATCTACGAAGCCCGGCTGTCGAAGCAGCTGGCCGGGAAGCAGCATCCGCGGCATGTGGCCGTCATGTGTGACGGCAATCGCCGATGGGCGCGGGAGAACGGGTTCACCGATGTCAGCCATGGGCATCGGGTGGGCGCGCTGAAGATCGCCGAACTGGTTGGCTGGTGCGGTGAAGCGGGCATCGAGATGGTCACCGTGTACCTGCTCTCGACCGAGAACCTGCGCCGCGATCGCGAGGAACTCGACACGCTGTTCGACGTCATCACCGACGTCGTCGAGGAACTCTCCGCGCCGGAACAGAATTGGAGCGTCCGCATTGTCGGCGCACTCGATCAGCTGCCCGAGGATATGGCGCGCCGCCTGAGCGAAGCCGCCAAGAGCACCGAGGGTCGCGACGGCGTACACGTGAACGTGGCCATCGGCTACGGCGGCCGCCAGGAGATCACCGATGCGGTGCGCTCGCTCGTTCGCCAGGAGATCGACGCCGGGGAGACCGGCGAGGATCTGGTGCAGTCCATTACCGTCGACGCCATCGGCCAGCATCTCTACACCTCCGGCCAGCCCGATCCGGACCTGGTCATCCGCACCTCCGGCGAACAGCGGCTCTCGGGATTCCTGTTGTGGCAGAGCGCCTATTCGGAGATCTGGTTCACCGAGGCCTATTGGCCGGAGTTCCGGCGCGTAGATTTCCTGCGGGCGCTGCGTGATTATGCCGCCCGGCACCGTCGTTTCGGGACGTAACGTTCGAATACGGGGTGTGCACGATCGTATTGCAGTGCAATGGCTTCCGTAGTTCGCGGGGCCTTCGCTGCCGTACCGTCGGAATGCATGAGTGAGCTGCGCGAAGGGCTGGGCAGCCCCGTGGATTCCGCTGTCGCCGTGCCGTACATCAGCTATGCGGAGTTCGGCCGCCGATTTCTGCGATACGCGGCCTCACCGGAGCGGATAGCGGGGGCCTTCGAGAAACTCACCGGGGAGGCATTCCAATTCGGGCCCATCGGACTCGGCCCGGGACGTATCGCGAAACTCTCCGCCGGGGTGCGGTTGGGGCAGCCCCGGGTGAACCGGGAAGTCGAGGAGATCATTTCCTTCGACCTGGTGATCCCGCTGGATGTGGACCTGCTCATCGACCTCTCGGTGGACCGCTATCCGTTCCACGTCGACGGCACCATCCATCTGCGCCTGACCGTGCGCACCGCCGAACCGCTGCGCGTGCTCATCGATATCGCCGAACCGCAGCCGAGCAATGTGCGTATCAATGTCGCGAGCGCATCGCGGCGCGGTGAACTATTGCGCATTCTGGCCAGCGTGGATCACGAGATCCGCCGTTTCGTCGCACGCTACATCGCGGAGGAGATACGCAAACCGCATATCAAAGCCGCGACCGATATCGATGTGGCCGCACGCCTCGACGCTGCGTGGAAGCTGTAGCGCCGCCGGAAAACTAGAGTTTGCGCAGCCGCAGCCGGTTGATGGCGTGATCGGCGTCCTTGCGCAGCACCAGCGTGGCGCGGGGGCGGGCGGGCAGGATGTTGTCCACCAGATTCGGCCGGTTGGTGTTGTGCCAGATCTCCTTGGCCGCGCTGGTGGCCTCTTGATCGTTGAACTTGGCGTAGTGGTGGAAGTGCGAATTGGGATCCGCGAACGCCGTCTTGCGCAATGCCAGGAAGCGCTGCACGTACCAGTTCTCGATATCCTCGATCCGGGCGTCGACATAGATGGAGAAGTCGAACAGGTCCGAGACCATGAGCCGCGGCCCGGTCTGCAGCACGTTCAAACCCTCGACAATGAGAATGTCGGGCTGGCGCACGCAGTGGAACTGCCCCGGCACGATGTCGTACGCGATATGCGAGTACACGGGCGCGCAGACCTCCGGCGCACCGGATTTCACCTCGGTGACGAAGCGCAGCAGTTTGCGCCGGTCGTAGGACTCCGGGAAGCCCTTGCGGTGCATGATGCCGCGCCGGGTGAGTTCGGCTGTGGGGTAGAGGAATCCGTCGGTGGTCACCAGATCCACCCGCGGATGGTGGTCCCAGCGCGCCAGCAGCGCCTGCAGCACGCGCGCGGTGGTGGACTTGCCGACCGCCACCGAACCCGCCACGCCGATCACATACGGCACCTGACGGTCGGGATGGGTCTCGCCGAGGAAGGTCGCGGTGGCGGCGAACAGGCGCTGCTTGGCGGCCACCTGCAGATGGATCAGGCGGGCGAGCGGCAGATAGACCTCGGCCACTTCCTCGAGGTCGATCTGTTCACCCAGACCGCGCAGGCCGATCAGTTCTTCCTCGGTGAGCACCAGGGGAGTCGACTTGCGCAGCGTGCGCCACTGCTTCCGGTCGAACTCCACATAGGGACTCGGCTCACTCATTCGTGCCACGCGGCTCGACCTCCACCCGTATTGGCATAGCCGAATTGTGCTCGGGTCCAACATGTCGGTGAACACCAGGTATTGCTACTCGCCGGTAACCCGAGTGATATGTGCGACACCGGGCCCAGGTTTGCGGGCGCCCGGAGACGGGAACGGCGGCACGTCCGCCGGTCCGATCACCTACAGTCGGCTGCATGTCAGCGCATCCTCTCGTGACCGAATACCTGCGGCTGGGCCTGTCCTTCGACCGGCTGGAAGAAGGTTTCGTCGACGCCTTCACCGGTGATCCCGCCCTGCGGCGCGAGATCGAGAACGCCCCCGCGCCCGAACCCCGCGATCTCGCGAACAAGGCTGCCGCACTGCGCAAGGAACTCCCCGAGGCGGGGCTGTCGGCCGAGCGCACCGAATTCCTGGATGTGCACCTGCGCGCGCTGGAATGCTCCGGCCGGAAATTCGAGGGCGACGATATCGGCTTCGTGGACGAGGTGCGCGCCTACTTCGACGTCGATATCGCACCCGGCGACGAGGCGGACTATCACGAGGCGCACCGGCAACTCGGCGAGGTGCTGCCCGGCGAGGGCGCGCTGCCCGATCGCATCGCCGCGCACCGGCGGGCCGACGAGATTCCGCCGGAACGGCTGCGCGAATGCGTGGACGCGTTCTCCGGGGCGCTGCGGGAACTGGTGCGGCAGCGCTATCCGCTGCCCGATCACGAACGCGTGGAATACGAAGTGGTGGGCGACAAGCCGTGGTCGGGCTTCAACTACTACCTGGGCAATTTTCAGTCGCGGGTGGCCATCAATTCGGATCTGAAGCAGCACATGGCGCATCTGCCCGCGCTCATTGCGCACGAGTCATACCCCGGGCATCACACCGAGCATTGCCGCAAGGAAGCCGGATTGGTCGCGGCCGGTCAGGACGAGCAGACGCTGTTCGTGGTGAACACACCGCAATGCCTGATGGCGGAGGGTCTCGCGGATCTGGCCCTGAAATCCATCGTGGGGCCGGACTGGGGAAAATGGGCGCAGGAAATCTACGCCGATCTCGGATTGCGTTTCGACGGTGAACGCGCCGAAAGCATTTCGGCCGCCTCGGCGAACCTGCTGAATGTGCGCCAGGACGCGGCCCTGCTCTTGCACGACCGGCGGCGCGATGCCGACGAGGTGGCGGCCTTCCTGCAGCGCTGGAGCCTGATCACACCGGAGCGGGCGCGGCAGCAGCTGCGCTTTCTGTCCTCTCCGCTGTGGCGGGCCTATATCAGTACTTATGTGGAGGGGTACCGGCTGCTCGGCGGATGGTTGAATGCATCCCCCGACGCCGAGCAGCGGTCCGATCGATTCCGTCGACTGCTGGACGAACCCCTCACTCCCGGAGCCATTCGCCGGATGTGAGGGAGCCGCGTTCAGCGGTTGGCGCGGAGGGCTACCAGTTACTGCAGCCCGCGCCGCCGCTGGACATGGTGCACATGGTCTTGAGCAGCGTCTTGATCAGGTCCTCGATGCCGCCGGCGATGAAATGCATTCTCAACCTCGAAAGTTATGGTGGGCCAATGCCACTGGCGGGTCATAATGCCAGTGCGCCGCCACTATACCGAGAATTGTTGCCCTCTCATAGTCAGTATCCGGGCCACTGTCCACCGGAGGTGCCGAGGCGGTCGGTCAGTGCACCGCCGACGTGCGTGGTGCCCCTACTTTTCGGGGCACGCGAGCGTGGCGTGATTCACGCCGATAGGATGGCGGAACCGCGACTGGCGCACTCGAGGTGGAAGCAACCACCGGGAAGCACCGACGTCCTGCACCGCGCGCCTGGGTGCAGGGTGAGCCCTTGGAGTACTTCGGTACCCGGGGGCAGCACCGGAGCACGGAGGTTGCGATGACCCAGTTGGAAGCTGCGATGGATCAGCACGACACACACGGCCCTCTGATCGGCACTGTCGCCACGGCCAATACATTCGGCGGCGTGACCCAGACGAGCACTTCTGTCAACAGCCAGTCCCTCGCCGAACTCGATCCGGAGGTCGCCGCCGCGATGGGCGGAGAGCTCGCCCGCCAGCGTGACACCCTCGAGATGATCGCCTCGGAGAACTTCGTTCCCCGCGCGGTCCTCCAGGCGCAGGGCAGCGTGCTCACTAACAAGTACGCCGAGGGCTACCCGGGCCGCCGCTACTACGGCGGCTGCGAGAACGTCGATATCGTCGAGGATCTCGCCCGCGCTCGCGTCAAGGAACTCTTCGGCGCGGATTTCGCCAATGTGCAGCCGCATTCGGGTGCGCAGGCCAATGCCGCCGTCCTGATGGCGCTCATGAACCCGGGCGACAAGCTGCTCGGCCTGGATCTCGCGCACGGCGGCCACCTCACCCACGGCATGCGCCTGAACTTCTCGGGCAAGCTGTACGAGGTGCACGCCTACGGCGTGTCCAAGGAGGACCACCGCGTCGATATGGACGAGGTGCGCAAGATCGCCCGCGAGACCCGTCCGAAGGTGATCGTGGCCGGTTGGTCCGCCTACCCGCGCCACCTCGACTTCGCGGCCTTCCGTGAGATCGCCGACGAGGTGGGCACCTACCTCTGGGTCGATATGGCGCACTTCGCCGGTCTGGTCGCGGCCGGACTGCACCCGTCCCCGGTGCCGCACGCCGATGTCGTGTCCTCCACCGTGCACAAGACCCTCGGCGGTCCGCGCTCCGGTCTGATCCTGGCCAAGCAGGACTTCGCCAAGAAGCTCAACAGCGCGGTGTTCCCGGGCCAGCAGGGCGGTCCGCTCATGCACGCCATCGCCGCCAAGGCCGTGGCGTTCAAGATCGCCGCGGGCGCCGAGTTCAAGGAGCGCCAGGAGCGCACCATCGCGGGCGCCAAGATTCTGGCCGACCGCCTCATGGGCGCCGATGTGCAGAGCAAGGGCATCTCGGTGCTCACCGGCGGCACCGATGTGCACCTGGTCCTGGTCGATCTGCGCAACTCCGCACTGGACGGCCAGCAGGGCGAGGATCTGCTGCACGAGGTCGGAATCACCGTGAACCGCAATGTCGTTCCGTTCGATCCGCGCCCGCCGATGGTCACCTCCGGCCTGCGCATCGGCACCGCCGCCCTGGCCACCCGTGGCTTCGGCGATGCCGAGTGGACCGAGGTCGCCGAGATCATCGCCGCCGCGCTGACCGGATCCGCCGATCTGGATTCGCTGCGTCAGCGGGTTTCCAAGCTGGCCCAGGACTTCCCGCTCTACGAGGGCCTGGAGGACTGGCGCCTGCTGGGCTGACCGCCCGCCCATGGCGACGAGCCCGCCGCGATCACGAGATCGCGGCGGGCTCAGCCATTTTCGGAGTCGGCGTACGCCTGCTCGCTCTCGGCGCGGGTGCTCACTACGCCGGGTCAGAAGGCGAAGAAGCGGCGCGGTCCGCCGGTGAGCTCCGGTGCGTCGGCCGCCACGGTCGCGATCAGCTTCCTGGGATGCGGGTTCACCCAGCTGCGCTCGGACGAGCCGTCGCGCAGCACCACCGTCGGCACGGTCTCGTTGCCGTTCGCGATCGAGCGCACAATGGTCGCGGCATCCGGGTTCTCCCAGATGTCGACTTCGGTGTGCACGATCCCGTGGCGGTTGAGCACCCGCCGCATGCGGGAGCAGTACGGGCAGCCCGGGCGGCGGTAGCGATGAGCTCCGGAGTGGCGTCGGCGGTCATAGTCCCCAATCTACGTCCGGCCCAGCCAGTCGAGCAGGGCGTCGGACGGGCCGTCCGCCGGGTCTTCGGCAATGGTGTAGGGGCACGGGATATCTCGATCGCCCCGGACGACGGCGACTGTCGCGCAGCGGGCGCGGCGCACATCGTCGTTCGGGAGGATTCCGATATGCGACCGCGGTAGGTCTGTTCGCCTATGCTGCAACCAGATCGGAGGCATCATGGCGATCAAGGTAATGCTGCTCGGCTTGAAGATGGCCGTCGTCGACGAGGTCCGCGATCAGCTGGCGGTACCGGATGTCGAGCTGTTCACCGGATCCAGCGTCGAGGAGCTGCGGGCGGTGCTCGCCGGGACGAGTCTCGATCACGTCGTCATGGGCGCCGGGCTGGAGCTGGAGCAACGTCTCGGCATCGTGCGCGAGATCTTCGAATCCAGTGACAGCACCACCGTGCATCTCAAGGATTGGGCATCCGGACCGGAGGGTTTCCTGCCGTTCGCCCGGGCGGTGCTCAGCGGGCTGCATCCCGCCTGAACGTCGCCGCCCGGCGCGCGGCTCAGGAGTGCTTGCCGAGGTACGCCACGTACATCGGCCGCAGCACCTCGCCGATCTCGCCCTCACCGGCGTGGAAGTAGTCGTCGATCATGGGCAGCACGTACTTGATGTCGACCTCGCTTTCGCCCAGATCACCGGCGGCTGCCTCGGCGGCCGGGATGGACTTCAGCAGCTCCCACAGAAATTTCACGTCGCCCCGGCGAACGGCCAGCTTCACGGCCCGGTCGTGCAACTCCTTGGTGGACAGCGTCTCGAGATCCTGAATTTCGGCCATGGCATCGACTGTAATGGACCGATGGCGCAGCAACCGACGTACCGGGTGAAGCGGGTCTACGACGAGCCGGAGGCCGCCGACGGCCGCCGCGTACTGGTGGACCGGCTCTGGCCGCGCGGCATCAGCAAACAGCAAGCAGCCATTGACGAGTGGGCCAAGGATGTGACCCCTTCCACAGAGCTGCGCAAGTGGTATCACGCCGACCCGGACACCCGGCGGGCCGAGTTCGAGCGGCGGTACCGCGCAGAGCTCGAATCCGACGCCGCGCGGCAGGGGCTGGCACAGTTGCGCCGGGAGGCCGCCGCGGGGCCGTTGACGCTGGTGACAGCGGTGAAGGAACCCGCGCACAGCCATGTCCCGGTACTGGTGGGTGAATTGGGCGAAACACCCAGAGCGGACAGGCGTTAACGGGATCTTCACCAACACGCCTGTCAGTCGGGGAGCCGGAAATCGAATTCGGCGGTAGCGTCGGGGGTGCGGGCCGCGTAGGTGTGGTCCGTACGGGAGGTCCTGATCGTGACTGAGCAACTCAGTGCGAGGGGGTCGGCACCTGGCCCTCGGGTCGTTTGACCCTACGGCCGACCGGCCCAGCGAGAACGCTCGCGCGGTGTCGCGCGAGTGGCAAAGGAGCCCACCGTGACTGATGCACGCTCCGTTACCGCTCCTAGCGGGGACGCCAGCTCCACCCGGAGCCCGCGGACCACGGCCAAGGGAGTTCGCGCCTCGCAGTCGTCGGCGACTCTTCGCCCGAACGACATCGATTCCGGACTGAAGACCTTCGTGGTGGATACGTCGGTGCTGCTTTCGGATCCTTGGGCATTGACCCGCTTCGGCGAGCACCACGTGGTGCTGCCGCTGGTGGTGATCAGTGAACTAGAGGCCAAACGCCACCATCACGAACTGGGCTGGTTCGCCCGCGAGGCCCTGCGCATGCTGGACGATCTGCGTCTGGCGCACGGTCGGCTCGATCAGGAGGTGCCGGTCGGCGCCCAGGGTGGCACGCTCCAGGTGGAGCTCAACCACACCGATCCGAACGTCCTGCCCGTCGGATTCCGTACGGACAGCAACGATTCCAGGATTCTCGCCTGTGCGCTGAACATGGCGGCCGAGGGCCGGACCGTGGTGCTGGTGTCCAAGGACATCCCGCTGCGCGTCAAGGCGAGCGCGGTCGGACTCCAGGCCGACGAGTATCACGCGCAGGATGTCGTCACCTCCGGGTGGACGGGCATGGTGGAGCTCGATGTGAGCGCCGAAACCGTGGACAAGCTCTACGCGGAAAGCGTGATCGATCTCGACGAAGCCCGGGATCTGCCCTGCCACACCGGAATTCGCATCCTCAGCGGGCGCAGCAGCGCACTCGGCCGGGTCACTCCGGACAAGCGGGTGCAGCTGGTGCGCGGGGATCGCGAAGCCTTCGGGCTGCACGGGCGCTCCGCCGAGCAGCGCATCGCCCTGGATCTGCTGCTGGACGAGAGCGTGGGCATCGTCTCGCTGGGCGGCCGGGCGGGTACCGGCAAATCGGTGCTCGCGCTGACCGCGGGCCTCGAAGCCGTGCTGGAACGGCGCAGCCATCGCAAGGTGGTGGTCTTCCGCCCGCTGTACGCGGTCGGCGGACAGGAACTCGGCTATCTGCCGGGCAGCGAGAGCGAGAAAATGGGGCCGTGGGCGCAGGCCGTCTTCGACACCCTCGAAGGGCTGGCCAGCCCGGAGGTGATGGAGGAGGTGCAGGCGCGCGGCATGCTGGAAGTCCTGCCGCTCACCCACATTCGCGGCCGCTCGCTCCACGATTCCTTCGTGATCGTGGACGAGGCGCAGTCCCTCGAACGCAATGTGCTGCTCACGGTCCTCAGCCGATTGGGCAGCGGATCGCGGGTCGTGCTCACCCACGATGTCGCCCAGCGCGACAACCTCCGAGTGGGCAGGCACGACGGTGTGGCCGCGGTGATCGAAAAACTCAAGGGTCACCCGCTGTTCGCGCACGTCACGCTGACCCGCAGCGAGCGCTCGCCGATCGCGGCCCTGGTCACGGAGATGCTCGAGGAGTACGGGCCGAACGCGTAAGGCGGGATGGGGAATAGGGACGGGCCGGGATATCCCCGGCCCGTTCCGTGCGGGGTCCGGGGGCGAAGCCCCTGGGAGCCCCGAGAGTTGGATCTATCCACGCGGTCCGATCGGGCAAATCCCTGGCGTGTATTTTACTTCACATTGCTCAGGGTATATTCCAGGTAAATTCCTGCTCGGCTGACAATTCGGTGATCTCTGTGTATTTCGCCGAATTGTTGCCGAGTGTCGGCCTGAATATCCGAGAGGATGGAAATGCACCACTTCGCTCGACGCACGGCTGGCATCATCGCGGCGGTCGCGGTCGCGACCACGTTCGCCGCGGGTTGCGACAAGGACAGTGACAAGGACTCCAAGTCCGACGCGAGCATGACCACCACCGAAATGGCCCCGGCCTCCGAGCCGATGGGCGAGACCGGCGGCGCGAGCGAAACCAAGATCGCCACCCGGGACGGCAGCGAAATCGCCGTCACCGGAGACTTTCTCGCCAAGTACAACGAACTCGGCGGCGAATCCGGTCCGCTGGGCGCGCCCACCGGACCGGAGCAGGACGCGCCGGGCGGCGGCAAGGTGCAGGAGTTCACCGGCGGCGCGGTCTACGCCACCTCGGCCACCGGCACCCACGTGGTCTGGGGCGAGATCCGCAAGGCCTGGAACGAGAACGGCGGTCCGGGCGGCAAGCTCGGCTACCCGACCACCGACGAGACGGATATCCCGGGCGGCAAGCAGAGCGATTTCACCGGCGGCACCATCACCTGGGTGGACCAGCAGATCACCGTCACCGAGAAGTAGCGGCGGTCCGGGACGCGGTGATCGCGTCCCGGAAACCACCGTGACTGTGTGAATGCCCCGCATGAGCCCCATAGCCGCTGTGAATGTGGGAGCGAAGTGCCCGGGTTTGTTCCGGAGCCTCTACCTTGTGCAGGTGCAGAATGTGATGGCCGACCGCGAACTTCTGGAGTCGCTGGCGGCGGAGGTGGAATCGAACCTGGTACGTCACACCGCCGCCGCGGCGGAGTGGCAGCCGCACGACCACGTGCCGTGGGACGACGGGCGCAACTTCGCCTTCCTCGGCGGAACCGATTGGGAGCCGGGGCAATCCGCGCTGAGCGAGGTCTCCAAGACCGCCCTCACCGTGAGCGTCCTGATTGCCGACAATCTGCCGTCCTACCACCGTGAGGTCGGCAAGTACCTGCGCATCGGACCCTGGTGGCGCTGGGTCGGCCGCTGGACCGCCGAAGAGAACCGCCACGAAATCCTCATCCGCAACTACCTCATGGTCACCCGCGCCGTCGACCCCATCGAACTCGAGCGCATGCGCATGGCCCACATGACCGCGGGCTTCCGCCGCCCGGCCATGCACCTGCTCGACGTGCTGGCCACTTGCGCCTTCGAAGAGGCCGCCGCCGCGGTCCGACACCGCAACACCGAATCCAAGTCCGATGACCCGATCGTGGCCCTCATCGCGTCCCGCATCGCCGCCGACGACGAACTGCAGGCGGTCTTCTTCGCCAACCTGATCTCCGCCGCGCTCGACCTGGCGCCCGATCAGACCATCCGCGCGATCGCCGACCGCATCGCCGACTTTCATGTTCCGGTGGTCCAGCTGGCCGATGGTCGCACCAGCGATGAAGTTCTCGCCGCCGCGGGAATCTACGACCCGGCTCGGGAGCCCGAGCTCGTCTTCAAGCCTCTCCTCGAGCAGTGGGAAGTCTTCACCCGCACGGACTTCGGCGAGGAAGGCGAGAAGGCTCGGGCCGAGCTCGCGCACCTGCGTTCCTGACCCTCGCTTCGCTCGGATTACTGCCCTGTGTTCTATCCGCGGACGGTCGGTGCCCCGGTCCTTGTCCGTCCGCGGTCGGCCTTCACCCTCCGTACGTGGGGCCTGGCCCTGGTTACGTTCAAAGACATCTTGTGTCCCGGTGGCGATTACGGTTCAGCGTGGGAGGAGTGCTCGCGCTACCCCGACGACGCTGCCTCGCAGGAAGTTCTCCCAGGAGAAGTGGTCGTGCCAGAGGACGATTCGGCCGCCGCGTAGTTCGAAGGTGCCGCAGACCCAGAAGGCGATTTCTATCGGGCCGACGCGGAGGTAGTCGGTGCGTTCGGTGAGGACGATGTTGTCGCTGGTGGCGGCGATGTGGTGCATGTCGGCGCGGAAGCCGAAGCGGGGGTTGTTGAACTGTTTGAGGACCCAGCGGACGCGGTCCAGGCCGCGGACGTCGGGGAGTGAGGTGTTCTTCCAGATGATGCTGGGGTCGGCGAGTTCGAGGGCTTCGTCGATGATCTTCATTTCCAGGGCGGCGAAGAATTCCCGCACCGTGGTGATCGCGTCCTGCTGCAGCTCCGGTAAGTCGGACATGCTCCGACTTTAAGCCGGAAACGGGCTGCCTACGGCTGTTTTCGGTTGTTGATGAGGGCGCCTACGCCGTCGAGGATGCGGTCTATGCCGTAGTGGAGGGCGTTGTTGCGGCCTTCGCCGCGGACGGTGGCCTGGTCGGTGAAGGCGGAGACGACATGGGGGTAGCGGTCGCGGTGGGCGGACAGGATGGCGCCGATCTCCTTGACCAGGCGGCCCTCGGCGTCGCCGTCGGGGGTGGCGCCCGCCTGTTGGACCAGGCCGCGGGCGTGGCCGATGAGGAGGACGACGGTGTCGAGGCGTTCGGCGGCGGTGAGGCCGCTGTCGGCCAGGGCGGCCAGAGCCGATTCCAGCCAGCTCATCTCATTGGGGCCCATGGGGCGGGCGCCGGTCGATAGTTCCAGGGTCCAGGGGTGGGCCCAGGCGCGGTCGAAGAAGGTCTGGGCCCAGCTGCGCAGGTAGGCGCGCCACGGGAGTTCCGGGGAATCGGGTTGGTCGGCAGCGGGTTCGGGGGCGGCGCCGAGGGCGGACTCGAGCATGAGGGCATTGAGTTCGGATTTGCCGGGCACGTAGCGGTAGAGGGCCATCTTCGCGCAGCCGAGGCGTTCGGCCAGGCGCTGCATGGACAGGTTGGCCAGGCCTTCGGCGTCGGCCAGGGCGACGGCTTCGGTGACTATGCGGTCCAGGGTGAGGGAGGGTTTGGGGCCGCGCTTGGGGCGCGACGGGGCGCCCCACAGCAGTTCGAGCGTGGTCGGTGCCGGCATGGGCGTCATCCTTCCGGAAAAAGACTTGCGGTGGAACTGCGTCCAACATACGTTATTGATAAGCGTCCGGTGGACGCAGTTAATGGAGGAGTCTCAGCTATGCGCAACACGACCGTTCTCATCTCCGGCGCCAGCGTCGCCGGACCGGCGTTGGCCTACTGGCTGCAGCGGTACGGGTTCGCGGTGACCGTGGTGGAGAAGGCGGCGTCGCTGCGGCCCGGCGGGCAGGTCGTCGACTTCACGGGGGCGACGCATATGACGGTGCTCGAGCGCATGGGCATGCGCGAGGACATCGAGGCGCGGCAGACCGGTAAGACGGATATGAGCCTCATCGATGCGAACGAGCGTGAACTGGCGCTCATCTCAGGGGATTTCACGGGCGGGGATATCGAGATCCTGCGCGGGGATCTGGCCGAGGTGATGTACAAGCACACCGTGCACGCCTGTGAATATGTTTTCGGGGACAGCATTTCCGCGCTCACCGAAACGGCGGACGGCGTGCACGTCGAATTCGAGAACATGCCGGGCCGTACATTCGACCTCGTCTTCGGGTGCGATGGAATCCACTCCCGGGTGCGGAAACTGGCTTTCGGGCCCGAACGGGATTTCGTGCAGCACCGCGGTTACTACTACTGCATTGCCGGGGCATCGCATTGGGAGGCGCAGGACGGGCCGCGCGAGCGGGCGCATTCCTATGGTTACAACGAGCCGGGGCGGCTGGTGGTTTCGGGCGGATCGAAGGCGGGGCAGATGTATCTGTTCGCCTCGCCCGAGCTCGAATTCTCGCGTGACGATGTGGCCGAGCAGCAGCGCATCGTGGCCGAGAACTACGCCGGAATGGGGTGGCGGGTGCCGGAAATGCTGGCCGAGTTGCCGGAGCTGGACGGTTTCTATCTGGATTCCATCAGCAAGGTGACCATGAAGAGCTTCGTCAAGGGGCGGATCGCGCTGCTCGGCGATGCGGGGTACGGGAACACCCTGGCCGGATTCGGGACCGGGTTGGCGGTCGTGGGAGCGTATGTGCTGGCGGGAGAGCTGGCGATCGCCGATGGTGACCATGCGACGGCCTTCGCTCGCTACGAGGAGATCATGAAGCGCTATCTGCGGATGGCCGATGCCGCCAATGCCGGGCCGTTCCTGGCGCCGAAGACCAAACTCGGTATCCGGGCGCGGAACTGGTTCCTCGGGTCGCGGCTGTGGAATCTGATGCTGAAGTACACCGATAACGCCAAGAATGACATCGATCTGCGGAACTACCCGGAAATCATTGCGGCGCGATGAATTACGCACAGCAGCGTGCGAGGCATGGCCGCTATTGCCGCCACGCCTCGCGTCCGCTGTTCAAACAATGATCCCGATCGCTGCCAGGAAGGCCTTCGCGCCTACACCGAATAGGGCGACCATACCGTTGACGAATGCAGTCAGCATTGTTCTTTCCTTTCGTGGAGATACCGCGGATGCGGATACTCAGCTAATCGGAGGCAATGCGTGACGCGTTTCACGCGAGTCGGAAAATTCGAGAAATCGGTTGCCGACCTCGGGCTACCGCGTCGTGGTCGGCGGAATGCCGCGCGGCGCGACCCCGGCCGAATTCACCACGCGGCTGCTCTCCTTCGAAACGAAGAACGAATCACCGGACTCCACATGGCCGCAACTGATACCCACCTCGCGGGAAACGCACTTGTAGCCGCCGATCTGCAGCGAGGAGCCGTAGGGCAGGGCGGGGGAGTCCGCGCGGCCGTAGAACAGCGGGCTGACCTCACAGCTGAACCCGGCGCCGCTCTGGCCGATGCTGAAGGCGGGCATGGGAGCCTGGGAATGCTCGGGTTTCACGCACGCCTGCTCACCCGCCGGAATCGCCGCGAGCTTGCCCTGGCAGCCGATATCGATGGTGCCGACGCCATTGGACACCGGCTTGTCGAAGATCGCGCAGTGGATATTGCCGCTCGGAGTCTGGAAGAAGTAGCCCTTCGCCCCGGCGATGCTCTCGTCCTGTCGGTACTCCGTCGGATCCGCCGCCTCCCCGCCGTCGATGCTGACGGTGGTGCTGGTCGGCGGCGCGGTGGTCGTGGTGGCGGTGCTGGTCGTGGTGGCCGGAGTGGTCTCCGGATGATTCTGATGCTCGCTGCCCGAGGAGCAGCCGGTGAGCAGCGCCACCAGAGTCGTCACCGCTGCGGCGGCAACCCGTGCGTTCACGTAATCCCCTTCGGAGACCGGTAGATCCGGCGAAGAACCGTTGTCGGGGAGGACGTTAGCCGACGGACTGCCGCCGCGCCGTATCACGCCTTCTTGGCGTCCACGTTGGCCATGGACAGCACGTCCAGACGCTTGTCGAGTTCGGCCTCGGAGAGCTTGTCGCCGATCAGGCCGCGGTCGATGACGGTCTGCCGAATCGTCTTGTGCTCCTTGAGGGCTTCCTTGGCGACCGCGGCGGCCTCCTCGTAGCCGATGGCGGAGTTCAGCGGGGTCACGATGGAGGGGGAGGACTCGGCCAGGCGGCGCAGGCGCTCCTCGTTGGCGACCAGGCCGACCACGCACTTGTCGGCGAACAGGCGAGAGACGTTGGCCAGCAGGCGAATCGACTCGAGGACATTGCGGGCCATCATGGGGATGTAGACGTTCAGCTCGAAATGGCCGTTGCCGCCGCCCCAGGCGATGGCCGCGTCATTGCCGATGATCTGTGCGGCGACCTGGGTAACCGCTTCGGGCAGAACGGGATTCACCTTGCCCGGCATGATGGAGGAGCCCGGCTGCAGATCCGGCAGCTGGAGCTCGCCCAGGCCGGTGAGCGGGCCGGAGCCCATCCAGCGAATATCGTTGGCGATCTTGGTGAGGCTGATGGCGACCGTGCGCAGCGCGCCGGAGACCTCCACCAGGCCGTCGCGGGCGGCCTGCGCCTCGAAGTGGTCGCGGGCCTCCGACAGCGCGTCGATACCGGTCGACCGCACCAGTTCCGCAACGACTCCGGCGCCGAAGCCGTCCGGGGCATTGAGCCCGGTGCCGACCGCGGTGCCGCCGATGGCCAGCTCGCCCAGTCGCGGCAGGGTGGTCAGCAGGCGTTCCATGCCCGCGCTCACCTGGCGGGTGTAGCCGCCGAACTCCTGGCCCAGGGTGACCGGGACGGCGTCCATCAGATGGGTGCGGCCGGACTTGACGACATTGCGCCACTGCTCGGACTTGTCCAGCAAGGCCAGGCGCAGATGCTCGAGCGCGGGCACCAGGTCCTTGACCACGGCCTCGGTGGCGGCGAGATGGGTTGCGGTGGGGAAGGTGTCATTGGACGACTGCGACATGTTCACGTCGTCGTTGGGGTGCACGGTGACGCCGTTACGGGCGGCGATGCTCGCGATCACCTCGTTGGCGTTCATATTGGAGCTGGTGCCCGAGCCGGTCTGGAAGACGTCGATCGGGAACTGGTCGTCGTGCGCGCCGTCGGCGATCTCGGTGGCGGCGGCGATAATGGCGTCGGCCTTGGTCTCGTCCAACAGGCCCAGGTCCCGGTTCACGCTCGCGCACGCGGCCTTCAGCAGGCCCAGCGCCCGGATCTGCGCGCGTTCCAGGCCGCGGCCGCTGATCGGGAAGTTCTCCACCGCTCGCTGGGTCTGCGCCCGCCACAACGCCTGTGCGGGTACGCGGACTTCGCCCATCGTGTCGTGCTCGATGCGAAACTGCTGCGTCTCCTCGGTCATGGATTCGACCATATGCCCGCAATGCGGCGAATGGGCCCGCACCCCCTGAGGGAATCCGCACATGCCGCGCCGGGAATACCGGCGGCGGCAGTGCGGTGGTCGCGCGTGCTCGAGCTAGGACGAGAAGAACGGGCGCCCGACGCCGTGCTGCTTGTGGCGGCCGTGCCCGTAGCCGTATTGCGGCTGGTGGTGCGGGGCCTGGTGCGGCGCGCCCCAGGCCGGTGCGCTGGGCGGTGGCGGGGGAGCCTGCTGATATCCGGCCTCCAGGCGGTTGATCGCCTCGAGCTCACCGTAATCCAAGAAAATCCCCCGGCAACCGCTGCACTGCTCGATGCGCACCCCCGCGCGGTTGTACGTATGCATAGGCGCATGACATTTCGGGCACTGCATTGAAATTCATCTCCTCGCTGTAAGGAACGTATGCGCAATTCACGATACGGCAGCGCGCATCCGCCGACACGAATCCACCAGCGCCACATCCCATTCGTCCAGTTCACGCCCCTCCAGCCCCGCCTTGGCAACCGCCAGCGCGGCAGCCCGAACGACGAGCGCCCGTGCGGGCACATCCAACACCGCCCACGGATCCCCCTCCGGCACCGCGGGCCCGCCCGCCCGCCGATAGGCATTCAGAAACCGCTCCCACACAACGGGATCCAAGATCGCCGCCGCGAAGTAAGCGGCGAACCTGGCCAGATCCCATACGGGATCGCCCAGACCTAGATCGTCGACATCGATCAATCGCCAGGATGTGCCGCCGCCTTCGCAACCGACCACCTGTCCTAGGTGAAAATCGCCGTGCACCAAGGTCATCCGCCCTGCCCTCGCCCCACCTCCGAGATCCGGCAAGGTCTCGGCCGCACGCCACACCACCCCCGCCATGTTCGGATCGGCGACATCCGCGGCCGCGCCCAGCCGATCCAATGCCCGCCCCACGCGTGCCATCGCTCCTGTCTCCGGGAGCGTCGCACCGACACTCGGCCCCTGCCCGGAGGGCGTGACCTGATGTAGGCGAGCCAGCAGGGTCGCGGTCTGTTCCCAGGGGATGGCGGCCGGATCGTCGGGGTCGATCGGGGTGCGCGCGGGCCACAGTGAGAGTAGGCGGTCTGCTCGTGCGGTCAGCAGGTTGCCGTCGAAAGCGATTGGGGGCACAAGGATTTCGTGCAGGGCCGGGTGGGTTGCCAGCCGCAGGCGGGTGGTGAGGGCGGCCGGGTCGGTGTCGGGCGGGTGGGATTTGACCACCAGGTGGCCGACGCGGATCACCAGGCCGTCGGGGCGGCCGGAGAGGACTTCGGGGTCTCCGGCCGCGCCTGCCTGCCGGGCCAGGTCGGCCAGCAGGGTTATCGACTCATCGGGCGGGTGCCCGGACATGCGCTGTCGCTCAGGGCAGCGGCGGGGTGGCGTCCTCGTCGCCGACGAAGTCGACCGAGGAGTACTCGCGCAGCTTGGTGAGGCGGTGGTAGGCGTCGATCATGCGGACGGTGCCGGACTTGGCGCGCATGACGATGGACTGGGTGTAGGCGCCGCCGCCGTAGTAGCGCACACCGCGCAGCAGATCGCCGTCGGTGACGCCGGTGGCGGAGAAGAAGACGTCCTCACCGGAGACCAGATCCTCGGTGGACAGGATGCGGTCCAGATCGTGCCCGGCGTCGATGGCCTTCTGACGCTCGGCCTCGTCCTTCGGGGCCAGCTTGCCCTGCAGCGCACCGCCGAGGCAGCGCATGGCGGCCGCGGCAATGATGCCCTCGGGGGTGCCGCCGATGCCGATCAGCATGTCCACACCGGACTCGGGGCGGGCGCAGGCGATGGCGCCCGCGACGTCACCGTCGGAGATGAGGCGGATGCGGGCGCCCGCATCGCGGACCTCCTGCATGTGCTGGGCGTGGCGGGGGCGATCCAGGATGCAGACCGTGAGGTCGGAGACCGCGGAGTTCTTGGCCTTGGCGACGCGGCGCAGGTTCTCCGCGATCGGGGCGGCGAGGTCGATGACATCGGCGGCGTCCGGGCCGACGGAGATCTTCTCCATATAGAACACGGCCGACGGATCGAACATGGCGCCGCGCTCGGCGACCGCCAGCACGGAGATGGCGCCCGGCGAACCCTTCGACATGAGGGTGGTGCCGTCGATCGGGTCGACCGCGAAGTCGAGTTCCGCGCCGGTGCCGTCGCCGACCAGCTCACCGTTGTAGAGCATGGGCGCTTCGTCCTTCTCGCCCTCGCCGATCACCACGATGCCGCGCATCGACACGGTCGCCACCAGCTGGCGCATCGCTTCCACGGCCGCACCGTCGCCGCCCTCCTTGTCGCCGCGGCCGACCCAGCGGCCCGCGGCCATGGCGCCTGCCTCGGTGACCCGGACCAATTCCAGCGCGAGGTTGCGGTCCGGAGCCTCGCGGCGGCTGGATGCGGGCGTGGGCGTCATTACGGTGCCTCCTTGGTTGTCTACTGCTGCGTAAATTGTCGCATTAGGTTTTCTTTACGGCTGCGGAGCCCTGAGTGCCCGGTCACGTATGGCCCCCGTGGATACTGGGTGCGTGTCGTACCAAAAGCCGCGGATCCTGAACGACTGGAAGGACCTGCTCTGGTCCCTTCTGCCCCTGGTGCTGATCTGCTTGGTCATCGCCGGTGTGGCGAGTCAGTGCACGTTCACCGCGAATGGTCCGACACAGGGCCAGATTCCGCATCTCGATGTCGACAAGGCGCTGGCCGACGATGCGAAGCTCATGTCCTTCCCCATCCGCAAGCCCGCGCTGGCGGCGGACTGGAAGCCCAACTCCGGTAAGCGCGACACCATTGTCGGTGCGGGCGGCGGGGATGTGAGCACCGTCGGCTACATCACACCGCAGGGCAGCTATATGCAGCTCACCCAGACCAATGCCACCGAAGAAGCACTGGCCAAGCAGGTTACGGGCACCCGCTACGCCACCGGCGCCGAGCAGATCGGCGACCGCAAATGGGTGGTCTACGCCGAGCCCGGCACCGAGCCCGCCTGGATCACCGACTTCGGCGACGTGCGCGTGCTGATCAAGGGCGCGGGCAACCCCAATGCCTTCAAGACCCTGGCCACGGCCTTGGGCAGCGCGCAGCCGCTGCCCCACTGACGTCGAACCGACAAGGCCGGGAGTAGCGCTCAGTCCTCTTGCGTGCGATGGGCGAGGGCGTCCTCGACGCGTTTGCGCGCACCCGCGAGATGCTCCTCACAGCGGTTGGCGAGGGCCTCGCCGCGCTCCCACAGGGTGAGTGAATCGTCGAGGTCGAGGCCGCCCTGTTCGAGCATCTTGACCACATTGACGAGTTCGTCGCGGGCGCGTTCGTAGCCGAAGGTGGTGATTTCGGCGAGGTCACCGTTGGTCATCGCGGGCGGGTTCCTTTCGGGGGCCGAGGGATTGGGCGCCGAGGGCGGCGGCGGTGACCGCGCCGTCGGCTACGTGAATGCGGAGCTGGGTGCCGGGCGGGGAGTCCTCGATGGAACGGACCACTTCGCGGTCGGCGCCATTGACCCGTTGCACCACGGCGTAACCGCGCGCGAGGGTGGCGGCGGGGCCGAGGGCGGAGAGCTTCTCGCGCAGATGGCGGGTGGCGGTGGACTCCCGGGTGAGTTCGTGGTCGATGGCGCGGCGGGCGCCGGTGCGCAGGCGCTCGACCTCGTCGTGGCGCTGCTCCAGCAGGCGCAGCGGATCGGCGAGGACCGGGCGGGAGCGCAGTTGCTGCAGGCCGCGTGCCTCACGATCGACCCAGCCGCGCAGAGCCGCGGCGGCCCGCGCGCGTAGTTCCTGCAGCAGCGCGGTTTCGGCGGCGGCATCGGGGACGATCCGCTTGGCGGCATCGGTGGGGGTGGCGGCGCGCAGGTCCGCCACATAGTCCGACAGTGGATTGTCCGGTTCGTGGCCGATGGCGCTGACGATCGGGGTCTTGGCGGAAACGATTGCCCGGCACAGGGTCTCATCGGAGAACGGGAGCAGGTCCTCGACGCTGCCGCCGCCGCGGGCCAGCACGATCACACCCACGTCCGGATCGGCGTCCAGGGCGGCGATGGCCTCCAGGATCTGCGGCACCGCCGTCGGGCCCTGCACCGCGGTATTGCGGATCTCGAAGCGCACGGCGGGCCAGCGCTGGGTCGCCACCGTCACCACATCGTGCTCGGCGGCGCTGGCGCGGCCGGTAATGAGGCCGATCTTGTTGGGTAGGAATGGGATCGGGCGCTTCAGGCGCGGATCGAAGAGTCCCTCCGCGGCCAGCAGTGCCTTCAACCGCTCGATGCGGGCCAGCAGCTCACCGATGCCGACGGGCCGAATCTCGGTGATCCGCAAGGACACCGTGCCCCGGCCGGTGAAGAACTGAAGCTTGCCGTAGACCACCACCCGGCTGCCCTCTTGCAAGGGCACGGCCGAACTGCGCAGCAAGTCCGGATCGCAGGTGACGGACAGCGACATGTCGGCCGCCGTATCGCGCAGCACCAGGAATGCCGTCCGCGTACCCGGTCGCAGATTGATCTGTGTGATCTGGCCCTCGACCCACACCGCGCCGAGCCGATCGATCCACTGCGCCACCTTCACGGCGATGGTGCGCACCGGCATCGGGTTCTCGGCAGTGCTCGGCTGCCTCTCGGTCTTCTCGGTGCTCACCGAACCGATTCTGTCAGTGCCCACCGACTTACCGTGCGAGGTGGGCTCGAAACGACGAACGCCGACCTGCGGGGAGTACATCCCTGGAGGTCGGCGTCAACACCGCGCGGTCACTTGGACTGGACGGTCGCGATGAGGTTGGTCAGCATGGTGACGAAGGGGGCGCAGGCGCGGGTGTTCTGCTCGTAGTCGAGCAGGGAGGCCAGATCGTCGACGGTGAGCTGGCGCAGGCGGGCGCGCAGCTGGGCCAGGGTCATATTGGTGTAGTCGAAGCGGGTCGCGACTTCGGGTTCCACCGGGGCGCTGCCATTGTGGCCGTTGGTGGCGGCGAGGGAAGCCGTTGCGGGGGCCGGGGTTTCGGCGGGCGCGGGCTCGGCGGCGGGTGCTTCGGCGACCGGCTCGGGTGTCGCGGCGGCGGGTTCGGTCACGACCGGAGCCGGTTCGGTCACGGCGGGAGCCGGTTCCGGGACGGCGGATTCGGCCGGGGCGTAGAGATCGAAACTGCTCTTGCGTACCGATTCGAAACCGGCGCTCGGAGTTTGCTCGTCCTCGTCCTCATCGAAGGTCGCCCAGGCCGGCTGCTCTTCCGGCTGATTGAGCAGACGGTCGAAAACGGCATCGCCTTTGAGTGCGAGGCTGGTCACGAACTGCTGGACGTGCATGGTTGTCTGCAGCATCTGGCTGATCGCGGTGATCGGGAAATTGATTGCGGTGGTCGGTAGCCGGCGAGTTTCCTCGAGGGCGTAGACGGCAGCCCCGGCGGCGACCCGGGCCAGGAACGGAGGTCGGAACATGGTCCTAGCCTGCCCGAAACGCCGTGTGATGCAAAGGTGAGAACTCGGTAAATGTGATTCTGCTGCCAACCTCCGGGCGAATGCGCGTCACCCGGCACACGTATTCTGTGGGCTATGTCCTCGGCTATCCCATTGAACGTTGGAATCGTCCGGTCCGCGTCGGGTGCCGCCGACGCGCCGAAACGAGTACTGCTCGCCGAACCGCGCGGCTATTGCGCCGGCGTGGATCGCGCGGTGGAAACGGTGGAGAAGGCGCTCGAAAAGCACGGCGCGCCGCTCTATGTGCGCAAGGAAATCGTGCACAACCGGCACGTGGTGGAAACGCTGCGCGAGCGCGGCGTGATCTTCGTCGACGAAACCGACGAGGTGCCGCACGGCGCCGTCGTGGTGTTCTCCGCGCACGGCGTCTCGCCCATGGTGCATCAGACCGCCGCCGAGCGGGAGCTGCACACCATCGACGCCACCTGCCCGCTGGTCACCAAGGTGCACCAGGAGGCCAAGCGGTTCGCCCGCGACGATTTCGACATTCTGCTCATCGGCCACGAAGGCCATGAGGAGGTGGAGGGCACCGCGGGTGAGGCGCCCGATCATGTGCAGCTGGTCGACGGGCCCGATGCGGTCGACAATGTCACCGTGCGGGACGAGAACAAGGTGATCTGGCTCTCGCAGACCACGCTGTCGGTGGACGAGACCATGGAGACCGTGCAGCGGCTGCGGCAGAAGTTCCCGAAGCTGCAGGATCCGCCGAGCGACGACATCTGCTACGCCACCTCCAACCGCCAGACCGCGGTCAAGGCCATGGCGCCCGAATGCGATCTGGTGATCGTGGTCGGCTCGCGCAACTCGTCCAACTCGGTGCGGCTGGTCGAGGTCGCCCTGAGCGCGGGCGCCCGCGCCGCCCACCTCATCGACTACGCCCGCGAACTGGATCTGTCCTGGCTGGAAGGCGTGCGCACCATCGGCGTCACCTCCGGTGCGTCGGTTCCGGAAATCCTGGTGGAAGGTGTGCTGGAGCTGCTGGCCGAACACGGCTTCGGCGAGGTGCAGCCTGTCACCACGGCCAACGAGACCCTGGTGTTCTCGCTTCCCCGCGAATTGCGCGCCGCCAGAAGTTGATTCACCGCTACACGCGCAAACGCCCGGTGTGATTCCACACCGGGCGTTTTGCGCTGTGGGATGGGGCGCAGGCCGCCTCGAATCTCTTGTGGGGGTTCGGGGGCGAAGCCCCCGAGAGTCCCCCGAGAGGTGGGGTTTTCCTCAGCGCTCGATGCGGCCGGAATCGCGGTCGCGGTAGCGGACATTCGGGCGCGGGTGCGGGGGCACGTCGGCATTGGGGTTGCGGCGGCGGCGCGCGTCGGGTGCGGGCGCGGCCGGGTTGCCGGTGGCGGCACGGCGGTCGGCCGGGGGCTTGCGATCGGCCGGGGGCTTGCGGTCGGTGGGTGCGGGCTGGCGGGCGGCGGTGGGCTTGCGATCCGTGACGGCGCGGCGGTCGGCGGGGTTGCGTTTGCGCTCGGCGGCCTGGCGGGCGGGCTGTCCGGCCGCGGGCTTGCGGGCCTGGCGGTCGGCGGGCTTGCCGACGCGCGGCGGGCGGTCGGCGGTACGAGCGGCAGGACGGCGCGTGGCGGGCGCGGCCGCTTCGGAATCGGCGCTGTCGTCGGGCTCCGCGGCGGACCGGAAGCGTCGTCTGGCGGGGTCCTTGGAATCGGCCGGGCGGGTGCGCTGGGCGCGCGCGGCACGGGCGGGGCGCGCGGTACGGGCGGGGCGCGCGGTACGGGCGCGGGGCGTGCGTAGCTCGCCCGAGCCGTCCTGCTCGCGCCGGTGCAGGAAGACCCGGACCGCGCCGATGATGAGCACCAGCACGGTGGCCAGCGCCATGGTGGGGAAGCGATTCACCAGCGGGATGGCCAGGTTCAGCAGGATGTCCTTCAGCTTGAGGCTGCCGGAGTTGCCGAGCATCTGCTGATAGGCCAGTGGCACCGAGACGAACAGCAGCAGCGGGGGCAGCACCAGGGTGGTGAAAAGGCCCCTGTACCGAACGGCCAGTACGGCCAGGACACAGCCGAGCACGTACAGCGACGCGAACGTACCGGTCAGCTCGCTGCCGCCGCGAGCATCGATAAAGAATCCGATAAAGGTGCAGGTCACCGCAATCAGCACCGCCGCACCGGCGGGGATGCCCGCGATGGACGGCACGATCGAACGGTGCGACGGGGGCACCTCGGCTCGCTCGCTTGGGGTTACTGCCACGTCAAGCACACTAAGGCATGAAGGTATTTCTCGAGGGAGGCGACATCATGCGGGTATCCGCGGACCCGTCATTCGCGGGTATCCGACTCTCACATCCGCCGCGCCCCTCCTCGTCTGTCCGCGGGACCCGCCCGGCGTATCCGCGGAGGACCTGCCTGGCCCGGCCGCGGGGATTTGCCTGGCCTTTCGCGGGGATTTGCCCGGCCTATCCGCGAGGATCAGCCTCGGCGAAGCCGACCGCTCGCGGCCAGGAGTCCACGCGGTGGATCTCGGGCACCGGGGCGTCCGCTATCTCCAGGTCGTGGAGTTTGCGGGCGGTCACCATGACCCGGGATTCGACCGAGGCCACGGTGTGATTGAAGGCGTCCACGGCCTTGCCGAGCTGGGCGCCTAGGCGGTCGAGATGGCGGCCGGTGGTGCCGAGGCGGGTGTAGAGCTCGCGGCCCAGTTGCTGGATGGCGGCCATATCGGCGGTGAGGGCCTCCTGCCGCCAGCCCAGGGCGACGGTGCGCAGCAGCGCCATGAGGGTGGTGGGCGTCGCCAGCACCACATTCTTGGCGAAGGCGTATTCGAGGAGCCCGGCATCGGTGCCGAGGGCGGCATCGAGGAAGGGGTCGCCGGGGACGAACAGCACCACGAATTCGGGGGAGGGGTCGAAGGAGGCCCAATACTCCTTGGCGGCCAGCTGATCGACGTGATTGCGGAGGTGTTTGGCGTGCCGGGCCAGATGGCCGTCGCGTTCGCGGGGCTCCTCGGTGGCGGCGGCATCGAGGTAGGCGGTGCACGGGACCTTGGCGTCGACCACGATCTGCCGCCCGCCCGCCAGCCGCACCACCAGATCGGGGCGGACCACGCCATCGGGTGCGCCGGGTGCGGCGCCGCGGCGGGTGACCTGGGTGCCGAAATCGCAGTGCCGTGTCATTCCGGCGAGCTCGACCACCCGCTCCAGCTGGATCTCGCCCCAGCGGCCGCGCACCTGCGGGGCGCGCAGGGCGGCCACCAATTGCCCGGTCTGCGTGGACAGTTGGTGCGACATGCGCTGCATGCCCGCAACCTGTTCGCGCAGGCCGGAATACGCGTTGATGCGATTGTGCTCGACCTCTTGGATGTGCCGGTTGAGGGTGCCGACGGCTTCGCGCAGCGGTTCCATCATCGCGCCGAGGGCATGCGATTGCCGCCGCGCCGCATCCTCGCTGGCCGCGCCAAGGGACTGCCGGAGCAACCGCTCGTTGTCGTGCATGGCGGCCAGCCGCGCCTCGGCCACCGCCGCGCGCTGCCCCGCCCGCGCGGCATGACCCAGCCAGCCGAGGGCCAGCCCCGAGATGAACACCAACAGCAGCGCAAACAGCATCGGTGCGGTCATGGGTGCAGATAGTGCCCCATGACACCGACAAGTGGGGTAACCCGGGCAACCGTTCGGCTCCTCCGACTCTCCGAGTTCTTGGCATTCGGCCGCAGCCGCACTCCGCTCGATCTTCGGCAATTGGTGTGCAATACACCGGCGGATTTCGGGCGGCTCGCATGGGTAGCGGTGAGTTTGTCGGCGGCATCGCCTACCGTTCTGCGACATGCGCATCCTGCACACCTCCGACTGGCATATCGGGCGCACCTTCCACGGCGTCGATCTGCTGGCCGACCAGGAGTGTTCGCTGCGGGCCATTGCCGAGCTGGTGGCCGCCGAGGGTGTGGACGTGGTCGTGCTGCCGGGGGATGTGTACGACCGGTCCATTCCGAGTGCGGATGCGATAGCGATCTGCAATCGGGGATTCGAGGCGATTCGCGCGGCCGGGGCAACCATCGTCGCAACCTCGGGCAACCATGATTCGCCGACGCGGCTGGGGGCGCTGGGGAGTTTCGCGGCGGCGGGCGGATTGCATTTGCGGTGCACGATCGCGGATGTGGCGAAGCCGGTGGTGCTGGCCGACGGGCACGGCGAGGTGGCGTTCTACGGCATTCCGTATCTGGAGCCGGATATCACGCGGGCGGAACTGGGCGTGCCGCAGGCGCGTTCGCATGCCGAGATCCTGGATGCGGCCATGGGGTTGATTCGCGCCGATCTCGCCGGGCGGGACCTGCGGTCGGTGGTGCTGGCGCACGCCTTCGTGGTGGGCGGGGAGGCCACCGGATCGGAGCGGTCGATTTCGGTGGGCGGGGTCGAGACGGTGCCGATGTCGGCCTTCGACGGCATGGACTATGTCGCGCTCGGGCATCTGCATTCGCCGCAGACGCTGTCGGAGTCGGTGCGGTACTCTGGGTCGCCGCTGCCGTATTCGTTCGGGGAGCGGTCGCATCGCAAGGCGGTGTGGATCGTGGATCTGGACGGGTCGGGGCTCGCCGCGGTGGAGCGGCGGGAGCTACCGGTGGTGCGGGGGCTCAGTCAGCTCAGCGGGACCCTCGACGAATTGCTGGAGGCGGCCGAGTTCGCCGGGGCCGAGGATCATTACGTCGCGGCCACGCTCACCGATCACGCGCGGCCGGTCGACGCGCTGCGCCGGTTGCGGGCGCGGTTCCCGCACGCCGTGCACGTGGAATGGGTTCGGCCCGAGGGCAATCCGAAACTGCGCTATCGGGAACGCGTGCACGGGCGGCGCGATACCGAGATCGCGCAGAGTTTTCTCACCGATGTGCGGGGTGCGCCGACGGCGGGGGAGATGACCTGGCTGGAACGCGCCCTCGCGGCGACCGTCCGCGAGGGGGACGGGGCCGGGCGGGTATCCGCCGGTGCCGCAGTGGATTCGGGCGAATCCGCCACCGAGCTCTCCGCATGATCGGTATTCACCGCAGCGCTTCGGCGTGTCCTACGGGCGTGCGCGGGGCAGGAGTTGTTGGATTGGGCATGGCGGAAGGGGGCGCGGCGTGCGGCTGCATCGACTGGAACTGACCGCCTTCGGCCCGTTCGCCGAGACCACGGTGGTCGATTTCGACGAGCTCGGGGCCGACGGCCTGTTCCTGCTGCACGGGCAGACCGGGGCGGGCAAGACCACCATTCTCGACGCGATCGCCTTCGCGCTCTACGGCAGCGTGCCCGGCGCGCGCGGGGAGAGCAAGCGGCTGCACTCCGATCACGCCGATGAGCAGACGCCGCCGCGGGTATCCCTGGAAGCCACCATCGGCGGCCGTCGCCTGCGCCTGATCCGCACCCCCGAATTCCAGCGCCCGAGCAAGCGCGCCAAAACCGGCTGGGTCAAGGAGAACGCGTCCGCGACCCTGGAATGGCTGGACGGCCGCGGCCAGAACCTCTCCCGCATCCCGGATATCGGCGACGAGGTCATCCGCCTGCTCGGCATGAGCGCCGACCAGTTCTTCCAGGTCGTCCTGCTGCCGCAGGGCGACTTCGCCCGCTTCCTGCGCGCCGATAACGAGGAACGCGAGAAACTCCTCGAAAAGCTCTTCGACACCGAGCGTTTCGGCACCGCCGAACAGTGGCTGATCGACAAGCGCCGCGCCTCGCACGCCGACCTCGAATCCCGCAAGAAGAGCATCGACCGCCTCATCGCGGGCGTCGCCCAGGAGGCAGGCCTCGCCGTCACCGAAACCGTCGGCCTCTCCGAAGCCGTCGACTGGTCGCAAACCCTCCTCGCCACCGCCCGCACCGAACTCGCCACCGCCACAACCGAACTCGAAACCCGCCACACCGCATCCGCCGCGGCGCTCGCGGCCGCCGAAGAGCAACGCCGCCTGCACGACCTGCACCGCCGATCGACGGCCGCGCGCGACCAGCTCGCCGAGCACGCCGCGAAGTCCGCCCACCGCACCGCGGTCCAAACCGAACTCGACCGCGCCCGCCGCGCCGAACCGGTAGCCTCCGCCCTCGCCGAAGCCCGTGCCGCCGCCGCAGCCCTGCGCCGCCGCGACGAAGCCGCCTCCCGCACCGCCGAACAACTGGCCACCCGCCTACTCGAACCCGCCAGCGCCGAACTGCCCGGAACGTATTGGGCCGCAATCGACCTGGTCTCCGGCGAGCTCGCGGGCACCGAGTTCGGCGACGACCTCGAAGCGCTCGAACTGCCCCTCGCAGCGGCGGCGCGCTTCCCGATCGGCGACCGCGAAGGTGTGCCCGGCGCTGGAGAGCCGCCGCGCCCATACGGCGGTGGCGAGGTGTCCGACGGCGATCGGTCGCTCGGCGTGGCGGACAGTCGCGCGGGCGATGCCTTGTTCAGCGGTCGCGAAGGGCAGACCGCCGGTGAGGGTGTGTCGGGTCAGGCATCGGCGGACCCGGAACCCGCCGCCGGACTGCACACCGCGATCGAGCGGTGGACCGTGCAGCTGGGGGCGCTCGACGAGGTGCGGGCCGATGCGGAGTCGGCCGCGGTGTTGTCGGGGGAGCTGGTCCGATTGCGGCAGGAGCGGTCCGAATTGGGCGCGCGGGCCGAGAAATTGGCGCGGACGCGGGAGGAGTTGCCGGGCTCGATTGCCGGGGTGGAGGCGCGGCTGCGGGAGGCGGCCGATGCGGCGGCCGGGTTGCCGGTGCTCGCGGCCGAGTGCGATCGGCTGCGGACGGCCGCGCGTGCCGCGGTCGAACTCGATACGCGCCGTGCTGAATTGGAGCAAGCTCGGGCGGGTTTCGAGGCGGCGCGGAATGCGCATATGGATGCCCGGGAGCACACGCTCGAATTGCGGGAGCGGCGGCTCGCGGGAATGGCTGCCGAACTCGCGGGCGCGCTCGTGGCCGGTGAGCCGTGCGCCGTGTGCGGGTCCGCCGAGCATCCGGCGCCCGCGGAAGCCTCCGGCGCGACGGTGTCCAAGGCCGCCGAAGAGAAGGCGGCCGCTGCCGAACGTGCGGCGGAGGCCGCCAGGGAGAAGGCCGGAACCCGGGTCGCCGATCTGGAGCGCGATATCGAGTTGCTGGTCGAGCGCGGCGGCGAAACCGACCGCGCGCAGCTGGCAGCCGACCTGCAGGCCGCTGCCGAGCGCCATGAGCGGTCGCGCCGGTCGGCGGCCACGGTCGACGCGTTGACCGCCGATCTCGCCCGGCTGCGCGCCGACGAGACCCGTCTGCACAACGACCTCCGCGACTGTGAAAGCCGCAGCAGCGCAACGACGGAACGCATTATCGCGGCCGACCGCCGCCTCGCGGACCTCACCGAGCGACTGCAGGCCGCCGCGGGCGCCGACGGCACCGTCGACCGCCGCCATGCCCGCCTGCGCGCTCTGATCGACGAGGCCACTGGTCTCCGTGCGGCGCGCACCGATGCCACCGCTGCGCGGGACCACGTCGCCACCGCCGCTTTGCGCGTCGAAAACCTCTCCAGGGAAGCGGGATTGGTGGATTCCGCGCCTCCGGTCATGCGCCCCGACGGAACCGGGCCCGACTACACGGTTCTCGCCGATTACGCACGCATAGTCGATGCCGCCTCCCGCACCCCGCAGCAGCAGGCGGACCTGGACGACGAACTCGTCGGCGCTGACCGCGCCCGCGCCCACGCCGAAGCCGTCCTCGCCGAACCCGAAGTCCGTGCTGCGGCGGACCGGGCTTTGGAAGACCTCGGGCAGCTGGAAACTGTTGTAGTGCAAGCACAGTCACTCCTCAATGCGGCCGTGGCGGCCCATGCCGGTGCGACCCGCCGGGGCGAGCAGTTGGAGAACCTCTCCGGTCAGCTATGGGCCGCGCTGGACCGCATCACCCCCTTGCTGCGCGCCCATGAGGAACTGGCCCGCCTGGCCGATGTGGTGTCGGGTCGCGGCGAGAACAATCGCAAGATGTCCCTGCGCTCCTACGTCCTGGCGGCTCGCCTGGAAGAGGTTGCCCTGGCGGGCTCGGCCCGTCTCCGCCGCATGTCCGGCGGCCGCTACGAACTCGTCCACTCCGATGCGGCGGGCCGCTACGGCCGCCGCGGCGGCCTCGGCCTCGACATCCGCGACGATTACACCGGCGCCGTCCGCCCCGCCAAAACCCTCTCCGGCGGCGAAACCTTCATGGCCTCACTGTCTTTGGCCCTGGGCCTGGCGGACGTGGTCGCAGCCGAGTCCGGCGGCCTGGTCCTCGATACCCTCTTCATCGACGAGGGCTTCGGCTCCCTCGACGCCGACACCCTCGACGCCGTCATGGGCATCCTCGACGAACTCCGCTCCGGCGGCCGCGTAGTCGGCGTCGTCAGCCACGTGGACGAAATGCGCCAACGCATCCCCAGCCGCCTCCACGTAATCCGCACCCGAACCGGCTCCCACCTGGAGTCGACCGTCGCCTGACCGTTCAGGCCACCCGAGCCGCCCGCAACAGCCGCAGCTGACCGATCTCAGTGGCGTTCTTCATCAGTTCGGCGTTCACCCAGGTGATCGTGTGGGCGACGGTCATTTCCGGATCGTCCTGCCAGGGGAATGGGGCCGGGGCATCGAGGTCGGGCTCCCGGAGCCGGTCCAGCAGCTCACACCAGTCCTTGTGCAGGCCGCGTAGCCAGTCCACCGTGGAATCGGCGCCAGGCCAGTGGATCTCGGTCCGCTCCCGCGGGTCTCGCCCGTGCAGATGATCGATGGTCACGCCCCACCACCAGCCGATGTGCCAAGTGATCCAGCCGATGGTCGGTACCGGAATCGGATCCGGCTCGGTGTCCGCCCAGTCCGGTATCCACGCGCCGCGTTCGTCCTGATGCATGGTCCAGTGCAGGTTCGCGGGTTCCCACAGGTAGTCCTCGGAGTCGAGCCGTTCGAGGTGGTAGTCGAACAATGACCAGACGAGATCGAACTGCCAGCGCAGCAATGCGGTACGGGAGGCAACCATAGGCGCATCCTGGTTGGCGATCCGGACGCGAACAAGCGAATTTGTCGTTCGACACGCCGCGGGTGCCGGGCTAGTGATTCTCGAGCGCCGTTCGCAAGCGGTCGTAGGTTGGGGCCAGGGTGCGGAGGAGGTCGGCGGCTCCCGGATCGTCCTCGGTGACCAGCGCGTATTGCAGTGCGCCGACGAGGCGGGCCTGCTCGGTCGCGATGGCGGCGGCAGCGGTGTGGCCGATGCCGTGCAGACAGGTCGCCGCATCCGCGAGTCGGTGTGCGCCGACCCGGATCGCGAAGTGGACGAGCTGTGCGCGAATCGGCTCCGGGCAGCCGCTCTCCAGCTGAGCGGCGAGGGCGTGCGCCGCATCGCCATTGCCGAGGCTGCCCGGCGGCGTATCGGCCCCGTTCTTGCCGCTGAGCCATTCGATGGCGCGCGGAATGATCGCGCGGACAGCGTCGTGCGGATCGACCGCTGTGCGGCGAACGAAGTTGGTGCGCATGGTGAACGGCTGCCCGTAGTCCACGCTCTCACCCTGCCACGCGGTAATGAACTCGCCGACCGGCATCCGTGCGTACGGAAAGCCCTCAGGATCGTGCACGGTCACATGCGTGTCGTCCACGGCGAGCACGACAAGAAAATGATCGGCCCCAACCGCCCCCGTCATCCCCGGCTGATACCGCAGATGCCCCATCTCGACCGGCCCCACCATGACCGGACCGTCCCGCAGCCCAGCCATGAGCCGCCCGAGCGCCTCCCCAACACTCCCCCCACTACTGACATCCGCACCCCACCCGAGCACCCGCAGCGCATCGTCGATCCCGATCCCCGGATCCCACCCGAACGGATCGAGGAACGGCAACTCCCCACCCACCAACTGCATCCCGAACGCACTGCCGGTCACCGTCTCGATGACCCCGACATCCGGCGCCCCGGCCCCCATCATCATCGCCAGGCAATTGCTGTAGCAGTACGGTCCGGACCCTCGGTATGGAATATCGCTCATGTCACCACACTGGCAGTTTTCGCGGGAAAATGCACAAATCAATTGCGCGGCAATTAATTTCGCTTGCCGTGTGCCGTCTTGGCCGGGTGATGGTTGTCCGCCGGGGAATGCCGTGCTCTAATATAAGTAGAAACTTATCAAAGGAGGATGGGATGGCGATTGTTATCGACCCCGTTGCAGCCGCGGGGATGGTGGTGCGTGAGGTTCGGACCGGGAGTCGGGAGGGGGCGCCGACGCGGATCGCCATCGCGCGGCGGGTCTACCCGACCGGTCAGGCGGATCTGTGGGATGCGCTGACCGATATCGAGCGGATTCCGCGGTGGTTTCTGCCGGTGAGCGGGGACCTGCGGGTGGGCGGGCGGTATCAGTTGCAGGGAAATGCGAATGGGGTGGTCGAGGAGTGTGATGAGCCCAAGCGGTTCGCGCTGACGTGGGAGATGGGGGAGCAGGTCTCCTGGGTGGAGGTGAGCCTCAGTCCGGAGGGGGCGGGTACTCGGTTGGAGTTGCGGCACGAGGCGCGGGTGGACCCGGCGTTCTGGGAGGAGTTCGGGCCGGGGGCGGTCGGGGTCGGGTGGGATCTGGCGCTGGCGGTGGGGCTGGGCGTGCATATCGATACCGGGGAGGCGGTGGATCCGGTCGAGGGTATGGCGTTCGGGACGACGGCGACGGGTGTGGAGTTCGTGCGGATCGCGGCCATGGATTGGGCCGAGGCCGCCATTCGGGACGGGGACGATCCGGCTGCGGCGCGGGCAGCCGCGGAGCGGACGATCACGTTCTACACCGTTGAACCCGAGGGTGACTCGGCTTCCTGATGGGTTCGGCTCCGGAGAAGATCTTCGAGGCGCTGGGCGATTCGGTTCGCCGGTACGTGCTCGAACTGCTGGCCGGTGGTGAACAACCGGCCAGCGCGATTGTCGCTGCGGTGCAGGGGCATACGCGGATCTCCCAGCCCGGCGTCTCCCAGCATCTGAAGGTGCTGGGAGACGCCGGGCTGGTGAGCGTGCGCGCAGCGGGGACGCGCCGGTTCTATGCGCTCGACGCCGCGGGCCTGGAGGCGGCGCAGCGGTGGCTGGCCGGGCTGGCCGATCCCTTGCACCAGTTCGCCCAGCCGCTGGACGCCCTCGCCACCGAGGTCGCCCGCGGCAAGCGCACCATGCGCACCGGCGATACCGGCCGCGCGGCCGGACAGCCGCCGGATCGGGATATCCGGCACGCGTGAATGACGCCGAGCCCCACCGAATACGGTGGGGCTCGACCGGTGCCGGATTACTTGCCCACGGTGCTCTCGTGGTCGAGCAGCCAGCGCTTGATCGGGAGACCCCAGCGGAATCCGCCGAGCGATCCGTCGGTGCGGATGACGCGATGGCACGGGACGAACAGGGCCGCCGCATTGCGGGCGCAGGCATCGGCCGCGGCGCGGGTGGCGGCGGGACGGCCCGAGACGGTCGCGAAATCGGTGTAGGTGACGGGTTCACCCGCCGGGATCTTGCGCAGCACTTCCCAGGCATGAACCAGGAAGGGGCCGGAAACCTGGCGCACCGCAATGGAATCGATGATCAGGATGTCACCGGCGTGGTACGCCTCGATGCCCTTCGAGACCTGGCCCAGCTCCGCGCGCTCGCGCAGCTCGGCGGGGCGCAGGGTGGGATGGATGAGGCCGCGCAGGTTCTCGGCGTCGGCCGTCCAGCCCGAGGCGAGGACGGCCCCGTCGCGGTCGACGAGTGCGGTGAACGGGCCCGCGGGAGTGGTGAGGGTGGCGAATTCGGCGGTCATGGTCGCCTTTCCGGTGGTAGCGGTCGGGTGGTCGATGGCGGCGACGCTGCCTGCCGGGACGAGTTCGGTTGGCGCGGTGGTGATCACGGCGATGTTCTCGCTTTCCGGGTGGTGGTGACGCCGACCGGGGGACTCGGATTGGCCAGGGCGTGCTTCCACAGGTGCATGGTCAGATAGGACCGCCAGGGCGCGAAGCGGGCGGTTTCGGTCAGGTCGAGGCCGAGCAGGGCCGCGCCGCGGCGGACCACCAGATCGGTGTGCAGCAGGGTGTCGGGATCGGCCAGCAGGCGCATGGTCACGTAGTCGGCCGTCCAGGGGCCGACGCCGTCCAAAGCCAGCAGGTCGCGGCGCAGATCCGTGGCGGTGCGTCCGGCGTGCAGGACCAGCTCGCCATTGGCGATGGCCCGCGCCGCGCCGACGATGGCCTCGGTGCGGCGCACCGGTCCGGTGAGCACCTCGGCGCCGCGGTCGGCAATGGCTTCGGGGGTGGGGAACAGATGCGGAACCGGTCCCGGAATGGCCTCGCCGAGCGTCTGCACCGGGCGGGCGGTGTGCGTATTGGCGGCCGCCACCGAGATCTGCTGGCCGATCATGGTGCGCAGCAACAACTCCGGGCCGTCCAGGCATCCGGGCACCCGGATGCCCGCGGGCAGTACCGTGCCCGCGCCCGCAGGTCCCAGCGCCGCACCGTCGCGAGCGGGGCCGGAGCCATTGCCCGGCGGATTCAGCGCCGCGCCCGCCATGCCCGCGGCCAGCGCCTCGTCGATGCCGATGGGATCGGCGTCGAGATCGAGGAAATGGCGCAGCCGCGCGACGGTCGGTGCGAGATCACGCATATCGTGCAGCGATAGCGAGGCGCGCACATGGCCCGGTTGAATGGATAGGCGGATGGTGGTGTGGCCGTGCGGAGTTCGCAGACTCCGTGTGAAGATCCCGTCCTCCCACAGCTCCAGCCCGGGGGCCGTGTGCGAGGCGAGGAACCATTCCAGCCACGACTTGTCCAGCGGCTCGCGGTACGGAAGCCGCAGTGTCAGCAGACCATTGGTGGACGGCAGCGTATCGCCGTTGCGGCGGCGCGATTCGTCGCGCAGCGTGGTCGGGCTGATCGCGAAGACCTCGCGCACCGTGTCGTTGAACTGCCGGATGCTGGCGAAGCCGGCGGCGAACGCGATATCCGACATGGACAGCCGCGTGGTCTGGATGAGCAGCCGCGCGGTATGGGCGCGGTGGGCGCGGGCCAGGGCCAGCGGCCCGGCTCCCACGCTCACCGGTCAGGACCCGGGTCAATTGACGTTGGGAGTAGCCGAGGGTGTCGGCCAGCGCGGGTACCCCGCCGCGCTCGATGACGCCGTCGGCGATCAAGCGCATGGCCCGGGCGGCCAGGTCGGCGCGGGTGTTCCAGAGGGGTGAACCGGGCGCCGCATCGGGCAGGCAGCGCCGACAGGCGCGGAAGCCGGATTGCTGGGCGGCCGCGGCGGTCGGGAGGAAGGTTACATTGGCACGTTTCGGCGTAATGGCCGGACACGAAGGGCGGCAATAGATTCCGGTTGTGCGCACGGCGGTGAAGAATTGCCCGTCGAACCGGTCATCGCGGGTTGCCACAGCGCGGTAGCAACTCTCGAAATCCAGATAGTTCGCACTCACATAGACCACCATCGCAGTCGGCGGCCCGCCGTGCTAGCGGAAATCGGTCATCACGAGCAGCGGAAAACGGACAACCCCGCTCAACAGCAGCGATTGGTCGGATTGCGGTCGGCGGCATCGTGCCGCTGCCGCCAATATTCGCCTTCGCTGGGAATCTCCCGCTCCGGATGATGCAGCCGCTGATGCTGCACATAACGCCGGTAGTCGTTACCGCCCAGGATCGAGTTGAACCACCAGATGAGGGCGCGCACGGCCCGGACAAGGGCGCGCCCCGCCGACCGCAGGGGTGTCGCGGTCGGCGGGGCGGTCTGTTCGGTCATCACTGACTATTGAACTACTTCTTCGTCAGGACCACATCGGCATCCGGGTCATGCCCGCCGCCGTGCCCGCCCGCGGCGCCGGGTGCGCGGACCTTGCCGGAGGCGATGAGCTCGTCCCATTCCTTCTGGATGTCCTTCTCCGCCTTGGTGGCGAGGAAGGAGCTCGGCCCGAAGATCTTCGACGGCTCCTCCGGCGATTCGGTGGTCTCGCTGCCGCCCTTGCAGAAGGCCCGCACGCACACTGTCACGCCGACAATGGCCACGACCAGCGCCAGCAGCGCGAAGATGATCGACAGCGTGCCCTGGATGAAGGTATTGCGGACGATCTTCTCCAGATCCGCGATCTGCTTGTCCAGCGCGGCCAGATCCTTCACGCCCTTGGGCAGTTCCCCGGAGGTGCGGGCGGCCTCGTGGGCGTCCAGCTTCTTGACCGCATTGTCGTGCGACTTCCAGTAGCCGATCTTCGGATCGCCGGAGAAGATCTTCTGGAACGACGCCGTCATGGTCACCGTGAGATCCCAGAACAGCGGGATCGCCGGAATCCAGGCCCACTTGTACAGGCCCTTCTTCACCACGATCACCAGCACCACGGTCAGTGCGACGGCGGCCAGCAGCTGGTTGGAGATGCCGAACAGCGGATACAGCGTGTAGATGCCGCCCAGCGGATCGGTGACGCCCATGAGCAGCACCGAACCCCAGGCCGCGACCACGATGCCCGAGCACAGCCAGGCGCCCGGCTGCCACGAGGCGTCCTTGAACTTGGCGAACGGGCCGCCCAGATTGCCCAGCGAATCCGAGACCATGAACCGCGCGACACGGGTGCCCGCATCGATGGTGGTGAGGATGAACAGCGCCTCGAACATGATCGCGAAGTGGTACCAGAACGCCTTCATGCTGGCGCCGCCGAGGAATTCGCTCAGCACCTGTGACATACCGACCGCGAGGGTGGGCGCGCCGCCGGTCAGCGAGACGATCTTCTTCTCGCCGATCTCGGACGCGGCCTGGTTCAGCTGGTCGGCCGTGATCGGCTCACCCTTCAGGCCGAGGCTGTTCACGTAGGTGACAGCGCCATCCAAGGTATTGCCGGTCAGCGCGCCACTGGCATTCATGGAGAAGTACAGGTGCTGGTCGATGATGCTCGCGGTGACCATGGCCATGACGGCCACGAACGATTCCATGAGCATGCCGCCGTAGCCGATCATGCGCGCCTGCGACTGCTTCTCCAGCAGCTTCGGGGTGGTGCCCGAGGACACCAGCGAGTGGAAGCCCGACAGCGCGCCACACGCGATGGTGATGAACAGGAACGGGAACAGGCTGCCCGCGAAGGCCGGGCCATTGCTGTTGGACGCGAACTGCGAGACCGCGGGGGCCTGCAGCACCGGCATGGTGATGAGAATGCCCACCGCCAGCAGCACGATGGTGCCGATCTTCATGAAGGTCGACAGATAGTCGCGCGGGGCGAGCAGCAGCCACACCGGCAGCACCGAGGCGATGAAGCCGTAACCGATGAGCAGCCAGGCGATGGTGGTTCCGGACAGCGTGAACCAGTCCTGGCCCCAACCGGATTCGGCCACCCAGTTACCGGAGATGATGGCCAGCAGCAGCAGCGCGAAACCGATGACCGACACCTCGCCGACCTTGCCAGGCCGGATGAAGCGCAGGTAGACGCCCATGAACAGGGCGATCGGAATGGTCATGGCAATGGAGAACACGCCCCACGGGCTGCCGCCCTCGAGCAGGCCGGTGGCCGGATTCTTGGTGGCCGCCAGGGCATTCACCACGACGATGCCGAGCACCGCCAGCAGAATCATCATGATCACGAGGACGGCCACGATGGCGGCGATGCCGCCGACCACGCCCAGCTCATCGCGCGCCATCTGGCCGAGCGAGCGGCCGCGGCGCTTGGAGGAGGCCCACAGCACCAGGTAGTCCTGCACCGCACCGGCGAACACGACGCCGAGGATGATCCAGATGGTGCCGGGCAGATAACCCATTTGCGCGGCCAGGACGGGGCCGACCAGCGGGCCCGCGCCGGCGATGGCGGCGAAGTGGTGCCCGAACAGCACCCGCCGGTCCATCGGCATGTAGTCCTTGCCGTTCTCCATGGCCTCGGCCGGAGTGGCGACGTCGTCGCGCGGCTTGGTGATCTTCCATTGAATGAGTCGCGCGTAGAACTGATAGGCCAGCACATAGGTGGCGACGGCCGCGACCACGATCCACACCGCGTTGACTTCCTCGCCGCGGACGAAGGCGAGGATTGACCACGCGATCGCGCCGACAATGGCGATGACGAGGAAGATGCCCTTCTTCGCGGGCGTCATGGGCGTCCGGTCCACGACGCCCACCGGAGGTAGGTTCGGGTCCGTCCGGAGATACTCGATGGTCGCCATGCGACAACTCTCCCTGCGGTACAGCGGTTCTGACTGGAATGAAACTAGCGGAACCGAATCGGGCTCGAGCCGGCTTTGGCCCAGTCCCATCCAAGGTTCCGTACCGCTGGGTATGGGTGACCCGGCGTTCTCACAGCCGGGCGGCGGGGGTGGTGCGGCCCGGGGCGTGTCCCGGCGAGTCCGCGTGTTTTCCGCATGTCGCAGGTTGCCATGCGTATGCTGCCATGCTGGTTCGAGACCTGCGTCACAGGGGTCCCGCATATCGAGTCATGCAGTCCACATGCTGAAACTCAGAGGAGACCGCTATGAACCGCCCACCGCATGGCCGATAGGGGGAGATTCGACCGGCGCACGGCGCTGCGGGCGGCCGCGGTGCTGCCGCTGGCGGCCGCCGCGGCCTGCGCCGGAGCCGATGACGACGCGGTCACCTTCTTCTTCCAGGCGTGGCCGGAGGAGGCCAAGGCGCGGCAGCTCATCATCGACGAATTCCACCGGCGGCGGCCCGATATCCGGATCCGCACCATTCTGTCCGGGCCGGATCCCTTGCAGCAGATGCTCACCTACTGTGCGGGCGGGAAGTGCCCGGACGTGCTGATGGCGTGGGAATTGCTGTACGCCGGGCTCGCCGAGCGCGGGGTGTACGTCGATCTGAACGAATTCCTCGACCGGGATCCGGCCTACGCGTCCGAATTGCGCGCTGACGGATATGCGCCATTGCGCGACACCTTCGTCTGGCGGGGTGGACAGTACGTGCTGCCCGAGCAGTGGTCCGGGGTGTTCCTCTACTACAACCGGAAGCTGTTCGACGAGGCCGGGATCCAGCCGCCCGCCCGCTGGTCGCAGGCGTGGACCTTCGCCGAATTCCTGGCCGCCGCCCAGGCGCTCACCCGCCGCGACGCCGACGGCCGCACCCGGCAATACGGTTTCGTGGACGCGTGGGTGCCCTACTTCTCCGCCGTCTGCTTCGGGATGAACAACGGCGCGGAATGGTTCAGCCCCCGGTGCGCCCGTCCCGCACCAATATCGGCGACCCCCGCTTCGCCGCCGGACTCCAGTTCTACGCCGACCTCGCCGTCCGGCACCGAGTCGCCCCCAGCGTCGGTGACCGCCAATCGGTTTCAGCCCAAGACCTGTTCCGCACCGGCCGCGCCGCCATGCTCATGGGCGGGCACTGGCTGTACTCGGAATTCACCGACCTCGACGTCGACGTCACCGTCTTCCCGGTCGGCCCGCACGGCGGCCCCGGCGCCATCACCGATGTCGGCAGCACCGGCCTGGCCATAGCCGCCGCCAGCCCCCGCCGCGAACAAGCCTGGGAATTCGTGAAATTCGCGACCGGCCCCGAAGGCCAGGCCATCATCGCCGAATCCGGCCTGTTCGTACCTGTCCTGAAATCGGCCATGCACTCACCCGGATTCGCCGAGGTGCACACGGGAATTCGAAACCTGGAGGTTTTCACCGAAGGCCCCGCCCACTCCCGCCAACTGGCCGTCACCCCCCTGTGGGGCAAGGTCGAATCCCTCCTCGAACGCGGCTGCAACCGAGTCCTGCGCGGCGCGGCCACCGCCGATTCCCTGGCAGGCGGAACCGCCTCGGACATCGACGAACTGCTGCGGGCGGGCGTATGAGCGGCGATCGGTTGTGGGTCGAGACCGCAGCGGCGGAGCGATCGCAGCCGCCGGGAGCGGGTGTGAGCGGGGCGTGGGGTGATGGGGTGATCGGCCGGAACGGCGGCCGAGCGCGGGTGCGGCTCGGCGTTGGTACGGCGGCGTGGCGTGGGGTCCGCGGCGGCGCGAACCACCAGGGGCGGCGAAGAGGCGGATCCGCGCTCGGCCGTCGTCGGGCACGCGCCGGGGTGGGGTTCGTTGCGCCGAATCTCGGTGCCGTGGTGGTGTTTCTGCTCTTCCCGCTGGGCTTCTCGCTGTATCTCAGCTTTCATTCGTGGGATCTGTTCAGTCCGCCGCGGTTCGTTGGGATCGAGAACTATCGGCGGTTGGTGGCCGAGGATCCGCTGTTCTATATCGCGTTGCGGAATACGGCGGTGTTCACCGTGCCCACGTTGGTGCCGACGGTGGTGATCAGTCTGGGGGTGGCTGGGCTGTTGAATCGGAAGTTGGCTGGGATCGGGGTGTTTCGCACGATCGTGTTCTTGCCGTTGGTGGCTTCGACGGTGGCGATGGCGGTGGTGTTCCGGTTCATTTTCGCCAGTGATGACGGGCTGGCGAATCTGGTGCTCGGGTGGGTGGGGGTTGGGCCGGTGCCGTGGTTGACGGATCCGGATTGGGCGCTGGTGTCGTTGAGCATCGTGACGGTGTGGAAGAGCGTGCCTTTTGCGACCGTGATTCTGCTGGCGGCCATGCAGGGGGTGCCGGAGAACCTGTATGAAGCCGCCGAGATCGACGGAGCGGGGGCGGTGCGGCGGTTCTGGTCGATTACGGTGCCGTTGATTCGGGGGGCGCTGTCGTTCGTCTTCGTCATCACCGTCATCAATACGGTGCAGGCGTTCGATCAGGCGTTCGCGCTGACCGGAGGGAATGGCGGGCCGGAGACGGGTACCTATGTGCTGGGAATCATGCTGTTCCAGAACGCTTTCCGGTTCTACGAGGTCGGGTACGCCTCGGCGCTGGCCTGGGTGATCTTCGCGATTCTCTTGGTGCTGACGCTGGTTCAGCTGCGGTTCTCGCGGCGGGCGGAGGCGGAACTGTGAATCGTCGGTTGGTGCGGGGACTGCTGATCTATGTGGCGCTGATCGCCGTCGCTTGGTGTGCGCTCGCGCCAATACTCTGGTCGCTGTCCGCCTCACTGAAATCCGAAGGGAAGCTGACCGATCCGGCACCGGTTCCGATCCCGCCGCAGTGGTCCAATTACGGCGAGGTGTTCGAGCTCATGCCCATCGGCCGCATGCTGCTCAACACCACCGTCTACGCCGCCTGCGTCACCGCCGGCCAGGTCTTCTTCTGCTCCCTGGCCGGATACGCCTTCGCCCGCCTGCGTTTTCCGGGTCGTGAGGCGCTCTTCGTCGGCTACCTGGCGACCCTCATGGTCCCGCTCACCGTCACCGTGATCCCGCAATTCCTGCTCATGCGCGCCCTCGGCTGGATGGACACGCCGTGGGCCATGATCGTGCCCGGCCTGTTCGGGAGCGCCTTCGGCACCTACCTCATGCGCCAGTTCTTCCGCACGCTCCCAGTCGAACTGGAGGAGGCCGCCACCCTCGACGGCTGCACCCCCTGGCAGATCTATTGGCGCGTCCTGCTCCCGCACACCCGCCCCGCCGTCATGGTCCTCGCCGTCCTCACCTGGATCACCGTCTGGAACGACTTCCTCTGGCCACTGATCATGATCCAGCGCAACGAATACGCCACCGTCACCCTCGGATTGGTCCGCCTGCAAGGCCAATACACCACCAACTGGCCCATCCTCATGGCCGCCGCCACCCTCATCCTGCTGCCCCTGCTGCTCATCTACGCCATTGCCCAGCGAGCTTTCGTCCGCGGTATCGCCATGTCCGGCCTCGGCGGCCGATAGTGGGTACATGGGAACCGCAGGGCGAGCGGCGATTCTGCTGGATGTCGACGGGACGCTGAATCCGCATCGAGAAGGCGAGCGGGCTCGGCCGCCCGAATACGCGCGGCACCGCCTGCGCGCCAAATTCACTCCCGGTGTGAAAACCAAGGGCCTGACGGTCTGGCTGCACCCCGACCACGGCCGCTGGCTGCGCGACCTGGCCGACTCGGGAAACGCCGACCTGGTGTGGGCAACCCTCTGGGAACACGAAGCCAACCGCCTGCTCTGCCCCATCTACGACTGGCCCCAACTCGAGGTGATCACGTTCGGCGGCACCGTATTCCGCCACCGCGACGGCCACCACGGCAAGCTCCCCGCCATTGTCGAATGGGCGGACCGCCGCCCGATCTGCTGGTTCGACGACGAATTCCAGCCGGGCGACAAGGACTGGGCCGACGCCCGCACCGCCACCGTCGCACCCACCCACATCATCCCGGTCGACCCTTTCACCGGCATCCAGGAAGAACATCTGGAACAAGCCCGCGACTTCTTGACCCGCGTTCACCACTGATCACAAGCCCCGACGTCATAGGTTTGCCGCAGCGGTTCGACACGATTTCGAAGAGGTATGACCCATGACCATCAATCCGCAGGCTGCCGACCCCGCCGCCGCCCTCGCCCCGGTCTGGCGCGATGTCCTCGCCGAATCCCATCGGGCACTCACCGACACGGTCGCGGGTGTGGGCGGCGATCAGTGGGAACTGGCCACCCCGTGCTCGGAATGGAATGTCACGCAGGTGGTTCAGCACGCCGCCGGTGATCAGCTGGCCTATGCCAAGACCCTCGGGGTCGGGGAGGGTCCGGCCTATGACCCGTTCTCGCCGTCCGGATCCCTCGAGGGCACCGGGGCGGAATTGGTGCGCGCCGCGGTCGAGGAGACCGCGGCGGCGTGGGCGGCCGTCAGTGACGGGGCGGAGACGGTGCCGACACCGCTGCCGCACGGTGAGCTGCCGACGCCGGTCGCGGCGGTCATGTGCGCGCTCGATGCGGCGGTGCACGCGTGGGATATCGCGGTCGCCACGGGGCAGCCGTCGCCGCTGAACGATGAGCTCGCGGGGCATCTGCTCACCGCTTCGCGTGGTCTGGTGGAGCCGCTGCGGCAGTGGGGCGCTTATGCGGCGGTGGTGGAAAACGGTGTGACCAGCGCGAATCCGGTCGTCGACGAGCTGCTGACCTATTTGGGGCGCGACCCTCGGAAGTAGCCGGGAATTGAATGCGCATGCATAGAGTTGCTGACCTTCGGGCCGTGCCGGAGCGGACGGTCCGAAGGATGAAGGGAACTGTTTCATGCGCATCGTCACCGCGCTCACCGCGATCGTCGCGGCATTGATAGTCGCCGCATGGGGAGCCGGTGCCGTGCCCGCGGCCGGGCCCGGCTGGGAGGCCGTATGGGCCACCGCGATTCACCGGCCGAGTGTGAGTTTCGCGCCCAACTGGTCCGAGGAGGGCTTCTCGAATCAGACTGTGCGGCAGACGATCCGGGTGAGCGACGGCGGGCCGGTGCTGCGGGTGCGGCTGTCGAACGGGTACGGTACGCAGCCCGTCGAGGTCACCGGGGCCACCATCGCGCGGTCCGCGGGCGGTGCGGCGATCCGGCCGGAGTCGGTGCAGCACTTGACCGTCGGGCTGAACTCGACGTTCCGGCTAGCGCCGGGCGCGGAGGTCGCCACCGATCCCGTGGTCCTGGCGGTCGCGCCGCTGGAGGAGCTGACCGTCACCCTGTTTTTCGCGCAGCCGACCGGGCCCGCGACCTATCACGCGCAGGCGCAGGGGACCACCTACCGCGCCGGTGGTGATCATCGGGCCGCGGCCAGCGGCGCCGCCTTCACCGAGACCTCGACCTCCTGGTATTTCCTGTCGGCCGTGGAGACCGCCGACCTGGCGGGTCGGCCGGGCGTGGCGCTGTTCGGTGATTCCATTACCGACGGCTACGGCTCCACCCCGGACGCGCGCAATACCTACCCGGACGAATTCGCCGAAATCCTTGCCGGGCAAGGGCAGTCACGGCCCGTGCTGAACCTGGGCATCGGCGGCAATCGGGTGACCGTCGACTCGCGGTTCCTGGGCGACAGCGCGGTCTCCCGCTTCCGCCGCGATGTCATCGCCCAGCCGGGCGTGGACACCGTGGTGATCCTGGAGGGCATCAACGACATCGGCCTCAGCGGCGGCAGCATTCCGATCGGCGCGCCCTTCCCGGTGGTGACGGCCGCGGATCTCATCGCGGGTCACCGGCAGCTCATTGCCGAAGCGCGCGCCGCCGGGCTGCGCGTCGTCGGAACCACGCTGCTGCCCTTCGGCGGCTCGGACTACTACACGGCCGCCCGTGAGGAGGTCCGCGAGGCCGTCGACGCGTGGATCCGCGCCTCGGGTGAATACGACGCCATTGTGGATCTCGATGCCGCCCTGACCGATCCGTCCGATTCCGATCGCCTCGATCCCCGCTTCGACGTGGGCGATCACCTGCATCCCAGCGATGCCGGATACGCCGCCATGGCCGCCGCCCTCGCCGCCGGTATCACCCGCTAGCCGACGCGCGACCGATCGCGACCCGCCGGAACCGGTTATGTTGTCCGGGGCGGGTCGCGATTCATCTGTGCCGGGCCCAGGAAGCAATCGGTGTTGATGCGGGAGTAAGACAGTGCTGCGTAGCGGGGAGACATTTGCCGACTATGTGATCGAACGAGAGTTGGGTCGCGGCGGAATGGGGTCGGTGTTCCCCGCGCGCCATCCGCGGCTGCCGCGGCTGACCGCGCTCAAGGTGCTCAACCGGGAACTGTTCTCCGATCCGGAGAGCCGGGCGCGATTCGACCGGGAAGCCGATCTCATTGCGCGGCTCGACCATCCGAATATCGTGTCGATCTACGACCGGGGCGCGGTGGGTGAGCAGCTGTGGATCTCCATGCAATACGTGGAGGGCCGCGATGCCGCCGCGGTGCCCAGTTCGGATATGTCGGCCGAGCGGGCGATCCGGATCATTGCCGAGGTGGCCGAGGCTCTCGACTACGCGCACGCCAAGGGCGTCATGCACCGCGATATCAAACCCGCCAACATCATGCTGGAGGAATCCGCCAATGGGCGGCCCGAGCGGGTGCTGCTCACCGACTTCGGCATTGCCCGGCTGCGTGATGACGCCGGGCATCTGACCCGCACCGGAACCTTCACCGCCACACTGGCTTACGCCTCGCCGGAGCAGCTCTCGGGGGAGTAGCTGGATCCGCGGGCGGATCAGTATTCGCTGGCGTGCTCGCTGTTCCGGCTGCTCACCGGGGCCGGACCGTTCGAATCCGATCATCCGGGCGTGGTCATGCAGCGGCATCTGTACGACAGCCCGCCCTCGTTGAGCGCCGTGCGGCCGGATCTGTCGCCCGCCCTGGATCGGGTGCTGGCGCGGGCCATGGCCAAGCGGCCGCAGGATCGGTTCGGCACGTGTGCGGAGTTCGCGGCGGCGGCGCGGCGGGCGCTGAGCGATCCGAGCCGCCCGCAGACCGCGGCGACGGTGCCGCTGAACGGGGCCGCCACGCCGACCGTGCACATGACGGCCGCCGTGCCCCCGGCCGGTGCTCCGACCATTGTCGCGGCGACGCCGAAACGGTCCCGGACCAGGCTGTTCGCCGGAATCGGCGCGGCCGCCCTGGTCGTGGTGGTCGCGGTCGCCGGGGCGCTGTATCTGACTCGGCCCGAACCCACGCAGACCTCGGCGGGGACCCATGAATCGATCTGGGAGGCGTTTCCGCGCATGGTGCCGGTCGATACCGACCGCAAGGAAGGCTTCCGCTCGGCGTCCTGCAAGAACTACGACCCGGCCGACCGGCCCTCCGATACCGCTGACGACGGGCTGGACTTCGGTCGCTGGACGGCGCAGTGGGAATGCGAGAGCGGCGGCGACTACAAGGACCCGACCTTCCGCTTCTACGCCTACAAATCCGCCGCCGATGTGGCGGCCGTTGTCGCGCTGCTGGATTCGAGCAAGAAGTTCACCGCGACCAATAACGGGCGGACCTACACCAACTACCGGGTCAAGTCGTATTGGGGCGAGGCGATCGTGACGACCTTCCTGGATACCGATGATCGCGCGCCGTATCTCATGTATTCGCGGCCCAAGTCCTCCAGTACGCCGCAGGACATCATGGAGTGGTGGCGCAACGTCCGGCTGGAGTGACTCCGGCGGTAGACCTGCGCCGAGGTCCGCGTAGAATCTCCTCTTCGTGAGTCTCACCCTCGGAATCGTCGGCCTGCCCAACGTCGGAAAGTCCACGCTGTTCAATGCGCTGACCCGCAACGACGTGCTGGCGGCGAATTACCCCTTCGCCACCATCGAGCCGAATGTCGGCGTGGTGCCGCTGCCAGACCCGAGGCTGGACAAGCTCGCCGAGATCTTCGGCTCCGAGCGCACCGTCCCCGCCGTCGTCTCCTTCGTCGATATCGCGGGCATTGTGAAGGGCGCCTCCGAGGGCGCGGGCCTGGGCAACAAGTTCCTCGCCAATATCCGTGAGGCCGACGCCATCTGCCAGGTCGTGCGCGTCTTCGCCGACGACGACGTCATCCACGTCGACGGCAAGGTCGACCCCACCTCCGATATCGAGGTCATCGAAACCGAGCTCATCCTCGCCGACCTGCAAACCCTGGAGAAGGCGGTCGTCCGCCTCGACAAGGAAGCCAAGGTCAAGAAGGACCGCAAGCCCGTAGCCGACGCCGCCAAGCAGGCCCAGGAAATCCTCAATGAGGGCAAAACCCTCTTCGCCATGCGCGACAAGATCGACACCGACCTCCTCAAGGAACTGTCGCTCCTGACGATCAAGCCCTTCCTCTACGTCTTCAACGCCGACGAAACCGTCCTCACCGACGAGGCCAAGAAGGCCGAACTGAAGGCCGCCGTAGCCCCCGCCGACGCGGTCTTCCTCGACGCCAAGGTCGAAGCGGAGCTGCTGGAGCTCGACGCCGAATCAGCCCTGGAACTCCTGGAGTCCATCGGCCAAACCGAACCCGGCCTCCACGCCCTGGCCCGCGCCGGTTTCCACACCCTAGGCCTCCAGACCTACCTCACCGCAGGCCCGAAGGAAGCCCGAGCCTGGACCATCCACCAGGGCGACACCGCCCCCAAGGCAGCAGGCGTAATCCACACCGACTTCGAACGCGGCTTCATCAAAGCCGAAACCGTAGCCTTCACAGACCTGGTCGAAGCCGGTTCCATGTCCGCCGCCAAAGCCGCAGGCAAGGTTCGCATGGAAGGCAAGGACTACATTATGGCGGATGGCGACGTCGTCGAATTCCGCTTCAACGTCTAGCCGATCGATCGCAGGTTCTACTGAGCCCCCGCCCGGAAACCCGGCGGGGGCTCAGTCGTCTCGCTGGTGCCGGAGCGCTGGCCGGTTCGAACAGTGCAGGGACCGAGAAAGAACATGATTCTCCGAGTCAGATACACAGGCGTGCGGACATTTCCGACCACCCACGAGGAAATTGGCCGAGCTGTCACCGATGCCATCGAGCACAGTAGCGCTACCCGCTCGTCGGTTTCCTTCGCGCTGACCCCAGCATCGGCCGAGTTCCCCGCTGCCTGTCTGACCGTCGCGATCAGCGCGGACCGCACCTGCGGGGCGCTGGTGTGGATGCCGAGCGGGCATCTGCTGGCCAAGGGCGGGGTCTATGGCAATATCTGGATCTCCGACAACCCGGAGCCGCCGAGCGTCGATCCCGAACTGTTCGGTGACGCGCACACCGGCAGGATGCATGATCCCGCCAGCGCCGTTCCGATAGATCGCGTCAGGGCCGACACGACAGGCCAATCGTCGAAGTCTGACAGACCGATCGCACTTTGGGGCTGGTGAGAGGCCCGAGAGCTGATTGAGCCCCGTCCGGCTGCCGGACGGGGCTCAGTCGTTGTGCGGGTTGCTTGGTGTGCCTGGGGGCGAGCGGGTTGGCCGTTCCGAGTGGTCAGGGTCGGTACCGATAGTCACCGTCGGGCACACGTAGCCACATGTCCGGTGGTCCAGCGAAGGCGCGCGCGTCGCGCGGGCGCAACCCGGCCCACGCGCAGCAGTAGGCGAGGACGTCGTGTTGATAAAGGTACGAGGTGAGGATGTCCTCGGCGGAATCATCGTCGGACGGGTCGAGAGCGGGACTGATGTCCGAGCCGGTGAGCGCGCCGTCGAGACTGGTGCTGCCCTGGCAGCCGCTCTTCGGGTTGAAGTACATCCCATAGCATTTCGTGCCAGCGGACAGGCGGGTGGAGATGCCGGGCATCGAGGCGATGTAGGACCAGGGTTGGGCGATCGCGCAGCCGCCGGGCACGTCGGTCGCCCACATCGTCAACTCGGTGTCAGCGGACAGGGGCCAGCTAGCCGTGTCGTCCGGAGTCACCGATCCCGCCGGCACGACTTCGGCGTCCAACCGGCGGACAGCCTCGGCCGCGTCGATGCCCGCGACACAGACCAGGCTCATCCCGTCGATCCATGGTGTGCCCAGTGCCGTGGTCAGCTACAGCCTTTCCTCGACCGAGGCCTGTTCGGAGGCCGACAACGCGCCGGTGACCAGCGGATGCTGCCCAGCCAGGCTCAGCCTTGCCGGGGACCAGCCCGCCATCATCGGTCGCGCCGGATCAGCGCCCGCGGCCAGCAACGCGCGGGCGTTGTCGTGACGGTTGGCATACACCGCACGCCACAATGCGGTACGGCCCCACGCCATCGCGTCGACATCACCCACCCGCGACGCCACCTCCGCCACCACCTCCGCAGACCCGTGCTTGGCGGCCATGTCCAACGGTCTCTGCTGGCCACGCAGCAGGACATCGGGGTCGGCGCCCGCTTCCAGACGTGCGCGTATCTGCCCTGGATCGGTCCATGCCGCCCAGCCGAGGCCAGCCCAGCCACCCTGCTCATCATGCATAACTACAGTGTGTATTCTCGAACATGTGTTCGGCAAACTGCTGCGTCGGTCACGGCCACACTACTGCTTGGAATCGGACCATCCAGGAGCCGAGGACCTTTGGCGCCAGCCGAATGCGCGCACATCGGCAATAGCGTGCGGTCACACCAGGTGCGGAGCCAGGATCGTCGCGCCCGCACGCACGGCGGCCCAGTCGGTGTCGTGGTGTCGCGCCAGTGCCCGCGGCAACCATGTCCGGCGCTGCGCCTGTTCCCGAAGCAGTGCAGAGATATCGAGCTCGATACCCGGAAGGGCGCCGGTCACCGCCAGGTGGTCCACCCGCTCCTGTATGGCTTGCAGCAGTCGGTGGTCGAAATCGGTTACAGCGGCTACGAATTCCGGGGTGCTGATGGTTCTGCGGCCCGACTGTGGTGCGGAGAATGTGATCTCACCGTCGGGATCGGGGGTGAACCGCCACGCTACGGTGACCGTGTCCTGGGAGCCGAGGGTGCGACACCACCGGAAACCGGGCCCGAATCGAAGGTACGAGGTGTCGGTCCATCGCAGGCTATAGGCCTCCGATGCGGCGGCCGCGGAGTCGTCGAGGACGTCCGGATCGCCAGCATCGACGACCCATTCCTCGGCTTCCGCGGCAAAGAACTTCGCCACATTATCGGGTACCGGTTCGAGAGCCGAAGGCAGCACATCGAGCAGGTCCTCCCATAGCCGGACTACGTAATAGTCCACCCAGGGCGGCTCCGATGCGGGGTTCCCGCGTGTCCGGGTCAGGGTCTGCTCGGTGTATCGGAGCAACTCGACGCCACCGACTTCCAACCCGTACCACCCTTGAGTGAGACCGAACCAATGCAGCGTCGAACGCTCTCCCCACGCGACGACCTCGTCCAGGGGCGCAAGCTCGAACGGGATCCGCATCATGCCCCGATCCAACTGCTCGATCCACATCCTGTCGACCCCACGGGCCGCTCACCACTTCGCTTGCCGCGCATCGAGACAGCGGCGTACGTGCGCGGCCGCGTCGCTCCGGGCGGGATCGATGACGATCTGGTACTCGGAGCTGTCGAACACGTCGACCGTCACCACCGGCATGTCATCCGCGTCGGTGGCGACAATGCGACCATCGATCATCTGATCCAAACCCTCGGCGAACCGCTGGATTCCGGCCCAATCGAAGACAGCGACCCCAGTGTCGACCGCGACGTGGAATTCTGCCCACGTGGCGCCTTCGGGAGGTTGTCCGACGCCCTCGAATTCTTCGAGTTTCCACCGCCAGCTGTTCGCCGGTAACAAGGCGAGAACATCACGCAGAGGTACGAAGGAGTGTCGGTCGGTCCACATGGGGATCGTTTCGACGATCATCGAGCATCCTCACCACAGCGCCTACTGGCCGCTCACACCGGAGCACCTGTTGAAACCGTACTCTCGGGCGATGGCGGTGAGTCCGCCGGAGTTCGTGCGGTCGCTGGTTCGGTCAGCGCGGATCGTTTGTCTCACGACACGTCGAGTCCCGGGTTCAGGGCGATCTCCTCGAGCTGCGCTAACGGCAGAAGGTCGGCGGGGGCGTCGGCGAAGGAGATTTCGATCTGTGTTCCGGACGGGCGGGTGACGGTGACCGTGCGGTCGGTTCGCGGCGTTGACGCCGGTGCCGCACTTCGCTCTTCGTGGGTCTCGACCACAGTCCCGTCCGGCAGCCGCCGCCTCGCGTCGCCGTAGGAGGTATTGGGCTCCTGCGGCAGGGGTTGCTCGGTGCTGATCACGATGGCCAACCGCGATTGCCGGTCGGGCGTGGTTACTTGAACCGCCTGGCACACGCCGCCGCCCCACTCTCCTGGCAGCAGCGCCCCCAATGGCCGGTCCATGGTCACACCGTCGAGCGGGATCTGCGCCAGCACCGCATTCCATCGACTGGCCTGGGCCTGATCGATCACCGCGCCGGATATCCCGAAGGGCAGGCAGATCTCGGGCGGGCTCGATGTTCCAGGCGGAACCGGCGCGCTGATGCGTAGTTCGGGATCGGTCACCAGCGCGACAAGTTCATCGATGGCCAAGGGGACGGCTCGGGGACGGCCGCTGCCATCGGCGGCTTGATCGGTGGCGTTCGCGTAGGCGACGGATCCGTCGGGCAGATAGGCGGTGGCGTCGCGCGTAAGGGTGCGAACGCCCTCGATCTCATACCAGGTGTCATCGGTATCGACGATCGTGCCATCGGGAAGGTGGCGCCGTTCATCGAGTTCGCCTGCGACACACGGTGGAATCGGCTTGGTGCACGCTCACCGACAGCATGCCCTCTCGGTTACCGCGCAGCAGCGTGGCGCTCGCCCTGGTCCAACCGCCGAATTCCTTGTTCTGCGTGGCATCGCCGAGAATCGGCTGGAACACCAGCGAGCGCGTTAGCGGGGCGAAGGCGATCTCGACATCACCGGGCAGCCCATCCTGCAGCGCCCGCGTCATCGCGCCCGCCTTGGGACCGGAGAACCACGGATACGACGGATTATCGTATTCGTAGGTGACGGAGCGAACAATCCCGAACGTTTGCCTTTCCCGCGGAGGTTCTACGACATCGCAACCCGGGATCTGCACCGGAAACGCGACCGGCGGAGTGACATAGGAATTGTGGGCCCGATCTGTGGGCTCCGACGGCTCCGGCTCGAACACCAGCCAGGCGATGGGGTAGGCGGCCGCGACGATTGCGGCGCAGGTCAGACCCACCTTCCATCTGCTCACAGCTGGGGAGGGCCGGGCAGCGTCGTTGTCATCACCGTTCTCCACGTCCGCCATTGTGTCTGCCGGTACCGACATGCTGCACACTCGTCGGCGGACCCCATGCACGCATGCTCTTCGGAATAACAGGGTGTCAAGCGAGGCCGAAACGGCCTCAGGCCACGAAGACGGCCATGGCCAGGTAGAGCACCTCGGCGATGGCCGTCGTCCACAAACCGCGCCGGACCCGCACGATGATCGCCCCGGCGAAGAGCAGGGCGGTTCCGGTCGCCGCCACCGGCACCAGGATCGGTGCGATGTCGAGCACGGCGGGCAGGATCAGCCCTACCGCGCCCAGAAGGTCCACGACCCCAAGCGCTTTGAGGGCGCCGGGGCTGAAATCCTTTGCCCACGCGGCGTAGTCGCCCGCAGCCACGATCTTCTCCTTGGGGATCACCAGCTTGGCGCTGCTGACGAAGAGCACGGCCGCCAGCACTCCGGCCACGATCCACAGAGCGACGTTCATGATTTACTGCCTCCACTATTCATGTCGGAACGGCTTCCTGCTTCTCTGACGGGTGACGGCGAGGAAACCAGACACATGAACGGAAACGAGCTGCTCGCACGGCGTTTCGAGGAGCATCGGAGCCATCTGCGGGCGGTGGCCTACCGGATGCTGGGGTCGCTCAGCGAGGCCGACGACGCCGTGCAGACGACCTGGCTCAAGGCCGCCGGGGCCGACACCGACGACGTCGAGAACCTGGCCGGTTGGTTGGCGACCGTGGTGGGCCGGGTGTGCCTGGATATGCTCAGGTCCCGCGAGTCGCGACGCGAGGATTTCCTCGACGAACACGACGCGGACCTCGGTGCGCGGCCCCGGACCGATCCCGAGGAGGAGGCCCTGCTGGCGGACTCTGTCGGCCTGGCGCTGCTGGTGGTGTTGGACAAGCTCGCGCCGACCGAACGTATCGCCTTCGTCCTGCACGACCTGTTCGCCGTACCGTTCGCCGATATCGCCCCGATCGTCGATCGCAGCGCCGAGACGACGCAGCGGATCGCCAGCCGGGCGCGGCGACGGGTGCGAGGTAACCCCGGATCGAGCAGAGACGACCGGATGCGGCGATACCGCGCCGTCGAGACGTTCCTGCGGGCCGCCCAGAACGGTGAGTTCGAGGCGCTCCTGGCAATGCTCGACCCGGACGCGACCTACCGCGCGGACGAGGCCGCGCGGCTGCTGGGAGCAGGGACCGACCTCGACGGCGGCGGAGTCCTCGCCGCAGCATTCTGCGGAAAGGCGCGGCCTGCCCGCGCGATCATGCTCGACGGTGAGTCGGGCATTGCGCTGGCCCCGAACGGGACGCTGATGCTGGTCATGACCGTGCGATTCGCGGGCGAGCGCATCGCGGAGATCAACGCGGTCGCGGACGACGACCGATTGTCGAGAACAGAACTCACGGTGCCCTGGTCCGAACTCGAGCCATGCCGTTTCGGCGGTACCGAGCGTTGGGCGGCATTAGAGTCGCCACGTCCCGCACCCCCGGGCAGGAGCTAGCGTGGAGTCGTGGCCATGGTGCGAGTCGGCGGTCTGGAGATCGCCTACGACCGGGCTGGCGAGGGGCCGCCCGTGGTGTTCCTGCACAGCGCGGGGGACGACGCCCGCATCTGGCGGCCGCAATTTGACGTGCTCTCAGATGAATTCACCGTCGTGACCTGGGACGAGCCAGGAGCGGGCCGTTCATCCGATATCCCCGAGTCGTTCGGCCTCATGGACTACGCGCACTGTCTCGCCGAGGTCGTGGACTCGTTGCGGCTCGGTCCGGCGCATATCGCCGGTCTCTCCTGGGGCGGCACCCTCGCCTTGGAGTTCTACCGTCGACATCCGCACCTGGTGCGGACATTGATCCTCGCCGACACCTACGCGGACTGGAAGGGCTCCCTTCCCGCGGAGGAGGTACGAGCCCGGGTCGAGGGCGCGCGCCAGATGCTGGCCGCGCCGGGTGGTGAGTTCGTTCCGACCCGCCCGGACTGTTCGCTGGCGAGCCGCCCGCCGCGTACGTACCGCTGCTGGACGCGATGGCGGCCGTCGTGCGCCCGGAGACGATGCGCAAGCAGCTGGCGCTGATGGCCGAGGCCGACCAGCGCGATCTGCTGCCCACCGTGTCGGTGCCCACGCTGTTGCTGTGGGGCGAACAGGATGTGCGCTCGCCACTGGCTGTCGCACGGCCGTTCCAGGACGCGATCCCGCACGCCGAGCTTGTCGTGATTCCCGGCGCGGGACACCTGAGCAACCTGGAACGGCCCGAGGAGTTCAACCGCGCCGTACGCACGTTCTGCCACGCCCGCTCCTGATCCATGGTTCGTGGAAACACCTTCCTGGACTGGCCGTAATGACCGATACAGCGTGTCAGTCCGGCAGCCAGTTCAGTTCGTGCGCCAGGGTTTTGGCGACGGTACGGATACGGCGGTGTAGTGGTGATTGCACGCGTGGGAGGACCAGGTGGATGGTCAAGGGGGGGTGCGCCCTGAAGGGGGCGCCAGGTGAGACCGGCCGGTTGGGTCGTGACTGCGGCTTCACCGGCCGGGGCGAGGGTGAGGCCGTCGTGTAGGTCGCGTTGGGACATATCGAAAGAGACTGCGGGCGTGCGGAATCGGGGGTGTGGGCGGATGTCGCGGAACAGCGCGGACAGCTGGTCGTGGATTACGGGGTTGGCCGTGCGGTCGGGGAGTCGCAGCGGATAGGCGGCCGCATCGGCGATCTCGATCTCCGGGTGTTCGGCCAGCGGATGATGCTCTGCCAATTGGACTCCGATGCGCGCACATCGCAGCAGGAAACGGCGTACGCCGCGACCCGGCTGTTCACCGCGGGTGATCCCCGCGTCGATGCGGCCCTCGGCGACCGCGAGGGAGATCTCCGGTGTCGCCATCGGGAACGCGCCGACCTCGAGTCCGGGGCTGTCGCGAATCAGCCTGTCCACCAGCGCCGGTGCCGTCTCGGTCCCGGCGCTGAGGCTGTATCCGATACGCAGCGTGCCTAGTTCACCGGCCCCCGCCTTCCTGGCGGTGTCCCATGCCCGGTCCAGCGCCGCCAGCGCGGGCGGCGCTGGACCGGGCATGGGACACCGGCCGTGGTCAATACGACGCTGCGCGTGTTGCGAACCAGCAGGCTCGTACCGAGTTCGGTCTCCAATCGGCGCATCCGGGCGCTGAGCGCGGGCTGCGCGATACCGATCCGTTCCGCCGCGCGGGTGAAGTTCAACTCCTGCGCCAGCACCAGAAAGTACCGCAGGCTCACCGTATCCGGCGCCACATGCCCTCCCTGCCGATTGATAACGATCCGTTCTGAGCCTATCGCGTCTCGGTCTTTCCCTCGACCGCATATCGCGCCCTAACCTGCACATATGACGATTCAACCGACCGCGGTGGATGCAGGAGGCAGTCATGCATAAGCTGCTGGTCCTCTATCCCGAGCCCACCGACCCCGACCACTTCCGCGACTACTACGTGACCAAACACCTTCCACTGGTCAGGGAGTGGCCCGGCCTGATCGCGTGGCGCTACAGCTTCGACGTGGCGGCCCTCAACGGAGAAGCGCCGTATTTCGCGGTCTTCGAAGGCGACTTCGCCGACGCCGACGCCCTGGCCGCGGCGCAGGCGTCGGAACACGGCCAGCGGCTGGCCGCCGATGTCGCCAACTACGCCACCGGCGGTGTGGTCGTCATCCACTATCCGGTGCAGGACGGCACCGACTGAGGCAGGACGGTGCACGGGATGCGCGGATGTCGTCGGCTAGAGGCGTATCGCCGTGCGGACGAGGTCGGCGATGGGTTTGGATCTGCTGTGCGGGGGCCAGGCGATGACGGTCGTGACGGCCGGTGCGTCCGGCACCGGCACGATGGCGTGATCGTCGCGTAGTTGGGCTCGGAGCGATTCGGGCATGACCGCGCAGGCCCGGCCGAGCCTGATCAGCTGGGTCAGCTGGGTGTGGTCGCGAACCCGGGGGCCGGGCCCGTCCGGATAGCTTCCGTCCGGTCGGGGCCAGCGCGGCAGGGGCAGGTCCGCCAGGGCGTCGACCTCGGCCATCGATATGTGGGGCCGGTCGGCGAAGGGATGTCCGGCGGGCAGGACCACGATCTGCTGTTCGGTGTGCAGGTCCTCGGTGTCGAATCCAGCTGTCGTGTCGTAGGGCCGGTGGAGCAGAGCTACGTCGGCACGCCCGTTGCGTAGCAGGTTTTCCGGTTCGCCGGGACCGCACAGCATCACCTCGACCGCGACGGCGCCGGGCTCGGCGGCATAGGCGTCCAGCAGCTTCGACAGCAGTTCGCTGGACGCTCCCGCCTTGATGGCCAGCACCACGCCGGGCCGGTCGGCCGCGGCGCGGCGGGTGCGGCGCTCGGCGGCTTCGACCGCTTCGAGGGCGAGGCGGGCCTCCCGCAGTAGCACCGCCCCGGCCTCGGTCAATGTGATCGCACGGAAATTGCGGTGTAGCAGAACGACTCCGAGCCGCCGTTCCAGCTGCTGGATCGCCCGCGACAGCGGTGGTTGCGCCATCGAGAGCCGTTGTGCCGCCCGCCCGAAGTGCAATTCCTCGGCGACGGCGACGAAGTATCGCAACTCCCGCGTCTCCACCGGGGCATCGTATCCGGCGCTCACCACGGCCGATACCCGTGCGGTATCGGCGCCCACCCGATCGGTCTTGGCATCCTCATCCGGGTCCGCAGCATGATCGACGGCATGAGTGAACCGACGATCGCGCTGGTGACCGGCGCGAACAAAGGAATCGGATACGAGATCGCGGCGGGCCTGGGCGCCCTCGGCTGGCGAATCGGTGTGGGCGCGAGGGATCGACGACGCCGCGAGACCGCGGTGGAGAAGTTGCGCGCGGACGGGACCGATGCGTTCGGCGTGCCGCTCGACGTCGACGACGACGCGAGTGTCGCCGCCGCGGCCGAGCTCATCGCCGACCATGCCGGAGGGCTCGACGTCCTGGTCAACAATGCCGCGATCACCGGCGGTTCGCCGCAGACACCCACCACGATCGATCCCGCGACCGTGCGAACTGTGGTGGAAACCAACGTGATCGGCGTCATCCGGGTCACCAATGCGATGCTGCCCATGCTGCGCGGCTCGGCCGCACCGCGCATTGTCAACATGTCCAGCAGCGTGGGCTCGCTCGCCCTGCACACGACGCTCGGCATCGACATGGGTCCGATTCCCATGGCGTACCTGGCGTCGAAGACATTCCTCAACGCCGTCACCATCCAATACGCAAAGGAGTTGAGCGACACCAACATCCTGATCAACTCGGGCTGCCCCGGTTTCACCGCCACCGACCTCAACGGTTTCCGGGGCATCCGCACACCACAGCAGGGGGCGGCGATCGCGATTCACCTCGCGACCCTGCCCGCCGACGGACCGACCGGCGGATTCTTCGACGATGCCGGAACCGTGCCCTGGTGAGGTGAAATCTGCTGGATCAGCCGATCGGTAGTGAGAGGTATTGCAGCGCATAACCGTTGCCGGAGGGGGTTACGCGGGCGATGCCGGGCGAATCGAGGTGGGCCCCGGCTACGAAGTGGTGCGGTCGGGTCAGTTGTTCGAGGAGGGCCGCTCGCGCGGCGCGGGCCTGGGATTGATTGCCGTCGAACTCCCAGGACACGTTCGGCTGATCGAATTGGAGCGTGGGAACGTGCACGGTGTCGCCCCAGACGAGAAGGTGGCCGTTACCGCTTCTGATGTCGTAGACGGTGTGACCGGGTGTGTGGCCGGGTGTCGGGATCGCGGTGGTCCAGTCGTTGATCGCGACCTGCTCCGATACGGGTACGACCCGGTCGCGGATCGGCTCGAGTCGCCCGGTGAACACTGCGGTGTCGCCCGCGCCGATCCACACCCGCTCGAGTTCGGTGAACGCCTCTGAACCGTTCGGTGCGATCAAGCCGCTCACGTGGTCCTCGTGGTTGTGGGTGATGGCCACATTGGTGATACTCGCGCGATCGATTCCCGCTTCGTCGAGCGCGTCGTAGATCAATCCCATGGTGGGGTCATGCCAATTGTCGGACGCGCCGGTATCGATGAGAACCGAACGCGTGCCGTCGGTGACGTGGAAGGCATTGACCGACAGCCGCAGGTTGTCACCGACCAGCGGCACGACCGCCGGTAACTCGTCGAACGGGCACCCTTCCTCGTCGCGAAGCCGTGTCGGCGGCATGTCGATGTACCCGTCTCGCAACGAGATCACTTGCAGCTCACCGAATTCGAACACGGCGTGGTGTCGGCCGCTCGAGATCAAACGCATGGAACCTCCATCGTGTCGGACGCACATCGCGCGTCCCCGATAGAAGACCGTATCTTCTTTAGGAGAAAAGTACACTGCGAGCGGCGAAATACCCATCGATCGAGGAGCACGGTGGTCGAGCAAGACGAGAGCGCGACCGAACAACACGGCGACGACCTGGCCGGTGCGTTCGGCGTCAATGTGCGGCGCCGCCGTGAGCAGGCGGGGCTGACGTTGGAGCAGCTGTCCACCCGCTCGTCGGTCAGCCGGGCGATGCTGTCCAAGGTCGAACGCGGTGAGAAGAGCCCGACGATCGGCGTCGCATCCAGAATCGCCCACGCCCTCGACGCGTCCCTCTCGGACCTGATCGGTGGGCCGGGCGGGCCCGCATCCGGTGTGGCCGTCGTCATGCGCAAGAACGACCCCCCCGTTTTCCGTGACCCGGAAACCGGTTTCGAGCGCCACATGGTCTCGGCCGCCCCCGGCGCGGGAGGACCCGAAATGGTCGTCCACTACCTCCCCGCCCAAGTCTCGACGGGCCTGCTCCCCGCATACCCGCCGGGCACGGAGAAACAACTCGTAGTACTCGACGGCACCCTCACCGTCGCAATCGGCGGAATCATCGAAACCCTGAACCCGGGCGACTCTGCGTTCCTCCAAGCCGACGCGGACCACGGCTTCGCCAACCGAACGAACGATCCCTGCGAATACATCATGGTCATCTCACGCCGAGCCTGATCGGACTCTGCTCCTCGTCTGGCGCCCGGTGTTCTGAAATCTAGCAACGCTAGACAAGCTAGCGGTGTTATGTTACCGTTGCTCCATCGTCTAGCTATGCTAGATTTCAAGAAGAGGGAAACCGAAATGCTCGTTGTCGCCGGACAGATCATTGCCGCCACTGCCGTTCTCGCCAATGCCGTGGTCTACGGCACCGACGTCTCCTGCGCCGTGATCACACGGTCGGTCTACCGCAAGCTCGACGACGCGGCCGTGACCATGAGTGCGGGGTGGGGGCACTACTACGGGGACAGGCGTATGCCGATCGTCGGTGTGAGCGGTGTGGTCGTCGCGGTGCTCACGCTGCTGATTGCGTTGGGGGCCGGGCAGGTTGGGGCCGCTGTCGCGGCGGGGATCGCGGTGACGGCGCTGGTGGCCTGGCTCGCCTTCTATGTTCGCATTGCCAAGCCGATCAATACGCAGCAGACGGCTGCCGCGCGGAGCGGCATCATTCCGCCCAATGCCCGTGCGCTGCAGGACAAGTGGGACAGCATTCTGAAGTACCGGATCACCCTGCAGTTCATCGCCATCGCCGGATTGTGCGCCGCGCTCATCCTGTTCTGATTTTCGAATTCACCGAGGAGTAAACGACATGACCTTCACCATCAATGAACAGCAGTTCCTCGCCGAGGCCGGAATCGGCCGATTGGCCACGGTGTCGCCCGACGGTGTTGTGCAGAACAATCCGACCAGCTACCGGGTGAACGCCGACGGCACGATCGACATCGGGGGCATGCGGATGCGTACCAGCCGCAAATACCGCAATGTCGAAGCGGGCAGCCGCGTGTCGTTCGTCATCGACCAGCAGGTCTCACTGGAGCCGTACGTGATTCGCGGTATCGAGATACGCGGCACGGCCGAAGCGCTCGATGACGAGCAGCCGCCGTTCCCGCACCAGGAACGCACGGTCATCCGAATCCGCCCCGACCGAGTCATCTCCTGGGGCATCGACGGAGACTCCTTCGACTTCACCAGTCGCGGCGTCGAATAGTCAGGCAGCGTGCGTGATTCGCGGCGATGACCGAGCGCCCCACCCGGAGATTCGGGTGGGGCGCTGTCGTTTGTGGATGGGAACTCAGATTCCCTGATTCGAGCTCTCTCGCGCAGCTCGCGTGAGCGCGGCGAGTGCGCTCAGGTGCTCGTGGTAGGCGACGCGACCGCTATCGGTCAGTGCGAGCCAGGTTTTCGGCCTTCTCCCGGCATAGCCCTTGCGGATCGTGAGATACCCGCCGTCCTCGAGAACGGTCATGGCTTTCGACAGTGTGGACTTGTTCAGATCGCACAGTCGGGTGATCGTTCCGAATTCGGCTTCGCGGCAACCTTCCAGGAACGCAACCAGTTTCAGGCGTGGCAGGGAGCCGAGCAGCTCGCTCAGTTCGGGCATGCGCGGGCTCGCTGACGTGCGAAACCGAACCACGGTATGCCACCGACGATTACGCCGAACAGGATGTTCAGCCACCCGTGCGCGAAGTCGATCAACATACAGGCGGCCAGCGGTGGCAGTACGTAGAGCAGGAATCGCTGCCATCGTCGCGTGGGTTCGTCCGCCGGTGATCGCGGGATGACGCCTCGACTCCTTTGCGTGCGCCACACCCAAGCCATCATGACCAGAAATATGGCGAACACTCCGTACCCGCTGCACAAGAACCCGCTGCCGTCGTCGGCGTTGCCCAACCCGACCAAGGCCACCGCGCCACCGCCCAAGACTCCCGCCGCCGGTGGCACCCAGCCGGGCATGAACGCCGCGCGCCGCGCGCGCAGCGTGGCGGACGAAGTGATATCCAGCAGGTCCTGTGCCGTCGGTGCATCGCTCACAAACGTCACCCTACGCCAACAGGTTTCCATCCATCAACTAGTTGACTGCCCGTGCATCAGTGGGGGCTGGTGGAGTGGATCAGGGCGTTGTACAGCCAGTCGTGGGCTCGGCCGATGGTGACGCGCGGGCCGAAGAAGCGTTCGGTCAAGGTCCAATAGCGGTGGATTCGGCGGTCGGAATCGGTTGCATTAGTCAGCAACTGCCTGCGGAAGCGCGGGGAATCGCGTTGTCCTCGTGCGTGCGCGTGGGCTTCGACGAAACGGTCGAGTTCGCTTCCGGGGCGTGGGCTCACACCTTCCGATACGAGCGGCACGACGTAGGTCATGACGTTGCCCATAGCGGCGTACAGCTCTCGAGGGTCCCGGATCAGATCCGGTCGACAACGCCAGCATTGCTGCCGCACAGTGCTGCTCAGACCGGGGTCGTTCACCAGCGCGACCAACTCGGCATAGGCGACCACCTCGTCGACGGATGGATCGGCGGGTGGCTCGGGGACATTCCAGCCGACCCACATATCGCTGTCGCCGCGCGGTATCGGCGCGAGAATGCGCCGCCAGAACCGTGCGAGGTAATCGTGCACGGCATCGGCGTCCTGTGCGGCTGCCAGCAGAGCGAGTCGCTCGGCCCGCTGAGCGGGGGCGGCCGTCTCGAGGGCGCGCAGTGATGCCCGCCGCCATGCCAACGATCGGAATTCGATATCGAGCCGGGCACTTTCGGCGGCAATGGCCTCGGTTATCGACCACTTTTCCTGCAGCACTGCGGTGATCGATTCCAGTCCGAGGCCGAGCGTGCGCAATCGCCGGACCACCAGGAGTCGTTCGGTAGCGGTGTCGGCGTCGAACAGTCGATGCCCGCCCGGGCTGCGCTGGGCTTCCAGAATGCCTTCGTCGCAGTAGAACCGGATCGTGCGCACCGCAAGTCCGGTGTGGCGGGCCAATTCTCCGATGCTCAGCAGTGCAACGGGATTCGTGTCCTCTGTCACAAACTCTTGAACCTCCACCCCACTGGAACTCTTAGCGTACTGGCACTGACGTCCGACACCGACAGAGGAGAGTGTTTCGTGGCTACCACGCAAGAAGAGATCGTCGCCGGTTGCGGAGATCATCGAGGAGGTTACGGGGATCGATGCCGCGGAGGTGGTGCCGGAGAAGTCTTTTGCCGACGATCTGGAGATCGACTCCTTGTCGCTGGTGGAGATCGCTGTGCAGTTGGAGGACAAGTACAGCGTGAAGGTGCCGGACGAGGACCTTGCGAGCCTGAGAACCGTGGGTGACGCGGTTGCCTATGTTCAGAAGATGGAGGCCGAGGAGCCGGAGCTCGCTGCCGAGATGGAGGCGAGATATGGCGGCTCGTGATCGGGTTCAGGGTTGGGTGGCGCGGGGTTCGATGCGGAGCAGGGTGATTGTCAGGGCGCAGAGGGTCCAGGCGACGACCAGGCCGGAGGCGTTGATGAGGAAGAGGGTCCAGCTGTGGGCGGGGAGGATTACGAGGTCGTAGGAGTAGACGGTGGCGCCGAGGAGGGTGGCGGCTGCGGCGACTGTGGTGGTGGCGCGCAGGGGGGTTGGCCATCCGCGCCAGCGGAGTAGGACGGCTACGCCGATTGCTTGGATGACTGTGAGCAGGATTCCGGCGGGGTACCACAGGCCGAGGCTTTCGCCGTCCACGTCGGCTTCGGTCACGCCCATCAGGGGCTGCCAGGTGTCACGGAAGACGGCGGCGAACCACATGAACATGGTGACCAGCAGTAGGAAGCCGCCTGCGACGAAGCCGACTACGGGGATTCCGAAAACGGAGAAGGACAGGATCTTGCGCACGACGCGCCTCCCGAATTGTGATGTGCGACACCGATGAATCCACGATATCCGGGACTGTTCCGTGCTGCCGCCGAGTGAATCGGCGGCTGGTCACGGCAGGTTGGAGAAGCGGACTTCGTGGGCGACCGCGGTGACGATCAGGCCGTCGGCCGCGGGGGTGATGGATGTCAGGCGCGCGCCGAGGGGGAGCTGCTGGAGCGGGATGGTGAAGGTGAGGGTTTCGCGGAGGAAGGCCAAGGGGATTGTGAGGCCGCCTCCTGCGGTTCGGACCGAGACCGGAGTGACCTCGATGCCGGTATCGGCGGGACCGAGATGCCCTGCACCGGAAAGGTTCCGGTGACACTGAGGCCGTCCGGGCTGTTGGAGATCGACTCCACTTCGGGTGGGGCGTAACCCTTCACGGTGTCGTACGGAACCAGGGCCGTGGCGGTTGCGGTGGCCGCCACCAGATTCGAGGTGCGGGCGGCCAGCACATCGCTCAGCGGGGCCGAGACGTCGGTGAGAGTGACGTCGAGGTCGCGGACGGAGATGTTCTGCTCGGTCCACTCCCCGACGCGAATATCGACGGTCGGATATTCGCCAGCGACGGCCTGGGTCAGAAATGGGAAACCGCCTATGGTGACGCTCGGATCGTGCGGGAGCGCGTATTCCGCGGCGATCTTGCGGGCGATCTCGTTCTGCGTGAACGTGACCGCGACACGGTCGCCGACAACCAGCGCAATCCCCAGTAGGACGATCAATATCAGCAGTGTGCGCATGCACTCACCAGCTTTGCCATCCCACCATCATGCCGACCGGGTTGGCGGGCCTACAGGTTCGAATGCTCGAAGCGGGGCGTTTCGCTCGGCGTGGGCGCGATCCGCGGGACCGGAATAGTGACCCCGGGGAGAATCTCGATATAGGTTGTCTCGATCTTCGGCGGCGGGAGAGTAGGGCCGGGATTCGGCGCGAACGACGGGGCAGGAGTCGTCGTCGCCATCGCCGTCGTCGTGGATGGTGTGGGCGGCGGCGCGGGGACGGCGGTCGGGGTGGGGCTGCAGCCGGTGAGCGCGACGGTGAATGTCGCTGCGGCCAGTGCGATGACCACGCCGTGTGTCGGTCCATGCTGGCCGGGGGTCCTCGACGGCATCTGCACTCCTGGTTCAGTTCGGGGCAGCTGCGAGCCTACGAATCGGGGCGCATGTGGGCAAAGGCTGTGACCTGCGGGTTGATCGGGAAATGAGCGAGCGGCGGCGAATGTTCGGGTGAAAGGGGTTGACCTTGACGCAGCGTCAGGGTTGCAGGCTTGTCGCATGACGAACAACAGCATGTCCGCGGATCGGCTCGCACCGCCGATCGGCGGGTTCCAGGAGGTCGACGGGCGGCGTATCTTCGTGCATCGGTCGGGCGGCGTGGGACCGGCGGTGGTGTTCCTGCCGGGGGCGAGTGCGGTCGGGCTGGACTATTTCGCTGTCCAGCAACAGGTTTCGCAGTTCACCACCGCCGTCGTGTACGACCGGGGTGGTACGGGGTTCAGCGATACCGTCGAACTGCCGCGCACGGCGGCCGCGGTCGCCACGGAACTGCGTGAGCTGCTGCGGGCGCAGCACATCCCCGCCCCGTATGTGCTCGCGCCGCACTCCCTTGGCGGCCTCTACGCGCACCGGTTCGCGCAGCTGTATCTGCGCGAGGTGGCCGGACTGGTCTGGTTGGACGGCCTGCACCGCGATTGGGACGAGTTCATGCCCCCCCGCACTGCGATTGGCCGCGGCCGAGCAGATGCCGCCGCGGCTGGAGCAGCTCGAAGAGCTGGGCCCGGTCCTGCACGCCGTGCACGCCGAGTTGCTCGCGGACTATCCGGAGCACATCCGACGGACGCTGCTCGAGGCCAAGACGACTGCGGAATGGATCCGCTTCGGCATAGCGGAGCGCAGCACCCTGACCGGGCTGGCCGCCGAACTGAAGGCCGGACCCGACCTGCCCGATGTTCCGCTCATCGCGCTCAGCGCGCTGGGCGCGGATCCGTCCCAACCGGCCGAGACGCTGCGGGCCGTGCACGAGGCCCGGCGGCGCATGGACGCGGCCGTGGCGCGCGCGGTCTCGCACGGGGAACAGCGCATTCTCACCGATACCTTCCACCACCGGCTCTGCTTCGACCGCCCCGATGCCGTGGTCCGGGCGATCCGCGACGTCCTCGACCGTGTGGCCCGCCCCTAGACTCGGGGCGATCACGTTCGACGACGATCCGAGGAGGACAGTGCTCACGATCGGGCAGCTGGCGGCGACCGCCGGGGTGACCGTGCGCGCCGTCCGCCACTACCACCAGGTCGGCCTGCTGCCCGAGCCCGAACGCGATGCCTCCGGCTATCGCCGCTACAGCGCCCAGGCGGCGGTGGATCTCATCCGGATCAGAACGCTCGCCGACGCCGGTGTCCCGCTGTCCCGCATCGACGCGCTACTGCACGCGCACCCGGCCGAATTCGCCGCGGCGCTCACCGATATCGACGCGGAACTACAGCGCAAGATCGACCAGCTAGCCGAATACCGCACCCGGATAGCCGAATTGGCCGGTGGCGAACGCCTCGTCCTGCCACCCGCCGTGGTCGCCGTCCTGGACCGCATGCGCGGCCTCGGCATCAGCGAACAACGCATCCGCCTCGAGCGCGATTCATGGATCCTGTTGCGCGCCTTGGAACCCAACTCCATACCCCGCCGAATCCTGGAGAAAAACGCCGAACTGGATGACCCGGAGACCGCCCGCCTGATGCTCGCCTGCGATCGATCGGTCGACTGGGATCCGGCCGACCCCCGCCTGGACCGCCTCATCGACGACCTGGACGCCTGGGAAATCGCCCACGAACGCGACAACCCCCCCGCCCCCCGAAAACTGGTCTCCGCCCACATCTCCGACACCTCACCGGCATGGCACCGCATCATCGAAACGCTGACCCACCGCGCCGAGCAACGCCGCGCCGACCGGAGCCCTCCGGACTGATAGCCCCAGCAGACTCGTCCCCCCGGGACCGGCGGCCCACAGTGGTGGCGTCCCTCGTTGTCGCCCCCGAACATCTGCGCGCCGATGATGCGCGCGATGGGGTCGAGCGGCTCGGTGCCGAGCACTCACGGCTCGAGCAGGTGCCCACGTCGGCGGCATGTTTTCGGGTGTGCCGCGACACGCGGCGGTGGCGCGGGAAATTTGCGCGCAGCCTGCATTGCTGTGCGCTGGTGTTCCGCTATCGTTCATCCCACTATCGGATGCTGCTACTGGCGTGCCAGGGCTGGTTTCGTCGATTCCGGAGTGGGTGACCGGGGCGGCGCTGCCTGACGCGGGCCTCGACCGTTTCGTGAAAGTTCGAGGGAACGTGCCCGTACCCATTACTCTGACCGGCCGCCTGGTGCGGCTGGAACCCCTTGTGCCGCAGCATGCTTCGGGGCTCGCGGCGGCTGCCGAGGGGAATCGGGACGATTATGCGTTCACGCCCGTACCGCACGGGGTGGACGAGGCGCTGGACTATGTGGCGCAGGCGCTGGCGGGGCATGCGGCGGGTACCTCCCTGGCCTTCGCGATCATCGCGATGGCCAGCGGACGGGTGCTCGGATCGACGCGGTTCACGCGGTTCGACTACTGGCAGGGACCCGTGGTGTGGCCGCTGGTACACGGGCTCCCACCTGGGGATCCGCTACTGGCCGTGCCGGATGCCGCCGAGATCGGCAATACCTGGCTGTCGCCGCAGGCGCGCGGCGTCGGGATCAACCTGGAGTCCAAACTGCTCATGCTGCAGCACGCCTTCGACAGCTGGCGGGTGCGGCGCATCGCCATGCGGGCCGATGTGCGGAACCTACGCTCCCGCATGGCAATCGAGCGTCTCGGCGCCACCAGCGACGGGGTGCGGCGGGCCCACTCGCGCGGCCTGGACGGCGATGTGCGCTGTACGGCCTTCTACTCGATCCTGGACGAGGAGTGGCCCGCCGTGCGGGCGACCATCGCGGGGCAGCTCACCACGCGCACGCGGCTGGTCGACGCCATGGGCGCCGGACCGCTGATCGACGCCTAGCGGGCGGGTGCCGGGCGGTTGCCCGGTGGTGTGCCGAGCGGTTGCCGCGCGCGTCGATCCGGTCGAATCCCATGGGTTCGATTCATGTTCGGGGACTATAATTCCCGATGTCGAACAGGTCGGACGTCGAGGAGATTTGTCCGAGTCGGGTGACTCGGCGACCGGCATTCCCTCGGATCAGAAGTCAGCAACCGGGCGCGGGGCCGCACCAGCGGCCCCTCATTCTCGAAGGAGAAGGCGCGCATGCCCGATCCCATGAGCACCAAGGTCTACCTCTCGGATGCAGCGTCCGGATCCCCCGCCCTCAGCCTTTTCCTCGTCCCCGAACCCCGCGTTCCCGGCGGCTGCATGCTGCATCTGCTGGAGCAGACGCCGCTCACCGGCCGCTCCGTGCCCCGCCCGAATCCCGTCCTGGTCGACTGGTTGCAAGTGCACACCTCGCCCGCCATCCGCACCCGATTCCGGGCCTTCCGCCCCGGCCTGCCCGATCCGCGCCGGGTGCGCGCCGTCCTGCACGATCACTTCATCGCCGATCCGGCCCCGATGGGCTTGGACATCGCCGATCCGGAGGAGCTCACCCGGCTCGAACTGCTGCCCGAGCACGTGCTCGGCGCGCGTCGCATAGACGACTTCCACGATCGGGCCGTGCGCGAGGCCATGCTCGCCGTCTACCGGCACTTCGGCGTGGACCGGCACATACCACTCATGTATCACGGCTATGCCGAACCCGAGGACGGCTGGTTCGAGGTGCCCGCCGCCGAGGCGTGAGCGCGATCAGTCGAAAGGCACCAGGGTCATCAGCGACCAGGGCCGATTCGGATACGCGAAGCGGAAAGTCTGCACGTGCAGCTTGCTCTCGGTATGCGTCTGCGGTGACACCACGACCGCCGTGCGCTGCTGCGGAATCTCGGCGGTATCGGCCTTGTGCCACAGCTGATCCCACTCCGGGGCGCGCTGGCACAGGTTCAGCACCTCCTCGATCCGGCTGGCGGGCACCGATTCCGGAGCGAAGCGCCGGAAGGCCGTGACCATGAGCTGCGCTTCGGCCTCCCAGTCCCGCAGCACATAGCGGGCCATCGGCTCGAGCATGTGCGCGGTCAGCAGATTCATCCCCGACGCGGTGCCGGGAAACAGATCGCGGAATGCGGCATTGGCCTCGATCACGTCGAACGCGCCGTCGTGCAGACAGGCCGGATGCGGAAAGCTGTGCAATACCGCGAGATCGGCCGCGGGCACTCCGGAGGGGGCGAACATTCTTGGCAGTGTGCGGCACAACTCTTCGTGTTCACTTCGTATCGGGTTAAGCCCGGTCACAAGACTGGGTACTGCCGCAGAATTTCTGCCATATTGAAGCTCAAAGTTTGGTCTGGTCCGATATGGGTACGGGGTTGTTCGGTGCGATGGCGGTGACGCGAATCGGGGTGCTCGGCCCACTGCACATCAGCATCGACGGTCAACGGGTGCCGCCGGGCGCACCCATGCAATGCGCCGTACTGGGACGATTGGTCGCCGCGGGCGGGCGGGTGGTGCCCACCGATCGGCTCATCGACGATCTGTGGAACGGCGATCCGCCGACCAAAGCCGTTGCCGCCCTCCAGGTCTACATTCACAATCTGCGCCGGGTGTTCGAACCCGACCGGCCGCGGCGGGGGCGCTCGCGCGTCATCGTCTCCGAATCGCACGGGTACGCGCTCAACCTGGAACCCGCACAGGTGGATTCGTGGCATTTCGAGCAGCTGCTGCACGGGCACGAATCGGCCATGCGGGATCCGGCCGGGCGGCCCGATCCGCTGGAACAGTGCCGGGTGCTGGACGAGGCGCTGGCCTGCTGGCACGGGACGGCCTTCGAATCCTTCGCCGGAATGCCGTGGGCGGCACAGGAAACCGCCCGGCTCGCGGCGCTGCGGCTCACCGCCGCCGAACTCCGGGCGCAGGCCGCGCTGGAGATGAACCGGCCCGCCGAGGTGGTGCTGGCCCTGCGGCCCATTCTGGAGGAGCATCCGGGGCGGGAGGAATGCGCGCGGCTGCTGGCGCTGGCCCAGTACCGGCTGGGGCAATCCCTGGACGCGCTCGCCACGGTGCGGCACAGCCGGGAATTCCTCACCCTGGAGTTCGGGGTGGATCCCGGTCCGGGACTGCGGGATCTGGAAACCGCCATCCTGACGCACTCGGTGGACAGCGATCCGCCGACCACGCCGCTGGTGGTGCGCACCCCCGAACCCGTGGCCGTCCCGGACGAACTGCCGGACAGCGGATATGTCGAACAGCGCGATGCCATCCTGGCGGCGGCCGATATCGCGGCCGCCGGACATGTGCGCCTGGTGTGGGTGTCCGGTGAGGCCGGAGCCGGGAAAACCACACTGGCCGCGGCCATTACCGCGCAGCTGGCGGAACGATCGTGGTCCACGGTGTTCGGGCGCTGTCCCGAGGTGGAGGGCGCGCCGCCCGCCTGGGCCTGGGCCGAGGTCCTCACCGGTCTCGATGACGCCGCTCCGGAAACCTATACGGCCGCAGACGCTTTCACCCTCGCCCGCCGCGTGGTCCGCGCCTGCCGCGAACGCGCGGCCGCGGCCCCCTTCGCCATCGTCCTCGAGGACGTGCACGGTGCGGACACCGCCACCCTGCAGGTGCTGCGCCAGGTCGTGAACTGGCTGCGGGACCGCCCCATCCTCATCATCGCCACCCTGCGCGGCACCGAAGCCGGTCCGGGCGTGCGGGATACGGCCGCGGCCCTGGCCCTGTTCACCGCCGACCGCATCGAACTCGACGGCCTCGATCTCGCCGGAACCCGGCACGCCGCGGCCGCCGCCGGTCTCACCCTGCTCGACGATCGCACCGTCGCCCTGCTCCGCCGCCGCACCGGCGGCAACCCGTTGTTCGTCCGCGAACTCGCCAAACTCGTCGCCACCCGGGGCACCACCGTCGGCCTCCCCGACACCGTCCGCGACCTGCTCGGCCACCGCATCGACCAACTACCCGCCGATGTGGCCGAACTCCTCCAGCACATGTCCATCTGGGGCGAGGACTGCGACATCACCACCCTCGCCGCCGCGACCACCCACCCCACCGACACCGTCATCGATCTGCTCGCCACCGCCGAGGCCGCCCGCCTGCTCCGCACCGACCGCACCGGCCGCCTGGCCTTCGACCACGCCCTCATTCGCGAGACCGTCTACTACGGCATCCCCGTCCTCCGCCGCTCCCGAATGCACTGGGCCGCCTTCGAACTCCTCCGCGACCACAACCCCACCGACGGCAAGACCCCGCCGCCGACCCCCGGCCGCTCCGCCAGCGGCGCGGCCCTGGCCCTCTCCGCCAACAGCGCCGCCCTCGGCTTACCCCGACGCGACGAACCCCCCACCCCCTCCGTCAGCGCCGCAGCCCTCGCCTTCTCGGCAAACGACCCGCTGGCTCCCGCTGCCAGCGATGCGCGCGAGGAGTTCTCGGGGCGTGGGGTGGAGCGGGGGCGGGATGTCGACGCGCTGGCGCATCATGCGGCATTGGGGGCCAGTCCGGAGACCGCGGTGGAGGCGCTGGGGTTCGTGCGGGCTGCGGCTCGGCGGTGTGTGGAGCGGCGGATGCGGGCGGATGCGGTGCGACGGTGGCGGTCGGTGCTGACGTTGCACGAATTGGCGGGGCATGCGGAAGACGGTGCGGGGCAGGGTGATCGGGAGGCGCTGCTGGAGGCGCGGTGTGAGCTCGTCACGGCGCTGGCCTACGACGGGCAGCATATGGCGGCGCGGGCGGTGCGGGAGCAGTCCATCGCATTGGCGGAAGCGCTCGGCGGGACGGAGTTGCTGGCGCGGGCGGTGACCTGCTGGCCCACGCCGCTGATCTGGTCGGTGCACGATTGGCATACGCCGGATCCGCGGATTCGGGAGCCCTTGCGGATCGCGCTGGCGGATCCGGAGCTGCCGGTGCGGGTGCGGATTCTGGCGCAGGTCACCACCGTATTCGACTGGGCGCTCGACGATTCGGACGCGGCACGGGAGCTGGCGGATGCGGCTTTCGCGCTCGCCGCGGAACTCGATGATCCGGATCTGGTGTGCACGGTCGTGAACGCGCAGGCGTTCGCCGCCTTCGCGGCGGGCGGATTCCTGCGCGCCCGCGATGTGAAAAGCCATGCCGCGCAGCTGCTCCGGATTTCCACGGAGGCCAAGCTCACCGAATTCCGGGCGCTGGCGCACTATCTGCTCTTCCGCGCCGATCTAGCCGACGCGGATCTGGTTGCGGCGGACGCGCATGCGCGCAGTGCGGCCGCCTACTCCACCGACGGCCAGTTGCGGCACCTGCTCGACGCCATCACGCCCTTCGACATGGTGCTGGAACTATTGCGCGGCAATGTGGAGGAGACCCTGCGCATGCTGGAGGACGGCAGCTCGGCGGCGGAGGAGATCGTGGCGCATTCCGAGGAGGGCGCGGGCGAGTACACCCGCGACCCCAATGCGCTGCACATCGGCATCGCCATCTCCATCGGATGGCTGACCAACGATCTGTCCGGCCTGGCGGACGACCTCGGCCGACGCGCGGCCATCAAGCCCGAATTGTTCGCCTACGGCCACGCTCTCGCACTGGTGCACGCCGGGCGCGAGGAGGCCGCCCGCCGCGTGCTCGCGGCCAATCCGCCCATGGCGCGGCAATTCTGGTCCAGTTTCACCGCGACCCGCGCCCGCGTCTGCCTCGCGCTGGGCGATCTGTCCGCGGCGCGGGAGATCTACGACCGCTTGCTGCCCTACGCCGGATCGGTGGGCGGTCTGGAAACCGGAGCCACCGTGCTGGGCCCCATGGACCACGTCCTCGCGAACCTCGCCGACGCGCTCGGCCATCCGGATCGCGCCGCCGTCCACCGCGCCGCCGTCCACCGCGCCGCCGGAGACCGGCTGCAACAGCGGCTGCGCGCCGATCTGGCCGCGCTGTCGGAGCAGGCCGCACAGCGGCGAGTCCTGGCGAATCCCCGCCCGCACCCCGCCCTGTAGTTTCGGCGCACCGGTTGCGTTTCGCCGCGGCACGGATATGAAGATCAAGACGCGGCCGACGGGCGGCCGCACTCGGGAGGGGCGCATGATCATCGAGCGGGAGACGCGGCGCGGCAGAGCCTTCGGCTGGATCGCGGTGGCGCTGGGCATCGCCCTGATCGCGACCGCCGGAATCGTCGGCGTGCGCTGGTGGTCCGATCGCGACTGGCCAGCGCTCGCGGGGGAGCGGTTGCGCGATTTCCCAGCGGTCGACCGGACCGGACTGGACGGCACCCAGTCGCGGATCGTGGATGTGCTGCAGCAGGAATTCCGGGCGCAGCAGCCGGGAACGAAGTATTCCGAGGGTGTGGACGAGCCGTGGTGCGCCTACTTCGTGAGCTGGGTGATGCGCGAGGCGGGCCGATCCCTGGCTAATCCGAATTCCGGATCCTGGCGCATTCCGGGCGTGTACACGCTGGAGGAGTACTACCGCGGCGCGGGCCGATTCGAGGCCTGGAACTCGGGTTATCAGCCCAAGGTCGGCGATGTGGTGATGTACACCGACGCCAGCCCCTTCAATCAGCACACGAATATCGTGATCGGCGCGCAGGCGGGAACGATCATTTCCGTGGGCGGCAATGAATTCGGGAAAATCACCATCCACGAGTACCGGCCCGACGCCGTTTCGGGCCTGGTCGGCTACGGCAGGTATGCCGGTTAGACCTCCACTGGTATTGGACCCGGACTCTGGAATGTAGATACCTCGCAGGTTCCACATTCTGGAAACACCGGAACCGGAGGGTAGGACTCGGCGGAACTTCCGCCTACGATGGTGGCGGCGGTGCCCGGCAGCATCGCCGATCGATCCCTGTCCTGCTGCCCCCTCATCGGCAGGACAGGGGTCTCCGCCCGACGAACGCAGCTGGATGACACCGTCCCCGGAACCGACTTGGATCGATTACGCCGAATTCGGCGAACGTTTCGTGGCGGCGGCGGTAACGGAATCCCGGATCGAGGCGGCGGTGTCCGGTATGGACGGACGCGGAATGACCATTGGTCCCTTCTCCATCGGCCCGGCCGGATTGGCGCGATTCGTCGCCAAGGGCAGTGTCGGCAAGCCCACCGTCATTCGACGCGGCCCGCATGTGCACTTCGATGTCGGGTTGCCGGTGAAACTCCGGGTCGACGTCACTTTGGGCGGGCAGCGACTACGGCTGGAAGCGGTCGTGGAAATCGATCTCCAGATGCATGCGCGCGCCGCGGATCCGCTGCTCGTGGTCATCGATATTCCACCGGTCACCGGTCGGGACGTCAGTTTCGTCATGCGGGCGGCGGCCATCGGCACCGCCTTCGAGCTGCTGGTCGACCCCATTGCCAAGCTGGTGCAGAACGAAGTCGCCAACCGCATCAATGCGATTCTCGAGGATCCCGACGCCCAGCGCGGCCGCACCTTCGATGTGGAAGCCATCCTGAACGGCAGCAAATCGCCGTATCGCGGTCGGCCGACCCACGAATGGATCGGCTACGACGAATTCGGCCATCGCTTCTTCGAGCGCATTGTGACCGCCGAACGGGTGCAAGAAGTCGTCGAGTCCATGGCGGGCAAGCCCATCGAGGTCGGCCCGATGCGCGGCGGTCCGGGCAATAAGGCGCAGGTCTCGGTGAAGGGCACCGTGCGACTACCGCGGGTCGCCGAATCCGGCCGGGCCACCGGGGCGTCCGAGGGGTCAGCGGCGGCCGAGCCGGTGACGGCACAGCCCCCCGCGGCACCGCGTATCGCCGAGATCCGGCCCGCCGCACCGGCAACCGCTCCCGCAGCGGCGACCGCCCCCGGACCGGCATCCGCCGACACTCCAAGGCCCGCCACCGCGACCGTGCCCGCCGCGCGTCCGTCCGAGGCCACCGGGGGTTGGCATACCGATGCGCGCACCCAACTGGTGACCTTCGATCTCACCATTCCGGTGAGCCTCGACATCACCGTGGACGTCTTGCAGTCCAATCGGTATCGCGCCGAGGTCCAGGTACCGGTCGCATTGACCGCCCGCGCGGCCGATCCGCTGCTCATCGTCATCGATGCCGCCGCGCCCCGCGCCGAGGACATCGATCTGGAACTCACCGCCGAGGGCTGGCGCGCGGCCGCGCTGGGCAAGGTGGCGGGCATTCGCAAGCAGATCGCCGCCCAGGTGGCGCGGGTGGTGCGGGCCGAGGTTTCGGATGTCTCGCGCCGCACCATCGACGTGGCGGCCCGGCTGCAGGGCACGCGGGTCTGAGCCCCGCGCGGGCCCGCATGTCAATTGCCCGATTGCGCACCTGTGGGACATGTGATGCGTGTGGGTCCCGTGAGCCCGGCGATTCCAATGTGAATGTGGTGAAATGAAGCCACGCTCCAGGGCTCCCGGCGCACTGATGATCAGTTAGTCGTCATCGGGGAAGGTGCGCCGGGCACGCCGCTTCTTGTTCCACCGATCGTCGGCGGATCTTCATTTCTCTCTTCGCCCCCGGTCGGCATGTTCGACCAGCGAGTGTGCGAAGGAGTTCCGCGATGCGTATCGACCATGTCAGCCGCCGGTCCTTTCTCACCGGGGCCGCCGCCCTCGCCACCGGCGTGACGGCGGGACTGACCCTCCCGGCCCCCGCCGCGCAGGCGCGGCAACAGCTGGGCACCCTCCTCGATTACGCGGGCGGCGTCCCCGCGGCCGAGGTCATCAGCGCCGAAGGACATATGGGCGTCATCCGCTACGTCTCCGACCGGCGACCGGGCGCGGAATGGATGGCGGGCAAACCGCTGCTGGCGCGCGAGGTCGAAGCCCTCGCCGCGGCCGGGCTCACCGTCGTGTCCTGCTACCAGTTCGGCAAGGGCCCCACCGCCGATTGGCGCGGCGGCTACGAGGCCGGGCTGAAGCACGCCGCCCGCGGCCTGCTCCTGCACAAATCGGCGGGCGGCCCGGACCACGCGCCCATCTACGCCTCCATCGACGACAATCCCGCTGCGGCGGAATGGGAATCGCAGATCGACCCGTACCTGCGCGGCTGGGAGACCGTGCTGGGCCGGGACCGCGTCGGCGTCTACGCCAATACCCCCACCATCGACTTCATTCGCGACGTGGGCCTGTGTTCCTTCTTCTGGCAACACAATTGGGGCACCCCCAAGGGCTACGTGCATCCGCAGGCGCACCTGCACCAGTTCGAGATCGACAAGCGCGCGGTGGACGGCATCGGCGTGGACGTCAACTCCGTCCTGGCCCCGCAGTACGGGCAGTGGTGGTAGTTCCCTAGGTCTGGCAGTGGCAGGTGGGGTCGGCCCGGAGATCGGGTTCGTCGGCGACGACGCGCAGCAGCGGCCGGGGTTCGTGCTCGGTGGCGCCCTCGCCGAAGGCCTGGCGGTCGCCCATCCACGAGAACATGGACCAGCGCGACAGACCGGAGAAGGCGGAGCCGAGGCTGCCGAACGAGGCCGACGAGATGATCGACCCGAAGGAGCCGACCGAGCCGATCGACAGCACCGAGCCCACGCTGCCGATGGACAGGACCAAATAGGCCGAGCCGATCGAGAGGATCGAGCCCTCCGAACGGATCGACAGGATCGATCGGCGCGAATGCAGTCCCCGGGCGGAGTTCTTCACAGCGGCCATATCTAGCGGTCTACCACAGGAACTCATCGCACACACGGTTCCCGGGTGCGGCGTTGCGATCCGGGCATTGCAAAAGTTCGGGCCCCCTCGCGGTGGCGAGGGGGCCCGAACTTGAGGTGAGCGCTTTTACGCGACGGTGAAGAAGCCGACCGTCGGCAGGAACGAGCAGGTGATGGGCTGCGCGGACTCATCGGCCTGGGTGGTCAGCGAACCCGAGACCAGGGCGACCACGCGGCCGGAGCCGGTGGGGGCGATGGCCGACAGGGTGGCCGGGCCGTCCGGGTTGATCTTGGCCTCGTCGGTCAGGTTCATGACGCCGGTGGCGCGGGTGTCCAGGTTCAGCCACTGCACGGTCATGGGCGGGTTCTGCACCTCGGTGGGCCGCTTGGTGCCCAGCGCGGTGAAGACGAAACCGGTCTGACCGGCCGCCGGTCCGGGCGGGGGCAGGGTGGCCGGGCCCGCCACGGCGAGCGCGGTGCCCACCGAATCGGCGCTGGAGCTGATGCAGCCCTTGCCGATGGTCGGCCACAGGAACTGCGAGATGACCGGGCCGTCCTGCGGGATGTCCGGACCGCCGCCGCCGCTGCCGTCGAGGAACTTGATGATCCGGTTCAGGGTGTCCTTGATCGACTGCGGCAGCGGAGCCGACTCCAGGATCCGCTTCGCCTGATCGAGGATGGCCTGCTGCGGGCCGGGGGAGGCGATATCCGCGGGACCCGCGGCCGCGCCGATGATGGCGGGTACCAGCGAGGCGAGCGCGTCCACCGGGACACCCTCCGGAATTGCCGGAATGCTGACGGTCGCCTGCGTTTCAGGCGCCGCATGCGCGGCGGTCGGCACGACAACGGTGGCGCAGGCCGCCAGGGCCACTGCGGTCAATGCGAACCGCGATCCTCGGGTGCGAAGCACTGGTGTAGCCGTCCTTACCTCGGGTACATCTAGCAGCGATGGAGACATCGCTCCGCGCCACTCTAGGGACCGGGCCGCCGTCTTGTACAGCCACGGTGTGATCTTGCTGTCCTTGATCGGCTCAGGCTATCGAACAACCGACCAATTTGCGTGTTACAGATGTGGTCGTTGATGCGAATGTTACTGCCTAGGATGCGCGTTTCGCTGCACATTCGGGCTTATGACTACTCTTGTTCGTGGTCCTCACCGGGACCGGATTGCCCGCGCCCACATGTCGTCCGAGCTGAAAGTGCCGCGCCGTGAATCGACACTTCCGACTGGCCGTCGCGGCGCTCGGTCTGGCGGCGCTGACCCGCCTCGCCTGGGTGCTGTTATTGCCCAATGGCATGAACTTCGTCGATCTGCACGTCTATGTGGACGGGTCGGCGAATCTGGGTAGCGGACATCTCTACGACTACACCGACGCGAGCAAGACGCCCGATTTTCCGCTGCCGTTCACCTATCCGCCCTTCGCGGCGCTGGTCTTCTACCCGTTGCACTTCCTGCCGTTCGACGTGGTGGCCATCGCCTGGTTGTTGCTGACGGTGGCCGCGCTGTTCGGCGTGGTGTGGCTGGCGCTGGAACTCATGCTCGGGAAAGAAGCGCTGCGCGAACCGAAGTGGCGCACCGTGGCCGTCTGGTGGACGGCCGTCGGCACCTGGCTGGAGCCGATGCGAACGACCCTGGACTACGGCCAGGTCAATGTTTTCCTGGTGCTCATCGCCATGCTCGCCGTGCGCAGCACCCGGTGGTGGATTTCCGGCGCGCTGGTCGGCGCGGCCGCCGGGGTGAAGCTGACCCCGGCCGTCACCGGGCTGTACTTCGTGGCGCGGCGGCGGTGGCTGACCGCGGTGTGGTCGGCGATGGTCTTCGCCGGAACCATCGGGCTGATGTATCTGATCACGCCGGACGAGACCCGGAAGTACTTCGGGGAGTTGCTCGGCGACGCCACCCGGATCGGGCCGGTGGGTTCGGCGACCAATCAGTCGCTGCGCGGCGCGATCAGCCGGTTGCTCGGCCACGATGTGGGTACCGGCCCGGTGTGGATCGTGGCGGTGCTGATCACGGCCGTGCTCGCGGTGCTGGCCTGGCGGGCGCTGGCGGCCGACGACCGGCTGGGCACGCTGCTCATCGTGCAGCTGTTCGGCTTGATGGCCTCGCCGATCTCCTGGTCACACCATTGGATCTGGCTCATCCCGGTCATGCTGTGGCTGCTGTACGGCCCGCTGCGCGAGGCCGCGGGCGCGCGACTACTGGCCGGATACTGGCTGGTGACAACGGCTGTCGGCGTGCCGTGGGTGCTCTTGTACGCGCAGCCGGACATCTGGACCATCTCCCGGCCGGGCCTCTTGTCCTGGCTCGGCACGGTCGATGTGATCGGCGTTCTGATCTTCTATGTGTGGGTGGCCCGATCCGGCCGCCGGAACTCAGCTCTGAACGGCCAGCCGGTCGATCTCGTGCGCCAGGGCCATGTCCAAGGCGGTCAGTCCGCCCGCTGAATGCGTCGATAGCGTGAAAGTTACTCGCCGCCAGCGGATATCGATATCCGGATGATGATCGGCGGCTTCCGCCGCCACCGCGACGCGGCGCACCAGTTCGATGCCCGCCAGGAACGACGGGGCTTCGACGGTGCGGGCGATGCTGTCGCCGGTGCGGATCCAATCGGGTAGGTCGAGCAGGGCCTTGCTGATGTCGTCGTCGGAGAGCAGCGCGGGTGTCATGCCTCCGGTGTACTCCGCGATCAGGCCGCGCGGGCGGCTTTCAGGCCCTTCTTCAGCTCCTTCTTGGAGCAGCAGCCCGAGGCTTCCAGCTTCTTCATGCGCATGATCACGACAGGGCACTTGTAGCACCGCGTCTTCTTGCGGCAGCACTTCTTCTTCGGCTTCAGACTCGAAACGTCCTTCGCCTTCACCTTGCCCATGTTGGTTAGCTTAACCTAACTCGTACGCGCTAAACGTGTGAGTTACCTCGAACGGTAGTGTGTAGCTCGCCGCATGCCCGTGGAGTTTCGCATTTTGCTCAAGCATGACCCGGGTCGGCACCAACACTTTGCACCAGGAGGAATCAATCGTGTCGTCTGTCGAGTTCCGTAACGTCGCCATCGTGGCGCACGTCGACCACGGCAAGACAACACTGGTCGACGCCATGCTGCGTCAGTCCGGGGCGTTCGCCGAACGTGCCGAACTCGTCGACCGAGTGATGGACTCCGGTGATCTGGAGCGCGAGAAGGGCATCACCATTCTCGCGAAGAATACGGCAGTGCACCGCCACAATGCGGACGGTTCGGTGACAGTCATCAATGTCATCGACACCCCCGGCCACGCCGACTTCGGCGGTGAGGTCGAGCGCGGCCTGTCCATGGTCGACGGTGTCGTGCTGCTGGTCGACGCCTCCGAGGGCCCGCTGCCGCAGACCCGCTTCGTGCTGCGCAAGGCCCTGGCGGCCTCGCTGCCGGTCATCCTGGTGGTCAACAAGACCGACCGCCCGGACGCCCGCATCGAAGAGGTCGTCGAGGAGAGCCACGACCTGCTGCTGGACCTCGCCTCCGATCTGGACGACGAGGCCTCCGAGGCCGCCGAGCTGGCCCTGGACCTGCCGGTGCTCTACGCCTCCGGCCGTGAGGGCAAGGCCTCCACCACCCGCCCCGAGAACGGCAGCGCGCCGGACGCGGAGAACCTCGACGAGCTGTTCGAGGTCCTCATGAAGTACGTCCCCGGCCCCAAGGGCGATGCCACCAAGCCGCTGCAGGCGCATGTCACCAACCTCGACGCCTCGCCGTTCCTCGGCCGCATCGGCCTGGTGCGCATTCACAACGGCACGCTGAAGAAGGGCCAGAACGTGGCCTGGATGAGCGCCGAGGGCACCAAGACCGTAAAGATCACCGAGCTGCTCAAGACCGTCGGCGTGGAGCGCTCGCCCGGTGAGGAGGCCGTGGCCGGTGACATCGTCGCCGTCGCGGGCATTCCGGAGATCATGATCGGCGACACCCTCGCCGATCCGGAGAACCCGGTCGCCCTGCCGCGCATCACCGTCGACGAGCCCGCCATCTCGGTGACCATCGGCACCAATACCTCGCCGCTGGTCGGCCGGGTGCAGGGTCACAAGCTCACCGCCCGCATGGTGAAGTCGCGCCTGGATCAGGAACTGGTCGGCAATGTCTCGCTGCGCGTGCTCGATATCGGCCGCCCGGACGCCTGGGAGGTGCAGGGTCGTGGTGAGCTCGCGCTCGCCATCCTGGTCGAGCAGATGCGCCGCGAGGGCTTCGAGCTGACCGTCGGCAAGCCGCAGGTGGTCACCAAGCAGGTCGACGGCAAGGTGCACGAGCCCTTCGAAGAGCTGACCATCGACTGCCCGGACGAGTACCTGGGCGCCGTCACCCAGCTCCTCGCGGCCCGCAAGGGCAAGATGGTGCAGATGAGCAACCACTCCGCCGGGTGGGTGCGCATGGAGTTCATCGTCCCCTCGCGCGGCCTCATCGGCTTCCGCACCGACTTCCTCACCGAGACCCGCGGCACCGGTATCGCCAATGCCGTGTTCAACGGTTACGCCCCGTGGGCCGGTGAGATCCGCGCCCGCCACACCGGTTCGCTGGTGTCCGACCGCGCCGGATCGGTGACCCCGTTCGCCATGATCCAGCTGGCCGACCGCGGCCAGTTCTTCGTGGAGCCGGGCGCGGACACCTACGAGGGCATGGTCGTGGGCATCAACCCGCGCGCCGAGGATCTCGACATCAATGTCACCCGCGAGAAGAAGCTGACCAATATGCGGTCCGCCACCGGTGACGTGCTCGAGACCCTGGCCAAGCCGCTGCAGCTGGATCTCGAAGGCGCCATGGAGTTCTGCGCGGGCGACGAATGTGTCGAGGTCACCCCCGAGGTCGTGCGTGTGCGCAAGGTCATCCTCAATGCCAACGAGCGGCAGCGTGAGATCTCCCGCCGCAAGGCCCGCGACAAAGCCGCGCAGTAGCCAAATGCAACGGCTCGTGGGCCAGTGTGCCCACGAGCCGTTGCGCCACAGCGCCCTCCGGCGCACGCTCCCAGTAGGATCGATTTCCGGTTCGTTCCGCGCTTGCGCAGCTCTAGATCCGGCCGTCTGACGTCCACGATTGTGGTTCGCGGCCGTCTCGTTCTGGACTGACGGAGCGGGGGAGCGAAGCGGAGGAGCGGAGGAGGGAAGAACGAGACCTCAGGGCCGCGAACCCGCCGGAGCGAAGCGGAGGCAAATTGGACACAGCTCGGGTGCGCGCATCGTGGCGTGCGGTGTTGATGGTGGTGGCGACGGGTTTGGCGGTCGCCACCGGGTGCACCGCGAATCCGCCGCCGCCGATCGAGAGCACCGACAGCCCCAAGACGACGCCCGCCAAACCGAGCAAGAGCTCGGTGGTGGTGGCGGTGGACGATATCGGCATCGGGTTCAATCCGCATCTGCGGTCGCAGCTTTCGCCCGCGACCGCCGCGGTGGCCTCCATGGTGCTGCCGAGCCCCTTCCGGCCGGTGCCCAGTCCCGCGGTGCCTGGCGGGACCGACTGGGTTTTGGATCCGGCGCTCATGGTGGCGGCGGACGTCACGGCGCAGGAGCCGTTCACCATTACCTATCAGCTCAAGAACGAGGCGTCCTGGTCCGATGGCGCGCCCATCGCCGCCGAGGACTTCCGATACCTGTGGCAGCAGATGATCGCGCAACCCGGTGTGGTGGATCCCGCTGGGTACCGGCTCATTTCGGATGTCAGCTCCTCGGCGGGCGGTAAGACGGTGACCGTCACCATGGCCTCGGAGTATCCGGCGTGGCGGCAGCTGTTCGCCGATCTGCTGCCCTCGCATCTGGTGAAGGACAGCGGATTCGAGCAGGGGCTGGTCGACACCATCCGCATCTCGGGCGGGCAGTTCCGCATCAAGCAGACCGATCGCGGGCGCGAGGAGATCCTGCTCGAACGCAATGACCGGTACTGGGGCAAACCCGCGGTGCCGGATCAGATTCTGATGCGCCGCGGCGGCACGGCCGCGCAGGTGGCCGAATCGCTGCGGGTCGGGGACGCGCAGATGGCGCTGGTGCGCGGCGGGGTCGCCCTGCAGGCGCAACTGGCCGCCATCCCGTCGGTGCGGACCGCCGTCCAGGCGCAATCGCGGGAAATGCAATTGGTGCTCAATGGCCGCAGTGGCGATCTGGACGATGTGCGGGTGCGCCGCGCCGTCATCGGGCTGCTCGATCCGGTGCTGCTGGCCACGGTGGGCGCGCAGACCGGCAGCTGGGTGGAACCGGTGCGTGCGCAGGTGCTCGCGCCCTCGGATCCGGGCTATGTGCCGACCGCGCCCGCCCGGCTGAGTAAAGAGGAGGCGTTCGCGCTGCTGGCCGAGGCCGGATTCGGGCGCGCGCCGGAACAGCCGGTCAGCGATTCCCCGACCTCGCCCGCGCCGCAACCGCGCCCGATCGCCAAGAACGGCAAATCGCTGACCGTGCGCATCGGCGCGGTCGACGGCGACGACGCGTCGCTGGCGGTGGCCAATTCCGCCGCCGACCAATTGCGCAGCGCCGGAATCGATGTCATCGTCAGCAGCGTCGGAGCCGAACAGCTCTACGGCAAGGATCTGAGCGACAGCGGTATCGACGCCATTGTCGGCTGGGAGCGCGCCGGGGACGATCCGGCCACCGTACTGGCCTCGCGCTACGGCTGCCCGCCCGTGGAACCGCCCGGGGGCAACGGGGATTCGACCGCCGTGGACGATGCCAAGACCGCGCCGTCGAATCTGTCGGGCGTCTGCGATCCGACGCTGCAACCGGCCATCGACGCCGCGCTGCGCGGTATCGACGTGCCGAAGGTGATCGCGGAGGCCGAGCCCAAACTGTGGGAGCTGGCCACCGTGCTGCCCATCGTGCAGGACACCCAGGTCGCCGCCGCCGGGCCGAATGTGGACGGCGCCTCGCTGCAGGGCGCGATCCAGGCCGGTATCTACGCCGATGCCGCGAACTGGCGGCGGCTGCCGTGAGCGAGCGCAGCGAGCGAACCAACGGCGCAGCGCGCACCGCGCACGCCCACGACGAGCGCAGCGAGGAGTGGGCGTGAGCGCCGCGACCGCGACGGGCGGGCTGCTGCTGGTGCACGCGCATCCCGACGACGAATCCATCACCACCGGCGGCACCATCGCGCACTATCGGCGGCTGGGCATTCCGGTGACCGTGGTGACCTGCACCCTCGGTGAGGAGGGCGAGGTCATCGGTGACGAGTACGCGCATCTGGTGGCCGATCGGGCCGATCAGCTCGGCGGCTACCGGATTCACGAATTGACCGGGGCCCTGGCCGCGTTGGACGCGGCGCCGCCGCGGTTCCTGGGCGGCGCGGGCCGTTGGCGCGACTCCGGGATGGCGGGCACGCCGTCGGCCCGGAATCCGCGCGCCTTCGTGAACTCCGGGGATGCGGCGGTGGACGCGCTGGTCCAGGTGATCCTGGAACTGCGCCCGCGCGTGGTGGTCGGCTACGACCCGCGCGGCGGGTACGGGCATCCGGATCACATTCGCGCGCACGAGATCACGATGGCGGCGGTGGACGCGGCGGTCGACTGGGGCTGGGCGGTGCCGAAGGTCTACTGGACCGTCACCGACCGCGCCGTGCTGACCATGCACACCGATGCGCTCAAGCGCCGCACCGTCGATCAGCTGCCGGGCGCGCTGCCGCGCGGCTGGCGGCTGCCGCACGACGGCGAATTGGCCAGTGTGCCCACCGAATCCGTCACCACCACGGTGGACGTCTCGGATGCGCTCTCCGCCAAGCGGGCCGCCCTGCGCGCCCATGCCACCCAGGTGACGGTCGCGCCGTCGGGCCGCGAGTTCGCGCTGTCCAATGACATCGCCCAGCCGGTGCTGCCGGAGGAGCACTACATCCTGGTGCGCGGCGAGCGCGGCCCGGCCGGACCGGACGGCCGTGAGCACGATCTCTTCGCCGGATTGCCCGACACGCTCGGGTCCCGGCCCGTCGACGTGAAACACTGACCGGCATGTACAACTGGGATCTGCAGAATGCCATCGCGGCATTCGTCGAGAGCCAGCGCCCGCACTTCCAGGCGCAGCACGACCTGTACCTGCACGTGCTGTACGGATTCGTCGATATGCAGAGCCACCTGCTGACCCTCCTCGGCTTCCCGCCGGTGCCGTGACCGCCGCCGTGGGCGCCCGTCCGGGCGATTCCGGGGCCGTCACCAAGCGCGGGCGCAGTTGGTTCAACGGGGTGATCGCCGGACTGCTGGTGATCGACGCGCTGGTCACCCTCGTCCTCGAGGTGTTGTTCCTGCCGATCTATGCCGGGCAGGCGAATGTGCCGCAGTCCGATCCCCTGATGGCCGAGGCGTCGGCGCTGGCGGCGAACCTCACCGCCGGGGCCATTCCACTGCCGCTCACGGCCTTGGCGGCGGCCGTGGTGAATGTGCTGCTGGTGGCCGGAATGGCCACCGTCACAGACAATCTCGGCCTCATCGTGGCGCCGCTGACGGTGTGGACGCTCGGATACCTCTATCTCGCGCTGTTCGCGGGGCCCGGCAATGATGTGGTGCTCATACAGGACTGGCCCAGCATGCTGCTGCTGTTGTGCGGGCTGTTCCCGGCCGGGCTGTACCTCTATTGGCGGGTCAACGCGAATCTGCGCCCGGCCACCCGCTGATTTCCGCTGCTCACCCTGCCGCAGTCACACTTTCCGGACCTGCTTCGTCAATGGAGTGAACCGCGCCGCTCCGGCTTCCCGCCGGAGCGATGACGTACCGATCACTTCGATGAACGAGGAAGACAATGGCTTTCGAAGAGCTCCGTAATGCTGTCCAGGGTCGCGTGCTGGTGTCCGGCGACGCCGGGTACGAGGCGGCGGCCGCGGCCTGGAACAGCGCCATCGCGCAGCGACCGGCCTGTGTGGTGGAGGCGGCCGATGCCGCCGATGTGGCCGCGGTGGTGCGGTTCGCGCGGACCGCCGGGCGGCCGGTGGTGACCCAGCCGACCGGGCACGGCGCGACCGGCGAGATCGAGACCGCGATCCTGCTGCGCACGGGCGCGCTGAACACCGTCGAGGTGGACGCGTCTGCGCGACTGGCCCGGGTCGGTTCCGGCGCGAACTGGGGTCGGGTGCAGGCCGCGGCCGCGGTGCACGGGCTGACCGGACTGGCGGGCAGCAATCCGGTGGTCGGCGTGACCGGCTACACCCTCGGCGGAGGCCAGGGCTGGTTCGGGCGCAAGCACGGCTGGGCCTCGGATGCGGTGCGCGCCTTCGAGATCGTGGATGCGCAGGGCCTTCCGGGCCGGGTGACCGCCGACAGCGATGCCGAGCTGTTCTGGGCGCTGTGCGGTGGCGGCGGCGATTTCGCCGTGGTGACCGGAATCGAGTTCGAACTGTTCCCCGCGCCGGGGCTGTACGGCGGCCGGGTGCTGTGGCCCGCGGTGCAGACCCGGCAGGTGTGGGAGACGTTCCGGGAGTTGACCGCGGCGGCCCCCGACGAGCTGTCGGTGTGGTTCCACCGGTTGCAGCCGCCGCAGGCCCCGGAGTTGGTGGCCCTGGACGTGGCGTATCTGGGCGATCCGGAGCAGGGCCGCGTGCTGACCGCCGCCATCGATCGGATCGGCGGGGTGATCGCCGATAAGCGCGGTGCGCTGTCGGTGGCCGATCTCGGTGACATCTGCGCCGAGCCGACCGCGCCGAGCCCGTCCATGTCGCGGGCCGAGCTGCTGACCGATCTGGATGACGCGACGGTGAAAGTTCTGCTGGGCGAACCGCTTGCGCCGCTGATCAATATGCAGGTGCGGCATCTCGGCGGTGCGCTGGCCCGGACCGCTCCGGGCGCGGGTGCGCGCGGACCGGTCACCGAGCCCTACCTGCTGTACCTGCTCGGCCTGGGCCTGCCGCAGCTGAAGGAGGCCGTGGCGGCCAAGCGGCGCGAGATCGTCGAGGCGCTCGGTGCGCACGTCTCGGGTGCGAAGCCGTACACCTTCCTGATTCCGGGCGAATCGGCCGCTGCCGCCTTCGATGCGGAGACGCTCGGGCGGCTGCGCGCGATCAAGACCGCCCGCGACCCGCACAATGTGATCCGGGCCAACTACCCGGTGCGCGGCTGATCCTCCGGATGACATGAATCCGTAGTCACTTCGGGATCCATCCGTTACTCTCACCGCGAGGAAGCGTGACGAATCGCTCATTTCGAGCAGTTCGACACGCAGGTGGGACGCAGAAATGCGTTCGGGAGCGGAAGATTTAAGTGGGCAGCTGGCAGAACTTGCGCAAATCGGTTGGCAGGCTATCCGATTCGAGTGGGCGCGGACTCCGCGGCTGGATGAGCGTCCGCACGCGATTGCTGGCGATCGTGCTCATTTCCAGTGTGACGCTGCTGGCCATCGGCGGCGGTGCGGCCGTGTATCTGGTGCAGAACGCCCGCGAGGCCAAGCAGTGGGCCGAATTGGCGAGCAGCACAACCACACCGGCGATTCTCATGGTGTCCGCCTTCGAGGAGGAACGCCGACTGTCGGTGCTGCGGCTGGCCGGTGATCCGGACGCCGTGAACGAGCTGATCGGCGCCCGCCAGCGCTCGGACGCGGCGCTGGCCGCCGTCATCGCCAAGGGGATGCGGCCCGGGAGCTGAATCCGAACGGGTCGGCCGCCGATATCGAGGGCTACAACAAGCTTTTCGCCATGGTCCCGACACTGCGCGCCGGGGTGGACTCCACCCAGATGGCGGCGGAGCAGGTCTTCGGATTCTTCACGGCGGTGATCGGGACGATCATTTCCGCGTCCATGCTGGCGGCGCGGGTCGCGCCCGATGCCGAGATCGGCATCGAACTGGGTTACGGCGTCGAACCGCTGCGGGCGGCGGAGGCGCTGTCCCAGGCCGACACCATGGGTGCGGTGGCGCTGACCACCGGGGAGATGCCCGCGGCGACTCTGCTCGAATTCGGCCGCCGGGTGGGGGAACTCCGCAGCGAGGTCGCCTATTCGGCCTCGGTGCTGAAGGGGGTGCGGCTCGAACAGCTGAACACCATTACCGCGAGCACCGCCTGGCAGCAGGTCACCGCCATGCAGGACGCGCTGCTGCTGCGCGGGCCGGTGACCGCCGAGACCGACGAGAAGACCGGTAGCGCAGCGGAATCCGAGGAACAGGCGGTCGAGCTGCCGACCGATCTGGCGTCCTGGCAGCACGCGTCCCGGCAGGTCAATGTCGCCCTCCAGACGCTGTGGGAGGACCAGAGCCGCGATGCGCACGTCATCGCCCGCGCGCAGGGCGAGGAGGCCACTCGCAACTCGCTGCTCGGCGGGGCGGGGGTGCTGCTCATCGCCACCGTGGCCTTCGTGCTGGCGTTGCTGCTGGCCAATCGATTCATCGGGCGCATGCGCCGATTGTGCCGCGACACTCTGCAATTGGCCGATGAACGCATGCCCGAGCTGATCCGCAAGCTCGGCGCGGGCGAGGACGTCGATGCCGAGGCCGAGGTCTCGCGGCTGGACTTCGGCACCGATGAGCTGGGGCATGTGGCCGATGCCTTCAACCGCGCCCACGTGGTGGCGGTCTCGGCCGCGGCGGGCGAGGCCAGGACGCGCGCCGGTATCAATGCGGTGTTCCTCAATATCGCCCATCGCAGCCAGGTCGTGGTGCACCGGCAGCTGTCGCTGCTGGACCGGGCCGAGCGCGAGGAGAAGAACGCCGATCAGCTCGAATTGCTGTTCCAGCTCGACCATCTCGCGACGCGGGCGCGGCGCAATGCCGAGAACCTCATTATTCTGGGCGGCGAGCAGCCGGGGCGGCGCTGGCGGAATCCGGTGGCACTGCTGGATCTGGTGCGCGGCGCGGTGGCGGAAAGCCTGGACTACGCCAGGATTCAGACCGGGCGCATGCCGGAGGTGTGGATCGCCAGCCGCGCCGTCGCCGACGTGATCCATCTGCTGGCCGAGCTGCTGGACAATGCCACCGCGTGCTCGCCGCCGGAGTCGGAGGTCACGGTGTCGGCCGTGGTGGTCGGCCGGGGCGTGGCCGTGGAGATCACCGATCAGGGACTCGGCATGACCGAGACCGAATTCGCCGAACGCAATGCGGTACTGGCGGATCCGCCGGACTTCAGTGTGGCGACGTTGTCGGGCAATACCCGGCTCGGACTGTTCGTGGTCGCGAAACTGGCCGCGCGCCAAGGTATCTCGGTGCGACTCGGCGAGTCGGTGTACAGCGGCGTGCGTGCGGTGGTGCTGATTCCGTCGGTGCTGCTCGAGGGTATCGGCGCACATGCTCAGCTGCGCGGCGGCCGGGGCTCCGAACCGCTGAGCGGTGGGCCGGACACCCTGCAGAATCTCGCGCCCGTCTGGCCGAGCGCGCTGCGCTCGGATCGGTTCCCGGCGGTGCCGGTGGCGGATGAACCGGTGCGACAGTCGAATTCGGCTCCGGTGTCGACCCTGGTGAGTGATGGCCCGGCCCTGATCGAGCGTTCCGATTCCGGCGCGCTGGGCGCACCGGCGCTGCCCGCGGCCCCGCAGACTCGGGATCCCCGTCCGGTGCCGGTGAACGGCGCCCGGCCCGCCCTGCCGCGCCGGAGCCGCAAGGCGGCCGAACAGCCGCCCGCCGACGCACCGTCTGCGGCCGCTCCCGCGTCCGCCACCGCGCCGCGCCCGCGCACCGCGGAGGAGGCGCGCAGTCTCATGAGTGCGATCTCGAAGGGCACCCGCCAAGGCCGCCGGGTGCGCCCCGAATCCACCGACTAGACCCGATCCACCCATAACTCCATCGACGAGAAGGCGATCATGACCACTTCCCAGCGCATCGATCTCGGCTGGCTGCTCGACGAACTGGTCAACGGCCTGACCGCCGCGCAGTCGGCCGTGCTGCTCTCCACCGACGGCCTGCTGCTCGGATCCTCTGCGGGACAGGACCGTTCGGAGGCCGAGAAATTCGGCGCCATGGCCTCGGCCCTGCACAGCCTGGCGCGCAGCGCCGGTCACCACTTCAAGGCCGGTGCCGTGGTGCAGACGGTGGTGGAACTGGATCAGGCGGTCCTGTTCATCACCGCGGCCGGGGAGAACGCCTGCCTGGCGCTACTGGCCGCCGACACCGCCGATATGGGGCTGGTGGCCTTCGAGATGAATCAGACGGTGCAGCGCGTGGGCACCCATCTGTCGGTCGACCCGCGCAGGCCATGAACGAGCCACGCGAACACTGGTACGAGGACGAGGCGGGCCCGCTGGTCCGCCTCTACGCCGTGACCCGTGGTCGCGGCCGCACCGAGCGGCCGGAGCTGACCATGTCGACGCTGGTGGTCGTCGCCGACCGCGGACCCCGGCTGCGGCGGACCGAACCGGAGTACGCCGCCATCGAGAACCTGTGCCGCGCACCATTGTCGGTGGCGGAGGTCCCGGCGCACCTGCACCTGCCGCTGACCCTGACCAAGGTGCTGCTCGGCGATCTCATCGACGACGGGGTGATCATCTTCCGGGCGCCGCCGACGCCGACGGGCAGCAGCGCCGATATGGGGCTGCTGCACGCCGTACTGGAAGGCATCCGGTCGCTCTGAGACTAGGTCAGCCGGGCCGCGAGCCGGGTGGCGTTCATATGGGCGATGGCCTCGATGGACACCATGGGGTTGACGCCGGGGGCGGTGGGGAAACTGGAGCCGTCGGCGACGACGATATTGCCGACATCCCAGGTGACGCCGTCGGGATTGGTGGCCGAGAGCTCCGGGGTGCCGCCCATGCGGGCCGAGCCCATGATGTGCAGGGCGCCCATGGCGCACTGGCCCGGACCGTACCCCGCCGCCTTGCACGCGGCGTCGAATTCGGCGAGCGAGCCGCGGGTCCCCGGTTCGAAGGAGACACCGGCCTGATGGCCCGAAAAGATGCGGCGCGCGCCCGCGGCTTCGAGAATCTGTGCCGCGCCGACGATTCCGGTGTGCAGGTAAGCGGCGTCGTAGTCCGAGAGCTTGTACTTCACGATCGGCTCGCCGGTCTTGTCCACCTCGACGGTGCCCGAATCGCGATCGCGGGTAATGACGCCGACGGCATTCGAACGCGCGAAATCGAGCATGGTGGAACGGAATGCGGCCGCGCCGCGCCAGCTCATGAACCCGGTGCCGAGACCGGGATGGGTGGGACCGGTCTCGTAGATGACGCCGTAGCCGTTGCCGTCCAGATCGGCGTGGTGGCGGCTGATGCGGGTCTGCAGGCCGCCCTCCCAGGGGCGGATCTCCTCGTCGAAGACGCCGAAGACGGCGGCGGCCGGGTGCAGGCGCAGGTGGAGGCCGATGTTCTTGTTGCGCAACCCGGATCGTCGCAGCAGCGCGGGTGTCTGGACGGCGCCCGCGGCGACCACCACGGCGCGGGCCGTCACGGTGATCTCCGCGCCGCCGCAGGTGCGCGCCGACACCGATTCGGCGTGACCGTTCTTCACCTCGATGCGGCGCACATCGGCGTCGACCACCAGGCGGGCGCCGTGCGCGGCGGCGTCGGCGAGCCAGGTCTTGGCCGTGGACTGTTTGGCGCCCAGGCGGCAGCCGTAGCCGCAGCGGCCGCATTCGATACCGGCGTCACAGGCATCGGATACGTTGCGGGGCAGGGTGTCCACATCCCAGCCGAGTTCGCGGGCGCCACGCTCCAGGATGGCGTCGCGCAGCGACAGCGGCGAGCGTTGATCGGTCACGCCGATGCGCTTGGACACCGCAGTGAGGGCGTCCCCGTACTCGGCCTCGGCGAACTGCGGCACGCCCAGTTCGGCCCATTCCTGGCGGACCCGGTCGGGGGTGGGCAGCGAGGTGCTCCAGTTGACGACCGTGCCGCCGCCCAGGCAGCTGCCCGCGACCAGCGTGATCTGGCCTTCCGCCGAGGCGGCCGGGCCGGGGGCGTACATGGTGGTGAGGGCCGCCAGTTCGCCTTTGCCGAAATCCCGGTCGTCGTAATAGTTTCCGCGCTCCAGGACGATCACGTCCAGCCCGGCTCCGGCGAGCACGGCGGCGGCCGCGCCGCCGCCCGCACCCGAGCCGATAATGACGACATCGCAGGTGAGCGTGGTGGATTCGGTGAACCGCAGCGGTTCCAGCGGCGGTCTTCGGCGCGGTCGGCAACGCACCCGCCGGAGCCGGATAGCCGATCTCCTTCCACAGCGGATTCGTGCCTGTCGGGCCGGGTGTCACGTTGTAGGTGAGCAGCGCCGCGCCCTTGAGCGCCTGGAAGATGGCGCGCACCGGCGCGAGCCCCGAATCGCCGAGGCGCAGCAGCGCCGCCTCGCGCCGCTCCTGCGGCAGTGTCGAGAACTTCCGCAGGCCGTTGCCGGTGAGCAGCCCCAGCAGCCGCGAATCCCACATGCCGAGCAACATGGCCAGCTGCTTCTGCTCGGCCTCGCGCGGATTGCGCCCCAGAATGGAGAAGATGGTGTCGACGGCGCCGAGCTCGCTCGCCGGTGGCAGCGACAGCCCGTCGCCCGGCAGGAACGTATCGCAGATCATGCCCAGTGCGGCCCGCTGTTCGGCCGTAGGTTCCATGACGAATCCACCCTTCGTGAAGCTCGGGTGATTTCTACCACATAGCCATGAATCCGCGCTTACTTTGACCGGCTTTCAACTGGTGAAAGTTACTGAATCCGAGGTGAATTCGTAATTACATGGCGGCGGTCTCGGGTAGTTCCCGTACGCCGCCCCGGTCCGCGGACTGCGCGAGCAGGGCATAGGCGCGCAGCGCCTTCGACACCGGCCGCTCGCGGTGGCGCGGACGGAACCCGGCGGCGGCCTGTCGGGCGCGGCGCGCGGCGAGTTCGGTCTCGGGCACCTCCAGCCGGAGCGTCCGGGTCGGGATGTCGATGGTGATGCCGTCCCCATCCTCGACCAGGGCGATGACGCCGCCCGCAGCCGCCTCCGGGGAAACGTGCCCGATGGACAGTCCCGAGCTGCCGCCGGAGAAGCGGCCGTCGGTGACGACCGCGACCGAATCGGCCAGGCCGCGGCCTTTCAAATACGCGGTGGGATAGAGCATTTCCTGCATGCCGGGCCCGCCGCGCGGGCCCTCGTAACGGATCACGAGCACATCGCCCGCTCGCACCCGTTCGGTCAGGATGGCTTCGACGGCCTGCTCCTGGGATTCGGCCACCACGGCCTTGCCGTCGAAGGTGTGCATGCCCGCGGCGACGCCCGCGGATTTCACCACCGCGCCGTCGGCGGCCAGATTGCCGCGCAGCACCGCGAGCCCGCCATCGGCCGAGAACGCGTGCGCCACATCGCGAATGACGCCGCGCTCGGCATCGGTATCGAGCGACTCACAGCGCTCCGACTGCGAGAACGCGGTCGCGGAGCGCCTGCCGCCGGGCGCGGCATGGAACAACTCCACCGCCTCGGGCGCCGGATTCGGCCCGCGCACATCCCAGTCGTGCAGCCACTGCTCCAGCGAATCCGTGTGCACCGAACGCACATTCGGGTGCAGCAGCCCGGCTCGGTGCAGTTCGCCGAGGATGGCCGGGATCCCGCCCGCACGATGCACGTCCTCCATGAGCGCGCTGCCGTTCGGCGCGACCTTGCACAGGCAGGGCACGGTGTGCGAGCGCGCCTCGATCTCCTGGAGGGTGTGGTCGAGCTCGGCCTCGCGCGCGGCGGCCAGCAGGTGCAGCACGGTATTCGTGGACCCGCCCATGGCCAGGTCGAGGGCCATCGCATTGTCGAAGGCCGCCCGCGAGGCGATGGCCCGCGGCAGCACCGCGTCGTCGTCCTTCTCGTAGTAGCGGCGGGTGATGTCCATGACGGTCCGCCCGGCGCGTTCGTACAGGTCGCGGCGCGCGGTATGGGTGGCCAGGGGCGACCCGTTCCCGGGCAGGGCCAGCCCCAGCACTTCGACCAGGCAGTTCATCGAGTTGGCGGTGAACATGCCCGCGCAGGATCCGCAGGTCGGGCAGGCATTCTCCTCGATGCGGGCGATGTCCTCGTCCGAGACCGCGTCGTTGACGGCCTCGCTCATGGTGGTGATCAGGTCAAGTCGCTGCACCGTGCCATCGGTGAGCACGGTCCGCCCGCCTTCCATGGGTCCGCCGGAGACGAACACGGTGGGGATGTTCAGCAGCATGGCCGCCATCAACATGCCCGGAGTGATCTTGTCGCAGTTGGAGATGCAGACGAGTGCGTCCGCGCAATGCGCCTCGACCATGTACTCGATCGAATCGGCGATCAGATCCCGCGACGGCAGCGAGTAGAGCATGCCCCCGTGCCCCATGGCGATCCCGTCATCGATGGCGATCGTATTGAACTCCCGCGGTATCCCGCCCGCCTCCCGGATCGCCTCGCTGACGATGCGCCCCACCGGCTGCAGATGGGTATGCCCCGGAACGAACTCGGTGAAGCTGTTGGCCACCGCGACAACGGGTTTCACGCCGATATCGGCGCTGGGCACCCCGGAGGCGCGCATGAGGGCCCGAGCCCCCGCCATATTCCGCCCATGAGTAACAGTCCGAGACCTGAATTCCGCCATACCCGAATCTTGCAATCACCCCCCGCCCTCACGAAGACGCTCCTTCTACTGGTATTCCAACTACCACCCCAACGGGAGCAGGTACTGGTGCAGGTATTTGCCCGATTTTTCCTGCACCATTACCTGCTCGCGTGGGTCGGATACGGGTGTGGTGGGTGGGGGTGCTTAGGCTCGGGGCTGTGGAGGCGAGCGGTCGGCGGCGCGAGGAGCTGGGCGGATTTCTGCGCGCCCGGCGGGCGCAGCTGGATCCGACGGCCGTCGGGCTGCCGCCCGCTGGGCCGCGTAGGAGGGGCGGGCTGCGTCGCGAAGAGGTCGCTACGCTGTCCGGGGTCAGCGCGACGTGGTACACCTGGCTCGAGCAGGGCCGGGATATCTAGCCCTCCCGGCAAGTTCTGGATGCGCTGGCTCGGACGCTGCGCCTGACGCCGACCGAGCACGGGTACATCCTGTCCCTGGCCGGGTATGCGCCGTTGTCGGAATCCCCGGACGCGACAGCCGATTCCGCGCCTGCCCATATCCGGCATCTGCTGGACGCGCTCGATTTCCCCGCCTACGCCATCGCTCCCGACTGGCAGATCACCGGTTGGAACCGCGCGTACGCCGAGCTGTATCCCAATGTGGCGACGGTGGCTCCGGCCGAGCGCAACCTGCTGTGGCTCGTGTTCACCGATCCGTATGTGCGTGATCTGCTCCCGGATTGGGAGGTGACGAGCCGCCGGTTCCTGGCGGAATTCCGCGCCGAAGCCGGTCCGCGGCTGGGTGATCTGGCGCATACCCCGGTCATTCAGCGGCTGCTGGAAACGAGTGAACCTTTCCGTGCGGGCTGGCGCAGTCACGACATCGAAGGTTTCGCCTCGCGGGAACGGGTTTTTCACCATCCGGTGCGCGGAGATCTGCGTTTCGAACACCATCGCCTGGCCCCGGCGGACCACCCCGATCTGCATCTGGTGATCTACACGCCCATCCCGGAGTGACGGCTGAGTTTACGCCGTTTACTAAAACTGCTTTCCGCTTCGCTGGAACGCGTTACTGTTCCGTCAGTACGACCCGGTACCGAGGAGAATCATGGCGGGGAACACCGAACTGGCGGCGGCGATCGAACTGGGCATCGATACGCGAATCGCCTTGGTAGCAGCGGGATTGCTGTTCATCCTGGCGTTGCTGCTGGGCGTGTGGAAATACCAGCAGATCCGCACCTCACCGGATGCGACCGCGCATGTCTACGTCGATATCGCGCATCGGGCGACCCTGCTCTATTCGTTCGCCACAGTGCTGCTCGCGGTTTTCACCGAACTCAGTGCGTGGCCCGCCGCGGTGAATCTCACTGCGGACGTGGTGATCCTGCTTTTCTTTCTCGCGGCCATCGTGGCGTATATCGTGCACGGCTGGCTGCGCGACACCACCAATCAGTACCACGGGCAGACCGATAAGGCCGGGACACATATCTCCATGGTCACGCTGATCGTGGGCGAGGTCGGCGGATTCCTGGTGCTGTTCACCGGATTTGTGGCGGGCCAGTTCTGACCGGCCGCCTCGATTCACCCCGGGAACTGGTGCACGCGGGTCTGCGGGACCACGGCCGGGGCTTGCGGGGCGGGCGGTGATACCGGAGAGGGTGGCGGTGTCGTCGAGGGTGCGGGCGATGCCGAAATCGGTGAGGACCGCGCGCTCACCGTCGCGCCCACCCCGCCCGCACCGAGCAGTCGCCCGATGACGAACCCGGCGAACACCGCCCCCGGTTGCGAACCCACTCGGATCCTGCCCGGCCGATCAACGGGCCCGGCAGCCGAATCATGCTGCGACCCTGAGTGAATGTAGCGCAACCGGCAATCTTGTGGCCCCGCTGTTTTTTCCACAGAATCCGCTGTCGTGCCCCCATTTCGGCGATCGCTCATGAAATGGTGGTGACGTGACGTCTGATGCTGAATTGGACCCCGCTGCAGTAGAGATCGGCAGTTTCTTCCCGCATGCCCCGGACACCGTCTGGTCCGCCCTGACCACCCCGGTCCTGGTCGAGCAATGGCTCATGCGCTCAACCGGTTTGACCCCCGCCGTCGGCACCCACTTCATCTTCGCCGTCCCCACCCAGCCCGCCGGTGAAATCGCCTGCGAAGTCCTCACCGCCCGCCCCGCCGAACAACTCACCCTCACCTGGGTCGACCTCCGCCCCCGCTACCCCGCCCGCTGGATAGTCGACTGGACCCTCCAACCCCAAGGCCGAGGCACCCGCCTCCTCCTCACCCAAACCGGCTTCGACATAGAGAACCGCCGCCAGAAAATGGCCCGCAACGCCATGGAACGAGGCTGGAAATCCGCCCTCACCCGCCTCCGCGACGTCCTCGACGAGAGCAGCGCCGGACGGTGAGCGTCATCAGGACGCGGGAGCGGATGTGACGGCGGGGGAGCGGCGATGGCCGAGCAGGCCGGGGGTGACCGAATCGATCAGGGGCCAAGCTTGATCGAGGGGGAGGTCGATGAGGTGGTAGCGCTTCTTTCCGGCGGCGGTGGCGGCTATGAGGGTGGATACGCCTGCGCGGCGTTGCCAGAAGGTTTGGCGGACGGTCCAGCCGATTATGCCGGGGGCTTCGAGGCAGTCGCGGTCGCGGTCTAGGGAGCCGCTGCGGGTTATGAGCCAGGTGGGGGTGGTGGGGGTGGCGGGGATTACGGCGTGGCCTAGGCCTCGGTAGCGGTCCCAGGCGAGGGCTATGGCTATGGGGATCGCTAGGAGGGTGAGGGTCCAGAGCCAGGCTGGAATGTGTACTCCGGCAAGGGATAGTGCTAGCAGCGTGGCGGCGGAGGTGGCTATGGGGGCGAGGGCGCGGGTGTAGCGGCGGCGGTGGGCGGCGGGGCCGTGGGGGGTTAGGGGGGCGGTGATGGGTGGGGGTGTGGGGAGGGTGGTGTTGTCGATGTCGGGGTGGTTGTCGAGGAGGTGGGCGAGGGTGTGGTCTACGGCGGGGCGGGGGGCCTGGGGGAGGATTTTCTGGCGGGGGTCGGTGCCGGTCATGATGGCTTCCAGTTCGGCGGCACCGGCGAGCCGCAGCAATAGGGGCTCGTTGACGGTGGCGCCGCGGAGGCGGGCCAGGTCGAGGGTTACCTGGCGGGTGGTGAAGAGGCCGTGGCGGATGTGGAGGGTTTTGCCGTCGTCCACGACCTGGAGGCGGTGGTAGGTGGCCAGGTAGCGGGCGCAGGCGGCGAGGCTGACGACTACCACCAGGGCCACGATGAGGACGGCGACGAACAGGGCGATGACCAGGGCGCCGCGATGGCCTACGGCTTGGACGGCATTCGAGTCGAAGACCACCTGGGCGATGCCGTATTGGAAGGCGAGGCCGACGATGGGGGCGATGATGGCGAAGCCGGTCAGCGAGAGGGGGGCGTAGCGGACCCAATTCGGTTGCCAGTGGGCGATTTCCACCGGCGGGCGCGGGGTGGGCTCGGGTAGGCCGTTGGATTTCACCAGGGTTGGGCCGTCGCCGGTGAGCGCTCCGGGCGTGCCCTCCGTGCCCGGGATCGGCTGGGCGTCAGGCGATTCCGTGGTCTCGCGGGTGTGGGCGAGCAGGGCGGTGCGTAGATCGGGCACCAGACTCGCGTCCAGTGAATCGAGTTTGAACTGGTCGCCGCGCTCGGCCTGCTGACCGGTGCCGATGGACAGCACCGCCAGGCCCAGCGCCCGATGCAGCAGATCCGCTTCGACGTCCACCGAGCGCACGCGGTTACGGGGGATGGACAACTTTTTTCGCTGGATCAGGCCGGTGCGGAGTTCGACATTGTCGGTGGTGATCCGGTACGTGGTGGTGAACCAGCGGGTCAGGGCCAGCGCGATGATGACGGCGACCGCGGCCAGACTCCACAGGTGATTGCCGCTCTGGGTACCCGCGATCACCGAGGCCAGCAGCACCGGGATGAAGCGGAGAAGTTCGTTGACGGGGTGGACCAACAGCATTCGGCGATCCAGGCGCTGCCAGGAGCCCGGCCGCTCGTCCGGGTGCGGCGCCTCGGTCACGTCGCGTCTCCCCGGTGCCGGGCCGCGATCTCGGTGAGCCGGGTCACCGTGACCCGCGCGTCCTCGAGTTCGAGGGCGCTGATGTGCACCGCCCCGGCCGAGGACGCGGTGGTCACGGTGACCGTGGCCAGCCCGAGCAGCCGCTCCAGCGGCCCGCGATAGGTGTCGACGGTCTGCACCCGCGTAATGGGAGCGACCCGCGATTCCTGGGTCAGCCACCCGGTGCGGGTGTAGACCGCCTCATCGGTGATCTCCCACCGATGCACCGCGTATCGCCACAGCGGCACCACGGCAATGCTGAAAACGGCCAGCACCAGCATGATTCCGAAGACCCACGCCTGCACCGCGCGCCGATCCGAATCCAGCACCGCCCACACCGCCAGCCCCGCCAGCGGAAACGTCCAGGACAGCGCGGCACTGACGGCCCACAGCAGTTTCGCGCGCGGACTGGGCCGCAGGGCCGGATCCACCATGATGCCGCCGGGTGCGGTTGGCTGGGACATGCCTGCCATGCTTCCACGACTCCCGGTTGGTTCGCTGGACATACGATCGCGCATTCCGCCCGCGCGTGCGCCACCATTATTCGGGGGCGCACGCCGGAATACTCCTCCGGTGCGCCCGGTTGCTTGCTCTTATGGTACCCGAGTCGGATCAGTCGGATGGATGGCGCATGATCGAAGACGTGACGGATCTACCGAACCCGAAACTGCCCCCGTCCGCCCCCACCGCACCCAGCCCCGCCGGTATGCGCCGGGCGCTGAGGCGGGCCCGCGACGGGGCGACCCTCAACCTCGACGAGGCGGTGGTGCTGCTGCAGGCGCGCGGCGCCGATCTGGAGGATCTGAGCGCGTCGGCGGCGCGGGTGCGCGACGCCGGATTACGTGAGGCCGGGTACGCGGCCGCGGCACTCGCGTCAAGCCCGGAGGCGGCAGCTCGCGTAACCATGCAGGGGTCGCGAGTGCCGCAATCGGATACGGCGACGCTGCCGATCACCTACTCGCGCAAGGTGTTCATTCCGCTCACCCACCTGTGCCGGGACAAGTGTCACTACTGCACCTTCGTGACGGTGCCGGGCAAGCTGCGTGCCCAGGGCAAGGGCATGTACCTGGAGCCCGACGAGGTCCTCGAGATCGCCCGCAAGGGCGCCGAATTGGGTTGCAAGGAAGCGCTTTTCACCCTCGGTGACCGCCCCGAGGAGCGCTGGCCCGAGGCCCGCCAGTGGCTGGACGAGCGCGGCTACGACTCCACCCTCGACTACGTGCGCGCCATGTCCATCCGCGTCCTGGAGGAGACGGGCGTGCTCCCGCACCTGAATCCGGGCGTGATGACCTGGGAGGAACTGTCGCGCCTCAAGCCGGTGGCCCCGTCCATGGGCATGATGCTGGAGACCACCTCCACCCGCCTGTTCACCGAACCCGGCCAGGCGCACTACGGCAGCCCGGACAAGGATCCGGCGGTCCGGCTGCGCGCGCTCACCGACGCCGGGCGGCTCTCGGTCCCGTTCACCACCGGCATTCTGGTCTGCATCGGCGAGAACCTCACCGAGCGCGCCGAATCGATCATGGCGATCCGCAAGGCGCACAAGGCCTTCGGGCACGTACAGGAGGTGATCGTGCAGAACTTCCTGGCCAAGCACGACACCGCCATGCGCAATACCCCCGATGCCGACTTCGAGGAATTCCGCGCCACCATTGCCGTGGCCCGGCTGCTGCTCGGCCCGAAGATGCGCATCCAGGCCCCGCCCAACCTGGTCTCCCTGGACGAATGCCGGGCGCTCATCGCCGCCGGTATCGACGACTGGGGCGGGGTCTCGCCGCTCACCCCCGACCACGTGAACCCGGAACGGCCCTGGCCGAATCTGGAAGTCCTGGCCCAGGTGACCGCCGAGGCCGGTTACGTCCTCACCGAGCGCCTCACCGCGCACCCGAAATACGTGCTGGCGGGCCACCCCTGGATCGACCCGCGCGTCTCCAAGCATGTTGCGGCCCTTGCCGATCCGAAGACCGGCCTGGCCCGCGAGGTCAACCCGACGGGCCTGCCGTGGCAGGGGCCCGACCATGACTGGGAGTCGGTCGGCCGCATCGATCTCAATACCGCCATCGACAGCGAGGGACGGAACACCGAGTCCCGCAGTGATTCCGGTCTCGAATCCGACGGTCTTGGCGCCTTCGGCGACTGGGAGAGCATTCGCGAACAGGTGCACGAACTGGCCGCCGCCGCGCCCGAACGCTTCGACGCCGACGTCATGTCCGCCCTGCGCGCCGCCGAACGCGATCCCGCCGGACTCACCGACGACCAGTATCTGGCCCTGGCCACCGCCGACGGCCCGGCCCTGGAAGCCGTCGCCGCACTGGCCGATCAGCTGCGCCGCGACACCGTCGGCGACGATGTCACCTACATCGTCAACCGGAATATCAACTTCACCAATATCTGCTACACCGGCTGCCGCTTCTGCGCCTTCGCCCAGCGCAAGGGCGATGCCGACGCCTTCAGCCTGAGCGCCCAGGAGGTCGCCGACCGCGCCTGGGAGGCGCATGTCGAGGGCGCGACCGAAATCTGCATGCAGGGCGGCATCGACCCGGAACTGCCGGTCACCGGCTACGCCGATCTGGTGCGCGCCATCAAACAGCGCGTCCCGGGCATGCACGTGCACGCGTTCAGCCCCATGGAGGTCGTCAATGGCGCTTCCCGCGGCGGCCAATCCATTCACGATTGGCTGTCGGCGCTGAAAGAGGCCGGGCTCGACACCATTCCGGGCACCGCCGCCGAGATCCTCGACGATGAGGTCCGCTGGGTTCTGACCAAGGGCAAACTGCCCACCTCGGCCTGGGTGGATGTCATCACCACCGCCCACAAGCTGGGCATTCGCTCCAGTTCGACCATGATGTACGGCCATGTCGACAACCCGAAGCACTGGGTCGGCCACCTGCGCGTGCTGCGCGGAATCCAGGACGAGACAGGCGGTTTCACCGAGTTCGTGCTGCTGTCCTTCGTGCACCAGAGCGCCCCGCTCTATCTGGCGGGGGCCTCGCGCCCCGGCCCCACCATCCGCGACAATCGAGCGGCACACGCACTCGCGCGCATCATGCTGCACGGGCGCATCCAGAACATTCAGACCAGCTGGGTGAAACTCGGCATCAAGGGAACGCAGCTCATGCTCAATGGCGGCGCCAATGATCTGGGCGGCACCCTGATGGAGGAAACCATCTCCCGCATGGCTGGCTCCGAACACGGATCAGCGAAGACCGTCGAGGAACTGACCGAGATCGCCACCGGTATCGGTCGCCCGGTCCGGCAGCGCACCACCACCTATGGTGTGCCGCCGCATCGGCCACCGGTCTCCCTAGTGGTTGGATAGACATAATCCAGTCAAGTTAGGGCAGGCTGACCAGTAGTAATGTTGGGGCGTCGGGATACTGTTTCGCCGGGCCGGGATACTTGTTTCGCCAGTGCGGAACGACCCCACATGTGAGGACAGACTAGGAGAGCGGCAGTGCCGTACATCATCGCTGAACCGTGCGTTGACGTGAAGGACAAGGCGTGCATCGAGGAATGCCCCGTGGACTGCATCTACGAGGGCGGCCGCATGCTGTACATCCAACCGGACGAGTGCGTGGACTGTGGTGCATGTGAACCGGTCTGCCCGGTGGAGGCGATCTTCTACGAGGACGACACCCCGGATCAGTGGAGCGGTTACGTCAACGCCAATGTCGAGTTCTTCGATGATCTCGGCTCGCCCGGCGGCGCCACCAAGGTCGGCAAGGTCGACTACGACCCGCCGTTCATCGCCGCGCTACCGTCGATGGCTTCGGAGTAGGTAGAACTTGACTGCGCCGCGTGGCCGGGTCAGTTCGCTGCTGCCCGATTTCCCCTGGGACACCATTGCTTCGGTGAAGGCGAAGGCCGCTTCGCATCCCGGCGGCATCGTGGATCTGTCCGTCGGCACGCCGGTCGATCCGGTGGATCCGCTGATCCGCACCGCCCTGGCGTCGGTGGCCGAGGTACCCGGCTACCCGACCACGCACGGCACGCCCGAACTGCGTGCGGCCGTGGTGGAATCGCTGAAGCGGCGCTTCGGCATCACCGGCATCGACCCGGCCGCGGTCCTGCCCGCCATCGGCACCAAGGAACTGATCGCGGGCCTGCCGCGACTGCTCGGCCTCGGCCCGGCCGATCTGGTCGTCATCCCCGAGGTGGCCTACCCCACCTACGAGGTCGGCGCGCTGCTGTCCGGCTCCCGCATTCTGCGCGCCGACGGGGTGACGCGGCTGGGCCCGGAATCCCCGGCGCTCATCTTCCTGAATTCGCCGTCCAACCCGACCGGCAAGGTGCTGGGCGTCGAACACCTGCGCAAGGTGGTGGAATTCGCCCGCGAGCGCGGCGCGATCCTCGCCTCCGACGAGTGCTACCTGGGGCTGCCCTGGGAGGGCCGGGCGGTCTCCATCCTCGAGGTCTCCGACGGCGATCACACCGGCCTGCTGGCCATCCACTCGCTGTCCAAGACCTCGAATCTGGCCAGCTACCGCGCCGGGTTCGTGACCGGCGATCCGGCGCTCATCGCCGAACTGCTGGAGGTGCGCAAGCACTCCGGCATGATGCTGCCGTACCCCATCCAGGCCGCCATGACCGCCGCCCTCGGCGACGACACCCACGAGGCGCAGCAGCGCGAGCGCTACCGCGCGCGCCGCGAGGTGCTGCGGAAGGCATTGCTGGCGGCCGGTTTCCGCATCGACGACTCCGAGGCGGGCCTGTACCTGTGGTCGACCCGCGGCGAACCGTGCCGCACCACCCTGGACTGGCTGGCCGAGCGCGGCATTCTCGCCGCCCCCGGCGAGTTCTACGGACCCCGCGGCGCGGAGCACGTCCGCATTGCGCTGACGGCCACCGACGAACGCATCGCGACCGCCGCTGAGCGTCTGACCAGCTGATTTCCGTTGGCAATCGGGCTCGTGCTAACGTCTACGGCGTTGCAAGGCCCGGTGGCCTGAATACTTCAAGGCCCTGTGGCGCAGTTGGTTAGCGCGCCGCCCTGTCACGGCGGAGGTCGCGGGTTCGAGTCCCGTCAGGGTCGCACACAAGCGAAAACGAAAGTCCGGTTGCTCCTGCGACCGGACTTTTTTCGTTGTTCCCCGAAACTGACACGGGCATGCTTCACAACATCTATAACAGGTTCTCATTGCACACTCGATGAGGAGCCTTTCAGTGCGTGGACTCGTGTACGAAAACTCTGGTAAGAGCCGCTATGGCAGTAACGTCAGCCGCCGGGGGTTCCTAGCTGCAACAGGTGTCATTCTGGGCGCCGCCGTCCTCGGTCGCCGGACGCTGGCGCAGGCGCTGCCGACCAAGCAGCTGGCAGACGGCGATCGGGTGCCCGCGCTCGTCATCGGCAGTGGCTACGGCGGTGCGGTGGCCGCACTGCGACTGGCGCAGGCCGGGGTGGAGGTCGCCGTCGTCGAGATGGGCATGTCGTGGACCGCGCCCGGCTCCGACGGAAAGATCTTCTGCGGCATGCTGAAACCGGACGGCCGCTCGTTCTGGCTGCGCACCCGGACCGATCAGCCCATCTCCAATTTCGCGGGCGGCGACTACAACAAGGACATCCAGAAGTACACGGGCGTACTGGATTCCGAGAAGTTCAGCGGCATCCGCGTCTACCAGGGACGCGGGGTCGGCGGCGGCTCGCTGGTGAACGGCGGTATGGCCGTCACCCCGAAGCAGGAGTACTTCGGCAGCATCCTGCCCTCGGTCGACGCCAGGGAGATGTACTCCACCTACTACCCGCGCGCCAATGCCGCCCTCGGCGTGAACAATCTCGACCAGAGCTGGTTCGAGGACGCCGAGTGCTACAAGTACGCGCGCGTGGGCCGCAAGCACGCCGAGCGCTCCGGCTTCGCCTGGACCTTCGTGCCCAATGTCTACGACTTCGACTACATGAAGCAGGAGCAGGCGAACCAGGCCACGCGCTCGGCGCTGGCGTCGGAGGTCATCTACGGCAACAACTACGGCAAGAACTCCGTCGACAAGACCTATCTGGCCGAGGCGGTGGCCACCGGCAAGGTCGGCATCGCGCCCCTGCACCAGGTCACGGCCGTCTCGCCGACCGAGGGCGGATACAAGGTCGAGATGAAGCAGCTCGACACCGGCGGAGCCACCGTGGCGACCAAAGCGGTTGTGGCGCAGCGCGTGTTCTTCGCGGCGGGCAGCGTGGGCACGAGCAAGCTGCTGGTGGCCATGAAGGCCCAGGGCAAACTGCCCGATCTACCGGACACCGTGGGATCCAACTGGGGCAACAATGGCAATGTGATGGTGGCGCGGGCCAATCACATGTGGGACGACACCGGCAGCCTGCAATCCTGTATCCCCTGCCTGGGCATCGGCAACTGGGCCGATACCGCCGGACCGGTCTTCGCCGAGGTCTCGCCCATTCCGGCCGGGCTGGAGACCTTCATCAGCCTGTACCTGGCCATTACCAAGAACCCCAACCGCGGCAAGTTCACCTTCAACTCGGGTACCGGCGGCGTGGACCTGAACTGGCAGACCGGCTGGGCGCAGCCCAGTATCGATGCCGCCAAACGGGTCTTCGACAAGATCAACAAGAAGGAGGGGACCATCTACCGGACCGATCTGTTCGGCCTGTACAAGACCTGGGGCGACGATTTCACCTATCACCCGCTCGGCGGTTGCGTGCTCGACCAGTCCACCGACAATTACGGGCGGCTGACCTCCTATCCGGGCCTGTACATCATCGACGGCTCGCTGATTCCGGGCAGCACCACGGTCAATCCCTTCGTCACCATCACCGCGCTGGCCGAACGCAATATCGAGCAGATAGTCGCGACGGATTTACGGTAGCTGCGCGGATACGCCGGAAGGAGCTGGCGCGTTCCTCCCTGCTCGGCGGCAAAGTTCGCGATAGCCTGGGATATGGACGCTGTCACGGTTGTCCCCGCCCCGACCAATGAACCGGTGCACAGCTACGCACCGGGCAGCCGGGAACGAGAGCTGCTGTCGGCCAAGCTCGCTGAGCTTTCCGCTGCATCGGTGGACGTACCACTGGTGATCGGCGGAAAGCATCAGCCTGGTACCGGCGAGCGGTTCGACATCACCATGCCGCATCGTCATCGGCAGGTGCTGGGGACCTATACGAACACCACACACGACGAGGGCCGGGCGGCCATCGAGGCCGCCACGGCCGCCGCGCCGGGCTGGCGGGCGCTGCCCTTCGAGGAACGGGCCGCCGTCCTGCTCCGGGCGGCGGATCTGCTGGCCGGGCCATGGCGGGAAACCATTGCCGCCGCAACGATGCTCGGCCAATCCAAGACCGCGCAGCAGGCCGAGATCGACGCGCCCTGCGAACTGGTGGACTTCTGGCGCTTCAATGTGGCGTTCGCGCGGGAGATCCTGGCGCAGCAACCGGAATCCGCCGCGGGGGTGTGGAATCGGATGGACTATCGGCCCCTGGAAGGGTTCGTGTACGCCATCACCCCGTTCAACTTCACCGCCATTGCCGGGAATCTGCCCACCGCACCGGCCCTGATGGGCAATACCGTGGTGTGGAAACCCTCGCCCACGCAGACGCTTTCGGCCTTCTACACCATGCGGCTGCTGGAGGCCGCGGGCCTGCCGCCCGGCGTGATCAATATGGTGACCGGTGACGGGGCGCAGCTGTCGGAGATCGCACTGGCCGATTCCCGGCTGGCGGGCATCCATTTCACCGGCTCCACCCGTACCTTCCAGTTCCTGTGGCAGTCGGTCGGCGCGAATATCGGCCGCTACCAAGGTTATCCGCGATTGGTCGGCGAGACCGGCGGCAAGGATTTCATTGTCGCCCACTCCTCGGCGGATCCGGATGCGCTGCGCACGGCCCTGATTCGCGGCTCCTACGAGTATCAGGGGCAGAAGTGCTCGGCGGCCTCCCGCGCCTATATCGCCAAATCCGTCTGGCGCAGTATGGGTGAGGACTTCCTGGCGCAGGTCGAGGAGCTCACCTACGGCGATGTCGCCGATCTGTCGAATTTCGGTGGGGCGGTGATCGACAAGCGCGCCTACGACAAGAATGTGGCCGCCATCGCCAATGCCCGCAGCCGCGGCCTGACTATTCCGGCGGGCGGCGTCTACGACGATGCGGAGGGCTGGTTCATCCGGCCGACCGTGCTACTCGGCGATGATCCCGGCGACGAAGCCTTCGCCACCGAGTATTTCGGCCCGGTGCTGTCGGTGCACGTCTACGACGACAGCAGTCCGGACAGCTTCGCGACCATGCTCGCCACCGTCGAGTCCACCTCGCCGTACGGTCTCACCGGCGCGATCTTCGCCCGGGACCGGCACGCGGTCGAACACGCCGCCACCGCTTTGCGTTTCGCGGCGGGCAACTTCTACATCAATGACAAGCCCACCGGCGCGGTCGTCGGCCAGCAGCCCTTCGGCGGTGCGCGCGCATCCGGCACCGACGACAAGGCGGGCTCCCCGCTCAACCTGCTGCGCTGGGTCGCACCGCGCACCCTCAAGGAAACCTTCGTTCCGCCAACCGATTACCGCTACCCGCACATGGAGACGCGATGAATCCGCTGCGGCCGGTCATTCTGGCCGCGGCGAATTCGCCGAAGCTGAAGCGGGCGGTGACGCGCACGCCGCTCACCGCCGCCGTGGTCCGCCGCTTCGTGGCGGGGGAGACGCGCGCCGAACTGGTCCCCGTGGTGCGGGACCTGCTGGCCGGCGGCCGCATGATCAGCGTGGACTTCCTGGGTGAATACACCACCGAGCGCGCCATGGCCGATGCCGCTGTCGCGGAATACGTTTCGCTCATCGACGACCTGGCCGCCCTGGAGGCCGCCGACACCACGGTCCCCGGCGTCGAGGTCTCGGTGAAGCTCTCCGCCCTGGGGCAGTCCCTCGGCCAGGACGGCCCGGCCATTGCCGTGGAGAACCTGCACAAGCTGTGCGCCAAGGCCGACGAATCCCGGGTCTGGGTGACCGTCGACGCCGAGGACCACACCACCACCGAGGAGACCCTGGAGGCGGTCCGCCAGCTGCGCGCCGAATTCCCGTGGCTGGCCGTGGCGGTCCAGACCTACCTGCGCGGTTCGGAGGACCGGCTGCGTGAACTCGCGGCCGCGGGCGCCCGAATCCGCCTGTGCAAGGGCGCGTATCAGGAACCCGAGACCGTGGCCTTCCAGCGCGCCGCCGAGGTGGACGCCTCCTACTTGCGCTGTCTGGACGTCCTCATGCGCGGCAAGGGCTATCCCATGATCGCCTCGCACGATCCGGCCATGATCGACGCCGCCCTGACCCTCGCCGTCGAACAGCACCGCACCCCGGCCGATTTCGAGTTCCAGATGCTGTTCGGCATTCGGGATGCCGAACAGCGGCGGCTGGTGCGCGAGGGCCATGGGCTGCGCGTGTACGTCCCCTACGGCGGCCAGTGGTACGGCTATCTCATGCGGCGGCTCGCCGAACGTCCGGCCAATCTGGGCTTCTTCCTGCGTGCCCTGACCGAAGGGGGTTAGACCAGCGGGCGGCCCAGGCGGCGGCGAATGCGCATATCGGTCAGATAGAAGTTGAATGGGAACAGCCGCAGGGGCGTCGGTATGCGCGTCCACACGGCCGAGATCATGCGCAGCAGCAGGGTGAAGGCGCGTTCGTCGCGGGCGGTCCACGACATGTTCATCTCGTCGCGCAGATGTTGCGGCAGCAGCGCGGTGACCAGGAAGCGGTGCAGCCCGCCCAGGAGGAGCGGGAAGGGAACCGGCAGCATCTTCAGATCGGCCAGATCGTTGAAGTACGTGCGGGTGGTGTCGTCGATGGTGCGCTGGGCGAGGTTCTCCTCCCAGTACGCGTAGAACTCGTCGCGGGTGGTGGGCCACATCTCCGGGCGCATCTGTAGGCTGGTGCCCAGGCGCGCGCTGTACTGGTAGAAGGCCTCGGCCACATCCGGTTTCATGGGCCCGCGCATGCGCAGGTGCATATCGTCGAAGCCCCAGAAGATGCTGGCGGCTACCCACAGCTGCAGGTTCGGATCGAAGGCGTTGTACTTCACCGGACTGCCGGGCTTGGTGCGGATGGTGCGGTGCGAGTGATTGACGGCCTCGCGGTAGTCCCGGCGATCGTCCTCGGTGCCGAGCATGGCGACGGCGAGGTAGGTCAGGGTCGTGCGGAGCCGCTTGATGGGATGCACCATGACGCTGCCGCTGTGCACCTCGCTCTCCATGACGCCGTAGGCGACCGGTTTGAGCGAGAGCTGCATGACGACATTGGCCGCGCCCGCCATGAAGGATGCGATGCCGTCGATGTGCTCGCGGACTGTTTCGGGGGTCAGGGGCTCGAACGTCGCAATCGGCCGGTACTCATCGAATTCGCGCAGGGGGGCAGTCATCGTCGACTAGACTCCTCGTCGTCACTCCTCGGCGCTGAGGAGAGTGTGAGAATGTTCTCCTCTCACCCTCTCACCCTCTCATCGAGGTGATCAACTGTCAATGTGCGATGATTGGTGCCTCATCGTATCTTCGCGACCGGAAAGGGCTCGGACCATGGCCAAGCTGGCCAAACTGCTCCCGCTCGTGCGCGGATCCGGTCCGGAGGACCGGAATCAGGCGAAGGTTCTCGATGCCGCGTTGGTGGCCTTTCTCGATTTCGGGATCAAGCGGACGAGCATGGTCGAGGTGGCCCGGCGCGGTGGGCTGTCGCTGGCGACGCTGTATCGGCGCTATGCCGGAAAGAACGATCTGATCCAGGCGGTCGGGCTGCGCCAGGCCCGGCAGTTCATTGCCGACGCTGATGCCGCCATTCGGGCCGAGGTCGAGCGGGATGCCAGTGCCGAGGATCAGATCGTCGCGCTGTTCATCGCCTTCATCGAGGGGCTGCGCGGGAATCAGCTGCTGGATCGGCTGTTGAAGACCGAACCGGAGATCGTGCTGCCGTACCTCACGGTGCAGGGCGCGCCCGTCATCGAGATGGGGCGCGACTATCTCGCCGAGTTCATCGCCCGCCTGCAGGCGGAAGGCAAACTGCCCGAATGCGATCCGCTGCCGCTCGCCGAGATGATCGCCCGCGCGGCACTGTCGCTGGCGCTCACGCCGCAGACCGTGATTCCGCTCGGCGATCCGGCGGCCCTGCGCCGCTTCGCGCGCGATCATGTGGTACCGGGCTTCCGGATCATTTGAGCCGGAAGCCGTTTCGCCTCAGACCAGGCGCAGGCCGAGGCGGCGGCGCACACGCATATCCAACAGGTAGTAGTTGAGCGGGAAGCTGCGCACGGGGACCGGAAGCACGGATTCGGCCGCGCCGATCGCCTTCAATGTCGTGGCGAGCAAACGATCCTGGCGGGGTGACCAGGTCGCGCCCATCTCATTGCGCAGATGCGGGGGCAGCAGGCCGATGACGAAGAAGCGGTGCACGCCGCCGAAGGCCAGCCGGAAGGGGAGCGGCAGCATCTTCAGGTCGATGAGGTCGTCGAAATAGGCGCGGATCTTGGGATCGATGACGGTCTTGGCGAGGTTCTCCTCCCAATACCGGTCGAAGGCAACACGATCCGCGGGCCACATCTCCGGGCGCATCTGCAAGGTGGTGCCCAGCCGGGCGGCGTAGTGATAGAACGCGTCGGCATCGGGCTCGCTCATCGGGCCGTGCATGCGCTCGTACAGGTCCCGCGCGCCCCAATACAGGCAGGCCGCCACCCAGAGCTGGAGATTCGGGTCGAAGGCGTTGTACTTCACCGCACTTCCGGCGGGGGAGCGCACGTATTTGTGCACCGAGTCGACGGCTTCGCGGTAGGCCGCCCGCTCGTCCTCGCTGCCCAGCATGGCGACCGCCAGATACGTGATGGTGGTGCGCAGCCGCTTGATCGGATGGATAATCACATTGCCGGTCTCCACCGGGGACTCCACCACGCCGTAGCCGACGGGCCGGTTGGAGAGCTGCATGATGACGTTCGCGGCCCCGCCGAGCAGGCCGACCGCGCCGTCGAGGAACTGCCGGATATCGATCGGCGGCGATTCGCCTACTGCGTGTGCGGGCGTTGCACGAAGCGGCCTGGTCATCGTTGACCCCATCCTCGCGGTGAGAAGGTTATATACGAACTTTCTTACCCACTCGGCTCACCTGTCAACCGACTTGGCCGCTTCGTGCCCGCTTCGTGTCTTACCCGCCGGTACCGGTCAGTGCGCGGGCTGCAATTCGGCCCGCTCGATCCGGACGCCGGTGCTCCGCCGCCGCAGGGCCGCGGCCCAGACGATGGTGGCGAGGGCGAGCACGCCCAAACCCGCGCCGATCCACGCGACCGACGGGTATCCGAAGCCCGCGCCAATGGCGAGACCGCCCAGCCACGGCCCGACCGTGATGCCGACATTGAAGGCCGAGAAGTTTACCGCGGTGGCCAGCGTCGGGGCCGCGCCCGCCAGCGTGAACACATTCGTGTTGAGCGCCGGATTGGTCGAGAATCCGAAGGCCCCCAACAGGAAAGACAACACCACGACGGGCAGGGCGGCGGTCGCGGTGAGCGCCAGCGCCGAGGCGATGACGATGACGCCGAGCACGCCCGCGATCAAGGTCCGATAGGGATTCGCGTCCGCCGTGCGTCCGCCGACGGTAATGCCGAGCAGCGCGCCGAAACCGTAGACCGCGAGCACCGCCGGAACCCAGCCCGCGGACAACCCGGTCGTCTCGGTGAGCAGCGTGCCGAGGTAGGCGAAGATGACCAGCAGCGCACCCGTGGACACCGCGGTCGTGCTGTAGGACAACCAGAGTCGCGGATTGGCCATGGCGCGCACCTCGCTCCGCAGATCCGGCACGCTGTCCGGGCGTCCGCCGGGAATGGTGGCCGCCACGCCCGCCATGGTCAGCGCCGACAGGATGGCCACCGCCCAGAACGCGCCGCGCCAGCCGAAGTGCTGGCCGATCACCGTGCCCGCGGGCAGACCGGCGATGGTGGCGATGGTGAGACCGCCCGCGACAATGCTCATGGCCTTACCGCGCGCGTTCTCCGGCACCAGGCTCAAGGCCGTGGTCGCCGCGACGGCCCAGAATCCCGCATAGACGAAGGCGCCGATCACCCTGGTGCCGAACAACACCCAGTAGCCGGGCGTCAGCGCGGCCACCACGTGCGCGGCAATGAAGATCGCGAGAAAGGCCAGCAGTGCGGTGCGCCGCGGCCAGCGCAGCGTGACGACCGCCAGCACTGGCGCGCCGACCAGCATGCCGACGGCGAACGCCGAAATCAGCAGTCCGGCTTGTGGAATGGTGACGCTGAGATCGGTGGACAGCTGCGTGAGCAGGCCGGAGAGCATGATCTCCGAGGTGCCCTGGGCGAAGATGGAGAATCCCAGGATGTAGACGGCTAATGGCATCGGGTACCTCACTAGTTCTGGACTGATCTGCACAAAACGGGAGCATGGGAAAAGCCCCGGGGGTGAAAAGTCTTGGATTACAGGGCGTTCAGGGCCGTCGTCGCAATGGCGTTCAGGGTCTCGCGGTCCGCACCGCCGCGCGCGGTCACGCGCATACCGCCGATGGTGGCCATGACGAACCGAGCGAGATCCCGGGCGTCCCCGGTGTTGCCGAAGTCGCCGTCGCGCTGACCGCCGCGTATGACATCGGTGATGGTGTCGAGACGGCGTCGCTCGTCCGCGCGCAGGAGGGCGGCGATCTCCGGATCGTGCGGCGCGAGCTCGACGAGCGAGTTGACCACCAGGCAGCCGACCGGATCGTCCTCGGGAGCGTCGATCACCTGCCAGAGCAGGGCGCGAATCTTCTCCCGGGCCGGTGTGTCGGCGTGCAGCAGCTCGAAGATGGTGTCGTTCTTGGTGTTCATGTAGTGCCGCAGGGCCCGCTCGAAGAGGTCGTGCTTGCTGGCGAAGGTGTTGTAGATACTGCTGCGGCCCAATCCGGTGGCCGCGCACAGCGCCTGGGTGGAGGTGCCCTCGTATCCGGTGGTCCAGAACGCGCGCATGGCGGCGTCCACCGCCCGGTCCTCGTCGAATGCCCTCGGTCGTGCCATGCGGCTCACGCTAACACATTTTGGACAGATCAGTGCAAAACTGGGGCGAAATGCGGTCCCGGTAGCGTGAACGCGTGTCGTACGGGTCGCCGCTGTTGTTGAGTTCGCTGAATTCGGCCGCCGTGGCCGCCGGAGCCGATATTCCCGACGCCGTCACCATCGAGGGCGTCACGCTCTCGCGCAGTGATCTGCTGGGCGCCGCCACCTCGGTCGCCGAGCGCGTGGCGCGGGCCGATCGGGTGGCGGTGCTGGCCGAGCCGACCGTGGCCACCGTGCTGGCGGTGGTCGGCTGCCTCATCGCGGGCGTCACCGTGGTGCCGGTGCCGCCGGATGCCGGAAGCGCGGAACTGGCGCACATCCTGAACGAATTCGGGCGCGCAGGCCTGGCTCGGAAAGGCGCCGGAGGGCTCGGATCTGCCCGTGGTGCCGGTGCGCAAGCATTCGCGCTCGTGGCACACCTATGCCGAACCCGACCCGGGCGCAACGGCTTTCATTCTCTACACCTCCGGCACCACGGGCGCGCCCAAGGGTGTGATGCTCAGCCGCCGCGCCATAGCCGCCGGGCTCGACGCCCTCGCCGAAGCCTGGCAATGGACGTGGAAAGACACGCTGGTGCACGGGCTTCCGCTGTTCCACGTGCACGGGCTCATCCTCGGTGTGCTGGGCCCGTTGCGGATCGGCAGCCCGCTGATCCACACCGGCAAGCCCACGCCGCGGGCGTATGCCGAGGCGCACGGCACCATGTACTTCGGCGTGCCCACCGTCTGGTCCCGCGTGGTCGAAGAACCGGATGCGGCACGGGAATTGGCCAAGGCGCGGGTGCTCGTCTCCGGGAGCGCGCCGCTGCCCGTCCCGGTCTTCGAGCGCCTGCGCGAACTCACCGGTCAGGCCCCGCTCGAGCGCTACGGCATGAGCGAAACCATGATCACCATCTCCACCCGGCCCGATGGCGAACGCCGCCCCGGCTGGGTCGGCGCCCCGATCGCCGGGGTCGAGACCCGCCTGCGCGACGAGGCGGGCAATCCCGTTGCGCACGACGGGGAGAGCGTCGGCGGACTCCAGGTGCGCGGCCCCATGCTCTTCGACGGCTACCTGAACAAGCCCGAGGTCACCGCCGAGAACTTCACCGCGGACGGCTGGTTCAAGACCGGCGATGTCGCGGTCATCGACGCCGAGGGCTTCCACCGCATTGTCGGCCGGGAGTCGGTCGACCTCATCAAATCCGGCGGCTACCGCATCGGCGCGGGCGAGATCGAGACCGCGCTGCTCGGCTTGCCCGAGGTCGCCGAGACCGCGGTCGTCGGCGTCCCCGACGATGATCTGGGCCAGCGCATCGTCGCCTACGTGGTGCTGCGGAACGGCATCGCCGATTCGGCCGACCTGCGGCAGCAATTGATCGACCATGTGGCGGACCAGCTTTCGCTGCACAAGCGCCCGCGGGAAGTGCGCGTGGTGGACAGCCTGCCGCGCAATGCCATGGGCAAGGTGCAGAAGAAGCAGCTGCTCCAGAAAGTGCGGTCTTGACCTCGAGTGCACTCGAGATCCTACCGTCGCAGGCATGATCGCACGACTGACCCCCGCCCAGATCGACTACCTCGAGAGCCAGCTGCTCGGCCGCCTGGCCACCGTGCGCCCCGACGGCTCCCCGCAGAACAACCCGGTCGGCTTTCGCTACAACGCCCCGCTCGGCACCATCGATATCGGCGGCTACCGCATGGGCACCACCCAGAAGTTCCGCAACCTGGCCAAGGAGGAACGCGTCTCCCTCGTCGTCGACGACGTCGTCTCGACCAACCCCTGGACCGTACGCTGCCTCGAAATCCGCTGCACCGCACAAGCATTGAAAGACGTGGACCCCTACGCCCAGGGCATGTCCCGCGAACTCATCCGCCTCACCCACGAGCGCGTCTTGGCCTTCGGCATCGAATAGCTAGCTTGCATCCGAAGGCGACAACTGATTTCGTGCGGTCCGGGTAACTCGTCGGGTACGTCCAAAATCGGTGTGTCTCCCAACCGCTGGCACGCGTTGCCAACGGTCGGCGGCTCTCAGCCGGGCGCTGAAGTCTCGGGGAGGCGGATCAGTTGGCGTGCAGGTCGGCATTCAGCTCGATGCCGGTGCCCTTGTGCGCCACCACTTCCACCGCGCCGGTGACCGAATTGCGGCGGAACAGCAGGTTGGACTTGCCGCTCAGGTCGGCGGCCTTGATGACCGCGCCGTCGGGCAGGGTGACCTTGGTGCCCGCGGTGACGTAGAGGCCCGCCTCCACCACGCAGTCGTCGCCGAGGGAGATGCCGATACCGGCATTGGCGCCCAGCAGGCAGCGCTCGCCGAGGGAGATGACCTGCTTGCCGCCGCCGGACAGGGTGCCCATGATGGACGCGCCGCCGCCGATATCGGAGCCGTCGCCGACCACCACACCGGCCGAGATGCGGCCCTCGACCATGGAGCTGCCGAGCGTCCCGGCATTGAAGTTCACGAAACCCTCATGCATGACCGTGGTGCCCGAGGCCAGATGGGCGCCCAGGCGCACGCGATCGGCGTCGGCAATGCGCACGCCCGAGGGGACCACGTAGTCGACCATGCGCGGGAACTTGTCCACGCCGTACACGGTCACGGGGCCGCGAGCGCGCAGCCGCAGCCGGGTCAGCTCGAACTCCTCCAGCGAGCACGGGCCGAAGTTGGTCCACGCCACATTGGCGAGCAGGCCGAACACGCCGTCCAGATTCGCGCCGTGCGGGCGGACCAGGCGATGCGAGAGCAGCTGCAGGCGCAGGTACGCGTCATGGGTGTCCACCGGCGCCGCCGCCAGATCCGCAATGGTCGTGCGCACCACGACCAGCTCGACCCGGCGCTCCTTGTCCGCGCCCGCCAGCGCGGCGAACTTGGCGTACTCGACATCCGAGGCATCCAGGCGCTGCGTCCCGGCCTCGGCGAATTCTCCCAGCTCCGGGTACGGGTACCAGGTGTCCAGCACCGTCCCGTTCTCGGTGATGGTGGCGAGTCCGACTGCTACTGCTCCCTGAGTGCTCACGGTCAGGAAGGTTACCGTGCCGGAGTCGGCTACTGACCGCACGCCCAGATCCCAAACACCAAGCACCGGGCAAGCCGGCGATGTGAAAGACGTGCAGGGTTCGCGGCCGTCTCGATTCTGGACTGAGTGGAGCGGGGGAGCGAAGCGGAGGAGCGGAGGGAGGGAAGAATCGAGACTTCGGGGCCGCGAACCAGCCCGGAGCGAAGCGGAGGGCAAAATGGATACAGTGACCATCGATCTGAGCGCCGATCCCATCGACCTTGCCGCCGCTCTGGTGGACATTCCCAGCGTCTCCAAGGACGAGGCGCGCATCGCCGATGTGGTGGAGCTGGCGCTGCGCGAGCAGATTGAGGGGTTCGAGATCGTGCGGCACGGCAATACCGTGCTGGCCCGCACCGATCGCGGGCTGCCGACCCGGGTCATTCTGGCCGGACATCTCGATACCGTGCCCATTGCCGACAATGTGCCGAGCCGCTTCGAGGTCGGGCCGGACGGCGAACGGCAGCTGTGGGGCTGCGGCACCGTGGACATGAAATCCGGTGACGCGGTCTTCCTGCACCTGGCCGCCACCGTCGCCGAGCCGGTGCACGATCTGACGCTCATCTTCTACGACTGCGAGGAGATCGCCTCGGAGTTCAATGGCCTCGGCCGCATCGAACGCGAACTGCCCGACTGGCTGGACGGCGATCTGGCCGTACTCGGCGAACCCTCCGGCGGCTGGGTCGAGGCCGGATGCCAGGGCACCCTGCGGGTGCGGCTCACCACCGCGGGCGTGCGCGCGCACAGTGCGCGAGCCTGGCTGGGCGACAATGCCATTCACCGCCTCGCGCCGGTGCTCGAGCGGCTCGCGAACTATCGGGCGCGGGAGGTGGACATCGACGGCTGCGTGTATCGCGAGGGCCTGTCCGCGGTCCGCGTCTCCGGCGGGGTGGCGGGCAATGTGGTCCCGGACGTCGCCGAGGTGGACGTGAACTTCCGTTTCGCGCCCGACCGCACCCTGGAGCAGGCCACCGACCATGTCCGCGAGGTCTTCGCCGGGCTGGAACTGGGCTTCGAACGCACCGACGGCGCACCGGGGGCGCTGCCGGGTCTCTCGGCGCCCGCCGCCAAGGATCTCATCGAGATCGTGCACGGGCACGGCAGCGGCGGCGTCCGCGCCAAGTACGGCTGGACCGATGTGTCCCGCTTCGCCGCGCGCGGCATTCCGGCCATCAACTTCGGCCCGGGCGATCCCAATCTCGCCCACAAGCGCGACGAGCACCTGCCGGTCGACCAGATCACCCAGGTCACGTCCATGCTGCGCAGCTATCTGACGGGCGACAAAAACTGATCGATTCGGCACGTTCCCCTGGACGCAACCCGGCACGGGTAGGTTGGCTGCATGTCTGCTGAGGCTGAATTTCCCAGCGCCGGTACGGCGAAGTCCCCCCGGTTCCGCGGTCCGATAATGCTGCGGCGGGATCGGAAGAAGGATATCGGGACCACCGATCAGCACCTGCTGGATTCGCGGGACGCGGCCGATTGGGTGCATACCGATCCGTGGCGCGTATTGCGCATTCAAGCCGAATTCGTCGAGGGCTTCGGCGCTTTGGCGGAGGTGCCGCGCGCGGTGGCGGTCTTCGGCTCGGCGCGCACCGCGCCGGATCATCCGGAATACCAGGCGGGCATGGCGATCGGCGGTGCGTTGGCGCGCGCCGGATTCGCCGTCATCACCGGCGGCGGGCCGGGCGCCATGGAGGCCGCCAATCGCGGCGCCTCGGAGGCGGGCGGCTATTCCATCGGCCTGGGCATCGAGCTGCCGTTCGAACAGCATCTCAACGAGTGGGTCGACCTCGGGATCAACTTCCGGTATTTCTTCGCCCGCAAGACCATGTTCGTCAAGTACTCCGAGGCATTCATCTGCCTCCCGGGCGGTTTCGGCACCCTGGACGAGCTGTTCGAGGCGCTGACGCTGGTGCAGACGCGCAAGATCACCCGCTTCCCGATCATTCTGTTCGGCACCAAATACTGCGCGGGCCTGGTGGATTGGATGCGCGACTCGCTGCTCGGCTCGGCCAAGATCGCACCCGGTGACATGAGCCTGCTGCACGTCACCGACAGCGTGGACGAGGTCGTGCAGATCGTCCTGCAGGCGGCGCGGGCGCGCGCCGAGATGCAGGACGCCGAGGTGGTGACCGACGAGTGGTGAGCGAACCGTATGCGGTGTGCGTGTACTGCTCGGCCAGCGCCGCCGATCCGGCCGCGCTGGACCTGGCCACCCGGGTCGGCGCCGAAATCGGCCGCCGCGGTTGGCAATTGGTCTCCGGCGGCGGCTGCGTGTCCATGATGGGCGCGGTGGCCGCGGCCGGGCGGGCGGCCGGGGCCGCGACCGTCGGCGTCATCCCGAAGAAGCTGGTGCACCTGGAGGTCGCCGATACCGACGCCGACGAGCTGATCGTCGCCGACACCATGCGCGAGCGCAAGCAGGTCATGGACGATCGCGCCGACGCCTTCCTGACCCTGCCCGGCGGCATCGGCACCCTCGAGGAATTGTTCGAAACCTGGACCGGGGCATACCTGGGCGTGCAGGACAAGCCGGTGGTGGTGCTCGATCCCGACGGTCACTACCGCGGCATGTTCGACTGGATCGAGGAATTGCGCGGCCGCGGCTATGTGGGTCGCGAGGCTCTCGACCGGGTCGTCCGGACCGCCGATTTCGACGAGGCCTTCGCCGCGCTGCGCCCCGAACTGTGACCTGGCTCTCGACAATTCGGACACTATCCGCAAGGGTGTCGGGTGAGCACGACCCGGTGAGGAGCACGACGCAGTGAATACCGATGCCCACACGACAGTCAGCCTGCTGGACCTGGCCCGCAGCCTGCCCGGTATGGCCGCGCAGGCGCCGGGCATGGTGCGCAGCGCCGCGCACATGCTGGTGAAGTCCGGCGACAGGGCGTCCATCGGGCTGGCCTTCCAGCGCGCCGCCGCCAAGCATCCGGATCGGCCGTTCCTGCGCTTCGAGGGCCGCGAATACTCCTGGGGCGAAGCCAATTCCGTGGTGAACCGGTATGCGAGCGTCCTGGGCGCGCGCGGGGTGAAACGCGGTGACGTGGTCGGCATCCTCATGGTCAACCGGCCCGAGGCGCTGCTGACCGTGCTGGCCGTCGTGAAACTCGGCGCCACCGCCGGACTCATGAACCACAATCAGCGAGATACCGTGCTGCAGCACAGTTTCGGGCTGCTGAACTCGGTGGTCGACGTGATCGGCGAGGAGTGCGCCGATGCCGTGGCGACGCTCGCCCAGGCCCGCCCGAATGTGCTCTGGTCGCAGGAGATGGAGGCGGCCGCGCACACCGCCGATGCGCGCAATCCCGCTGTGACCGAACAGATCACCGCCCGCGAGCGGGCCTACCTGATCTTCACCTCGGGCACCACCGGCCTGCCCAAGGCCAGCGTCATGACCCACCTGCGCTGGATCAAGGCCATGGCGGGCATCGGCGGGCTCGGCGTGCGGCTGCGCGGCGACGACACCCTCTACTGCTGCCTGCCGCTCTATCACAACAACGCGCTCACCGTGGCGCTGGCCTCGGTGATCTCCGGCGGCTCGACTTTCGCACTGGGACGCAAGTTCTCGGCCTCCCGCTTCTGGGACGAGGCCATGGCCAACCGGGCCACCGCCTTCGTCTACATCGGCGAGTTCTGCCGCTATCTGATCAACCAGCCGCCCAAGCGCACCGACCGGCTGCACACGGTCCGCCTCGCCGTCGGCAACGGCCTGCGCCCGGAGCTCTGGGACGAGTTCCGGGAACGCTTCGGCATCAAGCGCATTGTCGAGTTCTACGGCGCCAGTGAGGGAAACGTCGCCTTCATCAATGCCTTCACCGTCGACAAGACCGCGGGCTTCACCCCGCTGCCGTACGCGGTCGTCGAATACGACGACGCCACCGGCAAGGCCAAACGCGGTCCCGACGGCAGACTGCACCGCGTCCGCACCGGCGGCACCGGCCTGCTGCTGTCCAAGGTCACCACGCGCTCACCCTTCGACGGCTACACCGACTCCGCCGCCACCGAGGCCAAACTCGTGCGCGACGGCCTGCGGCCGGGCGATTGCTGGTTCGACACCGGCGATCTCGTGCGTGATCAGGGCTGGGGTCATATCGCCTTCGTGGACCGGCTCGGCGACACCTTCCGCTGGAAGGGCGAGAATGTCGCCACCACCGAGGTGGAGGGCGCCTTCGATGGCATCGACGCCGTCACCCAGGCGGTCGTCTACGGCGTCGACATCCCGGGCGCCGACGGTAAGGCGGGCATGGCGGCGGTGACCCTGCACGAGGATGCGAGCTTCGACGGTCTCGTCGCGGCCAAGGCCCTCACCGAGCGTCTGCCTGCCTACGCGGTACCGCTCTTCATTCGTGTGGTGGCGGAGCTCGAACAGACCTCCACCTTCAAGAGCCGCAAGGTGGAACTGCGCAAACAGGGGTACGCACCCGACGGCGAGAGCACCGTCTACGTGCTGGCCGGGCGCACCGACGGGTATGTCCCGTTCTATTCGGATTACCCCGCCGAAGTGGCCGCGGGCCAGGTCCCGCGCCTGTGAACCCTTGACTCTCCCGTAACGGGAGACCCGAGGCTGAGTCCATGACGACAATCCGTAGGGAGATCAGCCTCGACATCCACCCGGACAAGGTCTGGGACGCGGTGCGCGACATCGGCTCCGCCCATCGGCTGTTCCAGGGTGTGCTGACCGACTCCTCTCTCGACGGCGATATCCGGGTCGTGACGTTCGCCAATGGCCTCGTGGCTCGCGAGGTGGTGGTGAGCCTCGACGATGCCGCCCGGCGCTTCGTCTACTCGGTGGTGGAGGGCATGCCCGGACTCACGCATCACAATGCCTCCATGGAGGTGCTGGCCGAGGGCTCGGACCGTACGCGTTTCGTGTGGACCACCGATGTGCTGCCCGATGACCTGGGGCCGCGTGTCGCCGAGCTGGTCGAACTCGGCATGGCGGCGCTGCGCCGCACACTGGAACGGTAGAACCGCCGTTCAGCGCCCGGTTTCGGTCGCCCGCCCAGCGGGTGGGCGACAGCGCTCGGTACAGTCGAGATCATGTGTGCGCCGTTGCCGACATTGTGCGGGAAGCCGGTGGCGACGGATCGGGCGCTGGTGATGGCGATCGTGAACCGGACGCCGGACTCGTTCTATGACAAAGGTGCAACCTTCAGTGACGAGGCCGCCATGGCCGCGGTCGACAGGGCCGTGGCCGAGGGCGCGGACCTGGTCGATATCGGCGGCGTGAAGGCCGGGCCGGGCAGTGATGTGGATGCCGCCGAGGAGGCGCGGCGGGTGGTGCCGTTCGTGGCGGCCATTCGGGAACGCCATCCCGAGCTACTCATCAGCATCGACACCTGGCGCGCCGGGGTGGCGCGGGCGGCCGTGGCCGAGGGTGCGGATCTGATCAATGACACCTGGGCGGGCGCGGACCCGGATCTGGTCGGGGTGGCGGCCGAATTGGGCGTCGGCATCGTGTGCAGCCATACCGGCGGGGCGGTGCCGCGCACCCGCCCGCATCGTGTGCGCTATGCCGATGTGGTCGCCGAGGTGACCGAGACCGTCGTCGCGGCGGCGGAGAACGCCGCGGCGGCCGGAGTGGCAAAAGATTCGATCCTGATCGATCCGACGCACGATTTTGGCAAAAACACCTATCACGGGCTCGAATTGTTGCGGGCGATAGACGTTCTTGTGAAAACCGGATGGCCCGTCTTGATGGCGCTGAGCAATAAGGATTTCATCGGAGAGACTCTTGGTGTCGAGCTGTCCGAGCGATTGGAGGGAACGTTGGCAGCGACTGCTTGGTCGGCCGCCGCCGGCGCCCGCGTTTTCCGAGTGCACGAGGTAGCCGCCACGCGTCGGGTGGTCGACATGATCGCCGCCATTCAGGGCTTGCGCCCTCCCGCACGAACATTGCGAGGTCTGGCATGACCGATTGGGTGAATTCCAATAGCTGGGACCGTCCGGACTGGACGGTTGAAGAACTCGTTTCCGCCAAGGGCGACCGCACAGTTTCCGTCGTCCTGCCCGCACTGAACGAAGAGGCCACCGTCGCGGCCGTGGTGGCGAGCATCCGCCCGCTGCTCGGCACCCTCGTCGACGAACTCGTGGTCCTGGACTCCGGCTCCACCGATGCCACCGCCGAGCGCGCGCACGCCGCCGGAGCGCGCGTGGTGACCCGCGAACAGGCCGTCCCCGAACTCGAGCCCGTACCGGGCAAGGGCGAGGTGCTGTGGCGGTCACTGGCCGTCACCAGCGGCGATCTGGTGGCCTTCGTGGATTCGGATCTCATCGATCCCGATCCTATGTTCGTCCCCAAACTGCTGGGCCCGCTGCTCACGGTGGACGGCATGCATCTGGTGAAGGCGTACTACCGCCGCCCGCTGCGCCAGGGCGCCACCATCGACGACAACGGCGGCGGCCGCGTCACCGAGTTGGTGGCCCGCCCGCTGCTCGCGGCGCTGCGCCCCGAACTCTCGAAGGTATTGCAGCCCTTGGGAGGCGAGTACGCGGGCACCCGCGAACTGCTCACCGCGGTGCCCTTCGCGCCCGGCTACGGCGTCGAGATCGGCCTGCTCCTGGACACCCACGACATGCTGGGCCTGTCCGCCATCGGCCAGGTGAATCTCGGTGTGCGCCAGCACCGCAACCGCCCGCTGTCCGAACTCGGCGTCATGAGCCGCCAGATCCTCGGCACCGTCCTGGGACGCGCCGGAGTCTCCGACTCCGGCGCCGCGCTGACCCAATTCCCGCTCGTCGGCGGCGAATTCACCGCCCAGGCCACTGAGGTCTCCCTCGCCGACCGCCCGCCCATGAACACCCTGCGCCCGGAATGGGCGGCCGCCTGACTCCTATCTGTCGTGCCGATAGATGGGAGTGAGGAGGTCTGCCTCGATGGGCTCACCGGTGGACCGGTCGTAGCGCACGCCCACCACGGCCGAGAACGGATGCGTGCTCGCGCGCTCGTGCAAGGTGGCCAGGCGGGTCGCCAGCAGCCGGATCGCGCCCAGTGAGGCCGGGGGATGCAGGCCGTCTATGACGAGCACCGAGCCCTTGCCGTCCGGGCGCGGCAGGCGCGCCAGATAGGCGATGTCGTAGGGTTCGGTGCCGCCCGGCCGGTACACCCGGCGCGCGGCCCGGTCCTCGATACCGCGGCGCACCCGTCCGGCCCGGGCCACGGTGCGGCGCAGCCGGGGATCGGCGGCCACCAGATAGCGCAGGCTGGGGGAGAGCTCCGGGCCGCCGAGGACGATGAGACCGTCGCGGTCCAGATCCAGTGGGCGTCCCGGCAGGAAGCGCTGCACGGTGGCGGTAAAGCCCAGTTCCCGTAGCAGTTCCACCAGGCGGTGCGGCGCCGCGGCGTCCGGTGCGCCCACCAGCGCGATGGAGCGCGTGGTGCTGCGCACGTCCGGGGTGAGGATGGTCAGCGGGCCGTGCCCGAAGAACAAGCCCTCCGGCACCGGCCCCTGGGTGCTCACCTGATGGATACGGGCCCGCGAAAGTCCTGCCGACGCACCGATTCTGGCAAATGTCCAGCCCTCGGCGTGCAGTTCGCGAATGACGGCGCGGCGGATGCGCGTGAGCTCGTTGATGGTCTGCTGCGCTGCCGCCACGCCTTCGGTGGCGGCTTTCAGGCGTTCGACCTTGTCCTCGATCGCGAATACCCGGGCCACCTCATCGGCCGACATGTCCGCAGTCTAGATACCTGAACAGCTTGGGGTGTCTAGTCCGCTTGACGAAATCCGCCTCAGGTGGCGTCCGGATCGACCGGTGGACGTTCGTTGCGCTCCAGGGGTTTCTGCTGGTGCGGCATGCCATATTCCCCGAAACCGCTGTTCCCGGCGGTAATAGGCTTGTCGAAATTACCAGTCAGAAGTGAATCGTCGCCGTCCAGAAGATGTTTGGTCAGCATGGATTTTGGATTCATACTGCGCAGTTCGTTCAGCTGTTCCAGCGGCTTGCGGATCTCGTCGAATTCCGGACCCAGCTCCTGCTTCAACTGCGACGTGGCGCCCGTCGCATAGTCGCGCACCTGCTTGAGCGACTGCGTGGTCCAGCGCACGGCGCCGGGCAGTCGCTCCGGACCGAGAATGACGAGGGCGGCGACAAGAAGAATCAGCATCTCGCCCCAGCTGATATTGCTGAACACGGAACCAGGCTACCTGTGCCCGGTTCCGGTGGTTTGCCCGCCGGGCGTGCGCTCGGCCACTCTCGGCGGACCTACTCCTCGTCGGACTGCAGTGTTACCGGAACGTCCACCTCGCGGCCGTCGCGGATCAGCTGGACGTTCACCGTCTGGCCGATCTCGTGCGCCTGTACGGCCACGGTCAGCTCCTCCGGGCCGGAGACATCGCGATCACCGACCTTCACGATCACATCGCCCTCCACGATGCCCGCCCGGGCCGCCGCGGAATCGGGCTGCACATCGGCCACGGCCGCACCGCTCATCACATCATTGGCGACGATCTTGGTCTTGGCGCTCACGCCCAGCTTCGGATGCAGCACCTTGCCGTCGCGAATGAGCGCCTGCGAAATCTTCTTCACGTGATCCACCGGAATGGCGAAGCCCAGGCCCACCGAACCGCCGCTCTCGGTCTTGATGGCGGTATTGATGCCCACGAGGCGGCCTTCCATATCCACCAGCGCGCCACCGGAGTTGCCGTGGTTGATGGCGGCATCGGTCTGCACGGCGTCGAGCACCGCATTGGTGTCGGTGCCCTCGCCGCCCACCTTCACCGGCCGGTGCAGCGCCGACACGATGCCGGAGGTGACGGTCTTCTCCAGACCCAGCGGCGAGCCGATGGCCAGCACGTCATCGCCGACCTGCACGTCCTGGGAATTGCCGAGCTGGATGACCGACAGGTTCTTCACATCCACCTTGAGCACGGCCAGATCGGATTTGGTGTCGCGGCCGACGATATGGGTCGGGACCCGGGTGTCGTCGGAGAACACCACCTGCAATTGCGCCTTACCGCTCTTGTCATTGGCGGCCAGCGAGATCACGTGGTTGTTGGTGACGATGTAGCCCGCGCCGTCGATCACCACGCCCGAACCCGAGGAACCGGTATCGCCGACCCAGGCCCGCACGGTCACCATGGCGGGCATGACCGCGTCGACCACCTTGGTGATCTGGCCGTGCGGCTGATCCGGTCCGTCGGCGGTCTGCAACTCCACCTTGCGGGAGGTGAGCGCCGAGGTGGATTCACCGGTGAACGTGCCGACCAGTCCGCCCACCAGGCCGATGGCCAGGGCAATGGCGGTCAGCGCGGCGAGCGCCTTGGGCGAGACCTTGCCGCCGAACAGGACCTCGCGCGCGGTCAGCAGTCGACCCGGGACGAGCGGCGCGGGCTGTCGCACCGCCAGGGCGGGCGCGCCCAGCCGGGCCGCGGAATCGGGATCGCGCCACGGATCGGCGGGCGCGGACGGCGCGGCCTGATCCTGCTGGGCGTCGGGATCGCGCTGCAGGATTTCGGTGGAACCGGCGGGCCGGGCAAAGGCTTCGGCCAGTACGGCATCCGGGGGCCGGTTCTGCAATTCGGGCCCGTCCTGCGGCGCACTCGCCGCCGCGCCCGCGGTGCGCGCCGCGAAGGAGCCGTTCAGCCCGTTCGGGCGGCGGAAGGCGCGCGCGGTGTGCGTATCCACATGCGGCCGATAGACCGGCCGCGGCCCCAGCACCGGTGCGTCCGACGGCCGCAGGTTCCCCCGATCGGCCGCCGAATCGGAGTCCTGCGCAGATCGCGGCAGGTTGTTTTCCGCGGGCCCCTCACCCGGAACCGGGCCCGTGTTCTTCGATTCGGTGGTCACGCGTTGAACTCTACTTGCGCCACCACGAGGTCCACCGCCTGCTGTCGAACGAATCTTGGCGCAGCCCGAAGGAACTCGCGCCGCGCGTGGGCAGGCCGTCGCGTTCGGCGGGCAGCGAATGACCGGCGCCGGGCAACTCCGACAGCGGAATCCGGCTCAGAGTGTCGTGCAGGCGCAGCGGTGCGGTGATCTGATCCTTGGACTGCCGCAGCGCGACCCGGGCCTGCTGCTGGGCTTCGACCTCCGCCGCGCATTCCAGGCAGGAGGAGAGATGATCGGCGGCGCGCAGATACGCGTTCATCCGCAATTCGCCGTCGACGTACGCGGCGATGGCCTCGCTGGCCAGATGCTCGGTCGGGGCGAAACGAGGTGGACGACGCGGCGTTCTGTCCTCGCCACTCATACGGTGCACACCCTTCCGGACGATTCGAGCTGCATCGGGTGGACCGATGCGCGGGCTCACGCCCGCGCCCTCACCCGACCTTTTCGGCGGCGGCAGAACGCCGCTCCACCCCATTATGCTCGAGGTGCTCGCGCAGTGCCTGACGTCCTCGATGGATGCGGCTGCGCACGGTGCCCAGCTTCACGCCGAGGGTGGCGCCGATCTCCTCGTAGGACAGGCCCTCGATATCACAGAGCACCACGGCGGCGCGGAATTCCGGCGCCAGCGAATCCAGGGCGGCCTGCAGCTCGGGATCGAGATTGGCGTCGTGGTACGCCTGCTCCGGATTCGGGCCCTCCGATGGCACCCGGTCGTAGTCCTCCGGCAGCGCTTCCATGCGAATGCGGTTGCGGCGGCGCACCATATCCAGGAACAGGTTCGTGGTGATGCGGTGCAGCCAGCCCTCGAAGGTGCCGGGCTGATAGTTCGACAGCGACCGGAACACCCGAATGAAGGTTTCCTGGGTCAGATCCTCGGCGTCCTGCGGATCGCCGGTCAGACGGTAGGCCAGCCGGTACACGCGGTCGGCATGCTCACGGACCAGTTCGTCCCAGGTGGGCATGACCGCACGGTCACCGGTGGCATCGAAAGCCGCGGTCCTGGTCAGGGGACCTGCGTCGAGATCGCTGTCCGGCGTTGTCGCACCGTCGAGCGAAAAGTCCTGCGTGGGCAGGATGGCGGGTTCACGCGCCGCGTCGACCATGTGGATGGGGTTACCTCCTACTCGGGACCGTGTCCCGGTTTCCTGGTACAACCGACCCGGTGGGTCGTGTTGTTCCCGGTAACCGGACCGCCGGTCGCTGGCCTGGCGTAGCGCTTACTCTTCCCGGTCCTGATGTGGCCGCCGTATGTGGAGGCTGAGCGACACCTGAGAAAAATCGCCACACCGGCCGGTCGCCGCCGCCCCTTCCCGGCATATCGCCATTAGCCTCTAATCCGTGAGTCAATCCCCCGCGGCATCGAATCTGCAGCGCAACCTCGCCTATGTGGAGGAATCCGTCGCCGAGGACGAGATCCTCGTGGCCGCGCGTGAGCGTGCGCTCGAACTCGGCGCCGCGCCCGTCCCGCCCGCGGTCGGAACCTTGCTGAGCATGTACTCACAGCTGCTGGGTGCGCGGGCGGTGGTGGAGGTGGGCACCGGGGCCGGGGTGAGCGGGCTGTGGCTGCTGGACGGTATGCGTGAGGACGGCACCCTGACCACCATCGACTCCGAACCCGAGCATCAGCGGGCGGCGCGGGAGGCGTTCCGGTCCGCGGAGATCGCACCGGCGCGGACCCGGCTCATCAACGGCCGCGCGCTGGATGTGTTGCCGCGCTTGGCCGATGGGGCCTACGACCTGGTCTTCATCGATGCCGCGCCGCTGGAGCATCCGCAGTATGTGGCACAGGCCGTGCGGTTGCTACGTGAGGGCGGGGCGATTCTGCTGCACAATGCGCTGCTCGGCGGGCGGGTGCCCGATCCGGCGCAACGGGATCCGCAGACCCAGGCGGTGCGGGCGGCCACGCGGGCCATTGCGGAGGATCCGCAACTGACCAGCGTGCTGATTCCGGTCGGCGACGGGCTGCTCTGCGCCTCGCGCGGCTGAGGTTTTTATCCCGCCTGTCCTGGGTGTTCGCACATTTACGGAACATTTACGCCCGGACTCTTGCCAGTCGATTGAACGAGTGTTTAATGTATTGAACATGCGTTCAGCCGACGATATGACGACCCGGGCGCGCATCCGCGAAACGGCCATCACCGTATTCGGGGAGCAGGGCTTCGGGGTGGGCGTTCGCGCCATCGCCGCCGCGGCGGGAGTCTCGCCCGGGCTCGTCATCCACCACTTCGGATCGAAGGACGGGCTGCGCGAGGCTTGTGATGACCACGTCCGGGAGGTGGTGCGGACCGCGAAAATGCAGGCGATGGAGAAGAATTCGTCGACCAGTTCGATCATGCAGCAGCTGGCCGAGATCGAGGAATTCGCGCCGTACATCGCCTATCTGGTGCGCAGCTTTCAGCACGGCGGCAGCCTCATGCTGAGTTTCTTCGAGCATATGGTCGAAGATGCCGAGGCCTACCTGAGCGCCGGGATCGCCGCCGGAACCGTGCGCAGACCCAAGGACATTCAGGCCACGGTGCGCTACCTGGCCACCCAGAACGGCGGCGGGATGATGCTGTTCCTGCAGCTCAACCAGGCCAGGCACGACGGCCCGGTGGATTTCCGGAAAGCATTGCGCGAGTACGCCGATCAAATGATGTACCCGGCGCTCGAGCTTTTCACGCACGGTCTGTGGACCGATACGTCCCTGCTCGACGCCCTCGAACAGCAACAGCAACAGCGGCAATAACGCGCTGTTTCCACAAATATCGTATCCCACAAGGAGATTCGATGAACGTTCCTGCCAATGCCGCGATCACCGTCCGTGATCTGCACAAGAATTTCGGGCAGGTGCGAGCTCTGGACGGCCTGAATCTACAGGTCGCCTAGGGCGAGGTGCACGGATTCCTGGGCCCCAACGGGGCCGGGAAATCCACCACCATCCGCATCCTGCTCGGCATACTCGCCCGCACCTCCGGTGAAGCCGAGGTGCTGGGCCGGGATCCGTGGACCGATGCGGTCGCGCTACACCACGATATCGCTTATGTCCCAGGTGATGTCACGCTGTGGCCGTCACTGTCGGGCGGTGAGACCATCGATCTGCTCGGCCGCATGCGCGGCGGTATCGACCAGCAGCGCCGGGCCGAGCTGATCGAGCGCTTCGAACTCGATCCGAAGAAGAAGGCCCGCACCTATTCCAAGGGCAATCGGCAGAAAGTCGCTCTGGTATCGGCGTTCTCGTCTAATGCCACGCTGCTCATGCTGGACGAGCCGACCTCCGGCCTGGATCCGCTCATGGAGCAGGTGTTCAACGAATGCGTGGCGGAGGCGGCGGCGCGCGGCTGCACCGTACTGCTGTCGAGCCACATTCTCTCGGAGGTGGAGAAGCTGTGCGAGCGGGTGACCATCATCCGCGCCGGGAAGACCGTGGAAACCGGCACCCTGAAGCAGCTGCGGCATTTGAGCCGCACCTCCATCACCGCCGAATTGAGCGGGGACCCTGGTGATCTGACCCGTATTCCCGGTGTGGCGGATATCAGCATCGAAGACCACACGCTGCACTGCCAGGTGGACAGCGAGCACCTCGGCGAGCTCATCCGGGTGCTCGGCGATGCCGGGGTGCGCAGCCTCGTCAGCCAGCCGCCGACATTGGAAGAGCTGTTCCTGCGCCACTACTCGCTCAACGGCGACGACGAGGCGCGGTCCGGCGGCGCGCCGGAGCGGGCGGCCGCCGCATCGCAGAAGGTCGCGAAATGACCACCATCGCCGCACCCCGTCCCGTCGAATCATCCTTGCGCTCATCCGATTTCACTGGCACCGGGCAGCTCCTGCGGCTGTACCTGCGGCGGGACCGGATCGTCATGCCGCTCTGGGTGCTGCTGCTGTCGCTGCCGGTGGGCAGCGTGTACATCGGCAGTATCGAATCGGTGTATCCCAACGAGGCCGACCGGGCGAGCTTCGCGGACTCGATTCTGGCCAGCCCCGCCCAGCTCGCCATGTACGGCCCGCTCTACAACACCAGTATCGGCGCGACCGGTATCTGGAAGGCGGGCATGTTCTACACGCTCATCGCCGTGGCCACCATCCTCACCGTCATCCGGCACACCCGGGCCGAGGAGGAAACCGGGCGCGGGGAATTGGTGGCCGCCACCCGAATCGGGCGGTACGCCGGGCTCACCGCGGCGCTGGTCATGGGCCTCGGCGGCGCGCTGGCCACCGGACTGCTCGCCACCCTGAGTCTGTTGGGGACCGATGTGCCGAAGTCCGGATCGCTGGCCTTCGGGCTGGCGCTGGCCGGATCCGGCGCGGTCTTCGCCGCCGTGGCGGCGGTCGCCGCACAGGTGTCGCCGAGCGCCCGCACGGCGCGCGGCATTGCCTTCGCGGTGCTGGCCGCCGCCTACACGCTGCGCGCCATCGGCGATGCCAAGTCCGGCGCCGGACCGACCAGTGTGCTCACCTGGCTGTCGCCGCAGGGCTGGTCGTTGCAGGTGCGGCCGTATGCCGGAGATCATTTCGCGGTCCTGCTGCTGCACCTGATCGCGACGCTCGTACTGGTCGGCATCGCCTACACGCTGCTGGCCAATCGGGACGTGGGCGCCGGACTCATCGCCGAGCGGCCCGGTGCGCCCGCCGCCGGTCCCGGATTGGCCGGGCCGTTCGGGCTGGCGTGGCGATTGCAGCGCGGCACGCTGGCGGCGTGGATCGTCGGGCTCGGGCTCTACGGCCTGGTGTTCGGTAGCGTCATTCACGGCATCAGCGATGAACTCGGCAAAAGCGACACCATCCGGGACGTGATCACGCGCTTGGGCGGTTCGGAGTCGCTGGAGAATTCGATGATCACCTACGGCTTCACCATGCTGGGCGTGGCCGCCACCGCCTGTGCCATTTCGGCGGCGCTGCGCCTGCACGGTGAGGAGTCCACCCAGCACGCCGAATCGGTGCTCACCGTCGCGGTGTCCCGAATCCGCTGGGCCGCATCGCATCTGGTGTTCGCACTGCTGGGTCCGGTGCTGGCGCTGACGGTGGCCGCGACCATCGGCGGGCTGGTGTACGGCCGGGCCGCCGGTGATGTGAGCGGCAAACTCGGTGACGTGCTGGGCGCGGCCCTGGTGCAGGTGCCCGCCGTCTGGTTCTTCGTGGGCGTGACGGTGCTGCTGTTCGGTCTCCTGCCGCGCTGGACGCCGGTCGCGTGGGGCGTGTACGTGGGCGCTATCGCGGTCTTCCTGCTCGGCGCGATTTCCGGAGCACCGCAATGGTTCCGCGATCTCGATCCGTTCGAGCACGCCCCGAAGCTGCCGGGCGCGGAGTTCACCGCCACGCCGCTGGTCATCCTGCTGCTCGTCGATGCGGCGCTGATCATGGTGGGTCTCATCGGCTTCCGCCGCCGCGACCTGCGCTAGTCCGCCTCCCCGCAAATTCGGCGGGCAGCTGGGAGCTGTCGGAGTCGGGCACCCGTGGCGGCGGTCGGGTGCCCCATCAACTTTGGACGTACCCGGTGGGTTACCCGGACCTTGCGAGATCAGTTGTCGCGTTCCGGCCGCTCCCCTGATATAGGGGAGCGGTCCTGGGTCGGATGATGACCAAGGGGCGCAATTGGTTTCGATTCGGCAGGGCTGGCAGCGCAGAGGCAGAGGCGAGGGCTGGATTCGAACGGGGGAGGGGTGGTAGACGAATAGAGAGGAACGATTCGGAGGAGGTGGGGGATGCATTACGCGGGTCTGGTACTGGGCGCGCATCTGCCGGCGGGATGGCTGTGGCCGGCGTTGATCTTGATGGGCCTCATAATCTTCGGGGCGCTCTTGGTCCTGCTGTTGGTCAGCGGCGCCCGGTTCGACGATATGTCGCACGTGGTGCCCGCCACGCCCGGTCCGTGCGCGCCGTTCTGCTACAACGAGGGCGCGCCCGCGGCCGGATATCGCTGAACGGCCGTTCGCGGCGGGAGGTTTCCGCGCCGGAGGGACGGATACTCCAAGGGAACAGTTCGACGATCGAGGTCTTCATGAGTCAGCGGGTTCCCGCGGTGGTGGGTCTGTACTTCCGCGAGTCCGGGCGGTGGCGCCGGATCGCCGAATTCCGGCTGGCCGCAGCCGGTCACGTCACCTTCCGCGCGGTGGATCCGGTGGAGGGCTTGGTCGCGCGCGTCTGGTATCACCAGGGCGTCGACATACTCGGCACGGAACGGACGGTGCTGCCCGAGGACGGCATCGAGTTCCTGCGAGCCCTGTTGCAGCCGTTCGGTTTCCGTGATTACCGCTTCCGCGACGACAGCGCGCCCGGCGGCGCCGGACGGCGATTCGTGCACGGAGCGGGCGGACATGCGGGAAATGGGCTGGCGCGCAACGGTCATGACCGGGCACAGCACGACGGCGGCGATGGCAGGCCGACCGCCTGGCGCTATCTGGAAGGGGATACCGTCCACTTCTGATACCGCCACTTCCGCACCGCCCCAGCCGATTTCCTACAGGCTGTTGGCCAGTAGCGCGTACTGCGCCGCGGCCATGGTGCCGACCTCCGGTTCGCTCTTGGCATTCACCACGCCCACATAGCGTTTGTAGATCACATAGCAGCGGTAGTCGTTCCCGGACCGGCGCTTCACGCACTTGGTATCGGGCACATTGTCGGGAACGGCGCCATTGTCGGCGGTTTCGCTCAGGCTCGCGATGAGCCCGGCCACCAGCTCCGCGCTCGCCGCGGCGTCCCGGGTGCGGAACAGGAAGTTGTCGTCCACGCTCGCCATGGCGTCCATGCCGGTGTCCTGCACCAGCCGGGCCCGCAGACTCTGATCCCCGGCGGGATGAATGAGCTGATTCGCGCCGAACACTGCGAACACATCCGGATCGGGCGTGTGCTTGTCGCGATCGTCGGTCAGCACCCGGGCCAGCAGACGGCCGGGATCCACCGGCAGCTCGTCCAGCTTGTCGGCGGGCGTGGCCGCGAAGGCGTCCACGGCGGCCACCTCGGCATCCAGGGTCTTCTTCACCCAGGCCAGCAGGTCGGATTCCTCGGCCTTGGGGCGCATGAGGAACAGCGAGATGACGAATTCCTTGCGCGCCATGGACACTCCGATATTGGCGACGCCCGGCCGCCAGTGCACGAACGCGTCCGGATACTCCGGCAGCGTCAGCTTGCGGTTCTGCTCCAGGGCCACATTGAAGTCGGCGTCCGCGATCTCGCGCGCGGCCAGCTTGGCATTGTCCGTGGACGAGAAGCGCAGCAGCCGGATGGTGACCGCCGTGCCGGTGGGATCCACGGTGTCGTCGGCCCGATCCGGCTTGTCCGAGCCGCTGGCGGCGAAACCGGCCAGGAACTCCCGGTTCTCCAGAACGGGCCGGGCCGAGGAGGACAGATTGCTGACGCCGATCACATCCTGCACGTTCTTCAGCACGATGCCGCCGCGGCCGTGGCTCAGGCTCTGATCGACCCGCACCGTCGGCACCACGGCCTCGGCCATGCGCATGCCCTCCAGCAGCGAGCCGTTGTCGCCCGCGGGCTGATCGTAGGTGTAGCGGCCGACCGGATAGCTGCCCGCATCCAGTGTGCGGACATCGATTTCACCGGCGACCGGGGTGCCCTGCGCACCGCAACCGGCCAGCACGGCGGTCAGGGCGAGACAGGTCGCGGTGGTCAACAGGCGTACCGCGCGGTTCATGGCATTCCCTCCCGCGCTGCTCAGCAGCGGCGCTCCCTCCCGATTTTCGCCAGCGGGACGGGGGACTTTCCACCGTTCAGACCCAGATGCCCTTGCCGACGGTGACCACGCCGCCATTGCTCACCGCGAAGCGGTCGCGATCGCGGTCCAGATCGACGCCGATGATCTCGCCCTCGGTGACCACCACGTTCTTGTCCAGAATGGCGTGCCGCACCACCGCCCCGCGGCCGATGCGCACCCCCGGCATGAGCACGCTGCCCTCGACCGTGGCGCCATCGTCCACCAGCACATTCGAGAACAGCACCGAATTGCGCACCGTCGCCGTCGGCAGAATGCTGCCCGCCCCGACAATGGATTCCTGCGCCAGCCCGCCGCGGCCGAACTTGGCGGGCGGGAGATTCTCCGCCGCACCGCGAATGGGCCAGTGCTTGTTGTAGAGGTCGAAGACCGGGTCCACCGACACCAGATCCATATGCGCCTCGTAGAAGGCGTCCAGGGTGCCGACATCGCGCCAGTAGCCGCGGCTGCGGTCGGTGCTGCCGGGCACGTCGTTGGCCCCGAAGTCGTAGACCGCGGCCTTGCCCTCGCGCACCAGGCTCGGAATGATGTCGCCGCCCATATCGTGGTCGGAGTCGTTGTCCTCGGCATCGGCGCGAATGGCGTCCACCAGCACCTTGGTGGTGAACACGTAATTGCCCATGAACGCGAAGGTGACGTTGGGGTCGTCGGGGGTGCCCGGCGGATGCACCGGCTTCTCCAGAAAGCTGACGATGCGGCCGGATTCATCGGAATCGATACAGCCGAAGGCGCTGGCCCCGCTGCGCGGCACCCAAATGCCCGCCACCGTCACGCCCGCGCCGGAATCGATGTGCGCGGTCACCATCTGCTCCGGATCCATGCGGTACACGTGGTCCGCGCCGAAGACCACGATGTACTCCGGGTCCTCGTCGTAGATCAGGTTCAGCGACTGCATGATGGCGTCCGCGCTGCCGGTGTACCAGCGCGGGCCCAGCCGCTGCTGGGCCGGGACGGGGGTGATGTACTCGCCGCCGAATCCGGACAGCCGCCAGGTCTGCGAGATATGGCGGTCCAGGTAGTGCGACTTGTACTGGGTCAGCACGCAGATCTTCAGATACCCGGCATTGACCAGGTTCGACAGCACGAAATCGATGAGCCGGTACGCGCCGCCGAACGGTACCGCGGGCTTGGCGCGATCCTTCGTGAGCGGAAAGAGTCGCTTGCCCTCGCCGCCGGCGAGCACGATCCCGAGTACGTGCGGCTGGCTCCTCACAATGCCAAACTACCGGGTGAGTTCGAACACCGAATGGCGACCGTGTTCCGTGTTGATCGCAGGTTATCCCGCGTCTACCTTGGACCGGTGAGTTACGGCGCGGAGGGCGCCCGCGAACTGCGGGTCGCGATGATGACCCGCGAGTACCCGCCCGAGGTGTACGGCGGGGCGGGAGTGCATGTCACCGAACTGGTTCCGCGCCTGCGGAGGCTGTGCGACGTGACCGTGCACTGCATGGGCGTGCAGCGCGGCGATGCCGTGGTGCACCAGCCCGATCCCATGCTCTACGCCGCCAACTCCGCGCTACAGATGATGTCCGCGCAGCTCCGCATGGCCGATGCCGCGGGCGGCGCCGATGTGGTGCACTCGCACACCTGGTACACCGGGCTGGCCGGGCACCTGGCCGCCACGCTGTACGGGATTCCGCATGTGCTGACCGCGCATTCGCTGGAACCGCGGCGGCCGTGGAAGGCCGAGCAGCTGGGCGGCGGCTACCGGCTCTCGTCGTGGTCGGAGCACAATGCCATGACCTACGCCTACGCCGTCATCGCGGTGAGCGCGGCCATGCGGGCCGATCTGCTCGCCGCCTACCCGGATATCGATCCCGCGAAAGTGCATGTGGTGCACAACGGAATCGACGCCGAGGTGTGGCATCCGGGCGGGCCCGCCGCGGGCAGCCGCGACATTCTCGGTGAGCTCGGGGTGCGGATGGACCGGCCCGTGGCCGCCTTCGTCGGGCGCATCACCCGGCAGAAGGGGGTCGCGCATCTGCTGGCCGCCGCACGGCATCTGGACCCGGACATCCAGTTGGTGCTGTGCGCCGGAGCCGCCGACACCCCGGCCATGGAGGCCGAGGTCGCGGCGGCGGTGCGGGAGCTGTCCGCCATACGCGACGGCGTCTTCTGGATCAAGCAGATGCTGCCCACCGAGCTGGTGCGCCAGATCCTCGCGGCCGCCACCGTTTTCGTGTGTCCCTCGGTGTACGAACCGCTCGGCATCGTGAATCTGGAGGCCATGGCCTGCGGGACCGCCGTGGTGGCCTCGAATGTGGGCGGGATTCCGGAGGTGATCGCCGACGGCGAGACCGGGCGCCTGGTGCACTACAACGACGCCACGCCCGCCGACTACGAGCGGGCCCTGGCGCACGCGGTGAATCTGGTGGCGGCCGATCCGGTCTCGGCCGCGGCCACGGGCGTCGCCGGACGGGCCCGGGCCATCGGCGAATTCGATTGGAACCGGATCGCCGCGCACACCGCGCGCATCTACGACCAGGCCCGCAAGACCTAGGCGCCGAGCCGGTACCTCATGAAGACGTTCGCCCGGTCGTACGGCGTGGGCGGCAGTTCCGAGGGCGGCACATGCACGAAACCCTCGGATTCGTACAGGTGCACGGCATTGGCGAGCACGCTGTTGCTGGCCAGGATGATCTCGGTGGCCCCCTGCGCGCGGGCCCAGTCGAGCGCCGCCCGCAGCACGATGCGGCCGATGCCGCGGCCGCGCTGTTCCGGGGACACCGACATCTTGGACAGCTCGTAGACGCCGTGGCCCTCGGCCACCATGGCGCCGCAGCCGACGATCTCCGCGCCGTCGCGGGCGATGAAGACCTGGCCGCCGTCGGCCACGATGCGGTCGGGATGGTCGAGGGTGGCGAGGTCGGCGGCCTCGACGCTGAAGAACTTCTCGATCCACTCCAGATTGAGGTCGCGGAAGGCGCGGGCATCGGCCGCGCCGGACATGGGCTCGACCACGATCGAGCCGATTTCGGGGGTGCGGGCATCGGTCTGAGTCACCGCATCAGCATGGCGTGCCAGCAATCATAACGTCCAATACTTGATAGCTCAGATCGATATGATCAGCTTATGGATGGGGTTGAGCTGCGGCACCTGCGCTACTTCCTGGCCGTCGCCGAGGAACTGCACTTCGGGCGGGCCGCCGCCCGGCTGCACATTGCCCAGCCCGCCCTCACCCAGCAGATCCAGCGCCTGGAAACCCTGCTGGGGACGAAACTGTTCGACCGCACCTCGCGCACGGTGGCGCTCACCCCGGCCGGGGCGGTGCTGCGGGACCGGGCCATCGCCCTGCTCGGCCACGCCGAGCGCGATCTCGCGGAGATCATGCGGATCGGCCAGGGCAGTCAGGGCACGCTCTACCTCGGCTTCGTGCCCTCGGTGCTCCCGCTGGACCCACTGCGCGGCGTGCGCGAATTCCGCGAACTCTTCCCGCTGGTGGAAGTCGAACTGGTGGAAGGGTTCACGAGCCACCTCATGGAGCGGCTGTCCACCGGCGCACTGGATCTCGCCATCGTGCGCGATCCCGACGACCGCCCCGGCACCACCACCGTGCCCCTGATCACCGAGCCCTATGTCGCGGTCCTGCCCGCCGACCACCCGCTCGCCGAGCGTGCGGCCATCACCGGCGCCGAACTGGCCGACCACCCCTGGGTCTTCTTCCCCCGCGCCGCCGGATCCCGCGCCCACGACCGCAATCTGGCCCCCGTCCGCGCCTCCGGCCGCCATCCCCGCATAGTCCAGGAAGCCACCAACTGGACCATCATCCTCTACCTGGTGGCCGCCGGTTTCGGCGTCACCGTCGCCCCGCGCAGCGCCACCTTCACCGCCCCCGCCTCGGCCCGCATCATCCCCCTCGCCGAAACCGACGCCACCACAACGATCTACATCGCGCATCGCACCGGCGAGCCCCGCCCCCTGGTCCACAACCTGCTGGATCTGCTCCCCAATCAGCCCCGCACCCGATAGACCGTGACCCGCACCGACGCCGTCACCGCCATCGGATCCGGCAGCGCCGCAATGCGATCCGCCCGCTCCGCCGCCGCATGATGCGCCGAAGGCCCCATCCCCGCGACGTGCGCGACATCCGCGCGCGTGAGCGACATGGCGTACTCGACATCCTGCCGCTCGAGCAGTTCGAAGCGCTCACCCAGCGAGTCCGCCAGCCGATCGTCCTTGGCCGCATCGACACTCACCATCCCGAGCGGTTCGATGAGCTCCGTCAGATGCCGCGACGTCGGCGTGACGACGATGAACCGGCCTTCCGGCCGCAGCACCCGCGCCACCTCGTCGGCATTCCGCGGCGCGAAGACGCACAGCACCGCATCCAGCACACCGTCCCGCACCGGCAGTCCGCGCCACGCATCGGCCAGCACCGACCCGATGCGCGAATGCGCTCGCGCCGCCCGCTTCGCAGCCGGTTTCGAGACATCGAGCGCAATGCCCCGCCCGTCCGGCAGCTCGTCCAGCGCCGCCCCCAGGTAATACCCGGTTCCCGCGCCTATCTCGAGCACTGCCGCTCCGGCAGTCGGTCGACGTGGTGCGGCGCCGGACAGCAGGATCGATTTGAGCCGCGCCGCCGAGGGGGCGACCGCGGTCGCGCCCGGCCGCGTCATCGCGTCGCGGTGTGAGCGCGCCGACGGCAGTTCGGCCGCGACGGCGTGGGCGAGGGCGGCTGCGATCGGGGCGAAGTGGCCCGCGGATTGGAAGGCGGCGCGGGCGTCGAGCATGGCCGGGGTGTCGCCGGTCATTTTGGTGGCGGCGCCGGTGAGGAGGCTGACGTAGCCCTGGCGGGCGAGGTCGAAAGTGTGGCCGCGGGGGCAGCGCAGGGTTCGGTCGGTGACCGAAATGTCGCTTCCGCATTCCGGGCAGGACAGTAGATCGGCGCAAGCGATTAGGCGCTCGGCCGGGGGTGATTCGGTTTTACCCATGGTGCCGGTGAGCCGGTCCAGGTCGGTGGGGCTCACCGGCACAGGCAAGTCTGGCTATTAGCTGGTGACTTTGATGAGTTCGTCACCGAGCGCTGCGGCTTCGTCCGGCGTGAGCTCGACGACCAGTCGCCCGCCACCCTCGAGTGGAACCCGCATGACGATTCCACGCCCTTCCTTGGTTGCCTCGAGGGGACCGTCCCCGGTGCGGGGCTTCATGGCCGCCATCCTCTGCTCCCTCCAGATCTGCGCGGTCTGCTGCGCACTTTCATGGAACTCCAGTTGTCACCAACCAGGCAGCCCGCCGGTATGTGGCGGGCCGCACCAAGCCCATTCTTCCCTATCGCGGATCGGGGCGGGTACCTGAGTTCCAAAAACCGACCGTCGGGGCGTCTAGCGAGTACGCACATTCACCCAGCAATCGGCGATGTGATCGTCTACCATTCCGGTCGCCTGCATGAGCGCATAGGCGGTCGTGGGTCCCGCGAACTTGAATCCGAGCCGCTTCAGTTCTTTTGCGAGAGCTGTTGATTCGGGCGTGACGGCGGGCACATCCGCGAGTGCGCGCGGGCGCGGTTTGGCGGCCGGTGCGAAGCCCCACAGCAGCTCGTCCAGGCTTTTTCCGAGGTCCCGGGCAACCCGCGCATTATGGATGCTCGCCTCGATTTTGGCTCGATTGCGAACAATGCCCGCATCCGCCATGAGGCGCTCCACATCCTTGTCCCCGAACCCCGCGACCCGCTCGATCTCGAACCCCGCGAAGGCGGCGCGGAAGGCGGGCCGCTTCCGCAAAATCGTGATCCACGCCAGCCCCGACTGGAACGCTTCGAGACACACCCGTTCGAAGAGCGCGTCATCACCGTGCAGCGGCCGACCCCACTCCTGATCGTGGTAATCCCGATAAAGCTGCGAGCCGTCCGACCATCCGCACCGCACGAGCCCGTCGGCGCCGAATTCCACCTCGCTCATCGCGCGCCGGGCGCCCCGGCGCCGGGTTCGCGGGAGTCCTCGCCCTTGGTCTCCGCGCTCTCGGAGGTGGTGGCCGGACCGCCTTGCCCGAACCAGGGGTCGCCCGCCGGGACCGCCGCCTCGGCCGGGCCCGCGCTCGGCACGCCCGGCAGCACCTGCGGGACCGGTTGCGGGTCGCCGACGCCGGGTGCTGGAGATTCGCTGGCGGGGATCCGGCGCGGCGCGGGCGCGTCCACGGGTTCCTGCGCCACGGGGGCGGCGGCCGCCGTGCCCGGCGCGCCGTTCGGCGAGGGCTGCTTGCTCAGCGCCACCGCGGATCGATCGCCGCGGGCGGCGGCCAGTTGGTGCTCGAGTTCGTCGATGCGGGCGGCCAGGCGGGTCAGCGCCCAGTCCACCTCGCCCGCCTTGTAGCCGCGCAGCACCTGCTGGAAGCGCAGCGCGCGCACATCACTGCCGCTGATGCCCGCCGCGGGGAGAACGGTGACCGTGGTCCCCTCCGGTAGCGGGCCGAGCTCCTCCGACCGTCCGAAGATCGCGCTGGCGACCAGGAACAGCAGCGCGGCGACGAGGCCGACGATCAGCACGTACAGCAGCAGCGTGAGCATGTTCCCGAGCTTATGTGGGGACCCGCCGCCGGATACACCTCGGCCCGGCGGAATTCGGCCGTCGCGTTCTCGCCTCTCCCAAACGAACCGGAGGGGTATCGGTTAGAGGTGCCGCGTCGTGTCGATGCTCAGCGACATGCCCGCCAGGCCGCGGCGGCGCACGGCGATCTTGTCGGCAATGCTCAACAGGGCCTTGCCGGAGGGGCTCTCCGGGGCGCGCAGCACGATCGGCTCGCCCTCGTCGCCCGCCTCGCACAGCGCCTGCTCGATCGGGATCTGGCCCAGCAGCGGCACATTCGCGCCGACGGCGCGAGTCAGGTTGTCGGCCACGGTCTGGCCGCCGCCGGAGCCGTAGAGGTCCATGCGGGTGCCGTCCGGCAGATCCAGCCAGGACATGTTCTCGATCACGCCCGCGATGCGCTGGCGCGTCTGCAGGGCGATGGAACCGGCCCGCTCGGCCACCTCGGCGGCCGCGAGCTGCGGGGTGGTGACGACCAGGATCTCGGCATTGGGAATGAGCTGGGCGAGGGAGATGGCCACATCGCCGGTGCCCGGCGGCAGATCCAGCAGCAGGATGTCCAGATCGCCCCAGAACACATCGGCCAGGAACTGCTGCAGCGCGCGGTGCAGCATCGGGCCGCGCCACACCACGGGCGTATTGCCCTGGGTGAACATGGAGATGGAGATGACCTTCACATCGTGCGCCTGCGGCGGCATGATCATCCGCTCCACCTGGGTGGGGCGCTGATCGGTGCCCAGCATGCGGGGCACGGAATGGCCGTAGATATCGGCGTCCAGCACACCGACCGAGAGCCCGCGCGCGGCCAGGGCGGCCGCGAGATTCACGGTGACACTGGACTTTCCGACGCCGCCCTTACCGGAGGCGACGGCGTACACGCGGGTCAGCGAGCCCGGCTGGGCGAACGGGATGACCGGTTCGGCCGCATCGCCGCGCAGCTTCTTGCGCAGTTCGGTGCGCTGCTCGTCGTTCATGACGTCCAGGCCGACGGTGATGCCGCCGACCCCGGCCACATCGGCGACGGCCTTGGTGACCCGCTCGGAGAGGGTGGTCTTCATGGGGCAGGCCGCCGTCGTCAGGTAGATCACGACGTGGACACTGCTGTCGGCGCCGATCTCGACGCTTTTCACCATGCCCAGTTCGGTGATCGGCTTCCGGATCTCCGGGTCGTCCACCTTCGCGAGCGCGCCCCGCACATCCGATTCCGTTACCACTGGCATACCCCGAGTCTAGGAGCGCCGACGCGGACCGGCGCGACCGGACCTAGATGCGCGGGAGCTGGGCGGCCACCGGGCCGATACCGGTCGTGTACGCGGCTTCCCAGGCCATCACATTGGCGACGTAGGCCATGGAGTTGTTGTAGCGCAGGATGGCCCGGGTCTGCTGGCCCGCATCACGCATGTCGAGGCCGCCGGAGCACAGGTACTTGCCCGCGGTGAGGGCGGCGTCGAAGAGGTTCTGCGGATCGGCTATGCCGTCGCCATTGTCGTCGGCGGCGAAGCGGGTCCAGGTCTCCGGCAGGAACTGCATGGGGCCCACCGCGCGGTCGTAGCCGTCCAGGCCGTCCAGCGCGCCATTGTCGGAATCGTGAATCACGTTGTTACCGGCCAGACTTCCGTCGAGCACCGGTCCGTAGACCGGGTCGATGGTGTTGCCCGCCTCGTCGGCCTTGCCGCCGAAGGCGTGAATGGATTCGACGCGGCCGATACCGGTCAGCATGGACCACGGCATATTGCAGACCGGATTGTCCGCCGCCAGAATGCGTTCCGCGTTCTGGTAGGCGTTCACGGCGACGCCGGGCACGCCCAGCGGACCGGCCGGGAGCGCCGCCGGGACGCGGCCGTCGGGCTGCGCCACGGTCTTCACGATCGGTGGCGGCGGGGGAGCGAGCTGCTTGGCTTCGCGGAGCAGTTTGTCCTCGGCGGCCGGGGCCGCCTCGGCTAGCGGTACGTGATCGTCGGGATCAACCGAAAGTCGTTGTTCGATACCGACATTCAGTTTCTCGGCGAGCGACCCGTCGGCTGCTCCGGTAACGGTGGCGAGTCCTGCGGGCATGAGCCCTGTCAAGGCGATGACCGATCCGCGACGAACTTTGGGGACCGGCGGTTTACGGTGACGACCCACTGTGTGGTGACCCTCCATTGCCATCGGTTGTGAAACCGGGGTGGTGCAACGGAAGACCACGCTACATCATTCGAGACCTGTTCGTTACTGCTTCGTGACCAATTCTCAGGTTTGGCAAAGAAAACGGTTCGGGGGCGGTGCCCCCGAACCGCGCGATCTACCTGAATGTTACGGAACGGGCGCCGGTGCCGGGGCCGGAAGCGGAATAGTGATTCCGAACGGCAGCGTGATGCCCGGCGCCGGGGTGGTCTCGGGGACCGCCGATTCGGCGGGCGCCAGTGGCTCGGGTTCCTCGGTCACGGCCGGGACCTCGGGGACCGCTTCCGGCTGCTCGGCGGGTTGCGGCTGCTGTTCCTGCTGGGCGGGCTGCTGCTGTGGCTGCGGCTGGGTGCAGAGCACCTGCTGGAGCACCTCCGGCTGGCCCGGCTGCTGGCCCGCCTCCGGTGCGGCCTCCTCGTTCGGGTCGCGCGCCGGATCGACCGGATTGGGCTTGGGTGCCGAATCCTGGGCCTGCTCACAGGCATTCAGCTCCGGAGTCGGCGCCGGGCAGAACACGCCGCAGGGGATCGCGGGCAGGCCCGGGATGGTGATCATCACCTGGGTCTGGGTTTCCGGGGCGACGGTGGTCGTCGGCACATCGGTGGTCGTGGTGGGAATCTCGGTGGCGGCCACGGTCATATCCGGTCCCGCCTGCGGCAGCGATCCGGGCGCGATGAGCGCGTCCGAGATATCCACTGCCGCGGGCGCGCCGCCGGTCTTGTAGGCCTGCGCCCAGCTCAGCACCTGGGCCGCGTAGGACATCGAATTGTTGTAGCGCAGTACGGCTTTGAGCTGCTGCTGGGAATCGCGCAGATCCAGGCCGCCGGAGCACAGGTACTTGCCCGCGGCCAGTGCGGAGTCGAAGACATTGTGCGGATCGGCCACGCCGTCGCCATTGCCGTCCGCGGCATACAGCGACCAGGTGCCGGGCAGGAACTGCATGGGCCCGATGGCGCGCACCCAACCGCCGCCCGCGGCCGGGATGACCTCGTTGCCGGGCAGCGTGCCGTCCAGCGCCGGACCGTAGATGGGCGAGACCGTGGTGCCCGCGGCATCGGTGCGGCCACTGCTGGCATGGAAGGACTCGATGCGCCCGATACCGGCCAGCAGGCTCCAGGACAGCCCGCAGCCGGGCATGGAGGATTCCAGCGCCAGTTCGGCATTGCGGTAGGCCGCCAGCACGATCTCCGGAATGCCGAGCGCGCCGGTGCCGCCGGGCAGGGCGATGTTCTGCAGCGATACCGAGCCGAGCAGCGGCGAGCCGTCGGTGGGCGGGGTGAGTGCGCTGAGTTTGCGGGGCGCCTCCGGAGCCGCCGGAACCAGGCCGACGGTCAGATCCGAGGCGGGTTCCACAACGCTCTCACCGGCGCCGTCGGTGGCCTGGGCGGCCAGCAGCGCTTCCGGCGCGGCCTGCGGTGCGGCCGGGGGATGCACCGTGGTGTTGGTGGCCGAACCGGCGGTGACCAGGCCCGCGATCAAGAGCGCCGACGCTGTCACCGGTGCAGATATTCTCTTCGCCACCACACAAATCCCCTCAGTCGTGCGGCCTGACCCTTGAAACCGACACCTCACTACCCTGGTGTCTGGGTCGGTCGCTCGGAACAACGTGATCCAGGTTACCCATCAGTCAGGTTTTTGTGTACAACTTGTGCGGCTACTCGGAATCTTTCTGGGGTGAAACCGCAACCTCTGGCCTCTTTCGGTCGGTACTCTTCTTTGCCTTCCTCGGCTTGACCACTTCACCGTCGGAGGCCAGTTTCTCCAGCCTGATCAGGGTTTCCTTGACATCTTCCAGCTCGCGGCGCAGATAGTCACGTGTTGCCACCTCACCCACGGCGAGTCGCAGCGCGGCGAGTTCGCGCGCCAGGAATTCCGTGTCCGCTTTTGTCTGGGCTGCCCGGGCCCGATCCTCCTCCAGAGCCACCCGGTCCCGGTTGTCCTGACGGTTCTGCGCCAGCAGGATGAGCGGCGCGGCATAGGCGGCCTGGGTGGAGAAGGCCAGGTTCAGCAGGATGAACGGATACGGGTCCCAGCGCAGCCGGATCGCGAAGACATTGAGCAGGATCCAGGCGATGACGATGATGGTCTGGATGGCCAGATAGCGCCCGGTGCCCAGGAAGCGGGCCACCCGCTCGCTACTGCGCGCCAGCGCCTCGGCATCCCAGTCGAACCCGCGGAAGCGGCTCTCGACCGGCGTCTCCATCCGCTGCCGGGCGCTGATCTTCTCACTGCGTTCGCTCATCCGCGACCTCCCGTGCCCTCGATCAGCGGCAAGCCTTGTGCATCGTGATTGTCCTCGTCCTGCTCGCGCCAGTCCTCGGGCAGCAGGTGGTCGAGGAGGTCGTCGACGGTGACCGCGCCGAGCAGATGGTTCTCGTCGTCGACCACCGGGCCGCACACCAGGTTGTAGGTGGCGAAATAGCGGGTGACCGCGCTGAGCGGAGCCTCCGGCCGCAGCCGCACCAGATCGGCGTCCACGATGCCGCCGACCAGGTTGGCGGGCGGTTCGCGCAGCAGCTGCTGGAAGTGCACGCAACCCAGATAGCGGCCGGTCGGGGTGGCGGTCGGCGGGCGGGCTACGAAGACCATACTGGCCAGCGCCGGGGTTAGCTCCGGATCACGCACGCGGGCAAGGGCTTCCGCGACCGTGGTGGCGGGGGTGAGCACCACCGGCTTGGAGGTCATCAGACCGCCCGCGGTGTAGGGGGCATGTTCGAGCAGGCGGCGCACCGGTTCGGAATCCTCCGGATCCATCAGCGCCAGCAGCGATTCCGCCTCGCCCTCAGGCAGCTCGCCCAGCAGGTCGGCGGCATCGTCGGGATCCATGGCCTCGAGCAGATCGGCGGCGCGCTCGGTGCCGAGGGCTTCCAGCAGCTCCACCTGATCGCTCTCGGGCAGCTCCTGCACCACATCGGCGAGCCGTTCGTCGTCCATGGCCCCGGACACCTCGACGCGGCGCTTGTTCGGCAGATCGCGCAGGATGTGCGCCACATCGGCGGCGCGCATGCCCTCGAACTGGGCGAGCAGCTGGGTGACGTCCTGACCGGGCATGTTCAGCTCGGTCTGGGTGAGGCCGCGCACGAACGACCAGTCCACCACGTGCACCGCCCCGCGCCGCCCGAAGCCGAGGCGGCGGCGTTCGCGCACCGCCATCCGGGAGATCACCCAGTCGCGGGTGCGGGACTGCTCGATGCCGAGATCGACCACCACCACCTCGCCATGGGCGAGTTTCGGCAGCGCTGGATCGTCCACCCGCACGGTGGAGTCCAGCACCTGCGCGATGGCCAGCATCTCACCGGGCCGCTGCTCGAAACGCCGCACGCTGATGGTGCCCGTGGTGAGCGTGACCGAACCCGGTTCCACCGAGGTCACCCGCAGCATGGGCACGAAAATCCGCTTGCGGGTGGGCAGTTCGACCAGGATGCCGAGAACGCGCGGCTGCTGGCGGTCGTAGCGGACGGAGATCACGAGGTCGCGAATGCGGCCGATAGACTCCCCGTCCGGTCCCAGCACCACCAAGCCCGCGAGCCGGGCGGCGAAAACTTTCGTCGCTGCCATAAGGGTCAAGGCTAGTGGGTCTGGACTGCCCGAAATGTCGCGCCACGAGCGCGGACAGCGAAGGAGTGACCCATGACATCCCGCCGTTCGGTGCTGGCCGTACCCGGCAGCAATCCGCGCATGATCGAGAAGGCCAAGGGGCTCGCCGCCAAGGCCGCCGCCCGCGCCAATATCGTGACCGCGCTCAATGCCGGGGGCTGGAACGGCCAGATCCGGGTGGTGCGGGTCAACGACTGGAGCACCGAGCACACCTACGCCGATGTCATCACCGTGGTGGAGGGCGCGGGCTCGGAACTCGACGCCATCCTGCTGCCCAAGGTCACCGATGCCGGGCAGGTGCGGGCCCTCGACCTGCTGCTGACCCAGCTGGAGAAGGCCAACGGCCTGCCGGTCGGGCGCATCGGCATCGAACCGCAGATCGAGAACGCGCTCGGACTGCGCAATATCGACGCCATCGCCACCGCGAGCCCGCGCGTGCAGACCCTGGTGTTCGGCCCGGCCGACTTCATGGCCTCGATCACCATGCGCACCCTCGTGGTGGGCGAACAGCCCGAGGGCTACGAGCCCGGCGACGCCTACCACCGCATCTACATGACGATCCTGCTGGCGGCCCGCGCGCACGGCCTGCAGGCCATCGACGGCCCGTACCTGGCGGTTCGCGATCTCGACGGGTTCCGCCGCAATGCCGCGCGCACCGCGGCCCTGGGTTTCGACGGCAAGTGGGTGCTGCACCCGGATCAGATCACCGCCTGCAACGAGATCTTCAGCCCCCGCCAGGCCGACTACGACCGGGCGGAGGAGATCCTGGACGCGTACGCTTTCCATACGTCGACGGCGGGCGGCGCCCGGGGCGCGGTCATGCTGGGCGATGAGATGATCGACGAGGCCAGTGCGAAAATGGCGCAGGTCATCGCTGATAAAGGATGAGCGGCAGGAATGACGCGAAACACGCAGTTCGTACCGCCGTCGGACGATCCGAACTAGGCATGATGGAGTCATGACGAATCCCATGGGGAACACCGGCCGCAATCGCGGGCCCGGTCTGCCGACGCCGCCCTCGGGCTGGCCGGTCGGCTCGTACCCGACCTATGCGGAGGCGCAACGGGCGGTCGACTACCTGGCCGACAATCAATTCCCGGTGGAGAACGTGACCATCGTCGGCGTCGACCTCATGCAGGTCGAGCGCGTGCTGTACCGGCTGACCTGGGGCAAGGTCATTGGCGGCGGTATGGTTTCGGGCGCCTGGCTGGGCCTGTTCATCGGCCTGCTGCTGAGCCTGTTCAGCACCAGCGGCAATCAGTACTGGCCGCTGCTGGTCGGCCTGGTCGGCGGCATCATCTTCGGCGTCATCTCCACCGCCATCCCGTACGCCGCCACCCGCGGGCAGCGCGATTTCGCCTCCACCATGCAGTTGGTGGCCGGTCGCTACGACGTGCTGTGCGATCCCAAGGCCGCGGAGCAGGCACGCGACATGCTGGCGAGGCTGGCCATCTAGTTCATGGATGTGATGGAGCAGGTCCGGGCGCGCACGCTCGGGCATTTCGGTGTGGAGTCCGCGGATGCGGCATCGGTGACGTTCCTGGGGTTGGAGCCCATCGATATCCTGCGCGTTCCGGACGGTGAGTTCGTGCACTACGTGACCGTGGGCGGTTCCCGGCACCCCATGACGGATCCGGCTGCGGCGCTTGCCGATCCGGTGCGCGGGCCGCGTGCGGAGTTGGAGTTGACGCTGCGCGGCGGTGTCGGCGCGGGCTCGGGACTGACCCGGGCGCTGGGCGTGCTGGTGGCGGCGCCCGCCGTGGAAGGCGTTGTGCTGCAACCCGATGCGTTGCTGGATCTGGGAGAACCGCTGTGGGCCGACGCCTCGTTCACCGCGGTGCTGCTGGGCGAGAGCGATATCCCGGAGGTCGTGCTGCCGGAACCCGCTGAGCCCGTGCGCTTTCTGAGCGTCACGCCGATCACCGCGACCGAGGCCGCCTGGGTTCGGATCCGCGGTGCGGCCGCGCTCCGGGATGCCTGGAACGAAGCGGGGATCGATGTCCGGGATCCGGACCGCTCGGCGGCGAGTCTGTAAGTCTCACAACCACTTGTTGCTGCGGAAGTTGGCGTAGAGCAGCCCGCAGAAGATCACCATGATGGCGACGACGAGGCCGTAGCCGTAGGTCCACTTCAATTCCGGCATGTGGTCGAAGTTCATGCCGTAGATGCCCGCGATCATGGTCGGCACCGCCGCCATGGCCGCGTAGGCGGAGATCTTGCGCATATCGGTGTTCTGCTGCACGCCGATCTTGGCCAGCGCGGCATTGATGAGCGCGCTGAGTGATTCGTCGAAATCGGTGACCTGTTCGGTGACCGCCGTGTGGTGGTCGGTGACATCGCGCATGTAGGAGCGGATCTCGGTGGGCAGCGGCAGCGACATGTCGTGGGTGAGCAGCTGGAGCGGGATGGCCAGCGGCTTCACCGCCCGGCGTAGCTCCACCACCTCGCGCTTGAGCTGATAGATGGCCTCGATCTGGATCTTGTTGGCCGGAGTGAAGACCTCTTCCTCCATGGCGTCCACATCGTCCTCGATCTCGGCGACGACCTCGATATAGGAATCCACGATGTGATCGGCGACGGCATGCATGACGGCACTGGGGCCGAGCGCCAGTTGCGCGTGGTCGGATTCCAGCTCCCGGCGCACACCGGCCAGCCCGGTGTGCTCGCCGTGCCGGACGGTGATCACGAAATTCTCGCCGAGGAACACCATCATCTAGCCGGTGTCGACGATCTCGCTGACGGTGTTCAGCTCGTGCTCGTGGTAGCGCACGGTGCGCAGCACCAGCACCAGCACCCGGTTCTCGTACCGCTCCAGTTTCGGGCGCTGATGGCCTTTGACGGCGTCCTCGGCGGCGAGCGGGTGCAGCCCGAAGGTCTCCGCCACATCGGTCATGAGCGCCGCACTGGGCTCGTGCAGGCCGAGCCAGACGAATCCGTCATTGCGTTCGCGCACTTCGGCCAGGGCGTTCTTGTAGGTGCAGCGGTCCCACAGCCGCGCGCCGTCGATGTAGACCGCGCAGTCGACGATGTCGCCGGGGGCCACGGTCACGTGCTTCTCGCCCGACGGATGCTCACCCGCCTTCCCGGGCCAGCGGATGGACGGCAGCGGTGGAATCGATGACACCCGGTGAGTCTAATTGCCCGGCCGCCCGGGACAGCCGCTCCGGCGCAGGCAAGATGGACGGCGTGCGCATCGATCTCCACACCCATTCCACCGCGTCCGACGGCACGGACACCCCGGCCGAACTGATCGGCGAGGCCGCGGCCGCCGGACTCGACGTGGTCGCCCTGACCGATCACGACACCACCTCCGGCTGGGCGGAGGCCGCCGCGGCCCTGCCGCCGGGTTTGACGCTGGTGCGGGGCATGGAGATGTCGTGTGTGGGGCTGGGCGAGGACGGGTATCCGGTGCCGGTGCATCTGCTGGCCTACCTGTTCGATCCGGCCGACGAATCCTTCGCGCAGGAGCGGGAGCGCCTGCGCGCCGAGCGGATCGTGCGACTACGGTCCATGGCCGAGCAGATGGCGGCCGACGGCCTGCCCATCGATCCGGAGGCGGTGATGGCCTCGGTGGGTCCCTCGGCGGGGCGGCCGCATCTGGCTCGGGCGCTGGTGAACGCGGGCGTGGTGCCGACGGTGGACGCCGCCTTCCAGGATCTGCTGGCGCCGCACGGCCGGTACTACGTGGAGAAGGCCGACACGCCGCTGCGACGTGCGGTCGAGATGGTGGCCTCGGCGGGCGGGGTGAGTGTGGTGGCGCATGCGCGGGCCCGCAAGCGCGGGCGGCTGCTGTCGCTCGATCACATTCGGGAGCTGGCCGAACTCGGTTTGGGCGGGCTGGAGCTGGACCATCCCGATCACAATGCGGCCGACCGGGAGGTATTGCGGGGGCTGGCGGGCGAACTGGGGCTGGTGACCACCGGCTCCTCGGACTACCACGGCAGCAACAAGACCATTCGGCTCGGTGAATTCACCACCGACCCAACACAATTCGAGGAAATCTTGGGCAAAGCGAGCGGGGTGCCGGTGATTGCCGGATGACGGGTGCGGACCGGGCGGCTCGCGGCGCCGGGCAGGGTGGCCGCGTGGAGCCGGTATGAGGCTGGTGCGAGGGTTGAGCGGGGTGGTCGCCGGGGGCGTGGTGATGCTGGCGGCGACCGTCGTGGGTGCGGAGATCATCCGTATCCGGCGCGGATTTCCCGGTCCCGGCTGGGATACCGTGGCGTGGCATGTCGGTGCGGCACTCGCGGTTTCGGCGGCACAGATATTCACCGACCGGCGGCATGGATTCGCCGCTTTTTCCGGATCGGTGGTCGTTTTCTTGATTGCCGGATATCTGCTGTGGGCGCAGTGGTGGAATTGAAATACGCATAACGGTTGCGAGCGGTTGAACTGTGGCCGAACATTTGTCGTTATGGGCGAATTCGACGCCGATGTTCTGATCCTGGGTGGTGGTCCGGCCGGAGCCTGGGCCGCACTCGCCGCGGCGGCCGCGGGTGCTCGGGTATTGGTGGTCGACAAGGCCCGCTGCGGGACCAGCGGACCGACCGCGAGGGGCGGGGTGACGCTGTGGAACATCCCGGCGGGACGGGGTCGCGAGGAGGCGGTGGCGCAGAACTTCGCGCACGCCGGGGGAATCGGCGATCCGGAGTGGATGCGGCGGGTGCTGGAGGAGACCCACCGGCGGGTGGGGCAATTGGTGCAGGGCGGTTTCCGGTTCCAGGGCGAGCATCCCGGGCGGCCCGCGCGGGTGTATCTGGACGGCGGAAAATATCTCGGCCGGATGCGGCGCAGCATGGTGGTCGCGGGGGTGCGGATTCTCGATCATCACCCGGCCCTGCAACTTCTCACCGACGGCGACGGCACGGTCTCCGGGGCGGCCGGGGTGGCGCTGTCCGGCGAACCGCGCGCCTGGACCGCGCGAGCCCGGGCGGTGGTGCTCGCGACCGGCGGCTGCGCCTTCCTCTCCGGTGGCGCGGGCACCGATGTGGACACCGGCGACGGACTGCTCATGGGCGTGGAGGCGGGCGCCGAACTGTCCGGCATGGAATTCTCCAACGCCCATTCGCTGGTGCCCGCCGAACATCCGCTGCGGCTGGCGGGCGCGGCGGCCTTCGCGCCCGACCAGGTCATGCACTTCGCCACCCTCTACGACGAATCCCGGTCGGTGCTGTGCGGTAACGGCTGCGGGTCGCGGGCCCAGGTCTTCGCCGCGCTCGCCGATGGCCGCCGCGTCTACGCCACGCTCGACCAATTGCCCGAGGACCTGCGGGGGGAACTGCTGCGCGGCGGCGGGCCCGACTGGTCGGGCCGGGTGCCGCTGCGCGCGGTCCTGGAGGGCACCGTGCGCGGCACCGGCGGGCTGCGGCTGGCCGGACTCGACTGCGCCACCACGGTTCCCGGCCTCTACGGCGCGGGCGATGTGACCACCCGCGAACCCATTACCGGCGCGGTCTCCGGCTTCGGCGGGCAGAACGGCGCGTGGGCCATCGCCACCGGCGTGTGGGCCGGTGCGGCCGGGGCTCACCTCCGCCGTGCCAAGTCCGCGAGACACTTCTCGGCAGGAAAGTGCCGACCTGCGAGTTTCCTGAAACCCAGGGGTGATTCGAGTCGCCTACGCTTCGAGGATGCTGCACCCGCGCGACGGCCCGAGGGGCGATTTGGCGCGTCGTAGCAGGTACTGGCAGAATGGCTGGACCCTGGCCGAAGCCACCGCCCGGCCTCGGGGACTCGGTGATCACGATCCGCGACTCGCGGGTTCTCCCGCGATCACCCCGGCGATATCGCCCGGACCCACCCGTCCGGTTTTCGCTCGATGATCTGTGCCGCGACACGCTTCCTCTACGATCCCGTATTACTTTGTGTCCGTTGCCACGATGTGATGGCAAGGTTTCACCGAGTGGGCTCGCAATGAGGCGGCCCGGCGCGCCGATATAAGAGCACCGAAACCCTATTACCTATTACCGAACGGTAACCGTCAAACGGTTGAGTCCGCCCCGAGCAGGAGTGAAATAGTGTCACCTGTGACTGAAGCTGTGAACGCCACCAAGATCAGCCCCGCGTCCAATACCAACCTGTCCGATATCACCACGGAAGAGATTTTCGCGGGCCATCTCGGCGGCAAGCTCTCGGTCGAACTCACCGCGCCCCTCGAGACGCAGCGCGATCTGTCCATCGCCTACACCCCGGGCGTCGCGTAGGTCTGCCGCGGCATCCACAAGGACGAGTCGCTGGCCAAGACCTACACCTGGGCCGAGCGTCTGGTCGTGGTGGTCTCCGACGGCACCGCCGTGCTGGGCCTGGGCGATATCGGCCCGCGCGCCTCGCTGCCGGTGATGGAGGGCAAGGCGGCGCTGTTCAAGAAGTTCGCCGGGCTGGACTCGATTCCGATCGTGCTCGACACCACCGATCCCGACGAGATCGTCGAGACCCTGATTCGCCTGCGCCCCAGCTTCGGCGCGGTCAATCTGGAGGACATCTCCGCGCCGCGCTGCTTCGAGATCGAGAAGCGCGTCATCGAGGCCCTGGACTGCCCGGTCATGCACGATGATCAGCACGGCACCGCCATTGTGGTGCTGGCCGCCCTCAAGGGTGCGGCCGCGGTGCAGGGCCGCGATATGTCCGGTCTGAAGGTCGTGGTGTCCGGTGCGGGCGCGGCGGGTGTGGCCTGCACCAATATCCTGCTGGCGGCAGGTGTCTCGGACATCATCGTGCTCGACTCCAAGGGCATCGTGAGCCGTGATCGCGCGGACCTCAACGAGGTGAAGGCCGAGCTGGCACAGCGCACCAACCCGCGCGATATCACCGGCGGCGCGGCCGAGGCCCTCCAGGGCGCGGACGTCTTCCTGGGCCTGTCGGCGGGCACCATCGCCGAGGAGCTCATTGCCGCCATGGCTCCCGAGTCCATCGTGTTCGCCATGTCGAACCCGGATCCGGAAATCCACCCCGAGGTGGCGCGCGAGTACGCCGCCATCGTGGCCACCGGGCGCAGCGACTTCCCGAACCAGATCAACAATGTGCTCGCGTTCCCGGGTGTGTTCAAGGGTGCGCTGGATGCCGGTGCGCGCCGGATCACCGAGGGTATGAAGGTCGCCGCGGCCGAGGCCATCTTCGGCGTGGTCGCCGGTGAGCTCTCCGCCGACAAGATCATCCCCAGCCCGCTGGACCCGCGCGTGGCCCCGGCCGTCGCCGAGGCCGTCGGCAGTGCCGCCCGCGCCGAGGGCGTGGCCTGATCTCAAGCTGAGACATTCGGCCCCCTCGCAGGACTGCGAGGGGGCCGAAGTGCATTAGGGGGAGACCGTTCGGCGCGGGGATGAAGCGCATCCGGGGAACACGCACGTGGTGTGTGAATGCGCCGGTCAGCGCGGATTCTGGGTTACCTTGAGGCCGCGAGAGTTCGGGCCGCTGCGACGAACGGGAGGGCACTCCATGCGCGAAACCGACTACTCGGCGCTTTTGGCCGGTACCGCTACCGGGGTGCTGCGCTTCGGGCGGGGCGTGGTCCATCTGGCGGTGCTCGCGGATGCGAACCTGAGCGGGTTGTTCCGGGCGCGCTTCGACGGCCCGCCTCCGGTGGTCGCGGCCACGGGTAATGCGATCGCCATCGACTACAAGGGTTTTCACCCGTTCGCCTGGCGTCGGCGCGCGGCGGACATCGCCTTGAATCCGGCCATTCCGTGGCGGATAGAGATCGGTCACGGCGTCAGCAGCATGACCGCGGACCTGCGGCCATTGCGCGTCACCGAGGTCAATGTCAGTGGCGGGGCGAGCAATGTCGATCTGCTGCTGGGCCGTCCGCAGGGCACGGTGCCGGTGTGCTTCGGCGCGGGGGTCAGCAAGGTCGGGATCATCCGGCCCCGGGATGTGGCGGTGCTGGCCGTGGTGCGCGGCGGCGCGAGCAAGTTCCGCCTCGACGAGCAGAAGTTCGGGGCGCTGGGCGGGGAGACGCGGCTGGAATCGCCGGACTATACGGCCGCGGTGGACCGCTACGACATCGAGATCGGCGGCGGGGCCAGCAGGCTCACCATCGACCGGCACTGAAACGGGAACGGGGCCCGCTCCTTTCGCGCGAACCCCGTCGTCTGGGATGTCGTACTAATGCGGAATCGAGACCGCGGCGACGAATTCGGCCAACTGCTGATCGGTGACGTTCTTGGCGAGATCCGATTCGCAGATCATGCCGACCAACTGCTTGCCGCCCTTCACATCGATGACCGGCAGCCGTTTGATCTGGTTCTGCTCCATGATGTCGAGGACGTCGGTGACCGAGGTGTCCACATCGACCCAGCGCGGGGTGCCCTGTGCCAGATCGCCCGCGCGTTCGCGGCTGGGGTCGTGGCCCTCGGCGATACACCGGACGACGATGTCACGGTCGGTGAGCATGCCGATCAAGCGGTCGTTATTGCAGATCGGCAGGGCGCCGACGTCCATATTGCGCATCATTTGCGCCGCGCGGTCCAGGGTTTCGTCCGCGGGAATGCATTCCGCGGTGCGGTGCATGATGTCGCGAGCCTTCATAGCTTTCACAACAGCCTCCTGTCGGTGGGGTGATCCAGCACTTCTTCGGGCCATCCACATCGTGACCCCGATCACACCCGGAGGTCAAACCGCAGCCGTCCGGTGCCGGGCACGCTGAGCCAGACCGCGAAGGCGAGCAGGCCGTCCAGGAGCAGGGCGAGCGCGGCCACCAGAATGGCGCCGACCAGGACGCGGTCGTATTTGTAGAGCCCGATGCCGTCGAAGATGTAGCGGCCCAGTCCACCCAGATTGACGTAGGCGGCAATGGTGGCGGTGGCGACGACCTGCAGGGTGGCCGCGCGCAGACCCGTCAGCAGAATGGGCAGGGCATTGGGCAGTTCCACGCGCAGCAGCACCTGGTGTTCGCGCATGCCCATGGCGCGGGAGGCGTCCACCACATCCGGATCCACATTGGCGATACCGGCGTACGCGCCCGCCAGCAGCGGCGGAATGCTGACGGTGAGCAGGGCCAGCAGCGGCGGGATCAGGCCCAGGCCCATGAGCAGCACCAGAAAGGTGAGCAGGCCCAGGGTGGGCAGGGCGCGCATGGCATTGGCGAAGCCGACAATGAGCGCCGAGCCGCGCCGGGTGTGGCCGATGAGCAGGCCCAGCGGGACGGCGAGCACGATCGAACCGGCGACGGTGAGGAAGCTGTACCAGAGGTGCTGGCCCAGGCGCGCGCCGATGCCGGTGGGGCCGGACCAGTTCGCACCGGTGCTCAGGAAATCCCAGGCGTCGATGAAAAGGTTCATGCGCCCGCGCCTTTCGCGGTATCCATGGACGGATCGACCGCGGTGCGCAGTAGTTGCGTACCGCCGCGCTTCTTGGTGGTGCGCACCCACGGGGTGGCCCAGCGGCCGATCAGGAACAGGGCGCGATCGATGACCAGCGCCAGCGCCAGCACGACGATGATGCCCGCGACGATCTCGTCCGGGTAGTCGCGCTGATAGCCCTGGGTGAACAGCTTGCCCAGACCGCCCACGCCGATCAGCGCGCCCACGGTGACCATGGAGATATTGGTGACCGCCACCACGCGCAGATTGGCCAGGAAGACCGGGAGGGCGAGCGGGAAGTCGACGGTCAGGGTGCGGCGCAGCCGGGTGTAGCCGATGGCGTCGGCGGCATCGAGGACGGTGGCGGGCACCGAATCCAGGGCCGCGGGCACCGCCACCACCAGCAGCGCCACCGAGTAGATGGTCAGCGCGATCACCACATTCAGCGGATCGATGGTGGAGATGCCGACCAGCGGCGGGATGATGACGAACAGCGCCAGCGACGGAATCGTATAGGCGATACCGGCGGCGGTCACGGTCACGCGGCGCAGCCACGGCACCCGATGCACCAGTGCGCCGAGGGGTATGGCGATGAGCAGGCCGATGAGCAGCGGGGCCATGGCCAGCGCCAGATGGGTGCGGGTGAACCCGGCGATCTCGCCCAGATTGTCGATCAGATAGTTCATCGCGGCTCCGGCATCAGCGGGACTCCCGGTCGGAGTAGCCGTTCTCGAAGAAGTCGCGATTGCGTTCGCTGTCCTCCTCGCCGCGCTGGCGCGCCAGCTGTTCGAGCACGTCACCGGCCAGGACGCCGCCGGTCACCGCGCCGGAATCGTCAACGGCCACACCGATTCCGGAGGGCGAGGAGACGGCGGCATCGAGGGCGAGGCGCAGATCGCCGCCGGGCGGGAACAGGGAGCCGCCCGCGGACATGCAGTCGTGCAGGGGTTTTCCGGCGCGGAAACTCTCCACGCCGGTCACATCCACCCAGCCCAGCGGATGCCGGTGCTCGTCCACGGCGAGCACCCATTCGCCGAGTTCCAGGCGCAGCGCCCGGATTTCGTCGACGGTGGCGGTGCGGATGTCGTGCAGGCGCACGCCCTGGGCGCTGCGGAACGACAGGGCGCGGTAGCCGCGGTCGCGGCCGACGAATTCGGCCACGAAATCGCTGGCGGGCTGGGCCAGGACATCCTGCGGGCGGTCGTACTGCTGCAATCGGCCGCCCGGGCCGAAGACGGCGATACGGTCGCCGAGGGTGACCGCCTCGTCGATGTCATGGGTGACGAAGACGATGGTCTTGCGCAATTCCGCTTGCAGCCGCAGCATTTCGGTCTGCAATTCGGCGCGCACCACCGGATCGACGGCGCTGAACGGTTCGTCCATGAGCAGGATGGGCGGATCGGCGGCCAGGGCCCGCGCCACGCCGACGCGCTGCTGCTGGCCGCCGGAGAGCTGGGCCGGATAGCGTTGCGCCAGAGCGCGATCCAGGCCGACCCGATCGAGGACCTCGAGCGCGGCCTTGCGGGCCTCACCGCGCCGTTTGCCCCGCAGCATGGGCACGGTCGCGACATTGTCGACGACCGTGCGGTGCGGCAGCAATCCGGCGCTCTGGATGACGTATCCGATACCGAGTCGCAGTTTCACCGGATCGGTTGTCGAGATGTCCTGTCCGGCAACGGTGATGGTCCCCGAGCTGGGGGTGATCATGCGGTTGATCATTCGCATGGAGGTGGTCTTGCCGCAGCCGGAGGGGCCGACGAACACCGTGAACGATCCGGACTTGATGCGCAGATCGAGGTGGTGCACCGCGGTGGTGCCGTCCGGATAGGTCTTGGTGACGCCGCTGAACTCGATATCGGACACGCGGATCTCCTATCCGACTGGCTTGTCGAGCCCCTGCGCGGCGACCCAGGTCTTGGCGGCGGCCGCGGGCTCGGTCTTGGCCGCGCCCGATACCGAGGTATTGAGCGAGATCAGTTCGGCGGTGGTGAGTTTCGCGGAGACTGCATTGAGCACGGCGAGCAGCTTGTCGCTCTTCTTGGCATTGTTGAACAGCGGCACCACGTTCTGGGCCGGGAAGTTGTTCTTCGGATCCTCCAGCACCACCAGGTTGTTCTCGGTGATGGCGGGGGAGGTGGTGAAGATGTCCGCGGCCGTCACCTGGCCGTCGACCAGGGCGCGCACGGTGGCCGGGCCGCCGCCGTCGGCGATCGGGACGAAGTTGCCGACGGAGATGTCGAGGTTGTAGTTCTTCTTCAGGCCGGGCAAACCGCCCGGGCGCTCCTGGAATTCGGCGGGCGCGGCGAACTTCACCTCGGCCGAATGCGCGGCCAGATCGGCGATGGTCTTCAGATTCCAGCGGTCCGCGGTGGCGCGGGTGACGACCACGGCGTCGGAGTCCTGGCCGAGGGCGGGGGTGCCGATACCGAGCTGATCGCCGACCGCGGTGGCCAGCGCCTTGTCGACATCGGCGGCCGAGGACGCGGTGGCGTTCTTGTCCAGGTACTGCAGCAGGTTGCCGGTGTAGTCCGGGATGAGGCTGATGGCGCATTCGCGCAACGCGGGCACATACGCCTCGCGGCTGCCGATATTCAGTTTGGTGTCGATCTAGAAACCGTTGGCGCGCAGCGCTTCCGCGTATATATTGGCGACCGTCTCGGATTCCGGGAAGTTGGCCGAGCCGACGGTGATCTGATTGGTGTCGGTGGAGCAGCTGCCCCCGCCCGACAGCGGATCGGAGTCGCTGCCACAGGCCGATGCCGCCATGGCCGCGGCCAGCGCCACCGCCGCGGCGAGAATTCGTAGCACGGTTCGAGTGGTGCGCCTGCCATCGGCGCGCGTGGTGAGCGTGTGCACTGTCGTCCTTCCGAGCGGGATGCGTGCGGCCCGCCGGTACTTCCGTGGCGAACCTGAGTGTTCATACTGCCCGTTGTGCGCCGCGCCCGGGGCCTACTGTGGGTCGGTTTCGCGTTTCGGCGGTGTGAGACGGCAGACTATGGCGGGTGTTCGGCAGAACAGACTCTTTCGCGCAGCCTGATCGCAAAGCCTCGCGGGCGCGCCGCGCACCGGTGCGATCCGTCCGGACGGTCCTGGCGCTGGCCGGTGCGGTCACCGTGCTGGCCGGTGCGGTCACCGTGCTGGCCGCCGGATGCGGCAGCGACGATCCCGGTCCGGTTCTCACCATCGGCTCGGGTGATTCCGCGCAGTCGCGCGTGCTGGCCGAGATCTACGCGGGAGCCCTGTCCCGCACCGGCGCCCACACCGCCACCAAATCCGGCATAGACCAACGCGGCTACCTCTCCGCCCTGGATTCCGACACCGTCACGGTCGTCCCCGATGTCAGCGGTGACCTGCTCACCGCCCTCGACTCCACCTCCGCGGCCCGCAAGCCCGAGGATGTCGTCACCGCCCTGAATCGCGCGCTCCCCGAAGGTCTGATCGTCTCCGATCCGGCCGACGGCACGGACCTGCGCCCCGCCGTGATCGTGCCCGCGGCCAAGTCCGCCGACTTCCCGTCCTCGCTGAAGGAACTCGCCCCCCGCTGTCCGGAGTTGACCGTCGGGGTGGCCACCGGTCCGGCTCTCGAACCCCTGCACGCGCCCTTGGACCCGCAGCGCGATGTCCTCGACCCGCTGCGCACCGTCTACGACTGCTCCCTCCCGACCCCTCGCACCTACTCCAGTGTCGCGGATCTCCGAAACGCCCTGTCCACCGGCGAAATCCAACTGGCCGTCGTCTCTGGCCCGCCCGCCTACCTCCCCGAGGGCGGCCTCGAGGTCCAACCCCTCGCCGACCCGGACTACGCCTTCCGCGCCGCCAACGTGATCCCGCTCCTCCGCAAGGGCACTCTCACCGACCAGCAACAACGCAAACTCAACTATGTGGCGGGCGAGCTCACCACCACCGACCTCGCCGATATGATCCGCGAGGTCCGCGACAACAATGTCGACCCCGCCGCCCTGGCCCGCAACTGGCTCGACGCCCACGCGCTCTGACTGCGTCGCAAGAACATTCGCGCCGCACCTCGCACCGTCGCGACAATGGGGCATGATTGTGAGCCTGGAAAACTGGCCATGGCCGGAGGGCACGTTCATGGCGAGGCTCTGTCCGGAGTCACGGCGGAGTCTGCTGCGACTCGGTGTGCAGTCCTATTACGGCCCCGGCCAGTTCCTGATGCGACAGGGTGGCGAGGGCAGCAGTGTCTACCTGCTGCGCTCCCGCGATACGACGGTATCGGCGTGCGTCAAGATCACCGATGCGGACGGCCAACTCTTCGCCATCCGGGTCAGCGGCGATGTGATCGGCGAACTGGCGGCGCTCGATCCCGGGTCGGTGCGCTCGGCCACCGCCTCGGTGTGTACGGCCACCATCGCGCACTGCATTCCGGGCGATGCGTTCGTGGCCTTCCTCGATGGGCACACCGATGGCTGGCAGGTGCTCTGCCGGACCATCGCGGATCGGCTCGCCTGGTCGGACCAGCGCCGCCTGGACTTCGGTGAGCGTCCCGTCCATGTCCGCCTGGCGCGCTTGCTGGTGGAGTTCGCCGAATCCCACGGGCGCCGAACCAAGCTCGTCCGGGAGCCCAGCGGGCCGGAGATCGAGGTGCGGGAGATGACGGTACGACTGTCCTACAAGGAACTCGGCAATCTCATCGGCGCCCGGGTGGACGCTGTCGGCCGGGCCATGACGACAATGCGCGCGGCGGACCTGGCGTGCCTGCAGAACGGGCACGTGGTCGTCCTCGACCTCGAGGGGTTGCGCGAATTCGCCGGTCTGACCTGAAATCTCCGGCGTCGCGCCCGGCATTCCATAATTTCACCCGGATCGGCCGGATTTTTCAGGCGCTCTTGCGTTTCCGCCATGTCACCCTCGTGGTTCCGCCGAAAGATTCCGAGAGGTGGCCAATGTCGGTACACCAGCAATCATCCGCATGCCGGGAGGCCGATCGGCTCTACCGCGCACTGATCGCCACCCACAGTCCCCTCGCGGCCGCCCTCATCACGGCGGCCGTCACCGGCCGGTGGCCCGCCGAAACCCCGCAACGAAATTCAAACGGCGGGGTCTCGGATTGATACCGGGGGCAACCGGTTTGCCGGAAAGTTCGCATACGGTGGAAGGTGCGGGGACAGCTTGCGAATCGTGAGAATCCACTGGGCTTTTCGGATTTTCAGGATGTTCTCAGTTCATTCGCTGGGAATTCTCGAGGTTGTTTCCACTTGACACTTCAGGAGGGGTTTCATGTCGGGAAACGAATCGCCGTCCGGGCCCGCGGAGGTCGATCGGCTGTATCGGAGTTTGGCGGGGACGCACAGTCCGTTGGCGGCGGCGCTCATCACGGCCGCGGTGACGGGGGAATGGCCGGGGGAGAGCGTGGTGCCGATCAGTCGCAGAGGGCTGCGGATAGTGTCTGGTTCAAGGCGAGCGCGGGGAGGGAATCGACGAGCATATCGATGAGCTCGGCGCGCGTGATGGGTTCGGCGCGCAGCCAGGTCAGGGTGGTTTCCTCGACGAAGGCGATCCAGCCGCGGACGGCCAGGGTCAGGCGGGGGCGGTCGGCGTCCTCCACGGGGATGGGGGATTCGGTGAGGATGCGGTCGACCTGGGCCTGGCGGTGGGCGTCGACCATGGCGGCCAGATCCGGGCTGGCGGAGGCGGGGCCGCGCAGGAGGGCCAGATAGGAGGTGCGGTTCTCCGAGACGTAGGCGATATAGCGCTCGATGGCGTCGCGGAGCATATCGGGGAGGGGGAGATCGCGATTGGGGCTGGTGCGTTCCAGCAGCTGGGCATTGGCGTGCTGGACGATCGCCAGGTGGAAGTCCTGTTTGGTGGGGAAGTAGTGGAAGAGCAGGCCGCGGGAGATGCCTGCCTGCTCGGCGATCTCGCCCACGGAGATATCCTCTAGCGCGCGTTCGCGCAGCATGCGGGCGCCGAGGGTGATGAGCTGGCTGCGGCGTTCGCCGGGGCTGAGGCGCACACGCTTGGCTCCGGTCTCCGGTCTGCTCACGCTGCGCTCCTTGGTCACGGGTTCAGCTTACTGAGCAAGAGTCAATACTGTTGACTCGGGCTCAATAAGACCTTACGCTCGCTTACATGAGTCGCAAGGTTACAGACAAAGCTGTCGGCAACCGGCCTGCCCGGCATTCCCGCATCATCATCGTCGGCAGCGGGTTCTCGGGCCTGGGTATGGCGATTCGGCTGAGCCAGCAGGGTCGCAATGATTACCTCGTGCTGGAGCGCGGGCACGATGTCGGCGGCACCTGGCGCGACAACACCTACCCGGGCGCGGCCTGCGATGTGCCCTCGCAGCTGTACTCGTACTCCTTCGCGCTCAACCCGGACTGGTCGCGCTCGTTCTCCAAGCAGCCGGAGATCCAGCGCTACATCCAGGGCGTCGCCGACAAGTACGGCGTGCGCGACCGCCACATCTTCGGCTGCGATATGACCGGCGCGCAGTGGAACGAGGAGACCTCGCGCTGGGAGATCCAGACCTCGCGGGGTCCGTTCACCGCCGATATCCTGATCTCCGCCGTCGGCGCCCTGTGCGAGCCGAATCTGCCGGATATCAAGGGCATCAACGGCTTCGAGGGCGAGATCTTCCACTCCGCCCGCTGGGATCACGACGCCGACCTGACCGGTAAGCGGGTCGCGGTCATCGGCACCGGCGCCTCGGCCATCCAGATCGTGCCCAATATCGCCGCGCAGGTCGCGCACCTGGACGTCTACCAGCGCACCGCGCCCTGGCTGCTCCCGCGCGGCGACCGGCCCTACACGCTGCCGGAAAAGCTGGCCTTCAAGCACATTCCGGGCTTCCAGGCGCTCTCCCGCGCCGCCATCTACGCCGTGCGCGAGACCCAGGTGGTGGGTCTGGCCAAGTTCCCGCCCGCCATGCTGGCCCTGGAAGCCGTCGCGCGCGCAAAGCTTTTCGCCGAGATCCGGGATCCGGAACTGCGCGCCAAGGTGACCCCGGACTTCCGCATCGGCTGCAAGCGCATGCTGATCTCCAACGACTACTACCCGGCGCTGTCCCGCGACAATGTCGACCTGGTGACCGACGGCATTCGGGAGATCAACGCCAACTCCATCGTCACCGCCGACGGCACCGAGCGCGTGGTGGACGCCATTGTGGTGGCCACCGGCTTCCACGTCACCGACTCCCCGGTCTTCGAGGCCATCGCCGGTCGCGACGGCCGCACCCTCGCAGAGGTTTTCGAGGAGGGCGGGCAGCAGGGCTACAAGGGTTCGACGATTCACAACTACCCGAATATGTTCTTCCTGCTGGGCCCGAATGTCGGCCTGGGCCACACCTCGATGGTGTACATGATCGAATCGCAGATCAATTACATTGCCGACGCGGTGGCGAAAATCGACAGCCTCGGGCTGCGGACCGTCGAGGTGCGCAAGGATGTGCAGGACGAGTTCAATACCGAGTTGCAGAAGAAGCTGGTCGGTTCGGTCTGGAGCACCGGCGGTTGCGCTTCCTGGTATCTCGACAAGCACGGCAACAACACCACACTGTGGCCGGATTTCACCTTCCGCTTCCGCAGTCTGCTCGAGAAATTCGATGTGTCTGCCTACGCGGTCAGCAAGTAAACCTCACCGAGAACCTCACCGAGCGAAAGTAGTGAATCCGTGAGCAACGATGCTTACTTCAAGGACAAGGTCTGCGTGATCACCGGCGCCGGCTCCGGCATCGGCCGCGCACTGGCGGAGAACCTGGCCCGGCGCGGGGCCAAGCTCGCGCTGTCGGACATCGACACCGAGGGTCTCGCCGAGACGGTGTCCCGCTGTGAGAAGTACGGCGTGCAGATCAAATCCGATCGGCTCAATGTGGCCGAGCGCGAGGCCGTGCTGGTCTACGCCGACGAGGTCAACAAGCACTTCGGCAAGGTCAACCAGATCTACAACAATGCCGGTATCGCCCACCACGGCGACGTGATCTCCACGTCCTTCAAGGACATCGACCGGATCATGGACGTCGACTTCTACGGAGTGGTCAACGGCACCAAGGCCTTCCTGCCGTACCTGGTCGAATCCGGTGCGGGCCACGTGGTGAACATCTCCGGCCTGTTCGGCCTCATTGCCGTCCCCGGCCAGAGTGCCTACAACGCCGCGAAATTCGCGGTGCGCGGCTTCACCGAGGCGTTGCGCCAGGAGATGATCATGTCCGGCCACAAGGTCAAAGTGACCCGTGTGCATCCGGGCGGCATCAAGACCGCGGTGGCCCGCAATGCCACCGTCGCCGAGGGGCTCAACCAGAAGAATCTGGCCGCCCTCTTCGACTCGAAGCTGGCCATGCACACCCCCGAGATGGCCGCCCAGACCATTACCGAGGGCGTCGCCCGCGGCCACGGGCGCGTGCTGATCGGCTGGGAGGCAAAGCTTCTCGACCTTTTCGTGCGCACCACCGGCTCGTACTATCAGCGCATCGCCGCCGTGACGCAAAAGCGCTTCCTGCCGTAAGGATTTCGGTTATGCCCGAGCTGTCGATCCCGCTCCCCGTGGCCCGCGCGGTCTTTCGCCCGATCTTCCAAGCCATCTTGAACGCCCGCCTGCCCTTCGCGGTGCAGCGGGCGCTCATGAGCGGCGGCGGGCCGCTGCAGGGCGTCCCGCGCGGTACCCACGTGGAGCGGGTCCGGCTCGGCGGCCGCCCGGCCGAGCGGGTGACCCGGGGCCCGTCCTCCGATATCGCCACCGTGCTGTACCTGCACGGCGGCGGTTATACGGTCGGATCCCCCTCCAGCCACCGCCCGCTGACGGGTTTCCTGGCGCGCGAAACCGGTTGCCCGATCCAGGCTTTGGACTATCGCCTGGCTCCGGAGCATCCGTTCCCGGCGGCCCTGGACGATGCCGAGGCCGCGTTCCTGGAACTGATCGCCTTCGGCTATCGCCCGGAACGCATTGCCATTGCCGGTGATTCGGCCGGTGGCGGGCTGTCGCTGGCGCTCGCGCTGCGGCTGCGCGACAAGCACGGCCTTACCCCGGCCGCGCTGGGTCTGATCGCCCCGTGGGCCGATCCCAACGAGATCCCGGACCGGCAGCGCGATCTGGTGATCAACAAGCCGTGGTCGCGGGCCTGCGCCGCCGCCTATCTGGGTGACGGCGACGGGTCCGACACCGGCTACGCGCCGCTGCTCGGCGATCTGCGCGGCCTGCCGCCGACCTATGTCCACGCCGATGTGGACGAACTGCTGTACGACCAGTGCACGCGGCTGGTGGCGAAACTGCGCGAATCGGGCGTCGATACCCGGTTCACCGAAACCGAGGGGCTCTGGCATGTCGCCCAGCTCCAGTCCGGTCTGGTCGCGCCCGCCGCGGCGATCACCACCGAACTCGGCGGCTTCCTGCGCCAAGCGCTGCGACCTGCGCAAACCAGGTCGGTGGGATAGGTCGTCGAGTGTCGGCCCGCACACGGACGACCCCGCGCCGTCCGTAGGATCAGGGCCTGATTCGCCGCGACGGTGCGGTCATGCGTCCCGAGGCCCGAGTGTGCCCTCCGCCGGACGTTGCCGTGGAGCGTGGCGTACATTACTTGCCAGTAACGCACTGTGGAAGGGCAACGATGCGAGAGTTCGAAGTCCCGGCTTCTTACACCATCCCGGAGAGCGCCAACATGTCGGACGGGGCGTTCCGACACGCTGAGCAGACGCCGAATCTGGTTGTTTTCAATACTCCGAACGGCAGCGGCGGCTGGAACGACGTCACCGCCGCGGAATTCGCGAAGACGGTGACGAGCGTGGCCAAGGGCCTCGTCGCCTCCGGTGTCGAACTCGGCGACCGCGTCGCCATCATGGCCGCCACCAGCTACGACTGGGTCGTGCTCGACTTCGTCATCTGGGCGGCGGGCGGCTGCACCGTGGCCATCTTCGACAGCTCCTCGGCCGAGCAGTGCCGGTGGATCCTCTCCGACTCCGCCACCAAGATCACGGTGGTCGAGAACGCCAAGCACCGCGCCACCATTGCCGAGATCGAGGGCGGACTGGGTGAGCTGAAGGAGGTGCTGCAGCTCGACAAGAGCGCCATCGACGATCTCATCGCCCGCGGCGCCGACCTCGACGATGCCGTGGTGCACGAGCGCCGCGCCCAGGTGCGGGCCGCCTCCCCGGCCACCCTGATCTACACCTCCGGCACCACCGGGCGGCCCAAGGGCGTCATGCTCTCGCACGCCAACCTGTACGCCGAATCGGCCGCCGATCGCGCGGCTATGAGCGAATTCCTGCGGCCGGGCCGCAAGTCGCTGCTGTTCCTGCCGCTGGCCCACGTCTTCGCCCGCGCCGTCGCGCTGGCCGCCTTCGACGCCGGCGTCACCGTGGCGCACACCTCCGACTGGACCACGCTGGTCGAGCAATTCGGCCAGTACAAGCCGGATTTCATCCTCTCGGTGCCGCGCGTATTCGAGAAGGTCTTCAATGGCGCCAAGCAGAAGGCGCACGACGGCGGCAAGGGCAAGATCTTCGACTACGCCGCCGAGGTCGCCATCGCGTACAGCGAATCGCTGCAGAACGGCGGGCCGGGCCTGGTGCTCAAGGCCAAGCACGCGCTGTTCGACAAGCTGGTGTTCAGCAAGCTGCGCGAGGCCATGGGCGGGCAGTGCAGCTCCGCGGTCTCCGGCGGCGGTCCGCTGGGCGCGCGACTGGGCCACTACTTCCGCGGCGCGGGCGTCACGATCTACGAGGGCTACGGTCTGACCGAATCCACCGCGGCCGTCAGCGTGAACACCCCGCAGTGGATCAAGGTCGGCTCGGTCGGCCGCCCGCTGCCGGGGCATGCCGCCAAGGTCGCCGAGGACGGCGAACTGCTCATCAAGGGCCCGGTCGTATTCAGCGGCTACTGGAACAACCCGGAGGCCAGCGCCGACGCCTTCGCGGACGGCTGGTTCAAGACCGGTGATCTGGGCGCCATCGACGAGAACGGCTTCATCTCCATCGTCGGGCGCAAGAAGGAAATCATTGTCACCGCGGGCGGTAAGAACGTCTTCCCGGCCATGCTCGAGGACTCCCTGCGCCAGCACCCGCTGATCAGCCAGGTCATGGTGGTCGGCGACGGCCAGCCGTTCATCGGCGCGCTCATCACCCTGGATCAGGAAGCGCTGCCGGGCTGGAAGGAGCGCAACGGCATCTCCGCCGACACCACCATCGAGCATCTGATCGAGAACCCGGCGCTGGTGGCCGAGATCAACGAGGCGGTGGCCACCACCAACAAGCTGGTCTCCCATGCCGAGGCCATCAAGAAGATCCGCATCCTGCCGATCGACTGGACCCAGGAGGGTGGCGAGCTCACCCCGAAGATGTCGCTCAAGCGCAATGTCGTCATGAAGCAGTACGCCGCGGACGTGGACGCGATCTACGGCTGACAGCGATGAATTCCGGCGGCGGCCGTCGTCCCCATTACGGGGGCGGCGGCCGCTGTCGTTTCCCGGACGTTCGACAACCGCGAGGAGAGGAACACCGTGAATCTGAATCCGTATCTGTTCTTCAACGGCAATGCCGAGGAGGCGTTGACCTTCTACCAGAGCGTCTTCGGTGGCGAGCCGCAACTCACTCGCTTCGGCGAGATGGGTGACGGCGCAAGCCTTCCGGCGGAGGCCAAGAACCTGGTCGCGCATGTCGCGCTGCCGCTGCGCGGCACCGCCCATGTGCTCATGGGCTCGGATTGCCCGCCCGGCCAGACGGTCAATACCGCCAATCCGGCCTACTCTGTCTCGGTCGATCTGGACGATCGGGAGGAGGCCGAACGCGTATTCGCCGAGCTCGCGGCGGGCGGCGAGGTCTCGCTGCCCTTCGGAAAGACCGAATGGGCCGAGGGATTCGGCATGCTGACCGACAAGTTCTCGGTGCCGTGGATGGTCGGTTACACCCCGACCGCGTAACCGGTCCGGGCCGCGGGGAGGCGGTCCAGGAAATCGGCGATGAGACCGGCGATTTCGCGCAGATGGGTTTCCAGCGCGAAATGGCCGGTGTCGAACAGGTGCAGGTCGGCGTCGGGGACGTCGGCCAGGTAGGCGTGCGCACCGGGCGCGGGGAAGAACGGATCGTTCGCGCCCCACGCGATCAGCGTCGGGGGCCGGTGCGTGCGCAGCCAGGACTGCTACTCCGGGTAGCGGGCCACATTCGAGTGGTAGTCGAAGGCGAGGGCGACCTGGGCCTCCTTGCGACCGGGTAGGTCGAGGTAGTGCTGATCCAGGGTCCAGCTGTCGGGGGACAGCAGGGCCGGATCGGCGACGCCGTGCTCGTATTGGCCGCGAGTGCCCTCCAGGGTGAGCAGCCCGCGGATGGTGTCCTCCGCGCCGTCCTGGTCCGGCCGCAGGGCGACGAAATCCTTTGCGCCATCGGACAGCCCGGCCTCGTAGGCATTGCCGTTCTGGACGACGAGGCCGGTAATCCACTCCGGGTGGCGGGTGGCGATCCGGAAGCCGACAGGTGCGCCGAAATCGAAGACGTAGACGGCGAACCGGGTCAGACCCAGGCGCTGGACGAAGCCCTCGGTGATATCGGCCAACCGGTCGAAGGAGTAGTCGAAATCCGCAGGGGCGACGGTGTTTCCGAAGCCCGGGTAGTCGGGGGCGATGAGGCGGTACCGGTCGCCGAGGGTGTCGATGAGGCGGCGGAACTGGTGCGAGCCCGAGGGAAAACCGTGCAGCAGCAACAGGACCGGGGCGTCGGGCCGGGTGGGAACGGATTCGCGATAGAAGACCTCGACCCCGTCCACGTCGATGCTCTGATGCCGGACCACGGGCAGCTCACTCATGATTCACATGCTTTCTCGATGCGATGTTGCATTAGTTCTAGCCTATTCGCTTCTAATGAGTCAACACCTCGAGTTAGCATTAGTGCCGTGAGCGATCTCGAACCCTTGATCGGCGAACCGCTGGCCCTCGACCTGGTCAACACCAGGCCGGTCGACGCCGACCTGCTCGCGACCCCCGACCAACTGGCCGCCTGGGTGACGCGGCAATCCGACCGCCTGGCCGAGCCGCCGCCGACCCTGTTCGACGAGGCGGATCTGGCCGCCGTCCACGCGGTACGGGATCACACCGCGGCTGCCCTCGCCGCTCTCCTACACGGTCGCCGCCCGCCCGCCACCGCCGTCGACGGACTGGTGGCAGCCCAATCGGTGGCCCCCGCCATCCGGGTACTGGATTGGGACGGAACAGCATTCGTCGCCACCTCGACCCGGGTCGGCCCCGCCGGTGTCCGACTGGCCGCGGCCCTCGCCGAAGCAGCCGTCGACCTCCTGACCGACCCGGCCATCACCAAACTGAAATGCTGCGCCGCCGACGACTGCGTCATGCTCTTCCTCCCCGCCCACCCCCGCCGCCAATGGTGCTCCCCCGCCCGCTGCGGCAACCGCGCCCGCGTAGCCCGCTACTACCAGCGCCACAAACCCGCCACCAACTAGCCCCGCCCGACCCAACCATTCCCCGCAGTGCCCGATCAGCGTCGGACCGCCGCCGCGAGTGCTTGGCGACTACGGGTCCACCACCTTCACACGCCGGGCGAGCATAGGTCCGCCGTCTGTGGGTGCCGGGCGAGTGCAAGGTCCGGCTTCGGCTGGCACGGTTCGGCACCGGCGAGTGCCGAGCGGGGGTGAGGGGCTGTCTGGAACCGGCGCGTTGGGTTCTCAACCGGCGGGGACCAGCTGTGCGGGGTCGTCACCGTTCCGTCACACCTGGAGTGGGTGCATCGGGCGAATCCGGCAGTAGGGTTCGGTTCGTGACCAATCGCGGGCTGCGAGTAGCGAGTGGAATTGTGGCGGCCGGTGTGATTCTCGGGGTCGCCGAACTGGTGTCCGTGCTGATCAGCCCGGACAGCACGCCCTTGCAGGCGGTGGGGGACTGGGTTGTCGACAACACGCCGGATGGGGTGCGTGAGTGGGCGATCGATCTGTTCGGGACCAGTGACAAGCTGGTGCTGTTCGTCTCGATGGGTGCGGTGGCACTGGGGGTCGCGGCGCTGGCGGGGCTGCTTGAACGGGTGCGGCGGCCGATCGGTTCGGGGATCTTCGTGCTTTTCGGGCTGGCCGCCACGGTCGCCGCGCTGACCCGGCCGCCTGCCGCGTGGACGTGGGCGGTGCCGTCGGTGCTCGGCGTGTGGGCGGGAATCGCGGTGCTGCGCATGGCCGCTCGGCGGATCGCCACCTATGCAGAGGTCGCGTCCGGGGTCGGGGGCGACTCCGGGACCGAACCGGTCGACGGCGTGAAATCCGGCGGGGCGCAGGCGGTGACGGCGGCCGATGTCGAGCTGGAACGGCGGCAGGTGGTGCGCGCGATCGCCATTGCCGCCGCGGCCGGGGTCGGCGCGGGGCTCGCGGGGCGGTTGTTCGGGTTGCAGTCGCGGGACGTGTCGGGGGAGCGGGCGGGGGTGCAGTTGCCTTCGCCGTCGGGGCCCATGACGGGTGTGGATCCGGCGGCGGATCTGCGGATTCCGGGGCTGGCCTCCTATGTCACGCCGAATGCGGACTTCTATCGGATCGATACCGCGCTGACGGTGCCGCAGGTCAGCAAGGAGAGCTGGTCGCTGCGCATTCACGGCATGGTGGATCGCGAAATCACGCTCACCTACGCCGATCTCGCCGCCCGCACCCCGGTCGAACGGCTCGTCACCCTCGCGTGCGTCTCCAATCCGATCGGCGGGGATCTCGTCGGCAATGCTAAATGGCTGGGGTATCGGCTCGATGAGCTGCTCGCCGAGGCGGGACCGCATCCCGACGCCGATATGGTGTTGTCCCGCAGCATCGACGGCTGGACGGCGGGCAGCCCGCTCGCGGTCATGACCGACGGCCGTGACGCCCTGCTCGCAGTCGGCATGAACGGTGAGCCGCTGCCGGTCGCGCACGGCTATCCGGCGCGGCTGGTGGTGCCGGGACTGTACGGCTATGTCTCCGCCACCAAATGGGTGACCGAGCTGGAGATCACCAGATTCGATCGCGCCGAAGCGTATTGGACCAAGCGCGGCTGGTCGGAACGCGGGCCGATCAAAACCGCCTCGCGCATCGACGCGCCCGCTGCGCGCAGCCGCCTCGATGCCGGACGGATCACCATCGCCGGGGTGGCGTGGGCGCAGCATCGCGGCATCAGCGCGGTCGAGGTGCGCATCGACGACGGCGCCTGGCAGCCCGCGCGGCTCGCCGCCGAACCGACCATCGACTCCTGGCGACAGTGGGTCTACGACTGGGACGCCACGCCCGGCGAGCACACCATCTGGGCGCGCGCCACCGATGGCACCGGAGCGGTGCAGACGGACCAGCGCCGGGATGTGGTGCCGGACGGGGCAACCGGACACCCGTCGGTCACCGTGCGAATCAGCTGAATCATGCCTGTGCCGCCGCTCCGCGAATTCAGCGCACGGCCTGGGTGCCGTCGAGCGTTGCGCACGCGTGCCGCCGGTTGGTTGCCACCATTATTTCGGGCGTACCCGGTGAGTTACCCCGACCTCACGAGATCAGGTGTCACGTTTGCGCACGAACATCGTGGCGAAAGTTCCGAACGGCCGTTTTCATAGCGCTTGCGGTTTAGGATCGGCGCGGCCAGTCGTCGCCCACCAAGGGGGAACGCATGTCTGGAGTTATCGAATGGGCGCGGGCGGAAAACCTGCAGCCCGAACCGATCACGCTCGATGTCTGGAAGAAGTTGCCCCGCGACTTCTGCCGGTTGGTCGAGGTGGTGAACGGTGATGTGGTGCGGGCCGAGGCGCCCGCCCAACCGCATCGGAATGCCGCACAGCGGATCGCCTCCATGCTGGAGGCCGCCGCCGAAACGCATATGAGCCGCTACAACGACGGCTGGCTGTATGTCGGCCTCGATCAGGATGTGCTCCTGTGGGAGCTACCGCGAGTCACGGTGCGGCGTCCGGATATCGCGCTGTTCTCCTGCTCGCCCACCGATTCCGGGCTGCTGTCCGCCGCCCGGGTCAAGATCGCCATCGAAGTGGTGTCGCCGGTGACCGAACGGATCGACACGGCGGATAAACAGGCCGAGTACGCGCTGGCCGGAATCCCCTGGTACTGGCTGGTTTATATGGATCGGGACCGGGTGAGCGCCATCCAGACCCATGTGCTGGTGCTCGGCCACTATCGACCGCACCGGCGGCTCACGCACATTGCGGGGGAGACCGTCCTCGATATGCCGATCGAGATCCGCATCGACTGGACCCGGCTGTTCGGGCTCGTCTACTGACGGTCTCACCCCGCGTCGGCTTAGTTCGCCAGATCCGCCTTGGCGGGTGCGGGCGGCTGCTTCCGATCGCCATCGGGATGCCCGATGAACAGCGCGGAGGCCACCACCCCGAGCAGCAGGATCACCGCGGGCAGATACATGGACTGGCTCAGCGCCGTGCTGACCTTGTCGAGAATCTGCTCGGGCATCGTGGTCGCGCCCGCGCCGCCCTCGCCGATGGGTCCGCTCGCCAGCCCCTGCGCCGCGAACCGGGACGACATGAGCGCGGCCACCGCGGCCGATCCGAGCACCGAACCGACCTGGGGGTCGTGTTGTAGATGCCCGCGCCCGCACCGGCCTGCTGCACCGGCAGATTGTGCGTCGCGGTGGTGGCCAGGGGCGCCCAGATGCAGGCATTGGCAATACCGGCGACGCCGCCGATGACCAGGAAGACGGCGATCGACGAATCCGGTGTCATGAGCCCCGCGAAACCGAAGACCGTGGCCGCGAAACCCGCGAACCCGATGGTCGGAATCACGCGCGGCGGCATGCGATCCGAGAGCTTGCCGATGATCGGTGCGAAGACGCCGGTCAGAATGGCCATGGGCGCGAGCACCAGGGCCGACCTGGTGGGGCTCAGATCCCGGACCGCCTGCAGATAGAAGTAGAACGGCACGAAAATGGCCGTCACCGCCGCACCCATGGCCGCGATGGCCAGGTTCGACAGCGCGAAGTTGCGATCCTTGAACAGGCTCAGCGGCACTAGCGGTTCACCGGTATTGCGGGACTGGTTGACCACGAACAGCGCCAGCACCACCAGGCCGCCGATGATCAATGCCCAGATGAGGCCGTCCCAATCCCGGTTATTGCCTTCCTGAATGCCGAAGACCAGCAGGAACAGGCCGATACCGCTGAGCGCCACGCCGACCAGATCGAACTTGTGCTCATGCGTCGGCAGCGCGGGCACCAGCCAGACCGCCAGCGCGAAGGCGATAATGCCGACCGGGACGTTCACGTAGAAGATCCACTCCCAGCCGTGACTGTCCACCAGGAACCCGCCCAGGATGGGGCCGACCAGGGGGGCCAGCCCGGCCACGCCGCCCCACAGGCCCATGGCCGCGCCGCGCTTGTCCGGCGGGAAGGTGCGGGTGATGACGGCCATGGTCTGCGGTGTCATGAGCACAGCGCCCAGGCCCTGTACGGCGCGCGCCGCGATGAGCATGTCGATGCTGTCGGATCGTGCGCACCACAGCGAGGCGAGGGTGAACACCGCTAGGCCGATGAGGTAGATGTTCTTGGGCCCGAAGCGATCTCCGAGCCGCCCGGTCACCAGCAGCGGTACCGCATAGGTGAGCAGATACGCGCTGGTCACCCAGATGACGCTGTTGATATCGGCGTGCAGGTCCCGCATGATCGCCGGATTGGCCACCGCGACGATGGTCATGTCCAGCAGGATCATGAAGAACCCGACGACCAGCGCGTACAGCGCCAGCCACGGATTGCGTTGTGTGGACATGGGTTTCCTAACTGGGTCGGGTGGTCGGGGCCGGATCGGTCGGGTCCCAGGGCAATTCGCCGCTCTCCAGCTCGGCGATGAACGCGCGCAACCAGTCGGCCTCGGTGCAGGCCCGCGATCGCAGGAATTCGAGCACCACCCAGAACCGGCGCGGCACTTCCCGTTTCGCTGCCCAGTCCCGCATGGCCTCCAGTTCGGTCTTCCGGCCTTCGAGCCAGGTGATGCGCTCGTTGAGCAGCGTGCTCACCTCGTCGGCGGGCAGGGTGTGTGATTCGGCGAGGGCGACCGGAAAGATCGGGTATTCCTGGACGGGGCGGCGCAGGATGCCGGTGATCCGTTCCCGCAGCGCCACCCGCCCGGCCTCGGTGATCCGATAGGTGGTGCGCTCCGGCCGATTCCCGGCCCGGTCGGTGCCCTCGGCCACCACCAGTCCGCTGTCCGCCAGCCGCCCCACCCCGTGATACAGCGATCCGGGTTTGACCTTGATCAGTTCGTCCTCGTGCCGATTCATCAGCAGTTGGTACATCTCATAGGGGTGCATCGGCTTCTCCTCCAGCAGCGCGAGCACCGCGATCGCCAATGGCGTCAGCCCCGCTCCCGCCTGCTTCTCACCCACCGCCGAACCTCCCTTTCCGCCCGGAGGCCCGGTGTCACCCACCCACCGATTCCTCCGCACCAAATATTCCATGTGGAATATACGACATCGAAATACCCCGGGCAACCCCCGCCTCACTGGACTACGGGCCGACTCACTGCACTGTGAGTCGGCCCACTGGATACACGAAATCCCTTGTCGCGGAGCATTTCACGGCGAGCCCCCACCAAAAGCCCCCAGTACCATCACCTTCCGCAAGGGAAGTAACAGAAGGAGATTTCGCTATGTCGGACCAGGAAAACTCGACCCAGGAAGTGACCGCCGCCGAAGGCATGGCCGCCATGATGGCCGCCTGGAACATCCAGTCCCCGGCCGATGCCGCGGAGACCAAGGACGTCGAGGACAAGTAGTCCCGAAAACGGCGCGGGGCCGGATCTCTCGGGAGAGATCCGGCCCCGCACTGGGATTCGGGGAGGCTACACCGTGGGTGCGAAGGCTTCCTCGACGATTTCCTGCTGTTCGACGGCATGGACCTTGGAGGAACCCGAGGACGGGGCCGACATGGCGCGCCGGGAGATGCGGCGCAGTTTCCCGAAGCGGGCCGGGAGGATCTCGGGAAGATTGAGGCCGAAGAAGGGCCAGGCGCCCTGGTTGGCCGGTTCTTCCTGGACCCAGACGAGGTCGGTGGCATTGGGGTAGCCCTCGAGCGCCTCGTTCAGGCGGAACTTCGGAATCGGGTAGAGCTGCTCGACGCGGACGATGGCCACATCGTCGCGGTTGTTCTTGTTCTTCTCCGCCACCAGCTCGTAGTACAGCTTGCCGGAGGTGAGCAGCACGCGCTTGACCTTCGCGCGGTCGCCGTCGCCCGACTCGTAGGTCGGCTCCTCGAGGACGGTGCGGAACTTGTTGTCCGTGAAGTCCTCGACATCCGAGACGGCGGCCTTGTTGCGCAGCATGGACTTCGGGGTGAAGACCACCAGCGGGCGGCGGATGCCGTCCAAGGCGTGGCGGCGCAGCAGGTGGAAGTAGTTCGACGGCGTGGACGGGACCGCCACGGTCATCGAACCCTCCGCGCAGAGCTGGAGGAAACGTTCGATACGACCGGAGGTGTGGTCCGGACCCTGGCCCTCGTGACCGTGCGGCAGCAGCAGCACGACCTCGGAGAGCTGGCCCCACTTGGCCTCACCGGAGGAGATGAACTCGTCGATGATGGTCTGCGCGCCATTGACGAAGTCGCCGAACTGCGCCTCCCACAGCACGAGCGCGTCCGGGTTGCCCAGCGAGTAGCCGTATTCGAAGCCGACGGCGGCGTACTCCGACAGCGCCGAATCGTGCACCGCGAACCAGCCCGGGTTTTTGGAGCCGATGTTGTGCAGCGGGGTGTACTCGCCACCGGTCTTGCGGTCGATGATGACCGAGTGCCGCTGGGTGAAGGTGCCGCGGCGGGAGTCCTGACCGGTGAGGCGCACCGCGCGACCCTCGTCGATCAGGGTGCCGAAGGCCAGCAGTTCGGCCATGGCCCAGTCGATCTTGCCCTCGTAGGCCATCTCGCGACGCCGCTCCATGACCGGCTTGACGCGCGGATGCACCGTGAAGCCCTCGGGCGAGTTCACGAACGCGTCGCCGATGCGCTGCAGCACCGTCTTGTCCACGGCGGTCACCAGGGTGGACGGCATCTGCTGCTCGTCCTCCACCGACTCCGACGGCTCCGGCGGGTACTTCTCCAGCTCGCGCACCTCGTTGAAGATCCGCTCCAGCTGCCCCTGGTAGTCCCGCAGGGCGTCTTCGGCTTCCTTCATGGAGATGTCGCCACGACCGATCAGGCTCTCGGTGTAGGACTTGCGCACCGAGCGCTTGGTGTCGATGACGTCGTACATGTGCGGCTGCGTCATGGACGGGTCGTCGCCCTCGTTGTGCCCGCGGCGGCGGTAGCAGATGAGGTCGATGACGACGTCCTTCTGGAACTTCTGCCGGAAGTCGACGGCCAGCTTGGCCACCCACACACAGGGCTCCGGATCGTCGCCGTTCACGTGGAAGATCGGCGCGCCGATGAACTTCGCGATATCCGTGGAGTATTCGGTGGAGCGCGAGTACTCCGGCGCGGTGGTGAAGCCGATCTGGTTGTTCACCACGATGTGCACGGTGCCGCCGGTGCGGTAGCCGCGCAGACCCGACAGGTTCAGGGTCTCGGCGACCACACCCTGTCCGGCGAACGCCGCGTCACCGTGCAGCATGAGCGGCACGACCGAGAACGACCGCGCCTCTTCACCCTTGGTGACGAGGTCTTCCTTGGTGAGCAGATCCTGCTTGGCGCGAGCCAGACCCTCCAGCACCGGGTCCACGGCCTCGAGGTGCGAGGGGTTGGCGGTCAGCGACACCTGAATGTCGTTGTCGCCGAACATCTGAATGTAGGTGCCCTGTGCGCCCAGGTGGTACTTCACGTCACCGGAGCCGTGCGTGGCGGCCGGGTTCATATTGCCCTCGAACTCGGTGAAGATCTTCGAGTAGGGCTTGCCGACAATATTGGCCAGCACGTTCAGGCGGCCGCGGTGCGGCATACCGATGACGACCTCGTCGAGGGCGTGCTCGGCGCACTGATCGATGACGCCGTCCATCATCGGGATGACGGCTTCGGCGCCTTCGAGCGAGAAGCGCTTCTGGCCAACGTATTTGGTGGCCAGGAAGGTCTCGAACGCCTCGGCCGCATTGAGCCGGGACATGATGTACTTCTGCTCGGCCACGGTCGGCTTGGCGTGCTTCTGCTCGACCCGGTCCTGAATCCACTGCAGCTGCTCGGGATCGAGGATATGGGTGTACTCCACGCCCACGTGGCGGCAGTAGGCGTCGCGCAGGATGGACAGCACATCGCGCAGCTTCATGCGCTCCTGGCCGTGGAAGCCCGCGACATTGAACTCACGATCCAGATCCCACAGGGTCAGCCCGTGCTGGGTGACATCGAGATCCGGATGCGAGCGGAACTTGTCCTTCACCAGCCGCAGCGGGTCGGTGTCGGCCATGAGGTGACCGCGGTTGCGGTAGGCGGCAATGAGCTCCTGCACGCGGACGCTCTTGTCGATACCGCGTTCCTTGATGTCCTTGCGCCAGCGCACCGGCTCGTAGGGGACACCCATGCCGTGGAAGATCTCGTCGTAGAGCTCGTCGGAGATCAGCAGGTTGTGAATGGTGCGCAGGAAGTCGCCGGATTCCGCGCCCTGGATGATGCGGTGATCGTAGGTCGAGGTCAGCGTCATGAGCTTGCCGATGCCGATCTCGGCCAGCTGCTCATCGCTCATGCCCTGGAACTCGGCCGGGTACTCCATGGCGCCCGCGCCGATGATCGCGCCCTGGCCGGGCATCAGGCGCGGCACCGAGTGGTTGGTGCCTATGGTGCCCGGGTTGGTCAGCGAGATGGTGACACCGGCGAAGTCGTCCGCGCCCAGCTTGCCCTGGCGCGCACGGCGGACGATGTCCTCGTAGGCGGTGTGGAACTGCGCGAAGTTCATCGTCTCGCAGTTCTTGATGGCGGCGACGACCAGCGTGCGGTTGCCGTTCTTGCCCGGCAGGTCGATGGCCAGACCGAGGTTGGTGTGCGCGGGGGTGACCGCGTTCGGCTTGCCGTCGACCTCGGCGAAGTGCCGGTTCAGGTTCGGGAACGCCTTCACGGCCTGCACGATCGCGTAACCCAGCAGGTGGGTGAAGGAGATCTTGCCGCCGCGGGTGCGCGCCAGATGGTTGTTGATGACCAGCCGGTTGTCGATCATCAGCTTCGCGGGGATGGCGCGCACGCTGGTGGCGGTCGGGATGGTCAGCGAGGCCGACATGTTCTTGACAATGGCGGCGGCCGGTCCGCGCAGCACCTGCGTCTCGTCCTCGGCCGACGGCTTCGGGCCACCGGAGGTGGGCGCGGCGTTCGACGTCGGAGCCGGAGTCGTCTGCGGAGCACGCACCTGCGCGGGCGCCGGAGCCGGGGCCGGGGCGGGAGCCGGGGCGGCGACAGCGGGAGCGGGCTGCGGAGCGGCGGCAGCGGGGGCCGGTGCCGGGGCGGCCGGTGCGACCTGGGTGGTGGGGGCCGGTTGGCTGTTACCGGCGTCGCCGGTGTTCTCCGGCGTGTAGTCAGCGAGGAACTCGTGCCAGCTCTCATCGACCGACGACGGGTCTTGCTTGTACTTCTGGTACATCTCGTCGACGAGCCACTGGTTCTGTCCGAACTGGGATGTTGAGCTGCTCACAGCAGGTGTTCGCCTCATTTCGTTCTTCGCGCTGCGACGTTTGTGACGTGCCCGGCACGGGTAATCGGCGGATGCGCGCCGATGAGCCCCCTCTGAGGATATGCCCATCGCTGTTCACTCATGGGCACGGACTACCACCGAGCGGACACATCTTCTCGTGACGACTCGTCCTCGCTCGAGAATATTCCCTCCGTGGCCCGCGCCGCAGCCCACAGTCGGTTGTACGTTCCGCGCGCCGCCAGCAGTTCTGCGTGCGTCCCCATTTCGGTGATGCGCCCGTGCTCCACGACGGCGATCCGATCGGCCTGCGCGGCGGTCGCCAGCCGGTGCGCGACGATGACCGCGGTCCGGCCCCGCATCACCGATTCGCTGGCTACCAGCACCGATGCCTCGGCCGCCGGATCCAGCACGGCGGTGGCCTCATCCAGGAGCAAGAGGTCCGGGCTGACCAGTTCGGCGCGGGCCAGCGCGATCAGCTGGCGCTGCCCGGCGGATAGTCCGCGACCCCGCTCGCCGACCGGTTGCCGCATTCCCAGCGGCAATGCCTCGATGGTTTCCAGCGCGCCGACCGCCGCGGCGGCCGCTTCGATCTCCGCCGACTTCGCAAAAGGTTTGCCAAATGCAATGTTGCTGGCGACGTCGCCGGTGAATAAGTGAGCTTCCTGTGGCACGACTCCCAGCCGCGATCGGAAGTCGGTGAGCTTGTAGTCGCGGATATCGATGCCGTCCACGCGAATCGTGCCGGTTCGCACAGGATTCGCAGCATCGTGATCCGCGGCCGATTTCGCGTTCTCCCGCGCGGTATTCGCCGCGGTGTGAACCGCATCACCCGAGCCGTGCAACGTGTTCTCGTCTCGGGGCATGTCGTAGAGCCGCGCGAGCAGTTTGACGATGGTCGACTTGCCCGCGCCGGTGGCGCCGACGAGCGCCAGGCTGGTGCCCGCCGGGATACGCAGGTCGAGCCCGTCGAGGGCGGGCCGCGACGCCCCCGGGTACCGGAAGCGCACCTCCTCGAAGACCACATCGCCGCGCAGACCGCCGTCGACGCGCACCGCGTCGGCGGGATCCGGCGCGATGGACGAGGGTGTGCGCAGCAGTTCGCCGATGCGCCGCAATCCGACCCGCGCCTGCTGATACCCGTCGAACAGCTGTGACAGCTGATGGATCGGGCCGAACAGCAATTGCAGGTACAGCACGAAGGCGACCAGCGTGCCCGCGCTGGTGGCGCCGTCCGCGACCTGGCTCGCGCCCACGAAAACCACCGCGGCCAAGGCCAGATCGGCCCAGGCGCCGACGAAGGCGAAGAACACCGAGATGGCGCGCTGGGCCAGCATCCGGCTGTCCCGGTAGCGCTGCGAGTACTCCGCGAAGCGCCGCGCCGCCACGGCCTCGTGCCGATTGGCCTGCACCACCCGCAATCCCGCCACGTTCTCGGCGAAATCGCCGTTCACGGTGGCGGCATGCTCCCGGGAGGCGCTGTAGGCGGCATTGGAGGCGCGCCGGAACAGCCAGGTGGCCACCAGCAGCGGCGGCAGCGTCGCGAAGATGACCAGGGCCAGCTGTGCGTCGATGAGCACCAGCGCGCCCGCGATGCCCACCACCATCAGCAGCGCGATCAACGCGTCCGGCAGACCCGTCTGCAGGAAGGTCGACAGCGCGTCGATATCCGTGGTCATCCGGGTCATGATCTTCCCGGACAGTTCCCGCTCGTAGAAGTCCAGCCCGAGTCGTTGCAGATGCGCGTAACTGCGCACCCGCAGCCCGTACAGCGCCCGCTCCCCGGCCCGCGCGCCCCACACCAGCGCGGTCGACGCCACCACCCAGCCGAATCCGGCCAGCAGCGCCCCCACCAGGGCCGCCCGCGCCAGCGCGCCGCCGTCACCGCCGCTCACGCCATTGTCGACGGCATAGCGCACGATGGTCGGGAACCCCACGCCGACAACGGCATCCACCGCCAGCAGCGCCACCATCCCGGCCACCAGCCAGCGCACCGGCCGCAGCGCCCGCGCCAGCCGGAATCCCGGATCGGGCTCCCGCAACTCCTGGTCGTCCAACCCCGGCCCCTCGACCGCGGCGGGCAACCGCAGCAGCGCCCGCCGGACCTCCTCCGGAGTGTCCGGATCAACCGTGTCATCGGCCTGCTGCTCCGAACCCCCGCCGGACAGCGGAGCCGAGCCTTCCGGCTCGACCCGAGGCCGGTGCGTGCCCGGCAGGCGGATGACGCGGTCGGCGCGGGCGAGGGTGGATTCGCGGTGGGCCAGGATGAGGGTGGTGCGGCCCGAATTCGTGGGCAGGGCATCGAAGATGGCGGCCTCGGTGAGGGCGTCCACGGCGGAGGTGGCATCGTCGAGAACGAGGATGCGCGGGTCGGTGAGCAGGACCCGGGCCAGGGCGATGCGCTGGCGTTGACCGCCGGACAGGGTCAGGCCGCGTTCGCCGACCACGGTGTCGTAGCCGTCGGGGAGCGCTTCGATGAAATCGTGGGCGGCGGCCTGGCGTGCGGCGGCGCGGATTTCGTCGTCGGTGGCTTCGGGGCGGCCGAGCGCGATATTGGCGGAGATGGTGTCGGACAGCAGGAAGGCCTCGTCGAAGACGACGCCGATGGCCGAGCGCAGCTCGGTGGCGCGCAGCTCCGCGATATCGGCGCGGGAATCACTGCCGGAGAGCGTGATCCGGCCGGATTCGGGTGCGTAGAAGCGGGGCAGCAGCAGCGACAGGGTAGACTTGCCGGATCCGGCGGGCCCGATGATGGCGACCGTCTCGCCCGGCGCGACCGTCAGGTCGAAATCGCGCAGAATGTGGCGGCCGGAATCGAATCCGAAGGTGAGCGCTTCGATTTCGATACCCAGCGGCCCGTCGGGCAGCGCCACCGGATGCCGGGGATCGACCTGCTCGGGCGCGCTGTCGATGACCTGATTCACGCGTTCGGCCGCGGCCCGGGTCAGCTGCGCCATGACGATGACCATGGACACCGTGCGGGTCGCATTGGTCATGGTGCTGACATAGGCGACGAAGGCCAGGAAGGTGCCCAGCCCGATGACGCCGTCGAGGGCCAGCATGCCGCCCATGGCGATCACGCCGACCAGACCCAATTGCGGAATCATGGCCAGCGTCGGCGCGAACCGGGCATCGATGCGCGCCGCCCGCATGCGTTCGGCGTACAGCCGCCGCCCGTGCCGCTCCAGCAGATCCACCATCCGGGCTTCCTGCCCGAAGCCCTTCACCACCCGCACGCCGGTGACGGTCTCCTCCACGTGCTGGGCCAGATCCGCCGCCCGCTGCTGGGCCGACCAGGTGGCGGCGTACAGCTTGGGCCGCACGCGATAGACGACCACCGCGAGCAGCGGAACGATCAGCAGGGCGGTCAATGCCAATGGCGGTGAGAGCCAGAGCATCACGCCCGCCGCGAGGACGAATTGCAAGGCCGCCAACGAGGACCACGGCCCCATGGCCAACAGCCCCTGCACCAGCGTCAGATCGCTGATGGACCGGGAGACGCCCTGCCCGGTGCGCAGGGCGTCCTGGCCGGGCCCGTCCAGGCGTTGCAGCGCGCCGAGCAGGTCCACCCGCAGTTCGTGCTGCACATCGAGCGCCAGCCGCCCGGCGAACATACGGCGGCTGAGGCTGGCCAGGAAACGTCCGGCGGCCAGCACGGCCAGCAGCCCCGCCATGGACGCGATGATCTCGGTGTTCCCGGCCACGGCCCCGTCGAGGGCCCGCTTGGCCAGCAGCGGCCCGGTGACCTCCACGACCGCGCCGAGCACGACCGCGAGGCCGATCCCGGCCAGCAGCCAGGGATGCTGCCTGCTCCGCTCCCACAGTCGCCGCAGCCACCCGGCCGCAGCCTCGTCGGACACCCTCCCCATCACCCCATCCACCTTCGCACTCATCAACAGCGGTAACGACCGCTATACCCCCGATTTGTTCCCACTCCCGCCAACCACTCGAGCACCCAGTGTGCCCCGGGCCACCGACAGGTGAATCGATCTCGCTGTCAGAGATCGCGGCGGGTGAAGAACCACCACGCCGCCGTCACCGCGGCGATGGTCCACAGCACCAGCACCACGATGGCGGCCGGGGTCGGGGCGATGAACACGCCGTCGTCGAACTCCCCGCCGCTGATGGTGCCTACGGTGGCCGAGATGGGCAGGATGGTCGCGGCGCCCGGCGTGCCCACGGCCCGCGCGGTCACCCACACCAGCGGCTCGAGCACGGCCGCGCCCAGTACGGCGGCAATGGCCTGCGCCGGGGAGCGCAGCAGCAGGCCCAGCGCCGCGCCGATCACCGACCAGCACACCGCGGCCAGCAGCGCACCGCCGAGAATGGCCAGGAAACCGGCGCCGATACCCAGCCGATCCCGCCCGAACAGCAGCATGGCGGCGCCGCCGAGCAGTTCGGTGAACAGCATGAGGCCCAGTGAGATCGTCGCCACCACACCGAGTTTCGAGCCGAGCAGCACATTCCGGTCCGGGGTGAACAGCGCTGCGGTGTCGATCGTCCGATACCGGTACTCGCTGCCCGCGGCAATGGCCCCGAAGATCGCCGTCAGTACCACCGAGCCGATGAGCGCCACCGCCACCGCCGTCGCGGACCAGCCGCCGCTGAAGATGAGTTCCCCGCCCTCCAGAGTGGATTCGAGGAACAGCCCCATGGCCGTGAACGCGAACAGGCCACCGCCGAGCACGATGGCGGCCAGCGTCCAGTTCAGCCGCAGCGAAACGACCTTGCGGACTTCGGAGTTCACCGCCCGCAGCACGGAATCCGGCACAGCGGTGAGGATCATCGGGAGACCTTTCGTGTCAACGCGGCATTCCGTAGGCGGTCGGTGACGGGTAGGCGGGGGCCGCCGGTCGGGTCAGGGAGGCCAGGACCTGGTCCGGATGAATGTGCTCGGCCATGACCTCGGTGAGCTGGACCCGCGCCGCCGCGGCGGCCGCCTCCACCTGCGACAGGGTGGCCTCGGCAATGGCGAGGCGGCCGTCGGGGCGCATGATGGCGTCGGTGAAGCCCTGTGCCGCAAGGGCGGTGGCCAGCGCGATGGGGCTGGAGGCCTTGACCAGGATGCGGTCCGGATGACTGCGGCGCAGCCGGGCCGGGCTGCCCTGGTAGGCGATTCGGCCCTGGTTCAGCACGATGAGCTCGTCGGCCACGGAGACGACGGCGGTGAGCGTGCGCGCCGTCAGCAGCACCGTGCCGCCGCGGCGCGCATGGGAGTGCAGGAATTCGTTGAGCCACCCGCCCTCCGCGGGATCCAGGCCCGCGGCCGGATCGTCGAGCAGCAGCAGCGGTGGATCGCCCAGCAGCGCGATGGCCAGCGCCAGCCGGGTGTGCGCACCGGCGGGCAGCGTCGACAGCCGTTGTCCGGCAACGGTATCGAGGCGCATCAGGGTCAGCAGCTCCGCCACCCGGGTGTCGGAGACCCCGGCGGCGGCCGCGAAGACGCGTAGCTGCCCGGTGACCGTGCGCGCCGGATGCAGCCCGCGCGGCGAGAGCACGGCGCCGACGGCCTGCCGCCCAGCGCGGACCCCGGAACCCGGCCCGCCCACACTCGCGGTGCCCGCGGTCGGCCGCAGCTGCCCCAGCAGCATGCGCAGCACCGTGGTCTTCCCCGATCCGGGCGGCCCCACGAGCGCGGCGATCCGGCCCGCGGGCACCACGAAACTCACCTCGTCGACCGCCGTGACGGTCCCGAACACCTTGCTGAGTCCGCCCGCGGCGAAGGTGAGCGGCCGTGGTCCGCTCATGCTGTGTCCTTTCGGGCATGAGCGGAGCGCTGCGTGGTTATGCTGCGCGGCCGCCTCCGCGCTTGACCACTCATGCCTGTAGTTTCCGGGGCGCGGCTTCCACGGCGGGCAGCGGATCGGCATCGATGACCAGGGGCTTGGGCCAGCTCGCGGGCGGCGCGCCGAAGGCCTTGCGCGCATTGTCGATGGTGTGACGGCCCATGGCCCGGTTGCCGAATCCGCCGATGGCCGCGCCGATTCCGGCCGGGATCACCTTGCCCAGCATGAGCGCGCTGCGCTTGGCCAGGAACTGGACCATGAATCGCTTGAGCAGCGAATCGTTCATGGAGCTGATGCCGGGAATCTTGTTGGCCAGCAGATTGCCCCAGTTCTTGGCGGAGTGGCCGACGCTCTTCTGCACGATCTCCATACCGCTCTCGCCGAGCACGACGGCCAGCACCAGCGCGCGGCGGCGTTCCTTGTCCTCGGGGGCGACCCCGTGCACCGCCGCCACCGCGAGGGTGAACACCGCGGAGGCCTCCAGGAAGAACGCGGTCTCGGCGCTCATGGCCGTGAGCGAGGCGACGGTCCCGACCCCGGGCACGGCCGCGGTCGCGCCCACGGCGGTGCCGCTGGCGGTCACCGTAGTGAGGTAGAGCTTCTCGAGCCGCTGCAGCACCTGCGCCGGAGTGTCATCGGGATGACTGCGCCGGGTCCGCTCGACGTACTTGGCGACGGCGGGCGCCTGCACCTGCGCGCCATTGTCGAGCAGCGAGACGACCGCCTTCTCGAGCCCGGACTTGAACATCGACTATCCCTTTATTCGCACGGTCCTCCGACCGAAACTCTATGGCACCGGGTCAACGAACCGCGAGACGTACCGGTTCCGTTTCGGCGAGGCGCGCGGTGCGGCGGGGGAGCATACGGTGAGTTCGTGGCCGGTGTGTCGGAGGGCGCGAGCGGGTTGCCCGACCCGCGTCTACGGGCGTATGTCCTCGGGTACGAGGGCTATCTGTTGCGCGGGTTCGATCCGGGGACCCACGTGGGGATGCCCGCGCGGGTGCTTACCTTGATCATCACCATCGACGAGCCGATCGAGGTGCCCGTCTCGTCGCATCCGGAGCAGGCGGGCGGCGCCTGGGAGATGCTGGCCAGCGGGTTGACCGTGCGGCCCGCGGTGATCGCGCACAACGGGTATCAGCACGGGATTCAGGTGGATCTGACGCCGCTGGGGTGCCGGGCGCTGTTCGGGGTGCCGACGGCGGCGCTGGGGTCCTGGATCGTGGACCTCGGGGAGGTGCTGGGACCGGCGGGGGAGTTGCGGGAGCGGCTGGCGGCCACGCCGACCTGGCCGGGGCGGTTCGCCGTGCTGGACGAGATTCTGTTGCGGCGCATTCATCCGGTGCCCTGGGATTCGGAGTTGTCGCATGCCTGGACGCTGCTGTCCGGCCCGGATCCGGCGGTGCGGGTGGCCGCGGTGGCCGATGAGATCGGCTGGAGCCGACGGCATCTCGGCAATCGGTTCAGCGCCGAATTCGGGGTGACGCCCAAGGACGCGGTGCGCATCGCGCGATTCGAGCGCTCGCATCGGTTGCTGCGGCGGCCCGATCCGCCGCCGCTGGCCGAGGTGGCGGCGCTGGCCGGGTACTACGACCAGGCGCATATGGCCCGCGAATGGCGGGAGCTGGCGGGCATGCCGCCCTCGGTGTGGCGCGAACGCGAGGTGTTCCCATTCGTCCAAGACCAACTACCCGCCGAGCAACCAGGCTAGGCGTATGACCGATTCGACAACCTCAGTACAGACCGCCATTGTGTGGCCGACCTTGAGTTACCGCGATGCCCGCGCCGCCATCCGATTCCTGGAGCAGGCCTTCGGGTTCGAGACCACCGCCTGCTACGGCGAGGGCGACAGAGTCGACCATGCCGAGCTGGCGTGGCCCGGGGGCGGGGCCCTCATGCTGGGCTCCGTACGCGAGGGCTCCGCCCTGAAGGATCTGCCGCCCGGCGTCGGCTCCGTCTATATCGTCGTCGACGATCCCGATGCCCTGTATGCCCGGGCGAAAGCCGCGGGCGCGACCGTGATTCGCGAGTTGACCGATCAAACCGATTACGAGTCACGCGATTTCGTGTGCCGCGACCCGGAGGGCGTCTACTGGAGCTTCGGCACCTACGCGGGCGAGCCGCGCCGGTAGCTCAGACCGGGGCGTGACAGGCGGGCACGCGTTCCGCCGCGACCGGCGGTGGCGTGGGAGTTCCGTCTCCGAAGGGATTGCCGCCCAAGGCTTCCCGTCCGTGCGGCGTGAGCCAGTTGGCCAGGTCTGGCCCCCTGGGCACGATCCGAGTGGGATTGATGTCGGTGTGCACGATGTAGTAGTGCTGCTTGATCTGGGTGAAATCGACCGTATCCCCGAATCCGGGGGTCTGGTACAGATCCCGCGTGTAATCCCACAGCACCGGTAGCTCGGTCAGTTTCTGCCGATTGCATTTGAAATGCCCGTGATAGACGGCGTCGAAGCGCACCAGGGTGGTGAACAGCCGCACATCGGCCTCGGTAATGGTGTCGCCCACCAGGTATCGCTGTCCGGCGAGGCGTTCGGACAGCCAGTCCAGCGCCGTGAAGAGCCGATCGTAGGCGGCCTCGTACGCCTGTTGATCACCCGCGAAGCCGCACCGGTACACGCCATTGTTGACCTCGGTGTACACCCGCCGATTCACCGTGTCGATCTCCTCGCGCAGATCCTTCGGATACAGCTGCGGCGCACCGGGCCGATGGAATTCGGTCCACTCGGTGGAGAAGTCGAGGGTCATCCGCGCATAGTCATTGGTGATCACCTGACCGGTCGGCACGTCCACAATGGCGGGCACGGTGATCCCGCGCGGATAGTCCGGATACCGCTCGAGGTACGCGTCCCGCAGAAAGTGGATCCCCAGCACCGGATCCACCTCGCCCGGATCCAGATCGAAGGTCCAGCTGCGCTTGTCGTGCGTCGGCCCGCACAGCCCCAGCGACAGCGCCGATTCCAGCCCGAGCAGCCGCCGCACGATGAGCGTCCGATTGGCCCACGGACAGGCCCGCGCCGCCACCAGCCGATACCGGCCCGGCTCGACCGGATACCCGTCGCGCCCGTCGGCGGTGATGCGGGTGGTGATGTAGTTCGTGTCCCGTTTGAACTCGCCCGGTTCGACGTAGGCCCCGAGTTCCGATGCGGAGGTGGTCACGTCACCCATAGTGGCAGACGCCATGTCGTAGATTCGGGCGCATGACTGACACGAAGCCCACCCGCCTGGGGTACATCACCACCGAAGGGGGCGCGCGGGCCGCGGTGCTGACCATCGACCATCCGCCGCTGAACCTCTTCGACAAGGCGCTGCCCTGCCCGGTGGTGTTCGCCGCGCACAGCCTCACCCTGACCGCCGCCTTCGAGATCGCGCTGGCCTGCGACATCATCCTGGCCGCGCCCAAGGCCAAGTTCGGTCTGGTGGAGACCGTGGTCGGCCTGACCCCGTCCATGGGCGGCCCGCAGCGGCTGGCCGAGCGCGCCGGGTCCGGCCGCGCCCGCGAATTCGTCATGACCGGCGATCTCTACGACGCCGCCACCCTGGCCGACTGGGGCGTGGTCAATGCCGTGCACGAGGATGTCGACACCGCGGCCCGCGCCCTGCTGGCCCGACTCGCCGACGGCCCGACACGCGCACACGCCGCGACCAAGGAGATCATCGGGGCCTGGCGTTCCGGCGGTGTGGCGCACGCGGATTCGGTGGCGCCGCAGGTCTCCGGGCAACTCTTCGGCACCGAGGACCTGCGCAATGCCGTCCAGAGTTTCCTGGAAGTCGGTCCGGGGAAAGCTACTTACACGGGGCGCTGACCCGTTTCGCCCCCGTAAGGACTCCACTACGTTTGCCGACAATCCGCCCACAGATGTGATGTGCATCATATAGTCACTCATGCCTGGCAGGGCTCGAGGGCACTCGGAGGGATTACATGTCGCAAATACTGGTGGAATACCCGAACACGCGAAATGCCCGGTGCGACAACCCTCTTGCGCGCGGTGCGGACGGCATCCTGCGATACGGCAACCTGACCCCTGCTCTCACCGAGCTACTCGATATCCAGGTGCACACCTTCTCCGCGCGGGAGGCGGTGGTCGAGATCGGCGGCCCCCGCCTCACCTACCGCGAGCTCTGGTACTCGGCCTCGCGGATCGCGGGCGGGTTGCAGGAGCACGGCATCGGCTACGGCGATCGCGTCGCGGTGCGCATGCCTTCCTGGGCGCGCTGCTCTCCGGCGCGGTCCCCGTGCTGGTGCACGACGGCCTGCCGGATGCGGTGGCGGACCGCGTGATCCGCGATGCCTGCGCCGACTACATTCTCGACGGCGGCGGCAGCGCGGCGGGCTACCGCGAGGCGCTGCCCGATGCGGCGGCCTTCATCGACGACGGCGCGTCGCTGAGCGAGCTGGCGCTGCTCTGCTACACCAGCCCGGGGCTGGAGGGCGGCCCGCGCGGGGTGGAGCTCACCAACGAGAACCTGCTCTCCGCCATCCGTTCGGTGGTCGGCGCGCTGGAACTGCCCACCGAGGGCCTGCGCAATCTGGTGCTGCTGCCGCTCGCGCACGCCAGCGGCTGCGTGGATCAACTGCTCCCGACCTTCGCCGTCGGCGGCACCGTGGTGCTGGCGCCCGATCGGGCGGCCGTTCCGGAAACCCTTGTGGCCGAGCGCATCGATATGGTGTCGGCCACCCCGCGCATCTTCGCCGGGCTGCTGCCGGACCTGGCGGGCCTGCGGGTCGAACGGGTCCGCCAGGTGTGCAGCGCCGGGCATCGCACCGAACTCGCCGCCGCCGATCCGAATACCGCCGAATCGGTGGCCGACACCCTGCGCGAGGTCTTCCCCGCCGCCCGGCAGTGGTCGGTCTGGGGCGCGACCGAGACCAGCGGCATCGGCTTGGCCCGCGATGACGGCGCCCCGGCCCGCGACATTCTCGGATTCGCCTTCGGCGGCACCGAATTGGCGCTGTGGGGTCCGGAGGCGGCCACCGGGCACGGCGAATTGCTCTGCCGCGGCCCGAATGTCACCCGCCGCTACTGGAACGATCCGCAGACCACCGAGTCCCGTTTCACCGGACCGTGGTTCCACACCGGCAATCAGGTCAGCATCGACCAGGACGGGCTGGTGCGCCGCGCCCTGGTCGACTGACGGCCGATTTCAGTCGAGCAGCCGGGCGCGCAGCGCCGCGCGGTCCTCGGGCGTGAGGCCGATCTCGGCGAGGTAGCCGTCGATGCCGCCGTACATATCGGTCATGGAGTCGGTGGCCGAGGCCAGGTATTCGGGCTTCACGCCGAGCAGGTCGTCGGAGAGCTCCTCGTTCATATCCGCGGTCATGTAGGCGCGCAGCGTGGGCACCGCGTCCTGGCTCAGCAGATAGTCGGCGTAGACGTCGTCCTCGGTGACATCGACCGCGCGCAGCAGCGTGGCCACGGCCCAGCCGGTGCGGTCCTTGCCCGCGGCGCAGTGCACCAGCGCGGTGCCGCCCAGCACCGAATCGGCCAGGGCCTTGATGGCGGCGTTCGCCTCCGGCATGGCCGGGAACTCCCGGTACACCTCGAGCATGTGGGCCGCGGCGGTGGAGTGCCGCCGCGCCTCGTGCGGCGGCGTCTCGCCTATGCGGACGTCGAAGGGCGTGACGTGCAGGCGCACCGATTCGGGCAGCGCGTCGTGGCCGATGAAGTCGATCTCGGCGTGGCCGCGCAGATCGTGCACATCGGTGACCCCGAGCGCGAGCAGGGTGGCGCGTCCGGCATCATCGAGCCTGCTCAACTGTGCGGACCGGAGTAGCGCGCCCGCACGGACCGTGGCGCCGCCGGTGGTGCGGGCGCCGCCCACATCGCGGAAATTGAAGGTGCCGGAGATGCGGAATTGGTCGGGGCGCGCAGCAGTCACCCGCTCAGGCTAGCGGTTGACCGGGCAAGCCTCCTTGCCTGTGGGTTGCCGCACATCCACTATCTTTACGTTGAACAATGTTCATAAAATACCAATCGGTCCCAATGTGGTTGCGACCAGGCGATCGAATAAATTCGACGATTCCCATTCGATCGCGGGCGCGTCCCAATTAGGTAACAAAACAATCTTGGGGTACGAAAACCCCTATCAAAGCTGGTCTCGAAGCCAGAAAACGACGTAGCATCGATACCTGTTGAACGGGTACGCCGAGGTCCTGCTCGGGGATCAGTGCTGATCAGACCCGTTGAGCGAGCCGCGCGGGCATGTGCGCGAGCTCTTTCGCCCTAGGGAGTCGTCGTTGAACGCAAGTGGAGAAATCGTCCAGGTCGGACTGCGTCCGGCCATGATCGAGGCCATCGAGAAAGCGGCCGCATCTCTCGACTTCACCGGCAATCGTGCGTTGCGAATCCTGCTGCACGCGGGTGTGAGCACGTTGTGGCCGATCTTGAAATCGGCTCCGGACAGGCAGATTCAAGCCTATGAAGCCACCCTGGTCGCGCTGCGCAGGCGGTGGGAGAACCAGACCATGTGCATCCCGGACCCGGAGGCGTCGGCGACCTTCCGCGGGCTCGATGCCGCGGTCACCGAATTCCTGCAGCTGTGCGCGCAGCGTTCGGGCACCCAGTGGCTGGAGCCTTGCGATGCCATTGCCGCCTATCTGGTGGCGGTGATCCAGGGCATGGTGCTGCGCTGGCTGGCCGATTGCGATGACGAGACATCGCTGGTGGTCCTGGACGATCTGGTGCAGTACTTGTCGACCAAGGCCGTGGATCTCTGAGGTAATCCGATACGTCTTTCCGTACCCCGTTCCCGGTTGTGGCACCGATCCGGGCGATTTGCTGGACGCATGACCAGTTTCGTGATCGAATGATCGGGTGACCGATCCGTCGCCGATTACCGGGCTGCACGCGGCCACAGCCGAACTCGACGCGCCGCTGGCCGCCGTCGACCTCGCCGCCCTGCGTGCGAATGCCGCCGATCTGGTGCGCCGCGCGCGCGGGGTGCCGATCCGGGTGGCCAGCAAATCCGTTCGCTGCCGCGCGGTCCTCGAAGAGGTGCTCGGCAGCGAGCTCACCGCCGCCGGGGGATTCGCGGGCATCATGGGTTACGCACTCCCCGAAGCCATCTGGCTGGTCCGCCAGGGCGCGCGCGATGTGCTGCTCGGCTATCCGACCGCCGACCGGGCCGCGCTGGCCGAACTCGCCGCCGATCCGGTGCTGCTGGACTCCATCACGCTCATGATCGACGACACCGCGCAACTGGATCTCATCCGCGCGGCGGTGGGTGAGCGGGTCGCGCCCCGGGTGTGTATCGATGTGGACGCCTCGCTGCGCATCGGGCCGCTGCACCTCGGCGTGCGGCGCTCGCCGATCCGGACGCCGGAACAGGCCGCGCGCCTGGCGGGGGCGGCCAAGCGGCGCGGGTTCCGCGTGGTCGGCGTCATGACCTACGAGGCGCAGATCGCCGGGCTTCCCGATACGAATCCCGCTGTGCGCCTGGTGAAGAAGGCGTCGGCCATGGAGATCCTGCGACGTCGGCGGCGGGTGCTGGACGCGGTCCGCGGCGAGGTCGGCGAGCTCGAGATCGTCAACAGCGGCGGGACCGGGTCCATCGAGGTGAGCATCTCCGATCCGGATGTCACCGAGGTGACATCCGGATCGGGGCTGTATCTGCCGACGCTTTTCGACGGCTACCGCAATCTGGCGCCGCGGCCGTCCATGTATTTCGCCCTGCCGGTGCTGCGCCGCCCGGCGGAAGGGATCGCCACCGTGTTCTCCGGCGGGTACATCGCCTCCGGTCCGGCTGGCGCCTCGCGGGTTCCGAAACCGGTGTGGCCCTTGGGTTTGGGGCTCATCGGCACCGAGGGCGCGGGTGAGGTGCAGACGCCGTTGACCGGCTCCAATGGGCTGACCATCGGCGACCGCGTCTGGTTCCGGCACGCCAAGGCCGGGGAGCTGTGCGAGCGGTTCACGCAGGTGCACCTGGTGGAGGCCGACGGGTCGCGCACGGCGGTGCCGACCTATCGCGGTGAAGGACAGTGCTTCGGCTGAGTTCGGTTCGGCTGAAAGTGCTTGGGCCGCTTCGCCGCTAGACTCGATCCAGCTGTAGTACCGCCGCCAGGTCGGAGACCTCCGCCGTGGTCGCGGGCAGGTATTCGGTGAGCAGCGGGGAGCGCACGATGACCGCGGCCCACATGGCGCGGGAGATGGCGCTGGTCAGCCAATGGCGTGAGAGCAGCGCGCCGATGCCGTGCGGGGCGTCCTCGGGGGCCGAGGTGGTCATGGAGACCAGGACCACGGCGGCCTCGCGGCCCTGGAAGTGGTCGGCGGTGCCGACCAGCACATCCTCGATTCTGGCCCGGGACAACAGGGTTCGGATGCGCGCCACCTGGGCGTGATAGGGGGCGACGACCAGGATGTCGTGCGGGTGTAGGCGGCGGGTGACCGCGCCGGTCTGCCAGGGCAGGCCGAGCAGGGTGCGGACCTGGCGCACGATCTCGCGGGCCTCCTCGGCGGATTCGGTGCTGTTGCCGTGATGTTCGACCGTCACGGTGCGCACGCCGGGCGGCATGCCGTCGAGTTCTCTTGCCAGGGTGACGGTTTCATTGGAGCGCAGGCGATTGTCGTAGCGCAGCCGGGAGACCGGGCCGCTCATGCGCGGATGCATGCGCCAGGTGCGGTCCAGGAAGTAGCCGAAGGCGGCGGGCAGGGTGCGATGCGCGCCGACCAGGCGGCCCAGCGCCGATTCGCCCACCGGCTCGGGATGCGCGCCCTGTCCGGCGGCGGGCGCGGGATCGCCCACCAGCAGCAGATTCCGGGCGCACACCGCGACCGCCACCGCCTCGGCCAGCGGGAATTTACCCGCGTCGGCAATGACCAGCAGGTCCAGGCCCGCGCGGGCGATGCGCTCGGCATCGGCGAAATCATTCGAAAGTCCGCCCACCACACAACCATTGACCGCATTGTCGAGAAAGCGCGAATACCGGGGCGCCTCGATGGGCAGCCATTCCGGGGCGACGGATTGCGCATCGGCCTTGGCCACGAGCTCGGGTAGCACGCCAACCTGCACCACCGCGTCGAGCATGTGCTCGACCACGGCGTGCGAGCGGGCGACCACGCCGACGCGCCACTTGTACCGGGTCACAAGCCTTTCCACCACGCGGGCGGTGGTGTCGGTCTTACCCGTGCCGGGCGGGCCCTGCACCGCGATATAGGAGTTCTCCAGATCGAGAATGGCGGCGGTGACGGCGGCGGCGTGATCGCCGAACACCTCCGGCAGCGTCTCACCGGAGCGCAGCCGCGGCGGGCGGCGGCAGAGCAGGTCGAAGACGGCGGTATCGGGGACCTGCGGCAGTGTCACCAGCAACTGGTGCGCGGTGTCGTCTAGGGCTTCGGCCAGGAATTCCTGGCGGCCCTGCGGGCAGGGCGCGATGGCGGCGGGCAGATCATCGTAGGGTTCGCAGCCGTCGGGCAGCAACTCCACGATCCGGACCACATCCTCGAAATTGGTGTCGAGGGAGCAGCCGAGCACGGTGGCGTGCGCCAGGGCGCGCTGTCCCGGCGCGGCGGTCATGCCCTGCACCGGCCGGTCGTACAGCGTGAGCACCCGCGTCCCCGGCGGTGGCGCATTGCCGGTGCCGAGTCGCCCGGTGAGCGTGAGATATCGGCGCATGGGCCGGTGACCGGTGCTGTGCCACTTGGTGTCCACCGCACCCCAGTCCGCGATCAGCACGCCCGGGGTGTCGGCCCACTCCTCGACCGGATGATCCAGCCGATCGTCGTGCGCCCAGCGCAGCGGACGGCCCTCGCGCCGGTGATATCCCAGCGCGGCCGCCATGAACGCCGCCGCCACCTGCGCCTCGCACCAGTGTCCCCGCTGCCCGGTCTCCGCGAACGCCCGCGGCGCCGCCTCGACTTCGTCCGGCCCGGTCTCCCAATAGTCGTAGGCCATCCGCCGCACCGGCCGCACCCGGTGCTCGGCGGCCAGCCGTAGCAGCCAATCCCGAAGTCGCACAACGGCCTCGGGTCCGCTTCCGGCCTCGGCCTGATTGGGCGGTAGTTGATGCAGATCGTAGGACCGCTCGCCGACCAGCAGCGCCGCCCGCACCACCGGATACAGATCCACCAGCGCGGGCAGCACCTCCGCGACCATGTCTTCACCGTCGGCGTGCCGCTCACCCAGTGCACTCAGCAGCGGCCGCAACCCCCCGCGATAGTGATGAATCCGCATCCCCGGAAACGCCCGCTGCCGCTGCGCCAGCAATTCCAGCAGCGCCCACCCGTCGTCCGCCTCCACCGCGCCCCCGGAATCCGATTGCGCCCCGGGCTCGTCCACCCGAATCCGGAACACCACGGGCGCATCCGCCGGATCGGCTGGATCGAGCGGAACCCCGCTCCGCCGCAACTCATCCCAGCCCGGATCGCTCCCGAACCCGCCGTCCGAACAGTCCTCGGCAGCGCCGATCCCGAGGCGACTGTCGCCCACATCGGGCGCATCGCCGACAGGCACGACCGACCCGAGTGCGGTTGCCACGACGGCTGATTCGAGCTCGGGAATGTCGTGGCCCGGCCCGTCGGCGGGCGCGGCATCGTGGGGGACAACGTCGTCGGTGCCGCGTTCGCCGGTGGCGGTCTGCTCGTGGAGGTCCGCTTCGTCCGGCGCGGTGGAGGGCGCGGCGGTGCGGCCGGTGGCGCTCGGGCTGTGGTCGCCGGGGTTGACGAGGCGGGGGGCGGTGGCGGCGCTGTCGAAGACGGAGCTGTGGGCGCGGATGCTGATGATGAGGTCGCCCGGGGTGGGGGTGGTGCGGGGGCCGGGGTCTGGACCGGGGATGCGGGTGCTGACGAAGAGGTCGCCCGGGGTGGGGGCGGCCAGGGCGGCCAGGGCGGCGGCCACGGTCAGCAGGGCGGTGACGGCGGTGCGCCGGGTGGCGACCGCGGCGGGCAGGTAGTCGTGCGCCTCGGGGGTGCTGTCGAGCAGCAGGAAATCACAGCGGGCGGCGAACTGCCCGTCCATCAGCACCGCGCCCGCGATCGCGTCGGCGCGCGCGTCCATGGCGGCGCGGGTCCGTTCGTGCGCGGTCGCCAGTGCCGCAGCGGTTTCCGTCGGATCCAGGCCTGGGGTCGGCTCCACGGCGCGCACCCGCACCACGCCCGTGCCGTACCTGTCGCGCAGATCGGCGAGCTTGTGTTCCACGGTCTGGTCGCGGGCAGGGGTCACCGCACCGGTCGCATGCGGCGCGACCGGCGTCACCAGTCCCAGTTCGGCGTCGAGCGCGCGCAAGAGCGCGAACTCACAACGCGCCGCCGACACCAGGTCTCCGGTGCTGCACACGACACGATCACCGAACAGAATCAATCGCGGCCCTCCTGTGCCTTTCCGCCGACACCCCGCACCCGGACACGCGTCCTTGCGTGTGCGCCGCACCCTCCGCGGCGGCCGCGTCGCGCATCGCACGACGACCGAGTCGCGCAACAGCGTAGCGACTGGCGCGGACGTGGTGTGCCGCCAGGTGGGCCGCGAGGTGCTCCCGCTCCCGCCCGCGCATCCGCACGTCAACCCTGGTTTTGCGGGCGGTGTTGGGAGACAACACGACTCGTGTTCACATTAGCGCGGCGCGGGCGTCGCGCGCCCGGTCCAGCGCGTGAAACCCCATCGGCCATTTCGGCGTGTCGCAGTTCCGGGAGCGGTGCGGACGGCGGTCCGGCGTTTGCGAGAATCGCCCGATGCCGTACTTCGATGGCCCCCGCGGGCAGCTGCACTTCCGCCGGTGGCCGGTCGAGCATCCGGCCGCGGTGATCGCACTGCTCCCCGGTATCGGACAGCACAGCGGCCACTACCACCGCTTCGCCCGCGCCCTCGGCGCCGCGCACATCGAACTGTGGACCCTGGACACCTCAGGCCACGGCCTCAGCGAAGGCGATCCCGAACACCCGGGCGCTTTGCCCGAATTGTCCGCTGACGCACACGCATTCCTCGACCTGATCCCCAGTACCTTCCCACTGTTCCTGATGGGCCACTCGCTCGGCGCGGCCACGGCCGTGCACGTCCTGGGGGACCCGGCTGTCGCACTCCCGTCCGGGCTCATCCTCTGTGGGACCCCGGAGGTGGTCCCGCGCGGCGGATCGCCGAAGTCCGCCCGCGCGGCTGCTCGCGCCCCGCGCCGCCCTGCCGCGCGGCTCCCGCTTGATTCCCGTGCTCCCGCCACCGCGACACCCGCTCCACCGCGCCGCGAACCCACACTGCCGGAATCAATTCCGGTCCTGGTCGTGCACGGCGTCGACGACCGCCGCGCCCCGATCGCCCCGATCCGCGAATGGGCCCACCGGATATCCGCCGACCTCCGCGAATACCCCGATGCCGGGCACGACTTGCTTCACGAGCCGGTCAACCCACAGGTCACCGCCGACATCACCGACTGGGTCCTGACCTGCGCCGCGCACACCTGACCCGGCCGGGCGCCGAACCGGTTCGGGATGGCGGGGGCTGCGGGTTGCGGGCGCGCCGGACGCTGCCGACCTGGCCGGTATTACGAACCATTAGGGACGGCAAGGGTTTAGCGTGGCGGGCGTGCCACTCTATGAATTCGAAGGTAAGCGGCCCGTCGTCGATCCCAGTGCCTTCATCGCGCCGACTGCCACGCTGATCGGCGACGTGCGGGTCGAGGCGGGGGCCTCGGTCTGGTACGGGGCGGTATTGCGTGCGGACTTGGCGCCGATCATTATTCGCGAGCGGGCGAATGTGCAGGACAATGCCGTGATCCATGTGCCGGAGGACGTTCCGGTGGAGATCGGTGCGGGGTCGACCATCGCGCACTCGGTCGTCTTCCATGGCGCGACGCTCGGGGCGGAATCCATTGTGGGCAATGGCAGCACGGTCCTCGATATGGCGAAGATCGGTAGCGGCACCATGATCGCGGCGCACTCGCTGGTGCCGCCGGGGGCGGTCATTCCGGACAATGTGCTGGCCGCCGGATCGCCCGCGCAGGTGAAGAAGGAGATCGCCGGTACCCCGGCCGAGATGTGGGTGAAGATCAATCCGGGGTACTACGCCGAGCTGGCGCAGCGACATCTGAAGGGGATCACCGAGATTCGCTGAGCAGGTCGACGACTTCCTCGTCGGTGAGCTGGTGGAAGTCGCGGTAGGCCCCGCCCACGCCGCCGAGGAAGCGCGGCACCAGCGGGCAGATCACTTCGTCGGCGAGGGCCCGAATGCGGTGCAGCGCTTCGGCGGAGGACACCGGCACCGCCACCACCACGCGCCGCGGCTCGTGCAGCCGGGCGATCTCGCAGGCGGCGGCGACGGTGGCGCCGGTGGCCATCCCGTCGTCCACGATCACCGCGATGCGGTCCTTCAACGGCAGCGCCGGGCTGGCCGCCCGCAGCACCTGCCGCCGCCGCTCCAATTCGATCCGCTCCAACCCCTCGATGGCCGCCACCTGCTCGGGCGTCACCCCGGTATGGCGCAGCACATCGTCATTGAGCACCCGCACCCCGTCCTCGCCGATGGCCCCCATGGCGAGTTCGGGTTGCCACGGCACCCCGAGCTTGCGCACCAGCAGCACATCCAGATCCCCGCCGATGGCGTCGCGCACCGCCGCGGCGACCGGAACCCCGCCGCGCGGCAGTCCCAGCACCAGCGGATCCGCCGCGCGCAGGTGCCTCAGCACCCCACCCAGCGCGCGCCCCGCGCCGCCCCGATCCTGGTAGATCATTGCAGTTCAGTGTAGTTGCCCACCCGCGCCCACCGGGCCGCGCGAAGTGAAACGACATCCACCGGGGACTGGTGGCGGGGGCTTCTCGCGCAATGCCGCCACCAGTTCCCGGTGATCTTGTCAGCCGGTGATGGTGAAGCGGCGCAGGGCGAGGCTGGGGTTGGTGGTGCGGACCTCGTGCAGGTGGGCCAGATCGATGCGGGCGGTGGCTATTCCGGCCTGGTCGCCCAGTTCGGCCAGGACGGCGCCGGTGGGGCCGACGATCATGGAGGCGCCTGCGCCGAGCGGGGCGCACTGGTCGGCGGCGGCCACGAACACGGTGTTCTCGATGGCCCGGGCGCGTAGCAGGGTGGTCCATTGATCGATCTTGTTCGGGCCCGGGATCCATTGCGCCGGGAGCAGCAGGACCTGGGCTCCGGCGGCGGCGACGCGGCGACAGCCTTCCGGGAAGCGGAGATCGAAGCAGGTCTGCATGCCGAAGACGACGCCGTCGACGGTGAAGGTCTGCGGCGGGTCCAGCGGTCCGGCCAGCAGGTAGTCGGATTCGCGGGCGCCGAAGGCGTCATAGAGGTGCACCTTGCGATAGATCGCGGCGAATTCGGCGTCGGGGGAGGCCGCGACCAGTGTGTTGTAGGCGCGATCGGCGGGCTGGTCGCCGCCGGGCGCCTCCAGTACGCCCGCCACCAGGTGGACGCCGAATTCGGCTGCGATACCGCGCAATCCGCTCACGAACGGACCGGTCAGCGGTTCCGCGGCGGCCACCACGCGGGCGTCCAGGCGGCGCACCGCGAACATGGAGTATTCGGGGGCGATCACCACCTTCGCGCCGAGTTCGGCGGCGGCGCGGACCTCCGCGCGCAGGGCGGTGAGATTGGCCACGGTATCGGCGCCCGGACCGAATTGCGCCACCGCGATATCCACCACACCGCCGGGGGCGTTCGCCCCGGGTGTGCCGGGAGCGGCGGCCGGTTCGGCGGCGGCCGCCGTCATCCCGCCCGAGCTGCCCGGTTCCGTGGCGGGAAGGTGGCCGGTCACGTAGTTGCGGACCGGGGCGGATTCGGTGCGGCCGAGCCCGGCGGGCGAGTTGTCCGATTGCACGACGTCCAGCGTATTCACCCGATGGTCGGACCGACCAGGCTCAGGCAGTAAACTCCTGGTCAATGAGTACCTCACCGGCCGACAGCGTTCCCAGCGACGACGAGAGGGACGCGAACGGCCCGTCCTTCGCCGATCTCGGCATCGATGACCGCATTCTGCGGGCCATCGCCGATGTCGGCTACGAATCGCCGTCGCTTATCCAGGCAGCGACGATTCCGCCGTTGCTCGACGGCGCGGATGTGGTGGGTCTCGCGCAGACCGGCACGGGTAAGACCGCCGCGTTCGCCATTCCGATCCTCATGGGGCTGCAAGTGTCCGGCAAATCGCCGCGGGCGCTGGTGCTGGCCCCGACGCGGGAGCTGGCCATCCAGGTGGCCGAGGCTTTCCAGCGCTATGCCACCCATATTCCGGGTCTGCACGTGCTGCCCATCTACGGCGGCCAGAATTACGCGGTGCAGCTGTCCGGGCTCCGGCGCGGCGCGCAGGTCGTGGTCGGCACGCCGGGCCGTGTCATCGACCATCTGGAGCGCGGCACCCTCGACCTGACCGAGCTGCAGTACCTGGTGCTCGACGAGGCCGACGAGATGCTGAAGATGGGCTTCCAGGACGATGTCGAGCGCATCCTGCGCGACACGCCCGACACCAAGCAGGTCGCGCTGTTCTCGGCCACCATGCCGACGGCCATCCGGAAGATCTCCAAGCAGTATCTGAAGGATCCGGTCGAGATCACGGTCAAGTCCAAGACCTCGACCAACACCAATATCACCCAGCGCTGGGTGCAGGTGTCCTATCAGCGCAAGCTGGACGCGCTGACCCGCATCCTCGAGGTCGAATCCTTCGAGGCCATGATCATCTTCGTGCGCACCAAGCAGGCCACCGAGGAGCTGGCCGAAAAGCTGCGCGCGCGTGGGTATTCCGCTGCCGCCATCAATGGCGATATCGCGCAGGCGCAGCGCGAGCGCACCATAGGGCAGCTCAAGTCCGGTGTGCTCGACATTCTGGTCGCCACCGATGTCGCGGCCCGCGGTCTGGACGTGGAGCGCATCTCGCATGTCGTCAACTACGACATTCCGCACGACACCGAGTCCTATGTGCACCGCATCGGCCGCACCGGCCGCGCGGGCCGCAGCGGTGACGCGCTGCTGTTCGTGGCCCCGCGCGAGCGCCGCCTGCTCGACGCCATCGAGCGCGCCACCCGCCAGCAGGTCACCGAAATGCAGCTGCCCAGCGTGGAGGACGTGAACGCGCAGCGCGTGACCAAGTTCGGCGATGCCATCACCGAGAACCTGGCGAACGCGAATCTGCCGCTGTTCCGCAAGCTGATCGAGGATTACGAGCGCGAGCACAATATTCCGCTGGTGGATATTGCCGCGGCGCTGGCGGTCGGGTCCTACGACGGCGACAACTTCTTCATGGAGCCCGATCCCGAACCCGCGCCCCGGGAACGCAGGGAGCGGGCGCCGCGCTCGTTCGACGATCGGGATCGCGGGCCGCGTGAGCGCCGGGAGCCGTCGCGGCACCGGGCCACCGGGGCCGAGCTCGCCACCTACCGGATCTCGGTCGGCAAGCGGCACAAGGTCGCGCCGGGCGCGATCGTCGGGGCCATTGCCAATGAGGGCGGCCTACGCCGCAGCGACTTCGGCCATATCAGCATTCGCCCGGACCACAGCCTGGTGGAACTGCCCGCCGATCTGTCGAGCGAGACGCTGAATGCCTTGAGCCGCACCCGCATCAGCGGTCAGCTCATTCAGTTGCAGCTGGATCAGGGCCCTCCCGGACAGCGCTCCATGAGCCGCGCCCCGCGCCGGGAGGGCGGCTACAAGCGGCAGGACACCCGCCGCAAGCCGCGCGCCTGACACACCGGCTCGAAACGACGAATGCCGCGCATCCCCTCGGGATGCGCGGCATTTCGTGTATCAGGTCAGTTGGCGGGCGCCGCGGAACCGGTGCCCGAGCCCGTGCCGGAACCGGTGTCGACCGGCGCGGCCGCGGGATCCTTGGGCGGTTCGGGGACGGTGAACAGGCCGATGGTCGGCAGCACCGCGCAGCGGGCGGCCGGATAGTCGATGCTGCCCCACAGGGTGGCGATCACGGTGCCGGGACCGGAGTCGACGGTCTTGGCCAGCGCGGGCAGGCCGTACTCGGTCAATTCGTCGAGGCCGTTGATCCCACTGCGGCCATTGGCCAGATTGAGCCAGACCACGCTCAGCCCGGACGCCAGCGGCATACCGGAGTGCGCGGGGGTGGCCTGGAAGCGCACCATGCCCTGCGGGACGGTGATGGAGGCGTCGGGGCTCACGGTGGCCGAGGCGACGGTCATGGTGAAGGGCATATTGGAGCCGCAGCCGATGGTCGGCGCCTGGTAGCCGAACGGGGTCCAGGCGATATTGCTCAGCTTGGCGGCCGAGATCAGCTGCGCGCCCTTGGCCGTCGTTTCCACCGCGGCCTTGGCGTCGGCATTGTCACCTGCGGCGACGGTGAGTTGCTCGATGGCGATCTCGACCGGGGACTTGGCCGGTTCGGCCGGTTCGGCCGCGGCGGTGGTCGCGCCGAGGACCGCCGCGCTGGCGGCGACGGCGACGACCGATGCGACGCGCCGGGAGAGGGTCCTGCCGTTCACTCGTGCTGCTCCTGCGAATTCGAACTCGGATACCGGATTTCGACGACAACCCGCGATCCGGATCTCTCGGCAACGTACCAGCTTGCTGTGCCGGGCGTCATCCGAGCCCGCCCGGGACTGTGATGCAGCCGACAGGCATTCTATTACCGGGTAGTAAGTTTGTCGTTGACACGACAGCAACGCTGGGAGATGCCATGAAGCTTGCCCTGTCACCGGACGAGGTGAAATTCCGGGACGAACTCAGGGAGTTCTACCGGACCGAGATCCCCGCCGAGATTCGTGAACGCGTCAAGTACGGTCGCGAGCTGTCCCGCGACGATATCGTCACCACCCACAAGATCCTGAACGCGCACGGGCTCGCCACGCCCAAGTGGCCGGTGGCATGGGGCGGCAAGGACTGGACACCCATGCAGCGCCACATCTGGGAAGACGAGATGCAGCTGGCGTCGGTGCCGGAACCGCTGACCTTCAATGCCCAGATGATCGGCCCCGTGATCGCGCAGTTCGGGTCGGAGGAGCTCAAACAGCGCTTCCTGCCGCCGACCGCCGCCCTCGACATCTGGTGGTGCCAGGGCTTTTCCGAGCCGGACGCCGGTTCGGATCTGGCTTCGCTGCGCACCACGGCGGTGCGTGACGGGGACTCCTACATCGTCAACGGGCAGAAGATCTGGACCACCCTGGCCCAGTACGCCGATTGGATCTTCTGCCTGGTGCGCACCGATCCGAATGCCAAGAAGCAGGCGGGCATCTCGCTGCTGCTCTTCGATGTGAAGACGCCCGGGGTGACCATTCGCCCGATCAAGCTGATCGACGGCCATCACGAGGTCAACGAGGTCTTCTTCGAGAATGTCCGGGTGCCCGCCGATCAACTGGTCGGGGAGGAGAACATGGGCTGGACCTACGCCAAGTTCCTGCTCGGCAACGAGCGCACCGGCATTACCGGCGTCGGCCGCACCAAAGTGAAGCTGGGTGTGGCGAAAGAGTATGCGGCGCAGACCCGCTCCGGATCCGGCACGCTGCTCGAGGATCCGGTGTTCGCGGCCCGCGTCGCCGAGCTGGAGAACGAGCTGCTCGCGCTGGAGCTCACGCTCATGCGCGTGGTTTCCAATTCCGCCGACGGCAAACCGAATCCGGCCTCCTCGGTGCTGAAGCTGCGCGGTTCCGAACTCCAGCAGGCCGCCACCGAACTGCTGCTGGATATCGCCGGACCCGACGCGCTGCCCGTGCACGCCGCGGACATCGCCTCGCCCGCCTGGGCGCAGCGCACCGGTCCCGGCTATCTCAACTACCGCAAGACCACCATCTACGGAGGCTCCAGCGAGGTGCAGCGCACCATCATCGCCTCCACCATCCTCGGATCGTGAGCCGCCGCCATGGATTTCGAACTCACCGATGAACAGGTCATGCTGCGCGACACGGTCCGGGACCTGTTGGCGCGCACCTACGATCCGGAAAATCGTCTGAAGGTTCTCGACACCGATCTCGGCTGGAGCCGTCAGGTCTGGTCCTAGCTCGCCGCCGCGGGGACCTCCGAGCAGCGGCAGCGCATCCTGCCCGAGGTGGTCGCCGGGACCAAGCTCCTCGCCTTCGCTCACGAGGAGCCCGGAACCCGCTGGCCCGCAACCGAACCCACCACCACCGCCGTCCCCCAGGGCGACGGCTACCTGCTGACCGGCATCAAGAACCCGGTCCCGCACGGCGATTGCGCCGACCACCTGGTGGTCAGCGCCAAGCTGCGCGACGGCGGCACCGGCCTGTTCCTGACGGCCGCCGACGCCGCGGGCGTGACCCGCACGTCGTACCGCACCTTCGACGAACGCCGCGGCGCCCAGATCGAATTCACCAGTGCCCCCGCCGAACTCCTCTCCGGCGGCGACCCCCAGGCCGCCCTGGCCATCGCCACGGCCCGGGCCCAAGCCTCCCTCTGCGCCGAATCCCTCGGCGCCATGGAGGAATCCCTGCGCCTCACCACCGACTACCTCAAAACCCGCCAACAGTTCGGCGTGACCCTCTCCAAGTTCCAAACCCTCGCCCACCGCGCCGCCGACATGTACGTCTCCCTGGAACTGGCCCGCAGCATGAGCCTCTACGCCACCGCCGCCCTCGAAGACGCCGTCCCAGATCCGCTGATCGCCTCCCGAGCCCGCCTCCAGGTGGGCCGCTCCGCCCGCCACATAACCCAGGAATCAATCCAAATGCACGGCGGCATAGGCATAACCACCGAATACCCGGTGAGCCACTACGCGGCCCGCCTCACCGCCATCGCCCGAACCCTGGGCGGCGACCTCGAACACCTCCGAGTGCTCACGGATCGAGTGGCCGACCACACCCTCGTCGAGTTCTGACCCGTCCGCGATCGTCTCCGGCGAGGTCTACTCCGGGCCGTCGCCGGGCGGGAGGGGGCGTTCGGTGATCTCGACCGTGGGCGGGGGCTCCGGATCGAGGATGGTGGAGGGTTCCGTTGTGGGACGGGGGGATTCGACCGTCGTCTCGGGGGTGGTGGTGCGGCTGGGGCGCGGGCGGGTGGTGCGGGAGGTGCTGGGGTCCGCGTCTTCCGGGGCGTCCGATTCGGTGGTGGACGGTTCGGTGCTGGTGGTGGTGCGGCGGGGGAGGGGGCCGGAGGCCACGCGCCAGGTGGGGGAGGGCGGGATGATCACGGCGGGGGTGGTGGTGCCCGAGGAGCGGGAGATGCTCGGGGCGGCTTGGAGATCGGCGTTCAGCGGGGGCGGGGGGACGTAGGTGTCCTGGCGGCCGAGGCCGCAGGAACCTATCAGGACGAGGCCCAGCGACACTACGCCCACCGCGGCGGCCGCGCCCTTCACGGGGGCGGGTAGGCGGCGCAGCGGGAGGTCGCCGCGCTCGTCCGCGTCGGCGTTGCTGCCGTGCATTGGTGGCACTCCTGATTCGTCTCGAGTGGGCTCACCCTAACGGAGGCGGTGACTCGGGGCCAGGCGGGCGGTCGGTCTTGTTCGGCGCGCGAGAGGGCCGAATTGCGGGCTACGAAAATATCTCAAACAGCGATGATTCAGATATCGAATTAGTAAAATCAGCGTGTTGACCGCACGTGTCGTATGGACTTTTCGTTGCCGAGCCGTAATGTGTGTCCAAAGTTACACGTGAGACGCTCGAAATTTGCCGAAGGACGCGCCGCGGATTCGCGCGGATTCGGCGAGCGTCATCGAGGAGTGGATGATGGGTGCTTTTTCGACATCTCCGCTGCGCGTGCCCGCGCGGGCCGGGGAACCGGCGGCCGCACAGCCGTCGCGGTGGTCGGCAATTCTGGCCCGGACCGTGGCGTGGCTGATCTTCCTAGGTGGAGTCGCGGGCGCCGTCCTCGGGATTGCCGGTCTACATGTCGAAATCACCGTTGCGGGATTGATTCTCGCCTGCACTGCCGGATTGGTATTGCTGAAGTTGCGCGCGGATAGAGCTAACACTTAGCAAACAATTGGAATGAATGGGCGGCGCTCCTATTTGCGCCGCCGCGAATCACTCCGGCGTGCGAACAACCCATTCGAAAGCCTCGGCCTTGGAGCGACTGCCCTCGGCCGCACGGGAACGATTGGGTTCGCCGAGTTCATTCAGCAACTGCTCGGACAACCCGACCAGCGCCGCCAACGCCTGCGGTGTGAACCACCCTGGACGCGTGGCGAAGAGCAGATCCTCGCTCGAGGTGTTGCCGGAGGCGCCGGGTGCGAACGGGCAGCCGCCCAGCCCGCCCAGCGCCCCGTCCACCACGCTCGCGCCCGCGGCAATGGCGGCGAGCGAGTTCGCCACGCCCATGCCCCAGGTGTCGTGGCCGTGGAAGACGATGCGGTGTTCCGGTGTGCCCCAGCGTCCCCCGGCATGGCCGCCGGGACCGGTGGCGGTGACCGCCGACACCAGCGCCGCCACCTGACCCGGATGCGCTTGGCCGAGCGTATCGGCGAGGACGATGTCCGCGGCGCCCGCCGCGCGGGGATCGGCCGCAATGGCCAGCACCCGCTCCGGATCCACCGGTCCGTCGAACGGGCAGGTGAAAGCCGTTGCCAGGCACAGCTGAATGCGCCCGTCCGCAGCCTGGGCGAGGCGCACGGCATCCGGCATGGCGGCCAGGCTGTCCTCGGTGGTGCGGCCGATATTGGCCTTGTTGTGGGCATCGGAGACCGAGAAGCAGTACTGGAAATTGCGCACCCCGGCCGCGGCCGCCTTCTCCACGTGCCGGGGCGTGGCCACCCAGACCCAGCAGCGTCGCAGCTCCTTGGGTGTCAGCGCGGCCACCAGCTCGAGGGTATTGGCCATGGGCGGCACCAGATCCGGCCGCGCCATGGAGCCGATCTCCAGTTCGGGCACGCCCAGCGCCAGCAGCTCGCGCACGATCTCGAGCTTGCGCTCGGTGGGCAGGACCTTCCCGGTGAGCTGCAGCCCGTCGCGCAGCGTCACATCACGCAGGATCGCGGTCACCGTTCCTCCAAACCGTCGATCTCGTTGTCGGACATGCCGAGCAGCTCCGACAGCACCTCGCGGGTGTGCTCACCCAGATCCGGGCCGACATTGCGAATGGCCAGCGACTGTCCGCCGATGACCGGCACGATCCCGGTGAACCCGACCTCCTTGGGCTCCGGCTCGCCGACATCCACGCGGAAGGGCTGAATCATATTGCGCGCCTTGTACTGCTAGTCGGCGACGATATCGGCCGCGGTGTAGATGGGACCGCACGGAATCGCGGCCTCCTCGAGCAGCTTCAGCGCCTCGGCGCGGGTGTGCAGCCGCGTCCACTCGGCAATGGAGGCGTCCAGCCGCTCGCGATTGTGCCAGCGTCCGGCATTGTCCTGCAACTCCGGATCCGCGGCCAGATCGGGACGGTCGATGACCTGCATATAGCGCTGGAAGATGGCATCCCCATTGCCGCCGATGATAATGCTGAACCCGTCACTGGTCGGATACGCATTGCTGGGCGCGATGCCCTCCATGCGCCCGCCCACCCGTTCGCGATTGATGCCGTAGGCGAGGTAGTCCGGGACCAGCGATTCCATGACCGACAGGATCGACTCGTTGAGCGCGACATCGATAATGCGCTGCTCCAATGGAACCCGCTCCACCCGCTCGCGCTGGAACAGCGCCATGACGGTGCCGAAGGCGGCATAGATACCGGCGATGGAATCGCCGATGGAGACCCCGGTGCGTACCGGCGGCCGATCCGGATCGCCCACCAGTTCGCGCAGCCCGCCGACCGCCTCGGCGACCGCGGCGAATCCGGGTCGGTTGGCCAGTGGACCGGTCTGCCCGTACGCGGAGATCCGGGTGATGACCAGATTCGGATTGGCCGCGTTCAGCACCTCCGGCCCGAGTCCCCACTTCTCGAGCATGCCCGGCCGGAAGTTCTCCAGCAGCACATCGCACTGCTCGAGCAGCCGCAGCACGATCGTGCGCCCGGCCTCGGTGCGCAGATCCAGGGTGATGGACTTCTTGCTCCGGTTCACGGTCCGGTACAGCATCGAGGTGTCCCCGCCGTGTAGCCGCCAATTCCGCAGCTCGTCACCGGTTTTCGGGCGCTCCACCTTGATCACTTCGGCCCCGAAGTCGCCGAGAATCCGTCCCGCCGTCGGCGCGGCGATGTAGTTGCCCAACTCCAGCACTCGCACCCCGTCGAGCGGCCTGATCTCCTCGATGCTCACAGGACTGAACGATAGCGGCCGATGCGACGGTCGAGAGGGTGTCCGCCGCACCGGCCCCGGACCCCTGGTCGCGATGCGCGCAAGAGCACCGCGGGCCAGGGGATGCCTTCCATCATGCCGCGCGCGGCGCGACCTCCTCGATGATCGAGTAGTGCTCGGCATTGCCGCTGACGACGGCGCTCTCGTCACCGTGCACGCCGACCGGCACATCCCCGGCCAGGGTGATGCGGGTCAGCCGCCGCGGCTGACCGTCGTAGTCGTCCACGGCATAGTGCTGGGTGGCGCGGTTGTCCCAGATGGCGACATCGCCCAGCTGCCAGTTCCAGCGAGTGGTGTTCTCCAGCTTGGTCACCCGGTATTGCAGCAGCTGGAACAGGGTCTGGGATTCGGCGGTGGTGAGGCCGACGAAATTCTTCACGAAATGCCCGAGCAGCAGCGCCCGCTCCCCGGTCACCGGGTGCACCCGCACCACCGGGTGCTCGGTTTCGTAGTAGGTGGACTCGAACCCCTCGCGGTAGGCCTTGCCATGGGCGTTCTCGGAGACGGCGTCGGTGCGATCGGCGGCGTAGTCGTAGGCATTGGTGTGCCGCGCCCGCAGGTTCTCCACCAGCACCTTCAAGGGCGCGGGCAGCGAGTCGTAGGCGGCCACGGTGGACGCCCAGGTGGTCGACCCGCCGTAGGAGGGCAGATGCACCGCGCGCAGGATGGACGCCTTCGGAATCCGATCCACGAAGGTCCAGCTATTGGCGCGCCCGTACTCCGAATCGATGGGCAGCGACTTCACGCCCTTGGAGGTGACGGTCGGATGCGGTGTCGTCGGCGTGCCGAGCAGCTGCGCGAACTCGTACTGCCCGTCCTCGGTCAGATGCTCCTGCCCGCGGAAGAAGATGACCTTGTGCTTGTGCAGGGCATCGCGAATGAGCGATACCGTCTCGGAGTCCAGATCCCCGCTCAGCCGGACGCCGTCGACGCGGGCCCCGATCTTGCTGCCGAGCTGTACGACGGTGGCGGTGGCGGTGGCGTATTCGACGGACATACATGGCCTTTCGCTCGAGCGTTTGCGTAGCTCGAGCACACCAGCAGCCCCGCCGGTGAGACAGGTTTAGCGTCAGCCGGATCGAAAGCCGTCAGCCCACCTGCTCGCGCAGGAACTCCAGATCCTCGGCCACGCCGTCGGCCGGGGTCTCCAGCACGATCGGGGCGTCCACCGCCTTGCACACATCCACCAGCAGCTGCGGATCGATGGTGCCGTCGGCCAGATTCGCATGCCGGTCCGCGCCCGAATCGAACTCGTCGCGGGAGGAGTTCAGGTGCACCAGATCGATGCGGCCGGTAATGGACTTGATCCGGTCCACCACGCCGAGCAGCTCCTCGCCGCCCGCCCAGGCATGACAGGTGTCCAGGCAGAATCCGGCCCCGAAATCGCCGACCGCCTCCCACAGGCGGGCGATATCGTCGAAATGCCGTGCCATGGCGTGATTTCCGCCCGCGGTGTTCTCGATCAGGATGGGCACCGCGAAGCCGCCCTTGTCCTCCTGCCGCTGGAACAGCTTGCGCCAGTTCAGGATCCCCTCGACGAGCTCCTCGTCGGAGCGCACGTGCCCGCCGTGCACCACCAGCCCGAACGCCCCGAGGTCGGCGGCGGCCTGCGCCTGGAGCGCCACCGCATTTCGCGAGGGCATGCGCAGCCGGTTGTTCAGGCTGGCCACATTGATCTGATAGGACGAGTGCACCACCACATCGATGGGGCTGGCCTTGATCTCCGCGGCCAGTGGATGCGGTGTGGGCTTCTCCCAGCTCTGCGGATCCACCACGAACATCTGGATGACATCGGCGCCGAGTTTCTCGCCCGCCCCGATGGGGTCGCTGTCATTGCGTACGTGAGCTCCGATGCGCATGACCGTCAGCCTATCGCTGCCCACCGACAGGAGACGTGGGTCACGCTCTGTTTACACAAGATCGTTCCGGGGCCACCTACAAGAGATCGTTCAGTGTTGCGTAAGCGCGATGCGGATAGATAGGTGGATAAGTATCCGAACAAGGCCCGATCCAGGGGGTGAATCGACTTGCTGGCCAATGGCACCGGCCGCCCCTACGACGTAAGTACGGCGGCATCCGCCCCCTGCTATGGTTCTGGTGTTTTCCGGATCGGCCCGAGCGCGATCACGCCGATCGTTTGCGGTATGTCACGCCCCGGTGGGTCCCGGTGCGCGACGTGGGAAGTGGGAGCAAGTCATGCTGTCCAACGGTGACGTTTTCGCCGGGTATGTCATCGAGCGGCAGCTGGGCCGCGGTGGCATGGGCTCGGTGTACGCGGCCAAACATCCGCGTCTGCCCCGGATGACGGCGCTCAAGCTGCTGAATCGGGAAATGGTCTTCGACAAGGAGATTCGCGCGCGCTTCGAACGCGAGGCGGACCTGGTCGCCCAGCTCGACCACCACAATATCGTCACCGTCTACGATCGCGGGCTCGAAGACGGGCAGCTGTGGATCTCCATGCAGTACATCGACGGCGTCGACGCCGCCAGCGTGAATCCGCTGAGCCTGCCGCCGGAACGCGCCGTGCAGATCATTGCCGAGACCGCCGACGCGCTGGACTACGCGCACCGCAACCAGGTGCTGCACCGCGATGTGAAACCGGCCAACATCATGCTGGCCCGCTCCACCGGCGGTAAGGGCGAACGCGTCTACCTGACCGACTTCGGCATTGCCCGGCTGCGCGACGAGAGCACCCACCTCACCCAGACCGGCACCTTCACCGCGACCCTGGCCTACGCCTCCCCGGAACAGCTGACCGGCTCCGCGCTGGACGGGCGGTCGGATCAGTACTCCCTGGCTTGCACGCTGTTCTGGCTGTTCACCGGCGCCGGGCCGTTCTCGGCCACCAATCCCGCCGCGGTCATCCAGGGGCATCTGCAGAATCCGCCGCCGCCGCTGAGCAGCGCCCGGCCGGGCCTGCCGCCCGCCCTGGACGCGGTGCTGGCCAAGGCCATGGCCAAGCGGCCCGAGGAGCGTTTCGACACCTGTAGCGATTTCGCCGCGGCGGCCCGCCGCGCGCTGGCCTCGCCCAGTTCGCCGGTCATGCCGCTGGTGAATCCGCGCACCGCGCCGCCCATGCCGGTCATGGGGCAGCACACCGCCGGGCCGAATCCGACGGCGGGGCAGCCCATGCCCGGACCGTCCATGTCCGGTATGCCCGTCGGGCAGATGCCGACCGGCGGTCCCATGCCGGCCTCCGGGCCGCGGCACGCCGCCCCGAACGCGTATCAGACCGCGGTCAATACGGCCACGCCGCCGCCGCAGCCGGTGGCCAATACCTACGCCGGGAATCCCACGAATCAGTACACCGCCCCGCCCGGGACGTATTCGTACAACACCCCTTCCGGTCCGCCGCCGGTCGCGCCGCCCGGCATGCCGATGGGCCACGGCCGTCCGCCCGGTCCGCCGCCGGGCAAGTCCAATGCCGGGCTGATCATCGCCGCCGTGCTCGGCGTGGTGGTGCTGCTCGTCGTGGGCGTCGTGGTGGTCCTCGCGGCCAGTGACAGCGGGAGCGGCGGGACGACCACGGCATCGTCGACCACCACCACGACGGTCACCGACAAGCCGGTCTCCGCGGACACCCTCATTACGGAGTTCCCGCGCATGCTGCCCGCCTCCACCACCGGCGATGTCGGCTACAACAGCGCGACCTGCTGGACCGCCGACTACAGCAGCCCGCCGGACAAGTCCGAGGGCGAGCCCGATTTCGGGAACTGGGCCGTGCAGTGGCGCTGCTTCGGCGGCGGCGACAATGCCGATCCGTTCTACCGCTTCTACGCCTACGATTCGGCGGCCGATCTGCAGTCGGCGGTGAACGGCCTCACGGCGGACTCCGAGTCCAGCGACACCAATGGCGGCAAGACCTACACCAACTACCAGTTCACCGATCTGTCCCGCCCGCGCATGGTCACCGTGTTCACCGGTGACGGCGACCGCGCCCAGGTCCTCATGTACACCGACGGTGTCGTGGGCAGCATGGACGAGGTGCTGCGCTGGTGGCGGTCGGCGCCGCTGAACTGAGGCCGGATTGCTGCGCAGCGGTGAGGTTTTCGCCGGTTATCTGATCGAACGCGAGCTCGGCCGCGGCGGTATGGGTGCGGTGTATCTGGCGCAGCACCCGCGCCTGCCGCGGCGCACGGCGCTCAAGCTGCTCAATCGGGAGCTGTTCGGGGACGCCGAGATCCGCTCCCGGTTCGAACGGGAAGCCGATGTGGTGGCGCGGCTGGAGCATCCGCGCATCGTGCCGATCTACGATCGCGGCGTCGAGGGCGATCAGCTGTGGATCTCCATGCGCTATATCGACGGCTCCGATGCCGCCGGGCTCGATGCCGCGAATCTGCCACCGGCGCAAGCTATCCGAATCATCGCCGAGACCGCGCAGGCGCTGGACTACGCGCACCGCAAGGGCGTGCTGCACCGTGATGTGAAACCGGCCAACATCCTGCTGGAACACGATGACGGCGAGGAACGGGTCTTCCTGGCGGACTTCGGCATTGCCCGGCTGCTGGAGGAATCGGTCAAGCTCACCCGGACCGGGTCCTTCACCGCGACGCTGTCCTATGCCGCGCCGGAATAGCTTTCGGATCTGCCGCTGGACCATCGCTGTGATCAGTACTATCTGGCCTGCACGCTGTTCCGGCTGCTGACCGGCACCGTGCCCTTCGCCGCCACCAATCCGGGCGCGGCCATTCGCGGGCATCTGTACGATCCGCCGCCGGTGAGCGCGCTGCGCGCGGGCCTGCCGCCCGCCCTGGACGCGGTGCTGGCGCGGGCCATGGCGAAGAATCCGGCGGCCCGGTTCGACTCGTGCACGGAGTTCGCGACGGCGGCCGAGCAGGCTCTGCTGGGTTCCGGCGGGTATGCGCTGGTCGGGCAGCGCCCGGCGACTCCGACCGGGTATCCGGTGGTGGCGGCCAGTCCGTATGCCCCGACGGTCGGTTCGCAATCGGTTCCGATCGGATTGCAATCCGCGCCGAAAAGAACTTTCTACAGTCCGAACGGACCGCACGCGGCGAATGGAACCCAGGCCCCGCCGTCCCCGGCGGTGCCGCCGCAGCGCAGATCGTGCACGCGCGGGTGCCTGATCGTGATCGTCGCGGTGGTGTTCGCGCCCATACTCGCGGTCGGCGGTTTTCTCGTGCTGATTGACCGGTCGAGCAACTACGAATCGCCGCCGACGAACAGCACTCCCACCGAAACGGTCGCGCCGACGGAGCCGCCGACCACGCCGTCGACGACCACGCCCGAGGCGAGCCCGGCGGCCGGGCCGACCGAGCAGCAGGGCGCGGACGCACTGGTGCTGGCCAATCTGTTCCCGGATATGCTGCCGCCCGATCCGGACCCGACGCTGACCTTCAATTCCGGAACCGGCTATCAGAGCGCCGGGTGCCTGACCTACGGCAAGGCGCAGCCGTCGACCTCGACCGGCAGCGATGATCCCGACCTCGGTGCGTGGCGCACGATGTGGAGCTGCTTCGGGGGCAATGCCAAGGCGGCCTATCAGTTCATGCTCTACCCGTCGGCGGCCGAGGCGCAGGCGGCCTTGGACGCGCTACTGGCGAATACCAGGTCGACCACCACGATCGACGGGCACACGTATACGAACTACCTGCTCAGCGGGAGCGACGAGTATCGGCCGCGCATGGTGACCGCCTTCGAGGGCGCCGGGCGCGGCGTGGCCCTCATGTACAGCGCCGGATACGTCGCCACCGAAGCCGAATTCCTGCACTGGTGGAACAACGCCCCGATCGGCTGATCATTCTTTTTGTGGAGTCTGTGAGGGTGTCGCTCTCCGGGGGATCCCGGATGGCGCGCATCCGGCATTCTCTACACACTGGACAGCATGACTTCGAACGTCTCGGATTCCGTCACCCTCGACAAGGGCACGGCCGCGGTCGCCGCACGGGCGACCGATCTGATGAAGACCTACGGATCGGGTGATACCCGGGTCCAGGCCTTGGCAGGGGTGACAGCCGAGTTCGCGCGGGGCGAGTTCACTGCCATCATGGGACCCTCGGGCTCCGGGAAGTCGACGCTCATGCACTGCCTGGCCGGGCTGGACGCCGCCACCTCCGGCACCGTGCACATCGGCGATACCGATCTCACCAAGCTCTCCGACAAGCAGATGACCAAGCTGCGGCGCGACCGCATCGGGTTCGTCTTCCAGGCGTTCAACCTGGTGCCGACGCTCACGGCGCTGGAGAACATCACGCTGCCGCTGGATATCGCGGGTCGCAAGACCGATGAGGAATGGCTGTCCACGGTGATCAAGCGGCTCGGGCTGGGGGATCGGCTCACGCATACGCCGAGTGAGCTCTCCGGCGGTCAGCAGCAGCGCGTGGCGTGTGCGCGGGCGCTGGCGGGGAAGCCGGACATCATCTTCGGTGACGAACCGACCGGCAATCTGGACTCGCATTCCTCCGGCGAGGTGCTGAACATTCTGCGGGCGGCGGTGGACGAGTTCGGGCAGACCGTGGTGATCGTGACGCACGATCCGCGCGCGGCCTCCTACGCCGACCGGGTGGTGTTCCTTGCCGACGGGCAGATCGTCGACGAATTGCGGGCTCCCACCGCCGAATCCGTGCTCGACAAGATGAAGTCGCTGGAGACCGTCTGATGTCCGGTAAACCGATGCGCAAGGTGGTCTTGCGCAATCTCGCCGCGCACAAAGTGCGATTGGCGCTCACCCTGCTCTCGGTGGTACTTGGAACCGCCTTCATCGCAGGGTCTTTCGTATTCACCGATACCTTGCAGCGCACCTTCGACGGGATCTTCGCCAATCAGGCGCAGGGCGTCGATGTGCGGGTGCAGCCGAAAGAGTGCCAGTCCCTTGGTGTTCCGAATACGGATGTCGAGAAGATCGCCGCCATGGACGGCGTGCGCGCGGTCGCGCCCAGCGTGAGCGGGCCCGTCGTGCTGCTGAAGTACGGCAAGGCGGTGCAGACCGGCGGTGCGCCCAGCTTCGGCATGTCGTATTTGCCGCCGGACAAGGCGATCGCCGAACCCGACACGTTCATCGAGGGCGTGCCGCCGAGCAAGGCCGGTGAGATCGCCATCAACCAGGGCGGCGCGGACCGGGCCGGACTGCATGTCGGCGACACCACCAAGGTGCTGATCCCGTCCAAGGGCAATATCGACGTCACCGTCTCCGGTATCTACGAATTGCCGGGCAATACCGGCGGATTCATCAATCTGCTGTTCGACGACACCCAGGCGCGGCAGCTGTTCACCGACGGCTCGCACGTCGGCTACGTCGATATCGCCGCCGAGCCCGGGGTCGACCCGGACGCGCTGCGCGACGAGATCGCCAAGGCGGTACCGGGTTACAAGGTGCAGAACGGCGATCAGGTGCGCGAGGACATGAAGAAGGAGGTGGAGGACGCCCTCAAGTTCATCAACTACTTCCTGCTCGCCTTCGGCTCCATCGCGCTGATCGTCGGCACCTTCATCATCTACAACACCTTCTCCATGCTGGTCGCCCAGCGACTGCGGGAGCTGGCGCTGCTGCGGGCGGTGGGCGCGAGCCGCGGACAGGTCGGCGCATCGGTGGTGGCCGAGGCGACGGTCATCGGAATCATCGGCAGCGCACTGGGACTCGTGGCGGGCGTGGGCCTGGCCTTCGGGCTCTCGGCGCTGCTCAATGCCTTCGATCTCGGGCTGCCCACCGGATCCATGTCGGTGCAGCCGCGCACCATTGTGGTGGGCATGCTGGTCGGTGTGCTGGTCACGGTGATCAGCGCCTACGCGCCCGCACGGCGGGCCGCGACCATTCCGCCGGTGGAGGCCATGCGCTCCGAACTCGGCGCGTACGGGGAATCGCTGTGGCTGCGCACCATTGCCGGTGCGGTGCTGGCCGTCGCCGGTGTGGTGCTGGTGGTGCTCGGGGCGCGGAACACCGGCGGCAATGCCGCGCTCACCGTCGGAATCGGCGCGCTGGCACTGATTTTCGCGGTGCTGTTCGCCTCACCGGCCCTGTCGCGGCCGATCCTCGGCGCGCTCGGCTGGCTCACCCGGCCGTTCGGGCCGGTCGGGCGGATGGCGCGCAACAATGCCCATCGCAATCCGCGCCGCACCGCCGCCACCGCCTTCGCGCTGACGCTGGGGCTCATGCTGGTATCGGCCATCGGCATGCTCGGCGCCTCCGCCAAGGCCAGTGTCGGGGAGCTGGTGGACAAGGGCGTGAAGGCCGACTACATCCTGGCCGGGCCGCCGCAGAGCTTCATCGGGGTGCCGCTGGCCGCCGGACCGGCCGTGCAGGGCATCGAGGGCGTGCGCGATGTGGTGCCGCTGCACGCGGTGGCGCTGAAGGTCGGCGACGACCAGGTGTTCGGCACGGTGCCGGAGGGGCCGCTGGATCAGGTGCTCAGCTACGACATCCTGCAGGGCAGCGATCAGTTCGGTGACAACGGCATCATGGTGTCGGAAACCGTTGCCGGTGAACGGAACTGGAAGGTCGGGCAGACCGTCGAGGTGACCAGCCTGGACAATAAGAAGTACCAGGTCACCGTGAACGGGGTCTACAAGGACACCCAGCTGCTCGGGCCGCTGGTCGCGCCGATGGCGCTGTACAACCAGGTCATGCCGGTGAACTTCCGCACCAACTTCCTGGTGCTCATCACCGCGCAGCCGGGTGCGGATCTGCCCGCCATGCGCACCGATCTCGAAAAGGCCATGGAGCCCTATGCCATCGTGCAGGTGCAGGATCGTGAGGACTTCAAGGGCGCGCAGGGCCAGCAGATCAACACCATGCTCGCCATCCTCTACGGCCTGCTGGCGCTGGCGGTGGTGATCGCCATTCTCGGCATCGTCAACACCCTGGCGCTGTCGGTGGTGGAGCGCCGCCGCGAGATCGGCATGCTGCGCGCGGTGGGCATGCAGCGGCCGCAGGTGCGGCGGACGATCTACCTGGAATCCATGCTCATCGCCATCTTCGGCGCGGTCATCGGCGTGGTGCTGGGGCTGGGCCTGGGCGTCGGATTCCTGCGCACCCTGCGGGATCTGGGGCTCGAGCAGATCACGGTGCCGTGGGGCCAGATCGTGCTCATGCTCGTCTGCTCCGGCATTGTGGGCGTGCTCGCGGCGCTGTGGCCCGCGGTGCGCGCCGCACGGACGCCACCGCTGGCGGCTATTGCCGATCTGTGAAACGAACGGCCGGTCACAAGTGGTGACCGGCCGTTCATCGTTTCGGGATTCGCGGGTTCACCAGGGCGGTGCTGCGATCCTCGACCCCCAAGTGTCATCAGCCCAATCCTCGTAACTGACTTCATCCTCGAACCCTGGTGCGCCTGTTCCGGCGTCGGCTCGCGATGCCGAATCTTGCTGCTGTTGCGCGAGTTCAGCCTCCGCTCGCGCCCACATCTCCCTGTATTCAGGCGGAAGATCATAGTTGACGGAATCGCTCACTTTTCGGTCTCCGGATTCGTCCAATCGAAGCCATGCGATCTTCAGCGAGACTCGCTGCATTCTTGATTGCGTTTGTCGAGGTAATCGTTCTGCATTTGCTCTCCTACGTCGGAATCTCCGTCGACAATGTTCAACAGGCCGGTCACGTTCGCTCGATTCCGCTCGACGTCACTCAACTTTCCGGTGGTGAGGGCTTCCCAGGGTTTGAGCGACCCGTTCTCGAAGAGGCTGGGATACCGCTGCTGCAATTCTGATGGGATCTACATGCGGCTGAGGGCGTCGTAGTTCAACCGGGCAAAGTCCGGTGCGGTCTCGGTGCATATTGCAGGCTTCTCGGTGGCTGGCGCGTTCTCGGAGCATGCCGCCGTCGCAGCGAAGGTAATCAATATTGCCGCAGCGAAGCCCGCTACGCGCATTTTCTCGAGAGTTTTCATTATCCTCCGCTGTTCGGTTTCTTGGCTCGTGCAGGCAATCCTTCCGCCGCCTTCTCGTAGGCGTCCCGCATCTGTTCACCACTATCGGGCTCACCGTCGATTGCGTTGAGTACGGCGGTTAGGTTCGCTCGATTTGTCTCAACCTCGCCAAGTTGTCCGGTCGTGAGATCATGCCACGACTTGAGTGAACCGTTTTCGAATAAATTAGGGTACTTCTCTTGCACATTAGGTGGGATCGCTGCCTGGGTGAGAATGTTGTGGGTCCGGAATATGTCATCGGGCCGGGTGTGTTGAGGGTCGTCGCTGGCCTCTGGCTTCGGGCCGATCATCGACTCCTTGACGGGGTCCATCTGTCCATCGGCGAGGTCCCAGATGATGTCGCCCAACAGCGGGATGCGCTTGGTCGCAATGGCTACGCCAGACTTGCCGGTATTGAAGATTCGTTCCTTCTCCTGGTAGGCATCATCGGCCGCCTTGTCCGCAGCTTCTACATCGTCTTTGGCTTCCTGGTAAAGCCCAGCATCGATCAGGCCATCGATCCGTCCGGCCGTTTCGATGTTCGCCAGGGCATTCTCGGAGACCGGATCGTGCGCGAACTCGACCTCATTGGCGCGCGCAGCCTTCGCCGCTTCATGGTTGAAGATCTGGGCGGCTTCATCGTCGGTGTTCATCAACGCGAAGACGTTCCGAGCACCCCGATACGATCCGTTCGAGTCGGGATCGAGCCAGCTTTTTCCGTTCTCTACCGAAGTCTCGAAGCCACGAATATCCGACCGGTCCCCACCTGCGAGTTCTTCGATGTACGGGCTCATGCTGGTTGCCAGTTGTCGGATCAGCAGGGGATTTTGTTCGCCGACGGATTCGCTCTTGTTGCCGGACATGTCGGAGAGCTTTTTCCAGGCGTCATCGCTGGCTTCGTACTGTGCCACGGCGCTCATGATGTTGCCGACGCGTTCGGCGTCTTTGACATCGACCTTGTTGTTGGGGTCTTCCACCGTCGCGGCTCCGTCGTCGAAGGCGAACAGCTTGGCTGCGGCCGCGCCGTCGTCGGTCCAGTCCAGCGTGTGGATATTGCTGATGAACCGCTGACCGGATTCTCCGTTGGTGACAACATCGCACAGCGCGGCCTTGTCGTCGCCCACAGCGTCGAAGATCGTTTGCGCTGCCTGGGCGGTGACGTCGTCAGTGCGCGCAAATGGGTAGTTCTTCGCGATCTCGCTACGAGTGTCCATATAGGCGCCCGCTTTTTCCAGCAGAGCCTGGTCTATTCCGCTGCCGACTCGCAGACTTGGGTCGCTGGCCCCGGCGATCTGAGCCAATGCGGTGGTCTCGGCGAGATCGTCGGTTCCGATAATCAGGCCCTGTTGCCCACCGGCAATGGTGAGCAGATTGTTCTTGCGAGTCAGGGATTCCCGCATCGTTGCGGGCAGCTGGCCCAGTCCGCCTACCCCGTTGTTGGGTAGGTCCTTGTCATCGTTCTGCACTGGTCCGGCCGACACCTTCGGGTTGGACACGATCTGCAACGAGTTGGCCAGCGCCTGCTGCGCGTCGGGCGGCAGCTGGTCCATGATCTGCTGAATCTCCTGCGGGCTCTTGCCATCCAGTGAATCCGCGATCTGGTTCAGATACTCCATCTGCGAAGCGGGGATCACGGCGGTGTCGCCCGCACGGAGAGCGTCGATCTGTTCCTGCGTCAGCTCACCCGCCTCGAGAAGCCGCTGCAATGCCACATCGCTCAGTTGTGCCGGGTTGTCCGCCAGCACTGCGCCATCGTTCTTCCCCTGCTCCGCGCCCAAAGCCGCAGCGGAGGTGAAGGCCGCCGCCAACCCGGCACGCGCGGCGTTCAATGCATCCCGCACCGCTCCATCGGCGACCATCGCCGCATAGGCGTTGTCCTTCAGATCGCGGGAGAACTCGTCGACTGCTGTCTGGTCGGTGCCGTCGGGTGCGGTCACCACCAGGGTCGGCCCGACCTGCCAACTGCGACTCTCCGGCTCCGACAGCAGGTTTCGGGCTCGTTGCAGCGGCTCGTTGATTTCGGTGTATCCCTGCCGGGCGCGAGTGGCCAGTGCGTCGAGCTTGTCGCTCAGGGTCCGCATGGTCGTCAGATCCGACTCGGCGCGGGCTTGGGCAGCCTCCGCGGACTTGCCCTCCCAATGGGTCCCGTTCACCTGGGTGACCGCATTGCGGTACTTGGTGAACGCGGTTTCAAGATTGTCACCGGTCCATACCCACGTGGCGGCGTATCGATTGAGCACTTGCGGATCGGCGGTGCGCAACCACTCCAACGGGGTCAACGCAGTCACCGCGCGCCTTCCACCGTCCAGTCGCCGGTGGCCTGGTTGTACAACGTCACGAATCGGTCGACCGACGATTCTTCCGCGCTGGCGAACTCGCTGACGGCGTTGATCATCACATCCCCGGTCTCGCTCAACCGCTCTTTCGCAGCCGGAATCAGCGAGTTGTCGACGAGATCGACCATGATCTGCCCGGCCGCCACCCCGGATAGCAACGGCTCGTCGGGTGCCGGGCTCTCGGCTTCCTTCGGCTTGGCTTGCGCCGCCTCTTGTGCCAGGCCGTGCAGTGTGGTCCCTAGCTTTCCTAGGATTTCCAGATCAGCCTTGAAAGTCATGCGTCCCCCTCGCCCCCCACTGCTGGCAAGAAAGAACTCCCCGCTCAGGAACGTACAACACCTGAGTAGTTCGATCAACTAACCGAACGCCTGCCTCCTGCCCCCGCCCGCTCAGTCGGCTGGCGCGGCGGTCCCGCCCGTCGTGCCAGCGGCCTTGTCGGCGTGACCGAGCGAGCGGCCGGGGGCGACCCGGTCGCGGACGCGCTGTTTGAGGACGGCGATGTCGGGAAAACCGCCGTCGGTCTTGCGCTCCCAGATCTGCTCACCGTCCACTGTGATGCGGAAGACACCGCCCTCGCCGGGCACAAGGGCCACCTCCGAGAGATCGGTGGCGAAGGTGGACAGCAACTCTTGAGCCATCCAGCTCGCGCGCAGCAGCCAGCGGCACTGTGTGCAGTATTCGATCGCGACGCGGGGCATACCGGGCACCCTACCGTGGGCGCGGTGTGCGGTCAGGGGGTGAGCAGGCTGAAAAGACTCAGGATATTCAGCAACAGCGAACTGGCATTGAGGGCGATGGCGGAGCCTGTGACGAGAATGCTCAGGACGGTCCAGGGACTCATGTGCGGCTCCTTCGATCTGACGATGTCCGGGCTTGCTCAACGGTAACTCCGCGGCATGATTCTGGAATATCGAATGTGCCTTTTGTGCCTATATTTTCACATTAGGCGGAAGTGTTTCACATTCGAATACAGTGAAATGCCAGCAATTCAGGACGCTGCTCCCGACACCTTTCCGCGCCGAAACCCCCAGTGCGCCAGCGCTGTTGCCGTTACCCCCGAACTTGTCGGTGCCCTGCGATAGAAACATGGCAACGAAGGAAGGGGGATCGATGACCACCGCCTGGACCGCCGATCAGATCGCGGCGATCGCACCCGATGGCGCATCGCTCACCGCGGCCCGCAAACTGGGTGGCAAGTGGACCACCAGCGGCCGCCACGAGACCACTTTGTGGGGCCTGTGCAAGGGTAGCGGCAGCAAGCCGTATCAAACCATCGTCGATATTTCCGGCCCGGCCTACAAATGTTCCTGCCCGAGCCGGAAATTCCCGTGCAAGCACGCGCTCTCGCTTTTGCTGTGCTGGTCCGAGGGCGCGGTACCGGCCGCGGACGCGCCCGCCGATTTCGCCGCCGAATGGCTGGCGGGCCGCGCCGCCCGCGAGGCGAAAAAGGCCGCGCCCGAAGCGAAGTCGCGCCCGGCCAACTCCGCCACCGCGGATCAGCGCCAGGCCCGCGTCACCGTGGGCCTCGCCGACCTGGACACCTGGCTCACCGACCAGGTCCGCACCGGTCTGGCCCAGGCCGACCGCTCGCACCACGCCTTCGAAACCGTGGCCGCCCGCATGGTCGACGCCCAGGCCCCCGGCGTGGCCCTCACCCTGCGCCGGTTGCCGCGCCTGGCCACTCGCTCCGACTGGCCCGGGCAACTATTGCGCGAATACGCCCGCCTGCACCTGCTCGCCACCGCGCACCGCCGCCTGGCCGACCTCTCCCCCGCCCTGCAATCCAGCATCCGCACCCATATCGGCTACCCGGTCCCCGCGGAATCCGTGCGCGCCGAACCCGCCGTCCGCGATCACTGGATGGTCCTGGGCCTGCACAGCTCCGTCGAGGACAATCTGCACACCCGCCGCGTCTGGCTGCGCGGCCGCACCACGGCCCGCTGGGCCCTGCTCATCGACCACAGCCACGGCAGCCCCAGCTTCCCGCCCGACACCCCGCCCCTCGGCTTTCAAGTAGACGCCTACCTGCACTTCTACCCGAATGCCGCGCCCCTGCGCGCCCTCTGGGGCGCCCGCCACGCCACCCCCGAACCCGTCACCACGTCGACGCCACACCGTTCCGCCACGGCGACAGCTGATCCCGTCGCCGCAGGCGGTACCGCGCCGACCACCGTGCTCGGTGCCGGGAACGAGGGTTCGGCAGCTGACGACGGCGTCTCGGATCTCCGCTCTGGTGCGGCGGGCGAGGCGCGGTCAGGGAGTATCGCGGCGGCGCTGGCGGAGCATGCGCGGGCGCTGGGGGCCGATCCCTTTCTGCGCGGGTGGCCGGTCCTGCTGACGGACATCGTGCCGGTGCGGGGTGAAAAGGGCTGGTATGTCGTGGAATCCGAGGGGGCGTCGCTGCCGGTCGCGATCGGCGATGGCGAGCCGTGGCGGTTGCTGGGGTTCTCCGGCGGGCATCCGGTCACGCTGATCGGTGAATGGACCGTCGACGGTCTCGTTCCCGTGGCGGCGCTCGCCGCCGGAGCAGTGGTGGATGTGCTTGTCGGGGACGGTAGTTCGCGCGGCATGCCGAGCGGGATACCGATCGAGTTCGACGGCGGCGCGGGCGGGGCGGAGCTGGTGTCCACCGCACTGGTCGGGACGGCTCGCCGCAGTGGCGAGCAGACAGGGCTGGCCGCGCCGGTGGCGGCGGTCGCCGGGCGACTGACCCGGGAACCCGCGGCTGCCTTGCTCGAATCCGTTGCGCTGCAGGACTGTTTCGCACGCGGCGGGTTCATCGCCGGGTCGGCGGACCGGGACGGCGTCGCCGACGCGGATCCGCGGCCGTTGCTGCCGCAGGCCGCAGCGGCCCGGCTGGCCGCCCTGCTCAGTGACAATTCGCCATTCCTCGAGGAATGGTTCGCCGTCGCGGCCGAGCGGGACTTCCGGGCTCCGGACGCATTGAGCAGAATCCTGTTGGATCGGGCCAAATCACTTGCACCGCACCGGGAACCGCTGCTGCGACTGGCGGGGGCTCGGGGCCGGTGGCTGGCCGGGCAGCATCCCGGATGGCGCACGCTGGTGCGGGCGGCGGCCGAGGACGAAGGGGTGTGGGCGCACGGGCGAGCCGCCGAGCGGCGGGCCTGGCTGGCGCAGTTGCGGCAACGGGATCCAGGGGCGGCGCGGGCCGCGCTGTCCAGCAGCTGGGGCACCGAGTCCGGGCCCGGGAAAATGGAATTGCTGGCGGTGCTGGCCGACGGGCTGTCGCTCGAGGATGAACGGCTGCTGGAGGAGGCCCTCGACGATCGGCGTGCAAAGGTGCGGCGGCTGGCGGCGGATCTGCTCGGGCGACTGCCGGATTCGGCGTTCGCGGGGCGGATGGCCGCGCGGGCCGGGGCCTGGCTGAGCTTCGGGCAGCGGTTGCGGCAGCCGCAGTTGACCACCACCGGGCCGGGGGTGCTCGATGATGCCGCGCGGCGCGATGGTGTCGGGGATGCCTTCGGGTACACCGCGTATCGGGCCGACGGCGCACCGGATCTGGCGGCCGAATGGCTGCACCGGGTGGTGGCGGCGACGCCGCTGTCGCACTGGGAGCGGGTGCTCGGGCCGCCGCAGCAGGCTGTGCGCGCGCCCATGGCCGAGGGGGTGCGCGGGCCGATGTTCTCGGGCTGGGCGGATGCCGCACTGGCCCAACGGGATTCGCAGTGGGACGGGGCGTTGTTCGGCACCTTCGGAACACCCGAGGCGGGCGAGGTGGACAGCGAGAAGCTGCGCGAGCTGTTCGCGCTGCAGCCCGAGGCGGAGCAGGTGCGGCATTTGCGCAGGCTGGACTCCAGCTGGCTCGCCGAGATCGAATCCCTGCTGCGCGCCATGCCGCATCCGTGGCCCGGCGCCATGGCCGAGCATGTGCTGCGGCTGCTGCTGGAGCGCGCGCAGTTGTCCGCCGACCGGCCGGGCGCACCGAGTCTGGTGCCGGGCTCGTATCGCACCCTCTTCCGCGCCGCCTCCGCCCATTTCCCGGTGGACGTGGCCGCCATGGTGACCGGAATCGCCCGCAAATGCGGAGACCCCTACTGGGAGCAGGCTTTCGACCAGCTCGCCCACGACCTAATTCAACGCAAGACGATGCTCGAGGAGTTGACGTGACCATCACCGACGAACGCGAAACCCTGCTCCGCCCGCACGCCGAACAGGCCTTCGCCGATGAACTCGCCGCGCTGGCGGCGGCCGACGATCGGCCCCGCCCGCCGTCCTGGAAACTGTCGCCGTGGGCGGTGGTCACCTATCTGCTCGGCGGGACTCTCGCCGACGGCACCGTGATCAGCCCCAAATACGTCGGCCCGCGCCGCCTCATGGAGGTCGCCGTCGCCACCCTCGCCACCGATCGCGCACTGCTGCTCATCGGCGTGCCCGGCACCGCCAAGACCTGGGTGTCCGAACATCTCGCGGCCGCGGTGGCCGGGCAGTCCACGCTGCTGGTGCAGGGCACCTCGGGCACCGCGGAGGAGAGGCCATTCGCTACGGTTGGAACTATGCCCGCCTGCTGGCCGAGGGGCCCAGCGAGGCGGCGCTGGTGCCCTCGCCGATCATGACGGCCATGCGCGCCGGGTCCATCGCCCGGCTCGAGGAGCTCACCCGCATTCCCTCGGACGTGCAGGACGCGCTCATTACCGTGCTGTCGGAGAAGACGCTGCCGGTGCCCGAGCTCGGCACGGAAGTGCAGGCGGCCAAGGGGTTCAATCTCATCGCCACCGCCAATGACCGCGACCGCGGCGTCAACGAGCTGTCCTCCGCGCTGCGGCGGCGCTTCAATACCGTGGTGCTGCCGCTGCCCGCCGGTGAGGACGAGGAGGTCGCGATCGTGGCCCGCCGCGTCGAACAGCTCGGCGCCGCACTGGAATTGCCCGCCGTGCCCGCCGCCGCGGAGGAGGTGCGGCGCGTGGTGCGGGTCTTCCGGGAACTGCGCTCCGGTATGACCGCCGACGGGCGCACCAAGCTGAAGTCGCCGTCGGGCACGCTGTCGACCGCCGAGGCCATTTCGGTGATCACCAATGGCCTCGCGCTCGCGGCGCATTTCGGGGACGGCGTGCTGCGCGCCTCCGATATCGCGGGCGCGGTGCCGGGCGCGGTCATCAAGGATCCGGTCACGGATTCGGTGGTGTGGACCGAATACCTGGAGGCCGTGGTCCGCCAGCGCACCGAATGGTCCGACTTCTACCGGGCCTGCCGCGAGGTGAACGAGTGAGCACAGCATCGCGCAGCGATTCCTCGGGGGGTGGCGGCCGGGCGACGGGTGGGCGTCGTCCCGATAACGCCGTGGGGGCGGAGACCCGGATCTTCGGTATCCGTCACCACGGCCCCGGCTCGGCGCGCTCGCTGCGCCTGGCGCTCGAAAAGTTCGGTCCCGACACGATTCTCATCGAAGGCCCGGCCGATGCCGACCCGCTCATCGGGTACGCCTCGGCCGCGGGGATGGAGCCGCCGGTCGCCCTGCTCGGCTATCAGCCGGATCAGCCGTCCAAGGCCGCCATGTGGCCCTTCGCGGTGTTCTCGCCGGAATGGCAGGCCCTGGGCTATGCGGCGGAAAACGTTGTGGCCGTGGGCTTCTGCGATCTGCCCGCGGCGACGACGCTGGCCATGAACGACGAACCGGGCGACTGGACCGATCCGCTGGCCCTGCTGGCGGCCGCGGGCGGGTACGACGATGCCGAGCGCTGGTGGGACGCCATTGTCGAATCAACCTCGGACGCCGATATTTTCGCCGCCGTCAACGAGGTGATGGCGGCGCTGCGGGAGCACGCCGAGCAGGACACCGGCGAAACCGAGGCGGCCACCGGTGATTTCGAGCCCGGTGCGGCCGATCCCGCCGCGCGGCCGATCAACCCGGCCACGCAGCGGATCGTGGTCGATCCGCACACCCTGCGGCGCGAGGCGCATATGCGGCAGGTCATGCGCAAGGCGCTCAAGGACGGCGCACAGCGGCTGGCCGTGGTGTGCGGCGCCTGGCACGCACCGGCATTGGAGGGCCCGCTCGGCCCGGCCACGGCCGATACCCGGCTGCTCAAGGGCCTGCCCAAGGGCAAGGCCACGCTGACCTGGGTGCCGTGGACGCATTCCCGCCTGGCCAGCTCCTCCGGCTACGGCGCGGGCATCACCTCACCCGGCTGGTACCACCACCTGTTCACGCAGACCGACCAGCCCATCACCCGCTGGCTCACCAAGGTGGCGGGCATGCTGCGGCAGCATGATCTGCCGGTGTCGAGCGCGCACATCATCGAATCCGTCCGGCTGGCGGAGACTCTCGCCATCCTGCGCGAGCGTCCCCTGGCCGGTCTGTCCGAGGTGACCGAGGCGACGCGGGCGGTGCTGTGCGATGGTGACGAGACCATGCTGCGGCTGGTCAGCACCGAACTCGTGGTCGGCGAGGCCATGGGCGCGGTGCCCGACGGGACGCCGACGGTGCCCCTCGAAGCCGATCTGCGCGCGCAGATCAAAACACTGCGGCTCAAACAGCAGGTCCTCGAGAAGCATCTCGATCTGGACCTGCGCACCGACGGCGGGGTCGCGAGATCCCGCCTGCTGCACCGGCTCCGGCTGCTCGGCATCGACTGGGGCAGGCTCACCGACGGTCAGGTCCGCAATACCGGCACCTTCCGGGAGACCTGGACGCTGCAATGGCGACCGGAGCTCGCGGTCGCCGTGGTGGAGGCGGCGCGCTGGGGCACCACCCTGCGGACCGCCGCCGAGGCCAAGATCCTGGATCTGGTGGCGGCGCCCGACGCCAAGGTGGGTCAGGTCGCCGCCGCGCTGGAATCGGTGCTGCTCGCCGATCTGGGCGGTGCGACAGACGGGCTCATCGCCCGACTGGAATCGGTCGCGGCCCTGGATCACGATGTCACCCACCTGCTCGCGGCCCTGCCCGGAGTGCTGCGCACGCTCCGCTACGGCGATGTGCGCGGCACCGACACCGCGGCGCTCACCCGGGTCGCCGACAGCCTGCTGGTCCGCGGCTGCGCGGGCCTGCCCGGCGCGGTCACCGGCCTGGACGGCGATGCCGCCGCGGAGCTCCGCGCCCTGATCGACGCGGTGCACCAGGCGCTGTCGGCGCGCAATGACGAATGGGCCACCGCCACATGGCAATCCGCGCTACAGGGCCTGGCCGACCGCGACGATGTCCACGGCGGGCTGTCCGGCCGCGCCGTGGGGCTGCTCTGCGATGCCGAACGCATCGGTGCGGAGGAATCCGCCCGTCGACTATCGGCGGCGCTCTCGGTGGGCCGCACCGCGGCCGACAAGGCGGCCTGGATCGACGGATTCCTCGGCGGCCGCGGGCTGCTGCTGGTGCACGACCGGAACCTGTTGTCCCTCATCGACACCTGGCTGTGCGCCCTGGACGAACCGCAATTCGTCATCACCCTCCCGCTGCTGCGCCGCACCTTCGGCGCCTTCGAATCCGGTGAACGCCAGGCCATCGGCCAAGCGGTACGCCACGGTGCACCGGCCGCCTCGGCCCCGGCGACCACCGAGTACGACATCCCTCGCGGCGAGATCGCCCTGCGCGCCGCCGCCGAAATCCTGGGCATGGCCTGATGAACGAAGGGAATGCCATGACCGAGACCGACGAACTGCAATCGCGCCGTTGGCGTCTGGTGCTCGGCGGCGCGGCCGAATCCGGCCTGGGCGCCCTCGGCGCCGCCGACGATGTGGCCATGGACCGCGCGCTGGGCGCGCTCTACGACTCGGACGGGCAACGCGCCCGAGGCGGCCGCCGTTCCGGCGGCCTGGGCGGCTCCGCACCCCAGGTGGCCCGCTGGCTCGGCGATATCCGCCGCTATTTCCCGTCCACGGTGGTTGAGGTCATGCAGCGCGATGCCGTAGACCGCCTCAACCTCACCGAGCTCCTGCTGGAACCGGAACTCCTGGAAGCGGTCGAACCCGACGTCCACCTCGTCGGCACCCTGCTCAGCCTCAACCGCGTCATGCCCGAGACCACCAAGGCCACCGCCCGCATGGTCGTCGAAAAAGTGGTCCGCGAAATCGAACGCCGCCTGGCCGCCCAAACCGTCGCCGCCGTCGGCGGCGCCCTCAACCGCGCCGCGAAAACCTCCCGCCCCAAACTGCGAGATATCGACTGGAACAGCACAATCCGCAAGAACCTCGCCAACTACCTCCCCGAGCACAAGACGGTCGTCCCCGAAAAGCTGGTCGGCTACGGCCGTAAAGCCCAAGCGGTCCGCCGCGACGTGGTCCTCGCCATCGACCAATCCGGCTCCATGGCCTCCAGCGTCGTCTATGCCTCGGTCTTCGGCGCGGTCCTCGCCACCATGCGCTCCCTGAAGACTTCTCTCGTCGTCTTCGACACCGCAGTGGTCGACCTCACCGAGAAACTCGCCGACCCCGTGGACGTCCTCTTCGGCACCCAGTTGGGCGGCGGCACCGACATCAACCGAGCCATCGCCTACTCCCAATCCCTCATCACCCGCCCGGCGGACATCCTCTTCGTCCTCATCTCCGACCTCTACGAGGGCGGAGTCCGAGCCGAAATGCTCCGCCGCATCCGCACCATGAAAGAAGCCGGAGTCCAGGTGGTAGTCCTGCTCGCTCTCTCCGACAAAGGCGCCCCTGCCTACGACCGAGACAACGCCGCCGCCCTGAACGCCCTGGGTGTCCCTGCGTTCGCCTGCACCCCCGACCGCTTCCCCGACCTGCTCGCGGTCGCGCTGGACAAGGGAGATGTCGGGGCGTGGGCACACGCCAACGCCGGACGCGCTGCCACTACGGCTGAGCGCTGACCCAGCCTCGGTCGTCGATCGCCATCACCGACTCTTTCGTCACTGCGGCATGGTCGCCGAACCTGATCACACCGACGACACTCGGCCATCGCACAGCCTGAACGGGCTTCCCGTCCTTGACAAACAGATAGAACTCCGGCGGGTCGTACTCATCCCCGTGGGACTCCGGCAGGTTCTTCCAACAGCTGGCCGTTTCCGCTTTCTTGTTCAGCTTGCCCGAAGTGGTGTTCGTCTGTACCTCGACAAGCCGATCCCAGTCGTCTGACCAACCAGCTGCCCGCGTGACCTCGACCATCAAGAAGGGCTCGGTGCGCTTCTTCGAGCGCTCCAGTTCGGCGTTGAAACGCTCACCGGATCCGAGTACTTCAGCATTGTTGAGCAGATCGAACGTCGCGGAGCAGACAGGCTCGGCGACGCCCTGATTCGCCAGGCTGGAACAGCCGCTGAGGAGTCCTGCGACAGCGGTGGCGAAAGCAATACTTCGAATCGTGTGCATCGGCCTCATCACTGGGTCGGAAGGGGAACGTAAGTGCCTGGGGGCAGGCCAGTATCGACCTCGGGTATACCGTTCTGACCGCCACTCCAACCGATCTGAGGGTCACCACCGTCACCCTTCGTACCGATGACGATCGCCTGCCCCTGGTTGACCGCCGCCTGCACCTCGCTCTTCAGGTTCTCGGCGGTAACGCCGGGCCTGGTGGCGATCTCACGGCCCAGATTGTTGTTGTAGAGGTCCATCGCTTCGCGGTGCGAAGGCTAGCCACCGGTCAATTCATGCGATGTGGCGTAGGCATTGGCGAAGTCCTCACCGAATCGGTCGGTCATCAGCGCGTTCCAGTACGTGTGGCGGAACGCGTCGCCCTGACCGTCGTTGATGGAATTCGGGTACAGCTCCTCGGCGGTGCTCACCGCCTGGTTCTTGATGTTGTAGAAGTCCTGCAACGCGAAGGGGCCCTGGGTGTTGAACAGCGCCGTCAGGACGGCTGCTTCGGGAACGGTCATCTGCTCCGGCTTGAAGTCCGGATTCCAGACGAGGATGGTCTCCAAGATCATGCCGCTCGGCCACACCACCGTCTCCGCGGTGCCCACCTGATTGTCGAGCAGAATGCTGGCAAGTTTCTCATCCGTCGGGATATTGGCCAACCCCAGCTTCACGGTCTTCGTCAGATCCTCGAGAACACCGGCGATTTGCGCGATGCCCGCATCGGTCACCCGAATCTCCGCCAGGGCCTCTCGGAAGATCTTGGCGATGGCCATGATCTCCAGCTCTTTCTTGGCGACCGCGGAAATGGGATACCACCAATTGGCCTTCGCCGTCTCCCAATTCGATTTGCGCGACATCACATCGCCGTGATCGGTATAGAACAAATCCCATTCCGAGGCTTCGGTCGCCACGACCGCCGCTTTGATCTTGGCGATCTCGATCTGGAACGTATTGACAATGGGTGTGATCCGGCCCGCGAGCGTCTCGTAGACATCGACGGTGCCCAGCCCGTCGGTCTTCTCGGCCGCGGCGCGTTCGCGGGCCTTGTTTCCGCCCTCACCGATGAAGTACTCGTCCGACTTGGCGAACTCCCCGGCGGCCGCGGTCATTTCGGCCTCGATCTCCGGCCGGACCTTCTGCAGGGTGGTGACGACATCGCGGAGATGGCTCAGATTCCACCCGAGCACCACCGGCACGGTCAGCTTGGATCCCTCGTCATCGCTCATTTCGGAAACCGTTCCGCATTACCCGCGTCCATGGCCTCGGCCGCGGTCGCGGCGGCGTCGGTGGTGTCCGCGATCTGTCCCAGCGTGCGGACATGGTATTTGGTCAGCACTATATCCAGCGTTTTCAACGTTTCCTCGACCGCGACCGCGATCGACGAGTGCAGCATGCCGTTGCCCGCGGTGCTGCGGGCGGCGTCACGGCTGGTTCCCGCCACGGGAGTCTTGCCCGAAATGGCATTCGCGCGGTCCCGGACGTAGGTGGCCAGCGTGCGCATCTTCTCCGGGTCGAAAGCGACCGTCATCTTTCCCGGCCCCTCACATCGAGAACGTGATCGGAGTCGGACGCGGATCGTCGTCCCACTCGGCGGGGGAGAGCACCGCCGCGGCCGGACGCGGGGCGGTCAACTCCTCGAACACCCGCCGGGCCGCGGCTTCGACGTCCTCGCTGGCCTTGCGGTGCAGGGCGGCGATCACCCGCGCGAGATTCGCGGGCTCCGCGCCCATGGCATGCGGCGCGATCCGAATGTCCGTGATCATCTTGTAGGCGTCGACCTCGACGGATACGGTTCCGCCATTGGACTGTGCCCGGCTCCGCACCTTGCCTATCGCCTCGTCGATCCGCTCGGCGCGATGCACGTCCTCGACCATCCCCACCCTTCCAAAACCCTTCGGCTGCAAGCCGATCCTCAGAACCCCGATCGACGTTCAAAAAACGTACTGGACGGGCATCAATCAGGCAATCTGCCCTGATGGCGGGCACTGTCCGCGTCGGACCGAGGAGGCGGGAGGGCGGACGCTGATACGCTGCCAGCGGATCTGTCTCGTGGAAACGGGGGCTCGGCTTTGCACCCTGGTGATGTGTTCGCCGGTTACGTCATCGAACGCGAGCTCGGTCGCGGCGGTATGGGGTCGGTTTATCTGGCTCGGCATCCACGGCTGCCGCGGAAGACCGCGTTGAAGTTGCTGAATCAGGAGATGTTCTCCGATGAGGAGATTCGTGCTCGGTTCGTCCGGGAGGCGGATCTCGTCGCGCAGTTGGATCATCCGAATATCGTCACGGTGTACGACCGGGGGACCGAGGGTGAGCAGCTGTGGATCTCGATGCAGTACATCGACGGGGTGAATGCCTCGGCGGTGAATCCGGGATCGCTGCCGCCCATGCGGGCGGCGCAGATCATCGGGGAGACGACCAAGGCGCTGGATTACGCGCATGGGCGGGGCGTGCTGCATCGGGATGTGAAACCGGCGAACATTCTGCTGGCCCGGGCTTCGGCGGGGGCCAGCGGGGAGCGGGTGTATCTCACCGACTTCGGTATCGCGCGGCTGCGGGACGACACCGGGCATCTCACGCAGACCGGGACCGTGACCGCCACGCTGGCGTACGCCTCGCCCGAGCAGCTCACCGGCGCGACCATTGACGGCCGGTCCGATCAGTACGCGCTGGCGTGCACCATGTTCCAGCTGCTCACGGGGCGGTGCCGTTCGAGGGCACCAGCCCGGCGGCGGTGATTCGCGGGCGCTGTCCAAGCGGCCGCAGGATCGGTTCCGGTCCTGCGTCGAGTTCGCGACGGCCGTCGAGCACGCCCTGTCGGCCCCGGCCGCACCGCCGCGCCCGCCGACGCCGGTGCGGCCACAGCCCATCGTGCAACCGCAGGGCGTACCACCCCGGCCGCCGACGCCCGCGCGGCCGCAGCAAGTGGTTTCGCCGCCGCAGTCCGCACCGCGACCGGTGACGGGCCCCGCGCGCCGGGTACGGGTCCGGGCTATCCGAATCCGGCGCCCGTACCGTCCTATTCGACGCCGCCGCCCAGCCAGCGGTCGTCGTATTTGCCCCCGTCGACCTCGGGTCCCGGCTATCAGAGCCCGCAGTATCAGAACCGGCCGACGCCGCCGCCGACGTTCCGGCCGCAGCAGGAGAGTTCGGCCCCGGTCGGTTTGATCATCGCCGGTGTCACCGCGGTGATCATCATCCTGATCATTGCCGGTGCGGTCATCCTGGCCCGTTAAGCCCTAGACGAGTCAATCATGACGTCAGTCTGCCGACCCATGCGACTGGCGAAGGGAAGACGGAAGTTGATGGTGTCCGGGTATGTTCAGATGGTGGAGCACGTCCCGCTCGCAAGCAACCAAGTTGGGGTGTGACGGTTCAGGGCCGTCAAGGCGTTCCTGGCGACGAGCGGCGCATCGATTCTCTGCTGCATCTCGATCTGGCGAATGAATGCCGTGTCCGAGGTGATCAGGGCGCGGGTGTGATCAGCCGCAGCACCCGCCGCCGCAGCATCCACTACCCGCGGACGCGGTCGGCATCGGCGCGCTGCCCCCACCGCTGCTGACGACCCCAAACGTGGTCAGCAACTTCACGCTGTCCTCGTGCCCCTGCGGGCAGGTCGCCGGATCTGACGCTTCGGCCATAGGACGGTTCTTCTCGAAGGTGTCGCCGCAGCTGCGGCATCGGTATGCATAATTCGGCACACGCCCAGGGTATGCGCTGGCGAATGGTAAGCGCTGGCAGGCAATCTGATCGGGGGCGAAGGGAAGCTGGCGTGTCGCTCGGCTGGCCTTGTTGTGTCGCGACCGACCCACCTAGCCTCGAACGCATGATCGAAAGACTGGTGATGTCGTGCTGACAGGGCGTAAGTATCGCCTTGCCTTGACTACCCCGCAGGCCGAATACGCCGAGCAGGTTGGCGCGGCATGCCGAGCGGTCTGGAACACCGGACTAGAACAGCGACGTGAATACCGGCGGCGAGGCGCACTTTTGAACTACGTGTCGCAAGCCCGAGAGCTCGCTGAAGCCAAGTTGGAGCATGAGTGGCTGAAAATTGCCCCTGGTCACTGCCTCCAGCAGACGCTCATGGATCTGGACAGAGCATGTCAGGATCAGGGACCGTTCAAAGTCCGGTGGCGTTCGGCACGACTGTGGCAGCCGTCGTTCCGGTTTCCTGAGGGCTCGAAAATTCAGGTGGAGCGCTTGAACCGGCGGTGGGGGCGGGTGAAGTTGCCAAAGTTCGGTTGGGTCCGGTTCCGCTGGACCAAGGCGTTGGGTGGTGCGATCCGATCGGCCACCGTGTCTCGCGATGGGCAGCATTGGTATATCTCCTTCCTTGTCGAGACTGGGGTCTGCACACCCGAGCAGCACGCCCGGCCGAATACAGCGGTCGGCGTGGACCGAGGCGTGATAGTCGCGGTTGCGTGTTCGGACGGTCGGACCCGGAACCGTGCGTTCACTTCCGATGGAGAACGAATCCGGCGGCGACGGCTTCAGCAGAAACTCGCCCGGCAACCGAAGTGTTCGGCGAATCGTCGGAAGACCCGTGCGGCGTTGCATGAGTTGAAGCTGCGAGAACGCGACAGGCGAAAGGACTTCACTGCATGGACAGCCAACCGGATCGCTACCGCGAACGCTCTTGTTGTGCTGGAAGCCCTGCGAACCCGGGATATGACGGCTTCGGCGCGGGGAACCATCAACGAACCGGGTAGGAATGTCGCACAGAAATCAGGATTGAATCGTGCCATTCTGGACAAAGGTTGGCATCTGTTCGAGCTCGCTCTGCGCAGCGTCGCCCGTCTGACTGGTACGGAGGTTGTGAAGGTGTCGGCAGCGTACACGTCGCAAACGTGTTCTAGCTGCCGCAGCGTGGACCCACGGTCGCGTGAGAGCCAAGCGCGGTTCCGGTGCACCAGTTGCGGACACAGCGAGAATGCGGACGTCAACGCTGCTAAGAACATACTGGCCGCCGGGCTGGCGGTCACAGCCTGTGGAGACCTCGCCATTGGGCGGTTTGTGAAGCAGGAACCAGCGGGAAAACCGTGAGGTATTACCGCTCCAATCCGTGTAGCGGATTGGAATCCCCGCCCTCGGGTAGGGAGGAGGTCAATTACGGAGTACGAGGAAGTCAAGGTCTGTCCGATATGAGCACTCGGTTCTTCGACACGATGTCCCAGGAGGACACCGATCCGGTGGCACGAACCGGATCCGGCGAGGTGAGAGGCCGTAGACAGGGTCCGGTCGCGGTGTGGCGGGGCATTCCCTATGCCGCCGACGCGGGCGGCGCGAACCGCTTCCGGCTGCCGCAGCCACCGCCGTCCTGGGAGGGTGTGCGCGACTGCGCGGAGTTCGGCGAGGTGGCGCCGCAGAGCGCCGGATTCGTCCCGGTGGATTCCGGGCTGCGCATGGGCGAGGACTGTCTCTGGCTGAATGTCTGGGCTCCTGCCGAACCCGCCGCGGAGCCGCGTCCGGTCATGGTGTGGATCCACGGCGGCGCGTTCTGCCTGGGCACCGCCGCGCAGGCCATCTACGACGGCCGCCGGTTGGCCGAGACCGGCGGCGTCATCGTGGTCGGGGTGAACTACCGGCTGGGCGCGCTCGGCTTCCTCGATCTGTCCTCGCTGGGACCGGAGTTCGTCCCCAATCTGGGCCTGCACGATCAGCTCGCCGCCCTGGAGTGGGTGCGCGACAATATCGCGGCCTTCGGCGGCGATCCGGGCAATGTGACCGTCTTCGGCGAATCCTCCGGCGCGGGCTGCGTCACCGCCCTGCTCACCGCGCCCCGGGCGGCCGGGCTGTTCCACCGGGCCATCGCCCAATCCCCGCCCGCCACCACGGTATTCGGCCCGGGCTATGCCGCGGGCGTGGCCAAGCGCTTCCTGGAGATCCTGGAACTGGGCGCCGAGCATGCCGGAGAGCTCCTCGATATGCCGATCGAGCGGCTGATCACCGGCGCGGGCATCCTGCTCGACGAGGTGCCCACCCGCGAGCCGGGCCGCCTGGCCGCCGCGCCGGTGGTGGACGGCGAGCTGCTGCCCGCCTATCCGAGCGAGCGCTTCCAGGAGGGGCGTTCGCATCGCGTGCCGTTGATCATCGGCACCAACAAGGACGAGGCCTCGCTGTTCCGGGTGTTCCGCTCGCCCATCATGCCGGTCACCCCGGACGCGGTGAACGCCATGCTGCGCGGGGTGGCGGCCGAGCATCCCGGCATGTCACCGGAGCGTATTGCCGAAATCGCCTCCGCCTACGGTGATCTGAGCAATCCGCGCAGCGCTATGATCATGTCCACCGATGCCGCCTTCCGAATGCCCGCGCACTGGGTCGCGAACGCGCACTCCGCGCATTCGCCGACCTGGATGTATCGCTTCGACCATGCCACCCCCATGTTGAAGGCGGCCCGCGTCGGCGCCGGTCACGCCACCGAATTGCCGTACATCTTCGGCAATTTCGGCTCCTTCGACTACGACCCGTCCTTCTGGCTGGTCGGACGCAAAGCGGCACAGGAGATTTCGGGCCGCATGATGCGCCGCTGGCTGGCCTTCGCCGAGCACGGGGTGCCCGCCGCCCTGGACGGCTCCAAGCACTGGCCGCCCTATCAGGCGAGCACCCGCAACACCCTGGTCGTCGATGCCGTCGACCGGGTCCTGGCCGATCCGGACCACGACCGCAATTCGGTCTGGGGCGGCGAGGTCGTCGGCTTCTACTAGCGCCCGTCACGCCGCGGCGGGCGCGCGGTGACCCAGCCGTACGGGCATACGGGCGTACCCGTGCAGGTTGTGCAGCGGCCGTCGCTGCGGCGTGCCCGAGAGTTCCAGTCCCGGAAAGCGTTCGAACAGCGACCGCAGCGCGTGCGCGCCCTCCATGCGCGCCAGGCTCGCGCCCAGACAGCTGTGGATACCGCTCGAGAACGCCAGGTGCTCCCTGGCATTTGGCCGGGTGATATCGAACCGGTTGGGCTCCTCGAACATCTTCGGATCCCGATTGGCCCCGGCCAGCGTCAGCGCCACCGCACTGCCCGCGCGCAGGGTGACGCCATCCAGCTCCACATCGCACAGCGCCACCCGGGCGGTGGACTGCACCGGCGGATCGAAGCGCAGGATCTCCTCCACGGCCTGCGGCCACAGCTCCGGCTCCGCCCGCAGCAGCGCCAGCTGCTCGGGATGTGAAAGCAGTTGCACCACACCATTGCCGATGAGGTTGACGGTGGTCTTGAAGCCCGCGCCCATGAGCAGCGTCGAGGTCGCCTTCAGTTCGCCGTCGTCCAGGTCACCGGCGGTGACCAGACTGGACAGGATGTCCTCGCCGGGTGTGCGCCGCAACTCGGCAATGTGCCGATCGAGATAGGTGTCCGCCGCGGCGATGGCCGCGGCCGCACCCCGCCAGGTGCGCCAGGAGACGCCGAAATCCAGTAGCGGCGTGACCTGTTCGCCCCAGCCCAGGAAGATCTCGCGGTCCTGCTCGGGGAAGCCGAGCATGCGCGAGATGGTGGCGATGGGCACCTGGGCGGCGAAGTCCGGGACCAGATCGGCGGAACCATTGTCGGGCAGGGCGTCCAGCAGCTCTGCGGTCACCGACACCACCCGGTCGCGCAATCGCCCGATGGCGCGCGGCGTGAAGGCCGCCGACACCGATTTGCGCAGCCGCGTGTGCTCCGGCGGATCGATCATGAGCATGGCGGGCGGCTCTACCGGACTGGCGGGCAGCGTCGCCGACCGCGCCACCTCGAGGAGCGTCGCGGGCGCGGGCAGCCGGTCCATGGTGAACGCCCCGAACCGGTTGTCGCGCAGGATGGCCCGGCACAGCTCGTAATCGGTGGTCACCCAGGTGAACGGGGTGGGCACCAGCCGCCCCCGCGCACACAGCGCCTCCAGGTGCGGATACGGATCGCGGATACCGTCGGCGCTGCCCATGAGCAGCGCGAAGGAATCACCCCGGCGGGCCTGCCAGCGCAGCAGCGCCCGCACCGCCCCGTGTTCGAGCCCCCATCGGAACCAGTACCGCGGCTTCATGATCGCTCGCTCAGACCGTGGCCGCGGCGCGACGGCCCAGCCTCGCGGGCATATGCGAATACCCGTGCAGGGTGAACAGCGGCCGACGTCGCGGCGTGCCCGCCAGCGCCAGGTCGGGGAAGCGGTCGAACAGCGCGCGCAGCGCGTAGGCGGCCTCCATCCGGGCCAGGCTCGCGCCGAGACAGACGTGGATACCGCTCGAGAACGACAGGTGATCCTTGGCGTTCGCGCGGGTGATGTCGAAGTGGTTCGGATCCTCGAAGACGTTCGGATCGCGATTGGCCCCGGCCAGTGACACCACGACCGTGCTGCCCCGGCGCAAGCGCACACCGCCGAACTCGTTGTCGGACAGGACGACCCGTCCGGTGGTCTGTACGTGCGCGTCTAAGCGCAGCACCTCTTCCACTGCCTGCGAACACAATTCGGGTTCCTCCCGCAGCCGAGCCAGTTGCTCGGGATGCGAAAGCAGTTGCACCACACCATTGCCGATGAGGTTGACGGTGGTCTCGAACCCCGCGCCCATGAGCAGGCTCGCGGTGGCCTTCAATTCCGGATCGGTGAGATCGCCCGCCGCGACCAGGCTGGACAGGATGTCCTCGCCCGGCTCCCGGCGCAATCGGGCAATGTGCTCGTCCAAGTAGTTGTCCATGGTCTGCATGGAGACCAGCGCATCCCGCCAGGTGCGCCAGGAGATGCCCAGATCCAGCAGCGGGCTCATGGCATCCCCCCACGCCAGGAACTCCCCGCGCTTGGCGGCCGGGAAGCCCAGCATGTCGGCGATGATGGCGATCGGCACCTGGGCGGCGTAGGCGCCGACCAGATCGGCGGCGCCATTGTCGGGCAGCGCGTCGAGCAACTCGGCGGTCACCGATTCCACCCGATCGCGTAATCGGCCGATGGCGCGCGGCGTGAAGGCCGCCGAGACCGATTTGCGCAGCCGGGTGTGCTCCGGCGGATCGGTCATGAGCATGGACGGCGGCTCCACCGGATTGGCGGGCATGGGCGCGGAGCGAATGAACCGGCGCAGCGGTCCGGGCACCGCCACCGCCTCGATGGCGAAGACGCCGAAGCGGTTGTCGCGCAGCATGGCCCGCGACAGTTCGTAGTCGGCGGTCATCCAGCTCAGCGGGGAGCGCACCATCCGGCCCTGGGCGCGCACGCCCTCGATGATCGGGTACGGGTCGTGCAGTCCGGCGGCGCTGGCGTGCAGTCGCGCGAAGGCATCACCGCGGCGGGCCTGTAGCCGCATGCCGTAGCGCGCTATGCCTTGTTCGGAGAACCATCGGACCCAGTAGCGCGGGCTGACCATCGCTGACTCCCTCGTCGTCGGATGGTCTCCACGGTACGGAAATCCAGTGGGGTGGAAAACATCCCGAGGAGGGAACGAACGCTCCTACCGGGGTAGGACTCGGGTACGCTGTGCGATCCTCTCAAGAACGCTGTGCGGTCACCCGCTCCGAGGCGACACGGCGCTCCTGCGCGGCCGTGTCCGGGTTGCTGACCTGCACCAATGACGCGCCCGCCGCGAGTACCGCGATGAAACCGTCGATCAGTTCGGCCGGGGTGTCCCAGGATGTCGTCGACAGCACCCGATCACCGGCGGTGAACCCCTGCCGAGCGGCCGATTTCCGTGCCGCTTCCAGCGCTTCCGAGACCGACATGCCGTCCAGCGCGCAGCCGATGCCGCCGGGCCGGAACTGATCGCCGTGCACGCGCACCGAGGTAGCGTAATCGGTGATTCCAATCGGCAGATCGCGAACCGGCATGCCCATGGGATCCAGCGACAGCGCCGCGATCTCCGGAATATCCCCGGCCTCGTCGATGCGGTCCGCGGTGACCAGCGCCAGTTCGGCGTCCTGATCGGCGTGCAGCACCACCTCCACACCGGCCCACCAGCAGCCCAGCAGGACGGCCGCGGTCTGCCAGTGCGCGGGCAGCAGCACGGCCACCCGGCTGCCCGAGGACAGCCCGAATTCGTCGCCGATCATATTGGCGGTCTTGGCCGCCCAGCTGGCCAGCGTGAGCGCGGACAGTTCGATGCGCGCACCGGTGGCGTCGTCGTAATAGGTGATGCGCGGGCCCGCCGGATCGCGGGCTAGGATGGGGTCGAGCACCGCTTCGGTGAGGGTCTCGTTCAGTTCACGCATTTGGGTCCGTTCTGCCCTGCATCTATAGGTGGAGCCGGGGGTACCGGCGTCATGGTGGACGAGCTGGTGAACATGCCCGTCTCACCGCTCGCCGTCGCCGAACCCGGACCAGAGTAGTCACTTGCCAGCACCACCCGGACCGCCCCCTGCGCCAGCCCGGCCTCGGAGATCACCGGCAGGCCGCCCAGGGCCTGCGCCACCGCCCGCGCCTTCGGATCGCCCGCGCTGGCGGCCAGCACCCGGCTGCTCTGGATCGGCCCGCCGATCCAGTTGTCCACGGTGCCGGTGCGGAAACCCTTGGCGGCCAGGGCCTGCGCCGCCTGCCCGGCCAGTCCGCCGAGTCCGCTGGCGTTGTACACATCGGCGGTGACGGTCGAGGGATCGACGCCGCCGGTTTCGGCGTAGGAGTCCTTGTCCTCGCCGACCATTTTCGCGACGTACTTCTGCACGGCGACGGGATCGACCCGCACCACCGATTCGCCGTCATCGGTCCAGCCGTTGAGATCCTTGACCGGAATGGTCTCGAACTTCACCTGCCCGCCGGACAGGTCCTGCAACTGCTGCAGGAAGGCCAGCACATCCCAGTCGTCGTCGAGCACCACCGTGCGGCCCACCGCGGTGCTGAGCTCCTGCAACCGCCCCGGATTGGTGAGCGTCTTGGCGCTGAGCACCTGGTGCACCAGCTGCGCCATGTACACCTGCTGGCGCACGATCCGGTCCAGATCGCCGCGCGGCAGCTCGTGTCGCTGCCGGACGAAGCTCAAAGCCTGTGCGCCGTCCAGCCTTTGCCGCCCGGCCGGGAAGTCCGCGCCCGACATGGGCTCGTAGACCGCATTGTTCAGGCACACCTCGACGCCGCCCACGGCATCGGTGAGCAGGACGAAACCGAGCAGCCCGACCTCGGCGTAGTGATCGACGGTCAGGCCGGTGAGGGTGGCGACCGATTTGATGAGCGCCTGCCGCCCGGCGAGGGTGGACTTCTGATCGGCCTCGGCGGGATCGACGCCCTTGTCGAGGAGCTTCTGCTGCTCGTTCAGTTTGGTGGTGCCGTACGCGGAGTTGATCTTGCCCATGCCGAGGCCCGGGATATCGACGTACGAATCGCGCGGAATCGAGATGGCCGTCGCGGATTCGCCGTTGTTGGGCACCCGGATGAGCACGATGGTGTCGGTATTGAGCCCGACCTCGTCGCCCGCGTGCAGCATGGCGCGCTCGTCGTCGGTGAGCGGATTGCTGTGCGCGTCGGTGCGGCTGTCGATGCCCACCATGAGAATGTCGACCGCGCCGTCCTTGCCCCCGCCCAGGCCCAGATTGCCGATCCGGTTGATGCTCGACACCAGCTGATCCACGCTGTGCCAGCCGAACCCGGTGGCCACCAGCACCAGCACCGCGGCCGCCGCCGAGAGTGCCCGCAGCGGCGTCATGCGGAGCCCGCGCGTCCGCGATCCGGCCGGGCGGCGCGACGGTAGCGGCGCGGATGCCATTGTGCTGTCCGGCAACCCCTGATCCTTTCCCGTATGCGGACGACCGCACCCCGCGATCGAGGTGGTGCCGATGGAATGCCCCTTAGGGCAGGCTAGACGGACGGTCGTTCATGTCGGTGTAGCCCGCGCTCCGTGAGTCGTGCCCGGCCCGCGCGGGCGGCTGGCCGCGCACGGCATTCCCGCAGGTGGGCCGGAGGTGCGCGGTAGCGTCCGGACATGCCAGACTGACCGCCGTGAATTCCGCCTCCGTGACACCGATCACCGCGCGGCTCGTGGTGACGGGCGCGCGCGGGCAACTGGGCCGCGCCCTGCTGCGGCTCGCGCCCGGCGCGCGCGGATACGGCCGCGACGACCTCGACATTGTCGACGCCGCCTCGGTGCGCGCGGTGGTCCGGCCCGGGGACGTGGTGCTCAACTGCGCCGCCCATACCGCTGTCGACCTGGCCGAATCAGAGGTGGACGCGGCGTTCGCGGGCAATGCCACCGGCCCGGCGGTGCTGGCGTCGGCGTGTGCCGAGGCGGGTGCGCGGCTCATCCACATCTCCACCGATTACGTGTTCCCTGGCACATCGGACCGGCCCTACGAGCCCACCGATCCGACCGGTCCGTCCACTGTGTACGGCCGCTCGAAACTGGCCGGAGAGCAGGCGGTACTGGAGCTTTCGCCCGATTCGCGCATTGTCCGAACAGCCTGGGTCTACACCGGGCAGGGGAGTGACTTCGTCGCCACCATGCGGCGGCTGGAACGTGAGCGCGAGACGATCACCGTGGTCGACGATCAAATCGGAACGCCCACCTACGCACCGGATCTCGCGGCCGGTCTGATCGAGCTTGCGCAGCGGTTGCTGGAACCGGGTGAGCATGCGGAGATTCCGCGAATTCTGCACGCCACCAATGCTGGACAGGCCAGTTGGTTCGATTTTGCCCGGGCCGTCTTCGCGGGCCTCGGGGCCGATCCGGACCGCGTACATCCTTGCGGCACCGCGGATTTCCCCAGACCGGCGCCGCGCCCGGCGTATTCGGTGCTGTCCGGCCGATCCTGGGCCGCCGCCGGGCTCACCCCGCTGCGGGACTGGCACGAGGCCTTGAACGACGCACTGCACGCCATCTCCGACTAGGCTGGGCGTCCGTGAGCCCCTCGGATTCTGCTGGACGGCCGACTATCGCCGTCGTCACGGTGACCTACTCGCCCGGTGAGCACCTGGAACACTTCATCAGCACGCTAGCCACCGCAACCAGCGAGAAGCCGCAGGTCATCCTGGCCGACAATGGTTCCACCGACGGCGTGCCGGAACTGGTCGCCGAGGCCAACGCACACGTGCGGCTGCTGAACACCGGCGGCAATATCGGCTACGGCGGGGCCATCAACCGGGCGGTCGCCGAGATCGATCCGGATATCGAGTTCATCGTCATCTCCAACCCGGATATCCGCTGGGGCACCGATTCGCTCGACGAGCTGCTCGCCGCCGCCCGCCGCTGGCCGCGCGCCGGGGCCCTGGGCCCCATGGTGCTGGAGCCGGACGGCAGCGTCTACCCGTCCGCCCGCTCGGTGCCCGGCCTGCTCGACGGCGCGGGCCACGCCATCCTCGGCACCGTCTGGCCCGGCAACCCCTGGACGCGGCGCTACCGCCAGGAGAACGAGCAGATCTCCGAGCGCACCGTGGGCTGGCTGTCCGGCTCGTGTCTGCTGGTGCGGCGCGCCGCCTTCGATTCCATCGACGGCTTCGACTCCCGTTACTTCATGTACATGGAAGATGTGGACTTCGGCGACCGCATGGGCAAGGCGGGCTGGCACAATGTTTTCGTGCCGTCCGCGGAGGTCACGCACGCCAAAGGGCACGCCGCGGGTCGCCACCCGGAAACCATGCTCCCGGCGCATCACGCCAGCGCCTACCGTTTCCAGGCCGACCGGCATCCGCACTGGTGGCAGGCTCCGCTGCGGGTCGCGCTGAAGGCTGGACTTGCGATCCGCTGCAAGCTTGCGGTTCGATCTGCGCTGCGCGAACGCGACGCCGCGCGCGGCAATTCCTGACCACCTGACAGCAGGGGAGAAGATGGCGAACAACGGCAATGATGCCGGGTCGACGGATGCGGTCATCCTGGTCGGGGGCCAGGGCACCCGCCTGCGTCCGCTGACCCTGTCCGCCCCCAAGCCGATGCTGCCCACGGCCGGACTGCCGTTCCTGCAGCATCTGCTGGCGCGCATAGCCGACGCCGGTATCGGACACGTCGTCCTGGGCACCTCCTACAAGGCGGAGGTGTTCGAGGACCACTTCGGCGACGGCTCCGAACTCGGTCTCGAGATCGACTACGTCTTCGAGAACCAGCCGCTGGGCACCGGCGGGGGCATTCGCAATGTGCTGCCCAAGCTGCGCGCCGACACCGTCATGGTGTTCAACGGCGATGTGCTCGGCGGCACCGATCTGGGCGCGGTGCTGGAGACCCACCACACCTCCAATGCCGATGTCACCCTGCACCTGGTGCGGGTGAGCGATCCGCGCGCCTTCGGCTGCGTGCCCACCGACGAGACCGGCAAGGTCACCGCGTTCCTGGAGAAGACCCAGGATCCGCCGACCGATCAGATCAATGCGGGTTGCTACGTCTTCCGCCGCGAATACATCGAGAAGATTCCGGCGGGCCGTCCGGTGTCGGTGGAGCGGGAGGTCTTCCCGGCGCTGCTGACCGAGGGCGCGCACATCCAGGGCCATGTCGACACCTCCTACTGGCGCGATATGGGCACCCCGGAGGATTTCGTGCGCGGCTCCGCGGATCTGGTGCGCGGTATCGCCCCCTCGCCCGCGCTGCCGGGTCAGCGGGGTGAATCGCTGGTGCACAATGGCGCCGGTGTCGCCCCGGGCGCGCTGCTCATCGGGGGCACCGTGGTCGGCCGCGGCGCCGAGGTCGGCGCGGGAGCGCGGCTCGACGGCGCGATCCTCTTCGACGGTGCGGTGGTGGAAGCCGGTGCGACCGTGGAACGTTCGATCATCGGCTTCGGTGCCAAGATCGGCCCGCGCGCCCTGGTGCGCGATGCCGTGATCGGTGACGGCGCGGAGGTCGGGGCGCGTTGCGAACTACTACGCGGTGCACGGGTGTGGCCGGGAGTGAATATCCCGGACGGCGGCATCCGCTTCTCCACCGACGTATAGAACAGCTGCCGCACAATGCAATCGGCCGCTCGCACTGCGAGCGGCCGATTGCGTTTCGACGGTCGGGCTAGCCGAACGAGGCGGCGAGCACCGGGACATTCAGCTGGCGAGCGGTGCCCTCCATGCACGGGCCGAACACCGCGCCGGAATCGGGTCCGGCCTGGGTGATGGTCACGGCTCCGCCATCCGCGATGGGCACAGTCTTGGTCGAGGACGGCGGGGTCGGGCCGCCCGCCACGTGGTACGGGCCGGAAACGCTGTGGGTTTGACCATTGCCCCAGATGAGCTGGCCGTTGAAGTTGCCGTTCACATCGAAGCAACTGCCGTCGCCCTGGAAATCTCCGACGAACTTGGCGGTTTGACCGGGTGTTCCAGTGCAACCGGTCAGCTGTCCATCGACCTGTGCGGTGATCGGCCCCGCATTCATACTGATGGGGCTGGTGTTCATATTGAGTTGACCACCTGAGCAGGATCCTTGGATCGGCGCGGCCTGCGCCGGTCCGGCGGCAATGATCGCGGGGGCGAACAGCGCGCCCAGGGCGAGGGCGGCGGCTGCGGATTTTCGCACTGACATTGCGGGCCTTTCCCTTTCGTCGATTCGGGTAACTCGTTGTCACGCCGTGCGAGAAAGTGCTGGTAAAGCCACGTGCAGATCAGTGATTCTAGATCAGGAAGCCCACTTCTCCGGGTTCAGGTGGTACTGCACCAGGGCCGTGGCGTGGCCGTGCCCCAAGCCGTGGTCGGTCTTGAGCAGGTTGACCAGATCCTTGTGGCCGGTCACGCCGGTCTCCCGGAGCACGGCGAACCACTCGTCGATGGTCCGGCCGTACTTGGCCTCGATGGAGGGGAAGTAGGAAGCGGGGCCGTGCGGCTTGGCGGTCGCCATGGGGATCTCCTTGGTCCGTGTGGTGTCGAACTGGAGACGGCCGACCCCGCCGGAACTCATCGCGCTGTGACGGGGGTCACGGATGCGGTGGGGCGGTGGATCCCGCTGTGGCAGCGCGGCCTTCGCGCACCAGGAGCAGGCCGGTCACGGCGACGAACACCGCGGTCAGTCCGTGGATGCCGAAGGCAGCCGCGGTGGAGCCGTCCCAGCGCAGCACGGTCAGCATGTCGCCGATCGGGACCAGGGCGAGAACCAGCGTCATGATGCCCAGCGCGAACCGCTGTCGCGCGGCCAGCAGGGAAAGGATGAGCAGGCCGGAGACGGTGTCGCGCACGCCCTTCAGGTTCATGAAGGCTTCGGCCTCGCCGCTCGGCCTGGCGGGCAGCCCGAAATCGGGGGCGATGGACTGCGGAGCGAGCAGGTAGCTGATGCCGATGTAGAGGATGAAGGCCGCGCCGATGAGGGAGAAGACGGTGGCGATTCGGGAGAGGTTCATGAGACTGTGCTCCAAAATCTAGCGCTGCTAACTGATGAAGCAACGCTAACTCATGCACGGGTAGATTGTCTAGCGGTGCTAAAGTATCGGTGTGAACCCGATCCAGAACCGTAAGGAACGCGAACGCGCCGACCGCCACCAGCGCATCATCGACACGGCCCGCGAACTCGCCGAGCCCCAGGGCTGGGACGCGGTGACGGTCCGCCGCCTGGCCGATCGCATCGAGTACAGCCAGCCCGTGCTCTACAGCCACTTCGCGGGCAAGGATGCCATCGTCTCCGCGGTCGCCCTGGAAGGCGCCGCCGAACTGGCCGCCGTGACCAGGCAACTGCGGGAGGAGGCGGACAGCCCCGAAGCGGCGGTACGCGCCGTCTCCGAGGGGTACCTGGCGTTCGCCCGCGACAGCGCGGCGCTCTACGACGCCATGTTCATGCTCCGCACCGATCTGAAGTTCGGGCCGGAGGCGCCGCAGCAGTTGAAGGACGCCTTCTTCGAACTGCTGCAGACCTTCGCGCCCTTCGCACCGCCCCATGATGTGGAGACCTTCACCGAGGTAGCGTGGAGCGCCCTGCACGGCCTCGCCACCCTGGATCGAGGTGGCCGGTTGCGGCCGGACTTTCGTGCCCAGCGCCTGGATATTCTGCTCGCGGAGTGGACCGGCCGCGGCTGAGCCGAACTGCTCGGCGCGTGGTTCGTCACGGTCGGGCCGGTCGGCCGCCGATCCGGCCTAGGCTGTGATCATGGTTGATGCGGTCGTGGTCGGGTCGGGGCCCAACGGGCTTGCGGCGGCGGTGATCCTGGCGCGCGCCGGGCTCGAGGTCGAGGTCTACGAGGCCGCCGACGCCCTTGGCGGCGGCTGCCGCACCGCCGAGATCACGCTGCCCGGCTTCCGGCACGACCTGTGCGCGGGCGCGCACCCCATGGCGGTGGCGTCGCCGTTCTTCCGGGCCTTCGACCTCGGACTGCACGGGGGCGAACTGCTTGCGCCGCAGGTGTCCTACGCGCATCCCCTCGACGACGGGCACGCCGGGCTGGCCTGGCGCGATCTCGACCACACCGTGGACGGTCTTGGCCGCGACGGCGGGGCCTGGCGCGGATTGTTCGGACCACTGGCCCGCGAGTGGGAGAGCGTGGTCGGCCTCGGCATGTCCGACCTGCGCCACCCGCCCCTCGATATCGCCACCGGCGTGCGTTTCGCCCGTCGCCTGGTCGAGCAGTCGACTCCCTTGTGGAACCTGCGTTTTCGCGAGGACATCGCGCCCGCGCTACTGACCGGCGTCGCCGCGCACGCCATTCGCCCGCCGCGCGGCATCCCGGGCGCGGGCGTCGCCATGCTCCTCGGGACCCTCGCGCACGTGCGCGGCTGGCCCGTTCCGCGCGGCGGCAGCCAGGCCATCATCGATGCTCTCGCCACCGACCTGCGCCGCCACGGCGGCAAGATCATGACCGGCCACCGGGTCGACTCCATCGACGAATTCGACGATGTCCGAACGGTTCTGCTGGATCTGGCCCCCGCTGAATTCCAGCGCATCGCCGCCGATCGCCTGCCGTCCGGCTATGCCGGACAACTCGGCGCATTCCGTTACGGCGGCGCGGCCTGCAAGGTCGACTTCGCCCTGTCCGGCCCGGTGCCCTGGCGCGCACTCGGCTGCGACCGCGCGGGCACCCTGCACCTGGTCGGCACCCGCGCCGAAGCCGTGGCCGCCGAAAAGGCCGTGGCCGCAGGCAAACACGCCGAGCGCCCGTTCGTGCTGGCCATCCAGCCCGGCGTGGTGGACCCCACCCGCGCCCCCGCGGGCAAGCACACCTTCTATACCTACGCCCACGTCCCCAACGGCTCCACCCGGGACCTGACCGAAGCGATCACCGCCCAGGTCGAACGCTTCGCCCCCGGCTTCCGCGACCTCATCCTCGCCACCCACGTCCGCACCGCCGCCACCATGCCCGCCCACAACCCCAACTACATCGGCGGCGATATCTCCGCGGGCGCAATGACCTTCCGCCAGACGGTATTCCGCCCCGTCCCGCGCTGGAACCCTTACCGCACCCCGCTGCCGGGCGTCTACCTCTGCTCCTCCGCCACCTCCCCGGGCCCCGGCGTCCACGGCATGAACGGCCTCTACGCCGCCCGCCACGCCCTCCGCCACGAATTCGGCAACCGCACCGATCTGCTCGACCTGCTCCGCGCGATCTACTGACGCGCGTGACGCGTGCGCGGCCATGGGCACCGGGCCGCTTGTGCTGCGAGTGCATGCGATCGTCAGGCGAATCGCCGCCGCAGCGGGATGTCTCGTCCGACAAGGCGGCGGCCGCACGGAAGGCCGGGCGGTGTGCGGAACGGGAGGGGCGATCGGGCAGCGGAGGCAGGCGGTTGTGCCTAGGCTGGCGTCATGCATTCGGGCGAGTCCGTGCTGGTCGGGCGGGCCACTGAGCTCGCCGCGCTGCGGAAGGCATTGAGCGGGGCGATCGGTGGTCGGCCGCACATGGTGGTCTGCTCGGGCGAGGCGGGCATCGGCAAGACGCGGCTGCTGACCGAGTTGGCGCGGGATGCGGAGCGGCGGGGTGTGCCGGTGCTGTGGGCGCGCTCGCTGGAATTGTCCGATGCCCCGCCCTATTGGCTGTGGCGCCAGGTTCTCGGCGCGACCGCGGGTGACGGACCCGCCGACCGGGCGACACTGTTCGAGCGCATAGTCGACCGGCTGGCCGAGGCCACCGATGCCACCGGCGGGCTGCTGGTGGTCGACGATATCCAGTGGGCCGACGAACCGTCGCTGGTCGCGCTGCTGCATGTGGTGCGGTCGTTGCGCGGCAGGCGATTACTGCTCTGCGCCGCCGAACGGCAGCATGACGAAACACCCGGATGGCGAGCGGTGAAACCCCGGTTGATGTCCGAGGCGGTAGTCGAAAGTCTGACGGTGCCGAGCTTTTCGGTCGAGGAGACGAACAGTTATCTCGCGGTCGTCGCGGATCGGGAGGTCGACGCGCAGCTCGCGCGGACGGTGCGTGCGCTGACAGGCGGCAATCCCTTCTATATTCGCGAGCTCGGCCGATCGGTGTGGTCCGATCCTGATGCCGGAGTGCCCGCGCTGCCGCCGCGGCTGGTCGATGTCGTGCGTACCCGGGTGGACGGACTGCCGCCCGGGACGCGGGAATTGCTGTCGGCGGCCGCATTGCTCGGTGAGGAAGTCTCGCTCGCCGTTGCCGCCCGGCTGGTGGAGCGCCCGATGATGGAGTGCCTGCCCCTGGCCGACGAGGCGATTCGCGCGGCCTTGCTGACGCCGGGCCGCTCTGCGGACCGGGTGACCTTCAGCCACGGCATTGTGCGCGCCGCGCTCGCGTCGGCGCTGCCGATGCACAGGCGCGTGCTGCTGCACGACCGCGCCGTGGCGGCGATCGAGGAACTGTGCGCCGGTGAGCTGGACGCGCATCTGGCCGAATTGGCAAGGCACGCGGGCGAAGCCGCCATTGCCGGGGACCGGGACCGCGCGGCGCGCTGGGCGCGGCGGGCCGCTGATCACGCCGCGGCCAGGCTCGCCTACGAGGAGGCGGATCGCCTGTACGGGCAGGCGCTGGGCCACACGCCCGTGGCCGATGCCGCGGATCGGGTGCGATTACTGCTCGCCAAGGCCGCGGCGGCCGTGCGCTGCGGCAGGCTGGAGGCGGCGGGCACGGCGTGCGCGGAGGCCTTCGCCGCCGCCCGCCGACTCGGTGACGCGGAACTCCTTGCCGAGGCCGCCCTGGTGGTCGAGCCCATCGGTGAACGCGGCTGGGATCGGGAACTGCGCGACCGCTGCGACGACGCCCTGGCCCAGCTGACCGAAGCGCAGTCGGCGCTGTGCGCACGGGTGCTGGCCCGAAAGGCCGAAACCCTGCTCTATCTGGGCGAGTACGAGGATGTCCGGGAGATCTCGTCCGCCGCCCTGCGGCATGCCTTCTTTTCGGGCGACCGGGACGCCTTCGCCGCGGCCCTGGCCTCCCGCCAACTCGCGTGCAGCGGAACGGAGTACGTCACCGAACGGGAGACCCTCGCGACCCGCATGATCGGGGTGGGCCGCGATGCGCGGCGGCCCGCGGTGGAGATGCTCGGCTGGCTGTGGGCGGCCGACGTGCACTGGCAACGCGGCAGACTCGACGAGGCCGAGCGCGCCGTCGCCGCCCTGGCCTGGTGCGTCGACCGGGTGGGCGGGCCGATGGCGCGCTGGCATCTGCTCGTGGCGCAGGCCGCCTGCGCCCAGGCGCGCGGCGAATTCGGCACCGCATTACGCCTCAGCGGTGCGGGTTTCGCGCTGTTGTCCCCGCTGGAGCACCCCGCCGCCTTCGGCACCCACGCATCACTGCTCACCGCGGTCGGCCACCATCACGGCTACACCGAATCCCCCGAGCACCGATTACCGCCGTCCCGCCTCGGCGATATTCGCAACGAGTTGTTCGGCTGGATCGGCCCCGCCTTCATGCTGCTCGGTCTCGGTCGGACCGCGTAGGCGGAACAGCTGTACCGCCGCGCGGGCGCACCCGGGAACTGGACCGTCCCACCGTATTTCGTGCTCGACGCGCTCGCCCTCGGCACGCACCTCGCGGTCGCCCTGAACGCGGTGGACGATATCGAGTACTTCCGCGACCGGCTCTCCGCATGGCGCGGCCATCACGTCGTCAGTGGCGCGGGCACCTCGACCTATCTCGGACAGATCGAACTCCTGCTCGGCAAATGCGCTGCCGCCCTTGCGGATCGGGAAACAGCCGAAGCCGACCTCGCGGCCGCCGCCCGCATCTGCGCGGCCATCGGCGCTCCCGCCTTCGCCGTCGAAGCCGATGCCGAGCGCGCCCTGCTGGCCGCGCGCCACGGCGATGCCGCCGCCGCCCGCGCCCTCGCCGAGCGCATCCTCCCCACCGCGCGCGCCCTGGATATGCCGCCCTGGATCGAACGCCTCGAAGCCATTATGAAAAGCGAAGCCGCACACTCCCTTTCGCGCCGGGAACGGGAGGTCGCCACCCTGATAGCCGCCGGTCGCACCAACCGCGAGATCGCCAAATCCCTGTTCATCGCCGAACGCACCGCCCAGAATCACGTCCAGCACATCCTGTCCAAACTCGGCTACACCAACCGCAGCCAGATCGCAGCCTGGGCCGCCCGCGAAGCGGGGCACGAATGAACAGTGCGACCACCACCCCCGTCTTCGCCCAGATCATCACCACCCCGGAGGTCACGCCCGCTCGGTACGACGCGGTCAATGTGAGCATCGGCAGCGCGCCCATTGCCGGAAACCTGCTGAGCGCGGCGGGATTCGACGATGCCGCCATGACCACTCTCGACGTGTGGGACAGCCGCGCCGCCGCCCGTCGTTTCGTCGCCGACCGCCTCATCCCGGCCTTCGAGCGCACCGGAAACATTCCCGAGCCGTACAACAGCGCCGTCGAATTCGACGGCCGCATGACGGTATCGGCCGCGCCGCCCGCCCGGGTCCACCTCCGGATCTCGAGAATCCCCTGAATCACCGCCGCCGACTACGACCGGGTGGACGGTGCGGTCGGCACCGCTCCGGTCGACGGCCAGCTGGTCCACATCGCGGGCGTAGCGGCGGGCGCGCTCTACGTCGTCGAGCTGTGGGACGGCCGGGCGGCCGCCGACCGATTCCTGACCGAGCGTCTCTATCCGGCGTTCGAACGCTCCGGGGTGATACCGGATCCGGACATCATCCTGGTCGAGTTCGGCGCCCGGATGTCCCCGCTCATGAGTAGCGAATGAGTACGGGATGAGCACTTCGCTCGATTCGCCTTCCGATTGTTCTTCGTAGCGTCGCAAGCACGCCCCGTTCGTGGGCCCTTCCTCGTTGAACGGAGAGATCCCGATGAGCTATCCCCTTCCCGGAGAGGCGGCGCGGCACGCCGCACAGCAGGCAGCGGATGCCGCCCGCAGAGCGACCGACGCCGCCGCGGAGCAGCACCGGCTGTTCCTCAAATGGCACGCGGCGCGGCAGACCGTGCGGCCGGTGCGGCAACCCGTGCGGCCGGTGCAGCGGCCACCGGTGCGACCGGTGGCGCCGGTCTACCGGGTGACCCGCCCGAGCAGCGCGCCACCGCCCGCGCCCTACCGCCCGTCGCAGGTGACCGATGACTCCGATCACGCGGAAATGATCGCCGCCGTGATCATCGGCGTCCTCGTGGTCCTCGTCCTCTGCGCCCTCCTTTGATCGGCCGGGGTGTGCGGCGATGAGGCGAATTCTTGTGGCGGCGACGGCCATCGGGCTGGTCGCTGGCGGCGCGGGCACGGCTGTGGCAGCGGGACCCGAGGGGATCGTATCGGTCACCATGCGCGGTACGAGTGGCCGGTACGAGGTGTCCTGTAGCGATATCCACACCGAGTTCAAGGTCACGCCGAGTTCCGGGACGATCCAGTGGCACGCGACGGCCCATGACATCGACATCAGTTATGCCAGACAGGATCTGCGGCGGGCCGTGTTGCCGGATGTGACCATCTCGCCGTCCTCCGGTCTGCTCGGGCCCGGCGAGAGCACCGTGGTCCGGGTCGGCGGCTCCGTCGCGAAGCCCGCCAAGCAATTCTGGGTGTGGGTCGTCGCACCGAACAGTGCTGGGGAAGGCGGGGTGGCCATCGGATTCACCTGTACCGGTCGGTGACCGCGCGTCAGGCGTTGGCGCGGTACAGATCCGGTTCGATGTAGATGTCTCGGGCGGCGGGGACGGCGTGGCGGACACGGGCTTCCGCATCGTCGATGGCGGCGGCCACGTCCGCGATACCGAGGCCCGGGACTATCGCGACCTTGGCCGCCACCAAAAGGTCGTCGGGGGCCAGGTATTGGGTCTTGAGGTGGATGACGCGGTCGATTCGGGTTGCGTCGACCAGGTTTTCGCGGATGCGGCGGTCCTTGTCCGGGGTCGCGCCCTCACCGATGAGCAGGCTCTTCATCTCCACGATGAGGACGATGGCGATGATGCCGAGCAGCAGGCCGATGGACAGGGTGCCGATACCGTCCCAGATCGGGTTGCCGGTCCAGGCGGTCAGGCCGACGCCGAGGAAGGCCAGGATCAGGCCGATGAGCGCACCCGAATCCTCCAGCAGCACAACGGGAAGTTCGGGATTGCGGGTATTGCGGATGAACCGCCACCAGCTGGTGCGGCCCTTCAAGGGCGCGGAGGCGCTGCGGGCGGTGGCGAGACTGTAGGACTCCAGGGCCATGGCGATGAGCAGGATGGCGATGGCGATGCCCGCATCGGTGAGGTGCTCCGGATCGCGGATCTTGGTGATGCCCTCGTCGATGGCGTAGAGCGAGCCCATGGCGAAGATGACCAGGGCGACGACGAAGGAGTAGAAGTAGCGATTGCGGCCATAGCCGAAGGGATGCAACTGATCCGCGGGCTGTTCGGCGCGGCGGCGACCGATGAGCAACAGGCCCTGATTGGCGGTGTCGGCCAGCGAGTGCACGGCTTCGGCCAGCATGGAGGACGATCCGGTTATGGCCGCGCCGATAAATTTGGCCAGCGTGATCCCCGCATCCGCGGAGAACGCCGCCAGCACCGCCTTTCGGCTACCACCTGAGGACATGTGGTCCTACGGTACTGGCGGCGTCGCTTCGCATTCGATGGCACACGCCGGGCAACTAGCCCTGCGCGGGCTGCGCCCGGTACAGGTCCGGCTCCAGGTACATGACCCGGGCGGCCGGAACGGCCTCCCGCACTCGCGCTTCGGCGGCGTCGATGGCCGCCGCGATCTCGGCGATCTCCAGTCCGGGCACGATCGCGACCTTGGCCGCCACCAGCAGCTCCTCCGGCCCCAGATACTGGGTCTTGAGGTGGATGACGCGGTCGATGCGCTCACCGTCGACCAGCTTCTCCCGGATGACGCGATCCTCGCCCGGCGTCGCGCCCTCACCGATGAGCAGGCTGTGCATCTCGATGATCAGCACAATCGCGATAATGCCCAGCAGCACACCGATGCACAGCGTGCCGATACCGTCCCAGACCGCATTGCCGGTGATCATGGTCAGTCCCACGCCGAACAGCGCCAGGACGAGGCCCACCAGCGCGCCGGTGTCCTCCAGCAGCACCACCGGCAGCTCCGGGCTGCGGGAATTGCGGATGAAGCGCCACCAGCTCGCCTCACCCTTGAGGGGGCGCGATTCCTTCACCGCGGTCAGGAAGCTGAAGGTCTCCAGACCGATGGCAATGACCAGGATGACGATCGCGACGATCGGGGAGGTCAGATCCTCCGGATGCTGGATCTTGTGAATGCCCTCGTAGACCGCGTAGATCGAACCCAGGGTGAACAACACCAGCGCGACCACGAACGAGTAGAAATAACGGCTGCGGCCGTAGCCGAACTGATGCAGCTCATCGGCCTCCCGCTCGGCCCGCCGCTGCCCGAGCAGCAGCAGACCCTGATTGGCGGTGTCGGCCACCGAGTGCACCGCCTCGGCGAGCATCGAGGCCGAACCCGTGATGGCCGCGCCGATGAACTTCGCCGTCGCGATACCGGCATTCGCACCGAGCGCCGCCAGGATCGCCTTTTTCCCGCCACTCGCAGACACCGTATTTCCTCCATGTCCGATCGAACGCGCTCGACGGGCAAGCTTATCGGTACTTCGGGCCAGCCGATCGGTACTCGAGGTGGAGGCGCGGGCCCGGTCCCGGAACGACAGTGGGAGAAGTACATCGTCGAACCACAGGAGAATTCGTGAACGCCAATGACAACACCGCAATCCGTCCGCGCTGGCGCGAGGTGGCCACCCCGGCGCAGATCCACGTGTTCCGGGCCGTCTGGGCCCTCGGCGCGCTGATCCTCGCCCCGTCGCTGCTGCTGTTGATCGGCGGCCTCACCGCGAATTCGGCAGCGGGCGAATCCGGTCAGGTGCCCGGCGTCCTCGGGCTCATCGGGCTGGCCATCGGCGGCACCGTCGTCCTGGCCGGACTGCTCGTCCGATACAGCGTCATGAGCCTGGCCGGACTGCTCCTGCGGCGCGATATCGGACAGCCGGACGCGCCGCGCTGATCCCCGCGCAGGAAGGCCCGCCGACACGTCGCGGGCCTCCCGTGCCGCATCCGCGCACCGGGCCCGTGGTTCGATGGGCTCCGGGCGTCCACCCGCCGCACCAGGAGGTCAGGTGAATGTCATCCGCGCCGACCGGCGCACCGCGATCGCGGCGATCGCGGCCGCGCTGCTCGTGCTCGTCGCCGGTGGCGTCGAGGCGCTGATCAGCATCCACTACAACGTCTTTCCCAACCGCGGCGCGGTCATCCCCGTCGTCGTCGCCACCGCGGTCGCGGTCGGCTGCACGCGGCGCGCACCCGGCGCGGCCCTGGTGCTGATCTGGCTGATCGGCGCTTTTCAGATCGCCACGGGAACGCCGCCGCTGCTGGTCCAGATGGCATTGGCGGCAGTGGTTTTCGGAACCGCCCGCTGGGGCGGGACCGCGACCGCCGCCGCCGGTGTCGTATCCGTTCCGCTGATCGGCGTGCTGACGGTGGCATCGGACAGCGTCGGCGGCTACGGCGCGGTTCTCGTCACGGCCCTGTTCGGCATCTGCTGGCTGGCCGGGCTGGCGCTGCGTCGCTTCGCCGATCGGGCGGCCGATTCCCTGGCGTCCCAGCGCGCCGCCGAAGCGGAGGCCGCACGGGCGACCAGGGAAAGCATGCAGGCCAGGGAGATCGCACGATTGCGCGAGGAACAGGCCCAGCTCGCCCGAGACGTCCATGATGTGGTCGGCCACTCGCTCGCGGTCATCCTGGCGCAGGCCGAATCAGCCCGGTACCTGGCCGATACGGACACCGCCGCACTGCACCGCGCCATGGCCGATATCGCGAATCTGGCCCGCTCCTCCCTCCGGGACGTCCGTCGCGTGCTCACCTCGACGACACCGTCCGACGTCGGTCCGGGGGAACTGCGCATCCTGGTCGAGGGAGTGCGAGCCAGCGGCCATGACATCACCTTCGACGAGATCGGGACCGCCCGGCCGCTGGCCCCCGAGCGCGCCACCGTCGCCTATCGCGTCCTGCAGGAAATGCTCACCAATGCCATGCGGCACGGCATCCGAACCGCCCCGATCACTGTCACCGTGCGCTGGGCCGACGAACTGCGCATCGACACCGCCAACGAGTTCATCCCCGGGCAGGCGGGGGAGACCGCGCACTCCGGTCGCGGGCTCGACGGGATGCGCCGCCGCGTCGAATCGATCGGCGGCAGTCTGGATATCGGCCGCACCGAGTCAACCTGGACGGTCACCGCCCGGGTCCCTGTCCGTACCCTCGTTCCGTGACCGGCACCGACGAAATTCGTGATCTCCTGGTCGACGATCAGGAGCTCTTCCGCACCGGCGTCGCCGTCATCATCGACGCCCAGCCGGGCATGCGGGTCGTCGGCCAGGCGGCCGACGGTCTGGAGGCCCTGCGCCTGGTCGACGAACTCGATCCGGATGTCGTGCTCATGGATATCCGCATGCCGGATATGGATGGTGTGGAGGCCACCCGGCAGCTCTTCGCCCCGGACCGCATCGCCCGCCGCGCCGCGCCGCTGCGTGTCCTGGTCCTGACCACCTTCAATCTCGACGACCGGGCCGCGACCGCGATCCGCTACGGCGCCAGCGGATTCCTGCTCAAGGACACCAAACCCGGCATGCTCTGCGATGCCATCCGGACCGTGCACACCGGCAATGCCGTACTGGCCCCCGATGATCTCGCCACCCTGCTCGAGGGCCGATTCCGGGCGCGCACACCGGTTCCGGAGGCGTACTCCGACCTGACCGACAAGGAGCGCCAGGTGTTCGACGCCGTCGCCAAGGGCCACTCCAACCTCGAAATCGCGGCGCTCGTCTTCGCGAGCGAGTCCACGGTGAAAACCCATGTCGGCGCGATTCTGCGGAAGCTGAACCTGCGCGACCGAGTCCAGATCGTCGTGTTCGCCCATGAACACGGCCTGGTCTGAACCGGATCAGTCCTCGCCGACGGCGGCGCAGAAGAGCTGGGCCGGGCCATTGACGGCCTGGGCCCGGATATCGGCGTCGGTGGCGGAGATCCAGGCGGCGTGGCCGCATTCGACCAGGAGCTTGTCATCGCCCTGGAACAGGCGGAGGGTGCCCTGGGTGCACAGCACGATTCCCGGGCCCGCGGACAGGATCGGGACGGCGTCGGCGCCGGGGGCCAATTCGTAGCGGCGCAGCGCGAATTCGGGCGCGGGTGTGTCGTAGCGGAAGCCGCCGTCAGCGGGCTCGGGCTCCACGATCGGCAGGTCGAGCGGCTCGAAGTCCAGGACGCGCAACAGTTCCGGGACGTCCACGTGCTTCGGGGTGAGGCCGCCGCGCAGCACATTGTCGGAGTTGGCCATGATCTCCACGCCGACGCCGCGCAGATAGGCGTGCAGATTTCCGGCGTCCAGGAACAGGCCCTCACCGGGTTCGAGGGTGATGCGGTTGAGCAGCAGCGCGGCCAGCACGCCCGCATCGCCGGGATAGACCTCGGCGAGTTCGAGGGCGGTCTTGACCTCGGCGAGGAATTCCTTGGCCGCGTGGCCGGATCCGGTCTCCGGATCGGAGAGGTAGCGGACGCAGCCGTCGAGGACCTTGGGCAGCAGGGCCTTGATATTGGCCTGTGGCAGCGCGATCCAGGTCGTGAACAGGGTGCGCAGCCCGGCCGAATCGGGCTGGGCGGCGAGCAGTTCCGCGTACTGGTTCAGCTCCGGCACATCCAGGGCCCGGAGCAGGCGCACGGTCTGGCGCGGATCGCGGAATCCGGCGAGCGCCTCGAAGCGGTCCAGGGCGACGACGAGCTCCGGTTTGTGGTTCTCGTCGCGGTAGTTGCGCATGGGGGAGTCGATGGCCACGCCCGCGTGGTTCTCCCGCGCGAAACCGGCCCGAGCCTGTTCGATGCTGGGATGCGCCTGCAGCGAGAGCGGTTCCTCCGCGGCCAGGATCTTCAGCAGGAACGGCAGCCGACCGCCGAATTCGCCCGCGACGGCGCCGAGTTCGTGCTGCGGATCGGCGCTCACGACATCGAGCAGCGAGCGGCTGTGGCCATTGATCCGGACCTGGGCGGGATCGGCCGGATGCGCGCCGAACCAGAGCTCGGCCTCGGGATGGGCGGAGGGAACCGGTCGCCCGCACAACTGAGCGAGCGCGGTGCGCGAACCCCAGGCATAGGAACGCAGCGCACCAAGGAGTTCGTGCACTTTAGTAGTGCCCCCCGTCGTAACCTCCCCGACCGGTGGCCGGGCGGGATCCGAGTAGTCGTAGGTAGGCGGCCGCCATTTCCAGCCGCAGCGCGAGTACCGCGAGTTGTTCCTGTTCCCCGCCACGGCGGCGGGCGGGTGCGGCCTGCCCCTCCGCCCCGAGCTCGGCCGAGGCGGCGGGCGAATCGGCCGTCGCCGCATCCACACTCACCAGATCGGCGTCCACCAGCCCGGCATCGGCGCCGAACAGGGCCAGCCGTCGGCGCGCAGCCACCTGATCGGCATCGGCGCTGAGCACGAAGACCCGCACCTGCTGCACCGGCGCGGGACCGTCGAGTTGCTCATCGTGGAACAGCGGATCGAAGTCCGGAGCGGCCACCCCGGCCGCCTCCACCATGCGCGTGTGCGCTGCAACGGTTTCCGCGAGGGTGGCGGCGGTGGCGATCTGCCCGGCCGCGGCCAGCAGCACCTCGGCCCCGTGCGCGGCCAGTTCGGCCGCCGCCGGGGAATCCCCGGCCAGCACGATCCGCTTGCGCTGCTGCATGCGCGTGGCCAGCATCTTGGCGGGATTGTGGAAGGCCTCGTGCTGCGGCCCGTCGCGCAGCGCCTCCGCGTCGAGCAGGTCTGCGAGAGCATTCAATTCGGGCACCAGCGGCCCGGTGCGATGGGGATCGACGGTGGACACCACCGCCATCCCCACGGCCAGATACCGCAGCAGCCGATTGTGGTCGAGCACCCGCACCCGCGGCGGCAGCATGGTCGCGCGCCCGGCGGCCACGGCCCGCATCGGACCCTCGTCGGGCGCGGCGACCACCACTTCCGCACCCCGGCGCAGCGCGCGATCGACGGATTCGGCCAGGCGCGGATCGCCCGAGTCGTCGCCCGCCACCAGCACCACGTCGAGGGGGCCGACCCAGGGCGGCACCGAGGTGGCCGACAGCACGGGCATACTCGTCGAATCCCCGAGTGCGGCAATGAGCATGGCGGCCGCGCGGGCGGCCCGGCCGCTGCCGCAGACCAGCACCAGACTGCGCGGTCGTAGGTCGGCCAGGCGCGTCAGGGCGTCCTCGGCCAGCGCCGCGGCGGTAGCGCGGACCTGCGCGCCGCCCGAGGCGGCGGAGCGCAAAGTTCCCCCGGCGTCGGCCGCCTCCAGCGAGGCGACGTCATCGAGGTCGAGTACCGGTGTCCCAGCGATCATCGGGCGTTGCCACCTCCCCTCATCGGGTCACCACCGCTGGTGAATCCAAGCTCTGTGATTCCACTATTCCAGTCAGGCGCGGACGATGCTCAGGATCTCGGTCACGAGTGCGTCTACTTCCTCCTGCGATCGGGCTTCGACATTGAGCCGCAAGAGCGGTTCGGTATTGGAGGCGCGCAGGTTGAACCAGGCGCCGTCGGGCAGTTGCACGGTCACGCCGTCGAGGCGATCGACCGATTTCGCGCGCTTGCCGAATGCTTCGACCACCGCCATGGTCCGCTCCTTCGCGTCCGCCACTGTGGAGTTGATCTCTCCGGAGGCGGCATATGTTGCATACGCGGATGCCAGCTCGGACATGGGGCGGTTCTTCTCGCCCAGTGCGGCCAGCACGTGCAGGGCCGCGAGCATGCCGGAGTCGGCGCCCCAGAAGTCGCGGAAGTAGTAGTGCGCGGAGTGCTCACCGCCGAAGATGGCTCCGGTCGCGGCCATCTGCTGCTTGATGAAGGAGTGGCCGACGCGGGTGCGCACGGGGGTGCCGCCGAGTTCGGTCACCAACTCCGGCACGGCCTTCGAGGTGATCAGATTGTGGATGATGGTGGCGCCCGGCTCCTTGGTGAGCTCGCGCTCGGCGACCAGGGCGGTAATGGCCGACGGCGAGACCGGCTCGCCCTTCTCGTCCACCACGAAGCAGCGGTCGGCATCGCCGTCGAAGGCCAGGCCGATATCGGAGCCGGTCTCGCGGACGTAGCGCTGCAGGTCCACCAGGTTCTTCGGATCCAGCGGATTGGCTTCGTGATTGGGGAAATTGCCGTCCAGCTCGAAGTACAGCGGTTCGATGCTGAACTGCGGCAGCGTGCCCAGCACGGCCGGGACGGTGAAGCCGCCCATGCCGTTGCCCGCGTCCACCGCGATCTTGAGCGGGCGGGAGGAGCTCAGGTCCACCAGCTTGTGCAGGAAGGCCGCGTACCCGGCGAGCAGATCCTCCTCGGTGGCCGAACCGCGCGGTCCGTCGTAGGCGGGCACCCCGGCGATGACATCCTCGGTGATGGTGGCCAGCCCGGTGTCCTGACCGACTGGCAGCGCCTTGGCGCGGCACAGCTTGATGCCGTTGTACTGTGCCGGATTGTGCGAGGCGGTGAACATGGCGCCCGGGCACTCCAGATGGCCGGAGGCGAAGTACAGCTCATCGGTGGAGGCCAGGCCGATGTGCACCACATCGAGGCCCTGGGCGAGCACGCCCGCGGCGAAGGCTTCGCTCAGTTCGGGTGAGGAATCGCGCATATCGTGGCCGATGACGACCCGCGTCGCCCCCTCGCCGCGCATCAGGCGGGCAAAGGCGCCGCCGACATCCTGGACGAATTTCCCGTCGATCTGCTCTCCGACGACCCCGCGGACGTCGTATGCCTTGATGACTGCATGTACGGACTCGGCGGAACGGGCGTCGGTCATGTCGAACACACTAGTAGCTCCCGCCGGAGAGCTGTATTCGGAGGACCTGCGCATGTGCCGGAGTACGCCGCGAGCGAAATCAGCTCGGCGGATCCGGGAGCACCCGTAGGTGCCCGCGTCTGCCGGTGCGCCCGGGGCGGGTGGGCCGCGGCGGGGCCGGGTTGTAGTCGGAGTAGCCACGCTGATCGGGTTCCGGTGTGCGGCGGCGTAATCCGGCCTCGCGGACGGCCTCGGCGAGCGCGGTCAGATCATCGTCGTCCGGGGTGGAGGAGGAAAACCCGCCCTCGTGGCGGACCAACTCCCAACCCTTGGGCGCGGTGATCCGGGATGCGTGGGTTTCACACAGATCCCAGGAATGCGGCTCGGCGACCGTGACCAGCGGACCGACCACCGCCATCGAGTCGGAGTACACATAGGTCAGCGTCGCGACGGCCGGGTTCTTGCAGCCTGGACGGCAGCAACGACGCATGGGGATCACGTCATGCAGGGTAACCCCCCTCACGCCCCTTTAGGGGACGGACACGCTCAAAGCGACGGTCCTCACGGCTTCGGCGCGCCGGGGATCCGCCGGTCGAAGCGGGGTGAACGGTTGGTTTGGAATCGTGTCATTACCGAAGCGGAGGCGACTCCAACAGTGCCGCCGAATACCGCTAGATTCGTGGTATGACCCGTTCACGTCGCCGACGACCGCCCACCGCGCGGTCGGTCATCCGCCGCGGGCGGGGTGTGCGCGGGCCGATGCTGCCACCGACGGTTCCCGCCCGGCGCACCCGCGGCCAGCAGTTCGACCGACTGGTGCTGGAGGCCTTCGCGCCGCTGGAGAGCCGTTGGCACGACCAGCTCACCAAGCTCGATATCGCGGTCGACGACGTCCCGAAAATCCGCCCGCTGCACCCGGATTCGGTCACCTGGCCGGACGAGGTCGTCGCCGACGGTCTTGTGCCGCTCTCGCGCCTCATCCCGGCCGGGGTGGATCGCTACGGCCGCACGACACGAGCCCGCGTCGTGCTCTTCCGCAAACCACTGGAGTTGCGGGCGGGCGATCCCGACGATCTGGTGGACCTGCTGCGCGAAGTTCTCGTTCAGCAGATCGCGACATATCTCGGGGTCGACCCCGATGTGATCGACCCCGAGCCGGAGTAGCGCAGCCGGTCACCCGGCGAAAGCTGTTGGTGCCATCGGGTTTTGGGTGCGTCTACGAGGCGCGTGACACACCCGTCAGATAATGCCCCGCTTGAGCCTGCGGCGTTCCCGCTCCGACAAGCCGCCCCAGATGCCGAAGCGTTCGTCGTTGGCGAGCGCGTATTCGAGGCATTCGTCGCGGACCTCGCAGCCCATGCAGATCCGCTTGGCCTCGCGGGTGGAGCCGCCCTTCTCCGGGAAGAACGCCTCGGGATCGGTCTGGGCGCACAGCGCCCGTTCCTGCCACTGCTCGGCCTCGGTCATACGACCACCACGCGAAAAGCTGTCGAACACTTCGTCATTGCCCCCGGTGACGATCAGACTCAGGCGCGGGGGTTCGGGCTGGTACTGAGCGCGTGCCCATTGGCCGCCCCCCCTGCCGCATCGTCATCGGTTCACCCCCCTCGTTTCCGTTCCATTCGTCGGCGCAGAAGCCAGGTGCTGCGCCAGCTGTGGAATCGGATTGCGATACACCGCCCGGAATGCCTGACGGGGCCAGCTCATCGGCCATCGCTCCGCCTCCTCACTGTGTGTTAGCGCAGAATGATTTTTCCGCCGGAACCGATCCCACCGACGGCCCAACACCGCGGCGTAGTCCCGCGGCCATCCCCGAGCTGTTCGCCACTCCGATGATGCGAACGCGTGTTCGAAAAGCCGTCCGCGCCTTGAGCTCTCGCGCGGACCCGGAATGACATGCCTGTGATTAGACACGCCGGGCGCGGTGATGGTCAAGCTGCCGAAGCTATTCCGTTACCATCTCGGACCCCCTTCGACGGGGTTCCCGCAGATCAAACAGCAAATTGTCAGCAAATGGACTGTTGAGAGTTTGCACGCCCGCAACGCATAGGCTGTGCGGATGTGACTCGAGAACAAGCGGAGACCGCGCCCGGCACCGGACTGCGGATCGCGGTACTGGTCGGTGGAGTCGGCGGCGCGCGGTTCCTGCAGGGCGTGCGTGAACTGGCGCCCGGCGCGGACGTGACGGCCATCGTGAACGTGGGCGACGACGTCTGGATGCACGGCCTGCGCATCTGCCCTGACCTGGACACCTGCATGTACACGCTGGGCGGCGGCATCGATCCGGAACGCGGCTGGGGCCATGCGAACGAGACCTGGAACGCCAAGGAGGAGCTGGCGAAATACAAGGCTCAGCCCGATTGGTTCGGACTGGGAGATCGCGATATCGCCACCCATCTCGTGCGCAGCGAAATGTTGCGTCAGGGATACCCGCTCTCCGCGGTCACCGAGGCGCTCTGCAACCGCTGGCAACCCGGTGTGAAACTACTTCCGGCAACCGACGACAGATGTGAAACACATGTTGTTATCGGAGACCCGGAGAACCCTGGCGAACGCCGCGCGATCCATTTCCAGGAGTGGTGGGTCCGGTACCGGGCGAACGTCGAGACCCATGGATTCGTGACTATTGGGGCAGATGCTGCGAAACCGGCGCCAGGTGTGACGGAAATCATAGAATCCGCCGACGTGGTCCTGCTGGCCCCATCCAACCCCGTGGTGAGCATCGGCGCCATCCTTTCGGTGTCCGGAATCCGGGGCGCGCTGCGCACCTCCGCGGCCAAGGTGATCGGCCTGTCTCCGGTCATCGGCGGAAAGCCGTTGCGCGGCATGGCCGATGAATGCCTGTCCGTGATCGGGGTGGAGACCACCGCGGAGGCCGTCGGCAACTACTACGGCGCGCGCTCGGCTACCGGCATCCTGGACGGCTGGCTGGTGCACAGCACGGATACCGCCGAGGTGTCCGGCGTCGAGGTGCGCAGCGTCCCGTTGCTCATGAGCGATCCGGCCGCCACCGCCGAGATGGTTCGGGAAGCCCTCGCCATCGCGGGCGTGAAACCATAAGCGTGACAACACTTCATCGCGGGAGGGACGCGTGACCACGGAATCGAGCCCGCTGGGCGATCATGCCTCGGGCGGCGAACTTCGCATTCTGCCCATACTCGGCCTGCCCGAGTTCCGGCCCGGCGACGACCTCGCCGAACACATTGCGGCACAAGCGTCTTGGCTTCAGGACGGCGATGTGCTGGTGGTGACCAGCAAGATCGTCTCCAAGGTCGAGGGCCGCATCGTGCACGCGCCGTCGGATCCCGAGGAACGCGACGCCGCCCGCCGGGAACTCGTGGCCCAGGAGGCGGTGCGGGTACTGGCCCGCAAGAATCGCACCCTCATCACCGAGAACCGGCTCGGCATCGTGCAGGCCGCCTCCGGTGTGGACGGGTCCAATGTCGACAAGGGCGAACTGGTGCTGCTGCCGGTCGATCCGGACGCCAGCGCCAAGGCCCTGTGCTCCGCCCTGGCCGAACGGCTCGGGGTGCGGGTGGCCGTGGTCGTCACCGACACCATGGGCCGCGCCTGGCGCTCCGGGCAGATCGACGCCGCCATCGGGTCGTCCGGACTGCGGGTCCTGCACGACTACGAGGGCGCCATCGACGGGCAGGGCAATGAACTGCACGTCACCCTGGTCGCCATTGCCGACGAACTGGCCGCGGCCGCGGATCTGGTGAAGGGCAAGCTCGGCGGCGTCCCGATCGCGGTGGTGCGCGGGCTCGACTACGACGACGACGGCTCCACCGCCGCGGACATCCCGCGCCGGGGCGTGGACGACCTGTTCTGGCTCGGCACCGAGGAATCCATCGATCTGGGCCGCAATCAGGCGGTGCTCATGCGCCGCTCGGTCCGCCAATTCGCCGACACCCCGGTCGAACCCGAGATCATTCGCGCGGCGGTGGGCGCGGCGCTGACCGCGCCCGCCCCGCACCACACCCGCCCGGTGCGCTTCGTCTGGCTACGCAAGCGCGGGCTGCGCGATCAGCTGCTCGAAGCCATGGCGGAGAAGTGGCGCGAGGATCTGACCGGCGACGGGCGCACGCCGGAGAGCGTGGAACGGCGGGTCGCCCGCGGGCGCATCCTGGTCGACGCCCCCGAGGTGATCATCCCGTTCTGCGTTCCCGATGGCGCGCACGACTATCCGGACGAACGCCGCCGCGCGGCCGAGCACACCATGTTCACCGTGGCCGTCGGCGCGGCCGTGCAGGGTCTGCTCGTCTCGCTGGCGGTCAAGGGCGTGGGCAGCTGCTGGATCGGCTCCACCATCTTCGCGCCCGAGGTGACCCGCGACGTCCTCGGTCTGGAAGCGGATTGGACGCCCCTGGGCGCCATTGCCATCGGCTATCCGACCGAGGAGCTCACACCGCGCGAGATTCGCGAATCCGGCATCGGGCTGGTGGAGCTGTGAGCGCCGAATCGCTGCACAAATCCGCCACCGAACTGCTCGAGACCTGGTCTCCGGCAACGGGTCCGGAGCAGTCGCTGCGCGAGGCCATGCTCGCCTTCCTGGGCTCCGCGCCGCGCGGCTGCCTGCGCGAGCACGCCGCCGGTCACATCACCGCCTCCGCCATCGTGCTGTCCCACGACGAGCGCGAGGTGCTGCTTACCCTGCATCCCCGCGTGGGTCGCTGGATCCAATTGGGCGGACACTGCGAGGAATCCGACGATACGGTCGCCGCGGCGGCCTTCCGCGAGGCCACCGAGGAGTCGGGCATCGAGGGCCTGACCCTCGAACCCGGTCTCTACGGCGCGCAGGCCCACCCCATCGCCTGCTCGCTGGGCGTCCCCACCCGGCACCTGGATCTGCTGTTCAAGATCAAGGCGCCGAAAGGGGCCGTCCCCGTGCGCAGTTCGGAATCCGATGACCTGCGTTGGTGGCCGGTGGACGCGCTGCCCGCCAATGCCGAAGTCCTGGGGTTCTGAATCGGGGGTACAGTCGAAGCCGTACACGTTCTCAGGGCGGGGTGGAATTCCCCACCGGCGGTCATGTCGTCCGGACCATTCCGGCACGTACGAGCCCGCGAGCGCCGCGCTGTCCTCGGGCAGCGCGGGTCCAGCAGATTCCGGTGCGAGCCCGGAGCCGACGGTCACAGTCCGGATGAAAGAGAACGCGACACGGTGCAGTCCGGCGCCTTCGCGGCCGGGCCTGTTCGCGTCGCCATGCCCTGGGTGACATAGCGAACAGGAGAAATCTCATGTCACCCAATCGAATCGTCATTATCGCCGCCCGCTGGCACGCCGAGATCGTCGACGAAGCGGTGCGGGCCTGCCGCATCGCCCTCGCCGATCGCGGCTACCCGGACGTCGATGTGGTCGAGGTGCCCGGCGCCTTCGAAATCCCGCTGCGCGCCAAGCGCCTGGCCGCCAGCGGGGAGTACGCCGCCATCGCGGCCTGCGCACTCGTCGTCGACGGCGGCATCTACCGCCACGACTTCGTGGCCGCCACCGTGGTGGACGCCCTCATGCGGGTCCAGCTCGACACCGACGTACCGGTGTTCTCCGCGGTGCTCACCCCGCACCACTTCCACGAGCACGAGGAGCACCTGACGTACTTCGGCCGCCACTTCGCGGTCAAGGGCACGCAACTCGCGAACGCGATCGTGGAGACGCTGGGTCTGGACGTAACCGTCTGATCGAACATATGGAAGCCGCCGCCGCGCAAGGGGATGCGCGGCGGCGGTCAGTGTCCGCTGTATATGGGAAATCCTCCGGTCTTCACCGTGGGCAGTGGTGCTGGTAGGGGGATATCGTCTCCGTATTTGCCGTTCAGGATGCCCTGGTACTCACCCTCACGGGGTCGCGTGTAGAGGGTCCAGTTGCCGTTGCGCGGATCGACGTTCAGCAGAACTGTCACACCGGCCGCCGCATACCAGTTCGTCTTGTCCAGAATCGTTTTCGCGCGTTCGGATGTCGAGATCACCTCGATCGCGAGAGCGACGTCGGCGGGGTCGGCAAGCCACTCGTCGTCCGCTGCCCATTCCTTCGGCAGGACCGTCAGATCGGGTGTGGCGTAGTCGTCGGCGCTCCCTGGCATGAGAATCGAAGAGTTCTCGAATGCTCGCAATTCCGGTCGGATTGCCGGATCGATCTGGTCCTTCAGGTCGAGGATTGTTCCCGCATGTTTACCGCGCGGGGTTGGCGACATCACCAGTGTCCCTCCGATGATCTGCACCTTCATGCCGGTGCTTCGCTCGATAGCTTCGGCCGCTTCCCTCAGGTGGCCGGGGCGTACAGGGATATCTACGAGATGCACCGGCGTACTCCTTCGCTGTGTCGTGCGGCTGGATGGTTTCAGATTAGTTCTGATCGGAGGATGCCGCCGCTGCGCCGCCAATTCCGGGCATGCGAAACGCCCGGCAGCCCAGAGGCTGCCGGGCGTTTCATTCGACCGGGATCAGTAGCGGTAGTGCTCCGGCTTGAACGGGCCCTCGACGTCGACGCCGATGTACTCGGCCTGGTCCTTGGTGAGCTTGGTGAGCTCGCCGCCGAGCGCCTCGACGTGGATGCGGGCGACCTTCTCGTCCAAGTGCTTCGGCAGGCGGTAGACCTCGTTGTCGTACTCGTCGGGCTTGGTCCAGAGCTCGATCTGGGCGATGACCTGGTTGGAGAAGCTGTTCGACATGACGAACGAGGGGTGGCCGGTGGCATTGCCCAGGTTCAGCAGGCGGCCTTCGGACAGCACGATGATGGACTTGCCGGACTCCTTGAACGTCCACAGGTCGACCTGCGGCTTGATGTTCAGGCGGTCGGCGCCGGAGCGCTCCAGCGCGGCCATGTCGATCTCGTTGTCGAAGTGGCCGATATTGCCCAGGATGGCCTGCTCCTTCATCGCCTTCATGTGGTCGAGGGTGATGATGTCCTTGTTGCCGGTCGCGGTGACCACGATGTCGGCGTCGCCGATGGCGGATTCCACGGTGACCACGTCGAAGCCGTCCATGAGCGCCTGCAGCGCGTTGATCGGATCGATCTCGGTGACCTGGATGCGCGCGCCCTGGCCCTTGAGCGATTCCGCGCAGCCCTTGCCGACATCGCCGTAACCGCAGATCAGCACCTTCTTGCCGCCGATGAGCACATCGGTGCCGCGGTTGATGCCGTCCACCAGGGAGTGGCGGGTGCCGTACTTGTTGTCGAACTTGGACTTGGTGACCGAGTCGTTGACATTGATGGCCGGGAAGGTCAGCTCACCCGCGGCGGCGAACTGGTAGAGCCGCAGCACGCCGGTGGTGGTCTCCTCGGTGACGCCCTGCACCGATTCGGCGATCTTGCCCCACTTGCCCTTATCGGCTTCGAGGCTGGCGCGCAGCAGGTTCAGGAACACCTTGTACTCGGCCGAGTGGGTCTCGTCCTCGGGCGGCACGACCCCGGCCTTCTCGAACTGGGCGCCGCGCAGCACCAGCATGGTGGCGTCACCGCCGTCGTCGAGAATCATGTTCGCGGGCTCGCCCGGCCAGGTGAGCATCTGCTCGGCCGCCCACCAGTACTCCTCCAGGGTCTCGCCCTTCCACGCGAACACCGGCACGCCCTTGGGCTCATCGACGGTGCCGTGCGGGCCGACCACGATGGCCGCGGCGGCGTGATCCTGGGTGGAGAAGATATTGCAGGAGGCCCACCGGACCTCGGCGCCCAGCGAGACGAGAGTCTCGATGAGCACGGCGGTCTGCACGGTCATGTGCAGCGACCCGGAGACGCGCGCACCCTTGAGCGGCTGCACCTCCGCGTACTCGCGCCGCAGGGCCATGAGGCCGGGCATCTCGTGCTCGGCAAGGCGAATCTCCTTGCGGCCGAACTCGGCCAGTGACAGGTCCGCCACCTTGTAGTCGATCCCATTGCGGACATCAGGCGTCATATTGCTGGACACTGCGGTCGTCATCTGCCTCTCCTGGTCGGCTGCTTCCCTTGGAAAGGCTAGTCGGTGCGATCAGGCGGCCGCCATGTGCCGGGCCAGGATGCGTTCGCGCTTGCGGGGCTGGATGTTGGCCTGGCGGACATCGCCGCCGTAGTGGGCGAGCAGGCGGGGGTCCATGACGTAGCGCCACAGGGGGCGGGATGAGGGCGAGCACGATCATGGTGGCGTAACCGGCCGGGAGTTGCGGGGCCTCTTCCGACGTGCGCAGGGTTTGGTAGCGGCGGCCCGGATTGGCGTGGTGGTCGCTGTGGCGCTGCAGGTGGAACAGGAAGATATTGGTGACGAGGCGGTCGCTGTTCCAGCTGTCGCGGGGGGAGCAGCGGGCCCAGTTGCCATTGGGGCGGCGGCGGAGCAGGCCGTAATGCTCGACGTAGTTGACGGTTTCGAGGAGGGCGGCGCCGATGGCGGCCTGCAGCAGCAGGTACGGGAGGATGGCGGGGCCGTAGGCCAGCAGCAGGGAGCCGAACAGGACGGCGGTCATGCTCCACGCTTGCAGGATGTGGTTCTGATAACTCCACCAGCGCTTGCCCTTCCGGTGCAGGCGCTCGCCCTCCAGGGCGATGGCGGAGCGGAAGCCGCCGATCACGCTGCGGGGCAGGAACTCCCAGAGGGCCTCGCCCATGCGAGCGCTGGCCGGGTCCTCGGGGGTGGCGACGCGGGCGTGGTGGCCGCGATTGTGCTCGACGAAGAAGTGGCCGTAGGCCGATTGCGCCAGTGCGATTTTCGACAGCCAGCGCTCCAGGCTCTCGACGCGGTGCCCGAGCTCGTGGGCGGCATTGATGCCGATACCGCTGACGAAGCCGAGGGTGGCCGCCAGGCCGAGTTTGTCGACCACCGACAGGTCGTCCCCGGCCCACATCCAGGCCGCGATCCACAGCCCCACCATCTGGATGGGCAGGAACAGGTAGGTGTACCACCGGTAATACCGGTCGTTACTGAGGAGTTCGTAGTCCTCGTCCCGGGGGTTGCTGCCGTCCTCGCCGATGACCCAGTCCAGTACCGGAATGACGATGAGCACCAGGATCGGCCCGATCCACCAGAAGACCTCGGCGTCGGTCCGCAGGACCAGCTGCGAGGGCAATAGCGCAGCCCCCGGGGCGATGAGCCCCAACACCCACAGGTGGCGTTTCGGGTCCGGCGAACCCGACCGTTTGCCAACCATTTGCACGTTCGCCCCGCTAATTAGATACCTCAGAACCTCGAAGCTAGATATTTACAAACCCTAGGCCTCTTACGACACCGTTAGTCGTTCGAGGGTGGCAACCGTTACATCATCGGGACAGCCCCTCGAGGCAGCCGACCATGTGATCCGAGTCACGACACCTCACGGGCAAACGGCTGGTGAATCAAATCTCAGTGCATGAATCACACCTCAGTGCAACCACGTATAGCGAACCTGTGGCCGACCCGTCCGACCGTAGTCGGTCCGGCGATCCACCACGCCGTCTTCGGCCAGACGTTCCAGGTATCGTCACGCGGTAACCCGCGAAACGCCGACGACTCGCCCGACTTCCCCGGCCGACAGCCCGGCCGTCGCCGCGCGCACGGCCCGCGACACCTCCTCCATCGTCTGCGGCGCAATGCCTTTCGGCGTGCTGGCCCGCTGTTCGGGGGTGCGCAACGCGCCGAAGGCCCGGTCGATGTCCTGCTGCGATACCGCGGCCTCCCCCGCGGGCAGCGCCGCACGGTATTCGAGATAGCGCTCGAGCTTCTCCAGGAAGGCCGAAAACGTGAACGGTTTCAGCAAATACAGCACCACGCCGTGCGCCACGGCGGCGCGCACCATGGCCAGATCGCGGGCGGAGGTCACCGCGATGACATCGGGGCGGGGCCGCAATCCCGCCAGCGCCGCCGCGACCGCGAGACCGCTCATATCCGGTAAACCGATGTCCATCAACACCAGATCGACGGGTTCGCCGGATTCCTGTGACCGTTTCGCGGCCGCGATGGCCTCGCGTCCGGTGTGCACCACGGCGGTGACCCGGAAACCGCTGAGCCGGTTCAGATAGGAGCGATGCGCCTGGGCGATCAGCGGCTCGTCCTCCACGATCAGTACGCGGATCATCCCGGATCTGCTGCTCATCGCGGAAACCTCACCAGCACCGCCGATTCCGGCTCGCATTGTGCGCGCAGCTCCCCGCCGTGCCGCGCCACCAGCCGCCGCACCAGGGCCAGCCCCAGGCCGTGATGGTCGGTCTTGGTGGAGTAGCCGCGCTCGGTGGCCTGTTCGAAGACCTCCTCGGACATTCCCGGGCCGCTGTCGGCCACCTGCACGTACAGGTCCCGATCCTCCCGTCGCACAGTCACTTCCACCCACGCATCCTCGTCGTGGCCGACGGCCTCCAGGGCGTTGTCGATGAGATTGCCCAGCAGTGTCACCATTTCGTGCGCGGTCAGCGGATCGGTGGAATCCAGCAGGGTGTCGCCGGTGACGGTCAGTTCGACGCCGTACTCGGCGGCCTGCTCCACCTTGCCCAGCAGCAGCGCCACCACCGCGGGCTCGGCCACCGCGCCGGTGAGCCGGTCGATGAGGGCCTGGGAGAGTTCGAGTTCCGCGGTCGCGAAGTTCACCGCCTCCTTGGCGCGGCCCAGCTCCACCATGGTGACCACGGTGTGCAGCCGGTTGGCCGCCTCGTGGGCCTGGGCGCGCAGCGACTCCGCGAAACCGCGCACCGAATCCAATTCGCCGAGCACATCCCGCAATTCGGTGTGATCGCGCAGCGTGAGCACGGTGCCGATATGGCGGCCGTCGTGCTCCACCAGATCCTGATTCACCACCAGCACCCGATCGGAGGTCACGTGCATCTCGTCGCGCACCACCCCGGTTCCCTAGCGCTGCAGGGAAACCGGCAGATCGGCCCGCGTGACCGGGCCGTCGGGTAGTTCCAGCAGCAACCGGGCCTGGTCATTGACGACCTCGGCCCGCTCGCCCGTCTTGTCGAACACGATCAGTCCCTCGTGCACCGAGTGCAGGACGGCGTCGTGATGCTCGTACAGGGCGCGTAGTTCCTGCGGCCCCATACCGTGGGTCTGCCGTAGTAGCCTGCGGCGCAACAGGAACGAGGCCAGCGTGAGCAGCGCCAGCCCGGCGGCGGCGATGGTGAGAATACTGGGCAGCTGATCGCGCACCTGATCGCCGATGTGCGCACGGGTCACGCCCACCGATACCAGTGCGATGATCGCGCCCGTCTCGTCGCGAACCGGGGTGACCGCGCGAATGGACGGACCCAGTGTCCCGGTGAAGGTTTCGGTGAAGGTCTCCCCGGCCAGCGCGCGATCGATGGTGCCGCTGGACGGATATCCGATGCGCGCGGGATCGGTGTGCGTGTACCGCGTCCGGTCCGGCGCCATGACCACGATGAAATCGACCTCGGTGGACTTGCGGGTGCGCTCGGTCACCGGCTGCAACTGCCCGGTCGGATCCGGCCCCCGCACCGCCGCGATGGTGTACGGCGATTCGGCCACGGTCACCGCGATATCGGTGACCCGCACCCGGGTGGCGTCGTCCTGCGCCCGCCGCGCCTGCACCACCGCCAGCCCGGTGCCCGCGGCGATCACCACCGCCAGCCCGGTGCCCGCGGCGATCACCACCGCCAGCCCGGTGCCCGCGGCGATCACCACCGCCAGCACCACCAGCTGCACCACGAACACCTGTCCAGCCAGGGTGCGGCGGACCCGCGTTCTCCGACCTATCACTTCGCCTCCGTGCACGACCGCGACCGAACCCGTTCCTCTCCGTGAACAGAACTTACGAAACAGTGACCTGCATCACTGGGCAAACCATCATTCTTCACAACCACGTGAGCGGGCTCACGGCAGTACCCGGAGGCAATTCCCTGATGAGTGATACGACAACAGCAGAGCGGCGCGACGAGCCCGCGCAACCTACCCCGAAGCAGCGCGACCGCACGCACTGGCTCTACCTGGCGGTCATCGCCGCGGTGCTGGCGGGCATTCTGGTCGGCTGGCTGGCCCCCGGGTTCGGCAAATCGGTGGGCGAACTCGGCACGCTGTTCGTGAACCTGATCAAGATGATGATCTCGCCGGTCATCTTCTGCACCATCGTGCTCGGCATCGGCTCGGTGCGCGCGGCCGCCAGCGTCGGCAAGGTCGGCGGTATGGCCATCGCCTACTTCCTGGCCATGTCCACCGCGGCGCTCGGCATCGGCCTGGTGGTCGGCAATATCATTCAGCCCGGCACCGGACTGGATGTGGCCGGGCACGCCAAGGACGCCGCCAAGTACGTCAAGGACGCCAGCAATGCGGGCGGCACCTGGGACTTCGTCAAGGAGATCGTCCCGACCACGCTGTTCTCCTCGCTCACCGCGGGCAAGGTGCTGCAGACCCTGTTCGTGGCCCTGCTGGTCGGCTTCGCCATCCAGGCCATGGGCAAGACGGGCGAACCGCTGCTGCGCGGTATCGCACTGCTGCAGAAGCTGGTCTTCCGCGTCCTCACCATGATCCTGTGGATGGCCCCCATCGGCGCCTTCGGCGCCATCGCGAATGTGGTGGCCCGCACCGGACTCGACGCGGTGAAGCAGCTGGCCCTGTTGATGGCGGCCTTCTATCTGACCTGCATCGTGTTCGTCTTCGGCATCCTCGGCGTGCTGCTGCGCACGGTCGCCGGCGTCTCGATCTTCAAGCTCTGCCGCTACCTGGCCCGTGAGTACCTGCTCATCGTGGCCACCTCGTCCTCGGAATCGGCGCTGCCCCGTCTGATCGCCAAGATGGAGCACATCGGCGTGGAGCGCACCACCGTGGGCGTGGTCGTGCCGACCGGTTACTCGTTCAACCTGGACGGCACCGCCATCTACCTGACCATGGCGACCCTGTTCGTGGCCGATGCCATGGGCAACCCGCTGAGCCTGGCCGAGCAGTTCAGCCTGCTGCTGTTCATGATCCTGGCCTCCAAGGGCGCGGCCGGTGTCACCGGCGCCGGATTGGCCACCCTCGCGGGCGGACTCCAGAGCCATCGTCCGGACCTGGTCGACGGCGTCGGCCTGATCGTCGGCATCGACCGGTTCATGTCCGAGGCCCGCGCCCTCACCAACTTCTCCGGCAATGCCGTCGCCACCCTGCTGATCGGCACCTGGACCAAGACCATCGACCCGACCCGGGGCCGGGCAGTGCTCGACAAGGAAATCCCCTTCGACGAGACGACCATGGTCGACGACCACCCTGTCGAATCCCCTGCCACCGACAAGGGGGAGAAGAGCTTGGTTTCGGCTTAACCACCCCCGGGCCGAGACCACACGACTGCCGCCGCGCATCTCCTTTGCGCGGCGGCGGTTTCCATATCATCGATCGAACGGCGTTTTTACTTGTTGTAGGGCTTGGGGAGGGGATAGCCCTTCTGCTCCATGACCTCTCGCGCCCGGTTCGGGTAGTCGGTGATGATGCCGTCGACGCCCTGGTCGAGGACCAGGCCGATGGTGTCCTTGTCGTTGACCGTCCAGGGAATCACCTTGACGCCCATGTCGTGGGCCTTGGCGACGTACTCGGTGGTGGTCGTGAGCTTGAAGCCGCTGTCGCCGACCTTGGCGTCGCTGTCCCAGGGGTTCACGTAGCTGGGCGATGAAATGTCCGCGCCCAGAGCCTTGATCGCGCCCAGCGGATCGTCGGGATGATCCTCGTAGCGAATCGGCTGCAGCCACGGGCTGTTCGGCTTGAAGGTGGAGTCGTCGTAGAGCGCCACCGTGGGGATGCTCGGATTCTTGGCCTTCACCAGCGGCAGGCTGCGCCAGTCGAAGCTCTGGATCTCCACCTTGTCGGTGGCGCCGGCCGCGCTGACCGCGCCGAGGATGACGTCGACGAATTCCTCGGGTGTGGCCGACTGGTCCGGGTTTTCGGCCTCGAGCTTGGTCTCGATGTTGTAGCGTAAGCCCTCGAACGCGCCCGGATAGGTCTTCACCAGATCGAAGAGCTCCGGCAGGCGGGCGATCTTGTTGCCCGGAAGCTCCTGCGCCTCAGGGAATCCGGCGAGCTTCTTACCGCAGTCGGGCGAGCTTCTTACCGCAGTCGAGGGTCTGGATCTGATCGTAGGTCAGCTCGTGCACCAGCTTGCCGACATACGGGTACTGCGGATCGTCCGGAACGGCCGGGGCGGTGTCGGTGCACTTCTCCGCCTGGATCTTCGGGTCGTGCCAGATGAGCGGGACATTGTCCTTGGTCAGCACGATATCGAGTTCGAGTGTGGAGACGCCCAGTTCGATGGCCTTGGCGAATCCGGGCAGCGATTCCTCGATGGTCATGCCGCGGCCGCCGCGATGCGCCTGCAGATCGAACGGGCGCTTCGGGTCGGCGGCCACCGTCGCGGTGGCGGAGGTCGAGCTCTTATCGTCCGAGCTGCCACAGGCGGTCATGCCGAAAGTGGCAACCGCTATGGCCGCGACCGAGATTGTCCTTCTGACGTGCCGGGAGCTAGCTGGGGAGAAGGTCATGGCGGAGACATTAGCAATCTGGAGGCTATTTTCCGGTGCCGGGTTCGGCCGCGCAACTTGCCAAGCGTGCTGGTCAGGTAGTCTCACGGGCATGGGTGCGCTGGTGGTGCTGGAAGGACTCGACGGTGCGGGTAAACGCACGCTGACCGAGGCCGTTCTCAGTGTGCTGCGCGCTCGCGGACTGCGTGTCGCGACCCTGGCCTTCCCGCGCTACGGCCGTTCGGTGCATGCCGACCTCGCCGCCGAGGCATTGCGCGGTCAGCGCGGCGATCTGGCCGCCTCGGTGAATGCCATGGCGCTGCTGTTCGCCCTCGACCGGGCCGACGCGCGCGACGAGTTGTCGAAATTGCTGGCGGACAACGACATCGTGCTACTGGACCGCTATGTCGCCTCCAATGCCGCCTACAACGCGGCGCGGCTGCATCAGCCCGCCACCGGTGAAATCGCGGCCTGGGTGGCCGAATTGGAGTTCGGACGTTTCGGTCTTCCTGTCCCGGATGTCCAGATTTACCTGGATGTCCCGGTCGACGTGGCCGAGGAACGCGCCCGGCTGCGCGGCGAATCGGATGCGACTCGTGCCCTGGACGCCTACGAGGAAGACGGTGGGCTACAGCGGAGAACCGGGGAGGTCTACCGGGAACTCGCCGAAACCGGCTGGCACGGACCGTGGTGGGTGCATCGGAGCGGTGACGATCCGGCAACACTCGCGGCGCGAATGGCGGAAATTGTTGCTGGATAGGGTTGGATGTGCGCCGACAGGTCACGAGTGTTGGCGTGGCGGCCTGATTGGAGCCGGAGAGGTGACAACATAGTCTCATGAAACCCAAGATTCTGGTCGTCGACGACGATATGGCTCTCGCAGAGATGCTCACGATCGTCTTGCGCGGCGAGGGCTTCGACCCCCACGTCGTCGGCGACGGCACGCAGGCGCTGACTGCGGTCCGGGAGCTGCGCCCGGACCTGGTCTTGCTGGATCTCATGCTGCCCGGGATGAACGGCATCGACGTGTGCCGGGTGCTGCGAGCCGATTCGGGAGTGCCCATCGTGATGCTGACGGCGAAGACCGATACGGTCGACGTCGTCCTGGGTTTGGAGTCCGGCGCCGACGATTACATCGTCAAGCCGTTCAAGCCGAAGGAACTGGTCGCTCGGGTGCGGGCCCGCCTGCGCCGCACCGAGGAGGAGCCGCAGGAACTGCTCTCCATCGCGGATATCGTCATCGACGTGCCGGCGCACAAGGTGACCCGCGGCGGTGCGCAGATCTCGCTGACTCCCTTGGAGTTCGATCTGCTCGTGGCGCTGGCCCGCAAGCCGCGCCAGGTGTTCACCCGTGAGGTGCTGCTCGAACAGGTCTGGGGCTACCGGCACGCCGCCGACACCCGCCTGGTCAATGTGCACGTCCAGCGGTTGCGCGCCAAGGTGGAGAAGGATCCCGAGAACCCGGAGATCGTGCTGACCGTGCGAGGTGTTGGCTACAAGGCCGGACCGCCGTGATCGCTGGCTCCAGAAACCGCGTTCAGCGGTTGCTGGCGGTAGTGGTGGCCTGGTTTCGCAATGTAGGTGAGCAACTGGGCCACGTCTGGCGACGTTCGCTGCAGTTGCGCGTCGTCGTGTCCACCTTGACGCTGTCGCTGATCGTGATCACGATCCTCGGGGTCGTGCTCACGGGTCAGATCACCGACCGGCTCTTGGACGCGAAGATCAATGCGGCCGTCGAGGAGATGACCCGCGCCCGCAATACCGTGCAGGCCACGCTGACCGGCGTGCACGATTCGAGTACTCAGCTGGCTCGACTGGAGGATGCCCGCCGCGCCCTGGCCGGGGGCGGCGGCTCCCAATCCGGCGGCGCCGCAGGCAGTTACGATTCCGCGCTGGCCATGGTCGGCGATTCGCAGGCCGAGCTGACCGCCGGGCCCATTCAGGAGATCCCGCCGGAGCTGCGGCATTTCGTGCAGGAGCGGCAGGTCAGCTATCAGTTCGCGACGGTCTCGGACCCCAATGGGTGTCGCGGCTCCGCGCTCATCATCGGCTCCCCGGCCGCCGATATCTCGACGCTGGAGATCTATCTGATCTTCCCGCTCACCAATGAGCAACGCAGCCTTGGTCTCATGCGCGGCACCATGCTCATCGGCGGCATCGTGCTGCTGGTGCTGCTGGCCGCCATTACCGCGCTGGTGACCCGGCAGGTGGTGCTGCCCATCCGATCCGCGGCGCGCATTGCCAGCCGGTTCGCCGACGGGCGGCTCAAGGAGCGGATGCTCGTCAGAGGCGAGGACGATATGGCGCGCTTGGCCATGTCGTTCAACGAGATGGCCGAAAGTCTGTCCAATCAGATCACCCAGCTCGAAGAGTTCGGAAATCTGCAGCGGCGCTTCACCTCCGATGTCAGCCACGAATTGCGCACGCCACTGACGACGGTGCGCATGGCGGCCGACCTCATCCACGGCTCCAGTGACGATCTGGATCCCGCCCTGGCGCGCTCGGCCGAACTGCTCGTCAATGAACTCGACCGGTTCGAGGGCCTGCTCAACGATCTGCTGGAAATCAGCCGTCACGACGCGGGTGTGGCCGAGCTGCAAGTGGAATCGCTGGATGTGCGCATGTGCGCGCGGGCGGCCGTGTCCACGGTGCGGCATCTGGCCAAGGAATCCGGCGTCGAGCTCGTGGTGGACATGCCCGAGGAACCCCTTGTCGCGGAGGTGGATCCGCGCCGCGTCGAGCGGGTGCTGCGCAATCTGCTCGCCAATGCCATCGACCACAGCGAGGGCAAACCGGTGCTCATGCGCATGCGCGGCGACACCGACGCCAATGCCGTGGCCATCGTGGTGCGCGATCAGGGCGTCGGCCTGCGGCCCGGCGAGGAGAAACTGGTCTTCAACCGCTTCTGGCGTTCGGACCCCTCCCGCATGCGCCGCTCCGGCGGCACCGGCCTCGGCCTGTCCATCAGCGTCGAGGACGCCAACCTGCACGAGGGCAAACTCGAGGCCTGGGGCGAGATCGGCGTGGGCGCCAGCTTCCGGCTGACCCTGCCCCTGGTGCGCGGCCGCAAACTCGGCCTCAGCCCGCTGCCCCTGGAACCGCCCAAGGTGCGCGGCGCGGTGGTCACCGAACAGCTCGCCCTTGAGGCCCCGCCCGCCGACGCCGACGGGACAGCCGAAACCGCCACCTTCGTGGAATTCGAATCCACGCCCGCCCCACCGGATTCCGAACCGGAGCCAGCGGCCTCCGGCCCGAACGGCGAAGGGCCGACACCCGAGAAGGACACTCCCGACGACAGCGTGCTTACCGATCCAGAGGGGACGGACGGCCATGAGGAAACGCAACCCACTGATTTCGCGAGAAGTGGGTAACTCCCCAGCCACCCCAGAACGTGCCCACTCTCCCGACCGCCGGTCCGCGACGCGAGTCGCGTGGCACCGAGCCGTCGGCAAAAGGCGCGGAGAGGCGGGGGAGCGGTCCATGCGACTGGCAAAGGCGCTGGTCGTGTTTGGTTGTCTGGTGGGGCTGACCGCATGTGCGAGTCTGCCGGATTCGTCTGCGCCGCAGGCGCTCGGCACATTGGACCGGCAGCCGACCTCGGCGGACCCGGCCCCGCCCATTACCGGGCGGGAGCCGGATCGGTTGCTGCAGGACTTCTTCCAGGCCACCGCGGACCCCACCAACCGGCATCAGGCGGCGCGGCAGTACCTGACCCCGGCCGCCAATGTGCGCTGGGACGACTCGACGGGCGTGACCATCGTCGATACGCCGAATACGCTGCGCGAGTCCCGCACCGACACCACCGCCACCTATGTGGTGCGCGCCCGCAAGATCGGTGAGCTGGTCGCGGACGGCTCCTACCGCGCCACCGACGGCACTCTCGAGAACAAGATCGAGATGATCAAGGTGGACGGCGAATGGCGCGTCGACGAGCTACCGCCCGGCGTGGTGGTGGAGCAGAGCGCGTTCGGCAAGGCCTACAAGCGCTTCTCCCTGTTCTTCCCCAATACGGCCGGGAACGCCATGGTCCCGGACCTGCGGTGGATCTCCGAACGCAAGGACCAGCTGACCCAGCGGCTGCTCGGCCTGCTCGGCGAGGGACCGCAACCCGCGCTCGCACCGGCGGTGCGCAATCCCATGGCCGAACCGGTCGCGGTGCGCGATCCGGTGACCAAGGCCAATGGCGAGACCGGCGGCGTCGGCATCGGCGCGGGCGGGGTGCAGATCGACTTCTCCGGGGCCGCCAATCTGGACCCGCGGGCCAAGGAACTGCTGGCCGCGCAGGTGGTGCTGACCCTGTCCGGCGCGGAGATCATCGGGCCGTACATGCTCAATGTCGACGGTAAACCGCTCGACGAGCGCAAGGCCGTCACGGGGTGGAATCGCTCCGATGTGGAGCAGTACAGCCCGGAGGTGCTCGCCCACAACCGGATCGGGCTGCACGCCATCCGGGACGGGGCGCTGGTCAAGGTCGCCGAGAACGGTATCGTGCCCGCGCCCGGATTCTTCGGCTCCGCCCGCACCCTGCAATCGGTGGCGCTGACCCCGGACGGGAACCTGGTCGCCGCCGTCGCCGATTCCGGGCGGCCCGAACCGGAACCCGCGCGCACCCTCATCATCGGCAACTACGACGGCACCGGATTCCCGGTGGCGACCGGCGGCAGCATCACCCGGCCGTCCTGGACCGCTGACGGGGCCTCCGCGTGGGCGGTGGTGGACGGGGACAAGGTCATCCGGGCGGTCACCGACCGCAGCACCGGCAATGTGTCGCGCGAGGACGTCGACATCTCCGGACTGTTCACCTCGCAGGTGGCCGGGGCCGATCCGCCGCGCACGCCCATTACCGAACTGCGCATCTCGCGGACCGGGGCGCGCGCCGCCATCATCGCGGGTGGCCGGATCTTCGTGGCCGTGGTGGTGCGGCAGGCCGACGGCAAGTACGCCCTCACCGCACCGCTGCCCATCGCGCCCGGCCTGAGCACCTCGGTGGTGTCGGTGGACTGGCTCAGCGGCGACACCCTCGTCATCGCCCGGGAGGGCAATGTGGTGCCGGTGCGGACCGTGCAGGTCGACGGCTCCGGGCTGTCCGAACTCACCAGCCGCAACCTGACCCCGCCGGTCCGCTTGGTCAGCGCCTCGCCGGAACACCAGTACGTCGCCGACTCCCGCGCGGTGCTGGAGCTGGCGAGCAATGCCGAAGACGGCGAACGGTATTGGCGCGAGGTGCCCGGCCTGGGCGGCAATGCCGTCCCGGTGCTACCCGGCTGACCTCGGTTGTTACGCGGGCCGCCAGGTGCCCGAATTGCCCGGCGGGGCACGCAATTCGGGCCAGTCACGGCAAAAGGAGGGCTCCAGACCGGCCGACCGCGCACACTGGAAGGCATGGGGGAGCTGCTGGATCTGATGCTCCCGCGCAGCTGTGGTGGCTGCGGGGTGAGCGGAACCGGGGGGTGTGCGGAGTGCGCCGGTGCGCTCGCCGCACCGCCCATCCGGATCCGCCCGCGCGCCGATCCCGGGGTGCCGTGCTGGGCGTTGGCGGGCTATCGGGGTGCGCCGCGCCGCGCCGTGCTGGCCGCCAAGGAGCACCGCCGCGGCGATCTGGCGGGCCCGCTGGGGCTGGCCCTGGCCAGGGGGCTGGATCATTTGCGGGACACCGCCCGGCCGCTGATACTGGTCCCGGCGCCCAGTCGACGGGCGGCGGCACGGCGTCGCGGCGGCGATCCGGTGGTGCGTGCGGCGCGCGTCGCGGCGAGTTGGCTACCCGATTGCCGAATGTTCGGCATATTGCGCATGCGGCCCGGTGTGCGTGATTCGGTGGGCCTGGACTCCGGTGACCGCCAGCATAATCTGTCCGGCCGGGTCATGGTGGTCCCCGGCTGTCCTCCAACCGGGTGGTTTGTGGCAAATGCCGAGGTAGTGCTGGTTGATGACGTGCTCACCACCGGTACCACCATGCGCGAGTCGGTGCGCGCGCTGACTGGTGCGGGAGTGACTGTTCGTGCCGTGCTGGTTACCTGCCACGCTTGATTCTTCGAAATTTGCGTGAACACTGGCGGACAGGTCGCTGGCGAACTAGCGTGGCGATCAGACACCCGAACTCGAAAGTTTGGAGGTGGCGCCTCGGACATCATGTGCCGAGCGAGTTTCGATCGGCACACGTTTCAATCCCGCCGCACGAGCGGCTTGTGCGGCCAGATCCGGGAGGTACGCGTGACGACTACTTCACGACCTTCAGCGAAGAACACAGACACCGCGGTGCTGCTGGACGACGCTTACTTGTCAGACGAGCAGGCAGCTGCTCGGGCCACCAACGCGGATGTCGTGGTCAAGGGCCGAACCCTCGGTGAGGGTGGAGTGCCCGACCACTTCCGAATTCACGTCGCGGACAAGCTTTCCCGCTTGGAACGCTTCGACCCGACGATCTATCTCTTCGATGTGGAACTCACCCACGAACGCAACCGTCGTCAGCGCAAGAACTGCCAGCGGATCGAAATCACCGCCCGCGGCAAGGGGCCCGTCGTCCGGGCCGAAGCATGCGCGGACAGCTTCTACGCCGCCCTCGAGTCGGCGGTCGAGAAGCTGGAGAGCCGGTTGCGCCGCCTGAAGGATCGTCGCCGCGTACATCACGGGGACAAGACGCCGATCTCGGTCTCGGAGGCCACCGCGGGTCTCATCGACGACGCTCTGTTCGCCTCGTCGAACGGCTCCGATGCCCACGACCACGCCGCCGAAGCCGAGGACAACTCCGGTCCCGGCCACGTGGTGCGCACCAAGACCCATCCGGCCATTCCCATGGCGGTCGATGACGCCCTGTACCAGATGGAGCTCGTCGGCCACGATTTCTTCCTGTTCCAGGACAAGGAGACCGACCGACCGTCGGTCGTCTATCGCCGCCACGCCTTCGACTACGGTCTCATCCGGCTGGCGTAAAGGAACGGATCGTCCATCCATTTCGGCCGGGGCTTGCAGGGCCCCGGTCGCTTGATGTAACAGCGTGTATCAGATACAACTGATTCGTGAGCTCTCGTCGCGCTGTCATCGTATCCGGTGTCCGAACCCCCTTCGTGCGGGCCTTCACCGACTACACGCGTATGGATTCCATCGACCTGGCCGATACCGCCGTGCGCGGACTGCTGGAGCGCACCGGCCTGGCGAAGGCGCAGGTGCAGGCCATGGTGTGGGGCGGTGTGATCCTGCCGAGCGCCGCGCCCAATATCGCCCGCGAGATCGCCCTGGACCTGCGGCTCGATCCCGGCTGCGAGGGCTACACGGTCACGCGCGCCTGCGCCTCCGGACTGCAGGCCGTCACCTCGGCGGCCGCCGCCATCGAGCGCGGCGAGTACGACATCATGATCGCGGGCGGCAGCGATTCGACCAGCAATGCGGAAGTGAAGCTCCCGCAGAAGGTGGTGCACGCCGCCGCCCCCTTGGCGCTGGGCAAGCCCAAGCCGAAGGACTACCTCGCGGCGGCCGCGCAGCTCGCGCCCTTCTACGATCTGGTCCCGCGCCGCCCGAAGATCGAGGAACGCACCACCGGCGAGGTCATGGGCGAGTCCGCCGAGAAGATGGCCCGCATCCACGGCATCTCCCGGGCCGCGCAGGACGAGTTCGCCGCCCGCTCGCACCACCGTGCCGCCGCCGCCATCGAATCCGGCCGCTTCGACGGCGAAGTCCTCGCGGTCACCACCCCCGACGGCACGACCGTCACCCGCGACGCCCTGGTCCGCCCGAATACCAGCATCGAGAAACTCGCCACCCTCCCACCGGTTTTCGACAAGCACGGCACCGTCACCGCGGGCAATGCCAGCCCCCTGACCGACGGCGCCGCGGCGGTCCTGCTCATGAGCGAGGAGAAGGCCCGCGCCCTCGGCTTCGAGCCCCTCGCCGCCTTCCGCTCCTGGAGCTACGTCAGCGTCGATCCCCGCGACCAGGTCCTCATCGGCCCCGCCATCTCCATGCCCCGCGCCCTCGACAAGGCCGGATTGTCCCTGCCCGACATCGATTTCGTCGATATCCACGAAGCCTTCGCCGCACAGACCCTCTCCGTCGTCTCGGCCCTGGCCAGCGACGACTGGGCCAAACAACGCCTGGACCGCGACACCGCCGTAGGCGAGATCGACCCGGCCATCCTCAATGTCCACGGCGGCTCGGTCTCCCTCGGCCACCCCTTCGGCGCCACCGGCGCCCGCATGGTCACCACCATGGCCAACGAACTGGCCCGCACCGGCAAATCGACCGCATTGCTGGGCATCTGCGCCGCCGGTGGCATCGGCGCCTCCGCCGTCCTGGAACGCGTCTGACCGGTCAGTCGCGGTCGGTGAATCGGTCCCAGTGCACGGCCGCCGTCAGGGGGCGGCGGTCGCGCCAGCCGAAGCGTTCCAGGTCGGGGACGGTCTGGAATTCGGTGACCGGGCCGACGCAGAGCCAGGCGACCGGTTTGACGTGGGGCGGGAGGTTCAGGAGGTCGGTGAGGACCGGGGTGTCGTAGAAGCTCACCCAGCCGACGCCGACGCCTTCGGCGGTGGCCGCCAGCCAGAGGTTCTGGATGGCGAGGATCGTGGAGTAGATACCGGTTTCGGGGACGGTGGCGCGGCCCAGGATATGGGTGCCTCCGCGGGATTGGTTGTGCGTCACCACGATGCCGGTGCCGGATTCGACAATGCCCTCGATCTTGATGGGGTTGAAGGTCCCGGTGCGATCCGAGGGCAGGGAATCGTGGAATTCGCGGCGTTTATCGGCGACGTGGTCGGCGAATTCGCGCAGCATCGCGGTCTCCCGGACCACCACGAAATCCCAGGGCATGGAATTGCCGACGCTGGGGGCGCGATGGGCGGCTTCGAGAATGCGCAGCAGGGTGTCGTCGGGCACGACCTCCCCGGTGAATTCCACGCGCACGTCACGGCGCAGGCGGATGGCGTCGTAGACGCTCAGACATTCAGACGGGGAGATCGGGCCTTCGGAACACACGGGCTCCAGTGAACCAGGCGCCGGATCAGCCGACGAGCGCGGGCTCGCGGCGGCGCGCGAGCTTCTTCCGACCCTGCGCCAGGGCGGTGCGCAGGCCGCGGCGCTTACCGGTCGCCGGATCGATGACGGTCGCCCCACCGAAGACCTTCTCCGACTTGGTCTCCGGAGCGTCGTCGGTGGTGCGGCGCAGGTACTTGTTGGGCAGCGACAGCTTCATGATGGTGCGCCACGCCTTGGCGTACTGCACCGGCAGCGAGCCGGCGGTGTACGGCAGGTCGTACTTGTCGCACATGGCGCGCACCCGGACGGCGATCTCGGCGAGCCGGTTCGACGGCAGATCCGGGAACAGGTGGTGCTCGATCTGGTGGCTCAGATTGCCGGTCATGAAATGCATGAGCTTGCCGCCGGAGATATTGGCGCTGCCCAGCATCTGCCGCAGGTACCACTCGCCCTGGGTTTCGCTGTCCACATCGCCGCGGGTGAATTTCTCCGCGCCGTCGGGGAAGTGGCCGCAGAAGATGACGGCATTGGTCCACACATTGCGCATCACATTGGCGGCCAGATTGGCGGTCAGCGTGCCGAAGAAGGCCGGGCCGGTGAGCAGCGGGAAGAGCAGGTAGTCCTTGCCGACCTGCTTTCCGATCTTCTTCAGCACCAGCTTGCGGTCGGCGTCGAACTGCTGCCACTCGGGGCTGTCCTTGGCCCACTTCTTCTTCGCGACCTTGCCGAGCTCCAGATGCTGGATGGCGACGCCGTATTCGAAGAACATCTGCAGCAGCAGGTTGTACACCGGCTGGCCCAGGTAGAACGGCGTCCACCGCTGATCGCGGGTGACGCGCAGCAGGCCGTAGCCGATATCGTCGTCCATGCCGAGCACATTGGTGTACTTGTGGTGCAGGAAATTGTGGGTGATCTTCCAATGCTCGGCCGGACCGGCATTGTCCCATTCCCACGAGGTGGAATGGATTTCCGGATCGTTCATCCAGTCCCACTGGCCGTGCATGACGTTATGGCCGATCTCCATATTCTCGATGATCTTGGCCGTGCCGAGCAGTGCGACGCCCGCGAGCCACGCGGGCGGGAAGAGGCTGAAGAAAAGCACGCCGCGCCCGCTGATTTCGAGCGCGCGCTGTAGGCGGATCACCCGTCGGATGTAGCGGGCATCGGCCTCGCCCCGGGAGGATTCGATTTCGCGGCGGATGGCGTCGAGCTCAGCACCGATGGCTTCGACGTCCTCCGGGGTGAGGTGCGCGTATTCCTTGACATCCGATATCGCCATGCGGGTTACACTACCGTAGGTTACGGTCCCGTAGGTTACCTACGAATGAATCCCTAACGTGTCGAACACCGCATTGCGTTCGATACCCGGATCTGTTAGGATGTGCGACGCCGCAGGCGCGGGAAGGAACGCTTCCGCCCGGCCTTCTCGGTCAGCAAAGCCTTTTCCTGCCTTGCCTTTTCCTGCCTTGCCTTTTCCTGCAGCGCGGCCTTCGTCTCGCGCAGCACCTCCTTCTCGTGCTGCGCCTTCTCCTTGAGCGCCACCTTGGCCTCCTGCAGCGCCGACCGCAGGCCGCGCCGCTGCCCCGTCACCGGATCCACGCCCGGCCAGTGATGCTCGGACAGCCATTCGCTGTGCTCCGCGATCCATTCACTACCGGTGGCCAGCGAGGGCATGGACGGCAGCGTGATACCCGCGAACTTGCGCTCCGAGGACGTCTCGGGCGCGTCGTCGGAGGTGCGCTTGAGGAACTTGTCCGGCAGCGCCAGCTTGTGAATCGTGCGGAACGCCAGCAGATACTGCTTGCCCAGCGATCCGGTGGTGTAGGGCAGGTCGTACTTGTCGCACAGCTCCCGCACCTTCACCGACACCTCCGGATACCGATTGCTCGGAATATCCGGGAACAGGTGATGCTCGATCTGGTAGCTGAGATTGCCGCTCATGAAACCCATGACCGGCCCCGCCTTGAAATTGGCGCTGCCCAGCATCTGCCGCAGGTACCACTCGCCGCGCGTCTCGTTCTCGAACTGCTCGACGGTGAACTTCTCCGCGCCGTCGGGGAAGTGGCCGCAGAAGATGACCGCGTAGGCCCACAGATTGCGGATCAGATTCGCGGTGGCGTTCGCCTTCAGCGTGGACTTCCACGCCGGTCCGGTGAGCGCCGGGAAGATCACGAAATCCTTGGCGACCTGACGACCGGCCTTCTTCCAGAAGTCCTTGTTGGGCTCGGAGAAGATCTGGCCGTGCGGGACGCCCATATGTTCTTTCATTGCCGACAGATCGTGCAGCGCGATGCCCCACTCGAAGGTCGCCGCCAGGATCAGATTCGCGAATGGCTGGGCGAGGTTGATGGGCCGCCATTCCTCGTCGCGCGTCATGCGTAGAATGCCGAAGCCCAGGTCCTCGTCCATATCGAGGATATTGGTGTAGGTGTGGTGCGAGTAGTTGTGCGCGGCCTTCCACTGCGCCGACGTCCCCGTCATATCCCACTCCCAGGTGGTGGAGTGGATCTCCGGGTCGTTCATCCAATCCCATTGCCCGTGGCTGATGTTGTGCCCGAGCTCCATATTCTCGATGATCTTGGCGACCGACAGCAGCGCCGTACCCGCCAGCCAGGCCCAGCGATTCTTGGAGCCGAAGAGGGCGGCGCGCCCGGCCGCCTCCAGAATGCGCTGCCCGGCAATGGTGCGGCGGATGTACTTGGCGTCCCGCTCACCGAGCGAGAGCTCCACATTCCGGCGAATGGTGTCGAGCTCCTGACCCAGGGTCTCGATATCGGCCGCCGTCAGATGGGCGAAAGCTTTGATGTCGGTGATGGCCACGGTGTTTTTCTGCCTCCGCTTCGCTCCGGCGGGTTCGCGGCCCCGGAGGTCTCGTTCTTCCCTCCCTCCGCTCCCCCGCTCCGCTCAGTCCAGAACGAGACGGGCCGCGAACCATGAGGTCCATGCATCGAGGGGTGGTTGTCATCGAGGGTATAGGTTGTCGGGCGCCGGCGCTCCACCCGGTGGGTGCGTCACACGTCGAGGGTGCAGTCACCGGCGGCCGCCGAGATGCAGGTTTGCACCTTGTCACCGGCCCGGTGCTCATTGCCGTTGCGCAGATCGCGCACATGCCCGTCGGTGACGGTGAGCACGCAGGTCTGGCAGATGCCCATGCGGCAGCCGAACGGCATCTGCACGCCCGCGCTCTCACCCGCCTGCAGCAGCGTGGTGGCGCCGTCCACCTCGACGCTGCGGCCGGTGCGGCCGAAGGTGACGGTGCCGCCCTCGGCGGAGGCATTGCGCTCGATCTCGAATCGCTCGATATGCAGCTTCTCGGCGATTCCGGCCGCCGCCCAATGCTTTTCCATCTCGTCCAGCATGGCGGCCGGACCGCAGGCCCAGGTCTCGCGCTCGCGCCAGTCCGGGACGCGCTCGTCCAGCTCGGTGAGCGCGAGCTTGCCGTGCTCACCGGTGAGATGCAGATCCGCGGTGAAACTCGGGTGCTTGTCGTGCAATTCGCGCAGTTCATCGCCGAACATGACATCGTCCGGGGTGCGTGCGGAGTGAATGTGGCGCACATCCGGGACCACGCCGCGGCGATCCATGGTGCGCAGCATGGCCATCACGGGCGTGATGCCCGAACCGGCCGTCAGGAACAGCGTCTTGGCGGGCGGCGGCTCCGGCAGCACGAAACCGCCCTGCGGCGCGGCCAGGCGCACGATGGAGCCCACCGGAACGCCATTGACCAGATGGCTGGACAGGAAGCCCTCCGGCATGGCCTTGACCGCGATGGAGATGAGCCGCTTGCTGCGATGTTCGGGATCGGTCCAATCCGGCGGGCAGGTCAGCGAATACGACCGCCAATGCCAGCGCCCGTCCACCAGCACGCCGATGCCGATGTACTGACCGGGCTCGAACTTGAAGTCGAACCCCCAGCCCGGCTTGATGACCAGCGTGACCGAATCCGCGGTCTCCTTGCGCACCTCCACGATCCGCCCGCGCAGCTCGCGCGCCGACCACAGCGGATTCACGAGGTGCAGATAATCGTCCGGCAGCAGGGGAGTGGTGATCCGGGCGGAGGCTCCGCGCAGTGCGTTGAGCTTCGTGCGGCCCGCGATGGCGCTCTCGGTGACCGGGGCTTCCAGCCATTCCTTGAGCCCACGCACGGAGAATCCACCAGCTTTCAAACCCATGATGCGGAGCTTTCCTGTCGTTTGCGTAATGCGGTCACCGCAAGGTTACGGCATCGTAGGTTACGCCGCCGTCGGTAGCAGTAGGGGTTGTGTCAGAGCAGGTCGAGCAGGAACGGTAGTTCCTGTGCCGCGTACCAGGCGAGCTGGTGGTCTTCGGCATCCCCGAGCACGAATTCGGCATCGGATTCACCCAGGTCCGCGGCATCGATCACATCCACGGCCTTGGCCACCTCCGGCTCGGCCTCGGCCAGGTCGACGTGCACCGAAGCGATCCGGTCATAGGCGATCGGAGCCGACAGCCGCACCACGGCATCGTCGAGATCCGGCCGCAGCGTCGCGCCGTCCACATCGGCCGCGATGACCGTCCGCCGGAAGATCGGCCGCCGCACCGGGGCCTCGCTGTCATCGTCGGAGTCGGAGTCCACGGCGTTCTCGTCGGCGGCCTGCTCATCGGCCAGCAGCCGCAGCGAGGCCCGCGCGGCCTCGGCCATGGCGACCTCGGCGAGCTCCTCGTCGTCGCCGGAGGCGTACGCCTCGCGCAGCGCGGGCGTGACGGCGAAGGCGGTGTCGTTGAGCGCGCGGATCTCCCGGTCCGCGACCAGCTCCCGCAGCATGGGCACCGTCGCCGGGACGTAGACACGCAGCTTCTTGGTCACGGCGGACGACTCACTGGACGCAGGCACCGAGCATCTCCTCCATCGACTCGTGCACCGAAGCGGTCAGCACCGCGATATCGGCCATGGCGTCGCGATCGGCGGTGAGCCCGTAGAACACCCGCCCGTCGTAGGACGTGAGCCCGATACTCAGAGCCTGAAAGCGCAGCAATGGCGATACCGGGTACATCTCCAGCATCCGCGCGCCGCCGATGAACATCGGCTGCTGCGGACCCGGCGCATTGGTGATCACCAGATTGAACGTGTGCTCAGCAAAGTTACTCGCCGATCGCACGCTCATGGCATGCAGGCTCGCCGGAGCGAATCCGGCCATGTGCACCAGCGTCCGCGCCCGTACCCCGCGCTGATGCTGGGCGTGCGCCTCGGTGGCGTGCTTGATGTGCGCCAGCCGGATCACCGGATTCGGTTCGCCGACAGGCAGATCCACCAGCAGCGAGGTCACCTCCCCGGCCGGTTTCAGCTCCGCGCCGTCGGCGTAGACCGACATGGGCACCACCGCGCGCAGGGTATCGGCCTCGGTGAGCACCTGGCCGCGGGAGAGCAGCCAATTGCGCAGCGCGCCGGTGACCACGGCCAGGATGACATCGTTGATGGAGCAGTCGAACCGCTTGCGGATCTTGCGGTAGTCCTCCAGATCGGTGCGCACCACCTCGACCCGCCGATTGCGGGAGGTCCGGGTGTTCAGGGGGCTGTCGGGTGCGCCGATGGCGGCCGTGCGCAGCATGGACACCATCTTCTTGACGGCCTTGCCGGTGGCGTCGAACAGCGCGAACGCCTCGGCGCTGTGATGGCGCGCGACCTCGAGGGCCTCGCGCGGCTGGGTGGCCAGGTGCAGGACCGTCCCGACCAGCAATTCCAGATCGGCGGGTTCGCGTTTCGCGCCCCACGGGGCCTCGGCGACCTCGCGCGGCGCGGCCGAGGTGTCCAGGATCACATGCCCGATCTCGAGGGCGCTGTCGCCGTCCACCAGCGCCGAATGCGTTTTGGTGAAGATGGCCGAGCGGCCCTCGGAGAGGCCTTCCACCAGGTACATCTCCCACAGCGGGCGGGTGTGGTCAAGCGGCCGCGAGGCCAGGCGCGCCACCAGATCCAGCAGCTGATCGTCGGTGCCCGGCTCGGGCAGCGCGGAGCGCCGGATGTGATAGGTGATGTCGAAGTGCGGATCGTCCACCCAGACCGGGCGGCCCAGGGCGAACGGGATCTCGCGCACCTTGCGCCGGTACAGCGGCACCAGCGGTAGCCGCGATTCCACCAGGTCGACCAGGCCCTCGTAGTCCAATGGCGGCTTACCGGAGTTCCCGGTCGGCGCGGGATTGCGGAGAATGGCCAAGGATCCGATGTGCATCGGGTTGCTGCTCGACTCGAGCCGATAGAACGACGCGTCCTGCGGTGTCAGCCTGGTGATCACGCTGCCCGCTACTCCCTTATCTTGCCTGCGCCCGCATGCTTTCCCCTGCCGAGGCGTCGGCGGTCGGCGTCGCGCGCCGATTGAGTGCAAGTTATCGCAATCCGATGACCAGGGGGGACCGTCCGGGCGCCACTGCCCGCCGCGCGCGCCCTCGTCGGCGCCCCCCGGCCCGGGTGTGCGGGCGCAAGCCTCCGCACGCCGGACGTTCCCCATGGTACGCCAGAGGAGTCTGAAACACCTTCTCCAACAATGCGATTCATGAGCGAATCGCCGCAGCTCAGCAAGGCTGTCCAGGGCTGAACGCAATTCACCCACGCCTACACAGCTGCCACACAGCGTTGCGCATTACCATGGCATTGCGTGCGCGCCCGCGTGCGCCTTTCCCGCCCCGGCGGGCGCCCAGACGACCACCGACCAGAGGAACGACAAGACCCGTGCCTGCGCTGACGCTTTCGAGGTTGCTACGGATTGGTGAAGGTCGCACGGTCAAGCGGCTTGCGAACCTGGCGGATGAAGTCATCGCCCTGGAGGACGAGTGGTCGGTGCTGACCGACGCCGAACTCCAGGCCAAGACCGACGAGTTCAAACAGCGCTATGCCGAGGGGGAATCCCTCGACGAGCTGGTGCTGGAGGCCTTCGCGACCGCGCGGGAAGCGTCCTGGCGAGTGCTCAATCAGAAGCACTACAAGGTGCAGATCATGGGCGGCGCCGCCCTGCACATCGGCAATGTGGCGGAGATGAAGACCGGTGAGGGCAAGACCCTCACCTGTGTGCTGCCCGCCTACCTGAACGCCATCAGTGGCGAGGGCGTGCACGTCGTCACCGTCAACGACTACCTGGCCAAGCGCGATGCCGAGTGGATGGGACGCGTGCACCGCTTCCTTGGCCTCGAGGTGGGCGTGATCCTGTCCGGCATGACCCCGGCCGAGCGCCGCGTGGCCTACGCCGCCGACATCACCTACGGCACCAACAACGAGTTCGGCTTCGACTACCTGCGCGACAATATGACCCATTCGCTGGACGATCTGGTCCAGCGCGGTCACAACTTCGCCGTGGTCGACGAGGTCGACTCCATCCTCATCGACGAGGCGCGGACCCCGCTCATCATCTCGGGCCCGGCCGATGCCTCCTCGAAGTGGTACGCCGAGTTCGCGCGCATCGCGCCGCTGTTGAAGAAGGACCTGCACTACGAGGTCGACATCAAGAAGCGCACCATCGGCGTGCACGAGGCGGGCGTGGAGTTCGTCGAGGATCAGCTCGGTATCGACAATCTCTACGAGGCCGCCAACTCGCCGCTGGTGAGCTACCTGAACAACGCCATCAAGGCCAAGGAGCTCTACACCCGCGACAAGGATTACATCGTCCGCGATGGCGAAGTGATCATTGTCGACGAGTTCACCGGCCGCATTCTGGTGGGCCGCCGCTACAACGAGGGCATGCACCAGGCCATCGAGGCCAAAGAGGGCGTGGAGATCCAGCCGGAGAACCAGACCCTGGCCACCATCACGCTGCAGAACTACTTCCGCCTCTACGACAAGCTGTCCGGTATGACCGGTACCGCCGAGACCGAGGCGGCCGAGCTGCACCAGACCTACGGCCTGGGCGTGGTGCCGATCCCGACCAATAAGCCGATGATCCGCGCCGACCAGTCGGACCTCATATACAAGACCGAGGAGGCCAAGTACTCCGCGGTCGCCGACGATATCGTCGAGCGGCACGAGAAGGGCCAGCCGGTGCTGGTCGGCACCACCTCGGTGGAGCGCTCGGAGTACCTGTCCAAGCAGCTCACCAAGCGCGGTATCCCGCATTCGGTGCTGAACGCCAAGTTCCACGAGCAGGAAGCCCAGATCGTCGCCGAGGCCGGTCGCCCCGGCGCGGTCACCGTCGCCACCAATATGGCCGGTCGCGGTACCGATATCGTGCTCGGCGGCAACCCGGACATCATTGCCGACCTGCTGCTGCGCAAGCAGGGCCTGGACCCGGTGGAGACCCCCGCCGAATACGAGGCCGCCTGGCACGGCGCGCTGGAGCGGGTGAAGGAGCAGACCGAGGCGGATGCCGACGAGGTGCGCGAGGCCGGTGGCCTCTACGTGCTCGGCACCGAACGCCACGAGTCGCGGCGCATCGACAATCAGCTGCGCGGCCGCTCCGGCCGTCAGGGCGATCCGGGCGAGTCCCGCTTCTACCTGTCGCTGGGCGACGAGCTCATGCGGCGCTTCAATGGCGCGGCGCTGGAGTCGATCATGACCCGCCTGAACCTGCCCGACGATGTCCCGATCGAGGCCAAGATGGTCTCCCGCGCCATCAAGTCCGCCCAGACCCAGGTCGAACAGCAGAACTTCGAGATCCGCAAGAACGTTCTGAAGTACGACGAGGTCATGAACCAGCAGCGCACGGTCATCTACGCCGAGCGCGGCCGCATCCTCAATGGCGAGGACATGGAAGGCCAAGTCCAGGAGATGATCACCGACGTGGTCACCGCCTACACCGAGGGCGCTACCACCGAGGGCTATGTCGAGGACTGGGACCTGGAGAAGCTGTGGGGGGCGTTGAAGACGCTGTACCCCATCGGCATCGACTACCGCGAACTCAGCGGCCAGACCGAGGACGGCGAATTCGGCGAGCTGTCCCGCGAGGAACTCCTCGACGCGATCCTCGATGACGCCCACGCCGCCTACGAACGCCGCGAATCCGAAATCGACGGCCTCGCGGGCGAAGGCAGCATGCGCAATCTGGAACGCCAGATCCTCCTGTCGGTCCTGGACCGCAAATGGCGCGAACACCTCTACGAGATGGACTACCTCAAAGAGGGCATCGGCCTGCGCGCCATGGCCCAGCGCGACCCCCTGGTCGAGTACCAGCGCGAGGGCTTCGACATGTTCACCGCCATGCTCGAGGGCCTGAAGGAGGAGTCGGTCGGCTTCCTGTTCAACCTCCAGGTCGAGGTCCAGCAGCCGCAGCCCGCGGGCGTCAATGTCGGTGCGGGCCTGCAGTCCCCGGTCGGCAACCGTCCCCTCCCCACCCAGGAGCAGCAGCCCGCCGCCAATGGCGCACCGGCTGCCCTGCGCGCCAAGGGCATCGATGAGTCGGGTCCGCGCGGCCTGAGCTATTCGGGCCCCGACGAGGGCGGCCGCGCCGCCGTCCACAGCGACGCCGAGGAGTACGGCAACACCGGCGGCGCGCCCGGCACTCGCCGCGAACGCCGCGAAGCCGCCCGCTCCCAAGGCAAGCTGGACAAGGCCCCCAAGTCTAAGCGTCGCCGCTGACCCCTGAAACCCATTGGCCCCCTGGAGAAATCCAGGGGGCCAGTGTCGTTACCGGGCCGTTTCCGGGCGGGACGCCTAGTCGAGGTCGACCGATTCCCCCCAGTACCGCGGATCCCAGTTGATCAGGATCATCCCGGCCACACTGCCCGTGCAGGATCCGCAGGCGTTCACATGAATATGGCTGTCGACGTCGGTGTCGCCGTCCAGGACGGCGCGGGTGGAAAGCCAGACGGCGCGCAGGTACATGGCGGCGGGTCTGCCGCAGCGGACGCATTCGGGGAGCCCGTTCGCGGCATCGTTGCGGCCGATGCGCACCTCGGGCGTCACCGGCGCACCGGGACCCAAGGCCGCATCGAGGAGCGGCGAGAATTCCTTGCGCTCATAGTCTTCCACCTCGGCAGGCTAGCGACTTCCGAAAGCGGGCGCTACCGGTACCGATGTAGGGGCGGTAACGGTCGCCTCACCGTACGGTCGTAGTGCGAACTCACCCCCGGGTAGCATCCCCGAATCGCCTGGGCGGACCCAGTATTGAGGACGGCTCGGCGACGATCACGGTTCGCTGGGGGAGAGGCGGGCAACCGATGCAGCGTGCGATCGTGGCGGCGGCGGCGATTGCGCTGTCGGCCGCGCTCTGGCATTTCGGCACCGGCCTGCACCCCCTGCCCGGTCTCGCATTCCTCGCGCCCCTACCGGTGCTGCTCCTAGCCCCGCGCGTCGGCGGCCCGGCGGCTTTCCTCGCCGGGGCGCTCGCCTGGCTGGGCGGGCAGGCGCAGATGTGGTCCTACTTCACCGTGACACTCGAACAACCGGCCGCCTTCACCGTGGCCCTGCTCGGCGGCTCCGCGCTCGTCTTCGGTGCGCTGATCGCACTGACGCGCGTCCTGCTGCTGTGGCATCGCCCGGTGCTGGCCGCACTCGTGGTGCCCGCGGGCTGGGTGACGCTGGAATACGTCCTGTCCCTGGCGGGCTCGACCGGAGCCTGGTGGAGCATCGCCTACACCCAAGCCGATGTGCTGCCCTTCATCCAGACGGCCGCATCGACCGGTGTCTGGGGCCTCACCTTCCTGATCCTGCTCGTGCCCGCCGCCGCGGCCGCCGTCGCCGCACCGGCAACCACACGGGCGCAATGGATTCGGGTCGGCGGCGGCCTGGTCGTGGCGCTGACGGCCGTGACCGCCTTCGGCGCCTGGCGGCTGGCCGCGCCCTACGAGCGCGAGCACGTCCGCGTCGGCCTGGTGGCGATCTCCCAACCGCCGGACTACGTTCCGGTGGATTCACCCGACGGCCGGGATATGGTCGCGCGCGCGATCACCGAGATCGAACGCCTGGCCGATCAGGGCGCCCGTGCGGTCGTGCTCCCCGAAAAAGCCTGGCGCGCCGATGAATCCACCCTGCCGCTGCTGTCCGGTCCGCTCACCGAGGTCGCCGCCCGGCGCAATGTCCACGTGGTGGCGGGCCTGATCCTCACCCGGGGCGGAACGAGCGTCAATGCCGCGATCGACTTCCCCTCGGGCGTGACCTATGCCAAGCAGTACCTGGTCCCCGGTCTGGAGAACGATCTCACGCCGGGCACGGAATTCACGCTGGTACCCGGCGAACCGTGGGCTCTCGCAGTCTGTTTCGATCTGGACCGCCCCAACCTGGTCCGTGCGAACCAGCGCCGGGGTGCGACGCTGCTGCTCGTCCCCGCCCTGGACTTCACCGATGATCACTGGCTGCACAGCCGCATGGCCGTGCTGCGCGGCGTCGAATCCGGCATGGGCGTGGCGCGGTCCGCGCAATTGGGTGAACTCGTGGCCGGTGATTCGCGCGGCCGCGTCCTGACCTCGGTGCGCGCCGATATCTCCGCCACCGCCACCGCGCTGGCCGATATCCCCCTCACCGAATCCCGCACGATCTACGCCCGTTTCGGCGACTGGTTCGCCTGGCTGTCGGTGGCGCTGTTCCTGCTGGCCGCCCTCGGCGCGGCGCCCTTGCGGCTGCGGCGATCCCACTGAACGCCGCGCCCGGCGTACGCCGAGGGCAGCGGTCTCAGGGCGCCCACCGCGCCCGATCCCACTCGTCCTGCCAATCATCCGGATCGGCTGCCCCGGGCGGCAGGTCGTCGTCCTCGCGCTCATCGGGCTCCGGCGGCGTCGGCTCCGGTTTGTCCGCCGATTGCGGGGCGCCCTCGGCGTCGTCGTCCCCATTGCTCATGCGATCCCCTCGGTGCTCGTAACTCCGTGAAGGCGCCAGTTGGCAATCTTTCAGCAAACTTACTCGCCCGGAGCCGGATCGGCATGGCGGGGTGCCCCCGCGGACCGGCCGCCTCCGGGTCGACCGAATCCGCGGCCAATTCCACCGACGCCGAAATACCTGGCACGCGCTATTCCGGAATTGCAATGCGAATGGAATTCCGATCTCGCTGATCGGAATAGGACGCGATTCCGCGCATGCGAATTCGACCCGGCGCCGATAAGCGACGGGCAGTGATACAAATTGGGACACTTCGATTGAAAATCCCTTGTCGCGATGCGCGCGTCCCCGCGGGCGCGAATCGCCGACATCCCCTCCGGAAGCTCGTCTGTGAACGGCCGGTCGGCCGTCGGTCGGACATTATCATTCCATCGTGCCGAAGAGGATCGGCCGCTGTATCGGTCACTGGATCGGTCGGTAGGTTTAGGCACTGCTCAGAGCGACGCAGGTCACTGTCGAGCCGGGATCCGGCGGCGGGTCGACCGCCGAATCGGCCGACCCGATGCGCCGCTCAGTTATGTGCGCGACTTTGCACATTTAAATGCCCATGATGTGGACTTGAAATTGATTACAGGTTGACAAACGAGGTAACTTGCGTCGTGCGCGAGAAACAAGTGCTCTATGGGCGGGGACAAGAACAGGACGAGCTGGATCGAATGCTCGTCGCGGCCCGATCCGGTAGTGGATCGGCCGTCGTCTTGTGGGGTGATCCGGGAATCGGCAAGTCCGCGCTGCTCAATGCCGCCGCCGACCGCGCCGTCGAATTCCGTGTACTGCGCTGCCGCGGTTCGCGCGCCGAGTCCGAACTGCCTTTCGCGGCGCTGCACGAACTGCTGCTCCCTGTCGCCGAGCGGGTGGCGCTGCTGACCGCGCCGCAGGCCGCCGCCCTGGCGACGGCCCTCGGCGCGGCGGCCGGTCCCGCCGACGGCTTCCTGGTCGGCGCGGCGCTGGTCGCCCTGTTGTCCGGGCTCGCGACCGCGGGCCCGGTGCTGCTGATCGTGGACGATGCGCAGCTGGTGGACGATGCCACCGCCCGCGCCCTGGTTTTCGCGGTGCGCAGGCTCGTCGTCGCGCCCGTGGTGCTGTGGTGCGCGCAGCGCGACGATCCGGCCGCATCGGCCTGGGGCCAACTCTGCGCAATGCCGCTCGCCGGGCTGCCCGCCGCGGATGCGCGATCGTTGCTGGAGGATCAGCATCCGGGTATCGCGAACCAGCGCGCCGTGCGTGCCCTGCAGGCGGCGACCGGCAATCCGCTGGCATTGCGCGAACTTCCGATTGAGGCCGAGGAATTCGCGGGCATTGCGCGCGGGCCGGTTCCGCTGGGGCCGCGGCTGCGCGCCGCCTTCCGGGACCGGATCGCCGAGCTCCCGGACGCGGTGCGCACGCTGCTCGTCGTGGTGGCCGCCGAGGCGCGCGGGATGATCGGCGTGGTCGGGGCCGCCGCCACCGCCCTGGGCCTCCCCGAATCCGCCTGGGAGCAGGCGGAAGCGGCGGGCTGGCTGGAGGTCGGCGACGGCCGGGTGGAGATGCGGCACCGGCTGCTGTGCACGGCCGTCTACGACGCCGCGACCCCGGCGCAGCGACGGACCGTGCACCTCGCCGTGGCCGCCGCGCTGACCTGCCCCGCGGACGCCGTCCGCGCCGACTGGCATCGCGCCATCGCGGCCGATCGCCCCGATGCGGAATTGGCGGCCGCCCTGGCCGCGGGCGCGGAGCGGGCCGGGGGCGAACCCGCCACCGCGGCGTCCATGCTGCGCCGGGCCGCCGCCATCACCCCCGACCCGGATGCCGCCGGTTTCCGGCTGGCCGCCGCCGCCCGGCACGCCTGGGAGAGCGGCGATATCGAGTCGGCGTGCCGTCTGCTCGACCGGGCCGCCGAACGGGTGACCGCCGATCGGCTGGCCATCGCCAGCGGCGGGCTGGCGGGCCGCGTGGAGCTGGTGTCCGGTGATCCGGAACGCGCGAGCCGGATCCTGGTGCGCGACGCCGAGATCGTCGATCCGGTCGATGCCGCGGGCCTGCGCACGCTGGCCCGCCGCGCCCGCTGGGCGGCCGGGCACGACGATATCGACCGCCCGGACTTCGCGGCCTTCCATACCGAGCCCGATCCCCGCCTGGCCCAGCGGTTGCTGCCGCCCGCCGCGCTGGTGCTCCTGTGGGGCATGGGCGATCGGGCGCTCGAGCCCTACACTCAGGCCGCGCGCTGGCACACCGCCGAGACCTCCCCGGGCGCGGTCTGCCTGCTGCCGCAGCTGGCGACCCTGCAATTCGCCAACGGCCGCTGGGCCGCGGGCGAGGAGACCCTCGCCGAGGCGTTCGAGCTGGCGCGCTCCGGCGGCGTGCACAATATGCTCGCCCAGTGCTGGAATCTGCGGGCCCGGCTGGCCGCGCTGCGCGGTGATGCCGACGCCGTCGCCGAGAGCGTGGACCGCGCGCTCGCCCTGGCCCGGCCCAATGGCGCGAATGTGCTCATCGCCCAGTCCTATTGGCAGCTCGGCTTCCTGGCCCTGGGCACCGGCAATGCGGAGACCGCCCACCTGCGCCTGCGTGCGATGCTCCAGCCCGGCCACGAGGCCCGCCATCCCACTTACGCCCGGCTCGCCGTGCTCGATATGGTCGATGCCGCCTGCCGCGTGGGCCGGTTCGACGAGGCGACCGCGTACTACGAGCTCATTCGCGATTGGGCCCTGCGCTCCCGGGCCACCTGGGCCATCGCGGACGCCTACGCCTGCCGCGCGCTGCTGGGCGCCGACGATCGCACCGACCACTACTTCCGCCGGGCGCTCGCGGTCGGTGACGTTCGCCACGGTCCCATCCGCCACGCCCGCATCCAGCTGCACTACGGCAAGTGGCTGCGCCGCAACCGCCGTCGGGGTAACGCGGCCGGACAGTTGCGCGCGGCCCTGGAGGCTTTCGAGCGCTCCGGCGCCCACCAGTGGGCCACCCGCGCCCGCCTCGAACTCGACCTCACCGGCAAGCGCTCCGCCGTGGCCGACAACGGCTCGCTGCTGACCATCCAGGAATTGCGGGTGGCGCTACTGGCCGCACAGGGCATGACCAATCGCGAGATCGGCGCCGAACTGCTGCTCAGCCCGCGCACCGTGGGTCATCACCTGTCCCGAATATTCGGCAAACTCGGCCTCAGTGGCCGCGCCGAACTGGCCGCCATCGATTTCGAGAACGGCATGCGAATCATCCGACCAATTTGACGATCACCCGGTGGGGCGTCGAATTCCAGGAATGGTTATAACCAGCCCCCGCAGGTGTTTCTCACCGAATTCCGGGCGGGGGATCATAGGGTGGATTTCCCGGCGCGACCGCGGGCGGCGGCCGCAGCGGCGTCACCGCGCAGGCCGCCGACCCCGTCTCGCACAGCCACCGGCTCACCGGATCGGCGGCCGCCACCGCCGCGGTGGCCACCATCCCGAATGCCGCCGATACTCCCAGTGCGGCAACGGTTTTACGAACAAGCAAGATGCTGACCCCTCCATCGGCAATCGCTCGGAGGGTAGCGGCGCGACATCGGCCGCGCGATCGGTCGTCGAATCGGTCGTCGTATCGGCCGGTCAGGGCGCGGTCTGGGTGCGGAACCAGGGGTCGTTGGAATTGAGGGCCGTCAGGAGCAGGCGGATGGCCGCCACGCGGCGCTCCTTGCCGGGGAGATCGTCCAGGGCGCACTCCGGATCGGTGGGCGGGCCCAGATGCGTGCAGCCGCGGGGGCAGTCCTCGATGGCCTCGGCGAGATCGGAGAAGGCATTGATGACATCGTCGGGGGTGATGTGGGCCAGGCCGAAGGACCGCACGCCGGGGGTGTCGATGACCCAACCGCCGTCGGGCAGCGGGAGGGCGACCGACTGGGTGGAGGTGTGGCGGCCCTTGCCGACGCCGGAGACCTCACCGACGGCGCGATCCGCGTCGGGGACAAGGCGATTCACCAGGGTGGACTTACCGACGCCGGAGTGGCCGATGAAGGCGGTGAGGCGGTCGTCGAGCAGGTCGAGGACCGGCTCCAGCGGATCCTCGATACCGCCGTAGACGATGGTCAGATCCAAATCCTCGAAGGCGGCGGCGAATTCGGACTCGGCGGCCAGATCATGCTTGGTCAGGCACAGAATCGGTTGCAGGCCACCGACATACGCGGCGACCATGGCGCGCTCGACGAAACCGGTGCGCGGCGGCGGATCGGCCAGGGCCACCACGATGAAGAGCTGTTCGGCATTGGCCACCACCACGCGTTCGAACGGGTCGGTGTCATCGGCGGTGCGGCGCAGCACCGTTCGGCGGTCGGCCACGCGCACGATGCGGGACAGGGTGTCGGGCTTACCGGACAGATCGCCGACCACATCCACCTGATCGCCGACGACAATGGGCGTGCGGCCGAGTTCCCGCGCGCGCATGGCGACGATGGGGCGGTCCGGATCGCCGTCGAGCACACAGCCCCAGCGGCCGCGATCGACCGAAACCACCATGGCCGCTTCGGCATCCAGATGCTGGGGGCGGGTCTTGGTGCGCGGGCGCGTGCCCTTGCCCGGGCGCACCCGGACATCGGACTCGTCGTACTCGCGCCGCCTCAGCGGTCTGCTCCCAGCATGCCCTGCCAGAGTTCTACGAAGTCGGGAAGTGTCTTGGCGGTGGTGCCGATGTCCTCGATCTCGACGCCCGGCACGGTCAGCCCGATAATGGCCCCGGCGGTGGCCATGCGATGGTCGGCATAGGAATGCCACTGCCCGCCGTGCAATGGCGCGGGCACGATGTAGAGCCCGTCCTCGGTCTCGGTGACCTTGCCGTCGAGCCGGTTGATCTCGGTGGAGAGCGCTGCGAGGCGGTCGGTTTCGTGGCCGCGCAAATGCGCGATGCCCCGCAGCCGCGACGGCGAATCGGCCAGCGCCGCCAGCGCCGCCACGGTGGGCGTCAGCTCGCCCACATCGTGCAGATCGATATCGATACCGGCCAGCCGCTCCGGCCCGCGCACGGTCAGCGTCCCGTCGAAGATGCGCGCCTCCGCGCCCATCCGCACCAGAATCTCCCGGATCACGTCACCGGGCTGGGTGGTGTACCGCGGCCAGTGCGGAATGCTCACCTCGCCGCCGGTGACCGCGGCCGCCGCCAGGAACGGCGTCGCATTGGACAGATCCGGCTCGACATCCCAGTCCACCGCGCGAATCGGCCCGGGCGCGACGGTCCAGGTCTGCGCCTTGCGCGGATCGGTGGGCGCGTCCACCCGCACATCGGCCGCGCGCAGCATCTGCACGGTCATCTCGATATGCGGCATGGACGGCAGCGCCGCGCCATTGTGGTGCACGGTGATGCCGTTCTCGAACCGCGCCGCCGAGAGCAGCAGCCCGGAGACGAACTGCGAGGATCCGGAGGCGTCGATGGTGATCGGCCCGCCGCGCAGCGATCCGGTGCCGTGCACCACGAAAGGCAGTGCGTCGCCGTCGATATCGACGCCCAGCCCGCGCAGCGCCTCCAGAATGGTGCCCAGCGGCCGCACCCGCGCCTGCTCGTCGCCGTCGAAGGCCACATCCCCGGTGGCCAGCGCCGCCACCGGCGGGACGAACCGCATGACCGTGCCCGCGAGCCCGCAATCGACGACCGCGCCGCCGAAGGCCCGCGGCGGCGTGACCGTCAGGGTGTCGCCGTCGCCCTCGATACCCGCGCCCATGGCCCGCAGCGCCTCGATCATGAGGTTGGTGTCGCGGCTGCGCAGCGCCCCCGTGATGGTCGACGGTTGATCCGCCAGTGCGGCGAGGATCAGCGCCCGGTTGGTAATGGATTTGGACCCGGGCAAGGTCACGGTGGCGTGCACGGGCAGTTCGACATGGGGCGCGGGCCAGAAAGTCACCGCCCTATCTTCCCAAACGAGCGACGCCCGCCGGGGCCGCACGCCCCTTTCCGGGCAATTCTGGCACCGACGGGCGTCCCGGGCGTCGAAACTATTTGGCGCGACCGTGAATCAGCGGCACGATCTTGCGCAGCAGTTTCATGGTGCGGTCGGTGCGGGTGTAGGACAACAGCGCCATGCCCGGAATCGTGAACTTCTGCACCGCGATGGAGTGCGGGCGCGTGAACTCCAGCAGGCCCGGCGCACCGTGGATGCGGCCGATGCCGGAATCGCCGCTGCCGCCGAACGGGAGTCCGGAGATGGCGGCGAAGGCCAGCACGGAGTTGACCGAGGTGGCCCCCGCCCGCAGGCGGCGGGCGATCTCCAGGCCCTGCTTGCGCGAGTAGACCGCCGAACCCAGCCCGAAGGTGCTGTCATTGGCCAGGCGCACGGCCTCGTCGACGCCGTCGACGGTGCGAATGGTGACGGTCGGGCCGAAGGTCTCCTCACACACCGCGGCGGAGGATTCGTCGGCGTCGACAATGACGACCGGCTCGATGAAGGCGCCCTTGATCGACTCCGGGCCGCCGAGCACGGCCTTGCCGCCGTTCTTGAGCGCGTCCTCGATATGGCGGCGCACGATATCGATCTGGCTGGGCATGGTCATGGGGCCGTAGTGGGCCTTGTCGTCCGAGCCGGGCTTCACATCGGTCAGGATGCGCTTGACCTCGGCGATGAACTCGTCCGCGATCGATTTGTCGACGTACACGCGCTCGACACCGGCGCAGGTCTGACCGCTGTTGGCGGTCGCGCCCCAGGCGACGGCGTCGGCGGCGGCCTTGATATCGGCGTCGGCGGCCACGATCACCGCGTCCTTGCCGCCGCATTCCAGCAGCACCGGGGTGAGCGTCTCGGCGGCGGAGGCCATGATCTTCTTACCGGTCGCGGCGGATCCGGTGAACGCCACCTTGTCCACGCCCGCGCGCACCAGCGCGGCTCCGGTGGCGCCGAAGCCGTTCACGGTGACGAAAACGCCGTCGGGCAGTTCCGGATTCGCCTCGGCGAAGCACCGGGCCACGAAATTGCCGATGCCCGTGGAGTATTCGCTGGGCTTGAACACGACGGCATTACCGGCGGCGAGCGCGTAGGCAATGGAGCCGTTGGGGGTGTAGACCGGGTAGTTCCACGGCCCGATGATGCCGATGACGCCCAGCGGCCGCTGCTCGAGATGCGCGGAGAAGTTGGCCATGAGCGCGCCCGGCGTGATCTTCTTGGGCTTCAACACCTTCTCGGCATTGGAGGCCGCCCACTTGATGTGCTCGAGGGCCAGCATGAGCTCGAGGAAGGCGTCGTCGACCGGCTTGCCGTTCTCGGCGTGGATGAGTGCGCAGAGTTCGTCGGACTTGGCGACCAGCTTGCTGCCCCAGCGCAGCAGGTGCTTCTTGCGCTCGGCGTAGGTGAGCGCGCCCCAGGTGGCGGCTGCGGTGCGCGCCGTGGCGACGGCGGCGCGGACCGAATCCTCGTCATCGATCTTGTAACTGGCGATGGCCTCGCCGGTGGCCGGGTTGACGGAGGTCAGTGCGGCAGCCTGGTCGTCGATCGAGGCGGTGTCGGTGGCAGACATGATTGGCGGCAGTCCCCTAATGAGAGTGTGATGGGACGAACGTCTCACAGGTCACAACTGAAGTCAATCGCCATCAGATGATTTCGGGGTCCATCCGCGCGGCGTCTCCTCGAAACTGTCGGTTGCCGGTGGCAGCATGGTCGGCATGTGCGGCAGATACGCGACGACAACCAATCCCGCGACGCTGGCCGCCGAACTCGATGCCATCGACGAGACCGGCGACAAGGGCTTCAACCCGAACTACAACGTGGCGCCCACGAATCAGGTGCTCACGGTGGTCGAACGGCACGATCGCGACCATCCGGAGGATCCGGCGGCGCTGCGCCTGCGGGCCATGCGCTGGGGGCTCATCCCGCCCTGGACCAAGGCGTCCGAACAGGGTGTGCCGGTGAAGGGCAAACCGCTGTTCAATGCCCGCGCCGACAAGGCCGCCACCACCGCTTCCTTCCGTGATGCGGTGAAGAAGCGCCGCTGCCTGGTGCCCATGGATGGCTGGTACGAGTGGGTGACCGAACAGGACGCGCTCGGAAAGGCCGTCAAGAAGCCCTATTTCATGTCCCGGGAGGACGGCGGGCGGCTGTACATGGCGGGCCTGTGGTCGGTCTGGCGGGATCGCGGTCAGGGCGATGACGCCAAGCCATTGCTGTCCTGCACGATTCTCACCACCGACGCGGTGGGCGATCTGACCAGGATTCACGACCGCATGCCGCTGCCCATGCCGCGCTCGCACTGGGACGCCTGGCTGGATCCCGATCATCCCGCGCCCGCGGAGCTCTTGGAGACGCCCACGCCCGCCGATATCGCGGATATCGTCATGCGCGAGGTGCCGTCGCTGGTGAACAGCGTCAAGAACAATGGCCCGGAGCTATTGGGCTCGGCCACGGAACAGGCCGGGCAGATCAGCTTGATCTAGGCCCGGCCTGCGGTCGTTCGTGCTCAGGTACGGATCAGACGCTGCACTTCACCGACGGCAGCGCGAAATTCAGTCCGCACTTGAGCAGTCCGGCCGTGGTGTCGATGGCCTTGGTGACAATGCCGCTGCCGAGCGATTCCGCCTTCTCCGCGGTCTTGTCCTGCTTCTGCTGTCCGGGCTGAGTCGGGGCGCCCGGGTCGGTGCCGAGCGGATACTGCGGGGCCTGCGCGGGCATCTCGATGCCGGGCGCGGCCGTCGCGGCGGTGGTGAGCGGGCCGGATCCGAGCGCCAGCAGCAGCGCGGCGGAACCGGCGACCACGATGGTTCGAAAACGCAGACGGGGGGACATAGCCTCATCACATCCTCGGGTCGAACGAACCTGGTCGGTGCACGGAGTCCAGTAATGCACACATCCGGGCGCGAATCGTGGATTCGCGCCCGGATGTGCGGCGATATTCGCCAGATTGTTGCCGTCCCTAGCCGATGGCTCTGTGCGTTGCTAGCCGATGGCTTCGGCCTCGGCCTCCACCACGGCTTCGCGCCGGGCCTGGATACCGCCCGCGGTGCGCAGCGGCACTTCCTTCCAGAACAGCACCAGCACCATGGCGATCAGCGCGACTCCGGCCGCGGACAGGAACACCGTGTCCATGGCCTCGGCGAATCCGGCCTTGAACGGTTGCGCCAGTGTCGGATTCAGCTGCTGGATGACGGAGCTGTCCTCGAGCACCTGCGCCGCGGCCGAGGTGTCCTTATTGACCAGGCCATTGGCCAGCGCCGCGTCCACCGGATTGGCGCTGTGCACGCTCTCCGCGACCGCCGCCGTGAACTCCGGCCGCGTGGCCGCGGCCTGGAGCTCATTGCTGATATTCGGCGAGACCTGCGCGAACAGAATGGACAGGAAGACCGCGACTCCGAGCGTGCCGCCGATCTGCCGGAAGAAGGTGGCGGCCGCGGTCGACACGCCCATATCCTGCGGCGGCAGCGCGTTCTGGATGGCCAGGGTCAGCGGCTGCATGAGATTGCCCAGGCCCAGACCGGTAATGAGCATGAAGGCCATGGTCACCCACAGCGGCGTGTCCACATGCACGAAGTGCAGCAGGAACAGGCCCAGCACCAACAGTCCGGCGCCCAGCGGCGGGAACATCCGGTAGCGCCCGGTGCGCGAGATGAGCTGACCGGCGAAGACCGAGGCCACCATCATGCCCACCACCAGCGGCAGCATCTGCATGCCCGCCAGGGTCGGGCTCGCGCCCAGCACCACCTGCAGGTATTGCGGCAGCAGTGTGATGCCGCCGAACATGGCAGCGCCCACCACCACCGAGATGATCACGCCGAGGGCGAAGGTGGAGTTCTTGAACATGCGCAGCGGAATCAGCGCGGCATCACCCTGTTTGGCCTCCACGGCCACGAAACCGATCAGGCCGAGTACGCCCTACCACGTAGCAGGTAATGGAATTCGCGCTGCCCCAACCCCATTCACGACCCTGCTCGGCCACCACCAGCAGCGGCACAATGCCGAGCGCGATGGTGAGCACGCCGAACCAGTCCACGGATTCCTTGGCCCGCTGCACTTTCGGCAGTTTGAGCATCTTGGAGACCACGGCCAGCGCGATAATGCCCAGCGGCACGTTCACCAGGAAGGCCCAGCGCCAGCCCGCGATGCCGAAGATCTGATCCTGCCCGGCGAGCACGCCGCCCAGCACCGGCCCGACCACGCTGGACGTGCCGAAGACGGCCAGGAAGTAGCCCTGGTAGCGGGCGCGTTCGCGCGGCCCGACCATATCGCCGAGAATCGTCAGCGCCAGCGACATCAGACCGCCCGCGCCCAGACCCTGGAAGGCCCGGAAGGCCGCCAGCTGGTACATCGACTGCGCCAGCGTGCACAGGAGCGATCCGGCCACGAACAGCGTGATGGCCGCCAGATAGAACGGCTTGCGGCCGTACATGTCCGAGAGCTTGCCGTACAGGGGAGTGGCCAGCGTCGCCGTGATCAGATACGCGGTCGTCACCCACGCCTGCATCGAATACCCGTGCAGGTCATCGGCAATGGTGCGAATGGAGGTCGACACGATCGTCTGATCGAGCGCGCCCAGCAGCATGCCGAGCAGCAGGCCGCTGAGCACGACCATGATCTGCTTGTGGGTGAATCCTGCGGAATTTGCCTCCGCTTCTGTGTTTTCTGCGGTAGTCGTCACGAATTACTCTCTGCGGATTCAGCTTTCGGAAAAAGAAGGGATCGGGTCGCCAGATCGGTCAGCATGGCCTGCCGACCGGCCTCGTAGTCGTCCACGAAGCGCTCGAACAGTCCCGCGAAGCTCTCCCGTTCGGCGGGGGCCCATTGGTCGAAGATCGTGCGCAGCGCCTGATTGCGCAGGGCCCGGATCTCGGCGGCCGCGGTGCGGCCCAGGTCGGTCACGGCCAGCACGCTGACGCGCCCGTCGGCCGGGTCCGCCCGGCGCTCCAGCACTCCGCGCTTGACCAGGCTCGCCACCTGGCGGCTGATCGTCGAGGCGTCGGAGTAGAGCGATTCGGCCAGGGCGCCCGAGCGCATGGGCCCGCAGTGGAGCAACTGGAACAGGATGGCGAACGCCGCCGGTTCGACTTCGCCATTGGTGGCGGCCGCGACCTGGGTATTGGTGCGGTCGCGCAGGCGACTGAGCCGCGTCATCTGGTAGCCGACGATATCGAGCAACTCGTCGGCGACGGGGTCATCGGTCATGGCCGACCACCTCCTTGTATCCAGCAACTGCTTGCACGAATCAACTAGTTGTACCGTGCAAGTATGTGGAGATAGTTGCTAGAAGGCAAATACTTTTTCCGGAAAGGTGGCTCAGCTCACCGCGACGGCGGCCGTGACCGCACCCGTCAACCGCACCAGCTCGGCTGGGGCGAGCTCGATCTCCAGGCCGCGCTTGCCCGCGCTGCACAGCACCCGATCCCAGCGCAGCGCCGATTCGTCGACCACCGTCGGCAGTCGCTTCTTCTGCCCCAGCGGCGAAATCCCGCCCAGCACATAGCCTGTCGTGCGTTCGGCCTTGGCCTTGTCGGCCATGGCGGCCTTACCGCCGCTCAGCGCCGCGGCCGCCGCCTTCAACGACAGGGTGGTCGGCACCGGCAGCACCGCCACCGCCAGCCCGCCCGAACTCAGCTCGATGACCAAGGTCTTGAAGATCTGCTCCCCGGTCACCCCGAGCTGCTCGGCCAGCGCGTCCACCGCCTCGGTGCCGTACGAATCACTGCGCGGGTCATGGGTATAGGCGTGTACCCGATGCTCGACCTTCGCCTGCACCAGTGCCTTGATCGCCGGAGTGGAAGCAGCAGCCATGCGGCCAACCCTAAACACCCGCGTCCATGACGCGACAGCGGATTTCGGGCAAGCGGGAACAGGGCGACCGCCCACCCTGTTGCATGCATTACGCGTTTCGCCGCAACCGAATGGCCCACGGTGAGCGAGCGCCACACTCATTCATCGAAGGAGGAGTCCGTGACCGTTCTGGTCCTCGATCCCCCGGTGCGGACCGGGCCGCCACCGTCACTGCCTGCCGGTTTCCAGGCGCTCATCCCCAGCACGGTAGATTCAATTGCTACCGCGATCGAAGGGATTAGCGTGACGAGCGACGACGACATGGTGGTCGATCGCGATGACGACTCGAATATCGACGAGGGCATCGACAGCGACGATCTAGCCGTGGAACACGACGAAGCGGACGAGAACGGTGCCAGAAGCGCCGACTCCGACGCCGACCTGGCCCGGCGATTCGAGCGCGACGCACTGCCGCTGCTCGACCAGCTGTACGGCGCGGCCTTGCGCATGACCCGCAACCCGGCCGATGCCGAGGATCTGGTGCAGGAGACCTTCGCCAAGGCCTACCAGGGGTTCCGCTCCTTCCGGGAGGGCACCAACCTGCGTGCCTGGCTGTACCGCATTCTCACCAACACCTACATCAACTCGTATCGGAAGAAGCAGCGCCAGCCCGCGCAGTATCCGACCGACGAGATCACCGACTGGCAGCTGGCCTCCACCGCCGAGCACACCTCGACGGGTCTGCGCTCGGCCGAGATGGAAGCCCTGGAGGCGCTGCCCGACGACGACATCAAGGCCGCTCTGCAGGAACTTCCCGAGGAATTCCGGATGGCGGTGTACTACGCCGATGTGGAGGGCTTCCCCTACAAGGAAATCGCCGACATCATGGGGACTCCCATCGGTACCGTCATGTCCCGTCTGCACCGCGGGCGCAAACAGCTCAAGGGGCTGCTCGCCGATGTGGCGCGGGAACGTGGATTCAACCGGTCGGGCAATGGCGCGAGTCAGGAGGTAACCCAGTGAGCGACGATATGGAATTGGACTGCTCGTCGGTGCTGGCCGACGTCTGGGTGCTCCTGGACAACGAGTGCGACGAGACGGCCAAGGCCCGGCTGCAGGAGCACATCAACCGTTGCTCGCCCTGCATCGAGGCCTACGGCCTGGAGGAGAAGCTCAAGTCGCTGCTCAACTGCAAGTGCGGCGGTGAGCGCGCGCCGGAGTCGCTGCGCCAGCGGCTGACCATGGAGATCCGGACCACCTACACGCAGGTGGAGACCCGGGTGGACTCGGCCGAATAGGCCCGGAAACGACTGAGCGGCATGGCTTCCCCGTCGGGGAAAACCATGCCGCTCAGTGCTTTTCGAGCTCAGCGACGCAGCTCAGGAATTCGGCCGCTTGCCGTGGTTGGCTGCGTTCTTCTTGCGGCCACGCTTCTTACGTCCGCGCTTACCCATAGGTAGTCTCCCTTCTGATTGGAGGACATTCTTTCACGTGTGGTTGGGTGTAACTCCAGCGGTCCAGGTCAACGCAACCAAGGAGAGTCAGTGGCTGAGGAAGTCCTCGCGGAGATGGTGTCGACCGTGCAGAAGATCAGCGTCTCCGTCGGTGACCACGTCGCGATCAATGACGAGTTGATCATGCTGGAGTCCATGAAGATGGAGATTCCGGTCGTGGCCGAGATCGAGGGCACCGTGACCTCCATCAATGTCAAGCCCGGCGATGTCCTCCAGAAGGGCGACCTGATCGCCGTCATCAGCTGAGGTTCGGCCCGCTCCGGCCCCTGGAACCGCGCGATTCCGCCAACCGTTTTGCGGCGTGCGAGGATTACGCGTGATGCGGTGCAAGGAGCGTGGGTGAATGTCGACACTGAGCGATCTACTGGCCGAGCACACCGACCTACCGGGTGCGGCCGTCGATCATCTGCAGCGAGTCGTGGGCGACTGGCAGCTGCTGGCCGATCTGTCCTTCGCCGATCTGACCCTCTGGGTCGGGACCGGGCCGATCGCGGACGGCGCGAATATCGTGTGCGTCTCGCAGTGCCGCCCCACCACCGCGCCCACCGTGCACCCGGAGGATCAGGTCGGTTCGCTGGCCACCAAGGAATCGCATCCGGATATCTTCGAAGCGCTGCTCACCGGTGAGATCGTGCGCTCGGATTCCGATGTGGAGACCACCGGCGTCTACCACCCGCATCCGGTGCACGCACTGCGCGAAGCCATTCCGGTGCGCATCGGCGGCGATGTGATCGCCATTCTCGGCCGCGATACCGATACCCAGCGGCGCAAGATGCGCTCCAGCCTGGAGATCGCGTACATGTCCTGCGCCGACGACCTGTGCCAGATGGTTTCCGACGGCACCTTCCCGGCCCTCGAAGATCGCACCGGTTCGCATTCCAGCCCGCGCGCCGGTGACGGTTTCATTCGCCTCGACACCGACGGCCTGGTCGTCTACGCCAGCCCCAATGCGCTCTCGGCCTATCACCGCATGGGTTTGCAGAACGATCTGGTCGGCCAGGATCTGGCGCTCACCACCCGCTCGCTCATTACCGACCCGTTCGACGCGCAGGAGGTGGTCGGCGACATTCAGGCGGCCCTGGCCGGAAAGGCCGGTCGCCGAATGGAAGTCGAGGCCCGCGGCGCGACGGTGCTGCTGCGCACCCTGGTGCTGCGCCCGCACGGTGAACTCGGCGGCGCCGCCGAGCTGGTCCGCGATGTCACCGAGGTGAAGCGCCGCGACCGCGCGCTGCTCTCTAAGGACGCGACCATTCGCGAGATCCACCATCGCGTGAAGAACAATCTGCAGACCGTGGCCGCGCTGCTGCGACTGCAGGCCCGCCGCACCGAGAACGAAGAGGCCCGGCTGGCTCTCACCGAATCGGTCCGCCGCGTCACCTCCATCGCGTCGGTGCACGAAATGTTGTCGATGTCGGTTGACGAGGAAGTCGATCTCGACGAGGTGGTCGACCGCCTGCTGCCGATAATGGCCGATGTCGCCACCGTGCACACGGCCCGCATCAAGGTCCGCCGCGCCGGTTCTCTCGGCGTTTTCTCCGCCGAACGCGCGACTCCGCTGGTCATGGTGCTCACCGAATTGGTGCAGAACGCCATCGAGCACGCCTTCGACGCGGGGGAGAACGGCACCGTCACCATTCGCTCGGAACGTTCTGCCCGCTGGCTCGATGTGATCATCAGCGATGATGGCCGCGGCCTGCCCGACGGTTTCAGCCTGGAAGCCTCCGACCGCCTCGGCCTGCAAATTGTCCGGACTCTGGTTACCGCCGAGCTAGGCGGTTCCATCGGTTTGCACCCGGGCGCCGACGTCGGCACCGACGCGGTTCTCCGAGTTCCCCTCGGCCGCCGTTCCGCGCGCTGAATTACTGCGTCCGATCATTCGTTCGAATGGTTATCCCGTTGCACGGGAATTGTTCTCAACGAATTCTCAGGTGTGCAAAAACACTGAAGCCCGGCACCGATGTTGGTGCCGGGCCGAATTGCGTCGCGGCCGGGGGCTGGGGCTCGGCCTCGACGCCTGTCGTCTGAAGTTAGACGACGGTGCGGGTACGGGTGCGGGCGTTGCGACGCTTCAGCGCACGCCGCTCGTCTTCGCTCATACCACCCCACACGCCGGCATCCTGTCCGGACTTCAGGGCCCAGGACAGGCAATCGGCAGTGACAGGGCAGCGAGCGCAGACCAGCTTGGCATCGGCAATCTGCGCGAGCGCCGGACCACTGTTACCCACCGGGAAGAACAGCTCGGGGTCCTCGTCGCGACAGATGGCCTTGTGGCGCCAGTCCATTCCTCTGCTCCTTTGCTAGGGCATGCGCATGGCTCTGCCCTTCGGGTTTGTGGTCCGTTCACTTGTGCGACTCGAATGTTTCCGCACGGTTGCTTGTGAATGCTTTCACGAATACCGTAGATGTCAATAGATACCTGGTGCACCGTGGGGAAGCTCACGCTGTAAGACCCCTACATCGGGGGCCTACCGTGTCATTTGTACTCGGTCGAGCGGGTTTTCGCAGCACAACAGCGATTGTTCTCAGGTGTGTCGGGCCCGCTACGGCTTCGGCGCGACCACATCGAGGATATCCGCAACGGCTGTGAAATTCACCATGTTGCGTCGGCCGATGAAGTCGCCGTCGATTTGCAACCCGATGGGCTCCGCCGCCGTGATCTGCACGGATGGGACGTTATCTTCTCGAAACAATTTGTGGCCCTGTGGATTTCCATCCGCGGAGAGCAACTGGCGGGCGACCAGCAGGGTCGGCACCACACCCATCGTGCGCATGGCAAACACCCCGAGACCCGTTTCGAAGGAGGTTCCCGGATTCGTGCGCACGGGCGTGTTGTCGAGATACGTCCAGGGACTGGCGTTGGTCACGAATGCGTAATGCACTTCCGTGACCGGTTCGTGACCTGGAATCTCGAGGCGCACTTGGGGATCGCGGCCTTTGGCGCGGAAGAACTGTTTCACCGTGGTGCGCAGGTAGCGCGCGGGCGTCGCGGGTTTTCCATTGGCGCGCTTGTGATCGATCACCTCGCACACGTCGGCGTCGAGGCCGACGCCCGCGCTGAACAGGAACCAGCGATCCTCGGCGTCGTCCACCTCGGCGCTGTGCGCGAGGCCGAGTCCGATGCGGCGATCGGTGTCCACGGCGAGCAGATCGATGAGCTGATTGGTGGCGGTCACCGGATCCGGGGCGATGCCGAGCGAACGCGCGAACACATTCGCGGAGCCGCCCGGAATGACGCCGAGCCGCGGCAGCCATTCCCGCTCCGGCTGTCCGGGCAGCGGCAGGAAGCCATTGATGGTTTCGTTCACGGTGCCGTCGCCGCCGTGCACCACGATCAGGTCCATGCGGGTGTCGGCGGCCCATTTGCCCAGCTCGGCGGCATGGCCGCGATGTTCGGTGTGCGCGACGGTCAGCTGGGTGCGGCTCTCCAGGGCGTGGGCGAGCAGATCGCGAGTTTCCGGGGTCGTCGAGGTGGCATTCGGGTTCACGATCAGCAGGGTCCGCACCCAAGCATGCTACTGAGCGCCGTTCAACGGTGAACGCCCGCGGCCGCGATTTTCCTTTGCGGGCTCGCGATTCGGTGCGGCGCGCGGGTCGTAGGCTGGGCGCCGTGGCTGAGCAGAACTCCGGCGAGAAGAAGACGCGGCAGACCGGCGAGGTCGTGCCGAGCACCGTGCGCGGGGCGGGGGCGGTGGTGACCTTCGAGGGCGCGCTCGGGTTGATCGCCGCGATCGCGCTGGTGGTGACGGGTCTGACCGGGTCCGCGCAGAGTGCGAACAACAGCTATCTGACCGCGGGTTATGCGGTCATCGTGGGCGGCGCGGTGCTGGCGGCGGGCCTGGGGCTGCTGCGCGGGAAACGCTGGGGACGGGCCATCGCGGTGCTCACGCAGCTGCTGTTGCTGGGCGTCGCCTGGTACATGTTCACCTCGGGCAGGCCGGAATTGGGCACGCCCGTCACGCTCGTCGCGCTCGTCGGATTGGGATTGTTGTTCGCTCCGGCGTCGAACCAGTGGATGGCGGCGGGGTACGACACCTCCGAATAAGGCGCTGAATTCGCCGCTGAGCGTCTTTTGGTCGCCCGTCCAACCTCGGGTGTGCCCCTAGTTCCAGGGGCACGGGAAACGGGCGAGTAGCGGGTTGCCCGCTAGTCGCTGATTTCGGACATTCTGGTCATGAGGAAGTCGCGCTCGGCGGTGTTGGCCGCCAGCTCGATGGCCGCCGCATACGTTGCGCGAGCCTCCGCGTCCCAGCCGAGGGCGGCGAGGAAGTGCGCGCGGGCCGCCGGGACGTAGACGTAGCCGGAAAGTTGCGGTTCCTCGGCGAGGGCTTCGAGGGCGTCAAGCCCGGCGGACGGGCCACGCGCCATGCCGAGGGCGACCGCGCGGTTGAGCGCCACGACGGGGGAGGGCCACAGCTGGATCAGGACGTCGTAGAGGCCGAGGACTTCCTGCCAATCGGTATCGGCGTAGCTGCGCGCCTCCCCGTGCACCGCGGCAATGGCGGCCTGCAGCGCGTAGCGGCCCGGCCGATGGACGAGGGCCGCGCGGACCAGCGCGATGCCCTCGGCGATCTTGGCCCGATCCCAGCGCGAGCGGTCCTGATCGCGCAGCGCGATCATGCCGCCGTCGTCGTCGGTGCGCGCCGGGCGGCGTGCGTCGGTGAGCAGCAGGAGCGCGAGAAGTCCTGTCACATACGGGTTCTCGGGCAGCAGCAGATGCAGCATGCGGGCCAGATCGGTGGCGCGCTCGGTGAGATCGCGGCGGATCAGATCCGCGCCCGCCGGTGCGGGTACGCGATAGGGGATGCGGGCCGCCGCGATCTTCTTCTTGGCGCGGGTGATTCGCGCGGCCATGGTGGATTCCTGCACCAGGAAGGCGTGCGCCACTTCCGCGGTGGTGAGGCCGCAGACCAGCCGAAGTGTCAGCGCCACTTGGGCTTCCAGGGCCAGGGCGGGATGGCAGCAGGTGCAGATCAAGCGCAGGCGGTCGTCGGGAATCGATTCCGCCGCAATGGTTTCGGCTATGTCGCCCATGCTGTCGGGCGCGACCAGCAGGGGCAGTGCGCGGCGCATGGTGGACTGTCTACGCAGCAGATCGAGGGCGCGATTGCGGGCGACGGTGGTCAGCCAGGCGGCGGGTTTCGCGGGGACGCCCTGATCGCCCCATCGGCTCAGGGCCTGCGCGTAGGCATCCTGCACGCACTCCTCGGCCAGGTCCAGATCGCGGGTGACGCGCACCGTCGCGGCGAGCACGAAGGCCCACTCGCGCCGGTGCGCGTCCGCGACGGAGGCGGCCACGGCCGCGTGATGCACGGTGCCGCTCAGCCGAATTCCCGGATCGGCCGGAGCTCGACGCCGCAGCCGGGCGGCATCGGGATCTGCTTGGCGAGATCGATGGCGGCATCCAGATCGGGCGCCTCGACCAGGTAGTAGCCGCCCAGATTCTCCTTGGTCTCGACGAAAGGCCCGTCGGTGACCAGGAATCCGCTGCCGCCGTCGGGCCGGATACTGGTGGCGGTGGTGCGCCAGGCCAGCGCCTCCCCGCCCAGGATGGCGGTGTGGTTCTTCTCCCCGAACCGCGTGTGCTCCTGGATCACCCGGTCGAGCTCATCCGGTTCCGGATGCTCCCAGCGGGCATCCTCGAAGATCAGCGCGAGGTATTTCGACATCGGTGCTCCTCCGGTCGTGCGGTCCGCTCTTCGGACCATCCAACTCTTCGACGCGGGAGCGGGTGCGAAATCGACGACCCGGGTGGGGAATTTCGATCTCAGTCGTCGGCGTGCCCGGCCAGGCGGGTCAGGGCGGAGCCGGTCAGCCGGTAGCCGGTCCACTCGTCCTGCGCGACGGCGCCGAGGGCCTCGTAGAAGTCGATGGACGGCTTGTTCCAGTCCAGTACCGACCAGTCGACCCGGGCATACCCGTTGGCGACGGCCTCGCGGGCCAGCGCGGCCAGCAGATCGCGGCCCAGGTGCAGGCCGCGCGCCTCCGGTGCGACGAACAGATCCTCCAGGTAGATGCCGTGCGTGCCGGTCCAGGTGCTGTAGTTCAGGAACCAGATGGCGCAGCCGACCACGCCCGCGCTGCCCGGGCCCTCGGCCACGTGCGCGAACACCTTGGGGGTCGGGCCGAACAGCGAGGTCTCCAGCTGCTCCTCGGTGAGCAGGCACTCCTCGCGCGCCTTCTCGTACTCGGCCAGGTCGTAGACGAGCTTCACGAGGGCCGGGACATCGGCGGGTGTGGCGCGGCGGATCATGGCGGGTCCTCCTACGGGTCGAGCTGTGGAACCAGGTTGTGCGCGAGCACGGTTCGAGCGCCGTGATCATGCCCCAGTACCGTAACGGCGGCGGTGGACATGAAGAATCGCCGCCCCTCGACGACGTCGAACTCCGCCCAGCGGGCGATGACGACCCGCGAGAAATGGCCGTGGCCGACCAGCACCACATCGCGGGCGGCCAATTCCAGGGTCGCGGTGGCGAGCACGTGGTCGGCGCGGGCGCGCACCTGTCCGGCCGTCTCGCCCTCGGGCACCGTGCCGGTCCAGATGGTCCAGCCCGGTGCGAACCGCCGGATCTCGGTGGTGGTGAGGCCCTCGTACTCGCCGTAATCCCATTCGGCCAGGTCGTCGTCGATGACGGGGGTCGGCAGTCCGGCCAGTTCGGCCGTGCGCAGGGCGCGCTGGCGGGGACTGCTCAGTACGAGGGGATTCCGCAGTCCCAATCCGGCGATCAATTTCCCGGCCGCCACCGCCTGTGCCTCCCCGACATCGGTCAACGGCATATCGGTCCGCCCCGTATGCCGCCGCGTCGCCGACCACTCCGTCTCCCCGTGCCGCAGCAAAACCAGCCGGAACTCACCGCCATCCATACCGTCGATCATGCCCGAGCCGATCCGAAACGATTGCGACCGGGAACTGGTGGCGGGGTCTACTCGGCCGATGCCGCCATCAGTTCCCGGTGATCGGCTGTCCAGCTTCAGGAGCCCAGGGCGTGGAGGGTGGTGCCTCGGCGCTCCAGGATGGTGGGGCCCACGGTGGCTAGGGAGATGGGTTCGTCGTGGTAGTCGGTGCGCTGCACGGTGATTCGGGAGCGCTGGGCGCCGGTGGCCGGATCGAGGGCGGCCAGGCCGCCGGGGACGGGGACGAGGATCTGGGCGGCGAGCAGGGCGGGGGTGCCTAGCACGTTCGGGACGCCCCAGAGCGGGTCGAAGGCGCTGGCATTGAGGGCGATGAGGGTGTCGCCGGTGAACAGGAAGTAGGCCGAGCTCAGGTGGGCGATGGCTGCGTCGTCCGCGAGTGGGGCCGAAAGCTGGTGTGTGGCAACCGGATTGCTGGAGATGTCGTAGACCGCGATTTGCGGTGCGGTGGAAGGGGTTCCGGGTAGGTAGAGCGCGATCCGGCTGTCGGACACCGCCAGTACGCGCGCACCCCCGACCGCGCCGCCGGGTTCGGTGAGGACGTGCGAACTGTATTCCTCCGGGACGGTGCCGTCCTTCGGGGCCGGATTGAGGACGGTGAGCCTATCGGCCTCGTCCTTCGGGCAGCGCTCCAGCACCGCGAGCCGACTGGGCGCCGAGGCCGCCGACACCAGCGTGCACCCGGTCCGGGGCTGCGTCCGGGGGTTCACCGGCGCGTCGACATACCCGTACTCCAGGGTGCGCACCAGATCGGAGCGCCACATCTCAAGGCGGTTCGCACCCAGCGCCAGCACATAGGTGCCGTCCGGCGTGAGCGTCACCGTATCGTCCATATAACTGGACCGCGCCGTCAGCCGCGCCCCGTTCTCGGCCGTCAACAGCGTGGTCTGACTACACCCGCGATCATCCCGATAAGTGGCGATCACCGTGCCGAACTGCACTTCGACCGCACACAGCGGCACATCCCGCTCGTACTTCCACACCTGCTCCCCGGTAACCGGATTCCGCCCGGTCACCGTGCCCCCCTCCCCGGTAATGGCCACCCCGCCCACCGCCAGCGACCGCTCCGCCGCCGAATCCGCCGTCCGCCACAACTCGTCCATCCCAGCAGGCAACTGCACCGAGGTAGGCGGCGCCGTCAACGTCTCCGTCGCGATCACCGACTCGGTCCCCCGCGCAGCACTGTTCCACCAGACCACACCCGCCGCGATCGCCAATAGAGCGGCAATCGCGACAGCGGTCAAAATATCGGCGCGTGTCCGCCGCTCCGGTGCGAGCACGTCAGCGAGACTAGCCGATCCGCCACACCCCCCGCCCAACCCGCCGCCACCCCTATCCGACAAACCCCAGTTCGCCCGCCCCCGAGCACCGCCCACGCCCGCACCTCCGGCATGTCCGCCATTCATGCGCGAGCGGTGATCAAGGCTGGTCGATTCGCGCCACGACGCCGCGGCGGCGACCACTGCGGACGGGGCGGTGCATGCACAACGCCGGGGCGGCGACGGCGGTGTCGGTTGTGGTTGAAGTGCTTTCGGCGCGGACTGGCCTGTGCGCGTGGAATATGGGAGCGGCAGGGCCGTTCCCGGTGGGGAACGGCCCTGCCGTCGATGTGGTGGACCGTGCCGCATGAATGCGGTTGTCCGGTGGTGCTTGCGGCGTTATGCCGAGGCGGCTACCGCGGTGTCGGTGGCGGTGGCTTCGCCGGTTACGTCGGCCTTTCGGCGACGCGGGCGGCGAACGGCAACGGGCTCGCTCGAATCACCCTCGGCGGCGGCCGATTCGGTGGTTTCGAGCGCGGCCTTTGTGGCGCGTCGCACCCGCTTCTTCGGTGCCTCGGCAACCTCTGCGGTTGCGGCGGCGTCGGAGTCGCTCACGGCTGCGGTGGTGGCCTTGGTGGTGCGGCGAGTGCGCTTCTTCGGCTCGACGGTCGCATCCGAATCGGCGGCGACGGCCGTGTCGGTTGCGGCCTCCGTTCCGATGGCCGCCGCATCGGCGGTCGTTGCGGTGCGGCGAGTCCGCTTGCGCGGTGCGGCCTTGACCGGCTCATCGGAGCTTTCGCCCGCTGTAACGGCGGTGGCGACCGCGGAGCCCGTGTCCGCCGAAGCGGTGACTGCGGCACCGGCGATGTCGGCGGAGCTGTTCACGGCCTCGGCCTCGGTCTTGGTGGTGCGGCGAGTGCGCTTGCGCGGCTCGGCCTTCGGCGCCGTGGCGACGGTGTCGGCGGCCTCGGTGACGGTGACCACGGCGTCGGCCGAATTGCCGTTCACGCTGGTGCCATTGGCCTCGGCGGCGATATTCGCCGTCGCCTCGGCCGCGGCGTTATCCGAAACCGCCGGGGTGTTCACACCATTGGCGGTGTCGGCCGTGCTCTTGCCGCGGCGGTTGCGGCTGGAGCGGGCGCCCGGCTCGGCATCGGCTTCGACCACGGCGTCGGCGGTGGTGGCTTCGGCCTCGACGGTGGTGTTCACTGTCGGGGTTTCGGCGGTGTCGCCATTGCCACCGCGGCGGCGGCGACGGCGGCGACGGCGGCGACGGCCGGGCTTGTCCGAGCCCTCGGCCGAATCAGCCTCGGGGGCAGGCGAATCGGTGGTCGACTCGGTGCTGTTCTCGCCCTCGAGGGGCTGGCCGCCGCGGGTGCGGCGGCGGTTGCGCTTACGGGGGGAGCGGGATTCGCGGTCGACGACGACGGCGTCCTCGTCGCGCTGCGGTTTGGGCTTGCGGATCTGGCCGGTGGAGCCCTCCGGAATGCCGAGTTCGGAATACAGGTGAGGGGAACGCGAATACGTTTCCACCGGTTCGGGGATGCCGAGGTCGAGGGCCTTGTCGATGGAGGCCCAGCGGTGCAGCTCGTCCCAGTCGACCAGGGTCACGGCCACACCCGCGCGACCCGCGCGGCCGGTGCGGCCGATGCGGTGGACGTAGGTCTTCTCGTCCTCGGGGCACTGGTAGTTGACCACGTGGGTGACATCGTCGATATCGATGCCGCGAGCGGCGACATCGGTGGCGACCAGGACGTCGATCTTGCCCTCGCGGAACTTCTTGAGTGCCTTCTCCCGGGCGATCTGCCCGAGGTCGCCGTGCACCGCGCCGACGGAGAAGCCGCGTTCGGCCAGATCGTCCGCCACCTTCTGCGCGGTGCGCTTGGTACGGGCGAAGATCATGGTCGCGCCACGTGTTTCGGCCTGCAGGACGCGGGCGAGCAGTTCGGTCTTGTCCAGCGCGTGCGCGCGGTAGACGAACTGCGCGATGCGGTCGTGCACCGCGGAATCGTGCGGCTCCTCGGCGCGAATATGGGTCGGCCGGTTCAGGAAGGTGCGGGCCAGGGTAATGATCGGGCCCGGCATGGTGGCCGAGAACAGCATGGTCTGACGCTGCTCGGGAACCATGGTGAGAATGCGCTCGATATCGGGCAGGAAGCCCAGATCCAGCATTTCGTCGGCCTCGTCGAGGACCAGCACCTGCACCTTGCCCAGGATCAGATGACCCTGCTGGGCGAGATCCAGTAGTCGTCCCGGCGTGCCGACCACGACATCCACGCCCGCGCGCAGCGCCGCGATCTGCGACTCGTACGGACGACCGCCGTAAATGGAGGTGACGCGCAGCTTGGTCAGATGCTTGGAGGCATTCTCCAGATCCTCGGTGACCTGGATGCACAGCTCACGGGTCGGCACGATGATCAGCGCGCGCGGCGTGCCGTCCAATTCGATGGTGCCGGAGCCGGAGGTGGTGATGCGGTGCAGCAGCGGCACACCGAATCCGAAGGTCTTGCCCATACCCGTGCGGGCCTGGCCGATGAGATCCTCGCCGGCCAGCGCTAGCGGCAGCGTGAGCTCCTGGATCGCGAAGGTGCGCTCGATGCCGATCTCGGCGAGCGACCGCACGATCTCGGGGCGCACGCCCAATTCGGCGAAGGTGGGAGCGGTGTGGGTTTCGTCGAGCTCGGCGGTCAGCAGCGTGTCGGCCAGACCGGGTTCCTGCTCTACGGTGATCTTGCTCAGGTTCTTGCCTTTCCTCGTTATCGCGTCTCGCGCGCACGAGGTGTGGGGCGGACCCGGGCGGTCCGCGACGACCACTGATCCGTTCTCGCCGCTGCGGGATGCCTGTCCGGGTTCGGGAGCATCGACCTGACGCGGCGCACAATGTTCGGATCGGAGTGCGCGCACATTTTCCGTGGACTGCGGGCGCTCGAGCGCCGGTTCATCGTGTATCCGGCAAACGCGTTCGAGCGGCAATTTCCACTGCCCAGGGAGATTGTAGCGGCATACGCCCTTCGCCCTGTTTTCCGCCACCGTTAATGGCGGGCGCTATTGCGCTGGTAGGCGCATTGCCGGACGAGGTTCGCATTCCGGGTGTTCGGTTTCGCAGCGTCGTCAAAGCCTGCGCCGCACGGCAATTGGGCCGCGCGCGGGGCATTCGTGTCCGGTTCCCGAGTTGGATTGCTCACATATGTGTTACAATCTGTATCGGATTATGCGAAGTTGTGCGGGTGAGCTTGGCAGACACCGTGACCACGGCCGCGCGCAATGCGTGGGCCTTGACCTTCGGCGACGGCATCGAGGCGCCGGAACCCACCCCCTCGACCGTACTGTCGGACGCGCCGCACCGCCTGCTGAGCCGCTACGACGGCGCCGACGCGGACGCCGACGCGGTGCTGCTGATCCCGCCGCTGGCCGCCCCGGCCTTCTGCTTCGATCTGCGCCCGGACCTGTCCATGGCCCGCTTCCTGCTCGACACCGGCCGCGTGCCGTACCTGGTCGACTACGGCGACATCACCTTCGACGACCGGCGCATGGGCTTCGAGACCTGGATCGACGACATCCTGCCCGAGGCCATCCGCCAGGTCTCCGCCGATCGCGGCGGCCGTCCCGTGGATCTGGTGGGCTGGTCCATCGGCGGCGTGCTCGAACTGCTGACCGCCGCCGCCGACCCGACCCTGCCGATCCGCTCCATCACCGCCGTCGGCGCACCGCTGAGCTACGACCACATGATCGGCGTCAAGGAACTGCGCCAACTGACCCGCCTGGACGGCGGCCGCACCGCCAGCGCCGCCATCCGCGCGGTGGGCGGGGTGTCCGCGCGGCTCACCCGCTTCGCCTACCGCGCCACCGCGTGGGATCGAGAGATCAAGCGCCCCTTCTTCATTGCGAGCAATCTCGCCGACACCGCGACGCTGGCGCGCATGGAGACCATTGACCGGTTCCAGAATTCGCTGCCCGGCTATCCGGGCCGTTTCTACAACCAGTTGTGGGGGCGTTTCATGCTCAACAACGACATCGGCAAGGGCGTGGTGCACCTGGGTGAGCGCCGCATCGCCCTGGCCGCTGTGAACGTCCCCGTGCTGCTGGTCGGCGGACCGGACGATGTGATCACCCGGGCCGCCGCCGTCGAGCACGGCCGCACCACACTGACCGGTGCGCCGGAGGTGCGATACGAGACCGCACCCGGTTCTCAACTCGGCATTCTCACCGCCCGCGACACCACGTGGACGTACCTGGACAAATTCCTGCGCGATCTCACTTGATCGTGGCGAACGGCCGGATGGCCTGCCACGACGTGCGATCCAGCTTGCCCAGCGTGTAGGCGTTGAGCATGACGTCGACGATCTGTCGTCCGATGAGCTCGTACACCGCCGCGGTGGGGTGTGCGAGATCGCTGGTGGTCATGGCGCGACGCAGCTTCGGCGGCAGCGTGTCCTGCTGTCCCAGGTAAACGACCGGGCCGTGCTCCTGAGCCAGCGGCGTGAGGTGGAAATCTCCGGCGTGGTCGGAGACGAATTGCATCCAGTCGGACATGGCGACGAACGAGATATTGGCCGGATTCGCGCCGGGCCCGTCGGTCGGCTTGGCGCCGGGTGGCGGCCAGTTCGTCGCCAGCTGCTTGAGCGCGAGGTTGAATTTCCGCACATTGTCGACGGCCTGCCGCGCAGATTCCTCGCCATTGTCGGCCACCATGTCCTGGAATCGCACGGAGACCAGCGGGCTGGGCAGGTCGACGAGGATGAAGTGCTCATGGGCGGGATTGGTCGGGAGCGAGTTGGGGATGAGATTCACAAGTTCCCAGATCTCGGTGATCAATGGCTCGATGCCGGTGCCCGCCTTGGGTTTCTTACCGTCCGGGCACGGTCGTTTCGCGGTGATGAGGTCGTTGAGACCGATCCAGACGACGTGCAGGGTCTGCCCGCTGTACTCGTGATCGGCGGTGTCGGCCAGGGTGTAGGTCTTGCGCCACGGGCGCTTCTTGCTCGGTGTGCCCTCCACTTGAATGTCCTCGCCCAGCAGTGTCAGGCGGGCATTGATATAGCGGTTGAACTGGTCTTTCAAATGGCCGAGTCCGGCGGGGCTGTAGTCGGAGCCCGCGATTGCGCCGCCTTCGGCGTAGTTCGCGTAGCGCACCGGGAGCCCTTGGCCGACATGGCTGCCGAGGACATTCGATTGCACGGCGGTCAGCGCTCGGTGTCCCTTGGTCAGGTTTTCGGTGTCGTCCTTGCTCGTGCCGATCAGTGATTGTCCGCCCATCCATTCGACGACGAAATCGGTCCAGTTCTTGCCGTCGCTGTAGCGGCCGACTTCATTGGTGCGCATGAGGTTCGCGGCGCGGGCGAAAACTCCGGCGGGCGAGGTCCGTTTGATGCCGATATCCGACAGGCTGTCGCCGAGGACGATGAGATTCTGAATTGCGGTGGGCGTGGGATGCATGGGAACTCCACAGTGATGTTTCGTACCGGTAGCCCCGAGTCGTCCGGTTCGATCATGAAATATTAAGTGCCGCAACGAATTACGGACAGCTCGAGGGTACGCCACCGACAGGTTGCCTGATGGGTGAATGCGGTTCACGGTTGCGGGCTAGGGTGGGGACCTATGGGAGCAAACTCGTCATTCGCGCTGGGCGCAGCGTCGGAGTCCGCCGACGGCCGGATCGCCGCCGACAATCCGGGGGTCACCGACCTTTTCGCGGTGCTCGCCTACGGTGAGATTTCCGCCTTCTACCGGCTCACCGAGGAGGCGAAGCTCTCGCCGACCCTGCGTGGCAAGGTGTCGGTCGCCAAGATGGCCGCCAATGAGATGGAGCATTTCCAGACCCTCGAACAGGCGCTGTCCGGTCGCGGTCACGACGTCTTCGACGCCATGGCCCCGTTCGTGCGGGCCCTGGACGTCTATCACGCCTCCACCGACCCCTCCACCTGGCTGGAGTCGATGGTCAAGTTCTATGTCGGCGACGGTATCGCCGCCGACTTCTACACCGAGATCGCCGGCGCCCTGACTCCCGAGGTCGCCGCCGTGGTGCGCGATGTGCTGGCCGAGACCGACTACTCCGAATTCGTGATCGAGGAGGTGCGCGGCGCCGTCGCGGCCAACCGCTCCGAGCGCGACCGGCTCACGCTGTGGGGCCGCCGACTGCTGGGCGAGGCCATTACGCAGGCGCAGTACGTCATGGCGCAGCGCGACGAGTTGACCGATCTGGTGCTGACCGTGACCGGCGACCTGAACGGCATTGCGCCGCTGTTCGAGCACATGCAGGACAGCCATGCCGAGCGCATGCGGGTGCTGGGTCTGGGCTAGTTGTTCGCTGACAGCGCAGGCGCTGGCCGCCGGTGGCTCGCGCCGCTGCGCTAGCGTTGGCACAGACAGCACAGGACTCTAGGTTCGGAGGTTGGCCGTGGAGGTCAAGATCGGTATTTCGGATAGCCCGCGGGAGCTGATCATCAACAGCTCGCAGACCCCGGAAGAGGTCGAGGCGGCGGTTACCGGTGCGCTCACGGGCGAGACCGGCGTCGTGGCGCTCACCGACGAGAAGGGCCGCAAGTACCTCATCCAGGCCAGCAAGGTCGCCTACGTGGAGATCGGCACCCCGTCCTCCGGCCGCGTGGGTTTCGCGGCTGTCTGATCGCCCCAAAAACGGTAATTGCCCCGCCGAGTTCGCTCGGCGGGGCAATTATTTTGGCTCTGTCCGGATCAGTCGATCGGATGCAGGGGTACGTGCTTCAGGCCGCCCCAGCACAATGCGACGGTGGTATCGACCGCTTCTTCCTTGGGAATCGGGCGATCGGCTTCCAGCCAGTAGCGCGCGCTGAACTGGCTCGCGCCGACCAGGCCCACGGCGAGCACGCGGGCGCGGTAGGGATCCAGTCCGGAATCGTGGGCGACGAGATCGAAGACCGCGTCCACGCACGCCTCGGTGGCCTGCTCCACACGCCGCCGCACCTGCGGCTCATTGGTGAGATCGGATTCGAAAACCAGTCGGAAACCCTGGGTTTCGTGATCGACGAAGTCGAAATACGCCTGCACGGCGGCCTTCACGCGCTGCTTGTTGTCGGTGGTGGAGCGCAGCGCCTGCCGCACGCTCGACACCAGGGCGTCGACATAATTCTGCAGTACCGCCAGGTACAGCTCGAGCTTGCTCGAGAAGTGCTGGTACAGCACGGGTTTGCTGACGCCCGCGCACTGCGAGATCTCGTCCATGCCCGCGGCGTGGTAGCCGCGTAGCACGAAGACTTCGCCGGCCGCCGCGAGTAGCTGAGCACGGCGCGCCTCGCGGGGCAGACGGGTGCCGCGCTTGCTCGGCGCCATGGCCTCGGATGACATGCGATGTGCGGTCATCCGGTCCACGAGGTCTGTCATTGTCCGAATCTCCCAGTCGATTCCCGGCGGGAAGGATGGCCACCGGGTATCTCACGAACGATACTCGCTCGGGGTGCCGATGCCGATCCAGGTTCCGAATATTTGGTGTGCTGGATGTTGCCGATCAGCACTGGATGTATCGATCGGCGCCGGATCGGAGATCGATCCGGAGTGTGCGATCGCTCCGTCGATTATGCGAGCCCGATCACAGAAGTGGAACTCTAATCCCGATTTGTGAGATCTGTCGCTATCCATAGGGGTTATCTCCGAGCAATAGGGGCTGCGACCCCGGCCCCCGAGTGCTCCCGTGCACTCTGTGAGAGTCTTGATTGGTGACCGACCATGGGGGCAGATCGTCCGCCAAACGCCGGGGGAGACCCAGCGGGCCGATCTACGATCCCCTCGGTCTCTACACCGACGGCGACGGATCGGGATCCGGCCCCTCCGGGCTGCCCGCCACCTCCGGTGACAGGCTGCCGCAGTATCAGCCGCTGCGGGCGCGCTGGGATCCCACCGCTCCCCCCGAGGACGCCCGGGTCCGGCAGCGACCGGAGCGGGAAACCAAGAAACAGAGTGCGCTGGGGCGGTTCGTCTCCACCTACGGCTGGCGGGCCTACGCGCTGCCGGTGCTGCTGGTGGTGACGGTGCTGGTGGCGGTGGACGCCCTGCGCGGCGGCGGTCAATCGGTCGCCGGAGTGCCCGGGTTCGGGCATTTGAGCGATATGGCCGACAAGACCGGCATCATCGGCGCACCGCCCAAGGGGGATGGCAAGTTCGCGGCCGATCTGCCGACCGGGACGGTCCCCGACGGCGGGCCCTTCACGGAGGCGGGCACGGGCGTCTGGCATGTGCTGCCGGGCGCCACCGCGCAGGTCGGCAGCGGCACCGACCACGTCTTCACCTATACCGTCGGGATCGAGGATGGCATCGACACCTCCGCCTACGGCGGTGACCCCTCGGTGGTCCGCATGGTCGATGCGACGCTGTCCAATCCCAAGAGCTGGAGCCAGGATTCGCGTTTCGCGTTCCGGCGCGTCGATGGCGGCGATCCGGATTTCCGCATCTCGCTGACCTCCCGGCAAACCACGCGCACGGCGTGCGGATTCGAGATCCCCATCGATTCCTCGTGCTACAACGCCGATCTCGGCCGTGTGCTGCTGTCCGAGGCGCGCTGGGTGCGCGGGGTGCTGTCCTTCGAGGGCGATATCGGCTCCTATCGCCAATATCAGATCAATCACGAGGTCGGGCACGCTATCGGCTATCACGAGCACCAGCCCTGCGAGACCGACGGCGGCCTGGCGCCGATCATGATGCAGCAGACCTTCGGCACCAAGAACAGCGAGATCGCGGCGGCGGATCCGCACGGCGTGGTGCCCATGGACGCCCGCAAGTGCCGTTTCAATCCCTGGCCCTACCCGCGCGGCTAGCCCTGCCGGTTTTCCGGCGGCGATCGGGGCCTAGGCTGCGGGAAGAACACTCCGGTCCGCGGTGTTGCATCTGTGGCCGCGAGTATTCGGCGAATTCGATTGAGGAGTCCGCAAGCGTGACAGCATCGCATCAGTCCCTGCCGCCCCTGGTGGAACCGGCCGCGGAGCTGACCCGGGACGAGGTCGCCCGCTACAGCCGTCACCTGATCATTCCCGATCTCGGGGTCGACGGGCAGAAACGCCTGAAGAACGCCCGGGTGCTGGTCATCGGCGCCGGCGGTCTCGGTTCCCCGGCTCTGCTCTATCTGGCCGCCGCTGGTGTCGGCACGCTCGGCATTGTCGAATTCGACGAGGTCGACGCGTCCAATCTGCAGCGTCAGATCATTCACGGCGAATCCGATATCGGCCGCAGCAAGGCCGATTCCGCGCGCGATTCCATTCTGGAGATCAACTCCGGAATCACCGTCGAGCTGCACAAGATTCGCCTCGAGCCCGATAACGCCATCGAGCTGTTCTCGCGCTACGACCTGATCGTGGACGGCACCGATAATTTCGCCACCCGCTATCTCGTCAACGATGCGGCGGTGCTGGCCGGTAAGCCCTATGTCTGGGGCTCCATCTACCGCTTCGAGGGCCAGGTCTCCGTCTTCTGGGAGGACGCGCCCGACGGCCGCGGGATCAACTACCGCGACCTCTACCCCGAGGCCCCGCCGCCGGGCATGGTCCCCTCCTGCGCCGAGGGCGGCGTGCTGGGCGTGCTGTGCGCCTCCATCGGCTCGATCATGGTGACTGAGGCCATCAAGCTGATCACCGGTATCGGCGACCCGCTGCTGGGCCGTCTGATGGTCTACGACGCACTCGACATGAGCTACCGGACGATCAAGCTGCGCCGCGATCCGGAGCGCGAGCCCATTACCGAGCTCATCGACTACGACGCCTTCTGCGGCGTGGTCTCGGAGGAGGGTCAGGCCGCCGCCATCGGCTCGACCGTCACCGCCCGCGAACTCAAGGAGATGCTGGACGCGGGTAAGCCCGTCGCCCTCATCGACGTTCGCGAACCGGTGGAATGGGACATCGTCCGCATCGACGGCGCGACGCTCATTCCGAAGGACCGCATCCTCACCGGTGAGGCCCTGGCGGAGCTGCCGCAGAACACCCCGATCGTGTTGCACTGCAAGACCGGTATACGTTCCGCGGAAGCCCTCGCGGCGCTGAAGAACGCGGGTTTCTCCGATGCGACGCATCTGCAGGGCGGCATCATCGCCTGGGCCAATCAGGTCGATCCGTCGCTGCCGGTGTACTGATCCGTTCCCGAATTACGCTGCGGTGATGGCGAATTGATCTTCGCCATTACCCAGTTTCGTTGCGCGCCATCGTGAGTTCACCCGGCTTCGCTGTGCTGGTCCGGTACGGACGAGGAGGCGGCGATGGTCAACGAACGAATGCGCGCGGACGCCGAGACAATGCTCGACGGTCTGGCGCGGCAATTGGAAGGCATCGCGCAGCTGCAGGCGCGGCGCGCGGAGCTGACGGCGACGGCGACGGCCTGCGCCCGGCGCATCCGGGTGACCGTCAATGCCGACGGGCTGCTCATTCGCACCGAATTCGCCGATGACATAGCCGATCTCAGCTATGCGGAGATCGCGGCGGCCATGACCGGCGCGGTGCAGGCCGCCGCGTCGGAGGTGAACGCCAAGTGGCGGGAGCTCATGGCTCCGCTGCAGCAGGAACGGCTTCGCCTGCCGAAGCTGTCCGACATTGTCGAAGGCGCACCGGATCTGGGATCCCTGCTGCCCCCGCCGCCCGCGCCGCCGACCCGGGTGGACCGGCCGCCGCCGCCGGTCGAGCGGGAGTCGGCCGCCCCGAACTCGGCGGTGGCGGAAGCGGGCTGGTGACCGCGTGACACTGTACTGCGCACCGGAACTGCGCTGGGTGGCCTGGTTGACGGGCAACAGCTGGCCCGACGGCGACGAAGACCGTATGTGGGATATCGCCGATGACTGGCAGCAGGCCGCGGACACCCTGCGTGCGTTGCTGAAAGACATCGACACCGCCAAAAAGGCTGCGCTGGAGGCCTATCCGTCCGGTGCGGGACACGATGCCATCGGCACGGCCTTCGATCTTGTCCGCTCCGGCGACCAGTCGGTGGAGGCGCTGGTCAAGGTGTGCGAGGAAGTGCGCAATTCCGTCTTCGACACCGCCACCGAAATCCAGGCCACCAAGCTCACGATCATCATGTCGTGGGTGGCGCTGGCCATCGAAATCACATGGGCGTGGCTGTTCCCGCCCACCGCTCCGGCGGTGCAGTCCGCCGCCATCGCCGCGACCCGCTCGTTCCTCTCCCGCGTGGAGAAAGCGATGCAGGACGCCATTACCAAGTTTTTCGCGAAGCTGGGGCCCAAGGTGTCCGGATTCATCGGCACGTACTCGGTGAAAATCCTGGAATCGGCATTGATTTCGGCGGCGATGGACGGCATGGTGCAGGGCGGCCAGCTCGCGGCCGGGACGCGCCGCCATTTCGACGCCAAGCAGTTCGGCGCCTCCGTCATGGGTTCGGTGGTCTCCACCATCCCGGGCCGGGAGTTCGCCAAATTCCTGGGCAAGAGCGATAAGTGGTTCGGCGATACGCTCGGCAACATGCGCGGCGGCGCGGTGCTGCGCGGCACCGCCATCGGCATCGGCGCGGGCGCGATGAGCACCGTCTTCAGCGCGCTCGGTGCCGCAACCGTCACCGGCAAGGTGGATCTCGCCTCCCCGGAGAGCTGGGTCGGCGGTATGGCGCGCGGCGGGCTGGTCGGCGGCGCGCGCGGCGGTTTCACCGTGGGCAAGGTGCCCGCCAATGGTCGAATGGGTCCGTGGAAAGGGGTATTCCGTACCAGCGACAGCCCGAGCGGCGGTCCCGGCGGATCCCGCCCGCCCTCGGAGCACAGCATGCACACTCTGAGCCCGCGCCCCACGGCCGACGGCTCGGCCCCGCACTCCACCCCGGACGCCCCGCCGCGCGCCGCCACCCCCGATGCCCAGCCGAACCGGCAACCACCCACATCCTGGGATTCCTCGTCCGACAACCCGAGCTTCGCCTCGCGCCCCGAAAGCGTCACCACCACGACGTCGCCCAGCGCGGGCGCCGCCACCCCGGGAAGCGGCGCATCATCGCAACACGCCAGTTCGCCACAGCCTTCCGCAGCGGGCAATCCCACTGGGGCGGGCGGTGGTTCGGCAACCGGCAGCGCTGGGCCGTCGGTGCATGCTGGTTCGGGTTCGAATCAGTCCGGTGCACCCGGTGGGGCGGACGGTTCGACGCCGCGGCCCGGGGCGGTCGCCGACCACCGCGCTGAGGTGCCCGGCCGGGATCGGCTGGGACCGGCGGAGGATATGAAGTCCAAGACGCGACCCAAGGTGGTGTGGGACCAGCCGGTGTGGCCCACCAAGGTTCAGGCCGCGCCCGCGCCGGACAAGGGCATCTGGCTGGCGGGGCAGCAGCCGCAATCGGTGAATTCGCCGCCGGTCGGGGTGGTGTCCGAGGTGGATGTCGCCTTCACCATGAGCGCCGGTGGCACTGCGCCGCAGCCTGATTCGACGAATACGAACCGCAAGGAGGAGTGATCATGGCCGATCGGGTCGAGGTGGACACCGTGAAGTTGCGCAAGGCCGCGTACGCGACGGCGGCGATCAACGGCCGGATCAGCGGGGCGCTCACGACATTGAAGGCGAATCTCGCCGCCCGGGGTGCGCCGTGGGGCGACGATAAATTCGGGAAGACGTTCGCTGACGGGGCCGAGCAGCAACCGGGCTATCTCGCCATCCGGGATACCGTCACCACGGGCATCGGGGCTATGGCGGATACGTTTGCCGGGTTCGCCGATGGGCAGTTCACGGCGGCCGACAAATTCGACGGCGCGGACGGGTTCAGCCGGGATTCCTTCGATCGCAAGCAGTGAGGTTATCGCCGCCGACCTGGCGGTTTCTCGGTGTGGCTTCTCTTTCGAAAACGGGGACAGCGGTACCGTACGCGCGTGACCATGACTGCTGTGGAACCTCCCGAGCACGTGCGGGCGACCTTCGGGTTGCGCGAGGAAGCGCCGGTTCCGCTGGGGAACTGGGACGGCGGGTGGCGGTGCGGCGATGTGGTGCTGAGCCCCGTCACCGATCACGCGCGGGCCGCCTGGTCGGCCAAGGTGCGGGAGAACCTGCGGGTGGACGGGCTGAGGCTGGCGCGGCCGGTGCGCGCCACCGACGGGCGGTACGTGGTGTCGGGCTGGCGGGCGGACACCTATTTGGAGGGGACGCCGGAACCGCGGCACGACGAGGTGGTGTCGGTCTCGCTGCGACTACATCAGGTGACCGCGCAATTGGAGCGGCCGCGGTTCCTATCGCAGCCGCCGATCGCGCCGTGGGCGGATGTGGATGTGTTCGCGGCCGCGGATCGCGCGGCCTGGGAGGCGGTGCCGCTGCGCAGCCTCAAACTGGGGGGCATGCTCCCGGCGACCTCGCCGGACGGGGATCGCAGTCTGCACATGATCACGCAGCTGTCCACGCTGCGGAAGCCGGTGACCTCGCCGTCGCAGCTGGTGCACGGCGATCTGTTCGGAACCGTGCTGTTCTCAGGGACTTTCGCGCCGGGGCTGACCGATATCACCCCGTACTGGCGGCCCGCGCCGTGGGCCGCGGCGGTCATCGTGGTGGATGCGCTGTCCTGGGGCGGCGCGGACGACGGGCTCATGGAGCGCTGGCGTGATCTGCCCGAATGGCCGCAGATGCTGGTGCGCGCGGTCATGTTCCGGCTCGCGGTGCACGCCTTGCATCCGAGATCGACGCCGGAAGCCTTCCCGGGCCTGAACCGTACCGCCGATATGGTGCGACTCATTCTCTAGCGCCGAAAACGACTGTCGCGCCGAGCGGACGGATCCGCTCGGCGCGACAGGCTTTCCCTTGCAGGGGGTCTAGACGTTGGCGTAGGCCAACGACGGCGCGCGGTTCACCGCGAAGGACGACCGCAGGTAGAACCACCAGGTCGCCACCGCCATAGCGAGGAAGATACCGGAGTAGGCGAAGAATGCCGGATCCATGCTCTTGAAGTTGATATTGGACAGGCGCAGCGCCTGCTGCACCAGCCAGCCGCCGGAGGCGCCCACTGCGCCGATGACGCCGATGGCCGCACCCGCTTGGCGCTTGGCCGAGGCCAGCGCCGTCGTGATGTCCTCACCGTGCTCGGAGGCGTACCGCCGGGCCTCGGCCGAGAAGATCATGGGGATCATCCGGTAGGTGGAGCCGTTGCCGATGCCGGTGAGGACGAACAGCAGCAGGAACGCGGTCAGGTAGAGCGGGAAGCTCTTGGCCGCCAAGGCCGCGACGATCAGCAGGGTCGCCACCGACATGCCGCCGAACACATACAACGTGATCTTGGCGCCGCCGATCTTGTCGGAGACCATGCCGCCGAACGGGCGGCTGAACGATCCGACCAGCACGCCAAGGAAGGCCAGATTGCCCAGCGTGCTCATCCACCCGATCTTGGCCATATCCGGGAAGTTGGCCTTGAGCAGCGTGGGGAAGGCGAACGAGAAGCCGATGAAGGAGCCGAAGGTGCCGATGTAGAGCACCGACATGATCCAGGTGTGGCGGTTGGCCAGCGCCAGCTTGTAGGACTTCCCATCGGATTTCGCGCTCGAGATGGAGTCCATGTAGCGCAGCGCGCCGAACATGGCGACCAGGATGAACGGAATCCACACCAGTACCGCGAGGGTGATGCCGAAGCGGTACCCGGCCGCGTCCTTGGCCATGATGTGCGTGCCGAGGGTGATGATCAGCGGGACGAACAGTTGGGTCTGGGCCACGCCGAGGTTACCGCCCGCGGCGTTGATGCCAAGGGCCGCACCCTTTTTCCCCTCGGGGAAGAAGAAGTTGATATTCGCCATGGACGAGGAGAAGTTGCCGCCGCCGACACCGGCGATGGCGGCCAGCAGCAGGAACACCCACATCGGCGTGCCGGGCTGATTGATGAAGAAGGCGACACCCAGGGTCGGCAGCAGCAGCATGGCCGCGCTGAACATGGTGAATGCCCGCCCGCCGAACTTCGGAATCGCGAAGGTGTACGGGATGCGCAGGGCCGCGCCGACCAGGGTGGGGGTCGAGGTCAGCAGCAGGGCATTGCTGACGGCGGTCGGATTGCCCTTGCCGAGGCCTTCCAGGAACGGGAACCCGGCCGCGCCCATGGCGGTCACGATGCTGCCCCAGATCACCCAGACGCTGAACCCGAGATTTTCTGCGAATACCGAGAAGATGAGATTTTTGCGGGCTGTTTGTTTACCCCCTTTTTCCCAGAATTCATTGTTGTCCGGTTCCCAGTGGTCGATCCACCGGCCGCGTTTCTGATATTGGAATGTCGTCGCCGACGCCTCAACCGTTGCCATGAGCAGCGTTCCTCTCGAGCGGTTCGACCGCCCTCATCGTGGCGTCCCGTGCGGAAAAGGGTTGCGGGACGGTCCCTGCGGTCGCGTACCACCGTACGAAGCGAGGATTACGCGGACATGGCATTGGGTGACGAGCGAGGTAATTCCGGCTCACGCGCCGAGACGCGCCGTGGTGACCTTTCGGTTACTCGGAAGATTTATCGCGTGTCCGGATATTCGGCGATCATCGAGCCGAAGAAGCAACTGGCCGTGCGGGCGGCGCGGTCGGCATCGCCCTCGATGACAGCTTGCACCAGATCGACGTGCTCCGCGTGATAGGCCTCCCCGGCCTTCTCCGAGCGTGCCCGGATGCCTGCCTCGATGACCGGCAGCAGGGAGTCGTAGAACTCAAGATACACTGCATTGTGGCTCGCGACCACGATGGCGCGGTGCAGTTGCACATCGGCGGTGATGGCGGCCTCGAGGTCGTCGTCCCACGCCTTGTGCCGCTCCTCGAGCAGTTGCTGCAGGTTGGCGATATCGACATCGTCGCGGCGGCGCGCGGCGAGCGCGGCGGCGGTGGTGTCGAGGGCCTGGCGCAGCTCCAGGAGGTCGCGCTGCTGGGCGTCGGCGAAGTACTCGGTGAGGGTGCCGCCGAGGGTGGAGGTCGAGATCACATAGGTGCCCGAGCCCTGACGGCGCTCCAGCATGCCCGCGTGCACGAGGGCCTGGACGGCCTCGCGCACGGTATTTCGGCCGGTGCCGGTGAGCTCGGTGAGCTCCGGTTCGGTGGGGATGCGTGAGCCCACGGCCCAACGGCCGGAGCGTATTTCGGCACGAAGCTGCTCTGTCACCTGGGCGATGAGGTTCGTGCGCCGGACTGGTTGCACGCCTGACAGCGTACCGTGCCTCATATTCTTTGCATCACATCATCGGGTCATCCTATGATTTGCTGGTGACTGTGACGACGAATGAAACCCTGGCCCCCGGACGGGGCCTTTCTTCTGCCACCCGGCAGAAGAGCCTCGTCGACCTGCGGCGCGATCGGAAACGCTCTCTGTTCGAGGGGCGTTTGCTGGTGCTCGCCGCCATTGTCATATCGGCGCTCACCCTGCGTGTCGCCGTCACCGCCTTCTCCCCGCTGGCCACCGAGATCGGTCAGGCCATGGGGTACTCGGTCACCATCGTCGGCGTCTTCGGCATGCTGCCCACCCTCATGTTCGCCATCGCGGGCCTGCTCACGCCCATCCTGGCGCGCGGTCTCGGTCTGGAGACCACCGCGCTGATCGCCATGCTCATGGCGGGTTTGGGCAGCGCGGTGCGCGCGGTCGTCCCCAATACCTGGGAGCTGCTTGCCTTCTCGGCGCTGGCGCTGGCCGGTATGGGCATCGGCAATGTGGTGATCCCGCCGCTGGTGAAGCGGTACTTCTCCGATCGGCTGGCCGTCCTCAGCTCGGTCTACATCCTCATGGTGCAGCTGGGCACCGTCATTCCGGCCATGATCGCGGTGCCGGTCGCGGAGGCGCACGGCTGGCGGTTCTCGCTGGGCATGTGGGCGGTGCTGGGCTTCGCGGCCGCGCTGCCGTGGCTGGGCGTGCTGCGCATCCGCCGGGCGCATGCCCGCGCGGACAGCACCGATATGCCCGTCGAGCCCGCCGAGGCCGCCGGTCAGGCCTGGCGCTCGCCGCTGGCCTGGGGCATGGCCCTCATGTTCGGCATGACCTCGCTCATTACCTATTCGCTGTTCACCTGGATGCCGACGATCTTCTCCGATGCGGGCGCCAGCGCCTCCTTCGGCGGCAGCATGGTCGGCATCTTCGCGCTCATCGGCCTGGTGGCCGCGCTGTCCGCGCCGGTGGTGGTGGGCCGCATGCGCAATCCGTTCCCGGTCGTGATCGGTTGTGCGCTCTGCTATTTCGTGGGTTTCGCGGGCATCCTGATCGCTCCCATGAGCGCGCCGCTGGCATGGGTGTTGCTGCTGGGCCTGGGCCCGTCGACCTTCCCCATGGCGCTGACGCTGATCAATATGCGCACCCGCACGGGCGCCGGATCGGCCGCGCTGTCCGGGTTCACGCAGGGCGTCGGCTACACCGTGGCATGCGTCGGCCCGCTGCTGTTCGGCGCGCTGCACACGATGACCGGAGGTTGGCTGGCCCCCTTCGGATTCCTCGTGATCGCCGTGTTCGTCATGCTCGGCGGCGCGTGGCTGGCCTGCAAGCCGCACATGCTCGAGGACACCTGGGCATAATCTCTCGGTTCGAGTTGCCGACCGGTGAGGTATTCGCCATGCTGTGTGGCGGATGCCTCACCTCACCGCGGTTTCGATCGGGATCAAGGGTTTCGTTATCAACGGAAACCCTTGTGTCATATGGACGAAACATACCGCCCATTCTCACGACGTTTCCCCGTGATTCGTGAGCAACCGTTGATTTTCCCGACATTTCGCGCAGCATTGCGGCAATACCGCTTCCCTACCTTGAGGTCATCCAGATTTCAGGAGGGCCGAGTTGAAGTTGCTGACGCGCAATCGCGACATCGAACACTGGGATGCCGAGGACACCGAGGCATGGGAAGCCGGTGGTAAGAACATTGCTCGCCGCAATCTGATCTGGTCGGTGTTCGCCGAGCACATCGGCTTCTCGGTGTGGACGATCTGGTCGGTCATGGTGCTGTTCATGCCCGCCGACGTCTTCGGAATCGATCCCGCGGGCAAGTTCTTCCTGGGCGCGGTGCCGACCCTGGTCGGCGGCTTCATGCGTATCCCGTACACCGTCGCGACCGCCAGGTTCGGCGGGCGCAACTGGACCATCTTCAGCGCCCTGGCGCTGCTGATTCCGACGCTGCTGACGCTGTACTTCATCAACCAGCCCGGCACCTCGTACACGACCTTCCTGATCGTGGCGGCCTTCGCGGGCCTCGGCGGCGGCAACTTCTCCTCGTCGATGTCCAATATCAATGTCTTCTACCCGCAGCGGCTCAAGGGCTGGGCGCTGGGCCTGAACGCGGGCGGCGGCAATATCGGCGTCCCGGTCATCCAGTTGATCGGCCTGGCGGTCATCGCGACCCTGGGCAATGCCTACGGCAATGCCTCGGTGGTGTGCGCGGTCTACCTGGTGCTCATCGTGGTGGCGGCGACCGGCGCGGCGCTGTACATGGACAATGTCCGCAATCAGAAGGCCGATCTGTCCTTCATGATCACGGCGCTGAAGGTGCCGCAGTCCTGGGCCATCGCCTTCCTCTACATCGGCACCTTCGGTTCGTTCATCGGCTACAGCTTCGCCTTCGGCCAGGTGCTGCAGATCAACTTCAAGACCGGCGGCGCGACCGCCGCGCAGGCCGCCCTGCACGCCGCGTCGATCGCCTTCATCGGCCCGCTGCTGGGTTCGCTGGCGCGGCCGTACGGCGGCAAGTGGGCCGATCGCATCGGCGGCGCCCGGGTCACCCTCCTGATGTTCGGCGCCATGACCGCGGCCGCCGCGCTGGTGGCGACGGCCTCCGCCCTCGGCGATGCCGCGGGCCGCCCCACCGGTGCGGTGCTGGGCCTGCTCATCGCCGGATTCATTGCCCTGTTCGTCATCTCCGGGACTGCCAACGGCGCGGTCACCAAGATCATCCCCTCGGTGTTCGAGGCGAAATCCCACAGCCTGCCCGGTGATTCGAAGTCCCGCGCGGCCTGGGCGCAGAACACCTCCGGCGCGCTCATCGGCTTCGTCGGCGCCATCGGCGCGCTCGGCGGCGTCGGCATCAACCTGATGCTGCGCTCCTCCTATGCGAGCACTGCCTCGGCGACCACGGCCTTCTGGGTGTTCACGGCCTTCTACGTGGTCTGCGCCGCGGTCTGTTTCGCGGTCTTCCTGCGCCGCCCCGGCGCTGCCGAGGCCGACTCCGATGTCGTCGTCGAGGCCGAAGCCCTGGTGCTGGAAGCCGAAGCCACCTCCACGTCCACGGCGCGAGCCTGATCGACCATCCACGAAAGGGACTGTCATGACCCACACCGAACGCAAGATCGCGGTTGTGATCGGCCACGGCATGGTCGGCCACCGCTTCGTCGAGGCGCTGCGCTCCCGCGACGAGGTCGGCGCCTGGCAGATCATCGTCCTGAGCGAGGAGCGGCTGGCCGCCTACGACCGCGTGGGACTGTCCTCCTACGTCGGTCTCTGGGAGACCTCCGCGCTGGCGCTGCCGGGCAACGACTATGAGGGCGACGAGCTGGTCGAGGTGCGTCTGGGCGTCAAGGCCGACACGATCGACAAGGCGGCCCGCAAGGTCGCCACCTCCACCGGTGACGTGATCGGTTACGACGCACTGGTTCTCGCCACGGGCTCCTATGCCTTCGTGCCGCCGGTGCCGGGTCACGACGTCGAGGGCACCTTCGTCTACCGCACCCTCGAGGATCTCGACGGCATCCGCGCCGCGGCCGAGGCCGCCGGTCCGGGCGCGGTCGGCATCGTGGTCGGCGGCGGCCTGCTCGGCCTGGAGGCCGCCAATGCGCTGCGGCTGCTGGGCATGACCCCGCACGTGGTCGAATTCAACAAGTGGCTCATGCCCGCCCAGATCGACGAGGGCGGCGGCGCCATCCTGGAGAAGCTGGTCACCGAGCTGGGGCTGCACGTGCACACCGGCGTCGGCACCTCGTCGATCGAAACCGTCGCGGACGCACCGGTTTCCGAGCGGCTCGAGGTCGCCTTCTCCGACGGGTCGACGATCAAGGCCGCGCTGGTGGTGTTCGCGGCCGGTATCCGCCCGCGTGACGAGATCGCCCGCACCGCCGGGCTCGAGGTCGGGCCGCGCGGCGGCGTCATCACCGATCTCGGTCTGCAGACCTCGGATCCGAACATCTACGCCATTGGTGAGGTCGCCGCCGTCGAGGGCGTCTGCTACGGCCTGGTCGCTCCCGGCTACAGCACCGCCGAGGTGGTCGCGGACCGACTACTCGGCGGCGCGGGTGAATTCCCGGGCGCGGATCTGTCCACCAAGCTGAAGCTGCTCGGTGTGGACGTGGCCAGCTTCGGTGACGCGCACGGCACCACCGAGGGCGCGCTGTCGGTGGTGCTGCACGATGCCGCCAAGGGCACCTACGCCAAGCTCGTGGTCTCCGATGACGCGCAGACCCTGCTGGGCGGCGTGCTGGTCGGCGATGCCACCCAGTATTCGGCGCTGCGCCCGCTGGTCGGCCGCCCGCTGCCCGCCGATCCGGCCGCGCTGATCTCCCCGGCCGGTGCGGAACTGGGCGCGGACGCGCTGCCCGACGATGCCCAGATCTGCTCCTGCAACAATGTGTCCAAGGGTTCCATCTGCGGCGCCATCGCCGACGGGGCCTGCGACGTGCCCGCCATCAAGAGCTGCACCAATGCCGTAACCTCCTGCGGCGGTTGCGTTCCCATGCTCAAGAAGCTGCTGGAGCAGTCGGGTGTGGCGGTCTCCAAGTCGCTGTGCGAGCACTTCGCGCAGTCGCGCGCCGAGCTGTTCCACATCGTGCAGTCCACCGGGATTCGCAAGTTCTCGGATCTGATCGGCAAGTACGGCAAGGGATCCGGCTGCGATATCTGCAAGCCGACCGTGGCCTCGATTCTGGCGTCCACCTCCAGCGATCACATTCTGGACGGCGAACAGGCCGCGCTGCAGGACACCAATGACCACTTCCTGGCCAATATGCAGAAGAACGGCACGTATTCGGTGGTGCCGCGCATGCCCGGCGGCGAGGTGACCGCCGAACAGCTCATCACCATCGGCGAGGTGGCCAAGGAATTCGGCCTGTACGTGAAGGTCACCGGCGGTCAGCGCATCGACCTGTTCGGCGCGCGGGTGGAGCAGCTGCCGCTCATCTGGAAGCGCCTGGTCGATGTGGGCATGGAATCCGGTCACGCCTACGGCAAGTCGCTGCGCACGGTGAAGTCCTGCGTCGGGTCCACCTGGTGCCGTTACGGTCAGCAGGATTCGGTCGGTATGGCGGTGTTGCTGGAAAAGCGCTACCGTGGTCTGCGTTCCCCGCACAAGCTGAAGCTGGCCGTGTCCGGATGCGCGCGCGAGTGCGCGGAGGCGCGCGGTAAGGACGTCGGCGTCATCGCCACCGAGCACGGCTGGAACCTGTACGTGGGCGGCAATGGCGGTCTGACCCCGAAGCACGCCGTGCTGCTGGCCGGTGACCTCGATGACGAGACGCTGATCCGCTATATCGACCGGTACCTCATGTTCTACGTCCGCACCGCCGACCGGCTGCAGCGCACCGCGCCGTGGCAGGAGGCCCTGGAAGGCGGCCTCGACTACCTGAAACAGGTCATCTGCGAGGACAGCCTCGGCATTGCCGCGGACCTGGAGGAAGCCATGGAGCGCCATGTCGCCGGGTACAAGGACGAGTGGGCCGCCGTGCTCGAGGACGAGGGCAAGCTGTCGCGCTTCGTGTCCTTCGTGAACGCGCCGGAGGAGGCGGATCCGACCATCGGATTCGACGAGAGCGGTGCGCGCAAGGTGCCCGTGCTGCTCGGAATTCCGGAGATTCCGGTCGGCGCCGCGGCGGTGAGCACCGACGCCGCGTCCGCCACGCACGGGAAATGACTGCTTAACCGCTTGGAAACAGGACGCCGGTACCAATAGGTAAGGCGTTCGGAGGAGAGTTACCGATGACCGTGATCGACACACCCGGCACCGCGACCAGCATCAGCGGTTGGACCCAGGCTTGCCGGTTGGACTATCTGATTCCCGGCCGCGGCGTAGCGGTACTGCTCAAGGGTGGCCGTCAGGCAGCCCTCTTCCTACTCACCGACGGCAGCCTGTACGCCGTCGGCAATATCGATCCGTTCGGTCGGGCGGCGGTCATGTCGCGCGGCATCGTCGGTGATCGCGGCGGGGTGCCCGTGATGGCGTCCCCGCTGCTCAAGCATGCTTTCTCGCTCATGGACGGGCACTGCCTCGACGACGGGACCATGTCGCTGCCGGTGTACGCCGTGCGGGTGGCGGACGGTGTGGTCGCGGTGGCCAACGAGCCCATGGTCTTCCCCGGCGGTTCGGCATGACCGAGATCGACGCGGGCACACCGCTTGCCGGATTCACCATCGGAATCACCGCCGCGCGCCGGGCCGACGAGCTCGGCACCCTGCTGGCGCGCCGCGGTGCGAATATCGTCTCCGCTCCGGCCATCCGGATCATTCCGCTGGCCGACGACACCGAACTGGAGCGGGTCACCCGCCAGCTGGTGGTCGATCCGCCGCAGCTCACCGTCGCCACCACCGGTATCGGTTTCCGCGGCTGGATGGAGGCCGCCGAGGGCTGGGGGCTGGCCGAGGACCTGCGCAATACCCTCGGATCGACCCGGATGCTGGCCCGCGGCCCGAAGGCCAAGGGCGCCATCCGCGCCGCCGAACTGCGCGAGGAATGGTCGCCCGCTTCGGAATCCAGCGCCGAGGTGCTCGATCACCTGCTCGCCCAGGGCGTCGAGGGCGTCCGCATCGCGGTCCAGTTGCACGGCGCCACCACCGAATGGGAGCCCGTCCCGGACTTCTGCGAGGTATTGCGCTGCGCCGGAGCCGATGTCGTGCCGGTGCCGGTGTACCGCTGGATCCCGCCGGAGGACCGCACTCCCATGGACCGGCTCATCGAGGCCATTGTGACCGCCGGAATCGACTGCGTCACTTTCACTTCCGCGCCCGCCGTGGCGTCGTTGCTGATGCGCGCCAAGGAGACCGGCCTGCTGGAAGCGGTGCTGCACGCGCTGCGCGGCCGGGTGCTCCCCGCCTGCGTCGGGCCGATCACCGCGGCTCCGCTGGAGGAGCTGGGCGTGGCCACCACTATGCCCGGCCGGGCCCGGCTGGGTGCGCTGGCCCGCCATGTCGCGGAGGAACTGCCGCGGCGCGCCAACCGGATTCAGGCCGCCGGTCACATTCTGAGCGTGCGCGGCGCGTGCGTCGTGGTCGACGGTCAGGTGCGGCAGCTCGCGCCCGCGCCCATGGCGCTCATGCGGTCGCTGGCCCGCCAGCCCGGCCGGGTGGTCTCCCGTGAGGACCTGCTCGCGGCGCTGCCCGGCGGTGGCGACGACACCCACGCCGTCGAGACCGCCATTGCCCGCCTGCGGGCGGGGCTGGGTACGCCGAAGGCGATCCAGACCGTGGTCAAGCGCGGCTACCGGCTCGCGCTGGACCCGGCGGAATGCATCGACAATCCGCATCCCGAACCGGCGCCCGCCCGGCAGCCGACGTCTCGTTCCGCGGGATTCGGTCCGCGCCAGGATCTCCCGGCTCGTCCGCAGTCCCCGTCGCGTCCGGTCTTCCCGCCGCGCAGTTCCGCCGATCTGCCCGCCGTGAACGCGCAGGCCCGCCCGGCCTTCCCGGCGAGCGCACAGCATGCGGCCGAGCTGCCCCCGGTCACCGGTTCCGGCGCGCCGGTGCGGCCGGTGCGCCCGGCTCCCGTCGCGGGGGCGTGGTGAGCGCCCCGGCCCTGGTTCTGGTCGCCCACGGCACCAGGAGCACCCGGGGCGTGCAGATGATCGCCTCCCTGGCGGAGGCCGTGGCGCGCGAACTCGGCGCCGCAGAGACAGGTGCCGGTGCCGCTTTCGGGGCCGCATCGACACCGTTGCGTGGATCCGCGGCAGCGGACGCCCCGCGCGTCCGCACCGCGTTCGTCGACGTCCTCGGACCGTCGCCGTCCGAGGTGCTGGGTGATCTGGATCCCGTTCCCGCCGTGGTGGTTCCGGCCTTCCTGGCCTCCGGCTTCCACGTCTATCAGGATGTGCCCCGAGAGGTGGCCGCGAGTGCCCATCCGGCGGTCGCGGTCACCCAGGCCATGGGGCCGGATCCGGCGCTGGCGGCCATTATGCGTATGCGCCTGCGCGCCGCGGGCTGGCGTCCCGGCGACGCCGTCGTGTTCGCGGCCGCCGGTTCCTCCGATCCCCGCGCCCGCCAGGATGTGCAACGCGCCACCGGCATGCTGGCCGAGCAGATCGGCGCGCCGGTCCGCCTGGCCTATATCGCCACCGGCGAGCCGCGCGTCCCGGAAGTCGTTGCCGCCGCCCGCGAGTCCGGCGCCGAATGCGTCTTCATCGCCTCGTATCTGCTGGCCCACGGCCTCTTCTACGAGCGCCTGCACGAGGCGGGAGCGGACGGCGTCGCCGAACCCATCGGCGTCCACCCGGCGGTCGTCCGCCTGATCGCCGACCGCTACCGCACCGCGGCCCGCACCCTCACCGAGGTCCGCGTGGCCTGACGACGCCCCGAAATTCGGTGGCGTGAACCACCGCTCGTTCGCCATGCTCGGGCGATGCAACCGAACATTCGAGAGCGATCGGCGGTGGTCCGAAGCCGTCTGACCCGCCTGCGCGCCACCGACTCCGCGCGGCCGGGCCGTTCGCGCCGCAACCATGACACCATCCAGCCCACCGACCGGTACCTGTTGTCCGGCACCGATCCTCACATGTACCGCAACTGGCCGCGATGACGCTGCCGATCAGGGCCGTAGCGTCGTGATGGCGATGTCGAGGAATTCGCGCACCAGTTTGTCGGGCTGATCGGCGGCGACGGCCAGGCAAGTCTCGGCCGTGGGGGCGTCGGTGACGGGGCGGTGGACGAGGTCTGGGCGGACGTAGGCGCGGGCCACGCTGAGCGGGGCGAGGATCAGGCCGTGGCCGGAGGCGATGAGTTCGAACTTCTCCTCCAGTGACAATGCGCGCCTGCCGTGGACGTCGAGCATGGGCTCGTCCTCGAGATCGGCGAGGGTGAGCTCGCGGCGCGCGGCCAGCGGATGGGTCGCGGGCATACAGGCCACCCGGGGTTCGAGACCGACGGGGATGATGCGCAATCCGGTGTCATCGAAAGGTTTTCTCAGGTAACCGATTTGAGCGCGGCCGTCGCGCAGCGGCGTGTCCCGCTCCCACCAGCGCGCCGGGACGACATCGGTTTCGACCTCCGGGTGGCGCCTGGTGAATTCCCGGATCGCCTCGGAGACATGCAATCCGGTGGAGAAGGCGATCACCAACCGGCGTACGCCGCGGTCGGCGTCGTGCACGCGCCGCACTGCCGCGTCGACGGCCGCGAGAATCCCCCGCGCCTCCTCGTAGAGCTGTTTCCCGGCTGCGGTCAGCTCCACGGTCCGGGTGGTCCGCTCGAACAGCACGCAATCCAATTCCCGCTCGAATGCCTTGATCTGACGGCTGAGCACGGGCTGGGCGATATAGAGCTTCTCCGCCGCCCGGCCGAAGTGCCGGTGCTCGGCCACTGCGGCGAAGTAGCGGAGCTTGCGCAGATCCAGATCCATACCCTCACGGTATCAATCTCCGGAAAGGGTCTTGGACGCCGCGAACATCCGTCCCGAGACTCGAAGCATGATCGTTCTCACCGCTCCCACCGGCCACATCGGCAGCCAACTCCTCGACATCCTTCTCGAAACCCCCACGCGCAGTGAGGAATTGCGCGTCATCGTGCGCGACCCCGCAAAACTCCCGGAAGAGATCCGCTCCCGCGTCGACATCGTCACCGGATCGCACGGCGATCCGGATGTCGTGGACCGCGCCTTCACCGGAGCGGACGCCGTCTTCTGGCTGGTCCCGCCCGACCTGCAAGCGCCGAACCTGGACACCGCGTTCTCCGGCTTCACCCGCGCCGCCGCCAAGGCCCTGACCACCCACGCCGTCGAACACGTAGTCAACGTCTCGGCCCTCGGCCGCGGCACTCCCGTCGCGGGCCGCGCCGGGCACGTGACGGCCTCCCTGGCCATGGACGACCTCCTCGCGAGCACGGGCGTCGCCTACCGCGCTCTGACGAACCCGTCGTTCATGGACAACCTGCTCTGGCAAGCGATCCCGATCCGCGACCACGGCGTGTTCACCGGCACCGCCCCCGCCGACCACGCCGCCCCCCTGGTCGCCACCCGCGACATCGCCGCAGCCGCCGCCCGTCTCCTGCTCGACCGCACCTGGTCGGGAACAGCCGAGGTCCCCGTCCTGGGACCGCAGGACCTCACTCCGAACGACATGGCGCACACCATGTCCCAAGTCCTGAACCGCCCCATCCACTACCGGCAGCAGTCCCTCGCCGACTTCCGAGCCGGACTGACCGCCCGAGGCGTCAGCGACGCCGTGGCGACCGCCTACGTCGATATGATGACCGCCAAGAACAACGGCCTCGACAACGCCATCCCGCGCACCCCGGCAACCACGAGCCTAACCACCTTCCGCGAGTGGTGCGAACAGACCCTCGCCCCGGCAGTCGGGGCCTAGTACCTCGACATCGCACTCGGCGCCGGTGGCACGGCGGACATCACCGGACCCGCCGTGCCCCGACCGGCGAGCGCCCCGCCCGTCAGGGCCGATCCGCCGACGAAGAGAGCGCCACCGATCAACACGACATTGCTGATCAGTTCGCCCGTGCGCTCCCGGACCGCCAGGGTGTCCTCACCGCGGGTGAATTCGCTCCCGTCCCATCTACCCCAACGGCATTCCTCCCGCGCGGGGTTGTCCCGATCCGCCTCACAGAACCAACCCAGATTCATTGCCTTTCGCGCAGAATCGTCACGCAAATCCTTCTGAGCCATGAAGCCGAAACACATCATCACAGCCCCGGCAACAACAACCAGAAGCCCGAATATCCCTGCGGCAACCCGCACGCGCAACCCCTCCCGAAACGATCTACGAACGCCGACATAGTAACGGCCACAGCGATGGCTATGCCCCATCCGCCTCGACACTCACCGGCGAACCTGTCACCGATGCGGAAGTGCTGGCTTGCATGGACATTCCGCCTCACGAACGCGGGGCGGCGGCCGGAGCGGCGTTCACGACGGACCCCGCCCTTGTGCGGCGCTGCGCCGAGGTTCGCGATGCCGTGTGGCAGCGAGCGCGCTGTCGTCGAGGGCATCAGCCCGCCAGCTTGGCCAGGTTGGGGAAATTGGAGAGTTCCCAGCCGCCGTCTATGACCATGTCTATGCCGGTGATGTAGGACGCGTCCTCGGAGGCCAGGAACAGGCAGGGGGCCGCTATCTGTTCGGGGGTGGCGGCGGCTCCTAACGGGATGCGGTCGAGGAACATTTGTTTGGCGGGTTCGTAGCCCATGATGGCGGCTACCAGGGGGGTGTCGACCAGGCCGGGGAGGACGGCATTGACGCGGATGCGGTGTTGGGCCAGTTCCAGGGCGGCGTTCTTGGTGAACATGACGACGCCCGCTTTGCCGGTGGCATAGGGGCTGCCGACGGGCATGGGGATGCGGCCGTCCAGGGAGGAGATGTTCACTATCGCACCGCCGCCTGTGTCGCGCATGAGGCGGGACTCGTGTTTGGTGCAGAGGAAGACGCTCTTCTGGACCAGGTCCACGGTGAAGTCCCAGTCGGCTTCGGCCAGGTCGGTGATAGCGCCTATGCGAGAGCCGCCCGCTACGTTGAAGGCAATATCCAAACGGCTGAAACGAGTTGCGGCGGTGGCGATTCCGGACTCGACCTGGGACTCGACGGTGACGTCTGCGACGACGGGAACGAAGGAATCGCCCAGTTCGGCCGACTTCTTCTGCAATCCGGGTTCGTCGATGTCCAGGCCGACAACCTGTGCACCCTCGGCGATCAGGGCGGTGGCTATGGCGGAACCTATGCCGGAGGCGGCACCGGTGACGACGGCTACTTTGCCGTCGAATCTGGCTGTGGTCATGGGAGTTCCTTGGAGATACGGGTCAGCGGTGACCGGCACGGAGGAAGCGGCCGGTGCGCTCCTTGCCGAGGACGGGGGCCTTCTCGCCGCGGCCGAAGACGTATTCGCCGTTCACCAGGACCGCGGTGACAGTCGCGTCATTGCGGTTGACCATGCGGGAGAGGTTGTCGAACACCGGAATCGGATTCTCGGCGTAGGCGTCGAGGCTCTCGTCGAGACGAGCCGGGTCGATGATGACCACGTCGGCGCGGTCGCCTTCGCGAAGATGACCGGCGTCGAGGTCATACCAGTCGGCCAGTTCGCCGGTGACGCGGTGCACGGCGTGTTCGACGGTCATGAAGGGGCGGCCGGATTGCTGGGCGCCGTGGACTCGCTTCAGCAGGCGCAGGCCGAAGTTGTAAAAGGCCATATTGCGCAGGTGCGCACCGGAATCCGAGAAGCCCAGTTGCACACTGGGATCGGCGGCCAGCCGATCCAGGACCTCGGGGCGATGGTTGGAAATGGTGGTGCGCCAGCGGACTTTCGAGCCGTGTTCTACGACCAGGTCCAGGAAGGCGTCCACGGGGTGGACGCCGCCGCGGTCCACGCCGACCTGGCCGAAGGTCTTGCCGATGACGGATTCTTCGGGGCATTCGGTGATTTCGGCATCGAAGAAGTCGCGGTGCCAGACGCGCGGGCCCCACTTCTTGTCGTAGTCCTTGCGGAACCAGAGGCGGTAGTTCTCGTCGGTGAGCAGCTCGCGGCGATCCTCGAGCTGATTGGACAGGTGCAGAGCGGCCGCGCCGGAACCGAACTCCTCGAATACGGGCAGATCGATGCCGTCGGAGTAGACCTCGAACGGGACGGGCAGGTGCTGCCAGCGGAAGTCGCCGCCCAGGCCATTGAGGATCTTGGCGATGAACGGGAATATCTTCACGATGCCCGGAATGGCCTTGATATCGGCCGCCGACAGCAGGCTCACCTTCAGATTCGGGCGGAAGATGCCGAGGCTGGAGGCGGCCATGGCGATCAGGCTCTGCGGGCGCGCCACATTCGGACCGCCCTGCAATGCCCGTTTGCGGTCGCGCAGAATCCGATTGAGGCGGCGGCGCTCCCGCGTGGTGGCATAGGTCGAGGGCAGCGTGCGCGAACGGCACACCTCGCCGTCCAGCTTGTCGAAGAGCAGCTGCTGGGAGGACATGCCGACGAAACCGGCATCGAGGGCCTCGGACAGCTTGTGCTCCATGGCTTTCAGCTCGGCCTCGGTGGGCTTGACATCCGGGCGGGTGGCGCGTTCCAGGCCCAGCTGGGACGCGCGAATATCCGAATGGCCGATGAACGCGGCGAGATTCGCGCCCAGCGGCAGGGACTCCAGCGCACTCACATAGCTGTGCGCGCTGTTCCAGGTCTTGAGATCGTCGACCGCCGCCACCACATGCTTGCGCGGAATGGCCTCCACCCGGCCGAACAGATCACCGGCATCCGACCCGCCCACATGCACGGTCGACAGCGAACAGGATCCGAGCAGGATGGTGGTGACGCCGTGCCGCACCGACTCCGACAGGGTCGGATCCAGCAGCACTTCCACGTCGTAGTGGGTGTGGATGTCGATCATGCCGGGCAGCACCCACTGCCCGGTGGCATCGATGACCCGGCTGCCGGATTCATCGAGCGGTTCGGCGCTGACGGTCACCACCCGCCCGTCCCGAATCCCGATATGCTGCATGGCCGATGGCGCGCCGGTGCCGTCGAACCAGCGCCCGTTCTTGATAATGGTGTCGTACATGGGTTTTCAGTCCCCTATGGAGAGTTCGCGGCGCAGCACCTTGCCGGTGGCATTGCGCGGCAGGGCATCTGCGGTGATCAGCCAGCGCGCGGGCACCTTGAAATAGGCGAGCCGCTGCGCCACGTGATCGCGCAACTCGTCCGCGGTCAGCGATTCCGGATCGGCGACCACGACAATGGCGGCCACCTCCTGACCGAGATCCTCGTGCGGCACGCCGATCACGGCGGATTCCAGAACGGCGGGATGCTCGTCGAGGGCGTTCTCGATCTCGGTTGGATAGACGTTCTCGCCACCCCGCAGAATGAGATCCGATCGGCGACCGGCCATGTAGAGCCGCCCCTCGGAGACGAACCCGAAATCGCCGGTGCGCAGCCAGCGATCCGGGTCGATGCTCGCGGCGGTGGCGGCCTCGTCGTTCCAGTAGCCGAGCATGACGTACGGGCTGCGGATACAGATCTCGCCTTCGGTGCCGTCCGCTACCATGGTGCCGTCCGGATCCCGGACCTCGACGGCGACGCCGATAATGGCGCGGCCCACCGTCTCTGGATCGGCGGCCAGCTCCATGGGCGTGGCGACGGTCGCCGCGGTGCCGCTCTCGGTGCAGCCGTAGCTGGTGGTCAGCGCCACCTGAGCGACCGGCAGCCGTTCCCGCAGCCGCTGTTGCAAGGCGGGTGAGGACGGTGCGGCATTGAGCGAGAAGGCGGCCAGCGAGCTCAGGTCGTACTGCGTCAGATCGGCGGACAGCAGGCGGCTGGCCATGGTCGGCACCGCGGCCCAGTTGGTAATGCGCTCGGATTCGATGAGCCACAGTACCTTGTCGGTCTCGAACGCGCCGGTCTGGAAGACGACGGTATCGCCGGTGACAATGCGCGGCACGGCCAGATTGTGCAGGCTCGCGATATGGAACAGCGGCGAGGTGGTGAGGTAGCGACGGCCCGCGGGCGAGCCGTCCCAGGGCAGGCCCCGGAATCCTGCCGCCAGCGCATCGGTGAAACGGTGATAGTCGCTGACCGCCACCATGTTCCGGTGCGTGTGTACCACGCCCTTGGGGCGGCCGGTGGTGCCGCTGGTGTAGAGAATGCAGGCCGGATCATCCTCGGCCAGTGCGGTTTCCGGATACTCGCCCGCGTATTCCGCGACCAGCGTGTGCAGATCGTGTTCCATGGTGAGCACCGGGATGCGCGTACCCGTCCGCTCGAGCAGCTCGGCGCGCTTGGCGTCGGCGATCACCACCACCGGCTGGGTGTGATCGAGTCCGTACACGATCTCCTGCGGCGCCCACCACGCGTTGTAGCCCACCGGAATCGCGCCCAGGCGCTGCGCGGCCCAGAAGGTCAGCACCCATTCGGGCGTATTGGCGGCCAGAATGCCGACCCGATCGCCCTTCCCGATCCCGTAGCGCTGCGCCAAGGACGCCGCCAGCGCACCCGCCGCCTCGTAGTGCTCGGCGAAGGTCATGCGCCGCTCGGCCGAGACCAGATAGTCGCGGTCACCGAGTTCGCGCGAGGCCTCCAGCAGTTCCAGCAGCGAGCGGCGCCGGTTGCGGAAGACCGGGATCTTCGCGCCCAGCACCTCGTCCACCGTCATCTCGAACGGTCCGCCCGGACCGGTGAGCTTTTCGGCGATCTGCGCGGCGAGGGCTTGGAGGTCAACAGCTTTCGTCATGATCAGATCCTTGATGATTAGTGGTGCTGCCGTACTGCTTTTTCGCCGAAGACGGCCTTCAGGTAGGCGTCGCAGCGTTCGGATCCGATCAAGCCGGGCGCCATATTGTTCATGGCGTAGGCGAAGGTGATCCGCCGATCCAGGTCATTGACGACCATGGATCCGCCCAGCCCGCCCCACCAGCACACCCGGCCGCCCGGAATGTGCGGGGCGGTCTGCGGCTGCGGCAGGCCGTAGCCCAGCCCGAAGCGCAGCGGCAGGAAGATGGCCAGATCCACGCCGTCGGACTGCTGCTCGAAGATGAGCTCGATGGTCTTGTCCGACAGGAACTTCCGCCCACTGAGCTCGCCGACATTGCTCACGATCGACTGGACGCGAGCAATGGAGCGAGCGTTCCCGTGGCCGTTGATGCCACCCAGTTCGGCCTGCCGCCAGCCGGGCGTGGCGCAGAACTCGAAGTCCAGCAGCGGCTGGAACAGCGTCTTGTAGAGCACGCTGTCCTTGGGGATCGCCGACTGATCGAACTGCGCGAACTCCGGCGGCACCAGGGTCGCGATGCGATCGAAATCCTCTGGGCCGGTGCCGATGTGGAAATCCGCGCCGAGCGGACCGGCGAGCTCCGCGCGGAAGAACTCGGCCAGTGTGCGGCCGGTGATGCGGCGGACGATCTCGCCGACCAGATGCCCGTAGTTGAGCGCGTGATAGCCCGATGCCGTGCCCGGCTCCCACCACGGTTCCTGCCCGGCCAGGCGCGCGGTGGACGCCTGAACATCGTAGATATCCGGAATCTCGATCGGCGCCTCCCAGCCCGAGACCCCGGAGGTGTGCGAAAGGAGATGGCGCACTTCGATATCGGCCTTGCCATTGGCGGCGAACTCCGGCCAGTAGTGCGCGACCTTCTCCCGCACGTCCAGTTCACCGCGATCGACCAGCAGCAGCGCGCACAGCGCCGTCATGGTCTTGGTGATGGAGAAGGTATTGACCAGGGTGTCCGCGCCCCAGCGAGTGGTCCGGGCGGGATCGGCCCAGCCGCCCCACAGATCCACCACCGGATCGCCGTCCACGGTCACGCACAGCGAAGCGCCCAGTTCGGTCCCGGACTCCACCTGTTCGGTGAAAGCCACACGGAGATCGGCGAATTTATCGGTACGGAAGCCTGCCACATTGCTGCGCCCACCCGTCGCCCGGCCACCACCCCTCACCGAATCGCTGCGCGATGCTGTATCCATCTGTTCCGCCTCACTTTCAAACGCTGGCCGCCGCGCGCGCCGGGACCGGCAGCGCATGGCCGTAGGTGGCGGCGCGCTTGGCGCCCTGCGCCAGCTCGCGCTGCAGATCTCGCACGTAGGGCTCGAATTCGATCTGGATGGTGTGCCGGGGCGAGTCGTAGTAGCGGCCGGTGCGGGTCCGCTCGGCCTGTTCGACGGTCTCGAGCATCTCCGTCTGCGAGGGCAGCCGGTAGTTGCCGGTCAGATAGGCGGCGACCAGCTTGGACTGCTGTTCGGCGAAGTTCACCAGCGTCGGGAGCGGCTGGGCCAGACCCAGATAGAAGAGGTTGTCGATGCCCGGCTTGACCATCTGCTTGAACAGCGGCAACCGGTTCTGGGCATCGGGCACCAGTTCCGAATCGGTGAAGAACGGGAAGCTGATGTGATAGCCGGTGGCGCACAGCACCACATCGACCTCTTCGTCGCTGCCGTCGGCGAAATACACGGTATTGCCGTCGAGCCGGGTAATGGCCGGTTTGAACGTGATATCGCCGCAGCCCGCTCGGTGCAGGAACTCCTCGCTGGCCGAGGGATGCGCCTCGAACGGCAGATGATCCGGCTTCGGCAGCCCGTAATCCTCCATATGGCCGCGATTCTTGACCACGAAGCGCTGCTTGAGTTTCAGGCCGAGTTTCGGCGGCATCCAGGCGGGCATGGACTGCTTGTCGCCGACCTTGCCGTTGACATACTTGGGCAGCACCCACACCCCGCGCCGCGCGGACAGATAGAACTTCGAGGCGATGAATCGCTGCGACGGCTCGGTCGCGATATCCAGGCCCGAATTGCCCATGCCCACCACGACAATTCGCTTGCCGCGCATATCGATCGGATCGAACGGATCGTTGTAGGCGTGCGAATGCATGAGCACGCCGTCGAATTCGCCCGGATAGTCGGGCAGCCGGGGATCCCAGTGGTGGCCGTTGCAGACCAGCAGCACATCGTAGGTCTCGGTGCGGCCGGTGTCGGTGGTGATCACCCACAGTCCGGCGTCATCGCGCTTGGCGCCGATCACCTTGGTATTGAAGATGATTCGATCGCGAATGCCGAAGTGCTCGACATAGTCGCGGAAGTACTCGTGCAGTTGTGAGTGATGCGGGAAGTCCGGCCACTCGTCCGGGGCCGGATAGTCCTCGAAGGCCAGGCGGAACTTCGACGTGTCGATATGCAGACTCTGATAGCAGGCCGACATCCCATTGGGATTCTTGAAGTACCAGTTGCCGCCCACCTCGTCGGAGGCTTCGTAGCAATCGAAGGGAATGCCGTATTCGGCGAGCCGTTTTGCGGCGGTGATGCCGGAGGGTCCCGCCCCGATGACGCACACCCGGGGCAACTCACGTGTATCCAATTCACTCTCCCTGTTCGGCGCCGGGAATCGATTCCCCGCCGGACGTGATCTGGCACACACGCTAACATTCACTAGACACAGTGTCTAGTGAATGAACGTACGTCTATTATCTAGCTCATGCAGACCGAACAGGCCCCCGACGCCGGGCGGCGCACCTCCCTGCGGGACGAGCAGAAGCGACTCACCCGCAGCCGCCTCATCGAGGCCGCCAAACAGCTGTTCACCACCCAGGGCTACGCGCCCGTCCGCGTCGACGACATCGCTGCCGCCGTCGGTTGCAGCCGCGCCACATTCTATCTGCACTTCACCGGCAAACCGGATGTGCTGCGCGCCATTGCCGAACAAGGCACGCTGCCCAGCGTCCAGCACTTCTACGAAGACCTGGACCACGTCCTCGATACCGGATCGCGCGAGGAATTCGCCGCCTGGATGCGCCGGGCCATCGAATGGTTCCAGGAGTACAAGGACCTGCTCCCGGCCTGGGACGAGGCCACCGCCCTCGAACCCGAATTCCGCGAGGTCGCACGCGAGGGCATCATGTCCCTCCCCAATGTGATGACCTCGTACCTGTCCCGCTGGCCCGCCGACCGCCAGGAGGAAGCCCGCCTGCGCATCGAGCTACTGGTAGCTCAGTTGGAACGCTTCTTCACCCGCTGGGCCATGCAGGGCACCATCGACGTCTCCGCCGAAGAGGCCGCAACCGTCCTCACCGATATCTGGTTCCCCGCCCTGCAAACCCCCGGAACCTGACGCCGCCGCGCGACGCCCCTCACCCGAGGGGCGTCGCCCGAGCCCGCCCCAACTCCCAGAACGCCCGCAACGCAACGATTTTGCCCTCCGCATTCACCCGATACGTGGCAACCAGATCCACCTCGACGGCAACCTCGCCCCGCACACTGCGAATCGACCCCGTGAACGCCACCTCGTCCCCGCACGCGAACGAGTCCGTCCACCGGAATTCGATCGCGCTCGCCGCAATGGCCTTGTCCCAGAACGCCGCAATGGCCTCCCGCCCGCAATGCCCTTCCCCCACCGGGTCATACGGCGAAACCCCGATCGGGTCCTCCACCCGGGCATCCGGGGCGAACAGCGCCAGCCACTCGTCCCTGTGCTTCCCGCGCACCGCGGCCTGCGAAGCGAGCCCGGCAATACGGGCAGGATGAGCGGCCGAAGTCATCCCGCCATCCTGACCCCCCGCCCGCCGCGCACCGGACCGGATTCCGGCTACCGGATGCCGGATTCGACTCACCGGCACCCGATCTTGCGGCCGATCAGAGGTCGAGCTCGGACCACGGAATATCGATGGGGAAAGGGAATTCGATCCGGATGCCGGTGGTGTCATTCGGTGACCACTCGTCGATGAGCACGTAGTTGGTCGGATGGAGGGGGTGCACCCCCTCCGGAAGTCCGCTCGATCCGGACATGAGGCCGTAGGCGCGAACCGTGTCGATGCCGTGTACCGGATCCGGTTGGCGAGACAGACTTACTTCCCAATACCACTGGATGCCCGCGGTGGCGTACTTGGCCTTCTTCGCCTCGATATCGGGTGGGCGATTGCTGGGTGACAGCACCTCACCCACGAGCAGTACGTCATCGGCGCGGATGTCCTGGTATCGGTCGGCGAGGCAGCGGTGGATCAGGAAGTCGGGCGTTACAAAGTCGGACTTTCCCGCGCGGCCGAAGAAGACGTCGGTTTCGGTCGAGACCCACCAGCACTGATCGGGGCGTTCGGAAATGAACTGCCGGGCGGAGCTCCGCAATGTGTTGCGGAGCTCGGTGGAGTAATCCTGATGTGCCGCCGGACCACGCCGGACCCACACCACGCGCCCCTCCCAGAGCTCGATCTCACCCGCGATCTCGTCGGGTAGCTGTTCGAGCTCCTCCCAAGTCATGTACTCGGGAAGGTTCGGACGTTCGGGATGCCACACGGACATGCGGTCATCGTAGGCGTGCTCGCCACCCGGCTGCCGGAGGTTCGCTGAAAACGGCTCAGATCGCGGAGCGAATATCGGTGTGGATGAAGTCGTTTCCCTGGTAGAGCAACGGCTGGTCGGTGAGAGTTGCCAGGGCGTAGGCGAAGCAGTCGGCGAAGTTCAGTTGGGCCGGGTGTCCGCTGCCCTTGCCGAAGTCGCGGTAGGCGGCGCGGGCGACGGCGGCTTGTTCGACCGAGACCGGCTGGAGAGAGATTTCCAGCTTCCGAACGAGTTCGTCGGCGCGGTGGGCGATGACCGGATCGGGGTGGCGGTCCGCTCTGATGGCCACTTCCAGATGGTTGACCAAGGACATGAATGGTGTCTCGGCTGCGCTTATGGCAGCGATGAAGTCGTTGCGCTCCGGCTCGCCGAGCACGATGGCGAGCAGAGCAGATGCATCGATGATCACGCAGGCATGCCTTCCTCGTCCCAAAGATCATCGGTGGACAGGAGTTTGCGAGTCTCGGGGGTCAGTCGGGCGTCGATGTCGGCGAGAATGGTCTGGATCTCCTGATATCGGATGTCGATCCTGATCTCGGGCCGTTCGTCGAGGTCCCGCAGCATTCGTTTCAACGCCTCCTCCACCACGCTGGTCTGGGACATGCCCGTACGTCGTGCCGCTTCGCGCACCAGGGCGTGTACTCGTTCGTTCTTGATGTTCAGGCTCATGGCGACTCCCCTTCAGCCGTTGCGACGGGCTTTCTACCATTCTAGTAGCATTGGGTAGAACATCTACCGGATCCGGCGAACATGCGCTCTACCGGGTGGAGTTCACCCGTTGTTCGCTTTCTCGCAAGATCCCGGCGGTTACCTGGATAGGTAGGTGCGTCCGCGCGCCGCCTGGAAACGAATCACCGAGTTCATCGGAGTCCGCGATGACCGAATCGCCTGTGGACAATGCCCGGAACGTTCGGGGGGAGCCGCCGCTCGATCAGAAGTTGGCCCTGGATGCGGCCGCTGCTCGACTCGAGCAGGAGTTCTCCGATCTGGCCGATCGGGCCACCATCGAACGGCTGGTGAAGTCGGCGTACGCGCACTTCTCCAGGGACGCGAAGGTGGAGACCTTCCTACCGCTGCTGGCGGAGCGGTCGGCTCGGGATCATCTCAAGGAGATGGCCGAGACCCGGACCTAGCGCAGGACCGGGAACGGGGAGACGGCGCTGCGGCCGGTGGCCGCCTCCAGCAGCGGCAGGGGATCGGCTGCGGCCAGGACGATTTCATTGGCGCGGGTGACGGCCGCGAGGGGAGCGGGAGCGCCGCCCACCGCGGCGATCAGGTCGAGCAGATGCACTGTCGCCTCGACCACCGCCACCTCGAGCACGGCGCCGATGCTGACCGGGCCGATGACGTAATCGATGGTGCCGTCGGTGATGTCGATGAACTCGAAGCCGTCGGCGAGCATGGCGCGCATATTGTCCAGCAGGTCGCCGGGGGGTGTGGGCGGCGGCTTCCGCGCGGGCGCGTTCGGCGACGGCGGGAGCGAGGGTTTCGGCGGGGCCGCCGGGCACATTGAGGGCGCGCAGGACCTCCCCGCCGCTGGTGGCGACCGGCGGTTTGTCGCCGTGGGTGGCGAGCAGTTTGCGGAAGGCGGTGCGGTCGGCCGCCATATGGGCGTAGAGGTCGGTGACCGTCCAGTCGCCCAGGCGGGTGGGGGCGGTCCACTGCTGCACGGAGAGGTTCTCCCCGCGCTCGACCCATGACTCGAACAACTCGCGAAGCAGCGTGCGGTCAGCCATGTTTCGAGCCTACCGCCGGTGCGGCGGCTAGCGGGGCGGCACCACCGGGGCGTCCCAGGCGCGGGCGAAGCGGCGCTTGTCGGCGGCGTTGTGCTCCTTGCTCCGGTAGACGACGTAGGGGCGCACGAAGTAACCGATGGGCGCGCTGAACATGTGGACCAGGCGGGTGTAGGGCCAGACGCCGATGAGGGCCAGCACGATGAGGCCGTGCGCCTGGAAGGTCCAGGGCGTGCCCACCATCAGCTCGGGTTCGGGGTGCAGGGTGAAAAGGCTACGGAACCACGGGGATACGGTCTCGCGGTAGTTGTAGGTGCCCCACAGCAGGTTGCTGCCGACGGTATTGAGCAGCCCGGTGATCAGCGCCTCGGCCAGCAGCGTGTACATGAACTTGTCATTGGTGGTGGTGGCCTTGCGGACCGCCGCCACCGTGATGCGGCGGTACAGCAGAATCGCGATGCCCACGATGACGGCGACGCCCGCCACCGTTCCGGCGGACACCGCGATCAGGTGATACAGGTGGTCGGAGATCCCGATGGCCGCCGTCCAAGAGGCCGGAATCAGCACGCCCAGTACATGTCCGCCGATGACGCCCAGCATGCCGAAGTGGAACAGCGGGCTGCCCAGGCGCAGCAGCCGGGATTCGTAGACCTGCGAGGACCGGGTGGTCCAGCCGAACTGGTCGTTGCGGTAGCGCCACAGGTGGCCGAGCAGGAACGAGGTGAACGCGATGTAGGGCAGCGTCATCCACAGCGTGGTGGTCACGGGGCAGCCATCCTTTCTGCATGCCCGGGAAGGGAATTCGTCATCGGCGGCCTTCGGATCCGGCGAAGGCCAGCGGATCCATGGCGAAGGGCTCCAGGCCGACCTCCTCCTCGGGCGGGCCCTGGGCGGCGAGTTCGGCAATGCGGCGGCGGTCGGCGGTGGTGACCGGCGGCAGCGTGGCGGTGACGGCGGCGAGCACGCCCGCATACGGAGAAGCGCTGTCGGACAGCGAGAGTCGCAGCAGCTCCAGCACCGGCACATGTTCGCCGAGCAGTCGTTCCCCGCCGATGGGATCGACGGTGGCGGCGAATTCCAGCAGCACCGCGAGGTGGTCGGGCAGTTCGCTGTCGTCGAGCTCGACCCCGGCGTGCCGGTAGGCGTGCTTGAAACGCAGCAGCGCCATACCGCGTTTGCGAGTGTCGCCGTAGGCGTAGAAGGTCAGGTGCAGGCTGGCCCGGCGGCGCATATCGAAGGTTTCGACGTACTGCTGGGCCAGCGCGATGGAGCCGGTGGCGCGCAGGTGGTCGAGGAAACCCTCCAGGTAGCCGCGCACCGGTTCGGGCAGTTCGGCGACCGCGCTGCTCAGCTCGTCGAGCATGGCGAGGGTCTGCTCGCCGGGATAGTCGAGCAGCAGTGCGGAGATCCGCCAGACCAGCCGCCGGTCGCGATCGTCCAGTGCGACAACGGGTTCGGGTCGGCGGCGCAGTTTCAACAGTCTCATCGCGCCGCCCCGGTGGGTTCGGGCGCTATCTCGACGGGCGCGCCGTCGCCCCCGGACCCGTTGTGCCCGTACGCGCTATTGCCGTGGTGGCCGTTGGCTCCGTTGGCTCCGTTGCCATTGGTAGGCAGCAGCCCCTTGGTGCTCTTGCCGTCCCAGTTCAACAGGTTGACCCGATTCGACTTCTCCTCCGGCGCCGCGCCATTGGCATCGGTCAGATGGAACTTGTCGGCCATGTAGTCGAAGGCCGTCATGCCCGGCCCGCCATCGGTGTCGAGGCTACATCCGGTGGCCAGCGAATCCAGTTCGTGCGCACGCGAAGTCGCTCCGGACGGAATCACGTACCGATGCTCGTACTTGGCGATGGCGAGCTGCCGGTACATGGCCTCGATCTCTTCCGGTTCCAGCCGCACCGACTCCGGAATCGACATATCCGGTTCCTGCCCGAGATTGATCGACCGCATGCCCGCCAGCCGCTGCAGCGACGCCCGCACGGGCCCGAGCTCACCGGCGGTGAACAGTTCGGCCAAGTACTCCAAGGGAATTCGCAGCGCGTCGATGGCCCCGAACAGGTTCGACACATTCTCGCCATCGTGCCCGGTCTCGGTGAGCACATCCACCACCGGCGACAGCGGCGGCACGTACCAGACCATCGGCATGGTCCGGTACTCCGGATGCAGCGGCAAGGCGATCTGGTAGTCGACGATCAGCTTGTAGACCGGCGAATCCTGCGCCGCCTGAATCCATTCCGGCGAGATTCCGGCGCGCTCGGCCTCGGCGATCACGCGCGGATCGTGCGGGTTGAGGAATACCCCGAGTTGCGCCGGATACAAATCCTTGTCGTCTCGGACCGATGCCGCCTCCAGCACCTTGTCCGCGTCGTAGAGCATGACGCCGATATAGCGCAGCCGCCCGACGCAGGTCTCCGAGCACACCGTCGGAATACCGACCTCCACGCGCGGGTACCAGAAGGTGCATTTCTCCGCCTTGCCCGTCTTGTGGTTGAAGTAGATCTTCTTGTACGGGCAGCCGGTCACGCACTGCCGCCAGCCGCGGCACTTGTCCTGGTCGACCAGCACGATGCCGTCCTCGGCCCGCTTGTAGATGGCCCCGGACGGACAGGACGCCGCGCACGACGGATTGAGGCAGTGCTCGCAGATGCGCGGCAGGTAGAACATGAAGGTCTCCTCGAATTCGAGTTTGACCTTGTCCGACAGCTTGGCCAGCAGCGGATCCTTGCCGACCTGCTCCGGGCCGGAACCCAGCGAGTCGTCCCAGTTGGCGCCCCAGGTGACCTTGGTGTCCTCGCCGGTGATGAGCGACTTCGGCTTGGCCACCGGGGTGGTGTCCATCTGCGGGGCTGACAGCAGATTGTCGTAGTCGTAGCTCCACGGGTCGTAATAGCCCGACACGGTGGGCAGATCCGGATTGGCGAAGATATTGAGCAGCCGCTTCATCCGGGACCCGGACTTCAGGGTGAGCCGCCCCTTCTTGTCGAGGGTCCAGCCGCCCTTCCACTTCTCCTGATCCTCGTAGCGCCGCGGATATCCCTGTCCCGGAAGGGTTTCCACATTGTTGAACCAGACGTATTCGGTGCCCGCGCGATTGGTCCACGCCTGTTTGCAGGTGACGCTGCAGGTGTGGCAGCCGATGCACTTGTCGAGGTTCATGACCATCGCCAGTTGCGCCATGACTCTCATATCAGTACTCCACTTCCTGCGAGCGCTTGCGAATGGTGGTGACCTCGTCGCGCTGATTTCCGTTGGGCCCGTGTTAATTCAGGGCGAAAGACTGCTGGGCGTAGCCGCCGATGAGACGTGAGGGCTTGATCATGATGCGGGTGAGCGCATTGTGGATACCGCCGCGCTTGCCCTTGCCCGCTGTGGTATCCGCGGCGCCTTCGATGCGCGGCACGTTCACGGCGCGGTCCTGCGCGTGGTACATGAACACGGTGCCCTCGGGCATGCGGTGCGACACGATGGCGCGGGCGACCACGATGCCGTTGCGGTTGATGGCCTCGATCCAATCGTTGTCGGCCACAACGATCTTGGCGGCGGCCACCTCCGACATCCAGATGGCCTGCCCGCCGCGCGAGAGCGTCAGCATGTGCAGGTTGTCCTGGTAGGCCGAGTGAATCGACCACTTGGAGTGCGGCGTCAGATAGCGCACGGTCACGCCGTTCTCGTTCACCGACCCGATGCCGGGCTCACTGAACAGCGCCGTCATATCCAGCGGCGGCCGGTAGATCGGCAGCTGTTCGCCGAGCTCGATCATCCAGTCGTGGTCGAGATAGAAGTGCTGCCGCCCGGTGAGCGTATGCCAGGGCTTGAGCCGCTCGGTATTGATGGTGAACGGCGAATACCGCCGCCCGCCGTTCTCACTGCCCGACCACTCCGGTGAGGTGATCACCGGCACCGGCCGGGCCTGGGTGTCGGCGAAGGTGATTCGCTTGCCCTCGTGCTCGGCGGCCAGATCGGCGAGCTGGGTTCCGGTGCGCTTTTCCAGGGCGTGGAAGCCCTCTACCGCCAGGCGGCCGTTGGTGGTGCCCGACAGCGCCAGAATGGCCTCGGCCGCGTGAACATCCTTGGCCAGCGACGGACGGCCCTGTGCGACACCGGAAACCACGGTCCCGTTGACGCCCTTCAGATACTCGACCTCGGCATCGGGCAGTGTGGTGACGCCCTTGGTGGTCACGCCCAAGGTATCGACGAGCGGCCCGAGTGCCGCCATCTTCTCGCCCACGCTCGGGTAATCACGCTCGACCACAACGAGTTTCGGCATGGTCTTACCCGGAATGGGCTCGCGTTCGCCCTTCTTCCAATCCAGCACCCGGCCACCGGCCTGGGCGAGCGCATCGGCCGTATCGTGCTGCAAGGGCACCGCGACAATGTCCTTGCGCTTGCCGAGATGCTTCTCCGCCATCCAGGAGAATCCGCGCGCGATCCGATGGAAGGCCTCGAAGTCGGTGCGCGCCTCCCACGGCGGGGAGATGGCCGAGGTGAAGGCGTGCACGAACGGGTGCATATCGGTGGAGGACAGATCGTGCTTCTCGTACCAGGTGGCGGCGGGCAGCACGATATCGGAGAAGAGCGTGGTGCTGGTCATCCGGAAGTCCAGGGAGAGCAGCAGATCCAGCTTTCCGGTGGCGGCCTCGTCCCGCCATTCCAGTTCCTGCGGCCGTACGCCGGTGGCCTCGGCGGTCTGCAGATTCGAGTCCGCGCCGAGCAGGTGTTTGTGGAAGTACTCGTTGCCCTTACCGGAGGAGCCGAGCAGATTGGCGCGCCAGACGGTGAGCACGCGCGGAAAGTTCTCCGGCGCGTCCGGATCCTCGCAGGCGAACCGCAGGTCGCCGGACTTCAGCCCGTCCACCACGTAATCGGCCGCCGATCGGCCCGATCGCTCAACCTCGTCGGCCAGATCCAGGGGATTGCGGTTGAGCGTCGGATACGACGGCATCCAGCCCAGCCGGGTGGCCAGCGCGATATTGTCCGCGGCGGTGCGCCCCGTGAAGCTGCCCTCGCCCAGCGGCGAGGCGAATGCCTCGGAGGTGAACGGGTCGTAGCGCCACTGGTCATTGGTGAGGTACCAGAACACGGTGTCCTGCATCTGGCGCGGCGGCCGCTGCCAGTCCAGGCCGAAAGCCAGTGTGGCCCAGACGGTTACCGGACGGCACTTCTCCTGTCCGACGTAATGCGCCCAGCCGCCGCCGTTCACGCCCTGGCAGCCGGTGAGCAGTGTGAGGGTGAAGAACGACCGGTAGATCTGATCGGAGTGGAACCAGTGGTTGGTGCCCGTGCCCATGAGGATCATGGACCGGCCCTTGGAATGCTCTGCATTGGCGGCGAATTCGCGCGCGATGCGTTCGGCCTGCTGGGCCGGGACGCCGGTGATGGCCTCCTGCCAGGCGGGCGTGTACGGCTCGCTCGCATCGTCATAGCCGGTCGGCCAGCTGCCCGGCAGCCCGGGCCGCGCCACCCCGTACTGGGCGAGCAGCAGATCGAACACCGTGGTCACCCGCTTGCCCGCGACCACGGTGGTCGGCACGCCGCGGGTGAGCACAGCTGCGCTTGCGCCCTCGGACCCGTCCACTCCGTCGAAACGGGGAAGCTGCACGGCCGTAGCAGCATCGGTGCGGCCGTGCAGGGTCAGCAGGGGGTCGACGCCCCCCCAGGTCCAGATTCCAGCGTCCCTTGCCCGCTTCGGTGAAGCGGTGTCCCAGTGAGCCATTGGGCACCCGCGGTTCGCCGAAGGCGTCCAGCAGCACGGTCTGGAATTCGACGCCCTCACCGGTGTGGCCGAGATCGGCCGCGGTGAGGAACTTGCCGGGCACGCAGACGCCGTCCTTCTCCTCGAGGGTGATGAGGTACGGCAGATCGGTGTACTTCTTGATGTAGTCGTCGAAGTACGCGGTGTGGCGGTCGACGAAGAACTCCTTGAGCACCACGTGCCCCATGGCCATGGCGAGCGCGGCATCGGTACCGGGGCGCGCGGGCACCCATTCGTCGGCGAATTTGGTGTTGTCGGCGTAGTCGGGGGAGACCACCACGACCTTCTGGCCGCGATAGCGGGCCTCGGTCATGTAGTGCGCGTCCGGGGTCCGGGTGACCGGCACATTGGAGCCCCACATGATCAGGTATCCGGCGTCGAACCAGTCCGCGGATTCGGGCACGTCGGTCTGATCGCCGAAGACCTGCGGCGAGGCCACCGGGAGGTCGGCGTACCAGTCGTAGAACGACAGCATGGAGCCGCCGATGAGCGAGATGAATCGCGCGCCAACGGCATGGCTGACCATGGACATGGCGGGAATGGGGGAGAACCCGGCCACCCGGTCGGGTCCGTACTTCTTGATGGTGCGCACGTGCGCCGCGGCCGCGATCTCGGCGGCCTCCCACCATTCGGCCCGGACGAATCCGCCCTTACCGCGCGCGGATTTGTACGTCTTCGCCTTGTCGGCGTCCTCGACAATGGACTCCCACGCCAGCACCGGATCCTTGAGCCGGGTCTTGGCCTCGCGGTAGAGCTCCAGCAGGGCGCCGCGCACGTACGGATACCGGATGCGCGCGGGCGAATAGGTGTACCAGGAGAACGACGCTCCGCGCGGGCAGCCGCGCGGTTCGTACTCCGGCTTGTCCGCGCCCACCGACGGATAGTCGGTCTGCTGCGATTCCCAGGTGATCACACCGTCGGAGACGTAGATCTTCCACGAGCACGATCCGGTGCAGTTGACCCCGTGCGTGGAGCGCACCACCTTGTCGTGCGCCCAGCGGTCGCGGTAGAACTCGTCCGCGCCGCGCCCGCCCACCTTGTGCAGGGTGCGCAGATCGGCCGACACCTCACCGCGGTGGAAATATTTGCCCAGTCGGAGCAGAGCCTCTGCGGACGAAGACCCGGTCTGCGAGTTAGCCATGACGCCCCAATCGAGTGCGGAAAACGGGCTGCTGCGTCGACTGTAAGGACGTCGTTGCGGGCGTCAAAACGATTCTCTCACAGTGCGCTTGCAATGACTGTGAGTTGTGAGATCGCCGCAACCTGCCGGTCACTACGGGATTGCGGCACCCGACCGGAGGTTCCCGACCGACCTGCGGTTACGCATTCCGATCGCGCGAAACAGGCCCTCGCCCGGAGGTTTCGGCGGGGTTCCGGTGATGCTTTGGAAACAACCGGTTCTCCGGCGCTTTACATTTGTTAACACGTTTCGGAAGGTTGGCTGTACGCGCTTATCCGCCAAACCGGCAAACCTGTGATGCGCGCCGCAAACACCTTCGTACCGTACTTATCCGGCATTAGCCAGGCGTTCGCGGGTGCAAATCCCCGGCTCAGTCGGGCGCGCCGAATATGGTGCTGTCATGCAGCGATTCGGGGGCGCGATCCACGCTGTGAACGGCGTCGGCGCGTATATCCCCATTCCGCTCCGGCCGCGAAAATGTGATCCATTTCATGTCCGTTTTGTCCGATTGCCGGGGGTTCGGGGACCGGCATGATGCCCAGCGCAAGGTCTCGATCACGAGGAAGGCTGGGTATGGACGACGGACGTGAGGTAGGGTCGTGGCGGGCCCTGGGGGGTTATTGGGGAGCGGTGGTCGTGCTGGCGGGCGGCGTGCTCGTCGGGGCGGTGAATATCTATCTGGCGGCCAGTCTGCTGCCGACCGCGGTCGAGGAGATCGGCGGTGAGCGGGTCTATGCCTGGGCCACGACGGTTTTCCTCGTGGCTCAGGTGATCGCGACGCTCTCGGTGGGCCGGGTGTTGTCCGCCCGGGGTGGCGTGGGCGCGTATCTGGTCGGCTTCGGGGTGTTCGCACTGGGGTCGGTGGTCTGCGCGGTGAGTCCGGCAATGCCGATATTGCTGGTGGGGCGCGGTATTCAGGGCTTGGGGGCGGGTCTGCTGATCGGCCTGGGGTTCGCGCTGATCTATTCGGCCCTGCCGCAGGCGCTGTGGGTGCGGGGGAGCGCGGTGATCTCGGCGATGTTCGGTGCGGGCAATTTCGCGGGGCCCGCGCTCGGTGGGCTGTTCGCGCAATTCGGTTCGTGGCGTGCGGCTTTCGCGGTGCTCGCGGTCGCGGCCCTGGCCATGGCGGTATTCGTGCCGCGGGCGCTTCCGGCCGGTGAAAGGCAAGCGGCGCAGCCGATTCCGGTGGCGTCACTGCTCCTGCTGGTGGCGGCCGCGGCCGGAGTGAGTGTGGCCGGGGTGCTGTCGGATCCGGTGGCGATGGCGGCCGCGCTGGCGGTATCGGCGGGGGCCGTGGTGGCCTTCGTCGCCGTGGAACGGCGGGCGCGGCAGCGGGTTCTGCCGCGCGCCACCTACCTGGGCGGGTCGCCGCTGCGGTGGGTCTATCTGAGCATCGTGCTGCTGGCCTCCGGCGTCGCGGTGGAGATCTTCCTGCCGCTGTTCGGCCAGCGGATGGCCGGGCTCGCGCCGCTGGTGGCAGGATTCCTCGGCGCGGCACTGTCTTTCGGCTGGTCGGTCAGTCAGATCGTGGTGTCGTCGGTGCGGTCGGAGCGGGTGATCGGCCGGTTGCGGATGGCCGGGCCGATACTGCTGGCGGGCGGATTCGCGGGGCTTGGCCTGCTCCAGTGGCAGGACCCGTCACTCGCGGTGGTCATTGCCTGGGCGGTGATTCTGATCGCCGCCGGTGCGGGGATCGGTATTGCCATGCCGCACTTGTCGGTTGGGGCCATGACCTGTGCGGGCGACCCGGAGGAGGGGCGGCGGGCGGCCGCGTCCGTGGCCACGGTGCTCACCATGTCGACGGCCTTCGGGGCGGCGATCGCCGGACTGCTGGTCAATCTCGGTGACGCCTCGATCGTTACCTCGGCGCGCTATCTGCTGTTCGGGTTCGCGGGCATTGCCGCCCTCGGGGTGTGGACCGCGGTGCGCGTCGATCGGTCGACGCGCACCGCGCCACCGGAGGCAGCCTACTCGGCGACCAGCTCGGCCTCCGAATCCAATGCTCGCTGAACCTCTTCCGGGACGCCGACGGCGCCGGGGGAGTAGGTGACCGCGCGCAGCGGGCCGGTGTAGTGGAAGACGCCTCGGCGCTCGCGCAGTTCCCAGGAGACGGGACCGCGGGCGTCGAGGCCGACCGAGATGCCGGTCCACGGGGCCATGCCGACGAGCTGGACCTGATCGGGGAGGTCGGCCGCGCGCACGCCGTCGATGCCGAGGGCGAAGTCCCAGCGCAGCCGCGGCCGGACCGTGGCGGAGAGGGTGAGATGGCGTGCGCCGGGCGGGATTTCGCCCGCATCGACGGTCGTGTAGCGGCCGTAGGCGTTGTAGCCGAAGAACAAACGGCCGTTCTCGACGTAGAGCAGATATCCGGCGAGGGTGTCACCGTGGGCGACCAGGACGCCTTCGTCGCCGCTTCGGTATTCGTCCAGTTCCACGGCAATCGTGAAGTCGCGGTAGCCGATGAGGCGTTGCGAGCGGTAACGCTCCAGTACGGGAGTGCCGGGCAGAATGCGGACGCGTTCGGTGAAGCGAGCCTCCTCCGGGCGGCGTCGCGCCAGATCCTGGCGGGTGATCAGCGGGAAAAACGTATTGCGCCAGGCGGCTTCGTCCCAGGCCGCCGCCAACTCGGCGACCTTCTCCGGGAACCGCTCCGACAGGTCGTGCAGTTCGGTGGGATCGGTGCGGACGTCGAAGAGCTGCCAGCGCGGATCGTCGACAGGGCGGCCGGGCTCGTGCAGGGCCAGCAGCTTCCAGCCGTCGCGGTAGAAGCCGCGGTGGCCGGTCATCTCGGAGTACTGCTCGGTGTGGCGGGAGACCGCCTGTGGGTCGCGCAGCACCTCGGCGGCGGATATCCCGTCGAAATCCTTGGCGGGCAAGCCGTTGCGGATGCTCGGCCGCTGTAGTCCGGCTAGTTCGAGCAGCGTCGGAGTCAGATCGGTTACATAGGTGTACTCCCGGCGGAGGCCGGTATCGGAATCGGTGCGGGGCAACCCCTTCGGCCAGGACAGGATGAAGGGGACCCGCACCCCGCCCGCGAAGGTCTGGCCCTTGTAGAAGCGGAATGGCGTATTGGAGGCTTGGCCCCAGCCGCGCGGATAGTGCACGCCGAGTCTGGCGGTGCCGATGAGCTTGTCGTCGTGCGGGACATCGCGTTCCCAGTCCGGCTCGTCGACCTGCGCGAACTGGGCGAAGTAGCTGCGGGTGCCCTCCGGGCCGCCCTCGGCGGTGCCGCCGTTGTCGGAGGTGAAAACGATAATGGTGTTGTCGAGTTCGCCGAACTGTTCCAGTGTGTCGACAAGGCGGCCCAGGCTCTGGTCGATGCTGTCGACCATGCCCGCGTAGACCTCCATATACCGCTCGAAGCGAGACTGCTGCTCGGGGGTGAGCGAATCCCATTCCTGCGCTTCATAACCCGGCTCGGTATTGCGCGGCTTCTGCTGCGTTCCCTCGGGGAACAAACCCTGGGCGAGCTGCGAGGCGAATCGGCTCTGCCGCAGTCGATCCCAGCCCCGCTCGTACTTTCCGCGATACTTGTCCCGATCCGCGGGCTTGGCCTGCAAGGGCCCGTGCATGGCGGTGTGCGCGAAGTAGAGGAAGAACGGCTTCGACGCGTCGTGGGCGCGCAGCTCCTTGATATAGCCGATCGCCCGATCGGTGTAATCGTCGGTGAGGTAGTAGCCCTCCGGATACTCCTCGGTATTCACCGGTGAGCTGTCGGAGATCAGCTGATTCGGATGGTAGAAGGAGTTCAGCCCCTCCAGCGACCCGTAATAGCGGTCGAATCCGCGCTGCGTCGGCCAGGAATCACGGGTGGCCGCCGGGTGCAGCGTGGCATCGCGCACCAGATGCCAATTGCCGACGGCATAGGTCGCATACCCATTGGCGCGCAGGATCTCCGGCAGCGTCAGCACATCGTCCGCCAACTCCAGCCGCAGCCCTGGATAGCCCGGATCCGCATTGGCCACGAACCCGAAACCCGCACGATGGGAATTGATCCCGGTCAGCAGCGCCGCCCGAGACGGCGAGCACAGTGGCGTGGTGTGAAAGTTGTTGAGCCGCAACCCGTTCGCCGCCAGTCGATCCAGCGTCGGCGTCTCGATCTCCGACCCGAACGGCCCGATATCGCTGAATCCCATGTCGTCGACCAGCACCACGATGATGTTGGGCGCGCCGTCCGGTGCGGTCGGCGGGTAGATCCATTCCGGCGACGACGCCGCGGTGGTGCGGCCGATATCGCCGGTGAAGTTCTCGTATCCACGAGCATGAGCGGGAACTGGCATCGTCTCAGCAAAGCGCCGGAAACGGCTGTCGGCGAGATTTTCACGCACGCTGCGGGAAATAGGTGCCCTCGGCGGCGACCCTGATTACCGTCCAGGCCCATGCACAATCTGGATCGTCGTCGCTTTCTCCGCAGCTCCGGCCTGGCCGCGCTCGCCATCTTCGGCGGGGGTGCGCTGGCCGCCTGCACCTCGGCGGTGAACCAGCAAAAGAGCGGCGGTGACGACAATGCGCAGCCGGTGCGCGGGGGCACCCTGAAGTACGGCGTGCTGAGTGATCTGGTGCCCGCGAATATCCTCACCAATACCGGCACCACTCCCTATGTGGTCGGGCTCGTCTTCGAAACGCTGGTCCGGTATCCGCACGACAAGCTGGAACCGCAACCGCTGCTGGCGAACAAGTGGACGCTGGCGCCGGACGGGCAGTCGATCACCCTCGAGTTGCGCGTTGACGTGAAGTTCCACAGCGGGCGGGCGTTCACGTCCAAGGATGTCGAGTTCTCGCTGCGGACCTACGCCGATCCCAAGTGGTCGGTGCAGCTCAAGAGCACGGCCGCGGCCATTACCGGATTCGACACCAGCGATCCGCATCGGATCACGCTGACCTTCGCCCATCCGCTGGGCAATATCTTCGACCTGCTGGATACCGCGCCGATCCTGGACAGCGAGTCCATCGAGCGGCTGGGCAGCGGTGAGAAGATCATCGGCACCGGGCCGTTCCGGTTCGTGCAGCGTATTCCCAACTCGCAGTTGATATTCGAGAGGAGTCCGGACTACCGGGTGCCCGAGCGCCCGTATCTGGACCGGGTCGAGTTCACGGTTATTCCGGATAACAACGCGCAGCTCAATGCCCTCAAGTCCGGTCAGATCCACTTCGCGGACGGGATCACCTATCGGGATATCGAGAACCTCGCCAAGACCGACGGCCATCGCGCCATCACCTTCGAGGGCTCCGAGTTGCAGGTGTACGTCGGTGCGAACGTGCAGGATCCGGCGCTGGCCGAGGTGCGGCTGCGACAAGCCATCGCCTACGCCATCGACCGTGAGCGCATCATCACCGAGGTCTTCCGCGGCTCGGGCTATCCGGCGAATCTGCCGTGGCCCAAGACCTCTCCCGCTTTCGACGCATCGCGCAACAGCCGCTACGCCCGGGATATCGCCAAGGCCGGGCAGATTCTGGCCCAGCTGCCGAAACCGCCGAAGCTGCCGCTGGCCTACAGCTCGAATACCGCCACCCACGAGGCCACGGCGCAGATCGTCCAGGCCAATCTCGCCGAGATCGGTATCGAGGTCGAGTTGGTGCCGACCGAGAGCGCGACCTTCGTCAAACAGCTGATCGGCGCGCAGTTCCCGGGCCTGTGGATCACCGATCACTCGTGGGCGCAGTTCGTGCCGTCCACGCTCACCGTCAGCGCCTACCCCTTCAATGCGCGCAAGAACGCCTCGCGCTACGAGTCGCCCGCCTATGTGGCGGCCGCCGATGCCGCCTGGAAGCTGCCGCAGGGCACCGGCCCGGATGCGGTGCGGGCCTATCAGGCGGTCAGTGATCAGCTCCTGGACGGCCTGTTCCTCATCGAGATCGGCGTCCGCTTCCCGCAGGGCGCGGCCAGCCGCGCCCTGCACGGCCTCACCTGGACCAAGCGCCGCGAAATCCAGCTCACCGAGGCCTTCCTGGCATGACCGCGTATCTGCTGCGCCGGGTGCCGTCCGCGCTGGCGGTGCTGTTCGGCGCGTCGCTGCTCATCTTCCTGCTGCTGCGGCTGGTGCCGGGCGATCCGGCCACCACGCTGGCCGGGCCCGACGCCACCCCGGAGACGATTGCCGCCATCCGCCATCAGCTCGGGCTGGACGCGTCGGTTCCCGCGCAATACCTGAGCTGGCTCCAGGGCGTGCTCACCGGAGATCTCGGGCGCTCTTACGTGATCGGCGGGCAGATCGCCGACCTCATCGGGCGCGGGCTCACCAATACGCTGGTGCTAACCTCCTCCGCGCTGCTGCTGGCCGTGACGGTGAGCCTGGCGGTGAGCGTGGCCGCCGTACTGTGGAACAAGCGGTGGTTGAACGCCCTTGTCGCCGCGGCCAATACGGTGGCCGTCTCGCTGCCGGTCTTCGTGACCGGCGTGCTGCTGGTGCTGGTGTTCGCCGTCGCGATTCCGATCCTGCCCGCGGGCGGGGTGCCGCCGGACGGGTTCATCGCCCATCCGGATATCGCGGTGCAGTATCTGCTGCTGCCCTCGATCTGCCTGGCGCTGCCGGTGACGGCGGCGCTCACCCGCTTCCTCACCGAAGCGCTGCGCACCGAATTGGGCAAGCCGTATGTGCTGACCGCGCGGGCGCTGGGGATCTCGCACCGGCAGATCGTCACGCGCGGGGCGCTGCGCAACGCACTGCCGACCATGCTGACGGTGACCGGCATTCAGACCGGGCAGCTGCTGGGCGGCGCGGTGCTGGTGGAGGCCGCGTTCGCGTGGCCCGGGATCGGGCAGCTCATCGAGCAGGGCATCAATCGGCGCGACTATCCGGTGGTGCAGGCGCTGCTGCTGTTCTCGGTGGCGGTCTTCGTGGCGATCCAGCTGACCACCGATGTGGTGCACGCCTACCTCGATCCGCGCATCCGGATCGGAGGCCGGTCGTGAGCGTCTCGGTACTGCGCAGGGGGCAGGGACTGGCCGGGATCGTGCTGGTCGGCGTGATCGCGCTGGCCGGGCTCACCGCCGGATTGCTCGCGAAATACGATCCGCTGGTTCAGATTCCGAACGCCAATCTGCTCGGGCCCAGCGCCGAGCACTGGCTGGGGACCGACAATGTGAACCGGGATCTGTTCTCGCGGGTGCTCAACGGCATCCGCGTCAACCTGCTCATCGCCTTCGTGGCGGTGCCCATCGGGGCGCTGCTCGGCTCGCTGGCCGGACTGCTGGCCAGCGTGAACACCATCGCGGATGTGCTCACTCAGCGGCTGTTCGACCTGATCCTGGCCTTCCCCGCGCTGATCTTCGCCATTGCGCTGGCCGCCATCACCGGGCCGGGCGCGCACGCGCTGGTCATCGTGATCATCGCGGCGGAGATCCCCATCTTCGGCAGGCAGATCCGCACCGCGGTCCTGGCGGTGCGGGAGCAGCCGTTCGTGGAGGCGTCCGAGGTGATCGGCGCGGGCACCTGGTGGACGCTGCGCAAACACGTGCTGCCCCATGTGCTCGAACCGCTGTCGGTGCAGCTGGCGCTGTCCCTGTCCATTGCCGTATTCGTCGAGGCCGCCATGAGTTTCATCGGTATCGGGGTGCGGCCGCCGGAGCCCTCGCTGGGCTCTATCATCGCCGAATCCACCGCCAATCTGGACGCCAATCCGGCCTTCGCGGTGGGCCCGCTGCTGGTCGTCTCCGGGCTGACCCTCGGATTCCTGTTGATCGCCCAGGCATTGGGCCGCGCCCGGAGGATCGGATGAGCGAGAACGACACCGCCGCGTTGCTGGATATTCGGGACCTGGCGGTGAGCTTCGGCGACCACACCGTGGTCGACCGGGTGACCGTGCGGGTGCGGGCGGGGGAAACCGTTGCGCTGGTGGGTGAATCGGGCTCGGGTAAATCGCTGACGGCGCGCGCGGTGCTGGGACTGCTGCCGGACGGGGCCGCGGCCACGGGATCCATTCGGCTCGGCGATACCGAAATCGTGGGCGCGCCGGAGGCGGAGTTGCGTCCGCTGCGCGGCGCCCGCGCGGCCATGGTGTTCCAGGAACCGCAGACCGCGCTGAATCCGGTGCAGAAGATCGGCACGCAGCTCGTCCAGGCGCTGCGGGCGCACGGCCCGATCGGCAAGGCACAGGCGCGGGCGCGCGCCGTCGAACTGCTTGCCCTGGTGGATATTCCGGAGCCGGAACAGCGCGTGGATTGGTATCTGCATCAACTTTCCGGCGGCCAGAAACAACGCGTCGTGATCGCGCTGGCGCTGTCGGGCGAACCGGATCTGCTGATTGCCGATGAACCCACCACCGCGCTCGATGTCACCGTGCAGGCGGAGATTCTTGAACTGCTGCGAGACCTACAGCGAAACAAGGGAACAGCCATTCTCTTCATTACCCACAACCTGGGCGTGGTGGCCGCCATAGCCGATCGGGTGGTGGTCATGCGTTCCGGGCGGGTGGTGGAAACGCGTCCGGTACACGACCTTTTCGCGAAGCCGCGGGATTCCTATACTCGGGCACTGCTCGATACCGTTCCGGTGCTGCCGGATTCGAGCGCGGCGACCACCCGTGCCGTGACCGAGCCCGAAGCGATTGCTGAACCGGTGCTGCGGATTACCGATCTCACCGTGGTTTATCGCCGCCACCGCAAGGAATTCCAGGCCCTGCGGCAGGTGTCGCTGACAGTTGGCCCGCGTGAGGTGATCGGCCTGGTCGGTGAATCCGGTTCGGGCAAGAGCACACTCGGGCGCACGGCGCTGGGGCTGGTCCCGGCCGCGGCCGGGGAGGTCGAGTTGCAGGGGCTGTCGCTGCGCGGGCTGGGCGCGCGCGAGCTGCGCGGTCTGCGCAGGCATGTGGCGCTGGTCCATCAGGATGTGACCGCCTCGCTGGATCCGCGCCGGACGCTGGCGGATTCGATCGGTGAGCCGCTGCTAGTGCACCGTGCCGCCTCCGGTGCGCTGCTCCGCGCCAAGGTCGGTGACCTGCTCGAATCCGTGCGCCTGCCGCGCGAATACGCCGAGCGGCGGCCCGGTGAGCTGTCCGGCGGACAGCGGCAGCGGGTGGCGCTGGCCCGGGCGCTCGCGCTGGCGCCGCGGCTGCTGGTGGCCGACGAACCCACCAGCGCGCTGGATGTCTCCGTCCAGGCGCAGGTGCTCGACCTGTTCGCCGACCTGCGCGCGGAGTACGGCTTCACCTGCCTGTTCATCAGTCACGATCTCGCCGTGATCAATCAGGTCGCCGACCGGGTGGTGGTGCTGCGGCAGGGCAGCGTGGTCGAGACCGGCCCGGCGGGCGAGGTCTTCCGCACCCCGCGCGCGGAGTACACCCGACGGTTGCTGGCTGCCGTACCGGCGCCTTCTCCCGTCCCGCGACCCCTGGCGCTGGGTGCGTGAGAGACTCCTGATCGGAGCCTTCACCAGCGAAAAGGATGCGATAGCCCCGGAAAAACTCGGCATGCATACCACTTGGTCTTATGGGACGATTTCTTGTACAGATACCGACAGGAGCATTCGGTGATACAGATAGGGACAGTCTTCGAGACCGGTCCTTCCTGTGCGTTGTGGAAGTATCCACCTCGAGTGTGAATGCGGCGGAGTCTCCAGGGGAGTTCGGGACTCGTTGCCGGAAATCTGAAGAAGGAGGACGGCGGTGGTCGCACATGCTGCGTACGGGCGTGATTCTCGGGGGCTGGAAGCGCCCACGTTCGGTAATCTGCTCCGCCGCCTGCGCGATGATCGCGGGGTATCGCGGGAACGGCTGGCCTTCAATGCCGGTGTAAGCGCAAGCTACATCACGCATTTGGAGAAAGGCGACCGTGGCAACCCGACCCGGGAAGTGGTCGAGGCCCTCACCCGATACCTGGATCGCCTGGATTCGCTCACCGGAGCCGATCGTCGGCAATTGAACGATCTGGCCGGTCTCGGGGTGGACGATCTGCCGTCGGTCGATCAACTGCGCGCCGCGATCACCCCCGATATGGCGCAGGCGCTCACCCTGCACCGGCCGAATCCGGCCGCGTATATCGATATCCGCGCGAATGTCCTGGCCTGCAACGACAGCTGGGAGGACACCTTTCCGGGCGCGGCCGACGACGGCAATCTGCTGCGCTGGTTCTTCAGCGGCGACACCGCCCGGCGCGTCATGGTGAACTGGGATTCCGATGTGCGGCAGGTGGTGCGCTGGATGCGCGGGCTGATGGGCCGCTCCGGCAATACCGCCGTATTCACCGATCTGATTCACGACCTCGGCCAGTTCCCCAGCTTCCGCCAGGCCTGGGCCGAGGGCGGGGTCGAATTCGCACCGCACGTGTGGACCCTGCACATGCGCAATCCGGTGACCGGACTGCGGCGCAAGATCTACGCCCAGGCCGGACGGCTGGACGGCATCGACTATCCCGGACAGCTGCTCGCGGTGCTGGGACTGCCCGCCTGAGCGAACTCGTCCGCGAGGGCTGTGCCCCCTTCGCGCAGCCCTCGCGGGAAGCAATCACAACATTCGGCGTTCGCGGGGGTAAAGATTCCGGACGCACGCCGTGCAGAGGGACCTCTGGCAGGTGGTGGATCGGCGAAGCGGCGGGATCCGCGCTCCCACTTGGGTTTCCGGGTGTCCGGCGTCACACTCGCCCGCGCCCCGGCAGGCCGCGGAGGGTATCGTGCAGGCCGTGAACGCTGGCCACTCTGCACCGGGGGAAATAGCGGCCGACCGATTGCTGGCCCCCAATCTCGCGGATTTCGTCCGCACCCACCGCACCGCCGCGCGGCCGGACCACCCCCGGGGCCTGAGCCGCCCGGCTCTGGCCGGTATCAGCGACGTCAGCGCCAGCTATATCTCCCAGATCGAACAGCGCGAGAAGACCGCGCCCAGCCCCGAAGTGGTGGACGCCCTGGCCCGCGCGCTGGCGCTCACGCCCGCCGAGCGGCAGCACATGCACAATCTGTCCGCCCCGAAGACGCCCGGCCCGCGCACCCACGCCCCGCTGCCGGTGGCCGGGATGCGCGAACTCGTCACCGCCGACCTGCGAGCCGCCGCCGACGATCTGAGCCCGCATCTGTCGGGATACGTGGACGAGCGCTGGAATGTGCTGTGGGCCAATCCCGTCTACGACCACGCCTACCCGCGACTACTCGAGGTCGTGAACATCCTGGTGTGGTTCTTCCTGGTCCCCGAGTCCCGCCGGGTGATGATCGAATGGGAGGACGAGGCCCGGCTCACGGTGAACTGGTTCCGCTGGCACATGGGCCGCTACCAGAATCCGCAGTGGGCCCTGGATCTGCGCGACCGGCTCAGCTCCTGCGCGGCGTTCCGCACCATGTACCTGGCCGAACGCGTCGATTTCGAGCGGCATCAGCCGCTCATGCATCTGCGGGATCCCGATACCCGCGAGCCCTACAGCGTGCGGGTGCGGATCACCGACGTGCCCGGCGTGGATGCGCCGTTCCAGTGGTTCATCGGCATCCGGCAGCCGTTCAGCGGGCCGCCGGGCTTGTCAGCCGGGTGAGGAATCCGCCGATCGCCTCATTGACGAGATCGGGATCGGTCCAGTTCGCGGCATGCCCGCTGCCCGGAATCGTCACCACCGGACCGGAGCCCGCCAGCCCCGCCGCCAGCGCCTCGGATTTCTCCGCTGTGCTAGCCGGATCGAATTCGCCGCGCAGCACGAGTGCGGGACAGGTGATCTCGGACAGCCGATCCTGCACCGACTCCCGCGCCATCAGGCAGTCGGTGGCCGCGGCGATGGCGTCGCGATCGCCCGCCGCCCATTTCGCCCGCCACGGCGCCTGATCGGGCGCTCCCGATCGGTGACGGTGGTGCCGCCGTGCCCGCGGGCATCCCAGCACAGCACCCGGAAACCCGTGGCCTCCAGGTATTCCGCCTGCGGTGCGAACATGGACAGATCCATGAAGAAGCCGTGGCCCAGCACCACGGCAGGCCGTGCCCGATCACCGGAATCGGTATAGAACACGCGGGCCCCATCGGTACTGACGTACGGCATGGGCCGTAGCGTAGCCGTGCCCTCACTCGGTTGTCGCGGCCCGGAGCACACTCTGTCCAGAGGTCGTCCGGGCCGGACGGCGCAATGCCCTAGTCGTATTCGGGATGGATCCAATGCGGGTGTGCCGCAGCGAGATGCGCGTCGGTCGCCGCCTCGACCCGCTGTCGCCAATCCGGATTCTCGAGCGTGGTGTTCTCATCGTGAAACCAACCGCATCCGGGTGTCGGGCACCGGAACCGGTAGGTGCCGAAATTGTCGATCCGGCCGCCGAGGCCGATGCGTTCGCGGCGGGCGCCACCGACGTCGCCATGTCCGGCGAAAGCTGAAAGTTCGTCTGCCACGCGAATACTCGATCACAATTCACCGCCCGCACGAAAATTACAATCCGCGTGGTACATGATCTTGTGACCGGCGCCACTATTTGCGGAGAGTCGTTCTTCATTGTGTTTCAGCGGATTTCATTGTTTTCACCAGCATCGGAAGTTGCGCGATGGCGGGGGTTTGGCCGTAAGATTCAGCCGGGCCCGCCCGTATACCCCCCCCCACGGCGCAGGCCCGTTGCGCGGTGGCCTGTTCCGGCTCAGCTGGTTTGCCGGTCGCCGATGGTGTCGATGTCGCCGGGCCAACTCCCCCCCCTTCGCCCGGCGGCATCGCTCATTTCCGGCGATCAGCCACGCAGCGGTACGAATTCGACATTCGCGCCATCGGCGGCGCCCGGGGGCACGATGACCAGTCCGTCCCGATCGAGCAGCCCGGCCAGGTGTGCCGTGCGCAGCTGCGGATCGCCGATCCAGCCGCCGCCGGGATGCGTGCGGGCCGGGACGATTCGCGGTGCGGGACCGGAGATTTCGGCGGCATTGTGCAGCGGGCCGGTGAGGGAGCGGGCGGGTGCGCCGCCGGTGAGGCCCGCCACCAGGGCGGGCGCCAGCGCCAGCAGGGTGGCGACGGCGGCGTAGGGATTGCCGGGCAGGCCGAGAACCACTGGGCCGGAGGACAGTTGGGCGGCGACCGTGGAGCCGCCGGGCCGCAGCCACAACCGGCCGATCAGGGGCCGGGCATCGGCGCGGTCGAGCGCGCCGCGCAGTTGATCGGCCGCGCCGCCGCCGGTGGCGCCCACGATGACCAGCAGATCGCAGTCGGTGGCGGCGGTGAACACCTCGTCGAAGGAATTGTCGGTATCGCGTAGATGCACCCGGTCGACCGTGGCCACGCCGTACCAGGCCAGCAGATCGGGCAGGATCGGGCCGAGGGAATCGCGGGTCTGCCCGGCGTGCAGCGGGCCCTCGCTGCGAATTTCGTCGCCGGTCATGACGATTCGCGCCCGCACCGGGCCGCGCACGGCCGCGGTGGCGGCCTCGGCGCTGGCGGCCACGGAGATGAGGGCGGCGGTCACGGGGGCGCCCGCGGGCGCCAGATCGCGGCCCGGCGGCCAATCCTCGCCTCGGCGGCGGACATCGTCGCGAACGGGGGTGTCCGGCAGGCGATACAGGCGGCCGTCGGCGCCGATCTCGACGAACTCGTCGCGAACGACGGTGCCGGTGCCGTCGGGCACGTGTGCGCCGGTGGCGATGCGCACCGCCTCCCCGGCCAGCAGGCCCACCGGGCGCTGCCCGCCCGCGAAGCCGATATCGCGGCGCAGCTGCCAGGGGCCGTCGCCGCTCACGGCATAGCCGTCCATGGCGGAGACATCGAAGCGCGGCAGGGCCTCGGCGGCGATGAGCGGCTCGGCCAGGGCCGCACCGCGCGCCGCCGCGAGCCGCAGGTGCTGGACCGATAGTCGGGAAATACTGCGGCGCAGGATGTCCCGGGCCTCGTCGAGCGGCAGCGGGGCCGCCGCCCGGCCCGCGGCCGCGCGGGCGTGCCGGACGTCGTCGGGGGTATCGCAATCGTCCACGCCCGCCAGCGGGACCATGACCGTATCGACCGGCACCAGCGCCTTCATCGGACGGTTCACCAGGGAGTCCAGATTGTTCAGCGCGGCGGTGAGCGCGCTGCGCCGCCAGACGCCGACCAGATACTGCGGGCGACCCGAGGCATCCGCGGAGAACACCGCGTCGCTACCGGATTCCTTTGCGTGCAGCAGCAATTCGCCGACGGTCCGGGCAGTGAGAAATGGCATATCGGCGGCCAGCACCACGATCAGCCCGGCCGGGAATTCGCAGCCGGACAACGTGTGCAGCCCCGCGGCAATCGCCGCCACCGGACCCGCGCCGGACGGTATCTCCTGTGCCTGACGAATTTCCGGCGGCAGCTCCGGCCGGTGCGGTCCGACCACCACCGTGCGGGCGCATTCGGCGACCGCGGTCAGTGCCGCATCCAGCATCGATTGCCCGCCGACCATGATGGCGGGCTTGTCCACGCCGCCCATCCGGCTGGCCCGGCCGCCGGCGAGGACGATCGCGTCGACAGTCGTCACGAGGTGGAAACAGCAGCGGGACAGTTCATGCTCGAAGATCGTAGTGGTGGATGTCCGGCAACCGTTCAGCTGGGCGCGCCGGAGCTGAATCCATGGCTTGCTAAGCAATTGCTCGCCTATGTGTCGTTATGACATGTGTCGCGACACATAGTAGAAATGATCATGTTTTGGACTTAGCTGCAAACACATATGGCAGTATCCGGAGCCAGAGACAGGCGTTCCAGCGTGTTCCACTGTCCGGTACCGGATGTACTGGATCGATGAAGGTTGGTTAGCTGAATGTTTGTGGAGAGGGAACGGCGTGGTGCTGATCGTGCAGCCTAATCGAGACTCGGATGAGCTCCAGCCACCCACATTCGGCCTGCTGCTGCGTCGGCTGCGGGATGCTTGGGGAGTATCGCGCGAAAGGCTGGCGTTCAATGCCGGAGTCAGCGCCAGCTACATCAGTCATTTGGAGAAGGGCGATCGCGGACACCCGACCCGCGAAGTGGTCGATGCGCTGGTTCGGTATCTGGACCGAATAGATCCGCTCTCCGCGGTCGAACGCAGGCATCTGCTCGATCTCGCCGGGCTCGGTGTGAGCGAATTCCCCACCGTCGAGCAACTGCGCGCAGAAATCACCGACGACATGCGCCGCGCACTGGATCTGCACGAACCCAATCTGGCCGCCTATGCCGATACCAGATGGAATGTGCTGGCCTGTAATGCCAGCTATCGGAAGGCCTTCCCCGGACTGGAGGAGGATGTCAATATCCTGCGCTGGTTGCTGGGTAACCCGCTGTCGCGCGAGGTCGTGCCGGAGTGGGACGAAGAGGTCCGGTTGACCGTGCATTGGCTGCGCGGACTCATCGCCGGATCCGGCGATACCACCTGGTCATTGGATTTCCTGTCCGAACTCGGGCAGTTCGCCTTGTTTCGCGAATTGTGGGACGAGGGCATCGCACTCTACGGCAGGCCCAATCCGACCATGCACGTGCGCGATACGGTCAGCGGTCGGTGCAGCGCCATCGCCGTGCAGATGTTCAGCGTGTTCTGCGCCGCCTACCCCACCCAGATCCAGATCTTCCTCGGCATTCCGACCTGGTGCGACGATGTGCACGGGCCCGGATCGCGGCGCCCGCCCCGGGACGCATAGGCCGCGCCCGACCGGGCACGGCCTGCCTACCGTGAACTACCGGGCGGCCTGGATGCCGCGTGCCGCGCGCGCCTCGAGCCACGGGGCCGACAGGGCCCGCGTCAGGCCGCTCGGGCGCGCCGTGGCCTGCCGCACCAGCTGGATCAGCAAGGGCGCCACCACGTCCGGATGCGTCCACGCCGCGGCGTGCCCGGCGCCCGGAATGGTGACCACGCCGTCCGCGCCGCTGAGGCCCGCGGCCAGGGCGTCGGATTTCTGGGCGGTGCTGGAACCGTCGTAGCTGCCCCGCGCCACCAGTGCGGGCGCGGTGATCTCGCCCAGTCGGTCCAGGACGGAACGGCGCTCCATCAGACATTGCGCTGCGGCCCGGATCCCCTGGCGGTCCGAGGAATACCAGCGGCTGGTCCAGGCGCGCCACTGGCGCGGATCGGTGCCGCCGATCAGTTGCGGGGCCAATTCGGCGACCAGCGGGGCCATCGGCTCCGAACCGCACCAGCGCTCGAAGAATTCGCGATACCACGCCAATTCCCCCGGTGTGCAATCGCCCGCCTCGGTATCCAGCAGGGCCAGGCCCTGCACTCGTTCGGGGGGCCAGCAGCGCCATTCGCAGTGCGGTGTAACCGCCTTGGCTCATTCCGCCGATGACGGCTTTCTCGACGCCGATCTCGTTCAGTACGGCCAAGCAGTCCGTGGCCATATCCCAATAGCTGAACTGTTCCCGATCCGGCGATCGAGTGCGTCCGTGGCCGCGCGCATCGACTGTTACGAGATTGATACCGGCCGCTGCCAGAGGTTCGCGCATCGGTTCGAACATGGATTCTTCCAGGAGAAATCCGTGGGCGAGGAGCAGGGTCGGACCGGCGGTTTCTCCGGTTACGAAATGAACTGTGGCTGAGCCGGATCGCACATAGGGCATGGTCAGACCGTAAAGGGTGGAACTGCTTGCTCCCTAACATTTGCCGCATCGGTGCCGGACACCCTTCCGTGCTGTTCCCGACGGGTACCAACACTGGCCAGTGTCAGTACTGCTAGGGGTTTGCTCCAGATTGCCTGAGAGCTGGACAACCCGATGGTTCGGCATTTGTAATCAGGTCGTGGCGCTATTGCGACCAGCGCAATTCCACAGGGAGGAAACAATTTTCGACGTCACCGCTGCGACCCGACCCAACGACATCCGAGTCGATCAAGGAGCCGTACTGCGAGATTCGCTGGAAGGGCTCTTACTGCACGACGGCGTCGGCCTGGATGCGCGTATGCGGCATGCCATCGCGGCGGTCGTTCATCTCGCCGTCGACGCTCCGCTCGGCCCGCCCGAAGATGCCGAGGAATTTCTCGGCCGACTCGACGCCTCGTGGCTTTTCGCCGCCTGGAACGACAGCGATACCGAATTGTCACTGCTCAACACTCTGGCATGCGGTGAGGTTCCCGCACTGTCGTGGTGCGAGCTCATGTTCACCACGGCATTGGCGCCGTGGTCCTCCACTCCCGCCGCGGTGCACGCGCGCCGCGTTTTCGTCTCCGGCGATCAGGCCCGGCTGGCCGCCGTCGGCAGTGATTGCTCGATGCTCGGCCGCGCTTAGTCCCTATTGCTACGTAGTGAAGAGGTGGACGACGTGAAACTGCTATTCACCAATTTCGACGCGATGTTCGAATCTCTCGCTCGCCCGGAGAGTTTCGAGCCGGAAGCCTGGCATCAGCGGGCGTTGTGCACCCAGACCGATCCGGAGGCGTTCTTCCCCGACAAGGGCGGTTCCACCCGTGAGGCCAAGCGGATCTGCGGGACCTGCGAGGTCAAGAAGGAATGCCTGGATTACGCGCTCACCCACGATCAACGCTTCGGCATCTGGGGCGGGCTCTCGCCGCGGGAACGGCGGCGAGAGCCCGATCCACTTGCAGGCGTTGATGATCCAGCGACCGGCTGGCCAAGTCCAGATGAATCCGATTCTTCGCGGACTTGGCCCGCCGGGAGGGTAGGAAGGTGAGCGCCACATCCAGGCCGTCCGGATCGGGCGCGGCCACGTCGACCTCGCCGGGCCGATCCACGGTGACCTCCCAGCCGAGCAATTCGGCCCAGAATCGGGCCACACTCCTGGGGGCGACCGCATCGAACACCACGCATGCCAGCCGGGTGGACATCCATCCACGGTAGCCGCCGTCCCGGTACCCGCGTGCCAGGTTTCGCGATCCCGGTCCGTGTCGGCCCTTCATCCGAAACGTGTGAGTCCGTGCTCGCCCGCGACTTCTACGGTCTGCGCTGATATCGATTCATTCGACGGACACGCTAGGAGAATCCGATGGCTGGGACCTTGACCGTGTGGAAATTCCCGACCGCATCCGGCGCCGACTCCGCGATCGCGACGCTGGAGGAACTACAGCGGGAAGAATTGATCACCGTGCGCGACGGCGCCGTCGTCAGCTGGCCCGAAGGCGCGAAGAAACCCAAGACCCGGCAATTGCGCACCCTCACCGGTGTCGGGGCGCTCGGCGGCGCCTTCTGGGGACTGCTGTTCGGGTTGCTGTTCTTCATTCCGCTGCTCGGTGTGGCGCTCGGCGCGGGCCTCGGCGCGCTGACCGGCGCCATGGCCAATGTGGGTATCGACGACGGCTTCATCAACCGGGTCAAGGAGCAGATCACCCCGGGTACCTCGGCTCTGTTCGCGCTCACCTCGGACGAGGTGACCGATCGGGTCAAGGAGCGCTTTCCGGGCGAGGAGGCGGAGTTGATCGCCACCAACCTTTCGCACGAGGAAGAGGAAACCCTGCGCGAGATATTCGCCGAGTAATGCCCACGGCGGCGCGGAAGGGGTTGCCGGAATGTCATTCTGGGAAGTGCTGTGGTCGGTGTTCCTGATTTTCTTGTTCGTCGCGTATCTGCTGCTGTTGTTCACGATCCTGAGCGATCTGTTCCGTGACCCCGATATGCGCGGGCTGGTGAAGGTGCTCTGGGTGATCTGCCTGCTGTTCCTGCCGTTCGTGACCGCACTGCTCTATGTGCTGGTGCACGGCCGGGCCATGGCCGAGCGGTCCGCCGACCGGCAACTGCGCGCCCGCTACGCGCGCGAGGACTACATCCGGGACGTGGCGCGCGTCGACGCGGCCTCGCAGATCGCGGCGGCGAAGCAACTGCTCGACCAGGGCGCCATCACCCGGTCCGAGTTCGAGCAGATCAAGCACACGGCCCTGCCTTGATCGCCGGGAAGGCACGGCCGTGACCACCGCGAAGCCGCGCGGCGACGCCCGGGTGGTGCTCACCGCGCTGGCCGCCGGGCAGTTCCTCATGACCCTGGACAGTTCGGTCATGAACGTGTCGATGGCGCACGTGGCCGCCGATCTCGGCACCACCATCACCGGAATCCAAACGGCCATAACGCTGTACACGCTCGTCATGGCCTCGACCATGATCACCGGCGGCCGCATCGGCATGCTGTGCGGGCAGCGCCGGGCCCTGGCCATCGGCCTGATCGTCTACGGCGCCGGATCGTTCACCACCGCCCTCGCGCCGAATCTCGCGATCCTGCTGCTGGGCTGGTCGGTGCTGGAGGGACTGGGCGAGGCGCTCATCCTGCCCGCCATCGTGGCCTTGGTGGCGGGCAACTTCCCGGCCGAGAAGCGGCCCGCCGCATACGGTTCGATCGCCGCGGCCGGTGCGACCGCGGTGGCGGCGGGCCCGCTCATCGGCGGGGCGGTCACCACCTACGCGTCCTGGCGCTACGTATTCCTCGGCGAGGTGGCGCTGGTGGTGATCATCCTGCTGGTGGTGCGCCGGATCGTGCCGGTCGCCGCCGCGCCTGGTCGGCTGGATCCGCTGGGATCACTGCTGTCGATGCTGGGACTGGGCACGATCGTGTTCGGTGTGCTGCGCTCCAGCGAATGGGGCTGGGTGCAGGCGAAACCCGGCGGACCGGCGTGGTTCGGGCTGTCACCGGTGATCTGGCTGCTGCTGACCGGACTGCTCACGCTCTACGGATTCCTGCGCTGGGAGACCCGGCTGACCATCGCCGGGCGGGCGCCGCTGCTGGACGTGCGGCTGCTGCGCAACCGGCAGCTCACCGGCGGGCTCGGAATGTTCTTCGCACAGTTCCTGATTCAGGCCGGAGTCTTCTTCGCGGTGCCGCTGTACCTGTCGGTGGTGCTGGAACTTAGCGCGCTGGAAACCGGCCTGCGGGTGCTACCGCTGTCCGTGGCGCTGGTGCTGGCGGCGCTCGGCATTCCCAAGGCGTGGCCGCACGCCGGTCCCCGGCGGGTGGTGCGAGTCGGCCTGACCCTGATGAGCGCCGGCATCGCGGTGCTGGTGGCCGGTCTCGATCCCGCGTCCGACGCACGGGTGGTGGCCGTCCCGATGGTGCTGCTCGGGCTCGGCCTGGGTGCGCTGTCCGCGCAGCTCGGCGCGATCACGGTGGGCGCGGTGCCCGACGACCGCAGCCCGGAGGTGGGCGGATTGCAGAACACGGCAACCTATCTGGGCGCCTCGCTGGGCACGGCGCTGATCGGATCGGTGCTGATCGCCACGCTGACCTCGGCCGTGCTATCCGGTATCGAGAACAATCCGGCGGTGCCCGATTCGGTGCGGCAACAGGCCACCACCCAACTCGCCCAAGGGGTTCCGTTCATCTCCACTACCGAGCTGAATCGGTCGCTGGCCGCCGCCGGGGTACCCGACGCCACCGCGACCGCCATCGTGGCGATCAATACCGACGCCCGCGTCGACGCCCTGCGCACGGCCCTGGCGGTCACCGCGCTGCTGTCGGTGTCGGCCCTGTTCGGGACGGGGCGGCTGCCGCGATTCACCCCGCACGGATGACGCCCGGGCGTACCGCCGGTGTCATCGTATTCCCAGTTCCGGCCCGAGGAAAGGACTTTGCTCGTGGACCATTACCCCGACCACTATCCGCCCATCGCCGACCACGGACTCATCGGCGATCTGCACACCGCCGCGCTGGTCGCCACCGACGGCACCGTCGACTGGATGTGCCTGCCCCGCTTCGACGGACCCAGCGTCTTCGGCGCCCTGCTGGACCACGACCGGGGCGGGCACTGCCGCATCCGGCCCGCCGAGCGCTATCGCAGTACGCAGATGTACTTTCCCGACACCGCCGTTCTCATCACGCGATTCATGACCGAATCCGGGACGGGCGAGATCGTCGACTTCATGCCGACCATTACCGCGCGCACCCCCACCGACACCCATCGGCTGGTGCGCATGCTGCGCTGCGTGCGCGGGCAGATCAGCTTCGAACTCGACCTGTTCCCCCGATTCGATTACGGCCGCAGGCCGCACACCACCCACATCGTGGAAGACGGCGCGGTCTTCGACGGCGGCGAGGGTTTCATGCTCACCATGCACGCCGTGCGCGAGCCCGAGGACACCCGGCTGGCCCATATCCAGGCGGTGGCCGGTGGACATCTGCGGGGCTCGATCACCTTGACATCCGGGCAGGTTCGCGGCCTGGTGCTGGAATCGGGCGCGGCAACGGCGCCGCGCTCGATCCGGGTGAGCGAGATCGAGGAGATGTTCGCCGAGACGGTGCGGTTCTGGCATTCGTGGCTGGCGCAGTCCACCTATCGGGGCCGCTGGCGCGAGATGGTGCACCGCTCGGCGATCACGCTCAAGCTCATGACCTACGCGCCCACCGGCGGTATCGTCGCGGCGCCCACCGCCGGACTGCCCGAGCAGATCGGCGGGACGCGCAACTGGGACTATCGCTACACCTGGATCCGGGATGCGTCCTTCTCGGTGTATTCGCTACTGGCCCTGGGGTTCACCGAGGAGGCCGCGGACTTCGCCGGGTGGCTGCGCGACCGCTACCGCTCGCACGGCGGGCCGCTGAAGATCATGTACCGGGTGGACGGCTCCTGGGAGCTGCCCGAGCAGACCCTCGGCCATTGGCAGGGCTATCGGGGCTCGGCCCCGGTGCGGATCGGCAACGACGCCTCCGGGCAGCTCCAGCTCGACATCTACGGCGAAATGCTGGACAGCATCTATCAGGCGGATCGGCGCGGGCTGCGCATCGGCCATCAGGGCTGGCACGATGTGGTCGAACTGCTCGGCTGGCTGGGCGAGAACTGGGACCGGCCCGAGGAGGGCATCTGGGAAACCCGCGGCGGCCGTGCCGATTTCACCTACGGCCGGTTGATGAGCTGGGTGGCCTTCGACCGCGCCGTGCGGCTCGCGGCCGAGCACAGCCTGCCCGGCCCGGTGGAGCAGTGGCAGCGCCATCGCAACCGGATCTACGACCAGCTGTGGGAGCGCGGCTGGAATCCGCACCGGCAGGCCTTCGTCCAGCAGTACGACTCGGATGTACTGGACTCCTCGCTGCTGCGCATGGCGCAGGTGGGATTCGTGGCCCCGCGCGATCCCATGTGGCTGTCCACCTTCGACGGGATCGCCGACGAACTGGTGACCGACAGCCTGGTGTACCGCTACGACCCGCTCGCCTCGCCCGACGGGCTGCGCGGTACCGAGGGCACCTTCTCGCTGTGCACGTTCAGCTATGTGAACGCGCTGGCCCGCGCCGGGAAGCTGACCCGGGCCCGGCTGGTCTTCTAGAAGATGCTGACCTACGCCAATCACGTCGGGCTCTACGCCGAGGAGATCGACCTCACCGGTGAGCAACTCGGCAATTTCCCGCAGGCGTTCACCCACCTGTCGCTCATCGACGCGGCCATCGCGCTCGATCACGCCATGGACAGCGGATCGGCGGCCGATGAGGGGCTGCTGGTCGGCGCCGGGTCGCCGCTGCGGGGCTGACGGGAGATCACGGCACGGCGAGCGCTCAGAGCAGGCCCAGGCGGCGCGCCCGATCCAGCGCCGCCGTCCGGGAATTCACGCCGAGCTTGCCGTAGATGCCGCGCAGATGGGTCTTGACGGTATTGACCGACACCCCGAGATCCGAGGCGATCTGCGCGGCCGTCCGCCCCGACGGAAGGCGTTGCAGCACGGTCGTTTCGGTGGCGGTCAGCGGTTGCTCCAGGCCGCCGTCCCGGCGCGCGCCTGGATGGTGCCGGATCCGCTCCACGAAATCGTCGTGGCGGCCGAAACTTCCGGCCCCGCCGTCCAGCAGTCCGATGGCCTCCGGGACGTTCAGGAACGGCCGGACCAGCTGATGCGGTGCGGCATGGGCGAGCGCCCGTTCCAGCGCCAGCCGTTGCCGGTGCGGGTTGTGGCCGGTATTGCGGGCCGCGTGCAACAACCACATGGTCACCCGGTCGACCGTCCCGAGGGTCGGCTCCCGCGCCAGCAGCGGCGCCAGCAGCGTGTCCAGCGCCGCCGCCCTACAGGTGCCGAGAGCCAGTGCCGCCCTAGACAATTCGACCTCCGGCGCGAAACCGAGCACGGTGCGGGCCCGCTCGATCAGCAGCTGCGCGGTGCGTGGTTCCCGCACCGCCAGCAGCGCCCACACCACATGCGGGAGCAGGGCGGCGACGGTCACCGGGAACGGGCCGCCCTGCTCCAGCGCCGCGAGCATGCCGTGCCGCAGCGCCTCCGCGGCCCGATAGCGGTCGGCGGCGGTGTCGAAGTCCAGCAACCGGCCGATGACGTAGGCGGGCTAGCCCGCGGTCGGCCGGATCGAACCATCGCCCTGTTCATCGGTGGTCAGCAGCGCCTCGGCTTGCTCGGGTCGCCAGCGCTCGCCGCGCAGATACGCGCCGAAGACCGCCAGGGCGGTGGCCTGACCGGTATCCGCGGAATCGGGCAGATCATGCTCGGCGGCAATGCCGAGAGCCTTGGCGGCGCGATCGTGCATGGCCGTCACATCGCCCGCCAGCCCCGCGGCCACCGCCAGCCGGGTCACCGACCGCAGGGTGAGCTGCGGCTGCCGCGTGGTCGCGGCCAGGGCCAGGCCGCGGTGCAGCTGCCGCTCGCCGCCCGCGCGGTCACCGCGCAACAGCAGTGCGGTGGCGCGCTGGGTGGCCAGATAGCAGTCGATATCGGGCTGCCCCGCCGGGACCGCCGGTGCGGGCACGGGCGGGTCAGGAATCGCATTGGAGAGCACCGACGCGTCCACCAGGGCGGCGCGCGTGAGCGGGGTGAGCCAGGAGGCGGGCACGATGTGATCACCGCCGTCGGTGTCGCCCTCGCGGCGGTGCGCCAGGCTCAGGTAGGTCATGGCATCCACGGTGTCGCCGCGGGTCAGCGCATCGATGGCGCGCAACAGCCAGACGTACGGGTCGTCGGCCAATGTCGTACGGGCGCTGTCGATCTGGTCGAACAGGGCCGCGCCGTCACCGCCCAGCACGATCGCCATCCCGTGCCGTCGCAGGAATTGCGCCAGCCGGTCGCGGTCGGAGGCGCCGAGCAGATGCGGCAGCGCCGCCAGCGGCAGCCGCGCGGCGTCGTACCAGGCGGCCGCCCGCAGATTCAGATCGTCGACCAATTCTGCTCCGGCGTACTGTATTTCGCCGCGGAAGTGGGAGCGCGGCAGCGGGTGGTAGCTGAGCCAGAGCTGATCGTCGCGCACCGAGCGGGTGATCGGGAAATTGAGGCGCTCGAGTTCGCGCAGCTGATGCCGCGCCCCGGGCCCGGCCAGCGCCTCGGCCAGCTGCGTGGTGAACGACTCCGGAATGCAGGTGTAGAGCAGGAATTGGCGCAATGGCGGGGCTAGCGCCCCGATCAGCTCACCGGCCAGGAAATCCGAGACCGCGTTCGACGGCCCGGCCAGCGTCGCCAGCGCGGCGGCCCCGTCGCCATTGTGGGCCGCCAGGTGGATGGCGGTGCTGCGGACCGCGCCCGCCCAGCCGCGGGTGAGCCGCACCACCTCCGCCAATGCGGCGCCGTCGAGCCGACATTCGTGCTGTTCGCAGAGTTGGCGCACCTGGGCGTCGGTCAGAGCCAGCTGATCGGGGCCGAGCCGCACGACCCGGCCGTTCAGCTCCAGCGCATGCCAGCGCACCGGGGGATCGGCGCGGGCGCACACGATCACCGTGACCGCGGCGGGCAGATGCCGCAGCAGATATTCCAGCGCGGCCAGTGCGAACGGATCGGTGATCTCGTGCGCGTCGTCGAGCACCAGCAGTACGGGTGCTGTCGTGGACCCCAGGGCGGCAATGAGATTCGCCGCGTGGGCGTCCGGCGCGAGGAGATCGCCCGGCCCGGCGGCAGCGGCGGCGGGCAGCCGCAGACTGTCGCGCACCGCGGCGCAGAATGCCGCCGCATCGTCGAATGCGGCTGTCACGGTGAGCCATCCGACCGTGGTGTCCGGCGGGCGCGGGCGCCGCCGGATCCAGTCGGCGACGGCCACGGTCTTACCGCTCCCGGCGGCCGCGCAGAGCAGCAGCACCCGCCCGCCGCCGCGCGCGGCGGCGTCGAGCCGGTCGTAGAGTTCCGGCCGATCGATCGGCGGAAACGACAATTCCGGAATTCCCAATGTCGACCTCTCCTGGGTTGGGCACCGGGCGCGGAGTAATCCGCTATGGGTGAGGCGCGCCGACGCTGGGCGGAGCACATTCGAACCCGGCTCCACCATCACCGAACAGATCATGAGTTGACAATGACCGAACATCCCGTGCGACAAGGTATTGCGGCCGGCACTTCGATCGGGGCGGCGATCCTGCTGATCACCGTGGGCGCGCTATCGGTGCTTTCGGGCATTTCCGCGGTGGTCGAGGACACGATGTATGTCGTCGGCTACGAATACGTCTACCAGTTCGACATCACCACCTGGGGCTGGATTCATATCGGGCTCGGCGCGCTGCTCATACTCGCGGGCGGCGGTTTGGTGGCCGGGACGACCTGGGGCCGGATCGCCGCCATCGGCATCGCGGCGCTGTCGATCGTCGCGAATTTTCTTTTCCTGCCGTACTACCCGTGGTGGTCGGTGCTCATCATCGCGCTCGACGTCATTGTCATCTGGGCCGTGACCACCTGGCGGAGCGGTCCAGCAGCAGCGGCGTGAACGGTGCGAAACTCTGCACGTAGCTGTCGATTCCGCTCCTGGCCCGACCGGCGTGCACCGCCGCCCCGGAGCGCAGCCACAGCCGCCAGCCGAACAGCGTCTTCTCCCACAGATTGCCGAAACGATCCCGGTAGAGGCCGTTCGCCAGGGGCTGGGTCGCCTCCGGATCGAGGACCTGATCCGGACTACAGGCGAGCACTGCATGATCGATCAGCCGGGCTATCGATTCCGCCAATTCCGCGAGTTGGCGTACGAGAACTGCGGTGATATCCCTGACGGTCACGGTGTCTCCTTTCGCGTGCGGGACTTTCCGGTCATCGGGCTGTTTCAGCAGCATCCGCGCCGCGACTTCTCGGTGACTTTCTCGCCCGCCGCGCCCACGACACGCAACACGCAAGTTCACCAAATATCCGGCAGATGGCTAATACTCAGCAATTGAATGGGTGGGTGGGCCCCGAAAAGCTGCGAGAGAGCGCATGAGCGAGCCGGTGTGGTGATGAGGAAGCGACAAGTGCGGATTTTGGGGCCGTTGCAGGTCGAGATCGACGGCGCCCCCGTCGAAATCCGGGGCCGGATTCAGCGCGCGCTGTTGGGGCGCCTGGCGATCGCGCAGGGACAGGTGGACTCCACCGGGCGGCTGGTGGACGATATCTGGGAGGGCGAGCCGCCGCCCAGCGCCGTGAGCGTGCTGCAGGTCCAGATCCATAATCTGCGAAGGGTTTTCGAACCGCAGCGGGCCCGCCGGGCGCCCGCCGCCGTACTGGTGTCCGAGCCGCACGGCTATGCCCTGCGGCTGGCGGCCGAGGATGTGGACGCCTGGCATTTCGAGGCGCTGCTCGCCGAGTACGAGAAGCGCGTTCGCGAACTGGCCGATGAGTTCGACGCCGTGCGGCGGTGCGATCTGCTCGATGTGGCCCTGGCCTGCTGGCGGGGCCCGGCGCTGGAATCGTTCCCGGATGCCCGCTGGGGGGAGGCGGAAGTGGCCAGACTGACCGATTTGCGCCTGCTGGCAGCCGAATTGCGGGCTCGGGCGGCCTTGGAGCTGGATCGGTCCACCGAAGTGGTGACCGGCCTGCGCCCGCAGGTGGAGCAGTATCCGCAGCGGGAGGAGAGCGCGCGGCTGCTGGCGACCGCCCAGTACCGGCTGGGGCAGCAGACCGATGCACTGGCGACGCTGCGGCGGGCGCGCGAATTCCTCATCCGGGAGATGGGCGTGAATCCGGGACGGCGGCTGCAGGAGCTCGAGACGGCCATCCTCACCCAATCCGATGCGCTGGAGCGCTGATCGAGCTCCCGGATTCCTCGGGGGTTCAGAAATGGAAGCGCGCGCCGCGCAGATCGACCCGGCCGTCGGTGATGGGGCAGCCTTCCTCGGCCAGCTTGCGCAGCTGCTTGCCCGCCAGATGCGGTGCGGGCGTGCCGTTCGCGCGCAGCACCCGGTGCCAGGGCAGGTCGGCGGCATCGGTGCGCATGATCCAGCCGACCGTGCGCGGGGTGGACAGGCCTGCGGCGGCCGCGATATCGCCGTAGGTGGCGACGCGGCCGGGCGGGATGGATGCCACCAGTTCGCGGACGCGCTCGATATCGGCTTCGGAGGTGGGCATGGCCGGAATCTCCCGGAATCGTCAGAGCGCGGAACGGACGAGGGCGGCGGCTTCGGCCGGGCGGGCCTGGGCCACCATGTGGTCGCAGTCGAATTCGTGCACGGTCAGATTGTCGCCGAGACGGGCGGCCAGCGCGGCCCGGAACGCGGGCGTGACGAAGGGCGGCTGCACCTTCATGGCCTGCACCAGGGTGACCGGCAGACCGGCGGGCGGGAGCACGAACGCGCGGGCGAGCTGGCCCCAGTAGGCGATGATCGCCGGGAAGGTCAGCCGCCACGCCATGCGCCCGTTCGGGGTGGGGATCAGGTGTTCGGCGAGTTCGGCTTCCAGGATCTCGAGGGCGACATCGGCCCAGGCCGTTTCCAGCTTGTCGAAGCGGGCCGCGTCGATATCGGCGTAGTCCGGGTGGTCCACCGTCGCCTGGGCGATGCGCAGCAGCAGGTCCGGATCCAGCGCGATGGCCGGATCCAGCAGGACCAGGCCGCGCACCAGCTCCGGATGCCGGTCGGTCAGGTGCAGCGCCGCGGCCGCGCCGAAGGAATGCCCGAGCGCCACCACCGGTTCGCTGGTCTCGGCGCGCAGCAGCGCCGCGAGATCATCGACGATGGTTTCGAAATCCCACGGCGGCGCGCCGGTCGACCTCCCGTGCCCCCGCAGATCCGGCGCAATAATCCGCACATCGGGCAGATGCTGCTCGGCCAGTGCGCGCCAGCGCCCGCCGTGACCCGTCAGCCCGTGCAGGGCCAGCACCACCGGACCGGTCGAAGGACCGAAATGATGAATATGAAGATCGGACACCCCGCCCATTCTGCTCATGCGCGCCGACAGCCGCGCGGCGCGTGCGGTGAGAGTCGTGTGCTCCGCACAGTGATCGGCGGCACGGTGAACTCATGGCAAACAAAGACTGTCGGGGCGGTCTGTTGAAATAGCTCCCGTGATGCGATCGGATAGCTCGGTGCAGCTGGTGCGCCGGGTCGAGGTGGTCTCCCGTCCGCGGGAGTGGGATGCCGCCATCGCACCGCTGCTCACCGACTTCGAGATCGATCCCGGCTGGCGGCCGTGGCAGGTGCTCGGCGGGCCGGGGACGGGCAAGACGGCGCTGCTGATCGATATCGCGGCGAACCGGATATTGGCGGGGGACGATCCGGAGTCGGTGCTCGTGCTCACCTACTCCAAGCGCGCGGCGAGCACGGTCCGCACCGCCATCACCGCCCGGATCGCGGAGGCCGATCCGGAACTCGGGGGCGTGCCCGGAGCCACCCGGGGTCCGCTGGTGCGCACCCTGCACTCCTATGCGTTCGGGCTGCTGCGCACCCTCGCCGCCACCCACGGCAATCCGCCGCCGCGCCTGCTGACCGGTTCCGAGCAGGACATCGTGGTCCGCGAGATGCTGCGCGGCGAGCTCGCCGACGGCGCGCCCGGCTGGCCCGAGCGCTTGCATCCGGCGCTGGGCGCGGCCGGATTCGCCGAACAGTTGCGCGATCTCATGCTCCGCGCCACCGAACGCGGTCTCGGCCCCGAGCACCTCATCGATCTGGGCCGCACCCACGGCCATGCGGAATGGGTCGCCGCGGGCCGCTTCTTCGAACGCTACGAGCAGATCATGCTGCTGCGCTGGTCGGTCGGCATGGACGTCCCCGAGGCCACCGCCCCCGCCCTGGACGCCGCCGAACTCATCGGCGCCGCCATCGACGCCCTGATCATGGACGCGGACCTGCTCACCGCCGAACGCACCCGCCTGCACAGCATCCTCGTCGACGACGCCCAACACCTGGATCCCCATGCCGCCCAACTGATCCGAGCCATCGGCAGCGGCCTGGCCACCACCGTCGTCGCCGCCGACCCGGACCAGTCCATCTTCACCTTCCGCGGCGCGGACTCCCGCTTCGCCATCGACCCGGACGCCCCGGCCGATCGCCGAATCATGCTGCGCCACAACCATAGATCCGCCCCGGTCATCCAGGAGGTCGCCGACCGCATAACCGCCCGCCTCCCCGGCACGAGCGCCCACCGCACTCCGGTCGGCGCCCGGTTCCTCGACGATGTCGAGCCCGGCGACGAAGCGGCTCGGCCCGGTGCGCAGTCCGAGGGTGAGGTGCGTGTGCAGGTGCTCACCACCCCGGCCAAGGAAGCGGCGCTCATCGCGGACCACCTGCGCCGTGCCCATCTCACGCACGGCGTGCCATGGTCGCGCATGGCGGTAATCCTGCGCTCCGTACCGCTTTCGCTCGCGCCCCTGCGCCGCGCATTGCTCGCCGCCGGTGTTCCGGTACGGCAGCCCCCGGCCGATGTTCCGCTGGCCCGCCGCCGCGGCGCGGCCTGGATGCTGCTCGCACTGCGGGCCGTCACCGCGGGCGACCCGACGCGGGTCCGCAACCCGCGGCCGATTCCGTTCACGGCCGACGATGCCCTGGATCTGCTGGCGGGTCCGCTCGGAGGAGCGGACCAGATCAGCCTGCGCCGCCTGCGTCGCGGTATTCGCCGCACCGTCATCGAATTCGGCTATCCGGACAACGCCTCGGACGAGGATGTCGACGAGCGCGCCGATGTGATTGTCGGAGAACAGGATACGGCGGATCGGTTCGCGGATCTGGATCGGTCGTCGGCGGAGATTTTGCGGGATCTGCTTGTGGGGGAGGGTAATCGGGCGATTCTGGGGCGGCTGACGGATGTGGAGGCCGCGCCCTTGCATCGGGTGTTGAAGGCGCTGGGGCGGGGGTGGAAGGCGCGGCGGGACGGGGGCGGGCTCGAGGATGTGCTGTGGGGGGTGTGGACCGGGTCGAATCTGGAGCGGCGGTGGGTGGGGCAGTCCGAGCGCGGGGGCGCGGTCGGGATGCAGGCCGACAAGGACTTGGACGCGGTGGTGGGGTTGTTCGAGGCGGCGGCCTCCTATGTGGATCGGCTGCCGCACGCCACCGTCGAGGGATTCGTGGAATACCTGGAGCAGCAGGAGATTCCGCAGGACAACGCGCCGCAGACCGATCCGGGGGAGGCGGTGACCATCTGCAGTGCGCACGCGGCGGCGGGGCGGGAGTGGGACACCGTGGCGGTGGCGGCGGTGCAGGAGGGGATCTGGCCGAATCTGCGGCCGCGCGGCACCCTGCTGGGCGTCGAGGATCTGGTGGATCTGGTCGCGGGCGTGCGGGGTGCGGGGGAGAAGGTGAGCCGGGCCGCGCCGCTGCTGGCCGAGGAGCGGCGGCTGCTGCTGGTGGCGTGCAGCCGGGCGCGGCGGTCGCTGCTGGTGACGGCCGTCGAATCCGTCACGGGGGACCAGGATCTGGTGCCGTCGCGCTTCCTGGCCGAGCTCGACGCCGACGCCGAGGACGGGCAGGCGGGGCGGATTCTGCCCGCCGTCGATCCGGGCCGAGCGCTGGCCATGCATGCGCTCATCGCCGAATTGCGCGGTGCGGCCTGCGATCCCGATTCGACGGCGGAGCGGCGGGCGCGGGCAGCGCACGAGCTGGCGCGCCTGGCCAAGGCCGGGGTGCGCGGCGCGCATCCCGCCGACTGGTACGGCACCGCCGAATTGTCCTCCGCCAGTCCGCTGTTCGACAGCGAGGACGGCACCATCAACCTGTCGCCGTCCACGGTGGAACAGCTCAAGACCTGCCCGCTGCGCTGGGCGTTGGAGCGGCACGGCGGCGGTGACGGCGAGAACCCGCACGCGCTCAAGGGAAATCTCGTCCACACCCTGGTGCAGGCCCTCGCCGGTCAGGTTGACGAGGAGCAGGTCAAACACGCCCTCGCCAAGGCGTGGAAGAAGGTCGATCCGAGCGCCCAGCACGGCGAGAACTGGCACTCCCGCGCCGAATTGCGCCGCACCGAGACCATGGTCGACACCTTCCTGGCCTGGCTGCGCAATACCCGCGACGAACTCACCGCCCTCGGCGTCGAGGTCCCCGTGGACTGCATCCTGCCCGCCCGGACGCCGGGCGAACTGCCGGTGCGGATCAGCGGCCGCATGGACCGCCTGGAACGAGATGCCCTGGGCCGCTTCGTCATTGTCGACGTGAAGACCGGCAAGACGCCCATCTCCAAACAGGCCGCGGAGGACCACGCCCAGCTCGCGACCTACCAGGTCGCCGCCGCGGCGGGCGCGCTCGGCGACGGCAAGCCCGGCGGCGCTCGCCTGGTCTACGTGGCCAAACCCTCCACCAAGGAGGGTGCGACCCAGCGCCTGCAGCACGCGCTCGACGACGACGGCATCGACGAATGGCGCGGCGTCATCCACGATGCCGCCGCGGCCTCCAAGGGCCCCAGCTATCTGGCCATGCGCAATGACGGCTGCCGCCACTGCAAGGTCTCCGGCAGCTGCCCCGTGCAGGACACCGGGCGGCAGGTGACCGACGAGTGAACGCCCCACCGCCCAGCGATTCCGAACCCGGGGGCGGCGAGGCGGCGGGTGGCCGCGTCACCCCGCGTCAGCTCGCCGACGCCCTGGGCTTGCCGCCGCCGACCGACGAACAGGCCGCGGTCATCGCCGCCCCCGCCGGACCGACCCTGGTCGTGGCCGGTGCTGGCGCGGGCAAGACCGAGACCATGGCCGCCCGCGTGGTCTGGATGGTCGCCAATGGCCTGGTCGAACCCGACCAGGTGCTGGGCCTCACCTTCACCCGAAAAGCCGCCCAGCAGTTGACCACCCGCATCAGCACCCGCCTGGCGCGGCTGGCGGGCGCGCCCCTGCTCCGGGACATCGACCCCACCGGCCGCCTGCGCGCCCTGCTCACCGGCTCGGAACCGGAGATCAGCACCTACCACTCCTATGCGGGCCGCCTGCTGTCCGAATACGGCCTGCTGCTCCCGGTCGAACCCACCGCCACCCTCCTCACGGAAACCCAGCTCTGGCAGTTGGCCTACCGGGTCGTCTCCACCTGGGACGGCGACCTCGACACCGACCGCACCCCGGTCTCGGTGACCGAAGCCGTCCTCGCCCTCTCCGGACAGCTCGCCGAACACCTGGTGGAACCCCGCCAGTTGGCCACGGCGCACCTGGAATTGGAGCGCCTGATCACCACGCTCCCGGCCGGTCCGCGCCAACGCGGCGGCCCCAAGAAGGCCCTGTTCGACATTATCGAGACCCAGCACGAGCGAGTCGCGTTGCTGCCCTTGGTGAACCGCCTCGCCGAAGAACTCAGCCGCCGCGGCGCTCTCGACTTCGGCGCCCAGATGTCCCTCGCCGCCCGCCTGGCCGCCCGCCACCCCGAGGTCGCCACTGCCGAACAAGCCCGCTTCCGCCTGGTCCTGCTCGACGAATACCAGGACACTGGCCACTCCCAGCGCATCCTGCTCTCCGCCCTCTTCGGCGCGGCCCGCCCGGTCGCGGACGACTCCCCGGCCGACACCGCCGGACAGCCGCTGGCGGTGACCGCGGTCGGTGATCCGATGCAGTCCATCTACGGCTGGCGTGGTGCGTCGGCGGCGAATCTGCCGCGGTTCGCCACCGACTTCCCCGAGGCGCCAGGGGTTCCCGCGCCGATTCTGCCGCTGCTCACCAGCTGGCGGAATCCGCCGGAGGCGCTCGATCTGGCGAATCTGGTGGCGGATCCGCTACGGCTTCGGGCGGCCGAGGGCGGCGGGGTGACGGTGGACGCGCTGCGGCCGCGGCCGGATGCGACGGCCGGGGTGGTGGCCTTGGCGCTGGCGGAAACGGTTGCGGCCGAGCGGGAGTGGCTGGCGGAGCGGATCGCCGCCGAATGGGAGGCCAAGGCAGACGCGGGGGAGTCGCCGCCCACGTCGGCGGTGCTGGTGCGGCGGAACGCCGATGCGGCCCCCCTGGCGGAAGCCTTGCGGGAGCGCGGGTTACCGGTGGAGATCGTGGGTCTCGGCGGGCTGCTGCACACGCCCGAAGTGGCCGATATCGTCGCGACGTTGCGATTGATCGCGGATCCGTCGGCGGGGAGCGCGGCGGTGCGGATTCTGACCGGGGCGCGCTGGCGGATCGGGGTGGCCGATATCGCGGCGCTGTCGAAACGGGCTCGGGAGCTGTCGATTTCGCGGCCCGGCGGGAGGAATCCGGAGATCGCGGATGCGGCCGGACTGGACGAGGCCCTGCGGGAGGTCGCGCCGGAACCGGCGGAGCGGGCGGGGCTCGGCGATGCCATCGCGGATCCCGGTGGGGCGGACCAGTATTCGGAGAACGGGTTCGCGCGGATCACCGCGCTCGGTGCGGAGCTGGGCGCCCTGCGGGAACGCGCCGGGCAGTCCCTGCCGGAGTTGGTGGCGGATGTGGAGCGGACCATCGGCGTGGGCGTGGAGACCCAGACGCGGCGGGCCATGGCCGCCGCCGGGCGCGAGCATCTGGACGCCTTCGCCGACGTGGTGGCCGGATACGCCGCCGACCATCGCTCCTCGCTGGCCGGTCTGCTCGACTTCCTCACTGCAGCGGAGGAAGTCGAGGGCGGTCTGGAACCGGGCGAGGTGGAGGTCGCGCACGATCGCGTGCAGGTACTGACCGTGCACGCGGCCAAGGGACTGGAATGGGAGGTGGTGGCCGTCCCGCACGTGGTGGACGGCACCTTCCCGTCCGGCACCGGAACCACTACCTGGATGGGCGCGCTCGCCGAACTGCCCACCACCCTGCGCGGCGACCGGCAGCAGGACGACGCGGGCGACGGCGTCCCCGTGCTCGATCTGTCCGAGGTGTACGACCGCGCCGACCTCGAACACGTTCTCGACGAACACAAGAAGGCCCTCGCCCGCCGCCGCCTCGACGAGGAACGGCGGCTGTTCTATGTCGCCCTCACCCGCACCGAGCGGGTGCTCTACGTCTGCGCGCACCACTGGGCGGAGACCGGGTCGAAACCCAAGGGGCCCTCGGACTTCCTGCTCGAGCTGAAGCAGGCCACCGAGATTCCGGGCACGGCGCTGTCGCGGGCGGTGCGCATCGACCGCTGGGACGATCCGCCGCCCCCCGACGCCGTGAACCCGTTCACCGACAATCCGCCGACGGCGTACTGGCCGCGCGATCCGCTCGGCGCGCGGCGCGAATCCGTCGAGCAGGGTGCGGCATTGGTGAACGCGGCCCTGCTGGCCCTGCGCGCCGCCGACCGGCCGCAACAGGCCGCATTCGACTTCGGCCCCGAATTCGGCGATCCGGCAGCGGATTCCGCCGAAGAGACGGATCCCGAGGGCTGGACCACCGACGTGGATGCCCTCATCGCCGAACACCTCGCCGCCGAACAGGCCGTCCGGGAGGTCGAACTGCCCGGCCAGCTCGCCGCCACCGCGCTCGTCGACCTGCGCTCGGATCCGGCGAAACTCGCCGCGCGCCTGCGCCGCCCGCTGCCGTACCCGCCCAGCCCGTTCACCCGCCGCGGCACCGCCTTCCACGCCTGGGTGCAGCGCTGGTTCGGCGCGGGCCGGTTGCTCGGCTTCGAGGAACTGCCCGGTGCGGCCGACACCAGCGATACCGACGCCGAACTCATGCGCCTGCAGGATGCGTTCCTGTCCTCCCCGTGGGCCGACCGCAATCCGATCGAGGTCGAGGTCTCCTTCGAAACCACCCTGGCGGGCACCGTGATTCGCGGCCGCATGGACGCCGTCTTCCAGGAGCCCGACGGCCGCTGGATCATCGTGGACTGGAAGACCGGCGGCGAACCCACACCCGCCGAAGAGGAATCGGTGGCCGTCCAGCTGGCCGTCTACCGCCTGGCCTGGGCCCGCCTGGAGGCCGCCCGCACCGGCCGCCCCGAGGTCGAACTGCTGGCCCGCACCGGCGCGGCCTTCCACTATGTCCGCACCGGCCGCACCATCGCCCCCGACCATCTCCCGGGTCCCGATGAACTGGCCCAACTCATTACGGCCGCCGCACCGCAGAGCCCGCCCGCGCCGGAACCGGAGGCGGACGAGACCGAGCCGCCACCGGATTTCGAGCCGCCACCGGATCCGGAATTACTGCCCCCGGATTCGTTCGAGTAGGGCGACGCGCCCTCGCCGAACTCCCGTTGCCGCGCGTCGCCGGGTACGCTCCGTGCCTGTGCCGCAGGTAGAAATCCCCGAAATGGCTGGTGATTCGCGTGTTCGGTGAACCATCGCGCCGACTGGGCCGGATCACCGACCGCCCGGACTTCGCGCTCGTCGGTATTCTGCGGATTCCGGCGCACGAGGCCAGCCCGTGGCGGCTACTGGTGCGCCGGGTGCTGCTGGCGGTCATGCTGCTGGTGCTGGCCACGCTGGTGGTGTTCGTGGGCCGCGACGGCTACCACGACAATGCGGGCGGCGAATTGTCGCTGCTGGACTCGGCCTACTACGCCACGGTGTCGCTGTCGACCACCGGCTACGGCGACATCACGCCGTTCACCCCGCGGGCGCGCCTGGTCAATATCTTCGTCATCACCCCGCTGCGGGTGCTCTTTCTCATCGTCCTGGTCGGCACCACCCTGTCGGTGCTGACCGAACGGTCCCGGCAGGCTCTCAAGATTCAGCGATGGAGGCGCAGCGTGCGCAATCACACCGTGGTCATCGGCTACGGCACCAAGGGCCGCACCGCCGTCGACGCCATGCTCGGCGACGGCGTGAAACCGGCCGACATCGTGGTGGTGGACACCGATCCGCAGGTGCTGGAGGCGGCGGCCAATGCCGGTCTGGTGACCGTGCACGGTTCGGCCACCCGCTCCGATGTGCTGCGGCTGGCGGGCGTGCAGCACGCGTCCTCCATCGTGGTCGCCGCCAATCGCGACGACACGGCCGTCCTGGTGACTCTCACCGCCCGCGAAATCAATCCCAAGGCAAAGATTTCCGCCGCCGTGCGCGAGGCCGAGAACACCCACCTGCTGCGCCAGTCCGGCGCCGATTCGGTGGTGGTCTCCTCCGAGACCGCCGGGCGCCTGCTCGGCATTGCCACCACCACACCCAGCGTGGTGGAAATGGTCGAGGACCTGCTCACCCCCGAAGCCGGATTCGCCATCGCCGAACGCGACGTGGAACCGGAGGAAGTGGGCGGTTCCCCCCGCCACCTGCGCGATATCGTGCTGGGCGTGGTCCGCAACGGCACCCTCGTCCGCGTCGGCGAGGAAGAGGTCGACGCCCTCGAATCCGGCGACAAGCTGCTCTACATCCGCCGCGTCCACGTCTGACCCGTCACCCGGCACGGCTAGTCTCGAACCGTGTCAGGTTTTCAGCTGAATGCGGTTCCGGTCCTTTCGCGTACGACTCTGGATCGGGCGGAGCATCTTCGCAGCGATGAGCAGGCCCTCAAAGAGGGCTGGGGGCAAGCCAAACTCGTGCGTATGACCAAGCGCGGGCAGGTGCGGATCGCGAACGGCACGGTCGTGCTGGACGCCGCCACCAGCCTCGCCGCGGAACCGGCCCCGGAAGCCGTATTCCTGGGTGTCGACGGTGCGACCCACCTGTGGGCGGTGCGGGACAACGACATCGACGGCGACCTGGCCGATCTGCGGGCCGTGGGCGTCACCCTGGACCTCGACGATTTCGGCACCGGCCTGCTCTCGACCGTCATCGCCCTGCTGAACTGGCACGACAAGGCCCGCTTCAGCGCCGCCGACGGCACCCCCACCGTGCCCAGCTCCGCCGGGTGGTCGCGCACCAGCGAATCCGGGTACGAGGAATTCCCGCGCATCGATCCGGCCGTCATCTGCCTCGTCCACGACGGCGGCGATCGGGTGCTGCTGGCCCGTCAGCACACCTGGCCGCAGGGCTTGTTCTCGCTGCTGGCCGGTTTCGTGGAGACTGGTGAATCCCTGGAACGCTGTGTGGAACGCGAGATTCGCGAGGAGGTCGGCGTCGATGTCGGCGAGATCCGCTATCTCGGCAGCCAGCCCTGGCCGTTCCCGCGCTCGCTCATGCTCGGCTTCACCGCGGTCGCGGATCCCGCGCAGCCGTTGACCTTTCACGACGGCGAGATCACCGAGGCGCACTGGTTCACCCGCGCCGAGGTGCGCGAAGCGCTGGCGGCGGGCTCCTGGGGCCGCGATGCCGCGGGCGAACTGGACGCGAATACCGAACGCCGCCTGTTGCTTCCGGGGTCCATTTCGATTGCGCGCACCATCGTCGAATCCTGGGCTGCCACTGATTGATTGATTCTTATTGGACAATTCGGGTTCTCTCGAGCAAGATCATGCATGGCTTCGTATTCGGAAGCCTTTTCTTGATGGGGAGATTCTCGATGTCTGTATGGCGTAAGGCCGCCGTCGTCGTCGCTTCTGCGGCGGCGCTCATGTCCCTGGGTTCGGCGGCGGCGAATGCCGAGCGCGGGCCCGACGGCCGCCTCTACGGCGCAATTGCCGTGAGCACCTTGAACAATGACAACAGCTGGGGCGCGGCCTGGAACTACCCGAACCAGGGTGAGGCCAATGGCAGCGCGCTCGACGAATGCGGCGGCAGCTGCAAGGTCCTCGTGGAATTCAACGAAGGCTGCGGTTCGGTCGCCTAGAGCGAGGACGGCCTGCGCTTCTACGGCGGCTACGGCAGCACCCCCGCCGCCGCCGAGCAGATGGCGCTGAACAGCCTGGCAGGCATCAAGCCGCAGCTGCCGTTCCCGTTCACCGGGTCCAGCCAGCCGGAGCGCGGCACCATCCTGGTGACCAAGTGCACCGACGGACACTGATCCGCTAGCAGTCGAAGAAGCCGCATCCGTCATGGGTGCGGCTTCTGTCGTTTCCGGACGCGAGGTCCCGGGGCTCAGCCGATGGCGGCGAGCGCTTCCTTCACCTGAACCAGGCTCGGATTGGTGGCGGTGGACCCATCCCGGTATTTCACCGTCGGCACCACATGATTGCCGTTGTTGACGCTGCCCACGAATTCGGCGGCATCGGGATGGTCTTCGATATCGATCACCTCGTACGTGATCCCGGCCTCATCGAGCTGCTTCTTGAGCCGTCGGCAATAGCCGCACCAGGTGGTCGAGTACATCGTCAGGTCCGTTGCAGTCACGGAGGGTGCAACGAGATCACCCGGGATCATGTTCCCGCCTTCGCCCGGATCTGCCACAGCAGCGCCCAGCCGACCAACGCGGCAATGGCGTATACCAGGATCACCGGGGCGATGCGGGGCGCGAAGAATCCGAGGGCGACCGCGATGAGCGCACAGGGGAGAAGATAGAGCGCGAATGGCGCGCAGATCGGCGCGTGCGTGCAGACCGGCCACGGCGGTGACGGCGAAATAGGCCGCCGCCCCACCGCACAACAGCCAGCCGATGCCCGCCGACAGATGGTGCGGCGCGTGGCTGATGGTCAGGCCCAGGGCGGCCGCCATGGTGACGATCGCGCCGGTAATGGCGCAGTGCGCGGCCATCACATGCTGCCAGGGGACGCGGTCACCGGAGTGGGTGTTCTCCAGGAGACGCGGGATGAAGCCGCAGGTCAGCGTCGATGCCCACAGCCCGGCCAGTAGTAGAAAGGCGCCGATGCCGAGGAGCACCACCGTGGCGGTCCAGGCGACCGCGCCCACCGCGCCGATGGCCGTGATGAAGCCCTCGCCGAGCACGATGATCACGTACAGGCCCAGCCGCTCGCCCAGGTGTTCCGGATCGGCGTGCAGCGCTACGAGTTTCGGGGTCTCCATACCGTCGAATCGCCGCCACCGCGGTCCCTGTCGCTCCTGCCGCCCCCGGCGCAACCTGCCTTCCAATGCCTGCTGCGCTCCGGCCAGCATGCGCTCGCCGCTGACCGCGAACATGAGCCACAGGTCCACCACCAGGCCCGCGGTCCACAGCCAGTACTTCCACGGCTCGGGCACCCAGAGCGAGACGATCCACGGCAGCACGCCCACGGTCAGCTGCGCGACCGGCCAGTCTACCACAATGCGCCCGCGCCCCCACACCTGCGCCGTGCCGATCCGCAGCAGCACATAGGCGGCCGCGAACGTGGTCGAGTGCCGGTCCGGAATCCCGGCCACGGCCGCGCCCATGACGCCCAGCCCGAACATGGCCGCCAGCATGAGCGGCTGCCGAGTCCGGTCTCGGGCAATATTGCTGTACAGCGTGATACATGCCCAAGCCGTCCAAAAGGCCAAGTAGAGCACCAGATAGAGCGCGAAATCCGGCAGCCCGGGCTCATCGTGCAGCAGATGGGCGAGCTGATTGATGCCCGCCACCGCCACCAGATCGAAGAACAGCTCCATCCACGTCGCGCGGCGGTCGTGGTTCGCGGGTGCTTCGTCGGCCACCGTCGCACGCTAACCGGTCCTGAACTCCGGATATGCGAGCGACGGCGAGTGTCGCCCGGTCGCGCCCAACTGGTTCGGCCACGGCGTGGCACTCGCGGCCGAATCGGCCAGCCGCACGGCCGTGCCGCGGTGGGGGCAGAGCTTCGCACTCGGGTCGATTGTTGTGGGCTCGAGGGGGTTGACCCGCCACCGACCCGCCGCGCACGGCAAGTACCTGTCCGGGCCGTCGCTGTCGGAGGTGGCTGTCATGATGGTGCGCGTGACTGCCGCGCCGACTGAGCCGAAGCTCGCGCTCGACGAACTCGATGCCGAGCAGGCGGCGGCCGTGCGCGCGCCGCGCGGGCCGGTCTGTGTGCTGGCGGGCGCGGGGACGGGCAAGACCCGCACCATTACTCATCGCATCGCGTATTTGGTGTCGGCCGGGCATGTGAAGGCCGATCAGGTGCTGTCGGTGACATTCACGGCGCGGGCGGCGGGGGAGTTGCGGAACCGGCTGCGGGCGCTGGGACTCGGCGGGGAGGCCGGGCAGGTGCAGGCGCGCACGTTTCACGCGGCGGCGCTGCGGCAGCTCAAATACTTCTGGCCGCAGGTCGTGGGGGATGTGCCATGGCGGTTGATCGACAGCAAGTTCCCCATCGTGGCGCAGGCCGCGAATCGGGCGGGTCTGTCCACCGATACCGAGACCCTGCGCGATCTGTCGAGTGAGATCGAATGGGCCAAGGGCTCGCTCATCGCGCCGGAGGATTACGCCGCCACGGTGGCCCGGCTCCAGCGTGACGCGCCGTACGAGGCGTCGAAGGTCGCGGCGGTGTACGCCGGGTACGAATCGCTGAAGACCAGCGCGGACGGACTGCTGCTGGATTTCGACGATCTGCTGCTGCACACCGCCGCCGCGCTCGAGGACTATCCGTCGGTGGCCGAGGAGTTCCGCGGGCGCTACCGGTGTTTCGTGGTCGACGAATATCAGGACGTCACGCCGCTGCAACAGCGCGTGCTCGACGCCTGGCTCGGCGATCGCGACGATCTGACCGTGGTCGGCGACGCCAACCAGACCATCTACTCATTCACCGGGGCCAGTCCCGCCTTCCTGCTGGATTTCTCGCGCCGCTTCCCGGAGGCGGCGGTGGTGCGGCTGGAACGCGACTACCGGTCGACCCCGCAGGTGGTGTCCCTGGCCAACCGGGTGATCGGGGCGGCGCGCGGGCGCATCGCCGGGACCCGGCTGCAGCTGATCGGCCAGCGCGCGGACGGTCCGGAACCGGTCTTCGCCGAATACGACGACGAGCCCGCCGAGGCCACCGCGGTCGCCAAGGCCATTGCCGAACTCCTGGGCCAGGGCGCGCCCGCCGCGGAGATCGCCGTGCTCTACCGCATCAATGCCCAGTCCGAGGCCTACGAGCAGGCGCTGACCGAGGCCGGGATTCCGTGCCAGGTGCGCGGCGGCGAAGGCTTCTTCGCGCGGCCCGAGGTCCGCCAGGCCGTCCAGGCCCTGCGGCAGGCGGCCGCCCGCGACGATCTGCCCGATGCGCGCGGCGCCGATCTGGTCACCCTGGTCCGCGCGGTACTGGCCAAGCTCGGTCTCACCAAGGAGGAGCCCGCGGGCGTGCAGGCCCGCGAACGCTGGTCCTCGCTGGTCGCGCTGGTGCAGCTGACCGAGGAGCTCACCGGCCACGATGCCGATCTCGAACTCACCGGACTGCTGAGCGAACTCGCCGCCCGCGCGGAGGCCCGGCACCCACCGACCGTGCAGGGCGTCACCCTGGCCTCGCTGCACGCGGCCAAGGGCCTGGAGTGGGATGCGGTATTCCTGGTCGGGCTGGCCGACGGGACGCTGCCCATCCAGCATGTGCTCGGCCCCGACGGCTCGGTGGCCGACGAGGCATCCCTCGAGGAGGAGCGCCGACTCCTCTATGTAGGCGTCACGCGCGCCCGCGAGCATCTGCACCTGTCCTGGGTGCTGGCCCGCTCCGAGGGCGGCCGCAAGGTCCGCCGCCGGTCGCGTTTCCTCATCGGCCTGGTGCCCGACGACTCCCCGGCCTCGCGCATCGCCCAGCACACCACCGATCGGCGCGGCCCCAAACGGGTGCATCCGACCTGCCGGGTGTGCGGCCGTCCGCTGCTGAACACCCAGGCCACCATGCTCGGCCGCTGCTCGCGCTGCCCGGCCGATGTGGATCCGGAACTGCTGACCGCGCTGCAGGAGTGGCGCAAGGACAAGGCCGACGAGCTGAAGCTGCCGCACTTCGTGGTCTTCAGCGATACGACGCTGACCGCCATTGCCGAGCAGCGTCCCGCCGATGACAGGGCGCTGGTCGCCATTCCGGGCATCGGCGCCAAGAAGCTACAGACCTACGGTGCAGACGTTTTGGCCATCGTCCGTTCTCGCATACGGGACCGGTAGTGCGCAAGACCGCAAAACTGCTGGTCAAAAATAGGTTGTGCGCATTCGTATGACTCCCTAGGGTGGTTGGCATGCACCCGGGAGGGTTCCCGGTGCGCATTTGACATAACGGCAAACGAGTACAGGAGGGAGGCAGACCCGTGTTGAACATTACGAGCACCGTATCGACGCACGCTATCCAGAGCGTTGTGGCGATGTCGCGCGCACTGTGCGATATGTCCGCCTCCCGGGGGATCCTCGCTTCGCAGCAGGGGATTCGTCTGTCCAGCGGTAGCGATCTGGGCGTTCAGGTCTTTGCAAGCAAAGTGCAAGCGCCCGAGCACAAGATCGTGATCAAGCAGGACGAGCCCATGGGGGCATGGCATCTGGCCGACGCATATCGCGCCGCCGGCGTCTCCGCAGCGGAATCCGGAACCAACCCGGCAGATCTGCTGACAGTCCGCCTCCGTAACACCCACCTAGCGACCGTGAACAGGAGTCGACACCGAAGTCGACTCAGGTAGGGACCTACTCCCAGGACCTCTGGCCACGGATCGCCCGAAAGCGAAACCGTGGCCATATTTGTATCGGCCTCCAGCCACCGGCAGCGGTTTCGCCAAACCGAAGTAACGACCGCTGCACGAGCTGAAGGAGACCGACGTGTCCACCACGGTTACCCGTGACCGCGTGACATGCCGCACCACCGTGGCCCCCGCTACCCGCGTTCGCCGGGGAGTCACCATGACCCTGCCTTGCCGAGTCGGCAACCCCGACCTGTGGTTCGCAGAGTCCCCGGCCCAGCTGGAAGAGGCTAAGGCGCTGTGCGCCAGCTGCCCGATCCGGCAGGGCTGCCTGTCGGCCGCCATCGATCGTGGCGAGCCCTGGGGTGTTTGGGGCGGTGAGATCTTCGACCAGGGTGTCGTGATCGCCCGCAAGCGTCCCCGTGGTCGCCCGCGCAAGATCGCGGCGGCATGAGAACCCCCGTAACGGGGGGATATGAAAAGAAGTACGAACCGGAACAACCCGCTTGCCTGACGGCAAGCGGGTTGTTTGCGTTATGGTGCGGTATGTTTCAGCTCGCGGTGCGGTATTCCTTGTAGCCGGGCACCCAGTCCTGCATGAGCTTCATGAACGGCAGTTCGGCATTGAGCTGGGCGCAGATGCCGATGGAGCCGCCCAGGACGCGGAAGATCATGACGTGCTCGGCCGGAAGCTGGAGCGCCCGAGCGGTTTTCATCATGTCCTGATTGGTGATGTCGGTGGCCTTGCCCGCCACGCGCTGCATCCACTTACGGGTGAAGTGGAAGGTCTCGGTGCGGATCGGATCGGTGAAGGGCCGCAGGTAGTCCTCGATCTCCTTGTGGCTCACCGCCTTACCGGGAATGACCCAGCCGTTGTCGTACATGAGCTTGGTCAGCTCGTCGTAGCGCTCCTCGACGCCGAGGGCCACCATCTGGCCGAGAATGGGTGGGAAACCATTCGGCAGTGGGGCGCAGGCGCCGTAGTCGATGACGGCGAGGCGGCCGTCCTCCAGATACATGAAGTTGCCCGGATGCGGATCGGCGTGCAACAGACCCGCGATGGCCGGTGAGCTGAAATGGAATTCGCCCATCAGCGCGGCCACCGCATTGCGTAGCTCGAAGGTGCCCTCCGGATCCTCCATACCGCGCTGGATGATCTTCGAGACCGGGGTGGCCTTGTCCAGCCATTCGGTCACGATGACCTTGGGCGCGCTGGCAACGACTTTCGGCACCAGGAAGCGCGGATGCCCGTCGAAGGCCTTGGCGAACTGACGCTGATGCCCGCCCTCGATGCGGTAGTCGAGCTCCTCCTCGGTGCGCTCGCTGATCTCGGCCAGAATCGGTTTGACGTCCGCGCTGGGAATCAGGGCGCCGATCATGCTCGCCATGCGATTGAGCGTCTTGAGATCGGCGCGCAGCGCCTCGTCCGCGCCCGGGTACTGCACCTTCACCGCGACAATGCGGCCGTCGGACCATTCCGCCTTGTGCACCTGCCCGATACTGGCCGAGGCGGTGGGCTCGTCGTCGAAATGCCGGAACCGTTGCCGGCAGCCGGTTCCCAGCTGCTGGTCGAGCTGGCGATGCACGGAGGCGGCGGGCATGGGCGGGGCCGCGGCCTGCAGTTTGGTCAGGGCCTCGCGGTAGTGCTCGCCGAACTCCTCGGGGACCGCCGCCTCCATGACCGACAGGGCCTGCCCGAACTTCATGGCGCCGCCCTTGAGCTCACCGAGGACCGCGAACAGTTGTTCCGCGGCCTTCTGATTGAGCTCCGCATTGATTTCCTGTTTGTCGCCCCCGGCAAGTTTGCGGCCGAACCCGACGGCCGCCCGCCCTGCGATGCCGAGTGGAATCTTGGCCAACTTGGCATTGCGGGAGGAGCGCTTGCTCACAATCTCTGACACGTTCCCATCATGCCGATGTCCCAGACGGTGCGGTAGGGGAATCGGGTGTTCTACCGGGTCAGGAGTGTGAGTGGGATCGGTCACAGTGGCCGGGTTCCGGCTATCTTCCGGCGCAATCGCAGCGCGGGTGCGGCATCCAGGGGCGGCGCTCGAGCTGGTGTGAATCGAGATTCAGCTCCAAGGTCGCGTTCAGGGTGGCGGGCGGTAGCGCGGCGCGGCCGTGGGCAATGCGCTCGATTTCGGTGAGCGCCAAGGCCGCAACGGTCGCGATGGCGGCGGGGGAGGCGTGGCCGACGCGGTCCAGCAGTTGCACGCTCAACTGTGGCCACGCCGGATCCCGATCGCAGCGGTGCAGATCGGCGCAGCGCAGGCAGCTGGTTTCGCCGGGCAGCACCAGCGGGCCGATGAGGCCGCGGCCGTCGCGCAGCCGGACCGATAGATGGGGGCGACGATCGCGCACGAGTTCGGCGACGAGGACCGGATCGGGCACCAGGGTATCGGCGAGGACGGTGAGCTCGGCCTGGGAACGGGTGGGGCGCAGCCCGATTCGGCGCAGGCCCGCGCCGAGCGCATCCGCGAGCGGACCGCGGCCGTGCACGCGCACCGTGCGCAGCAGCGGGTCCGGATCCGCGCTCGCCAGCAGGCCGGTGGCCGCCAGCTCGTCGAGCAGGTCGCCCGCCATATCGGCGCCGAAACCCAATTTCCGGGCCTGCCACAGGATTTGCGGGCGGGTCCGGCTACCGTCCAGCAGGCGCAGGAAGGCGGAGACCGGACCGGGTGCGGTGAGGATCCGCGCGTGCCCGGAGTTCCAGCCGAGCTGGACCGTGCCATCGGGGCGCAGCAGCACCGTGATTCGCGGATCGAGCAGCGGGCCGCGCGTGGACGCGAGTGTGGTCATTACCGCAGTATGCGTGCTCCCGACAATGCGAAAACCCGCGAAAACGCTGACTGATCAGCGCTTTCGCGGGTTGTCCACAAGCCGCACAGCGGGCTTGCCCGCAGCTCTGCTCGGAGGGTTCGCCCGAGGTCTTACGCGGAGGGCTTGTCCTCGTCGTCGCCCGGTTCCTCGGCCTTCTCCTTCTCCAGCCGCTCGCGCTCCACGGTCTCGGCGAGCTGCGCCAGCGGATCGTCGAAGGAGCTCGCGCCGCCGCCCAGCACCCCGTCGATGAAACCGGCGGGCGAATCCAGATCGGAGGAATCGGGCAGCAGATCCGGGTGCGCCCAGACGCCGTCGCGCTGCTCCGCCCCGGCGTCGGTGGTGAGTCGCCGCCACAGTGCCGCGGCCTCGCGCACCTTGCGCGGCCGCAGTTCCAGGCCGACCAGGGTGGCGAAGGTCTGCTCGGCCGGACCGCCGGTGGCGCGGCGGCGGCGCAGCGTCTCGGCCAGCGCGCCCGCACCGGGCAGCCGGTCGCCGACGGCGTCGGCCACCACGGTCTCCACCCAGCCCTCGATCAGGGCCAGCAGTGTCTCCAGGCGCTCCAGCGCGGCCTTCTGCTCCGGTGTGGTCTGCGGTTCGAAAGTGCCCTGGGAGAGCAGCTCTTCCAGCTTGGACGGATCCGCCAGCGCCATCGGGTCCAGGCCCTGGGCGGCCTGTTCGATGGCGGAGAAGTCCATCTTGATACCGCGCGCGTAATCCTCCACCGCGCCCAGCATCTGCGGCCGCAGCCACGGCACATGCGCGAACAGCCGCTGATGCGCGGCCTCGCGGGCGGCCAGGAAGACCATGATCTCGCTCTCGGGCTGCTCCAGGCCCTCGCTGAATTCGGAGATGGCCGTGGGCAAGAGCGCCGCGGTACCGGCCGGACCCAGCGGGAGACCGATATCGGTGGAGGTCAGCACCTCCTTGGCGAGCTGGCCCAGCGCCTGGCCCAGCTGCGAACCGAAGGCGAGCCCGCCCATCTGGCTCAGCATGCCCATCATCGGGGCCGCGAACTCCTTGGCCTCCTCGGGCAGGGTGGCGGTCCACATGCCCGAAACCTGCTGCGCCACCGGATCGCAGAGCCGCTTCCAGGTGGGCAGCGTCTCCTCGATCCAGTTATTGGCGGTCCAGGCCACGGTCTTGGTCGCACCGGCCGGGAAGGTGGTGGCGGCGTCCAGCCAGAGTTCGGCCAGGTGCGCGGCATCGGTGACGGCGCGCTGCGCGCCCTGGCTCACCGGCGTGACGCTGGCGCCGAGCTGCTGGCGGGCCAGTCGCTTGGCAATGTCGTAATTGACCGGACCGGCGGATGCGCCCGGCTGGCTCATGCTGGTGAACATCTGACCCAGCTGGGTCAGCATCTGACCCAGCTGCGAGGGATCGAATCCGCCACCGCCCGGACCACCCAGCCCGAACGGGTTGTTCGCACCGGAACCGCTGGACTGATCGCCGGGCTTGCGCTCCGGATCGTCGTCGCGATTCGAGAATCCGAACGGAAAGTCACTCATGTCATCTACGGTACTGGAGCCGCGCACCCAGCCCACCGGCGAGCGGAGCGCGGCAATCACGCACATCACCAGTACCCTTGCTGCCGTGACTCGCCGCATATTCACCCTGCTCGCCGCGCTGATCCCGATTCTGGTGCTCGGTCTCGTGGGCAGTGTCGTGACCGTTCCGTTCGTGGCGCTCGGACCTGGGCCGACCTTCAATACGCTGGGCGAAGTCAATGGAAAACAGGTGGTCGAGGTGCGGGATGTGCCGGTCGATCCGACCTCCGGCAATCTCAATATGACGACGGTCTCCGTTCGCGATCAGCTGAATATTTTCGAGGCATTGGGCTTGTGGCTGGACGGTGAGAACGGCCTCGTCCCGCGCGCCGAGGTGTATCCGCCCGGGGTTTCGCGTGACGAGATCGACAAATCCAATCAGCAGGAGTTCAAGGATTCCGAAGACAATGCGGAATTGGCGGCGCTGCATTATCTGAAGATGCCGACGGTGGTGCGCCTGCGCGCGGTCACCGAGGACGGTCCGGCCAAGGATGTGCTGCGGCAAGGCGACGAGCTCATCACCGTGGACGGCAAGCCCGTCACGACCACCAAGGATGTGGTGACGGCGGTGTCCTCGGCCAAACCGGGGGCCACGATTCCGGTGACGTTCCGCCGTGACGGCGTGGAACAGACCGCGGAGATCACCCTCGGCGCCCGCCCGGACGACGCCGAGAAGGGCTATCTGGGCATCACCCCGGGCGAATTTGCGGTGGGGCCGATTCAGGTCGACTTCAACCTGGCCGAAATCGGCGGTCCCTCGGCCGGACTCATGTTCACCCTGGCGCTGATCGACAAGCTGAGCCCCGGTGAACTGAGCGGCGGCAAGTTCGTGGCGGGCACCGGAACCATCGATCCCGACGGCAAGGTCGGCCCGATCGGCGGCATCCAGTACAAGATGATCGCCGCGCGCGAGGCGGGCGCCCAGACCTTCCTGATCCCGGCCGCCAACTGCAACGAGGCCAAGGCGCGCACCCCCGACGGCCTGCGCCTGGTGAAGGTCGAGAACCTCACCGGCGCAGTCGAAGCCCTGGACAACATCAATGCCGGTGAGGACGCGCCGTGCTGCGGTTAGAACTCGTCCGGATCGTTTTCCAGGGTGTGGCGCAGCGCCTCGACCAGATTGGGCGCGAGGTTCGGGGCGGTGCGCAGTTCCAGATCACCCCAGGGATCTTCCTCGTCCTCGGAGGGCCGAACCTGTAGCAGCGACAGCGAGGTGCCGTCGCGCAGCACGCCGACGAACAGCCGGGCATCGCGCCGCCCCGGATGAGTGACCGCGGCGCGGCGAGCGGCGCGATCGGCGGCCTCGCGATCGGCGAGCAAGGGCGCGATGGCATCGTCGAGGGCCGACTCGGCGGCGGGCGGCAGCACCACGATCTGCTGCACCAGCACGCAGCCCTCCACCGACGGCGGCCAACTGGTGGTAGCCAGGAATTCGTCGAGCGCCCTGGCATCGGCCTCACCGGCGATGTCCTCCGGGAACGGCTCCTGCGCAATGGGAGTCAGCGCGTCCCCGGCATCCACCTGATCCAGCAGCGACGGCTCCGCCGCGACCAGATCCGCGGTCGGGACCAGCGCGAACATCTGTGGCGGGCGATTCCAGCCCTCACCGTCGACATACTCCGCGACTTCGCGAATACAGCGATACAGGGCGGACGCGGCCCACTGCTCAGGGTTCACCGCTCAATCCTCGCACCGCCGCCGCGAGCAACCGATCGCGGGTGTTGGGCCCGACTCCGGGCGTTTTACGTAGAGTGGGGCGCGAACGGTCCAATGGGACCAACTCATCATCGGACTGCGGCGCGCCGGTCACTCCGGCAGCGCCGCCGGACCCTGGGAGAGTGGCATTGTGGGCATGCGCCCGTCGACAGGCTTACCTTCGCTGTCCCGCCGCAGTCGTGTGCTGTTGGTGACGGCCCTGGTGCTTGCGGCTCTATTACTCGTCGGGCCGCGTCTCGCCGACGCCTATACGAACTGGTTGTGGTTCGGGGAAGTGGGATTCCGCGGCGTCTACCACACGGTGTTGCTGACGCGGATCGTGCTGTTCCTCGTCGTCACGCTGGTGGTGGCGGCCATTATCTGGCTGGCGCTGCTGCTGGCGTATCGCTCGCGGCCGGTATTCGTGCCGGTGTCCGGGCCGGGCGATCCCATTGCCCGCTACCGCACCACCGCCATGAGCCACCTGCGGCTGTTCGGGCTCGGCATCCCGCTGCTCATCGGCGTGCTGTCCGGGCTGGTGGCGCAGTCGAGCTGGGTGACGGTGCAGCTGTTCCTGCACGGCGGCTCGTTCGGGGTGCAGGATCCGCAGTTCAATCTGGACGTCGGCTTCTACGCCTTCGATCTGCCCTTCTACCGCATGGTGCTGAACTGGCTGTTCGTCGCCGTCGTGATCGCGTTCTTCGCGAATCTGGTGACGCACTACGTCTTCGGCGGCGTGCGGCTGACCGGCCGCGAGGGCACGCTGAGCACCGCGGCGCGGGTGCAGCTGGCGGTGCTGGCCGGACTGTTCGTGCTGCTCAAGGCGATCGCGTACTGGTTCGACCGGTACGCGCTGCTGTCGAGCACGCGCAAGGAGCCGACCTTCACCGGCGGTTCCTACACCGATATCAACGCGGTGCTGCCCGCCAAGCTGATCCTGCTGTCCATCGCGGTCATCTGCGCGCTGGCGTTCTTCGCCGGAGTCGTACTGCGCGACTTGCGGATTCCGGCCATGGCGGCGGCGCTGCTGGTGCTGTCCTCGGTGCTGGTGGGCGCGGTGTGGCCGCTGCTGGTGGAGCAGTTCTCGGTGCGGCCCAACGCGGCCGACAAGGAGAGCGCGTACATCGAGCGCAATATCGAGGCGACTCGGGCGGCGTACGGGATCACCACCGACAAGGTGGAGTACATCGACTATCCGGGCACGGCGACCAAGGATCCGGTCACGCTGCCCGCGGACCGGTCGACCATCGAGAACATCCGCCTGCTCGACCCGAATCTGCTGCAGCCCACCTTCATTCAGCGCAACCTGCAGCTACGCAACTTCTACGGGTTCCCGGATCCGCTGGATATCGACCGGTACACCATCAATGGTGAGACCACCGATTTCATCGTGGCGGCACGCGAGCTCCAGCCGCAGAACCTGGCCGAGAACCAGAAGGACTGGATCAACCAGCACACCGTCTTCACCCACGGCAACGGGTTCGTCGCCTCCCCGGCGAACAAGGTGAACGTGGCCCCGCCCAAGGATCCGTCCAAGGCGCAGGAGACCGCGGGCACCGATACCGGCGGCGGCTACGGCTACCCGGTCTTCGAGGTGCCGGGCCCGAACAATACGACGCTGAGCACGGTCAGTGATCTGGGCACTCCGGCGGACAAGCAGGCCATCAAGGTCACCCAGCCGCGCATCTACTACGGCGAGCTCATCTCCAAGTCGGACTCCGACTACGCCATTGTCGGCGGCAACAACCAGGCGCCGCGCGAATACGACACCGACACTTCGCAGTACACCTACACGGGTGCGGGCGGCGTGCCGATCGGCAACTGGTTCAACCGGTTCGCGTTCGCGGCCAAGTACGCCGAGCGGAACATCCTGTTCTCCGGCGCCATCGGACCCGATTCGAAGATCATCTTCAATCGCAATCCGCGCGAACGCGTCGAGCATGTGGCCCCGTGGCTGACCCCCGACGGCGATACCTACCCGGCCGTGGTGGACGGGCGCATCGTGTGGATCGTGGACGCCTACACCACCCTCGACAACTTCCCGTACGCCCAGCACACCTCGCTGGACGGCGTGATCGAGGACAGCATCGACCAGACCACCGGGCGGCTGCTGCCGCGCAAGGAGGTCTCCTACATCCGAAACTCGGTGAAGGCCATCGTCGATGCCTACGACGGCTCCGTGAAGCTGTACGAGGTCGACAAGAACGATCCGGTGCTGCAGGCCTGGATGGGCGTGTTCCCGGATGCGGTCGAGCCGGAGAGCGAGATCAGCCCGGATCTGCGCGCGCACTTCCGCTACCCGGAGGATCTGTTCAAGGTGCAGCGCGAGATGCTGGCGAAGTACCACGTGGACGATCCGCGAGAGTTCTTCACCAACAACGCCTTCTGGTCGGTCTCCAACGACCCGACCCAGGAGGGCGCGGCCGCCGGGGCGCATCAGCCGCCGTACTACGTGCTGCTGGGCGATCCCAAGACCGGTAAGCCGTCGTTCAATCTGACCAGCGTCATGGTCGGCTACAAGCGGAACTTCCTGTCGGCCTACATCCAGGCCGCCTCGGATCCGGAGAACTACGGCAAGATCACCGTCTACAAACTGCCCGCCGATTCGCAAACGCCGGGTCCCGGCCAGACACAGACATCGATGACCACCTCCGATGAAGTGTCCCGCGACCGGAACCTGCTCACCGGCGGCAATGTCAACAAGATCAGGTACGGCAACTTGCTGACCCTCCCGGTCGGCGACGGCGGCATCCTCTATATCGAGCCCTGGTATCTGGAACGCAATACCGGCGGCACCAATGCCCCGTCCTACCCGCAGCTGGTCAAGGTCCTGGCCAGCTACCGCGACAAGGTCGGCTACGGCTCCACCGTCGAGGAAGCCCTGAACAAGGTCCTCCCCGGCAGCGGCAGCGCCGCCACCACCCAGCCCAACCAGCAGGGCACCACCCCGCCGAACCAGGGCACGACCCCACCCGAACAAGGCACGGTCACCCCGCCCACCATCGGCCGGGACGCCGCGGTCAAACAGATCGACGACGCCCTGCGCGCGGTCACGGACGCCCAGAAGTCCGGTGACCTGGGCGCACTGGGCAAGGCGCTCGAACAGCTCCAAGTAGCCGTCGACGCCTACGAGAAGGCAGGCGGCTGACGCCCCTTGAAACCAAAAGGCGCTGCCGTCTCCGTTGACGGCAGCGCCTTTTGCTTCTCCCGGTATGAGGAAGGAGTCTGTGGTGGGTCAGCGACCCCAGGATTCGATGAGCGCGGCGTTCTGCTCCAGCACCTGCTGGTACTGCGCCTGCACGCCGAACTGCTCGGCGTAATCCCCGGCCACCTGCTTGGCCTGGTCGATGAGCGCCTGGCGCTCGTTGGGCAGCGGGGCGGGCGCCACGGGAACGACCTCGGGCTCGGGCGCGGGTTCGGGCTCGGAAACGCCCGCGCGCAGGTACTGTCCGCAGTGCGGCCAGGCGCCGACGCCCTGGGTGGCGAGCACATTCTCGGCCACGCGGATCTGCTCTTCCTTGCTGGCATTGCTGGCCAGCCCGGTGCCGCCATTGGCGGTCCAGGTGCCGTGCGAGAACTGCAGCCCGCCGTAGTAGCCATTGCCGGTGTTGATGCCCCAGTTGCCGCCGCTCTCACACTGGGCGACGCCGTCCCAGTCGTGCGTCGGCGCGGCCGAAGCGGTCGCTGTGAAGCCGAACGGGACGGCAACAAGGGCGCCGGTGACGGCCGCGAGGCCGAGGACGCGGGTGTTGATCTTCCGGTTCTGTTTCATGTGGTGTCCCTCCCTGCACCCACCGGCCCCGGCGCCGATTGCTGCGCCGTGTCCCTGTCCTCAGGACTCGGGGTACCCGACCGCGGGACAGGGTCTCCGGTGCGCGGCGGTTCAGGTCGGAGCCCATCACAGGTTTGATCCGGGCCGCTCCTGACGATAACGATCAAATCTCGGCAGATCACGTCTTGATAACTTCGTAATTGCATGAAGCGCATAACCGTAAAAATACCGTTGATGCAGGTTGGCTATGCTGCATTTCGAAATTTTAAATGGTCTGTTATGCACTCGTGATGTGACCCAACTCACCATTAATTTGTGAGGTGGGTCACGTTTTCAATCCCCATGGACGGTCAACGCGCGCGCTAGCCCCTCGATCCGGGCCTCGCACCCCGCCTGACTCGCCCCACGCCCCGCCCGCCCACTCCCCAATGCGGGCATTAACACCCTCGAATACGCATCTGAACTGCCGATTTGGTGCATCTACGCAGCCGTGTGTAGTGTTGTCTTCACCGACGCGGGGTGGAGCAGCTCGGTAGCTCGCTGGGCTCATAACCCAGAGGTCGCAGGTTCAAATCCTGTCCCCGCTACTACGGGAAGTGGCCCGGAATCATCTGATTCCGGGCCACTTTCGCATTGATGGGGTGAGTTCACCGGATCCGGCTAGGCTGAGCGGCTATGCGCTTGGCGAAGGCTCTCGATCCCACCGAGTGCTGGATCGCCGCCGAGCGGTACCTGGGTGGGGGTACCCGTGGCTACAGTCGGTTCGCCGGGGTGTCCGAGGTCTCGGCGGAATACGATCCGCAGGGCGACTCGGAGTTGTTTCGGGTGCGGAGCGTGTGTGTGCCCGCGTCGCTGGGGCGAATGCTGAGAAGCGGGATCGCGTCGGAATTGCCGGAGTTGTACCTGGATGGCGATCGCTTGGTCCTGCCCGTTCATCCGGACACGACGACGCTGCCGGGGCTGGTCGGGCGCGAAGAACTACTGGCATGTGCGCCGGGGCCGACCTTCGACGTGGTGCCGTTGGCGAATGCGCGGACCGTGTTCGTGCGGGCCATCGACGGGGTTCCGGTGCGACCGCACCAACTCAAACTGCACTACCCGCGCCGTATTTCCCGCTTCACCCGGCGCATGCGCGCGCCCAGGATCGAGCTGGAGCTGTGGGTGGCGGGTGAACTCGCCGCGACCGGCGCCCCGATGCTCGCCGATGTGTGCGGCGGGATATTCGGATCGGGCAGTGACGCATGGGGATTCATCGTCCGGGAGGCGCCGGAACTGTGCGCTGACCGCTATACGGTTCCGCTTTTCGCCCTGTACGGCACCGACATTCACGCACCCGACGACCCGACTCTGCTCGAGCAGCTGGTCGATATCAGCGGCGAGCCCGCGCAGGACTTCATTATCGACCGCATCATCGTGCCGATGATCGACCTGTGGGTGCGCGCGGCCCTCGAATCGGGCTGCCTGCTGGAACCGCACGGCCAGAACACCCTCTTCCGCTTCACCGCGGACGGCTCCCAAACCGAACTGCGCTACCGCGATTGCGATGTGTTCATCGACCCCGCCGTCCGCGCGCGGCGCGGGCTGAACCGCGCACTGCCGCCCGTCAACGTCATCGGCAGCGACGTGGACATGCCCGCATCACACCTCGCCAGCCTGGTCTATGACAGCTCGATGGGCCATCACGCCCTCGACTACCTCGCGGCACTCGCCGAACGGCGCTGGCACGTGGATCCCGAGGCGCTGCGCAAGGCCGCGCGGTCGGCCTTCCACACCGCGATCGGCACCGACCCGTACGTCCTGTTACCCGCCACCACTTACTACTACGACGATCATGCCGCGCCTGGCACGTGGGCGCTGGTCGACACCGGTAACCCGCCACGCTGGCGATGAGGAGGCGGGATCGCGGTTACGGGGGGTTCGGGCGGGTACTCGCGCCGTGAAACCGTATGCGGGTTAGGCGATCGAGGGATTCGCTATGACGGAAAGCCAATGGAAGTTACGGATCGATGCGCGCCGAGCCATCAAGGAAGGGGCCGGTGGGATCTTCCGCAGGCAGCGGGATCGGCTGGGGGAGCAGGTGGCGTTCGCGCGGGCTCATTCGCCGTATTACCGGGAGGCCTATCGGGATGTGCCGGGGCGGGTGCGGGATTCGGCGGTATTGCCGGTGACGGACAAGAAGGGGTTGATGGCTCGGTTCGATGACTGGGCCACGGATCGGGAGGTCACGCTGGCGGCGGTGCAGGCGTTCGTCGATGATCCCGCGCTGGTCGGGCAGCGGTTCCTCGGGCGGTATCTCGTGGGCACCACCAGCGGGGCCAGTGGCAATCGGGGTTTGTTCGTTCAGGATGATCGGGAGTTGAACGTGCAGACCGTCATCGCCGGGCGCGGATATGCGGCTTCGCTGCGGCCGGGGGATTATTTTCGGATCCTGGCGAAGGGTGTTCGTGTCGCGCAGTTGGTGGCGACCGGCGGGCATTACATCGGGAACGCCGGATTCGTGCGTGTGACGGCGGACAGCTGGTGGCGGCGCAAGGTGATCCGATCGATGTCGGTGCATCGGCCGCTGCCCGAATTGGTCGCCGCCCTACAGGAATTCGACCCCGCCATGATGGTCGGCTACGCCAGCATGATCAAGGTGCTCGCCGACGAGCAGGCCGACGGGCGGCTGCGCATTCATCCCGTGCTCGTCGCGCCCGCCGGTGAAACCATGACGAGCGGCGACCTCGAACGGATGGCCTCGGCATTCCACGCCAAGGTCCACACCGTCTACGCCGCAACCGAATGCACCTACCTGACCTACGGCTGCTCGCACGGCTGGTACCACGTGAACAGCGACTGGGCGATCGCCGAACCGGTGGATGCCGACTACCGGCCGACCCCGCCCGGCGAGTGGTCGCATACGGTCCTGATCACCGATCTCGCCAATCGGGTCCAGCCGATCCTGCGCTACGACATCCAGGACCGGGTACTGTTCAATCCCGACCCGTGCCCGTGCGGCAGTCCCCTTCCGGCGCTCCGGGTGCAGGGCCGCTCCGGCGACACGCTCACGGTCCCGACAGCCACGGGCGAACAGCGCACCCTCACACCCCTGGCCGTGGCCACCCTGTTCGACCGCACACCGGGCATCGAGCTGTTCCAAGTCGTGCAAACCAAACCGGACACGCTTCGAGTGCGCTTGCGCGCGACCGGAGCCGTCGACTCCGACCACGTATGGCGGATGGTACGTGCGGAGCTCACGCACTTGCTGGTCGACGACGACCTCGCCAACGTCACCGTCGAACGCGCCGAGGAACCGCCGGAACGAGCGCCCGGCGGCAAGTACCGCACGGTTATCCCATTGCCCGCGTAGCGCTCTCGCCCACGGAGGGTTCCTCGGCGGTCAGCCGGGCGGCATTGGCGGCTCGGTCGTCGGCGGCTTGCTGGGCGGCGCGTTCGGCCTCGACTCGACGGGTGTAGTGGCGGACCTCCGCCTGCTCGCGCTCGGCGTCCCAGCCGAGGAGCGGCGCTGCCAGCGCGGCCGTCTCCGCCGCGGCCGCGAGTCCGCGGTCGGGTTGGTCGATGGAGATCCTGGTTCGGCGGACCAGGATGTCGCCCAGGCGAAGTGCGCCCTCGCGGGTGACCGCGTAGACCACCTCGGCCCGCAGGTAGTCGGGTGCTCCGGTGAGCGGTTCGGCCAGGTCCGGGCGCTCGGCAATGAGGTCGAACAGTTCGGTGACCAGCGCGCCGTAACGGCGTAGCAGGTGCTCGAGGGGCGCCGGGGCGAGCCCGGTGCGGGCCGCGAGACCGGCGCGGTCGAGCCACATTTCGTGATATCCGAGCACCCCGAGGAGCGGGATGTGTTCGGTCAGGGATTTCGGGGCGGCGCGGCCGAAGCCGCGGACTGCGGCGTCGACGACGTCGGCGGCCATGACCCGGTAGGTGGTGTACTTGCCGCCCGCGATGACGAACAGTCCGGGGGCGGGCTCGGCAACCGCGTGTTCCCTGGAGAGCTGGGCGGTTTCGGCGGATTCTCCGGCCAGCAGGGGACGCAGGCCCGCGTAGACGCCCTCGATATCGGCGGGGGTCAGGGGGTCCGCGAGGAAGGTGTTGACGCGGGCGAGCAGATAGTCGATATCGGCGCGGCTCACGGCGGGGTGGGCGCGGTCGAGAGACCAGTCGGTATCGGTGGTGCCGATGATCCAGTGCCGGTCCCACGGAATGACGAACAGGACGCTCTTCTCGGTACGCATGATCAGCCCGGTCCCGAGGTCGAGCCGGGCGCGGGGGACGAGCAGATGGACGCCCTTGGACATGCGGACGGTGAATGGTGCGGGCACACCGGCGATTTCGTGCATCTCGTCGGTCCACACGCCGGTCGCGCCGATCACCCGCCGGGCTGCCACGGTGAGTTCTGCGCCGGTCTCCGCGTCGCGCACCACGGCACCCGTGACCCGCCCCTCACTGCGGGTCAGTTCGATGACTCGCGCTCCGGTGAGCACGGTGGCTCCGTACCGGGCGGCGGTGCGGGCCAGTGTCATGGTGTGGCGTGCGTCGTCGACCTGCGCCTCGTGGAACGAGATTCCGCCGACCAAGGATCGGGGGTCCAGTCCGGGAGCCGTGCGCAGGACGCCCGCGCGGGACAGATGACGGTGCGGCGGCAGCTGTTTGGTCCGGCCGATCAGGTCGTAGAGCAGGACCCCGGCCCCGGCGTAGCCGCGCTCCCAGACCCGGTGCCGCAGCGGGAAGAGCAGCGGCACCGGGCGCACCAGGTGCGGAGCGAGCTTGTTCAGCAGCAGTTTTCGTTCCTTCAGGGCCTCGAAGACCAGCTTGAAGTCGAGCTGCTCCAGATATCGCAGGCCACCGTGGATCAATTTGCTGGACCTGCTGGAGGTGCCCGCGCCCCAATCCCGCGCCTCCACCAGGGCTACCGAGAATCCGCGCGACGCGGCATCGAGCGCGGCGCCCGCCCCGACCACGCCACCGCCGATGACCAGCACATCGAACTCCTCGGTGGCGAGCTTCCGCAGCGCGGTCCGGCGATAGTCCGGGCCGAGACGTGGGGCGGGCATTGCGTGTTCTCCTTAGGTAGCCGGGATGGGGTGCTCGGGGCGGAAGGTCAGTCCTCGACCCAGTCGAAGGTCTTGGTGACGGCCTTCTTCCAGTTGTGGAACTCGAGTTCCCGGCGGGCCTCGTCCAGGTCCGGCTGCCAGCGCTTGTCCTCGGCCCAGTTGGTCCGGATGGCGTCCTCGTTCTCCCAGAAGCCGACGGCCAGACCGGCCGCGTAGGCCGCGCCGAGCGCGGTGGTCTCCGCGACGACCGGGCGAATGACCTCGACGCCGAGGATGTCGGCCTGGAACTGCATGAGCAGTTCGTTGACGACCATGCCGCCGTCCACCTTGAGCGAGGTCAGTGCGACACCGGAGTCGGCGTTCATGGCCTCGATGACCTCGCGGGTCTGGAAGGCGGTGGCCTCCAGGACGGCTCGCGCGAGATGGCCCTTGTTCACGAAGCGGGTCAGCCCGAGAATCGCGCCGCGGGCATCGGAGCGCCAGTACGGTGCGAACAGTCCCGAGAAGGCGGGCACGAAGTACGCGCCGCCATTGTCCTCGACGGACCGCGCATGCTCCTCGATCTCGGCCGCCGAGCCGATCATGCCGAGATTGTCACGCAGCCACTGCACCAGTGAACCGGTCACGGCGATGGCGCCCTCCAGTGCGTAGACCGGCTTGGCGTCGCCGAGCTTGTAGCACACCGTGGTCAGCAGGCCGTTATTGGAGAGCACCTTGTCGGTACCGGTATTGAGCAGCACGAAATTGCCGGTGCCGTAGGTGTTCTTGGCTTCACCGGGCGACAGACAGGCCTGGCCGAAGGTGGCGGCCTGCTGATCGCCGAGAATGCCCGAGATGGGCACACCGGCCAGCGCGCCGCGGGCGCGCACCGAGCCGTAAACCTCGGAGGACGAACGGATATCGGGGAGCAGGGACAGCGGCACCGTCATCTCCGCCGCGATCTCGGCATCCCACTGCAGCGTCTCCAGGTCCATGAGCAGCGTGCGCGAGGCATTGGTCGGATCGGTGGCGTGCACGCCGCCGTCCGTGCCGCCGGTCATATTCCACAGGATCCAGGTGTCCATATTGCCGAAGGCCAGCTCGCCCGCCTCGGCGCGCTCCCGGGCGCCCTCGACATTGTCGAGGATCCACTTGATCTTCGGACCGGAGAAGTACGTCGCCAGAGGCAATCCGGTCTTGTCCCGATAGCGCTCCTGCCCGCCGCCGAGCTGACCCAGCTCGTCGGCGATGCGGTCGGTCCGGGTGTCCTGCCACACGATGGCGTTGTAGACCGGCTCCCCGGTGGCGCGATCCCAGACGACGGTGGTCTCACGCTGGTTGGTGATGCCGACCGCGGCGATATCGGCGGCGGTGAGATCGCCCTTGGCCAGTGCGCCCGCGACCACCGCGCGGGTGTTCTCCCAGATCTCGGCCGGATCGTGTTCCACCCATCCGGCGCGCGGGAAGATCTGGGTGTGCTCGCGCTGGTCGACCGCGATGACCGTGCCCGCGTGGTCGAAGATCATGGCGCGGGTCGAGGTGGTGCCCTGGTCGATCGCTGCGACGTATCGTGACATGGGGAGTTGCTCCTTTGGCGAAACTTGTTGGTGCTGGCCGTGATTCGATCAGAAAATAAGCTGTGAGACGAGACCGGCCGCCACGCCGCCGATAATCGGGCCCACCACCGGGACCCAGGAGTAGGCCCAGTCGCTGGATGCGGCCTCGGGCTCGGGGGCCGGTTCGGCGGCCGTGCCCAGGCTCGCGGAGTACGCGCGCGCCGGTTGGGTGCGGCGCAGCGGCAGTACCGCGTGCGCGATGCGCGGGCCGAGGTCGCGGGCCGGGTTGATGGCATAGCCAGTCGGGCCGCCGATCGAGGCGCCGAGGCCGACCACCAGCAGCGCGACCGCGAGCGGGCCGAGTCCGGAGGGCGTCTTGCCGAACGAGAGCACCACCAGGACCAGGACGAAGGTGGCGATCGCCTCGGTGGTCAGATTCCAGCCGTAGTTGCGAATGGCCGGACCGGTCGCGAAGACGGCCAGTTTCTTACCGGCGTCCGTCTCGGCGTCGAAATGCGTCTTGTACGTCAGGTAGGTCAGGCACGCGCCCAGGAAGGCGCCGAGTAGCTGCCCGGCCACGTAGACCACGGTCGATCCGAACGAGATCGCGACGCCCGGCGCGTACTCGTCGGCTCCGCTGGCCAGAATCCCCAGCGTCACCGCGGGATTGAGGTGGGCGCCGGATTTGAAGGCGACGTAGACGCCCGCCATCACGGCGAATCCCCAGCCGAAATTGATCAGGAGCCAGCCTCCGTCGGCTCCCTTGGACTTCACCAGCAGCACATTGGCCACCACTCCGCCGCCGAGCAGGATCAGCACGCCCGTGCCGAACACCTCGCTGACGAAAACCTCTGCGAGACCCACGATTTCTCCCATCGTTCCGTGGGGCGGTCCGCGCGGTTGCACCGGGGACCTCGGAAAGTGACCGGGACATTACGGTGACGTTTCACACACCCTCAATCACCCGCGTTCGACAATGCCGAACACCCCTCGTGGCGGGGCCTCTATACCGCGCGTACGCTCCGACGCACTATGGCCCAGATCACACTCGAGAAAACGCAGGTCACGACGACGGCGCAGGTCGGGCGGCGAAAGCCGTTTCGCGTTCGACATTGTCGGACCCGCTCGGTGAAATACGTTGTCCGCTATGCCAGGCCCGGTGCAGTCGATCGAGCGTGCGGGCGCGATCCTCCAGCTGATCGCCCGCAGCTCCACAGGTCTCGGCATCGGCGATATCGCCAATTCGCTCGACCTCGCCAAGGGCACCGCGCACGGCATTCTGCGGACATTGCAGGCCATGGGCTTCGTCGAACAGGACCGCACCGGCGGTAAATACCGGCTCGGCCCCGCCCTGCGGCAGTTGGGCACGGGGTACCTCGACGCCAACGAACTCCGTTCCCGGGCGATCAACTGGGCTGACGGGCTCGCGGCGCGCAGCGGTGAGGCCGTCCGGATCGGCACGGCCCTCGGGGACCGGGTTCTCGTGGTGCACCACGTATTCCGGCCGGACGACACCCCGCAGACCCTCGATGTCGGTGCGTCGCTGCCGCTGCACGCCACCGCGCTCGGCAAGATCCTGCTGGCGTACGACAGTGCGCTGGCGGCCCGCATCCACACTGTGAAACTCAAGTCGCTGACCCGCCTGACCGTGACCGATCCGGCACTGCTCACCCGGTCGCTGGCCGAGGTCCGCGAGAACGCGTGGGCCGGTGAGTACGGCGAGCTGGCGCCCGGCGAGGCGAGCATCGCGGCCTCGATCCGCTCGCACGGCGGCCTCGTGGTCGGTGCGATCGGCATCTCCGGAGCCGCCGAGAGGCTCTTCCCGACCGGCAGGCAACCCGACCCGGCGCTGCTGGGGTACGTGCGCGACGCCGCCCGCGCCGTATCGCGAGACCTGGTCGAAGACAGGTAATTCCGGGGTCCCGGCCGACCCCGACACGCTCTACCGCTCTACAGCTCTACCGCAGAAAGGCGCGCCCGATGACGCAGCGCTTTGTCATGGCCATCGATCAGGGAACAACCTCGACCCGCTGCATAGTGTTCGACTCCGCCGGACGGCTGGTCTCGGTGGCGCAGCGCGAACACCAGCACTATTTCCCCAAACCGGGCTGGGCCGAGCAGGACGCCATGGAGATCTGGCGCAATGTCGATCGCATCATTCCCCGCGCGCTGCGCGACGGGGGTATCGCCCGCGAGCAGATCGTGGCGCTCGGCATCACCAATCAACGCGAGACCAGCGTCGTCTGGGACCGGCCCACCGGAATCCCGGTGGGCAAGGCCATTGTGTGGCAGGACGTGCGCACCGCGGACCTGGTGCGCACCCTGAGTGATCGGCCCGACGCCCACCGCGTGCTCGAGCTGAGCGGGCTGCCCCTGGGCACCTACTTCTCCGCGCCCAAACTGCGCTGGCTGCTCGACTCCGTCCCCGGATTGCGGGCCCGCGCCGAACGCGGCGATGTCCTGTTCGGCACCATGGAGACCTGGTTGATCTGGAATCTGACCGGCGGTGTGGACGGCGGCATTCACCTCACCGATGTCACCAATGCCAGCCGGACGCTGCTGATGAACCTCGAGACGCTCGACTGGGACCGGGAGCTGTTGTCCTTCTTCGATATTCCCGCGGCCATGCTCCTGGAGATTCGCTCGTCCAGTGAAATCTACGGCGTCACCCGCCGCGTGGCGCCCGGTATCACCATTGCCGCGGCGCTCGGCGATCAGCAGGCCGCGCTGTTCGGGCAGACCTGCTTCTCCCGCGGGGACACCAAATGCACCTATGGCACGGGCGGTTTCCTGCTCATGAATACCGGCCGGACGCCGGTCCGATCAACACACGGACTGCTCACGACCGTCGGCTATCGCATCGGCGATGCCCCGGCCATGTACGCGCTGGAAGGATCCATCGCCGTCACGGGCTCGCTGGTGCAGTGGTTCCGCGACGGTCTCGGATTGATCTCCAGCGCACCGGAAATCGAAACCCTCGCGCGCACCGTGGACGACAATGGCGGCTGCTATATCGTGCCCGCGTTCTCCGGGCTGTTCGCGCCGCACTGGCGCAGCGAGGCCCGGGGCATCATTGTCGGGCTCACCTCCTATGTCACCAAGGGCCATCTGGCCCGGGCCGTGCTGGAGGCCACCGCGTGGCAGACCCGCGAGGTCGTCGACGCCATGAACGCCGACTCCCGGCTCCAGGCCACGGCACTCAAGGTGGACGGCGGTATGACCACCGACCATCTGCTCATGCAGTTCGTCGCCGATGTCCTCGACGTTCCGGTCAAGCGCCCCATGGTCGTCGAGACCGTCTCCCTCGGCGCCGCCTACGCCGCCGGACTGGCCGTGGGCTACTGGGCCGACCTCGAGGTCCTGCGCCGCAACTGGCACCGCGCGGCCGAATGGCAGCCGCAGGCCGATGCCGAACACGTGAAGGCCGAGTACATCAACTGGAAGCGCGCGGTGGAACTCACCTTCGGCTGGTCTCAGCCTCCGGGGTAGGCCGCCGGTCTTACAGCGCCTGAATCCCTTTCAGGACCGCGCGGAGCACCGACAGGTCATCGGCGGAACTCGCATCGGTGGCGGGAGAGCGGAAGTCGAGGACGCCGTCACCGATGAGATCCCCGACCAGGATCTTGGTCGCGGTGATCGGCAGGCGGAGCCGAGCGGCGATCTCGGCCACCGAGAGCGGCGAGCGAGTCAGCTCCACAATGGCCGCGTATTCGGGTTCGTGACGGCGCAGCCTGCCGAAGCTCGAGGTCACGACCCGGGTGACCATGTCCACATCGGTGCGGCGGGTTCCGGAACGGCCACGCGTCACCGCGTAGAGCCGCACCACCGGGCCCGCGTCCTCGTCGTACCACGACTCTGGTGAATCGTTCATGAGTACTCGGGTTGGGCCGGAATTCGGTTATGCCGCACGGGATCCGCCATACCCGCCTCAAGGGCGGCGGTGGTGAGAGCTCGCGGGATCAGCACGATGGCCTTCACGCCGCCGTAGTCGGACTCCGTGAGCCGCACCGTAATGCCGTGGCGGGCCGCCAGTTTCGCGACCACGAACAACCCGAGCCGGATATCTCCGGACAGGGTCGCGACGCTGAAATCCGGTGGCTGCGCCAGTAGTGCGTTGCGGGCGGCCATATCCTCCTCCGTCATGCCGAGGCCCTGATCGGAGATCTCGAGGGCGATGCCCTTGCCGACCGGACCGCCGGTGACCTCGACGGGTGATTCCGGCGGGGAGAACGCGGAGGCATTGTCGGCCAGTTCCGCCAGGAGATGGATGATATCGGTGACGGCGGATCCGACGATCTGCGTCTCCGGCAGCTTCCGGACGTGAATTCTGGTGTAGTCCAGTGATTCCGCGGCCGCACCGCGCACCACATCGACCAGCGGCACCGGATTGCGCCACTTCCGTCCCGGCTGTTCGCCGCCGAGCACGATGAGGTTCTCGGAATTGCGCCGGGCCCGGGTCGCCAGGTGGTCGAGCTGGAACAGCAGTTTCAGCCGCTCCGGTTCCGGTTCCTCCCGCTCGGCCTTGTCGAGCAGGGCCAGCTGGCGGTGCACCACGCCCTGGGACCGGTGGGCGATCTTCACGAATACGGCGTTCACGCCCGCCCGGGTCTTGGCCTCGGCCACCGCCGCATCCACCGCGGCCCGGTGCGCGCGGTTGAAAGCGTCGGCGACGTGGCCGATTTCGTCGGCTCCGAAATCCAATTGGTCGGCGTCCTGATCCAATTCCTCGCCCGCCGAGAGCCTGCGAATGGTGTCCGGCAGTCGTTCATCGGCCAGTTCGAGGGTTTCCCGGCGGAGTCGGCGCAGGCGTGCGATGAACTTGTTGGCCAGCACCAGCGCACCGAGGAAGGCCAGCAGTGCGAGCGTGAGAATGCCCGCTCCGGCGGTCAGCGAGTTCCGGTTCAGCCGATTGCCCTGTGCGGTCGCCTCGAAATGCGCGTCGACGCTCTGGGCCTCCCACAGGCCCAGCAGATCGCCCCGGACCTTTCCCGCGACCTGCTGCCATTCGGTAAGCGTCAGGGGCAGCGGATCGGCGGATTCGCCGGAAGCCCGACTGCCGGTGGCGGTTGCGGCGACCGGGCCGCGCTTGATGATCGCGTTCTCCATGGCGCGCAGCCGCTGCCACTCCGAGCTGGTGGTGATCGCCTTCCATTGCTCGAGGTGCTCACCCTGCAGCGCCGATCCGATGTAGGCCACCTCACCGCGTCCGTCGCCGATGTATCCGGCCAGCTCCACCAGCAGTTCCGGTGACAGCTGCCCGGTGAGCATGACCAGTGAACCCAAACCGCTGGTCCGCGAGATGGATTCGGCGGCCCGCAGCGCGTGGACCGACTTGTACAGCTCGACCGCGATATGGTAATCCGGCGCGACGTCCGCCGAGATCAGCCAGCCGTTGATAATGGCCGCGACCGCCATGCTGTAGGCGGTGAACGCGTCCGCCGCCGGAATCGTGCGGGCATCGATGGCGGCCCGCAGCGCGGGCACCTTCTGACCGACGCCGACCCGGAAGAAGCCTTCCTTCAGATCGGGTCGCAGTTCCGACAGTGCGTTGGCCTGGGCCACCACCGCCGCGTATCCGGCATCGGATTGCTTGCGCGCCGCGGGCAAGGCGAACCCCGCCGAATCGTCACCGGCCAGGAACAACAGGGAGAGCCTGCGCTCCTCCTGGAACGCCTCGATCATCATGATGGACGGCCCGGAGGTGCCGCGCGCCAGTTCGGCGAACCGATTGGCCTCGCGCCCGCTCTGCACCAGATAGGTGGATCCGCCGACCCCGATCGCGAGCAACACGATACTCGGAATGAGCACGATGACCAGCACTCTGGTCCGGACGCTGACAACCCGCCGCCACCGTGCCGAGGTCATATGGAGTAATTTGCTGCCGATCACCGAATTCTCGCCTACTCACAGATCTGGCTACCCGCCAGCGGTTCTCGCAAAGCTAGTCACTGAAACGCCACCCCCGCAACACTTTCGCAGATTACGGTCGTGAGCCCGGCCGGACCGGGTTCGCGAATCTCGGCTCGAGAAACGTTACTGAGTGCTATGTAATGTATGTGGATGCTCATGAAATTCCGGCTCGATTGCCGGAGGGATTCGATGTGACAGATCCGGGGCTGTGGGCGCGGCGGATACCGGACCGGGAGCTGGCGGAGCTGCGGGCGGTCGCACCGGTGTGGTGGAACCCGCAGTCGACGGCGGTCGGCGGGTTCGCGGATACGGGATTCTGGGTGGTGAGCAGGCATGCCGACGTCAAGGAGGTCTCGCGGCGCAACGATCTGTTCTCCAGTTACGAGAACACGGCTATTCCACGGTATTCCGACGATATGACGCGCGAATAGGTTGAGCTGCAGCGGCTGTCGATGATCAATATGGATGATCCGGAGCACGGGCGGATGCGGAGGGTGATCTCGAAGGGGTTCACGCCGCGGGCCGTGAACGGGTTGCGGGAGCGACTTTCCGAGCGCGCCAAGGACATTGTCGAGCGTGCGGCGGCGGCCGGGTCGAGGGACTTCGTCACCCAGGTGGCGTGTGAGTTGCCATTGCAGGCCATTGCGGAACTGCTCGGGGTGCCGCAGGACGATCGGCGGCGGTTGTTCCGGTGGTCGAACGAGGTGACCGGATACGACGATCCGGAGTACGCGCACATCGATCCCGTCGCCGCGGCGACCGAGATTCTCGGGTACGCCTGGAATATGGCCGAGCAGCGGCGGGCGTGCCCGGCGGGGGACATCGTGACCGAGTTGGTGCATGCCGATATCGACGGGGAGGCACTGACTTCGGAGGAGTTCGGGTTCTTCGTCATGCTGCTGGCGGTGGCGGGCAACGAGACCACCCGCAATGCCATCACCCACGGGATGATCGCGTTCCTGGATCATCCCGAGCAGTGGGAGCTGTTCAAGCGCGAGCGGCCGCGGACCGCGGCGGACGAGATCATCCGGTGGGCGACGCCGGTCAGCGCGTTCCAGCGGACCGCCGTGGCCGATACCGAACTCGGCGGGGTGACCATCCGCACGGGGGATCGGGTGGTCATGGCGTATCGGTCGGCGAACTTCGACGAAGAGGTCTTCGCCGATCCGTTCACCTTCGACATCCGGCGCGACCCCAATCCGCATCTGTCCTTCGGCGGTACGGGCGCGCATTACTGCGTCGGCGCGAATCTGGCGCGGCTGGAGGTCGAATTGATCTTCGATGCGATTGCCGACCACCTGCCCGATATGGCCCGGCTGGGTGATCCGCGGCGGCTACGATCCGGATGGCTCAATGGCATCAAGGAGTTTCGGGTGGATTACCGGACCGGGCGATGAAGGTCGACCTGCAACTGGACGAACGGCTGGAGGACGCCGCCGAGCGGGCCCGCGCCCTGGTCGGGCTCGGCGCCGACGGGCTGTTCACCTTCGAGGGGCCCAATGACGTATTCCTGCCGCTGGCGCTGGCATCCCAGGCGGTCACGGCGGATCTGATGACCAATATCGCCGTCGCGCTGCCGCGCAGTCCGCTGCATCTGGCGCATCTCGCCCACGATCTGCACACCCTCAGCCGGGAGCGGTTCCGGCTCGGCCTGGGGTCACAGGTCAAGGCGCACATCGAAAGACGGTACGGCAGTGCGTGGTCCGACCCGGTCGGCCGGATGCGCGAGACCGTGCTGGCGGTCAATGCCATCTTCGATACGTGGGAAGGCCGCGCCCCCTTGCGATTCGAGGGCCGGTACACGGAACACACCTTGATGCCGAAGATGTTCGACCCGGGCCCGAATCCGTACGGGCGGCCCGAGATCTGTCTGGGCGCGCTGGGGCCGCGCATGACGCGCATGGCCGCCGAAGTCGCCGACGGACTGCTGGTGATGCCGTTCAACAGCGCCGAGCATTTTCGTGAACGGACTCTTCCGGCCGTGGCGGACGGGCTGGCGCGCGCCGGTCGGGAACCCGCGCGGCTACGGATCTATCCGCAGGTCATCGTCGGCGTCGGCCGGACGCCGGAGGAATTGGAATCCGCCGCGCGCGGGGTGCGGGGGCTGCTGGCGTTCTACGGCTCGACCGCGGCGTACCGGCCCGTACTGGAGGTCGAAGGCCGCGCCGAGCTGCAACCCGAACTCGCCGCACTGGCCCGGCGCGGCGCCTACGCCGAGATGACCGCGCTGATCGACGACAAATTATTGGATACGCTGGCGGTGTACGGCACACCCGAGCAGTGCGCCGCAACGATTCTCGACCGTTTCTGCGAGCATGCGGATCGGGTGTGCTGCTACTTCCCGGGATACGACGTGCGCGATGAGCACATCGCGGACCTGATCCGGTTACTGCATGCGGCACAACCGATGTCGCCGCAGCGCCCCTGATTCGCGCGGTCTCAGGCTCGGGGGTGCAGCGCCATGGCGTGGAGTGCGTCCGCCAGCTTCTCGGCGAAGCCGTCGCGTACATCACCGCCACGGGCAAGTGCATGGAAAGTCGTTGTACCGGAGAGGATTTCGAACATCACCTCGGGATCGGCCCCGGCCGGGATCTGCCCGTCGGCGACCGCGTCGGCGAGCAGCGCGGCGAATGCCTCGCGGATCGGCGCGCCGATGGCCAGCAGCCGCTGGCGGGCCTCCTCGGTCTGGGAATCCGCCAGCAGGCCCGGGACGCCCGCGCGGGCGGCGGGGCTGGCCGCGCGCGCCAGGAAGATCTGCGCCCAGGTGCGCAGATCCGCGCGCAGATCGCCGGTCGGCTCCGGTAGCTCGTGCCCGCCCGGACCGTGCACCGCCTCTTCGAGCGGGGCCTCGCGGGTGGGCCAGCGGCGGTAGATGGCGGGGGTGTTGACCCCGGCCCGCCGGGCGATGGCGACCACGGTGGCCTGTCGATATCCGACCTCGGCCAGTAGCTTTCGCGCCGCCACGAGCACCGCCAGGTCCTTGTCGCCGTCACGAGGGCGTCCGGGCCGGGGTCGTTGGGCTGCGGTCATCGCTGCATCGTACGACCGTGCGCGGGGATCGACGGTTCCCGCCATTCGGTGCTCAATCGCGCCGACCATCGCGGCGGCCGCCGTTCGAGGAATGCCCGAACCCCTTCCGCGGCATCCGGACTTCCCATCACCAGCCGGTGCAGTTCGGTCTCGAGTTCCTCGACCTCCTCCGGGCCGAGATTGTGGCGCGCGGTATCCCACAACGCGCGCTTGCACAGGGCAGCGGACATCGGTGCCACATGCGTGGCCATATCGCGCGCCAGCTCCAGCGCGGCCGGGAGCACCTCCGCGGCGGGCAGTGCGAGGCTCGCCAATCCGAGCTGGACCGCCCGCGCCGCATCGAAAGTGCGTCCGGTCAGCATGATTTCGGCGGCGGCCGCCATCCCGGCCACCCGCGGCAGCGTCCAATGCGACATCGCGTCGGGTAACACCCCGAGCCGCACTTGCCGGACGGCGTAGTCGGACTCGGTGGCCATGATCCGAATATCGGCTTGCAGCGCCAGGGTCAGTCCGATGCCGATGGCGTGCCCATTGATGGCGGCGATCACCGGCTTGCGCAGCGCGAAGGCAGGCGGATGCACGGGGGAGGCGCTGAACCCGGGACTGTCCGCGGCTCGGAAGGTTTCGTCCCGGCCGGACAGGTCGGCGCCCGCGCAGAACGCCGGTGGCGCCCCGGTCAGCACGATCACCCGGACCGCGTCGTCGCTGTCCAAGGTGCGATAGTGCTCACCCAGCGCCCTGCCCATATCCGCGGTGAACGCATTGCGCCGCTCCGGCCGATTGAGCGTCAGCACCGCGACTCCGCGATCCACCTCGAGCAGCACCGCGCTCATGGAGCGCCTCCCCATCACCGAGAACAATTACGTTATGCAGTGTAATGAAATAGCGAGCGCGCCAGTGCCGCAACTCGATCGACGGCACGCTGTTACAAGGTCATGATCAGTGACGCCGTGGCAGAGTGAGGGCCGTGGTGGCTCGGCGATTGGCAGCGGCGAATGTGGTTCTGGCCGGAGTTCTGCTCACCGTCGATCTCGTCGCGGTGATTCTGGTGTGGCGCGGTGGCATGGCGGTCGCGTTTCCCGGTGCGGGGCACTCCGCCGTGCGGGTGCGGTTCGTGTGGGCCTCCGGTGGCGGGGCGTTGGGGGTGGCGGCGTATGTCGGCGCGCTGGCGGCGGTCGTGGCTCCGAGTGTGTTGTTGGCCAGGCGGTTCGATGACATTCGGGGCGTCACGCTGATCTGGCTCGGAGTGGTCGCGGTGCCTCTCGCCGGGGCGCTCGCACTGCTGAATTGGGTGCTGTATCCGTTGGTTCTGGACACCACGTGCGGCAGCTGCGATGCCATTGTCTACGAGGCCGCGCCCGGGCCGATCTGGTACCGGCCCGCGCGCACGGCCGTGCTCGCGTTGCTGGCGATCTGCCTGGCGGCCGCGGTGGCGCTGGCGTGCTCGCCCACCATGACCCGGCGGTTGCGCGCCGGGACCACGCCGGTGCCGCGCCGCCCGGGCGCCGCCACGGTGGCCGCGGCCGGACTGGCGGTGCTCGCGGTCTGCGCGACGCTGTTGGCGGCGACCGTCGTCCCGATCGCCACCTCGGCACAGGAGTACGAGCGCACCGGGGAACTCGTCCCGGTCGACGACGGCACCCAGGTGATGGCCTATGTCGTCGCGGTGCTGGCCGTCGTGTTCGCCATGGGGACCTTCCGGCAGGCGCAGGCCCTGTGGCGGGGCCGCGCCGCCGCCGCGCCGATGCTGACGCTCTCGGGGCTGAGCCTGCTGCTCTGGGCGGGCCTGCTGGGGATGCTGTTGTTGCTCACGCCCAAAGGCGGGATTCTGCCCACCGGTTGGCGGGTCGAGGTCGATCCGTCCTGGTTGCCGGAGGTGCACGGGGTGACGGTGTGCGCCGCCTTGGCCGCGCTGGCCGTCGCGGGGGTGGCCCTGCTCTGGCCCACCACATTGAGCTGGATCACCCGCCCGGATTCGCGCTGATCGCACCGCCCGCCACCGGCATTCGAACGATCATGTTCACGTCATGGTCGGCGGCGCGTCGCTCATGTGTCCATCAGGGCCCCTTGCCACGTTCATGAGACTGCCCTAGCCTCCGGTCTTCGTGAGGACTAGCGCGGAGATCGAATCGCGAAGAGACATACGCGTGTGGGGGGCGGTCACCGCGCTCGGAGTCGTCGCCGGATATCTGGCGGTGCTGCTGGCCGACGCTCGGCACTTCTACACCGATGACACCGAGGCGCAGTACGCGCCGATGTGGGTGCTGCTCGGGACGGAGTTGCGCGAGGGGCGATTCCCGGCGCTGGTGCCGTGGGAGTGGATGGCGGGCAACTACTCGCTCGAAGAGGCGGCGCTGCTGAATCCGCCGCAGCTGCTGGTCTATCTGATCGCGCCGTCGGTGGACGATCTGGCCGTCTACGCCACCGTCGTGAAGCTGGTCTTCTCGATGATCGCCGGGCTCGGGGTGTATCGGATCTGCCTCGCATACGGTGCGAAACCGGCATTCGGAGCGGTTGCGGGCGTGGCGTTTCCGCTGAGCGGCTGGTTCCTGTTCTTCGATCAGGCGAGCTGGTTCACCTCGCAGACCGGGACCACGTGGCTGCTGCACGCGTGGGCCTCGGCGGTGCTCTATGCGCGCGGCAAGAGCGGGCCGATTCCCGTTTTCGTCTTCCTCTGGCTCACGCTGACGATCCAGTACGTGTTTCCGGGAGTGGAAGCCGCGCTGATGATTCTGGCGGTGGTGGCCGGGGAGGTCATCCATCAGAAGGGCTGGGCGGGGCCGCTGCGGCTGGCGCTGGTGGCGCGCAATGGCACCGGCATCGACTCCATTGCCGGGCTGCGCGGTAAGCGCGTGGCCACGGCCTTCGCCTCGACCGCGCACTACAGCCTGCTTGCCGCCTTGGATCGGAACGGGTTGCGCGCCACTGACGTTCAGCTCGTCGATCTGCAACCGCAGGCCTCCCTGGCGGCCTGGGAGCGCGGCGACGTCGATGCCGTCTACACCTGGCTGCCCACCCTGGACCAGTTGCGCGCCACCGGCAAGACGCTGATCACCAGCCGGGAGCTCGCCACCGCCGGTAAGCCGACGCTCGATCTGGGCGTGGTGTCCAAGCGGTTCGCGCAGGACCATCCGGAGGTGGTCGACACCTGGCGCCGGATTCAAGCGCGCGCCCTCGACATCATCCACAACACCCCCGATGCGGCTGCCAAGGCTGTCGCGGCCGAAATCGGCATCACCCCCGATGTGGCCGCCCAGCAACTGAAGCAGGGCGTATTCCTCACGAAAACCCAACTGACATCGTCCGATTGGCTCGGCAGCGAAGGTTCCGTCGGCAATATCGCCGCCAACTTGCGCAGCGCCGCCGAATTCCTGGCCGCGCAGCAGCAGATCGACGCCGCCCCACCCGCACAGACCTTCCAGGACGCCATCTACGTGAAGGGCCTGCCCGGTGTCCTTGACCAGTGAGCTCGGCGCGAAACCCGCCAGCCGCGCCGGAAGCATTCGGCTGCACGATGTTTCGCACCGCTACGGGCGCGGCGCTGCCGCCGTGACCGCCCTGGGTCCACTGGATCTCGAAGTGCCGCCGGGTGAGTTCCTGGTCCTCGTAGGCGCCTCCGGCTGCGGCAAGAGCACCTTGCTCCGCCTGATCGCCGGATTCGAATCCGCCACCGAGGGCAGCATCGAGATATCCGGCGCCGCACCCCGCCCCGGTGATACCGCGGGCGTGGTCTTCCAACAGCCCCGCCTGTTCCCCTGGCAGACCGTAGGCGGCAATATCGACCTGGCCCTGAAATACGCGGGCGTTCCCCGGGATCAGCGCCCCGACCGCCGCGCCGAACTGCTCGCCAGAGTCGGCCTGGAGGGCACCGCGGCCCGCCGCATCTGGGAGATCTCCGGCGGCCAGCAACAACGCGTGGCCATAGCGCGCGCCCTGGCCGCCGAAACCTCCCTGCTCCTGCTCGACGAACCTTTCGCCGCGCTCGACGCCCTCACCCGGGAGCGCCTGCAAGACGACCTGCGCCAGGTCAGCGCCGAATCGGGCCGAACCAGCGTCTTCGTCACCCACAGCGCCGAGGAAGCCGCCTTCCTCGGCTCTCGAATTGTGGTCCTGACCCAGCGCCCGGGCCGCATCGCCCTCGACCTCCCCGTCGAATTACCCAGGGCCGGAGTGGATCCCGACGACCTCCGCGCCTCGAGCGAATTCCTGGACCTGCGCCGCGAAGTCGCCCGCGCCGTCAAGGCCGCAGCCGCCGCCTGAGAGCTGCCGCGTGGACGGCTAGTGCCAGTTCTGCCGCTGTGCCCATTCGGCGATGGTGGTCTTGCCGGGATGGAGGAGCTCGGCCGGTGGGGCCGGGGGAGGGGTGGTGGCCTGCTGGTCGTACATGGCGGCAATGGCCGCGGCGGAGGGGGCCCCGATCACGGGGGTGAGTAGTTCGCCGTAGGCGGCCGGGGTGATGGGGGTCCAGTGGACGTCGCGGCCGGTGGCGGTGGTGAACGCGGCGGCAATGTCGTGGCCGGTGAGCGGGGTTGGGCCGGTGACGAGGGAAAGCGGATTCGGTGACACGGACCCTCGACCTGGTCGGCAGTCGCTGGACGCCGTTGGTCGTCTATCACCTGCACACCGGAACCAAGCGGTACAGGGAGTTGCAGCGCGCGCTGCCGGGGATCAGTCCGAAGACCCTGGCGGAACGGCTGCGCTCCCTCGAACAGCACAATCTGGTGGTGCGGGAGGTGTATCCGGACAAGCCGCCGCGTGTCGAATACACCCTCACCGAGAAGGGCCGCCAGCTCGGCGACATCCTCCATTCGATCGCCGATTGGGCCGAAACCGCGGACGTCTAGTTCAGCGCGGCGGCGGACGGGACGACGACGCCGTAGAGGTCGGCGATCGTCGCGAGGGCGCTGTCGTGCAGTTGTCCGGCGGAGACCTCGGCGACGGCCGAGCGCAGCGGACGGGTCGCGGAGGCGTCCGCGACCACCGTCGGCCGGTTGCCGCGCAGGAACGCTCCCTCGCTGGTGAACAGCACGCACATGTGGGTCATGAATCCGGCGATGATCACGTTCTTGTTGCCCGCCTCGTCGACGCGCTCGGCGAGGTCGGTATTCACGAAACCATTGGGGACGGTTTTGATTACGACCGGTTCGCCCTCGATCGGGGCCACGCGCGGGTGGATCTGCCCGATCTCGGCGGTGATGTCGTACGGGGTCCCGGCCCCACCGTCGTTCTGCACGTGGATGATCTTCGTCCCGGCGGCGCGCGCCGCGGCGAGCAGCTCGGCGGCGGCATCGAGAGCGTGTTCCCACCCGGTCAGCTCCATCACGCCGCGGGTGTAGGTGTTCTGGTAGTCGATCAAGATCAGCGTCGCATCGGCCAGAGCCGCCGGGGTCTGATCGAATTCGCTGAGCTCGCGCAAGGTCTTCGTTGTCATGTTCTCCACGCTATGGTCCGCCAGCCGTGTCGGAAATGTCATATAGCATGCAGATTCGGACATCCCGGCGATACGGAGGCGCGGTGGGCGTGATCGAACGGCTCGTGGTCGTCGTGCTCTTCGATCGAGTGGACAGCCTGGACGTCGCGGGCCCGCCCGAGGTGTTCTCGCTGCTGGAACGTGAAATGGACGAGCCGACCGGCTATCGCGTGGTGCTGGCGGCGCGGACCATGGATCCGGTGACCACCTCGGCCGGGGTTCGCGTCCTGCCGGATGCGACTTTCGAGGAGATGGCCGCGCGCGGTATCGACACCCTTGTGGTGCCCGGCGCGGTCGAGGTCGACGAGCAGCGCCGGGTGCGTGCGGTCACCGATCCCGTGGTGGTCGACTGGGTGCGGCGGCTGTCCGCCACCGCGCGCCGCGTCGCCTCGGTGTGCGTGGGTGCCCATACGCTCGCGGCGGCGGGACTGCTGGACGGTAAGCGCGCCACCACCCACTGGTCGACGGCGCGGCAGTTGGCGGGCGACCATCCCGCCGTCGAGGTGGACGCCGACCCCATCTTCATTCGTGACGGCGACGTGTGGACCGGCGCGGGAATCAGCGCCGTGCTCGATCTCATGCTGGCGCTCGTCGCCGACGATTTCGGCGACGCGGCCGCCCTGCGCGTGGCCCGCCAGCTCGTCGTCTACCTCAAAAGGCCCAGTGGCCAAAGCCAATTCAGCGTTTCGCTGGAACCGGTGTCGACCACGCGGCGCATGGACGAGCTGCGTCACCACATCATGCGCAATATCGCCGCACCGCTCACCGTCGCCGATCTCGCGGCCAGCGCCCATGTGAGCGAGCGGCAACTGGCCCGCATCTTCAAGACCGAACTCGGCACGACCCCGGCCGCCTATATCGAAGCGGCCCGGGTCGAGGTGGCGCGCAATCGGCTGGAGACCACCGACGACACGCTCGAACGTATCTCCGCCGCAAGCGGTTTCGGTACGACCGACACCCTCACCCGGGCCTTCCGCCGTCAGCTCGACATCACGCCGACCGAATACCGCAACCGCTTCCGGATCAGGTGAGCGGCTCCGGGACCGGCTGCCGGTACTCCTCGTGAATCTCCTTGGGCCCGAACGGCCACACCTTCTCGAAGCGCGCCCAGATCAGGAAGGCCACAATGCCGAGCCCGACCCATGCCAGCGACCATTCGATCGGGTGCACACCGGGATTCGCCTTGTCGGCATAGCCGTAGATGATCAGCCAGCCGACCGCGGCCACAATACTGGGCAGCGGATACAGGAACATCCGGTACGGCCGCGGCAGATCGGGCTGCCGACGCCGCAGCACGGTCATCGCCGCGATCTGGGCGAAGGCCTGCACGATCACCATGACCGTGGTCAGCAGCGAAATCAGCACGGCCAGTGGCGGATGCGCGGCATCGGTGCCGATGTGCCGGGCCAGCAGGAACCCGGCCGCGGTGACCGCGCCCATGGCGGCCAGGCCCAGCATCGGGAACTGATGCCGCGGATGCAGCCGCGCGAACGACTTGAAGAACACCCCGTCCTTGGCGGCATTGAGCGGAACCCGCGAGCCGCCGAGCAATCCGGCCAGCACGGAGGCGAACGCGGTGATCAGGATGAGCACCGTCACGATCTTGGCCGCCGTGGCGCCCCAGGTGCTTTCGAGCACCGCCGAGGCCACCGAGCTGGCGGCGATATTGTCCGGGTCGAGCATGTCCTGCGATGGAATCACGCCCAGCACACCGGTTTGCATGAGCAGGTACACCGCCATGACCGCCAGAATCGAGGTCACGATGGCGCGCGGCAGCACCCGCCCCGGATTGCAGACCGCACCGCCCAGATAGGCGGCGGTGTTGTAGCCAAGATAGTCGTAGATGCCGATGGTCAGACCGGAGGCGAAGCCCAGCCAGAACGCGCCGGTCCCGATATCTAAAGCGCCCTCCGGCCAGGTGAATGCCATATCGGCGTCGAAGCTGGTGAAGGCGGCCAGGATGACGGCGGTCACCGACACGATCATGACCGACCACATGACGACCGCCAGCTTGCCGATGCTCTCCACCCGCCGCCACAGCAGCACCACGATGAGCGCGACCACCGCCACGCCGACGATATCTCCTTGTCCGCGTGTCATATTCGGCCACAGATAGCCCAGGTACTGCACCAGCCCCTGCACTCCGGTCGACATGATGAGCGGAATGAAAAGCATTGCGGTCCAGACGAACAGGAATGGCATGAGCCGTCCGGTGCGGTACTGGAACGCCTCGCGCAGATAGATGTAGGTGCCGCCCGCGCCGGGTAGCCCGGCGCCGAGCTCGGCCCAGATGAGGCCGTCGGCCAGGGCCAGCACCGCCCCGGCGAGGAATCCGATGGTGGCGTGCGGCCCGCCGAAGGCCGCGATCATGAGCGGAATGGTGACGAAGGGCCCGATGCCGACCATCTGGCTCATATTGATGGCGGTGGCCTGGAACGGGCCGATCTTGCGCGGGAGTTGCGTACTCGGGGGAAGGGGTTGAGCGCCGGACATGGCAGCCTCCGGGTGGAGCGGGCATGCGGGGCACGAGGTGGTTTAGTTAAGTTAAATTCCTTTACTATGTCCGTCAAGCGATCGGCGGAATCCGACTGCCTAGAGTTGGCGGCAGCACCCACCCGAGAACGGAAGGCGATGGACGAACCCACCTGGAATCGGCAACGCCTGCGCAGCAATAACGAATGGCTGCTGCTGGAACAGCTGCGCACCGCCGGACCCGCCAGCCGGGCCCAATTGGCCCGGGATACCGGACTTTCCAAGCCGACCGTGTCCAGTGCCCTTGCCGCCCTGCAACAGCACGGCCTGGTGCGTGAGGTGGGGACCATCGTGCCCGAGCGCGGGCGCACGGCGGTGCTGTACGAGCCGGACCCGACCGCCGGATACGCGCTCGGCGTCGATATCGGCCGGGCCCGCCTGCGGGTGGCCGTTGCGGATCTGTCGGGAAAGATCCTGGCGCGCAACGATATCGCCAACAAGGCGCGCACCGCCACGGCCGTCGCGGATATCGCCGCCGATACGGCGCGGGTGCTGGCCGACGCCGGGATTCCGATCGACCGGGTGGTGCACGCGGCGCTGGGCAGTCCGGGCGTCTTCGATCCCGAGGACGGGCGGGTGCATTTCGCGGTGAACCTGCCCGGCTGGGGTCGCACCGGGCTGCTCGACCATATTCGGCAGCGGCTCGGCGGCCTGGAGTTGTCGGTGCACAACGATGCCAATCTCGCCGCCCTGGGCGAGTACGCCTTCGGGGTCGGCCGCGGCAGCCGCCTGTTCGTCTATGTGCTCATCGGCACCGGCCTGGGCGTCGGAATCGTCTCTCAGGGTGAGCTTTTCACCGGTGCGCACGGCGCGGCCGGTGAAGTGGGCTTCCTGCCCGCCACCTTCGGCGCACCGGAGCCCTCGCGGCGCGGCGCGCTCGAGGAGGCGGTCTCCGCCGACGCGGTCGTACGCGCCGCCCGCGATCGCGGCATGGCGGGCAGACTCACCGCCAAGGGCATCTTCGACCGGGCGCGCGAGGGCGATCCCATCGCCGCGGAGGTGGTGCGTCAAGAGGGGGATCGAGTGGCGCTGGTGGTGGCGGCCGTGACGGCCGTCCTCGATCCGGATCTGATCGTGCTGGGCGGCGGCCTGGGGCGCAGCGCCGATCTGCTGCTGGAGCCGGTGCGCGCGGCCCTGGAACGCTCGACCCCGCTGCGACCCTCCGTCGCCTCCAGCGCATTGGGTGACGACGCGGTCCTGCTCGGCGCGATCGCCACCGCCCTGCGAATCGCCCGCCCGCAGGTCTTCGACCGCCGGACGCCGATCCGGCCCCCGCCGCCGAGTCCAATCTGAAGCAACGTCGACCGGGAACTGGTGGCGGCATTTCGCGAGAAGCCCCCGCCACCAGTTCCCGGTCGACGGCGTTCCACTCCCCGATTCACGGCTCGCCGGGGGGAGCGGCAAACTGGGCGGCAATGAAACTGCCTGAACTGCCCGATCTCCCGGTGCGCGCCGCCCTCGATGAGGTGTGCCAGACGCTGGCCGCGAACGGTACCGCGGTGCTGGTCGCGCCGCCGGGGACCGGGAAGACGACCCTCGTTCCGCTGGCCTTGGCTGCCGCGACGAATGGGCGGGTGGTGGTGGCCGAGCCGCGGCGGTTGGCTGCTCGCGCGGCGGCCGCGCGGATGGCCGCGCTGCTCGGTGAGCGGGTCGGGGAGACCGTGGGCTATGCGGTGCGCGGGGATCGGCGGGTGAGTGCGTGCACGCGGATCGAGGTGGTCACCTCGGGGCTGCTGGTGCGGCGGTTGCAGGGTGATCCGGAATTGGCCGGGGTCGATGTGGTGGTGCTCGACGAGTGTCATGAACGGCATCTGGATGCCGACTTGCTGCTCGCCCTGCTGCTGGACGCGCGGGGTGGGCTGCGACCGGATCTGCGAGTGCTCGCCACCTCCGCCACGGTGGCGGCCGAACGGTTGGCGGACCTGCTCGGCGATGGTGGTCCCGCACCGGTGTCGACCGTCGAAGGCCGTGCCTACCCGGTCGACATCAACTATCTCGCCCCGATCAAAGCCGAGCGAACCGAGGCGCATGTCGCCCGCGCGGTCCGGGCCGCACTGCACGGCGGCGACGGTGACGTCCTGGTGTTCCTCCCGGGCGCGGCGGAGATTCGCCTTACCGCGCAACAGCTTTCGGATCTCCGCGACGTGGACGTGCTGCCGCTGCACGGCCGTCTCTCGGCCGCGGCACAGGACACCGCCCTGGCTGCGGGCGCCCGCCGTCGCGTCGTATTGTCCACCGCCGTAGCCGAATCCAGCCTCACGGTCCCGGGCGTCCGCGCGGTGGTCGACTCCGGCCTGGCCCGAATCCCGCGCACCGACCACCGCCGCGGTCTCTCCGGCCTGGCGACGGTCCGGGTCTCGTCCGCCGTCGCCGACCAGCGCGCCGGTCGCGCCGGTCGCGAAGCGCCGGGCCGAGTGTGGCGCTGCTGGCCGGAATACGAGCACGCCACCCTTCCCGCCTACCCCGACCCGGAGATCCGCACCGCGGACCTGACCCGCCTGGAACTCGAACTCGCCTGCTGGGGCACCCCCGACGGCGAGGGCCTCACCTGGTGGGACGCCCCGCCCGCCGGTGCGCTGGCCGCGGCCCGGGAAGTACTCCGCGCCCTGGGCGCCATCTCCGAAGACGGCGCCGTCACCCGCCGCGGCAGACAAATGGCCGCCCTGGGCCTGCACCCCCGACTCGCCCGAGCCCTACTCGACGGCGCGACCGTGGTCGGCCCGAGAACAGCCGCGGAGGTGGTAGCCCTCCTCGACGACGACACCCTCGCCCCCGGAGTCGATGTCGTCGCCGCCATCCGCACCCTGCGCCGCGAACGCCCCCCCCGCGCTGGAAGCGAGAAGCGGACCGCCTCACCCGCCTGGTCGACACTGCTCCGCCGGGAGTCGGCACTACACCGACCACGACGGCCACGTCGCGGGACAGGGGAATTCCGCCGAGCACCGATACTCCGCCAGGCGTCGGCACTACATGGGATGACGATCCGGCTTTCGTTGTGGCGCTGGCACATCCGGAACGGATTGCTCGTCGGCGCGCACCGGGATCGGCGAGTTATCTCATGGCTGGAGGTACCGCGGTGACGTTGCCGCCCGGATTCGGCCTGGCCGATTCGGAATGGCTGGCTGTGGCGGTCGCGACGCGTGATCCGGGGCGCGCCGAGGGCCGAATCCGCTTGGCCGCCAATGCCGATCTCGAACTGGCTCGCCGTGCCGCCCCGCCCTGCTGGCCACCGCCGACGAGGTCGATTGGGTCAACGGGGATGTGGTGGCCCGCCGGGTCGAGCGCCTCGGCTCGATCGTGCTGTCGGAGAAGCCTTTACGTGACCCGGAACCGGAGCGGATCGCCGCCGCCCTGCGCACCGGCCTGGCCTCGACGGGCCTCGGTCTGCTGCGCTGGGATGCCGACGCCACCGCGCTCCGGCAGCGCCTCGATTTCCTGCACCGCAATCTCGGCGCGCCCTGGCCCGCCGTCGGAGACGAGGCTCTGCTCGCCGACCTCGACGCCTGGCTCGGCCCCGAATTGGCCACCGCCAGAAGACGAGCCGACCTGGAGCGCGTCGACGCCGGTCAAGCCCTCCGCCGCCTGCTGCCCTGGCCCGAGGCCGCCCGCCTCGAAGAACTGGCCCCCGAACGCCTGGAAGTCCCCTCCGGCAGCAAGATTCGCGTCGACTACACGGCCGAGCGCCCGGTACTCGCGGTCAAGGTCCAGGAAGTCTTCGGCTGGTCCGACACCCCCGCCCTGGCCGACGGCAAAATCCCCATCCTCCTGCACCTGCTCTCCCCAGCCCAACGTCCGATAGCCGTCACCGGTGACCTCGCCTCCTTCTGGCGCACCGGCTGGCCCCAGGTCCGCGCCGACCTCCGCGGCCGCTACCCCAAACACGCCTGGCCGGAAGACCCTGCCACCGTCCCAGCGCATCGCGGCACCGCCCGCCGCGCAACGCGCGGCTGACCGCGCAGTCGCTCGCCGGAAGGCCGATGGCCGATCATGGCGGGTATGAAGAGCACGGTGTTGCGGGTGACCACGGGTCGGACCGAGGTTGTGTACGACCTCACGCGGGAGTGCGCGGCCTTCGCGCGGGAGGTGGGCGGCGACGGGTTGCTGCACGTCTTCGTGCCGCACGCCACGGCCGGGATCGCGATCATCGAACTCGGTGCGGGCAGTGACGACGACTTGCTTGCCGCACTGCGCGATCTGCTGCCCCCCGACGATCGCTGGCGACACGCGCACGGCTCGCGCGGCCACGGCCGATCCCACGTCATGCCCGCCCTGATTCCGCCCTATGCCACCGTGCCGGTCCTCGACGGCGCCCTGGCACTCGGCACCTGGCAGTCGATCGCCCTGGTCGATCTCAACGTAGACAATCCCGACCGCGAGGTGCGCCTGTCACTCCTGGGTGCGTGAGGGTTCACACCCTTTCCACCCGGTTCACACCACCTTTTGGCGGCCGATATCGGGTGTGTACCGGGCCGAAAGGGTGTGGACGCTGGGTGAGCTAGTGGGGGAGCATCCGGTGCCAGGTGTCGCGGATGATGGATTCGATGGCGGGTGCTGTGGGGTCCAACCGGTTTCGGTGGTGATGCGGGTGGGGCCGCTGATCAGGGCGGCGGGTTCGGGGGCGGCGGGCTTGTGGCGCAGGGGGACTGGGCGACCGGTTACGTGTTCGACTGCGGCGACGATGTCCAGAATGCTTGTGCCGCACCCTGTTCCGAGATTGAAGCGGGTTGCGGCGCCGGGGGACGGGGTGTGATCGAGGCAGGCGGGGAAGGCGGTGGCGGCGTCGGTGACGTGGAGGTAGTCGCGGACCGCGGTGCCGTCACCGTTGACTTCGAGGGTGGTGCCGTTGGCGGCGGCGGTGAGGGTGCGGGGGATCAGACGGGTGGGGTCCGGGTCGTCGCCGCTCGCGATATTGGGTAGGCGCAGGATCGTCGCGGACAGCGCGCCGGTGCGGGCCTGGGCCGCGATGGCGAGCTCGGCGGCCAGTTTGCTGCTGGCGTAGGGGCGGGGCGTCGGGGAGGTCTTCGGTCATCGGTTGGCGATCGGGGGTGCCGTAGATGGCGCAGGTGGAGGCGAAGACCAGGCGCCGCACGCTCGCCTCGGCCATTGCGGAGAGGAGGCGCAGGGTGCCGGTGGCGTTGACCTCGAAGTAGCGCAGTGGATCGGTAAGCGATTCGCGGACCCGGGTCAGACCCGCCAGGTGGCACACGGCGTCGACACCGGTGAGGGCGTGGCGGAGAGTCCCGGTGTCGAGGAGATCGGCCGCACGGGTTTCGGCTGAGCCGGGAATCGGCCCGGAGCGATTGTGCGCCATGGCGATCGGGGTGTGACCCGCCGCGGCCAGGGCGGTGACGACCGCGCGGCCGAGATAGCCGCCCGCGCCGGTGACCAGTACTCGCACGAGTGCCCATGCTGCCAGGCGGGAATGGCGCACCGCCGCATCGGGTTCGACCTGGTGGATTCGGTGGCTTCGGTGCGGCGTCGGGGTGACAGTGGCGCTACTGCGCCGGGGTGGCTCGAGGCGGCGGGGGGCGGGGTGTCACAGGTGTGACATACGCTCCCGGGAGATCGGGATATGTGTGGCGGGACGGCGGGGTGCGGGGATGAGTAGGCGCGGGTGGGCGCTGTTCCTGGCGATGGGGGTTATCTGGGGTGTGCCGTACGCGATGATTCGTGTGGCGGTGGAGGATTTCGATCCGTTGTTCGTGGCGTTCGGGCGGACTCTGCTCGGGGCGCTGGTGTTGTTGCCGATTGCGCTGTACACCAAGGTTTTCACGGTGGCGCTGCGGCATTGGCGGTGGGTGCTGGTGTACACGCTGGTGGAGATCACCGTGCCGTGGCTCATGATCGGCATGGCCGAGACGAGGCTGAACAGTTCGACGGTCGGGCTGTTGATCGCGGCGGTGCCGCTGGTGGCCATGGTCATCGTGACGCGGATCGGGCACGAGCGCTTGGACACCCGCCGGATCATCGGCCTGTTCGTCGGGTTCGCGGGGGTGGCGGCGCTGGTGGGGCTGGATATCGACACCTCGAACGTCTGGGCGCTCGCCGCCATCGGCGTGACCGTGGTGGGGTACGCGATCGGGGCGATCATCATCGATCGCAAATTGTCGGACCTGCCGCCCATCGGCGTGGTGACAGCCTCACTGGTCATCGCGACCGCGATCTATCTGCCGTTCGCGGTCTTCCGCACCCCGGCGCACCTTCCGGCGGATGCCACCTGGTCGGTGGTCGGGCTCGGGCTCATCTGCACCGCACTGGCCTTCGTGGTGTTCTTCGCGCTCATCGGCGAGGTCGGCGCCGCGCGCGCCACGGTGATCACCTACATCAATCCGGCGGTCGCGCTCGCGGTGGGCGTCTCGCTGCTGGGTGAACCGCTCACCGCCGGTATGGCCATCGGCTTCCCGCTGGTCATCATCGGCTCCATTCTGGGCACCGCCAAGGCCAAGGCGGCGGTGAAGGAACCCACGCCCGCCTGATTCCGGCCACGCTCTCGCGTAATCCGGTTCAGCCCTGGCGTTTGGCCCGGGCCCGGCGCTTGCCCTCGTGCATGGCCTGGACCCGGGCCACCGGAATGGTGTGGCCCTCGGCCAGCAGATCCTCGGGAAGTCGTTGCGGCGCGGGCATTTCCTCCGCCCACGGGTCGCGGTCGCCGAGTAGTTTCGCGGCATTGCGAATGGTGAAATCACCGGGCGCGGCCGCCGCCAGATCGGCCCAGCCGACCGGAAACGACGCCGGGGCGCCCGGCCGGATGCGCGGACTGTACGCCGCGACCACGGTCGCCCCGCCCGCCCGGGTGGAGTCGATGAACACCTTGCCGCCGCGATCCTCGCGGATGAACGCGGTGGTGGCGAGTGCGGGATCGAGCCGTTCGGCGCGCACCGCGATGGCCCGGTTGGCCGCCGCCGCGTCCTCCATCGAAATTCCGGGCTCGACCGGCACGAATACGTGAACACCCTTGGCCCCACTGGTTTTCACCGCCCCCGCCAGCCCGTCGTCCGCCAGCGCCGCCCGCACCAGTTCGGCCGCGCGCACCGCCGCCCGAAAGTTCTCCCCGGGCGGCGGATCGAGATCGAGCACCAGATGCGTCGGCCCCGATTCGTAATCGCCCCGCAGCAGCCAGGTGTGGTACTCGATGGCCCGCTGATTCCCGAACCACAGCAGCGTGCGCACGTCATCGCAGACCGCGTAGGTCACTTCGCGTTTGGAGCTGTCGGCCCAGATGGTCACCCGCGGCACCCAGTCCGGGGTGTACTTGGGCAGATTCTTCTGCATGAACGGCTCCTGCCCGGGCCGCACCCGGATGACCGACAGCGGCCGCCCCCGCAGATTCCGCACCAGCCGATCGCCCACCGCCTCGAAGTAGCCGATCAGATCCCGTTTGGTGGCGTCGGCCCCGTCGAACAGCGGTGAGTCCAGACTGGTGAGCTTGACGCCGTCGCGAACCTCTTCGGTGCCCATCGCACCACCTTGCGCCGCACCCGGGACATGGTCAAGAACCGGGGGCGGCGGGCGGGCTCTCGGCCTCGGTCTCGGCCTCGCCCTTGTTCTTTCGATCGCGCCGGTCGATGCGCGGATCCTCGGTCACCTCGTAGCGCCTGACGTACTCGCCGAGGAAGGCCTGCAGCGTGGCGGTGGCCGGAATGGCGAGCACCGCGCCGACCGCGCCAAGCAGCGCCGCGCCGATCATGACGGCGAGCAGCGCCACCGCCGGATTCACGTCCACGGTGCGCGCGGTAATGCGCGGTTGCAGCACATAGTCCTGAATCCACTGGTACACCACCACGAAGATCAGGATCCACACCGCGTCGAGGGGATCGACGGTGAGCGCCACCAGAATCGGCAGAATGCCCGCGATATAGGTGCCCACCGTCGGCACGAACGAGGCGACCACGCCGAACCAGATGCCCAGGTCTAGCGCATTGGGTATGCCCAGCAGCGCCAGGAACGCGCCGTGCGCAATGGCGGAGATGACCGCCAGCAGCGCCCGGGAGTACAGATAGCCGCCGGTCTTATCGATGGCCAGATCCCAGGCGTGCAGGACCGCGCCCTGTTTGGCGGGCGGCAGCAGCGAGCACAGCGAGCGCCGCAGCTTCGGCCTGTCGGCGGTCATGTAGACGCTGAACAGCGCGATGGTCAGCACCCGCGCCAGCCCGCCGAGCACACTGCTGGACAGGCCCCAGGCATTGTCGGCGGCGCGTTCGGCGTATTCGGTGACCACATCGGAGTCCTTGAACAGCCGATCGCGCAGCTGGTGCACGGTGAAATCCTGGTGGAAGGTGTTGTTGACCCACACGATGAGCTCGTCGAGCAGCCGGGGGAGTTCGGCGGCGATATTGCCGACCGTCTCCACCGCGAGCACGCCCAGCGTGGCGATGAATCCGACCGTGCAGACGAACACGATGATGAAGACGGCGGCGACGGCGAGACCGCGGTGCATGCCCCGCGCGGCCAGCGCGTCCACCGCGGGTTCCATGGCCAGTGAGATGAAGAAGGCCACCGTGAGAATGATGCCGATATCGATGAGCCGGTAGGCCGCCCAGTTCGCGACCTCGAAGACGCCGATCAGGACCAGCGCCAGGATCATGGCGCGCGGCAGCCAGGACGGCATGCGGCCGCTGGCGGAGGTGCTCGCCGGGCTCTGCTCGGGTGCCGGGTTGTCGGGGGCCACGGGGTCAGTCTGCGCCACCGCCGGGAGTTTGCCCGTAATCGACGCACCGGTCGGTCTTTTGTTCCGAATTGTTCATCAGGCTGGGCGGTCGGTTAATTTCACGCGGACAGGCCGAGAAGCATTCAGGGATAAAGGTTTTGCCGCGATATTGTGCAGGTGTGGTGTCGGGCGGACAAGATATGCGGGTGCGGACGAAATTCTCCATCGAGCTCATGGCGTTGACCGATGAGCTGGCACATATGGCGCGGTTGACCCATGAGGCGGCCGAGCGCGCTGCGGCGGCCTTGGTGGGCAGTGATCTCACCGCCGCCTACGAGGTGTTCGCGCTCGAGGAACAGGTGCAGGTCGAGCACGCCAAGTGCGAGGACCGCTCGGTGATCCTGCTCGCACTCGAGGCTCCGGTGGCCCGTGATCTCCGGCACGTGGTGACCGCCATCCAGATTGCCGACGACTTGCTGGACATTGGCACCTCGCTCAGCCGGATTGCCGATATCGTCGTGCGCCGGTACCCGGAACCGGTTGCGCCGCAGCACGTCATCGAGCAACTCGACGGGATATCGACCGCCATAGCCGATTTGACCGACGATGTGGTGAAAGTGATTGCCGCGCAGAATCCTCCGCGCGACAAGGTGCTGATACCTCGGGACACGGCCGTGGATCGCCTGCGCGCCCAGGTCTCCGACGCCGTGGCCGATCCGGACTGGACACATGGTTCGGCCATGGCCACCGATATCGCCATGCTCGTGCACCACTACGGCCGCTGCACCGACCATTGTGTCCGCATCGGCCAGCTCATCCGGTTCTTCCACACCGGTATTCCGCTGTACGCGCAAGTGGAGGGGTAACCGCCACAAACGGGGATGTGCTGTCAGGGGTCCTGATCGGCACGGGTAAGCTGCCCGAATTGCTTCATGGTGAGGGTTTTTCGAGTAGCACCGCGTGTCCGGACAGCCGAAATCCGACAAGGGCCCCAAACATGACGAATGCCACCACATCTGCGCCGTCTGCCGCTTCGCCTTTCGACGAGGCCGGAAATGTGTTGTCGCACCGGCAAATCATGATCATCTTGTCGGGCCTGCTACTCGGGGTATTCCTGGCGGCCCTGGATCAGAACATCGTGAGCGTGGCGATCGTGCGGATCGCCAACAGCCTGCACGGATTCGACGATCAGGCGTGGGCGGCCACGGCGTACCTCATCACCGCGACCATATCCACCCCGCTATACGGGAAGCTGGCCGATATCCACGGGCGCAAACCGTGCTATCTCATTGCCATCGGGGTCTTCGTGATCGGGTCGGTCGCGTGCACCTTCGCCACCGATATGACGCAGCTCGCGGTCTTCCGAGCCATTCAGGGCATCGGCGCGGGCGGGCTCATGTCGCTGGCGTTCACGATTATCGGCGATATCGTGCCGCCGCGCGAAAGAGTGCGCTATCAGGGCTATTTCATGATGGTCTTCGGCATTGCCACGGTGCTGGGTCCGGTGCTGGGCGGGTTCTTCTCCAATGCAGACCGACTGGTCGGACTCGAGGGTTGGTGCTGGGTCTTCCTCGTCAATGTGCCCATCGGCCTGCTCGCCTTCCTGGTCGTCGCCAAGGTGCTGGACTTCCCCTTCCAGCGGCAGCCGCAGCGCACCGACTGGCCGGGCGCCATCACCTTCACCATCGGCACCGTGCCGCTGCTGCTGGTCGCCCAGCAGGGCCGCGAATGGGGCTGGCAGTCCGACCGCGCCATCATCTGCTACGGCGTCGCGGCGGCCGGGCTGGTGCTGTTCCTGCTCGCCGAATTCCTCATGAAGGACGCGGCGCTGATTCCCCTGCGGCTGTTCGGCAGCGGCAGTTTCAGCATGGCGATCCTGGGCGGAACCATTGTCGGCGTGGCCATGTTCGGCGCGATCATCCTGGTTCCGCTGTATTTCCAAGTGGTGCGCGGCTATTCGCCCACCAAGGCCGGGCTCATGATGCTGCCGTTGGTGGCGGGCATCATGATCGGGGCCCAATTGGCCGGGCTGGTAACCAAATTCACCGGCCGGTACAAGGTGCTGCCCATTCTGGGCTCGCTGGTCATCGCCGCCGGGTCGGTGCTGTTCGCCCTCGTCGAGTACGACAGCCCGATGTGGCAGCCGCTGTTGTACTGCGGCGTCATCGGATTCGGCCTGGGCGGCTGCATGCAGACGCTCATCATCGCCGCCCAGAACGCGAGCCCGCACACGGATATGGGCGTCTCGACGGCCGCGGCCATCTTCTTCCGGCAGATGGGCGGCACACTGGGCGTGGAGGTCTTCCTGACCGTGCTGTTCAACCTGTTGCCCGGCCGGATCATCGACGCCTTCGGCGGCGCGCTGCCACCGGAGTTCTCGCCCACCCAGCTCGCACAGGTCCAGAGCAATACCGGTGCTGTCGGGGAGCTGCCACCGCACCTGCAGACGCCCATCCTGATCGGCTTCACCGACGCCATGAGCGGGGTCTTCTACGTGGCCGCCGCGGTCGCCGTGCTGGCGGCGATCGTGCTCATGTTCATGAAAGAGCTTCCGCTACAGGAAATGCCGATGCCGGTCCTGGCCGAGGCGCCGGAGATCGGTTACGAACCCGAGCCGGAGCCCGACCCCGAGCCGGAGCCGGAGCCGGAGCCGGAACCGGAACCGATCGCCGACGACGCCCTGCGCGTGGTCTCGCCGCGCGGCCTGTCCATCGCCGGGTGGGTGCACCGCGAGGACGGGCATGCGGTCGCCGATGCCGTGCTCACCCTCATCGACCAACGCGGACGCCAGGTTTCGCGCGCCATCGGCGACGACGAGGGCGTCTACATCATCGGCGCGCCCCGCTCGGGCACCTACGTCCTCATCGTCTCGGCGGGCGGCTATCAGCCCAGCGCCGTCACCATCACCGTCGGGAGGCGACCGCATCAGCTGGATATCGTCATGACCGGCGCCGGGGAGATCACGGGCACGGTGCGCTCGGCGGTCCGCGGCATGCCGCTGCCGGAGGCCACCGTGACCCTCACCGATATGCACGGCGATGTGATCGCCGCCGCCACCACGACGCCGGACGGCGCCTACTCCTGCCGCGGCGTGCTGGCGGGCACCTACACCCTGGTGGCCGTCGCGGAACACATGCGCCCGTGCGCCACCACCCTGGTCGTGCCCGACAGCGGAATGCTGCGCCACGATATCGAATTGGCCCCGCGCGCAGTGCTGGCCGGATCGGCGTGCACCGATGCGGGACGGGTGATTCCGGATGCCCAGATCACCGTCCTGGACGAGGACGGCGATCTGGTCGCCATCACCCGCACCGACGACGCCGGTCGCTACCAGGTGCCGGATCTGGCGGAGGGCCGCTACACGGTCATGGCGCGCGGCTACCCGCCGGTCTTCAGCCGCGTCACGGTGTCCGACGGCGAGCTGTATCACGATGTGCTGCTCGGCTACGAGCGCGTCGAATCCGGGGACCGGGTGTGAGGCGGAGCCTGTCCGGGCTCCGGTGGACGGCCCGGTGGACGGCTGTTAGCTTGACCACCCGGAACTGGACTCGAGACCAGTTCTCGAATCCGGGGAGGGTCCACATGAGAATTTCACCTGCGCTACTGATGTCTGTGGCCATGGCGGCGGTCCTGCCTGCCGGGATCGCACCCGCCGAACCGGCCACCGGCCCGGCGTTCACCGAGTATGTGGCACTGGGTGATTCGTGGGCCGCCGATGCCACCATCATGCAGATCACCACCGAGTTCGCGCCGGTGAACTGCGTCCAGAGCGCCGGGAACTTCGCGCGCCAGGTCGCGGCGGCACTGGCCGTGCCCACCTTCCGCGATGCCTCCTGCGGTGGCGCGACCACGGCGAACATGACCGCGGAACAGCGCGGCAACGCACCGCAGTTCGACCGGCTCACGCCCGCCACCGATCTGGTGACCATCAGCATCGGCGGCAATGACGCGGGCCTGGCCGAGACCGTCATGGACTGCGTCACGGTCGATCCGGCGGTCAACCCCTGCCTGAGCAAGCTGGTGGCCGGTGACGTCGATCAGATGTCGGCCAATATCGCGAGCGCGGAATCGCGCGTGGTGGCCGTCGTGCAGGGCATCCGGGACCGCGCACCCAACGCCCGCATCCTGCTGCTCGACTACTTCGAAGCCGTCGACCTCGACGGCGGCTGCTATCCGGAGATTCCCATCTCCGACGCCGACGCCGTATGGCTCGGCGCCAAACTCCTAGAGCTGCACCATATGCTGGCCCGCGCGGCCGCCCGCACCGGCGCGACCTTCGTCGACACCTACAGCGGCAGCCATGGGCACGACGCCTGTCAGCCCGTCGGCACCCGCTGGGTGGAGGGCCTGATCCCGTTCTCCGGCAACCCGATCGGCCCGGCGGTGCCCTTCCATCCCAATCAGCTCGGGGCGGACTATCAGGCCCGGCGCGTGCTCGAAACGCTGGGAGTGCGCTGAGATTCGCTGTGCTGCGGCCGATTACTGGCCTTGGTACAGTTCTGTCAATTTCAGCCGGGGGAAATGGAGACGGCCCATGGTGCATATTCATCACCGCGGGGAAGCGGCGGTACCGGTCGAGTTCGCGTTCGAATACATGGCGGACATGGCGAACTGGACGGATTTCGTCTACGGCCTGCAGAGCTTCACGCTCGTCGGAGATGTGCCGCATCGGACGGTCGGCGCGCTGTACGAGGGCGCGATGAAGCTGGGGGTGGTGCTGAAGGCCACCGTCAAGCTGACCGAATACGTGGAGAACCAGGTGTTCGCCAGTGAGTCGGTGTCCGGATTCAGCAATCAATCCCGTTGGCAGTTCGAGTCTCTCGGGCCCGAGCGCGGCGCGGTCACCGTGGACGTGCACTACCAGCTGCCCGGCGGGCTGGCGGGGAAGGCGCTGGGCAAGGCCATCGAGCCGTTCGTCGCCATTGCCATCAAGCACACCGAGACCAAGCTGACGCACATTCTGGAGGAGCTGTACCGGCAATCGAAAGTCGACGTCTAACGGCGTGTCACGCGACACGCGCGTCGTGTCATGTGACGACACGCGGTCAAGGTGGGGTACTCTGCGCGCAGCTAACGAATGGCAACGGTGTTGCGGGGGGCGGAAGTGCGCGGTGGAAAGGGAGATTCGTGATCGCCCCCTACCTGAGGCTTGTCGTAGTGCTCGGCGGGGCCCTCGCCTGCGCGGCCGCGGCCGTGCTGTCCGGCTGTACCCGCGCGGATGACCCGGTGTCCGAGTACGAGGCCGCGGAGGCCCCGGAGATGCAGCGCAGCGCCTTCGTCACCGCCTGTGGCGGCACCTCGGCGGGCTGGCAGGCCGCCGGGGTGGTGAGCAATCGGGACGCCGTCGAACATCGCTATCTGGTCGTGGTGAGCTTCCTGACGCCGGAATCGGCGGTGCTGGAGCGCACCAGCACCGAAGTGGTGGTACCACCGGGCGCGACACAGGGCTTCACCACCGAGACTCGCCTCGATCCGGTGACCAGGCCGGAGACCGTGCAGTGCGTGCTGCGCGGGGTGGAGCAACTGTGAAAGTTGCGCGAGAGTGGCGGTGTGGGCCTACGATCGGAGCCGCCGGCCATGCTCCGTGGGCCGCACGAATCGAATGGCTGAGCGTTCGCTGACCTGTGCGGCGAGGGTGGTGCGCAATCTCCGGATGTGGATTTGTCGGTGCCATGGGGCATGCTCTGTGCACGCAGATGTCCAACCGTCCGCTCGGAGAGCCCCATGTCGTCCCGTACCACCAAGCCACAGCCGTTGTCGGAGACCGAGATTCGGCATATCGCCGCGGAAATCGACGCGGGCAAACCGCCGATGGTGTGGTTCACGGCGGCGGCGGTCGGCGTACCGGAAGGCCGTTCCGGCAAGGTGATCTCGCTCGGTGATCCGTCCGAGGGCGATTTCCTGCAGGTGAAGCCGACCGGTTCGAAGGACGTGCTGTCGTTCGGACCCACCGAGGTGACCTTGACCAAACCGGCCCGGAAAGACGCGGCCGGTGCGACGAAACAGAAAACGGCAACCAGGAAGGACTCCACAGTGACGATGCCGTCGCCCGTGACCGCCCCGCCGAGTGTCCCGATCGCGCCGCCCGCTCCGGCGGCGGCGCCGAAAGCCGAGGCGCCTCAGGCGCCCAGCGTTTCCGAGCCCGCGAGCCCCGACAAGGCCGCGGCCAAGAGCGCCTCGCGCCCCGCGCGCAATGCCGCCGCCGCGGGCGCCGCGGCTCGCAAGCCCAAGGCGCCCGAGGTCACCGTCACGCTCAGCGGCACCGCCGACGGCGAGTGGACCCTCGATGTGGTGAACGGCAAGAAGCGCACCATCAAGGGCCTGTCCGTGCCGAGCTCGGCGGTCTCGCAGGCCGCCAAGATCCTGCACCCCGAGGTCGCCGAGGTGGTGGACTCGATTCTGGATTCGGTGCGGGAACAGCAGCGCGCCAAGGTCGAGCAGCTCCAGGCGGAGCTCGAGAATGCCCGTCGGCTACTCGACGACTTGGCGGGCTGAACCCTAGATTCGCTCAGCGGCAGGCGATTCCGTCACCGGTGCGCTCCAGCCCCTCCGGGCAGGCCGGGAGTGGGCCGGGACGGAATCCCAGCGCGCGCATGAGCTGATCGATGCCATTGGCAATGGCGGGACCCATCTGGGAAATCTTGTTGCCGAGGCTGGCCGAGCCGGAGCCGGGCACCCCGCCGCCGGAACCGCTTCCACCCGAACCGGTTCCGCCGGAACCGGAGGACGAGCCGGTGACCGCGGCCTGCGCCGAGCCCGGATCGGCGGACAGCGAGGCCGAACCGGTACCACCCACGCCGACGATATCGTCCGTGCCCGCGGGCGCGGTGACATCGGTGGTGATGGCGGGTTCCAGGGGAATGGCGAGGGCCGTACCGGCCGACCCGAGAGTGAATGCGGCCGCGCAAGCAATGGTGGCGGCAGCGGTACGCGATGACACAGAGAACTGCATATTTACCCGAATATCCGTGCGGTGACAGAGATTATGACGTCAGACCGCGAACTCCCGGTGCCACGTGCGCGGTCCGGACTCCGGGTGGCCATGCCTGACATCGGCATGGAAAACGTACCCCAGGGAATATTCCTTCGCATGGTACATAGCCGAATTCGCCTCGCGCAGAAGCTCATAGACGGTCGTATCCGCGCCCCGCGGTCCGCTGCAGGCGATTCCGATACTGGCAGCAATGCGCACCTCGGCGGCGCTGAGTTCGAAGGGTTCGCCCAGCGCCGCGAGTAGCCGTTCGGCCAGCAGCAGGGCCTGCTGGCGGCCCAGCGGGGCGAGCACCACGAATTCGTCCCCGCCGTAGCGGGCGGCCGCATCGTCGCGGCGGATGATGCGGCGAATGCGGGCCGCGGCATTGGCGATGAGCTCATCGCCCACGGCGTGCCCGTAGTTGTCGTTGACCCGCTTGAAGCCGTCCAGATCGATGAACAGCAGCGCCAGTTGCTGATCATCCCAGCGGTCCCGATTGCGATGCAGCGCCCGCAGCAGGGCGGCGCGGTTCAGCAGTCCGGTGAGCATGTCGTGGTCTGCCTGATACTGCGCGCGCCGTTCGCTGCGGGCGCTGCGTTCGATGGCGCGTTCGGAGCGTAGGAGCACCCCGCCCAATAGCAGTGCGAACAGTGAGGACACCACGATCCGGTCCATCAGGTCCAGGCTGGAGCCCACCACCGGCACCAGCGCGGCCACGATCATGACAATGGCGATGATGCTGGCCCGCTGCCGGGAGCGGTGCGCGTGGATATCGCGCAGGCCGCCGAGCACCACCATGCTCGGATGCAGCGCCGCCGCGCCGATCAGCGTGTAGGCCAGTTGCAGTGGCATGAGCAGGATCTGGCGGCCCAGTTCGGCCGAGCCCGCGGTTTCGAGGGAATAGCCGAGATCACCGGCCAGGATGACCAGCATGGCCAGATACACCAGTCGCAACGAGGTTTCCGAGCGGGCGGAGGTCACCACCGAATGCGCGATCACGGTGAGCAGCAGCGCGTCCGCGACGGGGTAGGTGACGGCGGTGGCGGTGGTGAAGTTCAGGCCCGGGGCCTTGTGCAGAATCGGTGAGATGAGGAAGGTCCAGGACAGCAGGAGCGCGCCCAGGCCGATGAGGCCGGAATCGAGCAGTAGATCGTGGTCGGTGCTGTTCTGCCGCGGCCGCAGCCAGAGCACGGCGGCGGCGCCGATACAGCAGTAGCCGCTGAGGGTGAACAGATCGTCGAAGGGGTGGCGCTGCCAGTCGGTGATATCGCGCAGTACGGTGCCGATGGTGAATTGCACCGCCGAGGCGGAGAGTAGATACCAGGGCAGCGGATGGCGGGGTTTGTAGCGGTGCACGCCCGCGCCGATCATGACCAGGCTGATGGTGACCGACCCGAAGAGGGTGAACAAGGCCAGCGCGCGGGAGTCGATGACCAGCGGCAGCGCGAGGATCAGTATGCCGCAGCCGAACAACAGGCTGCGCCAGCAGGTTCTGCGCCGCCGCCAGGACCGACCGGCCGGTTGTACGTCTGTATCCACCCGCCCCCCCTTTGTCCGCTCCGTCCCCACTGACCGTGCCGCCTTCTTCGCTACCTCATCAACCACGAATACACGACCGCCGGCTCACCGAGCTGAGCTCGACGGGCACCGGTGATCGTGCACCGAGTATTGCTGTACGAGCATAGGTCCCGGCCCCGACAGCTCCGTCATCGAAGAGCACCGTCATCGAAGAGCACCGCCATAGAAAAGCGCCGCCATCGAAGAACGCCGTCACAGGAACGCCAACGCAAGAACGCTGCCAATCAGATAACGCGCCGTCGAGATCAGGGCAACCGAGTCGATCATGACACGAAATGCCGCCGTTCGTAGGGGAGTTGAGCGAACCCGCAGGATCGCTGTTTGCGAGACTCGCTATGCTCCCTGCGAATCGAACCGAACGGCCTGCACGACTCTTTCGGACAGGGGATACCAAAGCCGGTCGCTGGTTCGCCCCCGGGCGGGTCAATCTCATCGGTGAGCACACCGATTACAACGATGGATATGTGCTCCCGATGGCCGTGCCACTGGGTGTGACCTGCACGGCTGCGGTGCGGCCGGACGGCAAGGTGCGGTTGCGATCTCGGCAGGCGCCCTGTGACGAGGTCGAGGCGACGCTGTGCGCGCTGGGCGCTTCCGGATGGAAGGAGCTGCCCGGGTGGGCGCACTATCCGCTCGGCGTGATCCGCGAATTCGAGCGGCGCGGCTACGAGATTCCCGGCGTGGAGTTCGAGCTCGACGGCACCGTGCCCATGGGCGCGGGCCTGTCCAGCTCGGCGGCGCTGTCGTGTTCGGTGGCCATCGCCCTGCGTGACCTGTTCGCGCCCAGTGTGTCCGCGGCCGAGATCATCGAGATCGCGCGCCGGGCCGAGAACGTCTATGTGGGCGTACCGAGCGGTGTGCTCGACCAGTCGGCGGCCATGCTCTGCACAGCCGGGCACGTGCTGTTCCTGGACGTGCGCACCGGCGCGACCGAGCAGATTCCCTTCGACCTGCCGCGATTCGGTCTGGAGCTGCTGGTTTTCGATACCGGCAGCCCGCATCGGCTGGTGGACGGCGAATACGCGCTGCGGCGCGCCGAATGTGCCGCCGCCGCGGAAGAACTGGACGTTCCGTATCTGCGCGATATCGGCTCGGTCGACGCGCTGGACCGGTTGGCCGATCCCATCCTGCGCCGCCGCGCCCGGCATGTCGTCACCGAAAACGCCCGGGTGCTGGCGGTTACCGAACAATTGCGGACGGGCGCGGATCCCCGCGCCATCGGCCCGATTCTCACCGCCGGGCACCTGTCCCTGCGCGATGATTACGAGGTATCCGCGCCGCCCTTGGATACCGCCGTGGACGCCGCGGTGGCGGGCGGGGCCTACGGCGCGCGCATGGTGGGCGGCGGATTCGGCGGCAGCGTGATCGCGCTCGTCGATCACGACCGCGCACCCGCGATCACCGCCGCGGTGCGAGATGCCTTCGCCCACAGTGGCTTCGACGCGCCGCGCACCTTCACCGTCACACCCGCGGCGGGCGCGCATCGGCTCGAATGACCTCCGGCGGGGGCCGTCCGCGGTTAGCCTGGTACGGCAACGATCACCGCACCTCAGGAACGAGCGAGCCATGGTGAGTCTGTACGAGTTCGCCGGCGGCAATGACGCCCTGCACACACTCGAGGAAATCTTCTACGACAAGGCGCTGGCCGATCCCGTACTGCGGGAGCTGTTTCCGGTGCGCGTCCCCACCCATGTCGACCATATCACCTGGTTCACCGCCGAATCATTCGGCGGCCCAGCGCGTTTCACCCGAGAGCTCGGGTTCCCCTATCTGATCGACGCCCATCGCGGTCTGCGCATCACCGATGAGCAGCGGCAGCGGTTCGTCGACGTGTACCTGGAGTCGCTCGATGCGGCGGGGCTCCCGGCGGACGAGAAATTCCGGGCGGCCGTGCGCGAGCATATCGAGTTCGGCGCACAGGTCGCGCAGCAGAACTCGCATGCCGAAACCGATGAGCAACTGCATCCGCTGCGGGAAGTACCACACTGGACCTGGTGATCATCGGACACGCGTGAACCGCCGCGCCGAGCCTCCCGGACCGGAGCGAACTCGCGGCTAGTATTGCGCGTCACAGTCGTGCCCGACAGTCGTGCCCGCGTCATCTCGTGATCGCTTCGACAGGAGATCCGTATGCCGTTCGACTTCAGCATGCCTGCGGTCGATGTGACGGCCGCGGGGGAGATGCTGCGACTGGATGCCGATCCGATCGACTATGCGCTGGTGGCACTGTATTTCGCCGTCGTGCTCGGCATCGGCTGGCTGGCCCGCCTGCGGGTGTCCACCAGCGTCGACTTCTTCCTCTCGGGACGCTCGCTGCCCGCCTGGGTGACCGGCCATGTTGTTCCTGGGCATTGTCATGATGCCGTTCTACTACGGCTCCAAGGTGCGCAGCGTCCCGGAATTCATGCTGCGCCGCTTCGGGCCGGGCGCGCATCTGGTGAACGCGCTCAGCTTCGCGGTGGCGCAGGTGCTCATTGCCGGGGTGAACCTGTATCTGCTCGGCACCATCCTGAATGTGCTGCTGGGCTGGCCGCTGTGGGTGTCGGTGGTGGTGGCCGCAGTGATCGTGCTGTCCTACATCACCCTGGGCGGGCTGTCCGCGGCCATCTACAACGAGGTGCTCCAGTTCTTCATCATTGTCGCGGCGCTGCTACCGCTTACGCTCGTCGGTCTGCACAAGGTAGGCGGCTGGGACGGCCTGCGCGCCAAGGTCATGGCGGGGCCCGGCGGGGGCGAGCAACTGCACGCCTGGCCCGGCACGCAGCTCACCGGTTTCACCAGCAATGTCGCCTCGGTCATCGGCATCGTGTTCGGTCTCGGCTTCGTGCTGTCCTTCGGCTATTGGACGACCAACTTCGTGGAGGTGCAGCGCGCGCTGGCCACGCATTCCATCTCGGCCGCGCGGCGCACCCCGATCATCGGCGCGTACCCGAAGATGTTCATCCCGTTCATCGTGGTGATTCCGGGCATGATCAGCGCGGTGCTGGTGCCCCAGATCGCCGACTACAAGGCGCAACTGGCGGTGGATCCGGATTTCAAGGGTGATGTCACCTACAACCAGGCGCTGTTGTACCTGATGAAGGACGCGCTGCCCAACGGCCTGCTCGGCGTCGGCCTGGCGGGGCTGCTGGCGGCCTTCATGGCCGGTATGGCCGCCAATGTCTCGGCCTTCAACACCGTCTTCAGTTACGACCTGTGGCAGCGCTACGCGGTCCGTGATCGCGAGGACGGCTACTACCTGCGCGTGGGTCGCCTGGCCACCCTCGGCGCGACCCTGGCCGCCATCGGAACCGCTTTCATCGCAGGCAATTTCGGCAATATGATGGATTACCTGCAGACGTTGTTCAGCTTCTTCAACGCCCCGCTGTTCGCGACCTTCATCCTGGGCATGTTCTGGAAGCGCATGACTCCGGCGGCGGGCTGGGCCGGTCTGGTGGCCGGAACCGCTTCCGCCGTCCTGGTTTTCGTGCTGGGTGAGACCAAGGTCTTCGAATTGTCGGGCCAGGGTACGAGTTTCGTCGCCGCCGGAGCCGCGTTCGTGGTCGATATCGCGGTCAGCGTGGCCGTCACCCGGATATCGCGACCCAAACCGGCCGCCGAACTGGTGGGCCTGGTCTATTCGGAGACCCCGAAGGAGCAGCTCACCGATCCGGACGCCGCGGCCCTGCCCTGGTACCAGCGGCCCGCGCTGCTCGCCGGAATCGCCCTGATCCTCGTTATCGCTCTCAATGTATTTATCGGATAAGGAAGGGATGCCATGCTTTTCGATATTCGCACCATCGTCGGCGGGCTGCTCGCCTGCTACGGGGCGATCCTCATCGTGGTGTCGGTGACCTACGACCCGGGCATCCAGCGCGCCAAAACCGGTGGCATGGACGTGAATCTGTGGGCCGGTATCGGCATGGTGGTGGTCGCGGCCATCTTCTTCGCCTGGGTCCTACTACGCCCGGTCCGTGCCGACTCTCCCACGGACAAATCCGCGGGAGAGTAGCGGCGCGGATCGCCTACTTGGCGGCCGGTGTGAACGGCTGGTTGATGGTGGAGAAGTATTGTGCCGCGGCCAGAATGGCGACCGGGGCGGTGAAGAAGACCTGTCCGGCGAGGGTGCCCAGGAAGCCGAGGGAGGAGGCGCCGATGAGGCATCCGGCGAGGGGCCCGGCGCCGAACATGAGCGCCAGAGGACCGGTCAGCGCGGCTCCGGCGATGCCGCCGACGACGCAGCCGACGGCCGCGCCGCCGATGCCGCCGACCAGGGTGGCGATGGAGGCGCCCAGGGCGATGGTGCTGGTCATGCGGGACCAGGCGGCGACCTCACGGTCGTATTCGGACTTCCAGGGGGCCTTGTCCTAGTAGGGCAGGGCGACCGGCTTGTAGACGGCCTTGTCGATGTCGAGTTGCGGGGTCAGGGTCGCGGTCCGGCCGGAGATGTCGGCGGCGATCGGGAACTCGAACTCGTCGACGCGGAACTTCAGCTCGGTGCCCGCGACGGTGGTGCCGTTGGCGGCCTTGACCTTGAAGACGCCGTCCTCGACCACCAGGGAACCGGCATCGGTGCGGATGACGGTGTTGGTCTCACTGTTGGTGAGGGTGTAGTTGATCGCGCCCGCCTCCTCTGCCGGTGCGGCAATGGCGGTTCCGCCGGTCATGACGAGCGCGCTCGACACGAGAGCGACGGACAGGGCGATCTTGTTGATCTTCATCAGGGAGGGGTTCTTTCGTCGAAGGGCGGGATGGCAAAAGGGTAGAGGAGGTCGGCGGCACGGCCATTTGCCGTGTCGCTCAAAGGATTCGGGATCAGGCGGCGGTCTTCGTGCGGGTGTACAAACCCACCAGCACATCAACGATCAGGAAGCCCAGCAACGGGATTCCGAGCATCGGCGCGAACCAGCCGACCACCACCGCGACCAGCGCCAGCGGCACGATGATGTAGATCGGGCTCTGCGCCAGCGCGCGGCGAGGAGCCTTGCCGCCCACCGTCATCCGGCCCGCGTCCTTGGTCGGACGCCGCCGCCACCACATGAGGTAGCCGCGCACGATCACCGTGATCAGCCCGATCATGATGGCCAGCAGCACGATCTGGTTGATCCAGCCGAAGGTCACGCCCATGTGGAGGCCGATGCCGAGATTGGTGGCCTGGGCCATGAGCGGCCAATCGGAGAACCGCAGGATATCGGTGACGACGCCGGTCTGGCCGTTCACCGCAATGGCGTCCTGGGTGTAGACGAACGGGCGGCGCAGTTCCTTCGCCACGAAGGCGACGCCGTCCTTGGCCGGAATGGTGATCTCCAGCGGGCCTTCCAGGCCATTGGCGCGGGCCACGGCATAGACGGTGTCGACCCGCACACCCGCATTGGCGGCATCGGGCGCCGCCGCCGGGGCCGCCGCGCCACCGTGCCCGGCGTGCTCACCGGTCGCGGGGGCGGGTCCGGTCGCGCCGGGCAGCTTGGCGCTCACCGCGGGTGTGGTCCAGCTCATGGCCTTGTGCAGGTAGGAGACATTCTCACCGGCGTACTTCGACCAGGTCATACCGGTGGCCGACAGCAGCAGGATGACCGGCAGGATCCAGATGCTCACCACCGCATGCCAATTCAGCGTGCGCGCGCGGGGTCGGGAACGGTCCGGGCGCAACAGCCAGCCCGCCGAGCGCTTCTCGCGCCGTGCCCGCACGCGGCGGAACCACAGCACCAGCCCGGCCAGGGCGATCACCCACAGCCAGGAGGCGGCGAACTCGCTGTAGTAGCGGCCGATATCGCCGAGGTGCAGATCCCGGTGCAGCTTGTCGATCCAGGTGCGGGTGGGCAGCTGGCCCGAACTGCCGTAGACCACGCTCTCGCCCACGGGCTGCGCGGTGACCGGATCGACGAAGACCGCGCGCCGCTCCGACTCGCCGAGCGAGCTGTCGGCGAAGATCACGCGGGTGGTGTCGCCCGGATTCTGGCCCGGCGCGACGGCATTGAGCGGCAGGTCCGGCCGCAGCGCGGTGGCCGCAGCGATCTGCTCCGACAGCGGCTTGGCCGGACCGGTCGAATCGGTGTGCAGGATGCCGCGATCGACAATGTTCTCCAGCGTCGGGGAGACGGCGTAGAGCGCACCGGTGACGGCCGCGATGAGGATGAACGGCGCCACGAAGACACCGGCATAGAAATGCAGTCGCAGCATCAGCGCCTGAAAGGCATTGCCCGCACTGCGTTTGGTCGAAGCGGCCGACGGCGTGGATTCCGTCGATTGGGTAGCGGAGGGAGGCGACGCCGTCGTTTCGGCGCCGCTTTCTGTGATTGTCACGAGCGGTCTTTCTGATGTTCGAGGAAACCCCGGGTACGCCGAATACGCGAACTGGCACGGACATGAAAATCCGTGCGCGGGGTGTGGGATGAATTCAGCCTCGAACGAAGACGGGTGGACCGCGCGTGCGGAAGGCATCGGCCGCGAGAATGCGCAGCACCACCCGATCGCGATGCGCGATGGGCAGCTGCGGCGGCCCGGCGAGCACCGGGACAGCAACCGGCGCGGGCAGCACCCAGGCCAGCGCGGTGCTGGTGATCCGGTAGGCGGCCTCCGCGCCGAGAATGACAATGGCGGCCGCGACGGCCGCGGTGAGGTGCGCGGCCAGCATGGCCGGACTCCACATGGATGCCTGGTGATGGTGGTGGTGGCTGCTGCCCGGCGAACCCCACATCATGCTGAAGTGCCCGAGCAACTGGCCGCCGACCAGGGCGAGGACCAGCCCCAGCCCGGTGCTGCGCAGCGCGCCGATGCGGGGGACCAGCGCCCCCACGCCCATGGAGGCGAGCACCAGCAGGGTCAGCGGACCCGATTCCAGCGGCGCCGCTCCGGAGATCCAGCCGTGCGCGGCGACCGCCAGCGCGCCGGAAACCGAACCGGCCGCCCCACCGCGCAACACCGCAGCATCACTGCGGGCAGGCGCCGTGGACCGGCCGGACTCGAAACTCACGCGCTGATGATAACCGAGGGCCGTGGTCCGTTTTCACGGCCGCGGATTCCGGTTTCCATTCGGAATTATTCGGCGGGGACCGACATTTCGATCAGCGGCTTGCGCAGCAGCTTTCCGGTGGCATTGCGCGGCAGCTCGTCGAGGAAGATCACTTCGCGCGGCACCTTGTAGCGGGCCAGGTTCTCCTTGACGTAATCCTTGATCTCCTGCACGTCGCGCTTGGAATCCGGGCCCGGAACCACGATGGCGCGCAGCCGCTTGCCGAAATCGCGATCGTCCACGCCGACCACGGCCGCCTCCAGCACATCGGGGCGGTTCGACAGCAGGTTCTCGACCTCCTGCGGGAAGACGTTCTCGCCGCCGGAGACGATCATGTCGTCGTCGCGGCCGTCGATGAACAGCAGCCCGTCGGTATCGAAGTGGCCGACATCGCCGCTGGACATGAGACCGTCCACGTACTCCTTGGTGCGACCGTCGGTGTACTGCTTGAACGAGTGCCCGTTCTCGATGAATATCGTGCCCGTCGTATTCGCGCCGGTAATGCGCTTGCGGTTCTCGTCGTAGAGCGCGATGCGAATGCCGACCGGCGGCTTGCCCGCGGTGGTCGGGGCCTTGCGCAGCTCCGCCGGGGTGGCGACGGTCATGACGGCGCACTCGGTGGAGCCGTACACGTTGTAGAGGGAGTCGCCGAAGTAGTCGAGGGTGCGGGTGACCACGTCCGGCGGGATGGCCGAACCGGCGGCGAAGACGACCTTCAGGGTTTCGCCCGGCTTGTACTTGGCCAGGGTCTCCGGCGGCAGGTCGAGAATGCGCTGCAGTATGGTGGGCACCACGGTCAGGCCCTGCGCCCGGTACTTCTGGATATTGGCGAGGGTCTGCTCCGGATCGAAGCGGCGCTGCTGGAAGACGACGCGATTGCCCAGGGCCACCGAGATGGTGAACTGGGACAGGCCGGTGGCGTGGAAGATCGGCGCGGCCATGACCACGGTGCTGTTGCGCGGCAACGGGATCCGGTCCATGAACTGGGCCGTGATGAAGGGGCTGACCTTGTCGCGGGGCGCGCCCTTGGGGGTGCCGGTGGTGCCGCTGGTCAGGATGACCATGCCGCCCGGCTTCTCCGGCGGGCTCAGCGGGGCGGTGTCCTGCCCGGCCGCGACGGATTCGATGGTCGGGATGGACGGGTCGGCATTGTCCTGCTCGTCGACCCAGGTGAGGATGCGCGGGATCTCGGCCGGGATGGCCGACATGAGATCGAAGAACTCGCTGTCGTGCAGCACCGCCTTGACGTGCTCGCGGGCGGTCACGTCCGCGAACTGCGGCTTGGCGAAACCGGTGTTCATGAGCACCGCGCGCACGCCCAGCTTGCCCGCGGCCACGATGGTGAGCACCATGCCGCGGTGGACGCGGGCCAGGATGCCGATCACGTCGCCGGGCCGCAGGCCGCGCTCGGCCAGTCCCCGGGCCAGCGCGCTGGACTGCTGATCCAGCTGTTCGAAGGTCATCTCGCCGCGCTCGTCGACAATGGCGGCGGCCTTCGGATGCGTGCTCGCGGCATGTACGAGCGCACCCGCGAAGGGGCCGAACTTGAGCACATTGAGCGCCGACCGCACCGCGTGATCCGGGCGCAGCGGATTGAACAGACCCCCGCGAACCATGGCGTTGACGCTGAGCGCCGCATCGCCGGCCTTGCGCAGGACCGTGCCTGCCTTTGGAAGGGCTAGTGACATGGGTACAACCTTCCGCGATCCCCTGCCTGACGAGTCGGCTGTCGGACCGCAACCTCGAGATCCAGTGCGGTGCTAACCCTAGCAAGCAGGCGGCTTGCGGTTGTGGTGGGGGTCTCTGTTACCTGCGGTAGCGCATAGGGGGCCCACGTCGTGGTGGGGGTCGCACGTCAGGCTTCGTACTCGACCAGGACGCGGCGCAGGAGTTTGCCGGTGGCGTTGCGGGGGAGTTCGTCGAGGAAGAAGACGTCGCGGGGGACCTTGTAGCGGGCGAGGTTGTTCTTGACGTAGGACTTGATCTCGTCGGGGTCGAGGGTTTCGCCGGGTTCGGGGACTATGAAGGCGCGGAGGCGTTTTCCGAATTCGATGTCGTCGGCGCCCACTACGGCGGCGTCGAAGATGTCGGGGCGTTCGAGGAGGAGGTTCTCCACTTCTTGGGTGAAGACGTTCTCGCCGCCGGAGACGATCATGTCGTCGTCGCGGCCGTCCACGAAGAGCAGGCCGCGGTCGTCGAAGTGGCCGACATCGCCGCTGGAAATGTAGCCGTCGATGATCTGTTTGTGGCGGCCGTCGGTGTAGCCCTTGAAGGGTGCGCCGGAGCGGATGAAGATGCGGCCGGTGAAGTTCTTGGCGTGGATGCGTTTGCCGTCGTCGTCGAAGAGGGCCACCTCGCAGGTGATGGGGGAGCGGCCCGCGGTGCCGGGGGCGATGGCGAGGTCCTCGGGGCGGGCCACCGTGGCGACCGCGCATTCGGTGGAGCCGTAGAGGTTGTAGAGGACGGGACCGAAGACCTCGGCGGTGCGGATCGAGAGTTCCGGGGACAGCGCGGAACCGGCGATCACAATGGTCTTCAGGCTCGAGATGTCGTACTTCTCCCGGATATCCGGGGCCAGCTCCACCATGCGGTGCAGCATGGTCGGCACCGCCACCAGCATCTGGGCGCGATGATCGGCGATCAGGCGCAGCGTCTGCTCGGCATCGAAGCGGCGGGCCATCGCCACCTTGTTGCCCAGTCCGACGCCGACCAGCCAGGTGCCCATACCGGTGCTGTGGAAGATCGGCGAGACGATGACCATGGTGCCCTGGCGCGGAAAGTCGATGCGGTCCACCATCTGTGCGGTGGCCAAGGGCGAAACCTTCTCGCGGGGAGCGTCTTTGGGCAGACCGGTGGTACCGCTGGTGAGGATGATGACCCCGCCCGGCTGCTTCGGCGCGGGCAGCGGGGCCTTGGCGTTCGCGGCAATGAGGGTATCGAGAGTGGTTGTGCCCTCGAGCAGTTCGACACCCTCGTCCACCCAGGTGAGCACGCGCGGGAGGTCGGCGGGCAGGGCGTCGAGCAGGCCGAAGAATTCGCTGTCGTGCAGCACCGCCTTCACGCTCTCGCGCTCACAGACCTGCGCGAACTGCGGTTTGGCGAAGCCGGTGTTCATCAAGGCCAGCCGTGCGCCCAGTTTTCCGGCCGCGACCGTGGCCAGCAGCAGCCCGCGATGATCGCGGGCGAGCAGGCCGACCACCGTGCCCGGGGTCACGCCCATCCGCTGTAGCCCGCGCGCCACCGCATTGGAGCCCTCGTCGAGCTCCCGGTAGGTGAGCTCGCCGCGCTCATCGCTGACGGCGACATTGTCCGGCCAGCTGCGCGCGGCATGCCGGACGGCCGTGGCCGGTGGCCCGAAGACCCGGGAATCCCGGACCGATCGCAATGTCTCCATAGGATCGCGAGGATCGCTGATCCCCTTCTCCCGCAAGGTGCCGAGCGCCTTGAAGGCCTCGCCGGTGAGCGTCAGCTTCCGCTGCACGGTATGAAGAATCGAGGCCATCGCGCTACCTCCGAAAGAAAATACGCCGCGCCGCCCGGACCTACGGCTGGTCCCGCCACCGTAGCAGCGCGGTGTGATCCGCGTTACATAAATTCGGTCAGACCGGGCATTTGCCCGGCGTGTGCGACACGATCGGGCCGCATCCCGGCGCGCGCCGCCGCCACCAGCCCCTCCGGCGTCAGCTCGTCCAGCCGCAGACGCATGCGCGCCAGCAGATCCGCGGCGGTGGTATGCAGGCTCGCATCGTCCAAGGGACGCGGAGGTAACTCCAACTCCTCGGTCAGGACCGAATCGAGCAGTGCGTACAGATGCGCGGTCCCGGCCTCCCGAATGGTCAGCGACAGATGCACCGACGGCGCATCGCCGACCGCCGTGGCCGCATGCGCGTGACCGCGCGGCACGTACAGCACCTCGCCGGGCCGCACCACGACTTCCAGCAGCACCGGCCCGGGGTCCGCCACCCGGCTCGGCTCCCACGCGCCGTCGTCCGGACCGGCATGGATACGCCACAGCTTCGCGCCCGCGATCTGCACGACCAGCACATCGGCATCGTCGCGGTGCACGGGCCGGCCGCTCGTCCCGGGCGGAGTCACGAAGTAGAACGCCTCCACCTGCCGATCCAATTGCCGCGCAATCGATTCGGTGAGATCACGGACGCCCCGGTGCCAGTGGTCGACATAGCGCAGCAGCAGCGTGCACCCCTGTTCGCCGACCAGCCGCCGCACCTGAGGGGCGTCCGCATGGCCGGTCAGCACCCGGTCGAGAAAGATCCGTGGCGGGCAGAACCGCTCGGCCGGAACCGGACCCTCGTGGCGGACCACTTGCAGATAGGGGTGGGTGAGCAGACCGTCGTCGAGCCGGGCGAGCACCGTCGCCAAGGGCAACACGTCGACGGGCGGGTGCGGTGGCCGCAGCATGGCGGGAACTCGCCGCCTGAGCGTGTCCCGGAAGACGTCCGGATCGCCGACACAGCGGGTGAGACCGTCCATGTTCACGCCTCCCTGCTCGGCCGGGCGATGGCGCGCGCCGCGGCGACCACGGCCTCGGGAGTTATCGCGTTCAGTCGATCGCTCATATGCCCGATCAGGGCGCGCGCCGCCGCGGTCAGCGCCGTATCGGTCAGCGGCCGCGCGGGCAGCTGGATGCCGGTCGCCAGCATGCCGCGGGTCGCCGTCAGCAGGTGCTCGGTCCCCGCCTCCCGGATGGCCAGGGCCAGATGGGCCGACGGTGCGGCCGATTCGGTGGTGGCGTCGTGCGCGAAACCTCGTGGGACATAGAGCACTTCGCCGCGGTGCAGCACGGCGTCGAGAATGGGTGCACCGAGATCGCCGCCGGTCGGGCCGGGAACCCAGTGCCCGTCGGCGGGGCCCGGGTAGATGCGCCAGCGTTTCGCGCCGCTCACCTGAACGACCAGGAGATCGGCATCGTCGCGGTGGGCCGCGGTGGGTTGGCGGCTCGACAGCACGAAGAAGGCCTCGACCCGACGGTGTAGGCGCACGCTCAGGCCACCGATGAAATCCCGGATGCCGCGGTGCCATTGGCCGATATGCCGGAGCAGAACCGTCGCGCCGTGCATGTGCAGTAATTCGTGCACCGCGGCGGGATCGATGTAGCCCGGTACCGGTTCGCCCGACACCCAGCGCGCCAGGCAGTACCGGTCGGCGGGCACCCGGCCGTCCGCGGTGAACAGCCGCACGTACGGGCCGCCCAGCAGGCCATCGTCGAGTATGGCGAGAACATCTGCCACGGAGAGCAATTCGACCGGTGGGGCGGCCGGGCGCAGTACCGCGGGGGCCTGCCGCCAAAGGGTGCTCAGGAATGCCTCCGCACTACCGACACACTGCTCGAGTTCATCCACTGCGATCCTCCATATGGGGGACCCGATCTCTGCCCGGATCGGATCCCGGGTTCCCTCACCTGATGGGCGGGATGGGATCCGGCGTCAGATGACGTCCGGTTCGCAGTCGCCGCAGCCCGTCTTCACGGTGTTCGCGGCGGCCGCCGTCGGGGCGGAGAGGCCGACGACGGCCTGGGTGACGGGCGCGAATACCGCGCCGCCGCTGAGGGCGGCGACGGTCACGGCGTAGGCGGCGCTCTTGGTGAACTTCATTGGGGTCTCCTTTGTTTCGCCGATCGCGGATGCGATCGGTGCAGCAGAGTCCACTCCGGAGTCGACAGCGCCGGTAGCTCCGTTGACGGGGCCTTTACGGGCGGCCTCCCGATCTTGATGAAATCGGTCGCGGCAATTATGTGTCTTGACCTGGACTTTATGCAGAAATTATTGGTGCACAGTACCTTTCACGCTTCGTCGACACCGGTGGCGAGCCCCAGATGCGCGGTGGCGTCCAGATCGGCGGTGACGGCGGCCAGCTTGCCGCGAATCGCATCGACGGCGTCCGAGCCGAGCGCCAGCCGCAGGGGCGGGTTCGGCTGTCCGACCACGGCGAGCACGGCCGCGGCAGCCTTGTCCGTATCGCCCGCCTGCTGCTGATCGGAGGCGGGCAGCCCATCGCGAATGGCGCCGACGGTCGCGGTGTAGTCGGGGATCTCGGAGCTGATGCTCAGCGCGGCCGGTTTGGCGAAACCGGTTCGGAACGCGCCGGGTTCGACGATCAGCACCTGGATGCCCAGCGGATTCACCTCGGCGGCGAGGGCCTCGCTGGCCAGTTCCAGCGCGCCCTGGCCGCGCTGTAGATGCCGACACCGGCGAAGGACATGAAACCGCCCATGCTGCTCACCTGGACGATCGCGCCGCTGCGGCGTTCGCGCATCTGCGGCAGCACCAGCTGGGTCAGCCGCAGCGGGCCGTGGAACATGACCTGCATGGCATCGCGCACATCCGCCTCGGTGGTCTCCTCGATCGCGCCGACAATGCCGTACCCGGCATTGTTCACCAGCACGTCCACGTGACCCGCTTCCTTGACGGCCCGCTCGGCGGCCGCCGCGTCACGCACGTCCAGCTGTACCACCTGCACCCGATACGGTTGCGCGGCAACGATTTCCGCCATGGACTCCGGCTTGCGCACGGCGGCGACGACCTCGTCTCCGGCGGCGAGGGCGGCGCGGGTGAAGGCTGTGCCGAAGCCGCTGTTGGCGCCGGTGATGAGCCAGCGGCGCGGGGTCTTGTCTGCACTCATGGTCGATCCTTCTCGCTGTACCCCGGACGTTCTGTCCGGGCTCACGAATCAGCCTGCCGTCCGAGCGCCTGGCCCGGTATGGCCCGAAGGTGGAAGATTGATTCGTGACCGGCGCGCTGACCAACCCCTCCCGTCGACCCCGCCCGCTCCCGCCGGACGATCCGCTCTCGGCCGAGGATCATCGGCGGCTGGTCGGCGTGCTGGAGGCGGTCGATCAGGCCGCCGATCTGCCGGAATTCCGGGAGCGGCTGGTGCGCGCGCTACAGAGCTGGTTCGGATTCACCGGAGTGGCTGTGCTGCACGGCGATACGCTCGCCGATGCCGTACAGCAGGGCTGTGGCGTACAGGGCGGGTACTCCCGGGACTTCCTCGCCGACTACGCCGAACGCTGGGCCGAGAGCGATCCCTTCCGCGGCGCCGCCATGATCGAGGCGATACTGTCGCGCGGCGTCGTGCGCCTCGGCGAGATCGCGCCCGATTCCCGTTTCGTCCGAGAGTTTCTGCACCCCAACGGCATCAATGACAAGGCCGCCCTCGCGGTCGACGCCTGCCCGTCCGGTGTGCTGTTCGTCGGCATGGCCGTGGCCGATGCGCCCCGCGTCTCCGAGCGGGATATGGCTGTCCTGCAGGCACTCCGGCGGCTGCTCACGCCCCTGGTCGTGGAACAACTCGACCGCGACCGCGAACGCCGTGCCGCCACCGCGAATTGGCGTCTCACACCGCGGGAATGGGATGTCGCCGATCTGGCCGCGCAAGGCCTGACCAATCGGCAGATCGCCGAGCGCCTGTTCATCGGCATCGATACCGTCAAGAAGCACCTCACCCGCGTGCTCGCCGAAACCGGTTGCAGCACGCGCACCCAGTTGGCGCTGCGCTTCACCGCCGCCTGAGCATGGTTGTATCGAGGGGTGACTTCCTCGAACGGAATGACCTTCGGTATCTACGCGTCGGGACAGGTGAGCACGGTGATCGGTCCGCCCGATGATCGGATCGCCATCGACAGCCTGGTCCGGTTGCTCCAAGGCGACGCGCCGTTCCTCGTGCGCGAATACCTGCACTTCCTCGGCGATCCGCCGGATCCGGAGCGGGCGGCGGTACTGCACCCGGACCGTGTCGCCCGCGAACTGACCATGCCCGACGGGTGGTATCGCGAGCAGGGCAGGCAATTGGATCTGGTGCTGTGCTATCTGCCGGTGACGGCGGATATCGACGGCTGGCTCGCCTTCATCGACCGCGCCGTCGAACGCTACGGCGCCAGTGCCCGCTACCTGCAGATCACCCTGGAACCCAATTTCGACATCCCGTGGATCGACGGCAGCTCGCCCGGCATCATGGAGGCGCTGATTCGCGGTGTGCCCCATGCCCGTAAGTCCCTGGACGCCGCCGGATACGGTGACGTCGAGATCGGCTTCTCGGTGGCCGAACCGCAGGAGTGGAACGGCGGGGACGCCGCCTTCTGGAATCGCCTCGCCGAGGTTCCCCGGGCCGAATTCGCCGATTTCATAGACTATGTCGGGCTGGCATTGTATCCGGACGCCTTCTCGCCGGTCGCCCCGCACGGCGTGGCGGGCGATATCGATTCGCTCGTCGAGCACGGCATCCGGCATCTGCGTGAAAAGAGCTTGCCCGCAGTGTATCTCGGCGATGTGCCGATTCAAATCGCCGAGAACGGCAGTCCCACCGGGCCGGAACGCACTCCGGAGCATCAGGCCGACAGCATCGACCGCATCCTCCGCCGCATCATCGCGCTGGGCGAGGAGCTCCAGGTGACGCACTGTGAACTCTTCGGCCTGCGTGACGCGGATTCGAGTCGTCCGGAACCCACTGCGCAGCTTGGCATCACCACCAGCGATTACCATCCCAAACCCGCCTTCGAGGCGTATCGGGTGCTGATCGCCGAGCACGGATAGCGACTACGCCGGGACCGCGAAACGCTCGCCGGAGCGCGGGACGCCGATACCCGTCCAGGTGAACGGAATGCCGCGGGCACTGGTCGGATCGAGCGAATCCATGAGCTGGAAATGCAGATGCGGTTCGGTGCTGTTGCCGGAGTTGCCGACCCGTGCGATCGGCTGCCCGGCGCGCACGCGGTCGCCGGGCCGGACCAGGATGGAGTCCTCGCGCAGATGGCACAGCTCGGCGAAGACCCCGTCGGCGAGTTCGATGACGACGTGATTGCCGAAGACAAAGCTGTCCGGTGCGAAGGAGCGGACGATCTGCTCGACGACGAAGAAGTAGAGCAGGCCCAGCAGACTGGTGCGCGCGCGGTGATCGCGGCGCAGGTCGACGACCTTCACGACGGTGCCGTCGGCCGGGGCCAGCACCGGGCTGTCGAAGGCCGGGAACTCCTCGGGTCGGCGCAGTCGCCAGTAGCTGAAACTCGGTGCGGCGTCCGGGTTTCCGGTCAGATCGATGGCGTGGCTCTGGCCGCCCCAGTGCGTGCCGTGGCTGGGCACGCGGTCGGCCGGGCTGTTCACGGCGGTCCACTCGCCGGAGATCGGCGCGGCGAGCGGAACCGTCGCCCGCGGGGCCCCGCTGCGGTCGCCGGTGAGCGGAACGGCGGCCGCCGTCTCCTCGGCCTTCGCGCGGCGGCGGCCCGTCACGACGTTGTAGACCCATTCGATCAGGTAGGTCAGGAACAGCAGGGTGGCGGCCTCCCGAACCCAGCGCCACACTCCCGTCGGTTCGCCCCAGAAGGCCCAGGACCAGTCCAGCGGTGATATCCACAGGGCCAGATCCACGAGCACGACGGCGACGGCCGCCAGCCGGGTCCAGTGGAAGATTTGCAGTGCGATGATGCGGATCATTTATCCTCCCCAGGTTGTGATCCTTCAGCGCCGGGTCGTCGCCAGCGCTATGAGCAGCGGCACCACCCGCCCGCCGGGCACCGCGTAGCGCCCGCGTCCGGCGGCGTGCAGCCAACCGGCAGCGCTGAGCTGCCGGAGATGGTGGTAGATCTGACCGGAGGTGCCGAGCCCGTCGAGCTCGGTGAGCTCCGCGGCGGTGCGGCGGCCGCCGAGAATTTCGCGCAGTAGCCGTAGTCGCACCGGATTGCCCAGGGCAACCAGTGATTCCGCCGCCTCGGCAATATCGCCGTCGAGCAGGGTGTCGGTGGTGAAGGCCATCTGCCAGCCGTACTGCTCCTCGGTCGGCAGCCGCACCGAGCCGGTGAACAGGACGCCGCCATTGGCTACCCCGTCGACCGCGAGGTCCGACTGGAGCCGATTCAGCGCCCAGAAGTCGTCGTCGCCCGCCGCGGCCGGGATGTCACGCGGGGTGCGCGCATTCTCCAGTGCGGCGAGTCTCCGATCGATCTCTTCGAACCGCTGGTCAAGATCCACATTTCCGATAGTACGTAATTACGTAAATATTGACAACACGGTATCGGGGTCGGCGCGCTGTAGTGTGCGGTGGGTGGAGCTGGATCTGATCAAGACGTTCACCGCGGAGGAATACGCGAGCGGTCTGGAGTCCTGGGCCTGGCTCGGCCTGGAGGGGAAGACCCCCATGTGCTCCTCACTGTTCGGCGACGTCTTCTTCCTCGCCGACGACGGCGTGTGGTGGCTGGACACCATTACCGGCGAGCTGACCCACGAATGGGGCAGCGTCGACGAGGTCGAGGCCGCGCTCAACAGCGAGGAGGGCCAGGACAAATACCTGCTGGCCGGTCTGGCCCTCGCCGTCGCCGAAAGCGGTCTGGTCCCGGCCGAGAACCAGATCTACGATTTCTCGCACCCGCCGGTGCTCGGCGGCGAGCTCGAGGTCGCGAACATCGACGTCGCGAGCATGGACATGAGCCTCAATATGCTCGGCCAGATCCACGACCAGGTGCGTGGCCTGCCTCCGGGCACCGAGATCTCGGGCATCGAATTCGGTTAGTCAGCAGTCCCGCCGCCACGAGCGCCATCCAGAGGAAAGCCGTGGTGGCGGTGACGCGTTCGAAGAATCCGGCCCAGCGGCCCAGGCCATCCAGGCGTCCGAAACCGCGAAAAGACACCTGAGCGGCCACCACGAAAAGTGCTGCGGCCGCCGCCGATACCGCCGCCCACCCGCGTTCCCCACGTGCGAGGAACAGCCGGACGCACACACAACACCCGAGCACGAACCCCGGGAATCCGAATCGCACCGAAAGATTGTGCAGGAACCCGGCGGTCGTGGCCGCGGCCTCCGGAAACGGCACCGGACTGCCGGGCGGGTACCCGCTCTCCGGATCGGTCGCGAACACCCCCGCGACAATCACCCCCACCGCGAAAAGGCCGACCCCCGCCGGTCCCCACACGCCACCCGGACTGCCCCGGAACACCTTCCGCAATCCGATCGCGAAACCGAGCGTGAGCACCCCGCACACCAGGAAGTTCACCGACTGAACCCACCCCGACGGTCCGAGCGCCAGCGAGCTGACGGAATTGCGCATGGCACTGTAGTGCTCGCGCATCGCCCCCTCGACCGTGTACACGAGAGTGAACAGCGGTCCCGCGATCAGCCCGCCCGCCAGCAGCGCGGACGTCGCATTGAGCCGGGCGGCCGGAGGATTCGCACCCGCCCTCGATTCGATCGTCATGCCTGACAAGCATTCTCGGCGGCAGCCGTGCCAGGCATCCGCCGGTCGCGGTGTCCCGACTACGCAAATTCGCGTACGTCCGATCCGACCACGGACCGATCCGCCCCGCCCGCACCGGTCCTATCGTGGGGGAATGGCGGTGTGGCGGCGACGAGCGCTCCCGATCGGTGCGGTGGTCGCGGTGGGTGTGAACGTGTATCTGGCGCTGGGGTTTCCCTTGGGGCCGTTGCTGCTCGCCGAGGCGGTGGCCGTCTTCGCGGTGGTCTGTGCCGAGCCTGCTCGGCGCGCGCTGCCCGCGGTAGGGGCCGTGCTCGTGGTGGCGGCGGCCGCGCTGGTAGTTCGGATGGTTGCGCAGCCGGATCAGGGGCCGGACGCGATATGGACGGTCTTCGCTCGGATGGCCGGATTCCTGCTCGTCCCGGCGGTGTGCGGGATTCTGCTGCGCTTGTGGCGTGATGCGGCGGCGCGGGCGCGGGTGGCGGCGGCGCGGGTGGCGGCGGCCCAGGAGCGGTTGCGGGTGGCGCAGGATGTGCACGATATCGTCGGGCACGGGCTGGCGGTGATCGCGATGCAGTCGGGGATCGCGCTGCACGGACTCGATCGGGATCCCGGCAATGCGGGTGCGGCGCGCCGTGCGCTGGAGGCGGTGCGCACGGTGAGCACCCGCGCGCTCGGTGATCTCCGGGCCGAACTCGACCTGCTGCGAACACCTTCCGCGGACGGGCCGGACGGGCTGGACGGATTGCTCGAGCGGGTCCGATCCTCCGGACTCGCGGTGACACTGCATGCCGATCCGGAGTTCTATACCCTGCCCGGCGAGCTGGCTCGGGTCGTGAATCGGATCGTTCAGGAAGCCTTGACGAATGTGCGGCGCCACGCGGGACCCGACGTGACCGCGTCCGTCGAAATACGGTGCGATACAACGACGGTACGGATCCAGGTCTTGGATTCCGGTGCGGTGAACGATGATTCGGGAGATCGGGAAGCCGTGGGGAGCGCGCCGGTCCCGGGTGGCGCGCCCATCGCGGGCAATGGTCTGCGCGGTGTGCGGCGGCGGGTGGAGGCGCTCGGCGGCCGCTTCTCCGCGGGTGCGCAGCCCACCGGCGGGTTCGGTGTGCACGCCGACATCCCGATCATGCCCGCCGCGTCATGATCCGCGTCGTGCTGGTCGACGATCAACCCCTGGTGCGGACCGGTCTGCGCGCGCTGCTGGACCCGGAGGCGGATATGGGCGTCGTCGGGGAGGCCGGGGACGAGCGCGGGGGACTGGACATCATCCGGCGCACCGTCCCCGATGTCGTGCTCATGGATATCCGCATGCCCGAGGGTGACGGCCGGTCCGCTCTCCGAGCCATCACCGCGGATCCCGCCCTCACCGCCGTGCGCGTGATCATGCTGACCACCTTCGAGCACGACGACTACATCTTCGATTCGCTGCGCGACGGGGCGAGCGGATTCCTGCTCAAGGACGCCGAACCGGCCGATATGTTGCGCGCCATCCGCGTGGTCGCCGCCGGTGGCTCGATACTCTCGCCCGCGGTCACCCGCCGGGTCATCGAATGGTTCGCCGCGCGCCGCGCCGCCGACCCGCCCCCCGATCTGGCCGTGCTCACCGATCGGGAGCGCGAAATCCTGGCCTGGGTCGGCACCGGACGCTCCAATGAACAGATCGCCGCCGCCCTCGTCCTCAGCCCGGCCACGGTGCGCACCCATATCGGCCGCGCCATGATCAAACTGCGGGCCCGCGATCGCGCGCAACTGGTCGTCTTCGCGCTGCATGCGGGATTGCCCGGGCCTGGGACTCCGCTGCGGCCGGGCACGCCCTCGGGATGATCCGTCCAGCCGGACAACCCGCGATGCGGGAACAATCACCGTCGCTCGGACGCTGTTATATTCGATGTAGTCCAGTGCGCCGGGCGTAGACCGTGCGCTCACCCCGCACTCGCGAGGACGAACCCGTTGAAATACATTCCCCGTTTGATCCTGTTCCTGGCCATACCGGCCGTGCTGTTCCTGCTGCCGTGGTGGACGCTGATCGCGGCGCCCACCGACGGAACCGGTCCATTGTTCTGGGCGGGGTCGGCGCTGTTCGTGCTTGGCTATCTGACCTTGCCCGCCACCATGTTCCTGGGTCACGGTCCCCGGCAGTCCGATGCCGCGACGATCGTCGGCGACACCCTGCTCGGTGTGATGTGGGTGCTTTTCAGTTGGTCGGTCATCGGCAATATCGGCCGGTTGGCGCTCCTGGGTGTGGACGATCCGGCGCGCTCCCGCATTATCGCGGCCGCGGTCGTGACGGTATCGGCGATCCTGGTGGCGTACGGCATATTCGAAGCGCGCCGGTTGCCCCGGGTCCGCACCGTGGATGTCGGGATTCGCGGTCTCGCACCCGGTTTGGACGGGCTGCGCATGGTCGTCGTCACCGATACCCACTTCGCGGCGCTGGATCGGCTGCGCTGGTCGGAGCGGGTCGTCGATATCGTCAATGCGCAGAAGCCCGATATCGCCTGCCACGCAGGGGATCTCGCGGACGGTTCGGTGGCCGCGCGGCATCCGCAGGTGGATCCGCTCGGCAAGGTGGAGGCGCTGCTGGGCAAGTTCTACATCACCGGCAATCACGAGTATTTCGGCGACGCCCCGGGCTGGATCGAGCATATGACCTCGATCGGCTGGCAGCCCCTGCGCAATCAGCACGAGACGCTCGAGCGCGACGGCGACCGCCTGGTGATCGCGGGTATCGACGATCCGACCGGGACCGCGCTGCCCGGCCACGGGCCGGATCTCCCCGCGGCCCTCGCGGGCGCCGACCCGGAACTGCCGGTCATCCTGCTGGCGCATCAGCCCAAGCAGATCGCCGATGCCGTGAAAGGCGGTGTCGCCCTGCAGATCTCCGGTCACACGCACGGCGGCCAGATCTGGCCCTTCCACTACCTGGTGCGGCTCGACCAGCCGGTGGTCGCGGGCCTGAGCCGCCACGGTGAGCACACCCAGCTCTACACCAGCCGGGGCACCGGCTTCTGGGGTCCGCAGCTACGCGTGTTCGCGCCCAGCGAGATCACCGTCCTGGTCCTGCATCCGGAGTAGCTACCCGAGGATGCCGCCCAGCATCCCGCCGCTCTGCCCGGCCTGCTGACCGCCGCCGGTGCCGCCGAGGAAACCGCCCGGCGGCAGCTCGGAGGGCTGCACGATGACGAATCCGCGCCCCGAGAACGCCAGCGTGATGCCCTCCCCGGTGCTGCGGCCCATGAGACGGCCGAGCCCGAACGAGTCATTGCGCTTGATCCAGGTCTGCAGGCTCGACGACCAGGCCACCGCCGCCTGCGGATCGGCGTAGGTGGGCTGGTCGACATTGAGCACCACGGGCGCGCCGTGCGTCGTGATGGCAATGCGCCCGCGCCCGGTGAACACGCAGTTGAACAGTCCGGCATTGCTGGCGTATCCGGCCGCGCCCTGCACCCGCTTGATGCTGTAGGTGAGCGTCGGATCGAAGGCCAGCACATTGGAGCCGTTGATGGTCAGCCCATCGGTGCCGTCCAGATCGATGGTGTGCACATCGGCGGCCCCATTGGCCAGGAACAGATCACCGCGCCCGGTGACCTTCATGAGCGGCACGCCCTCACCGGTCAGGTGCTGCTGGATCGCGCGGCCGATGCCGCCGGAACCGAGCGCCTTGAACTGCATATCGCCCTGATAGGCGACCATCGATCCGGCCCGGGCCATCACCTCGCCATTGACGGCGACCTTGATCATCTTGCTGCCCTGCTTCTGAATCCCCATCCCGCTCACTTCGGCATGGCGGGGATCGAACAAATCGCTTTGCATGGGCTGGGCTCCTTGGTGCGCGGATGGCATGGGCGCGGGCGGCGAGTACGCGGGCGGCGGCGCGTAATTGGGCTGCGGCGGGGGCGCGGAATACGCGGGTGGAGGCGGTGCGGAATAGGCGGGTGGCGGCGCGGAGTACGGGGCCGGTGGCGGTGCCGCGCGCCCGGCCGGTGGCGAATACGACTGGGTGGCAGGGGTGCTCGTCGCCCCGGGCGACGGCGCCACCGGCTCCTCCGGCTCATCGTCGATATTCACGCCGAAGGCGCTGGCGATCCCCGCCAGCCCGTCGTCGTAGCCTTGGCCGACCGCGCGCACCTTCCACGCCCCGGACCGCCGATAGATCTCGACGCACACCACGCCGGTCTCGGTGGTCAGCCCGCTCATGGGAAAGGTGAGGGTCCCCGCATCGGATCCGATGGTCGCGGTCAGCGATCCCACCCCCGCGAAGGTGGCGGGTCCGCTCCCATCGAGGCTCGCGGTCACCACCACTTTGTCCACGGCGCCCGGCAGCGCGCTGGTCTGCACGTCCACCATGTCCCCGCTGCCGCGTCCCACCGTGATCGTCATCCGATCCCCGGGCGCGGGCCGGTTCTCCCCCCGAGCAAGCGAACTCACGCCTGATCACCCCCAGCGCAGAACATCATCCGATCCACCCTGTCGAGTCTGCCCCGCCACCGCCCGACACGCCACGACTACCCCGGCCGTGCCGGAATCAGCCGCGTGGATACGGGCTCTGCATCGACAGATAGTGAATCCCGAGATCCTCGGCGAGGTAGTCCATCCGCCGCTCCCAGAAATCCCGCATATGCGGTAGTTCCAGGTGCCGATCCAGGTCCTCCGCGGACCGCCACACCTCGTAGAACACGAATGTGGAGGGGTCGTCGGCCTCCTGGTGGAAGTGGTATTCGAGCGAACCCTCCTCGTCCCGGGTCGGCGCCACGAACGACAGGAGCAGCTCCCGGAGTTCGTCGGCGCGCTCGGGTTTGGGCCGGGCGAACCCCATCAGCGCGAAGGGGATCCGGTCGTTAGGTACGAAATCTGTCATACCTACGGACCGTAGCCACCGCTCAGGTACGATGCAAACCGTACCTAATGAAGGGATGGTGTGCTGTGTCCGCAGACGACGAACCGACCGTCGACGACCTGGACCTCGGCATCGTCCTCGCCGCGCTCGCGGACAAGCATCGCCTGGAAGTGGTGCTGGCGCTGGTAGCCGACCCCGCGGACACCGAGCGCACCTGCGTCTCCTTCGGCCTCCCCGTCTCGAAAGCCACTCGCACCCACCACTTCCGGGTGCTGCGCCGAGCGGGCCTGATCCGCCAGGTGAACCGCGGCAACAGCAATATGGCCCAGCTCCGCCGTGCGGACCTGCGGGCCCGCTTTCCCGCCCTGCTGGAACTACTCCGCGCCGAGAACGGCCGCCGCCTCGTCGAGTAATGCGAGGTGCACGCGGTTGTCGTGGAAGACCGCGCCGCCGCCGAAGTCGGAGTCGCGTTCGGCAATGGTGGCATTGACGGTGGCGCCGCCGGAGAGTTTGGCCCAGCGGCCCTTGGTGGTGGCGGCGACGCCGGGGCGCACTTTGTCGGAGACCTCGGCCAGGGCTTCGAAGGAACCGCGGGCGTTGTAGACGGAAACCTTTGCGCCATCGGGGATGCCGAGGGCGGCGGCATCCTTCGGGTGAATGGTGATGCGGGGTTCCCCGGCCCGGCGCAGGAGTTCCGGGTTCGCGCCGAAGGTGGTGTTGAGGAAGTAGTGGGAGGCGGCCGAGATCAGGACTAGGCCGTCACCCGGATCGCTGGGCGGGGTGTAGCCCGCGATCGGATCGTGCCCGGCGCGCGCGGCGCGCTCGGAGACGAACTGGAGCTTCCCGTTGGGCACGGGGCCCGGAGTGATCTTCAGGAAGCCCTCGGTACGCAGTCGCTCGACGTCGTAGGCCTTCAGCAGTTGTTCCACCAGTTGTTCGTCGGACTCGTGGAGCGCCGGGTCGGTGAGTCCCATGCGCAGCGCCAACCGGCGGAAAGTCTCCGTGGTGGAAAGACATTCGCCGGGCGGCTGCACCGCCGGTTCGTTCCACACCAGGTACAGATTCCCGTAGGCGGCCAGGACGTCCAGGTGTTCGGGCTGCATGGTGGCGGGCAGCACGATATCGGCGTAGTCGACGGTATCTGTCGGAAAGTGTTCCAGGACAACGGTGAACAGGTCCTCGCGGGCGAGCCCCCGGATCACGTTCGCCTGATCGGGATTGGAGCCGACCGGATTCGCGGCAATCACGAAGAGCGCCTTGACCGGTGGATCGTTCACCTCCAGCAGGCCCTCGCCGAGCCGGGTCATCGACAGCGTGCGCACCGGATGCGGCAGCAGGTCCGACCGCATCAGGGCGGGCAGATCGAGATCGAAGTGCCCGCTGGTCGAATAGTGCAGTCCGCCACCGGGAATCGCCCAATCGCCGGTGACGCCCGGCAGGCAGGCGAGGGTGCGCAAGGCCATCCCGCCGCCGTCGTGGCGCTGAATGCCCTGGGACACCCGGATGGCGGTGGGCCGGGTCCTGGCGATCCGTTCCCCGAGCGCCACGATCCGCTCCACCGGCAGTCCGGTGATCTCGGCGGTGCGCTCCGGGGTGTATTCCGCGACCCGCGCGCGGAACTCTTTCCAGCCCTCGGTGTGCTCGGCCAGATACGCCGTGTCCTCGGCCCCCATCGACACGATGACGTGCATCAACCCCAGCGCCAGCGCCGCATCGGTGCCCGGCAGCGGCGCCAGATGCTCATCGCACCGCTCGGCCGTGCGCGTCCGCACCGGATCGATGGCCACGGTGTACGCGCCACTGTCCTGAACGAACTTCCACCCGTGATGCCCCGACGTCAGCGGATTCGTCCCCCACAGCAGAATCAGCTTCGACTTGGCGAAATCCTCCGGATCCATCCCACCCGAGGTCCCGAGCGTGTACTTCAGCCCCGTAGTCCCCGCCACCGAGCAGATCGTCGGATCATGCAGTGAGGCCCCCAGCGCATTGAAGAACCTTCTCCCCGAAAACCCTTCCAGCCCTTGGATATACCCGAGGCTCCCGGTCCCGTGAAACGGCCACACCGCCTCCCCGCCGAACTCCTCGACAATCCCGCCCACCCGCTCCGCGATCTCCCCGAGCGCCTCCTCCCAGCTGATCCGCTCGAACCGCCCTTCCCCCTTCCGCCCCACCCGCCGCATCGGATACAAAATCCGCTCATCCGACCCCACCTGCTCCAAATACCGATTCACCTTCACACACAAGGCCCCCCGCGTAACCGGATGCTCCTTATTCCCCCGCAACCCCATCCTCCACAGTCACCACCCACGAGCAACCATCAGGACAATCCAGCGGGCAAGCACCCAGTACCTTCATCCCAGCAATCCTAATAGGCACGAAAAAAACCGGTACGGATCCTGCGGTCCGCACCGGTTTCCGTCGCCTGACGACCCTACTTCAGCTTGTCACTGCTCAGGTTGAGCACGCGGCGGGCCACGATGAGCTGCTGGATCTGCTGGGTGCCTTCGAAGATGTCGAGGATCTTCGAGTCGCGGCCCCACTTCTCCAGGAGGGTGCGCTGGGAGTAGCCGGTGGCGCCTGCCAGTTCGACGGCCTTGAGGGTGACGTCGGTGCCCATGCGACCGGCCTTGGCCTTGGACATGGAGGCTTCCAGGGAGTTCGGCTTCTTGTTGTCGGCCATCCAGGCGGCGCGCAGCGACAGCAGGTAGGCGGACTCGAAGTCGGCTTCCATGCGGAGGAATTCCGCGGCGGCGGCGTGCTGGTTGTTGGCGGGCTTGTCGTAGCTGATCTCGATGCCCGCGTCGGTGAGGACCTTGCGGAGCTCCTCGAGGGCGGCGCGGCCGACGCCGACGGCCATGGCGGCCACCAGGGGGCGGGTGTTGTCGAACGTCTGCATGACGCCCGCGAAACCCTTCTCCACATTGACCTCGGGACTGCCGAGGATGTTGTCCTTGGGGATGCGGCAGTCCTCGAAGCGGATCTCGGCGGTGTCGGAGGCCTTGATGCCCAGCTTGTGCTCGAGGCGGGAAACCGTGAGGCCCTTGGCATCCCGCGGCACCACGAAGGACTTGATGGCCGCGCGGCCCAGCGACTTGTCGACCGAGGCCCACACCACGATGTGGGTGGCGCGCGAACCGGCGGTGACGAAGATCTTGGTGCCATTGAGGACCCACTCGTCACCGTCGAGGGTGGCGGTGGTGGTGACGGCGGCCGAATCGGAACCGAAGGACGGTTCGGTAATGGCCATGGCGGCCCACACCTTGCCGAAACGCTCCAGCTGCTCATCGGTGGCCACCGCGGCGATGGCGGCATTGCCCAGGCCCTGGTACGGGATGGAGAGCATGAGGCCGACATCGCCCCACGAGGTCTCCAGGGCGTTCATGAGCGCGGACATATTGCCGCCATTGCTGTTTCCGAGCAGCTCGGTGGCGTGTTCGTCCTTCTCGCCCTCGGTCTTGCGACCGCCGGTGGCGCCGGAGACGTCACCGCCGGAGTCGGACAGGCCCTCCACCATGGCGGCCATGGTGTCCAGCTCGATGGGGTACTCGTGCTCGGCCAGGTCGTACTTGCGCGACGCCGGGCGGAAGATCTCCGCGGCGACCTGGTGGGCCTGGTTGGCGCTGGCCCGCAGCTTCTTGGGGAGTTCGAGATTGATCATTGTTGTCTCTCCGTTGAGAAGTCGGGTCAGAGGAGAACGACGCCCTCGGCAATGCCGATGGCACGTAGGTCGCGGTACCAGCGCTCCACCGGGTGCTCCTTGGTGAAGCCGTGGCCGCCGAGCAGCTGCACACCGTCCAGGCCGATCTGCATGCCCTTGTCGGTGGCCAGCTTCTTGGCCAGCGCCGCCTCGCGAGCGAAGGACAGCCCCTGTTCGGCGCGTGACGCACCCCGCAGGGTCACGAGCCGGAGACCGTCGAGCTCGATGGCCATATTGGCGACCATGAAGGCGACCGCCTGGCGGTGGGCGATGGGCTCGCCGAACGCCTCGCGTTCCTTCACGTACGGAATCACGTAGTCCAGCACGGCCTGACCGGTGCCGACCGCCAGCGCCGACCAGCCCAGGCGGGCGAGACGGACCGCATCGGCGTAATCCTCGGCGCGCTGCGCGGTCTCGGCATCGCCCAGCAGGGCGGTGGCGGGCACGGCGACATTGTCGAGAATCAGGCGACCCAGGCCCGCGGCGCGCAGACCCATGGACGGATCGGCCTCCACGACCAGACCCTTGGTGTCGGACTCGATAATGAAGAACGCCGGGCGGCCGTCCAGCTCGGCGGCCACGATGAACAGCTCGGCATCACCCGCGGCCGGAACCAGGCTCTTCACGCCATTGATGCGGTAACCGCTGGGGGAGCGGGTCGCCTTGGTCTTCAGCGCGAACGGATCGAACAGCGCCTGCGGCTCGGAGATCACGACCGAGGCCTGCGGCACGTTCTCACCCGTGAAAGCGCCCAGGTAGGTCTTCTGCTGCGCGTCGGTGCCCCACTGCGACAGCGCCACCGCGACACCGCTCGGCGCCAGGATCGGCAGCGCCAGGCCCATATCGCCGTGCGCGAGCGCCTCGGCGACCAGCGCGTTGGTGACCGCGCCGCGCTCGGAGGCCGCGCCGTCCAGCTCCTCGGGCACATTGATGAGCGTGATGCCCAGCTCCGCGGCCCGCTCCAGCAGATCGCGCGGGGCCTTGGTGGCATTGTCGGCGTCGCAGGCGGCCGGGCGCAGGATCTCGGCGGCGAACTCGCGGACCGTCTCGACGATCATCTGCTGCTCGTCGGTCGGGGTCAGGTCGAAGTAGTCCTTGCCCCGGGGCTCGTTGGCGGGCAGCCGCTTCGGCGCGCCGCCACCGGCGACCTTCTCGAACACCCGGGTGGCCGCGCCGAGAGTGCGGAAACCGGTCTTGGTGCCCTCGTAAGTGATCCGGTCGATCGGCTTGCGAAGGTTGTACTTCTCGGCGAGTTCCGACCCGGTAATGGTCGTCATGACCCGCATGGCAGCGCCCATCCAGTCGCGCTTGACCGGGTTCAGGCCCACGGCGGAAGTATCCGGACGTCGCGTCTTTGCGGTGTCTCGAGTGCTCATAATCACCAGTTTTCTTGAGTGTGGAGGGTGATCCTGCCCAGCAATATTACTCCAGAGTAAGAATATCTTACTTCAGAGTAATAACAGTAGTCGAGGGTTGTCGAATCAGCAGGTCAGGGCGGTGGTTCCTGTGGCGGGCGCGGGAGATCGCGGATAAGTGAAACAAATGCCCTTCAGATAAGGCTGAGGTGGGCTAGTTTGGCGGCACCATCCGCCCCCCGAATGGAGGTCTTGCATATGAAAACACTGGTTGGTACAACCGGCGCGTTGGCCGTCGCACTGTTCCTCGCGAGCGCACCGCACGCCGCGGCGCAAGGGATTCCGCTGCGGCCCGCACAACCCATCGAACTCGAGATCGGCACCGAGAGCGCCGCGCCCCAGGGCGGGATCAACCTGGGCTCCGGGCAAGCGGGCTCCAGCGGCGACACCGGATCGGGCGAGACCGGCTCCGGAATCGGCACCGGCTCGGCGCAGACCGGATCCACGCTCCCGATTCCCTTCTAGACCAGCACCGGCCGGGGACCGCAGCCCCGCGCCGGACCGCGCGCCTACATCCCGCGGGGTAGGCCCGGGTAGTCCCGGCGATGTATTTCGCCGCCAAAGCGATGCGCGCACACTGCGAGAATGCGAGGATTCGTGAGGAAGGGGAGGCACGAATACCCGGCGTTCACCGGAGTTCGACAGGGTGGCGAAATGTACTGGGTGGCAGCGGTCTTCGCAGTGGTAATGCTGGCCTTCTCCAATCGTTACGGCTATCACCGCGACAAGTTCTACTTCCTGGCCGCCGGGAGGCGGCTCGACTGGGGCTATCCGGATCAACCGCCGCTGGTGCCCCTGATCGCGCGCGCCATGTCCGCCATCGACGCGGATTCGCTGGTCCTGCTGCGCATTCCCGCCCTCGCGGCCGCCACGCTCGTGGTGATCTGCGCCGGGCTCATGGCGCGCGAACTGGGCGGCGGGCGATTGGCGCAGACCCTCGCCGCCGCGGCCGTGGCGTCCGCCGCGGTGCTCATGGGCGGGGGACATCAGCACGGCACCACCATCTTCGATCTGGCGGCCTGGTCGGTGATCGTCCTGACCGTCCTGCGCCTGCTCCGCCCCGACAGCGATCGCCGCTGGTGGCTGGTGGTCGGGCTCGCGGCCGGAGTCGGCTTGCAGAACAAGGCGCTGCTGGTCATCCCGATTCTCGTGCTCGCCCTGGTCCTGGCGGCGCTCGGTCCGCGAGAGATATTCGCGACCAAGTACTTTCCGCTGGCGATCGGTCTCGCCGCGCTCATCTGGGCGCCCTATCTGTGGTGGCAGGCGGCCAATGGCTGGCCGGTGTGGGAGCACAGCCGCGCCATTGCCTCCGGATCCTCCGGCACCTCCGACACCCCGCTCACCTTCGTCCTGCTGCAATTCGGTCTGATCGGCCCACTTCTGGTGCCGCTGTGGATCTTCGGTCTCTGGCGCCTGTGGCGGGAACGGCGATATCGCGCCTTCGCGGTCGCCTACGCCGTGCTGTTCCTGGTCTTCCTGGTCACCGGGGGCAAGGCCTACTACCTCGCCGGGATGTATCCGATCCTGTTGGCCGCCGGTGCGGTCGGACTCGAACCGCGTCTGGCCGAGAGCCGAGCATGGCGTGCCGCGGTGGCATCGGTCGTGGCGGTGAGCGCGGTCGTCTCGGCGCTGTTGTTCCTGCCGGTGCTACCGGTCGGCACACTGCGCGACTCTCCGGTGCTGGCGGTCAATTACGATGCGGGCGAGATGGTGGCCTGGCCGGAGTTCGTGGCTCAGGTGGCCGCCACCCGCGCCCGCGTCGCCCCCGACGCCGAGCTGCTGACCGCGAATTACGGTGAGGCCGGGGCGATCGAGTTCTACGGCGCACGGTACGGTCTCCCGGCTCCGCACAGCGTGCACAACTCCTACTGGTGGTGGGGCCCGCCCGCGGACGGCAAACCGGTGCTGCTGATCGGGATCGGCCCCGAGGATGCGGCGCGCGGTTGTATTGACGCAGAAACGGTGGGCCGCATCGACAATGGGCTCGACATCGACAACGAAGAGCAGGACCGGCCGCTGATCCTGTGCCGCACACCGCGTGCGCCATGGGCGGAAATGTGGCCTACGCTGCGGCGGCTCTGATGATCTTGTCGCTCAATGAGATTGCGTATGGAATGCGCGAAAGTGCTTGTGCGCACAGTGATTCGCTGCGTAGTGGATCTTGAAAATACGGGACTTGACTACTGTTATTTCGTTCCGATCACGCCAGCTGTCGAGGGTGCATACGGTTCTCGATGGAGACGAAAGGAGGAATGGTTATGTTGTCAGGACTCGTCTCGGTAGTAACAAGCCTGCTCAGTGGTCTCGTCGGGGTGCTCATCGGCACCCCCGGTGGCGGGGGCGGTGGCGGCGGCTCCGCCGGGTAATCGCGAAGCCTCTCGAAACCAGAACACCCCCCGTCGTCAACACGGGGGGTGTTCGTTGTTCGTGAGACCGTGATGTCGGACCGCGAACACTACGAGTATGTCAGGCCGCGAGCGCGGCGAGGACCTGATCCTGCAGATGACCATTGGTGGCCACGGCGCTGCCGCCGTGCGGTCCGGGCTCGCCGTCGAGCGAGGTGAAAGTGCCGCCCGCCTCCCGGATCAGAATGTCCAGCGCCGCCATATCCCACAGCGACAGTTCGGGTTCGGTGACGATATCCACCGCGCCCTCGGCGAGCAGCGTGTATCCGAAGAAGTCGCCGTATCCGCGCACCCGCCACACCTCATCGGTGAGCGTGAGCAGCTTGTGCCGCCGCCCCAGGGCCCGCCATCCGGACAGGCTCGAGATGGCCAGGCTGGCCGCACCCAGCTCCGCGACGGCCGATACCGAGATCGACCGCGCCTCGCCCCGCTCGAAACGGGTCCACGCGCCCGCCCCCGTCGCCGCCCACCAGCGCCGCGACAGCGCGGGCGCGCTCACCACGCCCACCACCGACACACCGTCCTCCAGCAGCGAGATGAGCGAGGCCCACACCGGCACGCCGCGCACGAAATTCTTGGTCCCGTCGATCGGATCGATCACCCACTGCCGCCCGGTGAATTCGGCATCCCCGCCGAACTCCTCACCGAGCACCAGATCCCCCGGCCGCTCCGTGCCCAGGATGGCCCGGATCTCCCGCTCCACCGCCAGATCCGCATCCGACACCGGCGTCAGATCCGGCTTCGAATCGATCTTCAAATCGAGCGCGAGAAACCGTTCCCGGGTAATGGCGTCGGCCGCATCGGCCAGCTTCAGTGCGAGTTCGAGATCAGCGGTGTATGCGGTCACCCGCAAAACGTTAGCCGTTCCCGATCACCATCGCGCGTCGGCAGCGAACTTCCGGCATTCCCCGCGCTGGTCAGGCGATCACCGGGAATCCGTGGCGGCATCGTACGAGTAGCTCCCGCCACCAGTTCCCGGTCGATGGGTTTTCGGATTTCAGGCGGATGCGGGAAGGGCGCGGGCGGCGGACAGGGCGGTCGCCCACCAGTGCAGCTGGTCGAGCATCTCCTGGGCGGCCTGTTCGAAAGCGGCCGGGTCGAGGAGGCTGCCGTCGGGGGCGAAGTGCAGGTAGAAGCGGGGGAAGGAGACGTATTCGCGGACGGTGTGGGCGTGCAGTTCGTTGAAGACCTGACGCAGGTGCTCGATGGCGAGCAGGCCGCCGCTATTGCCGCTGTAGCCGACGAAGCCGATCGCCTTGTGCTTCCACTGGGTGTAGTGCCAGTCGATGGCGGTCTTCAGCGAGGCCGGGTAGGAGCGGTTGATATCGGGCGTCACGACGACCATGGCATCGGCCGCGGCGAGCCGCTCGGCCAGCTCCTCGGTCCCGGCCGGGCGCACCGGATTCGGCTCCATGAGCGGGGACACCGCGGGCAGGGCGTGCGGCAGGGGGTAGTCGGCCAGATCGATCAGATCGATCTCGAACGCGTCGTGCGCGCGGGCCTGTTCGGCGTACCAGTTCGCGACCACCGGACCGAAGCGTCCCTCCCGGACGCTGCCGATGATCACCGCGAGGCGCAGAGGCGTGCTGGTCATGGGGGTCTCCTTCGAGTTCCGGGCGACCGGTTCGGCCGCTGTCGTCGACTCTGCTGTGTCCGGAAGGCGGTAGGGAGACCACGCTGAGCCTGGTAGTGGGAGGGCCACCCTAGATTCGCCGCCCCGCGTATTTCGGGTCATGGAAAGGTCATGATCCCTTCGGTAGCAATGGTTTTCATGTATAAACTGACCGGGTGCATTATCGCGGTGGCGACCCTGCTGACGGCGTGCACCGGCGGCGGGGCGCAACCGCCCGAAGAGCCGCCCACGACCGGAGCCATGTCATCGGATCAGGTCTTCGTCCAGGTGATGAAGGCCAAACGATTCCGCGTTCCCGTCGATGCGACCACACTGCTCGACGACACCTGCCGGGCGGTGGTGGAGGGGAAATCCATGGACTCGCTGGTCGAGCTGTTCACCGAGGCCGGTTTCCCATTGCCGCAGATCGCGGATTCCATTCGGATTGCCGTCGAATCGCATTGCCCGTCGCTGCGTGAGGACATCCCCCGCTAGCGAGCCGAAACGAGGCTGCGTTCATGAGGTGATCCTTGCTACGGTCGAATCGTGAGCGATAACGAGCTGGGTCTGTTCTTGCGCGTCCGGCGCGAGGCGGTCTCGCCCGCGCAGGTGGGCCTGCCCGCCGGTCCGCGTCGGCGCACCCCGGGTCTGCGTCGCTCCGAGCTCGCCACTCTGGCCGGGGTGAGCGTCGAATACATCACCCGGCTGGAGCAGGGCCGCGATCGGCATCCTTCTTCCGCGGTGCTGAGCGCGTTGGCCACGGCACTCCAGATGGCGCCGAGCGAACGCGTTCATCTGCATCGCCTGACCAAGGCCCAGTCGCCTGGATTCACCTGTACCGGCAGCCTGTCGCCCACGCGTGTGGTGCGCCCGGCCGTGCTGGCCATTCTCGAACAGCTCGAACCCGCGCCCGCCGCGGTGATCAACCGGCTCAGCGAGATCATCGCGTGCACCGACGGCTACCGCGCGGTCATGGGACCGACCGGCCTGTTCGACGAGGGCATGCCCGCCAACTACGCCCGCTACATCTTCACCGACCCCCGTGCCCGCGTGACCCACCCCGACTGGGACCACGCCGCCGACAAAATGGTCGCCACCCTCAAATTCGGCCCGTACCGCGCCGACCCGGTGGTCTCGCACCTCATCGACGAACTGTCCCTCACCGCCGGTGAGGAGTTCACCGGCCGCATCGAGCGCATCCCGGGCCTGCCCGAAACCAACGGCATCACCCGCATCCACCACCCCGAGGCGGGACCCCTGCGCCTGGCCCAGGAAACCCTCGAACTCTCCGCCGACGACGACCAGCACCTGATCGTCAAGCTCCCGGCGGACGAAGCCACCGCCACGGCCCTCGATCGCCTGATCGGCCGCAAGCCGGGCAGTCTCCGTGCCGTGGCTGGTTGAAGACCTGGCGGTCTGCTAGAACCGCCTGCCGCAGTCCCTCTCCGCGCCGCGCCCACCTGAGTGTGGCGGCATTGCCGCGTGTTCGATTTCCCCTTATTTCACCGACCTGGAGAGGAGCGGTAGCCTTGAACATCGTGCATCCTGACGTATCCGCTGATCTGGCCGAACTCGACACGACTCTGAAGACCATCGAGTCCGTGCTCGATATCGATGAGCTGGCTCGTCGCATCGACGAGCTGGAGCATCAGGCGGCGGATCCGGAGCTCTGGAACAACCAGGAGCATGCGCAGCAGGTGACCAGTGAGTTGTCGCATGCGCAGAGTGAGCTGCGCAAGGTCCAGGACCTGCGGCAGCGCTTGGAAGACCTGCCCGTGCTCTATGAATTGGCCGAGGCCGAGGAGGGCGAGGACCGCACCGCGGCGCTGGCCGACGCCGATGCCGAGCGGTCCGCGCTCCACGCGGACGTGGAGGCCATGGAAGTGCGCACCCTGCTGTCGGGTGAATACGACAAGCGTGAGGCGCTGGTCAATATTCGCTCCGGCGCGGGTGGCGTGGACGCCGCGGACTGGGCGCAGATGCTCATGCGCATGTACGTGCGCTGGGCCGAGCGGCACAAGTACCCGGTCGAAATCTACGACACCTCCTACGCGGAAGAGGCGGGCATCAAGTCCGCGACCTTCGCGGTGAAGTCGCCGTACGCCTACGGCACTCTGTCCGTGGAAATGGGTACGCACCGACTGGTCCGTATCAGCCCATTCGACAACCAGGGCCGCCGCCAGACCTCCTTCGCCGAGGTCGAGGTGCTCCCGGTCGTCGAGACCACCGACCACATCGAGATTCCGGAGAACGAGGTGCGCGTCGACGTGTACCGCTCGTCGGGTCCCGGCGGCCAGTCCGTCAACACCACCGACTCCGCGGTCCGCCTCACGCACATCCCGACCGGCATCGTGGTCACCTGCCAGAACGAGAAATCCCAGCTGCAGAACAAGATTTCGGCCATGCGCGTGCTCCAGGCCAAGCTGCTGGAGCGCAAGCGCCAGGAGGAGCGCGCCCAGATGGACGCGCTCAAGACCAATGAAGGCGCCTCCTGGGGCAACCAGATGCGTTCGTACGTGCTGCACCCCTACCAGATGGTCAAGGATCTGCGGACCTCGTACGAAGTGAACAACCCCTCGGCCGTGCTCGACGGCGATATCGATGCCTTCATCGAATCCGGAATCCGTTGGCGCATGCGGGAGAATACCAACTGATCCGCCGCTGGTACCGGGCGCGGACTCTTGATCTCGATACGGACTGCTGGGGTAACACGATATGACCTCGATCCTCGCCGCAAGCACGGGTTCGGAGCTCGGTAACTGGTTCCGGTCCAGCGGCCTCGAGATCGTTCTGCTGATCATCAGCGCGATGCTGTTCAGTCGCGCGGTGACCTATGTGCGCGACCGCATTACGCGCAGGATCGACGCCGGATTCCGCAGCAGCGACGCACTGGTGCGGACCGAGGCGGCCAAGCATCGGCACGCGCTCGCCCAGGTGGTCACCTGGGTGGTGCTGTCGCTGGTGTACTTCCTGGTCGGTTTGGAAGTCTTGAAGCGCTTGGGATTTCAGATCTCCGGCCTGGTCGCCCCGGCGGCCGTGCTCGGCGCCGCGCTCGGTTTCGGCGCCCAGCGCATCGTCCAGGATCTGCTCGCCGGATTCTTCCTGATCACCGAAAGGCAGTACGGCTACGGCGATGTCGTGCGCATCTCGGTGACTGGTTCCGCGGCCGAGGCCGAGGGTACCGTTGAGGACGTCACGCTTCGCATTACGACCTTGCGTAGCGCGGATGGAGAAGTCATCACGGTTCCGAACGGTCAGATCGTTAAAGTTACCAACCTGTCGAAGGATTGGGCTCGCGCAGCCATCGACGTGCCCGTGCCCGCGAGCGCCAATATCAACAGGGTCAACGAGATCCTGCACGATGTGGGCGCCCGGGCATTCGCCGATCGCAAGCTGAAATCGCTGCTGCTGGACGAGCCCACCGTCATGGGTGTCGAAGATCTCACCGTCGACCAGATGAATATCAAGATGGTGGCCCGGACGCTTCCGGGCAAACAGTTCGAAGTCGGACGTGAGCTGCGCGTGCGAGTCGCCGCGGCGCTCCGCCGGGAGGGTTTGAGTGAAACTGAGTCTGCGTAAGTCGACGGCTAAACCGCGTAAGTCCACGGCGATCCTGATCACAGTCTGGCTCGCCACGTTCGTTCTCTACTCGCTCGTCAAGCCGGAGACACCGAATGCCCCGGGCTATACGCCCGTTGCGAATACGGTGCTCAGCAACCTGGTTCCCGATGCCAAGGAGCCTGAACCGCGCTGACGTGCCACCGCGCGGTGCGATGGAGCGCCGCGCGGTCGTGGCTACACTGGCTCCCCGTGATTACCCTGCGGAACGTCACCAAGTCCTACAAGACCTCGACGCGACCCGCCCTGGACAACATCTCCGTCGATATCGGCAAGGGCGAGTTCGTCTTCGTCATCGGACCCTCGGGCTCCGGGAAGTCGACGTTCATGCGGCTGCTGCTCAAGGACGAGAAGCCCAGCACCGGCGAGGTGTGGGTGGCCGATTTCCGGGTGGACCGGCTCCCCGGGCGCAAGGTGCCCAAGCTGCGCCAGCGCATCGGCTGTGTCTTCCAGGACTTCCGGCTGCTGCAGCAGAAGACGGTCGAACAGAATGTGGCGTTCGCGCTCGAAGTGATCGGCAAGCCACGGCGGTTCATCGATCGGGCGGTGCCCGAGGCCCTCGACATGGTCGGGCTGGCGGGTAAGGCCGATCGGCTGCCGGGTGAGCTGTCCGGCGGTGAACAGCAGCGGGTGGCGCTGGCGCGCGCATTCGTGAACCGGCCGCTGGTGCTGCTCGCCGACGAGCCCACCGGCAATCTGGATCCCGACACCAGCCAGGACATCATGACGCTGCTGGAACGGATCAATCGCACGGGAACCACGGTGGTGATGGCCACCCACGACAACACCATTGTCGACGCCATGCGGCGGCGGGTGGTGGAGCTCGATCGCGGCCGGTTGGTCCGCGATGAGGAAATGGGTGTGTACGGGGTGGGCCGCTAATGCGATTCGGATTCCTCTTCGGTGAGGTCGCGCGCGGCCTCTACCGCAATGTCACCATGACCATCGCCATGATCCTCACCACCGCGGTGTCGCTGACCATGCTGGGCGGCGGTCTGCTGGCGGTGCGCATGGCGGACAAGATCCAGGACTACTACGTCCAGCGGGTCGAGATCCGGCTGTACCTCGACGACAATGTCTCGCGCACGGATCTGGACTGCACGCAGGAGCCGTGCAAAGCGCTGCTGGCGGATCTGAAGAAGCACGACCATGTGGCGAGCGTGCAGTTCGTCAACAGCCAGGAGGCGGTGCAGGAGGTCAAGGAGACGACCTTCAAGGATCAGCCGGGGCTGGCGGACGAGGTCAGCAAGGATGGGCTGCCCGCGTCGTTCCGGGTGAAGCTCGACGATGTGACGCAGTACAAGTCCATTTATGACGACTTCGCCAAGCGGGAGGGCGTCATGACTGTGCTCAATGACATGGACATCGTGGGCCGGCTGGTCAGTTTCTTCGTTGGATTGCGCAATGCGGCATTCGGTCTCGCGGCCTTGCAGGCGCTGGCGGCCCTGCTGCTGATCGCGAATATGGTGCAGGTCGCGGCTTTGGCGCGGAAGACCGAGGTGGGGATCATGCGCCTGGTCGGTGCGACGCGGTGGTACACGCAGTTGCCGTTCCTGCTGGAGGCGGTGCTGGCCGCACTGGTCGGTTCGGTGCTGGCGGTGGCCGGACTGTTCGTGGCGCAGCCGCTGGTGATCAATCGGGCGCTGGGCAGTCTGTTCAATGATCAGATTCTGCCCCGGATCACGAACGACGATATTGCGACGGTCGCGCTGATCGTCACTCCCGTCGGTGTCGGCTTCGCGGCGCTCGCCGCTTATGTCGCGCTGCGGTATTACGTCCGCGAATGAGATCGCGCGTGCCCGTTCGGCTCTCGCATCCCGCGTGTCGGGGTGCGAAGTTCGCGGGGAGGCTTGGAAGAGAGGACCGGTGTCGGGTGGTGTCCGTAGGATTGCCGTCGTGAGTGCACCGGAGGTGGAGACCGTCAGCGTCAACGAGTCCGTCGGCGATCCGGGAAGTGCTGCGGCACACCAGGTTCTGCGGAAGACCTTCGGGTACGACAGTTTCCGCGGGCCGCAGCGCGAGATTGTCGAACAGGTCATCTCCGGCGGGGATGCGCTGGTGCTCATGCCCACCGGCGGCGGTAAATCGCTGTGCTATCAGATTCCGGCGCTGGTGCGGCCCGGGGTGGGCGTGGTCATCTCGCCGCTCATCGCGCTCATGCAGGATCAGGTCGACGCGCTCAATGCCGTCGGGGTGCGCGCGGGCTTCCTCAACTCCACGCAGTTCCCCGATGAACGGCGCACCGTCGAGGCGCAATTCGTGGCCGGTGAGCTGGATGTGCTCTATCTCGCGCCGGAGCGATTGCGCCTGGAGTCCACGGCGCAACTGCTCGACCGCGGCAAGATCTCGGTCTTCGCCATCGACGAGGCGCACTGCGTCTCGCAGTGGGGCCACGATTTCCGGCCCGACTATCTGGCGCTGTCCATGCTGCACGAGCGCTGGCCGGACGTGCCGCGCATCGCGCTCACCGCGACCGCCACGGAGGCGACCCGCAAGGAGATCGCCGAACGCCTGGATCTGACCAAGGCCCGGCACTTCGTGGCCAGCTTCGACCGGCCCAATATCCAGTACCGCATCGAGGCCAAGAACCGGCCCGAACATCAGCTGCTGGCCTTCATTCAGAACGAGCACGCCGGTGACGCGGGCATCGTCTACTGCCTGTCCCGCAATTCGGTGGAGAAGACCGCGGCCTTCCTCACCGCCAATGGCATCGAGGCCGTGCCGTATCACGCGGGCCTGGACAATCGCACGCGTGCCCGCAACCAGTCTCGGTTCCTGCGGGAGGACGGCCTGGTGGTGTGCGCCACCATCGCCTTCGGCATGGGCATCGACAAACCCGATGTCCGCTTCGTGGCCCACCTGGACCTGCCCAAGTCCGTCGAGGGCTACTACCAGGAAACGGGCCGCGCGGGCCGCGACGGTCTCCCGTCCACCGCCTGGATGGTCTACGGCCTCAGCGATGTTGTGCAGCAACGCAAAATGATCGACTCCTCCGACGGTGACGCCGCCCACCGCCGCCAGCTGCAACTGCACCTCGACGCCATGCTGGCCCTGTGCGAAACCGTCCAATGCCGCCGCACCCAGCTCCTGGCCTACTTCGGCCAATCCGGCAAGCCCTGCGGAAATTGCGACACCTGCCTCAATGCCCCCGAGGCCTGGGACGGCACCGTCCCCGCCCAAAAGCTGCTGTCCACCGTCCTGCGCCTGAAACGCGAACGCGGCCAGAGTTTCGGCGCGGGCCATCTCGTCGACATCCTGTTGGGCAAGCGCAACCCCAAGGTCGAACAGCACGCCCACCACGAACTCAAAACTTTCGGCGTAGGCACCGAACTCCGCGATATCGAATGGCGCGGCGTGGTCCGCCAACTCCTCGCCCAGGGCCTGCTCGCGGTCCACGGCGACTACGGCGTCCTCACCCTCACCGAATCCAGCAACGAAGTCCTCTTCGACGGCCGCCAGGTCATGCTCCGCCGCGAACAGGAGCGCGCCAAGGCAGCCCGAACCCCCAAGCCCGCCAAGTCCTCCCGCCTCGCCGCCGCCGATATGGCCCCCGGCGATACGGACCTCTTCGAAAAACTCCGCGCCTGGCGCGCCGCCACCGCCAAGGAACAAGGCGTCCCCGCCTACGTCGTCTTCCACGACGCCACCCTCCGCGAAATCGCCTCCCGCAAACCCGCCACCATCGCCGACCTCGGCACCATCTCCGGCATCGGCGAAGCGAAGCGCGCCAAATACGGCGAAGGCGTCCTCGAAGTCATCGCCGGTGCGGCAACGGCGGAAAGTCCAGCCACTGCACCACCGTCGCCAGTTCGCCCGAAATCCACGGCGGCCACTCGCGAACCCGCAAGGCGGGCCCCGCCTCGCGCGTCAACAGCCGCACGGGGCGGAGACACATCTTCCGCCCAGCTCCACGATGTCCGCCCCCGCTCCACCCCTCCCCGGAATTCGAGATTCGAGGCCACTCCCGTCCCGTCGGCGTCGGCCGATGACATCCCGTGGCCGGACGAGGCCCCACCGGACTTCGACGAGCTACCGCCCGACTACGCCTGACGTCGGCCGAGCTGTGCCGACCTTCGACGAGCTGCCTCGACCCGAGAACTGATCTCGGGGCTGCTGGCAGCGGATTTGGTTGCTGGGCGTCGGCAGGATAAGCTTTCGGAGCTGCCGCGGTCCACGGATCGCAGCGAGTTCCTGGTCCCGTCGTCTAGCGGCCTAGGACGCCGCCCTCTCAAGGCGGTAGCGCGGGTTCAAATCCCGTCGGGACTACTGTGAAGGCCCTTCAACCACTGGTTGGAGGGCCTTTCTCGTGTTCGGGGCCATCTTGTCGGGGGCGGAAATTCGTTGGCGGGCGGGGGATGCGGTCGTTACCGTTGATCTCGGCCGTTACCAAGGGGCGCACCGGAATCTCCGGATCGCGTACCCCGTGTCGGGGCGGCACTTTCAACTGGTGACACGGAGCAATCCGTTGAGGTTCGAATCCTTGTAGCGATACGCCCTGCCCGGTCGCATGCAATGCCGTGGCTCTGCGGGCTCTCCGTCTTCGGGCGGCGGAGGCCCCCGCCGCGCCGTCGTGGCCGGGCAGGGCGTATCCGTTCGGGCCGGATGCCAAGCGGGGGAAGGAGATCGGGAATGTTCACGAAGACTTTGTTCACGAAGACCTACACGACGGTCATGGATTGGCAGCGCACCCTGCTGTACCGCGACGGCGCCTTGGAGAAGGTGCTGGCGCCGGGGCGGCACCGCTACGACGAGGAGCGCTGCATGCTGGTCTGCGTCGATATGCGGCCGCGACTGCTGCAGGTCACCGGCCAGGAACTGCTGACCAAGGACGGCTTGTCGCTGCGGGTGAGCTTCGCGGTGGACTGGGTCGTGACCGATCCGGTCGCCTTCACCACCGGCGCGCAGTACGCCGACAATGTGCTTTACGGCGCGGTGCAGGAGGCCGGGCGTGACATGGTCGCCGCGCACACCCTCGACGAGCTCGTCACCGATCGCGCACTGCTGGCCGGTGGGACCGCGCAGGTGGCGGCGGCCGTCGAGAATCTCGGTATTCGCGTGAACGGAATGCGAGCCAAGGACCTCATGCTCCCGGGCGAGCTGCGCAAGGCCGCCCTGGAGACGGTCCTCGCTCGTGAGCGCGGCCGCGCCGAGCTGGAGCGGGCGCGCGCCGAGGCCGCGGCCCTGCGCTCGCTGGCCAATACCGCCAAGCTGCTCGACGACAACCCGGTCCTGCTGCGCCTGCGCACCCTGCAGGTCGCCGCCACGCCGGGCACCCAGGTGGTCCTGGACCCGCGTGAGCGGGCGTGACCGGGGCCGCGATCGCCCGGAGGTAGCGGCCTCCGGGCGACTCCCGGAATATTCGGTTGGCACGGGCCATTAATGTTGAGCGTTATGAAGGCGGTGTCTGTATGAAAGAGAAGGGTCGCAAGGTTATCGCGACCAACCGCAAGGCGCGGCACCACTACGCGATCATCGACACCTATGAGGCGGGGATCGCGCTGGTGGGTACCGAGGTGAAGAGCCTGCGCGAGGGTAAAGCCTCACTGGTGGATGCGCACGCCAGCATCGACGACGGCGAGGTCTGGCTGCGCAACCTGCACGTCCCCGAGTTCTCGCACGGGTCGTGGACCAACCACTCGCCGCGCCGCACCCGCAAGCTACTGCTGCATCGCCGCGAGATCGACAAGCTGCTCGGCAAGACCAAGGAGTCGAGCTTGACCCTGGTCCCGCTGTCGATGTACTTCTCCGACGGCAAGGTCAAGGTCGAACTGGCCCTCGCCCGAGGTAAGCAGGACTACGACAAGCGGCAGGATCAGCTGCGCCGCACCGTCGAGCGTGAGGTCACCCGCGAGGTCGGCCGCCGCATCAAGGGCATGAGCGGCTGAGGTGTTTGCCCTGGTAGCGGATCCGCCGGTCGACCCGCGAATATTGGGATGATCCGACGTTTGCGCAGTGTTACCATTGGTGTCCCGGTGAAAGCCGGGATCGTTCTGAATCAGTGAACGAAGACGGGGCTGAACGGTTTCGACTGCGTACGTTGATTCAGGGGAAGCGTGTTGGTGCAGGCAGGAGACCACCGTATAAGCGTCGCTGTAACCCTATAAGCGCCGATTCTCATCAGCGCGACTACGCTCTCGCTGCCTAAGCAACGGAGCGTGTCTGTCAGCCCGGGTTCGCCCTCGACCCGGTCCCTGGCATCAGCTAGAGGGCTCCACTGTCCGTCGCGGCCGCGGCGGCGGACAGGACACCCAACAGCGGCTGGGATCGTCATCTCGGCTTGTTCGCGTGACCGAGAGATCCGAGCAGAGGCATAGCGAACTGCACACGGAGAAGCCCTGAAGATGCGGCGGAGGACCCGGGTTCGATTCCCGGCAGCTCCACTGAGGAGAGGCCCACACCCATCCAAGGTGTGGGCCTCTCCTCATTCTGCGGTATCTCCGGGTTTCGGAACCCGCCAAACGATCGTCGGCTGTGAATCGATCGGCTGGCCTGGAGCGCCCACAACAATGTGGTCCACAAGGTAGAGCAGTACAAGCTTCTGGGCGTGGTCGGACATATTCCGCCAAGTTTGGTCGGACACGCCCAGAACCTCTTGTACGACATTCTGCTGCTGCTCCAGGAAGTCGATCTCGTCCCGCAGCGAAGGATCTACTGTTGTTTCCGGAGCGCCTCGGAGCGCGTTGATCGACCGTGCAAGGATCGCTGGCTCCGAACGCAGACGCTGCAGGACCTGCTGGGACACAAACTCGTCGGCGAGGTCAGTGTCGATGCCATCGTGGGTATCCTCGTCGTCCATCCCTGCAATGTAGTTGCCGCGCAATGTATCCAACAATGTTCGCAAGAAGGTTTCGGGGCCAATCTCGGCGAGGGTTCGTAGATTGACCGCGATCCACTCCTCATCCGAAATGAGAGGTTCGTGCGGAAGCGCGAGGGACGGATCGATTTCGATGGCATAAATTGGGTTGATCATCAGCCGCGTGATGTCGTCCGGAACCCACTGGGTGCCATCGCCGCGGGTGCATTCGGGAGCGCCTGGATGGAGGATCAGCTCAGACAGGCCGTAGGTGCCGGTGTTGGCTGCCCGCCATAACGCTCGAAACCGATCGACCTCGATCTCTGGATGCCTCGGGTATACGCCGCAGACGGATACGAGTGCGCGCACCAGTGTCTCGAGAACCTGCCATCGGGGAATGGCCTTGCCATGAAGGATCTTTCGGACCTGTTCGTGACTGAGGGTACCTGGACCATCCACGTCGAGGCTGCTCAATCCCCGCAGTGATGGTGAGCCGGCTCGGCCATAAAGCTCATGGATGGCGACCAGTAGATCCCGGTGCGGCCCAGGAGGGACCGAAGCTTCCCCCGGAAGCGGTATCGGCGCCATTCCGAACACCTTTCGAAGTCAACTAACGTCAACCGGCGTGTCCCAACCAGGGATTTGCACCTGGCATTACGGGTAGCTCGTCATCAACTGTCTTCCTCGAGGCGCCAGCACTGACTATAGATCCATGCAAACAAACCCTCGGCTGGCGGTGAAGGCCAGTCGCTCCGTGCCGTCCGGCGGTCTGCGATGAGGCGCCCGAAGAACGTGCCAGCCAACCGCTTACGCCCTCGCATGATGCGAAGCAAGGTGAAACCGGAAGCAGCGTCGGCCGAGACCCGCTACGCCGATCGCGCACCGAACTCTCGGCTTGGGCTACTCGACACGGTGTTGACCGACCCTTGCCGGTTTCGCAGGGCTGCGCTATTGATCGTGCTCGTGGGCGTACTCGTGCTCGGGCTGATCGTCGTAGCGGGTCCGTTGGTTGTGGCTGCCGCAGCGGGTGCGATTGGTTCAGGCGCTGCGGTTGGGTCTCTCAAACGTGTGAGCAGAGGATGAGTCCTGGAACAAGGCTGCGAACACCAATGCGACGTCGATTAGCCCGCGCAGGTATTTATCGTTTCTTCTTTTTTCTTGATTTTGTTTTCGACTTGCCGCTCTTTTTTGACTTGCGAGTAGTTCTGCCTTGCTCTATCCATTCTATCTTCCCCTCTCCGATGGTTGCTGTCAGGCCGGTGCACAGCCATATCATTCCCGGAGCCAGGTCGATGTCGAAGAGTTCGTGCAGGTCGTTAAGGGTGAATTTCTTCCATGGCTTTCCGATCTTTTCCTCGAGTGTGGAGATCCCGGGGAGGCCCCAGATGGCCACTGCTACTGCGGCTGTAATGCCGCAGTAGTCGTCCTCGCCGAATTCTGCGTGTAACCAATGAATGGCCTGGGTTAGTTCGACTTCAGAGATTCCCCTTTGCTTCATCGAATTTAGCCAGATCAGAGGCTTTGTAACCAGCGTTTGTAGAATGACGGTCGTCTCTGGGTTGGCTTCGTCGATGTTGACCAAATTCTCAATGATTCTGCGCGGCGCTTCCGATTCCGCTGATCCGTCGAGTAACTCCTTGATTATGTGACGCCAGGTAAATGAGGCAAGTTCGACCGGGTTCATTTCTTGCAGCGCTCTGTGGTGCTCGACGGAAGCGTAAAATGCATCTTTCTCACTTTGGCTAAATAATTCTTGATTATCTTCCGTGACAAGGTATCCAACCTCGCTGGCCGCAAAGGCGAAAGATGATATCCGCGGGTCGGAGGCGTTCTCTGCGATAGATTGCAACATTTTGGACCAAGTGGTTTCCGCCATGGGGGTTGGAATCTCTTCGTCTGGGTCAAACAGTATCGGATCATCTGGATTTGGATCCCTTCCGAATTTTTCTCGGAAGAGTCTCCTAAGTTCTCGAAGGGCCTCTCTGGTTTCCGAATCCATTTGGACCATGCGTCCTGACCGGGTTCTCACCTGCTTGTGACCGAACTCGAAGGCGAGGGGTACGAGGTCGGTCCCAGGCTCGCTGTGCCAGCGTTTTGATTCGTCATCGACGCCAGTCATGAATTGGGGGAGTGCAAATAGGTGACTCAATGTCGTCGCAGGTTCGAGATCGTGCTCTGAAGCCAGCAGGATTGTATCTACAACGGCGGCAAATGGGGACTCCTGTTCGAGCCCGAGCGCCCATGCGTGGGCGCGGCCACCCAGATCATCGACGGGCTCCTCATCCGAGGCGCAAAGGGATACGAACAGCGCTATGAGAAACGTCCAGCTATCTGTTCGAACCGGCAATCCGATCAAGTCGAGAAGGTACAGCCCGTCGCGCAGCTGTTCGGCGCAGGTGTCGTCGCTCACGGTCGTGGCATCGAGCGTGTTCATGAAATCGATTGCCAGGTTCTGGGAGTGCTCTGAAATCTCCGGCAGCGAGTGGCTCGCCGGAGGACAGCCACGGACGAAGCGAGCTTCGGCGAGCGCGTTCTCTGGCCGAAGCTCGACGGGGATTTGTAGGTCGTCGAGGTGTGCGTCCTTCAGTGTGGAACACAGCGCGAGGAGAATTGAGCCGTCGTCTATCGGCATCCCATGGTGGTTGCTGAGATTCACCGCCGCGTCCACCAGTTCTCGGATCCCAGCCCAGAGCAATGTGTCACGGATGTGTCGTAACCAGGCCGTTCGGGCATTGCCGAACTCGCCGGCATCTCTGAACTCTTTCGGATATGTACACCCCAGGACAACGAGATCGACCGGGTCTGTGTCGTGGAACCACTCTGGTCCATCATCGTTGACCTGGGCCAGTCCGATCGTTGCGTATCCGGTAGCGTAAGCGCCCGCGATGGTCGTCCGAGCTGACGGATCTGAAATCAGCTGTGTCAGATCTCTCGCCGCCGCGTCCTGGTCCAGTCCGCGTGGGCCGTTGAACGTAACGTCGTACTCGGGTGTGTGTGCCTTCGCGCGCCTGCTGCGTCCATGGCGTGAGTTACCCACCGGCGAGACCCCTTGTGTCGAACCTGCTGAACAATGGCGTAGACGGCAGCTATCGTATTCCCTACGGGCACTGGGTAAGTCGGAGCTTCAGAAAAAAGGAGCTGAGGGGTTGGAGCTGCCGAGCGCGGATGATCGCGTTGAGCGTGATGCGGTCCGCAACACCGTCGACGGGCTTGTGCAGGGGTCAGTGGTGCAGGCCAACCACGTTGCAGGGTCGATCTATGTTGGCAATGATGAGTCGAGATCCGCTGCCTACTTGGGAGAGCCGGACAATTGGCCGCTGACGGCGGAGTGGGACCCTATCCAGGCTGGTGTGCTGCGATCACGTCCTGGCGCTGACGACCGAGGTATCCCGCCCTACGTCCGCCGGGATATCGATGAGCAGCTGCGTTCAAGAATGACGGCCGCTTGCGATCATGGGGGCTTGGTCTATCTAGTAGGTTGTTCGGCGTCGGGGAAAACTCGGACTGCCTTCGAAGCGATGCTTGCAACCATGCCGGACTACCGGGTTGCTGCCCCGGTCACCGGGGCCGATCTTCCGGCGGTTCTCGAAACGATCTTGCAGAGGCAGATTCACTGCGTGCTGTGGCTGGATGATCTCGAAAGGTTCTTTGGTCCAGGAGAGTTGGACGCTACGATGCTGGCCGCATTTGTCCGGCTCCGGGTGCCGATTGTTGGGACGATACGTACGCCTCAATACGACCTCCTCAACCCGGGCTCGCGCAGCTCCCTTGATACAGCTGTAGATTCTTCGCCTGGACCGCGAGCGGGCATCGGGGCGCGAGTGCTCGCCATGGTGGAGCCGATTCTGCTTCCGAGGCTCTGGACCCAGAACGAGGTCGACGGTGCTGTCGGTGAGGTCGACGAACGCATTGCCGACGCAGTCGAGCATCACCGGTCGTACGGCATACCCGAGTACCTTGTGGCCGGCCCTTCGATTTGGTCTGAATGGCGGCGAGCATTTGAAATCGGTGGGCTTCCGAGAGGTGCGGCCCTAGTGTCTGCAGCTGTCGAGCTGGAACGTGCCGGGTTGCCTGGGACATATTCTCAATCGTTGCTCGTCGACCTGCATGAAGCCTACCTAGAAGAGCAAGGTGGTTCACTGCTCCGCGCCGAGTCACTGCCGGATGCCTTCATGTGGGCGGCCGAGGAGAGATTCGGTATCACAAGTCCACTACTTCCCATCGAAGATGGCCGGTGGCTCGTGTTCCAGTATCTGGTGGACCGCACGGAACAATCGTCCCCACGGTCTCCCGTCAAGGATCTGGTTTGGCAGCGGGCCGTAGAGCATGCAGCGAACGATCACGATGCGATGGGTGTGGCAGTGCGCGCAGCGACAGCTGCCACGGTCGTGTCTCTTCAAGTGGCCGAGCAGATTTGGCTTTCGAAGACCAGACATCCTGCTGTCGAGATAGCCACAATCGCTGCATACAATCTAGGTGTTCTCTTGCTGGAGACCGATCGACCGACCGAAGCTCGGGCAATGTTTCTGCAATCCGCTGAGGGTGGAGAGCCCAGGGCTGCCTTCAATCTCAGCATTCTGCTCGATGAAGCGGGTGAGAAGGTCGAGGCGCTGGAATGGTGCCGGACGGCTGCGGAGGCAGGGTATACACAGGCTTGTTTCAGGCTTGGTTTCGAACTGGAGAGTCAGGGCGAAATCGAAGAGGCGGAGGCCTGGTATCGGCGAGGCGCTGAGCTGGGGGAGTACAGATGCGCAACCAACCTCGGAAATATCATGAGCGCCAGTGGGCGTCGTGACGAGGCGCAAACCTGGTATTCACGAGCGAACGAGCTCGGTGATTCTTATGCAACCTTCAATATCGGTCTCTTCCACCATGACTCGGGACGGCTGGACCTCGCCACCCAGTGGTACACACGCGCCTCTGAACAAGGTTCGGCTGAAGCCGCACTGAATCTCGGCGTAATGAGGAGTATGGGTGGTGACCTGCTCGAGGCTGAGAAGTGGTACAGGCTGGCAGCAGACCGAGGATTGGCGGGAGCTGCGTTCACCTGGGGAACCTGTTCAGCGGCCTGGGGCGGGACAGAGACGCTGAAGAGTGGCATCGAAGGTCAGCAGAGGGTGGCCACTTCATCTCCATGCGCATTCTGAGTCGGTCGGCTTATCAATCCGGTCGGGTGCCGGACGCTATCGACTGGCTGGAACAGGCTGCCGCACTTGGTGATTGCGATGCAGCGACGACGCTGGGTGAGATGTACATCGAGTTGGACAGGCTCGATGACGCGATACAACCCCTGACGATGGCCGCTGAGAGAGGCGCTCGTGACGCTATCTTCAACCTCGCGGTCTTGTATGCCAATCGCGGTGATGCTGAACAAGCCCAACGTTGGTTCCGGCAAGCGGCCGAGAATGGAGATATCGACGCAGTGGTTTCGCTTGCCCGCCTTCAGTTCGAGCGCGGCCGCGTGACATCGGCCATGTGGTGGGTTCGACGCGCCCGAACCTTGCGGTCCCGCGCGGCTATGGAGACCCCGTCGGCTAATGGAAGTTGATGTCGCCGTAGATTTTGCCAGTCTGAACGACATTTCCCGTCACCGATCCGGAGATCTCATTCGTGATGATGATCCCATCATCGGCAGACTGGATTGGTCCGGTGGCAGTTGTCTCTTGTGCACTTCGATCGTCTTCCATCCGGCGCTCCCAATCGCGAACCGATGGAGCTGGCTCCCCTGCCCATTGAGCCAATACCCGCCCGATAGCTGACAAGCGATCCAGGTCTCGGGGCAGAGACGCCCCTGTGGACCATGAGCTGATGGTCTGAGTCGGTACTCCGGATTGATCTGCGAGCCGCTTCTGGGAGATGGCTTTGCCCGGTGCATCCTCGTGTGCTGAGTGTGTCCCAGCCTGCTCCCACAGCCGTGCGAGTTCGGCTAGGACCATCGAGTTGATGTGTGGTCCATGTGTTGGTCGGAACGGCCGTCCCATGCGCTGCCTCCAGCTGTTCTACCGGATCCGAGCCGGACTACGTTGGATATGTCTATGACCAGCAGGATAGCGGTGGCGCCGCAGGTCGGATCCGACTTCCGTTGTGTCACATGGCCTTCTTCCCACTAATCGGTGACGTGCTGGTCGCGAGCATGCGACCGGTCTCGAGACACGAGAGGTCACCTATGATCCAGCTGAATGGATTCGTCTTCCACATCGCCCTGGCGAGTTCCTGTGCTGGAGCGCTGTACATCGTGACGGTTGCCGTTGTTTCCTTCGTTGCGGCGCTTTCGAGCGATCACCGACGCCGAGCCGACGCCCGCCGGGTTCTGGAGATCCTGCTGAGACGAACGCGTGGCTAGACGTGCTGGCACGGACCGTCCTTTCCCACAGCTCGGAGAAGTCTTGGAGAAGATCGCGTCCGTTTCGGCATCTTCCCGCGCCGTCCACCCGACCCCTTTAGTTGGGCCCAATTGATCGATTTGGCGTTACGCAACACCGTCGCGACTGTCCGCTTGGCCATCTCGTGCTCGGCTTTGAGCTGAGTCATCGATATGCCACCCTTCGTACTTGGCGATGATGGTTGCGACTTCCTCCGTCGTCAGCCGCTTCTTGGGTCCGCCGGATGCTCTTGAGCGTGATGGCTGTGGCCTGCGTGGTTCGCTAGTGCCAATCCGTTGCCAGAGTTCAGCGAAGTCTTCCAGTAAGCCGGTCCGTTTCGAGTAGGCTCCCGCCAAGTCCACCAAGAAGGCCCGGTCCGCCAGGACCGGGCCTTCGTTTGTCGGGGCTACGTTGGTAGCCGGATTGCCTGGGTGGTTTGGGTTAGCCGCCTGCGCGGCGGCGGAAAGTGCGTTTGCCGCCTGCTTGGGCGTGGGTGCCGCGGACCTTGGCGGTGTTTTGGGCGGCTGCGCTGGTGGAGGCTTGGCCGTTCTTTCGGGTGAGAGCTTCGCGGAACTTTCGTTTGGTTGCCTCTTCCGGTGACTCGGTGGTCTCCTCAGCGGGGTGTGTTGCTGGGGGGGTCTAGTTCATCGGGCATGGGGCCAGCCTGCCATCTCGGAGCCTCGGATGGGGTATTTGACTGATTTGCCGTTATGTTCGGGATCTGCCCGGTGGTGAATTATCATTCCGCTCAGGGAGATTCGAATGCGGGGTGAGTGCCTCTATCGGTGAGCGGGTTCACATTTGCGAGGGGGATGTTTAACTGCGGGTGAATTCGTCTCCAATGGGCGGGTGTTTCGAAATCATGTATATCTGGTATTGCGGCCGGTGAAACTGCCGATTTGAAAGATTCGGTGAGTTGGGGTGATTTATTCATTCGATCGGCCTGTTTGCGCTGTCTTGCGTACCGGGAAATCGGCGGTGATAGCTTTTCGGCGTCCTCAGCAATTCCTCTGCGATACAGGTGGTTTGGAAAATGGTTAGTTTCGTCAGTGGGCTCGGTGCGGGTTCCTCGGTGCTCGACAGCGGATCCGGTGTGCTCGGGAGTGGTCTGGATCTGGGAACCGCGATCATCGGGTTGATCAACACCATTTTCGGGGCATTCGCATAGTCCGACAGTGGGTGATGCGGCGGTGCGTCCTGTTGGGACGCGCCGCCGCATTCGTTTGCGGCGCTGGTCAGGCGAGATTCAGGCGGTGGCTTCGCCGTAGGCGGCGGCTATGTCTTTGGAGCTGCTCCAGCGGCTGTAGGTGGGGGATTGGGGCCAGCCTTCGGGGGAGTCTTGCCATTCTTCCTGGCGGCCGTAGGGGAGTAGGTCGATGAGGGCGAAGGAGTGGCTGAGTTGTTCGGTGCCGCGGCCGTTGGTGTGCCAGGTGCAGTAGACGGTGTTGCCGTCGCGGAGGAAGACGTTGACTGCGAAGCCTTCGCCGGGTGGGGCGCCAACGTCGGTGCCGAAGGGGCTGTTGGCGGTGGAGTACCAGGTCATTTTGTTGCCTACTCGGCGTTTGTAGGCGAGGGCCTCGTCGATGGGGCCCTGGGTGGCGATGACGAAGCGGGCGTCGTAGTTGTTCAGGAATTCGAGGCGGGTGAATTGGGAGGTGAAGCCGGTGCAGCCGCCGCATTGCCACTCTTTGCCGGGGAACCACATGTGGTTGTAGACGATGAGTTGGGTGGCGTCGCCGAAGATTTCGGCCAGGCGGACGGGGCCTTCCTCGCCTTCGAGGGTGTAGTCGGGCATTTCGACCATGGGGAGGCGGCGGCGCTGGGCGGCTATGGCGTCCAGTTCGCGGGTGGCGGCTTTCTCGCGGGTGCGCAGGGCGTCGAGTTCGCGTTGCCAGGTTTCGGCGTCGACGACGGGCGGCAGTGCTGTGGTGCTCATGGATCCTCCAGAACCGTGTTCACAGATTGCGTGCTGTAGGTGTAGACCCCGTCGGCACGCCGAATTCATCGGTGCCGGGCGTGAGGGTTGTGGCGGAGGACGCGGTGGCGCTGGAGGGTGTCGCGGATGGTGGTGTGAGGGACGCCGATTCGGTCGGCTATGCGGGCCAGGGGCTGGCCTTGGCGGTAGAGGGTGACGGCGTGGGCGATTTCGGTGTCGTCGAGGTCGCGGCGGGCGCGGGGGCGGGTGGGCGCGGGAGAGGTGACGGCGGGGTGCAGGGCGTGTAGTTCCGCGCGCAGGGCGGCCAGCTCGGCGAGGATCGCCGCGTGGGCGGCGGCGTCGGTTCGATCGGGCTGCTCGGCGGCGCGGACATCCTCTGCGGCGCTGACCATTACGGCGAGGAAGAGATTGAGGACCACGAAGGTGGAGACGAGGATGTAAAGGAGGAAGAAGATCCATGCGAGCGGCTTCTCGTCCATGACGGTGCGCGCGATATCCGGCCAGGCCTCGCCGGTCATGATCTGGAACAGCGTCCACATCGAGGTGCCGAGGCTGCCGAAGTATTCGGGGGTCACCGCGCCGAACAACTTGGTCGCCATGACCGCCGCCACGTACAGGACCAAGGCGAGCAGCCCCAGAATCGACCCCATCCCCGGCAACGCCGCGAGCAGGTTCGCCACCACCTTGCGCATGCTCGGGGTGGCCGACACCAAGCGAAGGACCCGCAGTATCCGGAATGCCCGCAAAACCGACAATCCGCCCGATGCGGGCAGCAGTGCCACGCCGATGACGAGAAAATCGAAGCAGTTCCACGGATCTCGGAAGTACTCGACACCGTAGGCATACATCTTGAGCAGCATCTCGACGACGAAGATGCCCAGGGCCATCGCATCGACGAGGTTGACCACCCCGCCCGCGACAGCCATGACCGAATCGGAGGTCTCGGCCCCCAGCACCACCGCATTGACCAGAATCACCGCGACGATGAACCGCTGGAATTGGGCCGATTCGACGAGTTTCCGAACACTTTCGCGTGGCAAGACGGACAGCCTCCTGATTCGTCACTGAGCGGTCACCGGTACGGCGCATCGAGCGGGGCGAAAATGGATCTCTGTTCCGCGCGACATCCTACGACGCCCGGTTCGTCAGGGCGGTCCTTTGTGTCCGATGCGGGTGATCGATGCTCCGCCGCTTGGCATTTCGCCGGAGCCGCCGGTCGATCCGACGGCCGCGCCCGGACGTCAGCTGCCCGTCGGGAGCTGGGCGGAACCGGTCGAGGGATTGCCCGGGCCGCCGGATCGCATCGAAACGCCGTCGAAGCCGGAGCTCGCGGGGACGCCGATAATGTCTGCGACGGTGGGGGTTATGTCGACAATGGTGTAGTCGGTGCGGGTGGCGCCGGGCGTGAATCCGGGGCCGCGCGCGATGACGAAATTCTCGGTCTCGGCAGTGGATTGCCCGCCGTGGCCGCCGGTCGGGGTGTGGCCGTGGTCGCTGGTCACGAGGATGGTCCAGCGCTCGGTGGTGTGGGATGCGGCGCGAGCATCCACGGCCGCGACGATCTTGCCGACCTGGGCGTCCACGCGGGTGATGGCATCCAGGTAGGCCGGGGAGGCGGAGCCGGATTTGTGGCCCGCGCCGTCCACCTGGTCGAGGTGGGTGAAGACGAAGTCGTCGCCATCGGCGATGGCGACGACCGCGCCGGAGGCGGTGTTCGCGTCGGTCTTCGATTCGTCGGTGTCACCGGGAACAGCGGGGGTGACGGTGTTGACATCGGCGTGAGGAGTCCCGCTACCCGCAATGGTGGCGATCTTGTTCCAGGTCGCGACCGAAGCCGTTTTCCTTGTGCTGTCGGCCTTTTCGATCTGCGTGAAGACACTCGGATATTTGTCGAACGGCGCCGCGGTGAAGTCGTTGTTCTTGACCCCGTGCTTGGTGTCCCACACCCCGGTCAGCACCGTGGACCATGACGGCCCGGAGACGGTGATATGCCCCTTGATCGAGGACCGGCTCAGCAGCCCCTGCGCCGCGAGGCCGGTGAGATTCGGCGCGGACGCGTCGAGCGCCCGGCTGTACATGAGCCCGTCGAGACCGATGACCACGACCTTGTCGACCACGGGATCACCGTGCGCGGGTGCGCCGATGGCGAATACCGAAGCGGCGACAGCCGTCACCGCAACCGGAAGTAGAGACCTGAATCTTGTCATGCTGGAGCCTTTCAGCAGCAGAAACCGGTTTGCCAGGCAGTCGCCAACCCCGGCGACGCCGGTCTAGACCATTCCACCGCCCCCGCACCCCAGCTACCCCGCCGCGACACCTTTCACCGGCTCTGCACCCGGAATTAATCTGCGCCCTACCGCCGTTCACAACCGCCCCCGGTCCTCCCGTTTGCCCGCAAATGACCATCTACCATCGGCAGATGTCCAACCAGGAGTTCATCGCCGAGTTCCGCGCCAACGCCGGAAAACTCAGCGGCCCGTTCGCGAACATCGACGTCCTACTGCTAACCACCACAACCCCCACCGCCGACCGCCGCACCGTCCCCCTCGGCTACGCCCGCGACGCCGCCCGCCTGATCGTCTTCGCCGCCGACGACGGCCGCGAAAACGGCCCCAACTGGTACCACGATCTCCTCGTCCACCCCCACGCCGAAGTCGAAGTAGGCACCGAAACCCATCAGGTGGTCGCATCGGTGGCCACCGGCGAAGAGCGAACCAGGATCTGGGAAACCCAACTCGAACGCTGGGATTTCCTGAGCGCCCTCCAATCCAAGGTCACGTGGCAGGTCCCGGTCGTGATCCTCGAAAACAACCGCCCCGGAACGTAGTAGAGCTGTAGTTGCGGGAAAGGTGCTCGGAAATAGCAATTTCAGCTCAGCGGCAGTGGAATCCGGCAATATCTTGCGTATTCCCTTGTGTCGTTCCAGTTGGATGGCACAATCCCGGCCGCGATGGCTGCCAGCGGTCGAAGGGCAGCGTAAGAACCTGTTGTGGCAGTGGAGAAGTTGGATTGGACAGTGCTTCGGCTGGTTATCCTCGTCTTATAGCTGAACTTAATCGCCCGCTCAGTCACCTCTCGGTGGAGGGCCTCCGTCGGCTCGAGACTTCGCGCACCGGACCCACCCCTTCGACCAGAGGGGCGCTCCAAGCTCCGAATGTGGATAGAGATGGGGCGATTCGCGACGCGGTTGCGGGCCGATCTGGCGTGGGTGAAGGCCAATGCCGAGGGCACGGTTGCCATTGCCCTTGCGGTAACCATGAGCGTGCTCGGACTGGCGGACCTGGTGCCTGTCGAGCTGGTAAGCAAGGTCATTCCGCTCACGCTCGCCGTCGTCGCCTTTGCGGTGCTGCGTGATCGGTGGCGGCAAGAGACAGCGAATACGCAGATGCTTCAGACCCTTAGCGCAGTCGACGCGGCACTGGTGCAAGTACGCGAGTGTGTCGAACGGGTCGCCCAGCTGGAAAGTCTGATGACGAGTACGCAGCGAGTAATGGAGCGGTTCGCGGCCGTGCGATTCGCCAGTGGATCCGAGGTTTCCATGGCGCTGGAACAGGCGAGAAAGGATACCGATCGCTGGACTTTCAAGGGCGGGACTGGTGCATTCACCCGAGTCGTGACCTTGCCGCATTGCGTTAGGCGGGCGGTTCGCGTCCGTCGGGAACTGCTGGTGCACATGGAGATCCTTGATCCCACCGACCTACAGGCCTGCGAACGATTCGCGAAATTGTACCGGTCGCTGGCCGACGGCGCCGACGACGATGCCCACACCTGGAGCGGTTCGGGCACGCAAATTGAGTCGTATGCAACGATTTTGGCGGCCTGTTGGTACAAGCAGCAATTTGCGCACGTGCTGGATATCGAGATCGGACTGACCTCGGTGGTCTCGATGGTCCGCTGGGATCTGTCCTCCCGATTCTTGATCGTCACCACGCGTGGACTGCGTTTCCCGGCGATGATCGTGGAAAACGGCCAGCCCTACTACGATTCCTGGAGCATCGAGCTGAAAACGAGCTTCGCTGAAGCTCGCAAGGTGCCGATGGATCGTGCCTTGACGGTGCCGATGGGGTCTGAACCTTGCGTCGACGAGGCGCGCAGCCTGTTCGAAGTGCTGGGTCTCCGGCTACCCGATGAATTCACCGATGCGGACGTCGAGATGATCATTGAAAAGGCACTCCACGACAACAATCCGTTCCTGGCCGGTGCCGGTGGTCATCCCAACACCTGAACCGCTCCGGTTCGGTGATCCGGGTTCGGATCGCCCGGGCGAATCGTACGGTCGCCGCTCGGTCGCACCGCATGCGGGGAATGGTGTGCGGAACAACGTCCAGACCGGCCAGCGCCAAGTCGACTATCCCCGGACTTCCGCGCCCGAACGCGAGAGTGGCAGCCGCACCGACCACCTCGGTGGTGTGAAATACTCCCGCCTCGAGACTGTAAGTCTCACCGCCCGAATATGATTCGGTGGTCAGAACGGTGCTGTCCACCAATCTCTCGGTGGGAGTGATGGTATCGATATCCCCGTTGCTGCGGATTTCGGCAATCCGGTATTCGGGTTGGGCCACATTGTCGCTGACTTTGATCGCCTTGTTGCACACCGTCCCGTAGACGACGTACGAGTCCAGATCCCACGAGTGCGAATGGAAAGGCGATGTGGTCAAGCTGGCGCGGGGGAGCCCCTGCCACAGATCCTCATCCCAGGCATGAAGGCACACGCCACTCACGCCATCGCGCTCCAGCGGGAAACAGATGAATCCCAATGGGTGCAGAAGGGCCGTGACCGAGGCAGGTTGTTCAGGGTCCTCCGGGTCCTCGATGATCTCGTCGAGGATGCGGATGGTCGTTTCCCACACGGAGTCTGTCGACATGGGGAGTCGGCTGCGGCCCTCGATGGTCACAAGGCACCCTAAAACAACACGGTTCAATACACCGGCGTACGCGCCGAGATCGCGCCGCGTTGCTCCGGTCGGGTGCGGCGGAAAGCGATCACCGCGGCGGAGGCGAGGGTGATCAGATAGACGAGTGAGTAAACATTCAGCAAAAGTGGGGCGATAGGCCACCAGGGAGGGAAGAGGAACAGGCCGATGGCTACATAGCCCGGGCTGAAGGTGTAGGTCCAGGCTGCGGTGGAGATGAAGAGGGTGAGGGCGGCTAGCCACCAGCGGGGGGCGGATTGGGCTCGGTGGATCAGGTAGACGAGTAAGGGGATGAACCAGACCCAGTGGTGGCCCCAGGAGAAGGGGGAGATGGCGCAGGCGGTTAGGCCGGTGAGGGTTACCGAGAGGAGGCGTTCGCCGTGTTGGTAGAGGCGGGTGGTGACGAACAAGCTCACGATTGTGACGGCAGCGGCGACTAGGGTCCAGAGCCAGATGGGGGCGGCGTTGCCGGTTAGGTGGGCGAGGGCGCCTCGGAGGGATTGGTTGGCGGGGTGGGTGTCGGGGGCTATGCGGCTGGATTCGAAGAAGGTTGAGGTCCAGTATTCGCGGGAGTCGGCGGGGAGGAGGATCCAGGAGCCGAGGACTGTGGATGCGAAGACGGCGGTGGCGGTGGCGGCAGAGCGCCATTGGCGGAGGGCCAGGAATTGGATGATGAAGTAGAGGGGGACGAGTTTTATGCCTGCGGCGAGGCCTGCGCCCATGCCGCGGAGGAGGCTGCGGTCGGCGCGGGAGTAGTCCCAGAGGATGAAGAGCATCAGGAGCAGGTTGATCTGGCCGAAGAAGAGGGTGGTGCGGACCGGCTCGAGGAAGATGCAGGTGGTGGCGAGGAGGACGCTGGCGAGGATCAGGCGGGGGGTGAGGCGGTAGGCGAGGATGCGCCAGCACATGAGGACGCAGGACACCAGGATCGCGAGGTTGATCCAGAGCCAGACGGTGTTCACCCAGGCCCAGGGGATCGCGTAGAAGAAGGTGAAGACGAGGGTGGAGAAGGGGGTGTAGGTGTACTGGAGGCCGCGGAAGGTGGGCTCGGTGTAGAGGGGGATGTCGTGCAGGATGCGGAAGGCGCCGTCGCGGTAGACGTGGACGTCCATACCGCCTACCAGGATGCCGACATTGGGGAGCCAGGGGTCACAGGTGACGGCCGTCAGGATCAGCGCCAGGGGTGCGGTGAAGGCCAGGACGAGAAGCGTTGTGCGACTGAGGGAAGGCTCCGACCGCTGATCGTGCACGCCAGTGGGCTCCCTTCGACCTTCACCATGCCGCGGTACATCGAACTCCAAGCGTGGTCACGGTACCTGCTCACGGGCCGCGTATGCCGAATTGGGGTGCGGTACACACTCGGGCCCCCGGACTCGGTGCAGTGAGTCAGGGGGCCTTCGTGCCGTCGACCGGGACCGGCGAGGTGTTCGGCTGCCCGGCGCGGACGTTGGGGGAGTTACTTGGCGGGGGCGGGGACCGACGGGTCCTTGCAGTAGGCCAGCTCCGGCGGGCAGGGCGCCAGGATGGTGCTGAAGTATTGGAAGGCGGAGAACAAGGCCAGGGGACCGCCGACGGTGACCAGGCCGACCATGGCGCCGACCGCGCCCAGGGTGGCCGCGCCGAGCACACAACCCGTGACGGCCGCGCCGACGAAGGGCAGCAGCAGAGCGATGACGGGGCTGGCGATGGTCGCTCCGGCCGCACCGCCGACCAGGCAGCCGACGCCGCCGCCGAGCACCGCGCCGACAATGGCGCTGATCGCGCTGCTGATGGTCAGCCGCTGGGCGAAGGTGCCCAGCGCCGACTGGTCACGGGGCGTGAAGGATTCGGCGATCGGCTGGGCGGCCTGCTCCACGGTGACGATCTCACTGGCGGCGATATCCGCGAGCGGCGTTCCGCCCTCCCGTGACGGCGTCAGAATCGCTGTGCCGTCCTTGATTTCGGCCGCGATCGGATAGGCGGCATTGTCCATCCGGTAGGTGAGCGGAATGGCCGCCACCGGGGTTCCCGCCGCATCGGTCAGCACGAGCTGGTCGCCGACGGTTCTCAAGGCGCCGTCGGTGGTCTTCAGGACGGCCGAATCCCCTTGGCGGCTCACCTCGAAGTGCACGTCGGTCTGCACGGGTTCGACGGCGGGCGCGGCGGTGCTGACGCCCGCGCCGATGGCGACGGTGAGGGCGGTGAGCGCGGCGGGCACAACGGTATTGCGGAACTTCATGGGTGATCCTCGTTGATCGGGGTTGGAACTCTTGTTATTTGCCGGTGTCGATGACCGCACCGACGTGGGCCCAGCGGTCGTTCTGGAATCGCTGGATCTGCACCGCCTCCATCGGGAAGGCGTCGCCCGCACCGGTTTTCAGCGTGATACCGGGCAGCAGGGTGTCGATGCCGACGCCGGACAGCGACCGCGCCGCATCGCGAAGTCCTTCGCGCGTCGGGCATTTCGCGGCCTCGAGGGTCTTGCGGAAGCTGTCGGCGGCCGCCCAGCCGATCAGGGTGTAGTTATTGGTGGGATCAGCGCCCGGCGCGTACTCGGCCAGCTTCTCCTTGTACAGCTTGATGGCCGGATCCTCGGCCAGCCCCGGATCGGCCGCGTCCTTGGTGAACGCCCCCGACACCACACCCTGCACGTTCTCGAACCCGACCGGCTTCAGCACGCTCACCGAATTGGCCACCATGGACACGATGTGCAGCGGATTCCAGTCCGGATTGCGGGCGTCACCGGCCAGCGCCTGGGAGGCGAACTTGGGCGTCGAGAAGTTCAGCAGCACATCGGCATTGGCATTGGCAAGATTGCGCAGCTGCGGATCGACGGTGGGATCGGTGACCTCGTAGGACTGTTCGGCGACCACCGAGACCCCGCTGCCCTCGACCGCCGTGGTGAAGCTGTCGCGCAGATCCTTGCCGAAGTCGTCGTTCTGGAACAACACCGCCACGGTCGCATTGGGCTTCTCCTTCTTCACGAATTCCGCGAAGGCCCGGCCCTCCGCCTGATAACTCGGCTGCCAGCCGATGGTCCACGGATGATCGGTATCGGACCCCCATTTGGTGGCCCCGCCCAGGACGAAGACCTGCGGCACCCGCCGCTGGTTCAGGTAGTCCCAGACCGCCGAGGAGGTGGAGGTGCCCAGCGTCGGGAAGATGGCGAACACCTGATCCTGCTCGACCAGCCGCCGCACCTCCTCCACCGTCTTGGGCGGCTGGTAGCCGTCGTCGCGCACCAGGTATTCGACTGTGCGGCCGTCGATTCCGCCCTGTTCGGCATTGAGGTAGTCGAAGTAGGCCCGCGCACCCTTGGGAATCTCGCCGAAGGCGGAGGCGGGACCGGACAGCGGATAGACCCCGCCCAGTTTGATACTCGTCTCGGTAATGCCGACGGTCTGCTGACCCTGGCAGTCGCCCTGGGCGACGGAGTCGCCGCTCTCGCCGCGCCCGCCGCAGGCGGTGGCCGTGAGCAGCACGGCCGCCGCGGCTCCGATGACGCGAATGGCCTTAGTGCGCATTGGTTCTCCCTTTCCGAACGAAACTTCCGATCCGGCGCGCCGCCCGCTCGGCCAGTCCGGCCAATCCGGTCGGCGCGAGGTACATGACGGCAATGAGCAGCAGCCCGAAGACCACGCCGGGCGCGGCCTGATTGACGTCCTGGGCGAGGCTGGGGACGTACATGACGAAGAATCCGCCCAGCAGCGGCCCCCACAGCGATCCCATCCCGCCGACCACCAGCCCGGCCAGCAGCGTGATGGACAGCCCGGTGGCGAAGGAGTCGGGTGAGACGTAGGCGATCACCCAGGTGTAGACGCAGCCCGCCGTGCCCGCGAACATGGCGCTCCAGGCGAAGGCGAGAGTCTTGTACCGCGCGGGCCGCACCCCCATGACCTCGGCGGCGGTCTCGTGATCGCGAATGGCATTGAGCGCCCGCCCGACTCGCGACCGCAGGACGCCCGCCACGAACAGGAAGCTCACCACCGCGACGGTCAGCGCCAGGAAGTACAGCCACTGGTCCTCGGCCAGCCCCGTCCACTCCGGCGCCTGCGGTTTCGACACCGTCAGCCCCATGGACCCGCCGGTCAGCGATTCGAAGCGCTTGAGCAGCGGCACCAGGAAGATGGCGATCGCGAGGGTCACCAGCGCCAGGTACAACCCGCGCAGCCGCAGCGCCGGAATCCCCAGTGCCAGAACGAGAACGAAGCTCACCCCCGCCGCGACCGGCAAGGTCATGAGATGCGGTGCGTCCCAGCGCTCCAGCAGGATGGCCGTGGTGTATGCCCCGACCGCGAGAAAGGCCCCGTGGCCCAGCGAGATCTGACCCGTCTGTCCCACCAGCAGATTCAGCCCCAGCAGCGCGGTGGCGTACACCAGCGCCATGGCCAGCTGGAAGGTGTGGAACGGCGCGAGCTGGAATGGCGCGTAGCAGGCCAGCGCCAGCAGTGCGGCAATGGCGATCGAATGCCGGTGATTCATACCCGTTCCACCACCGCTCGCCCGAACAGCCCCTGCGGCCGCAGCAGCAGGACGCCGAGAATGATCACCAGCGGCACTCCGATCTTGAGCTCGGTCCCGATGGCGTCCACGTATGCGCCGGTGAGGGTTTCGTCGACGCCGACAATGAGCCCACCGGCCACCGCGCCGCCCGGACTGTCGAAGCCGCCCAGGGTGGCCGCGGCGAAGGCGTAGATGAGAACCCCTCCCATCATGTTGGGTTCGAGGAAGAGCACGGGCGCGGACAGCACCCCGGACACCGCGCCCACCAGGGCGGACAGCCCCCAGCCGAGCGCCAGCACCAGGCCGACTCGAATGCCGGACAGCCGCGCCGAGGCCGGATTGCTCGCCACCGCCCGCATGGCCAGGCCGATCTTGGTGTAGCGGAACAGCAGATAGATGAGCGCCATCACCAGCGCGACGACCGCGATCACGCCGAGACTGCCATAGCCCGCGGTCAGGCCACCGGCCCGTAAAGCCCCGTCCGGGAACGGATTCGGGAACGATTTCACCTGATACGACCAGATCCACCCGGCCGCGGCATTGATGACGAAGTAGAGGCCGACGGTGACGATCACCAGCGTGAGTTCGGGTGCGCCCTCGACCGGCCGGATAATCACCCGCTCGATGAGCATGCCGCCGAGGAAGGACACCGCGAGCGCGGCGATCAGGGCCTGCCAGAACGGCATTCCCGCCTCGCTGCACTGCCAGGCCAGGAAGGCCGAGAACATGGCCAGCTCGCCCTGTGCGAAATTGACGATTCCGGTGAACCGGTAGATGAGCACCATGGCCAGGGCCAGTCCGGCGTAAATCGCTCCGGCGCTGAGCCCTTCGATGATCTGTTGCAGCAGTCCGGTCACCTCACACCCGGTATCCCAGGTAGGACCGCGCCACCTGCTCATCGGCCCGTATCTGGGCGGCGTTGCCGGACAAGACGATCCGGCCGCTCTCGATCACATGGGCGTGGTGCGCGACGTGCAGCGCCAGGTGCGCATTCTGTTCGACGACTATCACGGTGGTGCGCTCCTCGGCATTGATGGTGTGCACGATCTGGAAGAGCTTCTGGGTGACCAGGGGCGAAAGTCCCAGGGACGGTTCGTCGAGCAGCAGCAGCCGGGGCCGCAGCATGAGCGCGCGGCCGATGGCCAGCATCTGCTGCTGCCCGCCGGACAGGCCGCCCGCGGGTTCGCGCACCTTCTCCCGCAGGATGGGGAAGAAGTCGAAGACCCGGGCCAGATCGGCCTCGACGCGGGTGCGGTCGCGCTGGGTGTAGGCCCCGACTCGCAGGTTCTCCTCCACGGTGAGCGCGGTGAAGGTGCCCCGCCCCTCGGGGACGTGCGCGACGCCGAGCCGGGCCACCGATTCCGGTGTGCGCCCGCTGATTTCGGTGCCGTCGAGGCGAATCTCGCCGCGCGCTTTCACCATTCCGCACAGTGCGCGCAGCAGGGTCGTCTTCCCCGAGCCATTGGGCCCGAGAATGGCGCAGACCTCCCCGCGGCGCACCGCGAAGTCCACCCCGTGCAGGACCCGCGCGCCGCCGTATCCGGCATGCAGATCGTCGATGGTCAGGAACTGCGGTTCGCTCATGCGGCGCTCCCCAGATACGCCGCCACCACGGCCGGATCGCGTTGCACCGCTTCGGGTTCGCCATTGGCGATGACCCGCCCGAATTCGAGGCAGACGACGCGATCACAGGTGCCCATGACGAAGCCCATATGGTGTTCGACCACGATCACGGCGAGCCGGAAGTCGGTCCGCAGCGCCCGCAGCAGCGTCGCGAATTCGTCGACCTCACCGTGGCTGAGACCGTTGACGGGTTCGTCTAGCAGCAGCAGCCGCGGCCGCACGGCCAGCGCTCGCGCCAGTTCGATCCGCTTGAGCGTGCCGAACGGCAGCCCGGCCGCCGGATGGTCGGCCACCTCGGCCAGATCCAGCCGCTCCAGCAGCTGGTCGACCTCCGCCCGCAGTCCCGCCTCCACCCGGCGCACCCGCGGCAGGCGCAGTCCGGTGGACAGGAACCCGCCGCGCGCCCGGTGATGCGCGCCGACCAGCACATTGTCGCGCACCGAAAGCCGTTGGAAGAGACCGAGATTCTGGAAGGTCCGCGCGATGCCGAGGCCCGCCAGGGCATACGGCGGCTGCTCCAGCAGCGATGCGCCCTGGTACGCGGCCGTCCCGGCATCGGGTGTGTAGCTCCGGGTCAGGCAGTTGAACAGCGTGGTCTTGCCCGCGCCGTTGGGCCCGATGAGACCGACCATGTCACCGGCCGCCACATCGAAGCCCACGTCGTGCAGCGCGGTTATGCCCCCGAATCGGAGCGTGAGCTGGGAGATTTCGAGCACGCGCTGAGCGTAAATTCGCAGTTCAGGCCGCACATCGGACGCGAAGGACCAACTTGGCGCGCGGCATTTGTCCCCCGTGGACATGGTCAGCGCCCGCCGGTGCGCCCGCCTCGCGTTGACACGCCGGGGGTGACGTGGATTAATCCCCTCCCATGTATGGCGGATCACAGTCGGTCGCGATCGCGAATTACTCCGAGAGCGTTCTGGCCGCGCGCACCCGCATCGTCACCCGGCTCTTCGATCAGGTGAACGATATGGCCGATATCGGCGTCTCGGCCATCATGGGTCAGATTCCCGCCTATGCCGCGCGCGACGAGTCCTTCTACGCCGATGTGCACGATCAGCTCGCCCAGCTGTGCCGGGCCGGGCTGGGCGCGCTGCTGGAGGAGCGGAAGGTCACGGCGGGCGATTTCGCCCATATCCGGCGGGCGGCGGCGCGCCGGGCCCGGGCCGGGCTCACCCTCATGGACTACATCAATGCCTTCCGGCTGGGCCAGCAGGCACTGTGGAAATCGCTCATGAACTACGCGAGCGACTCCGAGGACGATCGCGAGGCCGCGCTCTCGATGGTGGTGCCGCTGAATCGGTACTGCGATCTGATCAGCACCCAGGCGGCCAATGCCTACCTCGAATTCCAGCAGTACCAGTCCGAAAACGGCACGGGCAGCCGCGAATTGCTGGATGCCCTGCTCACCGGCACACTGCCCGATCGCGGCCCGCAGCTGTCACTGGCGCACGGCTTCGGTATCGGCGTCGAATCCGGCGCACCCCTGGTGGTGATCACCGCCGCCGTCCTCGATCCGCACGGAACCGATACCGACGCACTACATCTCACCTCGGCCGCCTTGGCCCGGGTCGGCGTCAACGGCCTGCGCACCCTGGCCGGACAGCATCGCTCCGAGGTGGTCGCCATCCCGGCGCTGGGCCGCCACGGCAATACCGACGACCTGTGCGAACGCCTGCGCGCCACCCGCGAGAAACTCCTCGGCGCGGGCCTCCGCCTCGCCATCGGCGTCAGCCCCGTCGTACACCGCATCGCCGATCTGCCACGGGCGCACCAGGAATCACGCTCCGCCCTGGACCTGCTCCCCGAGGATGGTGGCGTGCTGTCGCTCCCGCACCTCACCCCCTTCCGCTACCTGATGCTGCGCGCCTACGACACCGCCCGCCACCTCGTCGACCCCCGCATAGCCGCACTGCTCACCGAGGACCGCTCCCGCGGCGGCGTCCTGGCCGCCACCATCCGCGCCTTCGCCGCCGCCGATATGAACCTGCGCGAAGCCGCCGATATCTTGTGCATCCACCACAACACCGCCAAGTACCGGCTGGGCCGCATTCAGGAGATGACCGGCCGGAACCCGCGCAGCATCAGCGATTTGGTCGATCTGCTGGTGGCCATCGAGTTGCAGGGGGAGTGCGCGGCGCGGCGGTGATCGGTAGCGTTCGGGCCGTCGGTGACGATGAAGCGGGAAGATCATCAACCGACGCAAGGGGTTTGCCATGTCCTACCGCAAGTTCGGCACGCTATCCGCCATTGCCACCGTCGGTGTCGCGGCGCTCATCGGGGCGAGTACGCCCGCGGCCGCCTCGAACTACATTCCGGTCAGCCTGCCGCTGACTTCCACCGGCGCCCACGGGCTCGGCTGCGCGGGTGAGGTGTGGGGCGAGGGCAATGTCTATCCCGACGGCGATGTGCCCGGAACCGTCATCTTGCAACTCAAGGGCTGGCTGAAGGTCTTCGGCGTCCCGGCGCCGTGGTGCGGGGTCACCGCGATCGTGGACTGGCACAACAACGACACCGGCGTCTCCGGATCGGAATCGGTCTTCCTGGGCACCGGAAATGGCAGTCCGTTCTGGTGGCTCAGCCCGCAGTTGGGCAACCTGCGCCTGGTCACCGGGCCTGGTCAGGTGACCTTCACGCTGAATACCGACCTACCGCACAGCCCCAGCGTCACCACCTTCACCGTGTACTGACGGCTCAGGGCTTGGTCTTGTCGGTGTAGAGGCTGAGCTGATTGCCGTCCGGATCGGCGAATTCGAAGAAGTCGATCAGGCCCTCGACCACGACGATCTCGCCGAGGGACAGGCCCAGGGTCGTCAGTCGTTCGTGCTCGGCGGCCACATCGGGCACCTCCAGGCGGAAGACCCAGGGCCCGCCGCCCTGCTCGACCTCCATGAGCTGGAGCCATGCCCCGCATACCTGGTACTCGGCCACGCCCGGGACCGGTTCGAGGTCGGGGGCGGGGAGTTCGAAGGTGCGCTCGTACCAGGTGCGGGCGGCCGCCAGGTCGGTCACAGGTACGCCCACGGTCACGCTCGTCGGTTTCATTTCGGGTCCTTTCGAGGAGATGCGACTACTCCTACCGTTCCGACGGATGGGGTGGGCGGAATTCGACAGCGGGTCGGCCGGGATGGGAAAGAACGGACCTGACGTGAGGTTTCTGATATAGAACTTGAAAGTTCGGTCTACCGAATATTAATCTTGGTTGATGAAGGTTTGGCTCCAACGCTCTCTCGGAGCACTGGTCGTGGGCACGCTGGCGTTCGCGATGACCGCGTGCGGGGGGCAGCGCCGGTGGCGACAATGGGAAGCCCACGGTGCTGACCACGTTCACCGTGCTGGCCGATATCGCGCGGAATGTGGCGGGCGATCATCTGACCGTCGAGTCGATCACCAAGGCGGGCGCGGAGATTCACGGCTACGAGCCGACGCCGGGCGATATCAAGAAGGCGTCCAAGGCCGATCTGATCCTGGACAACGGGCTGAACCTGGAGGCGTGGTTCACGCAGTTCCTGTCCGATGTGAAGGTGGACCACGTGGTGGTCAGCGAGGGCGTCACCCCGATCGATATCGGCGAGGACGCCTACCGGGGCAAGCCCAATCCGCACGCGTGGATGTCGCCGCTGAACGTGCAGACCTACGTCGACAATATGGTGCGCGCCTTCGGTGAACTCGCTCCCGAGCACGCCGCCGACTTCCGGGCCAATGGCGAGAAGTACAAGACCGAACTGGGCGCGGTGCAGACCGAACTGGTGAACAAGCTCAGCGGGCTGCCCGCCAATCAGCGGGCGCTGGTGACCTGCGAAGGCGCGTTCTCCTACCTGGCGCGCGATGCGGGGCTGACCGAGAAGTACATCTGGGCGGTGAATGCCGAGCAGCAGGCCACGCCGCAGCAGATCGCCTCCGCCATCGACTTCGTCAAGCAGAACCAGGTGCCCGCGGTCTTCTGTGAGTCCACGGTGTCGGATGCGCCCATGCAGCGGGTGGTCGAGGCGTCCGGCTCGACCTTCGGCGGTGTGCTGTACGTGGATTCGCTGTCGGAGGCCGACGGGCCGGTGCCGACCTATCTGGATCTGATCCGCCACGACGCCAAGACCATCGGCGCGGCGCTGACGGGACAGCGGTCATGACCAAGGCCATCGACGTCAGCGGCGTGAGCGTGCGCTATGGGGACGTGCTCGCGCTCGACAATGTCGATATGGCACTGGATCCCGGCCGCGTCTGCGGTTTGATCGGCATGAACGGCTCGGGCAAGTCGACGCTGTTCAAAACCATTATGGGCCTGGTCGAACCGGGCCGCGGCGCGGTCCGGATCAATGGCGACACGCCGAAATCCGCACGGCGCGCAGGCATTCTGGGCTATGTGCCGCAGGCCGAGGACGTGGACTGGACCTTCCCGCTGTCGGTGCGCGATGTGGTCATGACCGGCCGCTACGGGCAGATGGGCTGGACCCGCCGCCCCCCGCAAGGCCGATCGCGATGCGGTGGCGCACGCCCTCGAACGCGTGGAGCTCACCGATCTGGCCGACCGGCAGATCGGGCAGCTCTCCGGCGGGCAGAAGAAGCGCGCCTTCGTGGCCCGCGGCCTGGCGCAGGGCGCGACCATCCTGCTGCTCGACGAACCGTTCGCGGGCGTCGACAAGCGTTCGGAGGCGACGATCACCACGCTGCTGCGTGAGTTGGCCGCCGACGGCGCGACCATTCTGGTGTCGACGCACGATCTGCACGCCCTGCCCGGGCTGGCCGACGAGGCGGTGTTGCTCATGCAAACCGTGCTCGCCCACGGCGATCCGGACGAGGTCCTGCTCCCCGAGAATCTGGCCCGGGCCTTCGGCCTGGATGTGCTGAACCGGGTCTGAACCCGGCCGAGATAGACAGCGAGTGCGAACAATCCGATGAGCGTCACCGAAATCTTCATCGACCCACTGCGTTACGAGTTCATGGTGCGCGCGCTGGCGACCACCGTGACCGCGGCGGTCGTCTGCGCGGTGCTGTCCTGCTGGCTGGTGCTCATCGGCTGGTCGCTCATGGGCGATGCGGTCTCGCACGCGGTGCTGCCCGGTGTGGTGCTGGCCTACATTCTCGGCGTGCCGTTCGCGGTGGGCGCCATCGTCTTCGGCTTCCTGGCTGTCGCGCTCATCGGCATCGTCCGCGACACCAGCCGCATCAAGGAAGACGCCGCCATCGGCATCGTGTTCACCACGCTGTTCGCCTTCGGTCTGGTGCTGGTCTCGGTGACGCCCAGCCAAACCGACCTCAACCACATCGTTTTCGGCAATCTGCTCGGCGTCAGCCGCGGGGAACTGATCCAGATCGTCATCCTGGCGGCGGTCACCCTGGCCGTGCTGGTGCTCAAGCGCCGCGATTTCACCCTGTACGCCTTCGATCAGACGCATGCGCACGCCATCGGACTCAATCCGCGACTGCTCGGCACCGCCCTGCTCGGACTGCTGGCCTTGACGGCAGTGGTCGCCCTGCAGGCGGTCGGCGTGGTGCTCGTGGTCGCCATGCTCATCATTCCTGGCTCGACCGCGTACCTGCTCACCGACCGTTTCGGCCGCATGCTGGTGATCGCCCCCGTGGTCTCCGTCGCCTGCGCGGTGACCGGCCTGTACGTGAGCTACCACCTCGATACCGCCCCCGGCGGCATGGTGGTCGTCGTGCAGGGCGTGGTGTTCACCCTCGTCTACCTGTTCGCCCCGCGGCAGGGCGTCATCGGGCGTCGCCTCGCCGCCGCCCGGCACCGCCGCACCGGGGCGGCCGCGGCGCTCGCCGGTTAATCCGGCGCGGGCGTGCGCAGGATGGCAATGGCCACGGCGCAGATGTCCGGCGCCAGTCCGGGCAGATCCTCGGGCCCGGATGCGATGAGCTGCTGGCGAATTCGATCGTCGATCCCGCCGATCAGGAAGGCCAGCATGCCCTCGGAGGGCGTGCCGCCGAGTTCACCCTGTTCGACGCCCACGTGGTGCGCGCCGCGCATGCGGTCGACGAACACCCCGTTCATGCGCGCCCGGAAGTGCGCGATCTCCGGTCCGGCGGCGAGCGCCTCGACGTGCAGCGCGCGGGCCACATCGGGTTCGGTGGCGAGCAGTTCGAGATAGACGGTCAGGGAGCGCCGCACCAGCTGCTGCCAGTCGAGCCGGTCGGCCGGTGCGAGCGCCTCGTCCAGATGATGCTGGGCGACCGTGACGCCGCCTTCCAGCCCGGCCAGGGCCAGTCGCCCCCGCTGCGAGGCGAGCACTTCCTCCCGGCTCAAAGCGCTGGGACCCGGGCGAAGTCGCTGGGTGACCGGTGGATCGAGTTGCACCGCTTCACTGTATCGAGGCGCGCCGCCGGATTGGACTGATCGTTCGACCATCGACAAAACATACGACCGACCGTATAGTTTTGGAGCATGGATACACGAGTGCGGGATGTCGCGGGAATCGATACCGAGCTGCTGTTCGATGTGGTCATCGATCTGGAGCCGCCCTTGCCCGTCGGCGGCGGGCGGGTGTTGTTCCGCGCGGCCGGAGGGTCGTTCGAGGGCCCGAAGCTGCGCGGGGAGGTGGTGTCCGGCGGCGGGGACTGGGCTCGGTTCCGGCCGGACGGGAGCATGACCCTGGACGTCCGGCTGACCCTGCGCACCGAGGACGGGGCACTGGTGGAGATGACCTACGGCGGGCGGTGGATCATGCCCGAGGATGTGCGGGCCGAGCTGGGCGATCCCGCGACGCGGCATCTCGTGGATCCGGCCTTCTACTACTTCCGTACTTCGCCGCTGTTCGAAACCGGTGCGCCGCAGTACCTGTGGTTGAACGAGTTGGTTTGTGTAGGAACGGGATATCCGGTGCAAGGCGGGGTCGCCTACCGGGTGTTCGAAGTTCTGTAACCCTATTCGGGGGCGGTGAGCAGGGTGCCCAGAATGCGGTGCACCCTGCTCTCGGCATCCGTATCGTCCAGGCGCAGTGCGGTATTGGTCGCAGTGAGGACGGCCGCCAGCTGAAAGGCGGCGAGATCCGGGTCCAGCGGCGCGATCTCGCCGCCGTCGACCGCCGTGCGCAGTTCCGCCGCGAGCACCGCCACCCAATCCCGATGCTGTTGTGCGAGGGCATCGCGAATGACGCCGGGGCGGCTGTCGAATTCGGCGAGATTGGCCGACCAGAAGCACCCGCCCGGCAGCAGCGGTTCGCCCGCATAGCGGAGCCAGTGCTCGACCAGGGTCCGCACCCGCGCCGCACCCGCGGCCGCCGGGCTCGCCGGGCGGATGACGGCATCGATGAACACCGTGCGCGCCTCGTCCACCGTGGCCAGCTGGAGTTGTTCCTTGGTGCGGAACAGGGTTTGAATGCCCGCCTTGCTGATCCCCAGCTCATCGGCGAGACGGCCGAAGCTCAGACCGTAGAGGCCCTCGGCCGAGGCGATATCGACGGCGCGGCGGGTCACGGCCTTCCGGGAGCGCGCGCCGCGGCGCAGGCGGCGATCGGCGATATCCTCCGGATCGACGGGTTCGGCGGCTGAGCTAACCATACGGCCGATCGTATGCCAGCGTAGGCGCTACTGCGACAACGCCATGGCGGTGCGCACTTGCTCCGGATCGAGCGGCGCGCCGGGCAGCGGATGAGCCGCGCCGCTGCGCAGGCCGTCCAGGAAGATCGCCAGATGCCGCCGCCAGGCTTCCGGCGCCGCCGCCCGAATCCCTTCGGTGGCGCGCACTCCCGACCACAGCAGTAGCCCGATATCGGTCGTGTCCACATCGGCGCGCAGCGCACCGCTGTCCTGTGCGCGGCGCACCAGTTGCTGGAACAGGATGTGGCCGCGCGCCTTGGTCTGTTCGATCGGCGAGTCGGCGGGCAGGGAGCACACGCAGATATCGGTGAAACCCCGGTCCCCGGCCTGTGATTCGGCCAGCCACAGGAGGTGCTCGACGAGCCCGGTCCACGGATCGGGGGCGCGCAGTGCGGCTTCGGCGCGTTCGACGGATTCGGCCACCCGTTCGTGCAATGCCGCGTCGATGAGGGCGTCTCGGGTGGGGAAGTGGTTGTAGAGCGTTCCGATGCTGGCCCCGGCATCGCGGGCGACACCGGCCAGGGACGCCTTGAGGCCCTCGGTGCGGAAGCGCTGCCGGGCCGCGGCCAGGACCCGGTCCCGATTGTCCCGTGCGTCGCGGCGGCGCTGGCGCGGGGCGATGTCGGTGTGTCCGGGCATGGCTTGATCCTAACAACTTGAGAACCCACTCGACTTCGCGCTAAGTTGAGAGGGCACTCAAATTGAGTGGGTTCTCAACTTATCTGCGAAAGGATGCCCCATGCCGCATCTCGCCGTCTTCGGAGCCGGTCCCGCCCTCGGCCTGTCCGCCGCCCGCCGCTTCGGCAAGGCCGGGTACTCGGTCACGCTCATCGGGCGCACCGCCGCCACGCTGGACACCCTGCGCGACAGCCTGACCTCGGACGGAGTGGTGACCGACGGTCTCACCGCCGACCTCGCCGAGCCCGATCAGGCGGCTGCCGCCCTGCGGGATCTCGAGGCCCGGCACGGCCTGCCCGATGTCGTCGTCTACAGCCCGGGCGATGTCAGCAGGCTGCCGGTGAACGTGCTCTCCCTCGATGTCGACACCCTGCGGAGCTGGCTGCCGCTGCACCTGCTGACCCCCGTGCGATTGCTGCACGAGCTGGTCCCCGCCATGGCCGACCGCGGCCACGGCGCGGTGATCTTCGGGCACGGCTCCTCGATCCGCCAGCCCATGCCGGATCTGGCCAGCGTCAGCGTCCCGCAGGCCGGACTGGTGAACTACCTGCACGCCATCGACGCGCAGGTGCGCTCCCGCGGCGTGCGGGTCGGCAGCCTCCAGATCGGCCGGTTGATCCATCGCAGCGCGGTCGCGGCGCTGCTCGACTCCGGTCATTTCGACGGTGTCGACGCCGGGCAGATCGTGCGGGTGGATCCGGACGAGCTGGCCGAGCAGGTCTTCGAGATGGCCACCACCGATACCGCGGTCGAGCGGGCCGCCTGAGCATGGCAACTGTCATGCCCGAGAGGTGATGGTTGGCAGATTCGGCGGGGCCGGTGCGTCCGTAGCGTCAATTCCCGTAGCGCACAGTCGAATTACGGGAGATCCGATATGAACGTCACCACAGCGGCCGTCAGCGGCGCGGATCCGATCGCCGGATCGGCCGCTCCGGGTCGTCCGTCCCTGCTGCGGATGCTGGCCCCGATCATCCGCGACCTCGCCGTCCCCGTCGCCGCCTACTTCGCGCTGAAGGCGCTGGGCTACTCCGACTTCCTGGCGCTGCTGCTGGGCGCGGTGTGCTCGGCGCTCATCGTGGTCGTCGAGGTGATCCGGGCGCGGCGCATCGATCCGCTGGCGGCGATCGTGCTGGGCGGCTTCGTCATCGGGCTGATCGGTTCCATGATCAGCGGGGACGCGCGGACGCTCGTCATCCGCGATTCCTTCGGCACCGCTGCCGTCGGCCTCGCCTTCCTGATCAGCGCGCTGATCTCGCGGCCGCTGACCTACGCCGCGGCGCGCAAGTTCCTGGCCACGACCGATCCGGCGCACCTCCCGGCCATGGAGGAGGCCTATCGCACCGTCGCCGCCGTGTCCCGCGCGCACCTCCGGCTCTCGGTCATGTGGGGCGCCGGACTGCTCGGCGAGGCCGTGCTGCGCATCGTGCTGGCCTATCGGCTGTCGGTGTCCACCATGGCCTGGCTGTCGAGCGTGCTCATGGTGGCGACCATGAGTGTCTTGATGACCATCAATATCCGGGCCGTCAAGAAGCTGCGGCAGCAGAACCACGACACGAATTAAGCGGATGTGATTAACTCCGACCAGAGGGGTGGGCGCGGACCGGCGACGGTCCGCGCCCCTTCGGTCGTGGAGCGGAGTTGCGATGGGCGTGGCCGACGGGCCCGTCACCCAGATCGCCTGGGTGGTGGCCGATGTGGAGCGGGCCGCGAAGTATCTGGGCGCGGCACTGGGCGCGGGCGCGTGGACCCGCATGCCGGAGGTGGCTTTCGGACCCGAAAGCTGCACCTACCGTGGCGAACCGGCGGATTTCACGGCGCACATCTCGCTGGCCTACCAGGGGGATACGCAACTCGAGCTGATCCAGCCGGTGCGCGGGCGGTCGATCTACACCGAGTTCCTGGAGCGCGGCGGTCCGGGCCTGCACCACATCTGCCTGGAGCCCGCCGACTTCGACGCGGCGCTGAAAGACGCCGCGGCGCAGGGGATCGACATCGTGCAGCAGGGCGATATGGGCGGGCAGATGCGCTTCGCCTATCTGGACGGCGCGGCGGCCGGAGTGCCGTTCCTCGAGCTCGCCGAGATCGGGGCGAATATGCGCGTGTTCTTCGACCGGATCAAGAAGGGTGCGCGATGAGCAGCCAACTTCCCGAACTCGTCGCGGCGGAGTCGGTGACCGCGTGGGACGGCGAATTCGATGTGGTGGTCGCCGGATTCGGCATTGCGGGCGGCTGCGCCGCCGTGGAGGCGGCCGCCCGGGGCGCGCGTGCTGGTGCTGGAGAAGGCCGCGGTCGCGGGCGGCACCACGGCGCTCGACGGTGGGCATTTCTATCTCGGCGGCGGGACGGCGGTGCAACTCGCCACCGGGCACGAGGATTGCGCCGAGGAGATGTACCGGTATCTCGTCGCGGTGGCGCGGGATCCCGAGCGCGACAAGATCCGCGCCTACTGCGAGGGCAGTGTCGAGCACTTCGGCTGGCTGGAGGGGCTCGGCTTCGAATTCGAGCGCAGCTACTATCCGGAGAAGGCGGTCATTCAGCCGGGCACCCAGGGGCTGATGTACACCGGCAACGAAAAGGTCTGGCCCTACCGGGAATCCGCCATTCCGGCCCCGCGCGGGCACAAGGTGCCGGTGCCCGGCGATACCCAGGGCGCGGCGCTGGTGATCGAACTGCTGGTGAAGCGGGCGGCGGCGCTGGGCGTCGAGGTGCGCTACGAGACCGGCGTGACCAATCTCGTCACCGATGCCGAGGGAACCCTGATCGGGGTCAAATGGCGCAAACCCGGGAAAACCGGTGCGGTGCGGGCGACCTCGGTGGTGCTGGCCGCGGGCGGGTTCGTCATGAATACCGAGATGGTCGCCGCGCACGTGCCGTGGCTGGCGGAGAAGCCGTTCGTGCTCGGCACCACCCACGACGACGGGCTCGGCATTCGCCTCGGGGTGTCGGCGGGGGCCGCTACCCGGAATATGGAGCAGGCGTTCGTGACCGCGCCGGTGTACCCGCCGTCGCGGCTGCTGACCGGGATCATCGTCAATCGCGACGGTCGGCGGTTCGTCGCCGAGGATTCCTATCACGCGCGCACCTCGGCCTTCGTACTCGAACAGCCCGGGGCGGCAGCCTATTTGATCGTCGACTCGGCGCATATGGAGCGGCCCACGTTCCCGCTCGCGCCCTTCATCGACGGCTGGGAGACCGTCGCGGACATGGCCGCGGCGCTCGGAATGCCGACCGAGGCACTGCAATCCACTCTCGACCGGTACAACGACCACGCCGCCCGCGGCGAGGATCCGGACTTCCACAAGAGCGCGGAATGGCTGGAGCCGCAGGACGCGGGGCCGTGGGGCGCCTTCGACCTGGCCCTCGGCAAGGCGCTCTACGCGGGCTTCACCCTCGGCGGCCTGCGCACCTCGGTGGACGGAGAGGTATTGCGGGACAATGGCGCACCCATTCCCGGCCTGTACGCGGCGGGCGCGACGGCGGCGACGCTCGCCCAGGACGGCAAGGGCTATGCCAGCGGCACCCAGCTCGGCGCGGGCTCGTTCTTCGGCCGCCGCGCCGGTCGTCACGCCGCCAGCCGCTCCAGCTGACGCAGTAATTCGGAGGCGGCAATGGCATCCAGGACGCCGAAACGGCTGCTGTTGATCCGCACGGAGACGATGCGCTGCTCCTCGGCCTCGTACCGGTAGCCGCCCCGAAAGCCGGGATCGAGCGTGATCCGCACGCGGGTCAGCACGCCGAACGGGCGGCTGATATCCCCGTAGGACAGCTCCCAGCCGCGTTGCCGCAGCCCGTAGAGCCTGCGGGTGGGCACCGTGCGATCCGCGAAGCACGGCAACTCGTCCGCGGCCGCCTCGGCGTCGGTGAATCGGTATACGCCGCGTTCCAGCTGTTCGAACGGTTGCAGCAGTTCGTAATCGGCGAACACCTCCCGCCACCGCTCGACCGCATCGCCCAGGTGCAGCGGATGCGCCACCCCGGTCAGCGCCTCCTCGGGGAGCGTGAAAGCCTGGTCGGCGGCATCGGCGAGACTGCCGTCGGCATCGACGCGGAAGGCCCCGGTCACCGCGCCGTCGGCGTCGAACACCGCCCAGACCAGTTGCCGCACCAGCGGCCCCAGCGCCGGGTCCGCGATGAGGAGCGCGCGGTGCGCGCTCGCCCGCCAGCGGCGGCCGTCCAGCATGGCCGACTCCAAACGCCGGATCTGCTCGGTCGTCGCGGCCGTCCGCTTGCCTTCGGTCGTCATCTGCGCCTTTCGGGTCGACCTGTCCGATCTTGCCGGTTTCCACCGACAATTTCGTCGTCCGGCCGCGCTATGGTGCTTACGTCGCCTCGTTCGAGGCGCGGCCGCATGAACATTCAGGGGGAATGCCATGGGTGTGGAACGCAGCGCCGGGGGTTGGCGCAGTGCGGTGCCGGCCATGGTCCTGCTGCTCGTCGTGGCCTGCGGCGGCTCCAGTGCGGCCGCGGATCCGTTTCTGTGGCTGGAGGATTGGGACAGTCCGCGCGTGCAGACCTGGGTGGCCGCCGAGAACGCCAGGACGCTGGGCGTGCTGGAGCGGGATCCGCGCTACGCCGGGAATCTGGCCCAGGCCCTCGAATTGGGTGAGGCGCCCGATCGGCTGCCCATGCCGGAGTTCCAGGGTCGCATGGTCGGCAATTTCTGGCGGGACGACGCACACGAACGCGGTATCTGGCGGGAGACCACGGTCGCGGATTACGAACAGCCGCAACCGGCGTGGACCACTCTGCTCGATCTCGACGCTCTGGCCCGGGCCGAGAACCGCAACTGGGTGTGGAAGGGGTTCAGCTTTCGCCGGTGACCCGCAAACGGTGCCTGGTGTTCCTGTCCGAGGGCGGGGAGGACGCGGTCACCGTCCGGGAATTCGACCGGGCCACCCGGGAATTCGTGGCCGACGGGTTCGTGCTGGAGCGGGGTAAGCAGTTCGTCTCGTGGACCGACGACGATGCGCTGCTGGTATCGCGGGAATGGTTGCCGGGGGAGAAGACCGTCTCGGGCTACCCCTATGTCGTCAAGCGCTGGGAGCGCGGTCAATCGCTGGAGCAGGCGGTGGAGGTGCTGCGCGGGGATCCGGCCGACGGCCTGGCCACCGAACCGGTCCTGCTCGACGGCGGGAAACGCCGTCAGCTCAATCTGGTCGTCCGCCATTCCTCGTTCTACGACGCGCAGTTCGATCTGGTCGCGGAGGGGCGGACGGTGCGGCTGGCGTTGCCGCCCAAGGCCGATCTCGAGGGTCTGCTCGGCGATCGGGTGCTGGTCGCGCTGCGTCAGGATTGGACGACCGGCGGCGTCACCTTCACCTCGGGATCGCTCATCTCGCTGAATGCCGACGAGATGATCTCGGCCCCGGACCGATTGCGGGCCACCGTGGTCTTCGCCCCGGGTCCGCGGGAGGCGTTGCAGAGCATCCTGACCACCCGCGATCGGCTCGTCGTGACCTCGCTCTCCGAGGTGCGCGGGCGGGCCACGGTCTACACCCCGGAGGCCGACGGCACCTGGTCGGCGGCGCCGATTCCCTCGCCGGACAATGCGACCGTCGGCGCCGAGGACGCGGACAGCCGGGGGGACACCGTCTATCTGTCGGTGACCTCGTTCCTCACCCCGACCACGCTGTGGCGGCTCAATACCGCCGACGGTCGCTTGGATCCGGTGAAATCGGCATCGTCGCAGTTCGATTCGTCGCGATTCGTGGTGGATCAGCTCCAGGCCGGTTCGGCGGACGGCACACAGGTGCCGTACTTTCTGGTCCGCGCGGCCGATATGCCGTACGACGGCACGAATCCGACCATTCTCTACGGTTACGGCGGTTTCGGATCCTCCATCACGCCCACCTACGACGGTCTGCTCGGCCGACTATGGCTGGAACGCGGCGGCGTCTATGTCATCGCCAATATCCGCGGCGGCGGCGAATTCGGCCCGGCCTGGCACGAGGCCGCGCTGAAGACCAACCGGCAGCGCGCCTTCGACGACTTCACCGCGGTCGCCAAGGACCTCATCATTCGCGATATCACCACGCCGCGGCATCTCGGCATTCAAGGCGGGTCCAATGGCGGCCTGCTCATGGGTGTCCAGCTGACCCGGCATCCGGCGCTGTGGAATGCCGTGGACATCCAGGTGCCGCTGCTGGACATGGTGCGCTACGAGCAGATCGCGGCGGGCGCGTCCTGGGTGGGCGAATACGGGTCGGTGAACGATCCCGAGGAGCGCGGATTCCTCGAATCCATCTCCCCGTACGCGCAATTGCGGGACGGGGTGAAGTATCCGGAGCCCTTCATCTGGACCACCACCGAGGACGACCGCGTCGGTCCGCAGCACGCCCGCAAGTTCGCGGCCAAGCTCGCGGATCTGGGCAACCCGTACCTGTTCTACGAGGCCACCCAGGGCGGGCACGGCGCGGGCGCGAATATCGACGAGGAGGCGCACACCGCCGCGCTCGAATACACCTACTTCATGCGCCAGCTCATGTCCGAGCCGCGCTAGTCGGTGACGATCAGCGACACCGCAAGGGGGACGAGCACTTCCACCAGATCGCTGATCGGCGGTCGCGGCTCGGACAGCAGCCACTCGTGGGCGAGCCCGTTGATGGCGCCGATGAGCGCGCTGCCCGCGAGTTCGGGATTCATCCGGGTGCGCGCGCCGGGTCCGGCGAGCGGGCCCAGGGCGGCCTGGATGACGGCGATCCAGATATGGCGGCGGGCCCGGCGATGTTCCTCCATGCGCTCGCTGACGCCGACCACCTCGACGAAGGCGACCTTGGCGCGGTGCGGATCCGAGCCGACCGAGCCCAGATAGGCGGTCATGGCGCGGGTGACCTTCTCGGTGAGATCGGGATTGGGCGGCAGGTCGGTCAGGGCCTGCGCCAGCGCCGCCCCGGCCTCGTCCTGGATCCGGTCGTAGGCGGCGACCAGTACATCCTCGCGGGTGCTGAACTCCTCGTAGAACTGCCGTTTGGAGAGTCCCGCGGCGGCGCAGACATCCGACAGGGCGCAGTCGGCGTAGCCGCGCGCGCCGAAGATCTCGGTGGCGGCGTCCAGGAAACGCTCGCGGCGTTCGGCTTTCCGCTCGGTGACGGCGCGGCCGCCGTACTGTCTGCCGGTTATCGTCATGGTCCCGTCAACGGTAGTCGGGGTCGCCGTCCACTCGGCGACGGGGACGCAAACCGTCCAGCATGTAAGTAATGGTGTCGTCGAAGCGGCCCTCGATCTCGGCCTCCGAGACCAGCCCGGAACCGGCGAAGGACGCCAGGCCCTGCAGGGTGGCCAGCGCCGTCAGGCAGATATTGCGCGGATTCCCGGCGGCCACCTCACCGCGCTCCTTCCCGGCGACGATCATCTCGATGGGCGCGGCCAGGGTCCGGTTGACCACCTCGTCCATGGCGGGCGAGGGACTGTGCCTGCGCGCGAACATGACCGCCAGCAGGGCCGGATTGTCGATGGCGAAGCGCAGGTAGGCGCGGGCCATGCCGGTCAGCCGCTCCAGGAAACTGCCGCTGGCGGCCGCCTTTTCGATAATCCCCGCGAGCCGCTCGAATCCGGCCACCGCGAGCGCGTCCAGCAGCGCCTGCTTGTCCCGGAAGTGTCGGCTCGGCGCGGCGTGCGAGACCCCGGTATCGCGGGCCAGCTGCCGCAGCGACAGCCCGTCCACTCCGGCGCTGCGCAGGGTCGCCTCGGCGCTGCGCAGTAGTTCGGCCCGCAGATCGCCGTGGTGATAGGAGCGCGAACCGGCGCGACGTGCGATGGACATGGTGAGTGCAGGATATCGGACACACTTTTCAATGTTGGCGTTGACTACTTTGTAGTCGGTGCCTACATTGGCGAAGGCTATGACTGACGAAAGCGTGCCCGCACCGAAAGACGGTGCACCCCAAAGCGAGAAGGGCAGTGCGGTGGTGGAGGAGAACGGCAACGCGCCCCTGAAAAAGGACGGCGCATCCGTGGCGAGCGATGGTGCTCCCGTGGCCGAGGTCGAGGTATCCGCGCAGACCAGCGGTCCGCAGGCGGTGGCCGAACCGCCCGCGGTGGACAGCGCGCCCGCACCCGGGGTGGACAGCGCGCCTGCGCTCGCAGTGGAGAGTGCGCCCGCGGTGGAGAACGCGTCCGCGGTGGAGAACGCGTCCGCGGTGGAGAACGCGTCCGCGGTAGAGAGCACGCCCGCGCCCGAGGTGGACATTGCGCCCGCGGCCAACCCGCACGGACCGCGGGTGCCGCTGCGCGGTTGGGTCGCGCCGATCCTGGTGCTCACGGTGCTGGCGGCGCTCATGGGCACCATGTACCTGGGCTTCACCGCCGATCCGGACAGCAACCTGCACGATTTCCCGGTCGCCCTGGTCAATCAGGACGACGGCGATGTGGTGGACGGCAATCGGGTGAACATCGGCGAGCAGATCACCGAGGCGCTGGTCGCGCAGGTGCCCGCCGACAAGGTCGACCTGCGGCTGCTCGGCATGTCCGAAACGCATCGGCAGCTGCAGAACGGCGAGATCTACGGCGCCATCGTGATTCCCAGCGACTTCTCCAAACGCCTGTCCATTCTCGGCGCGTCCGCGGTGGTGCCCGGTGAGGTGGAGCGACCGGTCATCACCGTGCACACCAATCCGCGGGCGGGCACGTATGCCGCGCAGATCGTGCAGCGCATCAGCAATCGCGCCATGACCGAGGTCGACACCACCGTGGGCAAGCAGCTCACCGAGCAGGTGCAGGCCAAGATCGGAGCCACCCAGCTCAGCGGCGCGGCGCGCCTGCAACTGGCGCAGCCGATCGATGTCGTGGTGAGCCCGTATCACCCGCTGCCCGCGGGCACCGGGCAGGGACTGTCGGCTTTCTTCTACACGCTCGTGCTGCTGTTCTCCGGATTCAGTTGCGCGCTCATCATTCACACCATGGTCGACAATGTGCTCGGCTACGTGCCCGCCGAATACGGGCCCTGGTACCGGCATCTGCAGCCGGTGGCCATCAGCCGGTGGCGCACGCTGCTGGTGAAATGGGCCATGGCGGCGGTGACCGCACCGCTGGTGTCCGGCGTCTTCCTCGGCGTGGCGACCCTGCTGGACATGTCGGTCGACCATCCGCTGCCGCTGTTCCTCTACGGCACCCTGGCCATTGCCGCGGTCTCGGTGACCGGCCTGTCGGTGCTGGCGGCCTTCGGCTCGCTGGGCCTGCTGGTCAATATGATCGTGTTCGTGGTGCTGGGCCTGCCGTCCTCCTCGGGCAGCATTCCCATCGAGGTCACGCCCCGCTGGATCGCGGATCTGGCCGTCTTCGAGCCCATGCACCAGATGTATCTCGCGGTGCGCGCCCTGCTGTTCTTCGACGGGAATCTGGCGGCGGGGCTGAGCACCGGCATCTGGATGACCGTGCTGGGTATGGCCCTCGGCCTGCTCCTTGGCGCCATTGCCACCCACACCTACGATCTGCGCGGGCTCTACCGTCTCGGCGTGTCGCACCGGCCGGTGAAATCCACCGCCACGGCGTGACTTTCGGCCCTGTTCGTTGTGCCCTTGTGACGGCGATACTGGCTGCGGGGCACCGAATTACACATCGCGACGCGACGATGGTGGGGTTCGTTCGATGGCTTCTTCGCAGTTCGACCAACTGACAGGGCAGTTCCTGCACGCGGTGCGCGCCGCCGGTGGTGGCTTGCCGGCGGTGTGCGCGGCGTGCGTGCGGGTACTGCCGGTGCGCCGTGCCGCCATCCTGCTCGACGAGCACGCCGCGGGCATACAACCCTGGTGCGCCAATGACGATTTCGCCCGGCGGGTGGAGACCGCGCAGGCCACGGTGGGGGAGGGTCCGGCGGTCTCCGCGGTGGTCGACGGCGTCCCGGTGCTGATCACCGATTTCGACGTCGACTGCGAACGCTGGCCCGGCTTCGCCGAAGCGCTCTCGGGCACACCGATATCCGGCTCCCTGCTGGCGGTGCCATTGCGGATGGGCGAAATCCGGGTGGGCGCGGTGGATCTGTATCGCGAGCCGCACGGGCAGCCGGGGCCGCGATTCCATGCGGCGGCCCTGCATATCGCCGATCTGGTCACGGCCAGCCTGGTGCTGGCCGCGGGCAATGCGGCCCGCCAGTGGGCGCAGCCCGCCAGCAGCCGGTGGATCCATCAGGCGGCGGATATGACCAGCGCCGAACTCGGTATCGAGATGATCGACGCCTACGCCCGCCTGCGCGGATACGCCTTCCGGCACGGGCTTTCACTGGTGGAGGTGGCGCACGGGGTGGTGGACCGACGGGTGAGCATCGAACCCGAGTAGCGCGCTCAGTGCGCGGAGGTGGCGGTGAAACCGCGCGGCACCAGGATCACGGTGAGCACCGTGACCGTGAGGACCAGCCCCGCCGAGATCCACGAGGTGGTGGTGAGCGCGGAATCGTAGGCGTGCTGGGCGATCCGGAGAATTTGCGCGCCGGTCTCGCCGCCGATCTCGTGCGCCAGGTGGGCCGCGTCGCCGACCGATCCCCGTGCGGTGTCGAGTTGTTCGCCCGTCAGCGGCACATCGGTCATATGGGAGGTGAACAGCCGCCCGTGGATGCTGCCCAGCAGCGCCACCCCGAGCCCGATGCCGAGTTCGTAGTTGGTCTCCTCCACCGCGCCCGCCTGCCCGGCGCGTTCGGGCGGCACGGCGGCCATCACCACCGCGGCCGCGGTGGTGATGGCAATGCCGTCGCCGATGCCCAGGCACACCAGGATGAACGCGACCAGCGGATAGGTGGTGGTCGGAATGGCCGCCAGCACAAGGAAACCCACGGCCAGCGCGCCGAGGGCGAACCCCATCAGCGGCCGCACGCCCACCCGCCGCAGCAGCCACGGCGTGGACAGCGAACCCAGCAGGGTGGCGATGGCGGCGGGTACGGTGCGCAGTCCGGCCTCCGAGGGCGTGTAGCCGTGAATGTATTGCAGCCACAAGGAGATCAGGAACAGCGCCGCGCCGATGGCGAGCATGGCCAGCAGCGTGGCCAGCGCGGCGGCGGTGAAGGCGCGATTGCGGAACAGCCGCACATCCAGCAGCGGATCGGCGGAGCGCAGCTGCCGGTAGGCGAACAGCCCGAGCAGCGCGAACGCCGCCAGCAGGACGACCAGATCGAGTATGGCCGGATCGCCCTTGGCCACATGCTTGATGCCCCAGGCCAGGGCCACCACGCCGAGCACCGACAGCGCCGCGCTGAACCAGTCCAGGCCGCCCTGGGCGGGGGCCTTGTACTCCGGCAGTAGCCACAGGCCCGCCACCACGGTCACGACGACCACGGGCACGTTCAGCCAGAAGGCCGCCGACCAGCCGAACTGTTCCACCAGCATGCCGCCGACCAGCGGGCCGATGGCGGCGCCCGCTCCCGCGACGGAGGCCCAGATGCCGATGGCCAGGGTGCGCTCGCGATCGTCGCCGAAGATATTGCGAATGAGCGAGAGCGTGGACGGCATGACCATGGCGCCGCCGACGCCGAGCAGCGCCCGACCGGCGATGAGCTGCCAGGGCGTGTCCGCCGTGGCGGCGACCACCGAAGCCAGCCCGAACAAGACGAATCCGGCGATGAACAATCGCTTGCGCCCGTACCGGTCACCGATCGCGGCGCAGGTGATGAGCAGACCGCCGAGGATCAGCCCGTAGAGGTTGACGATCCACAGCTGTTCCATGGGGCTGGGATCCGTATGGTCGATGAGCGAGGGCAGCGCGACATTGAGGATGGTCGCGTCCATGGCGACCAGCAACAGGCTGGCGCACAGCACTGCGAGCATGGCCCAGCGCCCGCGCGGGCGGTGATGACTGTCGGAAGCGGCCGCATCTGATGGTGGTGAGAGGTGGTCGCTGCGACTGGCATCGGGCAATTTGCACTCCTCGGACCGGCAATTGGCTAACAGTCGGCAATGCTTTTGTCAGCACAATAGCGCCGGTCCGCGAGCGCGGTGAGATCCGCGCGGGCTCCAGTGGCGACTATTTCCGCAGTGCGTTGCCGTTGACGCCATCGGCCTCGAGCAGGTCGCTCTCGCCGGTTCCCGCCTGCCGGGCGAGCAGATCGCGGATCTCGGTGAGCAACTCCAGTTCGGTCGGGTCGGCCTTCACCTCGGTCGGTTTGGCCAGCCGCGACTTGAGGTGGTTCATCGGCAGGATGAGCACGAAGTACAGCACCGCCGCCACGGCCACGAAATTGATGCAGGCGCTGATGATCGGGCCGACCGCCACGAAGGTGGCGGGCTTATCGGACAGGATCTGGAAGCCAAGCCCGAATTCGGCATTACCGCCGAGCACCGCGAGCAGCGGCTCTAGCAAACCCTTGGTGATCGAGGTGACGATCGCGGTGAAGGCGGTGCCCATGACGACCGCCACCGCCAGATCGATGACATTGCCCCTCATCAGGAAGTCTTTGAAACCCTTGAGCATGACGCTGGAAAATCCAATCCGAAGACGATGTCGAGAATGTTCGCGCCGCAGTCTAAGGGCTAGCGGTGCTCGGCTCGGAACGTGCGTACCAGCGCGGCGCACATTGCGAGCATCACCACACTGAACGGCAGCGCGATGAGAATCGCGACGGTCTGCAGCGTGGTCAGCGCCTGCGTCCCGGTGCCGCTGGCCACCAGCAGCGCGACCGCCACCGCGCCCTGCGCACAGGTCCAGAAGGCGCGGCTCCAGGTGGGCGGTTCCGGATTGCCGCCCGAGGACAGCATGTTCACCACCAGCGCGCCGGAGTCGGCGGAGGTGACGAAGAACAGCACGATCACCAGAATCGCCAGGCCCGCGGTGATCGACCCGCCGGGCAGGGTGTCGAGCAGGGCGAACAGGGCGCTGTCGCGGTCGGGCCCGTCCGGGCCGACAAGGCCGCCGCCGCCGAACATTTCGCGATGCAGACCGGCCCCGCCGAACACCCCGAACCAGACGAAGGTCAGCACCGTCGGCACCAGCAGCACCCCGGCCACGAACTCACGCACCGTGCGCCCACGCGAGATTCGCGCGATGAACACGCCCACGAACGGGGCCCAGGAAATCCACCAGCCCCAGTAGAAGACCGTCCACTGATTGGTCCAGTTGGTGCCGGTCGGGCCCTCGGTGGCCCCGGTGTAGAGGCTGAGCTTGGGCAGCTGCTGGAGATAGGTGCCGATGTTCTGCACCAGATCGTTGACGATGAACAGCGTCGGCCCCGCGATCAGGACATAGAGCAGCAGTAGCCCGGCCACGCCCATATTCGCCTGGGACAGCAGCTTGATGCCCTTGTCCACGCCGGTCGCCACCGAGACGGTCGCCAGCGCGGTGACCCCGATGATGAGCACCACCTGCAGGCCCTTGCCCGGTTCGTGCAGCCAGCCTTGATGATTCAGCCCGGCCGAGATCTGCAGCACGCCCAGCCCCAGCGAGGTGGCCACGCCGAAGACGGTGCCGATCACGGCCACGATATCGATGACATCCCCGCGCCACCCGCGAATCCGGTCGCCGACAAGCGATTCCAGCGACCAGCGAATGGACACCGGCCGCCCCCGGCGGTGGATGGAATACGCGATGGCCAGCCCCACCACCACATAGATCGCCCACGGATGGATGCCCCAGTGCAGGAAGGTCTGCACCATGGCCGCGTCCGCGCGCTGCGCGGGCGTCGCGCCGACGCCGGGGCGCGGATCCTCGTAGTGGAACAGCGGTTCGGCCACGCCCCAGAACACCAGGCCGATGCCCATCCCCGCGGCGAACAGCATGGAAAGCCAGGCGCCCATGGAGTATTGCGGCCGCTCGCCGTCATTGCCGAGGGTGATGCCGCCGAACCGGCTGAACCCCAGCCAGATCGCGAACACCACGAACAGCGTGACAATGACGATGTAGTACCAGCCGAAGCCGCCGATCACATTGTCCTGCAGCGCCTTCGCCTGTCGCGCCGCCAGATCCCGGAACACGATGGCGTACACCGTGAATGCCGCCACCACGATCGCCGCGGGCCAGAACACCCTGGGCGCCACCGCCGCCCGGTGATGCACCGGAGTGGTCTCGGAGCCGTAGGTCCTGCTCGGTGCGCTCAAAGTGACGTCCTCCCCGTGAAATCCCGTATCGGAACGACGAGCAACCCCGATTCCGGGCCGCGGCCGTGGGACCGGAATCGGGGTTGTCCGCGCTACTTGCCGACCTTGTCCTTCATGGCGGTGACGATCTCGTTGACCGCCGCCATGACGTCCTGGGCGGCGTGCTCGAGATTCGCCCGGACCTGTTCGAGAGTGCCCTGCATATCGTCGGTATTGAGCTTGTCGGCGAACGCCTTCGCCATATCGGCGAGATCGGCGGCGGCGGTGCTGGCCCGGTCCGCGAGCTCGGCGGCCGCGCCGCTGGCCTTCTCGGCGAGCTGCCCCGCGGCGGCCTGGGCCTGGGCGGCCAGGTCGGTGGCCGTGCCGCTGATATCGGGCGGCGTGCTGGCGTTGTCATTCGTCGGCATGAGCGGTCCTCTACTTCGCGCCGCCGCCGAACTTGTCCTTGGCCTTCTGCATGGTGTCGTCGGCCATGTTCCGCATGTCCTGCCCGGCATCCTGCATCCGGTTCTTGGTGTCCTGGGTGGCGTCGTGGAACTTGTCCTCGAATTCGTCCGCCTGGTTCTCGATCCGCTGACCCATTCCCTCGGCCGACTTCTTGGCCTTGTCGGCCATTTCCTTGGCCTTGTCCTTCAGGGACATCGAAACCTCCCTAGGTGTGACACGCCCGGAGTCCGGGGTGCATGACGGGGTACTTCGACGAGCGGACTGCGAATGCAGCGATCTTTCAGCAACCGATACTAGTCGCTCGAGTCACATCACGCATGTGGGAACGTTCAGGCCACCGGTCCGAGCACCCGCTCGATATAGGCGTTGGTGAACCGGCCCTTGGGGTCGAAACGGCGGCGGACCTCGGCGAACCTGTCCCACTCCGGGTACCGGGCGCTGAGCGTCTCGGCGGTCTGGAAGTGCCGCTTACCCCAGTGCGGGCGGCCGTCGTAGCGATCGAAGACCCGCTCGCAGGCGCGGAAGTACGCCTCGTACTCCATGCCCTCGTACTGGTGCACGGCGATATAGCAGGTATCGCGGCCACCGTCGGGGGAGAGGAAGGCATCGTCGGGGGCGACCCAGCGCACCTCGATCGGCATGGCGGTGTCGAACCGCTTGGCGACGTCCTTGATCTCGCGAAAGGCGTCGGCCGAATGTTCGCGCGGGATGGCGTATTCCATCTCGGTGAAGCGGAACAGCCGGGGGCTGGCGAACACCTTGTAGGAGCGCTCCACCTGCCGCCGGTAGCTGCCCGCATAGGCCGCGCCGCGCTGCACGTACGGAATGAGGCTCGGGCGGCGGCGGGTCAGGCGGCACAGTGCATCGAAGGCGTAGTTGGTGACCAGGATGTCGGAGAACCAGTCCACGGCCTTGCCGCGCGGCTGTTCGGGCAGGTCGACGGCATTGTTGCACTTGGTCATGGCCAGTGGGCTGTGCGCGAACATGTAGAACTCGAAGTGCTCGTTGCCGTCGACATGGGTGTCGAGGTCGGCGAGGATCTCCTCCACCGGCACGGGCCGTTCCACGCCTTCGAGCACGAAGGACGGGACCATCTGCATGGTGACGGCGGTGACCACGCCGAGGGCGCCCACATTCACCCGCGCGGCGCGCCAGCCGTCCGGATCGGTCTGCTCATTGAGCTCCACCCGGCTGCCGTCGGCCAGCATGAGTTCCACCGAATGCAGTGCGGCGGAGAGGTTCTGCAATGTGGCGCCGGTGCCGTGGGTGCCGGTGGCGGTCGCGCCCGCGATGGACTGCACGTCGATATCGCCGAGATTGGGGAAGGCCAGGCCCATGGGGTGCAGCGCGGTGCTGGCCGCATTGAGGGTGATACCGGCTTCGGCGCGGACCAGGCCGGTCTCGCGATCCACCGAGAGGATCTTGTCGAGCTTGTTCAGCCGCATGAGCGTGCCGTCCGTGAGCACGGTCTCGGTGAAGGAGTGTCCGGATCCGGCGACGCGGACGGTGTGGCCGGATGCCTCGGCCCGGGCGAGCACTGCGGCGACTTCCTCGGGCGAGCCCGGTACGGCGATGGACGCCGGAGTACAGCTCTGATCTCCGGCCCAGTTAACCCATGAGTTGGTCATGCGACCAACTTTAAACCGCAAGTGCGAGGAGCGCTACCGTTTGCGGCCCGCGTACATGGCGGCTTTTGCGCCCTCGACCTCTTCTTCGGTGAGCGCGGGCTGGGGCAGCGGCAGACGCGCGATACGGTCGCCGCGCACGCCATTGAGGACGAGCGGCACATACCGCTTCCAGACCTCGGTATTGACCGGGCGCGCGAAACCGGCGACCGCGTCGACCATATTGACCATGGCGAAGAAATCGCCCGCCTCGATATCCGGCTGCAGTGCCCCCGCTTCCTGGGCGCGATTGATGACGGCCTGGAAGCCGGGCCGGATGGTGTCCTTCATGCACGCGAAACGTTCCATGCTGTCGTGCATTTCGAGCATGACCTCGCTGAAGCCGCGATTGGCCGCCATATGCATGCACGCGTGCTCGAACAACTGCACCAGACCGTCCCACGGGTCCGGGGCGGCGAGCGCCGCATCGATGGCCTCGCCGAGTTCGGTGACCATCTGGTCGAAGACCTCGGAGATGAGTTCCTGCTTGTTCGCGAAGCGCCGATAGACGGTGCCCACGCCGACGCCGGCGCGTTCGGCCACATCGTCGAGGGTCACCTCGAGGCCGCGATCGGCGAATAGCTCGCGCGCGGCAGCAATGATGCGCTGCTGATTGCGGGCGGCATCGGCGCGCAAACGCCGAGGTGGGGGCGCGGTAGTGACGTGATTCACAGCCCAATCCTAACAGGAGCCGGGATTAACCGGAGGCTATATCTCCGTTTAGCTGGTACCTTCGAACGGTAAGCGGAGACCGGTTCTCCGTTAAGTATAGGGGACGAGGAAACCAATGACGACAGCTCTGGAGAAAGATGTGGCCGCTCCGGCCGCGGCCGGGCGGCGTGGCTCCCACGCCCTCCGCTGGTGGGTGCTGGCCGTACTCGGCGTGGCACAGCTCATGGTCGTGCTGGACGCGACCGTCGTGAATATCGCGCTGCCCGAGGCGCAGCTGGATCTCGGGTTCTCCAATGCCGATCGACAGTGGGTCATCACCGGATACGCCCTCGCCTTCGGCAGCCTGCTGTTGCTCGGCGGACGGCTCTCCGATCTGTTCGGTCGCCGCAATACCTTCATTGCCGGTCTGGTCGGCTTCGCGGTCGCCTCGGCGGTCGGCGGTGCGGCCGCCAACTTCGAGGTGCTGGTCGGCGCACGCGTGGCGCAGGGCGTGTTCGGCGCGCTGCTGGCCCCGGCCGCGCTGTCGCTGCTGACCGTGACCTTCACCGAACCGACCGAGCGGGCCAAGGCCTTCGGCATCTTCGGCGCCATCGCGGGCGCGGGCGGTGCGCTGGGTCTGCTGCTCGGCGGTGCGCTCACCGAATGGGCCTCGTGGCGCTGGGGCATGTACGTGAACCTGGTCTTCGCCGCCGTGGCGTTGGTCGGCGCGGTCATGCTGCTGGCCAAGCATGTGGCCACCGAACGGCCGAAGCTCGATATCCCGGGCACGATCACGGTGACGGCCGCGCTGTTCGCCATCGTGTACGGCTTCTCGCACGCCGAATCCGACGGCTGGACCAACTCGGTGACCCTGGCCTTCCTGATCGGCGGCACGGCGTTGCTGGCGGCGTTCGTGACCAGCCAGCAGGTCGGCGGTTCCATCGGCACCGCGCTGCTGAGCACCCTGGCCGCCACCGCGTTCAACGACTATGTGGGCCAGCATGTCCCGCCGTCGCCCGCGGTGCTGGCGGAGGCCGCGGTGGAGAGCTACACCACCACCTTCTGGTGGGCGGCCGCGATCTTCGTGGTGGGTGCGGTGATCACCGGATTCATCATGCCGGACAAGGCCCCGGTGCCCGCCGAGGGCGAACCGGTGCTCGCGCACTGAGGTCTGGATGAAACGAGGCGGGCTCACTCACGAATGTGAGTGAGCCCGCCTCGTTTTCAGTAGTTACTAGCAGTTGGACGGTGCGGCCAGCCCCGCGAAGCGATCGGCCAGGTAGCCGATGGCATTGGCCGCTCCGGGGAAGATGGCGGTGCCGTGATCCGCGCCCGGAATGATCTCGAAGAGCACCGGGGTTCCGGAGGCGCAGTAGCGGCCGGTGGTGGCGAGGGCGAGATCCAGGGGAACCTGGTCATTGCTGCCGTGCCACTGGTAGAGGGGCGCGCGCGGGACGCCCGGATAGATCTCCAGCGCGTTCTCGTGGAAGATCCGGTAGAGCGTCGGATCGGTTTCCCGGCCCGGGTAGAAGACCTCGCTCAGGGTCTTGTTGGCCCCGGCCGAGATGATGTCGTCCACACAGGAATTGGCGATCCGGTCGCGCAGCGCGAAGCCCGCCGGAGTGAGCGACTCATCCATGAGCAGTGCGCCCGGATACTCCCGTTCCATGCCGACGCCGAGCGCGAAGCCGAGCCCGAACAGCGGATGCGGGGCATTGCCGTTGGCGATGGCGATCTTGCCCGGATTGACCGGCACACCGCCTTGCGCCACACCGACAATGGGGAGCTCGGGCGCGTAATCGGGGGCCAGCACCGCGGCGAAACCGGTGGACATCGCGCCGCCGGAGTATCCGGCCAGGCCGACCGGCGAATCACCCAGTCCCGTCGGCGGGAAGCGCTTGGCGGCGCGAATGCCGTCGAGGGTGATCTGGCCGCCTAGTCGAGCCGCACCGTAGGCGCTGGTCGGGCCCAGGTGGTCGGGTACGGCAATGGCCCAGCCGCGCGCCAGCAGCAGGTTCAGCGCGCCGGATTCCTTGAGTCCGCCGTCGAACAGGGCGTGCGACGGAGCGCATTGCATCCCCAGGGAATTCACGAACGGCTGATACGAGACCAGCGGCCGCGGCCCGCCGCCGCCGGGGACGATCAGGGTGGTGACGCCCATGATCGGGCCGTCGTGGGAGTTATTGGAGCGAAAGCCCAGCTGCCACACTGTCGCACCGGCGAATCCGTGCGCGGGCACGATGCGGGAGCGGACGATGTCGCCGGGTGCGAAGTCACCGATATTCGGTGGGGCGTAATAGAACCCGTCCGGATCTCCGATCGGGTAGATGGCGCCGTGGGCGGGTGGTGCGCCCGCCATCGCGGCCAGCAGTATCGCCGCGGTACTCAGGCTCTGGACCAGCATCCTTCTGATTCCTTGCCGGACCGCCAACTTGGCTCCTCGAGGCCGATGGGACAACTCTGGGCAAGCGGCACTATCCTCGCAGTTCCCGGGTGCTCTAGATCCTCAGCAACACGCCGAAAAGCAACTATTTAGCAAACTGTCGAGGAGGTGATGGCGGCGAAGACCGGAAGCATCGACGGACGGGTGCTCACCGCCATCGCCCTGGGCGGCGGCCTCGGCGCGGTACTGCGCTACTGGGTGAGCCTGGGCGTGCCCGAGGCGGCCGGGATACCCTGGCAGACCTTGGCGGTCAACGCGATCGGCTGTCTGGCCATCGGCGTCCTCATGGTCGGCATCACCGAGTTCTGGTCGGTGCACCGGCTAGTGCGGCCCTTTCTCGGCATCGGTGTGCTGGGCGGCTTCACCACGTTCTCCACGTATGCCGTCGAAGTTCGTAGACTGCTCGAATCGGGCCGAACGGTTTCCGCGTTCGGCTACCTCGGGGGCACGGTGGTGGTTTCGCTGGGAGCGGTGGTGCTCGGAATGGGCGCCACCCGGTGGGCAGTACGCACGGCACGACGATTGGGGGCAGGCGATGAATGAGGCGTATTCGCACCGGATACCTGCCTCCGGAGACGAGGTGCGGCGATGACGGCGGTGCTGGTGATCGTCGGCGGGATGCTCGGGGCGCCGACCCGTTATCTGGTGGATCGCGCGGTGGCCCGTCGATTCGATAGTGTCTTTCCACTGGGCACACTGGTGGTGAACGTGACCGGTTCTGCCCTGCTCGGCCTGTTGATCGGTGCGGGAGCAAACCATTGGCTGCTTGCGACCGCCGGAACCGGCTTCTGCGGGGCGCTGACCACGTTCAGTACGTTCGGATACGAGACGGTTCGATTGGCCGAGGAGGGCGCTTACAGCTATGCGGTGGCGAACATCGTGATCGGCGTTGCGGCAAGTCTGGCCGCGGCCTATCTCGGTGCCTCGTTCGGGCAGGGGGTGTGGCCGTGATCCTGATGACCAGCCGGGCACAGGCGATACGGAAGGGAGGCGCGAGCATGGCGCACGATCGAGCCGGGCGACCGGCACGCGCCACGGACCACGAGGACATCGCGCACCTTGTCACGGCCTACTACAGCCGGATTCCGGATCCGGCCGATCCCGCGCAGCTGGTGTCCTTCGGCACCTCCGGGCATCGCGGGTCGAGTCTGGACTGCGCGTTCAACGAATCGCACATTCTCGCCATTACGCAGGCGATCGTGGAATATCGCGCCACGCGCGGCATTACCGGGCCGGTGTACCTGGCGCGGGATACGCACGCGCTGTCCGAGCCCGCGTGGACGACGGCCCTGGAAGTGCTCGCCGCCAATGACGTCACCGCGATCATCGACTCGCGCGACAGGTACACGCCCACACCGGCTTTGAGCCATGCGGTGCTACGGCACAATCGCGGCGGCACCCGGCATCAGGCCGACGGCATCGTGGTCACGCCCTCGCACAATCCGCCGCGCGACGGCGGCTTCAAATACAACCCGCCGCACGGCGGCCCGGCCGACACGGTGGCCACCGACGCGATTGCCGCGCGCGCCAACGAGCTGCTGCGCGGCGGGCTGGCCGAAGTGCGGCGCACCAGCCTCGCGCATGCGCTCGCCACCAAGGTGGAGCGCTACGACTATCTGGACAAATACATCGGCGACCTACCCAATGTGCTGAATCTGGATGCCATTCGCGGCGCCGGGATTCGGCTCGGCGCGGACCCCATGGGCGGGGCGAGCGTGGACTACTGGGAGGAGATCGGGCAGCGCTACGACCTCGAGCTCGAGGTGGTGAACCCGTTCGTCGATCCCACCTGGCGCTTCATGACCCTCGACAGTGACGGGCGGATCCGGATGGATCCGAGCTCGCGCTACGCCATGGCCTCGCTGGTCGCCATTCGCGACGACTACGACATCTCCACCGGCAACGACGCGGACGCGGACCGGCACGGCATCGTGACTCCCGATGCGGGGCTGATGAATCCGAACCACTATCTGGCGGTGGCCATCGAATACCTGATCGCCAATCGGATGGGCTGGGACGCGCTCACCAAGATCGGTAAGACGGTGGTGACCTCGTCCATGATCGATCGCGTGGTCGGGGTGCTCGGGCGCGACGTGTACGAGGTGCCGGTCGGGTTCAAATGGTTCGTGCCCGGATTGTTCAGCGGCAGCCTGGCTTTCGGCGGTGAGGAATCGGCCGGGGCGTCGTTCCTGCGCATGGACGGCACCGTGTGGACCACCGACAAGGACGGCATTCTGCTCGCCCTGCTGGCCGCGGAGATCACCGCCGTCACCGGGCAGAGCCCGTCCACCCGCTATGCCGAACTGGAGAAGCGGTACGGCTCGCCCGCCTACAACCGGGTCGACGCCACCGCCACCGCGGAACAGAAAGCCCGGCTCGCGGCGTTGACGCCGGACATGATTACCGCGACCGAGATCGCCGGGGAACCCATTACCGGCATTCAGACCCGCGCCCGGGGCAATGGCGCCGCGCTCGGCGGTGTGAAGGTGACCACCGAGAACGCCTGGTTCGCCGCCCGCCCCTCCGGGACCGAGGACAAGTACAAGATCTACGCGGAATCGTTCCAAGGCCCCGAGCACCTGACCCAGGTGCAGGCGGCCGCGGAGGAAATGGTGGGACGGGCTCTGTCGGGTGAGTAGATCGAAGGCTCTACCGGTCGAGATCTGGGTGCTCGTCGGCTCGGCGTTCACCATCGCCATCGGATTTGGTCTCGTCGCGCCCGCCCTCCCACAGTTCGCCCGCAGTTTCGGCGTCGGCGTGGCGGCCGCCTCGTTCATCGTCAGCGCCTTCGCTCTCATGCGGCTGCTGTTCGCGCCCATGAGCGGGCGGTTGATGCAGAAGCTGGGGGAGCGCCCGGTCTACCTGACCGGTCTGATCATCGTCGCGGTGTCCACCGGCGCCTGCGCGTTCGCCCAAACCTATTGGCAGCTGCTGGTGCTGCGGTCGCTGGGCGGTATCGGCTCCACCATGTTCACGGTGTCCTCGCTGGCCCTGGTCATCCGCATGTCCCCGCCCGTGGAACGCGGACGCGTCTCCGGGGTGTACTCGACCAGCTTCCTCATCGGTTCCATCGGCGGCCCGCTGGTCGGCGGTGCGCTGGCCGGTTTCGGCCTGCGCGCGCCATTCCTCATCTACTGTGTGGCGCTGCTCATCGCCAGCCTGATCGTGTATGTGGCACTGAAGGATTCCCCGCTGGCGGTCCCCGAGTCCGCCAACGGCGCACCCCTCATGACCTTCCGCGACGGCCTGGCGCGCCCCGCCTACCGCGCGGCCCTGTGGGCCAACTTCGGCAATGGCGCGGCCGTCTTAGGTGTGCGCATGGCCCTGGTCCCCCTGGTCGTGGTCGAGGTCCTGAACCAGGACGCCAGGGTCGCGGGCATAGCCCTGACCGTCTTCGCCATCGGCAATGCCGCCGTCCTGTTCCTCTCCGGCCGCCTCTCGGATCGCCTGGGCCGCAAACCCTTCCTCATCTCCGGCACCTTGATCTGCGCCTTCGGCACCGCGGGCCTGGGCCTGGCTCCCAACCTGGCCTGGTTCCTGGTCGCCTCCGCCATCGCGGGTATCGGCTCCGGCATGTTCTCGCCCACCCTGCAAGCCTCCGTCGCCGATATCGTCGGCCCCCGCGCCCGCGGCGGTCCGGTCCTGGCCGGGTACCAGATGTCCGCCGACCTGGGCACCTTCCTCGGCCCGTACCTGATCGGCCTGCTGGCCGACAACGTCTCCTACGGCCTGGCCCTCGGCGTCACCGGCATCATCCTGGCCTCCGCCTCGGCCGTCTGGCTCTTCGTCCCGGAAACCCTGCCCCGCAAGGAACCCGTGGCGGTGGCATCGACTTAGCCCCCGGCAGGTGTGCCCTCGACCGGTTCGGGCAGAGTGGCGGTGTGAGCAACCCGACGTCGAAGCACACCCCGCAGCCGGTCTCCAGCAAAACCACCTATGCCCTCGGCGCCCTGGCCGTCGTGGTGGTGGCGGTGATCGTGTTCGCGCTCTTCCAGTGGAATCGTGGCGGCAGCACCGAAACTCGCAACGACGGGTACGGGCCCGCGCACGACCCCGCCCTGAGCGTCGCCATGGACTCCGATGGGGGAATCGTGCTGGGCAAGCCCGGTATCGCCAAAACCATTGATGTCTACGAGGATCCGCTGTGCCCGGCCTGCGGGCAGATGGAGCGCATCTACGGGCAGGAGATCGCGCAGAACCTGGACGAGGGGAAGTTCGCGGTTCGCTACCGCATGGTCAACTTCCTGGATCCGCGGTCGGGGAGCAAGGATTACTCCACGCGCGCCATCGCCGCGTTCGAATGCGTGGCCCAAACCGGCAGCGGCCCCGCCTTCGCCAAGTTCCACGACCGGCTGTTCACCGCCGAACAGCCCGAGGAGGGCGGTTCCGACCTGGACAACCAGCGGTTGGCGGCCATCGCGAAGGAATCCGGCGCGTCCGACGACGCGGTCACCTGCATCACCAAGGCCGACGGCATCGACACCGCCGGTAACCACGCCGAAGCGGCCATGAAGTCCCTGACCACCGTCCTGGGCGACCGCGCCGCCACCCCGACCGTGCTCCTCGACGGCAAGAAACTGGACGTCAACGACGACCAGTGGGTGGTCGACGCCGCCAAGTAGACCCGGAGAGGTTTGCTGAAAAGCCTGCCGGAGCAAACGAAAAGCGCGAGGATTGACCACGTTGTGGGAAATGGGGTGGGGTGCGGCCCGGAAGGACGACACCGGGCCGCACCCCTGGCAGGGAGTCGCGTGGGGCGCGGCTCCTTGGTCCAATCAGAAACCGCGGGTGGGGAATCCGTCATGACGAAGGGGTGCGGCCCGGTTCGAGGGTGTGGAACGGGCCGCACCCCGGTGGGAAACCGTGTGCAGGGCAAGGCTTTCCACGATGTGGGGGTGGGGAGGTCGCGCGGGGCGTGACCCGGGCGGGTCAGCGGTTGGCGGCGCGGGATTCGGGGATTTCGTTTTCCGGGGTGCAGCGCGCCAGCTGGGGGTGCAGCAAGACGTGGTCCTCCAGTGGGTAGGCGATATTGCCGGTGAAGCGGCGGGGCGGCGCCACGGGTTCGGTCGGTTCCGAGAGCGACCGGAAGGGGTGCGAGGGCTTGGGTGCGTCGATATCGGTGTGGGGGAAGAGGTATCGCGCGCCTTCGCGGATGGTTTCGTGGGGTTCGCCGGTGGGGTCGATCCAGCGCATGCGGTCGGAGTCGGCCAGGTAGACACGCCAGGGTTGTTTGCCGCTGTCGGCCAGGACCTTCAGGCGGTAGTGGTGGGAGCAGAGCACGGCGCGGGTGGCGAGCGACGGGTGCGTGCGGGCGGCGGCCGGGAGCGGATCGAAATGGGTGACAACGGTTTCCGCTGCGGGCATGGTGCAGCCCGGGAACCGGCAGAGGCCGTCGATGGCGCGGATCTCGCGTGGCGGGGCGGCGGCGAACGGACGCACATTGTCTGGAGCTGGAGCTGGAGCTGGAGCTGGAGCTGGAGCTGGAGCTGGAGCTGGAGCTGGAGCTGGAGTGGTGTCGTGTGCTGTCGTGAGGTCGCGATCGGGCGCGTGTGCCGCGAGAGCTGTTTCCTCATCCGCGGGCGCGGGTGTGTTCGCGTCGGCCGGGAAGTACTCCGGGATCACCTGGAAGCGGGCATGTTCGGCGAGCTTGCGGGCGAGGGCGGCGTCGATCGGGCCGTATCCGGCGAGGAAGGCCGGATCATCGCGCAGCCCCAGCAGGGTTTCGGCCGGAACGCCCACCTGAATGAGCGGACGCCGCGGTGTGCCCGGGGTCTCCGATTTCGGGCAGTACTTCGCGCGCCCGCACCCGCAGCGCAGCCGCCCCGACCCGTCGGCCAGCGCGACCAGGGCGTCGGCGCGCCGCTGCTGCATAGTGCGCGGATCGTCCTCGCACACTTGCAGACTCATCTCGCGCAACCGCATGGCCACGGTCTGCGCCCCCGCCGCGGGCAACTGCCCGTCGAAGACTGCCATCCCGTCCTGCACCGCGCGAATCCGAACATCCCGATCGTCCTCGCGCTCCTCGCGCCGCCGCTGTTCACCCTCCGGGTCCAGCCGCGTCACCCAGCGCCGCGCCGTCTGCCGCAGCCGCGCCGGATCCGACCGCGTAGCCGTCTCGATGAGCTTCGGTTCGAGCGTCTCCCGCAGTTCCTTCGACAGCCCCCGCATGCTCTTGGCAATAACCTGCACCCGAGGCAGATCGATCCGCCCCGACGCGAACGCCAGCCGAGTCTGCGGTAGCGAATCCAACGCCAGCCCGATATCGATCATCGCCGTCGCCACCGCCTCCGACACATGCGCCCCCACCGCGATCTCCGCCGCCGCGAACTCCCCCGCCCGCACCCCGTTCGCCCCCGGCTCCACATTCCCCGCGCGGTGTCTCCGATACACCTCCCGCACCGCTGTGATTTCCGCCGCCTGCGCGAACGCCGCTGCTCCGTGTGCCCGCCGCAGCGCGTCGATCAGCTCCTCGTCAGCCATCGCCTCCACCTCTCGGCTATCGAACATGTGTTCGACCATACTCCGAGAAGATCGCCTCCGCCAGCACAAATCCACCCCATTTCCAGGCGATTTGGTTTGTTCGACAGCAGTCGTGTAACTTCGTTCAAGCAAGCGGGGCACGCCCCGCGAACGAAAACTGAACACGGGGCTATGGCGCAGCTGGTAGCGCACCACACTGGCAGTGTGGGGGTCAGGGGTTCGAGTCCCCTTAGCTCCACAACACGCGAACCGCCCGTGACCTCCGAGGTCGCGGGCGGTTTGTTGTAGTTACGAGATGTTAGCCGGAGTGGCTCCATACCGCTCGGTACTGCGGGAGAATGGCCGGGTAAGACATTCGTTCCCGGAATCGAGTTGTCATGTCCGACAGCACACAAACTCTCACGGAAAACGGTCAGATCTCCGCTGGGGATGCGGAATTCGCAATGCAGGCAGAGGCTTTCGGCAATCGGATGCTGGGTGTGGTCAATGATGGCTTTCTGTGCCTCATGGTCAGCATCGGCCATCGGACCGGCCTGTTCGACATCATGATCGCCTTGCCGCCGTCCACCAGCTCGGAGATTGCCGCCGCCGCGCACTTGGACGAGCGCTATGTGCGTGAATGGTTGTCCGCCCTCACCGTCGGGCGGGTGGTGGATACGACGCCGGAAAGTCGACCTTCGCCTTGCCCGCCACGCATGCCGCGACCCTCACGCGGGCCGCCGGGCCGGAGAATTTCGCGTCGTTCGCGCAGTACATCGCGCTGGCGGTGAGTGTCGAAACCGATATCGTCGACTGTTTCGGGGCCGGTGGCGGGGTCCCGTACTCGAAGTTCGGCCGATTCCAGCAATTGCAGGCGGAGGAGAGCGCCGCGATCCACGATGTCGCGCTGATCGCGAGCACCATCACCGTGGTCCCCGGCCTACCCGAGCGGCTCCGCCGCGGCATCGATGTCGCGGATATCGGATGCGGGAGCGGCCACGCCCTCAATCTGCTCGGTCGCGAGTTCCCCGCCAGTCGGTTCATCGGCTTCGACTTCTCTGCGGAAGGCATCGCGGCCGCCCGGGCGGAAGCCGTCTCGATGGGGCTGACCAATACCCGGTTCGAGGTCCGCGACGTCACCGATCTCGGCCTGTCCGACAGCTTCGACCTCATCACCGCCTTCGACGCGATCCACGACCAAGCCCATCCCGCACAGGTTCTCCGTGGGATAGCCGAGGCCCTGCGGGAGGACGGCACCTTCCTGATGGTCGACATCCAGGCCTCCAGCGAGCTGGCGGAGAACATGGAGCATCCACTCGGACCGTGCCTGTACGCCGTCTCCACAATGCATTGCATGACAGTGTCTTTGGCGCTCGACGGCGACGGGCTCGGGACCATGTGGGGCGAACAGCTCGCCACCCGAATGCTCCACGAAGCCGGATTCCCCACCGTCGGTATCGAGCACGTCGACGCGGACATCCTCAACAGCTACTACGTCGCGACGAAGATGCCCGGATCGCCGTCGTAATACGGGCGTGCCATCCGAGAGCTGTTCGTCGCAGAACGGTTCCGCTGTCGGCAATCCGGCAGCGGAACCCGGTGAAACCGTGAGCTGCTACTTCACGCTGTTCTTGATGGCGGCGTCCTGCTTCGCGGCAATCGCGACCGCGACTTCGGCGGGGACGGGTTCGCCGGTCTTACTGTTGAATTCAATGATCGAGAAGGCTCCTCGCTCGGCGAACACCACGACGGTGGTTCCATTCAGGTCATTCAGGATGCCGCCGTCGACACCGATATCGATAGGCGTAAAAGCCGCACCCGCCTTCTGCGCTATATCATTCTTCGCCGCCGTAACGGCCGCGGCAGCGGTCGTGGCGTCCTCGCACACGATGATCGAGGTGGTGATCTTCTCGGTTCCGGCACCGTTGCCGTAGATGCCGGTGATGCCGTTCTGCTCCGCCTTGGTGGTCTTCAACGTCCAGTCGGAGTCGATATCGCTGGGCTTGATGAGAAGGTTCGCGTAATCGCTCGCGGCAGGTGACGAAGCGACAGTGGTCGACGCGACCGAGGTCCCGGTAGACGATGCCTCCTGGTCCGCACTACAACCGACGATTCCCACGGACAGCACCACTGCGGCACCGAGCACCACAGCCTTGGATTTCTTCATCGGCAGATGATGGCAGAAGCGCAAATCCGTCGCAAATTCTTGGATACCCGAATCGACTGCTATATCCGAAATGCTCGGTCGAATTCGAGGATTGGCGGCGGATTAGGGCATCTTCCCGATACTGCGTGGGGGTGAATGCGGCATAGAGTCGGGGGTTCGGGTGGTTGCTGGAGGGAAAGTGCCCCGCAGGTGTCCCACGCGGTACCTGACGTTCATGAATGTTCTAGATCAGGACCGCTGGGGGGCGGGGGGTGGAATACTGGGGTTTCTTATCGACCGTCCAGGAGGCATGGATGGGGGGCGACTGGCTGCTCGGGGTGGCGTTCGGTGGGGCGGGGACGGCTGCGGCGGGGTTGGATCTGGGTTCGCGGCGAGTGATGGCGATCGGATTGTCCGGTGTGGGTGAGGTTTTGCCGGAGCCGGATGATGTGGTGGGAGTGCTTCGGGTGGCGTTGGCGGCTGCGCGGGGCGACTGGGGTGGGGTGGAGCCGGTCGGGTTGGTGCTGGCTTGTCCGAAGGAGTGGGTCGGCGTGCACGCCGGGATGCTCGTGGCGGCGGCGGGGATGGTGGGGTATTCGGCGAATCTGGTACGGCTGGTACCGATTTCGTCCGCTGGTGCGCACGATACTGCCGGTCCAAGGGGTGGATCGGTTTCGGCGGCGGTGCGCATTGCACTGCTGGGGGCAACCGGACGGGCTGCTTATCGGCTTCCGGCGCAATCGGATTCGCGGCGGGCTCGATCGGCGAGGGTGTCGCGGCGGGCGCGGCGAGTACCCTGGTTCTGGGTGCCTGCCGCCGCACTGGCTGTTGTAATCGGCGGTGGGACAACGACAGCCGTCGTTGTGGCAACCCGTGGCGACAATGCGGCGAGCGCCGCGATGATGGCCGCCGCGCCGCAAACCACGGCGCCGCGGCCGACCATCAACTTCAGTCCCGCGGCGGGGGGCGCGCCGCCCGCGCAGCCCGGAATCACGAAACCGGATCTGCCGTCGGCGGCCCCGCTCCTACCGGAAGCCATTGAGCCGCCGACTGTTACGGAGCAGCCTCCCCCGGCGGTCACGGTGCAGCCCGCCCCGACCACAGCGAGGCCCGTGCAGCCCGAGCCCGAGCCCGAGCCCGAGCCGACAAATCCCGCGCCGCCCGAGCAGCCCGCACCACCGACGGATATGCGCGAGGCCACCGTTCGCGGGTTCTGTCGCGGAATCCTCAATCAGATGAACAACTTTCCGGGCGGGCTGGCGGCCATGCGGGCCTCGGTGCCGCCGCCGCTGTTCGCCTCGCCCGCCGATTGGTCGGAGGCATTCGACCGGGCGGCCAGCGGATCGTGCGGCTGACCGTCGGGTGCTACCACCAGACGACTACGACCTCCCAATGTTGCAGGGTGCCGGGTGTGTCGCAGTGGGCCCAGGATTGCTGGCCGTCCCACACGACGGGGCCGGGGCGTTCGTAGGTGGCCCAGCTGCTGCCGAACCAGCCCCACCAGTGGCGGCACTCGATCTTCACCTGGTGCCAGGTCGGAGAGTAGCAGGTCGAGAATGCCGCGCTGTTGTTGACCGGGTAGGCCGCGCAGTTCGTGTACCAGGGCTGTGCCTGGGCGGGGGCGGCGCCCAGTGCGGCGCCTGCGCCGAGTAGCGCGGCCGCGGCCGTGCTCACCAGCATTTTCTTGCCGAGTGACGTCATCACAACCTCCCACCGGCGTGAGGCTCGAACGCCCCCGACCCGGACAGCCCACGCGCTGTTCGAAATTCGGTGGCGCGCGGCGCGCGGCGGCGGGCCACCCTTACGTGACTTAAGTCACAGGGCGGGGGCTCCTCGTTGCAGTCATCGGCCTCCGCATTCCGGCTCGGGATCGGGCAGGTGGGACGCGCCGACGAGGAGGACCCGGTCGATCAGGTCGGGGGCTATGCCCAGGTAGCCCTCGGGGCGGAGCAGGTCGTCGATGTCGGCGGCGGTGAAGTGGTCGCGGACCAGGGCGTTCTCGGAGAGGACGGCAGCCAGGGGGGAATCGGTTTCCTCGGCTTCGAAGGCGGCGGATTGGAGGACCTTCTTGGCCGTGGTGCGGCCCAGGAGGGGAGTGAGCCGGATGGTGAGGCGCTCCGAGGCGAGTTGCCCGTGACTGGCGGCGAGGACCGCGGCCATGCGGTCGGCGTCGGCGTGCAGCCCGGCGGACAGTTCGGCGGCGGTGTGGGCGCTGCCGCCCACCGGCAGGAGGCAGTCGCGCAGCGGCTGCCATTCGGAATGCCAGGCGCCGGGTGAGCGCTCGTCCTCGGCCAGCATGGCGGTGAACAGCACCGATGACAGGGCGGGTACCTGGAGGTCCGCGGTGCGGATCATGTTGGCCAGCACCGGATTTCGCTTCTGCGGCATGGCGTAGGATTCGCCCCGGCCCGCCGCGGCCGGTTCGCAGACCTCCATGACCTCGGTGCGGGATTGCGAGATCACGTCCACCGCGAACTTGCCGAGCGCTCCCGAGGTGGTGGCCAGGGCGGCGGCCAGACCGGCGAGCGGGGTGCGCACGCTGTGCCAGGGCGCGGCACTGGGCGTGAGGGACAGTTCCGCGGCGAACTCGTCGGTGAGCCGGGCGTAGATCTCCGAGGGCGGCGCATCGGCGAGTGCACCGCCGCTGCGGCGCGCGCATTCGACATAGGACGCGAATGTGCCCGCGGCGCCGCCGAGTTGGACGGGCAGGCCGTGTGTGCGCACCCGGCGCAATCGGTCGGCGGCGTCGAGCAGGCCCTGGAGCCAGCTGGCCACGCGCGCGCCGAAGGTGGTCGGCACCGCGTGCATGCCCAGGGTGCGGGCGGCCATGAGGGTGTCCCGGTGCCGGTCGCCCAGCTGTGCCAGCGAGTCCACGGTCGCTTCCAGATCCGTGATGATCGCCGACAGGGCGCGACCGGCGATGAGCATGCTCGCCGTATCGAAGATGTCCTGGCTGGTCGATCCCCAGTGCACGTAATCCGCGCTGGCGGGATCGACCTCGGCCACCACCGCCTGCAACTGCTGGACGAAGGCCACGACGGGGTTCGCCGCGCCGCGCGCCGCCACCGCGATGGCCTCGGCGTCGAGGCGCCGAGTGCCCAGCGCGCCGCCACCGCCTCCCAGGAGATGATGCCCAGCCGCGCCTGTGCCCGGGCCAGTGCGAGTTCCACCTCGACCATGGCCTCGAGCCAGGCGTCATCGGAGACCAGGGCCGTCATCGGCACCCCGGCGCGGACCGGGGCGAGCAATCCCCTATCCATAGACATCCGCATGGTCCTTTCGCTGAAGTTCGTCCGCGTTCCGATGCGCGGCGAGGATGGAGCGGGCAATGCTGTCGCTGTCGGACAGCGTCACCGAGTTCACGCCCGGACGCGGTCCGGCGGCGGTGACCCAGTGCACGGCCTCGGTGGGCACGCCGACCGCGAAGCGGCGCGGGTGCGGGCGTCCGGTCCCGTCGAGCACGGCGTGCGAATCTCGCGCCACCTCGAGACCGCCGGTGCGGTAGTGACTGCCGTCCGGGTTCGTCAAGGATAACTCGCGGATCTCCTTGTCCTGCAACAGATTGCGCATCAGCGTGTCGCCGGTGTCGACGAGATCCGGCTCGGGCAGGCGGGCGTCGATGAGGACGCCCGCGGTGACCGTCGAACCGTCGACCATGGGTGAATCGGCCACGAAACACCCGGCCGCGGTATCGAGCCGGACGCGCATGCCCGGCCCGACGATCCGCACCACGCCCGCCCTGATCAGCGCCGACAGCTCGGCTATCCGCGTGGCGGGCGGGCCGATGGACAGGAAGGCGTTCAACGGCGTGTACCAGCCGTCGAGGTCGTCCCGGTAGGACCGGCCGGTTATGCCGCCGTGGTCGACGATCAACCGGACCTCGTTGAGCAGATCCCGCAGCACGTCCAGGGCGGTCTTGACCTGACCGTGCACATTGCCGAGCCGCGCATTGCGCACATCGGCGTCGAGATAGCCGAGCAGCCATTCGTGGAACTTGCCGACACCGCCGAAACGCCGTCCCCCGGTGGGGTCGCCGAGTACGGCCCAGTCCCAGCGCTGCCCCGGCTCGATCCCGAACTCGGTCAGCACCCCGGCGGCCGCGCCCTCGGTCGGGGCGGCCAGATAGCGGGCCCGGAAGCCGCGCAGTTCCCGCGGGCTGGTCCGGTCGGCGATCAGTACGGCGTAGTAGACCGCCTCGACCTCCCGGGCCACCAGCGGCCAGACGTCGCGCCGGAACGAGAGATCGCCGAAATGCTGGTCACGCCAGCGCAGTTCGGCGATCCGCGCGGGATCGAGCAGGGTGGGAACGTGCCTTTCCTCGACGGCCTTCTGATTCTCGCCGCGCGCGTGGTGGGGCACCCCGCGCCGACTACCGGCCACGATCAGCGGTTCGCGCCCGGAGGGGAGGTATTTCAGCATCCCCTCCGTATCGGTCTCCTGGAAAACCCCGCCCTGGCCGACCGTGAGCAGTGCGGCGTAGTCGAAGAAGGTGAGGCCGAGCCCGCGCACAATGGCCGTGGACCCCTCGGGCACCCGATCGACATCGACATCAGCGGCATTGACCGGCGCGATATGGATCAGCCGCGACCCGGGCCGCCCCGCCCCGTCGGGCTCGCCGACCGGCTGCCGCGGCGACACATGGCCCTGGGCGAGCACCACGGCGTGCAGCCCGCCGATGCGCTCACCCGTGCTCAGCGTGAGCTCCTGCAAACCCGCCGGATCGTCGCGGAGATCGGTTGCCGTGGCGGTGATCTCGTGGGTGCGCAGCCATGGGGCGTACCGGTCGCGCAGGTGCTCGTAGGCCCAGCGCAGGTAGTGGCCGTAGAAGGCGCGCGTCGGATACGTATTGGGCGCAGTCCGGCACGCCTCCGCGTACATGTCCTCGGGCAGATCGGCGAAATTGCCTATCTTCGCAAGGAAACTCGCCCATTCGTACAGGCTGGGGCCCGGCACCACGGGCCCTTCCATGGCCACGCTGTCGTCGGTGAATATGGTGACCTGTGCGGCAACGGTATTCATGAGCAGATGCCGGGATTGGCCGGTGCGCCAGACCGATCCGGTGCCGACCCGGGTCGAGTCGACGAGATAGATCTCCGCCTCGGCGCAGTCGCCGTCCCCCAGCAGATTCGCGCAGACGCGTTCGAAGAAGCTCAGCCCGCGCGGCCCCACGCCGACCACCGCGATGCGCAACGGCTCGTACCTAGACACGGGCGGCAACCGTTTCGACTCGGACTTCCGCGACGGGTTCGGCGGCCTCGCCGCGCGAGTTGACCGTGCGCAGTGCGGTCAGCGCCCCGAGGGCCGCGATGATTCCCGCGACCAGCAGCGCGCGCTGGAATCCGGACGTCATGGCATCCAGCGGCGGATGACCCTGTGCCAGCTGATCATTGGTGCGCGAGACGGACAGCGCCGTCAGCACGGCCACGCCCAGCGCCACGCCGATCTGCTGGGCGGTACTGAGCAGCGCCGCCGCCAGCCCGGCTTTGTCCGCCGGGACACCGGCATTGGCGGCGGTGGTATTGGCCACGAACACCGCCGCCGACCCGGCCGCCGTAATGATCAGCCCCGGGAGCAGATCGGCCAGGTAGGAACCATCGGTCGGGATGCGGGAGAGCAGCAGGATGCCGATGCCGGTGACGGCCGCGCCGACAATGGTCACCGGCCGGGTTCCGACGCGGGGCACGATCTTCGACGCGACGGCGGAGACCACGATGATGGTCGCGCTGAACGGGAGATAGGCACTGCCCGCCTTGATCTCGCCGTAGCCGAGCACCGACTGGGCGTACAGGGTGACGAAGAAGAACAGCGACATCATGCCCGCGGCCACCAGCGCCTGGGTGATATCGGCGGCGGCGAGCCCGCGAATGCGGAAGATCGACAGCGGCACGAGGGGATTCGAGATGCGGTGCTCATTGAGCACGAATCCGGCCAGCAGCGCCACGGCCACACCGAGTTCGAGGATGGTGCGGCCGCTGGTCCAGCCCTGATCCGGCGCCTCCACCAGCCCGTAGACCAGCAGCATGAGTCCGCCCGTGGCCAGTACGGTGCCGAGAATGTCGAAGCCGCCGCGGATGTCGTTGCGCCGGTCGCTGGGAATCAGCGCCGGGATGGCGGCGAGGATCAGCACGCAGACCGGCAGGTTGACATAGAAGACCCAGCGCCAGCCGAGCCCCTGGGTAATGATGCCGTCCAGCAGCAATCCGGAGGCCGCGCCCAGTCCGCCGACGGCGGCCCACACGCCCAGTGCGGTACTGCGGTCGGACCCCTGCCGGAAACTGGTGGTCAGAATGGACAGGGCCGCGGGCAGCATGAGCGCGGCCCCGATGCCCTGCGTGAAGCGGGCGGCGATGAGCAGTTCGCTATTGTCCGCCAGAACCGCTGTGGCGGAGGCGATTCCGATGATCGCGGTACCGGTCATGAGAATGCGCCGCCGCCCCAGCAGATCCGACAGCCGCCCGCCCAGCAGCATGAGGCCGCCGTAGGTCAGCAGATAGGCGGTGGTGACCCATTGCAGGGTCGAGACCGACAACCCCATCTCGTGCTGGATCGCGGGCAGCGCGAGATTGACGATCGAACTGTCGACGAAGTCGAGAAACACTGCCGTGCACAGCAAGACGAGCGTGAACTTGCCGCACCGGGTCGCCAGGAACGACGGGATCTCCGTGGATGTACTCATTGCGTCGTCTCTCTTTCACCAATCGAGGAGCGTGAGCCCCACCGCCATGCCGCCCCCGAATCCCGCCAGCAGGACCTTGTCCCCGGGGCGGATGGTGCCCGTGCGGGCGGCGTGGTCGAGGGTTATGGGAATCGATGCGGCGCCGGTGTTCCCGTAGCGGGCGACGGTCGTGTGCACGGTGGCGTTCGGCAGTCCGAGCTCCGCCTCGAGCAGCGCCAGCATGACGCTGTTGGCCTGATGCGGGATCAGGTGCGCGACCTCGTCGGGCGAGACGTCGGAGTCGTGCAGGAACTGTTTGACCAGCACCGGCAGCCTGCCCGAGACGAATTCGCGGACACCGCGGCCGTCCATGGCGAAGTAATGCGTGCCCAGGCCGTGGGGTAGGGTTGGCGGCTGCCGCCCGCCGGGACCCGGATGAGCGAGGACAGTTCACCGAAGGTGTGCAGGGCCGAGCGTTCGATGCCGCCGCTCTCGGCCGGGCCGACCACGACGGCTCCGGCCCCGTCGCCGAAGAGGATGGCGGTGCGGTGGTCGGCCGGATCGAGGATGCGCGAGTAGACGTCCGCGCCGACCACCAGCCCGTACCCGCCGCCCGCTCGGGCAATGGCCGCGTCCACGGTGGACAGCGCGAAGACGAAGCCGGAGCACGCCGCGTTCAGGTCGAAGGCCGAGGCGTCGTCGGCCGACAGATTGTGCTGTAGGAAGGCGGCCGTGGGCGGTTGGGGATGATCGGGCGTCGAGGTGGCCACCACGATGGCGGTCAGCTCGTGCGCGCCGATGCCCGCCGATTCCAGCGCGGCCCGCGCGGCGTGCGTGGCCAGATCGGAGGTGGCCTGATCCGGACGCGCCCAGCGGCGTTCCCGGATCTCGGTCTTGCGAATGATCCATTCGCTGTCGACACCGGCGCGTGACCCCACTTCATCGTTGGATACCATGCGGTCCGGAAGATAGGACCCGGTGCCGATCACCGCTATGCGTGTCATGTGTCATCCCTCCTCTCGTGAATTCCGTCCAGGGCCCCCGAGTACTCGGCGCAGGCGCATCCGCAATAGCAGGGTTTGCGACTGTCGGCGGGACTGTGCGCCAGTGCCAGATATTCGGTCGGCGCAATGGAAATAATTGAATGCCACAGCAATTCGCCATAGGAATGGTGCATGGTGATTCCGTCTATTCGGTGCGAGCGACCCGGCGGCCGGAGAAGCGTGTCATCAACGGCAGATCGACCCGGTAGTACAGCAGCGCGCCCGCGGCCGTCGAGGCGACCAGGGACAATCCGGCCCAGCCCAGCCAGCCCAGCCAGCCGAATTGATGCCCGCCGATGAACAATCGGGTGATCAGGACCATGACCGGGAACTGAATCAGGTAGAACGCGAACGACACATTGCCCAGCCACACCATGGTCTTGGACGAATTCAGCCCGCGAATGCCCGCCAGATCACGGGTGGCGAGCGTGGCCACCACGGCAGTCATGGGCGCCAGCAGCAGTGCCGACATCTTGTAGTTGACCGGGACCACCCAGGTCGCCGCGAAGGCCAGCGCCAGCGCGATCAGGGGCAGACCCATGCGGGTATTGTGCCACCGGCCCTCGAGCACCATCCGGGCGGCCAGCACGCCGACGAAGAATTCCGGCAGCCGGGACAGCGGGAAGGTGTAGCTCAGCCAGTAGGAAGTGGCGACCGGGATATCGGCCTGCGCGAACCACGCGGGCGAGGCGTGCAATTCGAACATGGGCGACGCGTCGCCGGGGACCAGACGCGGCGCGAAGGCGTTCTCGATGCCCTTGGGGCCGTCGACGAACAGGAAATACACGGTGTGCAGCGCGAGGATGAACAGGAACAGCACTCCCATCCAACGCAGCAGGTGCTCGGTGCGAATGCGCCGGATCAGCGGCAGGACAATCGGAAAACTCAGATAGAACAGCATTTCCGCGGCCAGCGACCAGGACGGCACATTGAGCCCGCCGACGGTCGTGGACTTGGGAAACCAGGTGTGGACCAGCAGCAGATTCGGCACTCACACCACGAGCCGGTGCAGCGGCACGCTCGCCACGATGATGAAGGCCGCGGCGGCCACCAGATGCGACGGCTAGATCTTCAATATCCGCCGCCAATAGAACCGCGCTATCGACGCGCCGGGGCGGAACGACCAGTAGATGATGAATCCGGAGAGCACGAAGAAGAACGTGACCCCGGCCGCCCCCAGTTGCATGGGGACGAAGTAGTGGATCCGGCGGAACAGTTCGGTCTTCTGGAACGGGTAGACCGGCAGGAATACCAGGGCGTGCAGGAGAAAGACGGCGAAGGCCGCCCACCACCGGGCCCCCGTCAGGGACGGCAGGGCCGGGCGGGTATGCGCAATATCGGGCGACACCGCGGTTGCCCGCGGTGTCGTTCGGGTGTCGGTCACGGCGCGACTCGATCTATGGCACGGGTCAGTAGCCGACGCGCGGATCGAAGCCCGGGTCGGCCAGGGTCGGCGGCGCCGGTTTCGGTGCGGGCGCTTGCGTTTCGGGCGCGGGCTTGGGCGCGGGCTTGGTCACCGGGGCCGGTTCCTGGGTCACCGGGGCCGGTTCCGGGGCAATGGGCGCGGCTTCGGTCACGGGCGCGGCGGGCGCGGGCTGCTCCTGCGGTGCGGGCGCGGAGGTCGCCACGGGCGCCGCGGGGGCCTCGGCCACGACCGTGGTGCTCGGGGTCACGGTGGCGGTCTCGGAGTCGCTGCCGCAGGCCGTCACGGCCGCCACGAGCGCCGCACCGCCGAGCGCCGCCATTGCGATACGAACTGGCAGAAGGGATTTCATCTCAACAACACCTCGAGTCGATTCGAACGGTGGGAGCGGGCGTCCGGTCAGCGGACGGATTCCAGCGCGGTCACCTGGGCCGTGCCGGTATCCGCGGCCTCGCGCGGTTCGCAGATGACGACCGGAATATCGCGGTCGGTGCGGGTCTGATAGACGGCGAAACCGTGTTACGCCTTAACGATTTTCGGCCACAGCACGGCCTTCTCCGCGGCGTTGGCGGTGCGCGCGGTCCACGGCGAGGTGACGCCGTCGATGGTCAGTTCGACCTCGGGCGTGGCCTTCAGATTGCGGTACCACTCCGGATCGCGGTCGTCACCCTCCTTGGAGGCTACCAGGATGACCTGTTCGGAGTCCCTGACCGGAACCCACAGCACGACGGTGCGCCGGGCGCCCGATTTGCGGCCGATGAAATGGAGTTCGATGGCCGCCATACCGAATTGCTTATTGCCCCACTTGCCGCCGCTGACCTTCAGCATGAGGTGGTGGATGTTCCGGATGAGCTTCAGCAACTGGTCGAAGACGAAGTTGCGCGGCTTGGCGAAACGTCCCTGCCGAATGCGCTGCTGCGCCTTGCGCGGTGAGGTCAGCGCGACCTCACCGATGCGCAGGACATTGCGGAACGCGGCCCCGAGCACCTTGAATCCGACAGTGCGCGTGACGAAGTCGCCCACGAACGGAATGGCGGCCGAGGCGGTGGTGGTCCACACGACGCGGGTGCCGCCCGGGACCTCGGTGAAGGTCAGCTCGGCGCCCTCGTGCCGCATGGCCGGAAAACCGCTCTCGATGACCCAGCCGAATTTCTGCCCGGCCGTGCGGGTGGTGATGCGCTCGGTGTAACTGCCGAACAGCCAGGTCATCCGCCGGACCGCGCCGACGCCGTAGGGCGCGTCGGAGGCGGGCCGAACGAGAGTGTTGCGCAGGAGAAATAGGGACGCCGCGTAGTTTCCGGAATCGGCGAACCAGTCGTAGACCTTGTCGATCGGCGCCGCGATGACGCGTTCCACCGTGAGTGTCTGCATTGTCAATCCTTATGGGTCAGGTCGAGCGGGAATTCAGCCGAGCTTGCGCAGCCGGGGCGCGAGGTCCCGGGCGAAGAGTTCGAGGAAGCGGGCCTGGTTGTGGCCCGGGGCGTGGAAGACCAAGTGGCGCATACCGGCCTGGATATAGGGCTCGATATGCGACACCACCTCGTCGGGATCGGTGCCGACGATCCAGCGCTTGGCGATCTGCTCGATGGGCAGCGCGTCGGCGGCGGCCTCCATCTCGATGGGATCGGAGATGCTGTGCTTCTGTTCTGGCGTGAGCGACAGCGGCGCCCAGAACCGGGTGTTCTCCAGCGCCAGCTCCGGATCGGTGTCGTAGGAGATCTTGATCTCGATCATGGTGTCGACGGATTCGACAGTGCGGCCCGCCTTTTCGGCGCCCTCGCGGACGGCGGGCATGAGCTTCTCGGTGTAGAGGTCCATACCCTTGCCCGAGGTGCAGATGAAACCGTCGCCGACCCGGCCCGCATACCGGGCGACCAGTGGCCCGCCCGCGGCGATGTACACCGGAACGCCCGCGGCGGGAACGTCGTAGATGGAGGCGCCGACGGTGCGGTAGTACTCGCCGTCGAAATCCACCCGCTCGCCGGTCCACAGGGCTCGCATGAGTTCGACGGATTCACGCAGCCGCGCGTACCGTTCCTTGAATTCCGGCCAGTCGCCGGTGAATCCGGTGGCGATCTCGTTCAGCGCCTCGCCCGATCCCACGCCCAGCAGCACCCGGTTGGGATACAGGCAGGCCATGGTGGCGAACGCCTGGGCGATCACGGCCGGGTTGTAGCGGAAGGTCGGCGTCAGCACCGAGGTGCCGATCTGAATTCGGCGCGTGCGCTCGCCCACCGCCGCCAGCCAGGCCAGCGAGAAAGGCGCATGCCCGCCGTTGTACCGCCAGGGCTGGAAATGATCGCTGATCATCGCGCTGTCGAAGCCGCTTTCCTCGGCCGATACCGTGAGCTCGACGAGTTCACGCGGTGCGAACTGCTCTGCGGATGCCTTGTACCCCAGTCGAAGTTCTGTCACGACTACTTCCCTCGATAATTCGATTGCATTGGCTTTGAATTGGCTTTGATTCGAGCCTATCGGCATTGCGGGACAATGAAATAGCAAGCATTTGTCATGAAATAGGCACTGCTACAGGGTGTTCCACGGTTTCGTGTTCGCCCTTCACCACCAGTGTGACATGCAGCCGCGAGGGGCAGTTCAGCTTGGCCATCACCTGCCGGAGATGGTTCACGACGGTCCATTCGGCGATCCCGAGCCGACTGGCGATCATGCGGTTGGTCAGGGCGTCGGCGACCAGCAGCGCGATCTCGCGCTGCCTGCCCGTCAATACCTCGAGCGGTGAATCCGGTTGCGCGGGAATGGGTGGTCCCGACAATGCGGCGGTGACCACATCGTGGAGATCCCTGGCGCTTTCCGGACGTATCAGATACGCGGTCCTGGCATCGTCGATATCGTCCGGCAGGGGAATCGCGTACACCGTGCGAATATGGTGCACCGCACCGAACAACAGCTCGGCCTGCTCGCCGAATTCGGGCCCGGCCGCGCGATACGCGTGCGCGCACCCCTCGACGGCCGCGAGCGTATCGAGGATGGGACGCCGGGATTCCGGAACTCGCAGTGCGCCACGATACGTTTCGAGGGCGCGGCGGGGGTCCGCCCGGTCCTCGGCGCGCGGGTCGTGCTGCGTGGAAACCCGGTGTGCCCCAGCGGTGTCACCGTTGCGGCGATACGCCTCGGCGGCCCGGGCGCGCAGGTCGATGGCCCGATGGGCGCGACGCGTGCGCACCGCCCACCGGCCGAGCAGTTCCAGCGCGGCGGGCACGGCCGGATCGGAGGTGGTATCGGGCTCGTCGTCGACGAACCGGGTCAGCATCCCCTCGATATCGGTGAGGCAGCCGAACCGGATCCAAATGTCTTCCAGCAGTTCACACATCCGGACGGCCTGCGCTGCCCGGCCCAGCTCGACGAGGCGGCCGACGGTGGCCCGGAAATCGGCCACGCGCTGCCCGGCCATGACCACGGCCCCCGCGTACCGGTCCGGCCGGTCCAGCTCGCGGGCGACGCGCAGCGCCAGATCGTGGCAGCGATCCACATGTGCGCGCCGGATCCGTTCGCCCCGCACGCCATCGGTCTCCAGCAGCCGGTGGCAGTAGTCGCGGACGGTGGCGATCACCGCGTAGCGGGGCTGACCGGCATCGGTCACCCGCCGCTCCAGCAGGCTGTGCCCCATCAGCGTGGCCAGGGCCGTGCCGACGGCGGTCTGCGCCAGATCGGCCAGGAGCGCCACGGTGTCCGGATCCACCGCCGATTCGCACAGCGACAGATGCAGCAGGACATCGACCGTGCCGTCGTCGAGCCGGTCCATACCCCAGGCCACCGCGTCGTACAGCGAACGGTGCCGCTCCGGCACATCGAGGTAGGGCAGCGGCGACAGGCCCGCTCCCGACCGGATCAACCGCAGCGTCTGCGCCGACCCGATGCTGTTGACGGTATTGGCGGCCAGCTCCAATGCCAAGGGCACCCCGTCGAGTTCGTGCGCGATCTCGTCCAGCACCGCCCGATTCGCCGCCGAACTGCGATAGCGGCTGTCGATACCGGCCAGCAAGAGCTGGGCGGCCGGTGACGAGCCGGGGCGGTAGGGCCCCGAATCCGACCGGCTGCGCAGCGGGCGGACGCCCACGACGTACTCCCGGTGCAGATTGAGCACGATCCGGCTGGTCACCATGACCACGAGCCGCGGGCACTGCCGCAGCAGCCGGGCGACGTCGTGTGCGATGAGGCCCGCGACCAGATCGCAGTTGTCCAGCAGCAGCAGGATGCGGTCGCCGCCGATTCCGGCCGCCAGCAGGTCCAAAGTCGTGTCCACATCGTGGATCTCGTGGTCTTCGGAGCGGTGCGCCGAGGCGGCGAGCGTGGCCGCCCAGACATCGAGGCGGGTGCTCGCCTCGACGAGATCCACCGTGAGATCGGGACCGGTGCGGAATTCGCCGCGGGCCAGGACCTCGTGGGCGAGCCTGCTCTTGCCCACCCCGGCGGGCCCGGTGAGCGTGAGCAGGCGGACCCGCGGATCATCGATCAGGCAACGGATATCGGCGACTTCCTTGTCCCGGCCCACCAGCCCCGGGAGCCGCAGGCTGTCGATATCGGTCGCGTCGTCGATGATCGGGTCGATTCCGGTGCTCGGCCACTGCAGACGTGTACTTCTTGTCACCTTGTCCTCCTTGCTGGCGGCCGGATGCTGTTACGCCGGAACCCTTTCGGTGGTTCCGGGTGCGATGCGGCGGCGGGTGGCGACCGCGGCGGCGAGGCGGTCGAGCTGGGCGGCGGTGGTGTGCCAGCCCAGGCAGGCGTCGGTAATGGACCGGCCGTAGGTGAGCTCCTCCGGACGGCCGAGGGTGAGGTCCTGGCGGCCCGCGACCAGGAAGCTCTCCATCATCAGGACGACCACCGAGTTCTCGCCCGCCGCAATGCGATCCGCGACATCGGTGACCACGTCGACCTGGCGGTTGTGGTCCTTGCCGCTATTGCCGTGCGAGGCGTCCACCACCACCCGTCGCGGCAACCCCGCCTGCTCCAGTCGGCGGACCGCCGCGGCGACGGTGGCGGCGTCGTAGTTGGGCCCGGTGCTGCCGCCGCGCAGGATGACGTGGCAGTCCGGATTGCCGGTGGTGCGGATGAGCGCCGAGCGGCCGTCGAGATCTGTGCCGGGGAAGACGTGCGAGGCCGCGGCCGCGCGCACGCCGTCGACCGCCACCTGCACATCGCCGTCGGTGCCGTTCTTGATGCCGACCGGCATGGACAGCGCGCTGGCCAGCTGCCGGTGTACCTGGCTGGCGGCGGTGCGCGCGCCGATCGCGCCGTAGGACACCAGATCCGCGATGTACTGCGGGGTGATGGGGTCCAGGAATTCGAATGCGACGGGCAGGCCGAGCGCGGTGATGTCGACCAGCCGCCGGCGGCCCAGGCACAGCCCGGTATTGATATCGAAGGTGCCGTCCAGGTGCGGGTCGTTGACCAGGCCCTTCCAGCCCAGTGTGGTGCGTGGCTTCTCGAAGTACACCCGCATGACCACGTGCAGGCGGTCGGCGAGGTCGGCGGCCTTGCCTACCAGGCGGCGGGCGTAATCCATTGCGGCGGTGGGATCGTGGACCGAGCAGGGGCCCACGATGACCAGCAGCCGGTCGTCGAGGCCGGTGAGCACCTCCACGGTGGCCCGGCGCCCGGCGCGCACGATGGCGGCGAGCGTGTCGTCGATCGGATGCGCGAGACGCACCTCGGCGGGGGACAGCAGCGGGCTGATGCCCAGCGTGCGGCGATCGTCGAGGTCGGAACGGGTGGGGGCGATCGCGATATCGGTATTCATTCGGTAAATCCTTCGGCCTGCAGAAATCCTCGGGAGAACGCCCGCGCGCCGATTCAGTTGGGGTGATCGACCGTGGTGCGATCCGAGTGCGGGCACAGCGGTGCCGCTCGAAAAGCGTGACAGCGCGGGTTATCGCGGGACGATCGGCGCGCAATTCCGGCGGCTTTGTTTCGCTATCGGCGCGCGATGGGCGCGGGAATTCGGCCGGGGCACAAGAAAAGGGAGGGGCGGCCGAATGGCCGCCCCTCCCTGTGTATTTCGATTGATTCAGTTCACGCGCAGGGCGTATGAGCCCGGGTCGATGCCGCGCAGGCGGCAGAACTCCGCGAGATGCCCGCCGAGCAGCACATCGGTCCGCGCCAGCGCGGGCACGCTCGGCGCGCCGAGTACCACCATCAGCTGTCGGATCTGGGTGATCCAGTCGACCAGGGTCGACACCAGGGCGTCGAGACCCTCGCCCTCGAGGATGGACAGGAAATAGCCCGACACCCCGACGGCCGTGGCGCCCAGGGCGAGTGCGCGCACCACATCCAGCGGATGCCGCACGCCGCCGGAGGCCAGCAGGGTCACCCCGCGCCGCTGTGCCGTCTCGGCGGCATCCACCAGGCAGGCGGGTGCGGATTGCCCCCAGTCGCCGAGATAGGCGAAGTCCTCGTGCGGTCGCCGGGCATTCTCGATGGTCGCGAAATTCGTTCCGCCCCGGCCGGATACGTCCACCGTCGTGACGCCGAGGTCGGCCAGGCGGGCCACCGCGGCGCGGGTCATGCCGAAGCCGACCTCCTTCACGATGACCGGCACGTCCACGCCCTGCACCAGGCGCTCGATCTGTCGCGGCCAGGCCGAGAAGTCCCGATCCCCTTCCGGCATGACGATTTCCTGGATCGTATTGATGTGGATCTGCAGGGCGTCGGCCGCGATCAGATCCACCGCCCGCCGCGCCATATCCGGTGTGGCATTGGCATTCACATTGGCGATGACGAACCCGTCCGGATTCTCCTCGCGCAGCACCCGATAGGTCGGCGCCACCGCCGGATCGGCCAGATAGGCGCTCATGGAACCGGAAGCGATCGCCACCCCGGCCTGCCGCGCCGCAATGGCCAGCCCCCGGTTCACCTCACCGGTGCGAATGCTGCCGCCGGTCATGGCATTGATGAAAAGCGTTGCGGGCCAGTCTATTCCGGCGATCTGCGTCGCCGTAGACACCGCCGCCTCGGAGGTCCCGGCCAGGGCGTGGTGGACGAAGCGCACCTCGTCGAACTGATTCGCCTCGTGACCGGCCCGGCGCCGGTGGTGCTGTTCCACCGCCAGCCGCACATGGTCGTCCTTACGACTGCCGTAGATCTCCGACACTGTTGTCACCGGTTCCGTCTTTTCACTGAAAACTGGTGGTGCACTTGCAGTCCGAGCGGCTCGACACCGACCGCGCGCCATCCCCGCCGCAATTGCGCGGCGGTGGCGGGGGAGACCAGCGCGATACCGCAGTCGCCGCCGCCCGCGCCGGAACTCTTGGCGACCGCGCCGAGGGTTTCCGCCACCCCGCGCAGGGCCGTCAGGGTCGCGGTTTCGACGGGCGCCCCCGCCAGCCCGCTCACCGCGCGCAACAATGCCCCGGCGGTGGCCACGGTCACCACGGCCGACGAGTCGTCCCCGGATTCGAGCCCCGCCACCAGCGTGGCTACGCAGGCATTGCTCCCGGCCACGAAACGCCCGTAGGCCGCGGTGTCACCGGCGACGCCCCGGCGCAACCGGTCGACCAGGCCGCTCGAGACGGCGGGCTGTCCCGACCACCCGACCTCGAGGCGAACCGCCCGGGGCGCGGGCAGGCGGCGCGCCGACAGCTCCGGCCACGGCTGCTCGAGCAGATCGGCGATTCGGGTATCCGGTTGCGCGAGCAGCCGGGTCAGCCGGGCTCGATCCGGCGCGCGGTAGGCCACCCAGCCGCCCAGCATCGAGGCCGCCACATCGCCGCCGGAGCAGTTGGGATCGACCGTGAAGGCGGTCAGCAGAGCAAGCCGCAGCAGGGCGTCCTCGTCCAGTCCGAACCGATACGCCTGCGCCAGCGCACGGATCACGCCGACGGTCACCGCACCCGAGGAACCGAGGGCGAATTTGCGACCGGTGGCGGCCTCGTCGAGATCGGAAAGAATCTCGACCCGGAAGCCGAGCAACTCGTCCCCGCGCTCGCGAGCAAGCCGCTCCACCAGGTCGACGGCGGCCAGCACGTGCCGCAGCGCCGAGGTGATCACCGGATCGGCTTCCGCGGCAACCGATGTCGCTCCATGCCGGACCAATTCGACAGCGCGGGAACCGGTGTGGGCGGTCATGACCGTCCGGCGCCCCGGAGCGTTCGCCGCGGCGGGGGAGAGTCGCACGGTCAGATAGCGATCCACGGCGACCAGCACCGCCGTGCCGCCGGGTTCCAGCACCGCGTATTCGCCCGCGACGTACAGCTTGCCAGGGATCTCAGCGGTGATCATGTCCACTCGATCCGTCGAGGCCGCCGCCGATCGCGCCGGGTCCGGGGGTAGCGACGAGGACCCGCCCCACGCCGGTTTCGGACAGTGCGGCGGCCACTGCGGCGTTGTCGCGGCGGTCGCACAGCACCTTGACATTGGGGCCCGCGTCCATAGTTGCGTAGGCGGCGACACCGGCGGCGCGCAGCGCGAGCACCCGGTCGAGGACCCGCATGGAGCCGGGCGAGAAGTAACGCACGGCTGGACGCGCGCCGAGCATGGTGGCATGCATGCCCAGGGCATTGCGCTCGGCGACCTCGCCCACCGCGGCCAGATCGCCTGCCGCGAGGGCGGTGTGCATATCGCGCAGATCCTGTGCGCTCGACTCCACCCACGGTTGGTAGAACGGCGAGGTGTCGACGGTGCTGCGCATGGCGGCCCGGCTGCCGATCGCCTTTTCCCGGGCATCGACCAGGGCGACGACGAGCGCGGGGTCCAGCCCCGGCGCCGCGATCGGCTCCGCGTAGCTGCTGAGATCGGCTGCCGCGCCCTCGCCTTCGCCGCGATGCCATTGGACGAAGCCGCCGTAGAGCGAGCGCGCCGCGCTCCCGGAACCCCGCCGCGCCAGCCGCGACAGGGCGCGGCGGTCGAGTTCGAGGCCGTAGGCTCCGGCCGCCGCTACCGCCAAGGCTGCGAATCCGGAGGCAGAGGAGGCCAGTCCGGCCGCGGTCGGTCCGGCATTGCCGGTGCGGACCCGGGCGTAGCGGCCATCGCCCGCCAGAACCCGGACCAGATCCAGGAACTCGGTGACCTTGGCGGAAAACGGCGGCGGCGCGGGGGCATCGGCGGCGTCCTCGGACGCGAACCGGACCTCGTCGCCGGTGAGATCGTCGGCTACCGCCACGGTCGTCACGGTCGGGAAGATATCGAGGGTGAGCGACAGGCTGCTGGTGACCGGCAGGTGCAGCGCCTCGTCGCGCTTGCCCCAGTATTTGATCAGCGCGATATTCGGATACGCCGTCGCGGTGACACCCGTGGCAGCGGCGACGGCGTCCGCCTCCGGCAGCACTCCGGTCATGGCGTGCCCCCTCCCGAATCCAACGCCACGGTGTGGCGGTAACCCAGTGCCACGGTGTGGCAGCGCAGCGCGCCCGCGTCGATGAGGGCGTCGCACACCTCCTGCGCGGCCTGGTCGTCTGCTGCCAATGCGATCACACAGCCGCCCAGTCCTCCACCGGATAGCTTGGCGCCCAACGCTTCTGCGTCGAGCGCCGCCGAGACCAGGGTTTCGATTTCCGGGCAGCTCACCCCGAGCCGCGCCAGGATGCGGTGCGCCTTGGTCATTTTCGTACCGATCTCGGTGAACCGCCCTGCGGCCAGATCCGCGGCGGCGGCGGTCGTGATGGCCTCCGCCCGATCCAGCAGCCCCGACCCGGTCGCGCCGAGTTCGGCGAGGCGGCGGTGCACCGTGGCCACCGCCTCGCGGGTGCTGCCGTACACGCCGGTGTCGGCCACCACCAGCACGGGGCGGACCGGTCCGGCGGCCACGGTCAGCGGTGTGACCGTGCCGTCCCGGAACCACAGCGGTCCGCCCGCGCTGACCACGGTGCGCGCGTCCACGCCGCTGGCCTTGCCGTGCGCGAGCGCCTCGGATCGCTGGATCAGATCGAACATGGTGTCGTCGTCCAGCTTTCGGCCCGACAGCGCGGCGATGGCCGCGATGATGGCGGCGGCGCTGGCCGCACTGGATCCGAAGCCGCGCCCGGCCGGGATGCCGCTGTGCACCGTGACGAACAACCCGTCGTCGGGCAGGCCGAGGTATTCGCACACTGCCGAGACGGCCAGCCGGGGCGCCGCCGTCCCGCTCTGCCCGGCGGGGACCGTGGCCCGCGCCCCGGTGTCGAGCTCTGCGGATTCGATGACCACTGGTCCGGGCCGCCTGCGGGCCCGGGCGGTCACCGGGAGCGACGGCACCGGGAGCGAGATGGCGGGCCGCCCGTACAGCACTACGTGCTCACCGAACAGGATGAGTTTGGCGCTCGCCCGTCCGGTGCCGACCTCGTTGTCGGCGAGTTCCGGATGGGTGAGCATACGGGTCACCGGGCCGCTCCGTAGATTCGCGAATGCCCGGCGATGGCGGTGAGCCGGGACGGATTCCGGCTCGTGACGGGCACCGACAGCTCGGACCCGTCCTCCGGCAATGCGAAATCGCGGACGGCGCGGTAGTTCTCGTACGAGATGGGTTCGCGGTCGGCGATGGCGGCCCGATTCTCGGCGGTCCGCAGTCGATCCCGGTATCCGGGCACCATGGTCACCGAGAACAGCTCGGCGACACAGCCCGAGCCATAGCTGAACAGCGCCACCGGCTGACCGCCGAGATCCTCGGAATGGTCGAGCAGGGACAGGAATCCGAGATACAGCGAGGCCGTATAGCTGTTGCCGATCATCCGGTTGTAGATCGTGGTCCGCGCCAGGTCCGCCTCCAGGCGCGCCGGGGTGGCCTCGATGCCCTTCAGCTCCAGCAACCGGTTGTGCGCCTTGTAGGCCATCTTGGTGAAGGGCTGGTGGTAGCAGAATCCGGCGAACTCGGAAACGCCACGCCCGCCGCGTGATTCGTAATCCTTCCAGGCGTGTTCGACCGCCTCCAGATACGCGCCGATGGACAGTTTGCCGTCGACCAGCGGGGTGGACCGATAGTTGGGCCGCCAGAAGTCCTGGACATTCGAGGTGTACAGCCCGGAGGGCTCGTCGATGACCGCGAGGTCCGGATGCGCCGTGACCAGCATGGCCACGGCGGCCGCGCCCTGGGTCGCCTCACCGCCGGAGTCGAGATCGTATTTCGCGATATCGCTGGCGATCACCAGGACGCGCTGACCGGGATCGCGGGCCACGATGCCCGCCGCCAGCTGCAGCGCCGAGGTGCCGCTGTAGCACGCCTGCTTGAGCTCCACCGCCCGGGTGGCGGCCGACAGGCCGATCAGATCCTGGACGTAGACCGCCGCGGCCTTGGACTGGTCGACACCGGATTCGGTGGCGAACAGAATGGTGCGGATGCCCTCCACGCCGTGCCGGGCCACGATCTGTTTGGCGGCCGTGGACGCCATGGTCACGATGTCCTCGTCCGGGGCCGGAACAGTCTGAGCGGTCTGCCCGAGGCCGATGTAGTACTTGTCGACGTCCGCGCCGGTGTGTCCGGCCAGTTCGGCCAGATCCATGGCGTAGTGGCCGGTGGCCAGGGCGATGTCATGGATTCCGATGGGCACGTTCATTGGCCCCGTCCTTCTCTGATCTTTCGAAGCGGAGGTGGGTCCGCATCAACTCTCCGGGATTGGTCTGCGCCGCGAGCAGCGACAGCTCCCCGCACAGCACGGCGGCGGTGATGACAGCGAGTCGCCGGGCATTCCCGCCGGGCTCCCGGCTCTCGCGGCAGCCCAGGCGCGCCAGATTCGCCTCGACGAAATCCAGGGACTTGCCATTGCCGACGGTGCCGACGATGAGATTCGGTAGCTGGCAGGAGAAATAGAGGTCGCCGTCGCGATCCTCGGCATGCGTGATGCCCTGCGAGCCCTCGACGATATTCGCCGCGTCCTGTCCGGTCGCCAGGTAGACGCCGAGCAGCATATTGGCGTAATGGGCGTTGGCGGAACGGATTCCACCGGCGAGCGTGGTCCCGATCAGGTTCTTGCGGACATTGAGCTGGGCCACCCGGGCGGCGGTGGTGTGCAGGCGCTGCTCCACCACCTCGCGCGGAATCAGCAGCTCGGTCACGACATTCTTGCCGCGCCCGAGGATTCCGTTGACCGCGGTGGCCTTCTTGTCGGTGCAGAAGTTCCCGGAGATGGAGCCGTAGCGCACCCCGGGCACCGCGTGCACGATGTACCCGAGGAGCGCATCGGCGGCGAGGGTCGCCATATTGTGCCCGGAGGCGTCGCCGGTGGTGAACTCGAAGCGCAGGAACAGCAGGTTGCCGACAATCTGATGGTGTAGCGCAATGAGATTCGCGTACCGGGAGCATTCGCCCACGATCTCGCGCAGCACCGATCGGGTCATCCGCTCGTCCAGCAGCGTGGCCACGATGCCGCGCTCGCACAGGGTGGAGATCTTGACCGGGCCCACCCAGCGCATGGGTACGGTGGCGGCGGAAAAAGTATTGTCGCTCATAACAATCCGTACTCTCGCTGGATCGCGGAGGACACCACCGCGTCACCGTGCACGGTCGGGTGGAATGGAATGCCGAGGAATTCGCCGGTCGGGTTGAAGTAACCGTTGATCCACGAATCGGCGGCGCAGGCGCCGTGCCCGGCCGTGACCGCCCGGGTGTCGAAGAAGTTCACCCCGAGGCTGTCGGCCGCCGCGCGCTGGGCGTCGTCGACCTTGTCCAGGAACTCGGTCATGGCCCCGGCGCGCGGCTGGCTGATCCGGCCGATCGGGCTGTCCCAGCACCACTCCGGATTGCCGCGCTCGGCAATGGTCGGATACCCGACCAGCACGATCTGCGCCTGCGGCGCATAGTATTTGACGTAATCCACCACCGGCTTGATCCAGTTGGCGTACTGGTCGCCGTTCACGCCGCGGGCGTCGGGCGCGCGCCCGTCCAGTGCCGCGTCGGGCCCGCAGCCCTGGAAGAAGTTGGTCAGGCAGGTGACCTCGGCCTCGAGCGTCCGCTGCTTGTTGTCACTGTTCCAGACGTCGTTCTGGCCCAACTGAATGGTGACCAGGCGGGTGTCGGAGCTGAAGGCGCCGGTGGCGGCGGCCTGCTTGGCCATATAGGCGGCGGTGAAGTTCGGCGGGGTCGCCAGCGAGGCGCCCAGGCAGGAGACGTCGACCAGATCGTCGTCGGCCAGGCCCATCTTCTGGGCCAGCTGCCGCGGCCAGGAGGTGTCCGAGCGCTGGCAGGATTTGTCGCCGCCGTAGCCGAATCCGAGCGAATAGATGATGTTGCCATTGGTCGAGTAGGAGTCGCCGATCGCCACGAAGGCCTTACCGCCGTCGGCTTCGTCGGCGGTGGCCGGTGCGGCGGCCAGCAGCGAGGCGGCGGCACAGGCCGAGGCGGCCGCCAGGACTCGGAATTGCTTGAAAATCTTCACGATTCGAATCTCTTTCTACAGTCCATGAACCTGGGTGAGAGCGCCGAGCGCGGTGTCCACGGCCGCCCACATGGCATCGATTCCGGCATCGGTGACACCGCGGGTGGCCGGATTCTGCAGGCCGAGGCCATTGGCCAGATTGGCGGCGTTGACCCCGAACAGCGCGGTCCGCAGCAACTGGCCCGAACCCACTCCCGGGCCCGTGATCAGATCCAGTCCGTCGCCGAAGAAGTAGAAGCGCCACAGCGGGCCGACATCGGCGTTGTAGGTGTCCTTCGTGCGCTGGACGAGCACGGCATTGTTGACGGCAATGCCGTCCAGAAACCGGAAGTAGTCGGCGGAGTTGTCGGTTCCGACACCGGATTCCGCGAGCGCCCAGGGGATGTCGACGCTCATATGGGCGTTGTATCCGACCATCGCCGCATACGCGTCGGAGGCCGAGCAGTCGGCGGCGAGGTCGAAGTAGCGCTCCCAGTGCGGGGGGACCGGCGCGCCGGTGAACTCGGCGTGGACGGCGCGCAGCCAGGTATCGAGGTATTCGACCACGAAGCGGGCATCGAACTGCGGATCGGTCAGCCCGGCCGCCGAGCGAATCATCGGCAGCACCGTCCCGCGCCCCGCGATATCCTCCATCAGCGCGAACAGGCCGCGCCGGTCACCGTGTGCGACAAGGGTTTCGGCGATCTGCTGATTGCGGGAGACCACCTCCTCCAGGCGCTGCAGCGGATCGTCGCCGGTCACCGTGTCGACATCGGACAGCTCCGTGATCGTCGCGATCGCACCGGCGTCCAGCGGGGTGCCGCAGGCCGCGGCCCGGACCGGCACGGCCGCGGTGGCGGCGGCGCCGGTGAATCCGGACCCGAGCACCGCGGCGCAGGCCATTGTCGCGACCATGAGTCGCCCATTGCGTAGCATCGCTGTGATTCTCTTTCTGATAATTTCTCGGGATTACCGCGATCGGATCAACCGCATATTCAGAGATTAGGGAGACGGCGCTGTCCGATTCCATAGCAGATATTTGTCACGGTCAGCCCCAGCGCAGTAGCAGACGGCCCACCGCGCGCGGTCCCGCCAGCCGCAGCGCGCGCAGCAGCGGCACATAGCGCGGCATGACCTCGACCGGCCGATGCCGGATGGCCGTGACGATCCAGGCCGCGGCTTCCTCCGGCGTCAGACCCGGTAGGCGCCGGTATTCCGGTGTCGGGGAACTCATTGCGGTGTGTACCAGCGGATAGTGCACCGTGGTCACCGCGATCCCGCGCCCGGACAGTTCGGCATCCAGGCACCGCCCGAATCCGGTGAGCGCCATTTTCGAACTGTGGTAGGCCGAGAACCGGGGCGAGGTGCCGGTGGGAACGGTCCACGTTCCGACATTAACTATATGGCCGCGGCCCGATTCCAGCATGGCCGGTAACAATCCGATGGTGAGCCGGACCGGGCCGAAATAATTGATGCTCATCGTGCGCCGGAAATCGTGCATACGGTCGAATGATTCGGTCAATGGCCGCCGAATGGATCGGCCCGCATTATTGACCAGCACGTCGACGGTTCCGACGTCCTCACGCACCCACCGCAGCAGGCCCTCGACCTCCTCGTCGTCGGTGAGATCGCAGGCGCGATGGATCGCCCGTCCGCCGGAAGCGCGGATCAGGTCCCGTAGTTCGAGCAGTTCCGGTTCCCGCCGCGCCACCAGCACGACCTCCGCACCGGCCGCGGCCGCCGCGCGGGCCGCGGCCCGGCCGATGCCCGAGGACGCGCCGGTGATGAGGATTCGTTTACCGGCGACGGGCTCCTCGACTCCTTTGTGCCGCACCGGAACCGGTGGGTTCAGCAGATCCGCGACCCGTCCGGCCGCGCGCCTGCCCCGGCTAGCCACGGGCGTTCACCGGCTCACCGGCGAGCGCGGGTGCGCGATCCGGGCGCTCCACGAATCGGGCGATCAGGTCCGCCAGCACCGACGGACCATCCTGCGACAGAATCGATTCGGCATGGAACTGCACCGAGGCGAAGCGCTCGCCGCGCAGGGCGTACACCTCGCCCGTCGCCGGATCGCGGCTCACCTCGACCCGGCCGGATACCGAGTCGAAGGAGTCGACGGCGCTGCGGGCGACGAAGGTGTTGTAGAACCCCGCCCGCACCGGCGTGCCGAACAGTGAAATCTCCCGGCTCACGCCCTGATTCGGCAGATCCAGTCGCGTGATGCCCAGACCCAGTGCGGCGCAGAGGATCTGATGGCTCAGGCAGACCGCCACGAAGGGCAGATCGGCGGCCAGCATTTCCCGGACGCGCCGCCGCATGGCCCGAATGCGGGGATCGTCGAGGGAACCGGGATCGCCCGGGCCCGGGCCGAGCAGGACGAGGTCGTAATCGCGCGGGTCCACCTCGGCATCGAAGCGCGCGATCGTCAGCGCGAACCCGAGCGAGCGCAACATGCTCGCCAGCATGGTGGTGAAATTATCGGCCGCGTCGATGAGCAGCACCGACCCCCGCGCCCGCGCGGCGCCGATACTCCGGGTCGCGGCGTCCGCGAACCAGAACTGGGAGGCGAGTGCGTTGCGGCGGCGCAAGGCCGTCGCGACGGCGGGCCGCACGGCCAGCGCGGGCCGGTCCGCGGTCGCCGAACCATTGAGCAGAGCCGCTGCCTTGGCGTGTGTTTCGTGCATCTCCGCCACCGGATCCGAATCGCGCACGCGGGTGGAACCCACGGTGATGCGGGCCGTACCCGCGGCATCGATGACGGCGGTCCGGATGAGGATGGCCGAATCCATGCGGACGGCCCCGCGCGGATCCCGGTCGATATAGGCGATGACGCCGCTGTAGTAGCCGCGCCCGCCCGCCTCGTAGCGTCCGACCACATGGGGCGCGCTCTCCAGTGGGCTGCCGACCACCGTCGGCGCGAACATGTTGGCGCGCAATACTTCCGCGACACCGGCCGTCGTCCGCCCCCGGAGCAGATACTCCGTGTGCGCCAGGTGCGCCATCTCTTTCAGGTACGGCCCGTTGACCGTTCCGCCCGCGGGGCACAGCGCCGACATCATCTTGAGTTCCTCGTCGACGACCATGAACAGCTCGCCGTTCTCCTTGGCGTCGCCGAGGAAATCCAGCAGTCCGGGCACCGTCGGCCCGGTCGCGGGATATCGGTAGGTGCCGCTGATCGGATTCATCGACACGGTCCCGTTTTCCAGCTGCGCGTGCGCCTCCGGGCTGGCGCCGATGAAGGTCCGGGTGCCGGTGTGCACGAGGTAGTTCCAGTACGCACCGCGCTCGCCGCGCACCAGCCTGCCGAACAAGCCCAGCGAGGTGCGCAGGTGGTCGGGCCCGAAGGATCCGATCAGCGATCGGCTGATCACGAAGTTCGAGCCTTCGCCGGTGCCGATCTCCTTGTCGATGACCGCGCGGACGATGGCGCGATAGTCCGCGTCCGAGACGTCGAAGTGGAAATCGGCGGCGTCGATCGAGCCCGGGTCGAGCAGATCCGGTCCGAGGGCGTCGAGCACCCGGTCCGGGTCGACGATCTCGTGTTCGCGCACCGCCATGGCCAGTAGCGGCGCGTGATCGTCGACGCAGGGAAAGCCGCGCTCGGTGATCTGCCGATACGGGACCAGCACCAGCAGATCCGATTCCCGTGCGGCAGTGCTCACCTCGTCGAGCTCGGTCAGTTCGGTGAAGGCGCCGGTCAGCAGATCGATGCTGCCGCCGGAGCGCTGCACCATGGCGAACGGTTGTCCCGGATCGGCGAGCAGGCGGTCGAGCAGTTCCGCACCGCGTGTGTCGTTGCTGCCCATATCAGACGCCCACTCTGGAATTCAACACGGCCGCAACGAGATCCGCCGTGCTCCGCACCATGGCGCAGCGCCCGGCCGCGTAGTCGAGGGTCAGCCGATGATCGGATTCGGAGAAATCGGCGATGGCATCCGCGGCGAGGAAGGTCTCGATATCGTGGGAGTAGGACTCGGTGGCCGTAACCAGCACTCCCACATGGGCGTACACCCCGCTGACGATCATCTGGTCGCGTCCGGTGGCGCGCAGCCGCTCGAGCAGGTCGGACCGATGGAAGGCGCTGTAGCGCCACTTGGTGAACACCTCGTCGCCGGGACCGGGCGTCAGCTCGGACACGATGGCGCGATCGGTGGCGTCCGTGGTCATACCCGCACCCCAGAGGTCGCGTAGCAGCCCGCGCTGGGTGGGCGTCACACCGCCCGGCTGTGCGGTATAGGCGACGGCCACCCCGGCCCGCAGGCACGCCTCGCGCAGCCGGGCGATATTGGCGACCAGCTCCGAGTACGGCGATCCGCCCGCCCGCAGCGGGCGCAGGAAATAGTTCTGCATATCGTGGATCAACAGCACCGCGCGCTGCGGTTCTATCTTCCAGTCGACAATATTCTCCGGCAATTCGGCCGGGGTCGGCATTTCATATGAAATGACGTCGGGGATTCCACCGAACATCATTGCTCCTCTACGAGGTCGAAAGAATTCTGCACTCAATTGCCGAGTGTCGCGCCACCGTCCACGGTGAGCTCTTGCATCGTGATGTGCCGGGCCCGGTCGGACAGCAGGAATTCGACGGCGTCGACAATGTCGTCGGGATCGGCGATACGGCTGAGCGGAATGCAGAGGCGGTATTGCTCCGGCACACCGGCGATGGTGGCCGCGGCGCGGTCCTCGTTCTCCCAGCTGGTCCGGAGCATGTCGGTGCGGGTCGAACCCGGCGAGACGACATTGCATCGGATCCCGTACTTCGCGACCTCCAGTGCGGCGCATTTGGCGAGCATGGTGGTGGCCGCCTTGGAGGCCGAGTAGGCGGACATGGCGGCGCGCGGGGTGCGCGCGGCATTGGAGGAAACGGTCACGATCGCGCCGCGTCGGCGGTCGATCATGCGGGTCACCACCTCGCGGATCATCCGGAACACGCCGGTCGTATTGACCGCGAACATCTCGTCCCAGTCGGCCTGGGAGAGTTGCACGACCTCGCCGACCCGCAGGATGCCGACCGCGTTGACCAGGTAGTCGATCGGTCCGAGATCGCGCTCGGTCTCGGCGACGATGCGCTCGACATCGGCCGGGTCGGTAATGTCGCCCTGCACGATCGACACCCGGCCGGGGATCGAGCGCAGGTCCTTGGAGGTGTCCGCCGCCAGATCGGCCGCGACCACGGTCATGCCCTGGGCTGCCAGCCGGTGCACGATCCGGTGCCCGATACCGCCCGCCGCGCCGGTCACCAGCGCGATCCGCGACGCCTCCGAATCCGAGTTCTTCTGCGGTCCTGTCATTCGATTCACCACACTTACTTCGAAGAAATATGCGTTTCGCAGCTCTTGAAATCTATCGCCGGGCGATAGCGCGCCGATATAGCAGGATGTTGCCACGGTCCGTGGCGGGCATTGTCATCGAATAATCGATCGCGGATTCCTACGATGAAATCATTCCCGGACCGTACGAACAATCGAGTGACACTATGACTCGCAATCACAAACTCATCTACGATCAACTGATAGAGATAGCGCCGAATGCGCGGCCGTGGATCGTCGATCATCGATCGGCCGCCGTGCCGGTGGTCGACGATCAGGTGAAACTGACCGATATCGCCGAGGCCGCGTCCCGCGCCGCTACACTGTTCGAGGGTACCGGAATCCGTCCCGGTGATTACTGCGCGGTCTGGCTGGACGCGCCGCTGGACGTCATGATCGTCATCGCGGCGCTCACCGCCGTCGGCGGTGTGCCGGTCCTGATCAGTCCGGCGATCGACGCGGAAACCCTGGCCCGCATGCTGGCGCCCGTGGCGATCGAACGCATCGTCACCACCGTTGATCGCCTGGCCAAATGCGAACAGCTCGAGGGCCTCCGGCAGGTCGACGACTGGGCCGAGCTCGCCGAGCGGCTGCCCGCCACGCCGCCGCGACGGACCTCCGCGGTCGCCATGCCGGGTACCGCGCCCTATGTGGTCACCCACACCTCGGGTACCACGGGCGTGCCGAAACTGGTGCAGTACACCCGCAAAGCCGCCGACCATCAGGGCTATGCCCAGGAGGTGTGGGCGATTCTCGGCCGCCTGCGCGGCTATGCCGCCGTGGCGGTGTCGCCCGTGCACTTCCGCACCGTGTCCGGTCTGCTCTGCGCGCTGCGCCGCAATGTGCCGCTGATCGTCCTGTCGGACCATTCGGCGGATTCGGTCGCGCGCTTCGTGCGCCGGTACCAGCCGATCTACCTCGAAGCGCACCCGAACACCCTCATGCAGTGGGAACACTTGGCCGACAACGGAACTCTCGCGTCGGTGCGCCACTACGTGAGCACCTTCGACGTCATCCACCCCGGCACCGTGCGGCGGCTGCTGGCCGGTAGCAGGTACCGGCTCGCGTCCTTCCTGGAGGCCTACGGGCAGTCCGAGCTCGGCAGGATCGCGGCCAAGGTGCACTTCAAGGGCTTCACCGGCCGCCGCCACCGGGCCCGGACCGGTGTCGACCGGACCCTCGCCGGGCATTCCGCCGGTTGGACCGCGCCCGGCTATTCGCAGGCCCGCATTGTCGGACCGGACGGCACCCGGGTGTCGGTGGGCACGCCCGGCCGGATCCAGGTGCGTTCCGAGGGACAGTTCCAGACCTATATCAACCGCCGCGAGGCCGCCGAGGCCAATCTCAGCCCCGACGGCTGGTGGGACACCGGCGATTGGGGCAAGCGGACCCGCTCGGGCCGGTTGATTCTCATCGACCGCCAGGTGGAGCGGATGACGGCCATCCCCAGCGGTATCGCCATGGAGGACGTGCTGCTGTCCCGGATGCCATGGCTGCTGGAAGCGATTGTGCTGGAAAAGGATCGGCGCGTGGTGCCGGTGATCGCGGTGCGCGACGCGGCCTTCGACGACGCGGCCTGGCGGGCGGCGGTGTCGGATCTGCCGCAGCTGACCACGCCGGTCGTGCTCGACTTCGCCGACTTCCCCCGCACTGCGACCGGAAAGATTCAACGCTCCGCCCTGGCGGAGCTGATTGCAGGGATTAGCGATGACCACTGACATTGTTCAGCCCACCCGGATCACGGTCGGGGAGAAGGCCATGGCCTACTTCCGGCTGGGGAAGCTCCGGGTCTACCACCACGTCTACGCCTGGCTGCTGGCCGTGCTGCTGCTGGCCCACGAGGGCATTACCCGTACGGGTATGGCCGCCGCCCTGCTGCTGGTGCTGGTGGGCATGTTCGCCATGAAGGTCGCGACCTGCGCCGCCGACGATGTGGTCGGATTCCGGGACGGCAGCGACGCCAAGAACTACGCCGACGGCGGCCATCTCCCGAAGTCCAACAAGCCGCTGCTGTCGGGCATGGTCTCCGAGCGCGAGGGGCATCCTCACCGGACTGCTCGCCCTGGGATCGGGCCTGGCGCTGCTGCTCCCGCTAGGCGGGGACGTGCCGCTGCCGTTCCTGATCGGCTGGTTCCTGGTGGTGGCCGTGGCGGTGCAGTACTCCTGGCTGTACCAGTTCAGTTACCGCCCCCGCGGTTTGGAGTTCGTGATCTTCCTGGTCAATGTGGCCGAGGTGCTCGGGCCCTACTGGCTCATCGCGCGGCACTGGTCGACCGACTCGGTGCTCATCGGCCTGCTGGTCGGTGTCTGCATGCTGCTGGTGGTGTCCTACGCCAACTTCGGCGACCGGGTCGGCGATCTGGCGGCCGGGCGGCGCACCCTGGAGGCGGTCGTCCCGCCGTCGATCTACCGTGGGCTGATCGCGGTGCTGTCGGTGTTGAGTCTCGTTCTGCTGGTCGCGCCGTTCGTCATCGGCTCGCTGAATCCGCTGCTGGTGATCTGCGTGGCGCCCGCGATCGTGTTGCGGGTCATGCAGATTCGCGCCGGTCTGGTCGAGGGCCAGGTGCAGCGCGCGGTGGTGCTCGGCTTCCGCAGCACCGATGCGGTCGGTCTGGGTCTCGCGCTCGCGCTGGTGCTGTCATGAGCCTCGAGCGCACCGGACAGGTGCTGAAATCGCTCGCGGTGCTCGTCAAGTGCGGCTTCATCCATCCCGGTCACTTCGGGGCGGATCTGCGCTCGGCCAAGATCGCCGCGCACTGCGGTCCCTTCCCCGCCATGATCAGTTATACGGCCCGGTACGACCCGAACCGGCGCGCCCTGTTCGACGCCCGCGGCAGCCTCACTTTCGGTGCGCTGGAACGGCAGTCGAACGCGCTGGCGCGCGGATTCGCCGCCGCCGGTATCGGACCCGGCGATACCGCCGAGGTGCTGGCTCGTGACCATCGCGGCCTGGTCGCCACCATGATCGCGACCGGGAAGCTCGGCGTCCGGCTGGTCATCATGAACACCGGCTTCGCGGGGCCGCAGGTGCGCGATGTGGCCGAACGCGAAGGCGTCACCGTCCTTTGCTACGACGACGAATTCGCCGACGCCACAACCGCTCTGCCGTCGAGCGTGCGGCGGTTCCGGACGGCGGCCGACGAGCGGCGGACGGGTGAGCTGCCGCCGACCGTGGACGATCTGATCGCCGCCAACTCCACCGATCCGCTCCCGCTGTCCGCCGAATCCGGCGGCCTGGTGCTGCTCACCAGCGGCACCACCGGAACGTCGAAGGGCGCTGTGCGGAAGCGTATTTCGCCACTACAGTCGGCCCAGCTGCTGGACCGCGTCCCGCTCAGCCGGGGCGGCGTCATGGTGATCGCCGCGCCGCTGTTCCACGCCACCGGTTTGGGGCAGTTCACGCTCGCCATGGCGTTGGGCAAGGCCGTGGTGTTCGGTCGCGGCAAGTTCGACGCCGAGGCCACGCTCGCGAGCGTGGCGCGGCACCGCGCCGACACCCTCATCGTGGTGCCCACCATGCTGACCCGCATTCTCGATCTCGGGCCCGGTGTCCTTGCCCGATACGATGTCTCGTCCCTGCGCATTGTCGCCAGCGGCGGGTCGGCCATCTCGCCGGGGCTCAGCGCCCGCACCGCCGCGGCCTTCGGCGACGTGCTCTACAACAACTACGGCGCCACCGAGGTCGCCGCCGTCTCGGTGGCCACGCCCGCGGAGTTGCGCCGGGCCCCGGGTACGGTCGGCCGCCCGCCGGTGGGCGTGCGGGTGGCGCTGTTCGATCCGGACGGCCGCGTGATCACCGAAACCGATACGCCCGGAATCATTTACGTCGCCAATGGCCTGAGTTTCGGCGGCTACACCGACGGCCGGGACAAGGACCGCCGCGCGGGCATGATCTCCACCGGCGATATCGGCCATTTCGATGCCACCGGCCTGCTGTTCCTGGACGGCCGCAGCGACGACATGATCGTGTCCGGCGGTGAGAACGTCTACCCGGTCGAGGTGGAGAATCTCCTGGCAGACCGGGACGATATCGCCGATGCGGCGGTGGTCGGCGTGGACGATCCGGACTTCGGCCAGCGCCTGCGGGCCTTCGTGATGCCGCAATCCGGCGCCGAGCTCGATTCCGACGAGATCCGCTCGCACGTCAAATCCCACCTGGCCCGCTACAAGGTGCCCCGCGATGTCGTCGTGGTGGCCGAGATTCCGCGCAAAGGCTCGGGGAAGATCGTGCGCGCGTAGCTGGCCGGGCACCCGTGACATCCGACAATGATTCGCTGAAAGGCGGTACCACGAACATGACCGTGGCAACCGAGATCGACGTTCAGACCGCTCACGACGACATGATGGCGAGCGCCGAGAAAGTAGCTCTGGAATTCCTGGAGCAGGAACACGCGCGCTGGTCCGGATTGGACAGCGAGGCCGGTGCGACCATCGAATCCATTGCCGATCTGATGCGTTCCGGCGGCAAGCGCATCCGGCCGGGGTTCTGCATCACCGGATATCTCGCGGGCGGCGGTGCGCCCGGTAACCCCGCGGTGGTCGCCGCGGCGGTCGCTCTGGAGTTCCTGCACACCAGCGCGCTCATCCACGACGACGTGTTCGACGACTCGCCGCTGCGCCACGGCGCTCCGGCGGTCCATGCGAAGTACGCTGCTCGCCATCGCGCTCTCGGTTGGCAGGGCGAATCCCGGCGATTCGGGGAGAGCGTGGCCGTGCTGGCCGGTGATCTCGCACTGGGTTACGCCGATTTCTTCATGGCCCAGGCGATTTCGGCCGCACCCGCCGTGGCGGGCGCCTGGAACGAGCTGCGCGCGGCACTGCAGATCGGCCAGCATCTCGATGTGGTGGCGGCGGCCCGTTTCACCGGTGATCCGAAGCTGTCGCGCACCATCGCAAATTTGAAATCGGTTAACTACACGATTCATCGGCCGCTGCTCATCGGTGCGCTGCTGGCCGGTCGCGCCGATCTGTCCGAGGCATTCGAGTTCTACGGTCTGGCGGTCGGCGAGGCGTTCCAGCTGCGCGACGATCTGCTCGATATGTTCAGCGACAGCGACACTCTCGGTAAACCTGCGCAGCTGGATCTGGAACGGCACAAGATGACGCCGGTGCTGTCGCTGGCCATCGAGCGGGATCCCGCGGTGCGGGCGCTGGTGGACGGGCCGGAGGCGGGCGGCGCGGAATTGCGGCGGCGGCTGCTGGACAGCGAGATGTCCGGCGCGGTGGAGAACCACATCGCCGGACTGGTGGTGCAGGGTGGTGCGGCGCTCGCCGATGCCGGTCTCGCACCGGAGCGGCGGGCGGAGTTGATCTCTCTGGCGCACGCCGTCGCCTACCGAGACAAGTGAGTCCCGGCCAGCAGCAGGGTGGCGAGGATCGCGAGATGCACCGAGTACTGGGTCACCATGAAGGCCCGGTACGGCAGGCGGCGGCCGGTGCGGGTGGCGGCGCGGCGGGTGGTGGCGCACAGGATGCCCACCGCCGCCGCGCCGAGCGCCAGGGCGATTGCCGAAGGCGCCAGCACCGGAGCGAAAACCATTGTGGCGCAGAGGTATCCACCGGAGATCAGGACGGCGTTGGAGCTCGCCAGCAGGCGCACGCGCCCCTCGCCCCAGACCACCACCGGGGTCCGGCGACCGGCCGCCGCATCGCCCTCGGCGTCGGACAGGTCCTTGACCAGCGCGCCCACTCCGGCCATCCACAGCGACATGGCGGTGCCGAGCACCAGCACGGGCAGCCCGCCCTGCTGGCCAGCGGCCGCCCAACCGGCCGCGTAGGTCAGCACGCCCATGCCCAGCACCAGCAGGGCGGCGGTGCTGCCTCGCCGCTTGCCGTAGATCGGGCCGCCGGAATAGGCGTAGCCGCAAGTCAAATGGGCGAGTACGAGAATGGGCAGCAGGCCGCCCGCGTCCACGACCCCGGCAATGGCCAGGGCGGGCGCACCGGCGCCGACCACCCCGCCCACGGCGATCGGGACCGGCAGCGAACCGCGGCTGATCGGCCGGGTCGAACCGTTCTCCCGGTCCTCGGTCACATCCATGACGCCATTGAAGACATAGGCGGCGAGGGTGGCGAACACCCAGGTCAGGGCCGCGATCCAGACTTGGCCGTCGAGCATGGAGGCGCCCAGGACGGCCGCGGTGCAGAAACGAATCAGACAGCTGATCTGAACCGAGATCCGGGATTCCTGCAGAAAGTCCTTCGAAAAGCGAATGACATCGGACCAAATCGTTTTTCCAGCGGTGAAATCAATTGCTGCAATATCCATCTGCATGGTGAGCAACGCTATTCTTGACTCGAGTCCTCGGATATTCCCCGAACCGGTACACCTACCGGACCGAATAGGGCTGTCCGACAGGTGAAAAGGAGTAGTGGTACGCCGTCGAACTGCTACTTTCGCAGCATTCCCGCCGCGGCCGGGTCGTTCGATCCCGGCGGTCGCGTAGGCTCGGCGCTCACGTGCGATCGGACAGTCGGGTGGTCATGGTCGTGACCCGACTTCTGTACTTTTCGACGAAAGGAGCTTGGCATGGAGAACGGGGGGAACCGGGTGGCCATCGTGACCGGCGCCGGTGGCGGCCTCGGAGCGGCGGTGGTAGGCAGGCTGGCGGCACGCGAGTTCGCCATCGCCCTGGTGGATTTGCGGGCCTCATGGTGTGACACCGCCCTGGACTCGGTGGGGCGGGGACGGGCGGGGCTGTGGGCATTCGGCGCCGATCTGGGTTATCTGCACGAGGCGGAGGCGACCGTGCTGCGCGTCGCCGAGCGGCTGGGACCACCCTCGCTGGTGGTGAACGATCCTTTTCCCGGTCGCGCCCAAGGTGTTTCGGAGCCACCGGACTGGGACGCATTGGTACAGGCCCGATTGCGGGCGCCACTGCTCGTCAGCCGCGCGGCCGAACGGTATCTGGTGGAATCCGGCGACAGCCGAATCGTCAATGTGGCGCAGACCGATATCTCGGCGCGACGTCCCGACGATCTGGTGGTCCGGGAGACCCTGCACGCCCTCACCGAGACGCTGTCCCAGGAGCTCGGATCGCACGGCGTCCGAGTGAACACCGTTGTCGCGGAGGTCAATTGCGGTCGGCAGGCCGCGCACAACAGCGGCCGGTCGCGGCCGGACTGCTGTCTCGCCGTGGAGGACGAGACGGCGTCCATGGTGGAATTCCTGGTCTCGGAGGCCGGGGCCGCCATCTCGGGACGGATGATCGAAACCCGGCATCCGGACCCGCACTCACTGCCAGGCGCGGGCGGTATCGGGTAATCCGGCCCGTTTCCGCGAGATCAGGGCCCGCTCGACCGCCCGATTGACGGCGTCGATGCGGGATACCGCCTCCAGCTTCGTGAAAATATTGCGCAGGTGGCGCTTCACCGTGGCCTCGGTGACCCCGAGCCGGGTGGCGATCTGGCGGTTGCTGAGCGCCTCGGCCACCAGCATGAGCACCTCGCGTTCGCGGGCCGAGAGCGTGCCCGGGTCCTCCGGCTCCTCGGCGCGGGCGCGCAGGCTCTCCGGGGAGACCGACAGCGTGACCGTCTGCTGGCCGTCGCCGACCGATTGCCGGATGGCCGAGGTCAGGGTGTGCCGTCCGGCGCCCTTGTGCAGATAGCCCCGGACCCCGAGCGACAGCAGCTGCTGCACCAGCTGCTGTTCGTCGTGCATGCTCAGCACGATGATCCGCAGCGCCGGATCCTGGGACAGCAAGCGCCGCACCGTTTCCGGCGGATCGCTCTCGGGCATTTCGAGATCCAGCAGCAGCACGTCCGGGCGATGCTCACCGGCCAGCTGTATCGTGCCGGTTCCGGTGGCGGCCTGCGCCACGACCTCGAAATCGGCTTCGGCCCGCAACAGATCGCACAGTGCCTCGCGGAGCAGGGTGTGATCGTCGGCCACGAGGATGCGGATCTGACTGGGACTCATACGGTCGGTTTCTCCTGAGCGATGGGAATCCAGAGGGTCGCCCGGGTGCCGCGGCCCGGGGCGGAATCGATATTCACCGTGCCGCCGACCAGGTCGGAGCGCTCCTGCAGAATGAGCAGGCCATTGCCGTGCCCGGAGGCACGCAGCGCGGGCACGTCGAAACCCTTTCCATTGTCGATGATTTCGGCATGGACCTCATGCGGTGCGATATCGATGTGCACGACGACGGTGGCGGCACCCGCATGGGTGTAGGCATTGCGCAGGCATTCCCGCACCATGATGAACAGCTCCTCGGTCACCGCACCCGGAATCCAGGCGTCGCTGCCGCGCACCCACATCTGCAGCGGCACCCCGGTCTGGCCCAGCGAGGCGGCGAATCCGCGCAGCGCGGTCTCCAGGGAGCCGGTGACGTCCGGGCGGCGCAGTTCGCTCACCAGCTCGCGGCTGCGGGCAATGGTCTCCAGGATCGCCTCCTTGGCGGCCCGCACGTGCCGGGACACCTCGGTGGGCTGTCCCGCCTCCGAATCCTTGCTCGCCCGTTCGCATTCCAGCTCGTAGAGCTCGATCTGGCGCAGCGCCAGACTGGCGGAATTGCCGATGTGGTCGTGGATCTCGCGGCCCAGGCGGCGCTGTCCCTGTTCGTGCGCCTCGCGCACCCGTTGCAACAGGAAGGCGTCGTAGCCGATGGATCCGGACTCCAGGCGCAGCCTGATGCCCTGCTGCATGGCGCGCACGGCGGCGATGAGAGCGGACTGGTCCGCGCGGAGTCGCGCGGCGCAGTCGGCGAGGGCGGTGGTGGTCAGATCGGTGAGTATGCTGCCCGCCTGGACCGAATGGGCGATGTGGGCGCCCTGCCGGACCCGTTTGCTGCCCAGGTCGAAGACGTCGGTGATGTGCGTGACGGTGGTCGCGCCGGTCGCGAGGCTGCGGGCGCAGTCGTCGAAGATCCGGCGCGCCTGCAGCTCGCATTGTTGCCAGGCCTCGGCATTGGAGACCAGCGGGCTGCCGATCTCGCCGAGGCGGGTTTTGTACGCCGCGACGAGATCGGGAATGCGGGCCTGGAACCGCTCGGAAAAATCGTTTGACACGGTGTCGCGGGGGTGGCGCCGGGCTGTGCTGGTTCACTGGCATTCCCGCCGACCACAACTCTCACCCCTGCCTCACTCGCCCGCCTCGGGATTCGGAACCCGAGACTCGGCTTCGAACTAGATCGAAGCCTACCCCAGCGTTCAGGGGACTTGCGGAATCTCGGACGGAAAGCTTTACCGCCCAGTACGGTTCGGGTGATTGCTGCCGGGTGACCCTCGTCGCGATCGAATGAAACCGGTCGGTTCTTGATTAGCGCAATCATCTTTTGGTCCGTTGGGAGCAGTCGAGTTCTCTTAGGGTGCAACCGTGTTGTCCGGTCACCCGCACCGTGCTGCTATCGAGACGGCACTTCGAATACTCCACGGCGGAGATTGGACATGATGTCTGACTACATTCCGGCGGGCCCGGCCCGATCGGACGAAATGAACCGCACTTTCCTCGCCCACCAGGACGGCGTGACCTGCTGGATGGAGCGGGTGCCGCCCGGCGAGTGCGGCAGCCTGCGCCGGGACACCGGCCCGTCGATCACCGTCGTGCTCGCGGGCGGGCCCGTCGAGTTGATCGACGAGAGCGATCGCGTACTGTGCCGGACGATGCTGTCCGTCGGTCGGGTGGTGCGCGGCGGCGAGCTGCCCCTGCCGTACCGTCCCGCCAATCTCGCGGACCGGGACCTGGTCCTGGTGGTCATCGAATTATCCATCGGTACTACTACTTTCGGTGCGGCCTCCTCCCATAGCACGGATTGGCGGGCCGGTGGCGGTCGACTTTGATTTCAAGGGTGGAAGCGACAAAGGCGTCGCTCGGGAAGTCCGGTCGATATGGATGGACACAGCATGGTTGGGATCAGAATTCTCGGTCCGTTGGAGATCGAAGGTCTTGTCGGAATACCGAGGCTCGACTCGTACCGCCAGCGCGCGGTATTGGGATCGCTCGCCTTGAACGCGAATCGCGTCACCTCGATGGCGAGTCTGACCGATGCGGTGTGGGAGGGGGAGCCACCGGCGACGGCCCGGTCACAGCTGCAGATCTGTGTTTCGGTGCTGCGTCGCGTCATTGCCGACAGTCGCTGCCCCATCGCCATCGAGACGCGCGCACCGGGATATCGGCTGGCGGTCGACGGTTCCGCCCTGGACAGCGCGCGATTCGACGAGTTGATCGCCCAGGCCCGGATGCACGAGAGCAATGGCAATCTCGCCGCGGCGCTGGGGGCGCTGCGTCAGGCCGCGGGGCTATGGCGCGGGCCGGTGCTGGCCGATGTGCCCAGCAGCCGCATTCAGCGCATTTCCTATTCGCTCACCGAGCGGCGAATGGCCGCCGAGCTGACCCGGTTTCGTATCGAGCTGTCGCTGGATCGGGCGTGGGAGATCATCCCGGATCTGCAGGCGCACATCGATGCTCATCCACTGGGGGAGGAAGCCTACGGGTATCTGATGCTGGCACTGTATCGGTGCGGGCGTCCGGCCGAGGCGCTCGAGGTCTACCGGCGGGTCCGCGCCACCTTGATTCAGCAGGTGGGGCTGGAGCCCTCCGACGAGCTGCGCGGACTGGAGCGCGCCATTCTCGAGGGCGGCGGCAGCCTGTCGCGGCCGTCGCTGTTCGAACCGGCCCGGCGGGCCGGGTGAGCCGTGCGCACGAAGGAAGCACGGCAATAGCTGGAAAGCTGTTGCCGTGCTTCGTGATTACTGGATGGAATCCGGTGCGCCGCGTAGTTCGAGGAGCTCGGCGAGGTCGTACTCGGCGCGGCCCGGTGTGCCGTAGCGGGTCAGCTTGCCCCGGCTGGCCCACTTCCGGATGGTCTCCTTCCGCACGCCCGCGGCGAGCGCCGCGAGCTCGGTCGGCACCAGGCGCCGCCCGGGAGGCGGGGTCCGGCGCCGACCGAGCGGCGGTGTCGTCATGCCACCGACTCGGCCCGCTGACTCATCCGGCGTCGGTGTCCCACACGCTGATTCAATGCCAGCCACTGATGTGGCTGCCAGCTGTGGCCCGCCGCGCAGCTGACCAGGCGGCTGGTCGCGCCCGAGCCGCCCAGGTGGGCGTACACCGGTTGACCGCACCCGTGCCGGTCGCAACGGCCGACCTCGATTCGGTCCGGTCCGGGTTCCACCGCCCCCTGGGCGAGCCCGTGCACCGCCACGAACTCCTCGATGGCGTCGACGATCGCCGGATGCGCCGCCAGCCAATTCTGTTGTGCGAGCAGGAATTCCACCAGTATCGGCACGGTCCGGCGCGGACGCCGCGGTGGGCGCGCCTCGTCGACCACCAGCGCCGCCCACGACGTCACCAGCGCCATGATCTCCGCCCGCGCCTCGACCGGCGGATCGGCCAGCACGATCCCCTCCCGCCGCCCGCCGTGCGCCCGCGGCAGCCCGCGAGTGCGCTCGCCCTGCAACAACTCCCCACATCGGGCGTACAGCACCGGCAATCGGCTCAAGGTCTCGCAGAACCGGGACAGGCAATCAGCGCATACGAACGCCCCATCGGTTGCGGCGCCGCCGCAACCCGGATTCTCACACAATGCCTCACTCAATGCCTCGGACATTTGTCTGCTCCTTCTGACGCTGTCGTCTAGGCATCTCCCACTCTCACAGCGCGGCGTATCTCCCTGGTATCCCACGCCTTTCGCGCGGCAATAGCGCATTCGGAAAATCGTTCCGAGGGCTGATGTGCGGGGGTGGGTCGGCGTCGTACGGTTGGCGGGTCTTGTCCGGGCGTGAGGGGAGGCGCTGTGCGGGATCTGCGGAACAAGGTCGCGGTTGTGACCGGGGCGGCCAGTGGGATCGGGCGGGGAATGGCGGAGGCGTTCCTCGATGCGGGAATGCGGGTGGTGCTCAGAGATGTGGAGGAGGATGCGCTCGCGAAGACGGCCGCCGAATTGCTGGCGGGCGGTGGGGATGTGCACGCCGTGGTGACGGATGTGGCGAATCCCGACGATGTCGCCGCGCTGGCGGCGGCGACGCTCGGGAAGTACGGGGCCGTGCACGTTCTGTGCAATAACGCCGGTGTGGCCGGGGGCGGTATGCCGGTCTGGGAGAGCACGCTCGACGACTGGGCCTGGGTGATCGGGGTCAACCTGATGGGGGTCGTCCACGGCCACCGCACCTTCCTGCCGATCATGATCGAGCAGGACGAGGAGGCGCACATCGTCAATACGGCGTCGGTCGCCGGTGTGGTCGGCGGCTCCGGGATCTACGGCGCGACCAAATCCGCCGTCGTCGCGCTGACGGAGACCATACATATGGAGCTGGTCGGCGGCGGCTTGAAACCCCGCATCTCGGTCCTCATGCCCGGCGTGGTCAACACCCGAATCCTGGATTCGGACCGCAACCGCCCGAGCCGCTTCCCCGACGTCGGCCCGAGCCCGCTCCCGGCCGACCTGGAAATGGATGCGGTGCGGGAGTATTTCACCCACGGCACCAGCCCGCGAGCCGTCGGTGATCAGGTACTACAGGCCATTCGCGAGGAACGCCTCTATGTGCTGACCCACCCCGAGTGGAAGGGCCACATCGAGCATCGAATGAAGGCCATCCTCAATGGCGAGAACCTGACCCCCTTGGAGCCGCCGGGCATGCAGTAGGCCGTATTCGCCCGTCCCGGTAGCGGATTCAGTTCGCGCTGACGGTGTGATCCCGGATGACGTCGTCGACCGGCCGCCCGGCCTTGGCGGGTTCGGCGCCGTCGAAGATGGCGGCCAGAATGGCGGCCCGGTCGAGCGTGGCCGGGACGACGTGGGTGGCGCGAGCACTGAGAATCACGGCGAGCAGAACGGTCGCGTAGATCCGCGAGCGCGGAACGGTCAACTGCCACCCACACCGTTCCCGGTCGCGCAGTCGGGTTTCGACGGTGTCGAGAACATCTTGGATGACTTGAAGCTCGATCTGATCGCGGTCCTCGGACCACTGGTCGTCGATGGACATGGCCTCAGCACACCACCGGCGACCAGTGCAGATGGGCAAAACTGAAGCTTCAGATCGAATTGCTTCAAATCGCCACGACGAACCACAGATCTGCGGTACACCTAGCTTCGGAAACCGGGCGCTGTCACCTTCACTTTCCGGGGAGACCTCATGAGTGACACCGGCAATCAACCCTCGACCCTGCCCCGCCGCCAACTCGGCCGGTTCCTTCGCGAAGCCCGCGAAGCGCTCGGGCTGACGCAGAGGATCGCCGCCGAAATGGTCGAACTGAGCGAGCCTGGGCTACAACGCATCGAGGCCGGGCGCGTGAAGAAGGTCCGAATTCGTGATGTCCGTGCCCTTTGCGAGATTTATGAGATCTCGCCCGAGAACACGGAGTGGGCGGTCGAATTGGCTGAACAGGCGAAGGTGACGAGTTGGTACCACGCGTTCGGCGGCCTGTTCAACGACACCTTCAACATGTACGTCGGCCTGGAGGCTTCGGCGCGCCAATTGATCACGTATCACGAACACGTCCCGGGTCTGGTGCAGACCGCGGACTACGCACGAGCGCTCATCAGTGCCTTCTACCGGGGCGACAGCAGCGACGCCATCGACCGTCGAGTGGAACTGCGTATGAAACGCCAGGCAATCGTCACCCGGAAGACCCGCCCACTGAAACTCGATGTGCTCCTGCACGAGTCGGCGTTGCATCGCGTGATCGGCAGCCGCGACATCATGGCGGCCCAGCTCCGGCACCTAGCGGAGATCAGCAAACCGGCGAATGTGTCTGTGCGTATACATCCGTTCTCGGCGGGTTGCACCTGGGGATTGCTGCATGGCCCGTTCGTCATTCTGTATTTCGGCACCGATGCCAAAGGCAGGCCGATCGAACCGCCCGTGGTCTACCACGAGATTCAGATGAGCAACGATGTCTACCTCGAAAAGCCCGATGATTTGCGGCGCTACCATGAATTGGTTGCGGCGCTGCGGGCGACTGCTCTCGACGAGGACACCACACGAGACCTGCTGCGGCGGGCAACAAGGAGTTACGAGCGGTGAAGATCGAGCTATCCGAGGCGAACTGGTTCAAGAGCAGTTACAGCGAAAGTAGCGGCGCGTGCGTGGAAGTCGCGTTCCTGGACGGGGGTGGGGTTGGCGTCCGTGACTCCAAGAATCCCGCTGGGCCCGCGTTGATCTTCAGTCCGGGTGAGTGGAATGCCTTTACCGCCAAGGTCATCGGCGGCGGCTAGGGGTTAGGTACGGGTGTGGGCGTGGACCCAGCGGCGGCTGGGTTCGAGGCAGCGTTTTCTGGCGTCGGCGAAGAGACGGACGCTGGCGGGGCCGGGCCAGTCGGTGGGGAGCATGGAATCGGGGAGGCCCGGGTCCAGGTAGGGGATTGTGCGCCATTCGTCCAGGAGCGGGATGAAGAGGCGGAAGGCTTGTTCGTCGGTGAGGGTGCCGAGTTCTGTTGTGGCGCTGTGGTTGTCGAGAAAGGCTTGGTGCAGGGCGGCCAGGGAGGGGAGGTTCCACCAGCGGGCGGCGGCGGCTCGGGGGTTGTCGGGTACTGCGAAATCGGTTGCGCGGAAGGAGGTTACGTAGTCGGCCAGGCCGAGGGCGGTGATTATGGCGGTGGCTTCTGCGGCCAGGTAGTGGGGGCAGATCCAGAGGCCGGGGGAGACGGTGCCGCAGCCGATGGAGGTGAGGCGGCGGCGGAGTTGGTGGCGGGCGGCGCGGGCGGATTCGGGGATGGTGAAGGAGATGAGGTGCCAGGGGTCGGATTCGGTCATTTGGCGGAAGCCGAAGATGCGGGGGTCGCCGCGGGTGTACATGGCTTCGGCGGCGGGGGTGAGGCGGTAGCCGCTGCGGCCGTTGCGGGTTTCGGGGTCCAGGACGCCTTTGCTTTTCAGGCGGGCTACGGTGGTGCGGGCGCTCTGTTCGGGTACGTCCAGACTGGCCAGGAGGGTGCTGAAGTCGGCGATGGCGATCCAGCCGCCGAGTTCGCGGACGTAGGCGCCCAGGATGGTGCGGGCCAGGGAGGTCACGCTGCCGGGGCGGGCGTCGATATCGTCGAGAATCGCGCTCGCCCCGGCGTCGTGGAGGTCAGCGGGCATCGAGTTCGTCGCGGATGGCGGTGATCCCGGTGAGGACCTCGTGGAAGGTGGTGCTCAGGGGGCTCATTCCAATGCGGATGCCGTGCGGCTGACGGAAGTCGGGCATCACACCACGATTCCACAAGCGCGCGGTGATCTCCCGGAATGCCGGGTGATCGATGGTCACGTGCCCGCCGCGGCGGGCCGGGTCGGCGGGAGAGGAGACCGTCACGCCGCGCGGCGCCAGCCACTCGTGCACCAGGTCGAGGGCGAATTCGGTGAGGGCCACGGACTTGGCGCGCACCGCGGGCATGCCCGCCTCCTCGATGAGATCGAGCATGTCCTGGATCGGAAGCATGCCGATAATTCCGGGGCTGGCGCTGAGCACCCTGCGGATTCCGGGGGCGGGGATATAGCCCTGGGCCATGTCGAACGGGTTCTCCCGGCCCATCCAGCCCCAGATCGGCTGCTGGAACCGCGGCAGCAGCTCGGCATTCACGTAGGCGAAGGCGGGCGCGCCGGGGCCGCCGTTCAGGTACTTGTAGGTGCACCCCGCCGCGAAATCGACGCCCCAGGAATCCAGTTCGATCTCCACCGAGCCGACCGAATGGCAGGCATCGAGCAGCAGCAGCGCGCCCGCGTCATGGGTGACGGCGGTGATGGCGGGCATATCGACGAGATAGCCGGAACGGTAGGCGACGTGGCTGAGTGTGACCAGGGCGGTGCGCTCGGAGACCACTCCGGCCAGGTCCTCGGCGGTGACGCCACCGGCGAAATCGGCCTCGATCCAGCGCAGCGTGAGCCCGAGTTCGCTCGCGATGGACTCCATCAGATACCGGTCGGTGGGAAAGTTGTCGCGATCGAGCACGATCTCGGTGCGTCCGGGCCGCGATGCGAGCGCGCCGCGCGCCAGCTTGTAGAGCAGCACGCTGGTGGAATCACCCACGGTGGTCTGCCCCGCGGCCGCGCCGAGCAGGCTCGCCCCGATCCGGTCGCCCAACCTCAGCGGCAGCTCGAACCACTGCTCGTCCCAGCCACGAATCAATCGCCCGCCCCAGGCGTCGGTCACGAAGGCGGCCATCCGTTCGGCGGTCCCGCGAAGGGGACGGCCCAGTGAATTGCCGTCCAGATAGGCGGCGATCTCCGGATCGTCGCTGCCGACGAAGCGGCGCGGGAAATCGCCCAGCGGATCCGCCGCGTCGAGCGCGCTCGCGCGGGTGGCGAAGTCGGTCGGTGCCGTGGTCATGATGTGAGATCCCCCGTTTCGGTGCGTACTGCGAACAATTCCGGAAAGAAGCTGAGATCGAGGGCGCGTTGCAGAAATCCCGCGCCGCTGGACCCGCCGGTGCCCTGCCGGGTTCCGATGGTGCGCAACACGGTGCACAGATGCCGGAACCGCCACAGCTGGAAGTTCTCCTCCAGATCGACCAGCTCCTCGAAGGCCTCGTACACCGGCCAATACTCCTGCGGCGCTTGATAAACGGCCTTGGCCAGCGGCAGCAGCTCCGGATTCAGCGCATAGCTCGCCGTCACATCCCGGTGCAGCGCCGACTCCGGCACCGCCAGCCCGGTCCGCGCCAGATGCCGCCAGAACGCGTCGTACAGGGTCGGCTCGGCCAGCAGCGCCTCCAGGTCGGCCCGCGCCTCGGCATGGTCGGCGAACACCGGCAGCATGGCCGGGTTCTTGATACCGAGCAGGAACTCGACAGCCCGGTACTGATGCGATTGGAATCCGGAGGACCGCCCGAGAAACCGCCGGAAGCGGGCGTATTCGGTGGGCGTCAGGGTCGCCAGCACCGACCACTGCTCGGTTAGCGTCCGCTGGATGTGTTTGACCCGCGCAATCGCCTTGAGCGCGACCTCCGGCTCATCCGTATCGAAAGCCGCTCGCGCCGCGTGCAATTCGTGCAGCACCAGTTTGAGCCACAGCTCGGTGGTCTGGTGCTGGATGATGAACAACATTTCGTCGTGCTGCGGTGGCGTTCTGACCGGATGTTGCGCGCCGAGCAGGGTGGGCAGCTCGAGATAGGAGCTGTAACTGAGAGTCATGGCGGATCCCCGGTGGTTCGGTGCTGTCCACTCCACGGTAATACATCATCGTGACGACCGGCAGGAAAATGTCATAAGAGAATCGTGGTTTCCGCCCAGCAGGTAATGTCACCTGTCATGGCATCGCCGCTACCTGCGCTTTCGACTCCGAGCACCCGCAAACTCGCGGATGCTCGCCGAGCCGATATCCCGGTGCTGACCAAGCGGCTGCTCTCGGCGATCTTCACCGACAACCCCGAATGGACCGATTACACCTCGGTGCCCAAGGCGCAGCTGCGCGACGGCTGTCGGCAGTACCTGACCCGGATTCTGGACCTGCTGGGCGGGGCGGGCGGCGATCCGGAGCACGACGATGTGGCGGCGGCCATCGGGAAACAGCGCGCCGAACAGGGCGTGCCGCTGGAGGCCATGCTGCGGACCTTCCGGCTCGGCGGCGGCATTGTCTGGGAAGCGTTGCTGGACAAGGCCGATGGCGTCGGACCGCAGGACATCCGGGAGGCCGGGACCGCCATGTGGGCGGTGGTCGACGGCTTGTCCTCGGCGCTGGTCACCTCGTATCGCAATACCGAACTCGACCAGGTCCGCCGCGACGAGCGCTACCGGCACGCGCTCATCGAGGATCTGCTGGGCGGGCGGGCGCAGGACGCCACCTTCGCGGCCCGGGCGGCCCGCGAACTCGAACTGCCCGTCCAGGGGGAGTATCTGGTGGTGGCCGCACAGGCGCGCACCGACGGGCGGGCCGTGCTCACCGGCGGCGAAACCGCGCTGGCCGCATGGGGAATTCGCTCGGTCTGGCACAGCCGGGTGGACACCACCATCGGGCTCATCTCGCTGGAGCGCTACGACCGCGACGCCGTGCTGCGGAGGCTGCGGCCGCTGGTACGCGGCCGGGCCGGGGTCTCGCCCGCCGTTCCCGGTCTGGCGCAGGTGAATTCCGCGCACGCGCTGGCCCTGCTCGCGCTCGCGACCCTGCCCGGCGACGCGACGGAACTGGTGGCGTTGGACGAGCGGTATCCCGAGGCGCTGCTGGTCCGGTCTCCCGATCTGCGCGATCTGCTGATCGAGCGCACGCTCGGCCCGGTGCTCGCGCTGCCGGTCAAGGAGCGCGAGGTGCTGCTGCGCACACTCGGGACCTGGCTGGCGGAGAACCGTTCGGCCGCGCACGCGGCCGGGCTTCTGCACTGCCATCGCAATACGGTGATCAACCGCCTGCAGCGCGTCTCCGAGCTGCTCGGGCGGTCGCTGGAGGGGCAGCGCGCCTATGTGGAACTGTCGCTCGCGCTCGCCGCGCTCGAACTCGACGGCCGCTGAACGGCGGCCTACCGGAGAGTTAACATTGGGCGCTGCGCCCAATCTCGAAGTGGGATTACTGGGCTTCGACGCGATTGATTGTGCAGTCCGTCAGGCCAAGACTCGACGTCAAATGACCCGCACCACATTCCGGGTGTGAGGAACGTCGACCGAGGAGCACCACGAGTGCCTGACTTGGAACTGCTGGTGATAGGTGGCGGCCCCGGCGGTTATGTGGCCGCCATTCGCGCGGCCCAGCGCGGCCTGTCCGTGGGCTTGGTGGAGAAGGAGCGCCCGGGCGGGGTCTGCCTGAACTGGGGCTGTATCCCGACCAAGGCCATGCTGCGATCCGCCGAGATCTACCAGACCATGACCGCCGCGGCGGATTTCGGTATCCACGCGGACAATGTCCGCTTCGATTTCGCCGTCGTGCGCCAGCGCAAGGACGGCATCGTCAAGGGACTGACCGACGGCGTCGCCGGGCTGCTCAAGGCCAATGGCGTGACCGTCATCGAAGGCCACGCCCGATTCACCGGCCCCACCACGGTGGAGGTGTACGAGGCGGGCCCGTCGCCGGTCTTCGAGGGCGGGCCGCGCTACGCCGCCGCGCCGACGGGCACGCGCGTCCGCGAGATCAGCGCCCGCGACATCATCGTCGCCACCGGTTCGACCCCGGCCCGGCTGCCGATCCCGGGCGTGGACCTGCCCGGCGTGATCAACTCCGACGGCGCGTTCGGGCTGGCCGAGGTGCCGTGTCGCCTGGTCGTGGTGGGCGGCAGCGCGGTGGGCGCGGAGTGGGCGAGCCTGTTCGCCTCCTTCGGCAGCGAGGTCACCGTCGTCGAACTCCAGGATCGTCTGGTTCCCTTGGAGGACAAGGAGATCGGCGTGGCGCTGGGCCGCTCGTTCGGCAAGCGCGGCATTACGGTGCTCACCGGTTCGACCGTCGAGTCCATCGCGCAGGCCGACTCGGGCCTGCGGGTCACCGTCGGCGGCCCCAAGGCGCGTGACCTGGACGCCGATATCGTGCTCATCGGTGTCGGCCGCCGCCCCAATACCGCGGATCTCGGCCTGGACGTCGCCGGAATCGACACCGATGCACGGGGATTCATTCCGGTGGACGAGCAGTTGCGCACCGGCGTCGAGCACGTCTACGCCATCGGCGACGTCACCGGCAAGGCGCTGCTCGCCCATGTCGCCTCACATCAGGGCCTGACCGCCGCCGATGTGATCGCCGGTCACCCGGCGCACATCGACTACAACGTCATTCCCGCGGCCACCTTCACCCATCCGGAGATCGCCAGCGTCGGCCTCACCGAGGACGCCGCGCGCGCCGCCGGTCACGAGGTGCTCACCGCCAAGTTCCCGTTCGCGGCCCTGGGCCGGTCCCAGACCTTCGGCGACACCGAGGGATTCCTGAAGATCGTGGCGGGCGCGAAGCACCGCGAGGTGCTCGGCGTGCACATCATCGGCCCCTCGGCCAGTGATCTCATCGCCGAAGGCGCGCTGGCCATTTCGCTGGAGGCGACGCTCGACGAGCTGGCCGACACCATTCATGCCCACCCCACCCTCGGCGAGATCGGAATGGAGGCCGCCCTGGTCGGGCTCGGCCTGCCGGTCCACGTAGCGCCGCGGAAGCGTTGAGGAGGCCCCGTGACCACGACCACCGCAGCCCGTAAGACCACCAGGTCGAAGACCGCCCGCGCGACCGCCGAGACCACCGGGGCCGCGGAGACCGCCGCGGTCGGGACGGCCAGCGCCGCCGACATCGAGACGGCAAGTGCCACAGACGATTTCGACGCCCGGGTGGCCGGGGAGGACGCCGCCACCCTGCGCGGCTACTTCCGCGACATGCTGTTCGTGCGCCGCTTCGAGGAGCGCACCGCACAGGCCTACCAGCAGGCCAAGATCGGCGGCTACTGCCACCTCAACCTCGGTGAGGAGGCCACCGTGATCGGCCTGGGCGCGGCCATGCGCCCCACCGACTACCTGTTCACCAACTACCGCGAGCACGGCTACGCCCTGGCCAAGGGCATCGAGCCCGGCCGGGTCATGGCCGAGCTGTACGGCCGCTCCACCGGCACCTCCAAGGGCTGGGGCGGTTCCATGCACATGTACGACACCGCGACCCGGCTGCTGGGCGGTTACGCCATTGTGGGCGGCCAGGTTCCGCTGGCCATCGGCGCGGCCCTGGCCATCGACTACCGCGGTGACGACGATGTCGTGGTGTGCCAGATGGGTGAGGGCACCACGAATATCGGCGCGTTCCACGAGTCGCTCAATATCGCGGCGCTGTGGCATCTGCCGGTGGTGTTCCTGGTGATCAACAATGGCACCGGCATGGGCACCACGGTCGAGATGTCCTCGGCCGAACCGGATCTGTGGAAGCGGGCCGCCGCCTACCGCATGCGCGGCGAACGCGTGGACGGCACCGATGTGCTGGCCGTGCGCGATACCGCCCGCGAACTCATCGAAGCCGCTCGCACGGAGGGCAAACCGGCGCTGCTGGAGGCCGTCAGCCATCGGCTGAAGGGCCATTCGGTCGTGGACCCGGCCAAATACCGGAGCTCCGAGGCCGTTTCGAGCGCTCGGGAGAACGACCCGATCGACCGCTGGCACACGGCGCTGGTCGCGGCCGGTGTGCTCACCGAGGAGGCTGTGGCCGAGATCGAACGGGAGGTCCGCGACAGCGTGGCGGCGGCGGTCGACTTCGCCGATGCCAGCCCGCATCCGGATCCATCGAGCCTGTTCGACTACAACTACGCCACCCCGGTGCCCGGCGATTCCCGCCGCCTGCCCGCCGACCCGCTCTTCACCGCCTGAGGATCGCTATGCCAGTCATGACTTACCGTGAAGCGCTGCGGGAGACCCTCCGCGAGGAGATGCGGCGCGACGAGGACGTCTTCCTGATCGGGGAAGAGATCGGCGTCTTCGAAGGCTCCTACAAGATCACCGCCGGGCTGCTGGCCGAATTCGGCGAGAAGCGGGTGCGCGACACCCCGATCGCCGAAGAGGGTTTCGTCGGCGCCGCGATCGGCGCCGCCATGCTCGGGCTGCGCCCGGTCGTGGAGCTCATGACGATCAACTTCTCGCTGCTGGCGCTGGACCAGATCGTCAATCACGCCGCCAAGATCTACGGCATGTTCGGCGGCCAGACCAATGTCCCCATGGTCATCCGCACCCCGGGCGGCGGCGGGCAGCAGCTGGGCGCGACGCATTCGCAGAACATCGAGCTGTACTACGCGTTCGTGCCCGGCCTGAAGGTGGTCGCGCCGTCCACGCCCGCCGATGCCCGCGCGCTGCTCAAGGCCGCCATCGACGACGACGATCCGGTGCTGTTCCTGGAGAACCTGTCGCTCTACAACACCAAGGGCGAGGTGCCCGAGGATCTGCCGCCCGCCCAGATCGGCAAGGCGGCGGTCACCCGCGAGGGCACCGACATCACCCTCATCGGCTATTCGCGCATGGCGACCGTGGCCACCCAGGTCGCCGAACGCCTTGCCGCCGAAGGCATCTCGGCGGAGGTCGTGGACCTGCGCAGCCTGCGGCCGCTGGATCGCGACACCATCGTGGCCTCGGTGCGCAAGACCGGCTGCGCGGTCATCGGCGAGGACGACTGGCTGACCTACGGCATCGGTGCGGAGGTGGCCGCGTCCATCTCCGACGGCGCCTTCGACTATCTGGACGCGCCCGTGCGCCGCGTCGCCATGGCCGAAGTGCCGCTGCCCTATGCCAAACCGCTGGAGCGCATCGCCCTGCCCTCGGCCGATTCGCTCTACACCGCGGCGCTGGAGACCCTGGCCGCCGTCGGCCGCCGCCGCTGAGGAGAAAGACTTCGATGCCTGAAATCACCATGCCCCGCCTCTCCGACACCATGGAGGACGGCGTCATCGCGGCCTGGCTCAAGAATGTGGGCGACCAGGTCACCGCCGGTGAAGTGATCGCCGAGATCGAAACCGACAAGGCCCTCATGGAATTGGAGGCCTACGAGGACGGCGTGCTGGAGCGGATCCTGGCCGAGGCCGGTACGCGCGTGCCCATCGGCGAGCCGATCGGCATTGTGGGCGACGGCAGCGGCGCGGCCTCCGCCGCCGCTCCCGCGCCCAGCGCTGCCGCCCCCGCCCCGGTGCCTGCCGTCAGCGCGCCCGCGCCCGCCCAAGGTGCGCCCGTGTCCGCCCAGGGTGCGGCCGCGCTGTCTTCCGGCGGCGACAATGCCGCTCCCGCAGCGACTTCCGTCGCCGACGGCGGCCGGAAGAAGTCGTCGCCGCTGGCGCGCAAGATCGCCCGCGAGCTGGGCATCGAACTGTCCGCCGTCATCGGTACCGGTCCGGGCGGTCGGATCACCCGCCAGGACGTCGAATCAGCTGCCGCCGCAACCGCTTCCGCTCCGGCCGCTTCCGTGCCTGCGGCTGCTCCGGCCCCGGCGACCCCTGCGTCCGCCTACGACGAGGTGCCGCTGACCACCATTCAGCAGGTCTCCGCCAAGCGGCTCACCGAGAGCAAGCAGCAGGCCCCGCACATCTACCTGACCAGCGCCATCGACGTCACCGACCTGCTGGAGTTCCGGGCGCAGCTCAACCGCACCCTGGACGAGGCGGGCAAGGGCAAGGTCAGCGTGAGCGACCTGCTGGTCAAGGCCGTCGCCACCACGCTGCGCACCGATCCGTCGGTGAATGTCAGCTTCGCCGGGGACAAACTGCTGCGGCACCAGTCGATCAACCTCGGCTTCGCCGTGGCCACCCCCGCGGGTCTGCTGGTCCCGGTGATCCACGACGCCGATCGCAAGAGCGTGTCGGAGATCTCCGCCGAGAGCCGTGACAAGGCCACCCGCGCCCGCGATCGCAAGCTGCGCGGCGACGATATGTCCGGTGGCACCTTCACCATTTCCAACCTGGGCATGTTCGGTATCGAACAGTTCACCGCGGTCATCAACCCGCCGGAGTCGGCGATCCTCGCGGTCGGCGCGGCGCAGGACGAATTGCGCCTCTCGGATGGTCAGGTGATCGCCCGCAAGATTCTGCGGGTCACCCTGTCCGCCGACCATCGCGCCATCGACGGCGCGGTCGCCGCGCAGTTCCTGCAGCAGTTGAAGGATCTGATCGAGCACCCGCTGCGCATCATCGCCTGAACGGATGCCGACCGCCGCCGGATCAGCGGCGGTCGGCGCGCCGGGCGCAGAGGAAGTCGTCGACGAGCCGGGCGCAGTCGTCACGGGTGAAGTGGCGCAGCCCGGTGAGTTTGGCGAAGACGATCGGCCCGAGCAGCTGGGACAGGGCGAGGGTGGTGTCGTAGTCGCCCAGCAGTTCCCGGGCCTCGGGGAGCTCCAGCAAGTCGTCGTAGGGCTTGCGGTACTGCTCGATAATGCGGTCGCGCAGGTTGGTGAAGGTCTGCGGAGGTTGATCCTTCGACTCCGGCGCGCCCATGGCCAGCCAGGCGACGGTGGTCAGATAGGTGGGGGCCTCGTCGATCAGGACGGTCTGACGGGCTATGAGCTCGATGAGCCGATCGCGCAGCGGACCGCTGTCCGGGGGCGGGGAGACCTGCGGGACAAGGTGTTCGAAGGTGGCGGCCAGCAGCTCGGCCGAGGAGTCGAAGTGCCGGTAGAGGGTGGTGCGGGCGACCTTCGAGAGCTTGGTGACCGCATCGATGGTGACCGCCTGCACCCCACCGGATTTCAGCAGGGTGGTGGCGGCGTCGAGCAGGCGGGCGCGGGAGCGGGCCCGGCGGGGGTCGGTGTCGTCCGGATCGATGTTGTCGCGCGCGGGGGACAACGGAATTCACTCCTTCCCAAGTTTCGATACCGGGAGTAGCGTAGCGATACTGTCAGTACTGTTCGTCGGGGAGGTCCCGATGGTATCCACCGGGCAGAGCGCGCTCGCGCCGCCGCGCCTCTCGCGCGCACAACGCTGGATGCTGACGGTGTCCTGCCTCTCCGTGGCGCTGGTGGTCGCGGCCATGGCCGCACTGTATTCCGCACTGCCCGCCATCGCCGCCGAAACCGGTGTCACACAACAGCAATTGACCTGGGCCGTGGACGGATACACCCTGGCGCTGGCCTGTCTGGTGCTCCCGGCGGGCGCGCTGGGCGACCGGTGGGGGCGGCGGGTGGTGCTCATTGTGGGCATGGCGGTGTTCACGCTCGGCTCGGCGGCTCCGCTGCTGTTCGACGGCCCGATCGGGCTGATCGCGGCGCGGGCGGTCGCGGGCGTGGGCGCCGCCTTCGTCATGCTCTCCACCCTGTCACTGCTCACCGTCGGTTTTCCGGAGGAACGCCGCGGGCAGGCGGTGGGCGTCTGGGCCGGAGTGGCGGGATCGGGCGGCGCACTGGGGATCATCGGCTCCGGACTGCTGCTGCAATGGCTGTTCTGGGAATCGGTCTTCCTCGGTATGACGATCATGGGCGCGCTACTGCTGGCCGCGGGCTGCACCGTCTCCGAATCCCTTGCCGCCGAACGTCCTCCGCTCGACCTGTGGGGATCGCTGGCCGCGGCCGCCGCCGTCGGCCCGGTCGTGGTGGCCGCCATCGAAGCGCCCGCGCGCGGCTGGCTGGACCCGCTGGTGCTCGGCACGCTCGCGGGCGGGTTGGTGGCGGCCGCGCTGTTCGTTCTCGTCGAATTGCGCACCGCGCACCCGGCTGCTGGACGTCCGCCTCTTCCGAGATCGCGGATTCGGTAGCGGCACCTTGTCATTGACCATGCAGTTCCTGGTGTCCTTCGGCCTGTTCATGCTGCTGGTCCAGTTCCTGCAATTGATCCTGGGCTATTCGCCGCTGCTCGCCTCGCTCGCCATGGGCCCGATGATCGTTCCCCTGGTGGTGGTTTCGCTGTTCACCCATCGCCTGGTGGATCGCTTCGGCCTGCGTGCGGTGACCTTCCCCGGCCTGGTCCTGGTCGGCCTCGGCCTGCTGGCCATTGCCCGGCTCGACCTGACCAGCGGCTACCTCGACGTCCTCGGTTCCCTCGTGATCATGAGCACCGGTATGGGCCTGTGCAGCGCCTCGGCGACGGCCGCCATTGTCGCCGGAACCCCCGTGGCCAAACACGGCGTGGCCGCCGCCGTCAACGATGCCGCCCGCGAGATCGGCGCGGCCCTCGGCATAGCCATTGCCGGTAGCGTCCTCGCCGCCGGTTACTCCCACCGCATAGCCCCGGCCCTGCCCCGACTCCCCGAAGCGGCCCGCGGCCCGGTCGGCGACTCGCTCGCCGCGACCCTCCAGGTCGCCGAGCGCGCGGGCCCGCAGGCCCAGCCGCTGGCCGACTTCGCCAAAACCGCCTTCCTGCACGGCTTTCAGCAAGCGGGCCTCGCTCTCGGCATCCTGATGCTGGTCGCGGCCGTGGCCATTGCGGCCTGGGCGCCCGGGCGCACCCGGCGCTGAATTACGGTGCGCTGCCCCCGGTGACATAGCGGGCGGCGAATCGTCGCAGGATCCGCATGGGTTCGGTGATCGTCTCGCGATGTCCGAGCTCGGTGAGATAGTCCGCCTCGTCCGGATCGAAATACCCTGCGTGCCGGTAGATTTCGATGCGCAGCGCGAGTCCCGTCCCATCCAGCTCCGGGTGGAACTGGGTGGCGTAGACATTGGTGCCGACCCGGACCATTTGAATGGGGCAGCTTGCGGATTCGGCCAGCAGGACCGCGCCCGGCGGCACCTGCTGACAGGATTCCTTGTGGCCCACGAAGGCTCGGAAGGCCGGTTCGATGCCGTGAACGAGGGGATCCTCGCGGGCGTGATCGGTCAACTCGATGGTGGTTGCCCCCGCGGTCTCGCTGTAGCGCCCGGTGCTCGCCACGCCGCCGAGGACATCGGCCAGAATGCCCAGGCCGTAGCAGGCGCCCAGATACGGGAAGTCGCGTTCGACGATCTCGGTGACGAGCTTCTTCAGTTCGGGCTCGAACACCCGCTGGTACTCGTACTTCCGCTGCTCGGGGCTGCTCACATTGCTGGGCCCGCCGCCCACGATGACCGCCGAGTAGTCGTCGAGATCAAGATCCGGATACCCCTGATCCATCTGCACCCGCGCCACCTCGCTCGCCGCGAGGCCGCCCGCGCGCAGGATGGCCTGGTACTCGTCGTCCGCGGCAGCCGCCTCGGGTCGCAACTGCAGGAGCAGAACGGGCTTGGGCATTCTCAGATTGTGAGAGATCAGCGGTCGCGGCAGTCGGGTATTCGCGCATTGGGCGAGTCGTGGCGGACACCGGCCACTACTCGACGCGGACCCGCAGGCCGGGATTCTCGCTCAGCACCGTGTGCAGGGGCTGGAAGTTGCTGACGTTCTCCGGGGTGCAGTAGTTGTTGCTGCCCGTGCTCACAATGCCCAGCGCCCGGGTTCCGGTGATTCCGGCGCCGCCGCTGTCGCCGCCGATGGTGCAGATGCTCGCGGCGAACATGCCCTCCAGCCTGATCCGGTCGTTCGGTCGCCCGGGCAAGCCGCCCGCGTACATGGTGCGATCGATCTCGATGATGGTGCCGCAGGTGAATCCGGTGGTCCGGCCCGCCTTGCAGACCGGCGCGCCGACGACCGGCAGGGCGACGCCGTCGAGGGCCAGGGGTTCGGCGAGCGTCGCGGCGGTCACCGAGTACGCGGCGGTTTCCGCAGCCGGGGGTGCGGTCGGGAGTCCGCGGGTCTCGGTGGACACCAGATTGTTCTCGAATCCGGGCCGGTATCGATCGTTGATTCGGATGATCGAGTAGTCGCGCGGCCCCATGATCGCCTTGACGAACCGGCCCATTTCCGCGCCGCGCTCGTCGTCGGCCGTCTCGAAAATGGGCTGGGATGCGCCCGTCCGGGCTTCCGGCCGCGCGAGATTGTTCGGATCGCAATGCCCCGCACTGATATTGACGACGCTGCCGTCGGCGGCCGCGGCGTGGAACCCGAGCGAGCACAGGGCATTCCTGCCGCTGAACTCCACGCCGTATTCGTGGCCGCCGTGAAACTCCCGCCCCGGATCGCGCGCCGCGATCTCCCCGGCCCGGGCGGGTCCCGCGACGGCGGGCCCGATCGGGGCCGCGCTACCCGCCGAGACCAGCGCCGGTCCCAAGGTCTCGGGCAGCATGGGCCGCCCGCTGGTATAGATGGCGACGGTATTGCGGGTGACATCGATGGCCGAGGCGACCAGACTGCCCGCGATATCGGGCTCCTGCGCGGCATACCACCGCTCCACCTCCGCCCGGCGAGCCCGCAGCGTCTGCGTACTGTGCAGGACCTGCGTCGTGCTGAATCCCGCCGCGAGCGCGGCCCGGCGCGCCTCGGGCTCGCCGGTCCCCGCGGTGAGGGCCACGATCGGCCGACCCTTGTCGTCCATGCGCGCACCCGCCCACACCTCGGTGAATTCCCGCTCCGCCCGGCGCTCGAACTGTGCGAGGCGCTGCGCCGCCTCGGCGCGCGCCAGATACCGTCCCGCATCGAGACCCAGATCCCGCTCGAGCGCCGCGACGAGCGGGCCCGGCAGCGCGGGGCGCGGCGGTTGCGGCCAAGCGGCCGGTACGGCGGTCACGGTGATCGCGAGCATGGTGCACGCGCCGAGAATCGTGCGGCGAACAGTGGTGGGACAGCCCATCGACCTGCCTCTCGCCCGAATCGATCATGACGATCGCCCCACTGTATGCCCGAAATGGGGCTTTACCTGGTATTGCCCGGCGCCCGGCAGGTCGGCCGGTGGGGGTGGCGCGTACCGGCGGGAGCGGTAAATTCGAGCGGATGGAGACCTCACAGCGCGCCAATCGAGGGCCGAAGGCCGCGGCGGGCAATCGGGCGGCGCTCATCCGGGCGGCCCGGGAGCTCTTCGCCGCGGACGGTTTCGATGTGCCGCTGAGCGCTATCGCGCGTGCGGCCGGGGTCGGTCAGGGGGTGCTCTACCGCCATTTCCCGACGCGGGAGAGCATCGCGCTCACGGTATTCGAGGAGAACATCGCCGAAGTCGAAGCGGCGGCGGCGAATCCGGAATCGACCGTGGACGACATTCTTGCGGTCATTGTCGGCCAGCTCACCGATTCGGCCGCCTTCATCGCCGTCCTCGATCCCGCCGACACCGAGGATCCGCGGCTGTGCGAGGTGGGCCGACGGCTGTTCGACCTGACCGAACGCAAACTCGCGGATCCGGACCGCCGCGGTGCGCTGCGGCCGGACATCGTCACCGGCGATGTGATGATGGCCGTGGCCATGCTGGGCGGGATCCTGTCGAAGACGCCCGTCGCCACCCGTGCGGACGCGGCGCGCCAGGCGTGGTCGCTACTGCGGCGCGGCCTGCACGGCTGAATCAGCTCGGGTCCATGGCTCCGCCGTGATACCGCGTCGCGGCATTCCAGAGGAAGAAGCTGTCGATGCCCGCGTCGCGGGTGGCGTCGATCTGGGCGCGCACCTCCGCATCGCCGTAGCTCACGCCGAGGCTGAAATCCTGGAGCCAGGGAACCACGTTCGCGCCGGTCCCCGCCGTGCGCGCGTGGAAGTCCTGTAGCGAGCGGAAGATGATGTCGTAGGGCTGGCCATTGGGATGCGCCACACCGTATTCGCCGGAGTTCCAGTGCGACGGGTAGAGCATGGGCGCGACGAAATCGACATTGCGGGCCATGAGCGGAATGTCCTGGGCGATCTCCTCGGGCCGGGTGGCGGCAATGCCGTAGACGGCGGCGCTCAGGTGCGCCCCGGCGTTGTGCACCGGATCACGGCTCTGCGCAAGGAAATTCGCAATGGCCACGGCGGGGGAGTCGGTCAGCCCGGTGAAGACCATGCTCGACAGGCTGCCGTCGGGACGGCGGATGTAGTCGTACATGACACCGTCGAAACCGAGCCGCGCCGCCTCCACCGCCAGGTCGATATTGTATTGGCGGACTTCGGGACTCGCGAAGTTGGTGAAGGCGATCGGCCCGTAGTGGCTCGAATACGGCTGACCGGACGGGTTCTGCAGAACCCAGCCGGGTCGGCCGCTGTGCCAGGCCCATTCGGCGAGGGTCGGATCGCGGAAGGCGACAATGCGGCCCACCACCCGCAAACCCATATCGTGCAACTGCCGCAGCGCGGCGGGCGCGTCGTAGATGCCTGTGGCCGCACCGGATTCCCGGGCGATCGCGACCTGCGAGTCGTAGCCGACGACGCCGTCCTCGTCCTTGATATCGAGCTGTACGGTGTCGATCCGGCCCTCGCGCGCCAGATCCAGCACCGCCTCGCGCAACCCCTCGTGCGACCAGGCGTGCGCGGTCACGTGCACAGCGCGCATGCGCGGCAGCGCGACGGTGGTGGCGACGGTGCGGCTGGTCTGATTGCCCGCCGCATCGGCCGCGACGACCTCCAGCGCGGGAGCCCACGGCGCGGCGATCTCGAAGGCCCCGTCCGGACCGGGCGTCACCGCCACCGTGCCCACCGAGACCCGGGTGGCGTCGATTGCCGTGCCGCGCAGCAGGACCGGGCCGCGATAGGAGGTCACGGCCGCGGGCGGGGTCACCTCCAGGACCGGCGGGGTGGTATCCGCCGCCGCTAGCGGACCGGAAGGTTTGCCGAGCGCGAATCCGACGAGTAGCGAGACCGCCAGAATGGCGAGGACAGCACCGAACGCGATGATCGCCAATCTCCGCCGACTGGTCGACCGGAGCCGCATGAGCAACGCGTACACCAACTTCCACCCGAGATGTGTCAGGGCCACTATCCCGCAGTTCCGCTGCGGACTGCGGGTTTTCCGAAGATCAGCTGAAAACCGTTGTTGGCGCGTAACGTTCCCTTGATGGTGCGGGGCTGGGTCACCGTCGGGCGGTTGGTTTCGGCGATACTGCTGGGTGCGGGACTCGCCGCCTGCGGCGCGGGCAACGACTCGGCTCCGGCCGGGCCGCCGGAACAACCCGGAACGGCAACGGAATCGACACGGCCGCTGCCGAACCCGGCCGAGATCGCCGCCAATGAGCTGGGCTCGGTCCCGGTGCTGATGTATCACCAGCTCGCCGCGCAGCCTGCCGGTGAATACGATCAGACACCCGCGGAGTTCCGGGACGAACTGGAACGGCTCTATCGCGAGGGCTATCGCCCGGTGACCGCCGCCGACTACATCGCCGGTCGTCTCGATCTGCCCCCGGGCACGCACCCGGTGGTGCTGACCTTCGACGACTCCACCCGCAGCCAGGTCGCCTTCACCGAGACCGGCGCCATCGAACCGGAGTGCGCCGCCGGAATTCTCGCCGAGTTCGGTACGCGCTATCCGGATTTCCGGCCTCGGGCCACCTTCTACATCAATAACGAGCCCTTCGGTGGCGACCCGCGCGCCGTGCCCTGGCTGGTGGCGCAGGGGCACGAAATCGGCGCGCACACCGCCGATCACGCCAATCTCGCCGGTCTGGACGCCGAGGGCGTCCAGCGCGAACTGGCCGAGAACGTGCGCGCCATTACGGCGGCCGCACCGGGAATCACGGTGCGCACCATGGCCTTACCGCTGGGCATCGCGCCCCGCGACCGCGCCCTGGCGGTGGCCGGGAGCTGGGGTGGCACCGCCTACGCCTTCGAGGCGGTCATGCTGGTCGGCTCCAATCCGGCTCCGGCCCCGTACGGCCCGGTCGATCCGGCCGGTGTGCCGCGCATCCGATCCGGTCGCGAGACCGTCCCGTTCGATTCGGCCTACTGGCTGGACTGGCTGGCCGCCAATCCGGCCGAGCGCTACACCGCCGACGGCGATCCGCAGCGCATCTCCTTCCCCCAGCGCCTGGCCTCCGACCTCACCGCCCGCTGGGCGACGCAGGCCAACCCGTACTGACAGGGACTTGAACTGCGCGGCGGCCCGTCCCGTATAGGTCGGCATGCGGGCCGATGAATCCGGCCGCGCCGTCGACGCGGGCCGACTGCCTCCCGGGCCGAGCGGGGTACCCCTGCTCGGCATGCTGCCGCAACTGGCCGCGAACCCGCTCGACACCTGCCTGCGGACGCGCGAGCGGTACGGCGATGTGGTCCGCATGCCCGTGCTGCGCGGCGCGGTCTTCGTGCTCGCGCATCCCGACCACATCGGCGAGGTGCTGGTCCGGCGCAATGCCAATCACTGGAAGGGCAGGCTGTTCCGGCGCGCGGACTTCCTCATGGGCAACGGCCTGGTGCTCAATGACGGCGACAGCTGGCACGAGCAGCGCCGCGTGATCCAGCCGGGCTTCCACGCCCGGCGGCTCGAACGGGCGGTACCGGCCATGGTGACGGTGATCGAGGACATGCTCGAGCGCTGGGACCGGCTGGGTCCGGGCGCGCGCATCGAGGTGGAATCGGAGATGACCACCCTGACCCTGGATCTGATGGCGACCGCCATGCTCGGCGTCCGGCTGACCGCGGGCGAATTGGCCACGCTCGGCGCGTCGTTCGGCACCGTGCTGAAACACCTGGGCCTGCGTTTCCTGACATTCACCCTGCCCGAGACCACCCGGATTCCCGGCGAGCGACGCGCCCGCCGAGCCGTGGCCGAACTGGACGCCCTCGTCGCGAATATCGAAGCTCGCCACGAACGGTCCGGCCCGGCCGAGGACGTGCTGCCCCTGCTGCTCGAGGCGGCCGATTCCGGGCGCATGACCCGCACCCAGCTGCGGGACGAGATCGTCACGCTGCTGTTCGGCGGCTACGAGGCCACCGCCCACGCGCTGTCGTGGGCCTGGTACCTCATGGACCGCCATCCCGAGGCGGGCGATCGCGTCCGCGCGGAGGCCGCCCGGACCGCACCGGGCGACTACGCGGGCCTGGAATTCACTCGCCGGGTGCTCGACGATACGCTGCGCCTCTACCCGCCGTTCTGGGAGGTGCTGCGCAGTTCCCGTACCGCACAGGAGATCGGCGGGTGCGATATTCCCGCCGATTCGTCGATCCTGTTGCTGCCCTGGCTGACTCACCGGCATCCGGAGTTCTGGCCGGACCCGGAGGTCTTCCGGCCCGACCGGTGGGCCGCCGCCCCGGCCCACCGCTACGCCTACTTCCCGTTCGGGGCCGGGCAGCGCCTGTGCATCGGGCGGCCGCTGGCCCTGCTGGAGATGCAACTCGTGCTCTCCCAGGTCAGCCGCCGCTATCGTCTGCGCGGCGCGGGCGAGGTCCGGGCGCGGGCGCAGAGCACGCTGCGGTCCCGCGGCGGTATCCCGATGACTCTCGAAAAGGCCGCGTGAACAAGGGCTTACGCGGTGAGCGGGTCCCGGGTGAGCAGATGTTCGCCCGCATCGTATTCGTAGAGTTCGGCATAGCGGCCCCAGTCCACGGCGGTGCGCAACTGCCGCAGCGCGGCGTCCTCGGTGAAGCCGCGGCGCAGCAGATCGAGGAAGAAGCCGTCGTGCAGCCGGTTGTTGGGCGCCGTGGACAGGGCGTGATCGATGGCCGCGACCAGGGGTGCGTTGGCGCGGGCCAGGCGGGCGAAAATCCGCTTGGCGGTATCGATGTCGGCCTCGGCGAAATTGCGGCCGTTGACGGTGAGCTCGAGATCGCCGTCCACGGTGCCCGCCAGGCCGAGCAGCGTCGCGGCATCGACCAGCGGCATGAGATCGTCGAGTTCGAAGCGCAGATCCCCGGCCAGTTTGGGCAGATCGGCCCGGCCGCCGTCGGCGGCGACCAGATCGAGCATGCCGCCGATGCCGTCCACGCTGGCGGCGGGCAGCGGGCGGGTGGCCGGGGTGGGCGCGATGGTGCGATCGCGGTCGAAGGCGTTATCGGTGAGCATGCGGTAGGCCTGATCCACGATATTGAGGAAGTGCCGCCCGCGGGTGTCGCGCGGATGCTCCAGTCCGACCCGGATCTCACCCTTGATCCGCCCGGGATTGGTGTCCAGCAACAGGATTCGATCGGCCAGCTGCACCGCCTCCTCGATATTGTGGGTGACCATCAGCACCGTTCGGGTGGGGAAGTCGCTCTGCGCCCAGAGCCGGATGAGCTCGCCGCGCAGGTTCTCGGCCGTGAGCACGTCCAGCGCCGAGAACGGCTCGTCCATGAGCAGCACCTCCGGCTGCACAACCAGGGCGCGGGCGAAGCCGACGCGCTGGCGCATACCGCCGGAAAGCTCCTTCGGATAGGCGTTCTCGAAGCCGTCCAGGCCGATCATGTCGATGGCGGCCATGGTGCGTTCGGTGCGCTCGGGCTCCGGGACGCCCTGGGCGCGCAGCCCGAGTTCGACATTCTGCTGCACGGTCAGCCACGGCAACAGCGCGAAGGTCTGGAAGACCATGGCGGTGCCGTCGTTCGGTGCGCTGATCTCGCTGTCGCGGTAGCGCGCCGCACCCGCGGAGGGCCGCACCAGGCCCGCGATAATGCGCAGCAGCGTGGACTTGCCGGAGCCGGATTTGCCCAGCTGCGCGACGATTTCGCCGTCGCGCAGCTCGAGACAGACATTGGAGAGCACCGGCAGTTGCTCACCCGAGGGGTTGGTGAAGTTCTTGGTGACACGGTCGACGGTGATGACGGGGGTAGTCATGGTCAGACCTCCTATTGGAGTTGGGGGGTGTGGGGGGCGCAGCCCCCCCCCACACACACACCCAGAGCAGCGCGAAGCGCTTTTCCGCGGTGAGTTGGAGTCGCCGCCAGATCAGGCGGTTGATGGTCACGGTCACGATGCTCATGACCAGCGTGCCCAGCAGGACCTTCGCGAAGTCGTTGTCCGCCGTGGCATTGGTGATGTACGCGCCCAGGCCGAACGCCTCGAGATGGGTGCCGCCGGAGTCGACGACCTCGCCGACCAGGGTCGCGTTCCATGCCCCGCCGAAGGCGGTGATCGCTCCGACCACGTACCCGGGCGCAATGGCGGGCAGTATCAACGACTTCCAGCGCTGGACCCCGCGCACGCCCAGATCGTCCATGGCCTCACGCAGATCGGTGGGTATCTGCCCGGCCGCCGCGATCACATTGAACAGCACGTACCACTGCGCGCCCAGCGCCATGAGCACGGTGCCGCCGATATTCAGCGAGATCCCGGTGTAGGTCAGCGCGGCAATGACGAAGATGTACAGGAACTGCGCCGGAAAACTCGCCATGACCTGCACGATCGGCTGGGCGAACCGGCAGATGCGCGGATTCATGCCGATCCACACGCCCACCGGCACCCAGACCAGGGTGGAGAACACCAGCAGCACGATCACGCGGCTGAGGCTGACCAGGCCCATGAGCGCCGTCGGCCCGAATTCCGCCAGCCCGACTGTTCTTTCGAAGTAGGCGGCCAGCGTCCAGATGCCCCAGCCGATGGCGCCGAACAGCAGCCCGAAGAACAGCACATCCCCGGCCGTGCTCGGATTGCCCCGGTCGTACGCGGATTCGGTGCTGCGCCCGAAAATCCGCATGCCCCGGTCGATCCCGTCGGCCACCGGTCGCAGCCGCCACCCGATGCGGGCCGGAACGGTGGTGCGCCGCAGCAGATCGAGCACCAGACTCCGTGGCGCCGAAGCGCTTTCGGTGTGCTCCACCCGGAACCGCTCCGACCAGGCCGTCAGCAGCCGCCAGAACAGCACGTTCACCAGCACGATGGTGACGACCATGACGGCCGCGCCCAGCAGCAGCTCGCCCACCGCCGCCTCGGAGGTGGCCGCGGCAATGAAGCTGCCCATACCGGGCAGCGCCTCGTCATTGCCCGCCACGGTGATGACCTCGGAGGAGGCGAGCATGAACCACGCGCCGCCGAAGCTCATCATGCCGTTCCAGATCATGGGCACCATGGCCGTGGGCACTTCCAGCCGCCACAGCCGCTGCCACCGGGTCAGCCGCATCATGCGGGTCGCCTCGTCCAGCTCGCGCGGCATATTGCGCAGCGACTGGTAGTAGGCGAAGGTCATGTTCCACGCCATGGCGGTGAAGACGGCGAAGACGCACGCCGCCTCCGCACCCAGGTAGGAGCCCTGGAACAGGGCCACGAAGGCGGTCACCGTAATCGACACCAGCGCCAGCACCGGCACCGACTGCAGGACGTCGAGCATGGGGATGAGCACCTTCTCCGCCCGCCGCGACCGCGCCGCCCACTGACCGACGATCAGGGTGAACACGATGGAGGCGACCAGGCCCAGGAACATGCGCAGGGTGGTCCGCGCCGCGTAGTAGGGCAGGTTGCTCGGATCGGTGGAAATGGTGTCGGAGCCGGTGCCCGGCGTCCAGGGGACCGACATATCGCGGAACAGCCGCAGCACCAGGATGGTCAGCGCGACGCCCGCGCCGATCAGCAGGTAGTCCGCCGGGCGCAGTCCGCGCCGCGCCCGCGCGCTGTCCGGGTTTACCTTGGGGTGGTTCGGAATTGCCAGATCGGCAGTCATTGTGAGTCCTCCTCTCGATGAGAGGCGTTGCCGCCCTTGCTCAGTCGTTCGCTTCCGGGGCGGGTGGCGCGTTCATGACATTGAAGAAGTGCACGGCCGAGGCAATGAGGGCGGGCACGCCGATCAGCAGGTTGAACACGATCACGCCCATCCCCGCGCCGGTGACCGCGCCGGTGAGACAGCCGACAATGGCGGCGGGCAGCGCCATGGCGCCCGCGGTCAGCACCGCGCCCCCGCCGAGGCCGAGCAGACCCAGGGCCACGCAGCCGATGGGTCCGCCGATGATCGCCCCGAGCAGGGTGCCGACCGCGAGGGCCACGGTGAGTTCGTTGTTCACATTGCCCATGGCGGTGTTGAACCGGTCCTCCGGGCCGTCCGCCGCCGCAATGGCCTGGGCCTCGGCAATCGAGTGCCGCTCCGCGTCGGTGAGGGGCCGAGCCCGATCCAGGCGCGGCGTTAGGGTGGCGTCGCCGCCGTCGATGTGCGCGTCGATCGGATAGGCGGTATCCCCGCGCGTGATCGTCAAGGGGATCGCGCCGACCATCGTGCCCTGCGGGTCGAGGATCTGCAGTTGCTCGCCGGTGCCGCGCAGGGTGCCGAGTTCGGTGTGCAGCACCACCTTTCGATCGACGATGCGCGCCTCGCCGCGCACCGATCCGATATCGGCGGCGGCGGGCTGCGGAGATTCGGCCAGGCCGGTGGCCGAACCGCCGAGTACGGCCGCGACGGTCGTCGCGGCGGTCAGCAGGATCGTGCGAATTCTCATTGGGTTGTTCCCTCTGAATACTGCTGCCCGTGCTGTTCTCGGGCAGGCTCGATTACCGTCGGCGCACGATGGTGCGGACGGCAGCATGGATCGGCGAAATTCGAATTCAGCGCGAATTTCGCACGCGGGAATTCCGGCAGCGCACGGCGCTGTCGAAAGAGAGGTGAATTATTGTTCGGTGACTATCGGACCGAGCCGGAGCGGCGGGGCCGGTCCGGAGACTCCGGACTATCAGCGGGCGTCATATGGCTGCCCCGACCTCCTCACTACGGCTACGCGATACGTCGGCGCACAAGGGGGAGAAGGCCCGGTGGAACGGGATTCGGGCGGACACCCCTCTCGTCAGAGCTTCGGCACTGCACGACGTGTTCCACTAGGGGAAAGCCACTTTGGATAACCCCTTAATCCGGAGCTATCTGTCCTAACCTTGGGCGTCTCTCGACGTCGTCAGATCAGTGGCCTGTGTTCGTGAAGGAGCCTCGCCTATCGAGGTGCATAACTCAAACTAGAGACGCCCCCGTGGAAAGTCAATTCGCATTCCGCAACGTGACGTCTTTCACCGTGGATCCGGCGGCGAAGGGCACCGCATTCGCGCCGAGCAGGTCGGCGATATCGGCTGCGCTGGTATCGATGTCGTGCCGATAGCACCCCGTGGCCGCGGGTGGCTGCGCGGTGGCGTGCGCGCAGACCACCTTGTCGGCGTACTCGGTGAGCGTGTGCAGGGCCTGATAGCTACCCACCGGCACGGCCACCACGATCCGGATGGCGCCCTGTACGCGCGCGATGCGACAGGCATTGCGCAGCGCGGTGGTCTCGGTGAGGCAGTCGTCGACCAGGACGACCGTGCGATCGGACAGCTCGATGCGGCGCTGATTGCCGCGATAGGCGGCGGCCTCGCGGCGCAGGCGCAGGGCCTGCGCCGCTTCGGCATAGGTGCGTTCGGGCGCGCCGAGGCCGCCGCCCGACAGCGCCGAGGTATCGATGATGCGGGCGGAGTCCTCGCCGAGAATGCCGTAGACCAGATCGGGGCGGCGGGTCACGGCGAGGGCGCGAATCAGCATGACATCAAGGCGCACATGCAATTCGGCGGCAATGGCGGAGGCGACCCGCACCCCGCCGCCGGGCAGGGCGAGCAGCACCACGTCCGGGCCGCGAAAGGCCGTGAGCAGCCCGGCCAACTGCCGGCCCGCCTCGGCGCGATCGGTGAACGGCGGCATCCGCATCCCCGCCCCCGTTCGTCAACTCGATCCGGGGCGTACGGTGCGACGGTCGCGCCAAGGGGAAACCGTAGACATCGCATGCCCTCTCCGGTGAGCTGCCGCGGAACGAGCCGAAGACCACGCTCAGCTGGGCAGAACCCCAGTGTAGCGCCGTCCGACCTGGTGTTTCGGCGCTTCGCGCAGGTCCGAAATCCATTGCGCCGCGTCGTGATCGCCCGGGCGTGTCCGATTAGGCCCGCATGAATGTGGCCGCGATATTCCAGAACCTCCTCCGGTCGACCGATTGGAAATCCCACGTCTCGGCGATATTGCGGGTCGCGGCGACGATGCCGGTCACGTCGAAGTCATCGCGCGTGGCGGTGCCCTTCTCTTCCAGGGCGGCGATGACGTACGCGGTCGCGGTTTCCACGGAGTGGGACACCAAGGCTCCAATCGGTCGTCCGGATAGGGATATGGATCAGTGCTTTTCGGTCAGTACTTCCTCGTAGCGGTACTCGGTGGAGATTGGTGTGCCCGCGTTGTGCGCCTGCTCCTCCCGATGGCGCAGGTCGACGCGGCGGATTTTCCCGGAGATGGTTTTCGGCAGCTCGGCGAATTCCACGCGGCGCACCCGCAGATAGGGGGCGAGGTGATCGCGCGCGTATTCGAGGATGCTGCGGGCGGTTTCGGCATTGGGCTCCCAGCCGGCGGCCAGGGCGACATACGCCTTGGGCACGGCCAGGCGGGTGTCGTCCGGCTGCGGGACCACGGCGGCTTCCACCACGGCCGGATGTTCGATGAGGACGGATTCCAATTCGAACGGAGACACCTTGTAATCCGAGGATTTGAAGACGTCGTCGGTACGGCCGATATAGGTGATGTAGCCGTCGTCGTCGCGGGAAGCCACGTCGCCGGTGTGGTAGTAGCCATCGGCCATGACGGCGGCATTGCGTTCCGGGTCGCCGAGATAGCCGGTCATCAGGTTCACTGGTGTGGAGGAAAGGGCGAGACAGATCTCCCCTTCATCGCTGATCTTACCCGTAATCGGGTCCACGAGCACTACCGGTACGCCGGGCGCCGGACGGCCCATGGAACCGGGCTTGATCGGCTGGCCGGGTGTATTCCCAACTTGCAGTGTGGTTTCCGTCTGCCCGAACCCATCACGGATGCTGAGACCCCAGGCTTTCTCCACCTGCGTGATGACATCGGGGTTGAGTGGCTCACCGGCGCCCAGGATTTCGCGCAGCCCGGCGGGGCGCTCCCCGAGATCGGCCTGAATCAGCATGCGCCACAAGGTCGGCGGGGCGCAGAAGGTGTTGACCTGTGCGCGGCGCAGCTGATCCAGCAGGGCGGCGGCATCGAAACGCGCGTAGTTGTAGACGAAGATGGTGGCCTCGGCCAGTCAGGGCGTGAAGAAGCACGACCAGGCGTGCTTGGCCCAGCCCGGCGCGCTGATGGCCAGGTGCACGTCACCGGGGCGGACCCCGATCCAGTACATGGTCGACAGATGGCCGACCGGATAGCTGACCTGGGAATGCTGCACCATCTTGGGCTTGCTGGTGGTGCCGGAGGTGAAGTACACCAGCAGCGGATCCTCGACCTCGGTGACCGCGGCGTACGGTCCCGCCGACATGGTCATGGCGGCCTCGGCGTAGGAATGCCAGCCGGATACCCGCTCGCCCACCACGATTCGGGTGTAGTCGCCCGGCACGCGGTCGAATTTGGCGGTGTCGGCGGTATTGACGATGACGAAACCCGCACCGCCGCGCTCGATCCGGTCGGTCAGATCCTCCGGGCCCAGCGCCGCGGTGGTCGGCATGATGACCGCGCCCAGCTTGGCCACCGCCAGCATGGCCTCCCACAGCTCGACCTGATTGTTGAGCATGAGCATCACCCGGTCGCCCTTGCCGACGCCCAGCCCGGCCAGCCAGGTGGCGACCTGATCGGAGCGCTGCGCCATGGCGTCGAAGCTGACGCGCTGTTCGCTGCCGTCCTCCTCCACGATCCACAGTGCCGGGCGGTCGTTGCCGCGGGCAATGGTGTCGAACCAGTCGGCGGCCCAGTTGAATACACCGGTCAGCCGCTGGCCATCGGAAGGTGGCCAGCGCCGCGTCGTAGTCGGCGCCCACGGCTAGTAGGTCGTCGCGCGCCGCGCGATAGGCGGCGATATTGTCGGGGACTGTCATCGGTGCCCCTCGGACAGGCCGAGCAGGCGCGCGCCGAGCTCGCGCATCTCGACCTTGCTGATCTTGCCGGTCACCGTCATCGGGAACTCGTCGACGACGTGGACATAGCGGGGAATCTTGAAGTGCGCCAGCTTGCCGAGGCAGAACTCGCGCAGGGTCGCGGCGGTCAGGGGTTCCGCGCCCTCGCGCATGCGCAGCCAGGCCATGAGCTCCTCGCCGTATTTGGCGTCGGGCACGCCGATCACCTGGGCGTCGAGGATGTCGGGGTGGGTGTAGAGGAATTCCTCTATCTCGCGCGGGTAGATGTTCTCGCCGCCGCGGATGACCATGTCCTTGATGCGGCCGGTAATGGCGATGTACCCGTCGTCGTCCATGGTGGCCAGATCGCCGGTGTGCATCCAGCGGGCGGAATCGATTGCCTCCGCTGTCTTCTCGGGATCGTTCCAGTAGCCGAGCATGACCGAATAGCCGCGAGTGCACAGTTCGCCGGGCGCGCCGCGCGGGACGGTCAGGCCGGTGACCGGATCGACGATCTTGATCTCGATATGCGGTCCGGCCCGGCCGACGGTGGCGGTGCGCTGCGTCAGGGTGTCGTCGGCGCGGGTCTGGGTGGAGACCGGCGCGGTTCCGGTCATGCCGTAGCAGATGCTGACCTCGCGCATGCCCATGCGTTCGATGACCTGCTTCATCACCTCCACCGGGCACGGCGATCCGGCCATGATCCCGGTGCGCAGTGCGGACAGGTCGAAGGTATCGAACTCCGGGTCGGCCAGTTCCGCGATGAACATGGTCGGCACCCCGTACAGCGAGGTGCAGCGTTCCGCGGCAACGGCTTCCAGAGTGGCCCGCGGATCGAAGGACGGGGCCGGGATTACCATGGCGGCGCCGTGACTGGTGGCGGCCGGATTGCCCATGACCATGCCGAAGCAGTGATAGAATGGCACCGGAATGGCAATGCGGTCCTGTTCGGTGTAGCCGCACAGCTCGCCGACGAAGTAGCCGTTGTTGAGGATGTTGTGGTGCGACAGCGTCGCGCCCTTGGGGAAACCCGTGGTGCCCGAGGTGTACTGGATATTGATCGGATCGTCGGGCGACAGGTTCGCCTGGGCGCGCGCCAGATCCGCCGGATCGGCCACCCGGCCGGTTTCGAACAGCTGCCGCCACTCGGCGCTGTCGAGCAGCACCACCTGCTCCAGCTTCGGGCATTCCGGGCGCACCGCGCCGATCATGGCTGCATAGTCGGAGCCCTTGAACTCCGGTGCGGCAATCAGTGCGCGAATCCCGGCCTGCTGCAGGACGTATCGCAGTTCGTGTGCCCGATACGCCGGGTTGATATTCACCAGAATGGCGCCGACCTTCGCGGTCGCGTACTGCGTCAGCGTCCACTGCGGACAGTTCGGCGCCCATACCCCCACTCGATCACCTTTACCCAGACCGGCCGCCAGCAAACCCTGCGCCAGCGCGTCCACCTCCGCCACGAACTCGCGGTAGGTCCAGCGCACCCCGGAGGTGTAGTCGATCAGGGCCTCGCGGTCCGGGTGCGCGGCCGCGGTGCGATCCAGATTGGCGCCGATGGTGTCCCCGAGCAGCGGTGCGTCCCAGACCCCGAAGGTATAGCTCGCCGACCCGAGCCGGCCCGTGCTTGTGCTCACTTCGATAGGATCCACGTCACACTCGCCCGTAGCCACCCCCGGAAAGGGGTAGTCGATGATTCCGCCCTCCGACGGCCTGCTTCGACCGCGCGATGCCGACGCACTGCGGGCGGAACTACGGCACATCGCCGCCCTGTCCCGCGTGCCCGTGGTCTTCGGCGGGCAGGTTCACCAGGGCACATTGGTGCTCAGCGAGTTCGTGGGCACCCGCACCAACGGGATGCGCGGCCTGGCGGTGGCGCCGCGTTCCGGGCTGGGCGGGATGGTGGTGGCCGATCGCAGGCCCACCTCCGTGGCCGACTATCGCTCGGCGTCGACGATTACACATCACTATGACGCCCCCGTCCTGGGCGAGGGCCTGCGCGCGGTGGTGGCGGTGCCGGTGGTGGTCGGCGGCGAGGCGCGCGCCGTGCTCTATGCCGCCAATCGCGAGTCCGGTCCCATCGGGGATCGCATTGCCGAGGAGATGGTCCAGGCGGGCCGCCGACTGAGCGTGGAGTTGGCCATCCGTGACGAGGTGGACCGCCGCCTGCGCATGCACGAGGCCCGCGATGCCGTGGTCGCCGCGGATGCGATTGTCGCCGAACAGCTCCGGGACCTGCACGCCGAACTGCGCGGCATCACCCAGGGCATCTCCGACGCCCACGCCCGCGCCAAACTGCGCGAGGTCTCCGACAAGCTGGCGCGCGTGGTATCCGGTGTGATCGATGCCGACGAACCGGTGAAACTCGCACCCCGCGAACTGGACCTACTCACCCAGATCGCCCTCGGCTGCACCAATGTGGAAGTGGCCCTGCGCCTTTCGCTGCGCGCCGAGACGGTCAAGAGCTATCTGCGCAGCGCCATGACCAAGCTGGGCGCGCACACCCGTCACGAGGCCGTCGTCCGCGCCCGACGCCTCGGCCTACTGCCCTGAGTTCTTTGCCGGAGCGGGCCGGGGACGCATACCGCTCGATCGTGCGGGGTGAACCTTTCACGCCGACCTGGTAGGAACGTGAGGGGCCTGCGTCACATCGGGGTCCGGCTATCAAGGCGGAAAGGCGGTCCCCGACCGATGCGAACCCTCCGTGCCACCACCGTGGCGCTCGCGGCAGTTCTATGCGCGGCCGGTGCCACCGGCGCTGCGGCGCGGGCCGAGGAGGCGGACCCGGATGGGGCGCTGGCCGTCCGGCATCTGGATCAGATCACCTTCGCGGACGATCTCACCTTCGGCGGGCATCGCGTGGGCGGGCTGTCGGGGATCGACTACTGGGCGGATGGGGACGCCTATCTGGCCATCAGTGACAACCGGGGCGAGAACGGCCCGGCGCGGGCGTACACGCTGAATATTCCGGTCCGGGAGGACGGGCGGCTCGGGGTGCCCGAATTCCGCAGTCTCATCGAGCTTCTCGACAAGGACGGGTCGCCGTACGCGGCGCGGACGCTCGATCCGGAGGCGATCCGGTGGACGCCGGATCATCAGGGGTTCGTCTACACCAGTGAAGGCGAGGCCAAGTCCGGGCAGCCCGGGTTCATCCGGGAGGCGACCCTCGACGGCGCGTTCGTCCGCGAGGTGCCGGTGCCGAACGCGTACACACCTGCCTCCGATGCCGCCGGACAACAGGTTTCGGGAATTCGGGACAATCTCGGCTTCGAGAGCATGGATCTGGCCGATGGCGGTTCGACCGTGGTCGCGGTGAGCGAGAACGCCCTCGTGCAGGACGGACCGGCGGCCGCCATGGATGCGGAGAGCCGGTCGCGCCTGGTGCGGATCCAGCGCGGCAGCGGGACTGCGTTGGCGGAGTACATCTATCCGGTGAGCAAGGTCGCGCTCGGTGAGATTCCGTCCACCACCGGGGTTTCCGAGGTGCTCGCCGTCGGCGGCGACCGGTATCTCACCCTCGAGCGCAGTCTGGTCCCGGTGCTGGGCTTCACCGCCCGCATCTTCGAATCCTCCACCGCGGGAGCCACTCCGGTCACCGGGCTGGCGTCGGCCCCGGCCGATGCCGTGCCCATGAGCAAGCGCCTCGTATTCGATTTCCGGGCCGCGGGCATCGACCCGCAGTGCGTGGAAGGCATGACCTGGGGGCCGACGCTGGCGGACGGTTCCCGATCGCTGATCGTCGTGGCGGACAACAACTTCGGACAGGCCGGACGCACCACCTTCCACCTGCTGGCGGTCGGCGGGGCCTGAGTCCCGGGCCAGTCAGCTCGCGCAGAAGGCCGCCGCGGTCGTGGCGTACAGGGTCGGCAGATCGTCGGATGGAGCCGAGGCGATGGCCATGGTCATGGTGCGCCCGGCGGGGGAGCGGTAGGCGTAGGTGAGATAGCCGAGCAACTCGCCGCTGTGCCCCCAGAGCGGGCCGCCGCAGGGCGGGTCGAAGCGCTGGATGCCGAGTCCGTAGTGGAAGCCCTGGCCCATCGGCACGGTGCGCGTCATCTCGGAGAGTGCGCCGGGGCTGGTGAGCTTTCCGGACAGCAGCGCGTTCAGGAAGACATCGAGATCGCCGGTGGTGGAGATCATTTCCCCGGCGGCCCAATCCAGGGACGGGTTCTGCTCGGTCACCTCGACCGTGACGCCGTCGTCCAGGGTGCGCTCGGCGCGCAGGGCGGGTGCGGGGATACCGGCGTCCTGGCCTGGCGCCAGGGTGTGCGCCAGACCGAGGGGCCGGAGGATGCGGCGGGCGATCTCGTCGCCGTAGGCGTTGCCGGTCAGCCGTTCGACGAGCGTGCCCAGCACGATGTAGTTGGTATTGGAGTAGCGGAATCCCGCGCCCGGTGCGAAATAGGGTTCGTGCCGGAATGCGTTGTCGAGCAACTGATCCGGGTGATTGCCGAGCAGTCGGTCGTCGCCGCGCCACCGATTCGTCGACATGCCGGGCTCCTTCATGTAGTCGTAGAGTCCGCTGGTGTGGTTGAGCAGCTGCCGCACGGTGATCCGTTGCCCGCCGGGCACCACGGACGGCAGGTGCTCGTCGATCGGGTCGTCGAGCCCGACGCGGCCCTCGTCCACCAGTTGCAGCACCACCGTCGCGACGAATGTCTTGGTGACGCTCCCGATCCGGAACCGGCTGTCCGCGCCCTCCCCGCCGGGCTGATCGAGGCCGGTGCCGCGGGCCGACCACAGCTGCGCGCCCGCCGCATCCGATACGGGCAGCAGCACATCCGCGCCCGCGGTGGCGGCTGCTCGGTGCACGACAGCGTCGAGTACATCGTCCCGTGGAGTTGCCAGCGTCTGTGTGGTCGAGACCACGTCCGCGGTGAGCGCCGCGCAGCCCAGCGCAAGGGTTCGGACAAGTGTGTTCCGCATGGACTTCGACGCTACGAGGCGGCGCGCTGCCCGGCGATGAGGTTGCACGCAGCATCGACCTGCGGAAAACCCCACCCCGGGCGGTGCGGTCGCACCCGGTGAACCGGGTGGCTGACCGCATGGTTCGGCGTCGGCGGTCTCCATAGCGTCGAAATCATGGATACGACAACGGATTCGGCCGTGAGCGAGCTCGACGGCATCGCCGGGTGGGCGGCCGATTTGATGGAACGGCTGGGCGGGGCGGGCGCGGGCCTCGCCATTGCCCTGGAGAACCTCTTCCCGCCGCTGCCGAGCGAGGTGATCCTCCCGCTGGCCGGGTTCACCGCCAGCCGCGGCCGATTCAGCCTCGCCGAGGTGCTGCTGTGGACCACCGTCGGTTCGGTGGCCGGTGCGCTGGCGCTGTACGGGCTCGGCGCGCTGCTCGGCCGCGAGCGTTTGCGCGGCATTGTGGCGCGGGTGCCGCTGCTGCGGGTCTCGGATATGGACCGCGCCGAGGCATGGTTTGCCAAGCACGGCGCCAAGGCGGTGTTTCTCGGCCGGATGATCCCGATCTTCCGCAGCGTCATCTCGATTCCGGCGGGCATCGAGCGCATGGGCGTGATCAGGTTCACCCTGCTCACCACCGCGGGCAGCCTGACCTGGAACTCCGTGTTCGTGCTCGCGGGCTATCAGCTGGGGGAGAACTGGTCGCAGGTGCAGCGTTATTCGGATGTGCTGCAGAAACTGGTCATCCTGGTCGTGGTGATCGCGGCGGCGATCTTCGTGGTGCGGCGGCTGCGGCCCGGCGTCCTGACCAGGCAGGAGAGAATCGGACGATGATGCGCGGCACCGGCTCCCGACCCAGGATCGCCCGGCGCGCGGTGGCCGTCACGATGGGGTTGTCGCTCGGCGTGCTGACGGTGCCCCTCGAGCTCGCGGCGGTGGCCGCGAGCCCGTTCTCACCGCGACCGGTGCGCGCCGCGACATCCTTCGCGGGGCGGCGTCTGCGGACCTGGTACGGCGTGGAGCTGCCCGCCGGGCCGACCGGTCATCGCGCCGCGGCGTACCTGGCCATCCGGGCCATGCTGGGCGTGCTGACCGCGATCATCGCGGCGCTCATCGGAGCGGGTGCGGTGGTGGTCGCGGGAATCGTCATCGGCGCCGCGACCGGCGGCGCGGTACCGGTCTTCGACGCTCCCGAACCCGGCCGGGTGACCTGGACGACGGTCGCGGTGCTGGCCGCGCCCGGTGTGGTGCTCGGCTATCTGGCCGTCCAGGGACTGTTCGGTGTGCTGAGCCTGGAGATCCGGCTGTGGAAGTTGTTCGCGCGGCCGGGATCCGACGTGCTGGAACAGCGCGTCGTGCAGCTCACCGCGACCCGGGCCGATGTCATCGACGCCATCGACGAGAAACGCCGCCGCATCGAACGCGATATCCACGACGGCGTGCAGCAGCGGGTGGTTGCCCTGTCGATCCTGCTCGGCCGCGCCGAACGCGAGACCGATCCGGCGGGGCAGGCCGAGCTGCGCCGTCGCGCCATTGCCGAAACCGGCCATATCCTGGCCGATCTGCGCGAGGTGTCGTGGCGGATCTATCCGGTCATGCTGGCCCGCGACGGGCTGCGCAGTGCGCTGGAGGCGCTGGCCGATCGCACGCCGGTGCCCACGCATCTCGACTACCGGATGCCCGGCCGCCCGCCGCGGCTGGTGGAGTCCGCGTGCTACTTCACCGCCAGTGAGGCGGTCACCAATGTGATCAAATACGCGGCCGCGCAACGCATCGACATCACCGTCAGCGAGGCGGAGGGCAGGCTGCGCCTGCTGGTGCGCGACAATGGCCGCGGCGGGGCGGACCCGACCGGTACCGGCCTGTCCGGAATCGCCTCGCGCATTACCGCACTCGACGGCACGCTGTCGGTCGACAGTCCCGCCGGGGGTCCGACGATCATTCGAGTGGAGGTGCCGTGCGCATAACCCTGGCCGACGATTCCGCCCTGCTGCGCGAGAGCCTTGCCGGACTGCTCACCGCCGAGGGCCACGAGATCGTCGATTCGGTCGGCACCGCCACCGAACTGCTTGCCGCCGTGCGGGATCGGCAGCCGGACCTGGTCATCGCCGACGTGCGCATGCCACCGGACCATATCGACGAGGGCATCCGCGCCGCCCTCGAAATCCGCCGGACCTGGCCCGGTGTGGCGGTTCTCGTGCTCTCCCAGTACATCGAACGCCGCTACGCCAGCGAATTCCTCACCGGCACCGGCGGAATCGGCTACCTGCTCAAGGACCGAGCATCGGCCATCGCCACTTTTCTCGATGCCGTGGAGCGAGTCGCGTCCGGCGGCACCGCGTTCGATCCCGAAGTGGTGCGCCAACTGCTGCTCCACAGCCGCGCCGAATCACCCCTGCACCGCCTCACGGCGCGAGAACGAGAAGTGTTGACGCTGATGGCCCAAGGCCACAGCAACACCGCCATCTGCGACGAACTCTTCATCACCCGCAGCGCAGTGGAGAAACACATCAACGCGATCTTCACCAAACTCGAGCTCCCACCCGGCGCCGCCCACAACCGCCGGGTGCTCGCCATTCTCGAGTACCTCCGGGCCGACGCCGCTCACGAATGAGCTTGCGGCCCAAGAGCTAATCCGCGTGCAGATAGCGGATGGACTCGCCGCCCTTGGTGTGGTGCAGCCGCCCGAAGCGGCTGTCCAGTAGATGGGCCATGCTCTCCGCGGCGCCGAGATAGGCTTCCTCGGCGGTCGGGGCCTTGTGGTTGGTCGCGACCGGGGGCTGGCCCTTGATGCGCGCTTCGAGGTTGCACTTCTTGTCCTCCGATCCGCCCTTGTGTCCGTTCACGTCGGTGATGTGGGCTTCGACCCGGGTGAGCTGGTCGTCGAAGCGGTCGAGGATGGATCCGATGGCGTCCTGGGCCTGCTCGATGAGTGCCGCGCCGCCGCCGATGTGCTTGTCGGCGAAGACCTGGATTTGCATGGCACATCTCCAATCTCTCGGAATAGCCGAGATTTTGCTGACACCCCCGACACTACCTCCGATCCGAAGCGCGCGCTGGTCGGAAATGTCACCGTCGAGGTGGGAACCGTCAACCCGCCCCGACGCGTTGATAAGGGGTCGCGGTGAGTTCGCGACCGGTGTCGGCCAGGTGATGTCCATTGGCGCAGCACAGCGTGGCGCGCACCGGAGCGCCACACTTGGCGTGGGTGGCCGCCAACGGCGGACCGTCCGGTCCGGCCAGGTGCTTGTCGCCCCATTGCATGAGCGCGGTCAGCACTGGCTGTAGTTCTCGCCCGGCCTCGGTGAGCCGGTACTCCTGCCGGGTCCGCGCGCCGGGTTCGCGATAGTCGCGCCGTTCCAGCACGCCCGCATCGACCAAACTCTTCAGCCGCTTGACGAGCACCGCGCGCGGCGCACCCGTGGCCTCCTGGATCGCATCGAAACGGCGCACACCCAGGAAGACCTCGCGCAGGGCGAGCAGCGCCCATTGCTCCCCGACCACCGCGAGCGTGGCCGCCACCGAACAGTTCCGTGCCATGCGACCATTCTATCTGGATTCACAATGTGAACTCAGTTGGTTATGGTGATCGATATGACGACTTTCGACGCGCCCGCCGCCTGGGGTGAACCGCGCACCAAGACCGTGACCTGGTACGACCCCAAGATCGGTCTGGAGGCGCTGGCGAGCGGGATGACCGGTCTGGAGTACCTCACCGGCATGCTGGAGGGGCGGATCCCGGGCGCGCCCATCGCGGGTCTGTTCGGCATGCGGCCCGTGAGCGTCGAGACCGGCGACGTCGTATTCGGCTGCACCCCGGACGAATCCATGTACAACCCGATCGGCACCGTGCACGGCGGAACCGCCTGCACCCTGCTGGATTCCGTCATCGGCTGCGCGGTGCAGACCACGCTGTCCGCGGGCGTCGGCTACACCTCGGTCGAGATCAAAATCAACTACCTGCGGCCCATCACCGCGCAGACCGGCGAGTTCTTCGCCCATGGTTGGGTCACCAAGCCCGGTAAGCGAGTCGCCTTCGCCGAGGGCGATATTCGCGATGCCGACGAGGCAGGTGCTGCTGGCCACCGCCACCAGCACCTGCCTCGTCATCGGCGGCTGAGACCCGCGTACCGGCGCGTCAGCGCACCGCCAGATCCAGGACATTGAGCGCGAGTTCCTCGGCCGCCTGCGGATGACCCATGGCGCGCGCAGCCTCCGAAACCGATTGGCGCGCGGCCGGATCGGTGAGCAGTTCGAACAGTGCGGTGCGCAGATTGGCCGCGGTGGCGTCGTCGTCCACCAGGGCGCGGGCCCCGCCCGCCTCGGCCAGGATGCGGGCATTGCGGGTCTGCTCGCCGCCGACCGAGTGCGGGTAGGGAATGAGGACCGAGGGCTTGCCGAGGGTGGTGAGCTCGGCGAGAGTGCCCGCGCCGGAACGGGATGCGACGACATCGGTGAGGGCCAGCACATCGGGCAGTTCGGCGCCGAGGAAGTCCCGCACGAGGTAGCGCCCGCGCAGTTCTTCGGGCAGGCCCGCGGCGGCCCGGCTGACCGCGTCGTAGTTGTTGCGGCCGCACTGGTGGATCACATTGGCGACGGTCAGCAGTTCCGGCAGTAGTTCACCCACGAGATTGTTGATCTGGACCGCGCCCTGGGCCCCGCCGGTCACGTAGACCAGCGGGAGATCGGGAGAGTAGCCGGGCCAATCCAGTGCTGGGACAGCCGCTTTCGGATCACCCGCGGTGAGCGCGGGGCGGATCGGATTGCCGGTCACGGTGGCGCGGGCGCGCAGCTTGGCGGGCAGCAGGTCCAGGGAGGCGGCGGCGCTGAGCACAATGCGGTTCGCCATGCGGTCCAGCAGCTGATTGGCCTTGCCGAGCCCGGTGGTCTGCTCGTGAATGAGCAGCGGGCGGCGGCGCAGCGCGGCGGCCATGCCGATGGGCGCGCAGACATAGCCGCCGGTGCACAGCACGGCATCGGGGCGATACCGCCGCACCAGGCCCTGCGCCTCGACCACGCTCATCGGAACACGCAGCGCGTCTTTGGCATTGGCGGCATTGAGCATCTTGAGCGGATTGCGATCGCGGCGCAGCTTGCCCGCTTTGATACCGCTGAAGGCGATGTCGTTCTCCGCGGCCACCCGCTGTTCCAGGCTGTCCGGGGTGCCGACCCACAGCACCTCGGCCGTCGCACCCGCCTCGTCCACCAGATCGCGCAGCGCCCGCACCGCCGATACGGCCGGGTAGGTGTGCCCACCGGTGCCGCCGCCCGCGACGATGGCGCGGACCTGGCCGCGTGCGGCGACGCGCTTCAGGATCGCGGCGCGATCGAGGTCGGAACTGGGCATGGGCGAGCCTCCTGCGATGGGTGCGGATGTCGTGCCCCAGGCTATCGCGCGCCGGGCCGAATGGGTCGCGCCGAAGGTACCGGTCGGTCGTAGGCGATTGCGAGGTGTTGGCTATCGGCCAATGGGCCTTTACCATTGGTGTGACGCTGATCACGTTGTTGTACGCCACGCGAATTCCACGTCTCCAGCGAGAGGGCACCCATGCAGCCCTTCCATTTGCCCGACTTCTACCTCCCGCATCCCGCCCGCCGCAATCCGCATCTGGACCACGCCCGCGCGCATGCGGCGGCCTGGGCGAAGGACGTGGGGATTCTCGACGAACCAGGACCCAGCGGTGAGCTGGTCTGGGATGCCGACCGATTGGATCGGATGGAAATCGCGCTGCTGTGCGCCTACACCCATCCGGACTGCGATGCCGAGGCGCTCGCGCTCATTACCGAGTGGTACATGTGGGTGCTGTTCTTCGACGACGACTTCCTCGCCAAGTTCAAGAACACCGGCCGCCGGGCCGAGGCCGTGCGCCATCTGGAGCGCCTCGAGCTGTTCATGGCCGAACCGGGTTGTGCCGCTCCCGAACCCGGCAACCCCGCGGAAGCCGGGCTGGCCGATTGCTGGGTGCGCACCATCGTGCACATGTCACCGGACTGGCGGCGGCGCATGCGACTCAGCACCCACAATCTCATGGTCGAATCCCTCTGGGAGCTGGACAATATCGCGCGCGAGCGGGTGGCCAACCCGATCGAATGCATCGAGATGCGGCGGCGGGTGGGCGGTGCGCCGTGGTCCGCGAACCTGGTCGAATACGCCTGCGGGGCAGAGGTTCCCGATCGACTCGCCGATGAGCGGCCGCTGCGGGTGCTGCTGGACACCTTCTCCGACGCTGTGCATCTGCGCAACGACCTGTTCTCCTACGACCGCGAAGCGGGGCCGCTGGCCGCGACCGGTGTGCGGATGCCCTACACCGCCCACGCCAACCCGCATTTCGGCGAGGTGTGTGCGGAACTGCCGGGCTGGCTCGCGGACCTGCGTCAGTTCGAACACCTTGTGGGCGAACAGCTTCCGGTGTTCTTTGCCGATCATGACCTGTCGGCGGCGGAGCGCGTGGCGATACTCGCCTACGCCGGACGCATGCAGGACCTGATGTCCGGCCATCTGGCCTGGTTCGACCGCACCGGCCGCTATGCCGAAACCGCACTGCGGGAACGGCATTCGAAGTCGCTGTGCACCGGCCCCACCGGCCCCTTCGTCAGTGTGCTCGCCGCCGCGGCGGGCATCCGGTCGCGGCCGGGAGCCGCATTGTCCTGAGTCATCGACCGAGAGCACTGGAGTCCGCGAGTCACTGGAGGTTGGTCATGAGTTCGTCGGCAGCGGCCGAGCCCGCATTCGGCATGCCATGGGAGGGCGGGAACCACACGGGCAACGGGCGATCGGCGGGATCCCGGGCGGAGCAGATCATGGCCCGGGCCCAGCAGCTGACCCAGCCGCTGCTACGCGCGGCGGTCGACACGCTGCCCGATGAGCTGGCGCTCATGGCGGGCTATCACCTGGGCTGGCGGGATCCACACGGCATCGCGGTGACCGCCGAGCCGGGGAAGGGCTTGCGCCCCGCGCTGGTCCTGGCCGCCGCGCGCGCCGCCGGATGCCCGCCGGAGGTCGTCCTGCACGGCGCCGCGGCGGTCGAGTTGGTGCACAATTTCACGCTCATCCACGATGACGTCATGGACGGCGACACCGTGCTGCGCGGGCGTCCGACGGTCTGGCGGGTGTGGGCCGTCGAGGACGCCATCCTGGCCGGGGACGCCCTGCACGGACTGGCCATCTGGACTTTGGCCGCTGCACCCGTGGCGGCGCTGTCCGGTATCGCGCGGCTCGAGGACGCCGTCATCGAGCTGTGCCTGGGCCAGCATCACGACTGCGTCTTCGAGACCAGCGACGATGTCACGCTGCAGGAATGCCTGCAAACCTTGCGGCACAAGGGAAGCGCGCTGCTCGGGTGCGCCTGTGCGCTGGGCGCGCTGGCCGCGGCCGCACCCGCCGATATGGTCGAGGCCATGGATCGGTTCGGCCGCGAACTCGGCATCGCCTTCCAACTGGTCGACGATCTCATGGGGATCTGGGGCGATCCCGCCCGCACCGGCAAACCGGCGGGCAGTGATCTGCTGCGGCACAAGCGGAGTCTGCCCGTGGTGGCGGCGCTGGAATCGCCGACCGCCGCCGGTCGCGAGTTCGCGGATCTGTACTGCTCGGGCGAACCGCTGGACGGCCCGGCCCTGGCGCATGCCGCCGATCTCATTGCCCGCGCGGGCGGGCGGGATTGGGCGCGCACCGAATCCGCGCGGCATGTGCGCGCCGCCAAGGCGTGCATTGCCGGATATCGCGGCGCGCACGATCTGATGGAGCTGGCCGACAGCGTCGTGCAACGCGACCGCTGACGCTCACGGCAGATGCGCGACCGCCCCGAGCATGGAGACGGCGGCGGCGCGGGGATGCGCGCGCCATTCCTCCGGCCGCCATTCCGTGACCGCCGTAATGCCCGGCGGCACGAACTCGAAGCCTTCGAAGAATTTGGCGAATTCGGCGCCCGAGCGGAGCTGGAAGGGCACGCCGCTGCGCTGATTGGCCTCGGCGGTCTTCTCGACGTCCTCTTCCTCGAGGTAGTCGTTGGTCGCGTGCGACATGACCAGATAGCTGCCCGCGGGCAGGGCCTCGCACAGCGTGCGCACGATGTCGTACGGCCGCTGATCATCGGTGATGAAATGCATGACCGCGACGAGCATGAGCGCCACCGGCTGCGTGAGATCGAGGGTGGCCAGCAGATCCGGATGGGTGAGAATGCGCTGCGGATCGCGCAGATCGGCATCCAGATAGGTGGTCGCGCCTTCCGTCGAGCTGGCCAGCAATTCCCGCGCGTGCAGCAGCACGATCGGATCGTTGTCCACGTAGACGATGTGCGATTCCGGCGCGATCTGCTGGGCGATCTCGTGCACATTGCCCGCCGTGGGCAGCCCGGTGCCGATATCCAGGAATTGGCGAATACCCGCCTCACGGGCGAGATAGCCTGTCACGCGCCGCAGGAAATTGCGGTTCTCCACCGCGGCCAGCCGCACGGTGGGGAATGCCTCGGCCACCGCGTCCGCCGATTCCCGGTCGGCCGGATAATTGTCCTTACCGCCCAGTCAATAGTCGTAGCGCCGGGCCTGATGTGGTTTGGTGGTATCCACCCGCGCTGCCGCTGAATCCGAGTTCACAACGCCCCCAATCCATCTCGACTACTGTTTCATCATGTCAGCCCGAGTTGCGAACCGGTAGCGGGGGGCCGCTGCCGGATCCGGTCCTCAATGCACGTCCTGGAAGGCCTGTCATGCAGTTGAGCTATAGCCCGTACGATTTCCAAGTGCACGCCGATCCGTACCCGTACTATGCCAGGTTGCGGAACGAGGCCCCGGTCTACCGGAACGAGACCGACGATTTCTGGGCGCTGTCACGACATGCGGACGTATTGGCCGCGCTCCGGGACTCCGAGCGGTACTCCAGCGTGAACGGCATTCGGATGGAGCCCGCCTTCTGGGGGCCGCAGGCCGAGCGGTTCTTCTCCTTCGTCGCCATGGATCTGCCCAAGTACACCCGGCTGCGCGGGCTGGTCACGCGGGCGTTCACCGCGCACCGGGTGCAGTCGCTGGCGCCGCGGCTGCGCGAGATCGCCCAGGGGCTGCTGGAACCCTTGCTGGCGCGCGGCAGCTTCGGTCTCATGGCCGATTTCGCCGGGCCGTTCCCGACCGAGGTGATCTCGGAACTGGTCGGGGTGCCCGCGGCCGACCGGGACATGATCCGCAAGCTCGGCATGGAGATCATGTACACCGAGGAGGAGTCCACCGATCTGCGGCCCGAGGCCATGGCCGCCATCGGCGCGCTGGTCGGGTACTACACCGAGCTCACCATCGAGCGCGCCCAGCGGCCGCAGGACGATCTGCTGTCCGGGCTGCTCGGCGCGGCCGACGGGCCGGATCGGCTGATGCCCGAGGAGGTCGTGGGCGTGGTGATCCTGCTGGTCGGCGCGGGCATCGAAACCGCCATGCTCACCTTCGGAAATGCCTGGCATGCGGGCTGGCTGCATCCGGACGCGCGGCGGCAGGCGCTGGGCGGGCGCATCGACGACTGGATTGCCGAGGCCATGCGCTGGGATCCGTCCACGCAGACGGCGTTGCGCACCACCACCGCGGAGGTGGAACTGCACGGCGTCACCATTCCGGCGGGTTCGCGCATGCTGCTGCTGCCCGGGTCGGCCAATCGCGATCCGGAGGTCTTCGCCGAGCCGGATACCTTCGATCTGGATCGCGACACCGGGGCCTCGCTGGTCTTCGGCAGCGGTCGGCACCACTGCCTCGGGTCGAATCTGGCGCTGCTGGAATTGCGGATCGCATTGGGCGAGATCGCGGCCGCCGTTTCCGATTACGACGTCGACGGCGACGAGCTGGTGCGCATCCACGCCTCCAACAACCGCGGCTTCGCGAGCCTGCCCACGACCGTCACCCCGCGCTGAGCCCTGCGCGGGGAGTTCAAGGAGTGCGGCCATAAGCCTGGGCGTCGAATCCTTCGGCGCCCAGGCTTTTCGGGTGATCAGCGCCAGAACTGGGCGCGGCGGCGGGTATTGGTGCGTGACTCGAGGGGTTTGAGAGGCGTGGGTTCGGCGGCGGCGGGGTCGAGGACCACGAGGGTGGCGATGCGGCGGGGGAGGTCGAGGCGGGTGCGGAGGTGGGGCCAGGCGGGTTCGAGGGCGGAGGTCAGGTCGGCCGGGTCCAGGTCCAGGGCGGCGGTGGCCTCGAGGAGGGCGAAGGGGTCGATATCGCGGTGCCGGGCGGCCGCGGCGAGGAGGGGGGCGAGGCGATTGCGGGGGGTGCAGGCCAGGACCTGGTGCAGGACCGCCGGGCCGGTGGGGGCGTGTGAGTGGTCGGCCATACAGGTGGCGACGAAGTCGATATCGGAATCCATTGCGGCGCGGAGGAGTTCGAAGTGCTCTTCGACCGCGCCCGGATCGGTGGCGGCGGTGTGGAAGACGGCGGAGACTTCGGCGCGGGTCCAGGCGGCGCGACGGGATCGCTGGAAGGGGGTGCGGGACAGGCGGAATCGGCCGGAGCGGTCGGCCTGGCCGTCCGGATCGGCGGTGGCGTCGAGGACGGCGAGCGCTTCGATGGGCTGCGGTAGGTTCAGGAAGGCGCGCAGGGTCGTCCAGGCGGGGCGTAGCGCCGCCACCAGCTCCTCGGGTTCGGCGCGGGTCAGGGTGAGCGCCTTGAGCAGCTCGGCGGCGTCGACGGCGGGGTAGCGCGCGCATTCGGCGAGCAGGGCGGGCAGGCGCTCGTTGGGGGCGCAGGCCAGAAGTTGTTCCAGCACATAGCGATCCCGTGCCACGCCGGAGACATTGACCATGAACTGGGCGAGGATGGGCAGCTTGCTGTACATGGCCGTGTGCAGCAGGCGGCTGCTCGCGGCGTGCACGGCCGGATCATTGATCTCGGCGCGGATGGTCTCGTAGACCAGGAAGCGGTCGTGCGTGCCGATGGCGAGATCGCGCAGCGCCCGCTGCCGTTGCAGATGCCGGATGAGCCGGTCGCGCTCCTGGGCGTCACCGGTGGTCCAATCCTGGTGCAGCCGCGGCCAGATGGCCTCGGCGTCGGTCGCCGACAGCGTGCCGGTGTCCAGGCGCTGCCAGGCGACGGCGACCGCCACGGCGGTGAGATCGAAACCGAGTTGCTCGGCGACCTGGGTGGCGCGGGCGCGGTCCCGGGTATCGGCCGTGATGTGCTCGGTCAGGGCCTGTTCGAAATGGGCGCGCGTACTCGGGTAGTGGTCGAGTTCCGCCAATGCCCGTGCGACACCGGGGCGTTCGAGGGCCAGGCCGATGGCGCGGCGGGCGACGAGGTCGTCGGTGAACCAGTCCGCGGTGAGATCGGGATCGGTGAGGACCTGGGTGAGCTGGGCGTCGTCGAGCAGCATCGGGTCGACGGTGCGCAGATGCTGGTGATAGCACCAGTCGCGGATCTGGTGCACGGTGGCGAGCTGGTCGGGCAGGACGATTCCGGCGCGGCGGTGCTCCACGATGGCGCGGCCGAGGGCCGGATAGGTGTCGTTGCCGTCGGCGGCGCTGTCCGGCGCGATGAGATGGCGATCCGGCGGCGGGACGGCGTCGCCGCCGCGCACGGCGGCGATCGCGGGAGTCTCGGGGGAGTACGGCTCACTGGTGGCGAAGGTCAACTCGCGCAGGGTGTTTCGCGGCAGGATGCCGTAGAGCGCCTTCAGCATGGTGACGGCGTCATCGGTGTGCTCGACATGCAGGGCGATGGCCGGGCCCTGACCGGCGAGATAGGCGAGCGCCGCGCCGATGAGCGTGGGTAGCCACGGCTGGGCGAGCATGGCGTCGGCGGTGGCCGCGCAGGTGTCGCCGTCGGGGGGCGTGGCAGGCTGCCAGTGTTCGGTGGGGGAGAGGGAGTCGTCGAGCGCGGTGCGGAAGCCGCCGGTCTCGTGGAGCATCAAAGCCGTTGCGCCATCGAGTGTTCCGGGCTCACCCGCGATCAGATGCGTCACGCAGGTGCCGGGGCGGGCGGTGGAGGGCGTCTTCAGTCCGGCCACCGCGACCCCGTTGGCGAGGGCGAATTCCAGGGCGAAGCTGTCGGCGGTCTGCTCGCCCAGGGGCGGGCCGACCAGCGCGCCGAGTTCACGCGAGGTGAATCCCAGTGCGGCAGGCCAGTTTCCGGACCGCGCCACCACTCCTACTCCCGCACCCGAGGATTCCAGGTTGACGAACGCCCAGCCGCACAGCAGCTGCGGGAATCCGGTCATCGGTGCGCCTTGAGTTCGTCGATCATCTCCAGCATGTAGATCACCGGGTCGGCCGCGCCGTAGGGCTTGAAAACGGGATACGTTCCGTCATCGCGCTTTCCGCAGCCGACCGCGGAGACCGGGAAGTACATGTTCCACGGGAAGTGGATGGACAAGGTGGTGTCGACGAGCGGAAAGGGCTTGCGCACCAGGTTCTTCGTGGCCTGGGAGCGATCCATGATGAGCGGCGGATCGTAGGCGTTGCCGGAGCCGTTCGCGCTGATCGGGCTGTCGGCCCAGGTGGACGGCGGCGCAACCGATCTCACCTCGGGCAGATCGATGAGCGAGAGCAGATCGGACTTGGCGATAATGGTCGACACGTGCACGCGCGGCGGTTCGATGGGCAGGCGTTCGGGATAGCTGTTGGCGGCGCGCCACAGTTTGGCGATCTGATCGATCATGAGATTGGTGCGGCCGATGGTCTGCGAATGCTCGACGGCATTGCGCAGGCTCTCCTGCACCTCCGGTTCGGCGTACTGCTGCATATAGGCGAGGTACTGCTTGTTCAGTGTCGAGGGCACCACGAACCACAGGAAATCCGCGACCGCCAGATGCGGGCTGACGCGGGCGGCGACCGCGCCGTCGGTAATGTCCTCGCCCGCCACGTCCACGAAGGCGAGGTTCACCGCGCGGGTGGACTGGAGCGAATAGACGGTCACCACCAGCGGTTTGCGCTGCTCCAATCCGGCCCAGGCGTGGCCCTGGGATTGGGCCTGGTGCTGCTGCGGCACGGCGATGCCATTGGGGCGGACGGTTTGCGTCTGCGCGACCGTCACCCGGCGCGGACCGGTGGCGTCGAGCGCGCGACGGTTCAGCAAACGGGCCTCCAGGGAGGTCCACAGGCTGGCCGATTTGGGAGAGACGATGAACGAATACCGTCCGGCGAGATGCGGGTCGTTCATCATGGAATGGATCATCGACACGATGAGATGGCTTTTCGACGAGGCCGATTCGCCGACGAACCCGATGACCTTCGTCGGGTGGTCGAGCGTCACCGGGTCGATATCGCAGCCCTTGGGGCAGCGCAGATTCAGTTTGTCGAAATAGGTTTCGATCTGCTTGGCGTAGCCGCCATTGCGCTGGCGGATGACGGTGTACCAGCGGTCGCGGTCGCGGTCGAAGCGGAATTCGGTGAGGCAGTTGAGGCAGACGGTGCGCATTCGGCGGGCCTCAGGTCAGCACGGCGAAGGTGAGCAGGACCAGGGTGCCGAGGAAGAATCCCAGGCCGACCTTCCACGCGATCCGCAGCCAATGCGATGCCCGAGAGCCCGGATGCACATACAGCTGCCAGGCCCTGCCGGTCGGTCGATCATTCATTTCCGCACCTCACCACAGTTCCGCGAGCTGAACCATCACCCATGTGAGCACCAGGAACGCCAGTCCGCCCAGCAGCATCCCGGCCGTGGCCGCGGTGGTGAGCAGAATGGCGATATGCCTGGGACTGTTGTGATGCAGTCCGGCCAGGAAACGCTGGCGGGTACCGATCATCGGCTCCAGGTAGAAATCCTTCGTCGACGCGTACGCCAGCGGGGGCGGCGGGGGTTCTGGGTCGTGAATGGGGAGGTCGGCGCGGGTCATGCGGACGGTCGGCATGGGCGCGGGGCGCGGCGGCAGCCCGCCCGGCGCGGGCTGGTGCACCGGGGTCTCGGCCTGGGCGATGGCCTCGCGGAACTGGTCCTGGAATTCCTCGGCCGACGGGTAGCGCAATTGCGGATGCGGTGAGAGCGCGCGATCCAGGACGGCTTTCACCCGGCCCGGGATGGGCATGGGCGCATACGCGCATTCGAGGACTTCGGCGCACACCACGGCGAGGGAGTAGACATCGCTGAGATTGGTGCACTGCCCGTACTTCAGGTATTCGGGCGCCGCGTACTGTTCGGCGCCCAGGGCGCGATGCTCGCGGGTGAGGCGTTGAAAGTTCTCCCGCAGCTCGATGGCGATCCCGAAATCGGTGAGCTTGGCGGTGCCGTCGCGGCAGATCATGATGTTCTCGGGCTTGATGTCCCGATGCACGACCTGCTTCGAATGCGCGTACACGAGTCCGGCGAAGGCATCGTCCAGGACGCGCAAAAGTGCGGGTAGCGCCCAGTTCTCACGGTTCCTGAGGTGTTCGCGCAGATTCTGCCCGTGAATGAACTCCATGACCAGGAACGGCGATCGCCGCCCGTTCTCGACGAATACCCCCGCGTCGTGCACGGTGACGATATTCCCGCAGCTCATCTTGCCCGCGATATACGCCTCGTTCTGGAACCGCTTCTGCGCGATCTGCTCATCCTACTGCCCGACCGGCAGGATCCCGGCATCCAGCACCTTCACAGCGACCTGCCGCCGCAGCTGCCGATCCCAGGCGTCCCACACCTCGGCCATCCCCCCGCGGCCCACGAGCCCCCGAAGCTCGTAACGCCCATTGATCAGCCTCAACTGCGCGAGATCCCTTCAAACCGATGGCACGTCCCGATCCGCCCACCCCGGACCTTCCGAATCACCGCCGAGTCTACGCGCGCGATTCCACTGCGCACGTCTCGATTTCACCCGCCCCCGACCCCCCTCACTGCCCAACCGGTTGGTCGGCCCCCTCCCTCACCGCCCCCTCCAAGATCGCCCCCGGCCACCAAAACACCTGCACCACCCCCGCAATCAACACCACCCCCGTCCCCAGCAACGCACCCCCCACCACATCACTGAGCCAATGCACCCCCAAATACAACCGAGTCACCGACATCACAACAACGGTCACAACGGCCGCTCCCACCGCAAGAGTGGCCCGCACCCGCCCCGGCCGAGAAGTGAGATACACCAACACCACAACCCCCACCAGCGCCGCCGTAGCAGTCGCATGCCCCGACGGATAAGACATATTGCTCTCCACCACCAACCGCGTCCCCACCGGCGGCCGCTCCCGCCCCACCAGCGCTTTCGTCACCGTACTCACCCCCGCCGCCCCCAACACGGTGCCCCCCACCAACACCGCAGGCCGATAATCCCGAAACCGCCACCAAACCACCCCCGCCACCCCCACCGTAATCACGGTCGCATGCCGAGGATTCCCAAAAAACGTGATCCCCTTAGCCACCCCGGTCCACCCCACCCCCCGATGCTCCACAAACCACCCCAACACCCCCACATCCCACCCCGTAACCCACCCCGCCGCAACCACCCACCCCGTCCACCCCAAGAACAGCGCAACCCCAGCAATCGCCCCCACCACCCGCCCCCAACCCACAGATCCCGTAATCCCAGCCATACCAACCATGATCACCCACCCACCCACGGCCCCTCCAGCAGCCACCCTCCAGCAACCATCACCCCCACCCGCGATTTGCCCTCCCCCGCCCCCAATGGTGTAACTTCATCCACGCACTCGGACACCCGAGAGCAACCATCCGGGGCTATGGCGCAGCTGGTAGCGCACCACACTGGCAGTGTGGGGGTCAGGGGTTCGAGTCCCCTTAGCTCCACTTGAAGGAAGGCCCGACGGCGACGTCGGGCCTTCTTTGTCTCTATGTGGTGATTTCGCGGTGAATCCGATTGGCGGCCTTTCGGTCTGATCAGTGTTCGGGGTTCGGGGTTTCCCAGAGGGCGCTGACGGGCATGGCGAGCATTTTGGGTCCGAAGGGCAGTGTTTGTTGGCCGGTGTGGAGCACTATGCCGGTGAGGAAGTCGTCGCCCAGGCGTTCGGCGAGGTGGTGGAGGTGGCGGAAGTCGTTCGGTCCGACTGTGGAGGCGGCTTTGATTTCGATGGCGACGACTTCGCCGCGGCGGTTCTCGAGAACGGCATCGACTTCGACCCCGTCCTTCGTGCGGTAGTGGTACATCTGAACGTCTTCGGCGGACCAGGTGCGCTGGCGTGCGAGTTCCATCAGTACGAACCCCTCCAGTAGCGGACCGAATGGACCGTTGGGGCGCAGGAGGTTACGTGCGTCGGCTCCGAGTAGGTTCGCGGCTATGCCGGAGTCGACGAAGGCTACCTTCGGGATCCGCGTTGCGCGGTTGCTCAGGTTTCTGGACCAGGCCGGTATTCGCTTGATGAGGTAAACCTCTTCGAGCAGCGTCAAGTAGCGTTTGACCGTCGAGGCTCCGAGCGCCAGGTCGCTGCTGAGCGAGGTGTTCGCGAGCAGTTGACCGGACCGGGCTGCGACCAGTTGCAGGAGGGCGCGCATCTCGGAGGTGCGCTCGATCTCCGACAGTTGGCGGATGTCACGGGTGATCAAGTCGCCGACATAGGAATCGAAGAACGCCCTGCGCCGCTTGTCGGTACTCCGCGCGATGGCTTCGGGGAAACCGCCGCGGACTATCCGCTCGGCGTAGTCGGCTCGCGGCACGGTCGTGGTGTGACGCAACTTGTCTCGGTGTGTGAAGACCGCGTCGATGAAAGCATCAGGCGTGCCATCCACCTCGCCTTGAGAAAAGGGCCACAGCTCGATGGTCTCCATCCGGCCGACCAGGGTGTCCGGCAGCGCCCGCAGCCCGAGTACGCGCGCGGAGCCCGTCAGCAGGTATCGGCCCGGGCGGCCGTCTGCGTCGACTTGCGCCTTGATCGCCAGCAGCAGTTCGGGTGCCCGCTGAATCTCGTCCACCACCATCAGGTTCGGCGAGTCGACGAACCCGTCCGGGTCGTTGAGTGCGGCCTGCCTGGTCAGTGTGACGTCGAGGTCGCGCCATTCTGCTTCGCGGCCCTTCGCGACGAGGCGGACCAGAGTGCTCTTGCCGCATTGCCGTGCTCCATTGACGAGGACGACGCGAGTATCGGCCAGCGCGTCGGCGACCGCTGATTCGGCACGTCGGGGGATGACTGGTCCATGTCGGGTCTGCATGGTCATCCGCTCCGTTCGCCGAGTGTCAACGCCTGACTACGGTCGCCCTTATGCCTGATCATAACTGGTTCTCGATCCACAGCTGGTCGATTCGTCGCTCTCCGTCTGGTTGATTCGTCGCTATCGGTGTGGTTGATTTGTCGGAACTCGTCCGGTCGATTGGTCGCCAGGTGCGTGGTTGATTCGTCGCACCGGGCTCGATGGATTGGTTTCGCGTCCGTCGCTCTCGCACCGCACAGGAAGGCAAAGGCACAGGTCAATGACCTGCGTCTTTGTTGTATTCATGGCAGTGTGCGAACCGGTGACGATCAGGTGCCCTACGCGGTACCCTACGTTCATGAAGGCCAAGACCAGCGTGTATCTCGATCCCGAGCAGGCCGCTCGTCTGAAGGAGGCCGCTGAGGCGTCAGGGCGATCTGAGGCCGACCTCATCCGGGAGGGTATCGATCTCGTATTGCTGCGGGCGCACAAGGTTCGGCGCACTCGGCCGTGGCCGTCGTTCGATTCCGGTGATCCAGGGTTCGCGGCCAGTAGTGAGGAGCTGCTGGGCGAGGCATTCGGCGAGTGAGCTTCTTCATCGCCGACACCTCGGCCATCATCGCCGCTTACGACCGCGCCGCGGAACTGCACGAGCGGGCGCGTGAATTCCTCTCCACTTCGGTTGCGGTTGTCTCGCCGCTCGTGCTGGATGAGGTCGATCATCTGCTCGTCGTGCGGTTCGGAAAAGACCGCCGCACAGCCGATCTGGTCCTCGATGACCTGCTCACCTCGGCCGAGGAGGGTGCGGTGCTCGTGCCACCGATCGACCGTGACGACCTGCGGGTCGCGCGGAAGATCATCGAGCAGTATCGCGGCCGTCGGCTCGACCTGGCAGACGCGGTCACCGTCGTGCTCGCCGAGCGCTACCTCACCAATGACATCTTGACGTTGGACGAGAAGGACTTTCGCGCCGTGCGGCCCCTGACGCCCGCTCATCCGTCGTTCCGGCTTCTACTCCAAGGCGACTGAGCCGCTGACAACCGCGGCCGGGTTCACCGAACAATAGAGCCGCGGGTCGATGACCTGCGGCTCTAGTGGTTGCAGTCGATGTCGCGAGACCGGTGTCCGCGGTTTCGAGGTGCGGGTGTTCTAGGCCGGGATCTGCGCGCCGATCGCGGCTCCGGCTCCGGCGCCCAGCCCAGCGCCGATGACGCTGCCCGCGACGGTGCCGATGCTGACACCGACGACCGCGCCGAATGGGCAGACGGGTGCTGTGGCCGCGCATGCGATGGCGCCGCCCGCGACGGCGCCGACGCCGACGCCGATGACCGTTCCGACGACGGTGCCGACCTGCTGGCCGACGAGGGATTGGGTCTGTCCCGCGGCGACCGGCTGGACCGGTAGCACGGCGACGGCCGGTTGGATGGCTGCTTCAGCGGCGGGGGTTTCGGCTTGTGCGAGACCGGCGCTGGCGCCGATGAGTGCGGTGGCTATGGCTGCGGTAGCCGCTATTTTGCGAATCATGGTGCCCTCCTGGGGTTTCTTCCAAGTCCCCGATTCTCGTCCGAAAACAGACCGCACATATAGGGATTCGCAATTTGGAGCGGTCAGGGGGTGGGTGGGGTGGTGGCTGGGCGGAGTAGGTAGTTCAGTTCGGGGCCGGTGCGGCCCAGTTTGGTTTTGGTGACGAATTTGGCGCCGAAGGCTTCGTAGAAGGGGATGTTGGCGTCTTTGCAGATGCCGCCTACGGTGGCGCCTTGTTGGTCGGCTTCGGCTATGGCCCATTGGGCGAGGGTCAGGCCTACGCCTGCTTGTTGCCAGTGGGGGGTGGCGGCCAGGTAGACGAGGGTGGTGTGGGGTTGGGGTGGGGAGACTTGGGCCAGGGCGGCGTCTACTTGGATGCCTCGGGGGGGCGCCCATGGCTTTGAGGAGGAGGGGGCCGGAGATCATTTCTCGGAGGGGGGAATTGCGGTAGTGCGGGGGGTACCAGAGGAGGGCGGCGACGATTTTGTCGTCGACGGTGGCTACCGCGGCGCCGTTGGCGGGTAGGAAGCGGTATTTGATCATGATGCGCACCATGTCGGAGGCACGGCGCAGGCGCGTTGCCGGATTGGGGAAGAGGTACTCCTCGATGGGGTCGTCCTCGTCGAAGGCTTCGGCGATTACTCGGACGATGTCTTCGATGTCGTGCTCTGTGGCTCGGCGGACGAGGGGGGTGACCTCACGGTTCGGGGTGGTCGCGGTGTCGTTCGACGAGCCGGTTGCGATGGCGGCCAGGCGGGTTGCGATTCGGCGCTGCTCGGCGAGTTGTTCGTGGATGTGGGTGGCGAGTGTGGTGGGGGTCGGGTGTTTGAAGGCGATGGCGGGGGAGAGGGACAGGGCGGTGGCGGATTGCAGGCGGTTGCGGAGTTCGACTGCGCCCAGGGAATCGAAACCGTGGTCCGCGAAGGAGTGGTCGGGGTCGATGGTGGACGCACTGTCGTGACCGAGTACGGCGGCGAAATGGGTGACGACCGTATCGAGGACCGATAGCAGCTGGGTCAGGTCCGGCGCTGCCGCCGGGGTGATTGCCGATTGGCGGGGTGTCCTGGGGCGACGGTTGGCGGCGGGGACCAGGTTCCGCAGTACCGGCGGCAGTAGTCCGCTGTCGGCCTGGGAGCGGAGTCCGGCGGTGTCCACCGCGGCGATCACCGTATGGGCCGCGCCTCGTGCGAGTGCCGCGCGCCAGCCGGTGAACGCCTGCTCATCGGGCATGGCGAGGAAGCCGCCGCGACCGATGCGGGCCCTGTCGGCCGCGACCAGCCCGCCGGTCATGCCGCCGGAGCGCGCCCACAGACCCCACGCCAGGGACTGACCGGCCAGCCCTTGGGCTCGGCGGTGGGCGACCAGGGCGTCCAGGAAAATGTTCGCGGCGGCGTAGTTGGCCTGTCCGGGACCGCCCACGGTGCCCGACACCGATGAAAACACCGTGAAGGCAGCCAGATTCAGATGCGCGGTCGCTTCGTGCAGATACCAGGCGGCGTCGGCCTTCGGCGCCAGGACCGCGTCCAATCGCTGCGCGGTGAGTGATCCGATGGTTCCGTCGTCGAGTACGCCCGCGGCATGGATGACACCGGTCAAGGGCTGCTGCGATGGTATGTCGGCCAGGAGGGCGGCTACCGCGGCGGCATCGCCGACATCGCAGGCCATTGCCCGCGCATGCGCGCCGAGTTGCTCGAGTTCGGCGATCAGCGCCGTCGCGCCGTCGGCCCGCGGGCCGCTGCGGCTGACCAGCAGCACCGAGGTCACGCCGTGCTCGGCGACCACGTACCGTGCCACGGCCGCGCCCAAACCTCCTGTGCCGCCGGTGATCAGCACCGTTTCGGCGCCGAAGGCGGGGGCGGTGTCGGGCTGGGGGGACGAGGCCACGGGCCGGACGAGCCTGGCGGTGTGCGCGATTCCGGCGCGCACGACCAGTTGGGGTTCGGCCACGGCCGCGGTTCGGGCCGCGAGGCGCTCATCGACGCGAGTATCCGTGTCCACCAGGATGATCCGGCCCGGGTCCTCCGCTTGCGCGGCCCGCACCAGACCCCAGACGGCGGCCCCGGGTAGGTCGATGACGTCCGCGCCGGGCAGGGTGACCGCGCCACGGGTGGCGATCACCAGGGTGCTCGCGGAGAACCGGTCACCGGCCAGCCAGGTCTGCACCACCTCGAGAATCCGCGCGACCTCGGCGTGGGTGGCGGCCACCACGTCTACAGCGGCGTGCTCGCTCCACCCGCACCCGGCCTCGATCACCACCACCGGGGGTACCGGTGCGTCCGGAGCCAGCCGATCCCACCAGCCGATGCTCGAATCACCTTGTCCATCAACGTCTATCGGGTCGATGGGGGACCATACGAGTTCCAGTACCGGATCGGCCGTGCCGCCCGCCGCAACGAGCTGCCCGAGTGGCATCGGCCGACTCGTCACCGTGCCGGACAACACCGGTTGTCCCTTCTCGTCGGTTACCCACAGCGACGCCGACGCTCCGTCGGCGGTCAGCCGGGCCCGCAATGCCGATGCTTCGGTCGCATACAGCGACACCGACTCCCACGAGAACGGCAACACGACATGCCCCGCCGGGATCTCGAACGCACCGGCCAGCAGCCCGGCCTGAATGACCGCATCCAGCAGGGCCGGATGAATCCCGAATCCTGCACCGTGCACGCCGGTCTCGGGATCGAGGGAGATGTCCGCGAACACCTCCTCGCCGCGCCGCCACAGCGCGCGTACGTTCCGGAAGGCCGGTCCCATGTCGTAGTCGGGCGTCAGGAATGCCTGTGCCACACCGATTTCGGTTGCCGCGGCAGGCGGCCACGCCTCCGCGTCGGGCACGGTCTCCTCGGCCGGGTCGGCCAGCAGGCCTTGGGCGTGCAGGACCCACTGTCCGTCGCGGTCGTGCTCGGCACGGGAGTAGATCGATAGGGGCCGTTGCGGGGATCCGGCCCCGACCACGACCTGGATACGAACACCGACGTCCGACGGAAATACCAGTGGCGCTTGCAATGTCAGCTCTTCGACCACCGGGCACCCGGTCTCGGAACCGGCGCACAGCGCCAATTCCACGAACCCGGTCCCCGGCAGCACCATGACCCCGCCGATGGCATGGTCGGCCAACCAGGGCTGCGACACCGCTGACAGGCGCCCGGTGAGGACGAATCCCCCGTCCGCCATGGGCAATACCGCATCCACCATGGGGTGTTCGAGCACGTTCAAGCCCGCGGCTTCGACACCGGCGGTGCTGCGCGAGGGTGCGAGCCAGTAACGACGACGCTGGAAAGCTTAGGTGGGCAACGACACCCGGGAGACCGCGCGACCGGCGAAGCACACCCCCCAATCGACATCGGCACCGGCGGTGTATGCGCGCGCCAGACAGTTCAGGAACTGGTCGACCTCGCCGCGCCCCCGCCGCGCCGCGGCGACCACCAGCGACTGCGCCGCCGCATCCGCCGGGAGGTTCTGCTGGGCCATGGCCGTCAGCACCGCATCCGGGCCGATCTCCAGGAATCGCCGCGCACCCCAGTCCACCAGAGTGTCCATGCCCCGGGCGAATTGCACAGTCGCGCGAATGTGCTGAACCCAGTAGTCGGGCTCCAGCACCTCGTCCCCGGCGATCCGTCCGGAGACATTCGACACCAGCGGAATCTGCGGACGCAGGTAGGTCACTTCCCATGCGACAGCGGCGAACTCGGCGAGGATCGGGTCCATCCGGTGGGAATGGGAGGCGATCGATATCCGCAACCGCGAGGTCTCGCGCCCGCGGTCACCGAACCACCGCTCGACCGCCGCCACCGCATCCTCGTCACCGGAAACCACCACGGCGTCAGGCGCATTCAGCGCGGCAATGGACACCCGTTCCGCGTGGTCGGCGATCGCCTCGGACACCTCGCGCTCGTCCGCCGCGACGGCCAGCATCGCGCCACCATCGGGCGACAGCCCCATGAGGCGACCGCGCGCGGCGACCAGCTTGCACGCATCCGGCAGCGACCACACCCCGGCGAGGTACGCGGCGGCCAGCTCGCCGGTCGAATGCCCCACCAGGACATAGGGTGTCACGCCGAACGACTCCAGCAACCGGCAGAGCGCGACTTCGTAGGCGAACAGCGCGGGCTGGGAGAAGTCGATCCGATGCAGCACGCTCGCACCAGCATCCGCACGAGCATCGGCATCGGCGGAGCTGCCGTCGGCGAGCTGACCGGTGAACATCAAATGCTTCAGCGAACCGCCCAGCAGGGGATCGAACTGCGCGCAGATCTCGTCCAACGCGGCGGCGAACACCGGAAACGCCTCGTAGAGTTCACGTCCCATACCGACGCGCTGCGCGCCGCCCCCGGTGCACAAGAAGGCCGTCTTCCGGGTGACCGCCTTCCCCACCGCCACTTCGGCGGAGCCGGAGGGTTCGGCCAGCGTCGCGAGTCCGGCGAGCATGGCGTCCCGGTCCGTCCCCACCACCGCGCCCCGCCAGTCCAGCCGGGCCCGGGTCGTCAACAGCGAGTGGCCGATGTCCTCGATTGTCAGATCGGGGTCATTGCTCACCCAGTCTCGCAGTTTGGCCGCCTGCGCCCGCAGCGCGTTCTCGGTCTTCGCCGAGAGCAGCCACGGGACGGCCTCGATGGGAGCGGGAGCCTGTGCGGAATCGGGGGTCTCGACCGGAGCGGGAACCGGCTCCGGGATCGTCGCCGAGGCGGGAGTTCCCGCCGGGGCGGGAGCCTCCTCCAGAATCACATGCGCATTGGTGCCACTCGCCCCGAAGGAGGACACGCCCGCGCGCCGCACCAGCTCACCCGCGGGCCACGGCTCGGCCGCGGTGAGCAATCGCACCGTGCCCGCCGACCAGTCCACCTGCGGGGTCGGTGCATCGACATGCAGTGTCGGGGGCAGTATTTCGTGCCGCAGCGCCTGCACCATCTTGATCACGCCGCCGACCCCGGCCGCGGCGGAGGTGTGCCCGATATTCGACTTGAGCGAGCCGATGCGCAGTGGTTCGCCGACGCGATCGCGTCCGTAGGCGGCGATGAGCGCCTGTGCCTCGATCAGGTCGCCGAGGGTGGTGCCGGTGCCGTGGGCCTCGACGGCGTCGATATCGGCGGGGGTCAGACCGGCATTGGCGAGAGCCGCCGCGATGACCTTCTCCTGCGACGGGCCGTTCGGGGCGGTGAGCCGGGCGCTGGCACCGTCCTGATTGATCGCGCTGCCGCGAATGACCGCGAGGACCTGATGGCCGTGCCGCCGGGCATCGGACAACCGCTCGACCGCGAGCATGCCGAGGCCCTCGGAGAATCCGGTCCCGTTCGCTCCCGCCGCGAAGGCCCGGCACCGTGCGTCGGGGGACAACCCGCGCTGGCGGCTGAAGGCGATCAGCAGGGTGGGGTCGGACATGACGGTGACCCCGCGGACCAGGGCCAAGGAGGTCTCGCCCTGCCGTAGGGCCTGACAGGCGAGGTGCAGCGCGACCAGCGACGAGGAGCACGCGGTGTCCACCGAAAGCGCCGGGCCCTTGAAACCGAAGGTGAAGGAGACCCGTCCGGCCAGCACGCTGGCCGAAATACCCGGGTAGGCATGGCCTTCCGCTTCGGCGCTGAGCCCCGGCGAACCCACGCGCGGACCGTAGTCCTGGTGGATGACGCCCGCGTACACCCCCGTATCGCCGCCGCGCAGCGACGCCGGGTCGATACCGGCGTCCTCCAACGTCTCCCACGCGGCTTCGAGGAACAGTCGCTGCTGTGGATCCATCGACTCGGCGACACTGGGCGGGATCGAGAAGAATCCCGCATCGAAATCGCCTGCGGTATGGAGGAATCCACCCTCCCGGGTGGAGATGGTCCCCGGCACGTCCGGATCGCTGTCGAACAATCCCTCGAGATCCCAGCCGCGATCGGTCGGGAACGGCCCGACGGCATCGGTACCCGAGGCGACCAATTCCCACAGCCGCGCCGGAGTGTCGGCGTCGCCCGGAAACCGGCAGCTCATCCCGACGATCGCGAGCGGTTCCCCGGCACGATCTTCCAGCTGCTGGATGTGCTTCTTGGCGGTGCGGAGCTCTCCGGTGACCTTCCGCAGATACCGGCTGAGACGTTCCTCGTTGCTGGTGCTGGGACTGCTCATGCTGGGGCCAAACTCCTCGTCGATCAGGTCCAAATGTTCATTCGAGGCCGGTCGCGCTCAGACCGCGGCCGCGTGCTCGGGAATCCGCGCGGACTCGGCAATCGTCTCCGCCAGCAGGTCCGCGGTCGACATGAGTTGCCGCTCGGTGTGTTCCGAGGTGACGAAGAACCGCAGCCGCTCCTTGCCGACCGGCACCACCGGGGCCGAGATCGCGCCCGCGTACACCCCGCGCTGCAGCAGCGTCGCCGAGACGAACCCGGCGCGCATCTCGCCGGGCACGATCACCGGGCAGATCGGAGTCCCCTGGGACACACAGAGATCGATGCCGCGCTCCCGCAGGGCCGCATTGAACAGGGCGGTGTTGTCCCACAGCCGCGCGACCCGCTGCGGTTCCTCGATGAGCACCTCGAGCCCGGCCAGCGCGGCCGCGATGGTCGACGGCGCAGGCCCGCCGGTGAGCATGGCGACCCCGGGGGCGCTGGCCTTCATGGCCCGGATGAGATCCGCGTCGGCCGCGATGGAGCCGCCGCAGCTGCCGAGCGCCTTCGACAGGGTGCCCATCCAGATGTCGACATCGGCGCCCGCCATATCGAAATGCTCCCGCATGCCGAACCCGTGCGCGCCGAACACGCCGAACGAATGCGCCTCGTCGACCATGACGGCACAGTCGTATTCCCGTGCCACAGCGGCCAGTTCGTCGACTCGGCCCACCGTCCCGTCCATGCTGTAGTGCCCTTCGAGCACCACCAGGGCCCGGTCGAAGCCGGACCGCGACATGCGCAGCACCGAACGCAGCGACTCGGGATCGTTGTGCCGGAAGTTGATCCGGCGGCATCCGGCCCACTGCGTACCGGAGACGACGCTGCCGTGAATCAGCGAATCGCAGATGGCCACATCGCGCTCGCCCAGCAGGAACCCGATGACGCCCGCATTGGTCAGATAACCGCTCGTGGTCACCATGGCGTCGCCGACCTGGTAGATCTCGGCCAGCCGCCGCTCCAGCTCGCCGTACAGCGGAATCTCGCCTGCCACAATGCGACTGGCCGCAGCCGACGCACCGTACTGGTCGAGACCACGCTTGGCCGCCTCAACGACCCGGGGATGGTTGGCCAGCCCCAGGTGGTTGTAGGCGCTGAAGTTCACCAGCTCGCGGTCCAGCGCCCGGATCACCGTGTCGTTGGGGCTGTTCCGCGGCAGGAACAGCGGGTTCGCCATATCCGACTGTGCGGTAATCGCATCGATGGCAGCCCACTTCCGCACGGTGGCAGCCACTTCCGGATGATCGGCGAACTGGCGGCCGGGGCCGCGGCGCACCTTCGGGGCCGCCGCGGCCGGTGGCGCGGAGACCGCCGGGGTAGCGGGATGCTGTGCCACGGTCGCACGGGCCGGGCTCGCCCCGGCCGTGGCCGGTGTCGCATTGCCCGCCAGCAGTTTCCGGGCCAGATCCCGGGCCGACTCGGTCATGCGATCACCTCTCCCTGCTGGGCTCCGGCCGCGGAGGTTCCCGCGACGAAGAACTCGGCGACCTGCGCGCCCGCCTGCGCCAGGGTGAACACCCGCCCCAGCTTCAGCGTCGTCAGGTCGACACCGAGCGCCTTGGTGACCAGCGCGCTGAACTCGACCGCCATGAGCGAGTCGAGACCGAGCTCCGGCACCGGCACGGTCAGATCGATGGAATCCGCCGCGACACCCATGACCACCGCCAATTGCTCGGCGAGCATGTGCGCGACCACATCCCGGCGTTTGCCCTCGTCGAGCTCACGCAACGCGGCAACCAGCTGCGATGCCGCCGAATCGTCCTCGGCCGAGGCCGCGATCTGCTCGATCATGCGGCCGGTCCGCGCGAAGTGCGGTCCACCGGCGACCACCTTGCCCCAGTCGACCGGAATGATCGCGGCCTGATGGTGCAGGCCGAGAGTCAGTGCGGCCTCCAGGTATTCGGTGCCCTCGTCCATATCGATGGTGTCGAACCCGGCGGTGATCAGGTAGCGCGCCAAGTGTTCTTCGGCCGCGGCCATACCGCCGCCGGACATATGCCCCCAGCCGACGGCGAGCGCGTTTCCGCCGTCGCGGACGACCCGGTCGGCCACGACATTCAAGGCGAGATTCGCCGCGGTGTAGGAGTACTGCCCGATGCCGCCGAAGATCGCGCTGCCCGAAGAGAACAGCACGAACAGGTCGAGTTCGGCTCCGGCGGACTCGATTCCGTGCAGCAGCGCGCGCACGCCGTCGATCTTCGGACCGAACACCGCGGCCAGGCTGTCTCGTTCCATGACCGAAATACGCTTGTCGTCAACGATTCCCGCGGTGTGGAACACGCCCTTCAATGGGTGCTGCGGATGGTGCGCCCGGCCGACGACCGCGGCCATGGCCGCCTCGTCGGTGACGTCGACCAGTTCGGTGACGACCTCGACGCCCATCTCCTGCCACGCCGCCAGCTGCTGGCGGGCCGACTCGGTCCGCGCGCCGCCGCGACCCAGCAGGGTCAGCCGCGTCGCGCCCTTGCCGACCAGCCAGCGGCCGATCGCCAGGCCGAAGCCGCCGAAGCCGCCGGTGATGAGGTACTGCGCCCCGGGATCGACGGTGACCTCGGGAATCTGCGGACGCACCAGCGGCGCCTCGCTTTCCAAGCTCACCACAATGCGGCCGAGCTGGCTCGAACGCGCGACATCCTCGAATGCCCGTGCCACGTCGTCGGTTTCGTACAGTTTGTACTGCAAGCGGCGGTAGACGCCCGCGTCCAGCTTCTCGTTGACCCGCTGCCCGAGCGCCACGGTCGCCTGCCGTCGCAGCGCCAGCATGCGATCCAGATCGAAGGAGTGATAGGAGACGTTCTTGTCGAAGTTGCGCATATCGAGCATGCCGCCCGTGTAGATATCGGCCTTGCCGATCTCCACGATGCGCCCGAATTCGGCCACGGCCTTGAAGTTCTGCCGCAGGATCTCCCCGGGCGCGGTGCTGATCACCACATCGGCCCCGCGGCCGTCGGTGAGGGCGAGCACATCGTCGGCGAAGTTCAGCGATCGCGAGTCGAGCACGTGATCCGCGCCCTGGGCGAGCACGTACGCGCGCCGTTCGTCGGTGCTGGCCGTGCCGATCACCTCGGCGCCGTGCAGCTTGGCGATCTGCACCGCCGCCGTGCCGACGCCGCCCGCCGCGCTGTGCACCAGCACGGTGTCGCCCGGCTGCACCCGGGCCAGCTCGAGCAGCGAGTACTCGGAGGTGGAGAAGGCGGTATTGCTGCTGCAATGGCCGGGCTCCGCATCCGCGCCGACCCGGAAGAGCAGATCGCTCGTGGTGGTGTGGAAGCGGCTCATCAGGCCCTTCGACACGAGGATGACCTGCTCGCCGACGGCGAGATCGGTGACGTCCGCACCGACCCGGACCACCGTGCCCGTGCCCTCCATACCGGGCGTGGTGTCGAAGAACGTTCCGGCCAGGTCGCGTTCGCCGAGGACGCTGAGCACCTTGAGCGGGTCCTTGTAGTTGAGGCCGACGGCCCGCATCCGCACCTCGACCTCACCTGCCTCCGGGGCGCGCCGATCGCAGCGGCGCCAGCCGAGCCGGGAGAGCACCCGTGATTTGGGGACCTCCAGGGTGAAGTTCGCCTCGGGATCGGTCAGCGGGCTGGCCTGATCCAGCGCGTCGATCCGGCCGGGCAGTGAGGCGTCCACCACGGTCACCCAGCGCAGACCGTTGCGCAGGAACACCTTGTCGGAGTTGTCGTAGGTGAACGCGCCGGGGATGGCGAGTTCGGCCGCGAGATCGGCGTCGGTGACCTCGGATTCGACATCGACGAGCCGCCAGCGCAGCCGCAGTTGCTCATTGAGCAGCACCCGGCGCGCACCGGCCAGCGCGGCATGCGCCGGATTGGGCGGGGCATCGCCCTCGGGATGGGCGAAGGCCTGCTCGGTGAGCAGGGTGATGTGGATCGACCCGTCGCCGGTCATGGCGGTCTCGGCGCCGCGCTCGTCCAGACACGCGTTCAGGAATTCCTCCGCGGTGACGGCCAGCCTGCGCAGCGTCCACAGATTGTCCATGTCCGTGTATTCCGAACCGGCCACGAAGACCACGTGCACGCGCTCGATGCCCTCGAGCCGTGCGGCGGTCCGAAGCCGTTCGCGCAGCACGTCTTCCAGGTCGGTACGGGACGGATCGCCGACCGCGAGCACCTCCGCGCGGGCAGCCGTCCGCGCCACCTGCGCGGCGCGCTCCCCGGGCGCGGAACCGAGTTCGACGATCAGCGTGAACGCGGTGTCGGCGGCGGGCAGCCCGGTGGTGTCGACCGGATCCCGCAGCTCCCAGCGGTCTTCGTAGAAGAAGTCCGACATTCGCTGCAGCGCAACGCGTCCGGGCACGATCGAACCGAATCGCATGCCGAGGATCTGCAGGACGACATTGTGCTCGGCATCGAGCAGATCGATATCGGCGGTGGGCGCCGCGCCGGTGGCATCCAGGCGTGCCACCACCGTCACCTCGTCCGGAATGGCCGCGAAGGCGCGCACCGCGGCGACGCCGACCGGCACCATCGCGCCGTCCTGAGCGCTGCCCGCGCCCGCCAGCAAGGCGGCGACGCTCTGCAATGCGGCATCCACGACGCAGGGGTGCGCGAAATGGCCGGAGTCGCGGGCAATGCTGCCGTCCAGGGTCGACACGACCGTGGTTCCGGAGACGCGCACCGAGGTCGCGCGCTGGAATGCGGAACCGTACCGCAGATCCCGGGCTGCCAGGCCGGTGTAGAACGCGGCCGGGTCGATCTCCAGCATCTCCTCGATATCGGGCACGTCGACCTTGGTCGGCTCGTAAGTGCCGATGATCAACCGCCCGGTGGCGTGCACCGTCCACACAGTGCCTGCCGCGCCCCGGGAGCGAATGGTGAACCGCTCCGTCGATTCCTCCACCCGGAGCTCGACGATCGGCGCCTCACCCTCGTCGATGACGAGCGCCGCGACGAAATCCACATCCTCCAGGGCGGCCCGGGTGGCATCCGTGCGCAGCGCCACCGCGCTCAGCGCGGCATCCAAATAGGCTGCGCCGGGCAGGATTCGGGCGCCACCGACCACGTGATCGTCGAGCCACGGCAGCGATGCGACGCTCAGCTGCACCGTCCACGTCGTCGACGGGTTGTCCAGATCCGGATCCCCGAGCATGGGGTAGCTGTCCGGGGTGCCGTACCGGCGCTGCTGATACTCCGGCAGCTCGTTGCGCAGCCGGGTGCGCTGGCACGGGTAGCGCGGCAGGCCGATGTGCGGGGTGACCGGGTTTCCGGCGAACAGCGCGTCGATGTCGAGCACGCCCGCGGTGTAGAGCCCGGCCACGGTCTGCCGGATGCTGTCGGCGTCCGCCTGCTTGCGGTTGAGCGTGCCGATGCTGGTGCCGGTCTCGCCCGCGCCCAGCAGGATCTCGCGAATATTGGCGCCCAGCACGGGATGCGGGCCGACCTCGAGGAAGACCCGGTGGCCCGCACCGACCAGCGCGGTGAGCGCGTCGGCGAAGCGAACCGGTCGGCGGACGTTCCCGCACCAGTACTCGGCGTCCCAGTCCGCCTCGGTCACCGGTACGCCGGTGACCGTCGAGTACAGCGCGACGGTCGGCTTCGACACGGTGAGATCGGCCAGCGCCGTACGCAATTCGTCGAGAATCGGCTCCATCAGATAGCTGTGATAGGGCACCTCGACGTGCAGCCGCTTGGCGAAAACGCCTTGCGCGGTAAGTGTTTCCGCAATGCGGTCCAGTTCGTGCTCGTCGCCCGCCAGCGTCACCGCGGTCGGGCTGTTGACCGCCGCGATATCGATGCGGTCGTCGCCGTCGATCAGTTCCCGCGCGGCCGCCTCGGACAGCCCGATGGCGAGCATGCCGCCGGTGCCCGCGGTGGTGGCCTGCAGGCGCGCGCGATGGTAGCTGACCAGCAGTGCGTCGCGCAGGGAGAGCATGCCGGTGACGTAGGCCGCGGACACCTCGCCCACGCTGTGGCCCACCACCGACGCCGGTTCCACCCCGAGCTCGCGGAGCATGGCGAACAGCGCGACCTGCACCAGGAAGTTGGCGGGCTGGGCGACCGCGGTCTCGGTGACCCGCGACTCCTCCTCCGATCGCAGCAGCTCCTCGACGATCGACCAGCCGGAGATCTCCCGGAACACCGCGTCGATCCGGGCCGCCTCGGCGGCGAAGGTGCCACCGGCCTGGAGCAGTTCGCGTCCCATGGCCCACCACTGCGGGCCCATACCGGTGAACACGAAGACCGGTTCGGCGACCTTGCCGCCGAGCACCCGGGTCGCGCCGCGCCCGGCGCCGGTGGCGTAATCCACCAGGGCGCGAACCAATTCGGCGTCGTCGCCGAAGGTCACGGCGGTGCGCACCGGATGGTGCTGGCGGCGGGTCCACGCCGCCTCGGCGAGGTGACCGGGATCGGCGCCCTCGGCGATCAGCTCGGCGAAGCTGCGCGCCAGTTCGCGGGTCGCCTGCTCGGGCCGCGCCGAGATCGGGAGCACGCCGAAGTGCTTCGGCCGGTGTTCACCCACCCCGTCCCCTGCCGTCCCCGCGAGCTCGGAACCGGCGGGCACGTACTCCTGCAGGATGGCGTGCGCATTGGTGCCGCCGTAGCCGAATCCATTGACCGCCACCGTCATTCGCTCGACCTCGGGGCCGACCGGCTGTAGGTCCAACTGGAGCTCGATGCCCAGTTCGTCGAACGGGATATCCGGATTCGGCTCGTTCAGCCAGCCCTGCGGGGCGATCGTCCGCTTCGAAATGGCGAGGGCGGACTTGATGATGCTCGCAATGCCGGACGCCGCCTCGGTGTGCCCGAGCTGCGCCTTCACCGAGCCGACACCCACCGGCGTCGTCCGGCCCGGGACGGAGCCGTAGGCCCGGCCGATGGCCCGCAGCTCCAGCGGATCGCCGACCGGCGTACCGGTTCCGTGCGCCTCGACGTAGGTGACCTCGTGCGGTTCGATGCCCGCGCGGTGGGTCACCGTCTTGGCCAGTTCCTCCTGCAGATCGGCATTGGGCACGGTGATCGCGGTGGTGCGCCCGTCCTGGTTCGACCCGGTCGCCTTGATCACGGCGTAGACCCGGTTGCCGTCGCGCTCGGCGTCGGCCAGCTTCTTCAGCACCACCATGCCCGCGCCCTCACCGCGGCCGTAGCCGTCGGCCGCGGCGTCGAAGGGCTTGCTGCGGCCGTCGGCGGCCAGGAAGCCGCCCTTGCACATGGATACGAACGGTTCCGGCTGCAGCAGCATGGTGACGCCACCGGCCATGGCGACCTCGCAGTCGCCGCTCTCGATCGCCTGACATGCCAGATGCAGGGCCACCAGCGACGACGAGCACGCGGTGTCGACGGTGATCGCGGGCCCGATGAGGTTGAGCACGTAAGCGATTCGATTCGACAGCATGGTGTACGACGCGCCGACGGCGGTGTGCATGTCGACGTGCGGCAGGGCGGCATCGGCCACCGAGACGGCGAGCTGATCCAGCGTGAACGCGCCGACGAAGACCCCGAGCGGCGTCCCCGCGACCCGGCCCGCGACGCCCGCGTCGTCCAGGGCTTCCCAGGCCACCTCGAGCACCACCCGCTGCTGCGGGTCCATGGCGGTCGCCTCACGGGGCGAGATGCCGAAGAAGTCGGGATCGAATTCCCACGGGTCGCCGGTCAGGAAGGCCGCGCGTTTGGTGTACATGCGGCCGGGCGTCCGCTTGTCGGGATCGTAATAACGCCGGTAGTCCCACCGCTGCGCCGGGATGTCCACGACACCGTCGCGCTTCTCGGCGACGAAGTTCCAGAAGGATTCCGGTGAATCGATGCCGCCCGCGTACCGGCATCCGATACCGACAATGGCAATGTCAGACAAAGAGTCTCCTCGGTAAACTCGAATCCCCCCGAGAAGTGACCTGCGGGATCGCGCCCCGCGATTCCGTTACGACACGAAACCCCACACCGGTTCGCGCGCAACACCATTCATTTCGGGCTCGGTAACGCCGATGCGCCGGGGACACGGGGTCTCGATCGGGTTCCAGAACGCGAAGGCTCCAGCGGCAGCCCGCACCATCTCACCGATATCCCACCGCGTCGCACGTCCCTCTACCCTGCCTTGCCCGGACCGGCTCATCCGCCGGACCGTCCTTCGAACGCATGCTCATCCGTCACCGGACAACCTACTGGCGGGTAGATTACCCGAGGGTACGAACCTGGCAACTGGACAGCTTTGTGTCATATCGCATTTCGCCTCGCCATTGCTTTGTGACAGCTCATCGCCTAAGCTGCCTCCGCGACAGTCGTTGCTGTCCAAGGCAATTGAACTTCGGCCAATCGGAGCGATCGAGGATGGGCTCGCAACGGCGCTCCGAGCCGCTCGTGGCGCAAGTGGATCGGCTGGCCAAAGCGGTCGCCGGTAGTCACGCCGTGATCAGTGAGGGCGGCATCTCCGTCGATGTGCGGGCCGATGGCCGCATCGTGGCCATCCATTTCGACGAGGGCCGTGTTCCCGATGGCGGTCGGCTCGGCGCGGTGCTCACGGACATGATCAATAGAGCTCGTGCACAGGCGCAGGCTCGAGTCGGCGAGGTCGTGCGCGAGGTCGGGTCCGACCCGCGGGTGACGCGCATGGTCGAGCAAATCCACGATTCGCCCGACCTCGCGGTGCCCGAACCGCTCGCATCGGCTGCCGATGGGTACGAGCCGGACAGCGAATTCATTCGGGGCAGGTCGCGGATCGCCGACCTCGACTGGTAGGCCGGAGTCGGCCGCGCAGGGGTGTGCGGCTCTCGGGTTCCGGGTTCGGTAACGGGATATAGTCGGACCTGAGATCGGTTGTGTGTCAGGGGGAATCATGTCATTCAAGGTCGATCCGGAAGCGCTGCGGGCATGGGCGAAATGGCTGGAAGGGCTGGCCGATGATGTCCGCGACGTCGGGGACAAGGCGACGGCCGACGCCGCCGCGGCATTTCCCGGAACCGCGCTGGGCGCCAGCCTGACGAGTGCGCGCGACGGGGTGCGGTCGGCATTGGGGAGTTTCGCGTCGCGGCCGGACGAGATGGCCGAGCTGGCTCGGGGCGCGGGGGACACCTATGAGATCACCGATGCCGACCTCGCCGCGGGGTTCGCGGCAATGGGTGGTGTGCAGTGAGCGCTGAGCCGTCGAATCTGCTGATCTCGCAGGTCGAGCAGTGGAATCCGGATGCGCTCGGCGCCGACGCCACCAATTTGACCACGGTGGTGACCGAGGGGAGGTCGCTGCTGCAGTCGATGCTGACCGAGCAGGACGATCTGGCCGAATCATGGACCGGGCCCGGCGCGAGCTCCGCCGCCGCGCGGGTGGTGCGGGAGAACACCGCCGGGAGTCATATTGTCGACGAGATCGACAGCATTCGACAGCTCTACGCCCTGCACGAGACACAGCTGTCCACTGCCAAGGACACTGTCCTGAATACGCGCACGAACATTCGGAACATGGGTTTCGACGTCTACGACGACGGCAATGTCAATGCCGAAACAATGCGAAACGCACTTATCGCAACGGCTCGGGACAATGGGCAGGACGAGGGCGTGCCCGGGTACGTGGCCGCCGCGATACTGCAACTCGACTATGCGGCGGCAGAGCAGCGCCCGGTCATGAAGGCGGCGCTGCAGAACGCGGGCAATGTCGCGCTCACCGCCAAGACCGCGATCGATCTGGCGATTTCCCAGATGTCGCGGCTGGTGCTGACCGAGGCGCCGAACAAGGTGGTGCGGACATTGTTTTCCGGATTGCTGAATCCGGAGACCGCGCGACCGTCCGAACTGCCGCCGGAATTCGGCCCGCTCGGCGCGATGACGTCATTGCAGAACGGGATTCCGGTGACGACCACCCTGGCGGACGGATCCGCGCAGACGATCACCCCCAACCCCGATGGCACGCTCACCGTCAGCACCACGACGAAGGAAGCGGACGGATCGACCATCAGCACCGCGACGATCAATGGAGGGCCCGCGACCACGACAGTGTCGATTCCCCGGAACGACGGGTCCGGCGTCACCGATGTGAAGGTGACCGGACCGGACGGGAAAACGCTACGGCTGCAGACGATCTCGACGGGCGCGGGCCGATCGGTGACGCGGGCGGTCAAGGACGACGGCTCGCTCGGTGCGGTGGTGTCGGAGACCTATCCGCAGAACGACGGTGTGGTCACCGACGTGTACGGGGAGAACGGCGTGATCGACCGCCAGTGGGAACGACCGGACGGCTTCCGATCCTTCGAGCAGTACGTCCCCGGTCCGGACGGGCAGCCGACTCTGGTCGGGACCTCGAATTCCGCAGGGATGCAGGAGAACAGAGAGTTGCAGGTGGCCGAGGCCGGAACACCCGCCGCGAATACGGTTGCGACAGTCGGGGGATGGGCCGGAGCGGCCGCGGGCGCCGCGGCGGGTGCGTGGGCGTGCGCGCCGACCGGACCGATCGGCTCGGCCTTCTGCGCGGGAGCCCTCGGTGCGGCCGCGGGTCTTGGATTGGGGTCGTTCGGCTCCTGGGCCGCGGAACAGCCGTCCAAGTAGTCGCTAGGGAGTCGGAGTGCGGAACAGTCGCTCGGGTATCGAAGCCCCCTTACTGCCGTGGCCGGTCGAATGGGGCAGGGAAAGGCTGCCCGGAACACTCATCGCCGCCTTGGCGGTCTTCGCCGTCGGCGCGCTGATTTCGATTCCCTACACCATCGCTTTCGCCACCGAAGGCCGTACGCTCAGAACGGCATACGGCGCCGTCGGCGGGCTCATGTTCCTGTCCTTCGCCACCTTGCTGGCACGACAACTCCGGGTCCGGCGGAGAAGGCTGCCCGGCAGACTCGGGGTCGATGATTCCGGCGGATTGCAAGCGGGACTTCGTATCTGCTTCATACCCTCCTGGCGTCAGCTGGTACTGGTCTGGCTGGCCGCTGCCGCTGCCTTCCTCGTGCTTCAGGGCCTGTTGTTCGTCGTCGATTCGTCCATCGACGGCATTGCCGTCGTGGTCGCCTTCCTGGCGATGATCGCCCTGCTGATTCGTCATCTGCTGTCCGACGACAAGCACCGGAACTACGTTCTCCTCCGCAAAGAAGGAATCCATCAGTCGATGGTCGGCGGCTGGAAATCCATCATGTGGTGCGACATAGCCGAAATCTCCCCGTGCGTCGTGATCAACTCCCACACGGTCCGTATCGTGCCGCACCTCGGAGCGCACATCGACGTGGCCTCGGGCTCGAGCCCGATCGACCACTGGCAACGCGCTCTCCTCCAGCAGCACATGGACTTCCAGCCCTGGGTCCTGGGCATCGACCCCGCCCTGTTCCTCCACCTGGTCCGCTACTACTGGCAGCACCCGGGATCCCGCGACGAGCTGACCTCGAACGCAGTGATCGATCGCATGAGCCGCGGCGACCTCCACCCGTCCCCGGCGAGGTGAACGCGGCCGAGCTGGTCAGAGATGGGGTTGCAGGTCGCGGCGGGAGGTGACGTCGAGTTTCCGGAATACCTTGCGCAGGTGGTACTCCACGGTGGCGGTGCTGAGGAACAATTCCGCGGCGATCTGCTGGTTGGTGATGCCGGTGGCGGCCAGGTGCGCGATCTGGAGTTCCCTGGGGGTGAGTGCCCGGGCGGTGGCGGGGGTGCGTTCCCGCGCCGTTTCACCGGTTCCCGCCAATTCGGTGCGGGCGCGGTCGGCGAAGGTGGTGGCGCCCATGCTCTCGAAAAGGTCCAGGGCAGTTCGTAATTGGTCGCGGGCGTCGCGGCGGCGACGGCGGCCGCGTAGCCATTCGCCGTATGCCAGCCGGGTGCGTGCCAGTTCCGTACGCAGCGGCGTCGATTCGAAATGGTCGAGTGCTTCGAGATACAGCGGCTCGGCGTCGTCGGCGGCGAGCAGGGCGCGACTGCGCGCCAGTGCGCCCAGCGCCCACGGGGTTCCGCTGGCGGTCGCGCGGGCGGTCAGGCGGTGCAACGCGCGTTCGGCGGCGGGGGTGTCGTTGTTGCGGACGGCGGCCTCGACCAGGTCCGCCAGCACCATGCCGCCGAAATGCGGTGGGTCCTCGTCGAATACGACGGTGGCGGCGGCCTGCGCGGCCGGGTATCGGCAGCGTCCCAGGCGCAGGGTTACCAGTGCGCTGCGGGCGAGCTGCACCTGTAGCCCGCCGGGGCGTTCGGCGTCCGGTCCGGCCTGCGCGGCCACCGCCGCCAGGGTGCGGTCCTCGTCGCCGGTCCAGCCGTGGATCACGGCGTCACTGGTGTCGGCGTAGCGCAGATCCGCGCCGCTGGCCGCCGCCACATCCTTGAAATCGGCGAAATAGGCCGCGGCGGTGGTGAATCGGCCGCACAGCAGGGCGTGGGTGGCGAGCCCGTGAGTACTGGCCTGGAGGATGCGCAGCGAGCCGTGGCGGCGCGCGGTCGCGGCGTAGCGGCGGGAGCATTCGCCGAGGGCGTCGATATCCCAGAGTTCCAGGGCGAGAAGCACTCCCAGCAGGAACCAGCGGGCGGCGTCGGTGTCCTCCGCGCCATCGGCCAGCATGGCCGTCAGGGCGCGCCGCATATGCGGCACCGCCGTCGTGTAGTCGCCGCCCACCAAGTGGGCGTGCGCGTCGAGCAGCAGATCGCCGAGCGTGGGCTCGCCCGGCGGTCTCGGCAGGTCGAGCGCGGCCTCGGCAATGCGCCGGGCGGTCATGCCGCCGCCGATGCGGGCGACGACGGCGACGGCGTCGAAGGCCTCCAGCAGGGTGTCGCGGGCGGTGCGAATATCGGTGCCCGCGAAGACCATCGCGGCGTCGTACAGCAGCGGCACGGCGCCCTCGCGGCCGAGCATGACGTTCATGAAGCCGCGCAACCGCATCGCGTGGGCGTCCAGGACCGCGATGCCCAGATCCGGTGTCAGCGCGTCGAGCAGTTGTTCGGCCAGATACGGGGCTCCGGCCGTGAGGGCCGCGCCGGTCGCGGCGAACAGTCGCGCATTGTGTTGCGGGGCAGCCGAAGTCAGCTCGGCGGCCGTGCGCAGGAAGGTCGCCTGCGCCAGATGGCCGCCGCGTTCGCGGGCGCGGTCGGCGGCGGCCACCAATTCGGCGGCCACCGTCTCGTCGGGACCGTCGGTGGCGGCGGCGCGATGCCAGGCGTGGCGATCGCGGTCGGCGACCGGGTCGACGGCGGCGGCCAGTGCGGCGTGCGCCTGCCGCCGCCGGGCTGTGATCGCGCCGCCGTAGACCGCGGAGCGAATCAGCGGGTGACGGAAACGCGGTGCGGCGGAACCAGTTCCGAATTCGATCAGATCGGCGCGGTGGGCGGCGTCGAGGGCCGCGGTAATGGCGTCGGCGGTGGCCGAGGTCAGGATCGCGGTCGCGTGCCGCAGAACGGTGCGATCGCAGCCGGAGTCGGCCGCGAGCACCAGCAGGAAATCCTGTGCGGTGGTGTCGAGGCGGTGGACCAGTCGCAGGAAGCGCGCCTCCAATCGGCGGTCCAGCGGCACCGGGTCCCCGGCTCCGGGCTCCAGGTCCAGGGGTGCGCCTTCGTCCAGCCTGCGCGCCAATTCCAGGATCGCCAACGGGTTTCCGCCGGTTTCCGAGAGCAGGTGCGCGGTGATCACGGCGTCGATCCGGGTGTGCAGTTCGGCGTCGAGGAGGTTCGCGGCATCGGTGTCGGCGAGTCCCGCCAGCGGTAGGGCTGGCAGCCCGGCCAGCACATCCTCCTCGGTGTCGTGGTCGCGTACGCCGAACAGCAGCACGATGGCCTCCGCGTCCAACCGGCGCGCCACGAACCCCAGCACCCGCACCGATTCCCGATCCAGCCATTGCGCGTCGTCGCAGACCACGAGCAGTCCGCGATCGGCCGCGGCATCGGCCAGTAGCGAGAGCGTGGCCAGTCCGACCAGGAACAGATCCGGTGGGGCGGAGGCGGGGAGCATGCCGAATGCGGTCTCCAGTGCGTCGCGTTGCGGACCCGGCAGTCGTCCGCGCTCGCCGAGGAAGGGCAGCAGCAGGGCGTGCAGGCCCGCGAATCCGAGCTCCCGCTCGGCCTCGATGCCGGAGCCGCGGCTCACCCGCAGACCGCTCGCGTCGGCGACGGCACGATCCAGCAGCGCCGTCTTCCCGATACCCGCCGCCCCCGAAACGACCAGGACTCCGCTGAGACCGGATTCCGCCCGCTCGATCAGCCCCGTGATCTCCCCGAGTTCCGCCTTGCGACCACGCAGCACCATGGTCACAACCTAACTGCGGGGTCGCGGGGGCTACCAACGACTAAGGACGGTCAAGGATTCGAATCCGGCCGGATCGGCGGATTGTCGACCGCGCAATCGAATCCGATCCGGGAGGTCCGTTATGAGCAAACCTGTTCTGGAACCGGCGGCTCAGGCTTTCGTCGAAGCCACCGCCAATCCGCCCTATCTGTTCGACCTCGGGCCCGTCGCGGGCCGCAAGGCGGTCGACGAGGTGCAATCCCCGGAGATCGAGGTGCCCGGCGCCGAGCGTGCGGTGATCACCGAACCCGATCTCACCGTCTTCCGTCCCGCCGGGGTGTCCGGTCCGCTGCCGGTGATCCTCTACATCCACGGTGCGGGTTGGGTTTTCGGCAACGACCACACCCATGGTCGGCTCGCCCGCGAGCTGGCCGTCGGTGCGGGCGCGGCGGTGGTGTTCGTGAACTACGACCTGTCGCCCGAGGCGCGCTATCCGGTCGCCGTCGAGCAGGCGTTCGCGGCATTGCGGTGGATCACCGCTCACGGCGCGGACCACGATCTCGACCCGAGCCGGATCGCGGTCGCCGGAGACTCCGTCGGCGGCAATATGAGCGCGGCGCTGACGCTGCTGGTCAAGCAGCGCAATGCCACCCCCTTGGCCGGGCAGGTGCTGTTCTACCCCGTCACCGACGCGTCCTTCGACACCGGCTCCTACCGGCAGTTCGCCACCGGCTACTTCCTGCGCCGCGACGCCATGGAGTGGTTCTGGGATCAATACCTCACCGATCCCGCCCAGCGCGCCGAGATCACCGCATCGCCGCTGCGCGCGACCAGCGAACAACTGGCCGGACTGCCGCCGGCGCTGGCGATCACCGCCGAGGCCGACGTACTGCGCGACGAGGGCGAGGCGTACGCCGACAAACTGCGCGAGGCGGGTGTTCCGGTCACCGCGGTGCGCTACGGGGGCATCATCCACGACTTCGTCATGCTCAACGCCCTGCGCGACACCCACGCGGCCGCGGCCGCCATCGCCCAGGCCGCCGCGTTCCTGCGTGCCGTCCTCGCCGGGAAGGAATCGGAATGAGCTTCACCGAGCACGACATCCAACAGGTTCGGCAAGCCAATGAAACAGGCCGCGTCCCGGTAGTTTTCGTACACGGCCTCTGGTTGCTGCCCTCCAGCTGGGACCGCTGGGCCGAGGTGTTCCGCGCCGCCGGATTCGCCCCGGTGCTGCCCGGCTGGCCCGACGACCCGCACACCGTCGCCGAGGCCAACGCACATCCGGAAACCTTCGCGGGCAAGACCGTAGGCCAGGTAGCCGACCACTTCGCCGACCTCATAGCCCGATTGACCACCAAGCCCGTCCTCATCGGCCACTCCTTCGGCGGCCTACTGGCCCAAATCCTGGCGGGCCGTGGCCTTTCCACCGCCACCGTGGCCATCGACCCCGCCCCCTTCCAGGGCGTTCTCCCCCTACCCATCTCCTCCCTGCGCGCCGCCGCCCCGGTCCTGACCAACCCCGCCAACCGGCACCGCGCCGTCCCGCTCACCTTCGACCAGTTCCGCTACTCCTTCGCCAACGCCGTAGACGAGCCCGAAGCCAAACACCTCTACGAGCAATTCGCCGTCCCCGCCCCCGGCGCCCCCCTCTTCCAAGCCGCCACCGCCAACCTCAACCCCTGGACCGAGGCCAAGGTCGACTCCCTCAACCCAGCACGCGGCCCCCTCCTCCTCATCTCAGGAGAGAAGGACAACACGGTCCCCTGGGCAATCACCAACGCCGCCTACAAGAAACAACACCGCAACGAGCACTCCATCACCGAGATCACAGAGATCCCCCACCGCGGCCACTCCCTGACCATCGACTCCGGCTGGCGAGAAGTCTGCGACATCGCCCTCCACTTCACCCAGCGCTTCGTCACACAAGAGCAACCATGACCAGGCCGAACACGCCCAAATGGGAGGGTTTGGGCACGTCCGCGTAATCCGTGAACACACGTTCGAATGGACGGTTAGCTTTTTCGCGTGCCGTCCATTCGTCACGAGATCCCCCTGCACCTACTGCGTCATCGCCCCGAGGTCGCCCCTCGGATCGCTCGCACCGTGCTCGGTTTGCCGATTCCCGACCTGCCGTGCTGGCGGCCCGGTCCCGAGACGGTCACATTGCTGTCGCCGGGCGAACTACATTTGGACCTCGTGCTGGTCGGTACGAGTACCGACAAACCGGAGTTCGCGATCATTCACGAGGTTCAGAACTCGTGCGGTAGACAGGAACTCGAACGCATCGCGATGAGCTGGCCAGCCTACGTCACGCATGTGCGTCAGCGGCTGGGTTGTCCGGTGGTGCTGCTGGCGTACTGCCCCGATGAACGGACCGCGCGAGGGGTCGCTGCTCCGGTGGAAACCGGTCACCCCGATTTCGTGTTCCGGGCACGCACGTAGTGGCCGGGAATGCTGCCCGCAATCACCACGGTCGCAGAGGCCGACCAGTGGCCGGAATTGGCCTTGCTGTCGGCGCCGGGGCACCTGGGCGATTCGGAGCGCCACGTCGTTCTAGCCATGGCGCTGGAGGCGATGCAACGCCTCGGTCCGGATTGGCGGGTCCACTACCATGACTACATCAGCAAATGCGTACCCGCCCGGTACCGGAAAGAGTGGGAGAGGCTCGTGGCAATGGCGATCGAGAACTACCACTGGGAGAGCGATTTCGCCCGCGAGCATCAGGCCATCGGCCGTGCCGAGGGTAAGGCCGAAGGCAAGGTGGAGGCGCTGGCGGGGTCTGTATTGCGGATTCTGGATCGGCGGGGAATCGCAGTTGATGAGGCTGTTCGAGCGCGGGTTACCGGTTGCTCGGATTTCGATCAGTTGACGCGGTGGCTGGATCTGGCGCTGGTGGTGGAGTCTGCCGAGCAGATCTTCGACCTCGATACCCGCGCGTAGACGGCCCGGTCACTCGATATGCCTGCTCGATCAGATCGGTGACTGTGTCGGGGTGGCTGAGCATGACCGCGTGGGTGGAATCGACCTCGGTGATGTGGGCTTCGGCGCGGTCGGCCATGAATCGCTCGAGGCTGGGGGTTATGGCGTGGTCCTTGGTTGGGATCAGGGCCCGGGATGGGATGGTTTGCCGGTGAGACTGGTGTCACCACCACCTGGCACGGTTGCTGCGCGGTGGCCGATCATGGACGGCGTGACCGCAACCCTCTCTCGACGTACCGAGCTCGCCGCGTTCCTGCGCAGCCGCCGCGACCGCATCACACCGGCCGAGGTGGGGATGCTGCCGGGATTGCGCCGCCGGACACCGGGTTTGCGGCGGGAAGAGGTCGCCCAGCTCGCTGGGGTCAGCATTACCTGGTACACGTGGCTCGAGCAGGGGCGGCCGATCAATGTGAGCGGTCAGATCCTCGACGCCATAGCGCGCACGCTGCGGCTCGATACCGCCGAGCGAGATCACCTGTATCGGCTGGCCGAGGTGCCGATTCCCGAGGTGGCGACCAGCGCCGACCGGATCAGTCCCACCGTGCAGTCGATCCTCGACAGCATCACCGGTTTTCCGGCGGCAGCGCTCAACAGTCGCTGGGATCTGCTGGGCTGGAACGCATCCTGCGCCGCGGTGTGCCCGGGGCTCATCGCGCCGGGCAGCTCCCGCAATGTGCTGTGGGAGCTGTTCGTCACCCGGGAATGCTGCCGCTGCTTCGTGAATCGGGATATCGGCCTGCCGCATCTGGTCGCCTCGTTCCGGGCGACGTTCGGACAGCATCTCGACGACCCGGCCTGGATCGATATGATCCGCGGACTATCCACCGCGAGTGCGGAATTCGCGCGACTGTGGGCCAATCACGATGTTGCCGCCCCGCCCAGCCAGACCATGACCTACCGGCACGCCGCGGTCGGGGAACTGTCGTTCTCCATGACGAGAATGGATCTCGCCGCGACACCCGAAACATTCATCACGGTGTGGACGCCGGTCGACGACGAAAGCCGTCGACGCATGGATTGGTTGCTCGCCCATCCGGATACACCCGCCGTGGATCACACGCACTGATCGAGCGCGCTCAGTAGCCCGCGGCCGTGAGGCGGTGGTCGGCTTCGAGGAGCATCCAGCCGCTGAGCTGGACCGATAAGTCGTGGGGTAGGTGGTTGGGGTGGGTTATGGGGCGGGTCCAGTCGGTGCCGAAGAGGGGGAGACCGTCGACTTCGGCGCGGTGGTGCCAGGCGGCTCGGGCGGAGGCGTGGACCAAGTGGGCGGCGGTGGTGTCGCCGAGGGTGAGGGCGGCTTCGGCGAGGTAGCGGGCACAGATGCCCATGAACAAGCCGCTGTCCGATTCGCCTGCGCCGGGGATGACGCCGTCGATGCAGAGTTCGGCGGCGGTGGCGGCGATGAGGGCGGCGGCGCGGTCGTGGTGGGCGGATGTGCCGGTGCGGGCGGCCAATTCGGTTTCCAGGCCGATGGTCACGCCCTGGCAGTAGGTGAGGATGGTGGTGTCGCGGCGGCCGCCGGGTTCGTGGATGCCGTCGAGGATGAGGCCGGTATCGGGGACGCGGAGGCGGGTGTGGAGGAATTCGGCCAGCTCGCGAGCGCGGGGTAGTTCGCCGGTGCGAGCCAGGGCGATGGCGGTGGGGCCGATTGCGGGGGTGTTGTAGTAGTCGCTGCCGATGCGCCAGGGGACCGCGCCGACGGACGGGTTCCAGCCGTCGAGCAGGGCGGTCCGCAGGGTGTCGGCGGCATAGCCGAAGCGGATGTCGAGGAGTCGGCCGGTGCGTTCCACTGCGACTGCGAGCCAGCCCATATCGTCGTAGTAGCGGTTGGTCCAACCGGTGAGATTGCGGGTGCGGATGCTCTGGGCGAGGGCGGTCACCCGGTCGAGGCGTTCGGGGGTGCGGGCGCGGTGCGCGGCATCGACCGCGCAGTCGAGCAGGTGCGCCTGCCACCAGTAATCCCATTGGGCGAAGGACAGATCCACCATGGAGTACGGCCAGCGGATCGCGCCCAGCCGTGCCGCGCGCATGCCCCACAGGGGGCGCACGTGCCGCGCCAGGATCGCCCGCTCGGTCAGATCCGCGCGTTCGCCGGGGTCGGCGGGGCCCGGAGGCGGATTCAGCGTGATCGACCCCGCGTCCGTGGGCGCCGCCAGCACGGTGAGCGGAAGCCCGACTCCGGTCGCCAGCAGAAAACGGCGGCGACTCATGCCTGTGCTCCGGCGGTGGGCTTCACTCGGATCCATGTGTCGGTCACCGTGGGGGAGCGGTTGTCGCGTTCGGCTGCACGGCCTTCGTCGTGGACAGCAGTCCGCCTGCCACGAAGATACCCAGTATCGCGAGTGCCGATGCCATTGTCGTGGTGAGACGTTGGGACCAGATCACGTACAGCGAGACCGCCGCGAGCAGCGCGCCGAGTATGGACGCCGGGGTGGTCGCGCGGGGTTCGTATCTGGCGCAGAACACATCCCAGCGGGTCACCACCTGGACCACGACCAGCAGGACCACACCGGCGACGGCGATCCAGGCCGGGCGGAACAGCCACCAGGTGCCCGGGTCGTGGGGGAGCAGCAGGGCGGGGGACAGCAGGGCGAGGCAGGCCAATGCGGCGATGACCGGGATGTGCCACAGGTAGATCGTCATCAGATTCGTGGTCACGACATCGAGGACGGGGCGCAGGGCCGGAGGCGGTTTCCGGCCCGCCAGCCGCCGGTCGGCGAGCACCAGCACCATCAGTTGAACCACGGCGAGAACCGACAGGGCGGTGGTCGGGGGGGAACAGATTCGAGACGGGGGCGTCGGCGAGCCCGTACATGACCGGCGGATACGGACCGGCGAAGACCATGGCGGCCAGTACGGCGATGGCGATCGAGCCGATGGCGACCACACCCGCATCGGAGACCGGGCGCAGCTGTCCACGCGTGAAAACGATGCCGAGCTGATGGCAGAACAGCCAGACGAACAGCATGTTCAGATCGCCGATTCCGTTGTGCGCGAAGTTGAGCGCGTCGACGACCGCCGACAGGGCGAGCAGTGCGACCGGCGCCGCCCACGCGTGCCGATCGTGCAGTGCGACGGCCACCGGCGCCGCGATGACCGCGATCAGATACACGGCGAGAAACCACAGCGGGCTGGCCAGCACATAGGCCGCCTCCTTCGCCTCCTTCCCCGATACGGCGCGCAGCGACCACACCACCGCCGTGAGCACCGCGACCAGCGGGATGGCGGGCACGATCAGCCTGCGCGCCCGCGCGCCGAGATACCCGCCGTAGCCCGTGCCCTCGCTCCGCCATCGATCGATCCGGCGCGTATTGGCCGGCCACCGGCGATGAAGAACAACGGCATCACCTGGATCAACCAGCTCAGCACCCACAGCGGCTTCCCGTGCAGCGCGGGATCACCGCGAATGACGTCGTCGGTGACGGTCACCCGCACCGAGATCCAATGAATGACAACGACCACGGCGATGGCGATCACCCGAGCAAAGTCGATCGTCCAGTTCCGCCGCGGCTCGCTCCCGCCCGGTTCGTTCACACTGGAGAATAGTCCGATGCGCTTGAATGCCGGGTAAACGCAGAGCGCGTAAACAATCTCGAATACGCGACTAATTCGAATCGGGCGATGTCGGCGGGCGCTGGCCAGATGGCATTCCCCAGGAAATGTCAAGTCTTGGTTGGTTGTTCGATTCCGGGGTAGCGTTATTTCCCACCCGGCTCCTATATCCGAGCGGGTTTCGTGCTGCCTTTTTCCGCTGTCGAACCGGAGGGTGAACCGCGTTGAACTCCATGATGATCCAAGTCGGCGACATCGAGCTGTGGACCGAAAGTCTCGGCGGGACAACCGATCCGGCTCTACTGCTGCTCGTCGGGGATACGTTGTCCTCGACCGGCTGGCCGCAGCCGTTGGTCCAGCGTTTCGTGACCGCCGACCGCCGGGTGATCCGCTTCGACTACCGAGATACCGGAAGGTCGACGTGGCGGGAATTCTCCGCGCACCCCCACACATTCGGCGACCTGGCCTCCGACGCGATCGCGGTATTGAACGCGTGGAAGATCGATGCCGCGCACATTGTGGGTTTCGGCATGGGCGGCGGGATAGCCCAGTTGCTGGCGCTCGACCACGCACCCCGGATGCGAACCCTCACCCTGAGCAACTGTTTCGCCCTCGGCGTCGACTTCTTCGGCAACTGGGACCGAGCGCTGACCGGCGAGCCCACCCCGGACGGCCTCCCAACCCCCGACCGCCGATTCGTCGAGTCCGCCTTCGGAATGAGCTCCTCCGACACCACCATCGATCAGATGATCTCCGGTGACTTCTACGACGAAGCCGAGATCCGGCACGCGGAACTCACCGCACTCGAGCACGCGGGCCGAACCCAGCCGTGGGAACAGCACCCCCACGGCGAAATCCACAACGACCTCGACGAACGCGGTCCCGAACTACCCGGCATCACCACCCCGACCCTGGTAATCCAGGGCATGCGCGACCCGATCAACCCACCACCCCACGGCCGCCACCTCGCGACCCTCATCCCCAACGCCCGCCTCGTCGAAATCCCCGGCATGGGCCACTCCCTCCCCGCCCCCATCCACCCCGAATTCGCCACCGCCGTCCTCGAACACACGCGTCCTCGTTGACAACAACCGACGGGAATCCCAGCGCAGCGATACCGTCGAGGCATGGCGCAATATCAGCACATCCTGGTTGACCGCACCGGTGACACCGTCCGGATCACCATGAACCGCCCCGACCGGCGGAACTCGCTGTCGGAGGGTCATCTGGCGGAGTTGCTCGATGCGTTCCGAGCAGCGGGGGAATCCGATGCGACGGGCATCGTGCTCGCAGGCGCCGGGCCGGTGTTTTCCGCAGGGCACGATTTCGGCGATGTGGCGGCGCGGGATGTGGAGGGCGTGCGGGATCTGTTGCGGGTATGCACCGATTTGATGCAGACCATCCAGTCAGTCCCGCAGGTAGTGGTGGCACGGGTGCACGGGCTCGCCACGGCGGCAGGGTGCCAGCTGGTGGCAACCTGTGACCTGGCGGTCGCAGCCGAGTCGGCGGGTTTCGCCTTGCCCGGCGGTAAAGGCGGCTGGTTCTGCCACACCCCCGCTGTCCCCGTCGCCCGCTCCATCGGCCGTAAACGCCTGATGGAGTTGGTACTCACAGGCGATGTCGTCCCCGCCGACGTGGCATTGGCCTGGGGCCTGGTGAACGCAGTCGTACCCGACAACCAACTGGACGACGCGGTCACCGCCCTGCTCGCCCGCGCAACCAGGGGCAGCCGAGGCAGCAAGGCCCTCGGCAAGCAAACCATCTACGCACAACTGGATCGCCCCGAAGCCGACGCCTACGAGATCGCCCTCGAGGTAATGGCCACCGCCTCACAACTCCCCGCCGCCAAGGAGGGCATGGCCGCCTTCCTGGAAAAGCGCAAGCCCAACTGGACCGACTGAATCCCCATCCGCCGCTTGTTATTTCACGATCGCTGGCGGGCGGGCAGGAGAGCCTGCCAGGGGAGGGTGGCGGTGTGGCGGAGGAGGCGGGTGAGGGGGACGGTGAAGATGCCTGCCAGGCGGGTGTAGGGCCAGATTGCTATGAGGAGCATGAGGGTTAGGGCTCGGGATTGGTAGATGGTGGGGGCGTGGTGCATTACTTCGGGGGTGGGGTGGAGGGTGGCCAGGGAGCGGGCCCAGGTGAAGAGGTGTTCGGCGGTGCGGTAGCGGGTGTCGGTGGAGTAGGGGTCGAAGGTTATGAGGACTGCGGTGAGGAGGGTGGTGGCGAGGACGGGGAGGGTTATGCGGTCTATGGGGGTTATGCGGGGGCGGGGGTCGGCGGCTATGATGGGTGGGATGAGGATCAGGCAGGCGCCGGTCATGGCTAGGGGGATGGCGATGAGTTGGCCGGTGGTGATGAGCAGGTGGATGGGGGCCGGGGGGCGGGAATGGGGGCCGGAGGCAAGGGCTTCGGTGATTCGGGTGGCGAACAGTAGCGGGACGCCGATGCGGAAGGCTCGGCTGCCGAAGTGCTGGGCGCGGTCGGTGTGGGGGCCGTAGAGATAGCCGAGGAAGCGGTCGTGGCGGTAGCGCCAGATATGCCCGGCTACGCAGGAGGTCAGGGCGGCGGCGGGCAGGGCGACCCACAACACGTACATCACGGTGCGACTTCCTCGTACGATCCGGTCCCGCGGTTGGGCACCACTCTTGCACGGCGGAGGAGGTTGCGGAAGGGGCGAAAGGCTTCGCCCCGTGGCGAATTTCAGGGTTGCACGGTGACCTTGATGGCCTCGCCCCGCTCGACGATCGAGAAGGCGTCGAGCACGTTGTCCAGCGAGATGCTGTGCGTGATCAAATCCTTGACCGGAACCTGGCCGGTTGAGATGTATTCCAGCGCCCGCCTGTTGTGTTCGGGCGCGGAGCCATTGGCGCCGTGAATGTGCAACTGGCGGTAGTGCACGACATTGGAATCGCAGGTGATGGTGGGATCGGTTTTGGGCAGACCGCCGAAGAACGAAATCCGGCCATTGCGCGCGGCCATGGCGATGGCCTGCTCCTGGGTGATATTGGCGGCGGTGGCGGTGATGATCACGTCCGCGCCCCGGCCGCCGGTCAGCTCCATGACGCGCGCCACCACATCGGTCCCGGAGGCGTCGATGACCTCGTCCGGGTGCACCGCATCGGCCGACATCTTCAACCGGTCGGCATTGACATCCACGAGATACACCGGCCCGCACCGATGCACGCCCCGTGCGATGCGAATGTGCATACACCCGATCGGCCCCGCGCCGAAGACGACCACCGTATCGCCCTCCTCGATGCCGAGTAGTTCCTGCGCATTGATGGCGCAGGCGAACGGCTCGGCCGCCGAGGCCTCGGCGTAGCCGACATTGTCGGGAATCCGATTCAGCCCGTCGACCCGCAGCACCTGGCTGGGCACGATCATGTACTCGGCGAACCCGCCGTCGTACTGGTAGCCGACCGAAGTCTGGTTCTGGCACACCGCCATCCAGCCCTTGCGGCATTCGTGGCACTGCCCGCACGGCACCGCCGCAATGACCTGCGCGCGATCGCCGACCTGCCACGCCGTGCCGTACAACTCGTGCACCGCCGCGCCCACCTCGACCACCTCGCCCGCGATCTCGTGACCGAGAGTCCTTGGCGGCGTGAGGTTCTGGTGCCCATTGTGCCGGATTTTCACATCCGTCCCGCAGGTCGAGCAGTTGCGCACCCGGAGCTTGATCTCGTCCGGACCGCACTCGGGCTCGGGGATCTCCTCCAGGCGGATGTCCTCGGGTGCGTAGTAGCGCAGGGCCTTCATGGGATCGGTATTCCTTCCGCCGTGGCCGACCAGGTGGGCTCGACCGCTCGAATCCACCGTAACGGCCATTCGGGCGTAAAGCCACACAAATTTGTGCCCATTTCTGCCTGATCTATTGTCATCATGCCCGATTCTGAGGTCTACTACTGCAAGAGGTATGGCCGTGGTCACATATCTGATCGAGTTGCTCAGAGGAAGTTCGAAGATGTCTGTCTCCCCACCGGAAGCCCGCGGCGGCACGCGAGTGCGAATCCAGCGAGTCGGTACGTTCCTGTCCAGCATGGTCATGCCCAATATCGGCGCCTTCATCGCCTGGGGCCTGCTCACCGCCCTGTTCATCGAAAAAGGCTGGATAACCTCGATTTTCGGCACCATGGCCGACAACAGCTGGGTCGCCGATATCGGTGGCTGGGGCGACTACGACGGCGGCGGCATCGTCGGCCCGACCATCACCTATCTGCTGCCGATCCTCATCGGCGCCACCGGCGGCCGCATCGTCTACGACACCCGCGGCGCGGTCGTGGGCGCCATTGCCACCATGGGCGTGATCGCGGGCGCGGACGTGCCCATGTTCCTGGGCGCCATGATCGTGGGCCCGCTCGGCGGCTGGGTCATCAAGAAGCTGGATGCGCTGTGGGAAGGCAGGATTCGCCCCGGCTTCGAAATGCTGGTCGACAATTTCGCGGCCGGTATCGCGGGCGCGGCGCTGGCCGTGTTCGGCTTCTTCGGCATCGGCCCGGTGGTCTCCGGATTCAGCCGCCTGGCCAGCAATGTGGTGGATTTCCTGGTCGATCAGAGCCTGCTGCCGCTGACGTCGATCTTCATCGAACCGGCCAAGGTGCTGTTCCTCAACAATGCGATCAACCACGGCATCCTGACCCCGCTGGGCACCAATCAGGCCAGTGAGACCGGCAAGTCGATCCTGTTCCTGCTGGAGGCCAATCCGGGTCCGGGCCTTGGCCTTTTGATCACGGTCGCCATATTCGGCCGCGGCGCCGCCAAGACCACCGCACCCGGCGCGGCGATCATCCACTTCCTCGGCGGCATTCACGAGATCTACTTCCCGTACGTGCTCATGAAGCCGAAGCTGATCATCGCCATGATCGCCGACGGCATGACCGGCGTGTTCATCAATGTGGTCTTCGGTTCGGGCCTGCGCGCCCCGGCCGCGCCCGGCTCCATCATCGCGGTGTACGCGCAGACCGCGAGCGGCAGCTATCTCGGCGTGACGCTGTCGGTCTTCGGCGCCGCCACGGTCGCCTTCCTGGTCGCGGCCCTGCTGCTGCGCACCGACCGCGCCGCCGACGCGGGCGATCTGGCCGAGGCCACCGCCGCCATGGAGCAGATGAAGGGCAAGCGTTCCGCGGCCGCCGCCGCGCTCGCCGCACTGTCCGGCTCCGGGGGAACTCCCACTTCGACCGGACCGGAGACGATTTCGAGCATCGTCTTCGCCTGCGATGCCGGGATGGGATCCTCCGCCATGGGAGCCTCGGTGCTGCGCAAGAAGATCCGGGACGCGGGCTTCGCCGATGTCAGCGTGGTCAACAAGGCGATCGCCAACCTCACCGACAGCTACGACCTGGTCGTCACCCATGCCGATCTGGCCGAGCGGGCGCGCGAACGGACGCCTTCGGCCATCCACGTGCCGGTCGACAACTTCATGAACAGCCCGGAATACGACGAGATCGTCGCGCTCATCGCCCGCGCCGCCACGGCCGGAGCCCCGGCCGAGGCCGAACCGACCGCCCCGGAATCCGAGGCGACCAGCTCGCCCTCGAGTCGATCGTGCTCTCCGGCAGCGCGCGGACCAGCGCCGACGCCATCGACGAGGCGGGCCGCCTGCTGGTCGCCGCCGGAGCGGTCGACGCGCCGTACATCGCCGCCATGCACGAGCGCGAGCTATCGGTATCTACTTTCATGGGAAACGGCCTGGCAATTCCGCACGGCACCAATGACGCCAAGGGCAGCATTCGCCGCACGGGCATCTCGGTGGTGCGCTATCCGGACGGGCTGGACTGGAACGGCAACCCGGTCGAGTTCGTCATCGGCATCGCCGGGGCCGGGAACGATCACCTGCAACTGCTGTCCTGCATCGCCCAGGTGTTCATGGCCGCGGATCAGGTCGAACGCCTGCGGGTGGCGCGCACGCCCGAGGAGGTCCGCGAGGTCCTCGGCAGCGTGCACGCCTGAGCCGATACCGCACAATGTCCTTCGTGGATTCGGATTCGCGGCAGTCGCAGATCGTGGAGTACGCCCGCACGCGCGGCCGGGTGGACGTACTCGGTCTCGCCGACGAACTCGGCGTGGCCGCGGAGACCATTCGCCGCGATCTGCGCCTGCTCGCCGATCGCCGCTTGGTCAAACGCGTGCACGGCGGCGCCATCCCCTTGGAGAGCGCGGCCTTCGAATCCAGCCTGGACTACCGCAGCCGCGTCGATCTGGCGCAGAAGCACCGGATCGCCGCGGCCGCCGCGGATCTGCTGCACGGCGCCGAAACCGTCTATCTCGACGAGGGATTCACCCCGCGCCTGATTGCCGAGAAACTCGCCGACCGTGAGTTGACGGTCGTCACCTCCTCCTTGCTCGCCGCCGAAGTGCTCGCCGACAGCGATGGCATCACCGTCCTGCTGCTCGGCGGGCGCATGCGCGGACGCACCCTCGCTACCGTGGACCACTGGGCCCTGCGCATGCTGGGCGAGCTGGTCATCGACCTGGCCTACCTCGGCACCAATGGGGTCTCGCTGGAACACGGCCTCACGACACCGGATCCGGCGGTCGCCGCGGTGAAGGGACTGGCGGTCCAGCGCGCGCGGCGACGGGTGCTGGTGGCCGCGGACAGCAAGTTCGGCATGTCGAGCTTCTGCCGTTTCGCCGAGATCTCCGATTTCGAGGCCCTGGTGACCGGTGCGGAACTGGAACCGGCGCAAGCGCGGCGTTTCGAGGCCCTCGGACCCGCCGTCATTCGCGCCTGAGCGGCATTGCGAAGAATGTTACGGACTGCCCGAATCTCAACGCAGGGCGCGTATCTCGGCTTCGACCTGGTCGAGCAGACTGCTCGGGCAGCCCCAGTAGTCGTAGATGTCGCCGCGTTCGCGATTGCTACCGCAGACGACGAACACCCCGGTGCCGAGGGCATTCTTGAGATGTGTGGCCAGCCAGCCGACGAAGCCGCTGTTGTCCAGGCCGGGCGGGAAATGGAAGGAGAAGACGCCGAATCGTTCCACACCGGCGAGATCCTCGTCGGTGAGCGGGACGAGCGCGCTCCAGCTCGCACTGTCGCGCACCACGGCCAGCGTGTGTTCGGTCAGCTGCGGCGGATTCGCGAGCGGGGTCTCGCGGAAGCACCATTCACCCTCGTGCACAACGAGATCGGCGGCGGCGATCACGCCCTTGAGCCGCTGGGATGTCTGCTCTGGCGTCTCGTGACTGATATCGACCACATGGCCACCGTAACCGGTTGATCAGTGGCAGCAGTGATCGGCGGGGGCGTCGTCGGTCACCGCGGACAGGCGGCAGAAGCAGGAAGCCTGGATGGGGATATCGGCCAGGGCGGTGGCCATTGTGAGCTGCTGGGCGACTATCGCGGCGGCTTCGGACTTGCCCAGGCGGACCAGGCATTCGTGGTAGCCGTGCAGACTCCAGACATTGCCGGGGTGCTGGGAGGCGCGGGGGAGAGTGGCGTCCAGACCCAGGTCGGCTCGGTAGACGGCTTCGGCCTCGGGGATGCGGCCCTGTTCCAGCAGGAGAGCGCCGTAGGCGTGGCGGGTGGGTTGCATCCAGCCCCAGGGTTCGTCGTAGGGAAGGTTGTCGTCCAGGTGGATGGCGCGTCTGAGGGCTTTGAAAGCCTTGTCGTAGTCGGCCTTTCGGTAATGGAGCTCGCCTTCCAACATGGCGGCGGCAATGGCGAGGATATCGCGGCAGGTGTTGTTGAACAGGGTGCGCGATTCCGGGACGCGGGCATAGGCGGCCCGGAAGAGCTCCTGTTCGCGAGCGGCCTCGTCGGGCCGGTTCGTCGCGGCGTAGGCAATGCCCTTGGCGTAGTGGCGCATTGCCGTGGTGACGCAGTAGAGGTCGCGGTCCTCGGGGAGGGGCAGGTCGAGGATCTGCTGCCAGCGACCGAAGCGAATGAGGGCGTGCACGCGCATGGACAGCAGGCCCTCGAGCCAGTCGGCCATGGGCGGCGACTCGACGCGCAGCAACTCTGCGGGAATTGATTGCTCCAGTTGCGCAACGGTTTCCAGGGCGGTGGCGGACTGGCCGAGGAACATGGCGCCGTAGATCTTGAAGTGGTAGTTGTGCGCGCGGTAGAGGGTGTAGAAGTTGACCTCGCCCGAGCGCCGCACGAATTTCCGGTCGGCGGCAATGGCGGCGGAGTTGGTGGCGACCACGCTGCGGTAGTCGCCGCAGAGCACGTCCAGGTGCGAGGGCATGTGCTCGAGGTGGCCGGAGTCGGGCACCAGACCGCGCAGGCGATCCGCGACGGGGAGTGCGGATTCCGGGGTCGGCGACATCTCCATCAGATGGATGTACAGGTGCAGAATGCCCGGATGGGCCAGGCCCGCCGCGGTGGCCAGGGCGCGATCCAGGATGGCCTTGGCCTCCACGGTGCACGAATCGGCGGCCGGTTCGCCGGTGCGCTGATCCCACAGCGCCCACGGCGTGAGATTCATGAGCGCGTCGGCGCACAGGGTCGCGACATCCAGATCATCGGGAAACCGCTCGTAGACGGTGCGCATGGCCTGCGCGTAGTCGCTGTTCCACGCCGAGCCGTCGCCCTCGGGCGCACTCCGCGGATACCGGGCGCCCAGCGCCTCGACGAGCGCGCGTTCCACCGGTGTCGCGCCCTCCGCGAGCGCCATGGCCCGCTGGACCGCGTCGTGGGTGGCGGCCACCGCGGTCGCCAGCTCCTTCTCGTCGAAGAACTCCCAGGGCTTGTTGTAGTTCGGCCCCAGCGCGTAGGCCAGGCCCCAGCAGGCCATGGCGCAATCCGGGTCCTCGGCCAGGGCTCGGGAGAAGCACTGCGCGGCCTCTTCGTGATTGAAGGCGTAGGCCCAGACCAGTCCCCGGTCGAACCACGTCTGCGCGGTCGCCGACGTGGTCGTGACACGCCTGGTGTGAGTACCGAGATCGTAATAGTCGGCGGTCATTCGATGATCGTCTCACCGCCGCGCGGGCTCGGCAGCGTAAATCGAACACTCGATTGCCCGGGATTGTCCCACGCGGATTGGAGTACCTCGGTACTCGCTCGGTTCCGGTTTGTCCTGACTAGATTGAGGGTAGTGCTCGGGCCATATGGCGAAGGGAGTCATGGTGCCTACCGCGAATTTCGGGACGAAAGACGAGCCCGGCTTCGAACTCGAGCAGAGTCCGGATCTGATTGTAGTGCGCGCGAATCGAGGGCGCGGCGTGCCGCGCAAGATCGGGTCGGTGCGCACCGCCGTCGCCGGTGAACTCGATGACGCGACGCTGGTGCAGGCCCACCCGGAGGTGGTTGTCGAGGTGTACCGGGTGCCGCCCGGCTCACCGTCGGTCGAGGAACGCAAACCCCGGATCGATGCCGCGCCCGAGGTGCGGTTCGCCGGGAGCGTGCTGGTGGATCCGGGCACGGACGAACCGGTGCTCTATACCGAGAACATCTTCGTGAAGTTCGTCGACGACGCCGATCCCGAGCGGTGTCGGGCGGTGCTGCGCGAGGCCGGACTGCGGGTCAAGGAGGAGGTGGACTACGCCGACAATGCGTACTTCACCGCCGCGCCGGAGGGCACCGGCCAGCGGGTGTTCGAGATCGCGAACACGCTCCTGCGCCGCGCCGATGTGGAGTACTGCCATCCGGAGCTGATTCGACGGCGCTCCCGCAAGGCGATCTTCCCCGGGCAATGGCATATGAGGAAGACCGTCATCGGCGGTGTCACCGTCGACGCGCACGCGAATGTCGAAGCGGCGCATGCGCTCACGCGCGGCAGCGGGGTGACGATCGCCATTATCGACGACGGCGTGGATATCGATCATCCAGAGTTCGCGGGCCCCGGCAAGGTGGTCGCGCCGCGAGACGCCACGCTGCGCACCGCGGACCCGCGCCCGAAGGACAGCTTCGGCACCGGCCCCGACAATGGGGATAACCACGGCACCGCCTGTGCCGGTGTGGCCTGTGCGAACGGTACGGCCGGAGCATCCGGGGTGGCGCCGGAGGCCGCGCTCATGCCCATCCGGCTGGCCTCCGGGCTCGGCTCCCAGGCCGAGGCCCAGGCGTTCAAATGGGCCGCCGACCAAGGCGCGGACGTCATTTCGTGCAGCTGGGGTCCCGCCGACGGCGCGTGGTTCCGGCCCAATGATCCGGCGCACGACCAGGTGGTGCCCATGCCCGCCAGCACCCGGCTGGCCATCGAGCACGCGATCACCAAGGGCCGCGACGGAAAAGGCTGCGTCATCCTGTTCGCCGCGGGCAATGGCAATGAATCCGTCGACAACGACGGCTATGCCAGCTTCCCCAAGGTGATCGCCGTCGCCGCCTGCAACGACACCGGAAAGCGCAGTGTCTACAGCGATTTCGGCAAGGCCGTCTGGTGCGCGTTCCCCAGCAACGACTTCGGCCACGCGCCGTTCCAGCATCCGGAACCCCGCACCACCGGCATCTGGACCGTGGATCGGCACGGCGCCGACGGCTACAACCCGGGCGATCCGGAACTCGGCGACGCCGCGGGCGATTTCACCAACAGCTTCGGCGGCACCTCCAGCGCCTGCCCGGGCGCGGCGGGCGTGGTCGCCCTGGTCCTGTCGGTGAATCCCGACCTGACCTGGGACGAGGTCAAGAATCTGCTGAAAGGCTCGTGCGACAAGATCGATCCTCAGGGCGGCTCCTACGGCGCGGACGGCCGCAGCAGCAAGTACGGCTTCGGTCGGCTCAATGCCCTGACCGCGGTCCGAGCGGCCCGAGCCGCGGCGGTGAATCCACTGCCCGTCGGCTGACCGGCGCGCACGCGTACTCGGGCAGCGGCGATTTGGCACAGGTGAACTGCATGACGTCGATATGGCCCGCGCGGAAATGGTGCGCACAGCCGGTGAGGTAGCGCATATAGGTGTCGTAGGTGTCCGCACCCGCGAGGGCGATGGCCGCGCTGCGGTGTTCCCGCAGCGCGGCCGCCCAGTGGTCGAGCGTGGTCGCGTAGTGCAGCCGCAGCGGATGGATTCGGGAGACGGTGAATCCGGCCTCCTGCGCGTATTCGCGCACGCCGCGCGGGATCGGGCCCCACGGCAGCGCCAGTTGTCCGCCGGGGAAGATGGCGGTGCGGATGAATCGCATGAAGCCGATGTCCTCGCGGGTGAGCGGGATCTCGTTGGCCCGCAGATGGTTGAGCCCGTACATGACGATGGTGTGCAGCAGCATGACGCCGTCGGTGGGCAGGGCGGCATGGGCGAATTCGAAGAAGTCCTCGTAGCGCTCCTGCCGGAAGTGCTCGAACGCGCCGATGCTGACGATTCGATCGGCGTGCCCGTCGAACTCCTCCCAGCCTTGGAGCCGGACTTCCGCGCGGCGGCCGCGGAATTCGCGCTTGTCCAGCTGGGCCCGGATGTAGTCGTGCTGATTCCGGCTCAGGGTGAGCCCGATGACGTTCACGTCGTAGGCGTCCAGCGCGCGCAGCATGGTGGAGCCCCAGCCGCAGCCGATGTCGAGCAGCGTCATACCGGGCCGCAGATCGCATTTGCCCAGCGCCAGATCGATTTTCGCGATCTGCGCCTGTTCGAGTGTGCTGTCCGGCCGGTCCCAGTACGCGCAGCTGTAGGTCCGGGTGGGGTCGAGGAAGAGGGCGAAGAAGTCGTCGGAGAGGTCGTAGTGCGCTTGTACCTCGGCGTAGAAGGGGGCGTGACGAGTCATGCGGGCAACCTCCGGGCGGCATCGATGGCTGGGCGCTAGCGGTTGCCAGTTGGTCGTTGTGCGCGCGGCCGCGGTTTGGTCCATGGAATGTGATGTGGATCATACAGTCGGAATAACTCCGCCGGTGACCAAACCGGAGCAGGATCCGTCGCGACTAGTGGGTATCTGCACTCGATCAGCTGGAGGAGACATCTGGTGGTTGCCGTCGAGAACGCCCATTGTGACGACCTGCTCGAGCCGCCCACGGCGGCGGTTCCGGACATCGACGAACGGCTCGTCGAGCTACGGTCGATGGTCGGCCGCAACTACCGGCTCCGTGACGATTACGAAGTCGGCCGCGAACAAGTCCGGGCCTTCGCGCGCGCCGTGCAGAACGACCATCCCGCGCATTTCACCGAAACCGCCGCCGCCGACCTCGGCTGCCGGGGCGTCCTGGCCCCGCCCACGTTCGCGGCGCTGCTGGCGGGCGCGACCCAGCAGGCCCTGGCCGGGCTGCTCACCGGCTGCGATCTCACCACCGCCGTACAGACCCAGCAGGTCATGGACTACTACCGCCCGATCGTGGTCTGCGACCGCCTCACCAGCACGGTCGCCGTGCAATCGCATCGCGAGGCATTCGGCGGCGATCTGCTGGTGGTCACCAACACCATTACTGATCAGGACGACGAGATCGTCCTCGTCGGCAACACCAGCATTATCGCCCGCACGGGCGCGGCGGAGCTGGGCCTGCGTTTGGCGGAACTCAATGCCGATGTGCTCCGGCACGATGTCCTCACCATCGCCCCCCGGCCGTCGACGAGGTCCCGGGCCATGCCAAAACGGCTGTCGTCCAGCAGTTCCCGCTGCGCAGCCGCAGCCGCGACCGCCTGGCCGTCGGCGATCCGCTGCCGACGCACGGCTACCGGCTCACCCTGGGCGATCTCGTGCACTACGCCGGTGTCGCCGGGGATCCCAATCCGATCCACTGGTTCGAGCCCACCGGCGCGCTCGTCGGCCTCGGCCCCGGCGTCGTCGCCCACGGCATGCTGACCATGGGCCTCGGCGCGGGCTATCTCGCCTCCTGGGTCCAGGATCCGCGGGCGCTGCGCCAGTACAGCGTCCGCATCACCGGCCCGGTCTACGTGGTCCCGGGCACCGCGAGCACCATCGAGTTCGGCGGCAAAATCATTGCCCTGCATCGCAATAGCGGCACCGCCACGATCGCCCTCACCGCCACCCAGGACGGCCGCCGCATCTTCGGCCGCGCCACCGCCGTGGTCGCACTCGGCTGATTCCCGTTCAGCCCAGCGGTATCGCCACGATCGGGTCGGTGGTGGGTTGTGCCGACCCGCCTACCGGCTCGATCGAAACCGCCAGGGCGCGTGCGTCTCCCGGGCGCATCAGCAGTGGTGCGCGTTCGGTGGGCAGGGTTTCGGGTACGCCCGCCGAGCGGGGCGGGCCGCCGTCCGGGATGAGCCACAGTTGATAAGCGTGGCCCGGCGGTGGGGCGGGGACGGCATCGAAGAACACCAGCGCGGCGTTCAGCAGCCGGGAGGTGTCCACGGTGACGGTGCCGCCGCCGGACAGGGCATCGGCCTCGGTGCGCACTTGCTCGGCGGTGATCGTCTCCGGATCGCGGTGCTGGGAAAGGTCTTTGACGATCAGTCCGCCGATCACGAGGGCGGCGACGGCCGCGGCCGCGGCGATCCAGGTCAGGGCCCGTCGGTGGCCGAGTGTCGCGGTGCGCGCCGATGAGGTCGCCCGGGGCGGGGTCGCCGAGGGCGCGGCGTCGAGCTGTCGATCGAGGGCGCGCTGGATCGACGCCTCGAGGCCGGGTGGGGCGTCGTGGGCGTCCACGATGGTCATATCCGCCAAGGTGTCGCGGATATCGCGGACGGTGTTCCGGAACGCGGCTGCCTCGGCATCGGTTGCGCGGCTCAGTAATTCGTCGACCGCCTGCCGCTCGACGGCGGTGAGCGCGTCGAGGGCGTAGGGCTGGGCGAGGTCGCCCAGGTCGGCGGGGCGCGAGAGGTCAGGCATCGGTCACCGATCCTGTCAGACAATGACGCAGACGCCGGAGACCGTCGCGAATGCGGGTCTTCACGGTCGAGAGGGGTACGCCGAGTCGCTCGGCCACCTCGGCATAGGTGTGGCCGCCGTAGTAGGCCAGGGCGATGGTCTCGTGCTGGGTGTCGGTCAGGGTGGCGAGGCAGTCGATGACCGCCCGTTCGTCCGAACGCTGGTCGACGGTCTCGGCGACGATATCGTGGTCGGTGCCGAGCTGGCGGTGACCGTAGGCGGAATCCCTTGTGGCCGCGGACCTTTCGATACGGACGCGGTCCACGGCCCGGCGGTGGGTGAGCATCATGAGCCAGCCGATGGGGCTGGCCAGGCGCTGGTCGTAGTGTCCGGCGGCATTCCAGACGTACAGGTAGACCTCTTGGGCGATCTCCTCCGCGGCGGCCGGGCGGCGCAGGATGCGCAGGGCCAGCCCGAATACACGGTGCTGGGTGGCGCGGTAGAAGTCGGTGAACGCGTCCCGATCGCCGTCGGCGATGGCGGTCAATAGATCGGTGAGCCCGGGCGGCACGTCCGCTGCGATCGGCAACGGCGTGATGGGGCAGGCGTCGTGGTCCTCGAGGTGTGGCGAGGTGACCACGGGCAGGCGTGGTTTATCGGCCATGCGGTGCGTCTTCCGTGAGAAGGGGTTGCTCGACGGTGACTCGTGTGCTGCGGCTCCCCGGGACAATAGCCGCGGACCACCGGATACGGGTGCAACTTCGCAATGTCCGGGGGCGTTGCCGACGGTTTCACCCTCGGCAAGATCGTCAACCTGTGATTGACTCTTGCTTGATCGTCAACTAATAGTTGACGAGTGGACATGGGAGTGAACGCTGCGAAGCGAGCGGTTGTTGTCGGCGCGGGAATCGCGGGTCTGGCCGCCGCACTGCGGCTGCACCGGGACGGCTGGGGCTGCTGCCCGCGCTGGCGCCGCGCGATATCGGGTTCTTCACCTCGGTGCTGGTGCACGCCGACGGGCGGGAGAAGCTGACGGTGCCCGCGGCGGTCGCGCAGGCGGCGGTCGGCGATCGGGCGCTGAGCGTGTTCCGGGGCGATGTGGAAACGGTGCTGTACGAGGCGATTCGCGATGTCGTCACCATTCGATTCGGCACCACCGTCGAGTCGATCGAGCAGGATGCGGACGAGGTGCGGCTCCGGTTGAGCGACGGCACGCCCCTCGAGGCCGATCTGCTCATCGGCGCGGACGGGTTGCACTTCCGGGTCCGGGAGCTCGTCTTCGGTTCCGGGACGGACTGTCTGGTGAACATGCGGAATATGGTCGGCGCGTTTCCGCTGGCCGAGATTCCGGAGCAGGTACCGCAGGGGGTCGGCACGACCTTCCTGGGGCCGGGGCGGACGGCGGCGGTCATGAATCTGGGCCCGGGACGGTCCTCGGCGTTCTTCACCTACGGCAGTGCGGATCCGGAGGCCGAGCTGGCGCTCGGTCCGGTCGCGGCGCTCACCGCGGCCTTCGGCGATCTGGGGCGCGGTGTCGCGGATGCGCTGGGGCAGTTGGAGGCCGATCCGGCGAGCGCCTACTTCGATTCGGTGACCCAGGTCGTGCTGGGGGAATGGAGTCGGGGCCGGGTGGTGCTGGTCGGCGACTCGGCTTGGTGCGTCACGGTTTTCGCCGGATACGGCGCGGCGCTCGCCCTGGACGGGGCCGACCGGCTCGGTGCGGCGCTGGCGGCGGATGAGATCCCGGCCGCGCTGGCCGCGTGGGAGACCGCCTTGCGCCCCGAGGTCGCCAAGCGGCAAGCCTTGGCCCGCAAGGGAATGGCCCGCTTCGTGCCGCCCACCAAGGCGCATGTGTGGGTGGGGGAGATGATGCTGCGGGCCATTCAATTGCCGGGCATTCGCGGTCTGGTGCAGCGGGCTGTTCGGCGAGTCAACAACTAGCGGGCGGTGCGGGCGGGCGGGAAACCCGTGCGAGCGGCCAGGATCACCAGCAGGGTCGGGACGAGCAGAACCAGGACGCTCCAGGGGAATACGCGCGGGCCGAAGGCATCGAGCAGGACGCCGCCCGCGATGCCGCCGCCCGCCATGGCCGCGTTCCACAGTGTGACCAGCATGGCCTGCGCGGTATCGGCGGCGTCGCCGCCCGTGACGGCCGCCGCGGTCTGCAAGAGGGTGGGCACACCACCCCAGCCCAGGCCCCACAAGGCCGCGGCCACGAAGACCAGGGGTGCGCTGCCGGACATGGCGGCCAGGAGCGCCACCGCGAGGGCGACCAGAATTGTTGCGGCAATGGTCAATCCGCGCAGATTGCGATCGATGCGCACACCGGTGAGCCAGATGCTGACCATGGAGGCGATGCCGAACACCAGCAGCACGGCATCGACGTGATCGCTCAGCTCGACCTCGTCGAGGAAGGTGGCCACGTAGGTGTACAGGATGTTGTGCGCCAGTACGAATGTCAGGGTGACGAACAGCACCGCGCCGACGCCGGGCAGCTTGGCCGTCGCCAGCAGCGGGATCCGGGAAGCGCGGCCCTGGCCCGGGAAATCGGGGACGGACGCCATGATCCAGGCGATGAGCACGACCGCGAGGACCGACATCAGGCCGAAGGTGAGCTGCCAGCCGACCGCTTTGCCCAGGAAGGTTCCCATGGGAATGCCGAGCGACAGGGCGAGGGGGATGCCCGCCATGGCGATGGCGATCGCCTTGCCCTGCAAGGGTTCCGGGACCAGCCGCCGGGCGTATCCGGCCAGCAGCGCCCAGACCACTCCGGCCGCGATACCGGCGACGAAGCGGGCGACGAGGGTCAGCTGGTAGGACAGGGATAGCGCGGTCGCGGTATTGGCGAGGAGGAAGCCTGCCACCCCGACCAGCAGCAGTTGCTTGCGCCGCCATCCGGCCGTGGCGACCGAGAGCGGAATCGCGGACAGGGCGGTGCCGATGGCGTAGACGGTGACCAGCTGTCCGGTCGCGGCTTCGCTGACGTGTAGATCGGCGCTCATGGCGGGGAGTACGCCCGCGGGGAGCGCCTCGGTCAGGACGGTGAGGAAGGCGGCGGTCGTCAGGGCCAGGAGGGGTGAAAGCGGTAGTCGTGGGTCGCTTTTCGCTGCGGGGGCGACGTTGTGTTCGGAGGTTTGATTGACCATGTACGTATGCTGGAACCCTCACATAAGTGTGAAGGTCAACCCGAAGTCCTGTGAGGGATCCCATATGCGCATCGGAGAACTGTCAGCTCGCACCGGGACGTCGCGGCGGCTGCTGCGGTATTACGAGGAGCAGGGACTCATCGTGTCGGAGCGGGCCGGGAACGGGTACCGCGAATACGATGAGGTGTTCGTGGATCGAGTGCAGCAGATTCGTGGGTTGCTGGACGCGGGGCTGCCTACGCGGATCATCAGGCAGATCCTGCCTTGTCTGGACAAACCGCGCATCATTCACTTTCCCGATGCCACGCCGGAGATGATGGCGACGCTTGAGTGTGAACGGGATCGGATGACCACACGGATAGAAGTCCTCATCCGCAATCGTGACGCGATTAGCGATTACATCGAAGCCGTGCTCGAAGGCGATCGGCGGCGAGCCGGGAAGGCGCCGACAGCGGGGTAGTCGAGATCGGTAGTGATGGGGGTTGCGGGCGTTATTGGATGCGGTCCAGGAGCCAGGAGGGGCCTACGGTTGTGGCGCCCAGTGGTTCGACGCGGGCGCGGAGGCCGCGGTCTGCTGTCACTACTGTGATGGGGCGGTCGCTGGTCTGTGCGAGGGCTGCTGTCACCGTGTCGACGATGGCGTCGTCGCCGGAACCGGGTGCCAGGACTACGCGTGGGTGGCTCGGGTCCGGGGGCTGGTGACTGCCGCTTTTGCCGCGCCTTCGAGGATGACGACCACTTCGGCTGGATATTCCAGTCGCTGGTCGAGCGTGGACAGCGCGAGGAGCAGGCGGCGGGCGGCGGCGGGGCGGTCGCGCCACCAGCCGGGCTGCCCGGTGCTGCCGGGGGCGGTGATATTCGCGATGCCGACGGTCCACCGGGCGGCGGCCATGGCGACGGGGGCATTGCCCTCGTGCACCACGGCCAGTCCGAGTCGCGGTCCCGCGGCGGCGAGCAGCGGCCAGGTCCAGGTGGCGCGAAATCCGTTGGTGCGGATGAATTCCTCCCACCAGACGGGTTCGGGATCGCGGCCCGGGGTGAATGTCTCGATGGTCATCGCGGCCGCCCGAGTCCGAGCAGGGCCGCGGCCGCGAGGGCGCCGTAGGAGGCGACCAGCACCCACAGTGCGGCGGCGGGCCCGTGGGTGGGCACCAGTAGCGGGGCGAGCACGGCGACCGAGGCGAATTGGCTCGCGGCGGCAGTGGCGGCGATGGTCAGCTCGTGGTCCCCGGTGTTCTCCAGCAGGAACAATGCGAGGCTGACCACGGCGTGCAGCGGTATCTCGCAGCCCAGCAATATGGCCAGAAGCGCTGTGGTGGAGAGCGATTCGGCGATGACGGCCACCAGCGCGCAACCGGAGCCGACCGCGAGCAGCGCGGTGGCGAAAAGTCTTCGTGCGACTGCGATGCCGGTGCGCGCGCCCGAACCCCGCAGGCGCAGTGACGATGCGGGCTGGTAGATCCGCAGCAGATAGAGCAGTAGCGAGCCGATGACGCTCGATACCAGCAGCGTCAGATACAACGTGGTGCTGTCCCGGTGCTGCCCGCCGACCGTGAGCACCGCGTAGAGCAGCCCGACCGAGGCGGCGGTCAGTGGCTCGTACAGACCCAGCAGCACCTCGCAGCGCAGGACCGCCGTCACGGTGCCGCGCCGTGCCCGGACGAAAATCTTTCCGGCCGAATCGATTCCTCGGGCCGACCATGCGGCCGCACCGGCCGTCATCGCGGCGAGCGCGATCAGCTGACCGGCCGGGCGCAGGATCGCTCCCGCACCGGCTGCCATTACCAGAAGCGCGGTGAGCAGCAGAAAGCCGCGGCTGTCGCGCTGTGGCCGTCCGGTCGCGCGATGGACCGCGACCACCACGGTGAGCAGGCCGAGCCCGGCGCTCCACGCCGCCGCCAGGGGATAGACGACCGCCGCCGAACCGGCCAGGGCCACGGCGCAGAGTGCGGCGATCGCCAGTGGGACGGCCGCGGTCAGCAGCGCGGTGCGCACCACGGCGGGCGCGGTGCGCGGCAACCGCGGAACCAGCTTGAGCACGGTCTTCTCCGGTCCGGAGCTCAGCAGCGCGAGCCATGCGGTAGCACCGACCGCACCGGCGTAGATCCCGAAGACCTCGGCACCCCACCACGCCAGCAGAACGAGGGCCAGTGCGTGGTAGGCGATCCGGAACGCTCCGCGCCCGGCGAGCAGCGACAGCACCGTGCCGAGGGCGGGCAGCGCCACCCGGTCCGGGGCCGCGACCATCAGCGGGTCCGGGTCCGGGTGCGCACGCGTTGCCGCACCGCGCCGCTCGCCCGCTGCCACACCCGATCCGGCAGCAAGACCACCACCGCCGCGACGATCAGATGGACGGCGATGAACACCAATGCCTCGGTGCGGCTCGCGATATGGCCGAGCACCACCGTCATGTGGTCGGCCCAGTCCCACTGCTCGGCAATCGAGCTGTCCCGCAACAGCTGGAATGTCAGATCCTCTATGCCGGACAGCATGATGAGGATGCCCGCATAGCCGACCCGCCGCACCGTGGCGGCCCCGGCGCCGCCCAACCGCAGCGCGAAGACCAGGCACAGGATCACCGCCGGAACCAGAATCCGCATCCACGCGTAGTGCCGGTCGGCATCATTGTCCATGGCCGCCGCGAAGATCTTCGGCACCAGAAAACAGAACACGACGACGAAGGCCGCCAGCGCCGAAGCCTCCACCCACCGACCGCGGCGAAACCACTCGGGCCGCATACTCGCGATCGTCTCGGTGGCGAGGACGAAGGGAATCAACGGCACCAGCAGCGCCCACAGATTGCGCAGATCCTGCTCCTGCCCGCCCGTCAGCTACACGACGCCCGCAGACGCCACCGCGAGCACCCCGAGCACCGCACAGCGCATGACAGCACTCACGCGGCACCGCCGATCCCGACGTGCAGTGCATCGTGAGCACGCGAATCGGAAACGATCGCGACCGGCGCCGGGATGCGCGCGGGCACCAATCGATCGCGGTGCGGGTGGTGGCGCTCACGCGGTGCCACCGATTCCGCCGTGCGGTGTGGAGCGCGCTTGGGAGGCCCGGGCGGCGACCGGCCGCCGTGAATCGGCCGCGACCGTGGCCCGCGGCCGTTGTGATCAAGAGTGTTTCGGGCGGTGCGCTGGGGATTGTGGTGTTCATGCGGCGCCGCTCAGCTCGATACGCAGCAGGTTGCCCACTCGTTCGGCCGCGGCCGCGGCTTGCCGTGGTGAGTCGGCCGCGATGACGAAGTGGCCCAGTTTGTTCGCCGCATTGTCGTAGGGCAGGGCGGGGTGGCCGGGGCGGGCGAATACGGTGAGCTCTACCAATTCGGGGGTGGTTATGGCGGTGTCGGCGCCGAGGACGCGGGTGATCGTGCCCGCGCGTTCGGAGAACAGGATCTGGGCGACGGCGGCGCGGGCGCAGGTTCGGGTCACCTGCGCTGCCCGGCCGGTGGCCGCGGCAATCGACGCGCCGATGAGGTCGACGCCGTACGCGTGCCGGATCAGTTCGCCCAGGCCGTTGCCGCCGACGCGGGCGCCCATTTCTATCAGGTGGATTCGGCCCGCGGGGTCGATCAGGAGGTCGACGGTCAGGGGACCGCGGCGGTAGCCCAGTTCGGCGACCAGGGTATCGAGCAGGTGGGTCAGCTCGCGCAGTGCGGCGGGGTCCAGATCGGCGGGAACGCGATGGGCCGTGGTCACGAAATGCGGGGGCGGTGTGAGCGTTCGGGCGCTCACACCGACGAACGCGATCCGGCCATCGTCCACGAATGCCTCTGCACTGTAATGCTTTCCGGTCAACAGCTCCTCCACGATCACCCTCCCGTCGCTGGCGTGTCCACCGGCCCTATTCGCGGCCGCCGCCACCTGGGATGGGTCGGTGCACGCCCGGATGCCCCGGCTGCTCTGCGCGTCGAGCGGCTTCACCAGCACAGGAAAGCGCAGGGCCGCGGCCCGGATCGACAGCTCCGCGTCGGCGGCTCCCGCGACATAGCCGTGGCGGGCGAAGCCGAGCCGGTCGCACACGGCGCGGAAATACGATTTCGCCCCCGATGCGCGCACCACCGCGGCGGCCGGTGGCTCCGGCAGCCGCCACCGGCGGATGAGCGCGCGCTGGGCGGGCAATCCGGTATCGCTGGCCGGAGACAGCACCCCCGCGATATCGGCGCGTCCGTCGAGTACGTGCGCGATTGGCCCCGGATCGTGAATGCTGAGCCGCACGAACTCGTCGGCGAACGGCCGCGCGAGCGCATCGGGTCGCCGATCCACGCAGATGGTGCGATAGCCGAGCTCGCGGGCGCGCCGGTAGGTGGGGAGCGAACCGTCCGCACCGCCGAGAATCACCAGGGTACGGGTCATCGTGCGCCGCCGCTGATCTCGGCCCGCTCGAGCGACAGCCGGTCCGAATGCTCGATGGGCAGATCGGATTTGCGCACGTAGTACAGGGCCGGGCCGTGGCGGCGCGCCGCCAGGGTCGAATGGCGCAGCAGCAGAGCAGCGGTCGGCAGCAGCGCCAGCTGGGCGATGAGCAGGGCCGTCAAGGCGACGCCGTACCCGGTCGCGCCCAGCAGCGCCAGGGCCGCGAGTGCGGTGATCGTGGCGGCTGCCGAGAGCGCCGTGGCGACCGCGCCGGGCACGGTGGAGTGCGCCACGTACAGGTCGAGCGCATGTCCGGCCAGGCGGGCGACGGTGAACTTCGAGCGTCCGGCCCGGCGCGGGCGGTGCGGGGTCCGCACGGTCACGTAGCGGCTGGTTATCCGCGGCAGCGTTGCCATGAAATATGGTGCGGGACGCCGTAATTCGACAACGCGGCGTGCGACTCCGGTGCGGACGAGCCGGAAGGTGGTCCCGCCCCGCGGTAGCTCGATGCGCAGGAGCCGCCGGGCGATGAGTTCCGACAGCGTCGATCCCCAGCGCCGCACCGGTGGATCGGCGCGGTGGTCCCGCACGCCGAGCACCGCGTCCACATGATCGGATGCCGCGGCGATGAGCCGGTGCGCCTCGGCCGGATGGCCCTGCAGGTCGGCGTCCACGTACAGCACCCACTCCTTGGCCGCGTACTTGTAGCCCGCGGCGAAGGCGGCTTCGAAACCGAATCGGCGGGCGAACGAGATGTAGTGCACTCGTGGGTCTTTCGCCGCCAGCTCGCGCATGAGGTGCAGCGTCGCGTCGGTGCTGCCGTCGTCGACGAACACCATCTCCAGATCATGGGCTCCCAATTCGGCGGCAATGGCCTGATGCGCGGTGCGGAGGGTGTCCGCCTCGTCGAGGCACGGCACGACCACGGTGAGGCTCAGCATGGCGCACGACCTCACACGGTGGCCGCGGGAACCGGCGCGGGTTGCGGAATCCAGTGGCTGCCCCGGGTTTCGATGAACCACTCGATGGTGGCGCGCAGGCCGTCCGCCAGTGGGCGCAGCGAATCCGGATCGATGCCGACGGCGGGCAGCGTCGACGGATCGGCGGATACGGTGGCGCCGGGCACCTCACCGGGGCGCATCGGTAGACCGATGATCGGGACCCGGGGGAATCCGAGCTCGACGCACTGATCGATGATCAACTCGGCGACCGATCGCACCGACATGGACTGTGCGGGACCGACTTCCACGACGGTATCGGGGACCGTTCCGCGCGCGGCCGTCTCGAGCGCCGCGACCAGCGCCCGTGCCACATCGCCCACCCACACCATGTCGGAGCGCTGTACGCCGCCGCCGTACAGCTCCACCGGCCAGCCGGACAGGGCGCGGCAGATGACCGCCGGGGTGAACTTGCGGACCTTGCCCGCGCCGAACGGCGCGGCGGCGACCTGGCGGGGACCGTAGGCATTGACCACCCGCACATTCACCACCCGGGTGCTCCGATACGCGTTGTACATGTGCACGAAGCGCTCGACGGCGTTCTTGGAGATCGAATAGCTGTTGTTCATCCAGTGATTGCCGACGCAGATGTAGACGCCGGGCAGATCGTATTGCGCCACGGCCTCCAGGAAGTTCAGGCCGCCGGTCAGATTCGTCTCCGCCGCCGGTTGCGGATGGCGGATGGTCTCCTGGGTGCCGAGGACCGCGGCGAGATGAATGATGCCGTCGCAGTGCGCGGCCAGCTCGGTCATGGCGGTCGCGTCGCGGATATCGCCGAGCATCACCTCATATGGTTGCGCGCCCGCGCGGCGCCTGTGGTCGAAGATCACCGGTTCGTGATCGCGGTGTACGAGTTCCTCACACACGTAGGAGCCGATGAATCCCGACCCGCCCGTGATGCCAACTCTCATCTGCCGACCGCCTCGCATATTATCCGGCTATTCGCTGGTTATTCCGGCAGATTGCCTGGCTTGTGGCCGCATCCACCGGATTAATCTCGGATCTGCGTAGTTTAGGCATGCTGCGGTATGAAAGGCCCGGTTTCCTCGAGCTTCTCCACAGATGCGCTGACAAGACCCCTTCACACGGTTAGTGTGCGAACACATTCCGACGTGATCGGGCGGGGCCGCGGCGAACCCGCGTGTCGCGCACGATCACTCACGTGCCCCGAGGACGGGAGAGGGCCCTTGAGATTGCTACGAGTTGGTGCGCTGGCCGCGGCGGCGGTGCTGGCCACGAGCCTGGCGCTGACCGGTTGTTCGTCGAGCGAGAGCGGCAGCGGGGAGGTGGTGACCGTCAATGGCGGGGAGCCGCAGAATCCGCTGGTGCCCACCAATACCAATGAGTTCTTCGGCGGACGGGTGGTGGATCGGCTGTTCGCGGGGCTGAAGTACTACGACGCCGAGGGGGTGGCGCACAACGAGCTGGCGCAGTCGATCGAGACGACCGATCGGCAGTTCTACAAGGTCACCATCAAAACGGGGTGGAAGTTCATCGACGGCACCGCCGTGACGGCGAAATCGTTTGTGGACGCGTGGAATTACGGGGCGCTCGGGACGAACGGGCAGTTGCAGAGCTGGGTGTTCACCTCCATCAAGGGGTATGACGATGTGGCGGCGGAACCGCCTGTGGCGCAGACCATGTCGGGGTTGAAGGTGATCGACGACCGGACCTTCACCATCGAGCTGGAGCATCCGTCCATCGATTTCGAGCTGTCGCTGGGGTTCGCGCCGTTCTATCCGATGCCCGAGGTGGCGTACAAGGATATGGAGGCGTTCGGGAAGAACCCGATCGGGAACGGGCCGTACAAGTTCGCGGGACCGGATGCCTGGGAGTACAACGTCAAGATCGATCTGGTGCCGAATCCGGATTACCAGGGGGGTCGCCCGCCCAAGAACAAGGGCTTGCAGTTCAAGATGTACCAGTCCTTCGATACCGCGTACGCCGATCTGCTGGCGGGCAATCTCGATGTGCTGGACACCATTCCGGATACCGCGCTGAGCACCTACAAGCAGGATCTCGGGGATCGGTCCATCACCAAGGCGACGGCGCAGAACGAGCATCTGGGCATTCAGCCGAACCTGCCGCACTTCGGCGGTGAGGAAGGGCTGTTGCGCCGCAAGGCCATTTCCATGGCGATCAACCGGCAGCAGATCTGCGACACCATCTGGAACGGGACCAAGATTCCGGCGACCGATTACACCGCCGCCACCCTGCCCGGGTTCCGGGAGAATCTGCCCGGCTCGGAGACCTTGAAGTACAACCCGGACGAGGCCAAGAAGGTGTGGGCGCAGGCCAATGCGATCGCGCCCTGGTCGGGCAAGTTCGAGATCGCCTACAACTCCGACGGCGGGCATCAGGCCTGGATCGAGGCGGTCGCCAACAGCATCAAGAACACCCTCGGCATCGAGGTCGTCGCGACGGCGTTCCCGACCTTCAAGCAGATCCGGGATCAGATCCATTCGCGGTCCATCGGCAAGGCGTTCCGGTACGGCTGGCAGGGCGACTACCCGTCCATGCTGGAATTCCTGGTCGCGCTATACCTCTCGGATTCCGATACCAATGACATCCAGTACGCCAGTCCCGAGTTCGACACCCTGCTCGCGGCCGCGCAGGCCGCACCGACACCCGAGGCGTCCTACGAGAAGATCGCCCAGGCGCAGACGGTGCTGATCAAGGACATGGCCGATATCCCGATCCTCAACTACATTTCGAGCGCGGGCCGTTCGGAGCATGTCAAGGAGGCGGCGCTGACCTGGGCCGGGCTGTTCGATTTCGAGAACATCGTGAAGTAGGTCGGCTACCGGCTGTGGCGGAACAGGTTGTCCCAGCGGTGATCCAAGCGCCGCTTCGCCTCGGGCAGGGGCGCCACGCCCAGCCGGTCGTCCGCGTCCTCGATCAGCAGATCCAGTTCCCGTAGCTTGCGCAGACCGTCGCGGATCTCGAAGTCGAAGCCGGTGTCCCAGCGTTGCCGGAACCACCCTTCGATGCGCTCGTCGAGTTCCGCGGCGGTTGGCGGCCGGTCGGCCGTGGCCAGGAAGTGATAGGCCAGCAGCGTCTCGTTGACCTCGGATTCCTCTGCGGCGCCGAGCAAATGGTGGAAGACGCCCGCGTCATTGTCGAGGTTGCGGAAGTACAGGTGCTCCGACAGCGACTTCATGAGTTTTATCTTGCGATTCTTGAACTTGGCGAACTGCCGCCACAGATACCCGCCGAAGGCCGCCAGTCCCGCACCCAGCGTGACCAATGCGGTCTGATCCAATCGGACGGATTCTTCGCGCAGCCCGATCCAGAAGGCGAACAGCAAGACCAGTAGCCCCAGCGAGGCAATGAGTTTGGTGACCAGCACAATGATCCCGGACACCACTGCGGGCACCCCGATCAGCAGTTTGTCCAAGGGGCGCATGCGAACTCGAGCATTCGGGTACAGCATCTCCAGATCATTGCGCGGCACATTCTGGAACAACTTCAGCAGCACCGCCCCCGCCTCGGCGGGCCGATCCCCGGCATCCTCGCGGAACGCGATGTACACCAGCACCTTCGCATAGTTGGTGAATTCGACGGTCCGCCGCCGCAATCCGAGCAGCGACTTCACCTCCTGCGTGCGCTGCGACGCCCCTCGCCGGAAGAACATCACCGTCTCGATGCCCTCGTCCTCGACCGCCAGCCGCACCTTCACCAGCGAGTCCTCGGCAAAAGCCCGCTCGATCTCCGCCGCCTCGATCCGCGTGAAATTGGCCGCCTCCGCGAGCGCGACCAGTTCCGCCTCCACCACCCGCCGCGCGACCTCCCGGTCCTTCGACGTCACGTTCCCGACGGTCCGCACACCCTCGGACGGATCCACCAGGTGGTAGGCATCGAGCACCGCGTCCCCGCGCACCTGAAACCCGTGATGCGTCAACGCCGCCAGTAACCGGGCGAACTCCTCGAACGACTCCCGCTGCTGTTCCGGAAGTTCCCCCGCGCACAAGGCGATCACCGCGCTCTTGCGAAACGGCAGATAGTGTTCGACGTCCATCGCCAACTCCTCTCGGCGGGCAAGCCCGATGTCTCATCGGGTACCACATCGCGAGCCCCGGAGCCAGGTCGAGCCTTGCCCTTATGCCACGCCATGGCGCTGCCTACCGTCCCCAGATATGAGAAAACATTCTGCAATCGTTGTGACAGGCTGCGCCGCAATGCTTTAGCGGGCAATGGAATGGCGGCGGGTTCCGATGTCGACCCGCCGACGCCGGGGGGACCCGCTCCCGTATCCGAGGCCACGGTCGCCGGTCCGGTCAATGTGGACGCGCTGGCGGTGACCGTCCGCCCCGATCGCGGCTACCTCACCGGCGTGACGGTCGAGTTCGATCGCACCAGCCACACCGAGTCCGGCGAGAAGCCCGCGGCCGCAACACAGTTCGTCTTCCTCTTCGACAAATCCATCCGCATCAACGCCGACCGCTTCCCCACCTGCGACCGAGCCGACCTCGCTCGGGGCGGTCCGGCCGCCTGCCCGGCGGGCTCTCGGGTGGGAGCGGGCACGGCCGATATCCACCCCGGCACGACCGCCGACGTCCTGGTCTTCAATGCGCGCTACGCCAGCGGCGAGCGCGGCGTCCTGATCACCATTCCCGCCACGGGCGCGATCCTGGAGAACACCCTCGAACCGGTCACCGACGCCTATCGCGCCGACTACGCCTCCGCTCTCGACGAACTCCTGCCCTCCGCCCTCCCGCCGCAGAACCGCGCCGCCACCACCCGCTTCCGCGTCGAATTCGGCGCCGTGCACACCGATCACCTCGGCGCCCACAGTTTCCTTGAATCCTTTGCCCTCCCAGGTCAGCCGCTGAAATTCGGCCTTTGGAGCCGCTTCGTCACCGGGCAGACCATTGCTCCGGTCGCCGCGGCGATCCGGTCGCCGCGGTGAATTGATACCCGATTCACAGACCCTGATCAGGGCTAGTTGCACGGCTTGTCTTTGTAGTTCGGTATGCGCTTTATTGGTGCGGAAGTGGCTGCCGCGGGGATTGGAGCGCGGCGGCCACGTTCGTTTCACCTGGCGATGCCGTGGCGGGGACGGCATCGCCAGGGGGAGACTGGGGGCATGGACGGCGCGGATCCGGGTCTCGAGATCAGGGTGGTGCTGCTGGACGGGTTCGCCGATGACGATGTCGTGGTGACCGTCGGGGACGACCGGCGCACGGTGCGGGGTGTGACGACGAAACTGCTGACCGGATTGGCCGAGCAACTGGTGTTCGCGGCGGTGGGGGAGACGCGGGTTCGGGTCGAGGTTGCCGCGCGGGGAGCCGAGGATCAGCGGATGGTGCGGGGCGGGCGGACCTTGCTGGTGTCGATTTCAGGGAGTGCGTTGAAGGTGGTCGAGGTGGATGGGGCGCCCGGATTCGGCTAGGGGCGAGGGTGGGCCTCGAGGAATTGCCAGATGTGGTCGCGGAGGTCCTGTCCGGTTTCGCCGCTGGGCCAGAGGTGAGTGACGTTCTTGTAGGTGCGCCACCAGATCGAGGCGCCGGTCTTGCCTGGTTCGTACTTCTTCAGCGTCGCGTAGGCGGCGGTGGTGATCTGCGGGGTGGGGTTGTTGTAGTCGCGGGCGAGCCATTTCTCGACATTGTTCTGGCCGACGGCGGCGGTGGAGCTGAAGTCGTGCTCGCCCTGGAAGAGGCCGATGGCGATGGGACGGCTGGGCGTGCAGGGCGTGGAGCGCGGGCCCGAGCCGACATTGGGGTCGGTGGGGTCGAAGCCCGCCCAGGAGGTGGCGGCGGCGAAGACGTCGGGGGCGTCGCAGGCCATGCGCTGGGACATGATCGCGCCACTGGAGAACCCGTCGCTGAAGATTCGGCGGGGGTCCACGCACCAGGTGGCGCTGATATCGGTGACGACATCGCGCAGGAATGCGACATCGGGTGAGTCCTGGTCGAAGTTCCAGTACGTGGTGGGTGCTTCGGGGTAGGCGACGATGAAGTGGTGCTCGGCCGCGTAGGGGGTCCAGCCCGAGACCAGTTCGTGTACGGCCGCCGTGTTTCCGCCACCGTGGTTACTTATCAGCAGCGGCGCGGACTTCGCCGTCAAGCCGGGCGGGACGTGCAGTTGATAGGACCGTGCGCCCAGCGGGCGCAAGATCGTTCCGGCGGTCGGTTCCAGTACGCAGCCAGATGCTACTGGCGAGGTGGAAGCGGGTGCGGCCAGGCTGATCAAGGTCAGCGCCGCGATTCCGGCAAGGCCTGTGCAGACGTACCGCAGCGCCATCGGAGCCATACTCCTTCGGTAGCGACAATCCGGGCAGACAGAGGGGTCGGCACACGATACAGCGACTGCGTAGCTATCGGTGCGGCAGCATGCCGTCGAGTAGTGGCGGGAGCGGATACGGGTAGCGAGTACTCGCGTGTCGGGGGAGCGGCGGTGAAATGATTGATCGGGCCCGCAGTCCATCGCGGCGCACCAGTTTCACACCGTCTTGGGGGAATTCATGACTGAGCACAGTGACCCGTCCGATCCGCTCGCCCTGCAGCGCGGCCCGGTCAGTGGCAGATACGAGGGGTTCGGCACCGAACTCGGCACCCGCACGAGCCTGCTCGACCTGCGCATCGATATCGATACCCGCTACTCGGGCGACTCGCCGGTCATGAACCGGGTCAGCGGTGACTTCTTCCAGCTGCTCGGCGGTAATCCGCCCCCGGCGCCGCCCGCGCAGCCCGTCTATATCGAATCCTGGATCGTCGACACCCCCGCCGTCGCCTGGTCCGCCGACCGGGTGGTCGTCACCGGTGCGGTCCGGTATTGGCAGCGCACTCCGAATCCGCCTGTGCAGGCGCGGATTACGGTGCCGTGGTCGGGTGCGGCCATCGGCCCGGCCATGGTGGAGTTCAGCACGGGCGGCACCACGACCGCCGCGTACCTGTGCAACTTCCGCTCCGACGATTTCCGCAGCATGGAGCTCGAAATCGACTATGCCGCCTCGGTGGATATCGCACCGCACGTACCGGTGTACGACACGCACAGCCACACCAATCGGTCGGGCGGCACCCGGCGCCGGATCCTGACGCTGGAGGCCGCGTACAAGGAGGCGGGCGTCGGGCTGGCCGTCAATCCGGAGCGCACCGTAATCGACGACAGCGCACCGGGTTTCGCCAGCTGGAGCCCCGCCGAACTGCACGATGCCATGGAAGTCGCGTTCAGCCGCATAGGCGGCGCCTGGCCCGCCTGGAGCATGTGGAGCCTGTAAGCCGGTGTATTCGAGAACTCCGGCGTCGGCGGCATCATGTTCGATGCCGACGCGGGCTTCGGCGGCGCGGGCCGCTCCCCGGAACGCCAGGGGTTCGCGGTCTTCCGCAATCACACCTGGTTCGACGATCTGGTGACCGGCCCGCCGCAGAATCAGGCGCAGGCGCGCGCCATGCGGCATTTCCTCTACACCTGGGTGCACGAGGCGGGCCACGCCTTCAACTTCCTGCATTCCTGGAACAAGGCGCGGCCGAACTCGCTGTCGTGGATGAACTACGACTGGCGCTACGACATGATCAATGGTCCGGACAAGTTCTGGGCGGATTTCCGATTCCGTTTCGACGACGAGGAACTCGTGCACCTGCGGCACGGCGATCTCACCTCGGTCGTCATGGGCGGCGGTCCGTGGGCCTCCGGCGGGCACCTGGAATCCCCCGGCCTTCGCGCCACCCGCCTCGGCCCCCCGCAGTCGCTGGAACTGCTACTGCGCGCCCCCTCCTACTTCTCCTACATGGAACCGGTCGATATCGAATTCCGGCTCCGCAACCTGCTCCCGACCCCGCAACCGGTCGACACCCGGCTGTCCCCCGACTACGGGACGACCACGGTGCTGGTGCGCAAACCCGACGGCACGACAGTGCAATTCAGCTCGGTCATGTGCCTCTACGGCCTGCCGGAGATGAAGGTGCTCGCCCCCGCGGCCACCGGCGTGGAGGGCCCCGACCGCTACAGCGAACTGGTCCCCCTGACCTTCGGCAAACGCGGCTTCGTCTTCGACGAGCCAGGCCATACCAACTGCGCGCCATCTACACCAGCGGCGACCAATACGCCGTCTCCAACACCCTCACGGTCCGCATCGGCCAGCCCGCCACCAAGGAGGAGGACCGCTTCGCCGCCGAATTCTTCGACCGCCAAGTAGGTCTGGCCCTCACCCTCGGCGGCTCCATGTCCCCCCACCTCGCCACCGGCATGCAAACCCTCACCGAAGCCGCAAACCGCTTCGCCCACGACGTTTTCGGCGCCAAGGTAGCCGCCACCGTCGCCAAAACCGTCGGCAAGAACTTCTACGCCCGCACCCTCTCCGACACCGAAGACAAAATGGTGCAACGCCACAAAGCCGACCCCGCAACCGCCCTGGCAGTCACGGACCCCGGCTTACAGCACTACCGCAAATCCGACGACCACTCCACCAACATCACCTACAACGACCTCGTAACCCTCCGCGCCCCCCTCCACATCGCCAACGGCGACCCAGACCTCGCCCGCCAGGAACTGGTCACCCTCGCCGAAGACCTGTCCACCCGCGGCGTCAACCCCAATGTCCTCAAAGACATCCGAGCCAAAGCAAAGTCCGTCCCCTCCAAGAAGCGCTCCGCCAACTAACAAGTGCCGGTTCACACCCCTTCGCGTGGGTTCACACCCTGTATAGGGGGTGTGGACCACCGGAAAGGGGCGTGAACCGGGCGGGGGTTAGGGCCAGGTCACCGTTGCGCCTGCGCAGTGGAGGGCGCCGATTTGGGTGTGGAAGCGCTGGGTGGTGTTGCCGCCGCGGCGGATGGTGGACAGGACCGTGGCCTCGTGGCGGGCGGCGTCGGCGTTTTCGCGGACGGGGTGCACCAGCAAGGGGTGGGGGGACAGTTCCACGAAGATGTCGTGGCCGTCGGCGAGGGCGGCGCGGACGGCGGCGCCGAAACGGACTGGGAGGCGGAGGTTGTCCACCCAGTAGGCCGCGTCGAAGGGGGCCGCGGTGCGTGGGTCGGGCAGGACGGTCGAGTAGACGGGGGTGCGGGCGGGGCGGGGGCGTAGGTCGGCGAGGGCGGTGGCGATATCGGCGAGGATGGGATCGACCTGCGGGGAATGGGAGGCCACTTCGACGGGGACTATGCGCGCCATCAGGTCTCGTGCCGTCCAGGAGTCGACCAGGGCGTGGACGCGGGCGGTGTCACCGGCGACGACGGTGGAGGTCGGGGCCGACAGGGCCGCGATGGTCACCTCGGGGATATCGGTGAGTTCGGACTCGACGATATCGCCGGGGAGGGCGACCATGGCCATGGCGCCCGCGCGCTGAGCCGCCGCATGAGGCGGGAGCGGCGGCAGATCACGGCCACACCGTCCGCGGCGGACAGTGCGCCCGCCACGACCGCGGCGGCCGTTTCGCCCATGGAGTGGCCGATGACCGCCGCCGGTTCCGAGCCGTAGGAGCGCCAGGTGGCGGCCAGGCCCAGTTGCATGCCGAAGACCGTCGGCTGCACGTGATCGATGCGATCGATTGCCCCGGAAAGTGCTGTGCGCAAGGAGAATCCGCTTTCCGCCGCGATGAGGGGTTCGAGGCGGTCGATCTCGGCGGCGAAAGCCGGTTCGGCGGACAGGAGCTCGCGGCCGATGCCCGTCCACTGGGAGCCGTGGCCGGAGAAGACCCAGACCGGTTGCGTCGTGGCGCGGGCTCGGCCGACCGCGATGCCATTGCCCGGTTCGTCCGCGGCCATGGCGCGGAGCCGGGCGGTCAGGGTGTCCCGGTCGGCGGCGACCACGACGGCGCGGTGCGGTCCGTGCGGGCGGTCCGCCAGGTCGGCGGCGAGCGATGACAGTGGCTCCGTGGATGATTCGACCTTGCTCGCGAGGGCCGCGGCCTCGGTCGCCAGGGCTGCCGCCGAATCGGCGGAGAGCGGGAAGAACATGGTGTCACCTCAGCGAATTCAGTGGATGTACCGGCTGGCGAGCGCCTTCTTGTCGACCTTGCCGACCGCCGTCGACGGCATCTGCTCGATGATCTGCAGGCGGTCGGGGACCTTGTAGGCGGCCACCTCGCGATCGCGGAAGAAGGCTTGCAGGGCAGTGGTTTTGGGTGGCTCGCCGGAGCAGATGACGAAGGCCACCGAGCGCTCCCCGAGGACGGCGTCGGGTTCGGGCAGCAATGCGGCGGAGATGATTCCGGGATAGGCCAGCAGATGGCCCTCGACCTCGGTGGCGTCGATCTTCTGCCCGCCGCGATTGATCTGATCCTTGGCCCGGCCGACGACATTGACGTGACCGCTGGGCAGCAGTTTGACCAGATCGCCGGTGCGATAGAACCCGTCGGCGGTGAAGCCGCGGGCATTCTGCTCGGCGGCGCGATAGTAGCCGCGCAGGGTGTACGGGCCGCGGGTGAGCAGTTCGCCGATCTCGCCGAGGCCGACCTCGAGGCCGTCGGCATCGACCACGCGCAATTCGTCGTCGGCCGAGATGGGCCTGCCCTGGGTGGTGTGCACGAGATCGTCCGGATCGTCGACCCGGGTGAGGCACAGCAGCCCCTCCGCCATGCCGAATACCTGCTGTAAGCGGCAATCCAGGGTCTTGGTGACCATGGCGGCCAGATCGTCGGCGAGCCGGGCGCTGCCCACCTGGAGAATCTTCAGGCTGGACAGGTCCGCCTCCCCGTACTCGTATTCCGCGAGCCAGTGCGGTACGAGCGGGGGATTGATGGCCGCGATGGTCACCCGCTCGCGGGCAATGAGCTCGAAGGCCGTCTGCGCGCCGGGCAGCGGCGCGATGACCACGGTGCCGCCCACGCAGAGAATGCCGAGGATGCCCGGGCAGGCCATGGTGTAGTTGAACGCGATCGGCAGGACCGCGAGGTACACCGAATCCTCGTCCAGCTCAAAGATTTCCGCCGCGAGCCGCGCGTTGTAGGCGTAGTCGTCGTGCGTGCGCGGCACCAGCTTGGGCATACCGGTCGTACCGCCGGACAGCAGCAGTAGTGCGAGGTCGCTCGCCTGCGGCAGGTCTGCCGGGTCGGGTCCGGCCGGGGTGGCCAGCAGCTCGTCGAAGGTCGCGAAACCCTCGTGTTCACCGCGCTCCCCGATCACGATGACGTGCCGCACCACGGCATCGGCGCGGACCTGGGCGGCGAGCTCGCGGTAGTCGAATCGGCCGTCCCGATCGGCCACGATGTATCCGGCGGCCTCGGACAGCTGCGCCAAATGCGTGATCTCGGTGCGGCGATGGGCGGGCATGGCGTGTACGGGCACGATGCCGAGCCGCACCAGCGCGAACCAGATCAGCACGAATTCGGCGCGATTGGGCAGTTGCACGATCACCCGGTCGCCGCGGCGCAGACCGAGCGCGGTCAGGCCGCTCGACAGCCGCCGCGCATCGGCCTCGAGTTCGGCGTACGTCCAGCGCCGGTCGCCGTCGACCAGCGCGGTCCGGCCGCCGAACTCGACCGCCTATCGGCTCAACTGTGCGCCGAAGGTCTCCCCGCGCCAGTGGCCCGCCGCGCGATAGCGCGCCGCGTCGGCCTCCGGCCAGCCGGGCCAATCCCTGTTCTGCTCCACGCTTTTCAGCCCTTCCGTCCGTTCAGGACCAATTCATGGATCTCACCGAGCGACTGCACCTTGCTGATCTGCGCATCCTTGAGGCGAACCCCGTAGCGCCGCCGGATCTGGGCCGACACCTCGAGCAGCATGAGCGAATCGACGCCCAGATCCTGGGACAGATGCGCCTCGTCGGTCAGCTCGTCGACATCGACCTCGAGCACGCGCGCCACCAGCGTCCGCAGATCGTCCAGCTCCGGCTCGACCACTTCGTTCTCGATCACGTTCTCCCTCTTCTCATTCCGAATTGGTGCGGTGCGGCGCGGTGAACACCATGGCCGCCGCCGCGGCGCCGGGCAGGCGGCAGGACGTGGCCAGTGCGGCGCCCGCGGCACGGGAACGGGCCGAGATCTCGAAGGCCGCGCACGCGGCGACGCATTGCAGCACCCCGAGCGCGCCCGACTGGCGGCCCGCCCACGCGGCCAGGTCGATGACCTCTTCGGTCCGAGAGTCGCCCTCCGCCAGCAGAATCGCCGACTGATCCGCGGGCAGTACTGCGACGGCCGTATCGACATCGTCGGCGCGCCGGTACGCGCCGAGGCCGAGCCGGATTCGCGCCCCGCGCCGCTGTGCCGCCGCGCCCGATTCGACGACGACCGCCGCCGCGACATCCGGCCACGGCTGTTCGCCATTGTCGCCCAGCAGTGTCCGCACGGGCTCGTTGTCCGGCTCCACCCCGGTCACCACGACGGTGTCCGCGCGCCCGGCCCGAATCAGCCGTCGCGCCCAGTGCAAGGCGTCCAGACCGCTGGTCGGCCCGTTCGACACCGTCAGGTTCGCCGCCCGGAACCCGTGCTCGATGGCGATCCAGCCCGCGGTGACATTGCTGGAGGTATTGGGCAGCGCGGTCGGATTGAGCGCCTCGGCATCCTCCTCGGCGATCGTGTCCAGAAATGAGCAGATGCTGTCGAGATTGCCGAGATTCGTGCTCACCACCGTGGCGGTCCGCTCGGATTCGCCTAGGTAGGAACGGTTTTCGCCGAACAGCCCGGCCTCGGTCAGGGCCGCCTCGACGGCCCGGGAGGCGAGCCGCGACGCCCGGTCGCGGTGCCGCAGATGCTTGCCTCGCAAACCGGTCTCCGGATCGAACCCGCCCTCGTGCCGCCGGTACGGCGCGAGCAGATCGGCCGGTCCGCGCAGCCCGTCCACGGCCGTTCCGGCGCCGGTGACGACGATGTCGGTCATGACGCAACCTCCAGAATCGCGACGGCATTGATGCCACTGAGGCCGAAGGCATCCACCTGTGCCATGCGCATGGGCCCGATCCGCGGTTCGCCGCGGACCAGATCGAGGCCTTCGGCCTCCGGCATCGGTTCGGTCAGCCCGCGAATCGGCGGCACCCGGCGTTCCCGCAGCGAGATGGCCGCCATGATCAGGCTGAGCAGCCCGGAGCCGCCGAGCGTATGCCCGGTCGACGCCTTGATGGCGGTGAGCATGGGCTTCGCATCGGCGAAAACCTCGTGCAGTACCGCGGTTTCGACCACGTCGTTGCGGATCGTCCCGGTGCCGTGGCACAGCACCAGATCGATCTCGCCCGGAGCGACCGCGGCGCGCTCGTGCGCCTGCCGCACCACCCGGGCCACGCTCGCCGGTTCGGGCACCGTGGGATGGTCGGCATCGCAGTTCAACGCCACCGACCGCAGCCTGGCCCGCACCGGACCGCCGTGCCCCGCCCGGCGCAGCACCACCGCGGCCGCGCCCTCGCCCATCATCATGCCGTGCCGTTCCGCGGCGAAAGGCCGTACCTCCGTGGGGTTTCCGGTCTGCACCCGGTCGAAGATGCCGAAGGTGGCCTCGGTCAGGCCGTCGGTGCCCGCCACCACGACGGTGTCGCAGTCACCGGCCTCGATCATGTCCGCCGCCAGCCCCAGCACCGTCAGCGAGGCGGCGCAGGCATTGGCGAAGGTGAAGGTGTCCACCGCGCCGAAGCGTTCCCGGATGGCGGTGCCGAAATGCAGGTCGCCGAAGTTCGCGGCGGCCTCGCCGCGCCACCACAGCTCCATCGACCGCTGCTCGCGATGGGTGGTGCCGACCAGCACCGGGCAGCCGTCCGGCAGTTCGGACAGCCCGGCATCGGCCAGCGCCTGCGCGATGGCGTCGAGGAGCCATGTGGTCGATCGGCGCGGTTCGTCCCGGTCCGGGTCGGTTCGGTCGTCGATCTCGTACGCCACACCGGAGTGGAACTTACTGGTGTCGAAGACACGCAGCGGGCCCACGCCGGTCCGCCCGGCGCACAGGGCGTCGTGAATCGTCGCGGGATCGCCGCCGATACACGAGACGGCGCCGAATCCGCAGATATCGAGCTGCAACAGCGCTCCTTCCAGAGAACGGGCGTCAACGGAATCGCTTGACGTCCATGAACGAGTAGTCGATGCGCGGCGCCTGCCCGGTCGCGAGATCGGCCAGCAGCTCACCGATTCCGCTGGCGTGTTTGAAGCCGTGGGCGTTGTCGCCGCCCGCCACCACCACATTCGGGGCCTCGGGCAGTGCGCCGAGCACGAACTGGTTGTCCGGGGTGAGGGTGAGCATGCCCACCGCCACCCGGGACGGCTCCGGTCGCAGACCGGGCAGCCGCTCGGCGAGTACGGTGCACAATGTCCGCCAATCGGCGCTGGTCACCGAACGATCGGAATCGGTGGGATCGAAAGGCACCGCCGCAGAACCGAACTGCTCCAGTCCGAGCTTGACGTCGTAGGGCGGTTCCGAGCCGCAGCCCCACAGAATCGTGCTGCCGCCGATCTGGCGCATGAATACCGGAAAGTCCGTCAGCCGGAACCGATCGTCGTCGCCCTCCGGCCGGAACCAGGTGACCGGCATGCGCACCACGCGCAGATCGGGCAGCGCCACCATGGACGGCAGCCAGGATCCGACGGCCACCACCACGCGGTGCGCACGCAAGGTTCGCGCCGCGGTGTGGACCGCGACCATAGTGCCGTCCGGTTCGATAGCGGTGACCTCGGTGCCGGTGAACACCCGCGCCCCGGCCGTCTCGGCCGCGCTCAGGGCCGCGCGGATGGCCGCCTCCGGACGCAACAGCCCCGCGGAGGGCTCCCAGACGCCGATATCGTCCGGGGACAGCCCGGTGTGCTGCGGGAACTGCTTGGAAAGCTGTGTCCGAGTGAGTTTCTCGACCTCGATGCCGTGCTCCCGCGCGGCGGTGAGGGTGCCGCCCACGACCGCCGAGTAGGGCGCGCCGATGAGCAGCCCGCCGTGCCGTGTGAGCAGCGAGGTCCCGGTTTCGCGTTCGCGCTCCACCCACAGTTCGGCGGAGCGGCGGGCCAGCGGCACCAGCCCGGGATGTTCCAGACAGGTGATCCGGAACATCCGGCTGCCGCCGTGCGAGGCGCCCAGGGCATGCCCGCGGTCGTAGCGCTCGATGCCCAGGGGCCGCAGACCGCGTTTCGCCAACTGCCACAGCGTCATCGCGCCCCAGGCGCCGAGGCCCACGACAATGACGTCGGCGTCGAGCTCAGGCATCGAAGCGCGGCATCACATCGGCGGCGAACAGCTCGAGCGCGCGCACCGCGTGCTCGTGTTCCAGGTAGCCCGGGCTCAGCTGCACGCTGACCTCGAGATCCTTGCCGAACGTGTGTGCCACCCAGGCGATCTGCTCGGCGACGTCGTCCGGGGTACCGGCCAGCACCTTGTGGTCGGCCAGGGACTTCCCGAAGCCGTAGCCGCGCACCTTGTCGATGAGCTTCTCGTAGCCCTGATAGGCCTGCGAGGTCGTCGACGCCCAGGACGCGATGGCGGCGGTCATCTGCTCGATGTAGTTGTTCTCGTACTTCTCGCCCCAGGCCAGCGCGGTCGCGCGGTCCTCGGCGATATAGCCGGTGTACTTGATCTGGATGCGGTGCCCGCCCTCCGGCCAGCCAGCGGCGTCCCAGGCCGCGCGATACCCGGCGAGCATCTCCGCCAGGGTCTCGTGACTGACGATCGACGGCACCACCTGGAGGTGGTACCCGGCGGTGCCCGCCGCCGCACACGACTCCGGATTCGACGCCGACGCGACGAAGATCGGCGGATGCGGCTGCTGCACGGGCCGCGGCAGCAGGGTCGCCGGGCCGAAACTGTAGAACTCGCCCTCGATTTCGACATCGCTCTCCGACCACAGCCGACGGCAGGCGGAAATGCCCTCGTCGAACCGGCGGCGGCTCTCGTCCATGGGCACGCCGAACCAGTCGAATTCGTCCGGCAGGAAGCCGCGCCCGAAGCCCGCGTCCAGGCGGCCGTCGGAAATGTTGTCCAGCATGGCCAGCTTGCCCGCCAGTTTGAGCGGGTGCAGGAAGGCGGGAATCACCGCGCCGGTGGTGATGCGAATGCGTTCGGTGCGGGCGGCGATGGCCGACAGCAGCGTCACGGGATCGGGGCTGTAGCCGCCGTAGGCCGAGCCGTAGTGCTCGACGGTCTGTACGTGATCGAATCCCGCCTTGTCGGCGCGTTCGGCCAGGTCGATGACCTCGCGGTAATACTGTCCCGCCGACTTCCGATCGGGCGTGAAGACGGGGAAGAAGTTCAATCCGAATTTCACCGGTACTCCAGGGTGTCGAGAAGGTGTGTCGGGTCAGGAATTTCGCGGGGCGGCGGGATTGCCGCCGAGGCCCCAGCGATGGGCGGGTACGGGATCGAGCACGACCCACACGTGTTCGCGAATCTCCTCGCCGTAGGTCTGCACCACCGCATCGGTAATGGCGGCGATGAGCTTGGGCTCGGTTTCCTCGGTGAGCCGCTTTTCCAGGATCTGGACGTGAATGAAGGGCATGGTGGAACGTTCCGATCAGCTCAGGCTCAGCACGCGATGGCGGCCGAAGACTTCGTCGAGGCTGCTCCGCAGGGCGGAACACAGCAGGGCGATCTGGGTTTCGGTGAGACTGGGGTGGCACGGCAGGTTCATGTGCTCGGAGAACCACAGCCGTTCCGCGGTCGGGCATTCGCCCGGGCCGTGGCCGCGGGACTGCCATTCCGGTGTGAGATGCAAAGGGAAATAACGCAACTGGACTTCGACTCCCCGTCGATCCAGTGCCTGCACCAGGGCGTGCCGAGCGTCCGCGCCCGCGGTGACGAAGAACGTGTACAGGTGATAGGCGTGTTCGTCGCCGGGCGCCACGACCGGCAGCCGGATCTGCGGGTGCTCGCCGAGCGCCTCGTCCAGCCGGGCCGCGATGTGCTGGCGCCGCCGCACCAGCTCGGGCAACTTCCGCAACTGCACCGTCCCGGCCGCGCTGGCCGCCTCCGAGAGCGTGGCATTGGTGCCCGCGCCCAGGATGGCGGCGCAGGAACCGCCGTAGACGCCGTCGGAGAACTTCATCCAGGGCAGTATTTCCGGTGGCGGACCGAGGATTCCGGTCTCGGGCCCGAAGGTCATATCGACCTCGTTGTTGCGAATGCGGTCCACCCGCGCCGCCCAGTCCTCGCGATCGAAGGTGATCATGCCGCCCTCACCGAGGGTGGTGATGTTCTTCGAGGAGTGGAAGCTGAAGGTGCCGATATCGCCCAGCGCGCCGGGCCGGACGCCGCGATAGCACGATCCCAGCGCGTGCGCGCAGTCCTCCAGCACGAGCACGTCGTGCCGCGCCGCGATGGCGCAGATCTCTTGCATGGCAGCGGGATTGCCGCCGTAGTGCACCAGGATGATGGCCCGCGTGCGCGGCGTGATCAGGGCTTCCAGCTTGCGCGGATCCATATTGAGCGTGTCCGGGTCGATATCGCAGAACCGAACGGTCGCAGGCGAATCCAGTAAGGGCTGGATGGAGGCCTGGAAGGTCTGCGGCGTCGCCACCACCTCATCGCCCGGGCCCAGGTCCAGCAGCCGGATGGCGATCTCGAGGGCCACGGTTCCGCTGGTCACCGACATGGCGTAGCGGGTCCCGGCGTAGGCGGCGAACTGGGCCTCGAATTTGTCCCGCCACGGCCCGCCGGACAGCGTCGGGTCGTGTTGCAGGACGTTCTTGAGCACCGTGAACTCGTCGTCGTCGAGCACGGATACTCTTCGTGCGTAAGGAATCTGGTATCTGGCCGCGGTATGGCCACCGACTGGGTTCACGCAGAGCACCCCAATTTTGTGGATGAGGGAAGCCTCGAAACAGGTGCAGTCGCCGAGATGTGCGGACGATCTCCGGCGGCCCCGGCCCGTGCATGGCGGGCAGTCGAACGAGGCGTAAGTTACCTAGAACGGACAGCAGTCAACCTAACAGCAGATGTATGACTAGCGCAACAGCCCATGTTTCTGTAAATCTTTCCACATGGAAGGTCTATCCGTTCGGGCTCATCCAGGGTGGCGCTATCGGTCCAGGCGCGAACCTCACTTGTCCGGCAACGGGTTTGGAGTGCGCAAATGCCGTTGAACAGATGCGCGAGGGGCTTCACCCGGCGTGGATTTCTCGCCGCCACGGCCGGGCTCGCGCTCGGAGGGTGTGCGTCCGGCCCGGCCGCCGATACCGCGGCGGGCGGCGACTTCGACGTCACGGTGGACGGCAAGCTCGGCCCCGCGGTCCTGAATCGATTGCCGCAGCGCGTGATTGCGCTGAGCTTCGGTCAGGACGCCGATGCCGCCGTCGCGCTCGGCGTGGTCCCGATCGCCATGGCCCGGGGCAGTTCGACGCCGAGCGGCATCCAGCCGTGGGTGGAGCCGCTGCTCGGCGGCGCGCACCCGGAACTGTTGCGGCTGAGCGAATCCGTGCCGCTCGAACAGGTCGCCGCGCTCGAGCCCGATCTGTTCCTCGCCGTCGGCGACCACCACCTTGAGTCCTACCACGACACGCTCGGCAAGATGGCCCCGGTGCTGAGCTATGTCACCGGGCCGAACCTCGACCAGTGGCCGGAGACGACGCGGCGCGTCGGCCGGGTGCTCGGCCGGGAGGACCGTGCGGCACAGGTGATTTCCGAGACCGAACGGAAAATCGCCGAGGCGCGCACCGGCGCCGCGCTGGGCGACCGCACCTTCACCTTCAGCTCGGTCGGCGGTGGCCAGGTCTTCACGAAGAACGACCCCGCCGATGTGCTCGCGGTTTCCTTGGCGCAGTACGGAATCCGGCTGTCGCCCGCCGTGACCTCGCTCCCGGCGACGGGCACCAAGGGCATTGCCGGTGTCAGCCTGGAACGGCTCGACCTGCTCGATGCTGATCTCGTCCTGGTCAGTTACCAGACGGCCGCGCAGCGGCAGACCTTCGAGGCCGAACCGCTGTTCGCCGGACTGTCCGCGGTCCGGCGCGGTTCCTATGTGGCCCTCGACCAGGCCGAGGCGCAGGCCCTGGCCTTCCCCTCCGCGCTCGCGGCCGCCTACACCGCCGAGCACACCGTCCCGAAACTCGCCGCGGCGGCGAAATGAACCGCGGCTCACCGGGAACCGCCCGCCTCGGCCGCCGGTTCCCGGACCTGGACCACCACCGGCGTCCGGCCGGACCGCGGTAGCGCGATGGCCCCGACCGCCGCGGCCGCCGCCACACAGCCGCCCGAGACCAGGAATGCCGCGTCGTACCCGGTCACCAGCGCCTCCGCCCCGGCGGCCCGGCCCGCCGTCACCGCCGCCGCGACGGCGCTCATGACCGCCAGCCCGACCGCTCCGCTGTTCTGCCGCACCGTATTCAGCACCGCCGCCGCCACCCCGCTGTGCGTGGCCGCGACCCCGCTCGTCGCGACAACGGTCAGGGGAGTGAACGCCGAGGCGGTGCCGAACCCGAACACCACGCTCGGCACGGCGACCGTCCATATATAGGAGCCATCGGTGTCCAGCAGTACGGCCAGCGCGAGGAAGCCGAGCGCCCCGATCACGCAGCCGAGCACCGCGGCGCGCCGGGGTCCGAGCCGCACGGTGAGCGGTCCGGCCGCCTTGGCAGCGGCGAACATGGCCAGCCCCGCGGGCAGGAAACCCGCGCCCGCGGCGAGCGGGCCGAAGCCGTGCACATATTGCAGGGCAAAGGAAATGAAGACCGGCGCACCGAAGAACCCCAGGCCGAGCAGGAACATCACCACATTGGCGCTGCCGACCGCGCGGGCTTTGAACAGCTGCAACGGCACCAGCGGATCGGCCGCCCACCGCGCCTGATGGGCCAGGAACGCCGCGCCGAGCGCCACCCCGGCGAGCAGGGGACCGGCGACCAGCGGTGCGGTCCAGCTCGCGGACTGGGATTCCATGACCGCGTACACGATTCCGGTCAGTCCGGCCGTGGCCAGCAGCGCGCCGACGATATCCAGCCGTGGTCCCGCCCCGGACCGCGTCGCGCGGGGCAGCAGCCGCACCGTGCCGACCATGGCGATCAGGCCGAGCAGCACATTCACGAAGAACACCCAGCGCCAGCTGCCCAGCTGCGTGAGCACCCCGCCCGCGATCGGGCCGGAGGCCGCACCCACCGCCCCGACCGCGCTCCAGGTGCTCAGGGCCCTGGCGCGCCGCGCGCCCTCGGTGAACGTGCTGGTGAGCAGGGACAGGATGGTCGGCATGAGCAGTGCGCCACCGAATCCCTGCACGGCCCGCGCCGCCAGCAGCACCGGCGCCGCCGGGGCCAGCCCGGCCGCCAGGCTGGCCGCGGTGAACAAGCCCATGCCCGCCAGCAGGATCCGGCGCAGCCCGAACACGTCCGCGCAGCGCCCGCCGAGCAGTAGCGCACCGGCGAAGGCGAGGGTGTAGGCATTGACGGTCCAGGGCAGCGTGCTCGTCCCGAAGCCCAGTTCGCTCCGAATCCGGGGCAGCACAACCGAAACGATCGTCGCGTCCAGCACCACGACAAACGAACCGAGACAGGCGAGCGCCATGATGAGCCGATCGTGGCGGGGGTCGGTCGACTGCGTGTCCATGGCTGTGCGCCGCCCTTCTCTCGCTGACTTGGTTAGGGTCACCTTGCCTCCTCAACCCGAGTTGAGGTCATACTGGCAGATGTTCAAACATCTGATGTTCGACAGAGCGGTTGTTTACTGCTAACCTCAAAGACGTTCCGCGCGCGCGATATTCGATTGATCCCGCCGACTGCCGGAACCATCTCCCTCTGCCGAAATCCCCGCGCCCTGTGTGTGGCGTGCCGGGGAAAGGACGACGAACGTGACCGAAACCTTCCAGTCCGACATCGAGCTATCCGTTGCCGATCCACTCACCGAGCCCCCCGATCGGACGGTGGCGCTGACCCGATACCCCAGGCTGCGGGAGTTCGCGGCCCGGCTGGGCGACACCCCGCTGGTGGAAGTCCCCGGCCCGCCGAGTGGGGCCCGGGTCATGGCGAAGTACGAGTTCACCAATCCGTTCGGCTCGGTCAAGGACCGCACCGCCTTCGCGCTGGTGTGCCGGGCCATTGCCGCGCATACCGGGCCCGAACCGCTGCGACTGCTCGACGCCTCGGCCGGGAATATGGCTCGCGCGCTGGCCGGACTGGGTGAACTCGCCGGGATCCCCATGCGCCTGGTGGTACCGGCCGTCATTCCGCCGAGCCTGTTGCAAGCCATCGAAAAGACCGGCGCCGAAGTGGAACTCGCCGATCCGGCGGGCGGCCTGCTCGGCATGATCAAGGTGTGCGAGGGCATCGCCGCCGGTGATCAGGGCCTGACGCCGCTGGTGCAGCACCGCAATATGGCCAATATCGCCGCGCACGAATTCGGCACCGGCGCAGAGATTCTCCGGCAGTTAGGCGAGGCCCGCCCGGCCGCCTGGGTGGGCGCCATCGGCACCGGCGGCACCCTGGCGGGGGTGTATCGCGCCCTGCGCGACCGCGCGCCCGAGCTGATCGTCGCCGGGGTGACGCCCTCGGAAATGCCCTACGGCACCGATCGCGCACCGCACTCCGAACCGCGCTTCGCCGGTGCGGGCGGCTTCGGCAACGGCTTGCGCCAGCCGTTCGTGGAGACCCAATTGCCCGATGCCGGGCACTATTACGTCACCTATGCCGAGGCGCTGCAGGGCATGCTCGAATATCGCAGGCAGACCGGCACATCCATCGGCGCTTCGGCGGCGGCTGCCTGGCTGAGTGCGAAAAAGGTCGCCGCGCAGCTCGATCCGGACCAGATCGTGGTCACCCTGTTCGCCGATGCGGGCCCGGAAGAGGACTGGCAGCGAGCCGAACAGTCGGCGTCCTGACGTGCGGCGAGTCATGGCGCGCCTGCGCGAGGACATTGCCACCGCCACCGCCCGCGACCCCTCCATCAAATCCGGCCCGGAGGCCCTGTGCCATCCGGGACTGGGCGCGGTCTGGTGCCACCGGATCGCACACCGGCTCCATCTGCGCGGCCACCGGATCGCCGCGCGCCTGCTGTCCAATATCGCGAAAGCCCTGACCGGCGTGGAGATCCACCCCGGCGCGCGGATCGGCAGGCGGTTCTTCATCGACCACGGGGACGGCGTGGTGATCGGCGAGACGACCGTAATCGGCGACGACGTCACCCTCTACCAGCAGGTCACGCTGGGGGCCATCGGGTTCTGGCGGGACAATGCCCGGCCCGACGGCGAGGCCCGGCATCCGCGGCTGGGTGACCGCGTGGTCATCGGCGCCAAGGCGACGGTGCTCGGTCCCGTGACCATCGGGGACGGCGTCACGGTCCCCGCCCACAGTCTGGTGCTCACCCCCATCGAATCCGGACAGAGATTCCACCGCAGCCGTGTGGACGGCCTCGAGACAGGAACTGAGAATGGGCAACGAACTCATGGCGAGCATTCGCTTCGGCGAGGATGAACTGCGCGGCCGGGTGGCCCGGTTCGCCGAACTCGTCGGCACCGACGGCGGCGCGCCGGATGCCGCCCTGGACCGGTGCGCGCGAGTCATGTTGAACGTCATCGGCTTCCGGCCACCGGAGCGCACCACCGACGATGAACGGGTCATCTCCCCGATCGGGGCCAAGAGCTCCGGGAACGCGCCGATCAATATTGCCGAGGGCCTCAATATGGCCTACATCCGGACCCGGCCGGGCAATGGCACCATCCTGCACAACCACGACACCAACGAGACGTTCATCCCGATCAGCGGCAGCTGGCGATTCCGGATCAATGACGAGGACGACCTGTATGTCGACCTCGGGCCGTTCGACGTCATCTCGCTGCCCGCCGGTCTGCAGCGGCGGTTCACCAATCTGGCCAGCGATTCGGGCCGGGACGAGGAGAGCCTGATGATCGTCATCGTGGCCGGTGACCGGCCGAAATCCGTTATCTACCCCGAGGTGCTCGAGGCCGCCCGCGCCGAGGGCAGCTACACCCCGGCCGCCTTCGCCTGAGGGCGGCCGAATTCATAAGGGACACGATCATGAACGACACCCCCGTCCGGGCCGATCTCTGGTTCGACCCGATCTGCCCGTGGGCCTGGGTCACCTCGCGGTGGCTGCTCGAGGCCGCCGGAGTCCGCGATATCGACCTGCGCTTCCACGTGATGAGCCTGTCGGTGCTCAACGAGGGCAATACCCTGCCCGAGCAGTACGAGGTCATGATGCGCGAGGGCTGGTATCTCTCCCGCGTGCTCACCGCCGCCGTGCAGGGGCACGGCGAGAAGGTGCTCGAACCGCTGTACACCGCCATGGGCACGCGCATCCACACCGGCGGTGACGCGAACTATCGCGCGGTCATCGCCCAGGCGCTGGAGGCCGTCGGCCTGCCCGCCGAACTGGCGCTGGCCGGATCGGACAGCGCCCTGGATGCCGCGATCCGCGAAAGCCACAGTGCGGGAATGGCTTCCGTCGGATCCGAGGTTGGCACCCCGATCGTGCGCATCGACGGCAAGGCCTGCTTCGGGCCGGTGCTGTCGCGCATTCCGCGCGGCGAACAGGCGGGCCGGATCTTCGAGGGCGCTCGGCTGCTCACCGGTTTCGAGCACTTCTTCGAGCTGAAGCGGAGCCGCACCGAAGAACCCGCGTTCGACTGACTATCTGGGAGAGACAATGTGCGGAATCACCGGCTGGATCTCGTTCGAGGACGATCTGCGTAACCACCGCCCGGAACTCGATGCCATGACCGCCACCATGTGCTGCCGCGGACCCGATGCGGGCGGCGTCTGGTCGAGCCGCGAGGCCGGACTGGGGCACCGCAGGCTCGCGGTGATCGACCTGCCCGGCGGTGCGCAGCCCATGACGGCCGACACCCCCGGCGGCCCGGTCGTCCTGGTATACAGCGGCGAGGCCTACAACTTCGCCGAACTCCGAAAGGAATTGGAGGACAAGGGACATCGGTTCCGCACCGACAGCGATACCGAGGTGGTCCTGCGCGGCTACCTGGAATGGGAAGTCGCGGTCGCGGAACGGCTCAACGGCATGTACGCCTTCGCCGTCTGGGACTCCCGCACTCGCAAACTGGTGCTCATCCGGGACCGAATGGGGGTGAAACCCCTGTACTACCAACGGGTTCGGGGCGGGCTGCTGTTCGGTTCGGAGCCCAAGGCCATTCTGGCCAACCCGCTGGCGACCCGGACCGTCGACGCCGACGGGCTGCGCGAGCTGATCGCGTTCACCAAGGCGCCGGGCTGGTCGCTGTGGAAGGACATGGCCGAGGTCGAACCGGGCACCATCCTGACCTTCGACGCCGATGGGATCCGGTCCCGGACCTACTGGAAGCTCGAGACCATCCCGCACACCGACGACCGGGACACCGCGGTGGCGCGGGTGCGCGAACTGCTGACCGATACCGTGCACCGCCAGCTGGTCTCCGATGTGCCGCGCCGCGTATTGCTCTCGGGCGGACTCGATTCCAGCGCGGTCACCGGGATCGCGGCGGCGCACCTGGCCGGGCGCGGGGAGACGCTGCGCACCTTCTCGGTGGACTATCTCGGCCAGGAGGAGAACTTCCAGCCCGACGAGATGCGCGACACCCCGGATTCGCCGTTCATTCGCGATGTCGTCGACCGGGTCGGTTCGGCGCACGACGATGTGATGCTCGATCCCGCCCAGCTCACCGATCCGACCGTGCGCCGGGCCTGTGTGGCGGCGCGCGATATGCCCTCCGGGCTGGGCGACGTCGACACCTCGCTGTACCTGCTGTTCAAGGCCATTCGGCAGCAGTCGACGGTGGCCCTGTCCGGGGAGGCGGCCGATGAGGTGTTCGGCGGCTATCGCTGGTTCTTCGAGGAGGAGTCGCGGAACGCGAAGATGTTCCCCTGGTTGGTGTTCCGCAATGCGGTCACCAGCGATCGGGAGGATCTGCTGCGCCCGGACGTGCGGCGGCTGCTCGATGTGCCCGCCTATGCCGCCGACCAGTACGCCACGGCCGTGGCCGCGGTGGAGCAGCTGCCCGAGGCGGACGACTTCGAGCGGCGCATGCGAATCATCAGTCACCTCAAACTGACTCGCTGGGTGCGGATCCTGCTGGATCGCAAGGACCGGATGTCCATGGCGGTCGGGCTGGAGGTGCGGGTGCCGTTCTGCGATCACCGGCTCGTCGAATACGTCTACAACACGCCCTGGGCGCTCAAGACCTTCGACGGGCAGGAGAAGAGCCTGCTGCGCCAGGCCGCCCGGCACGTCCTGCCGGACTCGGTCGCCCAGCGGCTCAAGAGCCCGTATCCGTCCACGCAGGATCCGGGCTACGCCGTGGCGCTCCAGTCGCAGGCGAAAGAGGTACTCGTCGAAAGCGATTCACCGGTATTCCAACTGGTGAGCCGGGATTGGCTGCACGAGGCCGTGCAGGCCGACGCCGCCACCCTCAGCGGGCAGACCCGGCACGGACTGGATCGCGTGCTCGATATGTATCACTGGTTCGATCTGTATTCGCCACAGCTGCGGCTGGATTGACGAACCGGCCCGGGCCGGGCGGCGCGCCTTACACTTCCTCGGCGCGGTTCTGCACTTCTGTCAGCAGTGCGACCGCGGCGTCGATAATCTGGGCGACCGCCTGCTCGGCCCGGTCTCCGTCACCCGCGGTGATCGCATCGGCGAGTTTGTCGTGGTCCGGAAAATCGATGTGCTCACGGCGCAATTCGGCCGTCACCGCCGCCACGCCCACACTCAGCGCGTAGCTGAGCCCCTCCCACAATTCGATGAGGACGGAATTGTGCGTGGCGGCGATGATCGCGCCGTGGAATTCGTGATCGGCGGCGAGGAACGCTTGCTCGTCGCCCGCCGCGCGGGCGGCGTGCTGATTGGCCAGGGCAGTGGTAATTCGGGCCAGGTCCGCCTCGGTCCGCCGGGTGGCCGCGGCCCGGGCCGCCTGGCGTTCGATGCTGTTGCGTACCTCGAGAATCTCCAGCACATTCGCGGCCTTGGTGCGCCGCAACAGGGCCGCGGACAAACCGTGGCGGGCGCGGACATAGGTGCCGTCGCCGCGGCGGGGTTCGAGCAGCCCGGCATGCTCGAGGGCGCGCACGGCCTCGCGGACGGTGCTGCGCCCGACGCCGAGTTGCTCGACCAACTCTTGTTCGGGGGGAATTCGAGAACCCACCGGCCATTCGCCGCTTTCGATCATCTCCTCGAACTGTTCCACCACCGTGGAGGAAAGACGCGCCGTGTTGGCAGCCCGAAGTGGCATGTGGAACTCCTCGGTCCAGAAACGGCGGAATATCAGCCCAGAAGATTGGTATGACGTATTAATACCCGCTGAATATTACATGACGCAATGTGTTTCGCCTACATTCGCCTCGGGTGTTCTGGACCGCAGCGGCGGACATGCTCGCATTGTGTTTGCGCGCCAAGGTGTTCGGTTCCGCGCCGCCGATCGGATCGCAGACGATGAGCATGGCCGCCTGGCGGGCGCTCAGCACCACGTTCACCCCGGCGAGGTCGATCACATGGCCGGAGGCGGGAGTGAGGGTCAGCAGTGCGCCCGGAGTGAGCCCGGCGGCCAGCAACTTTCGCAGGAAGACGGCATCGTCCTGGATGCGCTCGCTGATCCGGTACAGCTGCACCACCTGGCGGCCGCTGCGCCCGGCCTTCGAAAGCGTCTGTATCGCACGGGGTACGGGCGGCGCGGGGGCATCGGTCACGCCGAGTTCGGCCAGACCCGGAATCGGCGCGCCGTACGGGCAGTGGCGCGGCCTGCCGCACAGCTCGAAGATGCGGCGTCCGGCATCGGCGGAGATCACGTGCTCCCAGCGGCACGCCTCGGCGTGCACCCGCGTCCAGTCCAGCCCGATCACGCGGTGCAGCAGGACCTCCGCGAGCCGGTGCTTGCACATGACCCGCACCGCGAGGCGTTTGCCCTCCGGCGAGAGTTTCAGATGCCGATTGAGGGTGACCACCAGCAGACCCTCGCGCTGCAGGCGGGCCACGGTCTGGCTCACCGTCGGCGCGGTGTGCCCGAGCCGTTCGGCAATGCGGGCGCGCAGCGGGACGACGCCGTCCTCCTCCAATTCGTAGGCTGCCTTGAGGTACATCTCGGTGGTATCGACGAGGCCTTGGACGGTCATTCGCCAGAGTCTGGCTGCTCAACCCGACTCGAGGTCAAGCGCAGCTGGTGTCGGAATCCGGTTCGGCGCCGGGCAATTCGACGGTGGAGCGGAACTCCGGGCACTGCTCGAGGGCGTTCTCGCGCTGGCATTCCAGCAGATGGGTGAGGTAGGCGCGGGTGGTGGCCAGCTTGCGCAGCTGGGAATCCACTGCATCGATGCGCGCCGCCACGGTATCGCGCCAGTCGTGGGTCGCGGTGCGGCCCGCCAGCACGGTGGCGATCTCGTCCAGGCTGAGCTGCCCGGTATCGCGCCACAGCTGGATCAGGGCGATCCGATACAGCTGATCGCGGTCGTAGTAGCGCCAGCCGGAGCGGCGGTGCGGTGTGATCAGCCCTCGGCGGTCCCAGTAGTGCAGCGTCGAAACAGGCAGGTCGAACCGGGTGGTGACGTCCCTGATCGAGGTGTACTCCATCGCGTCATTTGAACTCAACCCAGGTTGAGAAAGCAAGCTGAGGCTAATCAAACACTTACGGGAGGTAATGGACGTGACGATCGACGACATCGACCGGACGGCCCCCGCTGTCCTCGGCCTTGCCGCGGTCGGAAACGACATGCGGGAGCTGGCGGGCGGTAAGGCCGCGAACCTCGCGGATATGCTCGCGGCCAGATTTCCGGTGCCCGGCGGGTTCTGCGTGACGACGGCCGCCTACCGGGCGGCGGTATCGGCGGACGAACTGCTCGACGCCATCGCGCGGACACCGGCCGAGGATGCCGAACGGCTGGGCGAGCTCGCCGGGCAGCTGCGGGAATTCATCCTCGCCGCGCCCATGCCGCCCGGCTTGGAAGGCGCCATTGTCTAAGCCTACGAACAGCTTTCGGGTCCGGAATGGGTCGCGGTCGCGGTGCGGTCGCCGTCCACCGCCGAGGATATGCCCGATGCCTCGTTCGCCGGGCAGTACGACACCTACCTCAATGTGGTCGGCGCCCAGGATGTGCTGGCCGCGGTACGCCAATGCTGGGCGTCGCTGTGGTCGGAGCGGGCGACGCGATACCGGGCGGCGCACGACGCCGACCACGCCCCGGCCATCGCGGTGGTGGTGCAGCGCATGGTCGACGCGGCCAGTGCCGGAGTGCTGTACACCGCGAATCCGGTGACCAGCAAGCGTTCCGAGATTCTGGTCGAGGCCACGCCCGGGCTCGGGGAAGCGGTCGTCTCCGGGACCGTCACACCCGACCACTACCGGCTGAGCGTGGACGGCGAGCCCCTGGAAGCCCCGGCGGACGGCTGCCTGACCGCGCCGCAGCAGGCCGAACTGGTGGCCATGGGGCGGAAACTGGAGCGGCACTTCGGTGTTCCGCAGGATGTCGAGTGGGCGTTCAATGGTGACGGCGAACTGTGGCTGACGCAGTCCCGGCCGATCACCACCTTGTTCCCGGTGCCGGTGTCCAGTCATGCCACCCCGCGCGCGTACTGGTCGGTCAATGTCTATCAGGGCATCAGCCAGCCGTTCACGCCCATGGGCGCGGATATGATTCGCGAACGCCAGCGCGGCATGGCGAATTACATGGGCACGCTGGGGTTCTCGGCCTTCATCACCGATGTGGACGGGTGGCTGTTCTGGGACATCACCGACGGGGTGCGGAGTCCGGCCAAACGGCCGAAGATGGCGGCATTCGTGGACAGCCTCGCCGCGCCGTCCGGCCGCATTGTCGAGCAACTCGGCCGTGACCCGCGATTCCCGACGCTGCTCGCGGATGCGGATGTCGCCGCCCCGCCGCAGCCGCGGCGGCGGCGCTGGGAACGCATGATCCCGGCCTGGCTGTGGCCGGATGCCGCGCGCGCCAAGGTGATTCGGGATACGGAGCGGCGCCTGCGCGCCTTCGCCGGTCCGGTCGAGGCGAGTGCCCGGGAACGACTCGCCTTCGTGGAATCGGTGCGCCGCGATGTCTGCCGCATCGAGGCCGATATGCCGCGTGACGCCAATACCGCGGGGCATGTGGGTGCGCAGGTCGCGGGCGACCTGCTGCGCGGCTATGCGGATCAGACCGAGATCAATGCCGTGTTCCGCGGTGTGCCGCACAATCCCACCACCGAAATGGATCTGGTGCTGTGGCAGTTGGCGGGACGCGTCCGTCGCGATGCGGCCGCCTGCCGCCTGCTGCTCGAGACCGCTCCGGACGAGCTGGCCGCCAGGCAGCTGGCGGGCGCGCTGCCCGATATCGTGCAGCGCGGCGTGGCGAGCTTCCTGCGCGACTACGGTTGCCGCGCCACCGCCGAGATCGACTTCGGGGTGCCGCGCTGGTCCGACGATCCGGAGCCGATCTTCGCCATCCTGGCCGACTACCTGCGCGCCACCGATGCGGAGCAGGATGCCGAAGCCCGCTTCGCGGCGGCCGAGGCCGCCGCCGAGGCCACGATCGCGGAACTCGTCGCTCGGGTGCCGAAAACCCGTGCGCCCCAGGCGATGCTGGCCGGATTCCTGCTGCGCCGCTCCCGCGCGCTGCGCGGCCTGCGCGAATTCCCCAAGCTCTGCCTGATGCGCGGCTTCGCCCTGCTGCGGGCGCAGCTGCTGCTCGTGGGCGAGGACATCGTCGCCGCCGGGCGGCTGGACCGCCCGGACGATGTCATGTTCCTCGAACTCGCCGAAGTCCGTGCGGCACTGGACGGCCGGGACTTCCGCGCGCAGGTGGCCGAGCGGCGCGCCATCCACGACTGGGAATCCCGGCGCCTGCGCGTTCCCTCCATCCTGATCTCCGACGGCACCGTGCCCGAACTCGAAACCGGCTCCGCGGCAAGGAATGCCGATCTCACCGGCCTGGCGGCGGCCGCCGGTGCCGTGACCGGCCGGGCGCGCGTCGTCGCCGATCCGACCGGCGCACGGATCGAGCCGGGCGAGATCCTGGTCGCAGCCACCACCGATCCCGGCTGGACCCCGCTGTTCCTCACCGCCGCGGCCCTGGTGACCGAGACCGGCGGCATGATCTCGCACGGCACCACCGTCGCCCGCGAATACGGAATCCCCGCCGTGGTGGGCGTTCCCGATGCCACCCGGCGCATTCGCACCTGCCAGGTGATCACCGTCGACGGCTCCGCGGGAACCATCACCTTCGATGCGGACGACCTACCGGAGGGAGACGACCGATGACCATGATCACCTCGCCGCTCACCGGCGCGTTCAACTTCCGCGACACCGGCGGCGGCCGGATCCGCCGGGGTCGGCTGTTCCGCAGCGACACCCTGCAATCCCTGACCGACACCGACCGCGAACTCCTGATCGAATGGTTCGGCGTCCGTTGCGTTCTCGACCTCCGCTCGGAGACCGAGACCCGCGCCGAAGGCGTGGCGGACCTCCCCGGCATCCGCTACGCCCACGTCCCGCTGCGCACCGTGCAGAGCGGCCGCTCCTCCCGCCTCGAGGACATCTACGTCGACCACCTGCGGAACGACGTCAACCTCCCGCTGGCCATCGAAACCCTGTCCGCCCTGCTCCCACGCCCCACCGTCGTGCACTGCGCCTCCGGCAAGGACCGCACCGGCATCGTCACGGCGATCACCCTGGGCCTGGCCGGTGTCCCCCGCGAAGCGATCATCCGCGACTACCTCCGCAGCGCCGACAGCATGCCCCGCGTCATCGAACGCTTCCGCCACTACCGCCTACCCGAACCCCTGTTCCGCTGCACCGAATCCGCGATCGCCGCCCTCCTCGACACCATCGACCGCGACTTCGGCGGCTTCGCCGGTTGGGCCACCTACGCGGGCCTGTCGAACGCCGCCATCCTCCGCCTCCGCCGCAGCCTGATCGTCACCATGCCGCCGGGCTAGGACCGCGGTTCGGATCGGACCCCGGTGGCGGGGCTCAGAATTCGGAGTCGATGGTCGATCCGAACGGCTCGGGGAGCGCGATCGGCATGCCGAACGCATGCGGGCCGTCGACCTCGGAGTACCCCAGATCGTGCGGGTCGGTGAACAGTGTCCATTCACGGGATTGCCGATCTACCAACAGGTAGATCGGCGCCCCGTACTGTGCGTACCGCTTGCGCGTCACTTTTCGGTCGGTCTCGGCATTCGACTCCGAAGTCACCTCGACAACCAGCAGGGTTTGCTTCGGCAGGAGGGCACCGGCGCCGTCGGCCAAGGCCGCCGGGATCACCGCCAAGTCCGGGATGAACCAATTCGGGGAGCCGGGTAGATCGAGGTTGCCGGAACCCATGATGCAGTCCAGTTCGTCGACTCTTTCGTCGAGTTGACGACGAATCCGGGCGATCACCTTCTCGTGATCCCACATCGGCGACACCAGTACGATCCGCCCCTCGATGACTTCAGCCCGTTGACCTTCAACGAGTTGCACCGCGTACTTGAGGGCCGCCTCGTGATCCACGCTGTCATAGGCGATCGGTTGCGCCATGACCCGTTCACCACCTTTCGTCCGACCCAGACACATCTCCCCTGGTCACTGGCATTGTATGCGATCGGACCGTGTGACGAGGGCCTCATCAAAATGCAGTTTCTGAAAAATTGCAGTTTCTGCTAAATTTTGGGGCATGGGCATGGGCATGGGCATGGGCGATGGGAAGGACGGGGGGCCGGAGATCGGGCTGCGGGAGCGGAAGAAGCGGCAGACTCGGCTCGATCTGTGTATGGCGGCGCGGCGGTTGACCGTGGAGCGGGGGCTGGACGCGACTACGACCGATGACATCGCGAAGGCGGTGGGGGTGTCGCCGCGGACGTTCTTCAATTATTACGAGACCAAGTTGGATGCGGTGGTCGGGCCGGTGACCGAGATCGGGACGCCGCAGGCGCGGGCGGAGTTCATCGCGGGCGGGCCCAGTGGGGTGCTGATCGATGATCTGATCGCGTTGTTCGCCTCCGACTATGAACCGGAAGACGAAGTGCGCGAGAGCATTGCGCTGGTCGCGGAGATCATCAAGACCGAGGGGCGGGTGCTGGCGGCGTTCTACGCGGCCGGTGCGCGGCACGAGGCCGCCGTGCGGGAATTGCTGTCCGCGCGGCAGGGGGAGGAGGTCTCGGCCGAATTCGCTGGTTTCACCGCAGGACTCATGTCGACGCTGACCACCCGGGCCGCCATGTCGCTGGCCAACGACCCCGACCGGTCCCTGGCCGAGGCGCTGCGGGCGCACTGCGCCATGGCCGCCGAGCTGTTTCGCGAACCCGACAAGAGATGAGGAGTACGACCGATGACCACGACGGCTGATTCGCCGCCTACACCGATTGTCCTTACCCAGAAGCGCATTTGGCTCATTTTCTCCGCGTTGATCGCGGGCATGTTCCTGGCCAGCCTGGATCAGACCATTGTGGGCACCGCCATGCCGACCATTGTGGGCGAGCTGGGCGGCGTCTCCGAAATGGCTTGGACCGCAACGTCGTATCTGCTGGCCACCACCATGGTGATGCCCATCTACGGCAAGTTCGGCGATCTGTTCGGGCGGCGCTGGCTGTTCCTGTTCGCCATCGGCATCTTCACGGCGGCCTCCATCGGCGCGGCGCTGGCGACCGGATTCTGGGAGTTCATCGCCTTCCGCGGCCTGCAGGGCGTCGGCGGCGGCGGTCTGATGATCCTGGCGCAGGCCATTATCGCCGATGTGGTGCCCGCCAAGGATCGCGGTAAGTACATGGCGCCCATGGGCGCGATCTTCGGCATCACCTCGGTGGCCGGACCGCTGCTGGGCGGCTTCTTCGCCGATCACGTCGGCTGGCGCTGGTGCTTCTGGATCAATGTGCCCATCGGGCTCGCGGCCATGGTCATCGCGTTCAAGTACCTGAGCATTCCGAGCCATCGGCCCAAGACCAAGCCGGATTACCTCGGCGTCGTGCTCATGTCGGCGGCGACCACGCTGCTCATTCTCATTACCGACTGGGGCGGCAAGCGCTACGACTGGGATTCCTCGGTCATCCTGTCGATGGCCGCGGCGCTGGTGCTCGTGGTCGGTGTGTTCATCGTGGTGGAATCGCGCGCCGAGGAGCCCACGCTGCCGCTGTGGCTGTTCCGCAACCGGACCTTCGTGCTCACCTCGGCCATCGGCCTGGTGGTCGGCCTGGTCATGTTCGCGGCGCTGGCCTTCATTCCGACCTACCTCCAGATGGCCAGCGGCGCTTCGGCTTCGGTCTCGGGCCTGCTGCTGATCCCCATGATGGTCGGCATGATGGCGACGCTCATCGCCTCCATGGGCGCCATTACCAAGACCGGGCAGTACCGGATCTATCCGCCGATCGGTGCGCTCATCATCAGCGCGGGCATGCTGTGGATGACGCAGTTGAACGCGAACACCCCGATGTGGGTGGTCTCGGCCATGTTGCTCGTCATGGGCGCGGGCCTCGGCCTGATCATGCAGATCATCGTGCTGGTGGTGCAGAACGCGGTCACGCCCGATCAGATCGGCACCGCGACCAGCGCCAACAACTACTTCCGGGAAATGGGCGGCGCCATCGGCGTGGCGATCTTCGGGTCGATCTTCACCAATCGCCTGACCGAAGGGCTCACGGCGGCGGTCGAGGACAACTGGCAGGAGGCGTCGGCGGCCGGGCTGGATCCGAGCGGGCTGGTGCCCTCGGTGGTCAAGCATCTGCCCGAGCAGTTGCACGATGCGATCGTCGGCGCGTACGTCGACGCGCTGGTCCCGGGCTTCTGGTACCTGCTGCCCGGCGTGGCGCTGGCCTTCCCGCTGGCCCTGTTCATCCCGCATCTGAAGCTCTCCGACGAGGCGGGCATGGTCGCGCGCGGCGAGGCGGTGCTGGAGGAGGACCTGCCGAAGGCTTGATCTGATCTCCGAGTAGCTCTATGGTTCATTACATCAGTAATGAACCATAGAGCCGTAGGGGAGTGTCGTGTTCGACGATCGCAGCCCGATCTATCGGCAGATTGCCGAGCGGATCCGGGCGGATGTGCTGCACGGCGCGCTGGAGGAGGACCAGCAGATCATGTCCACTACGCAGTACGCCGAAATGTTCCGGATCAATCCGGCCACGGCGGCCAAGGCCTTTCAGGAACTGGTCACCGAGGGGGTGGTCTACAAGCGCCGGGGCGTGGGCATGTTCGTCGCGCCGGGCGCGCGCGAGCTGCTGGCCGGGCGGCGCCGGGAGCGCTTCTTCGCCGAGATGGTCGATCCGATGATCGCCGAGGCGCGGGCGCTGGGGATTCCGCTGGATCAGGTGATCTCGCGGATTCGCAATGGGGAAGGGGGTTCCCGGTGACCGCCATCGCCATCGAGCGGCTTTCGCTGCGCTATCCGCACACCGGGGCGGACGTCCTGCACGAGGTGTCGCTGCACCTGTCCGAGCCGCGCATTGTCGGGCTGTTCGGCCGCAATGGCGCGGGCAAGACGAGTCTGCTCTCGGTGCTGGCAGCCTTCCGCAAACCCACTGCGGGACAAGTCCTGCTGGATGGTGCGCCGGTCTGGGAGAATTCCGAGAACACCCGGCGGATCTGCTTCATCCGCGGCGGCGGGGACACCGTCGAGCACAATTGGCCCGAGGATCGGGTCGCGGACGCGCTGGCCGTCGCGAATATGCTGCGGCCGAACTGGTCCGCGGAGCGCGCCGCCGAGTTGATCGCGAAATTCGGGCTGCCGCAACGGACCCGGTTGAGCGAGCTGTCCACCGGGCAGCGTTCGGCGCTCGGCGTCGTGCTGGGATTGGCGGCCCGCGCGCCCGTCACCATCTTCGATGAATCGCATCTGGGCATGGACGCACCGTCGCGGCGGATGTTCTACGACGAGCTGCTGCGCGAATATACCGAGAACCCGCGGACATTCATCCTGTCCTCGCATCTCATCGACGAAGTGGGGCCGCTGCTCGAGGATGTGGTGATCCTGCACGAAGGCCGCATTCTGCTGCACGAGGAGGCGGAAACGTTGCGCGGCCAGGGCGCGGCGGTCACCGGTCCGGTCGATCGGGTCGATGCCTTCGTCGCCGGGCTGCGCGTGCTGGATCAGCAGCAGCTGGGCTCGACCAAGCGGGCGACGGTGCACGGTGCGCTGGACGACGGCCATCTCGGCGCAGCCCGCGCCGCAGGGGTCGTCGTTGAGCCACTTGCCTTGCAGGACTTGTTCATTCATCTCACCGCCAGCGAAGGGGACCGGAAATGAACCTGGCGTCCTACTCCATCCGCGACAGTCGCTTCACCATTGCCCGGCATCTGTGGCACAGCAGCGGGGTGCTCGTGCTGTGGGCCGGACTGCTGATCTTCAGCGTGGTGCTGACCCTCGTAGTCAGCCTCGTGCGCGATATCGAGATCAGCGGCTTGAGCGCGGCCGATGCCATTCCCCCTGGTACATGTTCGGCATGGGGATCTACGTGACCGCCGTGTACCTGCCCCTGTATCTCGCACACGGCATCACCCGGCGTGAATTCGGCAAGCAGGCACTGCTTTTCGGGGCAGCACTGGTGACGGCCGGTGCGGCATTGATGACGCTCGGATTCGCGATCGAACGCCTGGTGTACGCGGTCGCGGACTGGCCACAGAAACTGGATTCGGGTGCCCGGGGCTTGTATTCGTCCACCCACCAGTACGGCTGGATGTTCCTCTCGTTCTGGCTCACCTTCGCCGTCTATCTCGCGGTGGGAGCGGCCATTGCCGCGGCCTTCTACCGCCGCGCCTGGGGTGGACTGGGCGGAGTCCTGCTCATTCCGGTGGGATTGCTGCTGATCGCCTCGACCGCGCTGACAGGTATCACCAGCGTGCCGGTCGGGGACCTCGCGAACACCCTCGCCGGTGACGCCGGGCCCGCGGTGACCATTATCGCCTGCGCCGCATCGATTCTGCTGGCGCCCGCCGGGACCTGGGCGCGGGTCCGCGATACGCCGGTGCGCACCGGCGGCGACTGACCTACTTTGTCACGACACAGAACAAACTTTGTGCGAATTCATCGAAAGTCAGGACAGGGAGCGACAAAGAGGCGTTGAATCGCGGTATCCGTAGGAAAGAAGGACCCGATGCGGATCGCGGCTCGACCCGAAAACGCCCACCAGGTACGGCTATTGCGGCTATTGCGGCTGTTGCGGGCCGCAATCGCGGTCGGAGCTCGGGCATCCGATGGAGCTGTCGCGTTCCAAGCTCGCGGTGGAACTCGATCGGCTGGCCGAGCTCGGGTTGGTGGAGGCGGGCGGGCTGGCGGCGTCCAGAGGCGGGCGGCGCTCGGCCATCGCGCGGCTGGCCTCCGGATTGCGGTTCGCCGCGGTGGATATCGGGGCGACCTCCATCGATGTCGCGGTGACCGACGGCGAATTGCGGGTGCTCGGAAAGCTTTCCGAGCCGTGCGATATCCGGCAGGGTCCGGCTGCGGTGCTCGAGCGGGTACTGGATCTGCTCGGCAAGCTGCGGGCAGAGCATGCGCCCGACGGGCGTTTGCACGGGGCCGGAATCGGGGTGCCCGGGCCGGTGAGTTTCCGCGACGGCATTCCGGTGACACCGCCCATCATGCCCGGGTGGCATCGATTTCCGGTGCGCGAGGCGGTCGCGCAGGAGCTCGGGTGCCTGGTGCTGGTCGACAATGACGTCAACATCATGGCGCTGGGCGAAATACACGCCGGGTCGGCGCATTCGGTCGATGATTTCCTGCTCGTCAAGGTCGGGACCGGGGTCGGCTGCGGAATCGTCGTGGGCGGCGGCATCTATCGAGGGGTATCCGGGAGCGCCGGGGATATCGGGCATATCCGGATCAACGATGACGGGCCCGTATGCGCCTGCGGCAATGCCGGTTGCCTGGAGGCGTATGCGGGCGGGGCGGCGCTGGCGCGGGAGGCGACGGCCACGGCGCGGGTTGGGCGGTCGGCCTTCCTCGCCGAGCGGCTGGCCGCCGCGGGGACGCTGAGCGCCGCCGATCTCGCCGATGCCGCGGCGGCCGGAGATCCGGTGGCGGTGGCCATGATTCGCGAGGCGGGCGGGCATCTGGGCACGGTGCTGGCGGGTCTGGTCAGCTTCTTCAATCCCGGGTTGGTGGTGATCGCCGGGGGCGTCACCGGCTTCGGGCATCCGCTGCTCGCGGAGATCCGCAGCGTCGTCTACCGGCGGTCGCTGCCGCTGGCCACCGGCAATCTGCCGATCGTGCTGTCCGAACTCGCCGGGGTCGGCGGGCTGATCGGCGCGGCCCGGCTCATCAGCGATCACGTTTTCAGCGTCGCCTGATTCGTGGCGTCGGCGAGGAGACCGGCCATGGACACCGTGCTCACCACGGAGACCGTGCTCGAAATGCACGGCATCGTCAAGGAATTCCCGGGTGTGCGGGCCTTGGACCACGTCGATCTGGAGGTGCGGGCGGGGGAGGTGCATTGCCTGCTCGGGCAGAACGGGGCCGGGAAGTCGACCTTGATCAAGGTGCTGTCCGGGGCGCATCAGCCCGACGAGGGCGAAATGCGTTGGCGCGGTGCACCGGTGCGATTGTCCGGACCGGCGGCGGCGACGCGGCTGGGGATCGCCACGATCTATCAGGAACTGGATCTGTGCGATGGGCTGAGCATTGCGGAGAACATCTATCTGGGGCACGAGTTCTCGCGTGCCGGGTTCACTCGCCGCACCCCGGCCGCTCGGGCCGCCACCGAATTGCTCGGCAGGCTGGGGCATGCCGAGTTGCGGCCGGATGCGGCCGTCGGGTCCTTGCCCGCCGCGGCCAAGCAGGTGGTGAGCATTGCGCGGGCGCTCTTGCACGACGCGCGGCTGATCGTCATGGACGAGCCCTCGGCGGCGCTGGGCAATGACGAGGTGGCCAATCTGTTCCGGATCATCGGGCAGCTGCGGGCCGAAGGTGTTGCGGTCGTTTATATTTCGCTTCGGCTGGAGGAGATCCGGGCGATCGGCGATCGGATCACCGTGCTCAAGGACGGGCGCACCGTCGCCGCGGGGCTGCCCGCGCGCACGACCGGCACCGCGCAGGTGGTGTCGCTCATGACCGGGCGCGGTGATCTGCAAGCGGCGGCTCGCTCGGCTTCCGTGGCGGGCGAGCCTGTGCTGCGGGTCGAGGGCCTGGCCCTGGCGGGGCGGTTCCACGATATGTCGTTCACGGTGCGCGCCGGGGAGATCGTAGGACTGGCCGGGCTGGTCGGCTCGGGGCGGTCGGAAGTGCTGGAGACCATTTACGGTGCGCGGCGGGCGTCGGCCGGACAGGTGCTTGTCGACGGGCGGCGGATCCGGTCCGGCAGTATCCGCGCCGCCGTCGCCGCCGGGCTGGGGCTCGCGCCGGAGGAGCGCAAATCGCAGGCGCTGTTCCTGCTGGAATCGTTGGGGCGCAATATCTCCGCCGCCTCGCTGCCGCGCTATTCGCGGCTGGGCTGGTTCGGCCGGCGGCGCGAACGCGCCGATACCCGCGTCGCGCTGGGCCGGGTCGGGGTGCGCCCGGCCGATCCCGCGCATCCGGTGCGGGAATTGTCCGGCGGCAACCAGCAGAAGGCCGTGCTGGCGCGCTGGCTGCTCGACGATGCCCGGGTGCTGCTGCTGGACGAGCCGACGCGCGGCGTGGATGTCGGTGCGCGCGCGGATGTCTACGCGCAGATTCGCAGGCTGGCCGAGCAGGGCGTGGCGGTGCTGCTGGTGTCGAGCGATCTGCCGGAACTGCTGGCGCTGTCGGATCGGGTGCTGGTGCTGCGCGACGGCGTGGTGATCCACGCGGCCGCGGCGGCGGAACTCGGCGAACACGACATCATCGCCATGATCATGGAAGGGAGCGCCTTGTGAGCGAGGTGCAGGCGAAAACGGCGGCCCCGCCCGGTGATCGACCGGTGACGGCCGTGCCGGGAAAGGCGCGCCGGGAGATTCGCAAACACGCGACGCTGGTGGCGGCGCTGCTGGCGCTGCTCGCGGTCGGGGCGGTGACCAAGGGCGAGGACTTCCTCAGCACGAGCAATCTGATCACCATCCTGACGCTGGCGTCGGTCATCGGGGTGGTGACCGTCGGGATGACGTTCGTGATCATCGGCGGGGGCATCGATCTGTCGGTGGGCGCGATCATCGCGCTGGCCTAGGTGTGGTGCACGACCACGGCGACGCAGTCCTACGGTGTGGCGGGAATGGTGTTCAGCGCCTTGGCCGTCGGCGCGGCCTGCGGGTTCGTGAACGGCGCGCTCATCGCCTACGGCAAGCTGGTGCCGTTCATCGTGACGCTGGCCATGATGGTGGCCGCGCGCGGGCTGGCCGAGGAGATCTCCGGACGGCAATCGCAATTGGTGACCACCGATCTGCTGGCGCTGGCGCAGGAGCGGGTGCTGGCGATTCCGCTGCTGGTGTACCTGTTCCTCGTCGTGGTGGCCATCGGCTGGATACTGCTGGAGCGCACCACCTTCGGGCGGCGCAGCTTCGCGGTCGGCGGCAATCCGGAGGCGGCCCGGCTGGCGGGCATCGATGTGCGGCGGCACACGCTGCTGCTGTACGTGATCTCCGGGGTGTGCTGCGGTATCGCGGCCATCATGCTCACCGCGCAGACGACCACCGGGGCCAGTACCAACGGCCAGCTCTACGAATTGGACGCCATCGCCGCGGTGGTCATCGGCGGCACGCTGCTCAGCGGCGGATTCGGCACCATTACCGGGTCGATCCTCGGGGTGCTGGTCTTCACCGTCATCGAGGATCTGTTCATTCTCAACAACCTGGCACAACCCATCCAGGCGATCGGCAAGGGCGCGATCATCGTCGCGGTTCTGCTGTTCCAGCGCTTCGGCCGCGCGCGGGCCGTCTCCACTCTCACTTGAGAACTGTTGATGCACAAAGGAATACCATGAGTACCACCCATATCCCCTCCCGTCGCGGCGTACTGCTGGGCGGTCTGGCCGCGGGCGCGGGCCTGTTCGCGGCCGCTTGCACCTCCAATGAGAGCACCTCCAATACGCAGGTCGCGGGGGTCACCGGCGACAATGCGGCGGCGGGGCAGGAGGTGAATATCGGATTCTCCGCGCCCGCGGCCGATCACGGATGGACGGCGGCCATTACGCGCAATGCGCGGGCGCAGGCCGAAGGGCTCAGCGATGTGCGACTCGACCTGACCGAGGGCACCAATGACGTGGCCCGCCAGATCGAGCAGGTGCAGACGCTGATCAATCAGAAGGTCGACGTGCTGGTGATCCTGCCGTTCGACGGCAATGCGCTCACCGAGGTCGCGAAAAACGCCATGTCGGCGGGGATTCCGGTGATCAACCTGGATCGGGTGTTCGCCTCGGCGCTGGCCTATCGCACCTGGATCGGCGGCGACAACTACGGGATGGGCATCAATGCGGGCAATTTCATCATTGCCCGGATGCGGGAGAAGAACATTGCCGATCCGGTGATCGTGGAGATCGCCGGGATCGACAATCTGCAGCTCACCCAGGAGCGCAGTCAGGGGTTCCGGGATGTGCTGGGGGCGGCCGGATTCCGGATCGAGGCGCGGCAGTCGCCCGATTTCACCGCCTCGGGCGGGCAGCAGGTGGCGAGTCAGATGCTGCAGGCGGTCAAGAAGATCGACGCCATGTGGAATCACGACGACGATCAGGGCATCGGGGTGCTCGCCGCCATTCGGCAGGCCGATCGCACCGGGGAATTCGTCATGGTCGGCGGGGGCGGTTCGACGCAGGCCATGACCGAGATCAAGGGCGGGAACTCGCCCCTGCAGGCGACCGTGCTCTACAGCCCCGCCATGGCGTCCTCGGCGGTGGCGCTGGCCCGGCTGCTGGGGCAGCGCAAGGCGCTCGGTGATCTCGCCGAACACGATGTGCCCGCGAAGATCACGACCTTCTCCGCGGTCGTCACCAAGGACAACGTGGATCAGTACGTGGCCAACGGTTACTGACACCCGACCCGAACGGAGCCCGATGAGCTCGACACATCGACCGACGCTCGGCATCGGCCTGGTCGGCCGTGCCTTCATGGGGCGCGCGCACTCGCACGCCTGGCGCAGCGTGGACGCGTTCTTCGAACTGCCTTGGGAGCCGGTGCTTTCCGTGCTCGCGGGGCGCGATGCCGGGCGGGCGGGGGAGGCGGCCGCCCGGCTCGGGTGGGGGAGTGCGGTGGGGGACTGGAAGCATCTGCTCGAACGTGAGGATGTGGATCTCGTCGATATCTGCACGCCGGGGGACAGCCATGCCGAAATCGCGGTCGCCGCACTGGAAGCCGGGAAGCATGTGCTGTGCGAGAAGCCGCTCGCCAATACCGTGGCCGAGGCGGAGGCCATGGCGGCCGCGGCCGAGCGGGCCGCGCGTCGCGGGGTGCGGTCCATGGTCGGCTTCAGCTACCGGCGGGTGCCCGCGCTCTCGCTGGCGCGGAAGCTGGTGGCGCAGGCGCGAATCGGCATGATCCGGCATGTGCGGGCGCAGTATCTCCAGGACTGGCTGGCCTATCCGCTGACGCCGCTGAGCTGGCGGCTGGAACGGGAGCGCGCCGGGTCCGGGGCGCTCGGGGATATCGGTGCGCACATTGTCGACGCCACCCAATTCGTGACCGGGGAGATGCTCATCGGGGTCTCGGCCCTGCTGGACACCTTCGTCACCGAACGGCCGCTGCCCGATGGTGCGGGCAGCGGGCCCGTCACTGTGGACGATGCCGCGCTGTTCCTCGGGCGGCTGTCCGGCGGCGGGCTGGCCTCCTTCGAGGCCACCCGGGTGGCGACCGGCCGCAAGAACTCACTGCGCCTGGAGATCAATGGAACTCGCGGCAGCCTGGCCTTCGATCTGGAGGCCATGAACGAGCTCTGGTTCCACGACAACACCGGTGACGCCGAGACCGCCGGATTCCGCCGCATCCTGGTCACCGAACCCCAGCATCCCTACGCGGGGGCCAGGTGGCCGCCCGGACACGGTCTCGGCTACGACCACACCTTCACCAATGAGGTCGCCGACCTCGTCATCGCCATTGCCGCGGGCAAGGATCCCGAACCCACCTTCGCCGACGGCCTCGCCGTGCAGCGCGTCCTCGCCGCGGTCGAGGCGAGCGCGGCCGACGCCGGACGCTGGACCGCAATCGGAGGAGACCCCTCATGAGACCGATAACCCTCTTCACCGGCCAATGGGCCGACCTGCCCTTCGAGCAAGTCTGTGAACTGGCCGCCGGGTGGGGTTACGACGGACTCGAAATCGCCTGCTCCGGTGACCATTTCGAGGTCGACAAGGCGCTGTCCGACCCGAACTACGTCACCGCGAAGCGAAAGACCCTGGAACAGTACGGCCTCGGGGTCTTCGCCATCTCCAATCACCTGGTGGGCCAAGCGGTCTGCGACCACCCCATCGACGACCGCCACCGCGCCATCCTCCCCGCCCGCATCTGGTCCGACGGCGATCCGGAAGCAGTTCGCCGACGAGCCGCCGCCGAAATGGCCGACACCGCCAGAGCCGCAGCCAAGTTGGGCGTAACCACCGTCGTCGGATTCACCGGCTCCTCCATCTGGCACACGGTGGCCATGTTCCCCCCGATCTCCCAGTCCGCCATCGACCGCGGCTACCAGGATTTCGCCGACCGCTGGAACCCTATCCTCGACGTCTTCGACACCGAAGGCGTCCGCTTCGCCCACGAGGTCCACCCCAGCGAAATCGCCTACGACTACTGGACAACAGTCCCCACCCTGACCGCCATCGACCACCGCCCCGCCTTCGGCCTCAACTGGGACCCCTCCCACTTCATCTGGCAAGACCTAGACCCCGTCGGCTTCATCCTCGATTTCGCCGACCGCATCTACCACGTGGACTGCAAAGACACGAAACTCCGTCTCGGCGACGGCCGCCGCGGCCGCCTCTCCTCCCACCTCCCCTGGGCCGACCTCCACCGCGGCTGGGACTTCGTCTCCACCGGCCGCGGCGACGTCCCCTGGGAGGACTCCTTCCGCGCCCTCAACGCCATCGACTACACCGGCCCCATCTCCATCGAATGGGAAGACGCGGGCATGGACCGCCTCGCAGGCGCCCCCGAAGCCCTGGCCTTCATCCGCCGGTACAACGCCCTCACGCCCCCGTCCGCCGCCTTCGACGCCGCTTTCACCGACAACCGCTGAGAGTCATCGGGCGTCGAGCCACGGAATATCGGCGGCCTGGTAGCGGTAGGCGCGGAAGATGGCGTTGGAGACGCCCGGGAAGAGCGCGGCGGTGTCCGGGTCCGGGTATTCGGTGAAGTGCGTCACCACGTATTCCCAGCAGATCTGCTGTGCGGGAGTCACTTCGAAGATGCGGCCGAAGGCGGCTTCGGTGATGACGGTGTTGCCGTTGGGGAGGCGTTGGGCGCCGCCCATGTAGGGGGTGAAGAAGGCTTCGCGAGGGGAGTCCTGGTACTTCTACGCGATATCGCCGGTGGCGGTGTCGATTTCGAGGACGCGGCTGTAGGTGACCGATTCGCCGGTGCGGAAGGTGCCGTTGTCGAACACCAGGATTCTGCCGTTGTCGAGCGCGGTGGCGTGGTGTTGCTGCGCGATGGTCGCGCGGTCCAGCAGGGGTGTGACCTTGCCGGTGGCGCGGTCGATGCGGATGACCGCGGAGACGCTGCGCAGACTGGCGATGACGGTGTCGTCGTCGAGCGGGAAGACGCTGTTGATCAGCGGCCAGTGCTCGCGCCAGTAGTGGGATTGCAGGCCGAACTCGGCCGGATCGAGGTGTTCGAACGCGCGCCACTCCCACAGTGAAGTGCCATCTGCTGCAACCTCTTTGATGACATCGGCCCACACCACGCCATCGGCCTCGGTGCCCGGCACTCCGCCCCGGATGCGGTCCGCGTCGGCGCCGCGGAGCGGTTCCACACCGGTGTAGAGGATGCGCCGTCGTCGTAGTGATGCGCGTCGTGATGCTGATAGTCGTCCCGAACCTCGTGCAGCAGTCCGCCCTTCGGGTCGTACTTGCCCATCGATCCGCCACTGTATTTGCGCCACATGGCGAACAGCGGCGCGATCCCCAGCGTCGTCCCGTTGTAGGCGAGGGTCCCATCCGTGAGCAGCCGCGCATGCCGCCCCGGCCGATACGGCAACCGCCACCGATGCACAACCTCCCCCGCGAGATCCACCAGATCGACCACCCCGCCCCCGGCCAACGGCGCATAGAGCGTGTACCCCGGCGAGGCGAGCTCCGGCTCGCTCCCGATCAGCCCCGTACCCCGCCGCTTCAGCGTGTTCTGTTCCACCGCACCTACTGAAAATTCAACACCACTGAATATTCAGTAGGCTCCTCGAAGCCGGAACCCTTCGAATCACGCTGAAGCAAACGCTGTGGCAACCGGCCCCCGCTCCGACAATGAGCGTGACTAATGAAAGGTGGCCGAACGCGTGGAACAGAGACTGGCGCTGGGCGATGTCGTCCATCGCCGCAGACTCGAGGCCGGACTGACGCTCGCACAGCTGGCCGCCACGGCAGCCCTTTCCCAGTCCTTCCTGAGCCAACTCGAGAACGGCCGCACCAACACCAGCCTGCGCTCCCTCCAGCGCATAGCCGACGCCCTGCACACCACGGCCACCGACCTCCTGGCCGCCGCCGACACCACCCCCGGCGACGCCGTCGTCCGCGCGGCCGCCGACACGACCCTCCCGCAAGCCGACCACGAAACCGACGGATCCGTCCGCTCCCTCTCCCGCGGCCCCCGCGACCTCCGCGCCCTCGAATTCACCGGCGGCACCCACCGCGGCGACCGCGAATTCACCCACCCCAACGACGAACTGATCTACGTGATCACCGGAACCATCACGGTCATAGACGACAATCGCGAACTCACCCTCGCCACCGGCGACACCTACTACTGCACGGCAGGCGTGAAACACCGCTGGTGGGCCCACACCGACGACACCAGAACCCTCGTTGTGGCCGTAGCCGACGGCCGCACGGTGCGCCGCGCCCCGCACAAGCCGCGCTGAACTCCGGTATTCGAAAAGCAAAGCCCGGCAATCGGAGCGCTCGCGGAGGATACTGCTATCCACGCTGTTCCAGGGGTCCGGGAGGGTGACCATGAAGCGCCTGGTGGTCTGCTGCGACGGTACGTGGAGCGCCGAATCCAGCAGTACGGTGTCGAATATCGTCAAACTCGCGCAGACGATTCGATTGGATACCCCGACGCGCACCGGCGAGTCGGTTCGCCAGTCCGTGTTTTACGTCTCGGGTCAGGGTGCGCGCGGGTTTCTCGCCGACCGGCTGCTCGGTACGGTGTTCGGGCTCGGGCTCGATGCCAATCTCGCCGCGGCGTATTGGCATCTGGCGGCGAACTGGGAGCCGGGCGACGAGATCTACCTCTTCGGATTCAGCCGCGGGGCGTATACGGCACGCCGGTTGGCGGGGATGATCGACCGGATCGGAATCATGCGGTCCGATGCCGTGATCGACGGCCGGTTTCCGCAGGCATTCCGGATCTACCAGAAGGACAAGCGGTCGAGCTGGGATCTGGATCCGCCGGAATGGCGAGACTTCCGGAACGCGCACTGCCACTATCCGGTGAAGGTCGATTTTCTGGGTGTGTTCGAGACGGTCGGAGTGCTCGGAGTACCCGGGCGACTCCCGCGGCGGCGGCACCGATTCAAGAGTGCGCGATTGCCTTCCGCCGTGCGCTGCGCGCGGCAGGCGCTGGCCATCGACGAAAGGCGACGCAGCTTCGAGCCGAATCTGTGGGAGATACCGGTCGAACTGGACGTGAAGTATCGCGCCGGATTCGAGCGGGTCAAGCAGGTGTGGTTCGCGGGCGTGCACAGTGATGTCGGCGGCGGGTATCGCGAGAGCGGACTGTCGGATGTCGCATTGCGGTGGATGGTGTCCGAGGCGGAGGTGGTTGGCCTCGCATTCGACTGGGAGCGTTTGGAGGCGCTCGGCAACCGTGCCCTCGTCGAGGGCGAGCGATACTACGCCCGGCACGACTCCCTCGGTCTGACCTATCGGATCCTGAATCTCATACGGATGCTTCGCAATCCGCGCAATCCGCGCAATCCGCGGTTCTACCCGGACTCCTCCCGGAGGCTGAGCAACCCGAACGACGAAGCGGTGCGCCTGGCCTCCAGCGTGCTGGACCTGCCCGACTATCAACCGATGAACCTGCGGCGCTGGCTGGCCGAGCACGGCGGGACGCTGCCCGAATCCCTCATCGAGAAGACCGAATCCGTTCTGGCCGGTGCGAGCCACCGGCCGCCGCATCCGACGCCCGCCGCGGATACTCGGGCGGAGACGGACGTCGAGTTCATGGACGATCGCAAGGTCCGCGTCTGGCGTCCGTCCGATGATCCGGTCCTGGTCGGCAGATCGACGCAGGTCTCCTTCGCCATCGTGCCGCAGCAGGAGACGCCGCCGTCCGGCCACGATCTGCTGCCGGAACCGGTCGAGCTCCGGGTGTTGCTGGAATCCGATGAGGCTCGGGTGTTTCCCTTGACCCGGATGGTGGTGCTCGGTGTCGATCGCACCAGTGCGCCCGTCGGATTCGATGTGGTACCGCATCGGCCGGGCGTGGTCCTGCTGACGTTTCTCGTCTATCGGGAATCGGATGGACAGTTCCTGCAGGAGGTCCGGGCGCAACTCGCGGCAACCGGGCAGGAGCGGAAGGCGCGGCGGGCATGACTCGCGGTGATCTGAAAACAGAGGTCAGGGCCGACAACTCCAGTGCGCTACGACGGGTTGGCGATCGTTCGTACAACCGGCCTCGCACCGTGTACATCCGCTTCAGCAAAGAGAGCAATCGATACACGGTGCAAGCGTGGGGTAGCGCCTTTCCCCAGGACGGGGGCGGCGGCTATCAAGGTCGGCCGAGCGCCACGCAAACCGACGTGGAGGCCTCGATCAGGAACCTACGCGAGGAATGGCAGCAGAATGTCATAGGGCACAAGGAGAAGCGCGACGGCAAACTGCGGCACCCATTCGCCGACCGATGGGACCTGTCCGGCCCAGCCGACCATGATCGGCTCGATCAGGTCGGTCCCGGCTTGGCTCGGAAGGGTGCGTCGCTGTTCCGCCTGCTTTTCCAGGGCGGCGATCCGGGGTTGCAGGAAATAGGTGAGCATTTGGTGTACGCATTGCGCCGCGGCGATCAAGTGATCACCATGGAATCCGACGATCTCTTCGCGCCGTGGCCGATGCTGTACGTGCCGCCGGATAACCCTTCGGAACTGTATGGGGCCAGCAGAAGTTGGTCGATGTCGGGATTCCTGGGGTACCGACATCTTGTCGAGCACAGCTTGTCCCGTGCGCAGGGATTCGACAGCCGGATCATGATTCCTCCGGGACGCGCAGTGATCGGGCTCCATGTCGATGAGGGCGTGGACAAAGATCCGCCACCCACACCATTCATCGAACCACTGATCAAGTTCCTCGACGGCAAGGCTGTCACCACGATCCGGCGTAGCAGGGACGACCTCGCCGTTGCGCTGCTGGACCAGCAGTTCGGTGAACACATCATGTTCTTCGGCTGCCATGGCGTAGTCGGCAGCGGCGAACCGGGGGGATCGTTCCTGATGCTCGGCGACGGCGAGAAGATCTATGCCACCGAGATTCTCTCCTGGCTGTCGGCAGGCTCGTTGCGAAGCAAGCCGGTCGTATTCATCAGCGCGTGCCAGGGAGGTCAGATGACCTCCCAGTTCTTCTCGGGGTTCGGGCACTACTTTCTGAGGAAGGGTGCACGTTGTTTGGTGGGACCGCAGGTGGACCTGCCTCGTGCGTTCGCGTTGGAGTACGCGACCAGGTTGTTCAGCAAGTTCCTGCAGCCAGAGAACCGCCTGGGAGACGTCATGCTGAAGCTGACACGACAATTCGCTGACGAATACCGGAACCCGCTCGGTCTGATGATCTCCCTCTATCGCGGGATCGATGTTCACCTGTGGGAGGAAGAGCTGCCGTGACGAGCGCCAACGACCGATGCTGTGACGAGCATGTCATCCTCGATCTCGACGAGAACGGTGATTTCCTCGATCCCGACACCGGTGCGCGGGTGGAACCGAGATATCACCGCGGCTTCCTGGAAATGCAGCTCGACGTGCCTGAAGATGCCACCGACATAGTCGTTTTCGTCCACGGTTGGCGGAATTCGCGGGCGCGGGCCGCCGCCTCCGGGCACCAGCTCTTCACCATGCTGGAGGCCGCCCGGCACGATCATCCGGACCGGTATCCGGACATCGACTCGTGGTCCGGTCATTACGTGACGGTGCGGTGGCCCTCGATGAGCAATCCCATGCCGTGGGGGTATCGCCGTATTCGCGATCGCGCGCATGCGATGACGACCGAGGGACATGCCTCGGAAGCCTTGGCCGCCCTGCTCGGCTATATCGACGAGGCTCGCCGTCTGCCAGGCTCGCCGCCCGTGCTGCAGACCGCCGGAGGACAGTATCTCCATTGTGTCGGCCACTCCTTCGGCGGCCGGTTCCTGGTCGAAGCCGTGCAGGCCGCCGCGGACAGTCGTCCGACCACCCTGAGCTGGAATCGTTCCAATCCGAACTACCCCTACACCTTGGACACCCTGCTGGTCTTCCAGATGGCGGCGTCACCGGCGATATTCGCCGATCGCGTGCCCAGAATCCTGAGCGACGCGCCCATCAATGGGCCCATCGTGCTCACCCACTCCACCGCCGATCGGGCGAACGGACTCTGGCACTGGATCGCCGAGCGCCACACCGGCATCGGCTACAAGGGCGTGCGCGAACCGGCCGGTGAACTCCAGTGGACGGCGCTGCGCCCGGTGGACGAGGTGTACGACTACAAGGACTTCGAGGCTCGAATCGTGAATGTGAACGCGGACCGGCTCTACCGGCGCGGTCGCTTCCTGCGTGTCGAGGGTGCGCACTCGGACTTCTGGTACCCGGAATCCGCGCATTTGCTGTTGTCCTTGGCGGATCTCGCGCGGTAGCCGCGGATACGGCCGAATCGGTCGATGGATCGGTTGGGGCGGTCCCGGCGGGGGTGTGCTCGGGTACGTTGCGGCGCATGGGTTTTCTGGGTGGGGTCTTCGGGTCCAAGGAGCGGGTGCGGTTCGGGGATCAGGCGTTGGCCATGGTGCGGGGGCAGCGGTCTGTGGCGAGCGCGGAGTTCGATGCCAAGGAGTTCGTGATCAGGTATTGGACTCAGGGGGGGAGTGGGGGCTGATCAATCTCCGGACGGTGTTCAAGCGGTGTCAGGGGGCTTCGCTGGAGGCGGCGGCCCGGATGTTGTTCGACTTCGTGGCTTTGGGGCCGGAGACCGTTGGGGCGGAGCGGGTTACGGGGTGGGAGGGGACGGCGGGGCGGTTGCGGCCGTTGGTGCGGCAGGCGGGGAGTCTCGATATGCGAATGGAGGGGATGCGCGTTGGGGACCATACGGTGTGGCGGCCGGTGCTGCCGTGCTTGATGGAGACCGTTGTGGTGGATCAGGCGACGTCGATGCAGAACCTGGATCCGGGGCAGGTGGCGGAGTGGGGGCTCGATTTCGAGGCCGTATTCGCTACCGCGCGAGCCAATATGGGGGAACTCGCGCTCGATACCGTTGCGCGCTACGAGCCGGGCGCGCAGGGCGGGATGATGTACATCCCCGATGTCGACGGGAATCTGTACGCGGGGTCGCTGCCGCTGGTGGACGGGTGGCTGGCCGGGATCGGGCGGAAGGCCGGTGCGCGGCCGATTGTATTCATAGCCCAGAACGTCGGGGTGCTGGTGGGCGCGGAGTTCTCCGACGAGCATGTGCTGCGGTTGGTGCGGGCGGCGCGGGAGTTGTACGACGAGGCCGTGCGTTCGGTGTCGCCGGTGCCGTACACGATCGACGAGGCGGGACGGTTGACGCCGTATCAGGTGCCGCGCGATCACAGTGCCTGGCAGGAGATTCGCGCTGCGGAGTCGACGCTGGCCGCAGCGGTCTACGGGCAGCAGTACGGGCATCTCCGAGCCGATCTGGACGCGTATCTGACCGAGGACTACGCCGCGAAGCTCATGCATGTGCGCAGGCCGGACGGGGTGGAGACCACGCTGTCGCCGTGGACCGATACCGTGCCCACGCTGCTGCCCAGGGTGAACAATGTGACCCTCACCAATGTCGAGACCGGCGATACCTTCGGTGTCACCTGGGAAACCCTCTCTGCCGCAGTGGATCTACGGCCTGTCGAGGGCATCTATCCGCCTCGGTACCGCGTCGAGTACCACCCGGACGAGGAGGTCATGGCATGGCTGCGGGCCTCGGCGGGGATGCAATGAACTCTGGACGATCGCATATGTGGGTGAGGCTTTCGGCGATGGTTGGAAGGCGTTGTGGCGGCTTGAATTGAGTCATGACAAACAACGCGAACAACATGGCAGCGCAGACCATCCTCGTTACCGCGGGGACCGGCAAGGTGGGACGGCGGGTGGCGGATGGGCTGACTGCCAAGGGATTCCCGGTACGGATCGGCTCCAGGTCGGCGGACATCCCGTTCGATTGGGAGGATCGGGGCACTTGGGGAGCTGTGCTCGAGGGGGTGCGGGCGGCGTTCGTCATGTACACGCCGGATATCGGGGATCCCCGTGCGGGGGAGACCATTCGGGCGTTCAGTGAGTTGGCTGTCGCCAGTGGGGTTGAGCGGCTGGTGCTGTTGTCGGCACGGGGTGAGGATCAGGCGGGTCCGGCCGAGGACGCGGTGCGCGCCAGTGGTGCGAAATGGACCGTGTTGCAGGCGGCGTGGTTCAACCAGAACTTCGACGAGGGTGTGTTCACGGAGATGATTCTCGGTGGGGCGCTGGCCTTTCCGGCGGGGCAGGTGCTGGAGCCGTTCGTCGACTCGGGGGATCTCGCGGATGTCGCGGTGGCGGCGCTGACCGAGGACGGTCACGCGGGGAAGAACTACGATCTGACCGGGCCGCGGCTGCTGACGTTCGGGGACGCCGTGGCGGCCATTGGCGGGGCGCTGGGGCGGGAAATCCAATACATCCCCGTCACCGGTGCGGAATTCGGTGCGGTGCTGACCGCCGAGTTCGGGATGCCCGATGCGGAGGTCGCCGCCATGCTGGATATCTTCGCGACCCTGCTCGACGGCCGCAATGCCACCGTGACGGACACTCTCGCCACCCTGCTGGGGCGCGCACCCGTCGATTTCGCGGATTATGTTCGCGACGCGGTCGCGGCGGGCGCTTGGAAGTAGAGGACCCGGGAACGGGTCAGGAATCGAGAAGCGGCGCGATTCGCCTCGCGCCTAGCGTGAACGCATGTGCATCAACAGCCTGCAACGCGCTTATCTCGCCCTCCGGGTCGGCGCTGATCCGACCCGGGACGGCGAGCCCGACGACCCGCTCTCCTGCTGCGCGCAGGACGATCAGCGGGTCGTCGTGGAACTGCTCGCCGCGGCCGGAACCTCCGGCTAGCGTGTGGTCGTCGTCGGCAACGACTGGTTCGTTGTCGTCGGCCACGACTGGTTCGTCGTGGTCGGCCAGGACTCGTTCGTCGTGGTCGGCAGCGGCGGATTCTTGGTGGTCGGCAAGGGTGCCACGGTGGTGGTGCCACAGAAGACGGTCGAATCGCAGCCGTCCGTGCCGCAGTAGGGGATGCCATCCGGGCAATCGCTGGTCGAGGTCGGCACATTCCCCTGGTCCGCACCGCCGCCACCGTTTCCGCCGCCACCCGGCTGCGTCACGTCCTGTCCGCCGGAGCCGCCCGGATTCCCGTGCGGCGCTCCCGAACTCGTCGGCGTCACCGTCTTCGAGACCGACGTCTTCGACACCGTGCTCGAGGCCGGAGCCCCGGAGCCGGATTCCTTGGTCGAGCAGGCCGACACCACCAGCACCAGCGCGAGCAAACCCAGCAGTACACCTATGACCGCGCGCAGCCGACTACCCGTCCGCATCATCCGAACTCCTCCTCCTGCTGCCGTGGCAGCCCACCCCGACCCGTTTCCGAGGCTAAAAGCCCGCCGCGGCAGCGGGTATCGGACAGACGCCCTATTCGGGTCAGGGTTGATCGATGGCGAGCGCGTTGTAGGAGGTGGTCGGCTCCGGCGTCGTGGTGAAACGCGCATTGGGCAGATACAGCCGACCGCCGAAGGCCCCGAAGGTCGTCGGCACATCGAACCGCGGATCGGTCACGCGCCGCTCGACCCGGCCCGTCGTGCCCGCGTCATCGAGGGTGATCACGGCAATGGCATTGAGCCGGTTCTGAACGACCAGGAGTTTGTTGCCCTGCAAGAGCAGTCCGTCGCCGTCGATCAGGCTCTCGGCCCCGATATCGACCCGCCGCGCCGCGCCCGTCGCCGGATCGACGCGGAACAGCTGCCCGGTATCCGACTGCACGATGATCAGGCCGGAACCGTCGGGCGTGCGCACGATTCCATTGGCATTGAAAGCATTCGGCCCCGGCACATATTTGATATCGCCGGTCAACGGGATGCGCACCACCGCCTCCTGCGACGGCAGCGCACCGTCCGGGCCGATGGGCAGGTGGTAGAGCACCGGGCTGCGCGAATCGGTGAACCACGCGCCCGCCGCCGTGAGCACGATGTCATTGACGAATGTGTCCGGCGCCGTGCCGAACTGGTAGCTGGCCAGCACCGCACCGGTCAGCGTATCGACGACGCGTGCGTCACCCGCCGTGCCACCGGCCACGAACAGCCGCCCCCGATCGTCGAGCTGAAGCCCGAGCGATTGCGTACCGGGACCCTGGCTGAATACCCCGCCCCGACCGGTGATCAGATCGGCGCGATAGATGGACCCGTCCGCCATCGACCCGATGTACGCCACCGGAAGCGCGCCGATCGCAATGCCTTCCGGCCGGAACCCATCGGGCAGTTCGATGGTGGTGGGGAACAACCCCTGCGCCGCAGCCTGATTCGCGGGCGCCGCGACGGCGAGACAGGCGAGCGCGAGGGAGATACCGAGAAAGCGTTTCACAGGCATCAGTGTCGATCCGCCCGATCGATGAGTCCAACACATGTTTGTCACCGCATCGATCGTGATTCACGATTGATCCATGGAACTCCAGCAGATGCGCTATGTCGTCGCCGTCGCCGAGACCACCAGCTTCACCCGCGCGGCCGAGCGCTGCCTGGTGGTGCAGTCCGCGCTCAGTCACCAAATCGCCCGCCTGGAACGGGAACTCGGCGCGAAGCTGTTCGAGCGCACCAGCCGCCGGGTGCGGCTGACACCGGCGGGCGCCGCCTTCCTGCCCGCCGCCCGCCAATGCCTGGAGGCCGCCGAGCGCGCCGCCGCCGAGGTCGCCGCGGCCGTCGGGGAGATCCGGGGCCGCCTCGCCGTGGGCCTGATTCCCACCGTCGCCGCGGTCGACGTCCCCGGCGCCCTGCGCCAGATCCGCGCGCAGTACCCGCACGTGCGCATCGGCCTGTGCGTCGGCGCGAGCGACAACCTGGTGGAGAAGGTCAAACAGGGCGCCCTCGACGTGGCCTTCCTCGGTCTGCCGACAACGGCCCGCCCGCACGGCGTGGCCGCTCACGAACTGGCCCGCGGCCGCCTCGTCGCCGTGGTGGCCCCCGAACATCCGCTGGCCGCCGAACCCGCGATCGACCTGCGCCGCCTCGCCGAGGAGGTTTTCGTGGACCTCCCCACCGGCACGGCCGGGCGCATCCAGACCGACCAGGCCTTCGCGACGGCCGGTCTCGTGCGAGATGTCGCTTTCGAGGTGAGCACCGCCGACTACATGGCCCGCCTGGTTGAGCAGAACCTGTGTGTGGCAATGGTTCCCGCCACCTACGCCCCCCCAACTCACCGGCGTGGTCACCCTCGAACTCACCGACGCCCCGGACCGCATCGAATACGCCATCTGGAACCGCACCGCCCGCACCCCCGCCGCGACCGCCTTCCTGACCGTCCTCGGCATCCCCTGCTGATCGCGCGTGCGCATCCGCCGGAATCTGGTAGGCATGGTGGATGACGACGCTCGGTGCTGTATTCCGTCCAGAGAATCCGCCGCAGACAATGCGGGAAGTCGTTCGCGCGGCCGAAGATTCGGGCCTCGAGGAATTGTGGCTGTGGGAGGACTGCTTCCAACTCGGCGGCATCGCGACCGCCGCCGCACTCGCATGGAGTGAGCGAATCCGCGTAGGCGTCGGCGTCATGCCCGTCTCGCTGCGCAATGTCGCCCTCACCGCCATGGAAATCGCCACCCTCGAAGGCATGTTCCCCGGCCGCGGCCTCTGGGGTGTAGGCCACGGCGTCCTGGACTGGATGGGCCAGGCGGGCGTCCGCGCCGCCTCCCCCCTGACCCTCCTCCGCGAATACCTCGACGCCCTCCGCGGATTGCTCGCAGGCAACCGAATCACCGTGAAGGGCCGCTACATTCAACTAGACGACGTAGCCCTCGACTACCCGCCCGCCACCACACCGCCCATCCTGTCCGCCGCAGGCGGCCCGCGCACCCTGAGCCTGGTCGGTCAAGCGGCCGACGGCGTCATCCTGACGAGCGCGAACACCCCCGCCAATATCCGCGCCGCAGCAGAAACGATCAAAGCCGCCCGCCCGGAAACAACCGCGACCGACCCGTACCCGATCGTCGTCTACCTCCTGGCCGCGACCGGCCCCGGCGCAGCCGACCGCCTGGCCGCCGATCGCCGCAAGAACAACTACAGCGACGAGGTAGGCGCAGCAGGCGATGCCCACGCCATCGCCGAAGCCATCACCCGCCGCATCGACGCGGGCGCAACGAGCGTCATCCTCGAACCCACCGCCGACGACCCCGACCCAGCCGCCTTCGTCCGCTTCGTAGCCCACAAAGTCCGCCCCCTCATCCCCTAACCGTGGAGCAGGTACTGGTGCAGGGAAATTCGGACATTTCCCTGCACCAGTACCTGCCAGCGGGTTACAGGTAGCCCGCTGAGGTGGCGGGGGGTGGGGGTGGGTCGGATTGGATGCGGGTGCGGTTGTCGCGGGCTTCGATGAGTTCGGCCAGGGTCATCCCGTCGGGAGACATTGGCGGGTGGGGGCGGTCGGGGAGTTCGCGGGTCAGCCAGGTGGTCGCTTCCGTGGGGGAGAGGGGGCCTACCTCGAGTTGGGCCAGGCAGCGGCCGGGGCGGATGACGGCGGGGTGCAGGCGGGAGAGGTGTTCGTTCGTCGTGATGGCTACCAGGACGTCGCGGCCCTGGCCGAGCATGCCGTCGGTCAGGTTGAGCAGGCGGGACAGGCCCTGGCCGGTGGATTCCTTCGCGGAGCCGCGGATCAGCTCGTCGCAGTCCTCGAGGACGAGCAGGCGCCAGCGGCGCTTCTCCTCGTCGTAGGTGTCCACGCCCATGGCGACTTCCATGAGGTAGCCGGGATTGCTGAAGAGGACTTCCGGGTCGAGTACGCAGTCGACCTGGCACCAGTCGGTCCATTCGCGGGCGAGTGCGCGCAGGGCGGAGGTCTTGCCGGTGCCGGGCGGGCCGTGCAGCAGGAGCAGGCGGCCGGTGACGCCGTCGGCGCGGGTCGCCATGAGTCTGCCGATGGCCTCGCCGACCGCACCCGCGTAGTTCCGCTCGACCTCGGGCCAGGCGGCGGCGGTAATGGTGCGTTCGCGGCGCTGCGGGCCGTGCGTGCCGTAATGCCAGAAGCCCATGGAGACATGGCTGGCGTCCGCTTCGGGTTCCACCGTGGCATCGGCGGTGCAACTCTCGAGGATGTCGCGGGCGAGGGCCTCGGTCGTCGCGCAGACATGCAGGGCGGCATCGCCATTGGTGCGGCGGACCACGCGCAGGGTCCAGCCGTCGCCGGTGGACAGCGTGGCCCGCAGGCCGTCGTCGTCGCAGGTGCGCAGTACGAGCGCGTCGGCGGGCTGGAGCGGCGCTTCCGGCTTCACGTGTTCGAGTTCCTTCGAAACCGCGTGCGGCTGTTCACCACTGAGATACCGCGCGATACCGAGCGCGTCGATGATGTCGCGGGGTGAATCGGAATCGTCGATGTTCATCACCCACGAGAGCGCCTCGTGGGCGGCGGTCGGCTGCTCGCGACCGACCAGCCTGAGGCGTTCCTGGGGAGTCGAGGTCATTGGACGATCATCCGGACATACCGGGAGGCGGTCCAACGAATTTCCACTCTCTACGGCGCGCGTAGTAGGCCGAATTCGGCGGCGGCTATGGTCGAGGAAGTTGTTGGATCTGTGCTGGAGGTAGTGAAGATGGCTCGTATTCCCACGTCTGCACTGGTGGCCGGTGGTCTCACCGGCGGCTTCGCGCTCGCTCAGGCGACGAAGAAGCGGCAGCTGGGCGGAGCGGTATTCGCGGCGGGCACCCTCGCCGCCGTGCCGCAGTGGTACAAGACGGTCGGCGCTGGCGGCGCCGCGGCACTGACCGGCGTCTCGATCGGCGCGATGGGCGCCTCGCATCCGCTCGCCAAGAAGATCGGCGCCTGGCCGTCGGTCGCGGTCGTCTCCGGCGTCGTGGCCCTCGCCGCCTGGGCCGCCGTGGATCGGCGCGCCTGAGACACCCGGCCGGAGCCGGTGTGCGACACCGGCTCCGGCGCAGCCGTGCGGCGCTTCGCGTGACTCGCGAGTCCGGTCCCCTGGACACGAACCCTATGGAAACTGTCTCAGACTATTTATCCTGAGATCGACACCGACGTCGATGAAGGACTCGCGATGACAGAACCCTTGTCCACTGCTGTAGCGCGCGAGCTCGAGGTCCTGCCGGATACCCGATTCGATATCGGGCCGGTCAGGTACTCGAAGTTGTTTGCGCGCAATACGGTTCCGATCGAGATGTCGGACGGGGTGATTCTCACCGCGGATATCCTGCGACCGGGGGATGCGGGGGGCGCGACCGCCGAGCCTTTGCCCGCGATTGTGAACTTCACGCCGTACAACAAGATGTTCAATCGGCATTCGATGCGGGCGAATCGGGTGTTGCGGCGGCTGGCGGGGCAGGTGCGGGCCTCGGATCGCACGCGTATGACCGCGCGAGATGTGTTGCGCACGCCCGCCGGTGGGGTGCTGGAACCGTTCGCCATCAATCGCACCGCGGTGGCGCGGGGGTATGTGGGTCTCATGGTCGATGTGCGCGGGACCGGAACATCCATGGGCGCCTGGGATTTCTTCAGTCCGCGGGAGCAGCTCGACTATGTCGAGGTGTTGCGGTGGATACGCGAGCAGCCCTGGTGCAATGGGGATATCGCGGTGATGGGGCTGTCCTACGGCGCGATCTCGGCATTGCATGCGGCGGCGCAGCGGCCGGAGGGGTTGAAGGCGGTCTTCGCCATCGAGGCGGGGGAGAACCCGCCGCGCGAACTCGGTCTCACGGGAGGGGTGCCGACGCCGGGCATGCTGCTGTGGATCCTGGCGGTCAACAGCGGCAAGATGGTGCCCGCGCTGCCCGGTCTGGTGCGCGCCGGGTTGACGCGAGAGTTCGTGCGGGACAGGATGACCGCTCGCTCCGGTTGGCTGGGACGCGCGGCGCGCATCGGTCTCGCGGACGGGCCCGACGGGTATCTCAACGAGATGTGGGCGGCGAAACTGCCGCAGCTGGAACAGATCGACGTGCCCACCTGGATTCACGGCGGTTGGCACGATGTCTACAACCGGTCCAACTTCCGTATGTACGACCGCATTCCGGTGAGCGGCGGCGGCAAGCAGGTGCTGGTCGACGATTCCTATCACCTCACCCCGGGTGCGGGGTTCGGTGATCCGGGCAATCCGCAGGCTCTCGACGAGTTGCAGTGCGCCTTCTTCGACCGCTGGGTCAAGGGCATCGACAATGGCATCGATCGGTACGGGCCCGTCACCGTGCGCCGCCAGGGCGACGGCCGCTGGGTCCGGCGCGCGCAGTATCCGGATCCCGCCGCACAGCTTCGCAGGCTGTACCTCACCGCCGAGAACACCGGCACCGCACCGCATGCCGCCACGGACGCGGGCTTGTCGGCCACACCCGGTGATACCGTCGACCGGCTGCGGGTGCCCGCCGGGCGGGTCAGCGCGGCCTCCGGCAACAGCGCCGTCATGAGCATGGGCGTGACCCTGCTCTTCGGTCCCGAACACGGCAATGACGACCGCCGCAGCGAGGCTACCGCCGTCACCTTCACCAGCGTGCCCATGGACGCCGAACTGGCGCTCACCGGGCCCATGAACCTGCGCCTGCGGGCGGTCGCCGACGGGACGGACGCCTTCTGGTCGGTCACCGTCTGCGATGTGCATCCCGACGGCGTCTCGGTGCCGATCACGCGCGGGGCGCTGCTGTCCTCCCTGCGGCACACCGATTCCGACGACAGTTACTACGTCGACGGCGAACTGCTGTTCCCCATGCACCCGCTCACCGCGGCTTCGGCGCAACCGGTGAAACCGGGTGAACCCTTCGACCTGGATATCGAGATCAACCCGACCGAGGCGCTGCTGTGCACGGGGCATCGTCTCCGGATCGCGGTGAGCCGCACCAGTTTCCCGCGCCACCTCATCCCGCGCTGGAAGCAGCGCGAGATCACCGGGCAGAGCATCGTGCTCGATCCGGCCGAGCCGGGTTACCTCAGTTTCCAGGCGACCGGGAGCCCGACGGCGGTGCAGGTCAGGTAGCCGGGGCGGTCCGGGCCCAGAATGACGGTCTGGCCCTTGACCTTCCGGAGTTGCGGCAGGCTCAGCAGATGGCGGGGGAACCCGGATCCGCTGACGGTGACGCGCAGCCGGTGCCCCGCGTACAGGATCGCCTCGGTGGCATTGATGTCGATATCGAGCTCGAACGGTTCGCCCGGCGTGACGGGCAGCACGGATTCCGCCGTGAGCGGATGTTCCGGGGCCACCAATTCGCCATCGGCATAACCACTTCGGGCCTCGTCGACCGCGCGCAGCGAGGACAGCAGCGCACCCCGGGTAATGGCGGCCGAGGCGCCGTCGGGGCCGACATCGGTGACCGTGACCGACCAGAACGCCTTGGCGCCCGCGGCTTCCACCCACAGATGCAGGTTCATGGGCCCGGAGAGCACGACATCGGTGTCGAACGGTTCGGTCGTGAAGGTGAGCGCGGCGGCCTCGGCCCAGCGGTCGTCGGAGCCGAAGCGACGGCCGAGCAGGGTGGACAGACCCATGGAGATGACGGCGGTATTGCTCGACGCCAGGCTGGGGCGGGCATCGGGCACCGGCAATCGCCGTGTGGCGGTGGGCGGTTCGGGCCCGAGTCCGGCCGCATCTGGCGTATCGGCGTTCAGGTAGAGCCGATGCACGGTCGCGTCGGCGGCGGGGAACTCCGCGCGCGCGATCCACTCGCCGCCCAACTGCCGCAACGTGATCGGGTCGTAGCGGTCGATGCCATTGTCGATGCCCTTGATCCAGCGATCGAACCACGCGCACTGCAACTCGTCGAGGGCCTGCGGCGCATCGGCCGCGCCGAGTCCGGAGCCGGGCGTGAGGTGATAGCCGTCATCCACCACCAGCTGCTTGGCCCCCGGATCGGTCGAAATACGGTCGTACATACGGAAATTGGAGCGTGCGTACAGATCGCGCCAGCTGCCGTGCAGCCAGGTCGGTACCTTGATCTTCGCCAGGTCCGGGAGCTTGGCGTTCCAATTGTCGTTGAGGTACGCGTCGTCGTGCCGCTCGGCCAGGGCGATGCCCAGCGATCGAACCAGCCAGCTGGCCGGATCGGCGAGCCGGTCGCGCAGGAAGTCCCGCACCGCGCCGGACGCCATGAGCCCGCCGATCGAGGGCATCCATTTGACGGTGTTCACGCCCACGAGCCAGACGCCCAGCCCGGGCGTCGGCGCGCCGCCGGTCAATCCGACCTCGCGCGCCGGGTTCTCACCGGCCTCGACCGCGAAGACGGCCTGCACGCCGTCGGGCTCCCGGCCCGCGGCCAGCAGGGCGGCAATGGCGTTGTAGGAGATGCCGGTCAGCGCGATCTGCCCATTGCACCAGGGCTGTTCGCGCGCCCACCGCAACACCTCCAGATAGTCCAGTTGCTCGTCCTCGCCGAAGAAGTCCCAGCGGCCGGTGGAGGTGCCGGTGCCGCGCACATCGACCATCAGATACGCGTAACCGCGGGTGACCAGGGTCCGGCTCACCGCGAGCACGTCGAAAACGCCACCCGCCAGGGTGTGCAGCGCGTCGCGGCCGGTGAAGCGGCGGCGGTCGGACGGCCCGACCCAGCGGCCGAAGGCCCGGATGCGGGGCCCGCCGAATTCGCGGAAGAGCTTCTTGTTGTAGGGCGTGAAGTTGACGACCACGGGCAGCGGTTCGGGCACCGGGCCCGACGCGCCCGCGGGGCGGGTCAGATCGGCCGAGAGCACGACGCCGTCTCGCATGCGAATCGGTATATCGGGCAGCCGATGGACGCGATCGTGCAATTCGGGGCCGATATCGAAACGGGCGGTGGGCCCCAGCGATTCGGACGGGGGCATCGGAACGGCCATGACGAATAACGCTACTGCTGTAATTCGTTGGTGCACAGCATTTTACATTCTGCGCCCACCCCTACGCGCCCCCTATCAGCCGAGATTGCGCGGGGTTCGCGTCATCTGAAATCCCTTCATTCCAGCGGGGTGCATTCCGGGTTGCTGCACCGAATCGCCCCGCCGCCGTGCGGGATCGAAACCCGAAGTCCCGATGATCGAGATTGTTACCGTGAGGAACGAATTCATCGGCGAATGAAGCAGGAGGGGCGCGTCCATGACCATCGACCTAGAGGAACCTTCGGATGCCGTGACCGCGGCGGTCGTGACCCTGCGCCTGGCCGTCGAGAGCGAACCGGGGGACCGCGGGCCGTTGCTGCCTGGGGAGGACCCGTTCTACACCGCGCCGCCGGAGCTGGCGTCCTACGCGCCCGGTGAGATCATCCGGTTCCGGCGGGTCGAACTGGGTCTGCTGGGCGTGGTGCCGCAGCAGGTCAGCGCATGGCAATTGCTCTATCGCAGCAATGATCTGAACGGGGAACCGGAGGCCGTGGTGACCACGGTGCTGCGGCCCTGGAATGCCGATCCGGCGACGCCGCGCCCGCTGGTGTCCTATCAGTGCGCCATCGACGTGGTCGTCGATCGGGGGTTGCTGTCCTACAACCTGCGGCAGGGCGCGAGCGCCTTCGGCTCGTTCCCGCAGTTCGAGCTGTTCCTGTTCGCCAATGCGCTGGCGCGCGGCTGGACGCTGTCGATTCCCGATCACGTCGGCACCGATGGTCATTTCGGCGTGCCCCGCGAGCCCGGACATCGCATCCTGGACGGTATTCGGGCCGCCCTGTCCTTCGAACCGCTCGGCCTGGGGGAGCGGACGCCGGTGGCGCTGTGGGGATATTCCGGCGGCGGCCTGGCCACGACCTGGGCGGCGGAGCTGGCCGCGGAGTACGCGCCCGAGATCGATATTGTCGGCGCGTCCGCCGGATCGCCCGTCGGCGATCCGCAGAGCGCGGTGTCGAAGCTGAACGGCACGGTGCTGTCGGGGCTGATCCCGCTGGTCATGGCCGCCCTGTGCCGCGCCTACCCGGAGCTGGACCGGGCCGTGCGCGCCCATTTCGACCGGCCGTTCCTGGATCTGATGGCGCATGCGGAGGCGAACACCATCTTCCCCATTCTCTTCCGCAATATCGGTCGCGATATCGGCAAGCACACCAATATGGGCGTCGCCGAGTTGATGGCGCGTCCGCAGTTCCGTTCGGTCTTCGAGGAGTTGAAGCCGGTCCGCACGGCGCCGACGTTCCCCATGCTGGTCGTGCAGGCCACCAATGACATCGTGGTCCGCGTCGAGGATATGGACGAGCAGGTGTGGCGGTATCGGGCGGAAGGCACTCCGGTGCAGTACATTCGCGTTCGGCTCAGCGGGCATGTGACGCTCGCGGTGATCGCGCTGCCGATCGTGGTGGACTGGCTGGCCGATCGGCTGGCGGGCGTCCCGCTGATGCCGGAGGGACCGAAAACCGTTTGGTCGGTCGGGTTCTCGGGGCGTTCGCTGCGCGGTTACCGCAGACTGTTCGGTATGGCCGGGCGGGTCGTCACGGGACGGCCGCTCACCGAGCAGATTCCGGGGTGAACGGTCAGGGCTTGATGAAGGTGGCCGCCACATTCCAGAACAGGGACCGGTCCACACTGTGGAAATCCCAGGTGTCGGTGAGCGTATGGGTGACGGTGACGATCGCCGGAATATCGAAATCCTCGCGGGTGGCGGTGCCCCGGGCCTCGAGGGCAGTGATGACGTAGGCGGTCGGGGTTTCCGCGGTGTGGGGCATGGGACAGCTCCAATCGAGTACCTGGCCGGACGAGAGCACCGAAGCAATGCGTGGCCGAGGACGTCGTCGGCCACGGCCACGCATCTCGAACGCCTGCTCCGCTCGGCGCGTGGCGGCGCAGGCGTTTCCGTCCAGTTTCATTCCGGCGAACCATGGCGGGGAGTGCCGAACACGCCAAACCGCCTCCACACACGACAGTTCCGCCTCCCCGGGACTTTGGCGCACGGCTGGGAGCCGTTCGCCGTCGAGGACGCGTGGCGGCGGTTGGGAGCCGCGCCGATTTTGGGGGTACCCGGTGAGTTACCCGGACCTTGCGAGATCAGTTGTCGCCTTGGGATTCCGGGGTGTCGGAGTCGAGGGCGCGCCAGCGGGATACCGCGCGGCGGAGGCTGGCCGGATCGGCGTAGCCGAGCAGTTCGGCTTGTTGGGTGCGGGGGAGGTGGGTGGCCTGGTCGTAGCGGCGGAGGTGGGTGGCCTGGTCGTAGCGGCGGAGGCGGGCGCGGTCGAGTTCGGTGCGCCAGCTGGTGCCGGATTCGGTGAGGCGGCGTTGCAGAGAGCGGGGGGAGGTGTGGAGGTGTCTGGCGATCGAGTCGAGGGTGGCGGTGCCGGTGGCGAGGGCGTCGTCGAGAACGGTTGCCAGTCGGTCGATCCAGGATACGGTCAGTTCGGGGGTGGCGGGGAGGGTGGCGGCGTAGCCGCGCAGGACGGCCGACAGGTCGGGGTCGGCGGTTTTCATGGGGAGGGCGAGATCGCCGAAGCGCAGGGTGACGGTGTCGGCCGGGGCGGCGAAATCGAGGGTGGTGGTGCCGAAGAACTCGATGAAGTCATCGGTCGCGGTGGGGGCTGGTTGGCGGAAGGTTACGCGCGTGGGGACTATCGGGTAGCGGGTGGCCCAGCGGGCCCGGCCGAGCAGGAGGGCGAAGGCGGCGTGCACGAGCAGTTCGCGGCCGCGGCCCTCCTCGGTGGCGGTGAGCAGTTCGAAGGTGGCCTCCTGCGCGGTGCTTTCGGCGATTCGCACGCCATAGCTGGTGGTCAGGCAGCCGGAATGCCGGAGCACGGCATCCAGGGCGTCGCCGACGGTCTCGGCGGACAGGAAGAGGTATTCGAGCAAGCCCAGCTCGCCGACGGCGCTCCGATCCGCGCAGCGCAGGGCGATGCCGGGATCGTTCGACTCCGCCTCGGCCAACTCCCAGAGCCGAGGGCAGTAGCGATGGGCAACCCGGGTGGCTTCGCCGCCATGGCGCCAGTTCGGCAATCCGGCGCGCCGGGCCAGCCGATCCGGATCGAGCCCGGCCTGCGCGGCGCGCGCGAGGACGAAGCGCGGCATGAGAATGCTGTCGGCGGGCTCGGATCTGCTGTTCACGGATCCACCTCACTGCGCCCCGGGCCGGTCGGCCGGGGTGAGTTCTTCGAGATGCCGTTTGCGGGCGCGCTCGACCTCCAGCTTCCAGGCGGTGCCGGATTCGGCCAGGCGGCCTTGCAGGGTGCGCGCGCTGGTGAACAGGCGGCGGGCCACCTGATCGAGGGAGGGTTCGCCGTCGTCGATGAGCTGCCCGAGCACGGCGGCGACCCGGTCCGGCCATTCGGTGGCGCGGGGCGGGGGCGGGGGCATGGCGGCGGCGTAGCGGCGCAGCACCGCCGCCAGCATGGGGTCGGCGGTGACGTGACGCAGTTCGAAGTCGGCCAGGCGGTAGGTCATGCTGTTCACCGGAGCGCTGAAATCCAGTGTGGCCGTGCCGAAATGCTCGGTGAATGCGTCATGTTTGGGCGGGGCCTGCTGGGCGAAGGCCACGCGCACCGGATCGATGGGACGGCCGGTCATCTGGCGGATGCGCGAGACCAGGATGCCCAATGAGGATTGGATGCTCAGCTCGCGGCCGCGTCCCTCGGCATTGATCATGTACAGGTTGAAGGTCGACTCGGTCTCGGTCTGCTCGCCCGGATCCATGCGGAAATTGGAGCTCACCGCGCCGACTTACGGGCCGACCACCTCCAGCCCTTCGCCCAGGGTGTCGGCGGTGGAGATCAGGTAGTCGAACAGACCGAGTTCGCCGACGCGATAGCCGCCCACCACGCGCAGCGTCGAATTCGGGTCGCCCGTTTCGTGTTCGAGCAGCTCCCACAGCTTCGGGTAGTAGTCGCTGGGCACGCGGGCCTTCTTGTCGGCCAGCAACCAGGTCGGCATACCGGCCTCGCGCGCCAGCCGATTCGGATCGATGCCCGCCGCTGCCGCGCGAGCCAGGATGAGCCGGGGCATCAGAACGGTGTCGGAGGTGTGCATCAAGCAATGGTGCGGCGAAACCGGCGGCGGAAACCGGGAATTCGCCGAACTGTGAGATCGGTTGCCGGTCCTTGTTTTTCTGCGGCCGGGGCGATTCGGACGAATCTCGGGATTCGGGTCGCCTTGCCGGTCTCGGCGGGCTACTGTGCCAGACAGTCGATTCCAAATTTCCTGTGGGGGGAAATCTTGTTCACAGCAGTAGATTTCGTTGCGCGGCTCATTGATCCGCAGGCCATCAAGGCCGCCGGGCATATCGCGGTGCTGGTGTACGTGGCGCCGAGTCGCCCCGGCGCCGACTTCGGCGCCAAACCGGTGACGAAGGAGTACGCGGAGGCGCTGACGGCCGCCGGATTGCAGATCGTCAGCTGCTACCAGTTCGGCAAGCCCGGCGATGCGCGATCGCCCTCGGACTGGACCCTCGGCTACGAGGGCGGGCATCGAATGGGCTTGCAGGCCAGGGAGAATCATCAGGCCGCGGGCGGGCCGGGCTGGAGCCCGATCTTCTTCGCGGTGGACGAGGACATCTCTATCGACGAGTGGAACGAGACGGCCGTGCACTTCTTCCGGGGTGTGAACGACGCCGTCGGGCGGGAGTGGACCGGCATCTACGGGCATTCCCGGGCATGCGCGTGGGCCATCGAGGACGGCGTCGTCGGCCGCACCCGGGAGGGGAAGTACTGGGCCTGGCAGACCCGCGCGTGGAGCCGCGGGGAGCGGGAGGACCGGGCGGTGCTGTTCCAGCGGGTGATCGATACGCCCGGCAATCCCGGACCGTTGATCGACGGCTCCAGCGTGGAGGTGAACGATGTGCTCGCCAGTGATTTCGGGCAGTGGAGCATCGATCGGGCGCCGTCGCGGTCGGGGCGGCCGGATTTCACCGAACTGGATCTGACCGGTGATTCCCGTCAGTCCCGGCACGGCGCGCGCGTCACCAACTTCCTGCTGCACACCCAGGAGGGGGACGGCACCGCGGAGAGTCTCGCGGCTTACCTCAATAATCGGGCGAACGGGGTGTCCTATCACTACACGCTGCGCGACGGGGTGCTGTGCCGGGTGGTGCCGAACGACCGCGCCAGCTGGAGTGTGCTCGACGCCAATTCCTACACGCTGAACCTGTGTTTCGCGGGCAGCCGCGGGGCCTGGAGCCGGGAGCAGTGGCTCGAGCGCTCGGCCGAACTGCGGATCGCCGCCTGGATCGCGGTCCGCGATGCCCGCGACTGCGGCTTCGAACCGGTGGTCATCGCGCCGCCGTACAGTCGCCGCGACGGGATCAGCGACCACAACTATGTGACGCAGGTGCTCGGGTTCGGCACGCACTGGGATGTGGGGCCCAACTTCCCATGGGATGTGTTCGCGGAGTACGTCGACGAGTTCGTCGGCGGGATGGAACCGGCGCACAATGCCATCGACGAGAAGGCGGCGCAGTCGCCATGGCTCGGGAATCGAATCACACAGGGCGAGAACACATGCCCCGATGGTGAAGGGCGGTTCGCCGAGTTCGAGCACGGTTTCGTGTATTGGCATCCGCGCACCGAGGCGCATCCGATTCCCGCGGTGCTGTGGGAGAAGTTCGCCGAAATGAAGCACGAGACAGGCGAATTGGGTTACCCGGTGAACGATCACACGGTACTCGAAGAGGGTGTCGTTCAAGGCTTTCAGCACGGCGCCATCTATCGCCGCAATGGCAAGCCCGCCTTCGTGCTGCGCGGTGCGGTGCGCGAGTGCTGGAATCGCTCCGGCTTCGAGAACGGTCCGCTCGGCTGGGACGAAGGCGATGAAATCCCTTGTGAGACAGGGGTGTATCAGCGGTTCGAGCACGGCACCGTCTATTGGACCCGCCAGCCGACGCTGGTGGTGCTCGACGGCGCCGTGCAACCGCTGAACGTTACGGCCTGACCCGCGACGGGTGCTGCGGCCGCCGGGCGATGACCTCGGCGGCCCGTACCACTCCGGCCGCCACCTTGGGATCCTCCTCGCGATCGGCCACTTCGAGCAGGGCGCGCGCCCAGCGGCGGCGCGCGAACTCGGCGCTGTGCACGCCGGAACCGACGCGGGTCAGCGGCGTGCCCTGAATCCCCATGAGCAGCAGCACTATCGAGATGAGAAACAGGGCCGCCGTGCCCGCCTGATTGCCGGAGACGAAAACGGCGACCACGCCGGTCGTTCCGGACGCCATGCCGAGGGTGAGCGCCACGGCCCGCTCCCGATGCGTCAGGGGCGCCCACGGTGGTTCGGCGTTCCCGAGTTCGTCCTCCCGCTGAGCGTTCGGTGGCTGGGACTGCTGTGGTTGTGAATTCGACTGCGGCACAGGCGATTGCTGTGCGGTGGGTAATTGCTGGACGTCGGTGATCTGTGCTTCCGGCATGAACCGCTCCCCTCGGTTGCGCATCCCCGTGCCCTGCCGCGGAATGCCTCTGAAACCTTATCGGTTCGCGGGCCCGCGGGCGTTGCCAGCGGCGTTGACAGATCGGCCGGTCGCCGCCGGGTGTGCTTGGATGTGGGCGTGGGCAATGGTCAGGCGGTCGGTTCGGCGGTCGATCGCGTCTTCGCCCTGGCGACGGCGGGGGAGTCCAGAAGCCTGGATGGGTTGGTGGCGGCCGTTTTCCGGTTCCGTGGACGGCCGTTGCGGGTGGTCGAGGATCCGGGGATGCCGCCCGGCGTGTTCGGGCAGTGGATTCACTACCGCGATCACGATGAGGTGAGCTTCGCGTCCTGGGTGCAGACCCGGGATCGGACCGTGGCGCACGAACTCGGACATATCCTGCTGGGCCATCGGGGGCGTCCGGTGGTCGACCTCGCGCAGGCGGTACTGCCATCGGAGGTCCACGATATGGCCGCGCTCATGCTGCGCCGCGAATGCGGGAATTCCGGTGTTGCCGAAGAGGAAATGGCCGCCGAGCAGTTCGCGAGCCTGTTGTTGAATCGCCTGCGGAGCATCGGCCGCAAGGAGCCGCGGTTACGATCGCGCTGGGGTGAGGCGCTGGGTTGATCGCAATGGTTTTGGCTCCCTTGATGTGGGTTGCCGTGGTCAGCCGCGCGTGGCGGTGGTGGTGGTCGCGCGGGTGGGTGCTCGGGAGTACGACCGTCGCGCTCGCGGTGGTCGCCACACATTTGAGTCTGAGCATTCCGGTGGTGGAGACGTGGGTGCAGGGCGCGGCGCCGGTGACGAACCTGGCCATCGGGCTGCGCATGGTGGTGTACAACCTGATCGCCGCCACCTCGGGCGTGCTGGCCTTGGCGGTGACGAGTGAGGCCGAGCGGGTGCGGCGCGGGGCGCGCGTGCTGGGGGTGATCGCGGTGCTCGCCTCCGTCGTGGCGATCGCGATCTTCTTCGGTGCGCCGCCGATTCCGCAGGCGGCGGGCGGATTCGACTTCGATACGACCTACGGGCATCTGCCGGGATACGCCGAGGCCGGTATTGCCGCGGCGTTGTTCCCGGCCCTGTTGTGCCCGGTGTTGATGGTGATCACCGCCCGCGGCGCCGATGTGCGCAGCGTGACCGGGTGGAGTTTGACGCTGCTGTCGGCGGGGCTGGCGGCCGCGACCGTATGGGCCTGGCTGCGGCTGCTGTACTTCGTGGCGGTGCGGTATTTCGGCGCGGCGCCCGCGCCCGGGGTGTTCGAAGTGACCCGGGGTGTCTCCGCCATCGGTGTGCTGGTGATCTTCGCGGGCATGATGCTGTCGCCCATCCTGTCCCGGGTGCGCGCGCAGCGGGTGCTGTGGGCGATCGGGCCGATGCACCGCGAACTGGTGTCGCGCTGGCCCGGGGTGCGGCGGGCCTCGCGGCGGGGTGCGGGTGCGGATGAGCGGGCCGGTGATCGGATCACCGAAATGCTGGACGCGCTGAGTATGGAGGCCGCGAGCAAGGCTCCGGCGCAGGGCTCCGCCGCCGCGGCGCCCGGAGTGGCCGCGGCGGTGGCGGAATGGTTGTTGTACGGACGGCGGGCGCCCGCATTGAGCGCCGCCGGTATTCGATCGGCCGCGCTCGCGGCGGGTATGGATCGGAGCTGGGCGCTGGTGCTGGCGCGCGAATATCGAGATGGACGACGGAGGATTGCGGCGTGACGGAAACCATGCGGGAGCAGGCGGTGCATCCGGTGCGGGCGCGGGCGGCGCGGGTGATCACCGAGCTCGGGGCGCCGTGGGTGATCAATATCGTCACCTCGGCCATTGCCGGAATCGCTGTCGGCGCTCTCGGCTGGGGGCTGTTCGTCGCGGCGATCACGGGCGGGATTCCGATGGTCATCATTCTGGCCGGGGTGCGGCGCGGGATCGCCAGCGATCACCATGTGACCGATATTGATGGGCGGCGCTGGGTGATTCCGGCGATTCTGGCGGTGTGCGGGGTGGGTCTGGTCGTGCAGATCGTGGGTGGCGGGCCGCGGGAGCTGATCGCGTGGACGGTGGCCGGGTTGGTGGTGCTGCTGGGGATCGGGGTGATCACCGTCATCGGCAAGTGGAAGGTGAGTGTGCACACCGCGGTCGGCGCGGGGACGACGATTCTGCTGGCGTTGATCGCCTCGCCGTGGTTTCTGGTCGCCTTGCCGCTGACGGCGGTGAACGGATGGTCGCGGGTGTAGCTGGGGGGCCATACCCGTGGTCAGGTGACCGTCGGGGCGTTCCTGGGTGCGGCGCTCGCGGCGGGTGCGTACCTGCTGGTGGCGTGAATTCTCAGCGGTCCCCGGTGTTTTCGCCGGTGCCGCGGCGCAGTTCGCGGAAGCCGACCTGGAATACCCGGGTCGGGTCGTAGCTGCGCGCCGCCACCTGTTCGGCGCCGGAATCGCGCAGGGCGGCCATCCATTCGATGTGCCGCCGGATTTCCTCGTAAGCCTCGGTCGACCCGAAATAGTCGATGGGGACGTGGAATACGGCCGCGATATCGGTCACCGTCGGCAGGGTGGGCGCGCGCCGTTTTCCCGACAGCAGCTGGGACATGTAGCCCGTGGTCATCCGGCCGCCATTGGCTCGGATCTTGTCCACTATCTCGGTCTGGGTATACGGCCCCCGCCCGCGCGGGTGCACCGTGTCGAACAGGAATCGCAGCCGATCGGCGAACACCGTATCCACCTCGGCTTCGGCTGGTACATCGTGAATTTCGCGTTCCGGCATCCCCTCGCCCCCTTCTTTCGCAGCATCCGACCATCCGCCCGATCGGCTGATCTTGATAGCTACCCTAACGACCCCGCAACTTGCTTCTGCAACTTGCAGTAGCAAGTTGCAGTGGCTTAGGGTCACTGTAGCCGTACCTCGGTTCGCTCGCGAAGGGGGCGAGCGAACCGAATACGGTCTGCCGCAGGTCAGCCCGGATCGGTAATCAGGTGGTGGTACGCGGTATCGAGGGGGAGGTCGACCGCAAACCAGGCCGCGGGTCGATCGTCATCGCGCGGCGACCACGCGGTCGCAATGCACAATCGAACCGCCTCCTTGGCCGCCAGCCCCGGCAGATGCCATGCGATCCGCGCCGGATCCCGGTACCGCACACCGTATTCGCCATCGCCCGCCCCCTCCGGCAGCAACTGCGCCCACCCGAACGGCATCAGCCGCCCGTCCGCGGCCTGCATGGCGAGCAACTCGGTATCCGGGCCCCCGACCGACACCATGAAGTGATCGTTCTCCACACTCACCGCCGCCAGGCAGTCACCGGGATCCGGCCCCCCGAGCGCATCCGCGGGCAGATCCGTCACCTCGGCCGAAACAACAACCCCCGAAACCCCCGCCTGCACCTGCCAGATCCCCGCCCACATGGGAACCGCCGCCCCACCATCCCACGCGGGCACGTCGATACTCCCGATCAGCAAATCCACCGTGGCCGCCCGATGCCGCCACCGATGCAACTGCGACCCATTCTCCAACCGCCACAACGCATCAGCCTCCCCCGCCAGCACATCCGACCCGATCGCAACGGAGAACCCGACAATCCCCAACGGCGTATCGATCACCGCCCGCCGCCGCTCACCCCGAGCCAAATGGTCTGTCGAAAGCATGCGCCCATCATCCAATCCCCACCCCCGCCCCAGACACCCGGGCCATCCTGTTGGACGACTGATCAGCGGGAACTGATGGCGGCATTCCCCGAGTAGCCCCCGCCACCAGTTCCCGGTCGACGAGTCGGGTCTGTGGTGCGGGGCCAGTTGGGGGCTTCGTGGTCGGGGTCGGCCGGTCTCGACGGTAGGTCGAAGTCGGAGCGGTCGTCGAGTTCGGCCAGGCCGACCAGGACGATCAGCATCATGGTGACCATGGTGACGATGAGGATCAGGGGGCCGATCAGTTGCATGGGGTCGACGCCGGTGGCGGGGGCGTCCATGGCGTGGGCGCGCATGGAAGCCATTCCGGTGTAGTGCATTCCGCAGACGGCCAGGCCCATGATGAGGGCGGCGCCGAGGGTGGCGCGGAAGCCGCGGACGTGGAGCATGAACCAGAGGGCGGCGGTGGCGGCGACTACGGCGATGACGATGGACAAGGCCACCAGGGGAGTGCGGTATTCCATGTGCGCGGAGGAATGCATGGCGTACATGCCGAGGTAGTGCATGGTGGCCACGCCCAGGCCGGTGATGGTGCCGCCGATCGGGAGGGCGATGAGTTCGCGGCGGACGCGGACGGCGATGGAGAGGCCGATCCAGACGACGACGATGGCGATGGCCGCGCTGAGGGCGGTCATGGGGACGTCGTAGCGGATGGTGGCGTCGGTGATGGCGAAGCCGAGCATGGCGGTGAAGTGCATGACCCAGATGCCGCAGCCGCCGAGGGCCACGGCGGCGGCGATGAGCCAGCCTGCGGGCCAGCGGGAGTCGCGGGCGTGGGCGGCGCAGCGGAGGCCGAGGACGGATCCGATGACGGAGATGGCGTAGGCCAGGACGGGGGTGATCCAGCCGTTGTTGAAGTGGGCGAGTTCGAGCAAGGGTACTCCGATAGAGATTGCGTTGCGGCAGAACGTATTTGCGGGTCAGCCGAGGAGATGGGCGGGGGTGCCGCAGGGGCGCGCCTTGTGCACGAAGTTGTGCCGTAGGCGGTGGTAGGGCTCGTCGGCGCCGTAGAAGTTCCGCCATATGTGCGCCAATTCCTCGGCGCGGTAGGCGGATAGGGGTTTGACGGCCTCGTCGGCGGCCAGGCGTTCCTTCTTGGCGACGAGGCGGTCGGACAGCTCCGGTTCGGCGGCAAGGGATTCCGCTTCCTGGCGGACCCAGCTCCAGAAGTCGCCCGCGCTGCCGGGGACGACGCGGTCGACCAGGCCGATGCGGGCGGCGGCCGGAGCGCCGAGGGGCAGCGGTTCGCTGGTCAGGCGGTGGGCCAGGGCGGGGCCGACGCGGGGG
>NZ_BDCH01000013.1 GCF_001613405.1 Nocardia crassostreae
AACCCATAGCAGTAATAGAAGGGAAGCGTGGTGGCCGCGCACTCGTTTTCACCGAGTCGCAGATATTCGGCAATGGCCCGAGCATTGGCCAGCAAGTTCGCATACGACAGCCGCACCACCTTCGGCGACCCGGTCGAGCCCGAAGTGCTCAACAACAGAGCCAGTTCCGGATGCAGCGCATGCGCCGCACCAGCCCGCCGCCACATCCGGAGAAGTCCGCCGCCGGTTCCCGACTCGACGACATCGCTGGTTCCCAGCTCGAGTCCGCCGCGGCTCCCCGGTTCGACGGCGCTGCCGGTTTCCGGTTCGATGACGATATCCGGGTCGTAGGTGGCCACCAGTTCGGTCGTGACTGTGGCGGTGAGCAGCACGACGCATCCGGCTTCCAGCGCGTCGAGGTATGCCACCAGGGATCCGAGGTCGTTGCGGACCGCGAGGGCGACCAGTCGCCGTGCCGGGTTGGATGCCGCGGATTCGCTCGATGGGTCGGGCTCGGGAATCCGTTCGGGCCGAAGCTGTTCCGCGAAACGGGTGACTAGAGCCGCGAGCTGCGCGTAGGTGAGGGCGCCGGGCTCATCGCCGACGACCGCCGTCCGGTCGCCGAAGGTGTTCAGATGCGCGGCAATCCGGGGCGAAACCATTGAGGTAATGCTAACTTCTGCTGCTTTCGCGCCCGATCACAATGGGCGGACGGGTCGGCTACAACCCGAATCCGCCGCGACCGCGGCGGCGGAGGTACTTCTCGAATTCCGCGGCGATGGCATCGCCGTCGATCTTGGCCATGGCCTCGTTGAGATCCACCTCGGCATCGCCGCGCTCCTCGAGGGAGCGCACGTACTCGGCGATCTCCTCGTCGCCGGTGGTCATCTCATTGACCGCGGACTCCCACTCCTCGGCCTGCTCGGGCAGACCGCCGAGGGGCACCTCGACATCGAGGACGTCCTCGACGCGGTGCAGGAGCGCGATGACCGCCTTCGGGTTGGGCGGCTGCGAGACGTAGTGCGGGACCGCGGCCCAGAAAGAGATGGCGGGCACACCCGCGCGCACGCAGGCGTCCTGGAGGACGCCGGTGATACCGGTCGGTCCCTCGTAGCGGGTCTGCTCCAGGTTGAAGCGTTCGGCGGCTTCCTTGCTGTATGCGGTGCCGGTGACCGGAACGGGACGCGTATGCGGGGTATCGGCCAGCAGCGCGCCGAGGATGACCACCGTCGTCACATCCAGTTGCTCCAGGAACTCCAGCAGGTCATTGCAGAAGCTGCGCCACCGCATATTCGGTTCCACACCGCGCAGCAGCACCACATCGCGATCGCTGCCGGGCGGCGAGCACACCGACAGCATGGTCGAAGGCCAGTGGATCTCGCGCGTCACTCCGTCCACCTGACGGACGGTGGGCCGGTTCACCTGATAGTCGTAGTAGTCCTCGGAATCGAGTTCCGCCAGCGGCTGCGCGTCCCAGATCAGCTCCAGATGCTCGACCGCTCCACTGGCGGCATCGGCGGCGTCGTTCCAGCCTTCGAAGGCGGCAACGAGTATCGGATCCCGCAATGTGGGAAGGGCCGATTCGGGTGGCACCGGGGGTTCACTGGCGTTCACCCGGTAAGCCTACGGTGTGCTGTTCACCTATGTACCACCGACGCGCAATAGGGGTCGGTGGCCGCCGCGCGACACCGAAGCCGGGATTGTCCGCGCTTCCCTTTACTCTTGAGTACATGTCTGTGCCCTCCCACGCCGAGTTCGACACCACTCTTCTCGACACGCTCAAGCGGCGTGTCGTTATCGGCGATGGCGCGATGGGCACCATGCTCCAGGCCGCGGATCTGACGCTGGACGATTTCCTGGGGCTCGAGGGCTGTAATGAGATCCTCAATGAAACCCGTCCTGACGTGCTGCGGAGCATTCACCGCGCGTACTTCGAGGCGGGTGCGGACGCGGTCGAGACGAATACCTTCGGGTGCAATCTGCCCAACCTGGCCGACTACGACATCGCGGACCGGATTCGCGATCTCTCCGAGCGCGGCACCCGGCTGGCCCGCGAGGTCGCCGATGAGATGGGTCTCTCGGCAGATGGGACGCCCCGCTACGTCCTGGGCTCCATGGGACCCGGCACCAAACTGCCGACCCTGGGCCATGCGCCGTACGCCACACTGCGCGACGCCTACGCCGAGGCGGCGCTGGGCATGCTCGACGGCGGCGCGGACGCCATACTCATCGAGACCTGCCAGGATCTGCTGCAGGTGAAGGCCGCGGTCACCGGCAGCCACCGGGCCATGGCGCGCGCGGGCCGCCGGATTCCGATCATCACCCACGTGACCATGGAGACCACCGGCACCATGCTGGTCGGGTCCGAGATCGGCGCGGCGCTCACCGCCCTCGAAAAGCTCGGCATCGACATGATCGGCCTGAACTGCGCGACCGGTCCGGACGAGATGAGCGAGCATCTGCGCCATCTGTCCAAGCACGCGCAGCTGCCGGTCTCGGTCATGCCGAATGCCGGTCTGCCCATTCTCGGGGCCAAGGGCGCGGAATACCCGCTCACGCCCGAGGAATTGGCGATCGCCATGCGGCAGTTCGTCTCCGAGTTCGGGCTGGCCCTGGTCGGCGGTTGCTGCGGCACCACGCCCGAGCACATCCGGCAGGTCACCGAGGCGGTACGCGAGGTGGAACCGGCCAAGCGCGCGCCGGTGCACGAGCCGAGCGTCTCCTCCATCTACTCCGCCGTGCCGTTCGAGCAGGACGCCTCCATCCTCATGATCGGCGAGCGCACGAATGCCAATGGCTCCAAGGCTTTCCGTGACGCCATGCTGGCCGAGGATTGGCAGAAGTGCCTGGATATCGCCAAGGATCAGATCCGCGACGGTGCGCACATGCTCGATCTCTGCGTCGACTACGTCGGCCGCGACGGCGTGCGCGATATGGAGGCGCTGGCCTCGCGGCTGGCGACAGCGTCCACGCTGCCCATCATGCTCGACTCCACCGAAACCCCGGTGCTGCAAGCCGGTCTGGAGCATCTCGGCGGGCGCTGCGCCATCAACTCGGTGAACTTCGAGGACGGCGACGGGCCGGACTCGCGGTATCAGCAGACCATGCGCCTGGTGGCCGAACACGGTGCGGCCGTGGTGGCTTTGACCATCGACGAGGAGGGGCAGGCGCGCACGGCCGAGAAGAAGGTCGAGATCGCCGAGCGGCTGATCGCCGATATCACCGGCAATTTCGGGCTCGACGAGTCCGACATCATTGTCGACACGCTGACCTTCACCCTGGGCACCGGCCAGGAGGAGTCGCGCAAGGACGGCATCGAAACCATCGAGACCATCCGGGAACTCAAGCGCCGTCATCCGAATGTGCAGACGACACTGGGTCTTTCGAATATCTCCTTCGGCCTGAACGCCGCCGCGCGGCAGGTGCTGAACTCGGTGTTCATGAACGAGTGCGTGGAGGCCGGGCTTGATTCGGCCATCGTGCACGCCTCCAAGATCCTGCCCATGAGCCGGATTCCGGAGGAGCATCGCGACACCGCCCTGGATCTGGTCTACGACCGGCGCACCGAGGACTACGACCCGCTGCAGAAGCTCATGTCGCTGTTCGAAGGCGTGTCCGCGGCCTCGTCCAAGGCCTCGCGCGCCGAGGAGCTGGCCGCGCTGCCGATGTTCGAGCGCCTGGAGCGCCGCATTGTCGACGGTGACCGTAACGGCCTCGATGTGGACCTCGATGAAGCCATGAAAGAGGTTCCGCCCCTTCGGATCATCAATGAAACGCTGCTGTCCGGTATGAAGACTGTCGGTGAGCTGTTCGGCTCGGGTCAGATGCAGCTGCCCTTCGTGCTGCAGTCCGCGGAGGTCATGAAGACCGCCGTGGCGCATCTGGAACCGCATATGGAATCCACCGACGACTCCGGCAAGGGCCGCATCGTGCTGGCCACCGTCAAGGGCGACGTGCACGATATCGGCAAGAACCTGGTGGACATCATTCTGTCCAATAATGGCTACGAGGTCGTGAATCTCGGTATCAAGCAACCGATTTCGGCCATCCTGGATGCCGCGGTGGACAAGAAGGCCGATGTCATCGGCATGTCCGGGCTGCTGGTGAAGTCCACCGTGGTCATGAAGGAGAACCTCGAGGAGATGAACACGCGCGGCGTCGCCGAGCAGTTCCCCGTCCTCCTCGGCGGTGCGGCGCTGACCCGCGCCTATGTGGAGCAGGATCTCACCGAGGTCTACGAGGGCGATGTGCGCTATGCCCGCGACGCCTTCGAGGGTCTGCGGCTCATGGACGAGCTCATGACCGTCAAGCGCGGCGGCGGTATCGATCCGAATTCTCCCGAGGCCGTGGCCGAACGCGAGAAGGCCGCCGAACGTAAGGCCAGGCATGAGCGCTCCAAGCGGATCGCCGAGGAGCGGCGCGCCAAGGAGGTGCCCGTCGAGGTGCCCGCGCGCTCGGATGTGGCCGCGGAGCTGCCGGTGCCGGTGCCGCCGTTCTGGGGCACCCGCATCGTGAAGGGTCTGTCGGTCACCGAGTACTCCGGGCTGCTGGACGAGCGCGCCCTGTTCCTGGGTCAGTGGGGTCTGCGCGGCCAGCGCGGCGGCGAGGGGCCCAGCTATGAGGAGCTTGTCGAGACCGAAGGGCGTCCGCGCCTGCGATACTGGTTGGACCGGCTCATTGCCGAGGGTGTGCTCCAGCATGCCGCGGTGGTGTACGGCTACTTCCCGGCGGTCTCCGAGGGCGACGATGTGATTGTTCTCACCGAGCCGAAACCCGATGCGGCAGAGCGCTATCGGTTCACTTTCCCGCGCCAGCAGCGCGATCGGTTCCTGTGCATCGCCGATTTCATTCGCTCTCGCGAACGCGCAGTCGAAACCGGTCAGGTGGATGTGCTGCCATTCCAACTGGTCACCATGGGCCAGCCCATTGCCGATTTCGCCAATGTGCTGTTCGCGGAGAACAATTACCGCGACTACCTCGAGGTGCACGGCATCGGCGTCCAGCTCACCGAGGCGCTGGCCGAGTTCTGGCATCGCCGGATCCGCGAAGAGCTTGTGCTGGAAGGGCATTCGGTCGCCGACGACGATCCGGCCGATGTGCTGGATTACTTCAAACTGGGCTACCGTGGCGCTCGGTACTCCTTCGGTTACGGCGCCTGCCCCGACCTCGAGGATCGCGCGAAACTTGTTGACCTGCTGGAGGCGGGTCGGATCGGAGTCGTTCTGTCGGAGGAGCTGCAGCTGCATCCGGAGCAGTCCACGGATGCGTTCGTACTCTTGCATCCGGAAGTAAAGTACTTCAACGCTTAAGATTTTCACGAGGTTTCCGGGCTTTCGCGCAGAGCTGCAGGGTGGCTCGGCGTAAGCCAGCAGGAGGGGCACAACCACATGACTTCAGACCGGCTGATTGCGGGGCGGTACCGACTCACGGATCCGATCGGCACGGGGGCGATGGGGGTCGTGTGGCGCGCGACCGATGTTCGACTGCGGCGCACGGTCGCGGTGAAACAGTTGCTGCTCGCACCCGGGCTGTCGCGGTCGGCGGCCATCGCGGCCAAGCTGCGCGCGATGCGGGAGGGGCGCATCGCGGCCCGGCTGCATCATCCCAATGCCGTCACCGTCTTCGATGTGGCGGAGGAGGACGGCCAGCCGTGGCTGGTCATGGAATTCGTTGACGCCGTGAGCCTGGCGGCGCTCATGCGGGAGAAGGGGCATCTCGATCCCGCACAGGTGGCGCGGATCGGGGCCAAGGTGGCGGCGGCGCTGGCCGCGGCGCACAAGGCCGGGATCGTGCACCGGGATGTGAAGCCCGCCAATATCCTTGTGGCCGATGACGGGACGGTGAAGATCACCGATTTCGGCATTTCGCGGGCGGTGGGCGATGTGACCGTCACCTCGACCGGATTCCTGGCGGGCACACCGGCGTATCTGTCGCCGGAGGTGGCGCGCGGGGAGAACCCGGAATCGCCGTCGGACGTCTTCGCGCTGGGGTCCACGCTGTACGCGGCGGTGGAGGGCATGCCGCCGTTCGGTGAGGGCGACAATCCCTTGGCCGTACTGCATTCCGTGGCGCGGGCGCAGGTGCCCGAACCCCGGCACGCGGGGGCGCTGGGGCCGGTGCTGAAGGAGCTGCTGGCCGCCGAGGCGGGGGACCGGCCCACCATGGTGCAGGCGGCCGAGCGGCTCGAGGCGGTGGCGGACGGGCGGGTGCTCGCACCGCATCAGCCGACCAAGATCCTGCCGGTGAATGCCGAAGCGGCGGTGGACAGTTCGTCGGCCACCACGGTGCTGCCGAGCGGGCGCGGCGCGGGGCCGAACAATGCCACCGATCCGACGGTGCACATTCCGCCGAACAGCGGGCGGCCCGATGCGCGGGCGACCACGCCCGGGCGGCCCACGCCGATGGTGCCGTTCACCACGAATACCGTTGGGTTGGAACGCAATCCGCGTCAGCTGGCGCTGGTGGCGGTGGGCATCGTGGGTGCGCTGCTGCTGGCGGCCGTCATCGCCACGGCCGTGAACCGGGGCGGCGGGGGCGGGGACAACCCGCCGGTCGCCACGGGGACCAGCGCCGTCGCGCCGCCGGTGGACACCGGTGCCGATGGCACGTCGCCGCAGGCGATTCCGCCCATGGACGGCGGCCAGCCCACCAAGACCAACCCGCCCACCCAGGCGCCGACCACCACCACGAGCGCGGCGCCGTCGACCACGACCACCACCACGACGACCACCGCTCCGCCAACCACGACACCGCCGCCCGCCTCGGTGGCCTCGTTCATTCAGGGCTACTACGGCATGCTGCCGGGCAATGTGAACGGCGCGTGGAGCATGCTGTCGCCGTCGTATCAGGCGTCGACCGGCGGGTTCAATTCCTACTCGCAGTTCTGGAGCAGTATCTCCTCGGTGAGCGTCGGCAGCGTCACACAGACCGGTGACAACCGGGCGGTCGTGAACCTGACCTACACGCTGAAGAACGGCCAGGTCTCCAGCGAAAGCCGCTGGATCCAGGTGGATTCGTCCACCGGGCGGCTGCTCATCACCGCGTCCGGGCTGTAGCCGGAGGACATGGAAGGGCGCTCGGAGTCATCCGGGCGCCCTTCGCGCATGATCATCGCGTCCGCCGGACCGATACCCTGGATCGGTCGGCCGCGTGCGCGGCACGGATGTGGAAGGGAGCCGTGGCCCGGTGACGCGCTTGCAAGCGGTGTTGTGGGATATGGACGGGACACTGCTCGACTCGGAGAAGATCTGGGACATAGCGGTTCGCGAACTCGCCGTCGAACTCGGGCGGCCCATGAGCGATGCCATCCGGCACGCGCTGATCGGCGCGTCGGGGCCGAATGCGCTGCGGATCATGTTCGACGGGCTCGGGATCGATCCCACGGCGGAGGCGCTGGCCGAGGCGGGGGCGTGGCTCGAGAACCGGGTGACCGAGCTGTTCCACGGCCCGATTCCGTGGCGGCCGGGTGCGAAGGACGCGCTGGCGGCGGTGCGCGAGGCCGGAATTCCCATGGCGCTGGTCACTAATACGAAACGGTCCCTCACCGAATACGGGCTCGATACGCTGGGGCGCGAATTCTTCGACGCCTCGGTCTGCGGTGACGAGGTCGAGCACGGCAAACCCGATCCCGCCGTCTATCTGCGTGCCGCCGAACTGCTCGGCGTCCGACCGGAAAATGCTGTGGCCATTGAGGATTCGCCGACAGGTGCGGTGGCCGCGCAGGCCGCCGGGTGCGCGCTGCTGGTCGTCCCGTGCGAGATTCCGGTCCCGGCCGCGCCCGGTCGTGTGTTCCGGGAATCGCTGGTGGGGCTGACCCCTCGTGAACTGCACACGCTGCTGCGGGAACGCCACGCGTCCTGATCGGGAACATTCGGACCTCGGGCGGAGTTTCTCCCAAAGGATGACGCGTCCTCGGTGTTACGCTCGGCAGCCAATCGGGTGTGAACTCCGCAGGTGGAGAAGGGAAGTCAGCTGATGCTCGGCGGAGGCCGGTGGCGTATCCGAGGACGGGCGGCTGTGCTGGTCGCCAGCATGGCGCTGGTCGGCGTGTGGCGGTGACCAGCGCGGCGGTTCCGGCGCGGGCGCAGGCGCGCCCGATCGATGTGGTGATCGAGTCCGAGATGGGACCGGTCACCAGCCGGGTCTACCTGGCCGCGGACGGCAGCACCGGACGGGTGGTGTACGCGCTGCACGGTATGGAGTCCATCGACAATGGCCTGGGCTGGGATACCGACACCGATCTGGTGCGCATACTCACCAGCGCGAATGTGAATGTCGTTGTGCCGCAGAACGGCCGGACCAGTTTCTTCACCGATTGGAAGGCGCCGAGCAGTCCCGGCCTGGGCTGCTTCTCCCAGTTCCTGCCGGAGGCCGGTTCGGCCGAGGGCGCGCAATCGCTGTCCGCGGACACCCAGTCCGCCGTGCAGGAGCGGCCCTACCGATGGGAGACGGTCCTTACCCGTGACCTGCCCAACGCGCTGCAGCAGCGCTTCGGCCTGAGCCCGGTCGGCAATGCCGTCGTCGGAGTCTCCATGGGCGGCCTCGCGGCCTTGAACCTCGCCGCACACCATCCGCGCCAATTCTCCTACGCCGCATCGCTGTCCGGATTCCCGCACATCTCCAGTATTTTCCTGCCGGAGGCCATGCGCCTCGCCGTGGCGTGGAAGGGTTCGCTCAATATCGACTGCATGTGGGGCCCACCCTGGAATGCCCTGTGGCGGCGCAACGACCCCTACGAGATGGTGGACTCCTACGTCGCCGCCAATACGCGCCTGTACCTCGGCTCCTGCACCGGTGAACTCGGCCCCGCGGACCGACCGGCCACCGGCGACATCATCTTCGGCGGCGCGCTGGAGGCCACCGCCGACGCCAACACCAGGCTGTTCCAAGAGAAGCTGACCGCGATCGGCTACACCAATGTCGCCTACGACTTCTGGAGCCCCGGCATCCACTCCTGGCCGTACTGGCGAGACCACACCCAGGCCATGACCGACGACCTGCTCGCCCACTTCGGCTGACCCGGCGTGGCCGATTTCCTCCCGAATCCCCCCGTTGTCGTCCCCACCCCGTAGGGTGACGGCAACGGAAGGGCCATTTCATGACCGGCTTGATGCACGAGTACAGCGAATTCGAAGAGGCCCGCGCGGCGGAAAAAGCCGCCTGCGCCAGGCAGAACGCCCTGGCCGCCCGCACGGTCGCGGGTCACTCCCTCGATGCCGCCGACTGCGACTTCCTCCTGCGCATGCTCGGCCTCGACGCGGCCGCGGGCATGGACGCCATCACGGACTGACCGGTTCCACGACGCGATCGGCCCAGTCGGCCGGGAGTGCGGCGCAGGAAACCTCGGCGATGTCCCGGAGCCGTTGCGCCGGAATATCGAGACGGCTCAGCTGGATCAGGCCCTGGGCCACGACCACGATATTGGCGCTGAGCGCGGCGAGCGTGGATTCGTCGACGTCGGCGTCCCGCGCGGCGGGGCGCAGTCGTTCGGCCACACCGTATTCCATGGCCCCGGTGCAGCGATTGGCCAGGATGGCGACCTCGGGGATGCGGGCGCTCAGCTCGGCAATGCTATTGATCATGAGGCAGCCGCGGCGGCCGGGCTGGGCCGCGCAATCATCGATCACCGCCTGGAAGAGCGTGCGCACGGCCGAGCGCGCGGAGCCGGGCGCGGCCAGCGCCGTATCGCGCACGAAGCGTGCGCGGCGGTCGCAATAGCGCTCGAAGGCCGCCAGGAACAGTCCGCGCTTATTGCCGTAGGCGGCATAGATGCTGCCATTGCCGACGCCGCTGGCCTGCGAGACATCCTCGACCGAGGTGTTGTCGAAACCCTTGGACCAGAACATTTCCGTCGCGACATCGAGAAGTCCCGATTCGTCGAACCGCCGCGGCCGTGCCATGCGCATACCGTACCAACCTGCGAGTTCGGCCACAGCGCTTGTTCTGGAGGCGTGCCTCCAGAATACTGGTTGGCATGTCCCCCAATTCTTCGGCTGCGCCGCGACGGCGCGTGGGAATCCTCGTTTTCGACGGCGTCAAGGCGCTTGATTTCGTCGGTCCCGCGGAGGTGTTCGTGGAAGCCAATCAGCGGGTGTCGGACTACGAGGTGGTGCTGCTCTCCTGGGACGGCAAGAGTGTGCAGACCTCGATCGGCGCCCGGGTGGAGGTCGCGGGCCGGGCGGCGGATGCGGGCCGGTTCGACACCGTGCTGATTCCTGGCAGTGAATTGCCGCCCGCGCGGTTCGTGACACCGGAGTTGCTGGCAGCCGCACGGCACCTGTCCTGGAATACCCGGCGGCTGGCGGCGATCTGCAGCGGCGCTTTCGTACTGGCGCAGCTCGGCCTGTTGGACGGACGGCGGGTCACGACGCATTGGAAGGTCGCCGCCGACCTGGCGCGCGGATTTCCGGAGACCACGGTGGAATCGGATGCGATCTTCGTGCGGGACGGAAACCTCTACAGCTCGGCCGGGGTGGCGGCGGGCGTCGATCTGGCGCTGGCACTGGTGGAGGAGGACCACGGCGCGGATGTGGCGCGGCTGGTGGCGCAGTTGCTGGTGGTGTACATGCAGCGGTCGGGCGGGCAGTCGCAGTTCTCGGCCTCGCTGACCGGACCGGTGCCGCGCAGTCCGCTGCTGAAGCCGGTGGTGGATCTGATCTGCGCCGATCCGGCGTATCCGCATACGGTGCAGTCACTGGCGGCGCACGCGCGGGTCAGTGCGCGGCATCTGACGCGGCTGTTCCGGGCGGAATTGGAACGATCGCCTGCGGAGTATGTGGCATTCATTCGATTCGGCCGGGCGCGGGACATGTTGCACGCGGGCTGCGGCGTGACCGAGGCGGCCATGACGTCGGGTTACGGGAGCAGTGAGGCGCTGCGGCGGGCATTCGTTGCGCGGCTGGGGATTTCGCCGCGCAAGTATCAGCAGCGATTTCGGTCGACCGGATCGGTCGAGGAACCCGTGTGGCAGGCGGCCGTGTCCTGCACCGAGGTTTTCCCGGCCGCTGAGGCGGGGCGGGGCGGCGGGGCCGCGGTCGAGACTGGAGTCGGCCGGGAGGCCATTCGCAATGTCGCAGAAAGGGTATGACATGACCGGAAATCCGCTGGGAATCTCGCTCGAACCTGCCGCGCAGGCTTTCGTGGACGCGACATCGGAACCGCCGTTCCTGTATCAGCTCGCGCCGGAGGAGGGACGCAAGGCGGTCGACGGGGTGCAGGACGCACCGATCTTCAAGCCGGAGATCGACGAAACGTGGATCACCGTCGACGGCGGGCCGACCGGTTCGGTGCGCGTTCGTATCGTCAAGCCGCAGGGTGCGGTCGGCGCGCTGCCGGTGATCGTCTACACCCACGGCGCGGGTTGGGTTTTCGGTGACGCGCACACCCACGACCGGCTGGTGCGGGATCTGGCGGTCGGCGTACACGCGGCCGTCGTGTTTCCCGAGTACGACCGGTCGCCGGAGGTGCGCTACCCGGTCGCCAACGAGCAGTCCTACCGAGTCGCGCAGTGGGTGACCACCCACGGCGCGGAGCAGGGGCTCGACGCCACACGCATTGCGGTGGCGGGTGATTCGGTCGGCGGGAATATGGCGATCGCCTTGACGCTCATGGCCAAGGAGCGCGGCGATGTGTCCTTCGTGCAGCAGGTGCTGTTCTATCCGGTGACCGACGCGAACTTCTACACCGGCAGCTACCAGCAGTTCGCCGAGGGCTACTTCCTGAGCCGCGACGGCATGAAGTGGTTCTGGGATCAGTACACCACCAGCGCCGAAGAGCGTGCGCTGATCACGGTTTCACCGCTGCGCGCCACCACCGACGAGCTGACCGGACTGCCGCCCGCGCTGGTCATCACCGCCGAGGCCGATGTGCTGCGCGACGAGGGCGAGGCGTATGCGACCAAGCTGCGTGCGGCGGGCGTGCCCGTGGCGCAGGTGCGCTACCAGGGCATCGTGCACGACTTCGTGATGGTCAATGCCCTGCACGACAACAATTCCGCCAAAGCCGCTGTCGCCCATGCGGTCTCGACGCTGCCCTCGGCGCTGTACCCGGCCTGATCCGTTCCTTTCGACCACGAAGGATTCTTCATGACCTCCGCATCACCAACCATCGTCCTGGTCCACGGCGCCTTCGCCGACTCCTCCAGCTGGAACGGCGTCATCGGAAATCTGCGCGCCCGCGGCTATTCCGTCCTCGCCGCCGCGAACCCGCTGCGCGGCTTGGACTCCGACGCCGCGTATGTGGCCTCGGTCCTGGACAGCGTCGAAGGTCCCAGCGTGCTGGTCGGCCACTCCTATGGCGGTAGCGTCATCACCGTCGCCGCCGACGCTCGCACCGATGTCACCGCCCTGGTCTACATCGCCGCCTTCATCCCCGACATCGGGGAGAGCGCGCTCCAGTTGACCGACCAGTTCCCCGGTTCCACCCTGGGTCCCACCACCCGCCCCGCCGCCTACCCGGTCCCCGGAGCCGAGCCCGGCACGGAACTGTATATCCGCCAAGAACTCTTCCACCAGCAGTTCGCCGCCGACGTCCCCGCCGACACCGCCGCCGCCATGGCCGCGACGCAGCGCCCGGTAGCCCTGCCCGCTCTCCAAGAGGGCGCCGCTGCCACGGCCTGGCGCACCATCCCCGCCTACGCCCTGCTCACCACCGATGACAAGAACATCCCCGTCGAAGCGCAGCGCTTCATGGTGACCCGCGCCAATGCGCACACCGTCGAAATCACCGCCTCGCACGCCGTCTCGGTCTCCGAACCGGACGCGGTCGCCGACTTCATCGCCCTGGCGGCCTCGAAGTAGTTCGTCCCGATCGTGGCCGCGCGGTTCCGTCACCGAATCCGCGCGGCCCCCGGAAGGCGGGCCCTACCGTCGCCGCAGCAGGACTCCGCGGATGAACGCCGCCTGCCCAGAATGCTGAATACCGTCGTCGACCACGCTGATCAGCCGAACCCCGAGTGTGACAGGCGGATCCCACCGCGTATCCACGATCCGCGGCAGATCCGCGTCCACCAGACCCGCCACGTATTCAACGGTCTGTTCGTGCACGGCATCGAAGTACCCGAGCAGTAGCTCCACCGGGACTGCGGCCAAATGATCCACGTCCGAATCGCTCTGCGCATACCCGGTAGCCGACTCCTCGAACGGCAACTCGAACCGCTTGGCCCATCCCTGCGCCGTCCACACCTGCTCGACCCCGGCCACCTCCGCCACATGATCGTCCTGCACCCGACTCAAATGCCAGATCAACCAGGCAATCGAATTGGCCCCCGGCTCCACCCGCGTCCCCAACTCCACCGCACCGAGCCCCGCAACCGCCCCGTGAACGTTCTCCCGCACCCGCCCGAACGCATCGATCAACAACTCAGCACTGGTCATACCCCGATGCAATCACCTTTCCCCGCCCGCTATTCCACCAACACCCGCCCCCGTTCCCATTCCTCCAAGCCCCACCCACCCCGCCCGGCTACCCTCCGATCATGCCCACCCCCGTGGAGTCCGTCCGCACCCTCTGCACCGCACTCCCCGAGGTGACCGAACGCCTCAGCCACGGCGAACCCACCTGGTTCATCCGAGGCAAGAAGACCTTCGTCATGTACGCCGACCACCACCACGACACCCGAGTAGCCCTCTGGTGCGCCGCCCCACCCGGCGTCCAGGAAGAACTGGTCACCGAAGCCCCCGACCACTACTTCCGCCCACCCTACGTAGGCCACCGCGGCTGGCTCGGCATCTACCTCGACGTCCCCGTCGACTGGTCGGAGATCGCCGAAATCATCGAAGACGCCTACCGAACCGTCGCGCCCAAGACGCTGATCGCGGAATTGGACGCGAATCGCTCCGGATCCGACCGGATCACGCGCCGGTGACGAGTGCGGCGTCGTCGGCTGACGGTTCGGGTTGCTTCGGGGCGGCCGGGACCCAGCCGCGCAATGGCTGGACAACGGATCCGTAGAACGCGTCGGTCGCCTCCGTCACGCTGGTGATGAAGCTGGTGGCGGTGCCGGATCTGCGACTGCCCATGGGGAAGGCTTGCTCCAGGGTGAACGAGACGATCGATCCGGTTCGGCCCTCGGTCAGGACCTTCGAGTCCGCGCGCACCGCGGCGAGGAGTTCACACGTCTCATTTCCCTTCTCGGAGAACGCCACTCCGATCTGCAATTCGCCCGGCGCCTCGGGGAGCTGCTTGAGCAGCCAGGACAGTCGGCGCCCCGAAGTTCCCTCGTTCGGCGCTTCGAGCGTGATGCGGCAGCGGATCTCGTTCGTTCGCACATCGGCGACAACAATGAGATCGCCCGCGGTGTCGGGGATGTGCAGGGTGGCCTCGAATGCTCCGTCACCCGCGAGCTGCTCGGCAACAGCGGCATTGCGAGCCTCTCGGTCGGTGTGATGGCGACGAGGGAGCACGTGCTGACCTCCACGGCGGCGGGCGTCGGCGCATCGACGGGCTCGGCCGCGATCGCCGGGGTGACCGGTTCCGGCCGATCGGTCGATTCGGTATCGGCATCGCCGTCGACCTCGACGCCGAAATCCGTTGCCATTCCCGCCAATCCGGAATCCCAGACCTGCCCCACGGCCCGGATCTTCCACACGCCGTTGCGGCGGTACACCTCGCCGAACACGAATGCCGATTCGGTCGTGGCGTCGGCTGTCAGATATTCCGCCAGCGAGTGCCCGGCGCCGTCGACGACGCGCATCGCGATCTTGCCGAGCTGCCCGAACGTCCCGGTGAGCACGCTGCCCGCGAGCGCGATCATGTGGACGTCCGCTGGAACCGCGGCCAGCTCGATCGAGATCCGGGCCTGCGCCCCCTCTTCGATCGCGCTCGTGCCCAGGAATCGCACCGAACCATCGGAGGACTCCGGCTGGTTGTAGAAGACGAGATCGCCGTCGCTGCGAACCTTCCGATCGGCGCCCAGCAGGAGCGCCTCGGCGTCGACCTCGATCTCCGTTTCCGTCCAGCCGATCACCACATCGACACGGTCCAGATCGTCCGGCAGGGGCATGGTCTGGCCTTTGGACAGGATCGGAGATGTCACGGCATTCACCCTTCGACGGTTCGCGCATTCGCACGCGGACCGGGTGCAGCCCTCCGCATGCTGACCCCCACTGCATATGCACAGTGCTGCAGTGCGTTTCGGGTCGATGCGGACGCGCGTTACAGGCTGTCCGTTTCGATCGGCGTGGCGAGTTCGGATAGCTGCCGACGGGGGAGCGGTAGTGGGCGTCGAGGATCGGGACCGGGTCGAGGTCGGAGATGAGGTGGCCCGCGTTGCAGTGGTCGGTGAGGTCTTTGCCGTCGCGGGGTTGGAGGATGCGGAGGTCGGGGACGAGGGAGTGGAGGGAATCGGCTACTCGGGCGGCGTGGCGGTAGCCGGGGGCGTCTCGGTCGGCGATGACGATGACGCGGGGTGCGCCTTCGAGCCAGGTGGCGTGGTGGGGGTGCCAGGATTGGGCGCCGCCTGCGTTGCAGGTGGCGGGGAGACCGGCGTGGGTGGCGGTGTGGACGTCGGCTTCGCCTTCGCAGATGTAGATGGTGTGGCGGGAGTGGAGGGCGGACCGGAGTTGGGGGAGGCGGTAGGGGAGGTGGGGGAAGCCGCCGGGGCGCCAGCCGGAGGGGGTGGGGTGTTCTTGCCAGAAGGATTTCTTGCGGCCGTGGCGGTGGGGGGTATGGACGCGGATTACGCGGCCTGCGGGGCGGCCGTCGGGCCAGTGGTAGGTGTAGACGGCTACGCGGCGGGGGCGGCCCATGCGGTGGCCGAGGTCCGGTTTGTGCACCTCGAGGGATAGACCGGCGGCGAGGATCGCCTGGTCGGCCAGGGTCGGTTCCGGGGCGGGACGGGGATGCCGGGGGAGCGTCGGGACCTGAGGGTGGTCGAAGAGGTCGCGGATGGTCAGGCCGAGGCGGTGCAGGACCGCTTCGTCGGGGCAGCCCGCGAAGCATTTGACGACGGTGCGGTGGCGGTGGTGGTTGTAGACGACGCCCAGGGAGGGGTGGTGGCGGCGGCCGTCGGCTTCGTGGACGGGGCAGAAGTAGGTGGTCCAGGCGGCGCCGCGGCGGCCGGGGCCGGAGATGCGGTCGAGGGCGCCGGTAATGGTGTCGAAAGAGCGGTTCGAATCCATGGTGCTGTCCTCTCCATACCGGTGTACCCGGACCGACGAGGCTTGGAAACGGGATGAACCGCCCTGGGGGACAACGAAAGTGACACGGTTTTCGAGTGTGCTTGCAGGTGTGGCGGCGGGTCAGCGGCCGGAGACCGAATCGGCCAGGCGGGCGATCCGCGAAGTGCGGCCGAGGGTGGCGTCGCGGTGGTCGGCGGCGCGGTAGAGGGAGTACATGAGGCGGACGCCCAGCCAGCGCAGGGGTTCGGGCTCCCAGCGGCGGACGTGCCGGTCGACCCAGGGGAGGGCGGTGAGCTCGGTGTCGCGGCGCAACAGCAGATCGCGCAGGGTGCGACCGGCGAGATTGGCGGCGGCCACGCCGTGACCGGTGTAGCCGCCCGCGTAGCCGAGGCCGCCGGTGTGGTCGACCACGGCGGTCGAGCACCAGTCGCGCGGCACGGCCAGCACGCCGGACCAGGCGTGGGCCAGGGGGATTTCGGCGGTGGCGGGGAAGAAGTCGGCGAGCATGGACCGCAGGACGTCGACGGTCCACCGCGGGGTGCGGCCGTCGGAGTCGATGCGGCTGCCGAAGCGATACGGTTTGCCGCGCCCGCCGAAGGCGATGCGGCCGTCGGCGGTGCGCTGGGCGTACATGTAGTAGTGGGCGAAGTCGCCGAGGAGTTCGGCTCCGGCCCAGCCGATTTCGCGCCAGACGTGATCGGGGAGGGGCTCGGTGACCACCATGGAACTGTTCATGGGCAGCCAGTCGCGATGGTGGGCCGGGAAGGCGGCGGTGAAACCCTCGGTGGCGCGCAGCACGTAGTCGGCGGTGACGGTGCCGCGGGCGGTGACGGCGGCCGCGGAGTGGAAGGCCGTGCGCGGGCGGATGCTGTCCACGGTGGTGTTCTCGTAAATGGGCACGCCCAGTGCGCGCACCGTATCCGCCAGTCCGCGTACGAGTTTCGCGGGTTGCAAGCGTGCGCAGTGCGGTGTGAACAAGGCGCCGGTGGTCCCCGCGATGTGGATCCGCTCCTCGGGTTCGACCTCCCGCAGATCCGCCTCGCCCCAGCCCCACGCGCGCGCACGGTCGATCGCTTCGCCCAGCCGCCGCTGCTGTGCCGCATTGCGCGCGACGGTGAGTTGCCCGCTCTTCACCAGATCGGCGTCGATCCCCTCCGCGCCCGCGACACGCACGATCTCGTCGACGGTGTCGAACATGGCCCGCTGCAACCGCACCGCCGCATCCCGGCCGTGCGTGCGCGCATACGCCTGCGCCGAGCCCGCTATTTCCCCGACAACCCAGCCGCCATTGCGCCCGGACGCCCCGTACCCCGCGAATTCCTGCTCCAGGATCACGATCCGCAGATCCGGTTGCGCCCGCTTCAGGTAGTAGGCCGTCCACAGTCCGGTGTATCCGGCTCCGACAATGCACACATCGGCTTGGGCGTGCCCGGACAGCGGCGCACCGGGTTCGACCGTGCCCGTCTCCCGGAACCAATACGACACCGAACCATTGACGAACGACATGTAGAGCATCCTGAGCTATCGCGGAGCAGTCGGCATCTTGGGGTATATGCCCGGTTCAAGCCAAGCGGTTCGGCGCTCGCGACGCAAGACTGCGCGCGCCCATTGTGTCACATCAAATCTCTTGGCACACAGGAGAAGTGAGTATCCACAATCGCGCATCATCCCGGGCGTGTCGCCGGAATTTATGGCCAGAATGGTCGGCATGGTTACGACAGGGGGTCGGGCAAACGCGTGCGATACCGGGGGCGCGAGCACTCCGGTGCCCGGCGTGGACACCGCGCGCTATCCGCTGCACGCCCCCGGGAGCGAACCGTGGGCGGCGGCCGTCGCCGCGGCGCGCGCGGAACTGGCCGCCGACGGCTGTTGCGTCCTGCGCGGCTTCATTCGCGCCGACGACATCGCCACCCTGCGCACCGAAGGGGTGACCCTCGCGCCGCACGCCTATTACACGGTCGAACAGGTCAATGCCTATAACATCCCCCTCGACGCCGACCTGCCCGCCGACCATCCGGCCCGCATTGTCCTGAACCGCGGAAACGCCTTCGTGGCAAGGGATTTGATCCCCCGCGCGGCACTCATCCACCGCCTCTACACCGACCCGCGCTTCCAGCGTTTCGTCGCCGACTGCTTCGGCCTCGACGACCTGCACGAATACACCGACCCCCTGGCCGGGCTGTGCTTGAATGTGGTCGCCCCCGGCATGTCCCACCCCTGGCATTTCGATACCAACGAGTTCACCGTCAGCATGCTCACCCAGGAACCCGAATCCGGCGGGGTCTTCGAGTACTGCCCGAATATCCGCTCCCGCACCGCCGAGAATCTCGCGGATGTGCGCGCGGTCCTGACCGGCGCCGGTGAGCCGCTGATCCGCCGCCTCAAGCTACGCCCCGGCGATCTGCAACTGTTCCAGGGCCGTTTCTCCCTGCACCGCGTCGCCCCCGTCGACGGCGCGGTACAACGCCACTCGGCCATCTTCGCCTACAGCGATACCCCCGGCGTGGTCGGCACCGCCGAGCGCACCCGCCAACTGTTCGGCCGGGTCCTGCCCGACCACCTCGCCGCGAGCGGTGTGCGCGGCGACCGTCTGCTCGACTGAAAGAGGACCAGCGTGCCGGTTTCCTTGCACAGCGGCGGAAAAGCGTCATTCGACGACATCTACGATCGGCCCGACCCGCGCGAGTACTACGCGCGCATGTCCGAACTCGACTACCGGATTCCGGAGCTGGCCAAACCGCACTTCGAAAAGCTCATCGCCGACCACCGCGCCGCCAGCGGCATTGCCGCGCCCACCGTCCTGGACCTCGGCTGCTCCTACGGCGTGAACGCGGCCCTGCTGCGCCTGGACATGACCATGGCCGAACTCGCCGAGCACTACCGCGATTGCGGCACAGGCGATCTCGTCGATCACGACCGCACCCTGCTGGCGGGCCGCGACCGCCTGCCCGGCGTCCGCTTCATCGGCATGGACGCCCCCGCCCTGGACTACGCCCGCGGCGCGGGCTTCCTGCACGCCACCGTGCACGCCGATCTGGAGACCGCCGACCCCACCGAATCGCAGCGCCGGGTGCTGGCCACCGCCGATCTGGTCGTCTCCACCGGCTGCGTCGGCTACATCACCGACCGCACCCTGCTGCGAGTGGCGCGGGCGCACGGCGGAAAACTGCCGTGGATGGCGCATTTCGTGCTGCGCATGTTCCATTGCCGCGCGCCTGGCCGTTCTCGGCTACCGTACCGAACGCGCTCCCGGCGCATTCCGGCAGCGCCGCTTCGCCTCTCCCGATGAACAGGCCCAGGTCCTGCAAACCCTGGAAGCGGGCGGTATCGACCCCGCCGGACTCGAATCCGACGGCTGGCTCTACGCCCAGCTCTATCTGTCCCGGCCGAATCTATCCACTGACCACGAGGACCACCCTTGAGCGAACGGACCTTCGCCCACGACGAGCAGCTGCCGCGGGTGCCGCTGCCCACCCTGGAGGAGAGCTGCACGCGTTTCCTGCACTGGTGCGCACCGCTGTTGACCGACGCCGAGTACGCCGCGACCGCGGCGACCGTCGCGGATCTGCTGCGCCCCGACAGCCCGGCGCGCACCCTGCACGCCGATCTGCAGCGCTTCGACGCCGAGCCCGGCGTGGGCAGCTGGCTCGACGAGTTCTGGCCGTCGCGCTATCCGGGGCGGCGTGATCGAATCGCGTTGAACGCCAACTTCTTCTTCCTGTTCCGCGACGACACCGTGCTGGCGGCCTCCACGAGCGCCGACCAGGCCGAGCGCGCCGCGGCCATCGCGACCGCGGCGGTGAACTACAAGCTGCGGCTGGACAAGGAAGAGATTCCGCCGGTCATGCAGCGCGGTCAGCGACTGAACATGGCGCAGAACAAGTTCCTGTTCTCCGAGACCCGCATTCCGGGCGACCCGCAGGACAGCGTCCGCGTGCCCTACAGCGCCGAGTCGCCCGGGCCGTCGCAGGCGCGGCACATTGTCGTCTTCTACCGCGGCAATATGTTCCGCATGGACGCCATCGGGCCGAACGGCGTCCCGCACACCCACGAGGACCTCACCGACGGCTTGCGCGCGGTCATGAAGGCCGGTGCCAGACGCGCCGCCACCAACTCCGCGCCCGGGCACCTCACCACCCTGGCCCGCGTGGACTGGGCCCCGGTCTACGCCGACCTGCGCACCGCCAATGCGCCGCCCTCGACACCGTCGAGACCGCGCTGTTCTGTATCTGCCTGGAGGACTTCGCACCCCGCGACACCCTGCACGCCTGCGATCAACTCCTGCACGGCGACAGCGGCAACCGCTGGTTCGACAAGGCCGTCTCGTTCATCGTCTTCGCCGACGGCGGCGCGGGCATCAATGTCGAACACTGCGGACTGGACGGCGCCACCATCCTGTCCTTCGTGGACGCGCTGCTGGAATCCCCGGTCACCGAGCACGCGGCGCAATCCGGCGCGCAGCCGCAGGGTCTGCCCGCCACCGAGCCCATCGAATTCACCCTCGACGCCGAGCAGAAATCCGTGGTCGCCTCGGCCGCGGCGTCCTTCGCCCAGTACGCGGCCGAGAACGCCACCAGCTGTGTCTCTTTCGATTTCGGCACCGGCCGCATCAAGAAGCTGGGCATCTCACCGGATGCCTTCGCTCAGCTCAGCTATCAGCTCGCCCACAAGCGCAGCAAGGGGCTGACCGGCGCGACCTACGAATCCATCGCCACCCGCCAATTCCGCAACGGCCGCACCGAGGCCATGCGCGTGGTGACCCCGGAGATCCTGGACTTCGTCGCCACCATGGCCGATCCGGACGCCGACGACGACCGCAAACGCGCCGCGGTGCAGGCGGCCGCCGCCGCGCATGTGCAGCGCGCCCAGGAGTGCCAGCGCGGCGAAGCGCCCGAACAGCATTTGTGGGAACTGCAACTCATTCAGCGCCGCCGCGGCGCGCAACTGCATGCCGAGGGCCCGATGGCCTTCTACGACAGCCCCGGCTGGCAGATCGCCCGCGACGACTATCTGAGCACCAGTTCCGCCCCCTCGGTGAACATCTCCTACTTCGGTTTCGGCTCGACCAGTCAGCGATGCATCGGCGTCGCCTACGTCCTCCTGCCCGACCGGTGGAACCTCTACCTCGCCACCCCGAAATCGGTTGCCGAGCAAATGCACAGCTTCGCCGCGCAGCTGCGCGGCGCGGTGGCCGAACTGGCGGAACTGCTGGCAGTGTGATCGAAACCATTCGTTAAAGCTGTGCACCCCACCGCGATCCGCAAACGCCGGTAGTCTGGCAACCGTGATTACGCTTCGGAAAGAAGATGGCGCAGCGGATCTCGGTGGGATCACCAAGATGAGTGTGGGCGTCAGCTGGGACCCGTCCTCCGGTGCGAGCGGTGGGGTGCTCGGCCTCGCCCGCCGCAAGAAGGGCGTCGACCTGGATCTGGTCGCCATCCTCATGCAGGGCGCCGAACCCGTGCGCTTCGCCGGACTCGACTCGCTCGATCCCCTCGGCAATAGTTCGGTGGTGCACACCGGCGACGAGCAGACCGGCGCCGCCTCCGGCGATGACGAGACCGTGCACGTGACCTTCGCCAATGTGCCGCAGGCCATCGACGCGGTCATCTTCGTCGCCGCCGCCTTCAAGAAGGGCTCGAGCTTCGAGAAGGCCAACAACATCTCCTTCAAGATCTACGACGCCACCGGCGGCAGCACCCAGCAGGTCGCCGACATCTGGCCGTCCCTGCTCGGCGCCGACAATGCCAATGCCATCGCCCGCGCCTTCCGCTCCGGACCGAACTGGCAGCTCGAGGTCCTCGACCGCAAGGGCAAGATCAAACAGGGCGATATGCAGGCCCTTCTCCGCTTCGCCATGGCATAGCAGTCAGGCTGGAGTGTTCCAGCCATAGGGAACCCGGGGCAACCCGGGTGGATCAAACCGTTCAGGTTCGCGGCCCGCCCCGGTCTGGACTGACGGAGCGGGGGAGCGAAGCGGAGGAGCGGAGGAGGGAAGACCGGGGCTTCGAGGGCCGCGAACAGCCGGAGCGAAGCGGAGGCAAATAGGCACCGTGTGCGAGAATGTCTCACCGTGAAATCTTTCGAAGCCCTGTTCGCCGAGCTGCAGGATCGTGCCGTCAATCGTCCGGAAGGTTCCGGCACCGTCGCCGCCCTGGACGCCGGTGTGCATGCGCAGGGCAAGAAGGTGCTCGAGGAGGCCGGTGAGGTGTGGCTCGCCGCCGAGCACGAAAGCGACGAATCCCTCGCGGAGGAAATCTCCCAGCTCTTGTATTGGGTGCAGGTTCTGATGGTGGGCCGCGGACTGCGGCTCGAGGACGTTTACCGACATCTGTGACGCGCCGGTTCTTCGGCCACCGCGCCGACAGTGCGGCCAGCGTGGTGCGACCGAATCCCTCGCGACCACCGACCGATCGTCCTCCGACCCGTCCCGAAAGGACCCCCTATGCTTCGCGTCGCCGTCCCCAATAAGGGCGCGCTCTCCGAATCCGCCGTCGCCATCCTCTCCGAGGCGGGCTACCGCAAGCGCACCGACTCCCGCGAGCTGAGCGTGCTCGACCCGGCCAACCAGGTCGAGTTCTACTTCTTGCGCCCCAAGGACATTGCCATCTACGTCGGCTCCGGCGAACTGGATCTCGGCATTACCGGCCGCGATCTGGCCCTCGACTCCGGCGCGCCCGTGCAGGAGCGCCTGGCGCTGGGCTTCGGCCGCTCCTCCTTCCGCTACGCCGCCCCTGCGGGCCGCGACTGGAAGGTCGAGGATCTCTACGACAAGCGCATCGCCACCTCGTACCCGAATCTGGTCCTCGCCGATCTCCAGCAGCGCGGCATCCAGGCCGAGGTCATCCGCCTCGACGGTGCGGTGGAGATCTCCATCCAGCTCGGCGTGGCCGATGCCATCGCCGATGTGGTCGGCTCCGGCCGCACCCTGCGCCAGCACAATCTGGTGGCCTTCGGCGAGAGCCTCTGCGATTCCGAGGGCGTGCTCATCGAGGCCGCAGGCGCGGATCAGAAGGACAAGGCGCGCAATCAGCTGGTGGCCCGTATCCAGGGCGTGGTCTTCGCCCAGCAGTACCTGATGCTCGACTACGACTGCCCCAAGGAGCTCCTCGACGCCGCGGTCCGGATCACCCCGGGCCTGGAGTCGCCGACGGTCTCCCCGCTCACGGATCCGGATTGGGTCGCCGTGCGCGCCCTGGTCCCGCGCAAGAACGGCAACGAGCTCATGGATCAGCTCGCCGATATCGGCGCGAAGGCCATCCTGGCCACCGATATCCGGTCCTGCCGGGCCTTCTGAATCCGCTGACCATCCCATGATTCCGCCGAGAGCGGCCCGGTGTTCACACGCCGGGCCGCTCTTCGCGTTTCTATGGCGTCGCGCCCTAGGGGCATCGGTGTTTGCTCTGGAGAATCCTCCAGTCCCGCAAGGTTTCTCGGCTGATCACACAATGCCCTCGATCATTGCCCCGGCTTACGATGCGGAAAGGGCTGTCACTGGGGAACCGCAACGGGAGAGGTGCATCATGCAGGTGGACGACCTGGTTCGGCTGGAAACCCTCGGGCTCGATCTGGTGTGGGGTGAACCGGCGCTGCTGCGTCAGGAGATCGGCGGGGTGACCGCTACCGATCTGCTGGACCCGGCCGACTATGTGCAGCCGGGCGAAGTGGTGCTGAGCGGGCTGGTCTGGTGGACCCAGCGCGGCGGCAGGCAGCGCGCCGACCGGTTCACGGGGGCGCTGCGGCAGGCCGGGGCCGTGGCCCTGCTGGCCGGGACGGCGCGGCACCGCGGGCTGCCCGAGGAGATCGTGAATTCCTGCCGGGACCACGGGATCGTGCTGGCCGCCGTGCCCGCGGCAACGACCTTCCGCAGCATTACCGACGAGATCTACCTGCGACGCTGGGGAAAACTGACGGCATCGCCGCGCTCGTCCCTGCCCGATCATGTGCGGCGCGGGCTGGAACGGCTGATTCGCGACCGCGCCACCCCCGGCGCGGTGCTGGACCGTATCTCCGTGCATCTGGGCGGGCTGCCGTGCGCGCTGGTCACCGCGAGCGGCCGCACCATTGCCCGATCCGCGACGGCGCTGGTCCAGGATCCGGAGACCACTGTCCGCAGCCTGCTCCAGGGTGATCGCGCGAATCATCCGGTGGGATCCCCGGATTCGGCCTACGACGGGTGGTATCTGCGGCTGCCGGGACCGCAGGCGCCGCCGCGGCTCCTGCGCGAGGTCGCGGAAATGCTGCGGTACTACCGGGATTCGGCCGCAGAGGAGCACGACCGACAACAGCGCGCGGCCCTCGACCTGCTGCCGCACCTGGAAGCCGGTGATATCGAAAACCCCTCCTGCACAGCGGTATTGCGCTCGCTCGGGCCGGGACCGCATCGGGTGGTCACGGCCATGACCGCACCGCACCGTCCCGCCGCCGCGGTCGCCGCGCTGCGGGAGCTGCTCGCGCCCCTCACCGATGCGCCGGTGGTGGCCGGGACCTACGGCGGGCAGGCGGTCGCGGTCGTGCGCGAGCAGGCGAATCTGCTGGCGCGCTTGCAGGCCCGCCACGAACTCATCCGATCGGCGGATCCGGAACGGGAGCTGCACATCGGTGTCGGCACACCGGGCGCCAGCGCGTCCGAACTGAGCGAGAGCCTCGTGCGCGCCGGGCACGCCTGCCGGGCCGGTGCGCACCTGGCCCGCCCGGTCACCACCACCGCGGACCTCACCAACCTCACCGAACTCCTGGCCGGAGTGCCGCATCCGGTGCGCGCGGGTTTCGCCGAGCGGGTGCTGGGCGCACTACGCGAGCCCGAGGCCGCGCGCGCGGAACTGCGCACCACCCTGACGACCTTCCTGCGCCACAACGGCTCCTGGACGCTCACCGCGGAAGCCCTGCACCTGCACGTGAATACGGTCCGCTACCGGATCGAGCGCATCGAGAAACTCACCGGCCGCGACCTCACCCGCCTCGACGACCGCGCCGACCTGCACACGGCTCTGCGCATCCTGGACGACCCGGGCATCTAGCGGTCAGGGCTCGGTGGGGTCCAGAACGGGCAGCTGCTCGGGGAAAGGCGGTGGGGTGCCGCCGAATTCGGGGCACAGCGCCTTGTACTGGCAGTACTCGCACATCCAGCTGCGGCTCGGCGGGAAGTTCTTGGTCTCGACGGCGGTCGTGATGGCTTCCCACAGTGCGGTGACGATGCGCTCGAAGCGCAGCAGTTCGTCGGCGTCGGGCTCATAGGTGAGGATCTGGGCGTCGGCCAGGTACATGAGCCGCAGTTGGGCCGGGGCCGCGCCGAGGGTGCGCAGCAGGACCAGCGCGTAGAACTTCAGCTGGAACAGGGCGCGCGTCTCGTAGGCGGGGGTGGGCGCGCGGCCGGTCTTGTAGTCGACGATGCGCACTTCACCGCTGGGCGTGCGGTCGATGCGGTCGACGAAACCGCGCAGCGGCACGCCGTCGGGCGATTCGGTTTCGATGAGGGCTTCCAGGGACTCCGGCTCGAATCCGGTCGGATCCTCCAGACCGAAGTACACGCCGACGAACTCGCGCACCTCGCCGAGGAAGGTCTCCAGATCCGCGCCGGACACCAGGTCGGCGATCTCCGGCCGCTCCTCGAGCAGCCGCGCCCAGGCGGGCTCGATCAAGGTCGCCGCATGCTCGAGATCCCGCTCACCCGCGGGCAGCCCGAACAGGGCCTCCAGCACCGCATGCACCATCGTGCCGCGCACCGCCATGCGCGAGGGCGGTTCCGGGATCTTGTCGATGGCCCGCAGCCGATACTTCAACGGGCACTGCTTGAAATCGATTGCCCGCGAAGGAGACAACGCCAGCCGACGCCGCCGCTCGGGCTCGGGCGGGCCGACGGCGCCCGCGTCGTCCGGGGTAGTGATAGCGGGAACCGACATACCTGGCAGGCTAGACGCCGGCACCGACAAGGTGTGAAACACATCGAAGCAGCAATTTCGCAGCGACGTACGGAACGGAGATTCATGACGGCCAGACCGACCGGCCCCTTCCAGGTGGGTGACCGGGTACAGCTGACCGACGCCAAGGGACGCAAGTTCACGGTGATCCTCGAGGCGGGCGCGTTCTTCCACACGCACGCCGGACCCATCGCCCACGACGATCTCATCGGCGCGGACGAGGGCTGCGTGGTGACCTCGGCCAAGAACACCCCGTATCTGGCGCTGCGTCCGCTGCTCACCGACTACGTGCTGTCCATGCCGCGGGGCGCCGCGGTCATCTACCCCAAGGACGCCGCCCAGATCGTGCACGAGGGCGATATCTTCCCCGGCGCCAAGGTCCTGGAAGCGGGCGCGGGCTCCGGCGCCCTCACCTGCTCGCTGCTGCGCGCCGTCGGCCCCGAGGGCAAGGTCATCTCCTGGGAGATCCGCGAGGATCACGCCGAACACGCCGTCAAGAATGTCGAGCACTTCTTCGGCGAACGCCCCGACAACTGGGAACTCACCCTCGGCGACGTCGCCGAATACTCCGGCGAGCAGGTCGACCGCGTCATCCTCGACATGCTCAAGCCCTGGGACACCCTCGACGCCGTCTCCAAGGCCCTGATTCCCGGCGGCGTCCTCATGGTCTACGTCGCCACCACCACCCAGATGTCCGAAGTCGTCGAGCACCTCCGCCGCCAAGGCTGCTGGACCGAACCCCGTGCCTGGGAATCCATGGTCCGCGGCTGGCACGTCGTCGGCCTCGCCGTCCGCCCCGAACACCGCATGCAGGGCCACACCGCCTTCCTGGTCAGCGCCCGCCGCCTCGCCGACGGCGTCACCGCCCCGCGCCCGCAGCGACGACCCTCGAAGGGCTAGCGCAAGCGAAAATCGTTTGCCAGGGCAATGATTCGTGGGTCAGGGTGGCCGTATGCGAATCGGAGTCGTGGGGTTGATACGCGGGCTGTACATGGCCCGGCTGGCGCACCGGATCGGGATCGACGTGGCGATGATCTGCGATCGCGATCCGGAGCTGCTGGCGGCCGCGCGGGCGGAGTTCCCGGCGGCCCGGGCGACGGGGGAGTGGACGGCGTTGCTCGAGGCCGGACTGGACGGGGTGGTGCTGGCCAATGATTTCGACCAGCACGCACCCCTGGCCATCGCCTTCCTGGAGCGGGGCGTGCACGTGCTGTCGGAGACGGCGGCCTGCGTCAGCGAGGCGGAGGGGCGCGCGCTCATCGCGGCGGCGGAGTCATCCACGGCGACATACTCTTTCGCCGAGAACTATGTGTTCCATCCGCACGTCCGGGTGATCGCGGCCGCCGTCGCGGCCGGTGAGCTCGGGGACGTCGAGTACCTCGAGGCCGAGTACCTGCACAGTTCCTCGCCAGCGGAAACCGCCGCCATGATCGGCGATCCGGAGCACTGGCGCGGCCGGATCGCCGCCACGGCCTACTGCACCCACAGCGTGTCGCCGGTGCTGGCGCTCACCGGCGCCTGGCCCGTGGAGGTCACGGCCCTCCCGATCGGTCCCGACACCGCGCGCCCCGTGGCCGCGCTCATGACGATCCGCCTGTCCTCAGGCGCGCTCGCCGTCACCCGGCACGGTTTCCTGGCCGGTGAGACCGCCAGCCACTGGAGTTGGGTCTCCGTCCGAGGTGCGCACGGCACCGCCGAATCCATCCGCGCCACAGACTAATCCGCCTGGTCGGTCCGAGTCCGCCGGGAGGGCTGGGCCCAGCCCGACGGAAGCCCACACGAAATCGAGCGCACCCCGACGCCGCACCTCGTCGACGGTGAACCCGTCGACCGCATTGCCGAGGGAACCGTCGCGCTTCTGGAAGGCTTCCGCGCCACCGTTGAAGATGGCGCACCCCCGCTCATCCCGGTCCGCGCTGCCGTCGCAGCTTCCTTGGTCGGCGTGGCGGGCGCGGAATCACTGGCCAAAGGCTCCCAGCCGGTCCCCGTCCCGGACGTCGCGTCCCCGTAGCTGAACACAACGACGCTCAGCTGCGCCGGACACTATTCTCGACGTCGTGGCGGAGCGCTGGTGTTCAGGCGCGGGGGTGCACACGGGAATTCGTGTGCAGATAGCGCGCCCGCCCGTTCTGGAAGTCGTAGAGGGCGACGGTCTGGGGGTCGTCGCGTGGGTCGTCGGACTCGAGTAGGAAATGGGTTTCGCTCAGTGGAAGCAGCCGGTGGACGATTCGGTTCGGCTTGCCCAGGAATTGGGCGTGCATCGGATTCAGGAACAGGGTCAGCGAGAGGTTTCCGTCCGCCGCCGTCACCTCGAAGTGGGTGTCGGGGCGGGCGTAGGTGCCCACGTACCTGGCTGGGTCGAGCCGTAGCGCTGGATCCGGTCGCGGCGGTTCCGGCACATTCGGTGCGCCGAGATCGCTCAGGATGATCTCGAAGACCTTCTTGTAGAAGGGTTCTCGCGGGCTGCCGTTGGTCAGCAGGGTGACGGCCAGATTGCGATCCGGCAGGATTCGCAGCCGCGCGTTCTGGCCGATGGTGCTGCCGTCCGTGGCGTAGACGGTCTCTCCGTGCCAATCGCAGACGATGAGCCCGAGCGCCCACTCCGGGCCGAACATGTACGGATCTGGCAGGGGGACACGGGAGTTCATCATTTCCCGGACGGCCGCCTCGGAGACGATGCGCGTTCCGTCCGGCCCGCGTCCGCCGTCGAGGAAGATCTGGGCCAGTGCGAGCACATCGCGCACCGTCGAGTTCACCGCGCCGCCGGGGCCGAAGGCACGCGGCAGGTGATCCACCGGTGTGACGATCGGTCCCTCGTCGAGGGAGCGCAGCACATGCCCAGTGGCGGCCCGGGCTGTTTCGACATCCTCGGGACGGCAGCTGGTGTCGGCTTGGCCGAGCGGCCCGAACAAGCGAGTGCGCATGATCTCGTGCCAGGGCTCGCCGTCGGCGACCTCCAGGATGCGGCCGAGGATCGCATAACCCAGCGCCGCACTGTAGCCGTGCGTGTGGCCGAGCGGGAACACCTGTGGCGCATCGGCGATGGCGGCGACCATGCGCGCGTAGACATCCTCGTCCGCGCCGGGATCGCCGAACGCCTCCTCGATCCCGTTGGTGTGATTGAGCAGCTGACGAGGCGTGACCGCCGCGGCCACATTGGGATCGGCGACGGTGAACTCCGGCAGATGGGTGCGCACCGGGGCGCCGAGATCGACCACGCCCGCATCGACCAGCTGCATGACGGCCAGCGTGGTCCACGTCTTGGTCATGGAACCGCACTGATAGATGGTGTCGGTGGTCGCCGGTTCACGGGTCGTCACATCCTTGATGCCGACCGCCAGTTCGGTCACCCGGCCCTCATGTAGTACGCCGAGGGCGGCACTCGGAATCCGGTACTCCGCAAGGAGTTCGGCCAGTCGGCCGCGAACACTGTCGAGATCGAACATCGTCGGCCTACTTGGCCAATCCGACCGCATTGGCGGCATCGGCCTCGAAATACTCGGTGTCGGCGAAGCTTCCGGCGTGTTCCTCCAGGAAGGCCGATACCGACTCGACCGAGTCGTGTGCGATGACGTTCACCGCTCTGGTCCCATCGGTGCTGGAGACGGCGAGGGTCCACTTGGCGCCCTTGGGCAGCCGGGGGGTGGGCCTGCTTCAGGGCATTCCAGAACCCGTCGTTATCACTCACCGTCGACACGGCCATGACGTGGGTGCGCGGCGTCGAACTGAATCCCATGGTTTCCCTGCTTCTATGCGCCGAGCGTGGCCCGGACTCGGTCGATCAGTTCATTGCGGTCCACCCCGGCGGCCGCGAGTGCGCGCGGCACGGTTCCGACCTCCGCCCGCAGGATCGCCAGCAGCACGTGCGCCTGGCGCATATCGCTCTTGGCGTTCGAGGTCATCATGCGTTCGAAGACGAGCTTGCCGGTGGCGCCCAGGCTCGACGCGCGCCCCCGACGCGCTACGGGCTCGGGCAATTCGGCCGCGCCCAGCGCGACCCCCGCCACCGCGAGACTCTGTTCGAATTCCCGCTCCAGCGCCGCCTGGATGCCTGCGTGGTCGAGTCCGGCCGCGGCCAGGATGCCCTGCGGTTTGGTGCCGACCTGGGCGGCGATGCCGAGTAGTAGATGCTGGGCCTCGATGGCCGCCGACCCGTCCTGTTGCGCCGCCAGCCCGGCGTGTTCGACGACCGCGCCCAGATAGGTCTGGAATTCGTCGTGCTTGCCGAATATCGGCATATCAGCGCCTCCTCAGCGTGACGCCCGCGGTAATGAGCCGCTTGGCGTGTTTCTTGTGCACCGCCTGGCGGGTGACCCCGAGCGCCTCGGCGACCTGCGGCCAGATCCAGCCGGACCGCATGGCCTCTTCCACCGCGACGTCCTCGAGCCGATCCGCCAAGCGCCGCAAGGCGACAACGGCGGCCAGGCGTCCGGCGGGATCGGTCGAATCGGGGATTTCCAGAGCAGCCATGTAAGCAACCGTAGTTGACTAATCGAGGTTTAGTCAGCCGAAGTTGCTAAGCGGCGGAGGTGTGAGAAACACGAAACCCCGCCACCGGACGGTGGCGGGGTTTCGTCGTCGTACTGCCGTGCGGAATCAGCAGGGCGCTTTGCCCAGACTGAGGATCGTGCAGCCGGTGGCTTCCGAGAGCTTCCACTCGCCGTCCACGTATTGCCAGGTCATCGGCACGCCCGGCATGGTGCCGTGTGGCGAGGAGATAGCCACGGAGGCATTGGCGGTCTCGCCGTCGACCCGGATATCCGACACGCCCCAGCCGATGTGGCCGTAGCCGCCCAGTTTCTGGGTCATGGTGTCGATATTGCTCGAGCGCTGGTCACCGCCGACCATCAGTTGCGTCTTGTCCCCGGTCGGTACGCCCGGATCGGTGAAACGGTCGAGCGTCGACTGCAACTGCTCCGGGGACGGCGCGGGCGCGGCGGCGGCGAGCCCCGCGCCGGAGGTCAGCGCGGCGACCGCGCCCAGGGTGGCCAGGGACAGGCGAACAGAACGAGCGAGCATGAACAGCCGTGCCTTTCGTATCGATCCGGTATTACCGCAGAGCTATGGAACTACGGCTGGCAGGCCGCGCACGCCATGCCCAGGATGGTGCAGGCGCCCGCGTCGGAGAGCTTCCACGCGCCGTCGGCGTAGGCGAAGCTCATGGGGACGTCGGGCATGGTGCCGTGCGGTGAGGTGACTGACACCTTGGCGTCGGCCTTGGTTCCGTCGGCCTTGACCTCGCCCACCGCGAAGGTGACCTGATAGTTCGCCAGGCCCTTGTTCATGGTCTCGATCAGTGCCACCCGCTTATCGCCGTCCACGACGAGTTTTGCCTTGTCAGCGGCCGGTTTCGCGGGATCGGCGAAGGCGGTCAGCACACCCTGCAGTTCGGCCGCGGTGGGCGCGGGCGCGGCGGCCTGTTGTGCCGAAGTGCTGGCGGAAGTGGCCGACTCGGTGGAATTGTTCTTGTCGTCGCCACTGCAACCGGTCAAGGTTGCGGTAGCGGCGACCGCCGCTGCGGCGATAGCCACGGAAACACGAAGCGTCCGCGTGACGTTGCGCATACCAGGAGTCCGACTGGTGGGAAGGAGCATCAACGGCACCCTTTCGGCTCGGCCGGCGGTTAACTCGCCGGAAACAGGTTAGGGCAGGCTAACATGCTGGTTCGGCCCGTGAGCCGCAGCCTAGATGTGATCACGACGAAACCATGTCGGAAAGCGAGAACGGTTATCGCCCGGTAGCGTTGATAGACCGGGACTGGGAGGAGCAGCATCATGAGCCCCATCGAACATTCGGATTCGGCAGCCTGGACGGAACTCGAGGCCGTACGTGCCGAGGCGGCTGCACTCCGGAGGCAACTCGCCGACTCGCCGGATCGCACACGGGAATTGGAAGCGCGCATCGATTCGCTGACAATTCGCAACACCAAGTTGATGGACACCCTCAAGGAGGCGCGGCAGCAACTCGTCGCCCTGCGCGAGGAAGTCGACCGGCTCGGCCAGCCACCGAGCGGTTACGGCGTCCTGATCGGTGCGTATGACGATCAGACGGTCGATGTGTTCACTTCCGGGCGCAAGATGCGACTGACGTGCTCACCGAATATCGATACGTCCACCCTCACCTACGGGCAGACCGTTCGCCTGAACGAAGCGCTCACCGTGGTGGAGGCCGGACTTTTCGATCAGATCGGTGAAATCGGCACGCTGCGCGAGATTCTCGACGACGGGCACCGCGCGCTGGTCGTCGGGCATGCGGACGAGGAGAGGGTGGTCTGGCTCGCCGGTCCCCTGTCGGAGCTCGTCGACGCCGATGATCTGGAAGATCCGGACCGCCCGATTCGCAAACTGCGGCCGGGTGATTCGCTGCTGGTCGACACCAAAGCCGGATTCGCCTTCGAGCGGATTCCCAAGGCCGAGGTCGAGGACCTCGTGCTCGAGGAAGTGCCGGATGTCGACTACCACGACATCGGCGGCCTGTCGCGGCAGATCGAGCAGATCCGCGACGCGGTGGAACTGCCGTTCCTGCATAAGGATCTGTTCCGCGAATACGCGCTGCGGCCCCCCAAGGGCGTGCTGCTCTACGGTCCGCCCGGATGCGGTAAGACGCTCATCGCCAAGGCCGTCGCGAATTCCCTCGCCAAGAAGATCGCCGAGGCGCGCGGTGAGGATGCCAAGGAGGCCAAGTCCTTCTTCCTCAATATCAAGGGTCCCGAGCTGCTCAACAAGTTCGTGGGTGAGACCGAGCGCCATATTCGGATCATCTTCCAGCGGGCGCGTGAGAAGGCCAGCGAAGGCACCCCGGTGATCGTGTTTTTCGACGAGATGGACTCGATCTTCCGCACCCGCGGTTCGGGCGTGTCGTCGGATGTGGAGACCACCGTGGTCCCGCAGCTGCTCTCGGAGATCGACGGTGTCGAGGGGCTGGAGAATGTCATCGTCATCGGCGCCTCCAACCGCGAGGACATGATCGACCCGGCCATCCTGCGTCCCGGACGCCTCGATGTGAAGATCAAGATCGAGCGCCCCGACGCCGAGGCCGCCCAGGACATCTTCTCCAAGTACCTGACCGAAACCCTGCCCCTGCACGCCGAAGACCTGCAGGAATTCGATAACGACCGCGGCAAGTGCGTGCAGGCCACCATCGAACGCGTGGTGGACCGCATGTACGCCGAGAGCGAGGACAACCGCTTCCTGGAGGTCACCTACGCCAATGGTGACAAGGAAGTCCTGTACTTCAAGGACTTCAACTCCGGCGCCATGATCCAGAACATCGTGGACCGGGCCAAGAAGTACGCCATCAAGGCCGTCCTCGAGACCGGCAACCTGGGCCTGCGCATCCAGCATCTCTACGATTCCATCGTGGACGAGTTCTCCGAGAACGAGGACCTGCCCAACACCACGAATCCCGATGACTGGGCCCGCATCTCGGGCAAGAAGGGCGAGCGCATCGTCTACATCCGCACCCTGGTGACGGGTAAGAACGCCTCCGCCAGCCGCGCCATCGACACCGAGTCGAACACCGGCCAGTACCTGTAAGACACGAAAACCGAAGGGGCGCGCTTCCATCCGGAAGCGCGCCCCTTCTTCGTGGATGGGTGCACCCCATTCGGTCCAGCACGCCGCGCCAGCGAATGGCCTGAGCCACAGTGGATCTCGGCGTCACAGTGGGACGCATGCGGATGTAAGCCGGGCGCAAGGGTGGTGCAATCGGGGGTCGGCAGGGTCGGTGGCATGACCAATTCAGTGACGATTATCGGTGGCGGGCTCGGCGGACTCATGCTGGCTCGGGTGTTGTCTGTGCACGGGGTTCCTTGCACGGTGTACGAGGGGGAGTCGGGGCCTACCGCGCGAGGGCAGGGCGGGATGCTCGATATTCATGACTACAACGGGCAGCTCGCGGTCGAGGCGGCGGGGTTGATGGAGGAGTTCGGGGGGCTGGTGCTGGAGGGGCGGCAAGCCATGTGGATTCTGGAGCCGAACGGGAATGTCGTGTTCGAGAAGGCCGATGACGTGATGGGGGGACGGCCCGAGGTGCAGCGGGGGGATCTGCGGCAGCTGCTGCTCGATTCGCTGCCGGAGGGGATCGTGCGGTGGGGGTGCAAGGTCGGTGGGGTTCGTGCGCTCGGTGATGGGCGGCACGAGGTGAGTTTCGTCGGTGGCGGGACCGTGACCGCCAGCGTGCTGGTGGGGGCGGATGGGGCGTGGTCACGGGTGCGGCCGTTGTTGACCACTGCCACACCGGAATACAGTGGCTCGTCGCTGGTGGAGATGTACCTGTTCGAGGCCGATACTCGCCATCCGGCGGCCGCGCGGGTGGTCGGTGGGGGTTCGCTGATGGTGCCCGCCTCGGGCAACGAGATCCATGCGCATCGGGAGAAGGGCGATACCCTGCACACCTACGTGGTGCTCGACCGGCCGCTGGATTGGTTCGACGCCATCGATTTCACCGATGTCGCCGCGGCGACCGGGCGGCTCGCGCGGGAATTCGACGGCTGGGCACCGGAACTCACCGCGCTGATCACCGAGAGCGATACCGCGCCGGTGCTGCGCCCGCTCTATGCCCTGCCGGTCGGCCTCCGCTGGGATCGGGTGCCGGGCGTGACCCTGCTCGGCGATGCCGCCCACCACGCGATCGCGAACGGCGAAGGCGCCAATCTGGCCATGCTCGATGGCGCCGAACTTGGCAAGGCTCTCGCCGCGCACCCCGGCGATCTGGAGGCCGCCCTCGCCGAGTATGAGTCCGCCATGTTCACCCGCACCACCGAAACCCTCACGGGGACCGGCATTCTGATGGAGAGCCTGTTCGGCGGCGATGCTCCGGAGCAACTGGCCGATATGTTCACCGCACAGCAGCAACCTTCCTGAGCGCGGCCGGTCGCCTTCGGTGGCCAGGTGAGCAGTGGTCGCGGCGGTCGCATCGAGCCCGCCGCGGCCGCCGCGGATCCTTCGATGCTGAGCGAATCGGGCGTCCGGTTTCGTCTGTGCGGCGTAAGGTGAAATTCGGTCGAATCCGGGGAGGGTTGGGTGGAATTCGCCGAAGGTACGACATTCGCGGGGTACCAGATCGAGCGCAAACTGGGCGCCGGTGGGATGGGTGCGGTGTATCTGGCGCAGCATCCGCGATTGCCGCGCAAGGATGCGCTCAAGGTGCTGGGAGATGGCCGGGTCCGGGACGCGGAGTTCCGGGATCGGTTTCTGCGGGAGGCGGAAATCGCTGCGTGGCTGGATCATCCGAACCTGGTGACGGTGCGGGACCGGGGCGAAGAGGGCGATCTGCTGTGGATTGCCATGCGGTATGTGGACGGCGTCGACCTGGAGGAGTTGATCGCGCGGGGGCGCGAGGCGCTCCGACCCGAGCGGGTGGTGCACATTGTGTCCGAGGCGGCGCAGGGGCTCGACGAGATCCACCGGGCCGGACTGCTGCACCGGGATGTGAAGCCCGCCAATATTCTCGTGGACGAACGTGCCGACGGTCCGGATCGGGTGTTCGTCACCGACTTCGGAATCGCGCGCGCGGCAACGGATTCGACGGTCGACTCCCGCTCGGCGGGCGTGGCGGGCACGCTCGCGTATGCGGCGCCGGAGCAGCTGCGGGGCGGGCGGACCGATCGCCGGGCGGATGTGTACTCGCTCGGCTGCACGCTGTACCACCTGCTCACCGGGTCACCGCTGTTCCCCCGGGACACGGTCGGCGCGGTCATGTACGCGCATCTGAACGAGCCGCCACCACGTCCGACCGCCCGGAATCCGCGGCTGCCCGCGGGTTTCGACGCGGTGATCGCGCGCGCCCTGGCCAAGAATCCGGGGGACAGATTCGCCGAATGCGGTGAGCTGGCGGCGGCGGCACAGGTGGCATTGGCCGGTGGGGCGGTGGCCGGGCCGCCCGGGCGGCGGTCGCGCCGACGGGTGCTGAGCCTCGCGGCACTGGGAGCCGTACTCGTGCTCGCGGCCGGGACGGCGGCATTCCTCGGATTGCGGGAACCTGGCGGAGTCGCTGTCCCTTCGAATCCGCCGCGGACCGGAACCGTCGAACCCGCGGAATGGGGCGCGGCGGCCTTCATCGCGGAGGCGTTTCCGGATCTGTTGCCGCCCATACCGGCTTCGGCGGGCTATCAGCAGTTGAGTTCCTGCACGATCAATCCGGGCAGCCGATTCCCACAGCAGGTTCGCGAAGCCGATGACGTGGTGGAGCTGCTCTGCGTGAGAAATACGGATCCGGTGTGGTCGGTCACCTTCACCTGCAACAGCGACCGTTCGCGTGTCACGCCGGGGGACCAGCTGGCACAGCCGGAAGGCGATGAGAAATGGCAGCGCGCCTCGGGCAGCGGACATATGTTCTGGGGCAGCGTCGTCTTTCCGGAGGGCACGATCCCGGTGCTGGCGGGTCGGCGCGTCGCCATGCTCGAGGTGTATTTCGATAATCCCGACAAGAGTTTCTGCTGGCTCCGGGTCCTGGGAGAGACGGATTCCGGGGCCGCGCTGAAAGATGAATGGTGGCCGGATGCGCCCTTGTAGCGAGTCGGGTCGTCGGGTGCGCATCGTGGTAGCGGTGTTGTCCGTGGTGCTGGCCGCCGCGACCGGTTGTACGGTGCAGGGGAATTCGGTGCCGCAGTATCCGGATCCCGGGCAGCTCGATACCGGTCACTACGACACGGATCAGCTCGTCGCGCCCGGTGGAAACGAGGCGCGGGGTCGGGTGGTCGAGTCGGCGCGCATGGTCGAGGCGCTCATGGATCCCGGGGAAGTCGTGCCGCCCATGGTGTTTCCGGCCAAATCGTTCGCGGTGCACCTGCTGCCCACACCCGCGCTGGCGCGGGTGCTGCTGGCCGATGCGGTGCGTCCCGTGCTGGAGCGCGAAGGCATGATCGCGGGATGCTCGGTCGGTAAGACCGATACGCGGTCCGGGGTCGAGATCGGGAAATCGCGGGCGCTCACGGTGATCCTGCTCCGTTTTCCGGATTCCGCCGCGGCCGAGCGCGCGGCCCGCGATATCGATGCCGTCGATGCGTCGGTGAGTGCGGAGAACGTGGCGGTGCAGATCCCGGATCATCCGGGCGCGCACGCGCATTGGCGGCCCGACGTGCCCACGCTCGCGGCCACCATGGCGGTGGACGCCTACGTGGTCAGCGTGCTGGCCGCGCACACCTCGCCAGACCTCGGGGTGCTCACCGCCATGGCCCGGAACGTATTTCAGGGTCAGGCCCTGTGGCTGCGGGGTTTCTCGCCCACGCCCGCCGACAGGCTGGCGGCCCTACCGCTGGATGCCGCGGGCATGATCGGCCGTCTGGTGCCGGAGTCACCCGGTCGATGGTCGTATCCGGCCGTCGTGGTCGCCGGAACCGCGGGCACCGCCGGATGGGACGGCGGACGGCTCGCGGCCGTCGGTGTGGCGCTCGGCAGGCGCGGCGCGGCGTTCTTCCTGGGATACGGCTTGCAGCATCGGCAGGTCGAGGCGCTCGCGGTGAACCCGAGAAACGTTCTCGTACGCTATTCGAACGTCACGGCGGCCCGGGCGGCGTGGACGGAATTCAAGTCGTTCGTCGAGACCGATGAGTCCCTTCGATTCGTCGACGGTCCCGCCGGGGCGCCCGATATCTACTGCACCGAGAACACCGAGCGCACGGTCGAGCAGTACCTGTGCCGAGTCCTGTACGGGCGATACGTCGCCACGATCCAGATGAGCGATGCGGCGGCGATCCGGCAGCGCGCCGCGGCGCAGTACGGGCTGCTGCTGAACGGCGGCTGAGCATGTCGGAGAGATGGCCGCCCGGCACGATATTCGCGGGATTTCGCATCGAACGGCTGCTCGGCCGCGGCGGTATGGGCTCGGTCTATCTGGCCCGGCATCCGCGCTTGCCGCGCCTGGTCGCGTTGAAGGTGCTGCCGGGCTCCCTCGGCGCCGACTCGGAATACCGGCTCCGGTTCGAGCGCGAGGCGGAACTGGCGGCCCGGCTCGACCATCCGAATATCGTCCAGGTGTGGGACCGCGGTATCGAGAACGGATTGCCCTGGATAGCAATGCAATTCGTGGACGGCCCGGATGTCGCGGCAGTGCTGCGCCGGACGAACGGGGGACTGCCCCCGGCACTGGCGCTCGATATCCTTACGCAGGCGGCGAGCGGTCTCGACGAGGCGCACCGATCGGGCCTGCTGCACCGCGACGTCAAACCCGCGAACTTCTTGATCGAATCCGGTAGCGCTCGCACCCGGGTCTACGTCGCCGATTTCGGTATCGCGCGCACGTTCTCCCATCACGCCGCGCTGACCCGGCCGGGCGCGATCGTCGGCACGGCCGCCTACGCCGCGCCGGAGCAGATCGAGGCGGAGGAACTGGACCACCGCGTCGACGTCTATGCCCTCGCCTGCGCCCTCCACGAACTCCTGACCGGCCGGAAACCGTTCCCGCGCACATCCGATGTGGAAGTGCTCGTCGCCCATCTGCACGATCCGCCACCGCGCGCGACCGCGATCGATCCGCAGCTGCCGCCCGCCATCGACGAGGTGATCGCACGGGCAATGGCCAAAAGCCGGGCTGATCGTTTCGAGTCCTGCGGTGAGCTCGCCGCCGCGGCGGTGGCGGCGTTCACGTCGGAACAGGCGCCCCGCGCACCCCGTTCCGGACGCCCGAAATGGCGGGCGGCCGGAGTGGCGCTGGTGTCGATCGCCGTCGTGGCGGCGGTGAGTTTCTTTGTGGTGAACCGGAATCCGGACGTCGATACCATCGAGACGAGCCCAACGCCGTCGACCTCCGTTCCGGTCGAGGCCCCGACGTGGCGCAATTTCGACTTCGTGGTCCAGACTTTTCCCGGCCTGCTGCCACCGACCCAGCTGTCCAGCGGATTTCAGGGCGCCACCTGCGTCGCGAGCGGCACCGATCTGAAAGCTGTCGACCCGGGCTCGGCCGTCGGCATCGTCGCGGTCCTCAGCTGCCGAGGCAATGGCCAGCCCGCGGAATTCTTCTGGGTGGGCTGCAATTCCGATCGCAGCGTCGCCCCTGTCGAACTCGGCCCACGGACCCAAATCGTCGGCGAGGAATCGTGGGAGCGAGCCTCCGGGCGCGGTCGACTCGTCTGGTGGACCGAGACCGACGACGGGGGCTCCGTGGTTCCCGGATTGATGGTGTCCTTCGAGGATTCCCGCAACTTCTGCCGCATCGAGGTCATCGGCTCGGGCTCGGCCCGCGACCTGGTGGATCGCTGGTTCGCTCTTGCGCCGATCTAACAGCCGCTCGCGCGTTCCGCATCGGAATTCGCGGTATCGAGTTCGGCGAGGATGGCGCGCAAGGTTTCTCGGCGTTCCGGGGGAAGTCGGGCGAACAGGTCCTGGGCGGCGCGGCGGCGGGCGTCGGACATGCGGGTGAGTACGGCGCAACCCGGGTCGGTGAGGGTGACCAGGGTGGCGCGGCGGTTGGAGGGGTCGATGGTGCGGGTGACCAGTCCGGCGGCTTCGAGGGTGTCGACGACCGTCGTGGCGGAGCGGGGGACGATGCCGAGACGGTCGGCGAGGGCGGACATGCGCAGGGGCGCGTCGCTGCGGGAGGGGGTGCGCAGGGCGCGGGCCTGGCCGGGGGTCAGGCCCAGCGGTGCGAGATCGGCCGACTGGGTGCGGCGGATGCGGCGGGCCGTGCGCAGGAACAGCTCGAGGAGATCGCTCTCGGATGCGTCTGCCATGTTTCTGAGCATAGATCATTGTTCTTGGGAACAATTATAAGTCAGACTCAGTTACAGCTCGTGTTCGTGAAGGAAGGAGGCGCCTATGGCTGCCCGATCCGAACTGCGCCGGATCATCCGGCTGTTTCATCCCTATCGTGGTCGGCTCGCCGTGGTCGGCGCGCTGGTCGGCCTGTCTTCGATCGTGGGGCTGGCCTCGCCGTTCATGCTGCGCGGCATTCTCGACGACGCGCTGCCGCACGGCCGCACCGGGCTGCTTAGCCTGCTCGCGCTCGGCATGATCGCCGTCGCCGCGCTCACCGCCGTCTTCGGCGTCTGGCAGACGTATCTGTCCACGGCCGTCGGCCAGCGGGTCATGCACGATCTGCGCACCGCCGTCTACGAGCGGCTGCAATCCATGCCGCTGGCGTTCTTCACCGCCACCCGCACCGGCGAGGTGCAATCGCGCATCGCCAATGACATCGGCGGCATGCAGACCACCGTCACCTCGGTGGCCACCTCGGTGGTCGCCAACTTCACCTCCGTCCTGGCCGCGCTGATCGCCATGGTCGCGCTGGATTGGCGGTTGACGCTGGTCTCGCTGACCATGCTGCCGGTCTTCGTGTGGATCAGCCGCCGGGTCGGTTCCGAGCGGCGTCTGATCACCGGTGAGCGGCAGAAGCAGCTCGCGTCCATGTCCGCCATCGTCGAGGAATCGCTGTCGGTGAGCGGAATCCTCTTGGGCCGCACCATGGGTCGCTCCCCGGCCCTGGTCGGCGACTTCGCCCGCGAATCGCGCGAGCTGGTGGATCTGGAGATCCGCGCCAATATGGCCGGGCGCTGGCGGCAATCCACCATCTCCATCGTCATGGCGGCCATGCCCGCCATGGTCTACTGGGCGGCCGGTCTCACCTCCGCCGCCGGGACGCCGCTGGTCTCCATCGGCACGCTGGTCGCATTCACCACCCTGCAGGCCGGACTGCTGCGCCCCGCGGTCATGCTGCTGTCCACCGGTGTCGAGGTGCAGAGCTCCCTCGCATTGTTCGCCCGCATCTTCGAATACCTGGATCTGCGACCGGATATCGCCGAGCCGGAACGGCCCGCCGCGCTGCCCGACCGGGGCGTGACCGGCGCGGTGCGATTCGACCGGGTCGGCTTCACCTACGACAAGTCCGATCGAAACATACTGTCCGACATCGCCATCGACGTTCCCGCCGGAACCAGCCTGGCCATTGTCGGTGAAACCGGCTCCGGCAAAACCACTCTCGGCTACCTCGTCGCCCGCCTCTACGACGTCACCACCGGCGCCGTCACCATCGACGACATCGACGTGCGCGACCTGAGCTTCGCCGACCTGTCCGCCACCGTGGGCGTGGTCTCCCAGGAGACCTACCTCTTCCACGCCTCCGTGGCCGACAACCTCCGCTTCGCGAAACCCGATGCCACCGACGAGGAATTGCACGCCGCGGCCCGCGCCGCCCAAATCCACGACCATATCATCGGCCTGCCCCAGGGCTACGACACCCTCGTCGGCGAACGCGGCTACCGCTTCTCCGGCGGCGAGAAACAACGCCTCGCCGTGGCCCGCGCCATCCTGCGCAATCCCCCCGTCCTCGTCCTGGACGAGGCCACCAGCGCCCTGGACACCCGCACCGAACGCGAAGTGCAGGACGCCATCGACGACCTCGCCGCCGGACGCACCACCATCACCATCGCGCACCGCCTCTCCACCATCCGCGACGCCGACCAGATCGTGGTTCTCGACCACGGCCGCGTGGTCGAACGCGGCACGTACGCGGAGTTGGTGTCGAGTAACGGCGCCTATGCGGAACTGCTCTCACGTGACGAGTTCGTCGCAGTCGCGTAGAGGCGTTGGGCGGCTGCGGTATTGACCCAGCCGTGGTCGGGGATGCGGACGGTGAGTATGTCACCGTCATCGTCGTCGAGCAGGTCCAGACCCAGGGGCGCTCGGAATCGAGGACAGCTTGGTTGGAGGCGAGCAATACGATCTTGTGCATTGCCGCGCCCGGTTGTCCGTAGTAGTGGATGTCTCCTCGCCTCACGCAGCGCCCTGGTGGCGGCGCTTGCGCTCGGCGGCTTCGGTGGCGGCCTGTTCGGCTTCGTAGGCTTCGGCGGCGGCCTGGTCGGCGACGGGGGTCGCGCGGGGCCGTAAGTTGCGGATGGCGGTATCGCGACAGGCGCGGGAAATCCCGGGTGGTGTGCCGCATCCGCCGCTCACGAGCGGCGGATGCGGCGGTAAGCGGGGGAGGCGAGGGCGGCGGTGGCGAGATGTGCTGCGACATCCGGGATTTCTCCGTCGTGCAGGGCCGCCACGGTGAGGCGGAGATGGTCGTTGTGGGGGTGGTCGGTCACCTCGAAAGGCCCGCCGGGGGCGGCCTTGATCCCGGCGGCCGCCAGGGAGATCATGGCGGCGTTCTCGTCGGCGACGGGGAGCCAGAGGTTGATGCCGTCGCTGCGGGTGAGGTGGATGTCGCGGCGGGAGAGGGCTTTTCGGAGGGATTCGGCGCGGGTGCGGTAGGTGGCGCGGGCGCGGTCGACGGTGGCGCGGGCGGTGTCGTCGGTGAGCATGTGCAGGAGGACGCGCTGGAGGAGGCGGCTGGACCAGCCGGGGCCGAGCATGCGGCGTTCGATGACCGGATCCAGGAAGTCGGGGGGCCGCCCGCGACGGCGAGGCGGAGGTCGGCGCCATGGGATTTGGAGTAGGAGCGGATGTGGACGGTGCGGGCGGGCAGGCGGGCGCCCAGGGAGCGGGCGGGGGCGTGCGCGATTCCGGCCGAGTGATCGTCCTCGATGATCAGGGGGCCGATGGCGGCCGTGGCGGCGGCGTCGGCGAGGACGTCGGTGAGTTCGCGGACGCGCTGGGCGGTGAGGGAGGCGCCGGTGGGGTTGTGGGCGCGCGGTTGCAGGAGCAGGGCGGTGGGTGCGTGTGCCGCCAGCGCGGCGGCGAGTTCGCCCGGTAGCAGTCCGGATTCGTCCATGGCGACCGGGACGGGGCGGGCGCCGAGGCGGAAGAGCAGATCCAGGAACGTTGGGAAGCACGGGTTTTCGACGATCACCGCATCGCCCAGCCGGACGTGGGCGGACAGCAGCCGGTCCACGGCGTCGAGAGCGCCGTCGAGCACGGTGAAACGGGCGGCGCGGGTGGGCCAGTCGGCGCGCACCGCCGACTCCAGTTCGGGGACTACGGCATCGCCGAGATAGGTGGCGGACAGGTCGTCGATGGCGCCGTCGGCGCTGAGCACGCGCAGGGCGGCGGTGATATCGGGGAGCAGCGCCGGATCGGGCACGCCGCGCGAGAGGTCGATGCGGAAGTTGTTGTCGGAGTGGGAGTGCAGCCGCTGATAGCGGCCCGCGGGGGAAACCCGGGCCGGTGGGCGGGGCGTGCCGACGAAGGTTCCGGCCCGGCCGCGCGCGACAATGGCGCCCGCGGCGGCCAGCGCGCGCCAAGCCTGGTTGACGGTCGCGGGGGACACCTTCAGTTCGCGCGCCAGATCGCGGACGGTGGGCAGCCGCGCGCCGGGCGGCAGCGCGCCGGAGCGGATGCAGCGGCTCACGGCGGCCGCGATACCGGCCGCGGTGCGGTCGTGGACCTCGTCGATCAGGGTCCCGACGAGCACCGGCGGCCCTGCCGCGGCGGTTGCGGCCGCGGATGCGTCGGGTGGGTCGAGTTCCGTTGTCACAAGCGCCATTCTGCGATGGACGCGACGGGGTGAACGATGTCGCCCCGAGGATTTACGGTCACGAAACTGTTTCCGCGAAGTTGTAACACAACGGAAGTGGTTCAGGGTGGAGTATCACAAAGTATGGCAATCGTTCGAGCTGCACTGGTCCAGACGAACTGGACCGGCGGCAAAGAGTCCATGATCAAGGCGCACGAGGATTACGCGCGCCAGGCGGCCGCGGCGGGCGCGCAGGTGATCTGCTTCCAGGAGTTGTTCTACGGGCCGTATTTCTGCCAAGTGCAGGACGCCGCGTTCTACGAGTACGCGGAAACGGTGCCCGGGCCCACCGTGGAGCGGTTCCAGGCGCTGGCTCGCGAACTCGGCATGGTGATGGTGCTGCCGGTGTACGAGCAGGAGCAGCCCGGGGTGCTCTACAACACCGCCGCGGTGCTCGACGCCGACGGCAGTTACCTCGGCAAGTACCGCAAGCACCACATTCCGCAGGTCAAGGGGTTCTGGGAGAAGTTCTACTTCCGGCCCGGGAATCTGGGCTGGCCGGTGTTCGACACCGCCGTCGGCAAGGTCGGGGTGTACATCTGTTACGACCGGCACTTCCCGGAAGGCTGGCGGGCGCTGGGCCTGGCGGGCGCGCAGATCGTATTCAATCCCTCGGCCACCTCGCGCGGGCTGTCGAGCTATCTGTGGAAGCTGGAGCAACCGGCCTCCGCCGTGGCCAACGAGTACTACGTGGGCGCAATCAACCGGGTCGGCGTGGAAGACCTGGGCGACAACGACTTCTACGGCACCAGCTACTTCGTCGATCCCGAAGGCAAGTTCGTCGGCGAGGTCGCCTCCGACCAGAACCCGGAACTCGTGGTGCGGGACCTGGATATGGACCTCCTCAAGGTGGTGCGCGACCGCTGGGCCTTCTATCGTGATCGCCGTCCGGACGCCTACGGAGAGCTGGTGCAGCCGTGAGCCGCGTCTTCATCCACGGCGGAACGGTGGTGTCGGCCACCGGTTCCCAACTGCTCGATGTGCTCATCGACGGCGAAACCATTGCCGCGGTGATCCAACCGGGCTCCACCGTGCTCGGCGCGGACCTCGCGGCGAATGCCGATGTCGTCATCGACGCCACCGGCAAGTACGTGATTCCCGGTGGCGTGGACGCGCATACGCATATGCAGCTACCCTTCGGCGGCACCGAAGCCTCCGACACCTTCGAGATCGGCACCCGCGCCGCGGCGTGGGGCGGCACCACCACCATCGTGGACTTCGCCGTGCAGAAACTGGGGGAGCGGGTACAGGACAGCCTCGCGGCTTGGCACGGCAAGGCCGCCGGACAGTGCGCCATCGACTACGGCTTCCATCAGATCGTCGGTGACGTCAATGCCGAATCCCTCAAGGGCATGGCCGAATTGGTGTCGGAGGGCGTGAGCAGCTTCAAGCTGTTCATGGCCTATCCGGGCGTTTTCTACTCCGACGACGGGCAGATCCTGCGCGCCATGCAGACCGCCGGTGATCTGGGCGCGGTGCTCATGATGCACGCCGAGAACGGCATCGCCATCGACGTGCTCATCGAGCAGACCCTGCAGCGCGGCGACACCGCGCCGTACTTCCACGGCACCTCGCGCCCATGGCAATTGGAGGAGGAGGCCACCCACCGCGCCATCATGCTGGCGCAGGTGACCGGCGCGCCGCTGTACGTCGTGCACGTCTCGGCCAAACAAGCTCTCGAACAGATCGCGCAGGCACGCGGCAACGGCCAGAACGTCTTCGGCGAGACCTGCCCGCAATACCTGTATCTGTCACTGGAAGAGCAGCTCGGCGCGCCCGGATTCGAAGGCGCGAAATGGGTCTGCTCGACCCCGCTGCGCGCCCGCGCCGAGGGCCATCAGGACGAGCTGTGGCGCTACATCCGCACCGGAGACGTCACCAGCGTCGCCACCGACCACTGCCCGTTCTGCATGAAGGACCAGAAAGAGCTGGGCATAGGCGATTTCAGCAAGATCCCCAATGGCATCGGCGGCGTTGAGCACCGCATGGACCTCATGTTCCAGGGCGTGAAGGACGGCCGCATCTCGCTGGAGAAATGGGTGGAGGTGTGCTGCACCACGCCCGCGCGCATGTTCGGCATGTACCCGCGCAAGGGCGTCATCAGCCCGGGCGCGGACGGCGATGTGGTGATCTACGACCCCAACGGGCACACCAGCATCGGCGTGGGCAAGACCCATCGCATGAACATGGACCACTCCGCCTACGAGGGCTTCGACATCGACGGGCACGTCGACACCGTCCTCTCGCGTGGCCGCGTCATCATCGACGGCGGGCAGTACCTGGGCAGCACCGGGCACGGCCGCTTTGTGAAACGCGGACTGTCACAGAACCTCATCTGATTCGACCCGACCAACGATCGGAGCGTGCCGCATGGACATCGGTGTGGTGCTGCAATGCACGCCACCCGCCTCCCGCGTGGTGGAACTGGCGAGAATCGCCGAGACACACGGCTTCTCGCATGTGTGGACGTTCGACTCGCACCTGCTGTGGCAGGAGCCGTACGTCATCTACAGCCAAATCCTCGCCGCGACACGCAAGGTCGTGGTCGGGCCCATGGTCACCAACCCGTCCACCCGGGACTGGTCGGTGACCGCGTCGACCTTCGCCACGCTGAACGACATGTTCGGCAACCGCACCATCTGTGGTATCGGACGCGGCGATTCGGCGGTCCGGACCCTGGGCGGCAGACCCGCCAATCTGGCGACCCTGCGCGAATCCATCGAGGTGATCCGGGAACTCGGCAATGGCCGCAGCGCGCACATCGGCGACACCACCATCCGATTCCCGTGGGCGGGGGATTCGCGGCTGCCGGTGTGGGTGGCCGGATACGGGCCGCGCGCACTGGATCTCACCGGCGAGGTGGCCGACGGGTTCATTCTGCAGCTCGCCGATCCGGATATCACCGCCTGGACCATCGCGCGGGTGCGGGCCGCCGCCGAACGCGCCGGTCGCGATCCGCAGGCGGTGACCATCTGCGTCGCCGCACCCGCCTACATCACCGACGGCACCGTCGCGGGCCTGAAGCACGCGCGCGAACAGTGCCGGTGGTTTGGCGGCATGGTCGGCAACCACGTCGCCGATATCGTCGCCAAATACGGTGGCGACAGCGAAGTCCCGGCCGCGCTGACCGAATACATCGCGGGCCGCCGGGGCTACGACTATAACCAGCACGGCCGCGCGGGCAATACGCACGCCGACTTCGTGCCCGACGCCATCGTGGACCGCTTCTGCGTGATCGGCACGCCCGACGATCATCTGACGCGGCTGCGGGAACTCGAGGAGCTCGGCGTCGACCAGTTCGCCGTCTATCTCCAGCACGACGCCAAGACCTCCACCCTCGAGGCCTACGGCGAATCGGTGCTGCCCCGGCTGGCCCCTCCGGTAACCGCGACGGAGACCGGCACGTGACCACACCGCTCGTGAGTCCGGCCCCGGGTGGGGGGCCGGACTCGGATTCACCCGTGTACGAACCGGTTTCGGTCTGGCGATCGGCCGTGTCCTCCGGTTCGAAGGCCCGCGGGCTGCTGTATCCGATCGCCGCGTTCGTCCTGCTGGTGCTCGGGTGGGAATTGGTGAAGGCGCTGGTACCGGCCAATGGCGTGAGCATCGGCGAGCAACGCGTGCTGCCGCGCACCTCCGACGGGGCCATGCCGCACGCGTGGGCGGTGCTCACCGTGCTCGGCGAGGCCGACGGCAAGGCGACCGTCGGGGCGACACTGCTGCGCACCGGCGGCTTCACCCTCGGACTGTCCTTGCTGGCCCTGGCCCTGGGCACCCTCGTGGGGATCCTGCTGGCCATCGTCATGCAGCGCTTCGCCTGGGTGGAGCGCGGCCTGCTGCCGTATGTGATCGTCTCCCAGACCGTTCCGCTGATCGCGCTCGCACCCCTGGTCGCGGGGTGGGGCGGCAAGTTCGTGATCGCCGGGCAGCCCTGGAAGCCGTGGATGAGCATTGTCGTGATCGCCTCGTACCTGGTGTTCTTCCCCGTCGCCATCGGCACGCTGCGCGGGCTGCAAGCACCGGCCAAGGCGTCGGTGGAGCTGCTGCACAGCTGCGCCGCCGGATGGTGGGCGACACTGCGGCATCTGCGCCTGCCCGCCGCGGTGCCGCACATCCTGCCCGCGCTGCGCCTCGGCGCGGCCGCGGCGGTCATCGGCGCGGTGGTGGCCGAGATATCCACCGGCACCGCGGGCGGGATCGGCCGCCAGATCATCGTGTTCTCGCAACAATCCACCGGTAATGCCGCGCGGCTGTACGCGGCCGTCCTGGCCGCCGCCCTGCTCGGCGTCGCGCTCACCGCGCTGGTGGGCGTGGTCGAGCTGGTGCTGCGCCGCTACAGCCGTCCCGGTCATTCCTCAGGAGGTTCCCGTTGACCGTCGAGACATCCCCCGCGAAAGACGCGGCGGCGCCGCCGGATTCGGCGCCCGCCGTCGAATTGCGCGAGGTCGGCAAGATCTACTCCGCCGGTGCGGTCACCGCGCTCGAGAATGTGAAGCTGTCCGTCGGGGCCGGTGAGTTCGTCTCCCTCATCGGACCGTCGGGCTGCGGCAAATCCACCCTGCTGCGCATTATCGCCGATCTGGAGCAGACCACCTCGGGAACCGTTGTGGTGCACGGCAAGACCGCGCGGCAGGCGCGCCTGGACCAGGACTACGGCATCGCCTTCCAGCAGGCCGGGCTGCTCGACTGGCGCACCGTGCGCGAGAACGTGGAACTGCCTTTGCAACTGCACGGCGTCGGCAAACGCGAACGCCGCGAGCGCAGCGCGGAACTGCTCGAGATCACCGGCCTCGCCGACTTCGCGCAGCGGTATCCCGGAGAGCTCTCCGGCGGTATGCAGCAGCGCGTCGCCATTGCCCGCGCGCTGGCCCGCAAACCCCCGCTGCTGCTCATGGACGAACCCTTCGGCGCACTCGACGAGATGACCCGCGAACGCATGCAGGGCGAACTGCTGCGAGTGGCCGAGGAAACCGGCGCCGCAGTGGTTTTCGTGACGCACTCCATCCCCGAGGCGGTCTTCCTCTCCGATCGCGTGGTGGTCATGTCCCCGCGATCCGGGCGCATCACCGCCGTCCTCGACACCGGCGGCTGGGATCGGGCGGCCGAGTAGGACGTCCGATCCACCGAAGCCTTCTTCACCTCGGTCGCCGCCGTACGCGCCGCTCTGCACGAAGGCCACGGCACCGCGCCGGACACGGTCGCCGGACGGGACATGCGGTGACGACCATGCGCACAACCGGATCCAGCATGCTCAAAACCGTTGCGCCGCCGGTGCTCTTCGGCGTCACCATCTTGGCGTTGTGGCAGGTCCTCACCGTGGCCGCCGGGGTGCCCTCGTTCCTGCTGCCCGCGCCGACCGCCATTGCCGACGCCTTCAGCGCCAATGTCGACGCGATCCTGAAGGCCGCCAACGCAACCGGCGCCAATGCGTTCATCGGCCTGCTCGCCGGATCCGTCCTGGGCATTGCCGCCGCCATCGTGGCCGTGCGCTTCGCCGTCGTCGACGGCCTGCTGGGGGCCTTGGCGGCGGGCGCGGCGGCCGTCCCCATCGTCGCGCTCGCACCGCTGCTGAACTCCATGTACTCCACCACCACCGACCTACCGCGCCGGCTGGTCGCCGCCATCGTGGTGTTCTTCCCCGTATTCGTCAGCACCGCGAAGGGATTGCGTCAGGTCCCGCGCGTGCAATCCGACCTCATGACCGCCTACGCCGCCACCGGCTGGCAGATCACCCGCACCGTCCGCCTGCCCGCCGCGCTGCCGCACCTGTTCACCGGCTTGCGCATTGCCGCGCCCGGCGCGGTCATCGCGGCCATCATCGCCGAATATTTCGGCGGCCTGCAGCACGGCCTGGGCAGCCGGATCACCTCGGCGGCCGCCAATACCGCCTACCCCCGCGCGTGGGCCTACGTCGTCGCCATGGTCCTCGGCCTGGTCTTCCTGGCCGCCGTGCTGTTGCTCGAACAGCTCACCCGCAGACCCCGCACCACCCTCTGGAGATCGAAATGAGAAGTACCGCCCGCAGACAACGCATCCAGGCCTGGGCGCTCGCCGCCGCACTGGGCCTGGCCGCACTCACCGGTTGCAGCACCACCGAATCGAGCACCACCGCCGACGGCCTCACCAAGGTGAAGCTGCAATTGCAGTGGTTCAAACAAGGCCAGTTCGCCGGATATCTGGCCGCCGTGGACCAGGGCTTCTACAAGGAGCAGGGCCTCGATGTCGAAATCATCGACGGCGGAACCGATATCGTGCCGCAGACCGTCCTCGCCCAAGGGCAGGCGGATTACGCCATCGCCTGGGTGCCCAAGGCGCTGGCCTCCCGCGAAGCCGGTGCGGGCATCACCAATGTGGCGCAGATCTTCCAGCGGTCGGGCACCAAACATGGCTCGTTCAAGGCGGCGGGCATCAACGGCCCGGGCGATCTGCGCGGCAAGAAGGTCGGAAACTGGGGCTACGGCAATGAATTCGAGCTCTTCGCCGGAATGACCCGCGCCGGAATCGATCCCGCCAAGGACGTCACGCTGGTGCAGCAGCAGTTCGATATGAACGCCTTCCTGGCCCGCGATATCGATGCCGCCCAGGCCATGTCCTACAACGAGTACGCCCAGCTCCTCGAAACCAAGAACCCGGCGACCGGAAAGCTTTATACGCCGGAGGATTTCACCACCATCGACTGGAACGACCAGGGCGTCGCCATGCTGTAGGATGCCATCTGGGCCAATAGCGAGAAGTTGAACGACAGCGGCTACGCCGACCAGACCGTCAAGTTCATCGCGGCCTCGCTCAAGGGCTGGGCCTTCTGCCGCGACAATGTCGAGAAGTGCCGCGATATCACGGTGGCCGCCGGATCTACGCTCGGCAACAGTCATCAGCAATGGCAGATCACCGAGGTGAACAAGCTGATCTGGCCCTCGCCCAAGGGGATCGGGCTGATGGACGAGACCGCGTGGGATCGCACCGTGTCCATTGCGAAGAACACCAAGAACCAGGAGGGCGCGACCGTCCTCACCAAGGATCCGGATGCCGCCGCCTACACGGTGGAATACGCCACCAAGGCCATCGACCTGCTGAAGTCCCAGGGCGTCGATGTCACCGGCAGCTCCTACACGGCACAGCCCGTCACCCTCACCGAGGGCGGTAAATAGGAGTTGACTGACCGCATGGACTACAATTTGTCCATGCGGTCAGAAAATGAGCCGGGCGACAAGAAACGGTCGTTCATCGAAGAGGCCCGCCGCCGTCAGATCATCGCCTCGGCCGTGGAGGTGATCTCGGAGGCCGGATACGCCAATGCGTCGCTCGCACGCATTGCCGAGCACGCCGGTATCTCCAAGGGCGTCATCTCCTACCACTTCCAGGGCAAGGACGATTTGATGACGCAGCTGGTGATCCAGCTGTACGTCTCCGCGGCCGAGGTGGTGGCCCCGGCGGTCGTCGCCGCCGCGGGGGCGCACAACCGGGTGCTGGCCTATATCGAGTCGAACCTCGAATTCATCGACGCCAACCGCCGGTACGTGGCCGCCCTCACCGAGGTGGTCCGCAATCTGCGCGACGCCGACGGGCGGCTGCACTTCGCCTCGGCCGATGAGAGCGAGATCCTGGCGCCACTGGTGGAACTGCTGCGGGAAGGTCAGCGGGAAGGGAGTTTCGGCGAGTTCGACGCGGTGTTCATGGGCAAGTCGATTCGCGATGCCATCGACGGCGCCGCCGCGCGCGTGGTGCGGGAAACCGATTTCGATCTGCACGGCTATACCGCGCACACCTCGCGACTGTTCGATCAGGCCATCCGGAAGGACGAGCGGTGATGACGACCTCTCTGAAAACCGCTGCGGCCCGGCATGAATCGCCCGCGGCGCTGCCGCCCTTCGCGCTCGGGCCGGTGGCCGCCATCGCGGCCGCCGCGGTGGCGCTGGCGGCCTCGCTCGGCCTCTACGGGTACTACGGCGACGAGCTGTACTTCCTCTCGGCCGGACGACGGCTCGCCTTCGGCTATGCCGACCAGGGTCCACTGGTGCCCGCCATCGCGCGGCTCATGGATGTGCTCGCACCGGGATCGCTGGTGGCCCTGCGCATTCCGGCGCTGCTGGTCACCGTGGCGGCCATTGTGATCAGCGCCCAGATCGCCAGCGAATTCGGCGGCGCGCGCACCGCCCAGACCCTCAGCGCGGCAGCCTATGCCACCTCGACGTTCCTGCTGATTCAGGGAACGCAGTTGTCCACCAACACCATCGACACCGCGCTGTGGGTGCTGATCAGCTGGCTGCTGGTGCGCTGGGTGCGCACTCGCCGCGACGGCCTGCTGTTCTGGGCGGCCCTGGTGACCGCGCTCGATATGCAGGTGAAGTGGCTGATCCCGTTCTTCTGGATCGCGGTGGCCATCGCCGCGCTCATCTACGGTCCCCGTGAGCTGGTGCGCCGCCCGCTGCTGTGGGCCGGTGCGGCGGTGGTCGTCGCCGCCACGCTGCCGACGCTGCTGTGGCAGGCCGCGCATGACTGGCCGCAGCTGGGGATGGGCGCGCAGGTGTCGGCCGAACAGGACACCATGGGCGGGCGGCTCACCTTCCTGCCGCTGGCGCTGCTCATGGCCGGGATCCTGGGCGGAATGCTGCTGTTGTGCGGTATCGGGGCGCTGCTGTGGTCGGAAACCCTGCGGCCGTACCGTTTTCTCGGCCTGGTGCCGCTGCTGCTGACCGTGGTGTTCCTGGTCGAGAACGGCCGTCCGTACTATCTCGTCGGCTGCTTCCCGATGGTGATGGCCGCAGGGGCGGTGCACTGGGCGAATCGGCCGGGCAGGTGGCGGGGCTGGGTGGCGGGCGTGCTCGGCGTGTCCTCCGCGCTGCTGGTGGCCTACGTGCTGCCGTGGCAGCCGGAAAGCGGTATCCAGCCCGACTCCGAATCGGATTCGGCCATCAGCGTGTACGCCAAATTCGGCTGGACCGAACTGCGCGAGGCCACGGCGGCCGCGTACCGGGCGCTCCCGGAACCGGAACGGTCACGAGCCGTCGTCATCACCGATTCCTATTGGCAGGCAGGCGCTCTGGATGTGGAGCGGACCGAGTACGGCCTGCCCGCCGTCTACAGCCCCAACCGCGGCTTCGGATACTTCGGCACGCCGCCCGATACCGCCACCACGGTCCTCTGGGTCGGCGGCGACGGCAGCGAACCGCGCGCGCACTGCGCGACGGTCACCGAGGCGGGCCGCGTGGACGCCCGGCTGGGGCTGCCCGGGGTGACCCGCGATGTCACCATCTGGCGGTGCGACCACCCGCGCGACCCGTGGTCACGCGAGTGGCCGACCATGCTGCGCCTGGGCTAGACCCGCGCGGCGACAACGGAATCGAGCACCACGCCCGCGGCGGGCGTGCCGTCACCGGAGCCGTCCACGGTGCCGCCCGCCGCGATGTTCTGCAGCACGCTCATGCCCTTGGTGACCTTGCCGAACGGGGTGTAGTTCGGCGGCAGCTGCGAATCGCCGTACACCAGGAAGAACTGGCTGCCATTGCTGTTGGGGCCGGAATTGGCCATGGCCACCGTGCCCGCGGGATAGGTCGCGCCCTCGAGGTTCTCGTCATTGAACCGGTAGCCCGGGCCGCCGGTTCCGGTGCCGGTCGGGTCACCGCACTGCAGTACGCGAATGCCCTCGGTGGTCAGCCGGTGGCAGCGGGTCTGGTTGAAATACCGCTGCTCCGAGAGGAATACGAAGGAGTTGACGGTGTGCGGTGCGCGCGCCGCGTCCAGCTCGATGGTAATGGTGCCGCAGTTGGTGGCCAGGTCGGCGGTGTACCCGGCGGACTGGTCGATGGTCATGGCCGGTTCGAACAGCCAGGTCCCGCGGCTCGGCTGGGCCTCGGCGGCATCGGTGCAGCCGGGCACGTGATCGGTGCGCAGCGGCGCGGGGGCGGCGTCGGCCCGCCCGCTCACCACCAGCACCAGCGTGACCGCGGCGGCAATGATCCCGATACGTCGTAGCGTGCTGCGGCCGAACCGAATTCGGCGCGGACGCCGGGTCTGGACGCTGTCGGGGTGCCGCTGCTGCGGTTCGATGCTCACCGGATGGTCTCCTTCGAGTGGATTGGGTGCCGATCTGTGCGGACCGGACGCCGGACAATGCCGCGCGCGGAATCATTCCATCTCCGCCGCGGAAATGGGGCCGGATGGGCGGTTCCGGTCGAAGAGTCCGGATTGTTCGGCGCGCCGGGATCGCTCCCGCCACCTGGGAATTCACTGCTACCGTCGGCGGATATGAAGGTAGAACTGCGGCACAACCCGTCCTCGACAATCGCCCGCTGCTTTCTGGCCGGGGGTGAGCCCATGCGGGTGGAACACGGGGCCATGGTCGCGCATTCGGCGGGAGTCGCGTTGGCGGCCAAGGCCGAAGGCGGCATCATCGCCGGGCTGAAAAGGTCGGTGCTCGCGGGGGAGTCGTTCTTCGTCTCCACCTTCACCGCACCGCAGCAGGGCGGCTGGGTGGATGTCGCACCAGCGCTACCGGGGGGATATGCTCGCCCTCACCGTCACTCCCGACCGGCCCTACTTCATCAGCCGCGGGGGCTGGATCGCCAATTCGCACGGGGTCACCGTGGAAGCCAAGTGGGGCGGCTTCGCCAACCTCTTCGGCGGCGAGGGCGGCTTCGGCCTGCGGGCCGACGGCCAGGGCGAGGTGGTGCTGGGCGTCTTCGGCGCCATCGACGTCATCGATCTGCAGGCCGGTGAACCGGTCACCATCGACACCGGGCACGTGGTCGCCTACGACCTCGCCATGAACTTCACCATTCGCCGCGCGGTGTCCGGGCGGTCGCTGCAATCGCTGAAGTCCGGTGAGGGCTTCGTCTTCGACTTCGTCGGGCCCGGCCGCGTGCTCCTGCAAACCCGCAATCCCGGCGCCTTCTCGTCGTGGGTGGGGCGCGCCACCTCGTCGAGCTAGGCATCGATGTGATTCATAACTCAGTCCCACTGAGTGGGTATAACTGCAGCTGAAACGCGTTCTCGTGTGGAATCTTGGCCCGACCGGCAACTTTCCTCGCGAAAATCCGGAACTTGGACATGTGAATAGCTCATGCTTCACATGTCCGACATGTAGTCACACAGATGAGGAGTCAAACGTGTCCGGATCCGCAGCGGATTTCCTTGCCGAGGTACTGATCAAGCTGGTTCAGAATCTCTTGTTCGGAAGCTCCAAGTAGACGGCACCACCGCGAGCGGCCCATCGAATCGCGCGGGATTCGATGGGCCGCTCGGCATTTCGGGGCGCGCGCTCAGCGCAGGAGATCGGGGACGAGGACCCGGGTATCGGGGACGAAGGGCCAGGCCGGATCGTCGAGGTGGGCGCGGAGTTCCGCATCGGTCCACCACCAGCCGTCCACGATCTCCTCGGGCTGGTGCCGGATGGGGCCGTCGTAGCGGATTTCGTACGCGAAGAGGTGGCAGCGCATGGGGCGGCCCGCCCAGATGCCATCCCAGGAGGCGGTGACGAGGGGGCGGGGACGGTCGTCGCCGGGAGCCAGGTCGATGCCCAGCTCCTCCGAGAGTTCGCGGACGGCCGCCTCGGCCGGATCCTCGCCCGGGGCGAGGACGCCGCCCGCCAGACAGTCGTGCATACCCGCGAAGACGGCCTTGGTGTCGGTGCGCTGGTGGACGTAGACGCGGGCGCCGTCACCCGAGCGGACCAGCACGCCCGCACTGGCGTGCCAGATGCCCTCGGCGTAGACGACGGCGCGCTCCTCGGCGCCGATCTCCCGGCCCGCGGCGTCGTACACCGCGATCATCTCCGCCATGCGGCGCTCCTTCCCGTGGCACACCGCTACCCGGCGGTTCATCAGCACCCTAGCGATCACACGCGAGGCGGTGGGCGCGGGCGTAGCCTCTTCATGCACAACCGTTTTCGGCGGGCGCGGGAATCACCGCGGCGGCGGGCGCGGGAGAAGCCGTCGGAGAGGACGAAACCGTGCCGCTGCCGCAGACTCTGGCCAGGTTCAACCGGGTGGTCACCAATCCCGTCCTGGGGGTGATGGCGCGGGTGGCGCCCGGCTTCGGGATCGTGGTCCATCGCGGGCGCAGGACCGGGCGGGTGTATCGGTCGCCGGTGCTGGTGTTCGGGCGCGACGGCGGGTACCGGGTGCCGCTCACCTACGGGCCGAAGGTGGACTGGCTGAAGAATATTCGCGCGGCGGGGGCCTTCGAATTCGAGACGCGCGGGCGCACGCTGACACTGGTGGATCCGGTGGTGCGCCAGGATGCCCCGGCGTCGTGGGCGCCGCCGCTGGTGCGGCAGGCGCTGGTGGCCATCTCGGCGGAGTACTACCTGCAAGCCCGCCGGGAGTGACCGCTCAGCGCGGCGTCAGGCGGATGACGACGCCGCCCTGCTGCCAGGTCTGGTAGATATCGGCCTTGTTGGGGCTGCCGTCGGCATTGAAGCCGATGCCGTTGAACTTGGCATTGGTGGGATTGTCGTTGGCGATGATCTCGTAGAGGCGCATGACCGATTCGTTGTCGGTGGCGACCTCACCATCGGCGGTGCGGCGCGGACCGCCCATGGACACCTGCACCGGGGTGTCCTTGCGAATGTTCTTGACCCACGGCAGCAGCCGGGTGCCGATCAGGATCTCGCCGTCGTGGCGGGTATAGGCGACCGGAACGTCGTACACCTTGCCGGACTTGCGGCCGGTGACGTGCAGGATGAGCAGTCGTTTGCCGACGACGGAGGACAGGCCGGGCACGCGCAGCAGGGTGCGCATGAGGGCATTGACGTAGTTCTGATAGCTCGGGACCGGTTCGGGGCCGGTGGTGGACGGGGTGCCGTACGGGTTGGCGTCGGGGGTTTGCTCGGACATCCGGGTCACCTCGCGGAAATCGTTGTACGGCAGGGGCATACCGCACCGAGTATAGGCCCGTTACGAAAAAGAGAGTGGCACGGCGGCGGCGACCAGCCGTGCCACTCTTCCCGTTCCCCCGGGTCAGTGGATGAACGAACCAGCCGGCGCCAGTGGAACCACCAGGCTCGACGGCCACACAGAGTTTCGCTGAATCTGCTGCGACGTGGCCAGCAAACGCGGCAGATCGGTGGGAATCGGCATGGTGGACGGGAATGTCCCGCTGGTGATGCGCACGCGCAGCGCGTGTCCCGGCTGCAGGGTGTAGAAGGTCGGGCGCAGCTTGATATCCATCTGCACGACCTCGCCCGGGGCGAGGAGCCGTTCGTTCTCCTTCACGACGGTGTGCTCCGGGGCGTAGACGGTGCCGTCCGGTGCGCGCCAGGTCTTGTCCTCGTCGAGCGTGCGCTGACTCGCCAATTGCGAACCGCCCGTAATGTTCACGGCGCTGCCGTCGGGCGCCACATCGTCGAGCCATACCTGGAAGGCGGCATCGGTGCCGGTGGAGGAGGCGTACAGGCTGAGATTGGCCGGTCCGGCCAGCACGGTCGGCTCACTCACCGGGTCCATGGTGTAGCGCAGCCCGGCGGTCGGCTCCTGCACCCATTCCGTGCACGGGTTGTAGGCATTGAACACCCGGAAGACGAAATCCAGCAGGCCCGCGGTGTACTGGCCGAGACTCTGACGGTTGCACAGGTTGTCGATGCCGGTGTAGTCGAGGCGATCCGCGGCGTCGGTCACCACCGGCTTGTCCGCCACCAAGCGGTTGCCGTCGAACCAGCGCTGGGTGACGCTCGCCTGCTCGAACGGGTAGCGGGCGGTATCGGCGGCGATATTGTTGGCGTCGATGACATGCAGCGGGGTATCGGTCTCGTCGATGCCATTGGGAATGTCCTTGAGCCAGCGGTCGAACCAGGCCAGGATGATCTGATCGGTATCCAGGCGCGAACCCGGGCCGACGCCCAGGCCCGCGTGATACCAAGGGCCCATGAGCAATTGGTAACGACCATCGGCCTGCTGGTCCGCGGCCATGGGCGCGAACTGGTCGCGGCCCGCCGACAGGTTCTGCAACTGCGAGTAATTGCGCAGCGGCCCTTCCTGATACAGATCCCAGAAGCCGCCCACCTGGTACATGGCGATGCCCTTGTCGACCAGATTGCTCAGATCGGTTTCGAAGCGCCGCTCCTGCCACCAGTCGCCGTCGTAGGCCAGCGGACCGCCCGCATAGGCCTCCAGCAGCAGTTTGATGGTGCTGTCCTGGGAGACGATCGCCTTCAGATGATCGATCAAGGCGGTCAGGAACGTCTGCGGCGACACGATCGCCGTCATGAACGGCCCCATGAGGCTCAGATACGGCACCATGACCGAGATCGCCGTGAGCAGGATCGGGCTCATGAGCCCGTCGTGGCCGAGCACCTCGTTGAAGATATTGTTCGGCATCGCCATGGGCACAATGGCTTTCAGCGGCGAATCCGGGCCCACCGCCTGTGCGGTGCGGAAGGCGCTCAGGGCCGGGAACGAATAGCCGTACATGCCGACCTTGCCATTGGAGCCGGGCAGCCTGGCCGCCCAATCCACCAGCTGCACACCGTCGAGGCCGTCCTGGCGCGACGCCGGATTCCACGCGCCGGTGGAACCGCCGGTGCCGCGCACATCCGCGATCACCTCGATATAGCCGCGCCGCACCAGCATGTCCTGGGCGCTGGTGGCCTGATTGATCACGCGCCGCACATCGCGCAGCTGATCGGGCAGCGGAATGTGGAAGGTGTCGATGACGCTGGTGATCGCCGCCGTCAGCGCACTGGTGACCGCGCCGTAGGTGGTGAAGTTGACGACCACCGGGAACTCCCCGGCCGCCCGCTGTCCGGTCGCCGGATCGGTCGGATACCGCACCTCGGCCTGCAACTGGGTGCCGTCCGCGAGCGGAACCACATGCCCCAGTTCATATCCCACGCCGAACTGCTCGGGCGTGGGCTGATACCCGTCGGGCAGGCCGAAGTTCGCGGGCGCCGTCGGCACCGGTCCGGCCGTTGGGACCGCGGCCACCGGAGTGGTGCTCGAAACGGTCACCGCCAGCGCGGACAATCCGGCGACGGTCAAAGCGACGAGCCGGGAGCGGCGCGGCCTGGACTTGCTACTCAAGGAGATACCTCTACGGATGCTCGGGAGACCGCACGGGCGCACACCCGCCGACCTCATCGTCGAATTCAGCACACCGCACAACCGATATCCCGGGTACCGGCAGTCACCAAGACTGTGCGGTTTCGGGTTGTGCACTCGACCAAAAATCTGGCGGATTACGGGGCGAAGGCGGTCGATTCGAGGCGGCGGGCAATGCGGGCCGCGGACAGGGGCATGGCGTCGGTGGGGCGGTGTGGGTCCAGGCCGGTGAGTTCGTGGACGCGGGCCAGGCGGTAGGTGACCGTATTGCGGTGGATATTGAGCAGGCGGGCGCTGGCCAGCTGGTTGAAGCCGGTGTCGACGAAGACCTCCAGGGTCTCGGCCAGCAGGGGCTGCGGGTCCAGGGGTGCGAGGACCGCGGCCAGGCCCGCGCGGGCCGTGCCCCCGGCGGCGACGGTGTACTCGAACATGAGGTCGCCGCGGCGGCACACCACATGCGGGCGGTCCAGGCAGCGGCCCAGTTCGGCCAGGATGCGGGCCTCGGTGAAGACCGACGGGACCACCGCGCGCGTCGGCGCGATGGTCACACCCACCCAGAACGGGGCCGGTTGTGCACACTGCCCAGCGGGCGGCACGGGCAGGCGGGCGGCGAGGGCGGCCGCGGTGGCGGTGCCGTCATCGCCGGGTTGCAGGGGGAGCAGGGCCGTCCAGCCGCCGCTGTCCAGGCGCAGGAACACGCCCGGAATGGCCTCGATGCGGTGGCGCAGTTCGCTGGTCTCCGCGCCGCGCGCCGCGCCGAAGCGGAAGACCGCCACCAGGAAGGAATCGGGGACCGCGATGGCCGGTTCATCCGCCCATTCGATGGGGTCGCGGCCGGTGAGCAGGGCATCGGCAATGGCGCGGCGGCGTTCCAGGAGTTCCCAGCGCGGATCGTGCACGCGCCGCACCACCGCGGTGGCGATGCGCGTGGTGATCATGGTGATGTAGTGCAGCATCTGCAGCGCGGAATCGCTGAGCAGTTCGCGTTCCTCGCCGGTGGCGGCGGCGCGGATCTCGTTCCAGATGTAGTCCGCGCCCGCGCTGTAGCGGCCGATCACCTCTTCCAGGGGTTCGCCGTCGCGCACCCGGCCGAGCGCGATCTCCACCACCTCGCGGGTGTCCTCCTCGGCGGGCAGGACGCTGCTGCGCAGATAGTCGAAGAACAGGTCGACATTGAGCTTCACGCCCCGCTCGAAACCGCCCGCCACCAGCGTGTGCGGCAGATTGCGGTACGGCGGCATCGCGGCCGGGATCTCGTCCCGTACCGCGACCGCGCGCCGATACAGCTCCTCGAGCACTCGGTCCCGGATTCGCGCTTGCATGACTCTTCTACTACCCGTACAGCGAATCGATAGTAGCCGCGTACGCGGTAGCTATTGGTTTGCGCCTCAGTTTTCCGGTGGCCGTGAGGCAATCGCTGCCCGGGGTCCACACCTCCGGGAGCACCGCGAACTTCTTGATCTGTTCCACCCGGGAGAGCTTGGAATTCGCGGCATCAACGCCTTCTTGCAGGGCCTTCACGACAATCGGGTCCTGTGCGAGGGCGGCAATGCTCCGGTCCGATAGCTGGTGGCGCTCGGCGAAGGCGGCGACCAGATCGGGGTCGAGCAGGATGAGCGCGGTGTTGTACGGACGGTTGTCGCCGATGGCCACCACGGTGCCCGCCAGGGGCGTGTTCTCGGTGACGGTGTTCTCGATATTGGTGGGCGACATGTTCTTGCCCGCCGCATTGATGATGAGTTCCTTCTTGCGATCCACGATCTTCAGGAAGCCGTCGGTGTCGATCTCGCCGATATCGCCGGTGTGCAGCCAGCCGTCGGCGTCGATGGTCTCGGCGGTCTTCTCGGGGGCATTGCGGTAGCCGCGCATGACCATCTTGCCGCGCACCAGGACCTCGCCGTCGGGGGCGATGCTGATCTCGGAGCCGGGCAGCGGCTTGCCGACGGTGCCGATCTTGATGCGCGGATGGCGGGACAGGGTGGCCCCCGCGGTGCATTCGGTCATGCCGTAGCCCTCGCACAGCGGCAGGCCCAGGCCGAGGAAGAACTCGTGGGTGTCGTGCGGGATAGGGGCCGAACCGGTGACGGCCACGCGGACCTTGTCCAGGCCGAGGCGTTCGCGAATGGTGGCCAGCACCAGGCGGTCGGCCAGTTCGAACTGCGTCCGCTCGAGGAATCCTCGGGTGCGGCCGTCGGATTCGGCGCGGGCGCGGGCGCGGGCGCGGCCCGTGCGGATGGCCCAGTCCACCAGGCGGCGCTTGAACGGGCTGGGCTCGGCGGCGAAGCGGGCCTCCAGGGCGGCCTTGACCTTGACCCAGACGCGCGGGACGCCCAGGAAAACCGACGGGTGGACCTCGGTGAGCGCCTCGGCGACCTGCTTGAGATCGGGGACCGTGGTGATCTGGCCGCCGGTCAGCATGAACAGGTAGTGCGCGAACCAGCGGTTGGCGGCGTGCGCGTCCGGGAGATAGGAGACGACCTTGTCCTCGGGGCCGCCGCCACCGAATTCCTCGATGAACCGGGCGTTCTCGATGAAATTGGTGTGGGTGAGCTCCACGCCCTTGGGCGGGCCGGTGGTGCCGGAGGTGTAGACGATGGTGAGCAGGTTCTCGGGATCGACCGCGCGCCAAGTGGTCTCGAAATCGAAATCGCCGGGAGCGAGGGCCTCGATGTCGGCGAGGGCGCGGGCGCCCTCGGGGGCGTCGTCGACGCACAGGATGTGCTCGACCGTAATTCCTTGCGCAGCAGCCTTTTCCACGGCCGCGAGAATCTGCGGTGCGAATTGGCGTTCACAGATGACGGCCTTGTTTCCGGCATTGCCGAATTGGTAGGCGAGCAGATCCACCGGGTTGGTGTTGTACACCGAGAACGGGGTGGCGCCGGTGTGCAGGACGGCGGTGTCGCAGAGGTGGAATTCGGGGCGATTGGTCATCATGAGCGCGACGGTGTCGCCGTGGCCGATGCCGAGGGCCGCGAGCCCGGAGGCGATGGAGCGGACTCGCTCGCCGTATTCGCGCCAGGTGATCGCGACCGAGCCGCCGAGGGTGCGCAGGGCGACCTGGTCGGGATAGCGTGCGACATTCGCCTGGAATGCCTCGACCAGCGTGCGCGGGCCCGGCCCCGCGGAATTCGTTGAACTCACGACCTACCTCTGGATCAAACGTTCGAGGGCGTGTCGGCCCTCACAATGCCATCCAGCACACCGCACAAACGTGCGCCGGGTCCAGGGGCAATGGACAAGACCTGGGCTGATCGACTTGTGCACGCTGCACAATGCGCTCTGGTGACAACTGATTTCGTGAGGGCCGGGCAACTCCCGGGGTACGTCCAAAGTTCAGACACATCGCGAACCGGCGGCACGCGTGCGCGACTCGCGACGGCTCTCACCGGAGCCCGACCGGGCCGTCCGATTGGGTGGGCGCGGCTGTGTGAGGAGCCAGCGGTGATCACCCCTACTACCAACGGAGTTCTGGACTACATCAACGCCGAGGAAGTCGAATACGTCGACATCCGCTTCTGCGATGTCCCCGGCGTCCAGCAGCACTTCTCGATTCCCGCCAAGATGTTCGGCGAAGACCTGGTCGAGAACGGCATCGCGTTCGACGGTTCGTCGGTGCGCGGCTTCCAGGCCATCCACGAATCCGACATGCTGCTACTGCCGGATCTGACCACGGCCCAGCTGGATTCGTTCCGGCTCGCCAAAACCCTCAATATCAACTGTTTCGTCGCCGACCCGCACACCCGCGTCGCCTACAGCCGCGACCCCCGCAATGTGGCCCGCAAGGCCGAGGAATACCTGCGCTCCACCAGCATTGCCGACACCGCCTACTTCGGCCTCGAGGCCGAGTTCTACATCTTCGACAGCGTCCGCTACGACACCGCCATGAACGGCGCCTTCTACGAGGTCGACTCCTCCTCCGCCGACTGGAACACCGGCGCCAAGACCAATGCCGACGGCACCCCCAACCGCGGCTACAAGGTCCGCCCCAAAGGCGGCTACTTCCCCGTCGCCCCCTACGACCACGATGTCGACCTCCGCGACCACATGTGCACCAACCTCCAGCACGCCGGTTTCGAACTGGAGAAAGGCCATCACGAAGTAGGCACCGCGGGCCAAGCCGAAATCAACTACCGCTTCAACACCCTCCTGGCCGCCGCCGACGACCTCCAGCTCTACAAATACATCATCAAGAACACCGCCTGGGCCTACGGAAAAACCGTCACCTTCATGCCCAAACCCCTCTTCGGCGACAATGGCTCCGGCATGCACGTCCACCAATCCCTGTGGAAAGACGGCTCCCCCCTCTTCTACGACGAAGCAGGCTACGCGGGCCTGTCCGACCTGGCCCGCCACTACATAGGCGGCCTCCTCCACCACGCCCCCTCCCTCCTGGCCTTCACCAACCCGACGGTGAACTCCTACAAACGCCTCGTCCCCGGCTACGAGGCCCCCGTGAACCTCGTCTACTCCCAACGCAACCGCTCCGCCGCAGTCCGAATCCCGGTAACCGGCACCAGCGCCAGCGCCAAACGCCTCGAATTCCGCTGCCCCGACTCCTCCGGCAACCCCTACCTCTCCTTCGCCGCCATGATGATGGCAGGCCTGGACGGCATCACCAACAAAATCGAACCCGCCCTCCCCATAGACAAAGACCTCTACGAACTGACCCCCGAAGAATCCGCCGAAGTAATCCAAACCCCGGGCAGCCTCGACGCAGTAATCGACCGCCTCGAATCCGACCACGAATACCTCACAGCAGGCGGCGTCTTCACCGAAGACCTCATCGAAATCTGGATCCGCCTCAAACGAGACACCGAAATAGCCGAAATCAACGTCCGCCCCCACCCCTACGAATTCGACCTCTACTTCGACGTCTGATCACCTCACTCCACCGATCCGTGCGGCACGATCCACTTCTGCCGCAAGGCCGGAAAGGCGTCCGCGATGAGTTCGAAGTGTTTGTCGTAGTGCAGCACGGTGGCGTCGTGATGACGAGCGTCTTCGCAGGTCAGAACCCCTGGAGAGGGTGAGCTCCGGAAGATCGGATAAGGTGCGCTCGCTGAACGAGGGAGACCATGAAGAACTGGCGTGAACTGGACCATTCCACGCGGAAGGCGTTGCTGCGTGGCGAGCCCGCCGCCGACCCCGAGATCGATCGGATCGCGCGGGAGTATGCGGAACGGGGGCTGAAGAGCAATTCCTGGCGGCGGTGGTTGGGCATCGTGGTGGTCTCCGTCGCGGTCGGTGCGTTGATCGGCTATGTCGGCATCAGAGTCGAGGGATCCTTACCGGTGCTGCTGCCGGCGTTCGTCCTGCTGATATTGGGCCGGACGGTGGCCCGTGCGCGGCATCGGCTCGCGCTGATCCGCATGCTGAACGTCAGTGACGGCGAGCCGCAGCACGCGGTCCTGCCGGGTGCGGCCGAGAGCCTGGAGATCCGGATTACCACCGTGGGTGTGCTGCGGTTGACCGCGCCACTGCTGTCTTTGCCTGCGGTGGTGCTCGGTATGGGCTGGGCGTTCGGACAGCCCGTCCTGATCGGGGCGGGCGCGCTGCTGAGCGCGCCGATCGTCGCATACGCCTGCTACCTGCTGAGCTGGTCGGTGCCGGGACACCCGCAGATACTCGACAATGACGGAATCCACACGCCGAGGATGGGATTGCGGGTCGGGTGGGACGCCGTGCGCGAGATCCGGGTCGTGCCATTGCGTGCGACAGCGAGCGACTCGCGCAAGGTGATCGCGTTCATTCTCTTCGACGATGAGGTCTACTTGCGGCAACTGCCGAAATGGCAGGCGGTTCTCGCCAAGATGAACAAGCGGACCTATCTTTCGTCCCTGGTCCTCATGGACAGCCTGGTCGACAAGCCGATCGACGAGATCGCCGCAGCGGCCGCCGCGCTATCGGGATTGCCCGCGGCCGCGGTGGCTTGAGCGGGCGAATCACGGTAGATCGTCCAGGTGGGCGCGGCGTACCCGCTGGAGGAAATCCTCCAGCGGGGCCTCGTCGGCCTTCTCGGGGAGAGCCGTTGTGGCGATGTCGAATTTGTGCTCGTACTCGTCGATGAGGGCTTTGGCGGCGGCTTCACCGGCTTCCGTGGTCATTTGGCGGCCGAACTCGAAATACGGTTCCGGGTCGGGAAGCTGGACGGGGAGTGTGCCCGTCGTGTAGAGCTCGTAGCCCTGCCAGAGCAGGCGTTTGGTGTGGCGGGCGTGTTTGGCGAGGCGGGGGTCGGTCAGGCCTTGGGTGTCGCGGCGGGTGAGCATGCGGCGGAATTGGGCCATGGCGTAGCCGAAGTAGGCGTGGCGGACTCGTTGGGCGGAGAGGAAATTGGAGCGGAGGCTCACCAGTTCGGCGCCGAAATCGGTGGTGACGGTGTAGGTGTCGAGCCAGAGGATTTCGGTGACGGTGGGGTTGCAGGCCAGGATAAGGCCCATGGCTTTGCCTACCTCGTGGTAGGTGGCGTCGGCGCCGTCTCGGCCGTGGCGGGTGCCGCGGTCTCGGGTGGGTGGGTTGAGGCCGAGGAAGGTTCGGGTGGGCTCTACGTAGATGCCGAGGTAGTCGGTGTCGCTTTCGGGGGTGTTCAGGCTGTAGGCGTGGGAGCCGACTACGCCCTCGAGGATCACGTCGGTGGAGTCGGTCATCGGATATCCCTTCTGCGCCTTGCGAATGCACCGAGTATCGGGGGAGTGGGCGGGAAGGGATACCGAATATTTCAGAGAATGGCGACCGGGGCGACGGGGGATCCGGTCGCGCCGAGGAAGGGCTCGGGCATGGCGGAGAGGAGGAATTCGTAGCGGGATTCCTCGGCGCAGGCGGCGGAGAGGGCCTCCAGGTTCCAGTTCTGGCCTTGGAGCATGCCCATTTCGACCAGGTGCAGGGCGTGGACTGCCAGCCAGACGTCGATTTCGGGTGGGAAGATCTCGAAGGTGAGGGTGTCGGTGGCGACGGCGGCCACGTCGCGGGCGTGGAACCATTCGGGGGTGTGGACCGACAGGCCGGGGGCGGGCATGGCGTAGGCGGTGCGGTCGCCGGAGAGGTAGAGCTGCATCTGGCCGGTGCGGATCATGACGATGTCACCGGGGCGGACGCGGGTGGCCGCGAGTTCTTCGGCAGCCTCCAGATCGGCGGGCAGGATGGCGTGGTCGACGGGGAGGCGGTCGACGCCGCGGGCGCGGGCGATATCGAGGAGGACGCCACGCGATACGAGGTGGGGGATTGTCGAGATGCCGCTGAAGGTCGCGCCGTGATGGGCGGTGATGCTGTCGGCGGGACGGCCGTTGTAGATGACGCCGGAGTGCGATACGTGCGGCAGTCCATCCCAGTGCGTGGCGGCCTGCAAACCCATGGTCACCACATCATCGCTGGTGGCGACGGTGTCCGGTCCGAACATCTCCCAGTTGATCGCGACCATGCTGTGCAGAGGATTCACCCGCCCCGGAATCGCACCCGTCTGCACGCCGTTCTGGGTCAGCGGCAGGGCCAGCGGAATCCGCCGCCCGGTGCGCACGGTGCCCGCGGCCGCCCGCACCACCTCATCGGTGATCAGGTTGAGTGTTCCCAGCTCATCGTCGGAACCCCAACGCCCCCAGTTGTTCACACTCTTGGCGATTTCCAGGAATTCCGCGGGAAAACTCATGGCTTCTCTTTACCTGACGCGTAATCGACTCGCAGCACGACAGCGAAGATGCTTGATGCATGACGGATTACACGAACATCGCGCAGCGCTACATCGACAGCTGGAACGAGCAGGACGCCGACAAGCGCAAGGCTCTGATCGACGAGTTGTACACCGCGGATGTGTCATTCACCGATCCGCTGGTGGAGATTCGCGGCACCGAGGCCGTGGACGCCATGGTCGCCGGTGCGCAGCAGCAGTTCGCGGGCCTGGAATTCGGACTCGGACCGGTGGACGGCCACCACGACACCGCGCGCTTCACTTGGTATCTCGGCGCCCCCGAACCACTGGTGATCGGATTCGACGTGATCACCCTCACCGGCGGCCGGATCGCCCAGGTGCTCGGCTTCCTCGACAAGGTGCCCGCCTGACCGAGCCGCAACGGTGGCGCCGACGCGATCCGCGTCGGCGCCACTTCGCGTTCCCGCTCGGCGAATTCGCGCACCACACCCGGCGCTGGCGCATTCGCGCAATCCGCCACGCGGAGGCTGGTGGCGGATGCGCTCTCGCGCGTGTGATGGAATTCTGTTGCGGGGAGAGCTTATTGAGTAACGAGAGGATGAGTGGACGACGGTGGCTCGGTTCGGGGGGTCGAACGGTCATGCCGCGCCGCGCCAAACTATGACGTTGCCCTCACTACCCGCGCGTGAAACCCGGTGCGCCATACGATCCGGGCCTGAAATCTGCGGGAAGGCGAAGTAGCCATGGATCGAAACGCGTTCGTCGAAGTGATGAACGACGCGAGCGGCATGCTGGAAGCGGGGCTCGCCGGCGAGGCGCTGGCCCGGCTCACGGCCTTCGACAATGCGCTGCTCACCCCGCCGGATCCCAAAGACTACGGCTGGATCATCTCCTACCGCTTCCGATCCGCCTTCGCGGCAGGCGATTACGAACAGGCCCTGCACCTGGCCGAACACGGACCCGCCCGCTATCCGGCCGATATCCCGCCCGGCACCCTCGCCACCATGTACTCCATGGCCGTCGAGGCCGCCACCCAGCTCGGCCGCGCCGAGACCGCCGTCATCATGGCCGACCGCTGCATCGACCTGCGCCGCAGCCACGGCGAACCCGGCGAGGTGCTGATGGCCGCCATGACCGCCTGCACCCTGCTCGGCGATATCGACCGGCACGATCTGGCGAGCCGCTACGCGGAAATGCTGGTGGCCGAGGGAGCGGGATTCGACGAGTACCGCTCCTACGGTTACTACGCCGTCTGCGCGGCCATCGAACACGGCGTCGGTGGGCACCTGATCGACACCCTGCGCGCGGGCCGCGACTGGCTCGTCGGCCAGGAGAACGAATTCGCCCGCGAGGCACTCGATTACCTGCAGAAACTGCCCGCGGACCCGTTCGCGGCTCCCGGTGAGATCCCGGGCGCACATCCGCTCGCCGGGCCGGGTCTGGTTCCGGGGTCCGGTCCGGGTCCGCTGCCAGGATCGGGCCCACTACCGGGCTCAGGTCCGCTGCAAGGCCCAGGCCCGCTACCCGGGTCGGGCCCGCTCTCGGGCCCAGGTCCCGGTCCATTGCCGGGCTCGGGTTCCGGCCCGTTGCCCGGCTCGGGTCCACTACCCGGCTCAGGCCCGCTCCCGGGTCGCGATCCGCTGTCGGCCCCGCAGCCGTTCGGCGGACCGACTCCGCGTCCGGCGCCGGACCCGCTGCTCGCACCCGGCCCAGGGCGGGAACCACTATCGGGCTTGGGCCCCCTCACCGATCTCGGTCCGGGGGGAGCGGGCGCCGCTGCGACCCAGTATCTGCCGATTCCCGGCGCGGTCCCGAAAACCGCCTCCGAGAGCAAACAACCGCCGCCCGAACAGGCCGCCGGTGGTGAAGCCGCCGACGCCCTCCTGGAGGCCCAGCGCCCCGCCCTCGCCGCCTCCGCCTACCGCGCCCTCATTGCCGCGGCCATGGAAACCGGCAAGCCCGACCCGCTGATCATGGGCAAATCCGTTCTCGGCCTGCTCATGTCGCTCATCTTCGACAATCGCGTCGGTGAGGCGCACGCCGTCTGGGTGGACGAGCAGGCCCCGACCTACCTCGGCGTCTGGTCCCTGGGGAACGGTCAGACCTCCGTGCACGACGGCATCGCCTACAACCTGGTGGCCGCCTTCCTGCACTCGCTGTCCACCGACGACCGCAATGCCAGCAATCACGCCGTCGACACCCTCATGGGCCGCAGCGTCGACTGGGCCTTCACCAACAATCCCCAGGTCGTCCCCGCCATGCTCAATACCTGGCGCCGCCACCTGCACGAAATCCACGAGGGCGATCCGGCTCCCGAGTACCGCTGGCAGCTCGGCCAGGCCGAGGAGCGCTGGGGCTCACCCCTGCCCGAATCCGGTCTCTACTGGATGCGCCCGTACCGCTGGGTCGTCGACTGGGTCTGATCGCTAGGCTTCGGGTTATGGCAACGGAGATCTGGCATAATCCGAAGTGCTCCAAGAGTCGCAATGCCAAGGCGGTTCTCGACGAATCCGGCACGGACTATGTCGAGCGCCGCTACCTCGACAATCCGCCGAGCGCCGCCGAAATCCGCGATGTCCTGGCCAAACTCGGCCTGGAACCGTGGGATATCACCCGCACGGCCGAGGCCGAGGCCAAGGAACTGGGCGTATCGACCTGGGGTAGGACCCTCGCCGACCGCGACCGTTGGATCGACGCCCTCGCCACCCACCCGCGACTGATCCAGCGCCCCATTGTCATTACCGCCGACGGTCGCGCCCTGGTGGCCCGCGATGACGAGTCCCTCGACGCCCTGCGCTGATCCGAGAACCGCGCGGGTACGAAGTCCGGAGCGCCGCAGCGCATTCGCTCAGGCGATGCGGAAGACCGGGAATCCCGGTGCGATCTCGGTCAGTTCGGCGTCGGTCGCATTCTTGGTGACGCCCTCGAAGAACTTGCCCACCTCCCAGCCCCAGCGCTCCAGGTAGGCGCGCAGCACCGGAATCTTGTCGGCGTCGGAAACCTCGGCGGCGGTGAAGGATTCAGACTTACGGCCCAGCCGCAGTTCACCGGATCCGGCGACGCGCAGATTGCGGACCCACTGGGTGTGGCCGCGCGGGGCCACCAGGTAGCGCGCCCCGTCGTCGGTGGTGAGGACATTGACCATGGTGGTGCGCCATTCGCCGCTCTTGCGGCCGCGCACCGCCAGCAGGCGGGAACCGGCCACGCTGGTGCCGAGCTTGGGCAGCAGATTGGCAATGCGGTTCACGATCGGGTCCAGGCCCTAGAGGCCGATGTAGCGGTTGGCGGCGGAGTTGGCGTTCATGGTGGCGTCCTTTGCGAGCCTTTCGAGAGCGGTGCTCTCTGATGTGATCAGTGTGCATGATTCAACCGCTCGCTGTCAAGAGCGCTGCTCTCAAAAAGTTTCACCGCTCCGAAACGTGGCATACTGTCTCCATGAACGCCCCCCGCACCGCCCGCGAACGGGCTCGCGCCGAGATCACCCGCGAGATCACCGATGCGGCCCGCCGCCAGCTCGCCGAATCGGGCGCCCCCGCCCTCTCGCTGCGCGCCATCGCCCGCGAACTGGGCATGGTCTCCTCCGCGCTGTACCGCTATTTTCCCAGCCGGGACGATCTGCTCACCACGCTGATCATCGAGGCGTACAACGCGATCGGCGACGAGGTCGTCCTGGCCGTGGGCACGGCCGACACCCCGCGCGGGCAATGGCGCGCCGCCGCGGCGGCCGTGCGGCACTGGGCCATCGCCCACCCCCACGAATACGCGCTGCTCTACGGTTCGCCGGTGCCCGGCTACCAGGCCCCGCAAACGACCATCGAACCGGCGTCCAAGGTTCCGCTCGGCCTGCTCGGCATCGTCCACCGCGCCTGGGAAAGCGGGGCCCTCACTCCGGCCGGAGAGTCCCTCCACCCCGATCTCGCCGCCCAATCCGCCGATATCGCACGGCAATTCGCCCCCGGCCTACCGGATGCTACGGTGGCGCGCATGGTCGTCGCCTGGACGCAGTTGTTCGGCGCGGTGAGTTTCGAGATATTCGGTCAGCTCAACGGCACCATGGACCCGGCGGGCCCGTTCTTCGACTTCGCCGTCGACGCCACGGCCGACCTCATGGGCCTGCCCGCCTAGCCCACCGCGCATTGGGTCACGCCGCGCGGCTTCACAATTCGAACGGCGGCCGCCCGGTGCCGGTGATCCGCAGGTTCCCCCACGGATCGTGTTCCTGGAGCTGCCCGGGGGCGGGTGCGCCGCCGGGCAGGGTGAGGAAGACCTGTCCGCGACCCGGGCCGGGCAGGTCGACGCCGTCGGCGGCGGCCAGGCGGCCGTACCAGTGGAACTTGCCGTCGATGGGGTCGAGGTGGCCGTTCAAGGTCGCGGTCACCGGGACTTCCGCGCCGGGGGCGTCCAGCGTCGCCGGACCTGAATACTCGTGTGCCGGTTCGGGTTCCGGGAAATCGAACCATTCGTCGTAGGAGCGGCGGCGACGCCCGCGCTGCCACCTCACAGCAGGCCCCGGCGCTGCCAGATGCGCTTGCCGATCGGGCTCATGAGGCCCTGTTTGTCCAGGAAGGCGCCGAGATTCGCGGCGCCGAGGCCCAGGGCGCGCTTGGCGTGCGGATTGTCGCGGGCCATTCGGTGGGCGGCGCGGCCGTCGGCGATTCCGGCGCGGGCGTACATGTGCCAATTGGTGAGCAGATGCACGAAGAGGGGAGCGGCGACCGCGACACACAGCCGGGTGTAGGCGATTTCGGCCCTCGACATGGTCGGCACCCGGCGCGCCAGCGCATCTCGCGCGAAACCGATGTGGCGCGCCTCCTCGGTGACGTGCACCCGCATGGCGCGCGCCACGAGCGGTTGTAGCTCCGGATCGTCGTGGGTGCGCCGTTGCAGCGCGTCGAAGATCTCCTCGCCGACCAGTGCGCCGACCCACACCATGGCGCCGCGCAGGAACAGTTGCAAGGCGCTGATCGTCAGGCGCTCATAGCGATTCGGCCAGTACGGTTTGGCCTCGATGCGATCGACGAGCTTGCCGAACATCATCATGTGACGGCATTCGTCGCCCATTTCGGTGAGCGTGTATTGCGAGTATCCCGAGCGCGGATCGCTGGTCATGAGCTCGCGCAGCAACAGCCGGTTGAGCAGGTTCTCGAACCAGATGCCCACCGACAGCACATCCGCCAGCTCCTGCCGGGACAGCTCCCGCCGCTGCTCGTGCGTCATGGCCTCCCACAGCGGGGTGCCGTACAGCGAGACCACCTCCGGTGGCAGGAACAGTTTGTCCGGATCCAGCGGTGCGTTCAATCCAGATCGACCACCGGGTCGTAGGACTTCTTCGCCGATCCGATCAGCAAACGCTGCGCGAAGGCTTCCGAGGCGGCCTGGCGGCCCATGACAACACCCTTGTCGGTCATGGCGATTCCTGACTCGTATTACTGATACAAGCTGTTACACTCAGGTTAGTGGTACACACTGTATCGGTCAATGGGCAGGTGGGTATCGTGAAACGGGTGACCGGATCCAGCACACGCAAACCGACCGCGGTCGCCGACGGCCGCAGCACCCGCTGGAACGGCCACAAGGCCCGCCGCCGCGCCGATATGCTCGACGCCGCCCTCGCCGTCATCGAGGAGAACGGCGCCGAGATCTCGGTGCAGCAGATCGCCGACCGCCTGCGCGTCCCGCGCCCGGTGGTCTACCGCCACTTCGACGGCCGCGCCGATCTGGACCAGGCCATCCGCCGCCACATCCTGGATTCCCTACTGGCCGAACTGCTTCCGGCCCTGCGCCCCGACGGCACCGTCCGCGATGCGGTGCGCGGTGCGGTCGGCACCTATGTCGGCTGGGTGGAACGCCATCCCAATCTGCACCGCTTCCTCTCCGCCGGTGAACCCCGGGGCGAGTCCGCCGCGGTGCTGGCCGGGGCGCGCGACCGCATCGGCGGTCAGCTCGCCGATCTGTTCGCCGACACCCTCGCCCGCTTCGGCCTCGACCGGAATCGCGCCCGCCCCATGGCCTTCGGCATGGTCGGCTTCGTCGACGGCGTGGTGAACAGCTGGCGCGCCGAATCCGCGCTCACCAGTGAGCAAGTCGAAGGCATCCTTACCGAATCCGTGCTGGCCCTGCTGGAAGGCAAGGCCCGCAGCCTGGACGTGCCCCTGGATCGCGACGCCGTCGTCTCCGAGCTGCTCTCGCGCACCGAGGCGCTCCGCTCATAATTTTGCCGCCACGGAAATATTGCCCCGGCGGCAAGGTTCTGTATTCTGGACGGCATGGGTGATATCGGTCTGCGCGAGCGCAAGAAGCGCGAAACCCGCCTCGCGCTGAGCCTGGCGACCATCCGGCTCAGCGTCGAGCGCGGCTGGGACACTGTGACCGTCGAGGACATCGCGACGGCGGCCAATGTGTCCGTGCGAACCTTCCGCAACTATTTCTCCAGCAAGGCCGAGGCCGTCGCGTCGCGGCACCTCGAGCGCATGGAGCAGATGGCGGAGGAACTCCTGGCGCGCCCGGCCGCCGAACCGCTGTGGGATGCGGTGATCGCCGCCGTCCTGGATCGGTTCGCGCTCGGCCAGCAGAGCGACGATCGCCCCGAGGGGCGCGAGTGGGCCGACGGCATCCGGCTCATGCTCGGCCAACCGGCCGTGCAATCCGCTGTACTCGAGGCGAATGCCGCGGCCGAACGCACCCTCGCCGCGGCCGTGGCCACCCGCACCGGCACCGATGCCGGGCGGGATCTCTACCCGAATCTCGCGGCCGCCGCCATTGGAGCGGCCTGCTCGGCCGCCATCGACCACAGCCTGCGCGCGAACCCGCCGCAGCCGGTGCTGCCGCTGCTGCGCGCAGCACTCGAACAACTGGCCGCGGGCCTGCCGGTGCCGCCGCCGGAAAGCACTGTCCGTCAGGAGAAATCATGACCTTCGATGTGATCATTGCCGGAGCGGGCCCGGTGGGCCTGATGCTGGCCGGGGAACTGCGCCTCGCCGGGGTGGGCGCCCTGGTTCTGGAGCGACTGCCCGAACCCAGCGGGGAGGCCAAGGCCAACGGCCTCGTCGGCCAGGTGGTGCCGATGATGGACCGTCGCAGCCTCTACGAACGCCTGGGCGGTCCGCCCGGTGCGCCGCAACCCAACTCCGCCTACTTCATGTTCGCTTCGCTCCCATTGGATTTGAGCCTGCTGGACCATAGCCCCATCTACGCCTTGGCGGCGCCCCAGTCCCGTCAAGTGGAAGTGCTGCGTGATCGTGCCCTGGAATTGGGCGCCGAGATTCGCTGGAGCACCGAACTGCTCGGCTTCGAACAGGACGAAAACGGTGTGACCGTGGAGGTTTCGGATGCCGACGGCGTGCACCGGCTGCGCGCCGCCTACCTGGTGAGCGCCGGGGGCGCGCACAGCGTGATCCGCAAGATGTCCGGAATCGATTTCCCGGGAATGCATTACGACCGCACCCTCACCCGGATAGCGAACGCGAACCTGCCGTCGGAATGGATCGATCCCGCGACCGGAACCCTGCACGTCCCGGGTTACGGTGACATCCGCCCGTTCCTGCCCTTCCGAACCGAGCGCGGCGGTTTCGCCTACGCCCCGTTCCCCGGTCGGCCACCGCTGCTCAGCACCGTGGAATGGGATGAGGCCGAACCGGCGGATCCGATGGGTCTCGACGAGATGGCGGCGAGCATCGCCCGGGTGCTCGGCGTGCCGCTCCCCCTGGAACCGCCGACCGGCGATGGTCCATATGCGTTGTGGCGCATGGTCGGTGGTCACACCCGGGTCGCCGAACGCTTCCGCGACCGCCGGATCTTCCTCGCGGGCGATGCCGCCCACATCTTCGCCACCGGCGGCGGCCCCGGACTGAATCTGGGCTTGCAGGACGCCCTCAACCTCGGCTGGAAACTCGCCGCCGCGATCAAGGGCGAGGCTCCCGCCGGACTACTGGACAGCTACGACGCCGAACGCGGCCGCGCGGCCCGCCGCACCCTGCTCTCGGCGCAGGCCCAAGCGGCCTTGCAGGCCCCCGGCTCGGATGTCACCGCCCTGCGCGAGGTCTTCTCCGAACTGCTCGCCGACCATGCGGCGGTGCAACGCATCGCCGACCTGCTCGCGGGCTCCGACATCCGCTACGACATGGGCGATCCCGATCCGAACCCGCTCGTCGGTCGTATCGCACCCGATGTCGAGCTCCACATCGCGGACCGGACCGTTCGTCTCGCGGAATTGGCCAGAACCGCACGACCTTTGCTCATCGATCTGACCGAGGACGGCGAACTGTCGGACGCGTTGCCGCAGCAGCCGGGCCGAGTGGAGACGGTGCGTGCCCGCGTCGACCGCGCGACCCCGGCTCCGACCGCGCTGCTGCTGCGCCCCGACACCTATGTGGCCTGGGCGACGAGCATGCCCCACCCGGACGCCGCCGAACTCGAGGCGCTCCGGGCCGCGCTCACCCGCTGGTTCGGTGCGTCCGATAACGCGCGAGTCGACGAGATATTCAGCGGCGGAGTGTAATTCGCTTGCCGCGTGCCCGCCGCAGCGGGTAGGTTCGGAAGTGAAGGGATTTGCTCGGGGGAGGAAACCATGAAGTCTCGGCTGCTCGCCGGTCTGCCCGCAATCGCCGGAATATCCTGTGCTGCAACGATTGCGTTCGCGCCCACGGCCGCGGCGTCGTTCTATGTCGCGCCCGGCGTCTGGTGTGAAGGCACCACCTGCACCAATGACAACGACGAGGCCTATCTGATCTCCGCGCAGATCAGCTGCAACACCATGAACACCCAGACCGGCGTCTGGTCGACCGGTTATGTCACCGGCAGTGAGTGGGCCGAACCCCATACCAGCGTGAACCTGGCACTGTCGTGCGCACCCGGCGACCTGGAAGGGAGCTGGACCATCACCGGCGCGGCGCCGCGCTCCCAGGTCCCCACCGGATCCGTGGGCTGACAAAGCCCGCGCGCTGATCGGCCCGAAGCCGGAGTCCGGGCCGATCAGCGATCGAATCTCAGCCGCGCTCGGCGATGGCGCGATAACTCGCGTTCCACATCCACTCCACCGGCCCGCGCTCGAAGCGGCGCAGCCAGAAGTGGGCGAACACCATCATGAGCGCCGAGATCAGCACATAGATCCCGACGGTGAAGGGCACACGCGCCTGCGGGGACACCATGTCGGTGAGCCCGAGCCCCCAGCCGTAGCAGATGGCTCCCGCCACCAGGTTCTGCAGGATGTAGCAGCTCAACGCCATCCGCCCGACCTCGGAGAAACGCCGCGCCACCAGCCCCGGGGCCGAGCGGCGGGTGTAGAACTCCGCGACCAGCGCCAGAATGCCCAGGGCGACGAACGGTGCGGTGCCGTAACGGGTGAACAGGATCAGGTCACCGCCGCCCGCGACACCGGCGATCATATCGATCGGCGCGGCAATACCGAGCCCGATGATCATGAGCCACTTGCGGATTCGCGCACCCTCGGCCTCGAACACCCCCGCCCGGAACAGCCGTGCGCCGAGCAGGAACAGGGCAATGGACATGGGGAAGATGAACACCGCCTCCAGGCGGAACATCCCCGCGTGCTCCACGCGGAACACCACCAGATCCCAGAACGAGCCGTCCGCATAGGGATTCGGGTCCAGCGGCTCGGGCTGCGGTCGCTCGGAGGGCGCGCGATTGTCGAAGGCCATGCCGAGGGCGAGCAGGGTGAGCATGGCGGTGTGGATGCTCGCCGCCACGATCAGCCAGCGGCGCTGCGCCTTCGGACTGGTGGCCAGCACGAACGCCACCACCAGACCGGTGAGGGCGTAACCCATCAGCACATCGAATTCGGTGACGAGCAGGAAGTTCAGCAAGCCGTCGAGGAAGAGCAGCCCGGCCCGCCACGGATACTTGCCCGGCCACGGCCGCCCGCCGCGCACCGCCGAGCGCTGCTGAATCGCCAGCCCGATGCCGAACATAATGGTGAGCAGGCCCAGGAACTTGCCCTGCGCCAACTGCTGGAGCACGCGTTCGGCCCACAACCACGCACCGGTCGGTTCGTTCTCCTGCGAGATGTACCCGAGCAACCCCTCGACGTTGGTGAAGATCCAGATATTGGTGCCCAGCGTGCCCAGAATCGCGATGCCGCGCAGCACGTCCAGTGCGGGCAGCCGCCCCGAACGTGGCGCGGCGGGAACGGGATTCGGGTCGGCGGTGACTGTGGGGGCCTGGCGTGCGTGTCGCGGCGACGAGACCGGTTCGACCATGCGTGCAATTGTGCCGTCGGGCCAGGTCAGCGCGGATCGCCCGGGAGAACGATCACCCGTACGCCGCACGAATGACTCGGCGTCCACGCCACGGATGACCCGCTCGCGCCCGATTCGGAGCGTCGTCGCCTAGGCTCGGTCCTATGCAGCGCATCATCGGAATCGAGGTGGAGTACGGCATTTCGACGCCTTCGGAGCCGTCGGCCAACCCGATTCTCACGTCCACCCAGGCGGTGCTCGCCTACGCCGCGGCCGAAGGCGTGCCGCGCGCCAAGCGCACCCGCTGGGACTACGAGGTGGAGTCTCCGCTGCGCGACGCGCGCGGATTCGATCTGGGGCGGCTCAACGGCCCCGCACCGGTCATCGCTGCCGACGAGGTCGGCGCGGCGAACATGATCCTCACCAACGGGGCTCGCCTCTACGTCGATCACGCTCACCCGGAGTACTCCGCGCCCGAGGTCACCGACCCCCTGGATGCGGTCATCTGGGACAAAGCGGGCGAGCGCGTCATGGAGGCCGCCGCCCGCTACGCCTCCAGCGTGCCCGGCGCCCCGCGCATGCAGCTGTACAAGAACAACACCGACGGCAAGGGCGCCTCCTACGGCACCCACGAGAACTACCTCATGAGCCGCGAGACCCCGTTCAACCAGATCATCCTGGGCCTGACCCCGTTCTTCGTCTCCCGCCAGGTGGTGTGCGGCTCCGGCCGCGTGGGCCTGGGCCAGTCCGGCGATCAGCCCGGCTTCCAGCTGTCCCAGCGCGCCGACTACATCGAGGTCGAGGTCGGCCTGGAGACCACGCTCAAGCGCGGCATCATCAACACCCGCGACGAACCGCACGCCGACGCCGACAAATACCGCCGCCTGCACGTCATCATCGGCGACGCCAACCTCTCCGAATGGTCCACCTACCTCAAGGTCGGCACCACCGCCCTGGTCCTGGATCTGATCGAGGCGGGCGAGGATCTCTCGGATCTGCAACTGGCCCGCCCGGTTACGGCCGTGCACACCATCAGCCACGATCCCACCCTGCGCGCCACCGTCGCCCTGGCCGACGGCCGCGAGCTGACCGGCCTTGCCCTGCAACGCATCTATCTCGACCGCGTCGAGAAGTTCATGGACCGCACCGGCGGCAATAACGACGCCCGCGTCCAGGACATCATCGGAAAGTGGGCGCACGTGCTGGATCTGCTCGAGCGCGACCCCATGGAGACCGCCGACCTGCTCGACTGGACCGCGAAACTCTGTCTGCTGGAAGGCATGCGCAAGCGCGAGGGCCTGAACTGGGCGGCCCCCAAACTGCACCTCATGGACCTGCAGTACTCCGATGTGCGCCTCGACAAGGGCCTCTACAACCGCCTGGTGGCGCGCGGCTCCATGCAGCGCCTGGTCACCGAACAGCAGGTCGTGGACGCAATGACCAACCCGCCCACCGATACTCGCGCCTATTTCCGTGGCGAATGTCTCCGTCGCTTCGGCGCGGATATCGCCGCCGCCAGCTGGGACTCGGTCATCTTCGATCTGGGCGGCGACTCGCTGGTGCGCATTCCCACCCTGGAACCGCGTCGCGGCACCAAACAGCATGTCGGCAAGCTGCTGGACGGCGTCGACACCGCCGCCGAACTGGTACAGCAGCTGACTCGATAGGCCCGCGGGGGCATCCGCTCCCGGGGGCTTCCGAGAGGTAGCGGGCGAGGCACAATCAGGTTAATCCGGCATGTTGTCCCCGCTGCTGGGTAGTGTTGGGGGACGGGCATCGGATCTTCTCCGATGCTCGCCGATGATCACAGAGGAGGTCGGCTGCTATGGCACAAGAGCAGACCAAGCGCGCCGGTGGTGGCGACGAGGACGAGGGCCCCGTCGGGGACGGTGCTGCGGGGCAGGAGCGGCGCGAGAAACTGGCTGAGGAGACCGACGACCTGCTCGACGAGATCGACGACGTCCTGGAGGAGAACGCGGAGGACTTCGTGCGTGCGTATGTTCAGAAGGGCGGCCAGTGACCCAAGGTGATCCCCTGCGGCTCCAAACGGGGTTCGCCCTCTCCTCCTTCTCCGAGTACCTGCGGATGTACGCCCCGGAACTGTTGCCCGCCAACGGTTTCCGGGGCGACGGCGGTCAGCCGCTGAGCGCCGCCCCCGCGGACTTCGCCCCGCACGGCACCACCATCGTCGCGGTGTCCTACCGCGGCGGCGTGCTCATCGCGGGCGACCGCCGGGCGACGCAGGGCAATCTGCTGGCCAGTCGCGATATCGAGAAGGTGTACATCACCGACACCTTCTCTGCGGCCGGTATCGCGGGCACCGCGGGCATGGCGATCGAGATGATCCGCCTGTTCGCGGTGGAGCTGGAGTACTACGAGAAGATCGAGGGCGTTCCCCTCACCTTCGACGGCAAGGCCAACAAGCTGTCGAAAATGGTGCGTGACCACCTGCCCGCCGCGCTTCAGGGCCTGGCGGTGGTGCCGCTGCTGGTCGGTTTCGACCCGGCTCAGCAGGACCCGGACAAATCCGGCCGCATCATCTCCTACGACGTGGTGGGCGGGCGCAGCGAAGAGCGCTTCGGCTACACCGCGGTGGGTTCCGGTTCGCTGTTCGCCAAGTCTTCGCTGAAGAAGACCTACGCCCGCGGCATCGATCAGGACAAGGCATTGCGCATCGCCATCGAGTCGCTGTTCGACGCGGCCGATGACGACACGGCGACCGGTGGTCCCGACACCCTGCGCAATATCTATCCGACGGCGATCGTCATCGACTCCGAGGGTTCGGAGGAGGTCTCCGACGAGCGTCTGAAGGAGATCACGCGGGCCATGGTGGACGAGCGTGCCGCGGCGGCCGCGGAAGGGATCGGTGAAGCATGACACTGCCGTACTACGCGTCGGCCGAACAGATCATGCGCGACAAGACCGAACTTGCGCGCAAGGGCATCGCACGAGGCCGCAGTGTCATCGTTCTGGTGTACGACAAGGGTGTGGTGTTCGTGGCCGAGAACCCCTCGGCCACCCTCCACAAGGTGAGTGAGCTCTACGACCGGGTGGGTTTCGCCGCGGTCGGCAAGTACAACGAGTTCGAGAGCCTGCGCCGCGGCGGCATCCTGCAGGCGGATCTGCGCGGGTACCAGTTCGACCGCCGGGATGTGACCGGGCGGTTCCTGGCCAACCTGTACGCGCAGAGCCTCGGCTCCATCTTCACCGATCAGCTCAAGCCGTTCGAGGTGGAGATCTGCGTCGCCGAGGTCGGCTACCCGGAACAGGACGTCAACTCGGTCCTGTACCGGATCAACTTCGACGGATCCATTGTCGACGAACGCGAATTCGTGGTGATGGGCGGCAATACCGACCCCATCGTCACCGCGCTCAAGGGCTCCTACAAGTCCGGCATGGACCTGCACTCCGCCATCACGGTGGCGGTCGCGGCCCTGCAGAAGGCCACCCCCGAGGGCGCCGACAAGGACAAGCGCACCATCGGCGTCTCCTCCCTCGAGGTGGCCACCCTCGAGCAGGCCCGCCCCCGCCGAGCCTTCCGCCGCATCACCGGCTCGGCGTTGCAACAACTGATCACCGGCAAGACCCAGACCGCCAAAGCGGCCGCCGAGGCCGATAAGCCGGGCGCGGGAGATCCCTCCTAGCACTGGGAAATTCGGAAAATACCGGGCCGGAACCAAATGGTTCCCGGCCCGGTATTTTCTATGTCATCCGGCACCCTCGCGCATTGCACTCGGGGGCGGCGAGTGTTTGCACTCGGTGCAGCAGAGTGCAAAGGGGGCTTGGTTTTTGGCAGGTGACAGGGGCTGTGACGTTGCATCTCGTGCTAAATCGTTGTGAATACGTTTGCATCGGCTGTTCCACACTGCCCTTATGCGGGACTTCACGCCTGTAATGTCGATGGTGTGCAGCGACGAATCATGGGGATCGAAACCGAATTCGGGGTGACGTGCACCTTCCACGGTCACCGTCGGTTGAGTCCTGACGAGGTGGCCCGGTACTTGTTCCGCCGGGTGGTTTCCTGGGGCCGTAGTTCCAACGTGTTCCTCCGCAATGGCGCCCGGCTCTACCTCGATGTCGGTTCCCATCCGGAGTACGCGACGGCCGAGTGCGACAGCTTGGTGCAGCTGGTCACTCACGACCGCGCCGGTGAGAGGGTCCTCGAGGATCTGCTCATCGACGCCGAACAGCGTCTCGCCGAGGAAGGCATCGGCGGCGACATCTACCTGTTCAAGAACAACACCGACTCGGCGGGCAACTCCTACGGGTGCCACGAGAACTTCCTGGTCGTCCGGGCCGGGGAATTCTCCCGCATCTCCGATGTGCTGCTCCCGTTCCTGGTCACCCGCCAGCTCATCTGCGGTGCGGGCAAGGTGTTGCAGACCCCCAAGGCGGCCACCTTCTGCCTATCGCAGCGGGCCGAGCACATCTGGGAGGGCGTCTCCTCGGCGACCACCCGCTCGCGGCCGATCATCAATACCCGTGACGAGCCGCATGCCGATGCCGAGAAGTATCGCCGCCTGCACGTGATCGTCGGCGACTCCAATATGGCCGAGCCGACCACCATGCTCAAGGTGGGCACGGCCTCCCTGGTCCTGGAGATGATCGAAGCGGGCGTCGCGTTCCGAGACTTCGCTCTGGACAACCCGATTCGCGCCATTCGCGAGGTCTCGCACGATCTCACCGGGCGGCGTCCGGTGCGGCTGGCGGGCGGTCGGCAGGCCAGCGCCCTGGACATCCAGCGCGAGTACTACGCCCGCGCCGTCGAGCATCTGCGCAATCGCGATCGCGATCCGCAGGTGGACGCGGTGGTGGATCTGTGGGGCCGCACCCTCGATGCCGTCGAGGCGCAGGATTTCGCCAAGGTGGACACCGAGATCGACTGGGTGATCAAGCGCAAGCTGTTCCAGCGCTACCAGGACCGCTACAGCATGGAGCTGTCCGACCCGAAGATCGCCCAGCTGGATCTGGCCTATCACGACATCAAGCGCGGCCGCGGCGTGTTCGATCTGCTGCAGCGCAAGGGTCTGGCCAAGCGCGTCACCGAGGACGAGGCGGTCGACGCCGCCGTCACCACCCCGCCGCAGACCACGCGCGCCAAGCTGCGCGGCGATTTCATTACCGCCGCCCAGGAGGCGGGCCGCGACTTCACCGTCGACTGGGTCCACCTCAAGCTCAACGACCAGGCCCAGCGCACGGTGCTCTGCAAGGACCCGTTCCGCTCGGTCGACGAGCGCGTGGATCGGCTCATCGCCTCCATGTAGGTCAAGTGACAGTCGGCGGGCCGCGAACCTTCTGGTTCGCGGCCCGCCGACTTTCTGGGAGAGCGGTGGGCAATTCGGGGACCACCACGCGACGTTGGGTAGGTAGGCGCACTACTCTCTTACGGGTGGCGATATCCAAGGTCGAGCGGTTGATGAATCTGGTTATCGCGCTGCTGTCCACCCGGCAATTCCTGACCGCGGAGCGGATCCGGGACAGTGTGGCCGGATACGAGGAGTCCGCGAGCGACGAGGCGTTCAGCCGCATGTTCGAGCGGGACAAGAACGAGCTGCGCGATCTGGGCATTCCATTGGAGATCGGACCGGTCAGCCGGTACTCCGGGGCCGAGGGCTACCGCATCAACCGGGACGCCTACGAGCTACCCGATATCGATCTGACCAGTGCCGAAGCCGCCGCCGTGGCGGTGGCCGTGCAGCTGTGGGAGTCGCCCGAACTCGCGGCCGCCGCCGAGGGCGGTCTGCTCAAACTGCGCGCGGCGGGCATTCATGTGGAACCCGATGCGGGCGTCGCCTCGGTCCCCGCGGTCCCGGCGCGCACCCGCGGTTCGGAACCGGTGCTCGGCAAACTTCTCGCGGCCATCGACGCGGGCCGCGCGGTGACCTTCGAACACCGCCAGTCCCACGGTGATCCGATCGAGCGCGATGTGCAGCCCTGGGGTGTGGTCACCCATCACGGCCGCTGGTACCTGGTCGGCTACGACAATGCCCGCCAGGTGCAGCGCGTCTTCCGCATCTCCCGCATCGGCGAGAACATCACCGAATACGGCCCGGCCAATGCCGTGCACAAACCCGAGGACGTGGACGTGCGCGCCCTGGTCGCCAATGTGACCAGCCAGGCCCCGATCACCGGCTCGGCGACGGTGTGGGTGGCCGCGGGCCGCGGCCAGGAGATCCGCCGCATGGGTGCGCTCATGGAGGACCGCGTGCTGGGCGGGCGCGCCGGATCCATTGTCGAGGTGCCGATTCGCTCCCGCGACTGGCTGGCCCGCCTCATAACCGGACTGGGCGCGGACGCCCTGGTGCTCGCACCGGAAGACCTGCGCGACAACGTCATTGCCCGGCTGGAGTCGGTGCTGGAGCGGACGGAGGTGTCGGCGTCGTGAGCGAGCGCCAGCGAGTGGACCATCAACACAGCGTGCCGTCGCGCACGACGGAGCCGAGCGCCGGCGAGGTGGAGTCGTGAGTGACGGGGACGGAAACGGCGCACGTCGCGGTAATGACGCGGCCCCGCGTCGCGGCGGGCAGACCGGCGACGGTGCGCGGGTGTCGAGCGGACTGCGGGAGCGCAAGACCGGCGCGGCTACCACCAGCCGCTTGTCGACGCGCCTGTCGCGGCTGCTCAATATGGTGCCGTACTTCCAGGCCAATCCGGGGATCGGCGCCGCCGAGGCCGCCGCGGAACTGGGCGTGACCACCAAACAGCTCATGAGCGATCTGAATCAGCTGTGGATGTGCGGCCTGCCCGGCTACGGGCCCGGTGATCTGATCGATCTGTCGTTCTCCGAGGAGAGCATCGAGGTCACCTTCTCCGCCGGTATCGACCGGCCGCTGCGGCTGACCTCGCTGGAGGCGACCGCCCTGCTGGTGGCGCTAAGGTCCATCGCGGATCTGCCGGGCATGGTCGATCCCAGCGCCGCGCACTCGGCCATCGCGAAGATCGAATCCGCCATCTCCGGACGGAAGTTCGAGGGTCCGATCGCCCCGGCCCCGGTGGAGGCCCCGTCGGTGGCCACGGTGCGCTCCGCGCTGGAACACGATCACGCGCTGCGCCTGGTCTACTACTCGGCCAGCCGCGACGAGGTCTCCGAACGCGTGGTGGATCCGCTCCGAATCGTCTTGGTGGACAACAACAGCTACCTGCAGGCGTGGTGCCGTCAAGCCGAGGGCGTGCGCCTGTTCCGCCTCGACCGCATCGAAGAGGCCACCGAACTCGCCGAACCCGCCCGTCCGCCCGTGGATGTCGCGGCCGATGAGACCGCGGCCCTGGACCTGTTCGTCGACGATCCGGCGGTCCCGCTGGCCCGCTTGCTGATTCGCGCCGACTACGGCTGGGTGCTGGACCAGTACCCGATGCACAAGGTCACGGTGCATCCGGACGGGAGTATCGAGGCCACCATGCGCTTCGCCACCCTGGAATGGATGGCGCGGCTGCTGCTCGGCTTCGGCTCCGGCGTCACCGTGCTCGGCCCGCCGGAACTGGTGACCGCGGTCCGGGACCGCTCCAGCTCCGCCCTGGCCGCGTATTCCGCCCTGGCGCAGGACGGTTCGGCCGGTTTCGCCACGGCCGGTTTCGAGGAGGTCGGTCCGGCTTGACCGCTCGTTCCACATCGGCGCCGCGGGTGATGGTGCTCGGCGCCGGAAGTATCGGGGTGTACGTCGGGGGCAGGCTGGCGGCGGCGGGCGCGGAGGTCACCTTCGTCGGGCGGCCGCGCATGCTCGGCGAGATCACTGCTTCGGGCCTGCGCCTGACCGATCTCGACGGACAGGATGTGCGGGTCGAACCGGATGCCTTCCGCACGGTCACCTCGGTCGCCGAGGCGGGCGCGGCCGATCTGGTGCTCATCACCGTGAAGTCGGGCGACACCGAACAGGCCGCCCAGGAGTTGTCCGGTCTGGTGCAGCTCGGCACGGTCGTGATCAGCCTGCAGAACGGCATCGGCAATGATGCCGTCATCCGCGAGATCCTGCCCGCCTGTGTGGTTGTGGCGGGCATCGTCATGTTCAATGTCGTGCATCACGAGGGCGGCCGCTTCCACTGCGGCACCGCGGGCGGCGTCGCCGTGGCGGCCGATCCCGTGCTCAATCGTTTCGCGCCCGTCCTGGGCGCCTCCGGGCTCGGTTTCAAGCAGTACCCGGATCTGCTGTCGGTGCAGTGGGCCAAACTGCTGCTGAACCTGAACAACCCGATCAACGCCCTGTCCGGGCGCCCGCTGCGCGAGGAGCTCGGCAATCGCGACTACCGCCGCTGCCTGGCGCTGACCCAGCGCGAGGCCCTCGATGCCATGAGCCGCGCCCGCATCAGCCCGGCCCGCCTGACCGTGCTGCCGCCCGAGGCCATGGTGCGATTGCTCACGGTTCCCGACGGTGTCTTCCGCGGCGTCGCGGGCAAGGTGCTGGCCATCGATCCGGTGGCGCGGTCCTCCATGGCCGATGATCTGGCGGCCGGGCGGAAAACCGAAATCGCCTGGCTGTGTGGGGAAATCGTGAGCCTGGGCGCCATGGTCGGCATGCCGACCCCGGTCAATGCGCGGCTCGTCGAGCTCATCGGGGCCGCCGAGAACGGGGACCGGCGCACCTGGTCGGGCCCGGAGTTGCTGGCCGAACTGCGGGCCGCCGCCGGATCCACCGGATAGTCACGGTTTTCTCGCAGCGCGGCCCTCAGCTCGCCCGGGTAACATCCGGGCAAATCCGCATGACCACCGGTAGAACGACGGTTGACAAATGGTTTGCCATATTCCGGTCGGGTAGCATCGAAGCACCACAGTATTGGAGGAAGTCGATGGGTTCACTCAGCGCGACGCACTGGATCATCATTGCGCTGCTGTTCCTGGTGCTGTTCGGAGCCAAGCGGCTTCCGGACGCCGCCCGGGGTCTCGGTCGTTCGCTGCGCATCTTCAAGAGCGAGATGAACGAGATGCACGCTGACGGTGACAAGTCCTCGTCGGCGCAGGCCACGGCTCCCGCCGCGGAGCTCCCGGCCGCGCAGCCCGCCGCCACCCCGGTGGAGCAGGTCAAGGCCGAAGCGAACAAGGCCGATCTGAACAAGGCGTAGTCGCCCCACCTACCCCGGGATGAGGTCCTCGTCCCGGGGCGAGTCTTGTCCAGGTCCGGCGCCAGGCGATCAGCGAGGCAGACACATCCATGCGCATTCCGTTCGACCCGCGGCGCAGTAAGCGGAGAACGAATCCCGACGGCACCATGTCGTTGGTCGAGCACCTGTACGAATTGCGGTCGCGGCTGCTGAAGGCGATCTTCGCGGTGGCCTTGACCACCGTGCTCGGCTTCCTGTGGTACTCGCATTCGTTCTTCGGGCTGGAGAGCCTCGGCGAGATCCTGCGCGGACCCTACTGTTCGCTGCCGGAGAGCTCGCGCGCCGCGCTCTCGGCCGACGGCGAATGCCGCCTGCTGGCCACCGCGCCGTTCGAACAGTTCATGCTGCGCTTGAAGGTCGGTCTCACCGCGGGCATCGTCATGGCCTGCCCGGTGTGGCTGTACCAGCTGTGGGCGTTCATCACCCCAGGCCTGTACGCCAAGGAGCGCAAGTACGCCGTCTCCTTCGTGGCCTCGGGCGCGGCGCTGTTCATCGCGGGCGCGGTGCTGGCCTACTGGGTCGTCGCCCACGCCCTCAGCTTCCTCATGACCATCGGCGACAATGTGCAGATCACGGCGCTGAGCGGTTCGCAGTACTTCAGCTTCATCATTCAGCTGCTCATCATCTTCGGCGTGAGTTTCGAGACGCCGCTGATCATCGTGGGCCTGAACCTGGTCGGCGTGCTGTCCTACGAGAAGCTGGTGAAGTGGCGGCGCGGCCTGATCTTCGGCCTGTTCGTCTTCGCGGCCATCGTGACGCCGCAGGACCCGTTCTCCATGCTCGCGCTCGCGCTGGCGCTGACCGTGCTGTTCGAGCTGGCGGTGCAGATCGCCCGCATCAATGACAAGAGCAAGGCCCGCAATGCCGAGAACTGGGCCAACCTCTCCGATGAGGAAGCCTCGCCGCTGGGTGCGGGGCCGGGCGGCATCGATCGCGCCACGCCGGTCGACGCGCCGGAACCGGTGGCCGCCGCGCCTTCGGAAAAAACAACGAGAAGCGCGTCGGATTACTCCGATACGCTCTGACGGTGACGTCTCGGTCGCTTACTGGCGAACTGGCGGCATTCGCCGCCGAATTGAAATTCGAGCTGGATCCGTTCCAGCGGCAGTCGTGTGAAGCCCTCGAAGGCGGGCACAGTGTGCTCGTCTGCGCGCCCACCGGCGCGGGTAAAACCGTGGTGGGCGAATTCGCGGTACACCTGGCGCTGGCCTCGGGCGGCAAATGCTTCTACACCACGCCCATCAAGGCGTTGTCGAACCAGAAGTTCGCCGATCTCACCGCGCGCTACGGGCGCGAGACCGTCGGTTTGCTGACCGGCGATCAGTCCATCAATCCCGATGCCTCCGTCGTGGTCATGACCACCGAGGTGCTGCGCAATATGCTCTACGCGGGTTCGGATGCGCTGCACGGGCTTTCGTACGTGGTCATGGACGAGGTGCACTATCTGGCCGACCGCTTCCGCGGCGCGGTGTGGGAAGAGGTCATCCTGCACCTGCCGCCCGAGGTGCGCCTGGTCAGCCTGTCGGCCACGGTCAGCGATGCCGAGGAGTTCGGCGCCTGGATGGAGACGGTGCGCGGCGATACCGCCGTCATCGTGGACGAGACCAGGCCGGTGCCGCTGTGGCAGCACGTCATGGTGGGCAAGCGGCTGTTCGACCTGTTCGATCCCAAGTCCAGCGATGCCAAGGTGGTGGTCGACGAGGATATGGTGCGCTATATCAAGCACCGGGAAGCCGTTGACCGGATGGACAATTGGGGTGTGCCCGGCCGCCGGGGCGGCAGCGGGCCGCGCCGGTCGTTCCGGCCCATGCCGCGGCCGGAGGTGATCGCCCGGCTCGATCAGGAAGGGCTGCTGCCCGCCATCACCTTCATCTTCTCCCGCGCGGGATGCGATGGGGCCCTTGCCCAGTGCGTGCGCTCGCGGCTGGATCTCTCGCGCGAGGAGGATCGCGACGAGATCGACGCCATTATCGAGAAGCACACCGGGGATCTGCCCCGCAGCGATCTGGAAGTGCTCGGCTACTGGGAGTGGCGCGAGGCGCTGCACCGCGGTTTCGCCGCGCACCACGCTGGCATGCTGCCCGCCTTCCGGCACACCGTCGAGGAACTGTTCGTGCGCGGTATGGTGCGCGCGGTATTCGCCACGGAGACAATGGCATTGGGCATCAATATGCCCGCCCGCACGGTGGTGCTGGAACGCCTGGTGAAGTTCAACGGCGAGAGCCACGCCGAGCTCACGCCGGGGGAGTACACCCAGCTCACCGGGCGGGCGGGGCGGCGCGGCATCGATGTCGAGGGCCATGCGGTGGTCATGTGGCATCCCGAGGTCGACACCAGCGCGGTGGCCGGTCTGGCCTCCACCCGCACCTATCCGCTGCGCAGTTCCTTCCGGCCCGGCTACAACATGTCCATCAACCTCATCGACCGGATGGGCGCGGTGGAATCGCGGGCGCTGCTGGAACGCTCCTTCGCCCAGTTCCAGGCCGACCGCTCGGTCGTGGGCCTGGTGCGCGGCATCGAACGCAACGACGCCCAGCTGCGCAAGCTGCGCACCCAGCTCAGCGAGGATTTCCTGGAGTATTTCGAACTGCGCGAACGCATTCGGGAACGGGAACGGCACCTGGAACGGCAGGGCCGCACCGATCGCCGCCAGGCCGCCGTCGCCGCCCTGGGCGCGCTGCGGCGCGGCGATGTGGTGGCGATTCCGACGGGCCGCCGCCAGGGACTGGCCGTCATCCTGGAACCCGATCAGACGCCGGGGGATCCGCGTCCGCTGGTGCTCACCGAGGACAAATGGGCGGGCCGTATCCATTCCGCGGACTTCCCGACGCCCGCGGAATCGCTGGGACGGCTGCGCCTGCCGCGACACGTGGATCACCGCACCGCGCGGGTGCGCCGCGATCTGGCCTCCGCGCTGCGCAGCACCGGTATCGTCGCGCCCGGTCGCGGGCGTCGCGGATCCAAGTCCAAGGCCGCCGACGATCGCGAACTGCAGACGCTGCGCCGCGCGCTGCGCAACCATCCGGCGCATACCCGCCCGGATCGGGAACAGTTGGCGCGCATCGGCGAACGCTACAACCGCATCGCCCGCGAAACCGAGTCCATGCGCCAGCAGGTCGCCGCGACCACCAACTCCCTCGCCCGCACCTTCGACCGCATTCTCGCGCTGCTGGCCGAACGCGGCTATGTGGACGGCGGCGAGGTGACCGCCGACGGGCGGCGGCTCGCGCGCATCTACGCCGAGGCCGATCTGGTGGTGGCCGAGAGCTTGCGCCAGGGCCTGTGGCGCGGTCTGGGACCGGCCGAACTCGCGGCAGTGGTGTCCATCCTGGTGTACGAATCGCGCCAGGAGGGCGGATATCTCGGGGCTTCCGGACCGACCGCCCCGATTCGCCGCGCGGTGGATTCCACCATCGGGGTCTGGTCGCAATTGCGCGCCGACGAATCCCGGCATCGGCTCCAGCCCACCCGCGAACCCGACCTCGGATTCGTCACCGGTGTTTACACCTGGGCCCGCGACGACGATCTGGCAGATGCTCTGCTCGCCAGCGGCGACCGCGGAAACCCGCTGTCGGCGGGCGATTTCGTGCGCTGGTGCCGTCAGGTCATCGATCTGCTCGATCAGATCCACGGCACCGCCGACGATGTGGAAGTGGCCGCCACCGCGGCCAAGGCCGTGCGCGCCATCCGGCGGGGTGTCGTCGCGGTGGACGCCGCGTAGCGAAAGGGACTGTGATTTGATTCTTTGAGACGTACCGACCGAGGTGGGTTCACGAGCGTGTTCCCGCTCGGGGGGCTAGCGTGTGTACATCGGATTGCGAGTGGAGGCAAGCAAATGAGCGGCCCGTACGGACCGAACGACGCCCCAGGCACTGGGGAGGGACGCAACGATCCGACGCAGCAGTGGGGGAGCGGACAGCAGCCCGCGCCCGGCGGCGCCGGACCGACGCAGCAATGGGGAGGGCAGCAGCCGGCGCAGCCGACCACGCACTGGGGTGATCAGCAGCAGCCGCAGCAGCCTCCGGCCCAGCCGTGGGGGCAGAGCCAGCCACAGCAGCCGCAACAGCAGTGGGGCGGCAGCCAGCCGCAGTGGCCGCAGCAGCCGCAGCCGGGCCAGCCGGGTCAGCCCGGTCAGCCCGGTCAGCCCGGTCAGCCGGACTGGGGTCAGAGCCAGCCGCAGCAGCCGCAACAGCAGTGGGGTCAGAGTCAGCCGCAGTGGCCGCAGCAGCCCGGTCAGCAGGACTGGAGCCAGCAGCAGATGCCCGGCCAGCAGCCGTGGCAGCCGCAGCAGCCGCCCAAGAAGAAGACCGGTCTCTACATCGGCCTGGCCGTCGCCGCGGTGCTCATCGTGGCCGCCGTGGTCGGTGGCGTGCTGGCGTTGACCGCCAAGGATCAGCTGGACAACAAGGCCGTGGCCACCGGTGTGCAGAAGGTGCTCAAGGATTCCTACGGCATCGAGGATGTCCAGGATGTGAGCTGCCCGTCCGGCCAGAAGGTCGAGGTGGACAAGACCTTCGAATGCTCGCTCAAGGTCGGCGGCGAGGCCAAGAAGGTGACCATCAAGATCACCAAGGATGACGGCACCTACGAGGTCGGTCGTCCCAGCTAGTCTCGAACGACTCTCCGGAGGGCCCGGCGGTGATCATGCGATCACGGCCGGGCTCTTCCGCATTGGAGCGACCGTGTGCTTCGGTGCGGGAAGTAGAGTGGCCATACATCTGAAGTCGATCTAGTTGGGGGGTGGCGATGAATATCGCTGCGCGCACAACGGGATGGGGCGTGACCGCGGTCGCGGCACTGGCCGCGGCCTTTGCGCCCGCGACGGCCCACGCCGGTTCCGAGCCGGTGGTGGACGATTGCACGACCTATCCGGCCCAATCCGTGGTGCGGCCCGCGAATCTCATGCTGGCCTGCGGGGACGGCGGATTGTGGGTCAAGGACATCGCGTGGACCTCCTGGGGTCCCGAGACCGCCGAGGGCGAGGGCACCCAGTACCGGCGGATATGCGTGCCCAATTGCGCCAGCGGCGGTGTGAGCACCGCGCCGACGCACATCACGCTGCGGAATCCGGTGGCGGACAAGTTCACCCAGGCCGAGATATCCGATCTGAACGGTAAGCCCAAAACCTGGCCCATGTGAGCCGTTTCCGCGTCGGTCAGCGCTTGGCCATGGCGGTGATCAGGCGCTTGACCGGGCTCTCGGCATTGTAGGCGGCGGCCAGCTCCTGGAGGCCAGCCGGATCGGCCGGAGTGTGCGGCAGCAGGTCCGGGCCCGACATCTCGACCTCGGCGTCGCGGAGCACCCGGACCACGGGGGCGGCGGCCTTCAGATAGTCGTCGGCGGCGGTGAGTTTGGCGCGCACGCCCTTGGCCAGATCGGAATCCGGATCGGCGGCCGCGGCGCGCAGGGCCTCCACGGAGCCGAATTTGGAGATGAGCTGGGCGGCGGATTTGTCGCCGATGCCCGCGACGCCGGGCAGGCCGTCGGAGGCGTCGCCGCGCAGGGTGGCCATATCGGCATAGGCGGGGCCCGCGATATCTTGCGGCACACCGTATTTGGCGGACACCTCGGCGGGGCCCCAGAGTTCGGCCTTGGCCAGGCCGCGGCCGACGTAGAAGACGCGCACCGGCGGTACGGGGGTGTCGCGGACGAGCTGGAGCAGATCGCGGTCGCCGCTGACGACGATGACCTCGCTGTCGCGCTCGCGGGTGGCCAGGGTGCCGAGCACATCGTCGGCTTCGAGGCCCGCGGCCCCGGCGGTGGCGATGCCCGCGGCCTCGAGGACCTCCATGATCATGTCGACCTGCGGGGTGAGGGTGACGGGCACCTCCTCGGCCTCGGTATCGGAGGCGTCCCCGGCCGGTTGCTCCTCGGCGACCCGGTGCGCCTTGTAGGACGGAATGAGGTCCACGCGGAACTGTGGCCGCCAATCCAGGTCCAGGCAGACCACGAGCCGACCGGGGGCGTGCTGTTTGATCAGCGCCGCGACCATATCGGTGAAACCGCGCAGCGCGTTCACCGGCCGCCCGTCCGGGGCGGTGATCTTCTCCGGGATGGCGTAGAACGCGCGGAACCAGAGGCTGGCTCCGTCGAGCAGCAGCAGTGGTCCGGCGGTCGGGTTGCTCATGGTGTGTGACGCTACCGGTCCGCGGCGACAAGAGCAGCCATTGCCCCGCGGTCGATGCGGCGAACGCCACACGCCCGCCGGAACATCCTGGGGCGCACTCGGATCGGGGAGCTGGGCGATCGGGGCCGGTGCGCGGTTTACCGTCGCCCGGCCCGGTTCGCTGGAGCGTGCCGGGTGCGGGGGAGTAGCTTCGGGGACCATGAGCTCTCATGACGAGTCACGGTTCGCGGCGGAGGTCTACGGGGCACGGCTGGAGCGCGCGGCGGAACTCGCGCGCCAGGCCCACCTCGATGCCCTGCTCATTACTCCCGGTCCCGACCTGGTATTTCTGCTCGGATCCCGGGCGCAGTCCTTCGAACGGCTGACCTGCCTGGTGATTCCGGCCAGCGGCGAGACGCCGTCGGTGGTCATCCCCAAGATGGAACTGGCCGCGCTGAAGGATTCGGCGGCGGGCGAGCTGGGCTTGCAGATCGTGGACTGGGTGGACGGCGTGGACCCGTACCGGATCGTCAAGGGCATCCTCAATGCCGGTGCGCGCACCGCGGTCGACGACCACATGCCCGCCCTGCACCTGCTGCCGATCGCCGATCACTTGGGCACGGTGCCGGTTTCGGCCACGCCTGTGCTGCGGCAACTGCGAATGACCAAGGACCCCAGCGAAATCGACGCCCTGCGCCGCGCGGGTGCGGCCATCGACCGGGTGCACGCCCGCATGGGTGAATTCCTGCGCCCCGGCCGCACCGAGGCCGAGGTGGCCGCCGATATCACCGCCGCCATTGTCGAAGAGGGCCATACCGCCGCCGCTTTCGTCATCGTCGGCAGCGGCCCGCACGGGGCCGACCCGCACCACGAGGTCTCGAACCGCGTCGTCGAAGCCGGTGACGTCGTGGTCATCGACATCGGCGGCCCGGTCCAGCCCGGCTACTTCTCCGACTCCACCCGCACCTACGTGCTCGGCGAACCCGGCGAGGAGGTGGCCGCCCAATTCACCGAACTCGAACGCGCCCAAGCCGCTGCGGTCGCCGCGGTCCGACCCGGCGTCACGGCCGAATCCATCGACGCCGCCGCCCGCGAGGTCCTGAAAGCCGCCGGTCTAGCCGACTACTTCGTCCACCGCACTGGCCACGGCATCGGCATCTCCGTCCACGAGGAGCCCTACATCGTCGCGGGCAACACCCTCGTCCTCGAACCCGGCATGGCCTTCAGCATCGAGCCCGGCATCTACTTCCCCGGCGAGTGGGGCGCCCGCATCGAGGACATCGTCGTCGTCACCGAAGACGGCTGCGAATCCATGAACAACCGCCCACACGGGCTGACGAGGCTCTGACGCCTACCCGAAGTGCCAGTCCGTATCCATGCGGAGGAAGTACGGGAACAGCGACGCCTCTTCGTAATCCAGGTGGGCGAGGAGGCGGTCGCCCAGTTCGGTGAGCGGTTGCCGCAGGGCGGCCACGCTCGCCGGGTCGGCGGAGAGGTTGAGTCCGGCTCGGCGGGTGCGGGAGGCGAGGGCGGCGATCTGCTGGTGTTCGGTGTGCAGGCGGTCGACGACCTCGCCCAATTCGGCCGGGAAGCGGCGGCGCATGACCGGGAGCACGGCATCGCTCTCGACCAGGTGGTGGCGGTCCACGGCCAGGCAGTAGTAGTCGCAGTTGACGCGCATCTGCCAGGTGAAGTCGGCGACGGTGAGGCCGTCGATGAGTTCGGGGATGCGGGTGCGGTCGTCGACCTCCTGGGTGAGCAGGTCGAGGGCTTCCCGGATGGCGACCAGGTCCTGGCGCAGGCCGTGGTGCACGGCTCGGAGCTGCCGGATCATGTGCTGCCCGGCAGGGGTTCCGTTCTCGAACAGAGCCAACCTGCTGCCTCCCGCGCTCGGACGGTGCGCCAACGGCTGCCGTCCACGGTAGAGGCGAACCGGCCGGTTCCCGGCGGCGACGCGCGGAACTACGGTTTGAAGGCGCTACTGGAGAGCACGCGATCGACCTGGATGGCGATCACCACGCGGGTGGGGTTGGTGCGCGGCTGCCGGTAGCGACCGGAATACCGCTCGACCGCCGCCGCGACCGATTCCGGATCGTCGAGCACGGTGGACGGACCCTCGAGGGTGATCCAGCGCGCCCCGTCGACCTGGCTGACCGCGGCATAGCCGGAGCGGCGCACATTGCGCACCTTCACCGATCCGCCGTCGGCGATGACGCGCACCAGACCGGACTCGGAATCCCAGGTGAACCCGACCGCCACCACGTGCGGGGTGCCGTTGGCGCGCAGCGTGCTCAGCGTGGCGAGATGGCGCTCGGCGACGAATCCGGCGGCGGCGGGCGTGAGCTCGGTGCGCGGCGCGTCCTCGAGGGCGGGCACGGTAGTGCTGGTCATGGTGACGACGCTAGCAAGCGCGATGGCAGACTAGCGCGCATGGCATTCGGATCTCGGGACGTCGACGCGGGCGTCATCTTGCTATTGGGCGGACGCAGTGAAATCGGATTCGAGGTGGCGCGGCGACTCGAGCCCGGGCGTGTCGTGGTGCTGGCCGCGCGCCGCAGCGGCGAACTCGGGGAGCAGCGGTCCGCGCTGGAGGCCGCCGGTGCGAGCGCGGTGCACTGTGTGGAATTCGACGCCGACGATCTGCCCACCCATCAGCCGCTGCTGGAGAAGGTGAGCGTCGAGCACGGGCCGATCGGCGTCGCCGTGCTGGCCTTCGGCATCCTCGGCGATCAGGCCCGCGCCGAACGCGATCCGGCGCACGCGGTCGCGGTGGTGCACACCGACTATGTGGCCCAGGTGAACGTGCTCACCAGCCTCGCGAATCTGCTGCGCGCCCAGGGGTCCGGCCAGATCGTGGTCTTCAGCTCGATCGCCGGGGTGCGGGTGCGCCGCGCCAACTACGTCTACGGCTCGGCCAAGGCCGGACTCGACGGTTTCGCCACCGGCCTGCAGGATGCCCTGCACGGTACCGGGATTCACCTGCTGCTCATTCGCTCCGGCTTCGTCATCGGCCGCATGACCGAAGGCATGGATCCGGCTCCGCTGTCGAGTACGCCCGATCAGGTGGCCGATGCGGTCGTGGCCGGTCTGCACCGCCGCGCCGCGAATATCGCGGTGCCGCGCACCCTGCGCCTGATGTTTCTGGCCATGCGCTTCGTCCCGCAATCGATCTGGCGGCGGATGCCGCGATGACAGTCCCGGCGTGGGATCCGGACCGGTCGCTCGCGGTGATCGGCATCGGCGCCGACGGCTGGGACGGACTCGGCGGGCCGTCGCGCCGGGCGATCACGGACGCCGAGGTGCTCATGGGTTCGGCGCGCCAGCTGGCGCTGGTTCCGGACTCCGGCGCGCAACGGGTCACCTGGCCCTCGCCGCTGTTGCCAGCGCTCCCGGGACTGCTGGAACGGTATGCGGGACAGCGGATCTGCGTGCTCGCCAGTGGTGACCCCATGTTCTTCGGCATCGGGGTGACGCTGGCGAAACTGGTCGGGGCGCAGTCGCTGCGGGTGCTGCCGCAACCCTCGTCCGCCTCCCTGGCGTGCGCCCGGCTGGGCTGGGCGCTGGCGGATACGCCCGTGGTGAGCGCCGTCGGGCGGCGGCCGGAGACGGTTCTGCCCGAATTGGCCGACGGCCGAAGGGTTCTCCTGCTCTCGTCCGATGAGCACACACCCGCCCGGCTCGCGGAATTGCTGGTGCGCAACGGGTTGGGCGGTTCGACGCTGACCGTGCTGGAGGAGCTCGGCGGCCCGGGGGAGCGCATCGACAGCGGCGTGGCCCGGGAATGGCTGCGCCAGCCCGGGAATCCGCTCAATATCGTCGCGATCGACTGCGTAGCCGATCCGGGCGCGCCCCGTCTGACTCGTCTACCCGGGCTGCCCGACGCCGTCTACGGCGGCGACGGCCAGCTCACCAAGTACGAGATCCGCACGCTCACCGTGGCCGCTCTCGCCCCCGCACCCGGTGAACTGCTCTGGGATATCGGCGGCGGTTCCGGCACCATCGCCATCGAATGGTGCCGCACCGATCCGGCCTGCCGCGCAGTGACATTCGAACGCCTCGACGCCCGCCGCGAGCAAATCACCGCCAACGCCGCCACTTTGGGCGTCCCCGTTGTGGATGTCCGCGACGCGGCCCCCGAGGCGTTCGCCGACCTCCCCGCCCCCGACGCGCTGTTCATCGGCGGCGGTCTCACCCAGGACGGTTTGTTCGCCGCCTGCTGGGAGCGCCTGCGCCCCGGCGGCCGCCTGGTCGCCAATGACGTGACGGCCGAATCCGAGGCCCTGCTCACCACTCTCGCCGCGGCACACGGTGGTGCACTGCGCCGCTACCAGATCTACCGAGCCGAACCGCTCGGCGGCTTCACCACCTGGCGACCCCAGCTTCCGGTCACCCAATGGGTGACCCGAAAGCCGGAGTGACCAGGGCGGTCACGCGACCGGTCAGCTGCCGAGGTGTACCGGCAGCGCGCCGTGGCCGTTGGAGATGAACGACGGGACCGTTCCGAGGTCGGCCGGATCCTCGGCCAGGCGCATGTCCGGGAACCGGCGGAACAGCATCGACAGGGCGATTTCGGCTTCGATCCGCGCGAGCGGCGCGCCCAGGCACAGGTGTGCGCCGTATCCGAAGGCGAGGTGCTGCTTGACTTCCCGGGTGACGTCGAACTGTTCTGCGGTGTCGCCGTGCACCTTCGGGTCCCGGCCCGCGGCGGCGTAGGAGGCGAGAATGGGCTCGCCCGCGGCAATGTGGACGGTTCCGGTGTCGATGTCGAGATCCTCGACGGCGTAGCGCAGCGGCAGATGCGCGACCGGCGACTCGAACCGCAGCGATTCCTCCACCACCTCGGCCCACGACACCGTTCCGGCATCGACCTTCGCGCGCTGTTCGGGCTGGGTGAGCAGCAGGAAGATGGCCTGGTGAGCAGGTTGACGGTGGTCTCGTGACCGGCGCTGATGACCAGCAGCAGGGTGTCGATCAACTCCTGCTCGGTCAGGGTCGAGCCGTCGTCCTCGTCGCGGTGCGCGATGAGCACGCTGGTCATGTCGTCGCCGGGGGTCTCCCTGCGGTGCACCACCAGTTCGCGCAGGATGCGCTGCATCTCCAGATAATTGGCCTGAGCCTGCTCGGGCGCGAGGGTGGTGTCGAAAATGCCGTCGACACAGGTGCGCAGGCCCGCGTGCAGCGATTCGGGCACCCCCATCAATTCGGTGATGACCGCGATCGGCAGTGGGTAGCAGTACATTTCGCGCAGGTCGACCGGCTGGCCGGGCGGGGTCTGCGCGAGCCGGTCGAGCAGATCGGCGGCAATGGCCTCCACCTGCGGCCGCATGGCCTGGGCCCGGCGCGGGGTGAAGGCGGGCCGCACCAGCTTGCGCAGCCGGGTGTGGTCGCTGCCGTAGGCGGTGAACATATTGTTCACCGCCACCCAGGTGTAGAGGGGCCAATCCTGGCCCACCGCACCGGAAATGAAGGCGGGCCAGTGCTGGCGGGCGTCCTTGGACACGCGGGGATCACGCAGCAGGTCGTGCAGGATCTCCTGATCGGTGACCGCCCAGGCGCCGATTCCGGCGGGTAGCTCGACCCGGGTGACCGGACCGCGGGCGCGAATGCGCGCCGACTCGCCCTGAATATCTTTTCCGCTCGGGTCCAGGACCAGAGGCGTGGTGTGCTCCATCGTTTTCCTCACTCGGTGAACAACAACGGCAATGGCGGAGACTTGGGAAATGTGACGGGCAGCGATTGCAAGGCGCGGTGGAAGGGTCCGGGACGCCACACCAGATCCGTTGTGGGCACGGCCATCTGGAGCTGGGGGAGCGCGTCGAGCAGGTAGTCGATGGCGTCCTGGGCGACCTGATAGCCCAGCTGCCGGGCCGGGCACTGGTGCGGGCCCAGGCTCCAGGCCAGATGCGAGCGATTACCGGATCGTGCGCCGCGACCGGCCTGGATGGCGGGATCGGCATTGCACCCGGCCATGCTGATCACCACCGGCTGGTGGGCGGGCAGCCACACATCGTCGATCAGGGTGGGCTGGCGCGGATAGGTGACGCAGTAATTGGCCAGCGGCGGATTGCTGAACAGCACCTCGTCGAGCGCGTCGCGGGTGGACAGGCTGCCGCCGAGCAGATCACCGGCGAACCGCTCGTCGGTCATCATGAGCAGCAGCGTGTTCGAGATCAGGTGCACCTGGGGTTCACTGCCGCCACCGTGCAGCGTCACCAGCTGGTGGATGAGCTCCTCGGTGGTCAGATCGCTGGATCTGATCAGCTGGGGGGGTGACATCGGCGCCCGGATGCGCGCGCTTGCGCCGGACGTGTTCGTCCAGGGCCTCGGCCAGCATCTTGTTGCCGATCTCGGCGTCGCCGGAGGCGTCGAAGATGGCGGCCATGCCCGCGCCGACCTGCGTACTGGCGTCGGGATCGAAGCCGAGCACATAGTCGAGCACGCGGTAGACGAGCGGATAGATGTACTGCGAGAGCAGATCCGCGTGCGCCATCGGACGCCGGTCGCCGCCGCTCCCGCCGCAGAAGTCGTTGATGAGCGAGACGGCGATCCGCTCGACGACCGCGTGCATGCCGTGCAGGTCGACGGTCGCGAGCGCGTCGACATTGGCCTCGCGATAGCGGGTGTGCTTGTATCCGCTGCTGCGCAGGGCATTCGGCCGCCATTCCAGCATGGGCATGATGGGGCATCCGGTAGGCACCGAAGGCTGCCATACGCGCGGATCGGCGGGAAAGTGCTCGGGATCATTGAGGATCCGCACCGCGGTGGCATAGCCGAGGACCAGGGTGGCGGGGACGCCCGGTGCGAGTTCGACCGGCGCGAGCGCACCGTGCGTTCTGCGCAGCGCCGCATAGGCCCGATGCGGGTCTTCGGCGAACTCGGCGGTGTACATCGCGAAGGCAGTCACAAATCTCCCGGAACGTGCGTCTACAAGTGAAATGACAGGTCGGCGTCCGGGATTCGTTCGTTCTCGTCGGTGACCGAACCATACCCGTCGCCGCAGAGCGTTTTCGAGGAAAACACCCAATACCGTACCCACTCGGGACCCGGCCCGCAGAACTGCTCGGTGCGGGCGGTGCGCGATCACGCGCCCATTGCGCGCCGTTTGCCGACCCACCGTGGACGGGATTGCCTCCGGTGTGCAAGATGGGACGTATGCCCCGTTTGAACCCGATCAGTGCCTGGAAGTCTCTTCGCGAAGGAAACGAGCGCTTCGTCAATGGCGAACTGCTCCACCCCAGCCAGGGCGCCGCGGATCGTGCGAAGCTCGCGGGCGGGCAGCAGCCCTCGGCCATCCTGTTCGGCTGCGGTGATTCGCGGGTGGCCGCGGAGATCATTTTCGACCGCGGACTGGGCGATATGTTCGTGGTGCGGACCGCGGGCCAGGTGGTGGACAGCTCGGTACTGGGCTCCATCGAATACGGCGTCCAGGTGCTGGACGTCCCGCTCATCGTCGTCCTGGGCCACGACAGCTGCGGCGCCGTGCGCGCCACCATCGAGGCCCTGGACAATGGCGCGGTGCCCGGCGGATTCATCCGCAGCGTGGTCGAGCGCGTGACCCCGTCCATCCTGCTCGGCCGCCGCGAGGGCCTCACCACCGTCGACGAGCTGGAAGGCCGCCACGTCGAGGAAACCGCCCGCCAACTCCTCCAGCGCTCGACCGTCATCTCCCAGCGCGTCATGGCAGGCGAGTGCGCCATCGCCTGCGTCACCTACAACCTGGCCGACGGCAAGGCCAAACTGAACAGCGTCTTCGGCAATATCGGCGAACTGGTCTAGCGCCGCGGGCTTTTCGAGGAGGTCCGCTATAGTCGTGGTGTGGCCGTCGTTGCGCTTTCGCGCCGATTTCTCGGCCCCTCGCCCCCTGATGGGCGCCGCAGGGGTCGGACCTCGCCACGTCTGCTGAGCTGAGTCGCCGGATCCTGGTCGGCGATCGGACCCCGGGGCCGGGGGGGTGTTCATTCCCCTTTCGCTCTCGGCCAGGAGTCTCTCATGCCCGCACATCTTTCTGCCGATCAGCTTGCCCGCGATCTGTCCATTTGGGATCTGACCGATCCCGCCGGTGGTCCGCACGCCCTCCAGCTCGTGCTCGGCCGCGCCGTCAAGGCCTTGGCGCACCGGTGGGGTTGTGAAATCCGTTGGTGGCGTGGCGATCGCGTCGTCACGGTCGCCGATAATTACGACAATCTCGGCTATGCCGCCGATGATGTGACGCGCGACAGCCGGTACACCCGCTATGTCGATGACCATCGGATGCTGCGCAGCCACTCCAGTGCCATGGTTCCCGCCGCATTGCGGGACTTGGCGGCGGATCCGGACGAGGATGTGCTGCTGGTGTGCCCAGGGATCGTCTACCGGCGCGACAGCATCGATCGGCTGCACACCGGGACGCCGCATCAGCTCGACCTGTGGCGCGTCACGCGCCGCCCGGAGCGGATGGCGGGCGCCGATCTCGACGATATGGTGAGCGTGCTCGTCGACGCGCTGCTGCCCGGAGCGACGCATCGCCAGGAAAGTCGTGTCCACCCTTACACATTGGCGGGCCGCCAGGTCGATATCGCGCGCGCCGGGGAGTGGATCGAGATCGCCGAATGCGGGCTGGCGCATCCCCGGGTGCTGGCGCGGGCCGGGCTCGACGGCGCGTGGAGCGGTCTGGCCATGGGCATGGGCCTCGATCGGATGCTTATGCTGCTCAAGAATATTCCGGATATCCGGGTGCTGCGGTCGGCCGACCCCGCCGTGGCGGCCCAACTGACCGACCTCGCCCCGTACCGGCCCGTGTCCGCCATGCCCGCCATTCGCCGGGACCTCTCGGTCGCCGTGGACCGCGATGATCTCGCCGAGGATCTGGGCGATCGAGTCCGCGATGCGCTCGGCCTGGACGCCGACTGCGTGGAAGCGGTCGAGATCCTCGCGGAAACCCCGTACCCTGACCTCCCGCCGCAGGCCCGACGCCGCCTCGGCGCCCGCCCCGACCAGAAGAACGTCCTACTGAAAGTTGTTCTCCGCCATTTGAACCGGGCCCTCACCGATCACCACGCCAACCAACTGCGCGACCGCATCTACGCCGCCGTCCACCAAGGCGATGCCTACGAATGGGCCGCCGGAAGCTGAGGTTCTCAGCGCGCCTCGAGCTCTGTGGCGGTGGGGTAGGACTCCTGTGCGCCTGGCCTGGTGACGGCGACTGCGGCGACGCGGACCGCGTAGGCGGCGGCTGCGGCGAGGGATTCCGACTTGCCGAGTCGCCAGGACAGGGCGGCGGTGAAGGCGTCGCCCGCGCCGGTGGTGTCGACGGCCCGGACCTGTACTGCCGGAATGTGTTCCATGCCGTCGTCGGCGGCGACGAGGGCTCCCTGCGCGCCGAGGGTGATCACCACCGAGCGTGGGCCGAGAGCGAGTAGCGCTGTGGCCCAGGCTTCGGGGGTGGTTCCCGCGGACTCGCCCAGTAGGACGTGCGCCTCGTGTTCGTTGACGATGAGCGGGTCGGCGGCGTCGAGCAGTTCCTGCGGCAGGGCGCGCGGCGGGGAGGGGTTCAGAACGAATCTGTTGCCGGGCAAGAGGTTACGGACGACCGCGACCACCGTCTCCAGGGGAATCTCCAGCTGCGCCGAGACCACCCGTGCGCCGCGCAGCAGTGCGGCGGCCGAATCGACATCGGCGGGAGCGAGTTTGGCGTTCGCGCCCGGTGACACGACGATGCTGTTGTCCCCTGAAGGGTCCACGGTGATCACAGCGACGCCGGTGGGCGCACCGCCCACCAGCACGCCCGCGGTGTCGACTCCGGCCTTGCGCTGCGACTCCAGGAGCAGCCGCCCGTGCTCGTCGTCGCCGATACGGGCCAGCAGGGCGGTGTGCGCGCCGCGCCGGGCGGCGGCGACGGCTTGGTTGGCGCCCTTGCCGCCCGGGTGGACGACCAGGTCCGAGCCGAGCACGGTCTCACCGGCGGCGGGGCGGCGTTCCACCCCGATCACCAGGTCGGCATTGGCGGATCCGACGACCACCAGGTCGAAGTCGTACACGGTTGTCTCCTGTCCGGGGGTCGTCGGGGGCGTCACTGACCGAATCCGGCCACATTGTCCTTGGTGACGACCTGCACCGGCACCTTGATCGTCGGCTCGACCGGTTCGCCCTGGGCCGCCGCCAGCGCGGTGCGGACCGCGATCCGGCCGAGTTCCTTGGGCTGCTGCGCGACCGAGGCGTACAGCGTCCCCGCTTCGACCGCGCTCAGTCCGTCCGGGGTGCCGTCGAATCCGACCACCTGCACCGAGGTGCCCGCCTTCGCGCCGAGCGCCTTGATCGCGCCGAGCGCCATCTCGTCGTTCTCGGCGAAGACGCCCTGGATATCCGGATGGGCCTGCAGCAGGTTCGTCATGACGTCGAGCCCCTTGGTGCGATCGAAGTCCGCGGGCTGCTCGGCGACGACGGTGATACCGGGATAGGCCTGGATGCCCTCGGCGAAGCCCGCACCGCGTTCCCGGCTAGCGGAGGTGCCCGGCTGGCCGCGCAATACGACGATCTTGCCACGGCCGCCGAGCTTTTCGGCCAGCGCGCGGGCGCCGAGCCGCCCGCCCTCGACATTGTCGGAGGCGACCAGCGCCGCGGTCTCGGCATTGCTGACCCCGCGGTCGATGGCGATGACCGGTACGTGGGCCTTGTTGGCGGCGCGCGCGGACGGGCCCGCCGCATCGGAGTCCACCGGGTTGACGATGATCGTCCCGGAATTGGCGCTGGTGAAGTTCTGTAGCTGGTTGGCCTGCTGGGAGGCGTCGTTCTGGGCATCGGTGACCGTCAGGTCGACGCCCAGCTTGTCCGCCTCCTCCTGCGCGCCCTGCCGGATCTGCACGAAGAAGGGGTTGTTCAGGGTCGACAGCGACAGTCCGAGCTTCGTGGTGCTCGACGAGGAACCGCTGTGCAGCAACGACATTCCACCCAGCGCCGCAACGGTGACCACGGCGGCGAGCCCATAGGTCAAGGCCTGCCGCCCCTTTCCGCCCGACGTCCCGGCCGCGACCGGCGCGGGACTCGACGCGGTCTTGCGCCGCACCGTATCCAGCAGCACCGCCAGCGCGATGACCACGCCGATGACCACCTGCTGCCAGAACGCCGACACCGACAGCAGATTGAGGCCATTGCGCAGCACCGCCAGAATCAGCGCGCCGATCAGGGTGCCCGACGCCTTGCCCTTACCACCGGCCAGGCTCGCACCGCCGATCACGACCGCGGCCATGGCGTCCAGTTCGTAGCCGAGCGCGGCCTGCGGCTGCGCGGAGGACAGTCGCGCGGCGAGCACGATACCCGCGACCGCGGCGAAAACGCCCGCCAGCGCGTAGATCACGACCTTCTGCCGGGACACCCGCAGCCCGGACAGCCGCGCCGCTTTCTCATTGCCGCCGATGGCGTACATGGCGCGGCCGATATAGGTCCGGCCCAGGATCACCGCGGTGATCAGGCCCATCACGGCCATGACCAGTACCGGCACCGGCAGCCAGCCGCCGAGCGTATCGCCCAGGTGCGAAATGGAATCCGGGAAGGCGATCGGGCTGCCCTGCGAAATGACAAGAGACAGACCGCGAGCCACCGACAGCATGGCCAGCGTCGCGATGAACGGCGGCAGCTTCCCGTACGAGACGAGCGCGCCATTGGCCAGACAGCAGGCCAGACCCGTTGCGAGGGCGAGGGTTACCGCGATCCACACCGGTACGCCCGCCGAGGTGGCGCTCCAGGCCAGGACGGTGGCCGAGAGCGCCGCCACCGAACCGACCGAGAGATCGATGCCCGCTGCCACGATCACGAAGGTGACGCCGAAGGCGAGAATGGCCGTCACCGCCGCCTGCACACCGATATTGAGCAGATTGTCGGTGGTCAGGAAGTCGCCCGACAGCGCCGACATGACGATGACGAGCAGGATGAGCGCGGTGAGCGCGCCATTGTCGAGCAATAGGCGGCGCAGGCCGCCGGAGCCGCCCCGGCGGCCGGTGGTGCGGTCGAGGGTGGCAGTGGCCACGGGTGGACTCCAGTTCGGTCGAGCTCGGGTCGGAAGAATCTGTGGTGGGCGCGCCGACGGCGAGTGCCATGACGGCGTCCTGGGTGGCGTCGGCGGCCGCCAGCTCGCCCACGATCCGCCCCTGGGCCATCACCAGGACGCGGTCGCTCATGCCGAGCACCTCGGGCAGATCGCTGGAGATCATGAGTACCGCGGCCCCGGCGGCGGTCAGTTCGTTGATGAGCCGGTAGATCTCGACCTTGGCGCCGACATCGATACCGCGGGTGGGTTCGTCGAGGATCAGAACCCGCGATTCGGCGAGCAGCCATTTGCCGATGACGACCTTCTGCTGATTGCCGCCGGACAGGGTGCGCACGTGCTGATCCAGTCCGGCCATGCGCACGCCCAGCTGCCCGGCGACGCGGGCCGCGGCGGCGTGCTGCCCCGCGCGGTCGACGAGTCCCGCATGCGTGGCCGAGCGCAAGGTGACCAGCCCGAGGTTCTCCTCGATCGACGTATCGAGAATCAGCCCTTGGCCTTTGCGATCCTCGGGCACCAGCCCGATGCGGGCGGAAACGGCGGCGTTCACATCGTGGCGGCGCAGCGGCGCGCCCGCGACCCGCACGGTGCCCCGATCGTAGGGGTCGGCGCCGAAGACGGCCCGCGCGACCTCCGTGCGACCGGCGCCCACGAGACCGGCGATGCCGACGACCTCTCCGGCGCGCACCTGAAAGCTGATGTCCTCGAAGACGCCGTCTCGGCCGAGCCCGTCGACGGTCAGCAAAGCCGTTCCGGTATCGGGCCGTTCGCGCGGATACTGCTGCTCGATGGACCGCCCGACCATGAGGCGCACGAGCTCGTCGGCGGAGGTGTCCGCGGGCGCCTGCCCGACGCTGCGGCCGTCGCGAATGACCGTGACCCGATCGCCCAGGGCGGCGATCTCCTCGAGATGGTGGGTGATGAACACGATGCCGACGCCTTCGTCCCGCAGCGCCCGCACGATGGTGAACAGCCTGTCGACCTCGTCGGTGGTGAGCACCGCGGTCGGCTCGTCCATGATCAGCACCCGCGCCCGCAGGCTCAGCGCCTTCGCGATCTCGACCATCTGCAGCCGGGCTATCCCGAGATCGCGCACGCGGGCGCGCGGGGATATCGCCAGGCCCACCCGCTCGAGCAGTTCGGCGGCGTCGGCCTCCATGGTCCGGCGGTCGATCAGCCCGAAGCGCCGCGGCTGCCGCCCGAGAAAGATGTTCTCCGCGACGGTCAGATCCGGGACCAGATTGAACTCCTGATAGATCGTGGCGATCCCGAGGCGTTCGGAGTCCTGTGCCCCGGTGATGCGAACTTCCTTGCCGTCGACCAGGATTCGCCCGCTGTCGGGCCGGTGCGCGCCGGACAGCATCTTGATCAGGGTGCTCTTGCCCGCACCGTTCTCGCCCAGCAGCACGTGCACCTCGCCGCGGCGCAGATCGAAGTCCACGCCGTCGAGTGCGACCACGCCAGGGAACGATTTGCCGATCCCCTCGAGGCGCAGCAGTTCCGCCGATGGTTCGCTCGCGAGCTCGCTCACGAATCACTCCTTTGCTCGAGAACCGGCTCGCCGCACGAGCGGCGGACAATGAGCCGGGCGGGCAGGGCGACCGATTGCGCGGGCCTGCCCGCAATGCGGTCGACCAGGGCGCGCACGGCGGCGCGGCCCAGTTCCTCGGTGGGTTGGGCGATCGCCGTAATGGGCGGATCGGTGTGAATGAACCAGGCGATATCGTCGAAGGCGGCGAGTCCGATATCGTGCGGGACGCGCAGGCCGCGGGCGCGAATGGCGTCCAGGGCGCCCAGCGCCATGAGATTGTCGGCGGCGAAGACGATGTCGGGCGGCTCGGGCAGATCGAGGAACTGCTCGGTGGCCCGGCGGCCGCTGTCGGCCTGGAAATTGCCCTCGCCCACATAGGTTTCGGGCAGTGCGAGCCCGTATTCGCCGAGCGCCGCGCGGAAGGCTTCGACCCGTTCCCGGCCGGTCGTGGTGACGGCCGGACCGGCGATGATCGCGAGTTTGCGGTGGCCGAGCCCATGGAGGTGGCCGACCAGATCGCGTACGGCCGCGCGGCCGTCGGCCCGCACGACCGGTACGTCGATGCCCGGAATCCAGCGGTCCACGAACACCATCGGCACGCCGTCGCGGGCGGCGTCCAGCATGAGCGGCGACCCGCCGTCGGTGGGGGCCACCAGGAGCCCGTCGATGCGGCGGTCGAGCAGCGTGCGGATGTAGTGGTCCTGCAATTCGGGCCGCTCGTCGGCGTTTCCGATAATGACGCTGTAGCCCAGCGCCCGCGCCTGTTCCTCGACCGAGCGGGTGAGTTCGGTGAAATAGGGATTGAGCAGATCGCTGGTCACCAGGCCGAGCGTACGGGTCCGGTCGGTGCGCAGTGAGCGGGCGACGACATTGGGGTGGTAGCCGAGGGCGTCGACGGCGGCCAGTACCCGGGCGCGGGCCTCGTCGCTGACCGAGGGATTGCCGTTGAGGGCCCGCGAGACCGTGGCGACGGAGACGCCCGCCGCGGCCGCGACGTCCTTGATGCTCGCCATCGAGCTGCCCACCTCCTCGTGGAAACGATTACACGCAGTATTGGAAACGATTACACGGCGGTTGGTCAAGAGCCCGGACTCAGAACGGGCGATGTAGGGAGGCCTCGTCCCACACGGGCGTCATCCATTCGGCGCGGACGGGCCGGTAGCCGAAGCGCTCCCGCAGGCCCCGCACCACCGCGGGCATATGCGCCGCGCCGTAGACGACGGCCACGATTTCCGGGTGGTCGCGGCGTTGGTCGTACACGACCGACAACATGCGCAGCAGGGCCGCGTCCCGATCGTGGAGGTAGCGCTTGGTGAGGAAGCCGATCGAGACGTCGGTGTCGTCGCTGATCTCGAATCCGCTCTGTAGCAGCCAATCACGGCCACCGAGGGCCATGAGCACCACATAGATCGGCGTGAGCAGCAGGACCTCGAACCAGTACACCAGCCACGCCGGGACACTGCGGGGGAGGACGCTCTCCCACAGGGTCGGGACCTCCGTCGCCGTGTGGTCGATGTACTGGTGCATGAGCGTCGAGGCCGAGCGCTGGAAGGTGAGCCGCATGGCGAGGGTGACCGCATACCCGTGCGGGCTGGGTTCGTCCACGCCCTCGGCAATGACGAGATCGCAGACGCGCAGGCGGTGTTCGACCTCCCGATAGAACGCGCTCTTGGCGATATGCACCATCGGGAACAGCCGGAAGGTCAACCGGGCATCCGGCGAGCGCAGATCGATGACGGCCGAACGCACGCCGAACACGCTGACCTCGGTGATCTGCATGCGAACCCCCCACGGATTCCGAGGCGTGAAACCTCGTCTCCTCCAGGGTAATCCTCACAGGAGGGCAGTCACACGCAGCCGCAGTCCATGGGGCGAGACGGTGGTGCCGATGCGCGGGCGCTGCGGTCGGCCGGTCAGCGGGGTGATCCGCCACATCGAAGTGATGGCCTCGAGTGCCGCCGTGAGTTCCACCGCGGCGAATCGGACGCCGATACAGCCGCGCGGTCCGTCGCCGAACGGCAGATAGGTGCCCGGTCGCGGTTCGGGGCCGTTCCAGCGGCTCGGATCGAAGGTCGCGGGATCCGGATAGTAGGCGCTGTCGCGCTGGGTGAGGTAGGCGCTGTAGGCGACGACGGTTCCCGCGGGCAGCCGGTGGGCGCCCAGCACGGTGTCGGCGGTGACGCGCCGGGTGAGCAGCCACGGCGGGGGGATAGAGTCGCAAGGTTTCGTCGATGATGTTCCGGGACAACCGCGCACGGTCCGCGCCGGGGTCCGTCCGATGCAGCTGCTCCTGGATATGGGGATGGCGCGCAAGCAGATACAGCGCCCAGGCGAGGGTGGTCGAGCTGGTCTCGGTGCCGGTGGCCAGGAAGGTGGTGGCCTGGTCGGTGAGTTCGGTATCGCTCAGACGGCCGCTGTCGCTGTCGTGCGCCATGATCATGCTGGCCAGCAGATCCGGCTCGTCCGCGGTGATCGGCCGCCGCCGTCGTTCCGCGATGATGTCGTCGATCGTGGCGCGCAACCGTGTGATGGCCTGCTGATAGCGGCGATTACCCGGTAGCGGCAGGCGCGTCAGAGCGGCGGGCATGAGCATGCGGCGCGGCACACCGGCGACGAAATCATCGAGGTCGGTAATGGCTCCATCGAGCAGTTCGTCGGTGAGCGATGCGGAGAACAGTGTCCGCAGCGCGATCCGGCCGGTATAGGCCATGGTTTCCCGGGTGACATCGAGAATTCGCCCATCGGACCAGGATTCGCTCATGCGCCGCGCTTCTTCCCGCATCACCTCCGAATATCGGTGCAACTGACCGGTCCGGAAAGCGGGCTGCACAAGCCGCCGCAATCTCCTGTGCTCGTCATACGGACAAGTCCCCAGCCCATCGCCGAACATGTCTCGCAGTCGGTCGAAAAACGGACCGCCCTTATCGTAAATCCTGTCGTCCTTCAATACTTTCCGCGTGAGTTCCGGATCGCACACCACCGCGACCCGCACCGACCCGAGTCTGATCCACACCAGGTCGCCACGCGCTCGTAGCCCGGACAAGAATCCGATGGGATCACGAAGCAGCGGTACGGCATCACCGAGCAGAGGCAATGTGCGTGTCATGATAAATCACGCCTATCCACAAGTCTCGCTGTGAAATTCCAGTGTACTCCCATGAATCACGAATCGGCTGAACGAATAGTTGTGCAGCACATGAACATTCAGCCGAACATGCAATTGCGCTGAATCAGACGGGAGAGTCTTCTGTCGAGTCCGGACGTCCGGATCCATTGTGAGCCAGCCATCGCCGATAACTCTCGTGCCGGAACTGATAGGCGATGCCGGTCACGCGCAAGAGCCCGGCATCGCGTGCCCAGACGAGGAACGCGGCGGGCCGTCCCGGGAAGATCCCCGTGATCCGGAACACCAGTGCGGCCAGCAGATGCCGCTCGGCCGCCAGCCCGACGACGAGCCCGACCACGAGCCCGACGACAGACCCGTAGATGGCGCCGAATTGCGCGCCGACGGCGACTGCGAACCCGAGACCGACGGGCAGCCCGAACCCGAGCCCGAAAACGAGTGCCGCGATCAGCGCGTCGTGGATCACCCGGTGCTCGTCCTGGCCGAGGACGAGTTGGTCATCGCCGTCCGTGCGGAATCCGAAGACGAGCCCGAACGCCATCCCGTATCCGAGACCGGTCACGAGCCCGAACTGAATGCCTCGTGCGGGACCGTAGGCGAGCCAGCCCACCAGCCCGACCACGAACGCGGCCACGATGCCGAGCAGCAGCCCGAGCACAAGCCCTCTGCGCCACCTGGATCGGCCCGGTATATACCAGGCAAAGCGATCGGGCTTGCCCATTTCCACGCCGACCACGCCGAAAACGCCGCCCAATCCGAGCCCGAATACGATTCCGGCCGGAACCGCGAATCCCAGCCCTGCGATCAGCCCGGACACCAGCCCCGCCGCCAGGCCGACCACGGCTCCGCGATGCCACGTGGAGCGGCCCGGAGAACGCGTGGCGAAACGGTTCGACATGCCCGACTCCATAATCCCGAGCAGCCAGATCCCGAGCCCGAAGAGGAGTCCGTCCGCCGCTCCGCTTATCAGCCCGGCGATCGGCCCGTTCACCAAGGAGTTCGCCGGTCCGAACCTGCCCGCGAGACCGAATGCCAGTGCCAGGACGAGTCCGGCTGTGAGCGCGTGCAGTACTCGGATTCGCCGGATGCCCGCCAATTCCCATACCTGGTCGAGCGTTGTCTCGTTGGCGACCCGGCCACGCTGGGGATCCAGCTGGCGGGCGAGCGTGCGCAGCCAGATATGGACGTTCTCCTCGGTGTACGACCGGGTGCGGCGGGTCTTCTCGGTGCCCGCGACGGCGGCCGGAATGACCGAGGCATGCAGCAGCTCGCGGATTTCCGGTGTGCCGGGGCAGGCGGCGAGCCGATGAGCGATATCGCCGCCGCCGCGATGCAGAGCGGTAATCGTCAATCCGAGCAGCCACGGTGCGCCCAGGGCGGTGGCGAGCGGGCCGCCGGAGTCGCGCTCGAGCGTCGCGGCGATGGGCGCCCACGCGTGCTCGGCGATTCCGAGCTGAGTGCGGAAGTCTTCCAGGTGGCAGTAGACGCTGATTGTGGTCAATGGTTGCACGACAATCGTTTTCGCCCCGTGCATGCCGCCGTCGCCGCGCAGCTCGGTTATCCGGTCGTAGCTGTCGTCCCGGCAAGCCAGGACGATATCTCGCCTCCGCCAGGGGGTTTCATTGAGTCGATCCAGCACGGATCGGGCTCGGATCGGCTCCGACCCGGGTGGATCCATCTCGTCGAGACCGTCCAGGACCGGGAGGACGCGGCCGGTGTCGACCAGCTCTCGCGCCACCCGGGCGTGCAGGCCGAAATTGACGCTCAGCCGGTCGGCCAGCCACCGCGAGAACGATTCGCTGCCGTCCCAGCCTGCCGCATTGACCCGCAGGGGGACCGGGACGGAGGCGCGGGTCGTATCGAAATGCTGTGCACGGTCGCGTATCTGGTCGAGGATCAAGCCGATCGCCGCCACGGTCTTGCCCGCTCCGGGCGCGCCGAGGATCACCATCCGATGCGGCGAGTCACCTTGCCGATAGAACGAGCTCAACTCCGGTAGCACGCGGAGATCGGGCTGTTCGGAGCCGTTCCGGGAAGTCACCCGGAACGTCAGGTCGATCATTGTTCCCGGCCCGCAGAGCTGGTCGCGCAGCACGGTTTCCCGTCGCCGCACGGCATCGGCGAGGTTGTCGGCGTATCCGGCCAGGGCCGCGCGGGAGGTGTCCGGGCGGATCCAGCGCCACAGCCACCAACCGGTCGATTTGACGACGTCCACCCCGACTCGGGCGCCCGCGGTCTCCACACCACCTGTCACTACCCGAGCATGCCACCGGACCCGCGGCGCCGCACGAACTCGGCTTCCGATGTTTCTTACCAGAAACGTTGTGCCCGAGCGGCTTCGGTAAATGTGTCAGCTCCTGCGGCGCTCGTAGCGGGTGCGGGCGCGGTCGTGGGCCTCGCGGAGGAGGTCGCGGATCGGGTCGCGGGTGTTCGCGGCAGGGTTCACGACCGCCAGCCAGGCGGCGGTGCCGTAGACGGGGTGGGCGAGGACGGTGTCGGTCGTGCTCGGGTCCGCGTCGTGGGAACCGGTTTCGCGCGGCGGGTGGCCGACCCAGCGTACGAAGGTTTCCTTGCCGACGCTGATGTTCACCCGGAAGGCGTCGGGGCGGTTCAGGTGGGAGGTGTGGTCGTCGGGGTAGTCCTTGGTCACGATGGTCGCGAAGGGTTGGCCGGTGGTCGGGACCGTGCCGTCGGGGGAGTAGTAGAAGAAGGAGTCTCCCCAGGCGATCTCGGGCGAACCGTCGCCGGGGGCGGGGCTCAGGGTCAGGACGCCGCCCAGGGATTCGATGAAGGCGATAATCTGGTCGATGCTCATAGGCTTCAGCGTGGCATTGAAGTGCTTGTGTGGACTTTCTATGAGAAAGGCCAGGTAGTTGCGTGGTAAGTCGAAACTCGCCAGGTTTTCGCACCGTGGATGTCGCCCGCCGGGCGGGGTACTCGGTCCAGCAGGTGCGCAATCTCGAGCGGGATGGCGTTCTGCCACCGGCGCGGCGCACCGCCACCGGAATGCGGGTGTACGACGAAGCCCACGTGCTCGCCGCGCGCGCCTACCGCGGCCTCGCGGCGGGCGCGGGTCCGGTCGAGGCCAAGCGGATCATGCGTGCGGCGCATGCCTATCCGGCCTCGGACCTGTTCGCCCGGCTCGATTCCGCGCATGCGCGGCTCGATCGGGAGCGCCGCGACCTCGGCCTCGCCAAGGTCGCCGCCGCGGCGATCGCCGCCGCCCCCGAACCGGGCCGCCACCACCTGCACCCCGCCCTGCTGGACATGGTCATGCACGCGGCATTCGCCGAATTGGCCTGGGGCGATGGGGATTCCGCAACCGGCAAGCTGTTGTTCCGATGGGGCGGCGCCCGCTTCCACGACCCGGTCACCGACGGCGGGCAATGGCCCGCCGAGGTGACCTCGCTGCGGGTCATCGCGACCGAGACCGGGCCAGAAACGATCTTGGTCGCGACCATCGACCCGGACGGCAATCCGATCGTGTCGGTCGACGCCGTGGTGATGCGCCCGTACGACGTACAGGAATTCCGCAGCAGCCTCGCCGATGACCGGGCGCACCTGTACGAGGTGCGCTGGGAGCCCGTCGCGGACCCGGCCGCGGCAGTCGCCCGACCGGTACCGGATCTGGCGGTGCTCGGGGACGCGATCGTGGTGGGAATCGGCACGACATACGCATCGATAGCCGAACTGGCGACCGCCGAAGGCATTCCGGGTGCGCTGGTGTGGCGTGCCGCCGAACCTTCCGCGGCAGGTTCGGCCGCCGAGGGACCGGAGCTGATCCGGGCGAACGTGCACGCCGCCTTGGCGACCGTCCAGTCCTTGCTCGCCGCGCAGTCGCTGTCCGATGTACGACTGGTCGTGGTGACCTCCGGCGCCGCCGGACTGCCCGGCGAGAGTCCGGACCTGTCCGCCGCAGCGGTGCTGGGACTGCTGCGCACCGCCCAGTCCGAGCACCCGCAGCGCTTCGTCCTCATCGACGAGGATCCGGCCCACCCCCTCGACATCGACCGCATCGCCGCGGTCCTGCACTCGGACGAGCCCCAGACCGCAGTCCGCGGCTCGCACCTTCTGGTTCCCCGGATGGCGCGCGCGTCCGCAACCGAGAAGCCGGGCGTGCCTCCGACGGCCGAGACCGACAGCCAGCGACCCCCGTTCGATGGTGCGGGCAACCACCCGTCGTCCGCGGTCGTGGCCCAGCAGCCGTCGTCCGCGGGCGTGACCGAGCGGTCGCCGTCCGACAGCGTGGGTCACCAGCTGCCGTCTGACGATATGGGGGAGCGGCCGTCGTCCAAGGATGTGGGCGAGCGGTTGGTGTCCGAGGTCGCGGGTCAGCGGTCGCTGTCCGGGGGTTTGGGTGAGCGGCTGGCGTTCGGGTCGGGGACAGTGCTGGTCACGGGCGGAACGGGTGGGCTGGGGGCATTGTTCGCTCGGTACCTCGTTGCCGAGTACGGGGTGCGCAGTCTGGTTTTGACGTCGCGCCGTGGGTCCGATGCGCCCGGCGCGGCCGGGTTGATCGCGGAACTGGCGCGTGCCGGGGCTGAGGTTCGGGTCGTCGCGTGCGATGTCACCGACCGCGAGGCGGTGCGGAATCTGGTGGAGAGCATCGAATCCGGTGCGGGTTCGCCGCATGCGCGCCAACGAGCCGATCGCGATCGTCGGCATGGCCTGCCAGTTCCCCGGCGGCGTCCGATCACCGGACCAGCTCTGGGATCTCGTCGCCTCGGGAACCGACGCGACCGGCGATTTCCCGTCGGACCGCGGCTGGGATCTGGACCGGCTGTTCGATGCCGATCCGGACAAGCCCGGGACCATCTACACCCGTCGTGGCGGATTCCTCTACGACGCGGGTGATTTCGATGCGGGCTTCTTCGGGATCGGCCCGCGCGAGGCCTCCGCGATGGACCCGCAGCAGCGTCTGCTGCTGGAGGTGTCCTGGGAAGCCCTGGAGGACGCGGGCATCGACCCGACCACATTGTGCGGCAGCGACACCGGGGTCTATGTCGGCGCGGGCTACTCGGGCTATGTCGATCGGGTGGCCGGTGACCTGGAGGGCTATCGGCTCACCGGCACCACCAGCAGCGTGATGTCGGGCCGGGTGGCCTATGTCCTGGGGCTCGAAGGCCCGGCAGTCACCGTGGACACCGCGTGTTCGTCCTCGCTGGTCTCGCTGCATCTGGCCTGCCAGGCATTGCGTCAGGGTGAGAGTTCGCTGGCGCTGGCCAGCGGTGTCACCGTCGCGGCGAGCCCGTACCTGTACGTCGATTTCGCGAGGCAGCGCGGTCTTGCGCCCGATGGCCGGTGCAAGGCGTTCTCCGCCTCCGCCGATGGCGTCGCCTTCGCCGAGGGCGTGGGCGTGCTGGTGCTCGAACGGCTTTCCGACGCCCGGCGCCTGGGCCACAACATCCTTGCCCTCGTACGCGGCACGGCGGTGAACCAGGACGGCGCGAGCAATGGCCTCACCGCTCCGAACGGTCCATCCCAGGAGCGCGTCATCACCGCGGCATTGGCCAATGCCGGGCTCGAACCCTCGGATATCGACGCGGTGGAGGCGCACGGCACCGGCACGACCCTGGGTGATCCCATCGAGGCTCAGGCGCTGATCGCGGTGTACGGGCAGGATCGTGCGGAGCGGCCGCTGCGGATCGGATCGATCAAATCGAATATCGGCCACACCGTGGCCGCGGCGGGTGTCGGCGGCGTGATCAAGATGGTGCAGGCGCTGCGGCACGAAACCCTGCCCGCGACACTGCATGCCGACGAACCGAGCCCGCACGTGGACTGGTCCGCGGGCGATGTCCGGCTGCTGACCGAGTCGCGGCCGTGGCCCGCCGGTGGCCGGGTCCGCCGGGCGGGAGTGTCGTCGTTCGGTGTCAGCGGCACCAACGCGCACGCCATCCTCGAAGAAGCGCCGGTTCCGACACCGGTCGCCGCACCTCCGGCCGCCGCCGCACCGGCCGTGCGGATGCCGTGGCTGGTGTCGGCCAAGAGCGAGACCGCACTGCGAGCCCAGGCGTCGAAACTGCGCCGGTGGTTCGTCGAGCACTCCGACGCCGATCCGGCGGAGGTGGCGCACGCGCTCGCGACGACCCGTGCCCAGCACGAGACTCGGGCAGCGGTGCTCGGCGGTGATCGCGCGAAGCTGCTCGCGGGGCTGGCGCACCTGGCCGACGGATCCTCGTCTGCCGGGGTGGTTTCCGGAACCGTGGGCGCGGGGAAGACCGCGTTCCTGTTCACCGGTCAAGGTGCGCAGCGGGTCGGTATGGGACGCGAACTGTACGAGGCGTTCCCGGTGTTCGCCGACGCGTTGGATGAGATCTGCGCGCAGTTCGATCCGCTGGTGGGCGGTTCGCTGAAGGATTTGATGTTCACCGGCCAGCTGGCCGGTAGTGACCTTCGGGATACCGAGCCACTGGGCCGGACCGAGTTCACCCAGCCCGCGCTGTTCGCATTCGAAGTGGCGTCGTACCGGTTGCTCGAATCGTTCGGAGTCGTTCCGGATGTGGTGATCGGGCATTCGATCGGTGAGCTGGCCGCGGCGCATATCGCCGGAGTGTGGTCGCTCGAGGATGCCTGCGCGCTCGTCGCTGCGCGCGGACGGCTGATGGGAGCCCTGCCCGAGGGCGGCGCAATGCTCGCCATCGCGGCGCCCGAGACCGACGTGGCCTCGGCGATCGCCGGATTCGGTGATCGCGTGTCGGTGGCCGCGGTGAACGGCCCCGCGGCCGTGGTGGTCTCGGGTGACGAGGACGTCATCGCCGAGGTCGAGCGGCAGTTCACCGGGCAGGGGCGCAAGACGAACCGGTTGCGGGTATCGCATGCGTTCCATTCCGCTCGCATGCAGCCGATGCTGGCCGAGTTCGAGTCCGTGATCGCCGGAGTGACCTCCAGCGCGCCGCGGATTCCGTTGGTGTCCAATGTCTCCGGCGCGATCGCGGGCGAGGAGATCCTGGATCCGGCCTACTGGGCGGGGCAGGTCCGCGCCGCGGTGCGCTTCGCCCCCGGCGTCGAGACGCTGGCCGCCGCGGGTGTGCGCCGATTCCTCGAGATCGGGCCCGATGCGGTGCTGGCGGCCATGACGCGGCACACGCTGCCCGCCGAGATCGAGGCCAGATCGGTGGTCGCCGCGGCGGCCCGCCGCGATCACAACGAGGTCGAGCAGTTCGTCACCATGCTCGCCCACGCGCACACGGCCGGGGTGGCCGTGGACTGGACGCCGCTGTTCGGCGACCGCCGTACGGGACGAGTCGCCCTGCCCACCTACGCCTTCGAGCATCGGCGGTACTGGCTGGAACCGGCGGCGGAGCCCCGGAAGGCGGCGGAGCACGAACTGCTCACCGATGTGGTGCGCGTGGCCGACCGCGACGAGTGGCTGTTCACGGGGCGGCTGTCATTGCGCGCCCATCCCTGGATCGCCGACCACACCACCTACGGCGTGGTGCTCGTGCCGAGCGCCGCGCTCATGGAGATGCTGCTGGTCGCGGGCCGCCGCATCGGCTGCGACGCCATGGACGAGCTCACCCTCGAGACGCCGATCCTGCCGCCCGCGGACGGCGAGGTCGACCTGCAGGTCCTGGTGCGCGAACCGGATGCGGCGGGACGGCGAGCGTTCACCTTCCACTACCGGCGCGCGGGCGACGGCGAGTGGTCGCGCAATGCCAGCGGTGTACTGAGCGGTCGGCAGTTGACCGATATCGGGCTGATGGACATGCTGCGCGACGGCCGGTGGCCGCCGGTCGATGCCGAACCGATCGACGCCGACTGGATTCCCGCCCAGGTGGCGCGGGTGGCCGGGCTGGAATACGGTCCCTCGTTCCTGGGCATCGACGCCGCCTGGCGCAGCGGCGACACCATGTACTCCGAGGTCACCCTGAATCCGGACGTCGCGGCCGACGGATTCCAGCTGCATCCGGCATTGTTCGATATGGCGCTGCATGCCGGGCTGGTCGGGTTGATCTGGTCGGACCACCAGGGCAATCCGGCCGAGGGCAAGCTGCTGTTCCGCTGGGGTGCAACGCAATTCCACACCACCGCCAAGGTCACGAAGCTGCGCGTGATGGCCATCCTGCGCAGCAGCGAGGCCATTTCCGTCGTGGCCGTGGACCAGGACGGCAATCCGGTGCTGTCCTGCGACGAAGTGGTCATGCGCGCTTACGACGTGCAGCAGTTCCGTGCCGGACTCTCGGGTGGGCAGGCGGCGCGGTACGGGTTGCGGTGGACGGCGGTCGAGTCCTCCGCCGCACTCGCGTCGATCCCGAGTATGGCTGTATTCGGTGCCACGCCTGTGGCCGGAATCGACGAGCGCTATCCGGATCTGGCGGCGCTGGCCGCCGCTTCCACTGTCCCGGACGTCGTCGTGTGGCCTGAAGGCGTTGTGTCGCAGGTTGATTCGCTGCCGTACGCGAGCGAGCGGGTGAAGACCGCGCTGCACACGGTCAACGACTGGCTGGCTGACGAGCGTTTCGCGCGGTCGCAGCTGGTCGTGGTGACCGCCGGGGCGGCCGACTCGTCCGATACGGCGCCGGATACCGGGGCGGCGGCGGTCTGGGGGCTCATACGCAGCGCTCAGACCGAGTATCCGGACCGGATCGTGCTTCTCGACGCGAGCGAATCCGCTGGTGCGCAGCCTGTTTCGGCGGACCGGATCCGGGCCGCGCTCGCAACCGGCGAGCCCCAAGTAGCGGTGCGGGGCGACCGTGTCCTCACGCCACGGCTGGAGGCGGTGACCGACGGTGCGGCCAACCCGGTTTCGTTCGGATCGGGCACCGTTCTGATCACCGGCGGAACCGGGGGATTGGGTGCACTCCTGGCCCGCCACCTGGTCACCGCGCACGGTGTGCGACAGCTGCTGCTGGTCTCGCGCCGTGGCTAACGTGCCGACGGCGCACCGGAACTCGCGGCGGAGCTGACCGGACTCGGCGCCGCGGTGCGCATCACCGCCTGCGATGTCACCGACCGGGACGCGGTGCGAGAGGTGCTCGCGGGCCTGCCCGTAGCGCACCCGCTCACCGGTGTCGTGCACACCGCGGGCGTACTCGACGACGCCACCTTCCACACGCTCACCGATGAGCAGGTCGACCGCGTCTTCGCGCCCAAAGCCGAGGCCGCATGGCAGCTGCACGAGCTCACCCGCGAGATGAACCTGTCGGCGTTCGTCATGTTCTCCTCGATCGCCGGGCTGATCGGCTCGCCGGGCCAGGCGAATTACGCTGCCGCGAACAGCTTCCTGGACGCTCTCGCCCTGCGACGCCGCGCCGAAGGGCTCCCGGGGCTGGCCCTCGCCTGGGGCCCGTGGCAGCAGGACATCGGCATGACCGGCGCCCTGGATCGCTCCGCCATGAGCCGACTGGACCGCATGGGACTGGCTCCGCTGGACCGCGCCGAGGGTCTGCGGCTGTTCGACGAATCGCTGGCCGGGGCGGACTCGGCGATCGCCGCGCTACACCTCGACACCGATAAGCTGCGCCTGGAAGCGCATTCCGGTCCGGTCCCGGCGGTGCTGCGCGGATTTGTGCGCGCCCGCGGCCGGTCCGCCGCCGCGAGCGCCGAACCGACGCTCGGGGAGCGCCTGCACGGCGTGGCCGAGGCCAAGCGCCGCGGGGTCGTCCTGGATCTGGTGCGCGAACACGTGGCGGCCGTGCTGGGGCACGGGTCCCTCGACGATATCGGTCCCGAGCGCGGCTTCGACGAACTCGGCTTCGATTCCCTGGGCGGAGTGGAGTTCCGCAACCGGCTGTCGAAGGTGACGGGGCTGTCGCTGCCCTCCACCCTGGTCTTCGACTACCCGAATGCGGGCGAGGTCGCCGACTACCTGCTGGTGCAGGCCGTGGTGGCGGCGCCCGCGGCGCCGGAACCGGCCGCGCCCGGCGATATCGCGCGGCTCAAGGCCCTGCTCGAACGCATTATCGCCACCGGCGGCGACAACGACGAGACCGTTGCCGGGTTGCGGGGCGTCAACGAGCGCCTGCGCGCCTATCTGGGCGGCACATGGTCGGACAGTGGATACGACGATCTCGAATTCCAGTCCGACAGTGAGCTTCTGGATTTGATCGACGAGGAGTTCGGCCCGGCATGAGCATCCGGGGCGACCGGATGCGCGATGTGCGCACCCGGTCGCCCCGGCTCAGCTCGACAGCGCGCGAGCGCAATGATCGCGAATCAGCTGTGCCACCGCATCCCGATTCGCGTCGATGAAGAAATGACCGCCCGGAAATGTTGTGGCGGAAAAGCTTCCAGAGGTATGCGATCCCCACACCTCGATCTCGGCGAGACTCGCATCCGGGTCCCGGTCGCCGACCAGGGCCACGAGGGGACTGCCGACCACCGCCTCCGCACTGCCCTCATAGGTCTCGATGGCCCGATAGTCGTTCCTGACGATCGCCAGGATCAACTCGCGAAACTCGGGATCCTCCAGCAATGCCGCGTGCGTCCCGCCGAAGCGCACCAACAGCTCGATGAGTTCGGGATCGCTCAGCAGATGCACCCGCACCTCGGGCTGCGGCGCCGAAGGCGCGCGCCGCCCGGAAGCGAACAGCACCTTCGCGTGCGCCCCCGCCTCCCGCTCGAGCCGCCCACACGCCTCGAAAGCCACAACGGAGCCCATACTGTGCCCGAACAGCGAGAAATCGCGCCCGTCCCCAACCACTTCCATCAACTCGGGCAGCACCCCGTCGACGAGATCGGAGATATTGCCCACGAGCGGTTCCCGCCTCCGGTCCTGCCGCTCCGGATACTGCACAGCCAGCACCTCGTAATCCGCCCCGATGCGCGCGGCCAAGGGCCCGAACGAAATAGCCGACCCACCCGCATGCGGAAAACAGATCACGGTGTGCGCTCCCGCCCGCGGCGCGGAAGACAGACGACGTAGCCAGCTGTTACCCATAGGGGCACAGACCCTTTCGTTGACGACCCGGAACGAGCAGTCTGACACAGTGCCGGTGCGTTCGGCTCCGTCAAGGTCGCTGTCGGACCAGCTGTTCGGCGGCGTCGACGGCGATATCGATGGCTCGGGCCGCCAACGGTGAGTGGGTGTGTCCGGCGGGCCAGTACAGGTACCACGTGCAGGCGGGCGCGGGGTGTAGCGGATGGATGGTGAGGCGCTCGTCGGACCAGGCGGCGGATCCGTGCAGGCCCAGCCAGGGGAGCACCGCCGACCCGATGCCTGCCCGCACCATGGACAGGATGGTTTCGTGGCCCGCGGTGCGGAATACGATTCGTGGCCGTGCGCCGCTCGCGGCGAGCGTGCGCTCGAGCCATCGTTGGTGGAAGGTGTCGGGCCAGGCGACCATCGGGATCTTGTCGAGCGATGGCACCGGTACCGGACCTTCGGGGAATGCGCCCGTGGCGGCCACCAGGAGGTAGGGCTCGTCGAGCAGTTCGAGGTGCTCGACCTCGCCGTCGATCCGGCCGTAGTGGAACAGCAGGTCGAGATCGCCGATCTCGGGATCCTGCGGTTCCACCGCGGAGAGCCGGATATCGCAGCCGGGGTGTTCGTCCAGCAAGCGGCGCACGACATCGGGCAGGATCAGATTGGTCGCGCCCTGGAAGGTGCCGATATCGATCCGGCCGTTGCCCGCGCGGAAGCGATCGACGGCATCGGCCAGCGCCTCGGCCTTGGCGAGCAGGCCGCGCCCGTGGGCCAGGACCACCTCGCCCAGGGGCGTGATCCGAACCGGTCGAGGACCCCCGGGGCGATCGAAAACCGTTCCGCCGACGGCCTTCTCCAGCGCGGCGATCTGCTGGCTCACCGATGATTGCGTGTAGCCGAGCCGGTCCGCGGCGCGCCCGAACGTGCGCTCCTCGGCAATGGCGGCCATGGTCCTGAGGTGGCGTAGCTCGATGTCGGGCATGATTCGGAGCATAACGAAAAGCGATTGCTTCGATTAGAAGTAATCGTTTTTCGTTATGCGCAGACGATCCTAGCGTCGTAGACATGACGATCTTCTCCGGGACGACCACCGATGCAGCGGCGCCCGGCCGCAGCCCATCCAGTCTTCGGCTGAACCTGCCGGATCTCGTCTGGGCCTTGGCGGCAACGCATTTGGTGAGCAGAGCGGGCGGCGTCGTGCAGTCGTTCCTGGTGCTCTACCTGACGCAGGATCGCCACCTGACGCCGACAACCGCGGGTGCGGTGGTCGCGGCGGTGGGAGTCGGTGGCATCGGCTCCCAGCTGCTCGGCGGCTGGCTCGGCGACCGGATCGGCCGCCGCCACACCATGCTGGTGGGATTCCTGGGAACCGCCGTCGCGATCGGCGCGCTCGGCTCGGCGGGCACCGTCCCGGCAATCTGGGCGGCGGCGGTCGGAGTCGGCTTGATGGCGGATCTGTTCCGCCCGGCCGGGGCGGCCATGGTGGCCGATCTCCCACCCGAACAACGGATCCGGGCCTTCGGCCTGCTCTTCTGGGCGGCCAATCTCGGGTTCTCCGTCGCCACGGTCACCGCCAGAATCCTGGCCCGGCACGGCTACGGGCTCCTGTTCTGGATCAATGTCGTCGCCGCCCTCCTCGCGGCGCTCATCGTCTGGCATCGCGTCCCCGAAACCCGAACGGCCACAACGGAACAGTCCCATCGAGCACTGCTGCCGGTGCTGCGGCGCGACCACCTGATGATCGCCATGACGCTGCTCTACATCGCCTACTTCACACTGTTTCAGCAAACATTCGCGACCCTGCCCCTCGTCATGACCGCGGACGGCCACGGCCCCGAGGCTTACGGAGCCGTGCTCGCTCTGAACGGAATCCTCATCGTCGCGGGCCAGCCCCTGGCGGTCCGAGTGCTCGCGGGCCGGGACCCCGGCACGGTCCTGGCCGTATCCATCCTCCTGGTCGGCGCGGGCGTCGCCGCGAGCGCTACCGTCCACGGCGGAACCGCCTATGCGGCATCGATTCTGGTGTGGACCCTCGGCCAGATCGGCATCGCCGTCATGTTCGGCGGCACCTTCGCCGACCTCGCCCCGGAGGACCTGCGCGGCGGATACATGGGCCTGGCCTCCGCCACCTGGAACATCGGCGGCGTCCTCGGCCCACTGGTCGGCACCGTGGTGCTCAATCATGCGGGGCGAGGCGCCTTGGCCGTGATGTGCGTTCTTGCCGGAATCGCCCTGTTCGCCGCCCAGTACGCCCTCGGCCCGGCACTGAGCCGCCGCAGCGGAGCCCGGCGTCATGCCTGACGATCCGGACTCCGCTGCGGCGAGCGCCCGCTACGGCACCGTGCGATCCCGATCAGCCAGCCGCCACCAGGGCGATGACATCCTCGGTGCGGACGATCTGCCCGCGGGCGCCCCAGTTGCCCTCGGGCAGATCGTTGATGTGCACCCAGGCGGTGGCCGCCTCGGCGAAACGCGCCGGATCCTCGTCGGCGTCCGCGAGCACCCGGGTGACGCGCTCGACGATGTCCCGGCGCTTGTCATCGTCCATGGTCCCCGCCGGAACCCCTACTCGCACCACGTATTTCGGCTTCTCTCCAACGGGCAGCTGACGCCCGCCCACGAACCAGGCGTCGATCTCGTTCACCACCAGCCACGAGATGGACCGCGCCGCTTCGTTATCCGGCGCGCCTTCGGCCAGCATCACCTCCGAAACCAGTCGCCCGCCGATCTTCTCGCGACGCTCCTGGTCCAGCGAGCCCTTGGGAACGAACAACTCTACGAACGGCATCTGTCAGTCCTTTCATTGAACTCTGCGATTCGACGGTAGCTCGAGTGAGTTCAATCAATCAACCCTCTAGACTGGCGGCATGCAACGCACCAGCTTCGCGGAGATGCACTGCTCGATCGGGCAGTCCCTGGAACGCGTCGGGGAATGGTGGACTCCGCTGATCGTGCGGGACATCTACCTCGGCCTGCGCCGCTTCGACGACATAGCCGAGAACCTCGGCATCTCCCGCAACCTGCTCACCCGCCGCTTCGAGAATCTCATCGCCGACGGCATCATCGAGCGCCGCGCCTATCAGGAGCGCCCGCCCCGCTACGAATACCACCTCACCGAAGCGGGCCTCGAACTCGTACCGGTCCTCATGGCGCTCATGGCCTGGGGCGACAAATGGGCCACCCTGGCGGGCGGTCCCCCGGTCGATCTGGTGCACCACGACTGCGGCAAACACTTCACCCCGCAGGTCTGCTGCTCCGAATGCGGCAAACCGGCCCACGCGGCCAATGTGACCGCCCTCCCCGGCCCCGGCGCGGCCTCCGGCCCTGGAACCCGGGTACTCGCCCGCCGCAGCGGCCGGGCGGAGCCCGATGCCGGTCAGGGTGCGGCCGACCTGCGTGTGAGCGGAACCTGAAGGGCCGCAGCCACACACTTCGCGCGAGTTCGGCGTGTCGGTGGGGCGTGGCAGGATCTTGCCGTGCTCGATGATCTTGTGGATATGGGTGAACGGCTGGTCGCGGCGGCGGAGGCGGGCGACCGGGAGACGGTGCGCAGGCTGACGAATGCGTTGGTGCACCAAGGGCAGATCGATGAGGGGATTCCGTTCTGGGAGCGGGCCACCGGCGACCCATGGGTGGCCTACACCCTGGCGCGTTACCGGAAGGTCCGCGGGGATCGGGCGGCGGCCGCGACGCTGTATCGCAGTGGCGCGGACGGTGATGCGGGGTGTGCGTACGGGCTCGGGGTGCTGTTGCAGGAGGACGGGGATCCGCAGGCGGGAGACTGGTTTCGGCAGGGGTGGGAACTGGGTGACCTGAGGTGCAAGATCGAGGTGGGGAAACTGATTGCGGCCGAAGGGAAGCTGACCGAGGCCGCCGAGTTCTTGATGGAGGGAGCCGAATTGGGGGATTCGGCGGTCTTCCCGTCCGTGCGGTTGTTCGAAGGTCTGCGCAGGGCCTTGGATCACATTGCCGCGCACCTCGAATCCGCGACGGACGCCGACGATGCGAGCGACGCGGTGGACCTGATCAACGAACTGCGGCCGCACTACGTGGACTTTCCGGGGCTGTTGATCGAGGTCGAAGGGTATTACCGCCGGACGGCCGAGCTGGGTTACCTGCCGGGGCTGGTCGATCTCGCCGTCACGATGGACCAGTGCCGGCGTCCGTTCGACGAGGTGCGATCGGTCCTGCTGGAGGCCCGGGATCTCGGATCCGCGGGCGCCACGTTCGTGCTCGGTGTGCACGCCGAGAATCGTGGCGATCTCGCCGCGGCCGAACGGTGGTACACCGAAGCGGCCGAGGCGGGCAATGAATCGGCGCAATGGAATCTGGTCGTTCTCTGCAAGCGGCAGCGTCGTCTCGACGAGGCCGAGGTCTGGTTCCGGCGGGTCGGTCCGGACGACGTGGACGTGCCGGATCAGCTCGAAAGCATCGACCGGCTACGGTCCGAGGACCACACGGAGGTGCTCGAGAAGTTCTCGAGCCTGCCCGCATTGCGCACCCGTGCGGAGGGCGGTGACGTGGCGGCCGGGCTCGACTACGCCATGACGCTGTACAACTACGCGGGCGCCGCACCCCGTGACATGATCCCGTGGATTCTCCCCGCCGCCGAAGCGGGCGATGCGGACGCCGCCGACACCCTGGCCGTCGTCCACCGCACACTCGGTGAGCACACCCTGCACGACCGCTGGCGGCTGCGCGCCGCCAAATTGGGCCATCACGGGGCCTGTTTCACCATCGGCACCGTCTTCGACCAGCACCTGGACTGGCAGGAGGCCGAACGCTGGTTCGAGCGCGCGGCCGGGAACGGCCAGGGCGTCTCCGCCATGCTGGCGGGCAAATACAAGGCCCTGCGCGGCGCTTACGCCGAGGCCGAACCCCTGCTCCGGCACGCGACCGAGGTGGGCCCGGACGCGGATTACGCCCTCGAGGCCACGGCCTACTACGGCCTGACCCTGCACCGGCTCGGCCGCTCGGCCGAAGCCCTCCCGCTGTTGCGCACCGCGGCCGCCCGCTGGAGTGAGGTCGAACGCCTGTACGGCACAGACGATCTCATCCGCCGAGCCCGGACACCGGACTTCGCCGCGGAGGCCGCCGACGCCGAGAGCCGAGTGTGACCCTCCGCCCGACGTGCGCGCGGTGAACCCCCCTCACCGCGCGCGGCGCATGCGTCAGTACCGGAAGTGGCGCAGAATCGGCCCGCACACATGCCATTCGTCGCCACCGTCGTGCGCCTCGTGGGCGAGGTGGGCGACGTACCACATCACGGCGTCCTGCCCGTCGACGTTCTCGCCGTTGACGTGCTGCCAGAGTTGATCGTCGGTGGCGCTGCCGAGCGCGCCACGCAGATCCTCGGATCCTCGATAGGCGGTAATGGCCACGTCGAGGCCCGAGAACCAGTCGCTGACACCGTCGAACGGGCCCTTGTCGATGAGGAATCCGCGATTGGTGCCCTTGTTGAGCAGCGCCCAGCGATTGTTGCCGGTGTGGGTGGTGGAGACCTCCGAGGTCTTCGGATGCCAGCCCGGCCCGTATCCCCAGTCCTGACTGGTCGGCAGGTGTTGCAGGGCGAGATTGTTGGCGGCGCCGTCGATATCGAAGTCGAACCGCCAGTACACGTGGTGCCGATGGTTGTACGGGTGCTGTAGTCCGGCACTGTACATCTGCGGCAAGATAATGCCGTCGTCGCGGAAGATCCACCGGTTGAGCAGATGGTAGCGCCCGATGACGTGATAGCTCTCCACCACCAGGAACCGATACCCCTGCCCCGGGCTGCCCTCGTACACCGAGACCGGCTGCTGCATATTGCCGGTGCTCATCTGATCCTTGTACGGCCCGCCACCCTGGTCGTACTGCACGCGGATCATCGGCACACTCGCCTTGTGCAGCACCTTCTTTCCGCGGTAGTACACATCGCGGAAGGCGATGGCCTCGCTGTTGCCGTCGATGATCTCCCATGTGAACGTCCACACCGGCGCCTCCGGCGGCCAGGACACCGATCCGGACGAGCTCACCGCGGGCGTCACCTCCCGGCGCGGCTGCTCGGCATATCCGGTCGGCAGCTTGCCCTCCGGGATCACCCCGACGTCGACGACGTCGCGAGTGCTCAGGTCGACGACCGCGAAGGCCGTCGGCACCCGCCGATCCGCCGGACCGAATCGCAGATCGACCAGACGATGCCCGTGCCGCGGACTGTGGAAATCGGTCTCCTCGACGATCAACCCGCGTCCGGTGCCCACGTCGATGTCCTGCCCCGGCAATCGCCCGTCACGCCGCACCAGTTCGATCGCGTACTGCTGCTCCTTATCGCTGACCGCCGGTTGGGTACGCGAAGTGCTCACCTGGACAACAGCTTTCGCCGCGGTATCGACCAGCGCCTCCACCGTCAGGTCGTCGTCGTAGTTGTACAGCACGACCACCGGATATTCGGTCCCCCGATCGACGGCCCTGGTCCCCACGCTGATGAGGTCGTACCGTTTACCGGCGACCAGGTCACCGACTTCGCTTGCGCCCAGGGCGATCTCGTGCGCAAGCCCCGACGCCTCGGCCACGGCTTCGAGACTCCGCGTCTCGAACGCGACCGGCGTGGTCGCCACGCTCGCTACCAACTCCCCCCAATCCTTGGCGTCGCTGAACTTCGGCTCGATGACCGGCCCCAGGTTGAGAATCTCGGCCCGAAGCAGTCCAGGCGGAGGAAGGAACAATTTCTCAGTCATAACACTCTCCCCGTACGGCTGAGTTCCGCGCGCGGCTGCGCGCCCCTCGATCCTTCGCCCGCCACCTCGGCCCCGTCGCGAGTACTTCGCTACTTCACTCCCCGTCTCGGGAGGCGAATTCCGCAGGTAAACGGACATCATCGCCGGTTCCCCCGCGCCGATGAGGCGCCCAACCTATTCTGCTGGCGTGACGACCCCGACACCATGGACGACGAGCTGGCACGACGCGACGGTGGGCGGCATGGAATGCGGTGACCGGGAAGGCTTTCCGGTGCTGGCCTTCCACGGTGCGCCGGGCTCGCACATGGAGGCGGTGGTTTTCGCCCACGCCCCGGCCGCGGAGGTCGGCGTTCGCCTGATCGCGATCGACCGGCCCGGGATCGGCAGGTCGGAGATGTCGCTCCGCCGCCGGGTCGCGGATTTCGCCGACACCGTGGCGGCGGTGGCCGACCATTTCCACCTGGATCGCTTCGCGGTGCTCGGCGCCTCCGGCGGCGGCCCCTATGCGATGGCATGCGCGGCCGCATTGCCCGATCGGATCACCGAGGCGGTCCTGGTGAGTTCCCCGGCCGCGTTCGACGAGCAGTCGGTCACCGAGGGCTCCGGCGGAGTCAAGCGGGCCGGTGGGCTGATGGTGTTGCGGCGCTTCCCCTTTCTGGCCCGCCCCGTGGCGGCGCGACTGGGGGCGGTGGTCCGCACGCCGCGCGGTCTGGACGCGATGATCGAGCGCATGTCGCCGGCCGATCGCGACCGGATCGCCCGTGACGACCGGCTGAAGGACACTATCGCCGAGAACATCCGCGCCGCATTCGAATCCGGCAGTCACAGCGTGGCGGTCGACTTCCAGCTCCTGTTCGCCCGCCCCTGGGGGTTCGACCCCGCCGATATCACTGTGCCCGTGCACATCTGGCACGGCGCCGCCGACGGCAATGTCCCCGTCGAGGACGGCCGCCGCCTGGCCGCCACGATCCCGGACAGCAAATTCGACGAAGTGCAGGGCGCGGGCCATCTCCTGTTCGTCGACCATGCCGCCGAAATCCTGAGCGGGATCGGGTCCCGGTGAGTTCCGCCCCGGCGTTCACACGACCGGTTCGGTCGCCAGCAGCCGTTTGGCGATCTTGCCCCCGGCCCTGCGCGGCAGCTCGGTCAGGAACGAGACATCACGCGGAACGGCAATGCGGCCCAGCCGATTCCGGATGTAATTGCGTACCATCGCCGAATCCAGCCCGGCGCCCTGCCGGGTGACGACGAAGGCCGCCAGGCGCTGGCCGAACTCCGCGTCCGGGACGCCGACCACGGCGACATCGTCCACCTGCGGCAGAAACGCCAAGGCCTCCTCGACCGGCCGCGGGAAGATGTTCTCGCCACCGGAGATGATCATCTCGTCGCCGCGGCCCGCAATGAACAGCCGCCCCGCCACATCCATATAGCCGAGATCGCCGGTGTCGAGCATGCCGTCGGCCTCATCGGGCGGTGTGGAGTTGACGTAGCCGTCGAAGAGCATGTGATTGGACACGAATATCCGCCCCACCGCGCCGATCGGCACCGGTCGCGAATCCTGGTCGAGCACCGCGACCTTGGTGCCCAGTGGCGGACGGCCCGCGGTGGTGGGGGAGATGCGCAGATCCTCGGGCCCGGCGATGGTCGCCCACGACACCTCGGTGGAGCCGTACACGTTGTAGAGGACGTCACCGAACGCCTTCAGGAACAGCAGTACGGTCGACGCCGGAAGCGGTGCGCCGCAACTGGCTACGACCCGCAGGCTGCTGGTGTCGTAGTGGGCGCGCACCGCGGTCGGCAGCCCGAGGATCCGGTGCACCATGGTCGGCACGACAATGAGGGAGGTGACCTTGTGCTCGGCAATGAGCCGCAGGCAGTCCTCGGCGTCGAACTGTTCGGGCAGCACCACGGTGGCGCGCAGCGCGGTGCTGAGCTGTAGCGCGGCCAGCCCCCAGGTGTGGAACAGCGGGGCCGGAATGAGCATGATCTCGGTTATCCGCAAGGGGATTCGCGACAGCAGCGCCGCGATGGTGCCGAATCCCTTGGGGTGCGGGCGGCGCGCGCATTTCGGCGTGCCGCTGGTTCCGGAGGTCAGCACCAGCAACCGGCCGGGATGGGCCGGTCTGGGAATTCTGCTGCGTCCCAAGGCGATCAGGTCGTCGATCGTCGGCCGGTCGGTGAGCCCGCGCCGAGCGCCGGTGGTGTAGCGCGGGATTCCGGCATGCAGGTAGTTCACCAGCGGATCGAGATCGGCGTCGACGAACAGCGCGGCCAGTCGTTCCCGCTGGGCGATCTCCTCGAGTTGGCGACCGGAGAGCCCGGCATTCAGCAATACCAGATCCGCGCCGAGTTTCCCCGCGGCGACCATGGTTTCGACAATGGCGGCGTGATTGTGCGCCAGCACCCCGATGGCGTGGTGCGCATCGATGCCGAGATCGGCCATGGCCGAGGCCAGCGCACTGGTGCGCCGATGCAGTTCGGCGAAACTCCGGCTGCCGTGATCGTCGATGACGGCGGGCCGATCGGGCTCGAGCGCCGCGCCCGCCGCATAGCCGCCGGACAGGGTGAACCGCCATTTGGCCAATCCGGCCAACTGCCGTACTCCACGATCGGGGCGGCACGGCGCCACCACGCCGGTCCGGATCATCTGCCCGACCACATCGGCCCGCCGTCGAATCGGCACGTTCTCACCATTGACCAGAACGGATTTCGGCGCTCGCCGCCCGTATTCCAGCACCCGGCGCAGGCCCGCCCGGGTCCACGCGAGCACCCCGGCCTTGGATACGCGAGCGGCGACCGGATGCACGCGGGCGGCCGCGAAATACGTCACCCGGATGGTCGTCCGCTCCGTCAGATCGAAGCCCCGGAACTCGCGTTCGAGCCGGATCGCCGCAATACTGCCCACCGCGGGCGCGGACAGTTCCAGCCGCTCGTACCACCGCTGGACGGTCAGGCGCACCTCGACGGTTTCGATCCCGGTCGCGGGCGACCCGATGCGAAATGCCGCGCGCCAGTAGCTGTGATCCTGTTCCAGCAGTTCCATTCCGCCGACGCCGCCGAACAATCGCGCATAGTTCTCGGGCTGCGTGAGGATGTTCCAGATCACCTGTCTGGCCAGTGGCAATTCGTGAACCACCTCGACGATTTCGGCAACCATTGCGCACTCCTCTCCGCCCCGTACCCGGCGTGCGGCGGACGCTACCGGCGCGGCGACCAGCCCGGACGGGCTCGGCCGGAGTTTGGGCGATGCACATGGCGGATGGCGCCGAGCTAGGGCGCCGTCACGATCAGGGGCGGATCGCCCCGTCGTCGGGGGCCAGATATTCGACGCCGGTGATGACCTCGGGATGAATGCACAGGATCTTGTCCCGGCCGCCGGGTAGTTGCGGATCCAATAGCTCGTGGTAGCGGGCGAGCTCTGCTGGATCGGTGACCTGTTCGGCGGTGCCGGTGACGATGACGCACCAGCCCTGCTGGGTCTCCTGGTCGAGGCAGTCGGCTTCATACGCGACGACCTGCTGGTACGCCGGAATACCCACGCCGACGCCGGTGCCGACCACGATCATCTCGTCGTCCATGAAATGGTTGACCGGCCGGATGGCCGGTAATGCGTGCCGCGAGTACACGATTCGGCCGAATCGAGCCTGGCGGAGCAGTTGCAGGCATTCCGCGTCGGGCAGCGCCCGGGCTGCGAGCGCACCGGAATTCATCACTCCGATCCGCCGCATTACCGACTTACCGTTACGGGCGGCCTCGGGTCTGCCGATCATCGCGCGATCACCCTCCAAGGATGACGGATCATGATGTGCCACTGCTGGCATGTGGGGTTCCCGGCTCCCCGCCATGGCAAACCCGAACGCGCGGATCGGTCCGTTTCGTCCCCGTTCATCCTACCGGGTCGGCGGCGTGCGGGCCTTGGAAGGTGCGGCGGTAGGCGGACGGGGTGGTCGCCAGGGTCCGGGCGAATTGCTCGCGCAGGGTGACGGCGCTGCCGAAGCCGCACCGGGCGGCTATGCGTTCGACGGGCTGATCGGTGGTTTCGAGGAGACGCTGCGCGAGGGCGATGCGCTGGGTGGCTATCCAGAGGGTGGCGGTCGTGCCCACCGTATTGCGGAAGTGCCGGGTGAAGGTGCGGCGGCTCATGGCGGCATGGGCGGCCAGGCGATCCACGGTGAGGCCCTCGTGCAGATGCTCGATGGCCCAGCGCAGCGTCGCGGCGAGGGGGTGCTGGGATTCCGTTGCGGGCAAGGGATGTTCGATGAACTGCGCCTGGCCGCCGTCGCGGTGGGGCGGGGTGACCAGGCGGCGGGCCACGCGATTGGCCAGTTCGGTCCCGTGCTGGCGGCGCAGCAGGTGCAGGCAGGTATCGATGGCGGCGGTGGTGCCCGCGGAGGTGACGATATCGCCGTCGTCGACGTAGAGGGATTCCCGGTCCAGGCGCACCTCGGGGAAGCGGCGGGCGAAGACGTCGGCCCATTTCCAGTGGGTGGCGGCGGGACGGCCCGCGAGCAGACCGGTATCGGCCACCACGAACGCGCCCAGGCACAGGCCGATCACCCGGGCGCCCGCGGCATGCGCGGCGCGAATCGGGTCGAGGATCTCCGGCGGCGCGGGCAGGTCGGGATCGGGCCAGCTGGGGACGATCACCATGGACGCGCCCGCGACTTCGTCGAGTCCGTGGCCGGTGGCGACGGTGAAACCGGCGGTGGTGACGATGGGCGCGGCCCCCGGCGTGCAGACGCGGACCTCGCAGGGCGGCAGTTCGGGGGAGGGCTGTTCTTCGCCGAAAACCAGGCAGGGCACGGACAAATGGAACGGGTTGATCCCGTCGAACGCGACGACGGCGATCACATCCACGGCAATCCTCCTGCACCCTCATGGCCCGAATCCGTCGATTGTAGGCGCACGCGCCACTGTCGAGCCGGGCCCGTAGCGGAGATCGTGAATGCCGTCCCGTTGACCCGTACCGAGGAGCCCGCGTGCACCGCATGACCCGAACGATCCTGACCGCTCTCGCCGTGGCGGCCACGGCCACGGCCTGCCAGTCGGCGCCCGCCGATCCGGCCGCCGCCACGACGACGGCGAAACCGGCTCCGGGCCCGCTCGTTTCGGCCCCGGCCGCCGAACTGGCCTGGCGCGAACTGCCCGATACCGGCGGCATCAAGGTGGCCGACGTGGGCGGCGATATCACCAGCAGCGGCCCGTACGAGGCGTTCGTGAAATTCCCCGCCGGAAAAGACAATCCGTTCCACACCCACACCAGCGACCTGCCGACGGTCGTCCTGGCGGGCACGTTCTACGCCGTCATCGACGGCAGGCGCACCGAGTACCCGGCCGGTTCGTATTACAACCTCCCCGCCGATCTGCCGCATTTCAGCGGCTGCGCCCCGGGTGTCGACTGCCTGCTGTTCCAGTACCAGTCCGACCATTTCGATCTCGTGCCGACCGCGACGCCCTGACGTGGTTCACTCCGCCTGTTGTACGCTTGTTGTACGCATACGAAAATAGGATAGAGAGCGATGAACGCCATCGACCTTGCCGCGCCGGGGGAGCGGTCCGGGCCTGCACCGGATACCGAATCCTCGGCGGGGCCGAGCCTTGTGCCGCTGGTGCGCCCGTATCTCGGGGGTTTCGCGGCGGTTGTCGTCCTGCAGGTGATCGGCGCGGTGGCCGGACTCGCGCCCTTGCTGGCCGTGGTGGAGCTGGGCCGGACGCTGTTGTCGCCGGGGCCGATCGACCACGATCACGTATGGCTGGTGGTGCTCGTCGGCGCGGCCGGAATGCTGGTGCGGCTGGTGTTCACGGCGGCGTCCTCCGGGGTGGGGCATCTGCTCGACGGGCAGGTTCAGCTGTCGTTCCGGCGGCAGCTGGCGGCGCGGCTGGGGCGGGCGCCGATCGGCTGGTTCTCCCGGCGGCGCACCGGTGAGCTGGCCAAGGTGGTCGGCGATGACGTGAGCGCGGTGCACCCGTTCATCGCGCACGCGCCGGGTGAGCTGGTATCGGCGTTCGTGGTGCCGCTGGTGTCGGCGGTCTACCTGTTCACCGTCGATTGGCGGCTCACGCTCATCACGCTGATTCCAGTGGTGCTGGCAATCGCGCTGGTGCCCTTGATGATGACGGCCACGCGGGTGCGCGAGCAGGAGGAGTTCGATGCCGCCATGGGCCGCATCGCGGATTCGGCCGTGGAGTTCGTACAGGGCATCGCGGTGGTCAAGGCCTTCGGCGGATCCGGACGTGCGCACCGCACCTTCCTCACGGCCACCGAGGAATTCGCGAGCACGTTCTACCGATGGGTGCGCGGCATCTCCGGTATCGCGGCGGGCATGCAGCTGGCGCTGTCGCCGCCGTTCGTGCTGCTGGTCGTGCTCATCGGCGGTGCGGTCCTGATCACCGGCGGGGGTATGGCCCCCGCGGATCTGCTGCCCTTCCTGTTGCTCGGCCTGGGCTTGACCGCTCCCGTGGCGGCGCTGGGCCACGGGTTCGACGATCTGCAGACCGCCCAGCGCGCGGTCGTCCGCATCCGGGATGTGCTTGCGGTGCAATCACTTCCGGAGCCCGCGCGGCCGATCGCACCGCGCGGCCACACGGTCGAACTGCGTAATGTCCGCTTCGGCTACGACACCGGCGCCGAGGTGCTGCGCGGTATCGATCTGACGCTCGAGCCCGGGACGGTCACCGCGATCGTCGGCGCGTCGGGCAGCGGTAAGTCCACCCTGGTCCAGCTGTTGCCGCGCTTCTTCGACCCGACCCACGGCCAAGTCCTGCTCGGCGGGGCCGACCTGCGCGCAATCGACAGCCGCGAGCTCTACCGCGCGGTCTCGTTCGTCTTCCAGGACGTGCGCCTGCTGCGCGCTTCCATTGCGGACAATATCGCCCTGGCCCTCCCGCACGCCGACCTCGACGACATTGTGCGCGCCGCCCGGCTGGCGCACATCCACGACCGCATTCTCGAACTGCCGCGCGGCTACGAGTCGGTCATCGGCGAGGACGCCGCCTTGTCCGGTGGTGAGGCACAACGGATCTCGATCGCCCGCGCACTGCTCGCCGATTCGCCCGTGCTGGTCCTCGACGAAGCCACCTCCTTCGCCGATCCGCACACCGAATACGCGGTGCGCCAAGCTCTCACGGCCCCGCGGCCGGATCGGACCGTGCTCGTGATCGCGCATCGTCTGGAAACGGTCGCCGATGCTGACACCGTCGTACTGCTGGAGAACGGGGCGATCGCCGAGCGCGGCGCGCCCGCCGAATTGCTGGCCCGCGGCGGCAAATTCGCCGAGTTCTGGCAGTCCCGCGCCGCGCTCGACCACACCGATGAGCGACTGCAAGGAGAATTCCGATGATTCGCATGCTGCTGCGCGTACTCGGCGACGAGTACGCCCGGCCGGTGCGCCGCACCGTGGCCCTCATGACCGTCACCGCCATCGCCGAGGGCCTGTCCTACGCCCTGCTGGTCCCGGTACTGCGAGAACTGTTCGGGCCCAAACCTGCCGAGGTCAGGCCCGCGCTGATCGCCTTCGGAATCGCGGTCGCGGCGTATGCCGTGCTGCGCTATCTCAGCGATCTGTCCGGCTTCCGCGTCGGCACCACACTGCTGCGCGGTATGTACCACCGCCTGGGTGATCACCTGGCCCGCCTGCCCCTGGTCTGGTACAGCGCCGACCGCGTCGGGCAGGTGTCGGTGCTCGCGAGTCGCGGTGTGCTGCAGGCGATGAGCGTGATCGCCCACCTGCTCTCGCCGTTCATCTCCGCCTGCGTGACTCCGCTGACGATCGTGGCCGTCATGCTTGCCTACAACTGGCAGCTCGGACTGGCCGCGCTCATCGCCGCACCGCTGGTGGCCGTGATCCAGGCGTGGACGGGCCGGTCGATGGCCGCCACCGACGCCCAGCGTCACGAACGCGATCGGGACGCCGCGGGCCGGGTCATCGAATACCTACAGGCGCAACCGGTCCTGCGCGCCGGTGGCCGGACCACCGAACGCTTCGGCCTGCTCGACGACGCCCTGCGTGAGGTCCAGCGCGCCTCCCGCGCCCCGGCCCTGTCGGCCCTGCCCGGCATCGTGGGCCTGACGCTGGCGGTGCAGGTGGTGTTCACCGCGCTGCTGGCACTGGGCGCCTATCTGGCACTCGGCGGAACCATCGGCACCGCGGAGGTGCTGGCCATTCTGGTGCTGGCCGCACGCTGCGCCGAGCCGCTGCTGTCGCTGGCGGATATCGGCGGCAAACTGCGCAGCGCCCGCGCGGAGCTGGTCCGGCTCGACGCACTCCTGTGCACCGCACCGCTGCCCGAAGCCGACCGGCCGCTCGAACCGGCGGACCACAGCGTGGAATTCGAATCCGTCACCTTCAGGCAGAACGGACGCACGATCATCGACGATCTGACGCTGTCGGTCCCGGCGGGTCAGCGGCTCGCCGTGGTCGGCCCGTCCGGCGCGGGCAAGAGCACCCTGCTGCAACTGCTCGCCCGCTTCTACGATGTCGACTCCGGCGCGATCCGAATGGGCGGGGCCGATGTGCGATCCATCGGCGCCGAGGCATTGATGCGCGATATCGCCATCGTCTTCCAGAACGTCTATCTGTTCGACGGCACCATCGAGGAGAACGTCCGCCTGGGCCGCCCCGACGCCTCGGTGGCCGAGATCCGCGCGGCGGCGACCGCGGCCGGACTCGACGACGTGATCGAACGACTGCCCGGCGGCTGGGACGCGCACGTCGGCGAGGCCGGTGCGCTGCTGTCCGGCGGTGAGCGCCAACGCGTTTCGATTGCCCGCGCCCTGCTGAAGAATGCCCCCGTCGTACTCCTGGACGAGGTGACCTCCGCCCTGGATCCGGTGAACGAGGCGGCCGTGCACGCGGGTATCGAACGCCTCATGGCGGGCCGGACCGTGGTGCTGGTGGCGCATCGGATGCGCACCGTGCAGCGCGCCGACCAGGTCGTCTTCCTCGACGGCGGCCGCATCGCGGAACTCGGCACACACGAGGAACTGCTGGCCCAGGGCGGCCGCTACGCCGATTTCTGGAACATTTCCCTGGCGACCTCGACCAGTTAACGCCGCGCCGAGTTCGGCAGCATCCCATCGACAATGGCCGTCAGGCCCGCCCGATGCGATGCGCGCGTGCTGAGCTCGGCGCAGCGATCGGCGACCGCCGCAATGTGCGGATAAGCGCCGGGCGCCAGATCGGCAATGGCTCGATCACGATAGACAGCCTTGCCCGTCTGCGCCCGGCGTCGTTCGCTGTTCACCCGGATGATCAGATTGCCGACGATGTAGTACCAGAGCGTGCGATACACGTCGACGGCTTCCTCGGGCGTGCACCCGCATTCGACGGCCGCGCCGATCATGTTCTCGACGAACCAGAGCGCGGCGGGCGCGAACAGATCGTCGGCGGTCAGCACCTCGATGATCCACGCCCGCTCGGACAGCAATTCGTAGAGCAGCACCGCCGTGGCAATGAGCCGCTCCCGCGGATCCTCCGGCAATTCCGGCCGCGGAATGGTCTGCGCGTGCGCCTCCAGCACCCGCAGCAGCAACTCGTCCTTGTCGCGCACGTGGTAGTACAGCGCCATCGGCGCACTGCCCAGCTCGCTCGCCAGCCGCCGCATGGAAAGCTTCTCCGGCCCTTCGGCCGCCAGAATCCGATCCGCCGCGGCAATGATCGCCTCCAGCGACAAGCGCGGCGGTCGGCCTGCGCTCTTCACGCGCTCTCCGTCAACGGGCATCCGTCCATCCTCCCCGATGCGAACGGCCGTGGGCCGTCACCCCGGGAGGCCATGTCCGGGGAGGAATTTGCGCGCGGCGAATCGCACGGTCGCATCCCAGTCCTGTGGGTGCAGGTGCCCGCGGACGCTGGTGAAATGGTCGGCCAGGCCGGTGATGGTGGACCACAGCACGGTCACGATCATGGCCGGATCGTCGGCGGAGTCGGGCCGGATGCGCTCGACGGTGCGCAGGATGAGATCGTAGGCGCGGGCCGCGGCGCGGACCAGCTGGGATCCGGTCTCCTCGTCCATGTCGACCCCCGCGCCCAGCACCGACCAGACATTGAGTTCCCGGCCGTACACCTGGTACATCTCGAGGTACTCCGTGGCGATGGCGGCGAACAGATCCTCCGGGTCGGGGGTTCCGGCGCAGAGCGGTTCGATCTTCTCGACGAAGGCTTCGAGCCGCTCGGCGTACAGCGTCGCGTAGAGCGCTTCCTTGGTGGCGAAGTAGGTGTAGACCGTCCCGGGGCTGATGCCCGCGCCCTTGGCGACATCGCGCATTTGCAGTGCCGCATAGACTTTTTCGGTCAGCAGCCGCCGTCCGGCGGCCACGATATCGCGCCGCCTGGTTTCGCGGTCGGCCCATTTGGTGACCATTCACCGCCGTCCTGAACCGGGTTCCATTTCGCGTCCCGAGTGGTCTATCACGAGAGGTCGTGGGGTTGCAGCAGGGATCGCAGCGCGCCCCGGTCCAGTTTGCCGGTCGGGTTCCGCGGAATCTCGGTGACGACGCGGATCTCGCGTGGGCGCTGATATCGAGACACCTTGGGTCGCAGGTACTCCTGCAACTGTTCGGCATCGACTGCGCTACCCGCCGCAGGCACTGCGAATGCCGCCAGTCGCTGGCCGAACTCGGCGTCGTCGACCCCGATCACCGCGACATCACGCAATCGCGGGTGTGCGGCCAAGACCTCCTCCACCTGCTGCGGGTAGACGTTCTCGCCACCGGAGACGATCATGTCGTCCGCGCGGCCGACAATGAACAACCGCCCGTGCGGATCCAGGTACCCGAGGTCGCCGCTGTCGATCAGGCCGTCGACACGGTGCTTGTCGCCGCCGCCGGAGTACCCGGCGAATCCGAGCCCGCCCCCGACGAAGACGTGTCCGGTCGTCCCGGCCGGGACCCGGCGGTGCGCGTCGTCGAGAATGCGCACCTCGGTTCCCAGGACCGGGCGGCCGACCGTACCCGGTGCGTCGCGCAGATCCTCGGGCGTGGCCAGCGCGCCGATCCCGACCTCCGAGGATCCGTATCCGTTGTAGAGCAGGGCGCCGAACTCGCCCACGGATTCCGTGGCGAGCGTCGGGCTCAACGGCGCCGCTCCGGACAGCACGACCCGCAGTGACGACAGGTCGAACCCCGCGCGAAACTCGCTGGGAACAGCGAGAATTCGTTGCAGCATGACCGGCACCACCGCCAGCAGTCGCACGCGACGCCCGGCCACCGCGGCCAAGGTCTCGACCGCATCGAAACGGCGGCGCAGCACGAGCGTGCCGCCCAGCGCGATGCCCAGCAGCGTCATCCCGAGCCCGAAGCCGTGGAACATGGGAATACTCACCGCAACAACGCTTCCCGTCCGCAGCCCGGTGCGGCGCAGCAGGCTCGCGGCCGTCCCGGTGACGGATGTGACCTTCGGCGCGCGTGGCACGCCCTTCGGTGTCCCGGTGGTCCCCGAAGTCAGAATCACCAACCGCCCGGCCGGAACTCGCGCCGGGGCCCGCAGTCCGCGCCGCCGCCACGCCTCGGCGGATTCCCCGTCGTCCTCGCGCGCGTCCAGGCATCGCAGCACCGGACCGTCGTATCCGGCCGCGCGCAGCATCGGCTCGCACTCCGCGTCGCACACGACCGCGGCGACCCGGTGCCGTGCCATGGCGCGGGACAGCGCCTCGGTGTGGAATTCGGTATTCAACAGCACGGTGTCCGCGCCGGTCGTCAGCGCTCCGAACAGTCCCGCCACGAAATACCGGCTGTTGCGGCACATCACCGCCACCGCGGACCCCGGGCCGACGCCGTGCTCCGAGCGCAACCCACCGGCGACGCCCGCCGCGAGCGCCGATAGTCCCGCGTAGTCCAGCTGGCCCAGATCGTCCTCGATCGCGGTGCGATCGGGCCACCGTGCCGAGGAAATAGCCAGCAGCACAGCGGGATTAGCCCCATTGTCGAGAAGCGCCAGGCCCATGCGCAGCAGGGGCTTCGGCGCGACCGGCCAGAGCACGCGCGATCGGATCAGCGAAACGCCCAGTGCCAACTCGGTTTCGAGAGCCGTCATCGCGACTCACCCCCGAGCGCGGCATCGGTGTCCCGGGTGTGCCGCGCCCACAGCGTCATGAGGGCGGCCGTCGGCCCGGGCAGCGCCGTCGATCCCACCTCGGCGGGCCACACCCACCACGGGGCGATGGCTCGGGGACGCCGCACGATCGCCCGGGACACAATGCCCGCGGCCTCGCCGGGATACAGTCCGGGCAGCATGCGCATGATCGGCGTCGGCGCACTCATCCGGGTATAGATCAAGGCCATGTACACGGTGCTCACCGCGATCCCGTCGGCCGCTAATTCCGGTGCGACACTGCGCAACCAGACGTCGAACGCCCCCTTCGACGCCTGATACGCCCCCCATCGCGGCCCCGGCGCGATCCGCACCCCGATGGTCGAGATATTCACGATCTGCCCGCTCCCGCGCTCGCGCATCAACGGCAGCAGGCCCAGCAACAACCGAATCGGCCCCAGATAGTTCACACCGATGGTGCGCTCGAAATCATGAAATCGGTCGTACTGCAAATGCAATGACCGTCGCATCGACTTCCCGGCATTGCTCACGATCACATCCGGCGCCCCGTGCCGATCGGCAATGGTTTTCACCAACTCCTCGACCGCCGCCTCATCCGACAGATCCGCCGCATACGCGAACGCCACACCGCCCGCGGTCTCGATCTCGGCGGCGATCTCGTCCAACCGCTCGCCGGACCGCGCCACCAACAGCACGGTCGCCCCCGCCTCCGCAAGACTGCGCGCGGTCGCTTCCCCCAATCCGAACGACGCCCCGGTGACCAATACCGTCTTCCCCGATATCCGTTCCCGCAATCGTCCCGGGTCTGTCAGCCGGCCCGGGTTCACCAATCGATCCAGCGCCACCCGGGGCAACCGGATGCAACTCGCTCATCAGCGTACCCCCGGAGCCGGAGAACCCACCGATTAGTCAGGAAAATACCAGGTCAACATGCGTGTCATCATTGACTCACCGTTCTGAACGCCATTCGAATTGAACCGCGTTCAGAATGGAGGTAACAGATAACTTCTGTCAATCCTTCGGCGCGAACCGGTGCGTGTCGTGGGGCCTGGAGACCGCTGCGGGGTTGCATCCGGTACCGGGGTACAGGCTTAGCATCGAATGGCGGGGTTCCGAACGAGGTTCGCCGCCGTACAGGAGGTGCGGGTCATGGCCGATTCGTGGGTGGTACCGGAGGCGTGCACCCTGCCGACCGCGCAGCAGCCGCTGCGGGTGGCGGAGTTCGACGCGCTGTTCCGCAGTGCGGTGCGACGGGTGGAGCGGGTGTCGCCCACCTGCTTGCGGCTGGAACTCGACGCCGCCGTGGAGGCCGAGGCGCGGGAGCTGGCGGCCCGGGAATCGGCGTGCTGTTCGTTCTTCACCTTCGGATTCGCCACGGCGGGACCGGCATTGGTGTGGATGGATATCGAGGTACCGGCCGCCCGCGTGGATGTGCTTGATGGGCTGGCGGCGCGGGCGAGCGCGGGCGGGTCGCGGTGAGCGGCCTGCGGACCGGCCGGGTCGCCGCGGCCGCGGGGGTGAATATCCAGACCCTGCGGTACTACGAGCGGCGCGGACTGCTGGCCCGGCCCGAGCGTTCGCCGGGCGGGCACCGGCTCTATCCGGAACGGGCCGTCACTCTGCTGCGGGTGATCAAGGCCGCTCAGCGAGTGGGATTCACCCTCGACGAGATCGCGGATCTGCTCGCGGCCAGCGGGTTCGATGTCGGGGGCCGCCCCGGCGCGGGACTGCGGGCCCGCGCCGAGGCCAAGCTGACCGAGATCGACGCCAGGCTCGACGAGCTCACCGCTGTTCGGGACACGCTGCGCGCGGCCCTGGACGCGGGGTGTGAGGATCTGCTCGTGTGCAGTGAAATGCCCGCCTGCCCACTGCCTTTCAGCCGCGAGAGTTCAGGTTCCGCTGCAGCAGGGGGATGAGCCGGTCCCAATGTTTCCGGAGTCCGGCGGGATCGAAGGCCGCGGTGTCGGCCATGGTGAAGCCGTGCACCGTGCCGGGGTAGACCTCGGCGGTGTAGCGAGCCGCGGCGTGGTCGAGGGTGCGGCGGAGTTCGGCGACGGCCTCGGGAGGCATGGAGGCCGGATCGTTGTCGGCCAGACCGACATAGAGTTCCGCGCCGGTTCGTGCCGCGAGCAGGTGGGGGCTGTCGGGTGCGTCGGCCACGAGCGGACCGGGGTGGAAGCAGGCGACGGCAGCCACCTGGTCGGAATGGGCTGCGGCGGTGGTGATCGCGAGGGCCGAGCCCATGCAGTAGCCGATGATCGCGATGGGTCCGGGGCGGACTTCCGGTCGGGTGGTGAGGAATTCGAGGTAGGCGGTCGCATCGCGCGCGGAACGGTCGGGGGTGAGCTCGTCGAGCAGGGGCGCGATCTTGGCGAAGAAGGGTTCGCGTTGCTCGGCGCGGGTCAGGTCGGGGATCGGTAGCACCGGGGCCCGGCCGTGCCGGTAGAACAGATTGGGGACCAGCACGTAGTAACCCGCCGCGGCAATGGTGCGGGCCATATCGCCGCCGGATTCCTCGGCACGTCACTACCGGTCGGCTGGGCCCTGACCCAGATGGCAAGTTCGAGCATCGACAGCAAGGCGGTGATCGCCCGGCTGAGCTGGATCGGGCCGATCGTGCTGGCGGGCGGTCTCACGCTGGTCGCCGTTCTGCAGCACGAGAACCCCGGCGCGCCGGTCATTGCTGCCTGGGCCGCCGAATACGTGATCGCCGGAGCGGGCATCGGCATGGCCATGCCGCACCTCACGGCAGCGGTCATGGCCGCCACTCCCGATCCCGATCAGGCCGCGAAGGCCTCGGCCGCGCTCAATACCGTCGGCCTGTTCGCCTTCGCGTTCGGCTCCGCCCTCGGTGGCGCACTGCTCAACCTGGGACACGTCTCGCTCGCCCGCTCGGCGCACAACCTGCTGTTCACCCTTGCCGCCCTGGCCCTGGCGGCGACCCTCGCCGCCGTCATGGCACGACGCGCCGACGCCGATTACGCGGGTACTCGCTGATCCGTCATGCTGCGTCCGCGCAGGTCACGGCTCGGCGCTGCTCGGCGCGTCGCGGAATCAGATTTCGGGACCGGGCACTAGCTTGGCCCTGTCCTTTCCCTATGCGGAGGTGTCGATGACTGTCGAACGCTCGGGGCACGGCCATTCCACCTTGGTAGACATTCTGGCGGCGCGGGCGGTGGAAACCCCGCATCGAATCGCTTATTCGTTCTCGAGTTATCGCGAGGAACCGGAGGATGTCGACTACGCGCGCTTATGGGATCGGATAGGGGGACTGGCGGAGCGGGTGCGGGAGGTGTCCGCACCCGGTGATCGGGTGGTGCTGCTGTGCCCGCCGGGGCCCGGATTCGTGGATGCCTTCTATGCCTGCCTGGTGACCGGGCGCATCGCGGTATCGGTGCATCTGCCGTCCTCGGTCCATCACCTGGCGACGCTGGCGGCCATCTTGCGCGACAGCGGCGCGGTGGCGGCGATCGCGCCGCTCGCCACGGTGCCGGTGACCGGTAAGCTGCTCGGGGCGGATATCGCGATCATCGACAGCGGCACGGTGGGCGCGGTCGCCGGGTTCGACATCCACTCCGGGCCCGCACCGGACGATATCGCCTTCCTGCAATACACCTCCGGCTCGACGGGGATACCCAAAGGCGTTGCGGTGCTGCACCGTAACCTCCTGCACAATCTCGGGCTCATGATGAGGAGGTTCGCGCTCACACCGGACAGCGCGATCGTCTCGTGGCTGCCGCCGTACCACGATATGGGCTTGATCCAAGGCGTACTGCTGCCCATGTTCGGCGGCTTCTCCGGCACCCTCATCCCGCCCATGAGCTTCCTGCGTGATCCGCTGACCTGGTTGCGGGCGATATCCGGGCGCGAGTGCATGATGGCGGGCGGGCCCAATCTGGCCTACGGCCTCTGCGTGAAGCGGGTATCCCTCACGGAGGCAGCGGAATTGGACCTCTGCGGCTGGGACAACGCCTTCGTGGGCGCCGAACCCGTCGATCCGGATACCTTGCGGGCGTTCGCGGATACGTTCGCGGTCAGCGGGTTCCGCCCGAGCAGCTTCATGCACTGCTACAGCCTGGCCGAGTCCACCCTGTACGTCACCGGCGCCCCGCGCGGCGCCGGGCCGCGCGCGCGGCGCTTCGCGCCCGATGGCCTGGAGCGCGGTCTCGCCGTCGAGGAACCGGAAGGACGCGAGCTGCTGAGCGTGGGCGCCGCCGATCCCGAACACATCGCCGTCGTCGATCCGGACACCCGGCAGCGCTGCCCGGACAATCGAGTCGGTGAATTCTGGTTGCGCGGCCCGAGTATCGCGGCGGGCTACTGGAACAAACCGGCCGAAACCACCCGCGTCTTCGCGGCGGAGATCCTCGGCGAGGACGGCGCGACCTATCTGTGCACCGGTGACCTCGGATTCGTGAGCGACGGTGAACTCTATGTCTCCGGCCGCATCAAGGAACTGATGATCGTGCACGGCCGCAATATCTTCCCGCAGGACATCGAGCGAACCATCGTGTCCAATCATCCGACGCTGCGGCCCGGCGGCTGCGCGGTCTTCGCGGCGAGCATCGGCAATGAGGATCGCGTCATGGTCGTACAGGAGCTCAACGACATGCTCGAGCGCGACAGCGCCGCGGCATTGGAGGGCTCCATCCGCGGCATCGTCAGCCGGGTGCACGCCATCAGCGTGCACCGGGTGGTATTCGTCGGCAAAGGAGAGGTACCCAAGACGACCAGCGGAAAGATCCAAAGGCAGCGTCTGCGCGAAGACTACTCGACCGTATCCGTATCCTAGGAGAGCGCGAATTGAGTCAAGCACCGCATGACACGAGCGTTCTGGACTTCTTCGTGGGCTGGGTCGCCGCCCGCCTGGAACGCGATTCCGTCGATCCCGACGCACCGCTCACCTCGCTGGGTCTGGACTCGGTGAAGGCGGCGGAGTTGATAACCATCCTGGAGGACAGGTACCGGACGGAAATCACCGCCTAGCAGATATTCGACGGCCTCAGCCTGACCGATATCGCGAAACTGGCCACCGCGCAGGCGGATTCGATGCCCGTGCGTCTCGATGAGCCGATCACGGACAGCCTGCAGTTCAGTCTGTTGTTCTTCTCCAGCGACGCCCAGCAGCACGCCGACCGTCGCTACCACCTGTTGCTGGTGAGCGCCCGCTTCGCCGATGCCCATGGCTTCCAAGGCATCTGGATTCCGGAACGCCACTTCCACACCTTCAGCGGCCTCTACCCGAATCCCGCGGTGCTCGGCGCGGCCCTGGCCACCGCCACCGAGCGGGTACGCATCCGGGCGGGCAGTGTGGTTCTGCCACTGCACAATCCGGTCCGGGTCGCCGAGGACTGGTCGGTGGTCGACAACCTGTCGAACGGCCGCGTCGATCTGGCCTTCGCCACCGGCTGGAATGCCGACGACTTCGTGCTCGCCCCCGATGATTACGCCGATCGCGTGGACATCACGCGCGCGGGCCTGGAAACCGTGGGGCGGCTGTGGCAGGGCGAATCCGTCGCCCTGCGCAATGGTCTCGGCGAGGACCGCGCGGTGCGCATCTTCCCGGCCCCGGTGCAACCGGCGCTGCCGACCTGGCTCACCTGTAGCGGCGGCGTCGAACGTTTCGAGATGGCCGGTGCGCTCGGCGTGAATGTGCTTACCGCCCTGCTGTTTCAAGAGGTCGACGAGCTGGCGGAGAAGATCTCGGCCTACCGCAAGGCGCGGGCCCGCCACGGCCACGGCGTCGGCGAGGGCACCGTCACCGTCATGCTGCACACCTTCCTCGGCGAGAACGACGCCCTGGTGCGCAAGACCGTCGAGGGGCCGTTCAAGAGCTATCTGGAGGATTCCGTCGATCTGTGGCGGCGCGGTTCGGCCGCGCTCGAGAGCCTGGACGAGAAATCGCGGGCCAAGGTGCTGGACTTCGCCTTCGAGCGCTACTACCGCAACAACGGGCTGTACGGCACACCGGATTCCACACTGCCGATGGTCACCCGCCTGCGCGATATCGGCGTGAACGAGATCGCCTGCCTCATCGACTTCGGCATTCCGGACAGCACCGTGCTGACCGGGCTGGAATCGCTTGCCGCACTGCGGCAGCGGGCGTCGATCGTCCAGTAGTTCGTCCCGTAGCGTCGAGCCACAGGAGTCGATGTGACCGGCGCACGTTCATGCCCTTTTCCGCTATCGGCGGCGCAGCAGGGAATCTGGTTCGCACAGCAGTTGACCGGCGCCACGCCGGTGACCAATGCGCTGTGCGTCGAGCTGCCCGGCGATCTCGATGCCGCACTGCTGCTGGCCTCGTTCTGGCGGGTGGCAGGGGAGTTCGAGGCCGGGCGGCTGCGGCTGCTCGAAACCGACGGCGTGCTGCGGCAGGTCGTGGACCGGCCGCTGGACGAGCCGCATCGCATCCTGGATCTGCGCGGCGAGCCCGATCCGATTGCGGCGGCGGAGGATTGGATGCGCGCGGAATACAGCGCTCCGGTCGACCTGCACCGCGATCGCCTGATCGCGACCGCCGTGCTGCGGGTCGGGGAGCGGCGCTGGTTCTGGTATGTGCGCGCCCACCACATCGCCCTGGACGGTCTCGCCGCCATGACCATGCTGACCCGGATCGGCGAGGTGTACACCGCGGGCGTCGAGGGCCGGGAACCGGCGGCCGCGAAGGTGCAATCGCTGGCCGAGCTCGTCGCGGCCGACGAACAGTACCGGGCGTCGGAGCGTTTCGAGACCGACCGCGAGTTCTGGCGACAGCAGCTGGACGGTCTGCCCGCTCCGGCCAGCCTCGCGGGGAAGAGCGCGCAGGCCGACGCGCATCCGATCTCGGTCAGCGGCGTCCTCCCGGCCGAGACCGGCGCACTGCTGACCGCCGTCGTCAAGGCGACCTCGACGAATCCGGCGGCGCCGATTCTGGCGGCGTTCGGGGCGTTCCTGGCGCGGATGACCGGCAGTGACGACATTGTGCTCAGCCTGCCGGTCTCGGCCCGCGTCACGACCGCGGCGCTGCGATCCGGCGGCATGCTGGCCAATACGGTCCCCTTCCGGCTGGCGACGAATCCGTCGGGCGCGGTGGGGGATTCGATCCACGCGGCGCAGCGGCAGCTGATCGAGGTCTTGCGGCGGCAGCGCTACCGGCAGGAGGACATGTTCCGCGACACCGGTCGGCTCACGCCCCAGACCCAGGTCTTCGGGCCCTACGTGGACCTGATGATGTTCGATACCAAGATCGCTCTGGGTCCGATCGACGGACAGCTGCGGGTGCTGACTCCGGGACTGGTCTCGGATCTGTCGGTGAGCTTCTATTCCGGCGCGGGCTCGGGCGCGACCCGCGTGGACTTCGTGGCCAACCACAACCTCTACACCGCCGCGGAACTCGCGGGCCACCATGGGCGATTCCTCGCGTACTTCCACGAGTTCCTGGCGGCGATCGTCGCCGATCCCGCGACGCCCGTGCGCGATATCGACCTGCTCGCGCCCGGTGAGCGCGAGCAGGTGCTGCGGGAGTGGAACGACACGGGGCTCGAGATCGATTCCGCCGAAACGCTCGTCGACAGGTTCGGTCGCTGTGCCGCCGCGACCCCCGAGGCCGTCGCGATCGTCGCCGGTGACCGCCGCATCACCTACCGGGAGCTGGAGACGCGGGCCGCGCAGCTGGCGGCGACTCTCCTCGCGCGGGATGTCGGCCCGGAAAGCATTGTCGCCGTGGCGCTTCCCAAGGGCATCGAGCTCATTGCCGCGATGCTCGCGATCCTCGAAACCGGGGCGGCGTATCTGCCGCTGGACCCGGCCTCTCCGGCCGATCGAATCGACTACATCCTCGGCGACGCCGCCCCCGCTCTCGTCATCTTCGACGACTCGACCGCCGACCTGGTCGCCGCCTCGGAGGCGCCGCGGCTGCACATCGACCGCTTCCCGCACGACACCGGCATCGCCGGACGGCGGCCGTTGCGGCCAGGCAATATCGCCTATCTGATCTACACCTCGGGCACCACCGGAAAACCCAAGGGCGTGGTCATCACCCACGCGAACGCGGTGTCCTTGTTCGCGGGCACGCAGCCGTGGTGCGGATTCGGGGCCGACGATGTCTGGGCGTGGTGTCATTCGCAGGCGTTCGACTTCTCGGTGTGGGAGATCTGGGGGGCGCTGCTGCACGGCGGTCGCGTCGTCGTCGTACCGCGCGAGGTGGCGTACTCGCCCGCGGAACTGTGGGATCTGGTGGTCGAACAGGGCGTGACCATCCTCAACCAGACGCCCTCGGCCTTCTACGCGCTGCTAGAATCGCGTTCCGCCGACTCTGGTCACGCCGCCTTGCGCATGGTGATGTTCGGTGGTGAAGCGCTGGACCCCCAGCGATTACAGCGCTGGCGCGGTCTCGATCCCGCGGGCGGTCCGGCGCTGGTGAACATGTACGGCATTACCGAGACGACCGTGCACGTCACCAAACAGTCACTCGCCGAACAACACTCGAGCGACGATCTCGGCATCAGCCCCATCGGCGTGCCCCTGGCCAATCTGCGCGCGTACGTCCTGGATTCGTGGCTGCGCCCGGTCCCGTTCGGCGTGGCCGGTGAATTGTATGTGGCGGGCAACCAAGTCGGCCGCGGCTATCACGCCCGACCCGGATTGACGGCCTCGCGTTTCCTCGCCGACCCGTTCGACGCGACCGGCGGGCGGCTCTACCGCAGCGGCGATATCGTCCGCTGGACGGCGGCGGGCGTCCTGGAACACCTGGGCCGCGCCGACGACCAGGTGAAGATTCGCGGCTACCGCATCGAACTCGGCGAAGTCGAGGCCGTGCTCGCGGCCCAGGACGCGGTTGCCCGCGCCGTCGTCATTGCCCGCGCCGCTTCCGCCGCTCCGGATGCGCCCCCCTCCAGGCAGTTGGTCGCCTATCTGGTGCCCGATCCGGAAGCCGCCCCCACGGCCGCGACATGCCTGGAGTTGCAGCGCACCGGCGTGATTCGGGCCGAGGAGTTGCACGAGCTGCCCAATGGCATGCCGATCGTGGGCCGCAACCGGTCGAATATCGAATTCCTCTACGAGGAGATCTTCGAGCGCGCCGAATACTGCCATGGCGGCGTGACCATTCCGGCCACGGGCTGCATTGTCGATATCGGCGCGCATGTCGGCATGTTCTCCACCTACGCCAAGCGGAAATCGCCGGGCGTCAAGATATTCGCCGTCGAACCCATGCCGGAACTGCGGCGGATGTACGAGGCCAATGCCGCCATACACGGCCTGGGCGCGACGCTGGTGCCGTGCGCCATCGGCGCCGAGGTGACCACCGATGTCTTCACCTACTATCCGGAGATGTCGGTGCTGTCCGGGCGCGGCACCGACAGCAGCGAACAGCGCGACATTCTCGAATCCTTCCTGCACAACGAATTCAACGCGCAGACACGGGATGTCGGTGAGAGCTATGTCGATCAGCTGATCGAGGACCGCCTGGAGTTCGTCCAGGTCGAAGTGCCCGTCCGGACCCAGTCGCACATTATCGAGCAGTACGGCATCGGCCGGATAGACCTGCTCAAAATCGACGTGGAGGGCAGCGAACTCGATGCCCTGCGCGGCATCGAGCCGATGCACTGGCCGCTCATCGAGCAAATGGTCATCGAGGTCCACGATGTCGACGATCGGCTGGCCCACATCGAAGAACTCCTGCGGGCACACGGATTCACCGCCGAGGCGCGCGTCTCGCCCAATGTCATCGGGACCGATCTCTACATCGTCTACGCCGTGCGCGGCACGGTCCGCTTGATCGCCAACCCCGATATGGGCGACGCCAGCGCCTACCTGCTCACACCCGATGAAAAATGGAGCGCCCCGGCGACTCTCGGCAATCTGGTGCGCCAGCGACTCGGCGAGCACCTGCCCGGCTACATGGTGCCGGATGTGGTCGTGGTGCTCGACGGCCTGCCGTTGACGGTGAACGGCAAGGTGGACAAGGCCAAACTGCCGGATCCGATGGCGGCGGGCACGGGCTATCGACCGCCGTCCACGCCGACCGAGGAGATTGTCGCGGCGGTGTTCGCGGAGGTGCTCGGCCTCGCTCGGGTCGGCGCGGACGACGATTTCTTCGCGGTGGGCGGGAATTCCCTGTCCGCAGCGCGATTGTCGGCGCGTCTCGCCGACGGGATCGGCGTGGACGTGGGCGTACGCGATGTCTTCGAGGTGTCGACGGTCGTGGAACTGGCGGGACTGCTGGCCGAGCGGGCTGCTGCGTCGAGCGGCACCGCCGCGCCCCGGCTGCGCGTGTACGAGCGCCCGGAGCTGGTGCCGTTATCGTTTGCGCAACAGCGAATGTGGTTCGTGAACCGCTTCGCGCCCGCCTCGGCGGCGTACAACATTCCCGTGGTGCTCCGTCTCTCCGGGCTCGTGAACGTCCCGGCCCTGGCGGGAGCGGTGTGGGACGTGCTCGCCCGTCACGACGTTCTGCGCACGCGTTATCCGGATAGCGGCGGTGTGCCCCGCCAGGTTGTCGTTCCGGTGGCGGAACTGCTCGCGGTGTCCGACGTGGACCTCACGCCGGTGCCCGTGGACCCGGCCCGGCTCGAGGCCGAGATCTCCGGCATCGCGACATCGAGTTTCGATGTGGCGGAACAGCTTCCGCTACGCGTGCGATTGCTGAGGCTCGCGTCCACAAAGTTCGTGCTGATGATGGTGATGCATCACATCAACGCGGACGGCTTCTCGATGGCTCCACTGACCCGCGATCTGGCCGCGGCATACGCTGCCCGTTGCGCAGGGCGGGCGTCGGACTGGACACCGCTGCCGGTCCAATACGCCGACTACACACTGTGGCAACGGGAACTGCTCGGGACGATCGCCAAACCGGATTCGGTGCTTTCGCGGCAAGTCGCCTACTGGCGTGCTCAATTATCCGATCTGCCAGATGTTTTGGAGCTGCCATCGGATCGACCGCGGCCCGCGGTGGCCTCCCATCACGGCGCGACCCACCGTTTCACGGTGGACCCGTCGACCGTATCGGCCTTGCGGGATCTCGCCAAGGCCCGCGGAGTCACCGTCTTCATGCTGTTTCACGCGTGCTTGGCGATCGTCCTGTCCCGCCTGTCCGGCAGCAGCGATATTGCCGTGGGAACAACGGTTTCGGGCCGCGGGTCGGCCGCATTGGACGACCTGGTGGGCATGTTCGTCAATACCATTGTGCTGCGCACGCGCATCGACGAGTCCCTGCCGTTCGGTGACCTCCTCACCGCGGTGCGGACGGCGGACCTCGATGGTTTCGCGCACGCTGAGATTCCCTTCGAGCAGGTGGTGGATGCGCTGGATCCGCCTCGCAGCCAAGCGCACCACCCGCTGTTCCAGGTCATGCTGGCCTTCCACAACCTCGACGAAGTTCGCCTGAACTTCCCGGATCTGGTGGCCACCGCCGCAGGCGCCGCGACCGGAATCGAACGATTCGACCTCACCCTGACCCTCACCGACGCACCGGATGACACCGGTGCCGTGCCGGTCGAAATCGGCTACGCCACCGACCTTTTCGATGCGGCCACCATCGACCGATTCGCGGAATCCCTCCGCCTGGTCATGGGTTCCATCACCCACGACCCCGACGTGTTCGTGCGCGATATCGATATGCTGTCGAGCTCCGATCGCCAACTGCTCCAGGACTGGGGGCGCACGGAGCGCACACTCGAAACCGGCACCACGTTGCCGAGCCTGCTAGCGCACGCGGTCGCGAGCAATCCCGACGGCCTCGCGGTCGTGGACGGAGATCGGACCCTCAGCTACCGCGAGCTGGACGAGCAGTCGAATCGCCTGGCGCGCTGCCTGATCGGACGCGGGGCGGGCCCCGAGTCGGTGGTGGCGGTCGGCGTCCCGCGTTCGCTGGAGTGGGTGCTCGCGGTGTGGGCGGTGGCGAAGTCCGGTGCGGCGTTCCTGTCGCTGGATCCGGCGCATCCGCTCGATCGCAATCGGCAGACCTGCGCGGATTCTTCGGTGCGGGTCGGTATTACGAACGCTGCGCACGGTGCGGTAATGCCGCGCGATGAGGTGTCGTGGCTGATGCTGGACGATCCGGCGGTGGCCGACGAGATCGGCGGGTGCGCGCGGACGGCGGTGTCCGATGCGGACCGGTGCGGGATGGTGCGGTCGGGCAATGTCTCCTACATCGTCTACACGTCCGGGTCGACGGGCAGGCCGAAGGGCGTGGAGCTCACCCATGCCGGGTTGGGAGCGCTGGTCGCCGACCTGACGCGGCGCTGCGATATCGATACCGAATCGCGCGTGCTGGCCGTGGCGGCACGCACTTTCGACGCGGCGGTGCTGGAATTCCTGTCGGCGATCTCCGCGAGTGCGACCCTGGTGATCGCGCCCGCGGAGGTCTACTGTGGGCCGCCGCTGTGGGAGTTGCTGCGGGACAGGCACATCAGCCACGCCTTCCTCACGCCGTCGGTGGCCCTGTCGCTGGATTCGGACGGTCTCGACGAACTGCACGTGCTGCTCACCGGCGGCGATCGCTGCTCGTCGCAGCTGGTTTCGCGGTGGGCGGGCACCGATTGCGCAGGCACGCGCCGGGTCCACAATCTGTACGGTCCGGCCGAGGGCACGATCTGGGTCACCGGCGCCGAATTGCTGCCCGATCGAGCGGTGCGGATCGGTGGGCCGATCACCGGTATGGACGCGGTGGTGCTGGATGCCTGGTTGCGCCCGGTGCCCGCCGGAGTCGTCGGCGAGCTGTACGTCTGCGGGCCGGGTGTCGGACGCGGATACCGGGGCCGCCCGGGGCTGAGCGCGGCACGGTTCGTGCAGGACCCCTACGGCGCGCCGGGGGATCGGCTGTATCGCACCGGCGACCTCGTCCGATGGGTCACGGTTGAATCCGATTCGGGTGCGGGCGCTTTGGCGTTCGTCGGCCGCTCCGATTTCCAGGTGAAGGTGCGCGGCCAGCGACTCGAGTTGGGCGAGGTCGAAGCGGCGCTCGCCGCGACGGAAGGGATCGAGCAGGCGCTGGCGGTCATCCACACCCCCGATACCGCGGCCGCCGCGGTGCGGCTGGTCGCCTATCTCGTTCCCGGCTCGGGCCGTGTGGTCGACCCGGCCGCGATCCGGCAGTCGGTCGGTGAGCGGCTGCCGGGATACATGGTGCCGGATGTGGTCATGGTGCTCGATGACCTGCCATTGACGGTGAGCGGCAAGGTGGATCGGCAGGCCTTGCCCGCGCCGGTGCTCACCCCGGAGGTGTTCCGCGCGCCGTCGACACCGGTCGAAGAGATCGTCACGACCGTCATCGCCGACGTGCTCGGACTCGACCGGGTGGGCGTCGACGACGACTTCTTCGCGCTGGGCGGTGATTCGATCGTATCGATTCAGGTCGTGTCGCGGGCGCGGGGACGCGGAGTGATCTTCGCGCCACGCGATGTGTTCGAGCAGCGGACGGCGGCACGACTGGCGACCATCGCGCGAACGGGCACGGATGAGCTCGACCCCGAGGCGTGAGAACTTCCCGGCGGCGGCATCGGAGAAATGCCACTGCTGCCGGTGGCGCAATGGATGGTGGAGTGGGGCAAAGGATTCGAGCGGCTCGAGCAGCACATGGTGCTGCGCTTGCCGGGGGGCTGGAGGAATCGGCGGTGCGCGCGGCCGTGGCCGCGGTCCTGAATCGTCACGACGCCCTGCGATCTCGTCTGCGCCGCACCGACGCGACTGCCGCGCCGGGCGCTGGCACGATCCGCCCTACCGGCGAGTGGTCGTTGATCGCCGAACCCGAGGGCGGGATCGACACGGCCGGAACGATCCGCCGGTGCGTGCTCGATCCGGGTATGGATGTCGACTCCACGGCGGGCCGCGCGGCGGTGGCGGATATCGCGGCGGCGGAATTGAATTCGGCGGTGGCTCGACTGGATCCACTGGCGGGGACGATGGTCCAGTTCGTGTGGCTCGATGCCAGCGCCGCTCCGGGCTGGCTGATTGTCGCGGCACACCATCTGGCGGTCGACGGCGTGTCGTGGCGGGTGCTGGCGCCGGATCTGCTGTCGGCCCTGGAACAGGCGCGGGCGGGTGCGACACCGGTCCTGGCTCCGGTCGGCACCTCATTGCGACACTGGGCGCGCGGCCTGGCGGCCGCGGCGGCCGATCCGCGCCGTCGTGCCGAACTCGGGTTGTGGCAGTCGATGATCACGGGCCCGGATCCGGTGTGGGGCGGGCGGGAGCTGGACCCGGCCCGCGATACCGCCTCGACGCTCGAGCAGGTCCGCGTGGAATTGCCGGAGTCGGTGACCCGCGTGCTCCTCTCGCGGGTGCCATCGGTGTTCCACGGCGGCGTGGAGGACGGGCTGGTGGCGGGTCTGGTCGTGGCGGTCCGGATGTGGCGGGTGCGTCGCGGTATCGGTGAGCCGTCGGTACTGGTCCGGTTGGAAGGGCACGGCCGGGAGGAGCAGGTGCTGGCGGGCAGTGACCTGTCGCGGACGGTCGGCTGGTTCACGTCGATGTTCCCGGTGCGGTTCGACCTGGCTGGAATCGAGGACGGGGATATCGCCGCGGCGGTGTTGTCGGTGAAGGAGAGGTTGCGTTCGATCCCGGACAGGGGAATCGGCTACGGGCTGCTGCGTTACCTCGATGAGCGGACCGCACAAGCTCTTCCGGAGGATATGCCCGGGCGCATCGGGTTCAACTATCTGGGCCGGGTCGCGACCGGCGATCTGGGTACGGACGGGTTGTACGGCGGCCTGGGGGCATTGGACGTCGCACCGGACCCGGACATGCTGGTGACGCTGGCGCTGGACGTGACCGCGCTGGTGGTCGAGGACCGATTGCGGGCGGTGCTCCGGTTCCCGGGCGCTTTGCTCGATCGGGATGAAGTGGAAGAGTTCGCCCAGCTGTGGTCCGGGATGCTGGCCGCGATCGCAGAGCACGCCGACACGCCTGGGGCGGGCGGACATTCACCATCGGACTTCGGATTGGTGCGACTCGGTCAGCCCGGCGTGGCGGCGCTCGAACGCCGATACCCGTCGCTGACGGAGGTGTGGCCCCTGACGCCCTTGCAGTCCGGGTTGGTGTTCCACACCCAGCTGACCGGTGTGGGTGCCGATGCCTATGTGGCACAGGTGGTTCTGCACCTGGACGGTGGCCTCGATGCACCGCGTCTGCGCAGGGCGGCGGCCGAGCTGGTCGCGCGTCACGAGGTGCTGCGGACCGCGTTCATCACCATTGGCGGCGAGAGTGTGGCGGTGATCTGTGATGACATCGAATTGCCGTGGCAGGTAATCGATGTGACCGGCCCTGGCGATCAGGAAGTCGAACTCGCCCGCCTGGCCGCCGCCGAGAAGGCACGGCGGTTCGATCTCGCGACGGCGCCCCTGGTGCGGTTCACCGTGGCGCGGCTGCGCTCCGATGGCTGGGCCTTGATCGTCACCAATCACCATGCCGTCCTGGACGGCTGGTCCATGCCGCTGCTGATCACCGATCTGTTCGCGCGATACGCCGCTGCCCCGGCGGTGGCGACCGGGTCCTATCGGGACTTCCTGGCGTGGCTGGCCGCTCGTGACCGGGACGCCGCACGGGCAGCGTGGGCGGCGGCGCTCGACGGCGCCGAGCCCACCCTCATCGCATCCGGCGCGAGCTCCGGTTCGATCACGGTGGCGGAGGAGTGGATCACCGTCGACAGCGCCGGTGCGGTCGATCTGGCCGCCGCCGCCGCGACGGCCGGGGTGACGGTGAATACCGTGCTCCAGTCGGTCTGGGCGCTACTGGTCGCGGGGACGAGCGGCCGCACCGATGTCGTATTCGGCGCCGCCGTATCCGGTCGTCCGGGCGAATTGCCCGGCGTCGCGAGCACTCTCGGATTGTTCGTGAATACGATTCCGACTCGGGTCCGGCTGGATCCGGCGGAGACCGTCACCCGGTTGTGGGAGCGCATGCACGACGAGCAAGCCGTGCTGCTCGACCACCATCACCTCGGTCTGGCCGACATCCACACGCTCACCGGCAAGGGCGATCTGGAGATCACGCGAATCGCCGCCACCGATTCCACCCACTATCCGCTGACGTGCAGCATCACCGTGCAGGACGGGCTGCGAATCCGGTTGCAGTACCAGCCGGAGGTATTCGATCGGACCACCATCACGGCCCTCGGCGAACAAGTGCGGCGAATGCTGCTGGCGGTCATTGCCGATCCCGGTATCACGGTTCGAAATATTCAGGCGCTGAACGAATCCGAACGTGCACAGCTCCGGCGGTGGGGACGCGGCGGCTCGGTCGACGTGCCCACCGCCACGCTTCCGGACCTGCTGGCCGCCGCGGTGGCGCGCCATCCGGACGGCGCTGCCGTCGTGGACGGGGATCGGCGCATCTCGTACCGCGACCTGGACGAGCAGTCGAATCGTCTGGCGCGCCACCTGATCGAACAGGGCATGCGCCCCGAATCCGTGGTGGCGGTGGGTGTACCGCGATCGCTGGAGTGGGTGCTGGCGGTCTGGTCCACAGCCAAGGCCGGGGCGGCCTTCGTCTCGCTGGATCCCGAGCATCCGCTCGATCGCAATCAGTTCATGTGCGCCGATTCCGGTGTGCGGTGGGGGATTACGCAATCCCGATATGTGGCCGCGCTGCCGTGGGAGGGCGTGTCGTGGCTGGTGCTCGATGATCCGGGCGCCACGGCACAGGTCGAGCAGTGCCCGGCCGTGCCGGTGACCCATGCCGAGCGAGCCGGAACCTCCCGCACGGACGGTGCGGCCTATCTCGTCTACACCTCGGGTTCGACCGGGCGCCCGAAGGGTGTCGAGATCACGCACGCCGGGCTGGCCGGTCTCTGCGCCGCGCAGCGGCAGCGCTTCGGCATGAGCCCGGAGGCGCGGGTCCTGACCGTCGCGGCACGCACCTTCGACGCGGCCGTTTTCGAACTGCTGCTGGCCGTTTCCGGCGCCGGAACACTGATCGTGGCCCCGCCGCAGGTGTACGGCGGACAGCCCCTGGCGGAACTGATCCGCATCGAGCGCGTCACCCATGCCGTGCTCACCCCGACCGTGGCGCTCGCCCTGGACCCAGCCTGGCTCGACGACCTGCACGCGATGATCGCGGCGGGAGAGGCGTGTCCGCCCGCTCTGGTGTCGCGCTGGTCGCGCACCGATACCGCAGGCAAGCGGCGGGTGTTCAACCTCTACGGCCCGGCCGAGACCACCATTTGGGTGACGGGCAGCGCCGAACTCCGTGCGGATGACCCGGTCACCATGGGCTCTGTCATCGGCGGCCTGGATGTGCTGGTGCTCGACGACTGGCTGCGCCCGGTGCCCGCCGGGGTGGCGGGCGAATTGTATGTGGCGGGACCCGGTGTGGGACGCGGCTATCGGTGCCGTGCGGGACTGACCGCCTCTCGATTCGTGGCCAACCCCTTCGGCGCGGCCGGGGATCGGCTGTACCGGACGGGCGATCTGGTCCGCTGGGTTGACGACGAATCAGCTTCGGGCACGGGGACTTTGATGTTCGCGGGCCGTGCGGACCTCCAGGTGAAAGTGCGCGGCCAGCGTCTGGAGCTGGGCGAGGTCGAGGCCGGGCTGTGCGCGGTCGCGGGAGTCGATCAAGCGGTAGCCGTCCTGCACACACCCGACGATGCCGGTGCGCGGCTGGTGGGGTACGTCGTGGCCGCGGCGGGCCGCGTGCTGGAATCCCTTGCCGTGCGGCGGTCTTCCGCCGAACATCTGCCGCGGTTCATGGTGCCGGATGTTGTGCTCGTGCTGGATGAGCTGCCGCTGACGGTCAATGGAAAAGTCGACAAGGCGAAGCTGCCGGAGCCGGTCACCGCGGGCGCGGGTTATCGCTCGCCGTCGACTCCGGCCGAGGAAACCGTGGCGGCCGTCTTCGCCGAGGTTCTCGGCGTGGACCTGGTCGGCGCGGACGACGATTTCTTTGCGCTGGGCGGCAATTCGCTGTCGGCCACGCGGCTGGTGGCGCGATTGGGCGAGGCGAGCGGTGTCACCGTGGGTGTGCGCGAGGTGTTCGAGGCATCGGTCGTCGCCGAGCTGGCAGAACTGCTGACGGCCCGCACCGTAGGCGCGCGGGAAGCCGCTACCGGTCCGCGCCTGGATGTCACGGTTCGTCCGGAACGCATGCCATTGTCCTTCGGGCAGCAACGGATGTGGTTCGTCAACCGGTTCGCACCGGGAGCCGCGGCATACGGGATTCCCATGGTGCTCCGGCTGTCCGTCGACCTGGACACCGCGGCGTTGTCGGCCGCCGTGACCGATGTGCTCGCCCGGCACGAGGTATTGCGCACCAGGTACCCGGATGCCGATGGCGTGCCGTATCAGTCCGTGGTCGAGATCGAGGACCTGGCAGCCGTCTCGGACGTCGACCCGACGCCTCGACCGGTGCGTGCGGACGCCTGCGCGGATGCGATTTCGGACGTGGTGTCGCTGGGATTCGATGTAGCGGAACAGATTCCGCTGCGGCTCCGGCTGCTGTCGCCGGGACCGGACGAATTCGTGCTGGTGATCGTGGCGCATCACATCTGCGCCGATGGCTTCTCCATGGGTCCGCTGGCGCGAGACCTGGCCGCCGCCTATGCGGCCCGGCGCGCGGGCCGAACTCCGGAATGGACGCCCTTGCCGGTGCAGTACGCGGACTACACACTGTGGCAGCGGGAATTGCTGGGCTCGGCCGACGATCCGGATTCGGTGTTGTCACGGAAGCTGGCGTACTGGCGCACGCACTTGTCGGATCTGCCGGAGGTGCTGGAGTTGCCCGCCGACCGGCCTCGACCGCCGGTGGCATCGCATCGGGGTGCGACGTACGGGTTCGCCTTGGATACGACCGTTACCGAGGGGCTGCACCGCCTCGCCCGCGCGCAGGGTGCGACGGTGTTCATGGTGTTCCATGCGGCGCTGGCCATTGTGCTGTCGCGCCTGTCGGGCAGTGCCGACATAGTGATCGGCACACCGGTTTCGGGCCGTGGCTCGGCCCGGCTGGACGACTTGGTCGGCATGTTCGTCAATACGGTGGTACTGCGTACTCGCATCGACGAGTCCGTACAGTTCACCGAGCTGCTCGAGCTGGTGCGCGAGGTTGATCTGGATGGCTTCGCGCACGGCGAGGCGCCTTTCGAGCAGGTGGTCGAGGCGCTCTATCCGCCGCGCAGCCAGGCGCACCACCCGCTGTTCCAGGTATTGCTGGCATTCCACAATCTCGACCCGAGCGGCCTCGCGTTCCCGGATCTCGAGGTCACGCCCTCGGGCGCGGACACGGGTGTCGAGCGCTTCGACCTGACCCTCACCCTGCCGGACAGCCCGGACGGCAAGGGTGAGATCCCCGTCGATATCAGCTATGCCACAGACCTTTTCGACCGCTCGACGATCATCGCGGTGGTCGAACGCCTGCAACGGGTACTCCGCGCGATCACTGCCGACCCCGCCGTTCTCGTCCGCGATATCGACACCCTGTCCGCACCGGAACGACACCAGCTCCTGAACGAGTGGGGCCGCAATGCCGCCGACGCCGACATTGCCACCCTGCCGGAGCTACTGGCCGCCGCGGTGGCGAACAACCCACACGGCGACGCTGTCGTCGACGGCGAGCGGCGGATCTCCTACCGCGATCTTGACGAGCGATCGAATCAGCTGGCGCGCTTCCTGATCCAGCATGGCGTCGGCCCGGAGGCGGTGCTCGCGATCGCGCTGCCGCGATCCCTGGAGTGGATGGTCGCGGTCTGGGCGGTCACCAAGACCGGAGCCGGATTCCTGTCCCTGGACCCGTCCCATCCGTTCGAACGCAACCGGTTCCTGTGCGCGGACTCCGGTGTGCGGCTCGGTATTACGCTCGATCGGTACAGCGCCGCGCTGCCTCGGGACGATATCTCCTGGCTGAATCTCGACGACCCCGCCGTCGCGGCGGCCGTCCCGGCGCACGCGAAAACACCTGTGACCGACGCGGATCGGTGCGGTGTGCTGCGCACGAGCAATACCGCCTACGTCGTCTACACCTCGGGTTCGACCGGACGTCCGAAGGGCGTCGAGGTCACCCACGCCGGGCTGGCCGCCGTCGCCGCCGCGCACCATCGCCGGTACGCGATCGATCCCGGGGCGCGGATCCTGGGCGTCTCCGCGCGCACCTTCGACGCCGCCGTCCTCGAGATCCTGCTCGCCGTCCACACCGGCGCAGCCCTGATCCTCGCGCCGGGCGACGTCTACGCCGGGCCGCCCTTGACCGACCTCATGCGGGAGCTGCGCATCACGCACGCGTTCCTGACTCCCTCGGTGGTGGCCTCCCTCGATCCGAGCGGGCTCGACGATCTGAGCGTCGTCACGGTCGGCGGCGAACGGTACTCGAATCGGCTCGTCGCACGCTGGTCACGCACCGATGCGGCGGGTGCGCGCAGGTTCTTCAATACCTACGGTCCCACCGAGACCACGATCATCATGACGATCAGCGGTGAACTCGGCGCGAGCGATCCACTCGAGATGGGTTCGGGCATAGCCGGTATGGACGTGCTCGTGCTGGATGCGTGGCTGCGCCCGGTCCCCGCCGGGGTGGTGGGTGAGCTGTACATCTCCGGTGCCGGTGTGGCGCGGTGATATCGGGGCCGACCGGGTGCGACGGCGGCGCGGTTCGTCGTGAATCCCCATGGGAAACCCGGAGATCGGTTGTATCGGACGGGCGACCTGGTCCACTGGGTCACGGCCGGACCGGATTCCGCGACGGGTTCGAGCAGCGCGGCGCTGATGTTCATGGGCCGGGCCGATTTCCAGGTGAAGGTTCGCGGCCAGCGACTCGAACTCGGCGAGGTCGAGGCCGGGCTGTGCGAGGTCGAAGGCATTGCGCAAGCGGTCGTCATCGTGCACGCGCCCGGCGATGCCGGTGCGCGGCTAGTCGGGTACGTGGTGGCCATGCCCGGGTACACGCTGGACCCGGCGGCGGTCCGGCGGTCGGTGGCTGAGCGCCTGCCCGGGTACATGGTGCCCGATGTGGTGATGGTGCTCGACACTCTGCCCTTGACGGTGAACGGCAAGGTGGACAAGGCCGCGCTGCCCGAGCCGGTCGCCGTGGGCGCGGACTATCGCGCGCCGTCGACGCCCGCCGAGGAGATTGCGGCGGAGGTGTTCGCCGAGCTGCTCGGCCTGGACCGCGTCGGGGTCGACGACGACTTCTTCGCGCTGGGCGGAGATTCGATCGTGTCGATCCAGGTGGTCGCGCGGGCGCGGGCGCGGGGCGTGGCATTCGGTCCGCGCGATGTGTTCGAACAGCGGACCGCCGCCCGATTGGCCGACTGCGCGAGCCGCACCGATGGCGGGGGCGGGCTGGCGGAGCTGCCCGGTGGCGGCGTCGGGGAGTTGCCACTGCTGCCGGTGGCCCGGTGGATGGTGGACTGGGGCACGGGCTTCGGTCGTTTCGAGCAGCATGTGACGCTGCGGCTGCCCGCGGGAGTGGATGAGGCGAGCCTCGTGGTGGCCGTCGCGGCGGTGCTGGATCGGCACGATATGTTGCGGTCGCGGCTGACGTGCGAGTCCGGACAGTGGACGATGCTCGTCGCCCCCGCGGGCAGCGTGGATGCCGCCGAGGTGGTGTGCAGGCGTGCCGTCGATCCCGATATCGACCTGGACTCCCCGACCGGACTGTCAGGCGTGACGGAAATCGCTGGAGCGGAACTGAACTCGGCCGTGAAGCAGCTGGATCCGGTCCGGGGCGTGATGACCCGATTCGTGTGGCTCGATCCCGTCGGGCGGCCCGGCTGGCTGGTGCTCGTGGCCCATCACGCCGTGGTCGACGGCGTCTCCTGGCGGGTGCTGGCGCAGGATCTGATGTCGGCATTGGAACAGGCTGTGCGGGGCGATATTCCGGTCCTGGAACCGGTGGGCACGTCGATGCGCCGCTGGGCGCACGGGCTGGCGGAAGCGGCGGCCGACCCGCGGCGAGTCGCGGAACTGGGTTTGTGGCAGTCCATGCAGGCCGGGCCGGACCCGGTGTTCGGGCCGCGCGAGCTGGATCCCGCCATCGATACGGCGGCGGTGCTCGAGCAATCGAGTATCGAACTGCCGGAGTCGGTGACGCGGGCGCTGCTGTCGCGTGTGCCGATGGCCTGCCACGGCGGAGTCGACGACGGTTTGCTCGCGTGTCTCGTTGTGGCGGTCCGGCTCTGGCGGTCCCGGCGCGGGATCGACGAGCCCTCGGTGCTGCTTCGCTTGGAGGGGCACGGGCGTGCGGAACAAGTTGTCGCGGGCGCGGATCTGTCACGGACGGTGGGCTGGTTCACCTCGATGTTCCCGGTGCGTTTCGACCTGTCCGGCATCGATGCCGACGCTGTCGTCGCGGGCGGGGAGGCCGTAGCCGCCGCGGTGTGGTCGGTGAAGGAAACACTGCGTTCGATCCCGGACAAGGGCATGGGCTACGGTCTGTTGCGGTACCTGAATCCGGAAACCGCTGCGCTGCTGCCGGATCGGATGCCCGGGCGGATCTGCTTCAACTACCTGGGCCGGGTGGCGGGCGATGCGCTCGGCGCGGGCGGGGTCCACGGCGGCCTGGGGGAGTTGTGCGCGACGCCGGATCCGGATATGCCGGTGACCGTGGCGCTGGACGTATCGGCGATCGTGATCGAGGACCGCTTGCGGGCGGTGTTCCGGTACCCGCGCACGCTGCTCGAACGCGAGGATGTGGAGGAGTTCGCCGAGCTGTGGTCGCGGGTGCTGGCCGCGATGGCCGAGTACGCCGAAACTCCCGGTGCGGGTGGACATTCGCCGTCGGACTTCGGTCTGGTGGCCTTGCCGCAGGCGGATGTCATCGCACTCGACCGGCGGTGTTCGGCGCTGACCGATGTATGGCCGGTGACGCCCCTGCAGGCCGGACTGCTGTACCACGCCGAGCTGGCAGGCGCCGACGCCACGGCGGATGCCTATGTGGCGCAGGTTGTTCTGCATCTCGACGGTGATCTGGACCCGGACCGGTTGCGCGCGGCCGCGGCAGCGGTGGTGCGACGGAACGACGGCCTGTGGACCGGCTTCGTTTCCACCGACAGTGGGCAGAGCGTGTCGGTGGTCTGTAGGGATGTCGAATTGCCCTGGCAGCTCGCCGATCTCACCGGTCACCCGGATCCCGAGCCCGCGCTCGACGACCTCGCCGCCCGGGCGAAAGCGGACCCGTTTGACCTCACCTCGCCACCTCTGCTGCGCTGCACTGTCGTTGCCGTGGCCGCCGATCGGTGGGCGGTGATCCTCACCAATCACCATGTGATTCTCGACGGCTGGTCCATGCCGCTGCTCATCTCCGAGCTGTTCTCCGCCTACTCCGGCCGACCCGTGGACGCACCGGCCGGATCGTATCGAGACTTCCTGGCCTGGTTGGCGTCTCGTGACGGCGATGCGGCGCGATAAGCGTGGTCGGCGGCGCTGGACGGTGCTGAACCGACCCTTGTCGGCGGCTCCGCTGCGGGCGGCGATACCGCGTCGGCGAATCGCTCGATCGGCCTGGACGGCGCCGATACCCGCGATCTGATCGCCGCGGCGGCCGCCGCCGGGGTGACCGTGAATACCGTGCTGCAATCGGCGTGGGCGATTATGGTGGCGCAGTTGAGCGGCCGGACCGATGTGATCTTCGGCGCGACCGTCTCCGGACGACCCGGTGACCTCCCCGCCACCGCGCACACCATCGGGCTGTTCATCAACACCATTCCGACCAGGATCCGACTCGACCCCACCGAGACGATCGCCGGGCTGTGGACCCGCATCCACGACGAACAGGTGGCCCTGCTCGACCACCACCATCTCGGGCTGCGCGATATCCACGTGCTCACCGGCAGCGACAGCCTCTTCGACACCCTCATGGTGCTCGAGTCCTACCGGGTCGACCTGCATCGGATGGAGGACACCGCGGGCGGCGGCGACCTCGCCATCACCCGGATCGTGGCGGCCGACGCCACCCACTACCCCTTGACCTGCACCGCGGCGCTCCAGGACACCTTGCGAATCCGGCTGCAATACCAGCCGGGAGTCTTCGACACGGCTACGATCACGGCGTTCGGTGAACGGCTGCGAGCAGTGCTGCGCACGATCGCTCACGATCCCACCGTGCCGGTGCGGGATATCGAGGTGCTCTCGTGGCCGGAGCGCCATCGGCTCGTGCACGAGTGGGGCCGCAGCGGGATGCTGGATCCGGATCTCACCACGATCGACACCGGCTCGACCACGTTGCCGGGCCTCCTGGACGCCGCCGTGGCGAGCAACCCGGACGGGGACGCCGTGGTCGACGGCGACCGGCGCATCTCCTACCGCGATCTCGATGAGCAGTCGAATCGAAGGGTGCGCTCGCTGATCGGGCGCGGCGTGGGGCCGGAGTCCGTGGTGGCCGTGGGCGCGCCGCGATCGCTGGAATGGGTGCTGTCGGTCTGGGCGGTCGCCAAGTCCGCCGCGGCGTTCGTCTCACTGGACCCCGCACATCCGGTGGAGCGAAACCGGTTCGTGTGCGGCGATTCCGATGTCTGTTGTGTGCTGGCTCGGGGCGACTTCGAGCTCGGCGCGGACTCCGTGGAAATCATTCGCCTCGATCGGCTCGACCTGGCGAACCACAGCGCCGCCGCAGTGCTGGACACGGAGCGTCGTGCTGCGCTACGCGCGGGGAATCCGGCCTACGTCGTCTACACCTCGGGATCGACGGGCCGCCCCAAGGGCGTGGACGTCGCCCATACCGGATTGGCCGCGCTGACAGCGGATCTGGTGACCCGCTGCGGGGTCGGGCCCGAGTCGCGGGTGCTGGGTGTGGCGTCGTGGACCTTCGACGCGGCCATCTTGGAGCTGCTGCTGGTGATATCGGGTGCGGTAACCCTGGTCGTGGCGTCGGCGGATGTGTATGGCGGGCAACCACTGTGGGAGCTGCTGCGAGATCACCGCATTACCCACGCCTTTCTGACTCCGGCGGTGGCGTCGTCGCTCGAGCCCGAGGGACTTGATGCGCTGCGGATCATCCTGACCGGCGGCGATCGATGCTCGCCCCAGCTGGTATCGCGCTGGGCCGGAACCGATTCCGCGGGCATGCGCCGGATGCACAACCTGTACGGTCCCGCGGAAGCCAGCATCTGGGTGACGGGCGGCGAACTTACGTGCGGGGCAGCGCCGGGCATCGGTGCCCCGATCGCGGGTATGGCCGCGCTGGTGCTGGATTCGTGGCTGCGCCCGGTACCAGCCGGGATGGTGGGCGAGCTGTACGTCTCCGGCGCCGGTGTGGCACGGGGCTATCGAGGACGATCGGCATTGACCGCATCGCGCTTCGTCGCCAACCCGTTCACCGCGACGGGCGATCGGCTGTACCGGACCGGCGACCTGGTCCGCTGGGACGAGAACGGCTCGGGCATTGGGAATCTCGTATTCGTCGGCCGCGCCGACTTCCAGGTGAAGGTCCGCGGACAGCGCCTGGAACTCGGCGAGATCGAGACCGCCCTCACCGAGGTCGACGGCATCGAACAAGCCGTCGTGCTCCTGCACACGCCCCCGACCGACACCGGCGTCGGTCCGCGCCTGGTCGGCTATGTGGTACCCGAACCCGGATGCGACACAACCCCGGCCACCGTCCGAGAGCAGCTGAGCGAACGACTGCCGGGCTACATGGTGCCGGACCTCGTGACAGTACTCGCCGAACTCCCGCTCACCACCAGCGGTAAAGTGGATCGGCGCGCTCTCCCCGAGCCGGTGTTCGCCCCGCGCACCTTCCGAGCCCCCTCGAGCCCCGCCGAACAGATCATCGCCGGAGTCATCGCCGAAATCCTCGGTCTCGATCAGGTCGGATCCGACGACGACTTCTTCGTTCTGGGTGGCGATTCCATCGTCTCCATTCAGGTCGTGGCCCGGGCCCGCGCACTCGGCCTGGCATTCGGCCCTCGAGATGTGTTCGAACACCGCACTCCGGCCCGCCTGGCCCTCATCGCCCGCCCGGCCGACGGCGCGACCAGCAAAGAGCTGCCGGAGCTCGCCGGTGGTGGCATCGGAGATCTGCCCCTGCTCCCGGTGGCCCGCTGGATGGTGGAGTGGGGCACAGGCTTCGACCATTTCGAACAGCACATCGTACTGCAACTGCCGCTCGGCGCCACCGAGGCGAACCTCACCGCGGCCATCCGCGCACTACTGAACCGCCACGACATGCTGCGATCGCGCCTACAGTCCGGCACATCCGGCGACTGGTCGCTGACAGTAGATTCACCCGGCGGCGTGAACCCGGCCGCAGTGCTCCGGCATGTTCTCACCGATGCAGATGTCGATCGGGCAGTGATCGCAGAACATGCTGCGGCCGAATTGAATTCGTCGGTTTCGCGGCTGGATCCAGCCGCAGGGACAATCGTGCAGTTCGTGTGGCTCGACGCTCCCGGCACGGGTGGATGGCTGGCGGTCGTGGCGCACCATCTGGTGGTCGACGGGGTGTCGTGGCGGGTGCTGGCGCCGGATCTGCTGTCGGCGCTGGAGCAGGCGATACGAGGTGCGGAGCCGGTGCTGGAGCCGGTCGGGGCCTCGATGCGGCGCTGGGCGCACGCGCTGGTCGATGCGGGCGTGGCGGACCAGCGGGCGGGAGAGCTGGGGTTGTGGCAGTCGATGGCGACGGATGCGGATCCGTTGTGGGGCGGAAGGGAATTGGACCCGTCGGTCGATACGGCATCGGTGCTCGACCATGTGGACGTGCACCTCCCGGAGGCGGTGACGCATGCGCTGCTGTCGCGGGTTCCGGCGGTGTTCCACTGTGGGGTAAACGACGGCCTGCTGGCGGGTCCGGCTGCGGCGGTGCGGATCTGGCGCGCGAGGCGCGGTATCGACGAGCGGTCGGTGCTGATCCGGCTGGAAGGGCACGGTCGCGAGGAGCAGGTCGTCGCCGGTGCGGATCTGTCGCGGACGGTGGGCTGGTTCACCTCGATGTTCCCGGTGCGGTTCGACCTTTCCGATGTCGACGTCGATGACCTGCGGTCGAACGAGGCCGTGGCGAGTGTGGTGCTGTCGGTGAAGGAAACGCTGCGTGCGATCCCGGACAAGGGCATCGGTTACGGCCTGCTGCGGTATCTGAATCCGGAAACCGCCGCGCGGCTGCCGGATCGGATGCCGGGCCGGATCGGCTTCAACTATCTGGGTTGCGTATCGGCCGCGGACATCGGTGCGGACGGATTGTTCGGCGGGTTGGGCGACCTGGAGATCACGCCGGACCCGCGGACGCCGGTGACGGTGGCGGTCGACGTATCGGCCATGGTGGTCGACGACCGATTGCGGACCGTATTCCGATTCCCCTCCACCCTGCTGGATCGCGCCGACATCGAGGAACTGGCGAACCTGTGGTCGGAGTTGCTGACCGCCATCGCCGAGCATGCCGAAAACCCCGGCGCGGGTGGACATTCGCCCTCGGACTTCGAGCTGGTGACGGTCACCCAGTCCCAGGTGGCCTCGATCGAGCACAGGTATCCATCGCTGACCGATGTGCTGCCGCCGACGCCATTGCAAGCCGGATTGTTGTTCCATGCGCAGCTGTCCGGCGGCACGGACAGGTAGTGCACCTGGTCGGCGAATTCGGCGCGGTACTTCGTCACCGCCGCCGGGTCGCCGGTCCACGAGGTGAGGTAGCTGGTGGTCAGCCCGAGAACGAGCAGGCCGGATGCGAGCGGGCCCGCCACCCCGGTCGGATCACCCACTGTCCGAGCGTAGTTCAGCAGGTCGGCGGGCTTCAGTGTGGCGCTCGCGGTGGGCAGCACGGCATTCACGGCCAGGTGGGAGAACTCGACCTGATTGCGTGACCGCCGCCGCTGCGCCATCGCGGCGATCGCAGGATCTATCGTGTCGGTGAAATCTGTTGGCCCGGTATCGATATGCGGAGCCGTGCGCCGTGCGCCGGTGTGGGCGAGTAGCGCGGTGGAGCCGGTCTGGACCGGCGTCCCGTCTTGATCGGTCAGCACCCCCGTGACGGTGATGACGTCGAAAGAGTGGAACTGCCGGAAGGATTCGAAGTACACCTCGCAGGTCAGCACGTCACCGGCGAGTAGCGGGCGGCCGATATCGAGGGTCTGGTCGACGTGCACGATCCGGTCCAGGCGGTAGCCGGTGACCAGGGTCTCGAGAATCTCGCGCCGCGCCTGCTGCCAAATCAGGGCGGCGAATGTCGGCGGCGCCACCACCGCGTCGAAACCCAGTCGCGCCGCGGCGCGCTCGTCCCAATGCGCGGGGTGAAAGGCCTGGACGGCGCGCGCGAATTCGCGAATGCGACCGCGCTCGACCCGGAACGGTTCGGCGCAGCGGTGGCGGTGTCCGACCAGGGCGCGGGCCTGTGCGGCCGCCGAAGGCAATGTGCTCGTCATAGTCGTGTCCTTTCGAATCTGCGCTCCATGATTCAACGGAATGGTTCGGCGGGGGCGGATTCATCTCGGGATGGTTAGTTCTCACCGTGCGGCCGAACGGAATTGGTGACGTTCTCCAGAGTTCGACGGGACCTTTTATCCCATATCCGGCCATCGGCCTAGCGTGAGCCCGATTTCGGATGTCGGAATTGCGTGCCGGGCAGCCGAAATCGAATCCGTACCCGGGCCGCAGGAAGGCATGAAATGAGACGAACAATCCGCTGCGCGACAGTGAAAGCGGCAGTCCTGATCGGGGTTTCGGCGCTGGCCGTCGCATTCGGCGGTACGGTGACCGCCGCCCCCGAATCCACACCCACCGAACAGGAACTGGCCGCGTATATCGAGGCCGGGCTGAAGGCCGAACCGGTCGCCGGATCCGGATCGGCGTGCACCTCCGGCAGCGGCGCGGGATCGGGCAACGGCTCCGGCGACTGCTTCGGCGGGTCGGGTTCGAGCTCCGGGTCCGCGGGCGGCTACGCCTCCGACACCGCGGGCCACGGCCCGGCCATGACCTCCTGGTTGGCGGCCTTCGGCTACGGCCTGTTCCACCCCGATGTCGCGCCACCGGGCGCCAATGACTGGAATTGCAAACCGACCGCCGAGCATCCCCGCCCGGTCGTGCTGCTGCACGGCACTTGGATGAACGCGTACAACGGATTCGCCTTCCTCGGCCAGCCCATCAAGGACGCGGGGTTCTGCACCTTCGCCCTGAACTACGGCCGCGCCAACCTGATCGAAGGCGGCGGCGTGGGTTCGTTCCTGCCCGGCGTCATGGGCACCGGGTACATCCAGGACTCGGCCAAACAGGTCGCTGTTTTCGTCGATCGCGTCCTGGCCGCCACGGGAGCCAGCGAGGTCGATATCGTCGCCCACTCCCAGGGCGGATCGATGGCGAACTGGTACACCAAGTTCGAGGGCGGCGCGGCCAAGGTCGACAATCTGATCACCTACGGCGCCACCCACCACGGCACCTCGCTGGTCGGCATCGGTGCACTCGGCCGCGCCATCAACAATTTCGGGATCGACATTCTCGGCTTCATCGAGATCTTCGTCGGCCACGCGGGAATCCAGCAGACCATCGGCTCGGACTTCGTCAACCAGCTCAATGCCGCCGGTGACACCGTGCCCGGGGTCGACTACACCATCGTCGGCAGCCGCTACGACGAGATCACGAACCCGTACGACCTGACCTTCCTGAAGGCGGGCCCCGGCGCGACCGTCGACAATATCCTGCTGCAGGACGGCTGCGAACAGGATCTCTCCGACCACCTCACCATGCTGTATTCGCCGCGCGCGCTGTCGATCGCGCTGCGCGCACTGGATCCGGCCCGATTCCCCGCGCTGGACTGCACCTTCAATCCGTGGCTGCTGGGCGGTGGCGGATCGCTCTGACATAGTGATCGAAGTCGGCGGGTTGCGCGGCCCGCACCTCGGCCTCGATCCACGTCCCCATCATGCGCGCGGTCATGGCGATGGCCTGGCTGCCGACCTCCGGCACCGAGGCCCGCAGCACCGCCGCGAATCCGGTATTGATGAGCACGAAGGTCATGGCGTCGTACTTCTCGTCGTCGCCCGGGCCGAGCATCTGGATCAGCAGGACCTTCACCAGCAGTCGCAGGCGTGGTTCGAATTCCGGTATGCCGCTGCTGTAGAACTGCACGCCCGCCACCATGGCGCCCACCAGCTTGGCATTGGCCACCAATTCCTCGGTGAACACCTCCAGAATCTCGGTGACCAGCTGCGGAATCGAGGTGAGGAATACCTCGTTCGGCTGCTGCGGCCGACTCGACATCCAATGGATGAAACGCTGTTCGGCACTCACCAGCATGCGTTCGAGCAATTCGTCGACAATGACCGAACGATCGGGGAAATAGCGATAGACCGTGCCGATGCTCACCCCCGCCTCGGCCGCGATTCGATTGGTCGAGGAATCGGCGATGCCGCGCTCCCCGAATACCCGCGCGGCGGTATCGAGAATGTGTTCGCGGGTCGCCTGCGCGCGCTGCTGGGTCGGGCGACGGCGTTGCCGGACGGCCTTCGGCGCCATCACAGCCTCCCTGGATGCGATGAAAACTGAGCGTTGCTCATCTTACGAAGCCCGCCGTCTGGTTGTATGTTGTTGCGCCAGAAGAATCCACGGAGGTGCGCATGGTCGCCGGTCGAGTGCCCAGCGGTCGGCTGGCCCGCGGAACCCGGCTCGGACGGCTCGCCGCCGGGCAGGCCGCGCGCGGGGTCGGCACCCGGCTGTCGATGATCGGGCGCACCGAGCAGGCGCGGCAGCTGCTCGCCGAACGCTCCACGCTGCAAGCCGCGCAGCAGATCGTCACCGTGCTCGGCGGCATGAAGGGCGCCGCCATGAAACTGGGCCAGATGCTGTCGGTGCTCGATGTCGACCTGGTGCCGGAATCGCATCGAGAAGTGTTCCGGCTCAAGCTCGCCGAACTGCGCGACCGCGCACCGGAGGTGTCGTTCGCCGCCATGCGCCAGGTCATCGAGAACGACCTCGGTCCCCTGTCCCGCACCTTCGCCGACTTCGACGAGACCCCCATCGCGGCCGCGTCGATCGGCCAGGTGTACCGGGCGCGTCTGCGTGGCGGACGCACCGTCGCGGTGAAGGTGAAGTACCCCGGCGTCGACCAGGCCGTCCACGCCGATATGCGCAACCTCGAACTCTTCAGCAAACTCTGGAAGTCCGTGCTGCCCAGCGCCGCCGACGCCGCCGTCCTGGACGAGGTCACCCGCAATATCGGCGGCGAACTCGACTACCTGCGCGAGGCTCGCACCCAGCATCGAGTAGCGCACCGCTACCGCGACCATCCCTACATCTTGGTCCCCGACAGCATCGAAAAGCATTGCACCGACCACGTTCTCGTCACCGAGTTCGTCGAAGGCAAATCCTTCGAGCAGCTCCGCGCCCTACCCGCCCCAGACCGCAACCACATCGGCGAACTGATCTACCGCTTCTACATCAGCTCCCTGTTCGCCGACCATGAATTCTGCGGCGACCCCCACCCCGGCAATATCCTCCAAGCCGCCGACGGCCGAGTAGCCTTCGTCGACTTCGGCCTCTACCACCGCATGGACCCCGCCCACGCCGAATTCGAACGCACCGCCCTGCGCGCCGCAGGCGAATACCGCGCCGAAGACCTCTACCACCAATGGTCCACCCGCGGCATCATCGACCCCGACTCCGCCGTAACCCCTCGAGAATGCCTCGACTACGTCTGGGCCGCAGCCGGTTGGCACCTCCTCGACGAACAACTAACAATCACCCCCGACCTGGCCACCGGCGCCATCATCCTCGCCATAGACCCCCGAACCGCCGACTTCCGCGGCATCCGAAAACAACTCCTCCCACCCGAACACGTCTTCTCCCGCCGCGCCGACCTCTTCACCTTCGCCGCCCTAGGCCAACTCCACACAACAGCCAACTGGCACACCCTAGCCCGCGAATGGCTCTACAACACCCCACCCACCACCGAAATCGGCCGCACAATCGCGAAATGGCAAGCCGCCCTGCAGCCCTGAACCCCCCGCCCGCGAACCTGCCCGACGATGGTGGTGTGAAATCGGGTTGGTTCGATTGGGGTGGGTTGGTTAGGGTGGCGGGGTGAATTCTCCGGAGGCATCCAGACGGTAGCCGCCTGGCGGTTGTGCTGGGCGGCGTTGTGAGCTTGCGGTGCCGGGCGCGTGGCGGTCGGTGGGTTGGAGCGGCTTGCGGCGCTGGATGCTGTCTTCTTGCGGGTGGGCTGGGTGCCTGATTCGCAATCGTTGTGGGTGCCGCTGGGTTGAGCCGGGGCGCCCCTGTGTCCGGGAGTTTCACTATGCCCATTGTGGTTTTCGTGCTGGCTGTTGCGGTTTTCGCGCAGGGCACATCCGAGTTCATGGTGTCGGGGTTGTTGAAGCGGATTGCGGGTGATGTCGGGGTTTCGCTCGGGGGTGCGGGGTTGCTTACTTCGCTGTTCGCGGCGGGGATGGTGTTGGGGGCGCCGGTGATGGCCATGGCGGCGGGGCGGTTGCCGATGAGGTATTCGCTGGTGGGGTTCTTGGGGGTGTTCTTCTTGGCGCATGTGATCGGTGCTGTGGCAAGTGGATTCGCGGTGTTGTTGGCGACTCGCGTAGTTGCGGCGGTTGCGAATGCTGGTTTTCTGGCGATCGCGTTGGCTGGGTTGCCGCGATTGGTTGGGGCTGCGGGGGGTGGGGCGCGCGACTTCGGTCGTGGTGTCCGGGGTTACGGTGGCATGTATTGCCGGGGTGCCCGCGGGGACTGTGCTCGGGCAGGTTTGGGGATGGCGGTCGGCTTTCTGGGCTGTTGCCGTTCTCGGCGCTGCGGTGCTCGTTCCGCTCTGGGTGCTGGTCGGTCGTGCGGAGGGGGAGCGGTATGACGGTGCCGGGCAGTCGATTTCGCGTGAATGGTCGGTTGTCACGCGGCGTCCGGTTCTTGCCGCGGTTGTCACCGGGGTGCTGGTGAATGCCGGGACGTTCGCTGGGTTCACGTATCTGGGCACGATCACTGCCGATCTCTCGGGAACGGGTGATCGGTGGGTTCCGTTGGTGCTCGGGGCATTCGGTGTCGGGTCGTTCGGCGGCGTGCTGCTGAGTGGCCGCTTCAGCCATCACGGTCGGCGGATCATCACTATCGGGACGCTGAGCCTGATCGGAATCTGGCTGCTGGCCGCCGTGACCGCGCACACTGTGGCCGGGGTGCTGATCATGTCGGTAGTGGCCGGGGCGGCCGCCTTCGGTGTGGGCTCGACACTCATCGGCATGATCGTCGAGGCTGCCGCGCCTAGCGCACCGCATATCGCGGGAGCTCTCGCGACGACCGCATTCAACCTCGGCGCTGTGCTTGGCCCAGCCGTGGCCGGTCCGATCGTCGACAACACCGCGAACCCGACCTCCGCGTTCCTCTCGAGCGCGGCATTCACAGTCGCAGCCGCGAGCATCGTCCTACTGACCTCCCGCCCAACCCGCCATCCCACCCCCGTGGGCTGAGCCGAAGCAGGTACTGGTGCAGGCAAAGGTCGAGAAGACCCCTGCACCACTACCTGCTCCCGGGTCAGTGGGTGCGGATTTGGAGGCCTGGGTTCTCGGTTAGGACTGCGGAGATGGATTGGGCTACTACGCGGAAGAGGTTTCGGCGGGTTTGGTCGTGCCAGCGAGGGTCCAGGTAGGCGGCTGGGTCGGTGGGGAGGTCGAGGGTGCTTTCCAGGCGGCTGACTATGCCTACTGCGGAGGTGCCGGTGATGATCGGGCCGCCGCTGTCGCCGGAGAACTGGAAGGCGGTGTGGGTGAAGGATTGGGAGGGGCCACCGTCTTCGGGAGGGTCTACGTCGACGATTACGCCGCAGGTGTAGCCGGTGGTGTGGCCCAGTTTGCAGACGGGGGCGCCGATTACGGGGTCGGCTACTCCGGTGATGGGAAGAGGTTTCGTGCCGCGCGAGCGGACGAGGTTGTTGTCGAAGAGGGGGCGGGCCTCGTCGCTGATTCGAATTATCGCGTAGTCGCGGGCGGTGTTCTTGAACGTCAATGACTTGTGGAAGTGTCCGACCGGGGTGTCCACGCCATTCTTTGTCGAGGGGGCGTACACGTGCAGTGGGTTGGGGTTCTCTTTCTCCGCCTCCATATTGCAATGGCCTGCGGTGATATTGACGGTCGCGCCGTCGTGGTCGATGCCGTTGAAGCCCCATGAGCACATTCCGAAGCTGACCTTCTTTCCCTGTGGCGGCATGGCCACGAAGGGGTCGCCGCCCGCGACTTCGGTCGCCGCTGGGCGATCGCCGCTCCGGCGCTCCACCGGCGTCGGCACGGCGGGGGAGGCGGGGAGCCCGAGGACGAGCACGTCTCGAATGTCGAATCCCGCTGTGCCTGCGTCCATTCGGACGATATCGGCCCCGGGACCCGCGGCGAGCGCCAGCACGCCGCGCACCTCCGAATCCAGCCCCGCCTGCTCGATCGAATCCGGAAATTGCTCGCGCGCCGTCGCGGTGAAGACCGCCAATTGCTGCGCGACCCGGGATCGCCGCAGATACTCCTCCGCCGATATGTGCAGGTCCCGAGAAATCGCCGCGGTCAACTCCTCCGGCAGCAGCCGCGTCGACTGAATGGGCTCCGCCTGTGCCGGGCTCGGACCTCCGAGAAAGGCGATCGTCAGTCCGATGACGATCTGGCCCGCCGCGCATTGCCGCCGATTCAGCACGCTTTCAGCTCCTTCGTCCGTGGTAGACCAAGAGAATTACGCGGTACAAGATCGAAAACCGGCGTCAATAGTTCCATTGCACGGACGCGATTGCGCGCAGGCCACTATCGGCGCGGCGCGAGCCGAATCAGCGACGCCGCAGCGCCGGGTCGAGCAGGGCGGGCGGCGTGTCGACCTTCTCGTGTGGGGCGAGGTCGATGCCGGGGGCCGCGATCGAGTCGATCGCATCCAGCACGTCGGCGGGCAGTACGGTGTCCGCGGCCGCGAGCTGGGACCGCAGGTGATCCAGGGTGCGCGGCCCGATGAGCGCGCTGGTCACCGTCGGATGCGCCGTCACGAATCCGAGGGCGAGCTGGATCATGGTCAGCCCGGCCTTGTCGGCGACCTTCGCCAATGCCTCGACGGCTTCCAGTTTGGCGCGATTGGCCGGGACGGCCGTGTCGTAGCGATCCTTCATGAAACTCGAACGGTTCGTGGTGATTTCGCGCCCCTCGCGGATAGCGCCGGACAGCCAGCCCGACGCCAGCGGACTCCACACCAGCACCCCGAGCCCGTACTCCTGAGCCACCGGAAGCACATGCGCCTCGACGCCGCGCTGCAGTATCGAATAGCTCGGCTGCTCGGTCACATATCGGCTCAGCCGGTGCTCGCGCGCCGCCCACTGCGCCTGCACGATGCGATACGCCGGAAACGTCGACGAACTGAAGTAGCGGATCTTGCCCGCACGCTGGAGATCGGTCAGCGCGGAGAGCGTCTCCTCATCGCTGGTGTCCGGATCCCACCGATGCATCTGATAGAGATCGATATGGTCGACGCCGAGCCGTCGCAGACTGTCGTCCAGCGCCCGGACCAGCCAGCGTCGCGAACTCCCCCGATGATTGGGGTCCTCGCTCATGGGCATGTAGGCCTTGGTGGCCAGCACGATGTCCTCGCGCCGCCCGGCAATCGCCTTGCCGACCAGTTCCTCCGACTCGCCGCGCCCGTACCAGTCGGCAGTATCGATGAGGTTGATCCCGGCCGCGAGTGCGGCATCGACGATCGCCGTGGCCTCCTCCTGCGTGGTGCGCCCGATCTGCCCGAAATTCATGGCGCCCAGCGCGAGCGAACTGACCTTGACGCCGGTCCGGCCCAATGTGCGGTACTGCATGACTGATCCTCCATGCGAGGTGAAAGCGACCGCGGAGCTTGGTCCGGCCCGGCCGCTCTGGCATTCTGAACAAGCGGAGCATTGTTCCGTTAACCAACATACGGAACCTTGTTCCGTTTGCCAAGCGGATCGATGGAGGACCCTGCCCAGTGACCGAGAGCGGATCAACCCCCCGGAAGCGCGCCGACGCCCGCCGCAACGAGCAAACCCTGCTCGATGCCGCCGCGGCGGCCTTCGTGGCCTCCGGTGTCACTGTCCCCGTGCGCGATATCGCCGCCAAGGCGGGCGTCGGCGTGGGCACCATCTACCGCCACTTCCCGACCCGGGCCGATCTCGTCGTCGCCGTCTATCGCCATCAGGTCGAAGCCTGTGCCGCGGCCGGTCCCGCCCTGCTCGCCGACAGCGAGAGCCCGCATGCCGCGCTGACCGCGTGGATCGACCTCTTCGTCGACTTCCTGGTCACCAAGCACGGCCTGGCCGAAGCCCTGCGCTCCGATGCCGCCACCTTCGAAACCCTGCACGCGTACTTCCTCGACCGCCTGGTCCCGGTATGCGCCGAAATCCTCGAATCAGCCATTGCCACAGGCGAAATCAGGGCCGATATCGATCCGTACGAGCTCATGCGCGCCGTCGGCAACCTCTGCATCGGCGAGGCCAACGACCCTCGCTACAGTGCTCGCCGGATGGTCGCCCTACTCATTGCGGGACTGCGCGCGGATTCGATTCCGGGGTCTGAATCCCGCACTGCGGCAACATCATGACGGGGTCGCCGCCGGGCGTGCGCAGATTTCGGCCAGGGCGTGGAAGGCGCGCTTCGGAGCGAGGGCGCCGTCGGGCATGACCTTGCATACGCCGAACGACGCCAGATCGAGGTCGTAGTACGGGTCCGCGCTGTGCGGCAGGTGATACCCGGCGAAGGTGTACCAGAAGGCGGTGTCCACGGACTCTTCCTCGAAGAGTTGGAAGAGTCGGCGCATGTAGTGGACGGGCTCGTCTTCGTCGCGGAAGTGTTCACCGATGATGTGCTGCGGGTCGGCGTCGTAATCGACTATGGTCCAGCCTATTCCGTTGAGTTCGGCCGCGCCCCGATAGGTGCAGCAGCTGACTTCGGTCGCCGCGATCGGCTTGCCCAGCTGTTTCAGTGCCTGCGGGCCCTCACGATATGCCGGGTGCTCCGGATCGCCGTAGGCATCGATGCCGATGATGTCGAACGGCGTCCAGTCGATGGCCTCCCAGGTTCCGGCGGCATAGGTCACCTTGCCGCCGAAGCGCTTTCGTACCTCGGCGACGATGTCGGCCAGGGCGGCATTGATCCGGGCATTGGTGTCGAGCAGGCCCGCCGCTGCCGCCGGATCGCCGCTGGTGAATGACGCGATTCGGGAGAAGGTGTCGTCGCCGGGCAGGAAACCGGTTGCGAACAAGCTGAATTCGCAACCGGCGACGAAGACTTCGGCTCCGACGGCCGCGGCGCGCCCGGCGCAGTCGGCGAAGTAGGGGACCATCTCGGCGGCGGTCAGTTCGCACGGGAACGGTGAGAACCAGACCTCCAGACCGGCATCGACGGCATGGCGGGCCGCGATGGTCAGGCGCTCGGGATCGTCGCCGGTGATCCGGACGGCATCGCAGTGCAGGTCCTCGGCGATGATGCACAACTCGCGTCGCACCACCTCGGAGTCGAAGTCGGTCCGGCTGCTGCGCCCGCCCGGGGCGAATCCGGTGTCGTAGGTGATACCTCGTGCTCGCATGGTTCCGAACTTAGGTGGAATCCGAAAAGTGGATCAATGACGCGGGCCCGGTAGTTCATATCATTTGGCCTGGTAGTTGGTGCAATACACGATTGCAACGACAGTGTCGGTTAATGCCCGCTGAGGCGACCCGCGTTGCAATCATCCGAGACCGGCACCGATACTGGCGTCGAGGTGACCGAACCCGCGAAGGCGAGCGCATGCCAGGACGCAGACTGACCAGAACCGACCGGAGACATATTGCCTCCGGATTGACCGAGGGCCTCGACCACGCCGAGATCGCCCGCCGCCTGGGCCGCCCCACCTCGACCATCACCCGCGAAGTCGCCCGCAACGGCGGCCCCGGCCGCTACAGCGCCGACCTCGCCCACCTGGCCACCACCGCCCGCGCCCGCCGCAAACCCCGTCCGGACGCTCCACAGCCCGGCGCCGAATCCGCCACGCCCACAGCGGAATCCGTCGCAGCCGTCCGCGATCTGACCGCCGCCCTCATCGACACGGGTCTACCGCGTACCGCCGCAGGCATATTCGTCTGCCTGCTCACCTCCGAAACCGGCAGTCGCACCGCAGCCGACCTCGCACAACACCTCCAAGTCAGCCCCGCCACCATCTCCCATGCCGTCGGCCTCCTCGAATAACAAGGTCTCCTCCTGCGCCGCCGCGACGAAACCACCCGCCGCCAGCGCTATTTCATCGACGCGGACGCAGGCATCCGCACCGTCCTGACCAGCGCCCGCGCCAACCAGCACCTGGCCGCCACCGCCCTCCGCGCCGCCCATGCCTTCGGCCCCGACACGCAAACCCGCGCCCGATTGGCGACAACGGCCGCCTTCCTCGAACAAATCGGTACCGACATCATCCGTTCGGTAGAACATTGGCGGGCCACTGCCAGCGCCCGCGAGAACTGACGAACACGAGAGAGTCCCGGCGTCGTGTCAACGGCGGTGTCGAGCAGGACTGGCTGGAATCCGCCTTTAATGACTTCAGAACGAAAGGGTCGGCAATGATCATTGTGGCGGGGCATATCCGGGTCGAGGCGGGGGAGCGGGAATCTTATCTCGCGGGGTGCGTGAAGGTGGTCGAACAGGCGCGGCGCGCACCAGGCTGCCTCGAGTTCTCCATCACCGCGGACATCGTGAACCCCGAGCGGATCGTGATCTTCGAACGATGGGACAACCAGGCCTCGGTCGAGGCGTTCCGCGGCAGAGGCCCCTCCGACGAACAGTCCGCCGCAATCCTGTCCGCGTCGGTAACCGAGTACGACGTGACCGCCCGGCGCTCCTTGTCCTGAGTCGCACTGGACGGTTGATCACCGGGAATTGGTGGCGGCATTTCGCGAGTAGCGTCCGCCACCAGTTCCCGGTCGTCGATGCTTCAGATTTCTAGTGCCCCAGGGGAATCAGGTCTGGCGGGGAGGTCCGCCCGGTGGGGGCGAATGGGGGTCGTCGCGGCGGCCGGTGTTCTCGGGTCCCTCGCCGGAGTTGGAGCTGATTCTGCGTGGTCGGGCAATGCGCCGGATGCCGGGGGCCGGGGCGTCGTCACCGGTTCGCTTCCGCCGCGCGGCGCCGAAATCGACGACGTTGCCATCGTGTTCGGCTCGGCCCGTATCAGGCTCCGGGGCGGGATGCTGCGCCCGGCCGGGATCGACCGGCCACCACCCGGTCTCGCGCTGCAGTTCCGAGCGCTGCACGGGCCTGGTCGGCGCGGGATCATAGACGGCGGGGCCTTCCGAACGCCAAGTCTTGTGCGGACGCTCGCCGGGCTCCTCCGTCATGCGCCGCGGGCGCCGCGGCAGCCGGGTGACCTTCGAGGCGCCGTCGCCGGTCTCGGCGGCCTTCAAACCCTCCCAGCTTCTGGCGCAGCCGTTCCACCGCATCGAACCTGTTCCCGACGGGCTCCGGCCCTTCCCGATCCGACATGAGCTAACCGCCGACGGGCGCCGAGGCGCCCGCCGATGCCACGACGGCCGACGCCCCCGGCCGACCTCTGAAATGCTGCCTGACTGCGTCGCTCACGTCCGTATTCTCCCTCAGGACCGCCACACCCGTTTCCTGCCCGGACCCCACCGAGCATCGGAGCCGGGCCCGTGCGCCCTCGCCCATGTGACGAATCAACGATAACCGCCCGCCGCGTCGGTATGTGCGGACCATCGTCGGCGCGCCCCGGAACGGCGCCGGTGGGTCAGTCGTGGACTCGGGCGGTCCTCGAGGGCTGGGCGGGTTCGGTGTTCGTGTCCAGGGCTGCGAGGAGGCGGAGGCCGTCTTCGGTGGGGGTGCCGGGGGCGGCGGAGAGGATCAGGAGTTCCAGGCCGGATTGGTCTGGTAGGGCGAAGTTTTCCTGGTGGAGTTCCAGGAGGCCGACGAGGGGATGGTGGTAGGGCTTGCGGCCGTGGGTGCGGGCGCACACGTCGGCGCGGGCCCAGAGGCGGCGGAAACGCTCGCTGCCCATGGCGAGTTCGCCGATGAGGGAGGCCAGGCCGGGGTCGTCGGGGTATTTACCGGCGGCCAGGCGGAGGTGGCCGACCGCGTCGAGGGTGCATTTCTCCCAGTCGGCGTAGAGGCCGCGCTGATCCTCTTCGAGGAAGATGTGGCGGGCGGTGTTGAGGCCGGGCATGGGGCGGCCGAAGAGGAGTTCGGCGAGGCGATTTCCGGCGAGGACATCCAGGCGGTGGTCCATGATCAGGGCGGGTGCGCCGGTGACCAGGTCGAGGACGCGCAGCAACTCGGGGCGGATCCGGCCGCTCGGGGCCTTGGCGCGGCGGCGGCGCTGGCGGGCGAGCCGGTAGAGGTGACCGCGTTCGGTGTCGTCGAGACCGAGCACGCGGGCGAGGGCGTCGAGGACCTGTTCGGAGGGCTGGGTGGCGCGGCCCTGCTCCAGGCGCACCTAGTAGTCGACGCTGACGCCGGACAGGTGCGCGACCTCTTCGCGGCGGAGTCCTTCGACGCGGCGGTAGCGGTCGGCGGGGATGCCGACGGCCGCCGGGTCGACTCGGGCGCGCCGGGTTCGCAGAAAGCCCGCGAGATCATCCATGCCCCCAGTATCGCGTCGGCGACGGGCACGAAGGTGGTCCTGGCGTTACCAGGAAGTCCCGTCCGATGGTCGAAGCGCCCCTGAACGCCGGGCGCCGCGGAACCCAGGATCGAAGGCATCCGATTCGAAGGAGTTCCCATGAAGACGCTGATCGTCTACGCCCATCCGGAGCCGAAGTCGCTCAACGGCTCGCTGAAAGACCTTGCGGTGTCCACCTTGAAAGGCGCCGGGCACGAGGTGCGGGTGAGCGATCTGTATGCGATGAACTGGAAGGCGTCCGTCGACGCCGCGGACTACGGACCCGACGCCTCGAGCCCGCTGCAGGTCCCGCGGGATTCGGGGCGGGCTTTCGAGGCCGGGACGCTCACCCCCGATGTGCGCGCCGAACAGGAGAAACTGCTGTGGGCCGACACGATCGTCTTCCAGTTCCTGCTGTGGTGGTACACCATGCCCGCGATCCTCAAAGGCTGGGTGGATCGGGTGTTCACCTACCGATTCGCCTACGGCGTGGGCGAACACAGTGACGTCAAATACGGCGAGCGCTACGGTGAGGGCACCCTCGCGGGCAGGAAGGCGCTGCTGTCGGTCACCGCCGGTGGACCCGAGCGGCACTACGCCGCGCGCGGAATCAACGGACCGATCGAGGATCTGTTGTTCCCGATTCACCACGGCATCCTGTACTACCCGGGCATCGAGGTGCTGCCGCCGTTCGTGCTGTACGGCACCGACCGGATGACGGCCGAGGACTACGCGGATGCGGCCAAGGCGTGGGAGGAGCGGCTGCTGACACTGGAGTCGACCGATCCGATTGCGTTCCGGCAGCAGAACTTCGGCGATTACGAGATCCCATCGCTGCACTTGAAGGAAGGGCTGGAGCCCGCCGGGCGCACGGGGTTCGGGTTGCACGTGCGCGGCTGACGGTCGGCCTACCGTCGGGGAATTCCCATCCCGAACGTTCCATGCGTCGTTGCGCGCGGTGTCGGTGTGCATCGGTAGCGTCGGGTGCGTGGAAATTGGGGAACGTATCCAAGAGCTCGCCGACCGCATCGTGGCCTTGCGCGATGCCTACTATCAGGGCTCGCCGCTGGTTGCGGACGCCGAGTACGACGCGGTCGAGGACGAGTTGCGCGGCCTGATCGAGGCGAATCCCGATCTCGCGCCCGATCCGAATCCGCTCGAGCAGGTCGGCGCGCCCGCGGTGCTGCACGCGCCTATCCGACATTCGCGGCCCATGCTCTCGCTGGAGAAGGCGACTAAACCCGAGCAGGTCGTGGCGTTCTTCGATCGTTTTCCGGGGCAGTCGGTCGTGGTGATGCCGAAGCTCGACGGTTTGTCGCTGGCTGTGGTGTTCGAGGACGGGCGGCTGGTGCGCGCGGTGACCCGGGGCGACGGCACCACCGGTGACGATGTGACCATGCTGGTCCGCGCCCTGGTCGACGGCATTCCCGAGCGGATCGACGCGCCGGGACGGGTGGAGGTGCGGGACGAGGCGGTCATGCTGCGGTCCACCTTCGACGCCTACAACAAGGCGCATCCGGACAAGCCGCTGATCAATCCGCGCAATGCCGCCGCGGGCACGCTGCGCGCGAAGGATCCGGCTACGGTGGCCGAGCGCCGCCTGCGATTCTTCGGATTCGACCTGGATACCTCGGCGGGCGGCGCCGCGCTCGACCTGGAAGAAGGGCTGGCGGCGCTGGGAATCACGGGTGCGCGGATGCGGCATTGCGACAATGCCGAGCAGGCGCAGGCCGCGATCACCGCGATCGAGCAGGGGCGCAATGATCTCGACTACGACCTCGACGGCGCGGTGCTGCGGCTGGCCGATCGGGAGGCGTACGCGGCGGCCGGGACCCGCTCGAATTCGCCGCGCGGTGCGCTGGCGTTCAAGTTCGCCGCCGAGGAGAAGACCGCGCTGCTGCGCGAGGTGATCTGGGATGTCGGCAAGACGGGCAAGATCGTGCCGGTCGCCTGGCTGGAGCCGGTATTCGTGGGCGGCACGACGGTCACCAAGGCCACGCTGGCCAATCAGGAGGTGATTCGCGCCCGCGATATCAAGGTCGGTGACACGGTTCTGGTGCGCCGCGCCGGTGACGTGATTCCTTTCGTGGCAGGCGTTCTCGATGCCTCTAAGCGCACCGGCGACGAAAGCGAGATCGTGCCACCGACCGTCTGCCCCTCCTGCGAGCAGCCGGTCACAGAGCAGGGCAATAGCCGGGAACTGTTCTGCATCAACGTTTCCTGTCCCGCGCAGACGGTTCGGCGGCTCATCCATTGGGCCTCACGTGCGGCCGCCGATATCGATGCCATCGGTCAGGTGCGGATCGAACGCCTCGCGGAGGCGGGCATTCTGGAGAATCCGTCGGACTTCTACACCTTGACCAAGGAGCGTCTGCTCGAGTTCGACCGTATCGGTGAGATCTCCGCCCAGCGCATGATCGACTCGATCGACGCCAGCCGCCAGGTCGGCCTGCGTCGCGCGCTCATCGGACTGGCCATCCCCATGGCCTCCGATGGCACCGCCGCGCGCCTGGCCCGGGCCGGATTCGGCTCGTTGGAGGAAGTCGCCGACGCCGGTGAGGAAAAGCTCGTGGCAGTGGAGGACATCGGCCCGAAAGTCGCGGCCTCCCTGGTCACTCATCTGACCCGACTACGTCCCGAGTTGGAGCGGTTGCGCGAAACGGGCGTCTCGCTGGATGTGCGCGAGGAAGACCTTCCTCCGGTCGTCGCGGCCGGTGCACCGCTGGCGGGCAAGACAGTCGTGATCACGGGGGCCATCAGCGACCCGCGCTCCGGGGAGAAGGTCGCCCGCCCGACATTCCAACGCCTCTGCGAAAGGGCGGGCGCGACGGCCGCCTCTTCGGTGTCGGCCAACACCGACCTGCTGATTACCGGTGCGGGAGTCGGCGACAGCAAACTGACCAAGGCGGAGAAGCTCGGCGTGGAAGTGGTGGACCAGAACGAGATCTGGAATCTGCTGATCGCCGCCAACGTCGTCTGATCCGGAGTCGGCAGTCGGACGCGGGGGCGGTACGGAGCACCGGGAACAGAGCAACCGCATTTACGTCGTTGAGGACGCCTCCAGCGTTCGACCGAGAACTTGGCAGGGCCATCCCTCGACGTCGATGTGCTGGAGACGTTCATAACCGCACGATTCGTAGAAGCGGACGAGTGCCCCGGTGCCGCCGCCGTAACAGTCCACTCGCAGGCGGTCCAGCCCGGCGGCCCGGGATTCGTTGTCCGCGAAGGCGAGTAGTCGGCGGCCGATGCCGCGCGCGCCCGGGTCGCGGGACGAGATCAGTAGTCGGACATAGAGTTCCGGCTCGGTGGCGACCGGCACATAGGGCATTGCCTCGCCGAGTACGAGGGCACCGCACACGCCCAGCCGGGGATGTTCGGCGATCCACGCCCCGGGCAGGGAGCATGCCTCGGTGACGCGTTTGACGCGTGACTCCTGAGTGGACCACGGCTCGGTGCCCCACTGTTCCCGATTGCCGATGGCGACGAACCACGCGATCACCTCGTCGAAGAGGTGCAGCACCGCGGGTGCGTCGGCGGCCTCGGCTCGCCGAATCACCATGTCGTCCAGTCGATTCTCCGTCACGATCGTCAGTCCTCCGTTGGCGCGATGGCCGCAAGATCAGATGTCTGCGGCCACGACCACCGTAGCCACGGCAGCGGGTTCCGCGCCTATTGCGCAGACGCGGAGCCTATTGCGCAGCCGCGGACAGCGCCGCCTGCATTGCCACGCCGTCGACGTAGGAGTGCTTCTCCTTCACCGCGCCGTTCTCGATGAACACCACATCCGCGAGGTCGACCTCGACGATGCCGCCGGTGATGGCGGTTCCGGTGAGGGTCTGCTGGACGACCCAGAAGTCCTCGCCGACACGCAGGGTGACCACGTGGAAGGTGAGATCCGGGACCAGGGCGAAGTTCTCGGCGGCTGCCGCGCGGATCTCCTCGCGGCCGTGCGCGGGTTTGCGGCCGGAGTGGAGGTGGAAAATCGAGTCGGGAGTGTGCATTTCGGCAATGCGGTCGGGATCGCGGGCCTCCCAGCAGGCGTGGTAGCGCTCGAAGAGGTCTCGGGTGGAATCGGACATAAGGGGAATCCTTCTAAGATACAAACAGGATGACTGTATGTTCCAGGAAGGGCGTACGGCCGGTCAAGGGTCGGAACGCCTCGAATCGCACCGGAATCCGGCGCTGGCCTAGACTTCGACGTCGCTATGAACGCTGACCGCCGCACCCAAGCCGAACGCTCGGCCGCCACCCGCGCCGTGGTGATCCGCGTGGCACGAGAACTGTTCGGGCAGTACGGATACGGGGCGGTGAGCACGGTCGCGGTGGCCGAGGCGGCGGGGGTCAGCCGGGGTGCGATGTACCACCATTTCAGCGAGAAGCGCGATCTGTTCGAGGCGGTATTCGAAGACCTCGAGCGGGACCTGGTCAAGGTGATCGGGTCCGCGGTCGCCGAAGCGCGCGCCGAGGACCCGATCGCGAGTCTGATTGTCGGCTGTCTGGCCTGGCTGCAGGCTTCGACCGCGCCCGAGGTGCGGCGCATCGCCCTGCTGGACGGTTCCGCGGTGCTCGGCTGGAAACAGTGGCGCGAGATCGAGCTTCGCCACACCATCGGCCTGGTCGAGAACGCGCTCTCCGGCGCGATGGCCGCGGGCCGCGTGCGCCCCCAACCGGTCCGCCCGCTGGCCCTGATCGTGGTGGGCGCGTTGGACGAAGCCGCCCAATACCTCGCCAACTCCGACGACGAGCCCGGCGACACCACCGCCGTTCGAGCGGTGATCGAACAAATCGTCTCCGGTCTCGCCATCGACCCGGAACCCTAGCCGCGCAGGCCGTTACCGCCCCCGCCTGCGCTGGTCGGCGCTCCCGGCGGCTGGAACCTATGGTGTGACCATGCGGATTCGACCGTGGCGTCGGGTGTATCTGGGCGCCGAGTATGCGGCATTGTTCTTCGGCGGAACCACTCTCTACAACGCCGTACTGCGGGGAAAACCGCCGATTCCGGCACTCTTGGCGCTCGGCACCGGCGTCACGATCTATCTGCGCCGCTCACAAGACTTCGACCGTGCTTCCCTATGGCGCGCCAAGGCATTTCGCACCCAGGCCCGCTCCATGGCCGTCTCCGCAGGATCCAGTGCGGTCGCACTGACGGCCGCAACCGCACTCCTACGCCGAGACGACCTCTTCGACCTCCCACGCCGAAACCCCATGCTCTGGCTCGCCGTCATGCTGCTGTACCCCGCGCTGAGCGTCTACCCCCAAGAATTGATCTTCCGATCATTCCTCTTCCACCGCTACGCACCGCTATTCGGCGAGGGCCCACTGCTCATCGCCGCCAGCGCCGCCGCCTTCGGTTACGTCCACATCATCTTCGGCAGCTGGTTCTCGGTCGCAGCCAGCGGCGTCGGCGGCTGGATCTTCGCCACCCGATATCTCTCCACCCGCTCACTCTTCACCGCCTCCGTAGAACACTCCCTATACGGAATCCTCGTGTTCTCAATCGGCTTGGGCCGCTACTTCTACCACGGCGCCACCCCGACACGGACCATTCAGCTCGGCCCGTGACCGGGCACTGATGCAGATTCTGGCTCAATGTTGCTGGGTGATTTCTTCCTGACTGGTGGTGGGTGGGTTTACCGTAGAGGAGCACCACTTTTTGATCTCTGTCAGGAGGTTCGGCCGATGACTAGGAAAGTAGCTGACTGTCGTCGGTTCCCGAGTGAATCGAATTGCACGCTCACTATTTCTGGTGAGGAAGAGGAAGTTGTGCGGGCGGCTTGTGAGCATGCGGTGTCGGTGCACCAGCATGAGGATGGGCCGGAGTTGCGGGCGCAGGTTCGGGAGCTTCTTGAGGATGAGAAGGTTTCGACCTGAATCGGTAACGGTTCTGCTGGAGCGCATTCACCGACGCGTACCGCGCTGACTCGTTCGGTCAGCGCGGTAGGGAGTGGGAGTGTGTTTCGGTGGGGGTCAGGCGGTTGGTTCCCAGATGAAGCCGTCGGGGTCGGTGAAGGGGGCGTTGTCGGCGGTGACGACGATGCCGTGGGAGCCGGAGCCGGTGGGGGCGACGCCCGCGTCCTTGGCGGCGGCTATGCGGGGGTAGAGGGCCAGTTTGATGGGGGAATCGGGGAGGGCGAATTCTACGTATTTGCCGCCGAAGCTCTTCGAGACGGCGAGGCCTCGGTCCAGGTAGAACTGCTTGCTGGCTTTGACGTCTTCGACGCCGAGGAGGAGGACGACGATGTCGACATTGCGGCTGGAGGGGCCGGAATCCTTTTTCTGGGAGGTGGTGACCTTCCAGATGGTGGAGTCGGGGCCCTGGATGATGCCGCCGTAGCCCCAGAGGTTCTTCTTGGCGGGCTTGAGGACGGTGAAACCGTTCTGCAGGGTGGTGGCAATGAGGTTGTCGGCGGTGCCGGGCTGGTCGACGACCAGGGAGATCATGAAGCCGCGGAAGCCCTCGGACTCGGCCTGGGCGGCGCGGAAGGACAGCTTGTCGCCGAGGCTGAAGGCGGCCTCGTAGGCGGCGGCGATCCCGGCCGGATCGGAGACCTCGAGGGTGACGTTGATTTCGGTGGTGGCGGTGGTGTTCGTCATGCCCATAACGTTAAATTTCGCCTGGACCTGCGACATCCGTGCTGAACACGGAACCCGCCACGGAAAGACCACGGGCCGTGCCCCGCACCGGGCCCGGGCTCACTCGGGGGAGGCGAGTCGTTCGAGTTCTTCGGAGATCGCCTGCCGGAGGGCGCTGTGCTGGGGGCCGAGCGCGTATTGCGGATCGGTCCACCGCGCGCGTGGATACAGCCACACCGGCATGTGCACCACCTCCTCCGGTTCCCAGTCGTAGCGAGGCCAGATGTGTGCGTGCAGATATGGTTCGGTATTTCCGAGGATCTCCAGATTGATCCGGCGAAAGGTGGAATCGCGGCTCCTGCAGACGCGTTCGACTGCCTCGCCGAGGCGGTCCATATCGGTCAGAAAGGCGGATCGCTTGGCACGGGGCAGATCGGACAGCCGGTGCACGGCGGGGTCGTCGATGAGCAGTACGCAGTATCCGGGCAGAAACTGAACCTCCCCGATCATCGCGAACCCGCCGGTCAAACGGCGCAGCACTGTCGGATTCTCGCCACGAAGGGCACTGCCGATCCTGTCGCTTCGGAAATCGTTCACAGGTGTCACCTCGAAGCTGAATGCGTCACTCTCGCTGTACCTTTCATGGTGCAGGACGAGCGAACCTACCGTCGGTTCAGCGGCTTACCTCGGCGTACGTCCTTACGGTGGGCAAGGCTTCTTCCTACTGTGCGGGCCATGACAACTGTTGTATTCGGGGCCAGTGGAAATGTCGGCCGTCATGTTGTGGCGGGTTTGAGGGCGGTTGGTGCGCACGCTCGCCTGGCGAGTCGTGAACCCGGGAGGGCGGGATTCGAATCCGGAGCGGATGTTGTCGTGGCGGATTTGGATCGGCCCGAAACGCTTTCTGCGGCGCTCGAAGATGCGGACAGCGTGTTCCTCTATGCCCGGCCGGATGGTATCGATGGGTTCGTTGCGGCGGCGGAGTCGGCGGGCGTGAAGCGTGTGGTGTTGCTGTCGTCCGGAGCTGTTCTGGACGAGGATCCGGACAGCAATCCGATCGGCCGAATGCATGTGATCGTCGAATCGGCCATTGAGAGATCGAATCTGGAGTGGACGTTCATTCGTCCCGGGATGTTCGCCACCAATGCCCTGTGGTGGTGGCAGCGGTCGATTCGGGAGGAGGGCACCGTTCGGATGCCTTATCCGGAGGCCCGGACAGCACCGGTTCACGAGCAGGATCTGGCCGCGCTCGCTGTGACCGCCCTGATCGAACCGGGGCATCACGGCCACGCCTACGCCGTGACCGGCCCCGAATCGCTCACGCTCCGCCAGCAGGTCCGGCATATCGGCGTGGCGATCGACCGTGACATTGCCGTCGAGTCGATCTCCGTGGAGGAGGCCCGGACGGAACTGGGCCGGACGTTGCCGCCGCCTGCCGTGGACGCCATCATGGCTGGTTGGGAGGCCGGGACGATGGCGGTTGCCGAACCGACACCGATAACCCGCGTAGTCGCCGGTCACCGTGCGCGGACATTCGCCCGGTGGGCTGCGGACCACGTCGACGACTTTCGTTGAACGGCGTTGGCCTGCGAGGCGACTCGCCGGTCGACCCGAACGCCCCCTTGCTATTCCTCGGCGTCGTAGCGCTGCTGGGCTTCGAGGATGGCGGGGGTGTTCGTGCCTATCCAGTGGATGAGATCGCAGAGGTAGCTCGCGCCTTGGCGGCCGAGTGGGGTGAGGGCGTAGGTGACTTGCGGAGGTTTGGTGGGTTCGACTGTGCGGGTGACCAATCCGTCGCGGTCGAGGGTGCGGAGGGTTTGGGAGAGCATCTTCTCGCTGATGCCGTCGACGGCGTCGCGGAGTTGGTGGAAGCGGAGGGGACCGGCGCGGAGGGCGGCCAGGACGAATAGGGCCAGCGGCTGGTGATGTGGTCGAGGATTTCGCGGGTGGGGGCACCGCGGCGGAGCGGCTCGACGAGGTTGTCCGGGGGCGGGGGCTCGACCTGGGAGGCTACGCTCATATCAGGAGCTTACCTGAGGGTACGTCCTTACATTTCGAAAGCTCATGTCCTAGCGTCGAATTCATGGCTACTGTGCAGGTCGATATCTGGTCCGACATTCTCTGCCCGTTCTGCTACATCGGGAAACGCAACTTCGAAACGGCGCTGGCGGACTTCGACCAGCGCGAGCAGGTCGAAGTGCATTGGCACGCCTTCGAACTCGATCCGGGGCTGGGGCGCGCACCGGACCTCTCGCTGCCCGAACGCTCCAGGCAGGATCTCGGCGGAACGGAGCAGCAGACCCGGGAGCGGATGGACATGGTCGAGGCGATGGCGGCTCGCGCCGGGCTGCGGTACGACCTGTACCGGGCCCGGGCCGTCAACAGCCTGGACGCTCATCGCCTCATCAAACTCGCCGAATCCGCCGGACTCGGTGACGCGATGCGAGAACGGCTGATGCGCGCCTACACCGGCGAGGGCGCCGTACTCACCGATGTCGAAACGCTGGTGTCGCTGGCGGGGGAGGTCGGCCTGGACGCGGCGACCACCCGAAACCTCCTGTCAGGCAATGATTTCACCGATGCCGTGCACGCCGATCGAGCCGCCGCCCTCGCTCTCGGCATCAGCGGCGTCCCCACCTTCGTCTTCGACAATCGCTTCGCGATCTCCGGCGCGCGGCAGCCAGGCGACTTCCGGCAGCTGCTCGAGCGGTCGCTGCGCTCACGGGTGAGCGGTTAGCTCTGGACGCCGACGATTCCGCCGAAGGTCAGCGTGCGCCGAGCAGGTGTTCGAGTGCCAGTTGGTTCAGGCGCACGAAGGCGTGGCCGCGTTCGCTGGCCTTGTCGATGTCGAAGTGGGCTGTCCGGGGGTCGCCGAGCAGATCGTCGGGGGTTTCGCCGGGATCTAGTGTGGGGGTGCGTAATTCGGAAACCGCAGCGGCTTCGAGTGCTTCCTGGACTTCCGGATCGGCGCGGAAGGCCGCAGCTCGGTGTTTGAGGAGGAGGTAGTTGCGCATATTGGCGGCGGCGGAATGCCATACGCCGTCGATGTTTTCGGTGCGGCTGGGTTTGTAGTCGAAGTGGCGGGGGCCCTCGTAGGCGGGGGAGCCGAGGGTCCCGCTGTATTCGAGGAGATCTACAAGGGTGAAGGCGCTCATCAGGTCGCCGTGGGCGAAGACGAGGTCTTGGTCGTATTTGATGCCGCGCTGGCCATTGAGGTCGATGTGGAAGAGCTTGTGGTGCCACAGCGCCTGGGCGATGCCGTGCGTGACATTGAGACCCGCCATTTGCTCGTGCCCCACTTCGGGATTCACGCCGACCAGGTGCTCGTGTTCGAGAGTGGCGATGAAGGCCAGCGCGTGGCCGACCGTGGGCAGGAGGATATCGCCGCGGGGCTCATTGGGTTTGGGCTCGAGGGCGAAGCGGATATCGTAGCGGCGGTCGACGACGAACCGGGTGAGCAGGTCCAGGCTTTCGCGGTAGCGGTCCAGCGCGGCGGGGACGTCCTTGGCGCTGTCGTATTCGGAGCCCTCGCGGCCGCCCCACATGACGAACGTGTGCGCGCCCAGTTCGGCGGCGAGTTCGATAGTGCGAAGGACCTTACACAGGGCGTAGCGGCGGGTGCCGCGGTCGTTGGCGGTCAGGCCGCCCTCTTTGAAGACCGGGTGGGTGAACAGGTTCGTGGTCACCATGGGCACGACCAGGCCGGTCGCCCGCAGCGCAGCGGTGAATCGGTCGATGCGCGTGCGGCGCTGGTCCTCGGTGGCGTCGATCGGGAAGAGATCGTTGTCGTGGAAGGTAATGCCGTAGGCCCCGAGCTCGGCCAGCCGGTGCACCGCCTCGACCGGATCCAGGGCGGGCCGAGTGGCGTCACCGAACGGGTCCACGCCCCGCCAGCCGACCGTCCAGAGTCCGAACGAGAACTTGTCCGCGCGGGTTGGTTCCACCATGGTCCACCTCGACCTTCAGTTGCCGACTCCGCTTCGGACGTTACGCCGCGAACCGCGCGCCGACATCGAATCCAGCTGAGTCATCGCATTTCTCAGCCGTCCGCTCAGCACGATCCAGCCCGCGGTGACACCGAGCGGCACGGCCAGCAGCACGGTCACCATGGTGTTGCCCAGCGGCGCGGCCAGCAGGTCCCCGACCAGCAGCGACAGCACCAGATTGTTCCCGGCGTGCGCCAGGCTCGGCACCCAGATGCTGCGGCTGCGCACGTAGAGCCAGGTCAGGATGATCTCCTGGAACAGGAAGGACGCCGTCCACACCGCCAGCCCGGCGAACACATTGCCGAAATGCACGTACCCGACGAAGGCCAGCGGGTAATGGCAGGACGCCCAGACGAGCCCCGTCGCGGTCACCGATGCGAGCGGCCGCCCAGGGAACATCCGCGGTCGCAGATAGCCGGTCCAGCCGAACTCCTCCCCGAAGTACACCGGTGTCAGCACGATGACCGCGATCATGAGAATCGGCGTCAGCGCGGTGATGGGAATATCGAAATCCGGATCGAGCCAACCTGTTTCCGGCCACCACAGCCGGATGGCCACGGCCGCCACAATGCTGGCCACCGCCAATCCGAGCGGCCCGATCCAGGCGATCACATACCAGCGCCGAGCAGTGCGGAACCGCGGCGCCAGACCGGCATCGGCGAACCCTTCGCGCGTGACCCAGCGCCGGACGACGAATGCCGCGACGGCGGGAGCCACACCCATCGGCAGCTGCACTATCGGATTGACAACCGAAAACCCGAGCAGCACAACAGCACCCAGCAACCACAGCCAGGGAACTCCGAAGGCGATCAGCAGAAAGACCGCCACCCCAGAAGGATTCGCGATCACGGACCGTCGCTGCCCCACACGTTCATCGACCATGATTCGATCCCACCGCGCCGCGCGGCGGAGATCATCAGTGCGAACCCCCGAATCCCCGGTGTAGCGAGCCACACCCCGCGCTCACCCGGTCGGATCACCGCCCGGCCGGGCGCCGCGGGCGGCATGAAACTGCTGCCAGAATTCACCCAGCGCCGCCGGTTCGTGGTCGATCAGATCGCGGAACCGCGCAATGAATCGCTGCTCGGCGTCGAGCAATTCGAGCCGATAGTGATATTCGATGAGAAACAGCGCATCCACCTCGCGCGCCCGGTCGAGCACCGCGTGCTGCTGCGCGATCTGCTCCGCCAGCGCCCGCTGCCGCTGTTCCAGCAGCGCCGGAACCTCCTCCGGCGACAGCACGACGATCAGCGACAGCGCGGCGTCGAACCGGCGATATTCCTTCCCGGGCACCGCGATCATGTTCCGCATGTACTCCCGCAGCCGCGCCTCGCTCGCACCGGTCGGGGTGTAGACGGTGCGCTCGGGTCGCTGGCCCTCGCGTTCGGTGTGCACCGGCGTGATGTATCCGGCCCGGGTGAGCTGGTCGACGACCATGTACAGCGAGGCGTGCTTGTAGCCGATATTGCGATCGGCATTTCGCTGCTTCAGCAGCTTCCCGATCTCGTAGGGATGCAGCGGCCGCTCGAGCAGATAGGCGAGCACCGTGAGCGTCAGCGGATTCTGCACAGGGTCCCGTCGAGTCGCCACGGAACCCTCCTCGATCACCGGCTACACATCGAGCTCGATCCGCTCGCCGCGAGCACGAGACACGCAGGGGTAGATGATATCGGCCCGCTGCCGCTCACCGGCCTGCAGCACATCGTCGCGGTGCTCCGGCGTCCCCGCCAGCACGCGCGTGGCGCAGCTGCCGCAGACGCCGTCCTCGCAGGACAGATCGACGGTCGGATCCACATCCCGAATGGCCGACAGCAGCGTGCGCTCCGCGGGCACGTGGATGACGACACCGGAGCGCCGCAGCACGGCCTGGAAGGGCGCGTTGGAGACCTCACCGGCACGGTTGCTCGGTGCGAAGCGTTCGGCATGCATGCTCGCGTCCGGCTGTTGCGCCGCAGCGGTTTCCGTGGCGCGCAAGAGCCCTTCGGGACCGCAGCAGTACACCGCCACTCCACGCGGAGCCGCCTGCACCAGGGCGTCCAGATCGGGTCGGGCATGGGTGTCGGCTGGCAGCAGCGTCACCCGATCCGGGTACTGCGCGCGCAGCGCGGCCGCGAATGCCATGGCGGCCAAGGACCTTCCGCGATAGATCAACCGCCATTCCGCTCCGGAGCGAGACAGCCGGTGCACCATGGGCAGGAACGGCGTGATTCCGATACCGCCCGCGACCAACACGTAAGCGGGCGCATCGAAGAGCGGAAAGGTGTTGCGCGGCCCTCGAATACCGATACTCATCCCGGCCCGGAGCCCATGGATCTCGGTCGAGCCGCCACGCCCGCCGGGTTCGTTCAACACCGTGATCCGATAGCACCCGCGATCGGCCGGATCCCCGTAGAGCGAATACTGACGCACCCGCCCCGACGGCAAAACCAGATCGATGTGCGCGCCCGGCTCCCACTCCGGCAACGGCTCGTCACCGGCCGCTCGCAGGGTCAATGCGATTGTCCCCGTGGCAAGTTCGCGCCTGTCCGCCACCGTCACCGGGATATCGCGCGCGACCGCGCGCACCGGCAGCAGCCGCCGTCCCCGCCGCGTCTTCCCGCCCGGCTTGTACACCGACAGCAGCACGGCGATCACCAGTCCGAGCATCGAGGACCCGAAGCCCCAGAACGCCACCTCGGCCGCGCCGGTGAGCTGTGCGGTGGTGCCGCCGGTGGCGGCCAGCCGCTCGGCCTTGCGATGGGCCCGCTCCAGGGTGTCGTGCAGAAATCCGAACGCCATCACCAGAACTCCCATGGCAATGGTCAGCTTGATCGTCACCCAGTAATACCTGATCAGCCCCCACCCGGTCGCGAAGTTCGCCCAGGGCAGCAGCGTGATATCGAAGACCGTCATGAGCTCGTAGGCGGTCACGCTGGTTTCGATGCTGCCGGTCGTCATGGCGACCACCGCCATGGCCGTCATGGTCACCGCGATCCCCACCCAGCACGCCGCCGCGACCGCGTGCGCCGCGACCAGCGCCTTGCGCGGTCCCGGCCGCAATTGTCCCGCGAGCCGTGAAACAGCCGGAACCACAAGCCATGTCGCGAACATGGCCGCGCCGTCGCCGATGGCGAACGCTTGCAGCACCGTCGCCACGATCAGAATCGAGCCCAGGATCGTCACCACCGCACGCGCGGTACCCGGCCGCACCGTCACCAGTGCCGCCAGCCCACCGCTGAGCGCGGTCAGGAAATACCACATCGGCGCAACGGCTCCCGGCAGGTACGGCGGGAACAGGGGCGGCAGCTGCGCCGCGACGACAGCCAGAATCGCGAAGCCCGCCAGCATATTTTGCGCGCGGGCAGGCATCCGTGCGACTTGCGCGGGCTTGGTGTTCGGGCGAACGGCGGTCTGGGTCTGCATGGCGCGTCTCCGCATACTCGATTAGTCGATATCGACTACTGAAGTATGTGAGCCGCGCCTTCCGGCTGTCCTCGGGAATCACCCTGATACCCCGGAAAATGGCGCCACGGAGCCAGTGGCGCGCGCCCGCCGTAGTACTTGAGAGTGATACGCGAAGACCCCTCCGCAGCGGGATGCGCCCGCCCGCCGCCGTTTCTAGCGTCCAAGAGGTGGTCCAAGCTCCTCGATCGTGTCGACGCGCGCGCCCGGCGTGGCCGATAGTGAACTCATGACCCGGCTGATCCGCGCCGATGTGCGCCCGCACTGGTGGCCACTGGTTTTCGCCGCCACCGTGGTGCTGGGCGCGGCGCTCTTCGGCATTGTCATGCACACCCTCATGTCCGACACCGGCCTATCCGATCGGCGATCCCTCGGCCTGGCCCTGGCCCAGGCGCTCGCCGTGGTGCTGGCCCCGCGTCTTCCGGTGCTCGCGTGGGCCTGCTCGATGGCCGCGGTCGTGCTGGCCTCGGCCTGGGTCGATACCGGGCTGTGGGTAGATGCCATGGTCAACAGCTACTTGATCGTGCTCGGCGTGATCGCGCTGACCGTGCCCGCCCGGCACGCCGCGGCGTACTGGGTGGCGACCATGACCGCCGCGCTCGGCTGGGCGGTCGTCCTGCGGCCACCGTCCTGGCCGCCGGACCTCCTCGATTTCGCGGCCCTGACCGCTCTCGTGCTGATCGCCGGGGCCGCGGTGCGCGGTCTGGCGGTCGCCCGGCGCGGACTGCGCGAGCAACAGCGGCTGGTCACCCGCCAGCGCGAGCGAAACGCGCTGTTGGAGGAGCGAACCCGGATAGCCCGTGAACTCCACGATGTGGTCGCGCACCATATGTCGGTGATCGACCTGCAAGCCGAGGCCGCGCCTTTCCGCGACCCGGACTCCGCCCCGCAGACCTTCGCCGCCATCCGCGAGAGCGCGGTGACGGCGCTGACCGAAATGCGGCGCATTCTCGGAGTCCTGCGCTCGGCCGACACCGGCACCGCCCCGCCGCCCACGCTCGCCGATCTCGGTGAGATGGTGGAACTGGTGCGCCGCACCGGAACCCGCATCGATCTGGAAGCCACCGGTGACCTCGCTGCGGCCCCGCCCGCAATCGGCCTGTCCGCCTACCGAATCGTCCAGGAGGCGCTGAGCAATGCCGTCCGGCACGCCCCGGGCGACCCCATCCGCGCCCGGATTGCCTTGGACGACACCGAGATTCGCATCGACATCGACAACCCGCTCACCGCCGCGACCCGTGCCGCGACCCAGGGCCACGGGCTCACCGGAATGCGCGAGCGCGCCGCGGCTTTCGGTGGCAGCTTTGCCGCCGGGCCGACGGCGGACGGACGCTTCACGGTTGCGGTCACCTTGCCGCTGCGGGAGGCGCGATGATGCCCATCCGCGTTGTCATCGCCGATGATCAGCAACTGGTTCGTGAGAGCCTGGCGGTGCTGCTCGGCGCTCAGTCCGGTATCGAGGTGGTCGGTCAGGCCGTCGACGGCGCGGAAGCCGTTGCCGAGGTCACGCGTTCGCGGCCGGATATCGTGCTCATGGACGTCCGTATGCCGGTGCTGGACGGGCTGGAGGCCACCGCGCGCCTGACCGCCGCGGAATGGGCTCCGAAGATCATTATGCTCACCACTTTCGATCTCGACGAGTATGTCTATGCGGCGCTGCGTGCGGGTGCGAGCGGGTTCCTGCTCAAGGACGTCTCGGCGCTCGCGCTGGGGGATGTGGTACGGGCGGTGGCCCGCGGCGATGCCATGCTCGCTCCGTCGGTGACGCGGCGGTTGCTCGAACGCTTCACGCGATCGGATCGGCTCACGCTGACGGTCGATCGCTCCGAGGCGCTCACCGCCCGCGAGAACGACGTCCTGATCCTCATCGCCCGCGGGTTGTCCAATGCCGAAATCGCCAGTGAACTGGTCATTTCCGAGCAAACCGTCAAAACCCATGTAGGCCGCATCCTGGACAAACTCGGACTGCGGGATCGCACCCAGGCGGCGATCTACGCCTACGAATCGCGGCTGATCCATCCCGATAGGCCCGTGTAAGCGGCTGGAAGCCAGCGGGATTCATCACATTTCGCCCGTTCAGCAGGGTGACCAGTTTGCCAGACCAGCGTCTTTACGGAATCATTACGCTCAGGTGAGCCGGGAAGTCTCGACGGCTAGGGACTCCACGAGTCCGTTCATCGTGGATCGACCCGAAAGGAGCCGCCCGTGGCATTCACGCACTCCGCGTATACGACAATGCTGTACCTCTCTCCCCGGACGGCGCGCCGGTAGCCGAACCGCCTGGCGTGGCGTCGGTTAGGGTGGAATGTGTGAACGTCGAGGTTACACAGCTGCCCGGTATCGGGGTGCGCAAGGACTTTCCGCTGTCGGGCGCCCGTCGCCGGATCGGGATCATCGATCACAAGGACGGCACGATCGATCTGATCGTGAGCAAACCCGGAAATCCCGATGCCACGGATCAGATCCCCTTGTCCGCGCAGGAGGCCACGGTGCTGGCGAATCTGCTGGGCGCACCGCAATTAGTGGCGCAGCTGCGCGAGGAGCACCGGGACTACGGGGAGCTCGAGACTCGGCAGGTCACGGTGCGCGCCCGGTCGCCGTACGACGGGCGGCCGCTGGGGGACACCCAGATGCGTTCGCGCACCACGGTTTCCATTGTGGCCGTCATGCGCGCGGGCCATGCGATCCCCTCACCGGGCCCGGATTTCGTCTTCCTCGCCGGAGATGTGTTGGTTGTTGTCGGTACGGCGGAGAGCCTGACGGCTGCCGCCAGAATTTTGACGGATGGCGGAAAGTAGATGGTGGCACACGAAACCGCGCTCTCGCTGATTCAGCTGGGCGCGGTATTTTTTGGTCTGGGTTTGCTGGGGAAGCTCGCCGCGCGGATCGGAATGTCGCCGATCCCTTTGTATCTGATCGGCGGATTGGTGTTCGGCACGGGCGGACTGGTCGAGCTGGGGCATGTCGACGAGTTCATTCACCTGGCCAGTGAGATCGGTGTGGTGTTGCTGCTGCTGTTGCTCGGATTGGATTACAGCGCAAGCGAACTGGTGACGGGGCTGCGCGGATCCTGGCAGGCGGGCGTGCTCGACCTCGTCCTGAACGCCACGCCGGGCGTGGTGGTGGCGCTGTGGCTGGGCTGGGGGGTGACCGGCGCGGTCGCCATGGCGGGCGTCACCTATATCTCGTCCTCGGGCATCGTGGCCAAGGTGCTCGGTGATCTCGGGCGGCTGGGCAACCGGGAGACGCCGACCATTCTGTCGATCCTGGTGTTCGAGGATCTGGTGATGGCGGCGTACCTGCCGGTGCTGACGGCCATTCTGGCCGCGGTCGGATTCGCGGCGGGGTTGAAGACGCTCGGTATCGCGCTGGCGGCGGTCACGGTGGTGCTCGTGGTGGCCTTGCGCTACGGCAAGTACGTCTCGATGGTCGTCGACAGCGACGATCGGGAGATCTTCCTGCTCAAGCTGCTCGGTGCGGCGCTGCTGGTGGCGGGTGTGGCCTCGGCGTTGCAGGTGTCGGCGGCGGTGGGTGCGTTCCTGCTGGGCATCGCCATCTCGGATTCGACGGCCCACAATGCGACCAAACTGCTCGAGCCGTTGCGCGATCTGTTCGCGGCGCTGTTCTTCGTGCTGTTCGGGCTGACCACCGATCCGCGCAGTATTCCGCCGGTGCTCGGCTGGGCGATCGTGCTGGCCGTGGTGACCACCGCCGCGAAGCTGTTCACCGGCTGGTGGGCGGCACGCCGGGCGGGGGCCTCGCGCTACGGTCGCGCCCGCGCCGGGGCGGCGCTGGTCGCGCACGGCGAATTCTCGATCGTCATTGCCGGGTTGGCCGTCGCCGCGGGTGCGGTGCCGAGTGAGTTCGCGGCGCTGGCCACCACCTATGTGCTGTTGATGGCGGTGCTCGGCCCGATCGCCGCGCGCGTGGCGGAACCGCTGATGCGGCGGGTCGCACGGCCCGCGCGGGTTCCCGGCTAGTCGGGGTGCGAGGTTTGCCGCCGCCTTGACGCGGGCGGAGCGCGGCACCAGCATGGATGGCGGGGAGGAACAGGTCACCACGGAGGGCCCGCCATGGGCAGCGATGCCGTCGTCGAAATCGCCGGGCTGAGGAAGACCTTCGGCCGCACAACGGCACTGGGGGGATTGGATCTCACCGTAGCGCCGGGGGAGGTGCACGGCTTTCTCAGGCCGAACGGGTCGGGGAAGACCACCACCATCCGGATTCTGCTGGGGTTGCTGCGCGCCGATTCCGGGACGGTGCGGGTGTTCGGCGCCGATCCCTGGGCCGATGCGGTCGCCCTGCACGAGCGTCTGGCGTATGTGCTGGGGGAGGTGGTGCTGTGGCCGGGGATCACCGGCGGCGAGGTGATCGATCTGATGGGCCGGTTGCGCGGTGGGGTGGATCGGCGGCGCCGGGACGAGTTGCTGGAGCGATTCGAGCTCGATCCGCGGCAGAAGGCGCGCGCGTACTCCAAGGGCAATCGGCAGAAGGTGGCCTTGGTCGCGGCGCTGGCGGGGGCCGCCGAGCTGCTCTTGCTGGACGAGCCGACGGCGGGTCTGGACCCGATCATGGACGCCCGGTTCCGGAGTTGCGTCCGGGAATTGACCGCGCAGGGGTGCATGGTGCTGCTGTCGAGTCACATTCTGGCGGAGGTGGAGGCGCTGTGCGACCGGGTGAGCATCATTCGGCACGGCCGCACCGTGGAGACGGGGACGCTCGCCGAACTGCGGCATCTGACGCGCACCACCGTCAGCGTCGATACCGTGCGGTCGCCCGCCGAGCTCGACCAGGTGCCCGGCCTGCACGGTCTGGTCGTGGACGGTTCGCGGGCCCGATTCGATGTGGATCCGGCGCATTTGGACGAGGCGCTGCGTGCGGTGGCCGCGCTGGGTGTACGTGATCTGGTGAGTACGCCGCCGACGCTCGAGGATATTTTCCTGCGTCATTATCGAGACGATGCCGAGCCGGTGGGTGAGCGCGCATGACGATCTCGACGACAGGACTGCGCGAGGACACCGCCGGGGCCGGGGTGCTCCTGCGATTCGCCCTGCGGCATGAACGACTTCCGCTGGTGGCCTGGGTGTGCGGGGCGGCCGGGATGCTGGCCCTGCAATCGCTGAGCAGCCAGCGCTTCTACGACACGCCCGAGAAGCTCGCGCAATTGCGCCGCACCATGGGCGGCAATGCGGCGGCGGTGGCCATGGGCGGCCCGGAGCGGCTGCTGGACACCATCGGCGGGGAGGTGCTGTTCGAGGTCCTGGGGTATGTGGCGATCGTGGTCGCGCTCATGAGCATGTTCATGGTCGGGCGGCACACCCGCACCGATGAGGAGACCGGGCGCATGGAGCTGATCCGCTCCGCGCGGGTCGGGCGGCGGGCACCGGCCATTGCCGCGCTCATGCTGGCGGGGCTCGCGGATGTCATTGCGGGACTGGCGGTTTTCGCCGCCGCCGTCGGCACCGGGCTACCGGTATCCGGCTCGCTGCTGGTCGGGGCCGCGATCACCTGGGTGGGGTTGACCTTCGCGGCGCTCACCGCGGTCGCGGCGCAGGTGTTCGAGAATCCGCGCAGCGTCTACGGTTCGGTCGCGCTGCTCCTCGCCGTGGCGTATGTGCTGCGGGCGGTCGGCGATGTCGGGAACGGCGCGCTGTCCTGGGGATCGCCGCTGGGCTGGGCGCAGCGCACCTATCCGTATGTCGAGAACCGATGGTGGCCGCTGCTGTTGTTCCTGGCCGCGGCGGCGATCTCGACCGCGGTCGCGTTCGCCCTGCTGACCCGTCGTGATTTCGGTGCGGGTCTGCTGCCGTACGCGACCGGGCGGGCACACGCCTCCGCGGCGCTGCGCTCACCGGCCGCGCTGGCGTGGCGGCTGCAGCGGGGGACATTGCTGGGTTGGGTGGTCGGCGTCTTCGGCCTCGGCGCGGCCTACGGTTCGTTCGCCGACAGTATCGAGCAGTATCTCGCCGACAATCCGGAATTCGTCGCCTATCTGCCCGGCGGTGCGGCCGATGCGGTGAACTCGTATCTGGCGCTGTCGCTGTCGATGCTGGCATTGCTGTGTTCCGCCTACTCGATCACTGCGGTGCTGCGGGCGCGCTCCGAGGAGGCCGATGGGCGGGCCGAGCCCATTATCGCGGCCCCGGTGAGCCGATATGCCTGGCTCGGTGGGCATTTGAGCGTGGCGCTGGTCGGCAGCACGGTGGTGCTGGCGGCCGGGGTCTCGGGGAGGGGCTGACCCACGGTCTCATGATCAGTGATTCGGGCGAGCTGCCCCGGCTCACCGCCGCGGCTCTCGTCTATCTGCCCGGCGTGTGGATCATTGCCGCGGTCGCCACCGTCGCCTTCGGCTGGTTGCCGAAGATCGCGATTGCGCTGGCCTGGTCGCTCTTCGCCTACTGCGCGGTCGCTACGCTGTTCACCGAGTCCTTCGACCTACCCGATTGGTTCGACGAGGCATCGCTGTTCGCGCACACGCCCCTCGCGCCGCTCGAAGGCGTCACCGCGGCGCCGATGCTCATACTCCTCGCTCTCGGCGCGGCGGGTATCGCGTTGGGAATCAACGGTTTACGCCGACGCGACCTAGGAGCATGACCCTTGACCGATGGGATGGGACGAGCGGGCGTCGTCGGCGGCGGTATCGCGGGGCTCGGGGCCGCGATCGCCTTGCGGAGCGCGGTCTGGGAGGTCACCCTCTACGAGCAGGCGCCGGAGTTCGGTGAGGTGGGGGCGGGTATCACCCTGGCCGCCAACGCCTTGACGGTGCTCGACGCCATGGGCGTGGGGGAGATCGTGCGATCCGCGGCCATCACCAATCGGCGCGGTTGCGCTCGCAATCACCGCGGCCGCGTCCTGGTCGACGCCCGCATCAGCGACTTCGCCGGTGGCCTGGTCGCGCTGCATCGCGCCGATCTGATCGCGATCCTCTCCGCCGCACTGCCGCGCGAATGTGTCCGCACCGGCACCCGGGTGCTGGCCGCCGACCCTGCCGGGCGTATCGAAACCGACACCGGCACAGCCGAATACGACCTGGTGGTGGGAGCCGACGGCGTCAACAGCGTGGTCCGCCGCACCGTGTGGCGGGAACCGGACCCGCTGCGCCGCAACGGAATGCGCGCCTGGCGCTGGGTCCTGGACGAGCCGCCACCCGATCCGGTCGGCGTGATCTGGGGCAGCCACGCGGAATTCGGCATCGTCCCGATAGCGGGCGACCGCACCTACGCCTTCGCCGCGGCCCGCCCCGGCATCACCACCCTGGACTACTTCACCGACTGGCCCGATCCCATCCCCAAACTGATCGCCGCCGCCGACCCCGCCCGTATAGTCATCGACGAACTACTCGAAACACGCATCGCCCGACACCTGGGCACCGGCCGAGTAGCCCTCATCGGCGATGCCGCCCACGTCATGCTCCCCACCCTCGGCCAAGGCGCGGGCATGGCCATCGAAGACGCCCTCACCCTCGCCGCCCACGCCCCCGACCTCTCCGCCTATTCCGCCGCCCGCCGCCGCCGAGTAGCCACCACCGCCTTCCTCTCCCGCCACGGCATGCGCATCCCCGTCCCCAACTCCAAAGCCCTTGCCGCCCTCCGCGACATCGCCGCCCTCCTCACCCCGAACCCCCTCGCCACCCGCCTGTTCCGCCGCGCCAACAGCCGAGCCCTCCGCGGCTGGCGCCCGCCCACCCGACCGGCATCGGCCACCTAGGTCTGCGTCCCCGACCCGCCGCGCGAAGTCCCCCGCGCGCCGGTTCAGCGATATCCGAACGAGTGGCCGATCAGATGGGTGGCAGCAAGTCGCTTGTGCTGACGGTGTAGGTCAGTGGTGGGTAGCGGAAGTCCGACTCGTGGTTCTCGCGGCGGCGGAGTTGGTAGAACTCGCGCTGTTGATCGTCGTCGGCCGGGGTGAGGGGGTGCCTTGGGGGAGGTGTGGGTGTCCGGTGTGGAATTGGAGGAGGGTCTTGGAGGTTCGGAAGGTTACGCCCAGCCAGTGGTTTTCCGTTGCGTGGGCGGATGTGTCCAGGACGATTTTGTGTTTGAGTCGTCGATTCGTGGCGAGGGAGAAGGCGACGAAACTGTTGTGGGCTAGGGGGATTTCGAACTTCTCGCCGGGGCCCTTCGGTTCGAAGACAAGTCTTCTGGGCGGGGCCGCTTCGGGGTGCTGGTAGCAGGAGAAGACGGCGATGAACGAGTCGGCGGCCAGATCGAGGGCTTGGTCGGAATGGCTGCCCATGGTGGCGTAGGCGTTCGTGTACACCTCGAGGAGAGCGTTGTTGAAGGCGTTCGAGAGTCCAGCGCGGGCCTGGATCCGCTGTGCCAGGCGGTCGTGAATCGGGCGGAAACGTTGTGTTGGGCTGCCGTATCGGGTGGTGGTGCGGACGAGCGGCACGTGGCCCGCCGCATCGGGTTTGGTGAGGGTGGCGCCTCGCCGACCCTTTCCGACGTCTTCCAGGAGGGCCGACGCGGAGAGTTGTGCGAAGAGGTCCTCGTCGGTCGGCACGGCGTGCGAGATGATCTCGTCCGAGATCCTAGGCTCGGGGGGCAAGGTAGTCTCCCGTGTTCATGCTGAAGTTGAATCGGTCGCCGTAGTCGACGAAAGACGAGGTCCTGTTCTCTTCGGCGTACAGCTTGCGTAGTTCGTCCATGCCTTCCGGGGTGGGCGGCGCCAGCTGCACCAGGTTTCCGGCCCTTTTCAGGTACGTTTGGCCGTTCTTGTGCACGGCTTCGGTGTTCGAGCAGCGCACCACGTATCCGAGGCGGGTCGGCAGCAGTTCGACGTCCAGCATCGAGGGCCGGATTTCATGGGTGTACAGGCGGTTGGTGGACAGCGGCATGAAGAAGACGGAGCCGGGATAGAGGGTCAGGGTGAACTGTGCGGGGAGCGTGGACCGCTTGGGCTCCTGGACCGAATCCTTGAGGCGGAAGCGGAGTTTCGTCAGGCCGCTGATGTTCTTCACGCCGTAGTCGAAAGCGTCTTCGGTCAGGGGCTGGAGCTTGTCGAGCCCGTCGTAGAAGGTGCAGAAGGCCATGATGCCGTTGACGGGCATGTCCTTGGTTTTGTCGGCGTGGGCGGAGATCTTGGCCTTGGATTGCTTCCATCCGGGTGTGGCATGGGTGTTGTGGTAGATCTGCGCGAGGACGTGATTGAGGGGCGCGTGGTCTTTGAAGATACTGGCGGCCTTGTGATTCAGAGCCGCCACGATGCTCGTGTCGGTCGTGCCGAAGTTTCTCGGTGGGCCCCGAGAGATTCGTGGAGCAGCGGAGCAGGCGGAAGTGCAGTTCGTCACCGCTGCGCGTGACAGGCGTCAAGTAGATGCCGCTGCGATGGGCTGCCCCGGGCTTGGTGGACTCGGTGAGGGACTGGAACTCGTGCTCCGCGCGGATTCGCTCGAAATGGTTGTTGCCGAGGTCGAAGAAGCGGCGGTAGAACACGCCGACACCGTGCACATCTTCGGCCTCGGTCACGTGCGAAATCATCCACGGAGGCTAGCAATTCAGACAAACGTCAACGAACGCGCCGTAATGCCGCTCGTGGTGGCTCATTTCGGGCGGAGGTGGGTGATCGGGAGGTTGTGGTTGGCGTGGATGCGGGCGGCTACGAGTGAGCGGTGGCAGGCCTCCGGATCGCGCTCGACACAGAAGAGGGCGATCGCGGAGTCGGGCGGGAGGGTGTGGACGAGGGTGCCGAGGTCGTAGGGCTCGAGGATTTCGTGGGTGTAGCGGTCGGTGTAGGCGGGGGCCAGAGTGATGCGGTTGCGCTTGCCTACGCCCTGGCGGTCGTCTTCGCGGTATTGGAGGTGGCGTAGTTCGGTGGTGGGTGCCAGATCCTTGATGTGGCGGTAGTCGATCCGCGCCGCGGCGAGCGCACGCTGGAGTCGGGCCGAGTTCGCCCAGGAGTAGTCGGGGCCTCGGACGCCGCGGCGTTGGCGCAGGTCCAGGAGGAGGGCCACGCGCTCGGTGGTGAGTTGTTCGAGGAAGGTCGCGGCCGTGAAGCCGTAGACGCCGATTGTCGTGATGCGTGTCATCTCAGTGTCAGGGCACCAGTACCGGCTGGTCGACGGCCCACAGCCAGGAGCCGTCGGGCTGGCGGCGGGCGATCTCGACGGTCATGTCACCGGTGGTCAGGGTGGTCGCCGTGAGGGCCAGGTCGCCGCTGACCAGCGCCGGATGCGGTCTACCGGGCAGGAGTTCGGGAGCGGCGGCGAGGAACTGTTCGTAGACCTTGCGGATCTCGGCATGTCCGGTGGCGAGATTGCCGGGCGGGAAGGCCAGGACGGCGTCCGGCTCGTACAACGCCACCAGTCCGTCGACATCGCCCGCATTGGCGCGTTCGATGAAGTACTTGCCCAGGTCGTTCGGCTCGGTGGCCACTCTCTTGTCGGTCATGCATATAAGGTTGCCAACGAAACATGACACCTCCTGTCATGTATTTACGAGAGGTTTCCAATGCGCGCCGACCGGTTGGTCTCGCTGGTCTTGCTGCTGCGCCAGCACGGTCGGATGTCCGCGCCCGCATTGGCGCGCGAACTGGAGGTGTCCACCCGTACCGTGCTGCGCGATATCGAGGCGCTGTCGGCGGCCGGGGTTCCGGTGTACGCGGACCGCGGCCGCCACGGCGGATTCACCTTGCTGCCCGGTTTCCAGACCGAGCTCACCGGGCTCAATCACGACGAGGCCCTCGCCCTGCTGGTTGCCGGATCACGCCGCGGCGCACAGGCATTCGGGCTCGGCGGCGCGGTCGCGTCGGCCATGCGCAAAGTGGTCGACGCGCTGCCCGAGAGTTCTCGGACCACCGCGGCCGGTGCGGCGGAGCGCCTGCTCATCGATCCGGAGATCGATCTCTTCTCGCGCCCGCTGCAGGCCGAGGAAGTGCCCGCCGCGGTGGTGACCGAGGTCCGGCGCGCGGTATTCGCCGGACACAAGCTGCGCATTCATTACGCGGCCGTGGACCAGACCCCGCAGTGGCGCACGGTGGACCCGATCGGCCTGGTCACCGTGCGCGGGCAGGGCTATCTGCTGGCCACGAGGTCCGGCGCGGACCGCACCTATCGGATGTCCCGGATTCTGGCGGCCGAGGAGCTCGCCGAACCCGCACAGCGACCGGAACGGGTGGACCTGGACCAGGCCTGGCGGGAACGCGGCACCCGCTTCCGGACCGGCGGCGACCTCGTCACCGTGCTCGTACGGGTGGACCCGGCGAGCCGGGGCGAGCTGGTGGGCACTTCCCTGGCCGTCCTGACCGAGGACACCGACCCGGACGGCTGGCTGCGCCTGGAGGTCACCTTCCAAGACTCCAGACACGCCATATGGGCGCTGTGGCAACTCGCCTCACACGCGGAAGCCCTTGCCCCGCAATGGTTACGCACGGCACTGCGCGACCGGTCCGCCGCGCTCGCCGCCCGCTACGCGGCGCCGTCCGGGGAATTGCCCGCGGCGGACTGACGGGCATATGCGCCGGACGTCTCCTGGCCGCGTCGAATCACCACCCCTTGGGTGAGCCAAGGGTTTCGATGAGACTTGCGAAGCTCTGCATACCGAACCCGGCGTCGATCCCCGTGCGGGTAAGGGAGCTGATCAGCCGAGGAAGCCGGGAATCGACGCCCTGCCCCTCGGCGGTGCGAATCAGCTGGTCCATCAAGGGCGCGTCGAGCTCGAGTCATTCCTCGTCGCCCGGATACCTGCGATCGTCGATCTGCCGGGCGTAGTCGATGATCACCGGGCCGATCGTCGTCGACATCCAGTGAGTCAGCAGCGGGGCCGTCGTCGTGGCCGGGATGTCGGCCGTGACCAAGAGCGCGGCGCTGTAGAGGTATCCGGTGAGAGTCGTCCACGCGAAGTTGAGCATGGCCGTCTCGTAGAGGGTGGTCGTACCTGGATCGGATCCCAGAAAGGTTGCGCTGCCCAGTGTTTCGAGCATCGCCCGGTGGGCGTGGAACAGGTCCGGCGAGCCGCTGTACACGAGCACGGTCTCGGATCGTCCGACGTGTTCCGGATGCCCCATGAGCGCTCCGTCGAGAAATCGCCCGCCTCGCTCGGTGATTCGAGCGGCCAACCCGCGAATGTGCGCGTCGGTGCCCGAGGTGAGGTTCATGACGTCGTGAGCGGCGAGATACGGTTCGGCGCGGTCGAAAACGCGGGCGGTGGTGTCGAAGTCGTCCGTGAACAGCAGGACCACGGACGCGGCGGCAACCGCCGCTTGCGCGCTGTCCGCCAGTGTCGCTCGCTCCGGCCACGATGGTCCGAGAACGGCGACCGACGATGTTGTTGGCGTTGACATTCGAGCTCTCCCTGCGCTGCGGCGTCACCGTGCGTGTACGCGGATGCCGCCACGCTAGAACCTCACATCGATGTGAGAGTCAAGGAGAAAGCCGAGATATCAAGCGCCCAGCGCCAGTTGGGTGAACGCCCCGAGTGCGTGGTCGATGGGATGTGGCTGTGGCGTTCCGGTCGAGTCGAGTCGGTTCCATCGCTGGAGGTTGACCGCGAACGACATTTGCCGACTGCCGTCGGCGCTGGTCATGGACATGGCGCCGCCGCCCCATACCGAACCGTCGTGGCCCCAATGGATTCCGCGGCCGGGCACGGTCAGCTTGTGCAGGCCCAGTCCGTAGTCGATCGTCTTGCCGTCGAACGAAATGACCGGAACGGTGCGTTGCATCTGTGCCAGGGCTGCCGGGCTGATGATTTCACCGGCGAGCAGGAGGGCGAAGAAGCGGTTCAGGTCCGTGACGGTCGATATGAGCGAGGCACCCACGACATGTCGAAGACGCTGTAATCGCGGGGCGGGGTGATCATGCCGAACCATTCCTCGTAGTGCAGTGAATGCGGTCCGGCGATATGCGGTCCGGTCGGAAGTTCGGTGTCGCGCAGCCCGGCGCGTTCGATGATGTCGGCGGTGATGTATTTGTCCGCCGACATGCCGGTCACCGACTCCAGGAGCTCGCACATGAGCAGGTAGTTGGTGTTCGAGTACACCCCCGGTGTGCCGCCCGGGGTCCCGGTGGCGGGCGCCGATACCCCCAGCTCGATCAACTCGGTCGGGTGGAATCGGGTGAGCCGGTTGTCATCCAGGCTCTCCGGCGTCGTTTCGGTCAGAGCGGGAAAGGCGGCGAGGGACGGGTACGCGTGCGGAAAATACTCGGCGAGGCCGCTGGTGTGATTGATCAACATGCGGACCGTGATCGCCTGCCCGCGTGCACCGGGCACCAGCCGCGGCAGATAGTGGCCGATGGGCCTGTCGAGTTCTATTGCGCCGCTGTCGACCTGACGCAGTACCGCGGCGGCGGTGAACGACTTGGTGATGCTGCCGACGCGATGTCGCATATCGGCCGTGACGGGGCGGCCGGTCGTCACATCGGCGACTCCGGCCGCGCCACGCCAGACCTGATCGCCGTCGCGCACTTCGGCGAACACTCCGGGCATGCCCGCGTGATGAACGGCCGCCAAGGCGGTTTGCAGCTTCTCGGGATCGAATGTAGTGGTCACGCCACCACTCTCGACCGAGTGGTCACGCGCCGTATTGGAAAATTCTTCCCCATGCCGCGTACCGGTGCCGGGCGATCGCGGGCAGATAGTTCACCGCCAGCGATCCGGGCGTGCGGTCGGCGAAGATCGAGACGTCTCGGCACAAATGCGCTTGATCGGTATACCCGCAGTCCGCGGCGACCTCGGCAGCGGGCGTGCCCGCCAGCAAACCGTCGACGGCGCTGCGGAACCGGACCAGCATCGCCGCCCGTTTGGGCGTCAGCCCGATCTGCGACTCGAACCGCGCCCACAGTCGCTTATGGCTCCAGCCGAGGGATTCCGCGAGGTCCCCGATCCGCACCTGCCCCCGCGAGGCCAGGATCCGATGCCACCCCCCGATTACTTCCGGATCGGGCGCCCGCACCGACTCGTCACAGTGCGCCAGAAACGATTTCGTCACCGCGAACCGCTCGTCCCACGTCCCCGCGGCCCCGAGCTGCTCCCGCAACCGCCGCGCCCGCGCACCCCACAAATCCCCCAGCTCCGCCACGCTCCCACCCAACTCCGTCGGTGAGATCCCGAGCGCCGAATAGGCCCGTTCGGCCGACAACCGAACCTCGATGCATTCGGCCCGCTCGCTCCGCACCCGCATAGCCTCCAGCGGCAGCCCCGCGACGAACCCGCCGAGCGCCCGCCGCCCCACCGCATCCTCGACGACCACCTCTCGCCCGCCGAACTCGATCGCCACCGTGACCGCCGCCGCCCCCGCAACCCGCAGATCCACCCCCGCCCCACCCACATCCCGATACCCGATGATCGCCACCCCGCGCGGCACACCCCCGACCGCGCGAACTCCCACCCACCCGACTTCCGCCCGAAATCCACACCGCCCACCAGTCCAGGCTACGGGCCGAGCAGGTCCCACTTGTTGCCGGAGATGTCGAGGAAGACGGCTACCTGCCCGTAGGGTTCGGTGCGGGGGGTGGTGGTGAACTCGACTCCGGCGGTGCGCATTCGGTGGTAGGCGGCGGTGAAGTCGGGGACGCGGAGGAAGAAGCCTACGCGGCCGGAGAATTGGTTGCCGATGGCGGCATGCTGGGTGGGGCCGTCGGCTCGGGCGAGGAGGATGCCGGTGGCCGTGTGGGGCGGGCGGACCACGACCCAGCGTTTGTGGCGGCCGTCGTTGGTGCGGGAGGGGGAGTCCTCGATCAGATCGAAACCCAGGGTTTGCACGAAGAATTCGATGGCGCGGTCGTAGTCCTCGACGATGATCGTGATCAACTCCAGGTGCACACCGTGAGCGTACCGGGCCGTCAATGGCCGATGTCGTGCTCGCCAGGGGTGATCAGGCCGCTTTCGTAGGCGAAGACGACCATCTGGGTGCGGTCGCGCAGGCCCAGTTTGGTGAGAATGCTGGAGACGTGGGATTTGACGGTGGCGGGGCCGATGAACAGGCGGGCGGCGATTTCGGAATTGGTGTGACCGCGGGCTATGGCGGCGAGCACATCGCGTTCGCGATCGGTGAGGCGGTGCAGGCGCTGGGCGACCGCGGAGTCGGCGGCGCGGTGAGTGGTGAACTGGCCGATGAGGCGGCGGGTGATGGTGGGGGACAGGAGGGCGCCGCCATCGGCCACCGTGCGGACGGCGTCGGCGAGGTGGTCGGCCGGAATATCCTTGAGGACGAAGCCGCTGGCGCCCGCGCGCAGGGCCGGGTAGACGTACTCGTCCGGGTCGAAAGTGGTCAGGATGAGGACGCGGACGGGCCAATCCGCCTCGGCGAGCAGGCGTTCGGTGGCTTCTAGACCGTCCATGCCGGGCATGCGGATATCCATGAGGACGACATCGGGGCGGTGGGCGTGCGCCGACTTGATCGCCTCCGCGCCGGTACCGGCCTGGCCGACCACCTCGATATCGCGGTGAATGCCCAGGATCATGGCGAAACCGCCTCGGACGAGGGCTTGGTCATCGACTATGAGAACGCGGACGGTCACGGGCGTCCGCCCTCGAGCGGTAGATGGGCGACCACCCGGAATCCTCCTCCCGCCCGGGGCCCCGCATCCAGGCTGCCGCCCAACAGTAGTGCGCGCTCACGCATTCCGACGATGCCGTGCCCGCCCGCGGGCACGCGGGTCTCGGATGCGGCGCCGTCGTCGAGTATCTCCAGGGTCAGCCCGGTGCGGTCGCGGCTCAGCCCGACCTCGGCGCGCGTCCCCGGGCCCGCATGCTTGAGAACATTGGTGAGCGCCTCCTGCACAATGCGATACGCGAACAGGTCCACGCGGTCGGGCAGACCTTCCGGCAGATCCCGTGCCGCGAAGGCGACCGGAACGCCCGCGGCGCTGATCTGCTCGACCAATCGGGGCAGATCCGCGAGCCCCGGTTGCGGTCCCAGCCAGGCGGAGTCACTGTCCGGGCGCAGGACGCCGAGTAGATGCCGCAGTTCGTCCAGCGCCTCGCGCCCCGCCTCCTCCACCGCGCCCATGGCCTGCACCGCGGCAGTGAGATCCTGGGCCGCAACGGCTTTGGCGGCACCGGCCTGCACCGTCATGAGGCTCACCCGGTGCGCGACCACATCGTGGAGTTCACGAGCGATGCGCGTGCGCTCCTCCGCCATGATGCGTCGCGCCTCGGCGGCACGCTCGCGCAGCACCTGTGCGGCGCGTTCCTCTCGCAGTTGTAGCCTGCGCCCGACATACCAAGCCCCCGTCAGCGCCACGGTGCCGAAAATCGCTTCCTCCCAACACCTTCCGGGATGGTCGAGCCCGTCGATATTGACCGCGGCGATCGCGGCGGCCACTCCCGCCGGACCCCAATAGCTGTCGGGCGCGTACCGGCCGACGCTGTAGAGCGCCACCAAGGTCGCCGCACCGACATAGGCATCGTCGACGACCACGAGCGGAATCCAAGCGACCAGCAGCAACCCCAGCACCGGCAACGGGGCACGGCGTCGCCAATACAGCGCGGCATTCGCCGCCACGAAAACCACCAGCACGAGCGGTGATACCGCACCGAGCGCGCGCCAGTGCAGCGAATCCCCGGGCCCCTCCACGAGAAACACCGTCGCCAGCAAGGCCACGACCGCGAGCACCGCATCCGCGACCCGCGGCCACCGGGCGAACGGACCCCGAAAACCGCGAGCTCCGGCCACAACAGGCGCATCCGGGGACAGCGAACCGTTCGTGGCGGCCCGCCGATGGCCGACCGGCAGCCCGGTCGGTGAGACGTCAGCAGGCACGGCCTCACCGTACGCGCAGTCACACGCACGATCACCCGCCATGAGACGGATTCCATGATCGCCGCACGGCGGATCAGCCCGCCGGATCCCCATGTCGGAACCCGTCTCGCGGCGGAGGCCGGAGCCACCTTCCGGCTGGCGACCGCCCGCTCGACCGCGAGGGCCATTGACCACCGGAGCCGAACCCGCACTTCTGCTCCGCCGCACTGCTGTTCCACAGCGTTGGTGTGTCGCGCCGGTGTGCTCCGACACCGCCGCGTCATGCAACGGCGCTGCGAGGTGCGGGCCGGGGCGTCGCACCGCAGAGCTGCGGTGCAGTGATGTTGGCGCGCTACCGCGCTGCTGCGGTGTCGAACAGCGGATCTGCCGCGGGCTGCCGGGGCGTCGCGGGGTGGTGCTGCGGGTCAGGTTGTGCGCCTTGGGGCTGGACGCCGGGTTGCCGGGAGATTAGAGGGAGAACACGATCATGAACCGATTCACTCGTCGCATCGGTGATGCGGCCGCGCGCCGGCCGTGGCGCACGCTGGGGAGCTGGGCGGCAATGCTTGCGCTGCTGCTGGCCTTGGCCGGGACTGTCGGGGGCTCGTTTGCCGACGACTTCATCGCGCCCGGGAGTCAGAGTGAGACGGCGCTGGGGTTGCTGGAGGAGCGGGTTCCCGAGGCGGCGCGGGGGAGCACCATGGCTGTATTCGCGGCTGCGCCCGGGGAGCGGTTGGATCAGGACCGGGATGCTGTCGTTGCTGCGGTGGAGCGCCTGTCGGAAGTGGACCACGTTGCGGGGGTGATGGATCCGTTTGCGGCGGGCACGGTTTCGGCCGATGGACGGATCGGGTATTCCGAGATCGTTTTCGATGTGGCCGTGACGGAGTTGGGCGCGGCTGTGCTGTCTGTGCTCGCCGAAGCCATGGATCCGGCGCGCGAGGCGGGGCTGGTCGCCGAGTTGGGCGGGGATGCCGCGTTCGTGAATGCCGAGGCTGAGACGTCGGGAATCGAGGCGGTGGGTTTGTTGGCGGCCGTGGTGGTGCTGCTCGTCGTGCTCGGTACCGTTGTGGCCGCCCTGGTTCCGATCGTGATCGCCGTGGCGGCGGTCGCGGTGGGGCTCGGCGGCGTTGTGCTGCTGGCCAATGCGATGGATGTGTCGACGTCGGCGCCGACGATTGCCGCGATGATCGGGCTGGGGGTCGGCATCGATTACGCCCTGTTCATCGTGACCAGGTATCGCGAGCATCGGATGGCGGGCCAGGGCAATGCGGTCGCGCTGTCGCTGGCCATGAGCTCCTCCGGTGCGGTCGTGGTGTTCTCGGGTGGCACCGTGGTGCTGGCCATGGCGGCCCTGGGCTTGACCGGAGTCGGGCTGCTCACCTCGATCGGGTTCGCCACCGCACTGGTGGTGCTGATCGCCATCGCCGCCGCCCTCACTCTGCTCCCCGCACTGCTGGCGCTGCTCGGCGATCGAATCGATGCGGGCCGGGTGGGTTGGCGTCAGCGGCGGGCGGTAGCTCGGTCGGCGCGGGCCACGACTCCGATGTCGAGGGCAGGGATTTCGGCATCCAGGGCAGTGCCACCGGCGTCGAATGGCGGGACCCCGGAGACGCAGGTGAGCGGTCCGGTGATGCGGACGGGATGGTGGCGGTTCGCGCATCGGGTGGCGGGGCGGCCGTGGCCCTATCTGCTGGTTGCCGGGGCGGTATTGGTGGGGTTGGCTACGCCGACGCTGTGGATGGAAACCGGGTTTCCGGATGCGGGGGATGATACGACCCGGGCCAGTCATCGGCGGGCATACGACTTGCTGGTGGAAGGGTTCGGGCCGGGGGTGAACGGGCCGTTGCTGGTTGTCGTGGATCTGCGGCGGGCAGGGGTGGATGGCATGGGTTTGGCGGAGTTGGGGGCGCGGATCGCGGCCGATCCGGGGATCGAACAGGTGGGTGCGGTGCAGTCGGCGCCCGGTGGGGATGCCGTGGTTATCCCTGTTCGGCCCACCACCGGGCCTTCGGATCCTGCTACCGGCGAAACACTCACGCGCATACGCGATCTCGTACCGGACAATGTCGCGGTGGCGGGGATGACCGCGATGACCGACGATCTCACGCGGCAGCTCGATGACACGCTGCCGGTTTTCGTGGCTGCGATCCTCGTGACGTCGTTTCTGTTGCTGCTCATCGTTTTCCGCTCGCTGTTGGTGCCGCTGAAGGCGGTGGTCATGAACCTGTTGTCCATCGGCGGCGCCTACGGCGTTTTGGTCGCCGTCTTCCAATGGGGCTGGTGCGCCGGGCTGTTCGGGCTCGAGGACACCTATCGGATCGCTTCGCCGATACCGGTGATCGCCTTCGCTGCGCTGTTCGGGCTGTCGATGGACTACGAGGTGTTCCTGCTCTCGCGCATCCGGGAGGAGTACGACGCCACCGGGGACAATGCCGAATCGGTGGCGCGGGGCATCTCGGGCACCGGGCGGGTCATCACGGCCGCCGCCCTGATCATGACCGCGGTGTTCATGGGCCTCGTCGTCAACCCGTCACCGATGGTGGCCATGATGGGCCTCGGCTTGGCGACGGCGATCCTGCTCGACGCGACCATCGTGCGGATGGTGCTGGTGCCCGCGACCATGGCGTTGCTAGGGCGGGCGAACTGGTGGCTTCCGGACTGGCTGGAGCGGCGGCTGCTGCGCTTGACTCATCCGGAAACGCTGGAGCCCGAAGCGATCTCCGGTGCGGATTACGGGCTCGGGGCGGTCGGGAAGAATCCGGTCTCGATGAAGAAATCGAAATAGCGGGTCAGTACCGCGGTGTCGACGCCGGGGACGTGCGTGACCGACTGGTCGGGGACCATATCGGAAGTCGTGTCCTCGGCCTCGCCGGTCGTGGCGTAGTTGGTGCTCAAAGCCGCGGCCCGGGACAGTGATTCGTCACCGGTGGCGATGCGCTGCTCGGCAGCAGTGGTCAGCGCCTCCGGGAACTGTTCGGGCGCAATCAGATCCAATGGGTAGCCACGACGACGGACCTCGTCCACGATGGCTCGCAGCGGAAGCGCCCTGCGCGGCGCGAGGTCCACGGCCACCCCGAGCGCAGGCGCGCGGTGTGCCGCCGCCACGATGGCCGCGGCGACGTGATCGACCGGCAGCATGGCGATCTCCGCACCGGTGAGATCCGGCGCGGAGCCGATGACGAGCATGGAGCGCAGCATCGTCCACCAGGCGTCGTCGGTTCCGGCCGCGCCGGTGCGGGAATCGCCGGTGATCAGGCCGGGACGGTAGATCGTGGTCGGAATGCCGCGTTCCGCACCGGAGCGGACGAGTCGCTCGGCCACCCACTTGGTCAGGACGTAACCGGGCAGGCCGGACGGCACGTCGATGGTCTGCGGGGATGAGCTGGTCGACACGTAGCGCACCGGTTTCACCCGGGTAGTGGTGGCCAACCGGAGTACCTCCGTGGTGCCCGCGACATTCGCGGCGCGCATCCGGTCGTACGGTTCGAGATGGTTGACCAGCGCGCCATTGTGGTAGATCACGTCGATCCGCTCGGCAAGCCGGTCGAACTGCTGCGGGCCGAGGCCGAGCCGAGGTTTCGCGAGATCGCCTGGGATGGCGATGATTCGGTCGTCGCTCCCGGACAGGTCGATCCGATACCGCGCCGCGGCGGCAAGTATCCGGGCATGGGCTGCCGCACTGTCGGCGGCCCGAACCAGGCAGTAGATCGTGGCCGATGTCTGCCGGAGCAGCTCGCGCAGCAGGAATGCACCGAGGAATCCGGTTGCGCCGGTGAGCAAGACGGCCTCGGGCGCATCGGAGCGCGGGGGAAGGCATCCTGCCACAGTGATGGCCTCCTCGAGCACCGTATCGGCGCGCGGATCGGGCCCGCTGGTCTCCGCTGTATCGCGCCGCAACGCGAGGGCGAGCTGCGAGACCGTCGAGTGAGCGAACAAGTGCCGCAACGGCACCGGAATCCCGAGACGTTCGGCGAGCGCTGCGCGCACCCGCACCGCCGACAGCGAATTGCCGCCGAGCCTGAAGAAGTCGTCGTCGAGTCCGACCTGATCGACGCCGAGCGCGGTGGCGAAGACCTCGGCCACGGCCCGCTCATCGGCGGTGACCGGTGCCCGGTACTCGCGGTCCGGCATCTGCGGATCGGGCAGCGCGGCGCGATCGAGCTTGCCGGTCGCACCGAGCGGGAATTCGTCCACGACCATCAGGTGCGCTGGAATCATGTAGCCGGGCAACCGGTTTTGCAGCGAATCCAGCACTTCAGCGGTATCGACCGCGCCGGTGGCGCGGACGTAGCCGATGAGCTGTTCGCGGCGCACCGTGACGGCCGCACAGGTGACCGCCGGATGCGCACGCAGGGCGGCTTTGATTTCTCCGGGCTCGATACGCTGCCCGCGCAGCTTCAATTGGACGTCGGTGCGGCCGAGATACTCCAGCGCACCGGTTCGGTTGCGGCGCACCAGATCACCGGTGCGATACATCCGCGCACCCGCAGGCCCGAACGGGTCCGCAGCGAAACGCACCGCAGTGCGCTCGGTTTGGCGCAGATAGCCGCGCGCCAGCTGCGCCCCAGCCAGATACAGCTCGCCAGGCGTACCCGGCGGCACCGGATGCAGGCGTCCGTCGAGCACATAGGCCCGGCTGTTCCAATGCGGGAGGCCGATCGGCACCGATCCGCCACCGGTCGTTTCGACATCGCCGTTCGTCTCCGAGTCGGCTTCGGTTGGTGCGGTGCCCAGGTCGGTGACGTCAGCGCCCGTAATGGAGACCGTTGCCTCCGTCGGCCCGTACAGGTTGTGCAAGCGTGCCGGGGAGGCGGCGGTGAACCGGGCGATTGTTGCGGCGGGGAGTGGCTCGCCGCCTACCCAGACTGCGCGGAGTGAGGAGAGGGACTCGGGTGCGGCGGAATCCAGCAGGACGTCGAGTAGTGACGGGACGGACACCGTCGTCGTCACCTGTCGGTGGGCGATCAGTCGGGCCAGGAGGCCGGGATCCGTGCGCTCCTCGGGGGCGGCGATGACCAGGTGTGCGCCGACGCTCAGTGGGGCGGCGTAGCCGATCAGGGACGCGTCGAAGGTGAACGGGACCGACTGGAGGAAGGTATCGGCCTCGGTGAGTTGGTATTCCGAGGTGAGGAAGGAGAGGTGGTTGACGATGGCGGTGTGTGGAATGCCGACGCCCTTGGGGCGGCCGGTGGAGCCGGATGTGAAGATCACGTAGGCCAGGTCCTGCTCGCGCAGTGGGCGGAGCCGATCGGCGTCGGTCAGGGGAGCATCCGAGAACGCGGATAGGGCAGTGGGATTCGCGACATCATCGAAATGGGTGGTCGGCCGGTCAGCGAGTTCGAGTGCGTGATCGTCGGTCAGGACGCAGATCGGGTCGGCGGTGGCCAGGATGTCGAGGGTGCGGGCGGCGGGTTGGGCGGGATCGATCGGCACGTAGGCCGCACCGGCCTGGACGATCGCGTACATGCCGGTGACCAGGTCCGGTCCGGGGCGCATGGCGAGGCCGACGGTGGCGCCGGGGCCCGCGCCCAGAGCGATGAGCTTGCGGGCCAGACGGTTCACGCGTTCGGCCAGTTGGCCGTACGTGAGGGACTCGTCGCCGCAGGTCACCGCAGGTGATGCGGGGGAGCGCCGTGCCTGCGCGGTGAAACCGTCGAGTAGTAAGCGGTGCGCTGGGGTGCGATGCTGCCCGGTCGACGAGGCCAGCTGGGCGGCCTGCTCCGGCTGGTCCAGCAGGGGCAGATCGCCGATGGGGCGCTGCGGTTCGGACACGGCGGCGCGCAGCAGCGTGAGCAGTCGGCGGCTCATCTCGTCGACCGTCGCGGCGTCGAACAGGTCCGTCGCGTACCGCCAGGAACAGAACAGGCCCGCCGCGCAGTCAGAGTCCGCGGGCGGGACCACGGTCAATTGCAGGTCGACCGGCGAGATGGCCTCGCCCAGTTCGAGCGGAGTGACGATCAGGTCCGGGAGCCGTAGTTCCTGGCTCTGGAAGTTCTGGAAGGACAACGCCACCTGGAACAGCGGATGATGCGCCTGGCTGCGTGGCGGGTCGAGCTCGGCGACCAGGCGTTCGAAGGGAATGTCGGCATGTGCGAAGGCGCTCAGATCGCTGTCGCGGACGCGATCGACGAGGTGCGCGAAACTCTCCGAAACGTCTGTGCGTGTGCGGAGGACGACGGTGTTGACGAACATGCCGACGAGATCGTCGAGTTCTTGTTCGGCGCGCCCGGCGACCGGTGTGCCGATCGCAATGTCGCTCGTGCCGGACACTCGGGCCAGCAGTACGGCCAGCGCCGCGTGCACCACCATGAACAGGGTGGCGTCGCGATCGGCCGCGAACTGTTTCAGCATGCGATGCAATTCCGCGTCGATGTGAAATTCCTGTGCCGCACCGCGATTGCTCACGACCGGCGGGCGCGCCCGGTCGGCGGGCAGTTCGAGCAGCGGCGGCAATCCCGCGAGGTGTTCCCGCCAGTACCGCAGCTGTTCGGTCAGCAGTGACTCCGGATCCGCTGCCGCACCGAGCACTTCGCGCTGCCAGATGGCGAAATCCGCGTATTGCACCGGCAATGGCGTCCACTCCGGTGCAATGCCCTGCGTGCGGGCTCGATAGGCGACCATGAGATCGCGGGTCAGCGGCGCCAGCGAAGTGCCGTCCGCCGCGATGTGGTGGATCACCAGCGCCAGCACGAATTCGGCGTCGGCAAGCTGGAACAGCCGGAGACGCAGCGGCACCTCTTCGGTCACATCGAATCCCGCGCCCATGAACTCGATCAGGTCCTCGCGCAGCGCGGATTCGGTTGTGGGGACGGGCGTCATATCGAGCGCCACCTGCGCGGCGGGCAGGATGCGCTGATATCCGCTGCCCTCGTACTCGGGATATACGGTGCGCAGCACTTCGTGCCGTTCCAGCACGTCCCGCATGGCCGCATCGAGTGCATCGATGCACACGCCACCCGAAAGGCGCAGTGCTACGGGGATATTGTGCGCGTCCGATTCCGGATCCAGCCGGGCCAGGAACCACATCCGCTGCTGCGCCAGCGGCAACGGCACGTGCTCGCCCCGCTCGCGTGGCGTCAACGGCACATATCGCGCGGGCGCGGTGGCGAGCTCGTCCACCGCGGCCGCCAAGGCCGTCACGGTGGGATACTCGAAGACGGTCCGCGCCGCCACCCGCGTGCCCAGCGCCGCCCGCAATCGCGCCGCCACCCGTGTGGCGAGCAGCGAATTGCCGCCCAGCTCGAAGAAGTCGTCGTCCGCACTCACCCGCGGCGAGCCGAGCAGGTCCGCGAAGACCGATGCCACGGTCCGCTCGGTAGGCGTCACCGGATCCCGATACTCGCGAGCCGTCAGCACCGGCGCGGGCAAGGCCGTGTGATCCAGCTTGCCCACCGGTGTCAGCGGAATGCCGTCGATGGCCATGACCGCCGCGGGCACCGCATGCCGGGGCAGCACTTGCCGCGCGCGCTCCAGCAGCGCCGCGACATCGACATTCGATTCCGCGCGGGCACCACATAGGAGACGAGCCCATCGACGCCGCTGGGCAGCCGCCGCACCACCGTGGTGGCGAAGGCGACCGAATCCGCACCCGCGAGCATTGCATCGACCTCACCGAGCTCCACCCGGAACCCGCGAATCTTGACCTGCGCATCGGTCCGGCCGAGATACTGCAACTGCGCGCAGCCGTCGCTGCCGGTGACCCAGCGCACCACATCGCCTGTGCGACATCGCCGAGCACATGACGACCGCGGTGGCGGGCTTTCCGGACGCCTGGGAATACGTGGAATCCCGATTCCGCGGCGATCCGGTGCCGACCAGCTGCTGACACGACCGTCGGCCGGACTGAAGATCAATCCGGCCGACGGCCTGTTCGCGGAATATTCTTCGATACAGTCGAAGTGTGACGAAACCGCCTTCGACCACCGCGCGACCGGTCGAACCGCCTCGGCCACCCGCCCCGATCGACGATATCGACCGGGTGCTGGTGGCCGAGCTGTCGCGCGACGGCCGCATCACCAACAATGCGCTCGCCGCCGTGGCCGGAATCGCGCCGTCGACCTGTCTGGGGCGAGTGCGCGGCCTGATCGAGCGCGGCGTGATCCGGGGCTTCCACGCCGATATCGATCCGGCCGCCCTGGGCCGCGCGCTACAGGCCATGATCGCCATCCGGGTGACCGCGGAGGCGCGCAACAACCTCGCCGCCTTCGGTGAGCAGATGGCGGCGCTGCCCGTGGTCGAGAATGTGTATTTCATTGCGGGAGCGGACGATTACCTGATCCACGTCGCCACCGCCGACTCCACGCAACTGCGCGGATTCGTCCTGGAGAACCTCAGCGCGCACCCGGCGGTGGCCTCGACCGAGACCATCCTCATCTTCGAGCACGTGCGACCCGGCGGGCGGCAGTCCATCTCCTGACGCCGCCCGCCCGGAGGCTCAGACGACCAGGTGCTGCGCGGTGTAACCGTGTGCGACGGCGACGGATTCGTTCAGCAGCACGCCATTGTGGGTGCTCAGACCGGCGGCCAGACCCGGGTCCGCTGCGGTCGCGGCCTGCCAGCCCTGTTCGGCCAGGGCGATGGCGTAGGGGAGCGTGGCATTGGTGAGCGCCACCGTCGAGGTGTGCGGCACCGCGCCGGGCATGTTCGCCACGCAGTAGAAGATCGAATCGTGTACCCGGTAGGTCGGGTCCTCGTGCGTGGTCGGCCGCGAGTCGGCGAAGCAGCCGCCCTGATCGATGGCGATATCCACCAGCACCGAGCCCGGCTTCATCTGGGCGACAAGGTCATTGGACACCAGGGTGGGAGCCTTCGCGCCCGGCACCAGCACCGCGCCGATCACCAGATCGGCCTCGCGGACCAGGGTCTCCACCTCGTGGCGGTTGGACATGACGGTGCGCACCTGGCCGTGGTACAGATCGTCGATCTCGCGCAGCCGGGCGATATTGAGATCCAGCACCGTGACCGAGGCGTGCATACCGTGCGCCGCCGCGATCGCATTGCGCCCGGACACGCCCGCGCCGAGGACCACCACATTCGCCGGGCGCACACCCGGCACGCCGCCCATGAGCACGCCGCGGCCGCCGCCGCTGCGCATGAGATGGTACGAACCCGCCTGCGGCGCAAGCCGTCCGGCGACCTCGCTCATGGGCGCGAGCAGCGGCAGCGAGCCGTCGCGGCCGGTGACCGTCTCGTAGGCGATGGAGGTGATGCCGGAGGCCAGCAGCGCGTCGGTGCATTCCTTCGACGCCGCCAGGTGCAGGTAGGTGAACAGGGTCTGGCCCGCGCGCATGCGCGAATACTCTTCGGCGACGGGTTCTTTCACCTTGAGCACCAGATCCGCGATGCCCCACACCTCGTCGGCGGTATCCAGCACCCGCGCACCGGCGTAGCGGTAGGCGTCGTCCTCGAAGGTGGACCCGGCGCCCGCGCCGGTTTCGATGTACACCTCGTGCCCGCGCGAGACCAGTTCGCGCACACCGGCGGGGGTGCAGGCAACCCGGTACTCGTGGTTTTTGACCTCGCGGGGGATTCCGACCTTCATTTCACGCTCCTCGGAGTCATGTCGACTGAAACCGGCAGGTCCTGCCGGTGCTGGTGAGAAGTATGAAGATTATGCGGAATGAGCGCTATAGTGCTGAAGAATATTCTTTGAACTGGACGTTCATCATTCATTCCAGCGGATTGCTGTCCGATCCGGGTAGATCAACCGAAGCATCTTCGGCAATCACACAAACCTGCCGGTCGCTGCGCGAGGCGGTTTGCATGTGCCGGATCCATACGGCATCTTTACGGGTACAGCCCTGGCGGAAGGAAATCACGTGGTGTCCAACGCGTTCCGCGACGATCGCGACGCGAGCCCCGAATATCTCACGGTGGGACTGGGCTGGGATCCCGCGCGGGGCCGCTGGGCGCCGGATATCGATCTGAATGTCGCAGCCTTCCTGTTCAGCGCCGACAGCCTCGTCGATGTCGTCTATCACGAGCAGTTGAACTCCGCCGACGGCGCGGTGCGCCATCACGGCGACAGCATCACCGGCGAAGGCCGGGGCGACAACGAGATCATCTCCGTGGACCTCACCCGGCTCTCACCGGCCGTCACGACGGTGCTGTTCCTCGTCACCTGCTACACCGGCCAGTCCTTCGCCGAGATCCGCAATGCCTACTGCCGGGTCGTCGACCAGGTGTCGAGCACCGAGATCGCGCGCAGCGAACTGAGCGGCCTGCCGAGCAGCGGTCTGGTGCTGGGTGCGCTGGACCGCGTGAGCGGATGGCGATTCCGGCCGATCAATCAGGGCATCGACGCCCGGCATCCGGTCGAGGCGGCCCCGCTCCTGACCTATTACCTGGTCTGAGCCGCCGCGGCCGCGGTCGGCAGCCGGAACAGGGTGAGGCCGTAGGCGATCAGCCACACGACCCACATCAACCAGCTGATCAGCCCGATCAGGGTGAGCGGCCCGCCCCGGTCGATCAGTACGGGCGTGAGCAGGGCCGACGTGAACTGTCCTGCGGCCGCGATCAGTCCGAGCGTGGCGTGCCAGGGCTGCAGCAGGCCCGCGCCGCGCCCGGCGAGGGAGAGGCCGAGCAGGGCCAGTGCGAGGAAGGTGCTGTTCAGACCGAAGATCGCATCGTGCAGGGTCCACAGGCCCGCGATGGCCTGCATTGTGTGGTCGGGAGTCGCGGTGAGCGCCATGCGGAGGGCGACGACGAGGGCGAACGCGCCGTTCTGCAACAGCAATCCGGCGAAACCCACCAGGGCCCAGGCGGATCCGGTTCGGTACTCGACGGACCGGCAGGCCGCGACGGCACTCGCGCCGAACACCGTGGCCAGCGCCCACGCCAGCGGGACGATCGCCATTGTCGCACTGGAGAAATCGCCGTGGTCGGTGAAGTATGCGGCGACGGTGTCGATCTCCGCGCCGGTTCGAGGCGGATCGCTGGGCAGCAGAAGCAGATTGGCGCCGAGGATGATCAGGGCGAAGCCGATGGCGGCCAGACCGCCGATGCGGGTGAAGGGCCAACCGCCCGCCCCGGCAGTTTTCTCTATCATGTATTCAATATAAGCATCGTAAAACAAAAAGAGGAAGAGATGGATCCGGAGCCGGAGCGGCGCCGCTACGACTCGTTGCGCCGGGCGGCGCAGGCCAAGCAGACGAGTGCGGAGATCGCCGGGGCGGCGCGAAAACTGTTCGTGGCCAATGGCTGGACGGCCACGACGGTGCGCGATGTGGCGCGCGCGGCGGGGGTCTCGGTGCCCACGGTGTACACCGCCTACGGGAACAAATCCGGATTGACCAGGGCCCTGGTGGATGCGGCGGATCTATCGGCGGATCTGCCGCAGATGATCGCCGAGCTCGAGGCGGAGGCGGACAGTCCGCGGCGGCAGCTGGCCGCCGTCGCCGGATACGACCGCCGCCTGTTCGAGCGCGCGGGTGCGGTGATCGTGCTGGTGCGCGAGGCCGGTCGCACCGAACCCGAACTGGCCCAAGCGTATCGGGACGGGCGCGCGGCCGGAGACCGGACGCGCGTACAGGTGTTCTCGGCGTGGCCTGCGGGCACCTTGCGCGACGGCCTGGATGTGCCGTCGGCGGTGGATATCTATGCCGCCCTGTGCAATATCGATGTGTACACGACCCTGACCGTCGAGCGCGGCTGGTCCGCGGACCAGGTCGAACAGTGGTGGTGCGGCGTCCTGGTCCGCGAACTGCTGGCCTGAGCGCCGGAGTTATCCGGCGACCGGCTCGTGGGTCGCGCCCAGGGTGCGGCCGGTGAGTTCCACCGAGCGGATGCGGTCCGCGATCTCGGTGGCGTAGTGCGCGGTGATGAGTTCGTCCGCCTGGATGGAGGCGGCGAAATCGGCCAGGTAGGCGTCGACCTCGTCCGGGGTGCCGACGGCGGTGTACTTGGTCATGGCCATGAGGTGACTGCCATTGGGCGAAGCCAGGAAGGCGTCGATCTCGGCATCGGTGTAGCGGGGCGTCGCGGGGCCGCGGGCGATCATGGCGCGGGCGCGGGAGCGGTAGGCGATCGTCTTCTGGGCCTCGGCCTCGTCGCGGTCGGTCGCGGCGAAGACATTGACCCCGGCCATGACGTAGGGCTCGGTCAATTGCTCGGAGGGCTGGAAGGTTTCGCGGTAGACGTCGACGGCCCGGTGCAGGGCGTCGGGGGCGAAGTGGGAGGCGAAGGCATAGGGGAGGCCCAGGTGCGCGGCGAGCTGCGCGCCGAACAGCGACGATCCCAGGATGTAGAGGGGGACGATATTGTCCGCGCGCGGAACGGCATTCACGCCCGGCACCCGGGTGTTGCCGCTGAGGTAGCCCTGGAGTTCGAGGACGTCCTGCGGGAACGAGTCGGCCGAGGCTGGATCGCGGCGCAGCGCGTACATGGTCTTCTGGTCACTGCCCGGCGCGCGGCCCAGACCGAGGTCGATGCGGCCGGGGTGCAGGGTCTCCAGGGTGCCGAACTGCTCGGCGATGACCAGGGGCGAATGATTGGGCAGCATGATGCCGCCCGCGCCCAGCCGGATGGTCTCGGTGTGGTTGGCGATATGGGCGATGAGGACGCTGGTGGCGCTGGAGGCGATGGAGCCCATGTTGTGGTGCTCGGCGTACCAGACGCGGCGGTATCCGCTGCGTTCGGCGGCCAGCGCCAATCGCACGCTGTTGCCGAAACTTTCGTGCGCGCTCTGGCCGGGCGCGATGGTCGCCAGGTCGAGGATGGACAGCGTCGGGGGCATGGGGAGGACTGCCTTTCGATTCAGAGCCGGTCGTGCAGGAGTGCGGTGAACTCGCGAATGCGGGCCTCGTCGCGGCGGTAGTACATCCACTGGCCGCGGCGGGTCGCGCTCAGGAACCCGGCGCGCTGCAGGATCGCCAGATGCGCCGAGACGGTGGAGGCGGAGGCGCCCGCCTTCTGCTGAATGAGCCCCGCGCACACGCCGAGCTCGGCCGTATCCGCCGCACGCTGGGGAAAGTGCGTCTGCGGCTCCTTGAGCCACTCCAGGATGCGCAAGCGGGTCTCGTTCGCCAGCGCTTTGCACTCGTCGAGCACGCCACCATCCTTCGTTATTTCGCTAATTCCCGAAATTAGTCCGCCCGCGCTCGTTCGGCACCGTGACACCGGTCATGCCGAAACTTCGCGCACCTCGAGCGTCCCAAAAAGTTGCGACCGGTTCGCTACCTGTCGGAAGGTTGGCACGATTCGTCATCTCATCAGGCGCTGCATGTCGGCCCGGCGCGGTTACTGTGGGCGGCGGTCCGGACAGATGGTGTGCTGCCGGTACCGATCGAGGGGTGAAGGTCTCGCCCTGCGCTCCCGGTGGCTGTCTTATCGCGGGGTGAGACCTTCACGCTGTGAACCGAGGTGAGGTGGTTCCCGATGACGGCGACGAGCGCGCAGCGCCTGCTGGCCGAAGTGCTGCCGCGGTACGGATCGGTGGAGGCGTTCATTGCCGAACTGCGGCGCGCCGTGGATTACCCGACCATCGAACTCCCGGCGGCCGCCACCGGCTACCCGAGTCCGAGTGAATCCGCCCGGCGTCGGCGACGCTGGGAAATTGCTGTCTTGTCATCGATGTGCAGCGCTGGCCCGGATGAGCCACCACCGAGGTCGGACGGAACATGTTCGCAATGCCGCCGTAAGGAATCCGTCAACAAAGCTCACGTAGCTGATGGATATAACCGCAGGTAGGGCGTGATTGCATGGGTCTCGCTGTCATGCGGAGGCCCACATTCCGGTTTGACGGTTAGCTGACAGGGTACTCGCTATCTTCGTGTGCGGCGTGCAGCCGATGTCGCACGCCGAGGACGCGAACGCGTCCGGCTGTCGATGAGGGATGGACTATGGGTGCGAACCTGATGATCGTGGAAGACGACGACCGGGTCCGCGGGGCGCTCCGGGTCGCCATGGAGGGCGAGGGGTACGACGTCGCGGAGGCCTGGGAGGTCGAGGCGGCGCTCGAGCATCTGCGCAATCACGGGGAACCGGACGTCATGATCGTCAATCTCATGCTCGGCGATATGGACGGTTTCACCTGTATCCGGGAGGTGCGGCGTGATTCCGATGTGCCGATCATCGTGATCAGCGCGCGCGACGACACCCACGATGTGGTGGCCGCGCTGGAAGCGGGGGCCGACGATTTCGTGAGCAAGCCCTTCGTCATCAAGGAGATCTCCGCGCGCATGCGGGCGCTGCGCCGCCGGGCGCGGCTGGCGGAGCGTGACAATGGGGCCGACGATGCGCCCGAACCGCTGACAGAGATTGTGCTGGAAGACCATTCGGAGCATCCGCTGGTGCTCTCGCCCGACGGCGGGCTGGTGCGGCGCGGTGACGATCCACTGCATCTGACCGTCACCGAGTTCCGGCTGCTGTGCGAGCTGGCCACCAATGCCGGGCGCGTGCTCAGTCGCGGCGTGCTGCTCGAACGAGTATGGGACGGCGAGTTTTTCGGCGACGAACGCATTGTGGACGTGCACGTGCGACGGCTGCGGACCAAGATCGAGCGCGATCCGGGGGCTCCGCGCCTGGTCGTCACCGTGCGCGGACTGGGTTATCGCTGCGATGTGCAGAGCGATCGTCATGAGATCGCAAAGATCTCGCACGGGAGTTCGTAAAGTTCCTTTGAAAATCTGAATCGGTCATGCAGACACAATTCAGAAACTCTCACGCTATAACTCAGCAAACCCTGCTTCCCGCGCCTACCAAACCATCGATCCTGGTACGCAATCCGTTACTGGACGACGGCGCACGGATGTGGCGCATTGCCAAGGACTCCCGGGTCCTGGACGCGAATTCGAGCTATGCGTATCTGCTTTGGTGCCGTGACTTCGCCACCACCTCGGTCGTCGCAGAAATCGGAGGTGAGGTCGCCGGATTCGTCATCGGATACGTGCGCCCGCAGGAGCCCGGCACGCTGTTCGTCTGGCAGGTCGCCGTCGATCACGCCTTCCGCGGTCGCGGGGTCGGCGTCGCCATGCTCGACGTCCTGCTGGAAAGCCTTGCCGATCAGGGCGTTTCGCTGCTCGAGACCACCATCTCGCCGGACAACACCGCGTCCATCGCCATGTTCGGCGCGCTGGCGCGCCGTCGCCGGTCCGCGATGACCAGGACCCCGCTCTTCACACCCGGCCACTTCCCCGACAACCACGAAGCCGAGCTGCTGTACCGCATAGCGCCGGCAAACGATCAGGAGATTCGCCGATGACCACCACCGAGATGACGATCTTCGACGCCCTCGAATCGAATGTGCGCGGCTACTGCCGCTCCTGGCCGACCGTGTTCGAGACCGCCTCCGGCGCCTGGATCCACGACGAGAACGGCCGGGACTACCTGGACTTCTTCGCGGGCGCGGGTGCGCTCAACTACGGGCACAACAATCCGGTGCTCAAGGACGCGCTGCTGGAGTACATCGCCGGGGACGGCATCACCCATGCCCTGGACATGTCGACCGTCGCCAAGCGGCGGCTGCTCGAGACGGTGCGCAGCGTGCTGCTCGAGCCGCGCGGACTGGACTACAAGGTGCAGTTCCCGGGGCCGACCGGGGCGAATGCGGTGGAGGCGGCACTCAAGCTGGCGCGCAAGGTGACCGGGCGGACCGAGATCCTCAACTTCACCAATGCTTTTCACGGTATGACCCTCGGTGCGCTGGCGGTCACGGGCAATGCCGCCAAGCGGGCCGGGGCGGGTGTGCCGTTGCAGCACGCCACCTCGCTGCCCTACGACGGATACCTCTCGGATATGGACCCGGATCCGTTCCAGTGGATGGCGCGGGCGCTAGACGACCGTTCCTCCGGTCTGGACAAGCCCGCGGCTGTCATTGTCGAGACCGTGCAGGGCGAGGGCGGGGTGAATGTCGCCCGCGCGGAATGGCTACGCGGACTGGCGGATCTGTGCGCGGCCCGGGAGATTCTGCTCATTGTCGACGATGTGCAGATGGGCTGCGGCCGCACCGGGCCGTTCTTCTCCTTCGAGACCGCCGGTATCACCCCCGATATCGTGACACTGTCCAAATCCATTGGCGGCTACGGGCTTCCGATGGCGCTGGTGCTGTTCAAGCCGGAGCTGGACCAGTGGAAGCCGGGTGAGCACAATGGCACCTTCCGCGGCAACAATCCGGCCTTCGTCACCGCGCAGGTGGCGCTCGAGCACTACTGGAGCAGCGATGCGCTGGAATCGGCGACGCTGGTCAAGGGCGAACGGGTGCATCGCGCGCTGAGCGGCGTGGTCGCCGCCTTCGACGGGCTGTCGGTGCGCGGGCGCGGGCTGGTGCACGGCATCGCCTTCGACGACGCCTCCCGCGCGGGCAAGGTGGCGCAGGCCGCTTTCGAGAACGGGCTGCTGGTGGAGACCTCCGGCTCCGATGACGAGGTGGTGAAACTGCTGCCGCCGCTGACCATTACCGAGGCCGAGCTCGATCACGGCCTCGAAATCCTGGCCGCCTCGGTGGATGTGGTCTTCGGCGGGCGGGGGCACTGACATGATCGTGCGCAGCACAGCGGAAATCACCGGCACCGAACGCGATGTGGCGGGTGCGGGCTGGCGCAGCAAGCGCATCGTCCTCGGTGGCGACGGCGTCGGATTCTCCTTCCACGAGACCACCATCGACGCGGACAGCGTGCACGAGTTCCACTATCGGAACCATGTCGAGGCGGTGTGGCTCATCGAAGGCGAAGGCACGCTCACCGATCTCGACAACGGCGTCACCTACCAACTCGGCCCCGGCTCCATGTACCTGCTCAACGGCCATGAACGCCACCGCCTCGACGTGCGGACCCGCATGCGCATGCTGTGCGTGTTCAATCCGCCGGTGACCGGCCAGGAAGTCCATGACGAGAACGGCGTCTACCCCCTCGTAGCGGTACCCACCCAGTAACGAAGCACAGGAGTCCCCGACGAATGTCGTTGCCCGACACCACCCGCATCGATCGTTACCCGACCCGCACCGCGGAATCGCTCCCGCAGCTGGAGCGCACCGATCGCACCGTCTGGGGCGAGATCGGCACCCCGGCTCTGTCCAATTTCGACACCGACGGCTTCGCGGTCGTGAACAGACTGCTCGACGCCGACGAGGTCACCGACTTCGCGATCGCCATCGACCGGCTCGGCCGGGAGCCGGAGCTGCGGCTCGACGAACGCGTGATCATCGAAAAGTCCTCGAACACAGTGCGTTCCATCTTCGAGGTGCACAAGCTCAGCCCGATGATCGCCGAGCTCGTGCGTGAGAGCCGCGTCGCCGGACTGGCCCGCCAGATCCTGGGCTCCGAGGTCTACCTCCACCAGACCCGCATCAACTACATGCCGGGCATGAAAGGAACCGGCTTCTACTGGCATTCGGACTTCGAGACCTGGCACGCCGAAGACGGTATGCCCGCCCCGCGCGCGGTCAGCCTGTCCATCGCCCTGACCGACAACTACCCCTACAACGGCAGTCTCTTGGTCATGCCCGGCTCCCACCGCACCTTCGTCCCCTGTCGGGGCGAAACCCCGGCGGACCACTACCAGGATTCCTTGCGCGAGCAGCAATTCGGCGTCCCCACCCCCGCCGATATCGCCGATCTGGCCGGTAAACACGGCATCACCCAGTTCACCGGCCCCGCGGGCTCGGCCCTGCTCTTCGACTCGAACCTCATGCACGGCTCGTCCAACAACATCACCCCCTTCCCGCGCTCGAACATCTTCCTGGTGTTCAACAGCGTCGAGAACACGCTCGTGGACCCCTACGCCGCCGCATCCCCGCGCCCGAGTTACATTGCCAGCCGGGATTTCACGCCCATCTGACCACGGCGGCTCCTCCAATCCGAGCACGCCGTGACCGAGCAGGTCCTCGCCAGTCCCTCCGCGAGGACCTGCTCACTTCTCCGCGCTGCCGGTGTCGGCGCAAGCTGGCAGAGTGCTCGATATGACTGGCTCTGACCCGAAATCGGACCTGCATCGCTATCTGCGCATTGCTCGCGAGGCCATGCTGTGGAAGCTGGATGGCTTGTCCGAGTACGACATTCGCCGTCCCATGACCCCCACCGGCACCAATCTGCTCGGATTGGTCAAGCATCTGGGCACCGTCGAGTTCGGCTATTTCGGTGACACCTTCGGTCGCCCGAACGACGAACCGTTCACCAAACACGATTTCGTGGCCGATCCCACCGCCGATATGTGGGCCACCGCCGACGAATCGCGGGCCGACGTCATCGCGTTCTATCGCCGGGCCTGGGCCCACTCCGACGCGACGATCGACAGCCTCGATCTCACCGGCGAAGGCGCGGTGCCCTGGTGGCCGGAGGACCGCCGCACCGTCACCCTGCATCAGATCCTCGTGCACATGAACGCCGAAACGAACCGGCATGCCGGACACGCCGACATCATCCGCGAACTCATCGACGGCGCCGCGGGACTGCGCGCCGGGAACGACAATATGCCCACCGGAGACCACGACTGGGAGCGTTACAGCGCCGAACTGGAATCCGTCGCGCAACGAGCCGCGGGTCTGGACTGACCCAACTGTCCGGCGCGTCGATTGATCCGAAAAACCCTGTGCGACAGGGTGTATCGCGAACCGGTTGGTGCGTTTGGAAGTTATGCGATCCTGGCGGATATGGCCACGGAGTGCGGGGTGTCGCGTTACGGTTGATGGGCTCTTGGATCACGAAAAGTAGTGTGGGGCTTTGTGATTCGATCATCGTTGACCACGCTCGGGCCCTGCGCTGTCACTCCGAGTCGTATCAGGCCGAAGGATTCGATCATGACGATGCACGCGCAAAAGACGGTCCAGCAAGCGCAATTCCCGATCGTTGAATCGTTCACGAAGCAGACGCCGGACAACCCGAACTGGAGGGTGATCCCCAGTGCGCGGTTGAACGGTGGCAGTTTGGAGCTGACGCCCAACACCGTGTCGCAGGCGGGGACGGCCTTCCTCGATGAGCCGTTCTCGTCGAGGCTCGGTGTGGCCATCGACTTCGACTATTCCTGTCAAGGGGGCACCAATCTGGGTGACGGGTTCAGCGTGTACCTGATCGACGGGGCGCGGACGACAGAGCCCGGCGGGATCGGCGGCGCACTCGGCTACTCCTTCACGAAGGACGGCTCGGGCAACATCGTGTCGTCGGGGGTCACCGCCGGGTACGTGGGTATCGGGTTCGACAATCACGGGAACTTCGCCACGCCCCTCGCCGGTACCGGAGGCCCCGGGCATCGGCCCAATACCGTCGGCGTCCGCGGAGCCGGGAGCAGGAACGAGGGCTTCCGATGGCTGACCGGCGTCGCGGTGCCGGGCGGATTCCGCGCGGCGTGGGAGGAGGGCGCGCATATTCAGATCACCCTCGTCGGCGGTCGGCTCAGTGTCCGCCATTCCGATACGGCCAATCCGAACGGCACGCTGCTGATCGACGGATTCGATCTCGCGGGGGCCCCCGGACAGCCGCCACTGCCCGAGACATTCAAGCTCGGCTTCGCCGCGGGCACCGGTAGCGCAACCGCGTCCCACCGCGTCAAGAACCTCACCGTGACCCTGCCCGCGAACATGCCCCTCGAGATGAGCGGCCCGCAGACGGCCCAGGCGGGAGACCGGATCGCCTACACCATCGAGGTACAGAACCACGGCCCCAACGACACCCCCGACGCGATCGTGGAGATGAGCGTTCCGCCGGAGCTGACCGATCTGGAGACGACCTGCCGGGGTGAGAACGGGGCCGTGTGCGGCCAGGGCTTCCTGGTCCGGCCGGGTGAGCCCTGGGTGCCGCTCGATCTGCCCGTCGGCAGCAAGGCGACGATCACCCTGACCAGGACCATCGACCCGCAATACGAGGGCTCGCTCATCTGCACCAGTCAGATCAAGTCACCGTCGCGTGCGAATACCGCCGAGCGGCATTCGGGCTCGGTCACCACCGAAGTCGCCCTGCCGCCGATCAGCGTCAGCCCCATCATCGTCGGGGGGTGGTACCAGTCGTGGCCGGAGGACGCGAAGGGCTGGGTCTTCAGCTACGACCTGGTGCTGGCCGCCAATGAAGAGCGAGTGGTGTACTGGGAGATAGGTTTCGACGTCCGGCCGTTCGACGCACCCAGGCAGACCCGAATCAACCCGGTGGGCAGGGATTACCTCTGGTACACGGTCATCAAGGACGGCTCCGACGGATCGGTCCTTATCGCCACCCCCGACGACCAGCACACCATCGAGCCGGGCGCGGGACTCACCGTGAACGTCCAGATCCTGTACCGATCCCAGCACGACGCCGGTGACGGCACCTTGCGCAACCTGCGCGCCACCGAGATAACGCAGCCTCGGCCCTAGCGTCGAGTATCCGGGCCGCCGAGCCGTCGTCGCGGTTCGGTTGCCCGGATTAGACTTTCGGCGGTGGGATTGCTGTGGGAGACGCGTGCGTCGGATTCGCCCTTGATCGCCTCGGTCTGGACCTGCCGCAGTGAACAGGTTTCGGAGATGACCTCGGTCGCGTCCGGATCGTGGGGGTTGGTGTTCTGGGAACAGGCGGGTCGGGCGCATGCGGCCATTACCGGGCCCGAAAGCGGGACGGCGACGGCGCCGGTGCCAGAGGATGCGAGTTTCGTCGGTATCGAATTCGCGGTGGGGACCGCATTGCGAGCTGTGCCCACGCCGACGCTGGTCGACAGTGGGATCATGTTGCCGGATGTGACCGATCGGCGCTTCTGGCTCGACGGGTCGCAGTGGGAGACACCGCATCCCGATGATGCCGAGGCGCTGGTTAACCGGCTCTTCCACGCCGGGGTCATCGCCCACGATCGGTTGATCAGCGAGGCGTTGCGCGGTGAGCGCCCGGTGACCACCGAGCGCACGCTCGAGCGGCGTTTCCGGGCCACGACGGGCCTCACCCAGGGCGCGGTGCGGCAGATCGAGCGGGTGCGCACCGCGGCGCTGCTGCTGACCTCGGGTGAGACGCCGGGCGATGTCATCGACAAGCTGGGCTATTACGACGAGCCCCATCTCGCCGACGCGCTGCGGCGATACGTCGGCCGTACCGCACGGCAGCTGCGCGAGGGCGAGGCCGGGGTCATCGCGCTCGATCCGGGTCAGCGCACCACGTCGTAGATCAGCTTGGCGACGCCGTTGGAGTACGTGGCGGACTCACGCAGGCGCAGATTCTGCTTATCGCGGTCGGCCCGGCTGAACAGGCTCTTGCCCGCGCCCAGCAGCACCGGGAAGACGAGCAGGTTGTAGCGGTCGATCAGATCGGCATCGCCCAGACGACGCGCCAGTTCGGCGCTGCCGTGAATGAAGATGCCGCCGCCCTCGGTCTCCTTCAGCGCCGCGACCTCCTCGGCCGACCGCAGAATGGTGATCGGGCCCCAGCCCTCGATCAGATCGTCCTCGGTGAGGCTGGCCGAGACGACGTACTTGGGCAGTTCGTTGTACGCGGCGTGATCCTCCGAATCACGCCAGAACGGGGCGAATGCCTCATAGCTGGCGCGGCCGAACATGAGCGCCGTCGTATCCGCGAGTTCCTCGCCCTTGAGCGAGTACGCCTCGGGCACGAATTCGGTTTCCATCACCCAGCCGCCGCTGCGATGACCCTCCGCCTTGCCACCCGGGGAGTCCAAGACTCCGTCCAGCGACATGAAGCCCGTGTAGACCAGTTCCCGTGTCACAACATCCTCCTGAGAAAAGCGCGGCTCTTGCTTGCCGGTGGTTAGCGTACGGGCGGGGTCACCGCGCTGTCTTGGACAGAACCGACACGGGTCCACGGGGGCCGGTCAGCGCCGAGACCATCCGGTATAGCCCTCGGCGAAAAACGCCGCACCGTGGCGGGATCCGGTGACGAGGGCCAGCTCGGCGCGCTGGCGCTCGATATCGAAATCCGAAGCGCCCTCGATGCCGTGCAGCATGGTGGTCGCCCAGTACGAGAAATGCTGCGCCTTCCATACGCGATCGAGCACGCGCGGGGTGTAGTGATCCAGGGCCCGCTCGCCGCCCCCGGCGAAGTACTCGGTCAGGACCTCGTGCAGGACACGCACATCCGCGAGGGCGAGGTTGAGCCCCTTGGCGCCGGTCGGTGGCACGGTATGTGCCGCGTCCCCGGCCAGCAGGATCCGGTCGTGCCGCATGGGCGCGGTGACGAAGGACCGGAACGGCAGCACCATTTTCGAGCTGATCGGCCCCTCCCGGAGCTCGAAACCATTGCCGTTCACGCGGCGTCGCATTTCGGCCCAGATCCGGTCGTCGTCCCAGTCCTCGGGGCGTTCGGCGGGGGAGCACTGGAAGTACATGCGCTGCATGGCCGGTGTGCGCTGGCTGATCAGGGCGAAGCCGTGCTCGGAGCGCGCGTAGATCAACTCCGGATGCGATTGCGGCGCCTCGGTGAGGAAACCGAACCAGGCGAAGGGGTATTCGCGGAACCATTCGGTGCGCGCGCCCTGCGGGAAGGCGTGGCGGCAGATGGAGCGGGATCCGTCCGCGCCGACGACCAGATCGGCTTCGAGCCGTGCGGGACCGCCGTCGGCCTCCTCGAAGGTCACCACTGGCCGCGCGCCCGACATATCCACCGCCGTACCGCGAATCCCGTAGCGGACGTCACCGCCGTCGGTCTTGCGCCGGTCGGCCAGGTCGATGAACACCTCGGTCTGCGGGTAGAGCCAGACGGATTCGCCCACCAGGTCCTGGAAGTCGATGCGATGGTTGTCGCCGTCGAAGCGCAGCACCACGCCGTCGTGCCGGTCGCCCTCGGTCAGCACGCGATCGGACACTCCCGAATCCACCAGCAGCCGAACCGATCCCGCCTCCAGGATGCCCGCGCGAATGGTGGTCGCGATCTCCTCGTGGGTGCGGATATCGAGGACCACCGACTCGATTCCGGAGCGGTGCAGCAGATGCGAGAGCATCAACCCGGCAGGTCCCGCGCCGACGATCGCGACCTGTGTCCGAGTGGTTTTCATACCGTTTGCCCCTTCGAAGATTCGGCGATGACGGGTTCGCCGGAGCTCGTTGTCAGCCCCGCGACCGCCGCCATGGCGAGCAGGCCGAGGCCCGCGACCGCGGCGAAGAAATAGAAGCCCCACGGATAGGCCGACCCGGCCACGATGAGCCAGCCGGTAATGGTGGGTCCGAAGATGGCGCCCAGCCGCCCGACGCCCGCGGTCAGTCCGAGCGCGGTCGTGCGCACCGCCGCCGGATACGCCTGCGTCACATAGGCATAGATGAGCACCTGCGCCGAGAACACGAAGATTCCGGTCACCAGTACCAGCGCATTGAGCAGCACGGTGCTCGACACCTTGATGCTCAGCAGCGCCAGCAGCACGGCCGCCGCCGCGAACCACACCAGCACAATGGGTTTCGTCCCGCGCCGGTCGGCCAGCCTGCCCGCGACGACCAGGCCGATGATGGCGCCGACATTCAGCACCAATAGCAGCGTCAGCGAGGTCGACATGTTGTATCCGGCATCGCGCATGAGCTTCGGCAGCCAGGTATTGAGGCCGTAGACCAGCAGCAGGCCCATGAACGAACCCACCCAGACGCCGAGCGTGCTGCGCAGATAGCGCGGGGCCAGCACGACCGTCGCGGGCACCCGCTCGGGCGCGGCCTTGGCGGCCAGGAATGCCTCGGACTCGGGCAGGTTGGCCCACAGCACCGGCAGCAGGAGCATTCCGGCCAGGCCCCCGGCATAGAACAGCGGCTCCCACCGCGGGACGAGTTGCAGTGCGAGCACGGAGGTCAGCACCGCACCGGCGTGATATCCGGTCATGGTCATGGTGCTGGCGAACGCGCGCCGCTCGAGCGGCACCTGCTCGGAAATGAAGGTCAGCGCGGTCGGCAGGCACGCGCCCAGCCCGATCCCGGCGACGAGCCGGAACGCCCCGAATACCGCGACCGATCCGGCCAGCGGGACCGCCGCGGTGAACACCGAGAACAGGGCGATCGCGGCCAGCAGCACCTTCCGGCGTCCGAACCGGTCGGCCACCGGCCCGACCAGCACCGCGCCGATGGCCACGCCGACCAGCGAGATGGTCGCGGCGAAAGTCGCACGGGCCGCGGTGAATCCAATGTGGTGCTGCTCGATGAGCGTGGGAATGACCGCGCCGAGCACGACCAGGTCGTAACCCTCCAGCACGACGATGAGCCAGCACAGGATGGCTGCGGTCGACGGCAGTTTCTGCATGATGATGTCGTTTCTGCTGCGTCGGCCCGGCTATGGCCGGGCCGAATAGTGATGGCAGTCACGGTAGGCTGACCGGACGGAAGAAATCCAATAGATGTATTTTTCGATTTATATAGAGGAGATCGATGGCCGCCGAATTCGACCTGAACCTGGTCCGAACCTTCGTGCTGCTCTACGAGACCCGCAGCGTGACCGCCGCCGCCGACCTGCTCGGCGTCACCCAGCCCACGGTCAGCTACGGCCTCGGCAAACTGCGCCGCCGCCTCCAGGACGAGTTGTTCGTGCGCGGCCCCGGCGGCCTGGTGCCGAGCTCGGAAGCCGAACGCCTCTACCCTCCGCTGCGCGCCGCCATTGCCGAAGTCGACGAAACCCTAGGGGCCGCCACCGAATTCGACCCGAGCCGCCCCACCCGCTTCTCCCTCGGCCTCTCCGACCTCGGCGAGGTCAATACCCTCCCGCTGATCCTGTCCGCCCTGGCCGCTCTCGCCCCACAGGCCAGCCTGGACGTCGAGGCCTTCGATATCGACACCGCCGCCGACCGCCTGTCCCGCGGCGCAGTCGACGCGATCGTGGCCAGCCCCGTCCTGGACTCGCCGCGCCTGACCCGCACGCCGCTGTTCCGCGAGGGCTACGCGGGATTGGTCGCAGCCGACCATCCGCGGCTGCGCGCGGACCGCGCCACCCCCGCCAACCTGCGCCGCGAACGCCATATCGTCGTCGAAGGCGTCACCGGCCACCCGGGCCCCCGCAAAGCCCTCCACGAACACGGTCTCGAAGACCGTGTCGCGGTGCGGGTCACCCGCTTCGCCACCCTCCCGTATGTGGTCCAGGACAGCGACCTGGTCACCATCGTCCCCGAACGCGTGGCCCGCGCCCTGGCCCGTACCCACCCCGTCCGGGTCTTCACGCTGCCCTGGCCCATCGAACCCGTCGAGGTCGCCGCCTACACCCGCCGCGCCCCGGGTCGCGGCGCCGCCCAGCGCTGGTTCCTCGGCGTCATCCGCGCCGCCCTGCACGACCTGCCCGTGAACTGACGCGCGCGACCGGGCCTGCGGCGCAGCGGATTCGGTGTGCTGTCGGTTTGTGCCGCTACTCTGCTGGGATGGCGAGACCGGAGTCGGCGGTGCGGCGTCTGATGCGTGAGACGGGGAAGTTGTTGCAGGCGTACGGGTTCGAGGGGGAGGAGCCGACATGGGTGCGTGTCGGGGAGGGCGGGGTGGCGACGGTCGGGCGGACGCGGGTGTCGCGGGTGTGGACGGGTGGGCGGCAGGAGTTGCGGTTCGGGCTGGCGGTGGATGTGACGCCGGTCGGGTTCTGGGAGTTCTGCACGTGGCGGGACGAGCGTGCGGGGAAGCCGGTGACGCCGATCGAGAAAGCGGCTGGGCCAGGGGTGATCACCGACTTCGGGATCCCCGACGACGTGTGGTCGTTGCGGGTGGAATCGACGCAGCAGGGGCAGCATGCGTGGCAGGGGGATATCGACGCCATTCGTGCCGAGTTGCCCAAACGGGTGCACGCCTGTGCGCGGGCGGCACTGCGGCTGGCGGGGCCGGATCGGTATCTTGAGGAACTGCTGACGCTTTCGGATCCGGGGATCGGGGCCCGGGAGGCGATGGTCATTCCGCTCGCGGATCGGGGGCCGAGCGCGCAACTCGAGGAAGCCATCGACAACCTACGGATGTGCTTCGCGCGCCGGGCGGGGGCGGAGTATGTCGAAGAGGTGGTCATCTGGTACGCGCGGTCGCGGGCGGCGCTGGTTTGAGAAGGTAGATATCCGGCATATCCGACTTGTATGGCAATGTGTAGAGCCTGATGTCGGTGTGCTCGGAAGGTTTGGGTTTTGGGTTCGTGGTTGGGGCGCAAGAGGTTTCAGCTTATCCGGATCGTGGCCTTCGGGTTGGTGGTGGGTGCGGGGGTTCTCGGGAATCCGGTTCCGGCGGTCGCGGGGGAGGGGGCCGACACCTATATCGACGGGCTGGCCGAGGCGGCGAGAACGCCTGCGCTGCACTGGGCGGACTGCGCCGACGGGTTCGAGTGCACGAATGCGCAGGTGCCGCTGGACTATCGGCAGCCGCTGGGTGAGCAGATCGAGCTGGGTGTCATCAAGCTGCCCGCCGCCGATCCGGCGGCGCGAATCGGCACGCTGTTCGTGAATTTCGGTGGCCCCGGCGCGTCCGGGGTGGACCGGCTGCGGGAGCAGGCGAGCTGGCCGTGGCTGTTCTCCCCGGAGCTGCGGGCGCGATTCGACATCGTGTCGTGGGATCCGCGCGGCGTGGCCCGGAGCGCGACCTCACGCTGCTTCGCGAATACCGAGGAGCAGCTGGCCTTCCTGGGCGGCTATCCGGATATGCCCGGCGACGCCTCGGGGGAGGCGGCATTCTTCGCCTACTCCAAGGACTTCGCCGACCGCTGCCGCGCCCTGGCCGGGCCCATCCTGGATCACGCCTCCACCGCCAATACCGCCCGCGATCTGGAGCTGCTGCGGCGCGCGGTCGGTGACGCGCAGCTGACCTATCACGGCATTTCCTATGGCACGCAGCTCGGGGCGATCTACGCCAATATGTTCCCGGGCCGGGTGCGCGCCCTGGTGTTCGACGGCTCCCTCGACTTCGAGGGCAGCGCGAACGGCCATGGCGGACAGGGCGCCACGGTGCCCCTCGATACCCGGCAGAACGTCGCGGCCGGAATCTCCGCCACCTTCGACGAGTTCCTGCGCCTGTGCTCGGCAGCCGGGCCGAAATGCGCGTTCTCCGAGGGCGATCCGGCGCTGAAATGGCGGGTGCTGGCCGAACGGGCGCGCCTGGCGCCGATTCGCGTGAACGGTGAGTCCCACACCTATTCGTCGATCATCAATGCGGCGGCGAGCCTGTCGCAGCCGTCGGTGTATCCCGATCTCGCCCGGCTGCTGCAGAGCCTGTTCGATGCGGGCACCACCTTCCCCGGGATTCTGCCCATCGCGGAGGGGGCGGCCTATACCGGGAACCGGACCGAGGCCTTCCACACCATCCAGTGCAGTGACAGCGTGGTGCCCACCGATCCGGCCGTCTACAGCCGCGCCGCGCTCTCGGAGGATTTGCGCGTGGCCTACTTCGGGCGCGTCTCGGTCTACTCCGTCATGGCGTGCGCCTACTGGCAAGGCCAGGACCAGGACCGCTACACCGGCCCGTGGAATCGCCGGACCGCCGCCCCGATTCTCGTGCTGAACAGCCGATTCGATCCCGCCACGCCACTGGACGGCGCTCGCGCGGGCGCGGCGCAACTGGCCGACGCCCGGGTGGTCGTGGTCGAAGGCGCGGGCCACAGCAGCATGTACGTGCCCAGCGCGTGCGCCGAACGGGTCAAGCGCGACTACCTGTTCTCCGGTCAGCTCCCGCCCGACGGCACCGGCTGCACCGCCGACGCCTCACCCTTCTGCTGATCGGTCCGCGTTCCGGGAGCCCGCGGCCCGGTCGTGCCAGACTGTCCTCCGTGAGCGAGCCAAAGATCGAAACCGGCCGGAACGAACCGGCGGACCCACCGCCCGACCGGGGTGCCGTCATCGGGCAGGGCATTCTCTGGCTCGCCAAGTGGGCGCTGTGCATTGTCGCCATTGCGGCGGGCGCGTGGGTGCTCGGCTTCGTGGTCGCCAAATTCTGGGTGGCGCTGCTACCCATGGCGCTGGCGCTGGTGGTCGCCACCGTGCTGTGGCCGCCGACGCGCTGGCTCACCTCGCGCGGTCTGCCGCCCGCGCTGGCGGCCTCGATCACCACGGTCGGATTCATCGGCATCCTGGCCGGAGTCATCGCGCTCATCGTGCCCTCGGTGGTCGATCAGGCGCCGGAACTGGCCGACCGCTCCACCGAGGGCATCAACAAGGTGCGCGATTGGTTGCAGGGGCCGCCGTTGAATATCGGTGAGGAGCAACTCAATTCGGGTGTCCAGGCGATCATCGACCGCCTGCAGTCCAGCGCCGAGCGGATCGCCACCGGTGTCTTCTCCGGCGTCAGCACTGCCACCTCGGCCATTGTCACGCTGTTCCTGGTGCTGGTCCTGACGTTCTTCTTCGTCAAGGACGGGCCCAAGCTCATGCCGTGGCTGCACTCGATCCTCGGCAATCGCAGCGGCAGGCACATCGAAGAGGTGCTCAACCGGATATGGGTCACCCTCGGCGGCTTCATCCGCACCCAGGCGCTGGTCAGCCTGATCGACGCCGTCCTGATCGGCGGCGGCCTGGTCATCCTGGGCGTTCCGCTCGCGGCGGTGCTGACCGTGCTCACCTTCCTCGGCGGCTTCATCCCGATCGTCGGCGCCTTCGTGGCGGGCGCGCTTGCGGTGCTGGTCGCCCTCGTCAGCAAGGGCGTCACGACGGCGCTCATCGTGCTGGCCATCATCGTGGTGGTGCAGCAACTGGAAGGCAATGTGCTGCAACCGGTCTTGCAGAGCCGCAGCATGCAGCTGCACGCGGTGGTGGTGCTGCTGGCCATAACCGTCGGCGGCGCGCTCTACGGCATTGTCGGCGCCTTCCTCGCGGTGCCGACGGCGGCGGTGCTCGCGGTGGTGCTGCGCTATCTGGGCGAGCAGATCGATGCCCGTACCGCCGAGCCCGCACCCGCCCCGGACCCGGGCGACGGCGAATAGAGCGTCCGCATGGATACTCTGGGGCGAGTGAATGCTCCAGTTGTCGCATTGGTGAAGATCGCCGCTGATCTCGACGCGGTGACCACGGTCGGGCCCGAGGACGATCCGTCGGAGGCGGGCCTGACGCCGCTGGCCGTCGACTCGATCTGGGAATCGGTGCGGGCCTGGTACCGGATGGGGACCACGCCCGCCATCCAGGTGTGCCTGCGGCGCAATGGGAAGATCGTGCTCAACCGGGCCATCGGGCACGGCTGGGGTAATGCGCCGGGCGACGGGCCCGAGACCGAGCGTGTTCTGCTCACCCCTGATATGCCGTTTTGCGGATTCTCCACGGCCAAGGGTGTTTCGGCGGCCTTGATGGTCATGCTCGTGGAACAGGGCGCCTTCCGGATGGACGACCGGGTCGCCGACTACATTCCCGAATTCGCGGCCAATGGGAAAGCGGACATCACCATCGAGGACGTGCTCTCGCATTCGGCCGGAGTCCCGTTCGTGAGCAAACCGTATCGGGGCTACGAGCTCATTGTCGACGAGGAGGTCGCCGCGCGGGCGCTGGCGGATCTGAAACCGAGCTGGGGGCCGAACCGATTCCGCGTGTACCACGCGCTGACCAGCGGATTGATCCAGCGGCTGCTGGTGCAGCGGGCCACCGGCAAGCACCTGCGCGAGCATCTGAGCGAGCAGGTCCTGCAACCGCTGGGATTCCGGTGGACCAATTTCGGGGTGCGGCCCGAGCAGGTCGATGAGGTCGTGCCCAGCGTCAAGATCGGCCCGAATCCCTCGCGGATGTGGGGTTATCTAGCGCGCAAGGCCCTCGGCGGAGGGATGGGCGGGGCCATGTCCGCGGAGGGCAATCGCGCGTTCCTCACCGCCGAACTGCCGTCCGGGAATCTGGTCACCACGGCGGCCGAGCTGTCCCGCTTCTATGAAATCCTCGCCCGCGGTGGCGAATTGGATGGCGTGCGCATTATGCGCCCGGACACGCTGCGCATGGCGGTCGCGCCCGCCAAGCGCATTCCGGGCGCGGCCGGGCGCGTGAGCCGGGCCGGGTACGAACTCGGCGCGCGCCGTTCCAAGTTCGGCCGCGATACCGAATCCCATTTCGGTCGGAGCGGTTTGACGACCCAGTACGGGTGGGCCGATCCGGCGCGCGGCCTCTCGGGCGCGATCCTCACCAATGGCAAGGCGACCACCGACCTGGACCGGCCGTGGAAACTGGTCGAGCAGATCTCGAATACGGTGCGGGCGCTGCGTCCGGAGGCCCGGGTGTTCACGCTCTGATCCGGCGTGGCGGATGTTCGGAGGTCGCGGAACCGAGGCTGTGAACGACCTTGTGCGGGTAGCATGAAAGCCTGCTGACCTGCGATGGGACTGCGTCGGCGCCTATCAACCGAGGACTCGTCATGAACGGTCTCGCACAGATCGCGGCGTTCGTCGGCGCGGTCGCCTATATCGAGGCCGCGCCTCTGGAGATGTTCTTCTACGGCAACCCCGCCGTCCGCAGAATCCTGCACGTCGACACCGAGAATGTCGCCGATGTGCGCATGTGGGCCTTCGTTGTCGGATTCCGCAATCTGCTCGGCGGCGTCGGCACCATAATCGGCCTGATCATCCTGCACAACGGCGACGAGGTCGTCGGCCGCACGGTGGTGCTGACCGCCTCCTGGTACATGCTGCTCGCCGGCCTCGCCATGCTCATTGCCGACTTCCTGGGCCTGTGGCGGCCCAAATGGGGCAGTGTGCTCGGCACCATCGGCTCCAGCCTGCCGCCGCTGGTGGCGATCATCGCGGCGTCGGTCTAGTCAGCCCACGATCAGCAGCGGCTGGGTTTCGGTTGCGGGGGAGAGGGTTTCGACGACCGCGGTCAATCGGATACGGGCCGCGCCGATGGTTCCGGTGAACGAGCGGCGGCCGTCCGCGGCCTCCCGGTCGGTGATCGACTCCACCATGTCCAGCGCCCGCGCCCACTGCAACAGCTGCGCGCTGGCCTCCGCATCCGGTAGGTCGGGATGGACGGTGCCCCGGAACTCCGCCTCGCCCGAGGCCGTCGCGAATCGCGAACAGCAGTCCCACATCCACGTCATCTGGGGCAGCGGCATTCCGGCCGCGGCGGCGGCATAGGAGTTCACCGTCTGCGAGACGGTGTCGATCGCGGCCATCGTCAGCGAATCGGTCACAGCGGCAAGGGTGCCACCCGCATCGGCTCGCGCCCCGTAACCCTTCACGCGTGTCGCTGCTTCCGTCGCGAAGATAGGTCGATCGACCGATCCGGGCCTACCTGGTGGCTGCGGATCATTGGCCCGTGACACGAATATTGCGAGGGGTGCTGGTCGCGCTGGGTTGTGCGGTAATTGTCTTGCTGTTCAACCCGATTGGCGCATCGGCGCATCCCATGGCGGGCAGCAAGGTCCTGCTCGATGTGCGGGAGACGGCGATCGAGGCCGAATTGCTGATACCCACGGCCCATATCGCGGAGGCCAGCGGTATCGACGTCAATGCCGGTACCAGCCTGTCGGCCGCGGACGCCGCCGGACTGGCGAGCTATCTGCGCGACCATGTGCGGGCCGCCACGCCGGACGGCGTGCCGTGGACCGTCGAAATCGGCGACCTGCGCCTGGACTACACCGAGCAGACGGCCCTCGGCTCCTACAAGGAACTCGTCGCCCACGCGGTGCTCACCCCGCCGCCGGGGGTCGATATGCGCCGCTTCGTGCTGGGCTACGACGCCATCATCCACCAGGTCGCCACGCACACCGCCATTGTCGCGGTCCGGCAGGACTGGCGCGCCGGGCAGGTCGAGGCCGGTGACGATGCCAGGCAGGTCGGCGTCGTGCGCATGGATGCCGAGTCCCTCACCGTGCCACCGCTGTCGGTGGATCTGGCCGATGCCAGCGCCTGGCAGGGATTCGCCGGAATGGTGATTCTCGGTGGTCATCACATTCTCGAGGGCACCGACCACCTCTTGTTCCTGTTCACCCTCCTGCTCCCGGCCGTGCTGATGGCCAATGCCGGTCGCTGGCGACCGGACACCCGCGTGCGGCACGCCGTGCGCCACATCCTCGCTGTCACAATCGCATTCACCGTCGGCCACTCCGTCGCACTCGTGGTCAGCGCCCTGACCCGCGTGGAGCTCCCGACGAGTCCCATCGAAACCCTCATCGCCGGAACGATCCTGGTCGGCGGCGCGCACGCCATCCGCCCGCTGTTCCCCGGCCGGGAAGCCCTCGTCGCCGGAACATTCGGGCTCATTCACGGCATGGCGTTCTCGTTCACGCTGGCCGAACTGAACCTGTCGACCAGCCAGCTGGCCATCAGCGTGCTCGGTTTCAATCTCGGCATCGAGGCCGTCCAGTTGTTCCTGGTCGCCCTCGCGCTGCCGCCCCTGCTGGTGCTGGCCACCACCCGGGCCCAGCCCGTCCTCCGCGTCGGCGGCTCGCTGCTGGTGATTATCGCTGCGCTCGGCTGGGCTTTCGACCGCCTCGGCTTCCCCAACCCGATCGCCGCCGCCGCGGATCAGGCGGGCACCGGGATTCTCCCGGCCCTCGTCATCGCGGCCGTTGCCGCCGTCGCGGTGCTGGCCGCCCGGGCGATCGGACGGCGGTTGCGACCCGAACCCGCGGCCACCGATGAAGAGCCCGCCGCACCGGCCGTGGTCGACTAGCGCCGGATTTCTGTGAGTTCTCGAAGGAGACGCTCAGGCTGCTGCCAGAACTGCGCGGCAGCCTGGATTGCGGATGTGAACGGATACTCAGAAGTCGAGGTGCGCGATGGTAGAGCTGGAAGTCGAGGGGACGACAGTGACGGTGCATGTCACCGGAGCGCATCGGGTGCTGGCCTTGCGTGAGCACGTGAGTTTCGATCTGGCGCAGGTCAGCAAGATCGAGGAAGCCCCGGTCGACCTGCGGCCGCCGTGGCTGCGCGCGCCCGGAGCGTTCTTTCCCGGGGTGATCGCGGCGGGAACCTTCCGCGGCAAGGGGCGCAAGGAATTCTGGGACACCCTCTTTCAGGGGCAGGCCGTGCAGATCGATGTGATCGGGTCGGAGTTCACCCGGCTGGTCGTCGACGTGGACGATCCGGATCGGGTGATCCGGATGCTCGCCACCGCCGCCGCGGCCTGAGGGGCGTTCACCGACTGTTCGCTTGCGGCCTGATTCGATAGCCATCAATATCGATGCATGTCGAATTGGGAGTTTCCGATCACGGATGTGACCGAGCCGTGTGCGGCCACGCCCACCGTGCGCCGTCCAGTATCGGCCGAGGTGGCCGCCGAGCTGTCGGGGATCTTCAAAGCGCTGTCGGATCCGGTGCGGTTGCGGATTCTGACCGTGGTGGCCGGGCGCGCCGGGCAGGAAGCGTGTGTGTGCGATCTGTCCGAGGGGTTCGATGTCAGCCAGCCGACCATCTCCCATCACCTGAAGGTCTTGCGGGAAGCCGGGCTGCTCAGCAGTGAGCGGCGCGGCTCCTGGGTCTACTACCGGATCGAACCGGCCGCGCTGCGGCAGCTTTCGCAGCTGCTCGACAGCGTGACCCCGGCCGAGATCGCGCGGTGACCGCCGCCGCCCGCCGCCTGCTGGCCGAATTCGTCGGCACGGCACTGCTGGTGTGCGTTGTGGTCGGCTCCGGCATTGCCGCACAACAGCTCTCACCCGGTGAGACCGGATTGCAGCTGCTGCAGAACTCGATCGCCACCGTCCTCGGCCTCGCGGCGCTCATCCTGATCTTCGGCCCGGTCTCCGGCGCGCACTTCAATCCCGTTGTCTCCGGCGCGGATTGGCTCGCCGGTCGCCGCGCCGGAACGGGTCTGTCCGGCCGGGAGCTGATCGCCTACATCCTCGCTCAAACCCTCGGCGGCGTGACCGGCGCGCTCCTGGCCAATGCCATGTTCGACCAAGCCGCCCTCCAGATATCCACCCACCACCGCGTCACCACCAGCCATCTCCTCGGCGAGGCCGTCGCCACCGCCGGGCTGATCGCGGTGATATTCGCCCTGGCCCGCTCCGGCCGCGCCGCCTGGTCCGCGGCCGCCGTCACCGCGTATATCGGCGCGGCGTACTGGTTCACCAGCTCCACCTCGTTCGCCAACCCGGCCGTCACCATCGGCCGCATCTTCTCCGACACCTTCGCCGGAATCGCCCCCGCCTCCGTACCCGCCTTCATCCTGGCCCAAACAGTCGGCGGCGCAATCGGACTCGGCCTGATCGCGATTTTGTACCCCGGTGCGTCCGCGGCCGCGGACAACGTCGTCGTCCCGCATCCCGAACACCCGCTCATCGATCCTCGGAGCACCCCATGACCGACCATCCGCACATCGATCAGATCCACGGCACCCTCAGCATCGACCAGCAATTGGCGCTCAAGACGGCCGCGGTGCGATTGCAGACCGAGTTCGCCGAAACCTTCGGCGTGGAGACCATCGAGAAGTTCCTCTACTCCCCCTACGACCAATTCGCCTCCCGCGCCACGGTGCTCAACTTCCTGCCGCTGCTGGCCGAGCGCTTCGCCCGGCAGCGCCTGCAAGCCCTGGCCAAGGTCGAAGGCAAGGCCCTGACCGGTAAGCCGACCGTGCTGTTCCTGTGCACCCACAATGCCGGTCGCTCGCAGATGGCCCTCGGCCATTTCGCCCACCTCGCCGGTGACGCCGCCGTCGCCTGGTCCGGCGGTTCCGAACCCGGCGACGCGATCAATCCGGTCGCCATCGCGGCCATGGCCGCGATCGGCATCGATATTGCCCGCGAATTCCCCAAACCGTGGACCGAGGAGATCCTGCGCGCCGTGGATGTCATCGTCACCATGGGCTGCGGCGACGCCTGCCCCATTTACCCCGGTCGCCGCTACGAGAATTGGGAACTGCCCGATCCGAACGGGCAGCCGCTCGAGGTCGTCCGCGCCATCCGCGACCAGATCGAAACTCGCGTCCGCACCCTGCTCGCCGAGCTGGAAATCCCCGCAACCTGAAAGGCCCACCCCGCCAATGGCTTCCACGCCCAGTGTGCTCTTCGTCTGCGTGCACAACGCCGGTCGCTCCCAGATGGCCCAGGGCTTCCTGACCCATCTGGCCGGGGCCGCCATCGAGGTGCGATCCGCGGGCAGCGTGCCTGCGGAATCCATCAATCCGGCCGCCGTCGAGGCCATGCTCGAGGTCGGCATCGACATTACCGATCAGTCTCCGAAGATCCTCACCGCCGATGCGGTCCAGACCTCGGACATCGTCATCACCATGGGCTGCGGTGACGCCTGCCCGTACTTTCGGGCGTGAGCTACCGCGACTGGACGCTCGAGGATCCGGCGGGCAAGGGCGTCGACTCGGTGCGGCCCATTCGCGACGAAATCCGCGCGTTGGTCGAAGACCTCATCGCCGAACTGCTGCCGAGTCCCGGAACCGGTATCGGTCACCCGTAGATCGATCGTTCGGCACGGCCGAATGTGCTCGGCTACGAGATCACGCCGCTCGGACGCGGGGTGAATCGGAGGAATCTCCAACTCCGCTTTCGCGGGACCTTTCCGGCTTTGCAAGCCGCACGCGCGGCAATATGCTGCCATCCGTGACGAACTTACGGATCAGTGACGCGGCGGCGCTGCTGGGTGTCAGCGATGACACCGTGCGGCGCTGGATCGACCAGGGGCGGCTGGCCGAGATCCGGCTGGAGAACGGCCGGAAAGGCGTGTGGGGCGAAGACCTCGCCGAGGTGCTGCGCACCTCGCATACCGAAGTGCCGGAACCGGGCGTCACCGTCGCGGCCTCGGCCCGGAACCGGATGCGGGGGATCGTGACCCGCATTGTCAAAGACACGGTGATGGCCCAGGTCGAGATGCAGGCAGGACCGTTCCGACTGGTGTCGCTGCTCAGCCGCGAATCGGTCGACGAACTCGGTCTCGAGGTCGGCAGCGTGGCTGTGGCCTCGGTCAAATCGACCCACGTCGTGGTCGAGATACCAGAAAGTTGACGAGGAATGAAGACACTCCGCTCACTCGGCGCGGTCGTAGCCGCCCTGGCTGTCACCGCCGGACTCGTCGGATGCGGATCCGACGACAAGGGGAGCGCTCCGGCCGGATCGGACACGATCACCGGCACGGTCACGGTATTCGCGGCGGCCTCGCTGACCGAGACCTTCACCAAGCTGGGCAAGGACTTCGAAGCCGCGCATCCGGGTGTGAAGGTGGTGTACAGCTTCGGCGCGAGTTCGGCGCTGGCGGAACAGATCAAGCAGGGCGCGCCCGCGGATGTGTTCGCCTCCGCGGCGCCGACGAATATGCAGCAGGTGGTCGTCGCAGGCGAGATCGCCGGAGAGCCAGCGACTTTCGTCAGCAATCGACTGGAAATCGCGGTGCCCAAGGGTAATCCGGGGAAGATCACCGGCCTGGCGGACTTCGGCAAGACCGAGCCCAAGCTGGCGCTGTGCGCGGAGCAGGTGCCCTGCGGGGCCGCGGCCAAGAAGGTCTTCGACATCGCCGGGATCACCCCGCAGCCCGATACCCGCGAACAGGATGTGAAGGCCGTGCTCACCAAGGTGACCTTGGGTGAGGTCGACGGCGCGCTGGTGTACCGCACCGATGTGAAGGCCGCCGGGGACAAGGTCGAGGGCATCGACTTCCCGGAGTCGACCAAGGCGGTCAACACCTATCCGATCGCCGCGCTGAAGGAGGCCCCGAATGCGGCGGCCGCGACCGCGTTCGTCGACTTCATCAAGTCCGCGCAGGCCAAGCAGGTCTTCATCGGCGCGGGCTTCGATACCCCGTGAGCCGCGCCAGCACCCTCTCCGAGGGGCTCCGGTGATCGGAGCTTCGGCGCGGCGGCGGGCAGCGCGGGGACGGCGACCGCTCGTGCTGGTGCTGCCCGCGTTGTGCGCGCTGGCCTTCTTGATCGTGCCGTTGATCGGGTTGCTGGTGCGCGCACCCTGGCAGACCATGGGCGAGCGGTTGTTCAGCGCCGAAGTCGGTCAGGCACTGCGGCTTTCACTGGTGTGCGCCAGTGCGGCGACCATTATCTGCCTGCTGCTGGGCATTCCGCTGGCGTGGCTGCTGGCCCGCGCGGATGTGCCTGGGCGCGGGCTCCTGCGTGCCCTGGTGACGGTGCCGCTGGTGCTGCCGCCGGTGGTGGGCGGCGTGGCGTTGCTGCTGGTGTTCGGCCGCCGCGGGCTGCTCGGGCAGTACCTCTACGACTGGTTCGGCGTGTCGCTGCCGTTCACCACCACCGGTGTCGTCATCGCGGAAGCGTTCGTGGCCATGCCATTTCTGGTGATCTCGGTCGAAGGCGCACTGCGCGCGGCCGACACGCGTTTCGAGGAAGCGGCCGCGACGCTGGGTGCGTCGGCGTGGTACACGTTCCGCCGCGTCACCCTGCCCTCGGTGCTGCCGGGCGTCATCGCGGGTGCGGTGCTGTGCTGGGCGCGGGCCCTGGGCGAATTCGGCGCGACCATCACCTTCGCGGGCAACTTCCCCGGTAAGACGACGACCATGCCGCTGGCGGTCTACCTTGCGCTGGAGACGGATCCGGATGCCGCGATCGTGCTGAGCCTGGTGCTGCTCACCGTCTCGGTGGGCGTGCTGGTCGCCTTGCGGGAACGCTGGATTCGAGGTGCGGTATGACGCTGAAGGCCGAATTGCGGTTCGAGCGGGCGAAATTCCGCCTCGACATCGCCATGAGCGCCGAGCCGGGTGAGGTGGTCGCGCTGCTCGGCCCGAACGGTGCGGGCAAGACCACCGCGCTGCGCGCACTGGCCGGGCTGCTGCCGCTCACCGACGGGCGCATTGCCGTGGCCGACCAGGTGTGGGACGAGCCACCGGCGGTATTCGTCCCGGCCGAACGCCGCCAAGTCGGCGTCGTCTTCCAGGATTACCTGCTGTTCCAGCATCTTTCGGCCTTGGAGAACGTCGCCTTCGGGCTGCGGGCGCGCGGTATGCGGCGGACCGAGGCCCGCGCACGCGCGGCCGAGTGGCTCGACCGGGTGGGGCTCGCCGACCACGCGCACAGGACGCCCCACGCACTCTCCGGCGGACAGGCACAGCGGGTGGCGCTGGCCCGCGCCCTCGCCACCGAACCGCAATTGCTGCTGCTCGACGAACCCCTCGCCGCCCTGGACGCCAGCACCCGCCTACAGGTGCGCGCCGACCTGGCACATCACCTGCGCGACTACACCGGCCATACCGTCCTTGTCACCCACGACCCCCTCGACGCCATGGTGCTGGCCGACCGCCTCGTCATCCTCGACGGCGGCACCGTGGTCCAGCAGGGCCCGCCCGCCGATATCGCCCGCCGTCCCCGCTCCGACTACGTCGCGAACCTGGTCGGGCTCAACCTCTTCCGCGGCACCGCGGCCGGAACGACTGTCAGCGTCGAGTCCGGCGGCGCTCTCACCGTCGTCGACGAGGCGTCGGGCCCGGTCTTCCTGGCCTTCCCGCCCACCGCCGTCAGCCTGCACCTCGAACGCCCCTCCGGCAGCCCACGCAATACCTGGCAGGTCACCGTGGCGGGCCTGGAACAACACGCGCACAGCACCCGAGTCCGCCTCGACGGCGCTCCGCCCGTCCTCGCCGATATCACCTCCGCCGCCGTCGCGGACCTGCGCCTGGAACCCGGTATGCGCCTGTGGGCGGCGGTCAAGGCCACCGAGATCCACAGCTATCCCGCCTGAGAAGCCGTGATGACGGACAGCGCGGTGATGGCGCCCAGCACCAGGTAGGCGTGCGCGTAACTGCCGGTCCACGAGGACAAGAGGGTCCCCGCCCACGGGGCGAGGGCCATGACGATAATGATCGGAGCGAACAGGATCCCATTGAGCCGCCCGTAATGTGTTGCGCCCCAACGGTCGGTGATCGCGGTGGCGTGGATGAGGGTGAACAGGCCGCGGATCAGGCCGGAGCCGATCGCGAAGGCGATCAATATCGCCACGCCGGTGCCGATTCCGAGCAGCGCGGTGGCGAGGGCGGTGGCCACCAGGATCACGACGGTGCGGGTGGTGACCGTCGTGCGGGCGGCCATGGGCAGGTAGCCGATTCGCCCCAGCACCTGCCCGATGCCGCCGAGGCCGAGCGCGACGGCCGCCAGGGTGGTGGAGAAGCCGCGTTCCTGAAGCAGCGGAACGAGATTGAACACCGCGGCGGCCGTGGTGAAGGCGCTCAGCGAGAGCGTGATCACGAGGGCGAGGAAGCCACGGCTGCGCACGATCGCGGCGTGATCGTCGAGGGCGGCGTGCGCGGGGGCCGGGGGATGCGGCCACGGTCCGCGCAAGCCGAGCCAATGCGCGGGCACGGTCACCGCGGCGAGTACGACGGCGAGCACCAGATAGGTTGTGCGCCAATCGGTCCGCTCGGACAGCAAGGCGGTGAGCGGCGCGAACACCGTACTGGCCAGGCCCGCGACCAGGGTGAGAATCATCAATGCCTTGACGCGCTCCGCGCCCCACCAGCGGGTGAGCGCGGCGAATGCGGGTGAGTACAGCACCGCGCCCATCGTGATTCCGGCGATGAGCCAACCGGCATAGAACGCAATCAGATTAGGCGCCTCGGCCACCACGACCATGGCGACCGCGCCGAGCACCGATCCGGCCGTCATCACCATCCGCGGGCCGATCCGGTCGAGCACCCGGCCGATCGGAATGCCGATGAGCGCGGCGGCGAGCTGCCCGATCGAGAAGGCGGCCGTAATGGTTTGCTGCGACCAGCCCGTATCGCGCGAGATCGCGACACCCAGCACCGTGAACGCGGAGTAGAGGATGCCCCAGCTGGTGATCTCGGTGAGGCACAGTACGGTCAGTACGCGACGCAGACCGGAGCGGGTGAGAGCGCCGGTCTGCGAAGGGGTTTCGGTATCGGTCATGCATCAATCGTTGCCGCGCGGCGCGCCGAGCGTGATGAGTTCGGGCGTCACGGGGCCGCAGTAGCCGCCGCTGCCGGGCGCGTCGGGCTCGTCGAAGACGCCCGCGCCGCCGCAGACGCCGGTTTCGGGCAGGGTGAGTTCCACGCGCGCGGCGGACTCGTGATCTCCGGCCAGCGCGGCGGCAATGCTGCGCACCTGCTCGTAGCCGGTCAAGGCGAGGAAGGTCGGGGCGCGGCCGTAGCTCTTCATTCCGGCGAGATAGAAGCCCGGCTCGGGATGCGACAACTCCCGGACCCCGTGCGGATAGACGGTGCCGCACGAGTGCACATTCGGATCGATCAGCGGCGCGAGCTGCACCGGGGCCTGTAGGACGGGATCGAGCCCGAGCCGGATCTCCGACAGCCACGACAGCTCGGGGCGGAAGCCGGTGAGAACCACGACCCTGTCGACCCCGTCGATGCGCGCGCCCGATTCGGCGACCAGCGCGACGCGTCCGTCCGCGGCGGGTTCGACCGCGGCCGTGCGGAATCCGGTGACGATCCGGAGCCGACCGGAATCGACGGCCGCCTTCGCCCGCGATCCCAGCGCGCCGCGGGCTGGCAGCTCATCGGAATCGCCGCCGCCGAAGGTGTTTCCGACCTCGCCGCGGCGCAGGACCCAGGTCAGCGTGGTGCCGGGTGCTTGGCGCGCGAGTTCGGCCAGGGCCACGATGGCGGTCAGCGCCGAATGCCCGCTGCCCGCCACGACCGTGTGCGCACCGGCGTAGCGGGCACGCACCCGCGGATCGTCCAGATCGGGCACCCGGTACGAGATGGCTTGCGCGGCAGCGGTTTCGCCGATCGCGGGCAGCCCGTCGCCGCCGAGGGGATTGGGCCCGGTCCAGGTTCCGGACGCGTCGATCACCGCCCGCGCGAGAATGCGCTGGTCACCGTCGGCCGAGCGCACATGGACGGTCAGCGGTTCGGTATCGCGTCCGGCGTCGACCACGCGGTCCCGGCCGCGCCGGGTCACGCCGACCACTTCCGCGCCGAAGTGAACGACGGTGTCGCCGAGGGCCATCGCGAGCGGAGCCAGATAATCCCCGGCCCATTCCCGGCCGGTCGGATAGGTATCCGGATCCGGAGCTATCCAGCCGTCGGCCTCGAGCAGTCGCCGCGCGGCCGGAGCGATGAGCTCACCCCAGCGCGAGAACAGGCGCACATGATTCCATTCGAACACCGCCGCGCCCGCGGCCGCGCCGCGCTCGAAGACGAGCGGGGTGAGCCCCCGCTCCCGCAACTCCGCCGCCGCGGCCAGGCCGATCGGCCCGGCACCCACAACCACCACGGGCAATCCGTTCATAGCGCATCATTTCATCGATGCTCATCGATATTGTCTGAAACTGTATCGATGGACGTCGATGAAGGCAACCATCGATATCTATCGATATAGTGTTGTCATGACCTCCGTGGACATGCCGGTCGTGGGCGCGCCCGCCGATTTCCGGGCGAACAACCTGCCGGTCGCCGATGCCACCACCTACGCGAGCTGGTTCGCCTGTCTGGCCGACCCGACGCGCGTGCGCCTGCTGCACCACGTCGCCACCCGCGCGAGCGGCGCCACGATCGGGGAGATCGCCGAGGCGCTCGGCATCGGCCAGCCGACGGTCTCCCACCATGTCCGCAAACTCGCCGAGGTCGGCTTCGTCAAGGTCCACAAGGACCGCACCAGCACCGTCGTCACGGTCAACCCGGCCTGCTGCACGGGCCTGCCGCACGCCGCGGACGCCGTCATGGGCGTGCTCCCGCCCCAGCCCTGCTGTCCGGCCGATATCCCCGACGATGTGAGCGTGCGCGCGCTCGTCGACTCGGACCGGGATGCGGTGCGCCGCATCTACGCGGAGGGAATCGCCACCGGCAATGCGACTTTCGACACCGAGGTGCCCGATCATGCTGTGCTGGAAGAGAAGTGGCTGCCCGGTCACCGCTGGGTAGCGGAAATCGATGGCGCGGTGGTCGGCTGGGCCGCCGCCACCGCGGTCTCGTCGAGTGCGTCCTACAGCAGCGTGGCCGAAACCGCGGTCTACGTCGCCGAGGGCATGCGCGGCCGCGGCGTCGGCAAGGCGCTGCTACGCACCCAGGTCCTCGCCGCGGACGCGGCGGGCCTGTGGACCCTGCAGAATTCGATTTTCCCCGAGAATCGCGCCGCCATCGCCCTGCATCACTCGGCCGGATTCCGCACCGTCGGCGTCCGCGAGCGCATCGTCCGCCTGGACGGGCGCTGGCGCGACACCGTCCTGCTCGAACGGCGCGGCCCCATCGCCTGAGCTCACCGCCGCATTGTGGGTGGTGTCACGGCCGCCCCCGGCGCGCGCCGAGTCGTGAGCGTCCGGGCGAGCCGATAGGGTGGTTGATGAGTTACCGGTGGTGGAAGGGGTAGGAGGATGGTCGAGAACCCTGTCTCCGCATCGTCTCCGGATTCGATCGGCCCGCGGGCGGCGCTGCGCGAATCGGCGACGCGGCTCGCCGCGGAGTTCGCCGGAATATTCGATGCCGACACCGTGGAGCGCATGCTCGTCTCCTCGTTCGAACGGCTCGCCGTATTGTCGGACCATCCTGAACCGCTGGCCGAGCGTTTCGCCCGGGAGCGCCTGACCGCCGCAGCGAAAGCGGAAGGCCTTGCGCTGCAAACGGGCCCGGCCGTCCTGTTCGTCTGCACCCACAATGCGGGCCGCTCCCAAATGGCCCTCGGCTTCTTCACCCATCTCACCGGCGACCTCGCCTGCGGCTGGTCCGGCGGCTCGGCCCCCGACACAGCCGTGAACCCCCTCGTGATCGAAGCAATGGCAGAACGCGGCATAGACATCACCGCCGAGTTCCCCAAACCCTGGACCGACGAACTCATGCGCGCCGCCGACGTAGTCATCGACATGGGTTGCGGCGATACCGATCCCATAGTCTCCGGCCACCGCTTCGAACAATGGTCCCTCCCCGACCCCGCAGGCCAGGACATCGCCGAAATCCGCGCCATCCGCGACAACATCGAATCCCGAGTCCGCCGCCTGGTCGCCAATCTCGGCCTGGTCAGCTGACCGCCTTCTTCACGAGGTCGGCGATCAGCGCCTCGTTGGCGGGGGTGGGGGTGGGGGTGGTGATGGCGAAGGCGGTTGGCCAGAGGGTGCCGTCGTCGAGGGTGGCTGTGTCGTTGAAGCCGAAGGTGGCGTAGCGGGAGTTGAATTTGGCGGCGGATTGGAAGAAGCAGAGGACCTTGCCGTCCTTGGCGTAGGCGGGCATGCCGTAGTAGGTCTTGGGGGTCAGGTCGGGGGCTACGTCCTTGATGATGGCGTGGATGCGTTCGGCGATGGCGCGGTCGGATCCGGTCATCTCGTCGATCTTTTCGAGGACGTCGTGCTCGCCGTCGGCCTTGGTGGCTTTCGTGCCGCGGCGGGCGGCCTTCTTCAGCTCGGCGGCGTGCTCTTTCATCGCGGCGCGTTCCTCGGCGGAGAATGTTGCCGAGGTGTCGTTCTTCGAGGATTTCTGCGCGACCATATTTTATTTCCTCTCAGCCCGCGAGCGGTCTCGGAACTCCTATCCTGAAAGTATGTTGACTACGCCACGTTGGGTCACGCGGAATCGTTTCGCCGCGTGGTCCGGATATTTCTGTATTTTGGTTGCTTCGGCAACGCTGGCGATGACGCTCACCGCCGCCGCCTCGGGTCATACCGAGTACGCCATGGTCGCCGGGATCGTGTGCGCCGTGACCGCCCTGTTCGGGATCACGATGATGACCACGACCTGGCATCGCGACAATGTCCAGCACCACAATATTCCGAGCCTGCTCAACGACACCTGGGAACGCACGCCGCCCTTCGCGCGTCGCCGCGGCAAGCCGTGGGGCATCGAAACCATGCGCAGGCACTGACCGTCAGCGCGCCCGAGGTTCGGATCCGCCCGGGAAGACGACGCGTTCGGTCGGGGTGTATTCGGCCTGGATCTTGTAGTAGCGGTCGGCCGGGCCGTATGCGGCGTAGAAGGTGAAACGGCGCGGGCCGTCGCCGGAATGGGGTGCGCTGGAGACGAAGCGGTCGAAGACGGGGTGGAGGTGGGTGGGGAAGTTCGCTGCCTCGTAGCACACGGGGAAGCAAATGCGTTGCATCGCAGGGGAAGTCCAGGAGAATGTGCGATACAGATTGAATGTGTTGCCGAGCAGGTTCAATTCCTGATCGGTGGCCGCGGTGAAGTCGAGATCCGTCAGCACGGTGGTGATATCGGCGCTCGTGAGCTGCCCCGGCGCGAACACCCGCGAATACAGATTCATGGTGCGATTCGCGAAATCCAGTGCGACTATCGCGATTTGACCGCCGTAGCGTTCCAGATGCGCGGTGTGGGCGCGCGCCGAATCGGGGATGCCGGTGAATCCGAGTATTCGTTCCACGCTCATCAATTCGGGAAACATCAGCCAGACCTTCTCCAGCCCGGTGGTCACCCCGACATCGATGCCGAAGATCGCGGGCACCGCCGCGGGGATATCGGTGAGCAACCGCTCCATCGGATGGCCGCTGAACTCCAGCAAGCCGGCCGCCCGCAGCGCCCCACCGCATCGATACCCGGACCGATATTCATCATCCGCACATTCAGCTGCCGCTGTCCTACCGGATGCGTGGTCGTGCGCACGCCGAGCATCGACGTGGTCCAGAGGTTCTCGAGCTCCTGTAGCACCGGATCCATCACCGCCGGGTCGTACCCGGCCTCCGCGAGCCGCGGGAACTCCCGCAAGTCCTGCCGGAGCCGGTCGAGCGTTACGACCTCACCCATCCCCACGATCACCTCGAGTACCCTCCGGCCGCGGCGAGCGACCCCTCGATGGCTGTGCGTTCGCGGCTCAGGATAGCCCCGGCCGTAGCCCTTTCGAGCACACTTCGCGCAACAACCAGACCCCATGCTTGCATATACGTATACTTCTACATATAGTTGGATTGTCGCCCGGTGACGGCCCTTCATACGCCAAATCGATCTCAGACCAATGGAGTACAGCCATGCCTACATACGAAACCCCGAAGCCGATCGCTGTCACCGCCGACGTACTCAGCGGCAATGTCACGGTGATCGCTTCCGACCGCGCCGACACCGTCGTCGAGGTCAAGCCTGCCGATCCGGCCAGGAAGGACGATGTGCGGGCCGCCTCGGAGACGCGCGTCGGATTCACCGATGGGGTGCTGAGCGTGACCACGTCGAAAGGCTGGCGGACCTACTCGCCGTTCGGCGGAAAGGCGTCGATCGAGGTGCGGATCGAGGTGCCGTCCGGTTCTCGGCTGAAAGGCGCTGTCGCACTGGGTCGACTGCTCGGCGCCGGAGACCTCGGCGAATGCGACCTCGAGGTCGCCGCGGGAGACATCCTCGTCGAGAGCACGAGCGGTTCCGTAACCGCGAAAACCGCGAAGGGCGACATCCGCATCGGCGAAGCCTCACACGGAGTGCTCCGCCTCGAAACATCGATGGGCGAACTCGAGGTCGGCATCCGTCCGGGCAGCGCAGTCCGCGTCGATTCGACCACCCTGCACGGCCACGTCCAGAACCTCCTGCAACCAGTCGCTTCGACGACCGACAAGGACCTCGTCCAGGTCATCGCCCACAACTCGTACGGGAACATCATCATCCACCACGCGACCGCTGCCTGAGGGCCCAGCAGGTACTGGTGCAGGTGTCTTCTCGGGATTCACCTGCATCATTACCTGCTCGCCTTGCGCTCGTGTGGGGGTGGGCGGGGGAGACTGGGGGGTATGGAGATCACTTCGGCTGTGACGGCGGTGCTCGGGGCCTTCGGGTTGTCGGGGGCCGCGGGGCTGAATGCCTGGTTGCCGCTGCTGGTTGTGGGTATTGCGGATCGGGTCGGGTGGATTGATCTGGGGAGTTCTTACGGGTGGCTGTCGTCGACGCCCGCGCTCATCGTGATCGGGGTCGTGTTCGTGCTCGACCTTGTCGGGGACAAGATTCCGGCGCTCGATTCGGTGCTGCACGGTATCGGGACGCTCGTCGCTCCGGCTTCGGGGGCGATTCTGTTCGCGGCCGAGACGAGTCTGTCGGCGCAGTTGCCGCCCGCTGTCGCGGCGGTTCTGGGGGCGATAACGGCGGGCAGTGTGCATGCGGGGCGGGCGGTCGTGCGGCCGTTCGTCACGGGAACGACTGCGGGAGTAGGTAATCCGGTCGTGTCGACCGCCGAGGACGGGACGTCGCTCGTGCTCACCGTGCTGGCGCTGGCGGTGCCTGTGCTCGCGTTCGTCGTGATCTTCATTCTGCTGATCGGGTTGGGCTGGTTGGCATTCCGGGCGCTCCGGTGGATGCGGGCCAGGCGCGGCCGCGATGCGGTCGGATCCGGTCAGGCGTGATTGCGGCCTACCGCCGCGAATTGCTCCACCAGCAGCCGGGTTACGAGCTCAGGGGCTTCCTCGGGAATCCAGTGCGATACGCCCGGGAGCACCTCCAGCCGGAATGGGACGTCGACATATCGGCCGGTCAGCTTCACTCCGGTGTCGAGTACTGCGGTGTCGTTGTCGCCCCAGAGCTGCAGGACCGGGACGGCGACGCGACCGCGCAGCAGGCGCGGTGACGAGAAGGGCATGCCGCGATACCAATGCAGGCCGCCGCGGGCGATCGCCCTGTCGCGCAGCCGATCTCCGTCGCGGCGAGCATGTTCGGCGGATTGTCCCGTCTGCCGGAGCAACCGGCGAAACAGCTCGGTGCGCACCGTGAACTCGGGAATCAGCGGCAGCTGGAAGAAGTACATGTACCAGGAGGCCACCGACTGCCTGCTCGTGAGCATGGCCCGTGTGAACGCCCCCGGATGCGGGACCGACAGCGCCGACAGCGACAGCACCCGGTCGGGATGCGAGATGGCCGCCGCCCACGCCGCGGCCGCACCCCAATCATGGCCGACCACATGTGCGGGCCGCCCGATCTCATCGACCATCGCGCGCACATCTGCGGCCAGCTCATTGAGCCGATACTGCCACCGCCACCGCGGCGCGGCACTCGCCCGCGCACCACGCAGATCCGGCGAAAACGTCCGATACCCGGCCTGATTCAGCAGTGCGGCCACCGGTCCCCAGCTGCGCGAATCCTGCGGCCACCCGTGCAGCAGCAGCACCGGCTCGCTGCCGATCGGCCCCGAATCCAGGACCGGAAACACCAGCCCCTCCCGCCGAAATGCGGTGATCCGCCCCGGATCGCTGCCCTGCTCACCGGATTCATGAACGGTTACCTCGGTCGCCATTGACCCACACCTCCCGTGATCGCCTGATCGCCGATCCAGCGTGTCACAGCAGACGCTTTAACGCTACCGTCAGTTACGGATAAATTCGGACGACCTCGGCAACGCCCCATCGAGACGTCTGCCTGCCCGGCATCCGAACTCGACTCGATGCCGCCAGACATCTCCGACGCCGTGCGCGCGCTGGCCGGGCCCGAACAATCGGTCGAGCCCGGCCAGCGGAGGTCAGCGGCGGCCTTGGCTCGGGGTTGCCGAGCGCTCGCCGTGGACGGCGGCGGGGCCGCCGGAGCGACGGCGGGAGGTTCCGGCGTGTGCACGGGTGCTGCCGGAACTTGCACTGCGGGTGGCGGATCCGGTGGCGGGGCGGTCTTCCCGACGGTTGGTGGCGCGTCCTCCGGTCGAGCGCGCGCTGTCGGTGTGGCCGCGCCGGGCGGCGGCCCCGCTGCCCGTGCCGCGGAATTCCTCGGACGTCGCGCGGCGCGGGCCGCCGTTGCCCGTGCCCCGGCGGCTGCCGCCGCCTGCCCCGCGTGAGCCTTCGGATGCGTCACGCGTGCTGGTGCCGGTCGTGCCGCGCACGCCGCCGCTGGTGCCGCGCGAACCGCCACCACCGGTGCGGCGCGTTCCGGAGCCGGTTGTGTTGCGGGAGCTGCCATTACCGGCGCCGCGCGAACCGCCGTCATTCGCGCCACGGGTGCTGCCGCCAGCGCGTGGGGCATTGCCGGTGCGGGCCTGACCGTTGCCGCGGCGGCCGGGGCGAGCGGTCTGCTGTTCCCGCGCTTCGGAATTCGTCGCGGCGGGCGTGGTCGGGGGTGCGATGGGGCCGACCAGGGCGGTGACGGGGGCGGAGTGGGCGGTCACGCGCTGGGGTTCGACGGCGATACCGGCTTTTTTGAGGAGGACGGCGACGTCCTTGCGCTGGTCCGGGAGGACGAGGGTGACCACGTCGCCGGAGCTGCCCGCGCGGGCGGTGCGGCCGGAACGGTGCAGGTAGGCCTTGTGCTCGGCGGGCGGGTCGACGTGGACGACGAGTTGGACGTCGTCGACGTGGACGCCGCGGGCGGCGACGTCGGTGGCGACGAGGACGCGGGCGGTGCCGTCGGCGAAGGCGGCGAGATTGCGGTCGCGGGCGGCCTGGGAGAGGTTGCTGTGCAGGTCGGTGGCGGGGATGCCGACGGCCGTGAGCTGCTTGGCCAGGCGGCGGGCGTGGTGCTTGGTGCGCATGAACAGGATGCGGCGGCCGGTGCCCCAAGCCAGGGCGGTGACGAGCTCGCGCTTGGCGTCGGGGCCGGTCACCTCGAAGACGTGGTGGGTCATGTCGGGGACGGGGGAGTGGGCCTCGTCCACCTTGTGGGACAACGGGTTACGCATGAAGCGCTGGACCAGCTTGTTGACGCCGTTGTCGAGGGTGGCGGAGAACAGCAGGCGCTGGCCGTCGGCCGGGGTGGCGGCGAGGATGCGCGTCACGCCGGGCAGGAAGCCCAGATCGGCCATGTGATCGGCCTCGTCGAGGACGGTGATGCGGACGGCGTCGAGGGAGACCAGGCGCTGCTGCATGAGGTCCTCGAGGCGGCCCGGGCAGGCCACGACGATATCGACACCGGCCTGCAGCGCCTTGGCCTGGCGGTTCTGCGGGACGCCGCCGAAGACGGTGGTCACCTTCAGCCCGCAGGCGGCGGTCATGGGCTCCAGTGCGGCGGCGATCTGGGTCACCAGCTCCCGGGTGGGCGCGAGGATCAGGCCCGCGGGGCGGCCGGGGGTGCGGTTGCCGCCCGCGAGGCGCTCGACCAGGGGAATGGAGAAGGCGAGGGTCTTGCCGCTGCCGGTGCGGCCGCGGCCGAGCACATAGTGTCCGGCCAGCACGTCGGGCAGCGTCGCCGCCTGGATCGGCTTGGGTGCGGTAATGCCTTTCGCGGCCAGCGCGTCGACGATCGGCTTGCGCACGCCGAGCGCGGAGAACGACAGGGCCGGGCTCGATGAACGAGTCGTCATAAGTGTTTCAGGGGCCTTTCGAGCATCGGGGTCAATCGCAGCGTCGGCGCAGGACAGTCGTCCCGCCTGCCGATCCGCTGCGTAGCCGACGCGAAGAGGAGACATCCACGACGGATATGAGTATGCAAGATCGCTACTCGACTGCTGAACACCATATCCAATGAGCCGATCTACGACGTACGTTGGTGGCCGACGTCATCTTTCGCTCAGAGCGGGTTCGGCCGCGCCAGACGGGTCTCGCGGATGCGTCCGCGCAGCGTGACCTGCTCGCCGAGCTCCCACTGCTTGCGCTCGAGCTCGTCGGCCGAGTGCACGGTGGCCGCCGAGGCGAGCACCCGGCCCGGGTCCTGTTTGGCGAGTTCGCACAGCCGGGCGGCCTCGTTCACGGCATCGCCGATGACGGTGAACTCGTAGCGGCGGTGCGCGCCGACATTCCCGGCGACCACCCGACCGGCCGCAATGCCGATACCCGCGTCGAATTCGGTGGCGGCGTAGACCAATCGGGACCGGATGGCCCGCGCGGCGGACAGCGCCGCTCCGGCGGCATCGAGAAGTGGCGCGGGCGTGCCGAACACGGCTAGGGCCGCATCGCCTTCGAACTTGTTGAACAGCCCGCCGTAGCGCTCCACCTCGTCCACGACGATCTCGAAGAATTCATTGAGCAGCGCCACGATCTCGTTCGCCGGGCGGGTCGCGGTCATGGTGGTGGAGCCGATGATGTCGACGAAGATCGCCGCGGCTTCGGTTTCCTCCCCGCCCAGTTCGGGATTGCGGGCCAGCGCCGCCGCCGCGACATCGTGGCCGACATGGCGGCCGAACAGGTCCCGGATGCGTTTGCGCTCACGCATTCCCGCCACCATATGGTTGAAACCGCTTTGCAGCTCACCCAATTCGGTGCCGTCGTACACGGTGACCGCCACCTCCAGATCACCGTCCTCGACCCGGCGCAGCGCATCGCGCACCCCGCGGATCGGCGCGACCGACGCCGCGAGGGTCTGAATCGTCAACAGGAGCCCGAAGACCAGCGTCGCGCCGCCCAGCGACAGCACGCACACCGCGAGCCGATTGGTGCTGATGTCCATCCCCGCCAGATCCAGCACCGCGATCGTCATGAGCAGCGCCACCGGCGTGCCGGAGCCCAGTAGCCACATGACCAGGGACCGCCCGAAGACGCCGAGCCCCCGCCGCCGTCGCCGCGGCGCGGCATCGAGCACCCGCGCGGTCACCGGCCGCAGTGCGAATTCCGCCAGCAGATAGCTGTTGGCGCAGACCACGATGGCGCTGAACCCGACGCCCAGCACGATCTTGGGCACATACGCGGGATCGACCAGCCCGTACATGGGTGTGAGCACCACCAGCCCCGCGAACCACAGCAGCGCCTGCTGCAACACCAGCTGCCTGGGCACCCGTGCCGTGGCCGCCTGCTCCGCCTCGGTCGGCACCCGGTCCGGATCGGTCGCCCACCGCAGCGTCCGCAGCCCCCAGATCGTCCCCCAGCCGAACCCCGCGGCCAGCGCGATGGCCACATAGACCGGGACGGCGACGAAGTTCAGCAGCACCAGCTCCCGGGTGAACAACGGCGGTCCCGGCAACACCACCCCGATCAGCAGCGCGGCCACCGCGACACCGGTCAGATTGGCGAACAGCAGCGGCAGCGTCAGCAGCAGCTGCAACCGCACCCGCCGCAAGGTCTCCCCCTCGTCCGCGGGCCCGAGCAGCCGCGATCCCCACGGCGCGGCCCCCAGCGCGGCAGGCGTCACATCACTGTCCATCATGTGAGCAGCCTATGCGGACCAACCGGTCGGCCCGCGTTGCCCACCCTCGTGGGCACCCACCGCTTACCCCGGTATTCGCGCTCAGAGGAGTACGCACCCGGCGCGGGGGCCTGTGCTCGGCCGACATCATGCTCGAGGAAGCCGTCACCTGACGAGGGAGTCGCTGCTCGGCGCGAGATTCCGCTCGGCGAGGGTCGTTGGCCGGGCGCGAGATTCCGCGCAGCGAGGGTCGTTGGGTGGGCGCAAGTCCCGCTCGGCGAGGGTCGTTGGGTGGGCGCAAGTCCCGCTCCTTCGGAGCGTGTGCCCGTCGGGGCCTTGCCCCGTGCGGGGCATCTCGTGTGGCGGGTCCCCGGTCGCCTATCCCGTGGCGCGGCCCCGCCGGGAGCGCATGTCCACCGTCCAGGCGGCCGCGGCCGACGGCAGTTGGGGGAGCGGCTCGTGGCGGAGCCAGGCGTCCCACAGCGGCCGCAGCGGCGTCTGGCTGTAGTGCTCGGCCAGGTCGGTGAATTCCTCGGTGGAGATCGAGGCGTGGCGGTAGCGGGTGGTCCAGGCGCGCAGCAGATCGAAGAAGGCGGTGTCGCCCAGATGCAGGCGCAGTGCGTGCAGGGTGAGGGCGCCGCGTTTGTAGACGCGGTCGTCGAACATGTGCTGGGCGCCGGGATCGGCGAGCAGGAGATACTGAGGGAGGCGGGACAGGTTCTGATGCGCGGTGCGGGCCAGGTGGTCCGCGGAGGGACCGCCGGAGGCTTCCGACCAGATCCACTCGGCGTAACAGGCGAAGCCCTCGTGCAGCCAGATATCGCGCCACTGGCGGATGGTGAGGCTGTTGCCGAACCACTGGTGTGCGAGTTCGTGTGCGACAAGGCGTTCCGAGCCGCGATGGCCGTCGCAGTGGTTCGCGCCGAAGACCGAGATGCCCTGCGCTTCGATGGGGATCTCGAGGTCGTCGTCGGTGACCACGACGGTGTACGCCTCGAACGGGTACGGCCCGAACTTGTCGATGAACACGTCCATCATGCGCGGCTGGCGCGCGAAGTCGTGATCGAACGCGGCACGCAGCCGGGCGGGCAGGACCGCGTGCATGGCCACCGGATCGTGCGGGGATTCCAGGCGGTGCTTGCGGTACGGCCCGATCTGGATGGTCGCCAGATAGCTCGACATGGGTTCGGGCTGCTCGTACACCCAGGTGGTCTGGCTGGCCTTGGTCTGCTTGCGTACCAGCGTGCCATTGGCCACGGCATAGAACGGCGAATCGGTGGTGATCGAAATCCGGTAGCTCGCTTTGGAACTGGGATGATCGTCACACGGGAACCAGGAGGCCGCGCCATTGGGCTGACTCGCCACCAGCGCGCCCTCGGTGAGCTCCTCCCAGCCGACCTCGCCCCACGGCCCGCGCACCGGTCGCGGTGTGCCCGCGTACTGGACGGTGAGCGCCAGCACCCCGCCGGTGGGGATCCGGTGCTGCGGCGTAATGACCAATTTCCCTTGCCGGTGCGTGTATTTCGCCACCTTGGCGCCGTTGACCAGCACCTTGGACACCGTGAGCGCCTGAGAGAGGTCCAGCGTGAACCGATCTCTCGGCCCGGTCGTCACCGCCGTGATCTCCGCGCGCCCCGCCAGCCGGTTGCTGGCGACCTTGTAGGTCAGCTCCAGCTCGTAGCGCGAGACCCGGTATCCGCGATTCCCGTTCTGCGGCAGGTATTCGTCGATGGGCTCCTCGTAGAACTTCCCCGGCATCACCGCGCCGCTTCAGTCTTGCCGGGCCACGGCGCGATCGGATTGCCCCACCACCGGGTGGACGGCGGCACGCTGTCGCCGCGCATGACCAGCGACGCCGGTCCGACGGTCGCGCCCGCGCCGATGCGCGCGGCGGGCAGGGCCACGCAGTGCGGGCCGAGGGTGGCGCCCGCATCCAGAGTCACGGTGTCCATGGCCATGATTCGATCGTGGAACAGATGGGTCTGCACCACACAGCCCCGTTCCACGGTCGCGCCGTCACCGAGAGTCACCAGGTCCGCCTCCGGTAGCCAATAGGATTCGCACCATACCCCGCGGCCGATCTTGGCGCCGAGTCCGCGCAACCACAGATTGAGGACGGGCGTACCGGTCGCGGCGCGCGCGAACCAGGGCGCGGCGACGTGTTCGACGAAGGTGTCGGCGACCTCGTTGCGCCACACGAACGAGCTCCACAGCGGATGCTCCTCGGCCCCGATTCGCCCGACCAGCAACCATTTCGCGAGTACGGAGCTGAGTCCGGCGACCGCGCCCGCGCCCATGAGCACGAGACCGCTGAGCAGCGCGGCGGGCAGATGGCCGAGGGTCTGCGCCAGCCAGGCGAGGGTGAACAGCACGCCGAGCCCGATGCCGAAGGTCACCATGACCGGGATCAACCGGCAGGTCTCGACAATGCCGCGGGCAATGCGCAGCCGCGGCGGCGGATCGAAAGTGCGTGCGGTATCGGCGGTTTCGGCCGTACGCCGCAGCCGCACCGGCGGGCTGCCGAGCCACGACGAGCCCGCCTTGGCCTTGGACGGCGCGGCCGAAAGCACCGCGACCAGACCGTTTTTCGGCACGCGCCGACCGGGTGCGGTCATTCCGGAGTTGCCGAGAAAGGCGCGTTTGCCGACCTTGGCCTCGCCGATGCGCAGCCAGCCGCCGCCGAGTTCGTAACTGGCGATCATGGTGTCGTCGGCCAGGAACGCGCCGTCGGCAACAGTGGTGAACTTGGGCAGCAGCAGCACGGTCGAGGCTTCGACGTGCTTGCCGACCTTCGCGCCCAACAGGCGCAGCCAGATGGGGGTGAGCAGGCTGGCGTAGAGCGGGAACAGGAAGGTGCGGGCCGAATCGAGGAGCCGTTCGGTGGCCCAGGCCTGCCAGCCGATCCGGCTGCGGACCGGGTGATAGCCCTCGGTGAGACCGATGCTGAACAGGCGCACGGCAATGACCGTGACAATGGCGTAGATACCCAGGCTGAGCAGCACGGCCACCGGCAGGATGGCGAAGGCGCGGCCGAGTCCCGCGGTGAGCGTGGCGGTATCGCGAATCCACCAGGCGATGAACGCGCCACCGGCGGCGAGGCCGAGGATCGGGACGGCCGCCAGCACCATGGAGGTGATGCCGAATACGGCGACCCAGTGCGCCGCGCGCGCCGGGGTGTGATCGGGCCAGCGGTGCTGGGCCTTACCGACTTTCACCGCGGGCGAGCCCGCCCATTCCTGATCGGCCTTCACCTTGCCGGAGACCGCGGATCCGGGCGCGATCTCGGCATTGCGCCCGATGACGGTGCCGGGCAGCAGAATCGAGCGCGCACCGACGACCGCGCCCGGACCGATGCTGATCGGCCCGATGTGCACGATATCGCCGTCGATCCAGTAGCCGGACAGATCGACCTCGGGTTCGACGCTGCAGCCGTTGCCGAGTTCGAGCATGCCCGTCACCGGCGGCAGCGTGTGCAGGTCCACGCCCTTGCCGATCTTGGCGCCGAGCGCCCGCGCGAACGGCACCATCCACGGTGCGCCGGACAGGTTTTCGGCCCCGCTGGCCTCGGACAGTCGCACCGCGGTCCACAGCCGCAGATGCGTCCAGCCGCCGCGGGCGTAACTGCCGGGCCGCAGCCCGCGCAACAGGATCCGCGATCCCGCCACGCACAGGGTCATGCGGCCGGGCGGTGAGATGAACAGCAGGAACGCCACCAGCGCCCACCACCACGACAGCTGCGGCAGCCAGGACAGGGAGCCGGACCAGGCGGCGATATTGCCGACCACGCCCAGCCAGGTCAGCCACTGCAAGCCGGTGAGGGTCGTGAGCGGAATGGTCGCCAGCACCTGGAACAGCTGGGCCGGAAGGGGAGTGGGCCGCACGATCCGCTCCTCGACCGCGACGACCGGCGCGCTCTCGTCGAGGAAGGCGGCCAGTGCGCCGAGGCGCGGATGATCGTAGAGATCGGCTACGGCAATGTGCGGGAAGCGTTCCCGCAGCGCCGCGACCAGCTGCGCGGCCGCGAGCGACCCGCCGCCCACGTCGAAGAAATCGGTGCCCGGATCGGTGACCTCCGCGCCGAGGATCGAATCCCACAGTCCGGCAACCCAGTGCTCGGTCTCGCTGAGACCGGTCTCGGCCTCGGCGGGCGCGGTCTTGGGTAGCGGCCAGGGCAGCGCATCCCGGTCGACCTTGCCCGAGGTGCGCGTCGGCAGCTCGGCGACCACGGCCAGTCGCGGCACCAGCGGAGCCGGAAGCTGTTCGGCCAGCTGCGCTCTGGCGGCTTTGAGGTCGTATCCGGCCTCCGGGCCGGTGAGATATCCGACCAGGATCTTATTGCCCGCCTTGGTGCTCCGGATGGCCGCGGCGGCGCCGGTCACCCCGGGTAGATGCTGCAGAGCATTGTCGATCTCGCCGAGTTCGATTCGCCGTCCGCCCAGCTTGATCTGATCGTCGGCGCGACCGAGGAACACCAGGCCCGCACTGTCGTTGCGCACCAGATCGCCACTGCGATAAGCCCGTTCCCAGCCGACCGACGGCAGCGGCGCGTATTTCTCCGCATCCTTGGCCGGATCCAGATAGCGCGCCAGTCCGACGCCGCCGATGACGAGCTCGCCGGATTCGCCCTCGCCCAACGGATTTCCGGCCTGGTCGACGACGGTGAGATCCCAGCCGTCCAGGGGCAGTCCGATGCGCACCGGGAAGCCGCCGTTCAGCAGTGCGGCGCACGCCACCACGGTCGCCTCGGTGGGCCCGTAGGTGTTCCACACCTCGCGCTCGGTGGTCCCGGCGAGGCGTTCGGCCAGTTCGGGCGGCACGGCCTCACCGCCGAAGATGAGCAGCCGCACCGATTCCAGGGCTTCCGCGGGCCAGGTCGCGGCCAGGGTCGGCACCGTGGAGACGATGCTGATCTCCCGGCGCACCAGCCACGGCCCCAGATCCGCGCCGGTGCGCACCAGCGCGCGCGGCGCGGGCACCAGGCAGGCGCCGTGCCGCCAGGCCAGCCACATCTCCTCGCAGGAGGCGTCGAAGGCGACCGAAAGCCCGGCGAGGACCCGGTCTTCCGGCCCGATCGGCGCATCCTGGAGGAACAACCGTGCCTCGGCGTCCACGAATGCGGCGGCATTGCGATGGGTGACCGCAACGCCTTTCGGGGTTCCGGTCGATCCGGAGGTGAAGATGATCCACGCGTCGTCGTCGGGCGTGGGCGCACCGGTTCCGGTGGCCCTCCCGGATTCGGCTGCCGCGGCGGTGGTTTCGATCCCGTCGGCGGTGACGATGGCGGTGACCTTGGCCTCGCCGAACACCAGCCGGGCGCGCTCGTCCGGGTCGTCGGCATCGACGGGCACATAGGCCGCGCCCGCGTGCAGCACGGCCAGAATCGTCACGTAGAGCGCGCTGGTGCCCGACGGCATCCGCACGCCCACCCGGTCACCGGAGCGCACCCCGGCCGCCGTGAGCCGGGCCACCTCGAAGTCGATCGCGGCCTGCAATTCCGCGTAGTTGAGCACCGCCTCGCCGTCGTCGATGGCGGATGCCTCCGGATGCGCCCGCGCGGTGGCCGCGAGAATCTGGACCAGGGTGCGGGCGGGCGGCGCGAGTGCGGCTCGCAACAATGGGGAAGCACCCATCGCGGTCTCGACCTGCGGCGTCACGCCATGTCCACCTCTCATAGAACGATCAGCGCTGTGCGCGTTCGTTGTTTCACACGAGGGTTACCAGAGGGCAAACTCCACGGTGACCAGCTGTCCACTTTACCCGTGTCCAGCGGCCTCACCTGCGCAGAGCGGCTGTGATGCGGTCGGCGATGAAGGCTTGGCCCGCGATATTCGGGTGGAAAGGCCAGGTATTGAGGGGATTGGGGAAGAACAGCGGATTGCTCCAGTTGAAACCCGCTGGCTGATAAGCATCGTGGCCGAGTGCGGCGGTATCGGCGAAGACGGCCCCGTGCCGGGCGGCCTGGTCGGCCAGCATGCCGTTGAGGCGGCGCTGCACCTCGGCGAGATACGGGGCGTCACCGGCGGCGATGGGCACGGACGGAAAACAGCCGCGCCCGTCCGCGGGCAGGATGGGCAGATAGCCCACGACGACGATATCCGCCTGTGGCGCCCGCTGCCGGATGCCGTCCAGGGTGAGGGCGATCCGCGGCGCGACGGCATCGATGGATTCGGTGAGCCGGTCGAAGCCGCCCGCGGTGTAGAAGTTCCGGCACGGTTGTCCGCCGGGATCGCCGAGCGCTCGCGCCATGCAGGCCTGCAAGATATCCGACAAGCCGATATCGTTCCCGCCGATGCTGATCGTCGCCAGATCGGTGTCCGGGGTCAGCGCATCGAATTGCGGCGGATTCAACCCGCCGACCGGGACCCCGTACAGATTCGGCACCTGCGGGCGCGCCATATCCGCGGTGATCGCGGCACTGCAACTCACATCCAGGAAGACCCCGGCGCCCACCGCTCGCGCCACATCGGCCGGATAACTGTCCGATGCGCGCAGACACCCCACCGGATTCCCGTTCATCGACGTCCAAGCGCCAACGGCCGCATAGGAATCCCCGAGCGCCACATAGCGGTGATAGCCGCCCGGCTCGGCGGCGGCGGTCGCGCCCGAGGCGACCGCGACCCCGCCCGTGACCACCGCCACCGCCGCCCGCGCGAGCGCCCGACCGATTCGAGACCGCCGTTCCGGCATGGAGACACGTCCTTTCGCCTGTGGGTACTCCCTCCCGATCAGACCATCCGACGTGTCCTCATGGTTCGTGCCACGCGCAGGCGTGCGGTGATCCGCGCGGGGTCAGCCCGTGTAGCCGCTCACGACATCCAGCACCCAGACCACGCCGAAGCGGTCCTTCAGCATGCCGTAGGCGGGCGCCCAGCCCGCGGGTCCGATCGGGATCACGATGGTCGCGCCGTCGGAGAGTCGCTGCCAGTATTCGGTGATCTCCTCGACGGACTCGCCGCGCACGGATACGAAGAACGAATTCTCGCCACGGTCGTGGGCCATTGCCGAGGGCACGTCGTAGGCCATGACGTGGAAGCCGTTTCCGGCCAGCACTTGGCCCCACATCACCCGGTCGGAATCGGATTCGTCGCGGACCGAGTCGGCGTCTTTGTAGGTGACGACGGCGAGATCGCCGCCGAATGCGGAGGCGTAGAACTCGAGCGCCGCCCGGGCCTCGCCGCGAAAGTTCAGGTGGGTTGTCGTTGTGATCGTCATGCGATCTACCTTCGCGACCGAAGCGGCCAGGTTGTGTCCGCTTCTCGCGGCAGTATGGAATTCGTGCCAGAAACTTCCGCGTGGCTGCTGTCCCTGCTCTCGCTGCTTCCCACGCGGCCGGACTGGCCGAGTGCGCTGCTGGCCGAGTGTATGAACGTCAGCGCGCGCACCGTGCGCCGCGATATGAATCGCCTGCGCGAGCTTGGCTACCCCATCGAGGCGACCAAGGGCCCCGACGGCGGCTACCGGCTCGGCGCGGGTAGTCGATTGCCGCCATTGCTGTTCGACGAGGAGCAGGCCGTGGCCCTCGCGCTGGCCCTCCAGGTCGCCGTGACAACGGGCGCCGGTATCGAAGAAGCCGCCGCCCGCGCGCTCACCACGGTTCGCCAGGTCATGCCCACCCGCCTGCGCCGCCGCATCGACACCGTCCGCGTCACACCCGTCGAAGACGCGACGACCCGATCGTCTCCGCAGGTCGAAAGCACCATCCTCAGCACTCTCAGCGCCGCCGTGCACGCACATGACGTGCTGCGCTTCGACTACGCCCCGGCATCCCCGCCCGCGAGCGATGAGTACGACGCCCTCGTGCCGCCGCGCCGAGTGGAGCCCCATCACCTCGTCACCTGGGACGGCCGCTGGTATCTCGTCGCCTGGGACCTCGACAAAGGCGACTGGCGCACCTTCCGCGCCGACCGGATCTCCCCGCGCAGCCCCACCGGTCCGCGCTTCACCCCGCGCGAATTGCCCTCGGCCAGCGTTGCGGACTTCGTATCCAGCAGATTTCAGGGCACCGATGCCTCCGGCGACTGGCCGTGCTGCGGGGAGGCGCTCCTACACCTCCCCGCGGCGGCCGTATCCCCTTATCTTCGTGGCGGACTCGTCGAGGAACTGGAATCGGGCCGCTGCCGGGTCACGCTGGGTTCCTGGTCCTGGCACAGCCTCGCCGTCACCATCGCCGCGTTCGATGCCCGCATCGAAGTCATCGGCCCGGATGAACTGAGAACCGCGTTCGCGCATCTGGCCGAGCGCTGCGCGACGGCCAGCGGCCGCACCCCCGATCAATCCCAGTGCAGGAGTTCGGCGGTGGGCAGTCGACCGGTGGGAATCGCAGAGGGTGAAGACATCTCGGCCGGATAGCCGATGGCCACGGCATGTCCGGGCCGCCAGCGGGCGGGCAGGTCGAGCAGTGTGGCGACGCGCGCGATATTGGGGTCGGGGTGGAAGGTGGTCGGGCAGGTGCCCAAGCCGAGATCCGCGGCGGCCAGGCAGAGCGACTGGGTGACGCGGCCCATATCGAAAACCGTGTCGGAGAAGGTGTTCTCGACCGAGGCGAGGACGAGGACGACGGGCGCCGTGGCCAGGTGGACGGCATAGGCGCCGCAGCGGCTCAGCTCCGCACGCTTGGCCGGATCGGTGACGGCGATGAAGCGCCAAGGCTGGCGGTTGCGCGCCGAACCCGTCCAGCGGGCCGTGTCGACGATCCGCTCGATGAGGGCGCGCGGCACCGGATCGGGGCGGTAGCGGCGGACGGCGCGTAGCGCTTCGAGCGATCGGTGCATCCCGGCCATGCTAGTGACGGAGAATTCGGGGGTGGACCCCGAGCAGCTCATCGATATCTACTGTGCGGCGTGGAGCGACCCGGATCCGGCACGCAGGCGGGCGGCGCTCGACAAGGTGTGGGGGCCCGAGGCCACCTATACCGACCCGACGGTTCATCTCACGGGTCTGGATGAATTGCTGGCCCATATCGAGACCGTCCTGGCCCGCCGCCCCGGCGCGACGGTCGTGCGGACCAGTCGCGCCGACGGCCACCATGAGCTGGCCCGCTTCGCGTGGCATGTGGTGCAGGCCGACGGCACGGTGCTGCCGGACGGGTTGGACATCATCGAATTCACCGGCGATGGCCGGATTCGTCGTGTCGTGGGGTTCTTCGGGCCTCTCTAACCCTGCGGAACCGGTCGGGTGCGACGCCAGGCGTAGGCGAGGAAGCCGATCAGTCCGAGCAGCGGGAGGCTGCTCAGGGTCCAGCTGAGGGCCAGCGGCGGGCCGGGCTGGGGGAGTACGGCCAGATCCCGGAGTTCGCCCTCGCCGCGGCCCAGGGGGCCGTCGATGACGAAGCGGAAGGTCCACGGGCCTTCCTGCTCCAAGGAGCGGACGTCGAGACCCCAGACATCGCGTTTGCGCGGATGGCGGGAGAGGGGTTCGTCCCAGCCATCCGTGCCGCCGGGCGGGATCTCGGCGACGGTGCCGGACTTGTCGGCGATGCCGCCATCCGGGATGAAGGTGAAATCCAGGGATTGCAGTGCGCGCAAAGGCCATTCGCTGAAACCGACGGTGAGTCCGTAGGGGCCCGCCTGCACGCGTTCGGTGTGCACGATATTGACGGGCTCGTAGGCGGCGGCCGTACCGGCGGTGGTCGCGAGCAGGCCGAGGACGACCAGAAGCGTTGCGGTGGTGGAGAACAGGCGGGTGATCATGCGCGGAGCTCCGTGCTCGGGGCGGCCAGGCGCAGCATGAGGCCGAAGCGGCGGCCGAGGAAACCGCCGAGCGCGCCGAAGGCGGCTCCCGCGATCGTGGTGGCGACAATGATCGAGGCGGGACCCAGGCGCGCGTCGTAGATGACGACCCGCTGTACGGGGGCCAGGGCCGCGATGATCGCGCCGCCGACGCCACCGGCCAGCGCCGGGAGCAGGCGCGCGGGACCGGAGGCGCGGCGCAGCAGCAGATCGAGGATGATCCCGACCGCGACCAGACAGAACGGGACCAGCGCCGGGGTGGACGGAATCACCCGGATGTGTTCGCGCATGGGCAATCCCACGAAATCGGCATAGGTGCGGGCGGCCCAGGGCGCGAACCACCAGAACACCCCCTGCATGGCCGAGGCGAACAGCGCCACGACGGTCGCGCCGCCGCGCTGGAACGCCGCGCCCGTGACCAGCAGCAGCACGACCATGAACGCGGTGACGGCGACGGTCCAGCGGACATTGCCGGTATTGAGCTGCTGCACGGCGAGCGCGGTGACCGTGCTGGAGGTCAGCAGGTCCGCCAGCGAGAACAACGCACCGAACCGTCCCCAGCGTTCGCCGCGCGCCGCGGCGAACACGATGACCGTGCCGACCGAGATGACGGTGCTGGACAGGAACAGGCCGATATGCGGCGGTGAATCGATGACCGCGTCGAAGCCGTAGATGCTGTGTCACCACAGATCCCACAGGCCGTACAGCAGGAACGAGGCCGCGCCGAGCGCGGCGACCATATAGCCGAGCGGCGCGGTGAAGGTGCGGCCGAACACGTTGATACCCGGTCTGCCCAATGCGCCGTCCACCCGTCGGCCCGCCCGCGCCGCCGCCGTGGTGGCGAGAATGACCGCGAGACCGGTGAATCCGGCAATGGCCGCGCTCGCGTAGATGAACAGGTGCGGCAGCGTGAAGAAGGTGTCCGGCCCGACATCGGAGTGCCACTGGATATCCCAGGTGGAGCCGATCGCGAAGGTCATGCTCGCCGCGAGCAGGATCGACGCGGGCAGCCACGGGCGCAGGGTGAACGGGGCGCTCGCCTCGGCGGTGAGCCCGCTCCCGTCGGCGGTGAGATCCATGCTGTTCCTTTCGTCGATTCAGTTGGCCCGCACGGAGAGGGTGGCGCTGCCCGCACCCTGCGGTCCCGACAGGTGCACGGCGATCTCCCACTGTCCCGGCATGGGGAGGTTGACGGTGGCGCGGTAGCGGCCGGGCGTGATGGTCTCGGCGATGCCGGGCGGGACGGCGTGACCCATCTGCGGCATCGCGGGTTCCACGGACACCTCGTCCGGTGTCGCGGGAGCGCCCTGTTGGTCGGTGATGTCGAGTTCGACGGTGTTGTCGCCGGTATGGGGCGTGCCGTCGGCCACCGTGAGCTGGACGAGATACGGTCCGGCGGTCATGCGCGGCACCGTGTTTCCGCTCGTGCCGGGCCACAGCCACCAGGCCGCCACCGCCGCCACGACGAGGACGGCGGCCGCGAGGAGGGCTCGCCGCGCGGTCATCGCGCGGCTCCCGCACGGACCTCGACGGTGGCAGGCAGCGTCAGCACCGAATAGCCGCGCTCGGCCTGCACCCAGATGAGATAGCGGCCGGGCAGTGGAAAGGTGAAGGTGAACGGGATATTCGGCCCGTAGGCGGCGACCGTCTCGTCGGGGGCCTGTCCGCCCGCGGGCGGCAGGGGCGTCATGGCGTGGGCATGCGCCCAGATGGGCGCGGTCCCGGCGGCCGTCCCCGCCGGGATGCCCGCGGGCAGCGGGCCGACCGCGATGAGATGGCCCAGCATGCCCAGCCAGGGCTGCAGATCGGCCGGACCGCCGAATTTCGCGGTGAGCGTGGTGGGTTCGCCCGCGACCGGATCGCCGATGCTCAACTCCGCTCCCGCAGGTGCGGGATCGGGTGTGCCGGGCGCGGATTCGCCGGTGATGGACACCGAGGACCGCAGGAATTGCAGTCCGCCGCCGCGGCGGGCGATCTCGGCGGCGAGCGCGTACTCGCCGGATTCCGTGCCGCCGAGGAGGACTCGGTACTCGCCCGGGGCGGTGCGGATGGGATGCCGGTGCCACAGGCGGCCGGAGGGACCGACGACCATCAGATGCAGCAGCGCGTCATCGCTGACCAGCAGATCGTCCACGGGACGGCCGGTGGCCGAATCGGTCAGCGACAGCCGCAGTTCGGCGGGCCTGCCGGTTGGCTGGTCGGCGTGCACGGCCATATTCACCGGCGGGCGTGAGTATTTTGTGGTCAGCGGCAGATCGAGCTCCGGGTACGGGTCGTCGACGGTGTCGGAGGTGGGGTCAAGCAAGATGCCCGCCGCGCGCGGTGGCGGCGCGCTCGACGAGAGCACCGCGCCGGTCACCCCGACGCTCAGGGCGGCGATCATGGCGCCCGCGGCGGCCAGCGTCGGCCAGGTGCGCCGCGCCAGCAGGGCACTGCCGAGGGCCACCAACAGCAGTGCGCCCGCCACGCAGAATCCGCCGTAAGCCGCTCGCTCCCACGGGGTTACGACCTGCGCCGGAACCAGGAAGGGGATGCGGGCGGTGCGCTCGCCATCGGAGACGGCCAGCTCCCACGGTCCGGCGTGCGTCACCCGCAGCGTCGCGGGATACGGGCCCGGCCGATGGCCGAGTTCTACACGCGTGGAAGAGGTTTCGGCGGTGCGGTCGCTCGGTGTCGCGGTCAGTGTCAGCGCTCCCGGTGCGGTACCGGCGTGCGTGACCACCTCGACCCGCAACGGTCCGGGCACGGGCTGGGCGCGCCGCACGATGACCGTCAGTTCCCGCTCGCCCAGCGACTGCGCGACCGACAGATCGGCCCCGCTCGCCATCCTGTCCGCGCGTACCGGGGGCGCGGTTGCCAGCGTCGCACCGAGCACGAACGCGCCGAGCACACTCACCACGAGAAGGCCGCGAAGGCGAACGAGCAAGGGCAACCGCACTATTCCGAAGCTACCGAAAACGCGACGGGGAGAAATCCGACCTGGGGATGATGCCGGAGCGGGACCGCCTCAGGGTAGGGTCGCGCTCCGGCATGACGGTCAGGGCGCGATCTGCTGTCCGCTGAGCAGGCCGCGCCGCGCCTCGTCCACCGCATCGGGCCACGATTCGCCGTTCAGCTCGGTGACGCCGGAAGCACCCATGAATGCACTGGACACGATGACCTCCGGGGTCAGCTTCGCGAGGACATCCAGGGTCGCCAGCAGCGCATCGCGATCGCTGTGGCCCTCGATATACCCCGCCCACCAGCCGTTCTCGCCGCGCACAATGGTGTCGCCGGTGAACAGGTGGCGGCGTCCGTCGATGGTCGCGAGGTAGACGGTGCTGCCGGGGGTGTGGCCCGGGACGGGGATGACCTCCAATTCGCCCAGCGCCGTATGGCGATCGGTGAAAGGGGCGTCGACGGTCGTGGTCTCGACCAGAGGCGCTTCGGAGGCGTGGATGTGCAGCTTCGACCCGAAGCGCTGCTTGACCGTGGCGAGGGTGGCCGTGATCTCGTCCTGATGGCTCAGGTACTGGTGGGCGACGCCGCCGAGCTCGGCCATCCGATCGAGTTCGGTGGCGAGAGTGGTGTTGTAGAACAGCACATTGCCGCCGGACCGGATCCAGAGGTAGGCGCGAGTGGTCAAACCCGGGAACGGGTTCTCGGTCGCGGTGACCCACAGGTCGGGGGAGATCTGCTCCATGGTGTGCTCCTGTTCGGTGGCCTCGAGGGCCACGATTTCGCTGTCACCTGTAAGGCGCGAGATCGGATCTGGCGGCGCGAGATCCGATCCGGCGGGCGGAGCGGCTCGTTTTGCTCAGAGTGCCCAGCGCATATCGCGATGAGGTTGATAGCGGCAGATCATGCCCAGCGACACGCAGGCGCGCAGGTGTTCGGCCAGTTCGGGGTGGCCGTTGTCGATGCGGCGCAGGGTGTCCCGAACGCGGGCGGACACGGTTTTGCGTGCGCGCTCGCCCTCGTCGCCGAATCGCCGCGGGCGTCCCGCCAGCCCGGCGGCATGGCGCAGTTCCTCGAGCAGCGCGGCGCGTTCGGTGTCGAAAGCGGCCGCGCGCCCGTCGTCCGCGCGGTCGACGGCCCGGTCGATCTCCTCGTCCAGACGCCGCAGACGGCGGCGGTACTCGGCTTTGGCTCGCTCGTCGAGCACGGTATCCGCGCCGAGACGACCTGCGGCGCGGGTAATGTCGTTGACGCCGCCGAGCAGTTCCAGCGCGGCCACATCCTGACCCGGATGGGTGAGCAGAGTGTGCAGATCGTGCAATCCCTTGGCATCCGGCAGATGCAGGGTGCGCCCGGCGAAGCGCAGCGTCCACACCGCATTGTCGAGGCGGAAGACATTGTGGTCCGGCTGAATTGCCGAATGCGCCCGCAGCGCGGCCGACCGAGCCGGGGGAGCGACCCCGGAATCCAGCCGCGCCAGTTCGCGTTCCGCCGCAGTCGCCCACGGAGTCGCCCGCAACCGCCGGGCAGCGCCATTCGCGGCAGTGAATTCCTTTGCCGCCGTAGAAACATCACCACTCGCCGCGGCAATGCGGCCGAGCCAGAAGGAATACGGCCCATACACCGCGCCGCCACCGGCCACGACCGCCCACAGCCCACTCAACGGCTCGAGCACCTCACGCACCCCATCACGCAGCCCAGGATCGTCGACCGCGATAGCCGCGTGCGCAAGCGCAACCAGCGGCCCGGCGTGGAAATGCCTCGGATAACTCTCGATCAGCGCCCACACCGCATCCAGCCCGCCGCGCACGGCCTCGAGATCCCCGCGACGCGCGGCATCGACCAGCCGCGGCACCGCCGGGTACACACCGCCCAGCTCGGCGTAACGAGCAAGAACGACGTCCGCGTCGTCCCCCAAACCATTCGCATTGCGGCTCTGATTGTCCCCGATGCGGGTCGGGTCGTCCGTGGTCCGGTCGACGTCGTCTGCGCACAGTGCGGCGGTCAGCGACAGCACCCAGCGCTGTTCCAGCCACAGCGGTATCCGGTCGACTTCGCCGATCCGCTCGCCCAGCGCGTAGGCGCTGTCGATGCTGCGGGCAGCCTCGCCGAAACGCCCGGCCACGGTGGCCAAGGTTCCCGCGCGTGAGCGGGCGGTGAATCGCGGACGGGGCAGGCGAGTCCGCTCCGCATAGGCCAGGAATGCCGCCTGTTCGGTGTGCGCGCGGGGGTCGCCGAGCTCGAGCAGGGCGGCGATGCGCAGAACGAAACCCTGCACCCGCAGATCATCGTCGCCGCACCGCTCGGCGACGGCGCGAATCTCCTCGGCCAGCGCGAGCCGCTGCTCGGCGGTACCGGGCCGCCACAGCGCATCGTGGCGCGCCACCAGGCTCAGCCCCAGCGCCCGATCGTCGCCCGAAACACGAGCCAGTTGAAGTGCTCGAGCGCTCATGCTCTCCGCCGTCCGCGCAGAGTCGGGGATCCGCCCGGAATCCGCGACCCGGATCGATTCTGGAGTTCGGGTCGCGTCCGGAGTCTGCGTCGATTCCAGAGTGTGCGTCGTTTCCGGAGTGCGCGCCGATACCGCAGTACGCGTCGTGCCTGGAGTCTGCGCCGCTTCCGTGGTCCGCGTCGGGTTCGTGGACAGGGGCGAGTTTGCTAGCGGGGTCGGTTGCGTGGGCAGGCGGGATCTGCCAGTGTGGACGCGCACTCGGCTGGCCGCGGCCAGTAGGCGCACGGCCAGGGGGTCGGTGGGGGGGGCGTTGCCGGGTCAGGAGGCGGTGGGCCTCGTCGATGAGTTCGATCTCCTGTTTGGCGCGGCGCTCCGGGTCGGGCATGCCCAGGTCGTGGAGGCCGAGGGCGGCGCGGGCGAAGAGTTCGGGTTCGGAGTGGTGGCGGGCCAGGCGGAGGACATCGCGGTAGGCGCGGCGCGCCTCGGACAGGTCGCCCGCGTCGTGGGCCGCGGCGGACAGGTCGAGGCCGATGCGGCCGCGTTGATCGATGTGGTCGGCGGGTATCAGGGTCAGGGCGCGGCGGAGGTGGGTGGCGACTTCGCCTGCCGCCATGCAGCCGCACGCGTCGAGCGAGGCGGCCAGGAGATAGTGCAGGGCGCGCTCGTCCGCCACCGGGTCGCCCGCGCGTGCCGACTGGTAGGCGTGCTGCGCGAAATCGCCTGCGGTGGCATGTGATACCTCGCGCGGCAAGGCTTCCAGGGCCGCCAGCACGCGGGTGTGGCGGGCGCGGGCCGAGGCGGGGGTCTCCCGGGCGAGGAGCGTCTCTCGAATCAGGTCGTGTACGAAGACGAATCGCTCATCGCCGCGCGAATTCACCAGGCGTGCACGCAGTGCCGTGGCGAAGGCGTCGGCCAGCTCGGTGGGCGGGGCTTCGGCGGCCGCGGCCACTACTGCGATCCCGAACTCCCGTCCCACGAATGCGGCCGTGGTGAGCGCATCGAGCACCCGCTCGGGCAGCGGCGCCAATCGCGCTTCGAGCGTCTGCCGCACGCCCGGTGTGAGGGTGTCTATGGCACTACCGCCCTGCCACAGCCGCGCGGTCTGTTCCGCGAGAAAGGGATTGCCGCCGGTGAGCGCCGAAATACGGGAGACCGCTTCGGCGGGCAGGGGGCCACCGGTCACCTGCGCTGCGAGTTCACCGATCTCGTCAATGGACAGCCCGCCCAGCTCCACAATGCGCGCCGCCGCCCACAGTTCCGCGAAAACCGTTCGCAGCGGGTGTGTTTCGGCATCGATCTCGGTATCGCGCACGGCCGCCACCACAGCGATGCGCTCGAACCAGGAATGCCGGGCCACGAAGGTCAGCAGTTTCACCGATTCCGGGTCGGCGCGGTGCAGATCGTCGATGACCGCGATCACCGGTCGCTGTCGGGCGGCCGCGGTCAGGGCGGCGGTCACCGCGTCGCCGATCCGGAACAGCACCGTATTCTGTTGCACCGCAACGAGTTGTGGCCGAGCCGTCGCGCCCGACGGCGCCGGATCGTCGGTGAGGATGGCCAAGGCGGCGCCCGCGGCCTCGGTGATCTGCGCCCACTCCTCGGGGGCGCAGGCGTCACGTAGCCGCCGCAACAGCTGCACCCACGGCCAGTAGCCGGGTACCCCGTCGCCGCTCCATGCCGTGGCCGCCAGCACCACCGCGTCCGGCTCGAACTCGCCGACCGCATGGGTGATGAGCGCGGTCTTGCCGATACCGCCTTCACCCGTGACCAGCATCAGCCCACCATGACTGGATACGGTGCGCCGCAGTTCCTCGCGCAACACCGACTCCGCGTGCTCCCGGCCGATCAGCCGCACTCGCCCTCCTCGAAGCTGCTGTTCGCAGCCTATCGGAACGAGCCCCGCACGTGCCGCTCCGTCTGCCGTCGACGCGATCGCGCGATATTCGCCCGCACCTTCGGTCACGTGGGTAGTGTGTCCTCGTTCCACGTCCGGGATGTGCGGTGTTCGGCGGGAGTGTGTGTCGTTCACCGCGTGGAGCTACTCGATGTTGGATCCCATTCCCGCCGCCCGTATCCCGCACGCGCCCTTCGACGAGTTCGGCCCGCGTGTACCGCTCTACACCCCCGAGTTCGCCGCCGACCCGCACCGGGCCTATCGCGAGATGCGGGAACGGTTCGGGGCATTGGCGCCGGTGGAACTCGCACCCGGCATTCCCGCCACGCTGGTGCTCGGATATCGCACGGCCGTCCGCATTTTCAATGATCCGGACCGATTCCCCGCCGACCCGCGCACCTGGCAGGAAGGGGTGCCCGCCGATTGTCCCGTACTGCCCATGATGCAATGGCGCCCGAACGCCCTGCGCAATGCGGGCAATGTGCACGCCCGGTATCGCCAGACCAATACCGCGGGACTGACCGGTATCGATCGCTACCGCCTACAGGGCACCGTGGCCCGGGTCGCGGTATCGCTGATCAATTCCTTCTGCGCCTCCGGCTCGGCGGACCTGTTGCGCGACTACGCTTTTCCGCTCGCCTTCAAGGTGCTCAACCATCTCCTCGGCTGCCCCGCCGATATTGCCGGGCAGGCCGCGGAGGGCATGCGCGCCATCTTCGAAGGCGTCGGCGCGGGAACCGGCAACAAGCTGCTCATCGACGCCTTGCAACGCCTCACCCTGCACAAACGCGCCCACCCCGGCGACGACGTGACCACCCGCATGCTGCGCCATCCCGCCGAACTCACCGACACCGAAATGGTGCACCAGCTCGCCACCCTCTATGGTGCGGGCATCGAGCCGCAGCAGAACCTCATTGTCAACACGCTGTTGCTGAGCCTGACCGACGACCGCTTCGGCGGCAATGTCTTCGGCGGCAGCCTCTCCACCCGCGACGCCCTCGACGAGGTCCTCTTCGATGATCCGCCCATGGCCAACTTCTGCATCAGCTTCCCCGCCAGCCCATCCTGGTGGACGAGCGCTGGCTGCCCGCCCATCAGCCGGTCGTCATCAGCATGGCCGCCTGCAACACCGACCCGGAAATCCGCACCGCCCACATCTCCGGCAACCGCTCCCACCTGGCCTGGGGCGCGGGCCCGCACGCCTGCCCCGCCAGCTCCCTGGCCTACCTCATCGCCCAGGAAGCCGTCGACCAACTCCTCGACGCCCTCCCCGAAATCCAGCTGGCCGTCCCCATCGCCGAATTGACCTGGCGCCCAGGCCCGTTCCATCGCGCACTGACCGCCCTCCCGGTCACTTTCGACCCGTCCCCGCCACTGCCGGAGCCGCAGTAGCCGCACGAGATCCGGCTAGTCCTCGGTCAGTTCCTCGAGCAGGTCGGCCGCGTCACGGTTGCCCGCGGCCGCCAGCTTCCGCAGTGTGGCAATGTCATTGCGTTCGGAAGCGAGTTGAACGAGTTCGTCGGTCGCATCCCGGTTGCCGGTGGCGGCAAGTCGTTCCAGCTCGGCCGCGTCACCGCGCTCGGCGGCGAGCTGGACGAGTTCGTCGGTGGCGTCGGCGCTGCCCGCGGCGGCGAGCCGCTGCAGTTCGGCCATATCGCCGTTTTCGGTGGCCAGCTCGATGAGCTCGGAAACGGCGGTGGCATCGCCCGCAGCGGCTCGATCGCGCAGGTCGCTCAGCTCGGCGTCGGTCATGACTACGACCCTAACCCGATTCACGGGTGCTGACGCGCCACCGACTCGCCGGTTTTATGCGCCCGGGCGTTTGCCGTGGTTGGCCTTCTTCTTGCGGCGGGCACGCTTCTTGTCGGAACGTTTCGACATGGGTGAGAAATCCTTTCCGTCAGGAGAATTCGATTAATCGAGGGAGGTGAGCCGGGCGGTGAGGCGGGCGAGGCGGGCCCGGCTGCTCGGGTTGTCCACCAGGGCGGCGGGTGCTGTCGGCTGGAGGCGGGAGTAGTAGGCGCCGGGGGCGATCGCGTGTGCGGGATCGCAGAGGTGGGCGAGTTCGGAGGCGACCTCGGCGGCCGGGCGGCCGACATGGCCGTAGAACGGCAGCATTCCGGTTTTCATATTGCCGGGATCGACGCTGATGGCGTCGATCTCGCCCGCGTGGGTTTCGGCGAAGCTGCGGGTGAACATGGTCAGGGCGAGCTTGGACTGCGCGTAGACCGGCAGCGGCAGGTAGTAGCCCTTCTTGCGGTCCAGATCGGTCCAGCCGATGCTGCCCGCGCGATGCAGGTCCGAGGACACGTTCACGACCCGGCCGCGTGCGGCGGCGAGCGCGGGCGTCAGCGCCTTGGTCAGCACGTACGGTGCGAGATAGTTGGTCTGGAGCGTGATTTCGTGGCCGTCGGCGGTCCGGGTGCGGCGCTCGGGACCGCGAATCGCGGCATTGTTCACCAGCAGATCCAGTTCCGGCACGGTGCGAACCAGCTCACCGGCCAGTGCGACCACCTCGTCCGTGCGCGAGAAGTCGGCGACGACCAATCGCAGGCGCAGCGGCTCGGCGCCGTCCTTGACGAGCTCTTCGAGGGCGGCATCGCCGCGGTCCTGGTCGGGCGCGTGCACGATCACGGTGGCGCCGTCATCGACCAGGCGGCGGGCCAGCGCGAAACCGAGCCCGCTGGTCGCGCCGGTGACCAGCGCGGTACGAGAAGTGAAGGGGGAGTGGGACATCGACCATCCATTCGAAGAGGGCGCGCAGCATCGTCCGGGCGCGCGGGAGCGCACGGCGTGCCTTGCGAATCGGTGCGGAATCAGCGGCGAGCACAAGCCCGCACGCGGAAGAGAATTCGGCCGGATCCCGGCCGTCAGACGAGGCGGACGCCGCGCGACGGCGGCTCGTCCTCACCGCCGAAACCGAAGCGCTCCAACGAAGTCGGTGCGGGTTCCCGGCGGCACGGCGACAACCCGGGGCGCCCTGTCACGCCGGAACCCTCCCACGGAGCACGAACAATCGTGCGCATGTCTGCCATGCCTCCATCAGAACCGGCGGCGATATTCCAAGGCAAGCGCCGCCGCGCGTATTGACGAAACCTTTCCGCCCAACCCCCTCGACCACTGGCCGCCGATGACCTAGAACACCCCCGTTCCGGACCGCCAGCGGGCGGTATATACCGCAAAGGAATTGAAAAATTCATGTTCCAGGAGGTAGCGGACGTGTAAAGAGCCGCCGGTGGTCGAGCCCATGGAGTTGAATCCACTGCTTAAGGCAATCGCGAGCGGAAAGGCAACACTCATGGACATCGTTGATCTGGATGTCTGCCTCTCTTCCGTCCATGTGCAGTGGTCGTCCACGGACGCCGCATTCCTCGCGCTCTCCGACCAATTCCCCGACCTCGTCTCCCGCAACGAATGGTCATCCCTCGCTGCGGTCGACGACCTCATCGAATTGATCGAACAGCAACAGCTCAGGCCGGGTCGGCAGTGTTTCGCTTCCGGTGGACAGGGATCGGTTTAGTCGAAGTCTCCACAGCCGCAGGGGCTCGCGTCATCGTGGTGGTGGCGGACCACCGGCGAGCTGCCTCTGCAACTGCTCGTGACGGAAGGCGAACTTCGCACCGGACTGTCGCAGGACACCCCGTCGGTGCGCGTCATTGAGAAACGCCGACAGATCGGCGGGCAGCTTGCCGCCGATGACCAGCACCGTGCGGGTCAGGATGATCCATCGGCCCCACGCGCTGTTGACCACACCCATTGCCAGCCCAATGGCAATTCCGAGCGCGATTCCCGCGGGCCAGGTCGTGAGCAGTCCGAACACCAGCGCGCAGGGGAGTCCGGTCATGGTCGCGTAGTAGAGGGCGATCGCGCGATTGGCGCGGATCATATGGTTCAGATCGATCGCTTCGTCGACCTTGGCCGGTGCGTGTGGGCCGGAAGCCAGTCCGAACGCTAGCCCCAGAGTGAGCGAAACGGCAAGCCATGCGGTGAAGGAACCCGTTGGTGACCGATTCACTCCCGCGATCAACCCTACGATCAGCCCACCCGTCACACCGCCCCCGGCGGCGATCTGAATTTCGGAGCGGAGATCCTTGGGTTTGGTGTCTTTCCTCAGCAGTACTCCGATGACAGCCGGAGCGATACCCGCCAAACCACCTGCGATGGGAAGCACGAACCAGCCGAATCTGCTTACCAGGAACCAGCCCAGCATTGCCACCGCCAACCCGAACGCGAGGCCCATCACAATCTCCTGGCGCAGGTTCTCGGTGCTGCCCGCGGCGAACAGCCGCAACCGCCGCGGCGGTTCGCCTTCGAAGAACCAACCGTACGCCGCACCTGCGCCGACGCCGAGCGCGGCGCCCACGACGACGAATTGGGTGTCGAGGGCCAGTTGCGCGATGCCTGCCAGCACCGTCGCCGCCACGGCGGCGAACAACAAGGCGCGAGCCCAGCGCGGAACCGTATTGCCCAGGCGCCACCACGAGATTTCCGAATCCTCGGCATGACGAGCCAGATAACCGAGCCATCGGCGAGCGCGGTCTGGATGCCAGTGCCGGGGTGTCCGGGATGCGAATCGCACACGCCACCTAGTCGAATAGGGGTCCATACTGCGTGGCGGATAGACGGTTCGGATGAAAACGCCGAGTAGGTGCGATTCGAACTCGTCGACATCGGAGAAGTGTTGTGTGGTAATCAGATCGATGGGATGCCGCCGGTCTTCTTCCGGTACACGCGCCTGTCCGTCGGTATAGATGGTACGCGCCAGGCTCACCATCAATGGTTTCTGGAACGCAGCCTCGAGGACGGGTGCGCGGTGGCGATGAATCGCATCGAGTACATCGTCCCAGCTTTGGGTGCGCGCGGCCGAACCGGTTCCGCTGCGAAGATACGCCGTCAATTGATCGATGGTTATACGGTCCAATTCGATTGCCGCAGCGCGACGCACGACATGCGCCGTCCGCGTGGCCTCGGCGTAGGGGGCGCGCTGGCAGGTCACCACCAGCGCACCCGGCATGGTGCTGATAGCGGCTACAGCGGCAGCTCGCTGCCCGGCGTCGATCTCGTCGAGTCCATCGAGAATCGGCAGAATGCTGCCACGCGGGATGAGTTCGTGCGCCTCGGCGGTAGTGATGCCCGGACGGTCGGTGGTCATGGCGGCGACCATCCAGTCGACGAGACTGGAATCCGTGGCCGCGGGATTCCAGGAACCGATAGCGAAAACCAGTGGTACCGGACCGGACCCATTGTTCGCGTCCAGTATTCGGCGGGCAAGGTGTATCGCGAGGGTGGTCTTCCCCGCTCCCGGTTCGCCGAGGATAACGAGACGACGGGAGGGGACCCGCCGATAGATCCGCAGAATTTCAGGGAACTGGCCATCCAGATTCACTGCCAGCCCGATATTGTCCCAATGATCACGCAGATCATCACTCGCCTCCTGCCAGCTCACCATGAGGGGGACCTGATCCGCCACACCTCGGTAGCGTTCGTCCTGCGAGAGATCCCGCTGGACCGCGACGGCGAGCTGCGCGATCACTGCGGATAGCCGGTCTCTCTCGGTGGGATCGCCTTCCAGCCGTTTGGTCAACCAGGCGAAGAATGTGATGCCCGAGAGGATCAACGTGACGAATGCGGCGATGATCGAGGAGAAATTGTCGGCGAGCTGCGGCCCGACATGCGCGAAGAAGGCAGCCAGTCCGGCCAGCGCGGCGACGAATACCGCTGCGAACACGATGCGACGCCGTCGGGCAGCGGTCCACGCCATGGCCACTATTGTTGCCGGATCCTTGCCTGGCCGTGCCTGTTTCGACCACGCGGGCGAGCGGCGGCGCGGTTATCGCATCATTCGGTGGCTTCCTCCGCGATGTAGGCGGTGTACTGCTCGGCGGTGAGCAGGTTCTCCGCGGTGGCGGTGTCCGTCACGGCGATCTGCACCATCCAGCTGCCGTACGGGTCGTCGTTGATCTCTTCGGGGGATTCGACGAGGTCGTCATTGGTGGCGGTGATCGTGCCGGTGAGGGGCATGTAGAGCTCTGTCACCGCCTTGACCGATTCCACGGATCCGAAGGGCTCGTCGGCTAGGAAATTGTCGCCGATTTTCGGGAGCTGCAGGTATACGCAATCGCCGAGTTGGCGTTGCGCGAAATCGGTGAGGCCGATGGCGGCGCGGGTGGATTCGAGTCGGACCCACTCGTGCTCTCTGGTGTAGCGCAGATCGTTCGGAATCGTGGTCACAGCGAACTGCCTCCCGACGGCAGCCACTCGGAGCGCGGAAGTGACCGGAGGCGGAGGGCTGCCCTGACGCCTGGGGCCACAGTCAGTGTGACAGAAGCGGTTCCGTCGGACCCGGGTCTCGGCGCAGATGATGTCAGCGGGTGTGCGGGGTGACGAGACCGGATTCGTAAGCCAGGACGACGAGTTGGGCGCGATCGCGGGCGTGCAGTTTCGTCATGGCCCGGTTCACATGGGTTTTCGCGGTGAGCGGGCTGATCACCATGTGGTCGGCGATTTCGTCGTTGGACAGGCCCTGGGCGACGAGCGTGACGGCTTCGCGTTCGCGGGTGGTGAGTTCGTCGAGTCCGGTGGCGGCGGCGGCGGTGGTGAAGGGCTGGGCCACGTATCGGTTGATCAGGCGGCGCGTGATGGACGGCGCGAGGAGCGCGTCACCGCGGGCCGCGACGCGCACGGCGTGCAGGAAGTCCTCGGGCCGAATGTCTTTGACGAGGAATCCGGCGGCACCCGCCCGCAGGGCGTGGAAGACGTACTCGTCGAGGCCGTAGTTGGTGAGGATGACGACGTGCACTCCGGCCAGGGCGGGATCCGCCGCAATGCGCCGGGTCGCCTCGATGCCGTCCACGACGGGCATCTGAATATCGACGAGCGCGATATCGGGTAGATGCCGCCGCGCCAGCTCGACGCCTTCGCTCCCGTCCGACGCCTCGGCGACCACCTCGATATCGTCCTCGAGATCCAGCCGCGCACGGAATCCACTGCGGATGAGAGGTTGGTCATCGACCAGCAGAACGCGAAACCCGTTGTGCGAGCACGCTCCACGAGCTCCGGGACATGCTCGAGCCCGTGCCGCGGCGCGACCCCGTCATCGCGCAGCGCCTCGAGAGTCGCGCGCAGGTCGCGAGCCGCTTCCCGCCCGGCCTCCCGGATCGCCAGCAGCGCCTCCGGCACCTCCTCGCCGCGTTTGCGCGCCACGTGCACGGCGGCCTCGGACTGGACTTTGATCACCGAGATCTGATGGGTGAGCGAATCATGCAGTTCGCGCGCGATGTGCAGCCGCTCCTCGTCGGCGCGCCGTCGCGCGGTTTCCTCGCGGGTGCGTTCGGCCTCGTCGGCCCGCCGATCGGCCTGCCGCAGCGCCTCACCGGCGGCGGCCGCCGCGATCAGCCAGCCCAGCTGCAGCGCATCCCGGGCCTGCATGAACGCCTCGCGCGGCGGCCAGTCGGCGTGTGCGACAAGCATGGCGAACGGCAGCGTGAGCACCATGAGCACCGAGGCGGCCACCGTCACCCAGCGCTGCCCCGCCCGCACGGCGGCATACACCGCGACCAGGAACGCGATGGCGGGCACGTCGAAACCGCATGCCTGGTAACCCAATACGCACAGTCCGGTGACTGCCAGCACGGCCAACGGGGCGCGGCGGGCCACGCCCAGCGCAAGACCGCCGAGAACCAGCAGCACGTAGCCCAATGGATCGAGATCAGTGGGGGAGCGCTGCCCGGACAGCCCGGTAATCAGCAGAACGGCCGCCACCCCGACGGCGATCACCCAGTCGCCGACATGGATGCGCGCCCAGCTCATGGGTGCACCCTAGCCGGAAAATCGCGCGGGCGACTCCTGCCCGCGCAGCAACCGTCGACTACCACGGATGCTGTAGTTCCGGGGCCGCTACGACGTCCGCGGTATGCGCCTACGGCGCTGGTGGCAGCGCGAATTGTCGACGCTCGCACGATGATCGGCGGTGGTCGCGGCGCACATGCTGAGACGACATCGAGCCGTTCGACCGAGGAGCACCCCATGTCCGCCCGCACCCTGCCCGCCGCCGTCACAGCCGCCCTGCTCGGCACGATCGCACTCGCCGCACCGGCGGCGGCATCCGTGGAACAGACCGCCGCCGTCACCGGCATGACCTCGGGGCGACTCGGCCCCACCCTGACCGCGCTGGTCGGACTGTTCGCGGTCGTCGTCGGCGGCCGGGCACTGCTCCGCAGCGGCCGTCCCGGCGGCATCGGGCGCGGTGGGGCCGTCGTGGCAGTAGCGGCGGGCCTGATCAGCGCCGTCGTCGGAGCGGTCTTCGCAGCCACCGCCGACGGCGGGCCCGGCACCGGCAACGGGATAGTCGGATCCTTCATCGCCGTGGTGCTGGGCCTCGTCGCCGTGGTCCTGGGCGGTCTCACCCTGAACCGTTCTCGCCGCGTCACGCATGCTCGCTGACCCCGATGATCATCGAAATACATCAAATCGATTTGATGTATTCGGTGCTAAGCTCGGGGTATGACGCCGCCACGTCACACCGTTCCACCATTCCTGCAACTTGCCGCCCATCCAGTCCGGTGGCGGTTGCTGACGGAGTTGTCGGGCGGCGACTACCGGGTGCGTGAGCTCACGGCCCGCGTGGGCGAACCGCAGAATCTCGTCTCCTATCACCTGCGACTGCTGCGCGACGGCGGGCTGGTGACCACCACGCGCAGCAGCCACGACGGCCGTGACACCTACTACCACCTGGATCTGGACCGCGGCGCCGAACTGCTCACCGGTGCGGGAACGGCGCTGCACCCGACCCTCCGAATGCGCCCCGCGCCACCGGAATTCGACCCCGCCGCCGCATCGGCGGTGCTGTTCGTGTGCACCGGCAACAGCGCGCGTTCCGTCATCGCCGAAGCGCTGCTGCGCAACCGCGCGGATAGCCGCATCGAAGCGTGCAGCGCCGGAACACATCCCAAGCCCGCACTGCATCCCCACACGGTGCGGGTCATGCGGGAGGACTTCGGCATCGACCTCGCCGACCGCCGCCCCCGGCACCTGGACACCCTCACCGGCAAGCGCTTCGATGCGGTGATCACCCTGTGCGACAAGGCGCGTGAGGTCTGCCCCGACTTCGGCGACGATCCCCGGTGGATCCACTGGAGCATCCCCGACCCGGCGGCGGCGACCGGACCGGACACCTACCCGGCCTTCCGGGCGACCGCCGCCGAAATCGACACGCGCATCGGCCATCTGCTGCCGATGCTCACCACCCGACTCCGCGAAAGGAGCGTCCGATGGCAACCCCCACCGAATACGCGGGCGTCCGCTATCTCGTCGACGACGTGCAGGCGGCGATCGACTTCTACACCGGCCGCCTCGGTTTCACCCTGTTCTCCGGCGCCGTACCCGCCTTCGCCGACGTGCGCCGCGGCGCGCTGCGCCTCTTGCTCTCCGGCCCAGCCAGTTCCGGCGCCCGCGCCACGCCCGCCGATGCCGCCGCACCGGGCGGCAATCGCATCCATCTCACCGTCGGAGACCTCGACGCGGAAATCGCGCGCCTGCGCGACACCGGCGCCGACTTCCGCAGCGAAATCGTGACCGGACCCGGCGGCCGCCAGATCCTGCTCGCCGACCCCGCGGGCAATCTGGTCGAGCTGTTCCAGCCCGCCGGACGGTCGTGATCGCGCCGCGATAGGACGGTCGGCCCGCAGCGCCGGGAGTGAACTGCGACACGGTGTCGCGGCGTCGCCGCAGGACCGGGGAACCGGAGGCGGCGCCCGGCCGATAGCGGGAGGTGTGCTCGATTCGGTTTCCGGGTGCTCACGACGGTAAAATCGGTGGTTCTTGTGTGCCTCGATACGGCACAATCGGATCGTTTGTCACCACCGATATCGAGGAGACCCTTGTGATCACCGCGACCGACCTGGAGGTCCGGGCCGGAGTCCGCACACTGTTGACGGCGCCGGGCTCGGCGCTGCGGGTGCAGGCCGGCGACCGGATCGGTCTCGTCGGCCGCAATGGCGCGGGGAAGACCACGACCCTGCGCATCCTCGCGGGCGAGGGGGAGCCCTATGCGGGCAAGGTGATTCGCTCCGGCGATCTCGGATACCTACCGCAGGATCCGCGCGAGGGCAATCTCGATGTGCTGGGCCGTGACCGGGTGCTCTCGGCCCGCGGGCTGGACAAGCTCATCCGGGATATGGAAAAGCAGCAGGCGCTCATGGCCGAGGTGGCCGACGACAAGGCGCGCGACCAGGCCGTGCGCAAGTACGGGCAGCTCGAGGACCGGTTCTCCGCGCTCGGCGGTTATGTCGCCGAGAGCGAGGCGGCCCGCATCTGCAATAGCCTGGGCCTGCCGGATCGGGTGCTGGCCCAGCCGCTGCGCACGCTCTCCGGTGGTCAGCGCCGCCGAATCGAGCTGGCGCGCATCCTGTTCGCGGCCTCCGACGGCAGCGGCGGCAAGTCCGACACCACGCTGCTGCTCGACGAGCCCACCAACCACCTCGACGCCGACTCCATCACCTGGCTGCGCGGATTCCTGCAGAACCACGACGGCGGGCTCATCGTCATCTCCCACGATGTGGAGCTGCTGGGCGATGTGGTGAACAAGGTGTGGTTCCTCGATGCCGTGCGCGGCGAGGCCGATATCTACAACATGGGCTGGAAGAAGTACCTCGACGCCCGCGCCACCGACGAGCAGCGCCGCGTGCGCGAGCGCGCGAATGCCGAGAAGAAGGCGTCCGCGCTCAAGCAGCAGGCCGCCAAACTCGGCGCGAAGGCCACCAAAGCCGCTGCGGCGCATCAGATGGTCAAGCGCGCCGAGCGCATGCTGGCCGAGGCCGACGAGGTGCGCGTGGCCGACAAGGTGGCGCGCATCAAGTTCCCCGAGCCCGCGCCGTGCGGCAGGACGCCGCTGCTGGCCACCAATCTGACCAAGCTCTACGGGTCGCTGGAGATCTTCACCGGCGTGAATCTGGCCATCGACCGCGGTAGCCGGGTGGTGATCCTGGGCCTCAACGGTGCGGGTAAGACCACCATGCTGCGGCTGCTGGCCGGGGTGGAGACCCTGACCGCCGGGACGATCGATCCCGGCCGCGGCCTGAAGATCGGCTACTTCGCCCAGGAGCACGACACGCTCGACGATCAGGCCACGGTCTGGGAGAACATCCGCCATGCCGCGCCGGATGCGGGTGAACAGGATCTGCGCGGTCTGCTCGGCGCGTTCATGTTCTCCGGTCCCCAGTTGGATCAGCCCGCGGGCACGCTGTCCGGTGGCGAGAAGACCCGCCTGGCCCTCGCCGGACTTGTCTCTTCTGCCGCGAATGTCCTTCTCCTGGACGAGCCCACCAACAACTTGGACTCCATCTCGCGCGAGCAGGTCCTCGACGCCCTGCGCTCCTACGCGGGAGCGGTCGTGCTGGTCACCCACGATCCGGGCGCGGCCGAAGCGCTCAACCCCGAGCGCGTGATCATGCTCCCCGACGGCACCGAAGATCACTGGTCCCAGGATTATCTGGAGCTCATCCAGCTCGCCTGAACCGCGCGCGGGACCCCGAACGGGTTCCGCTGGCCTGAGCCTGTTTTCGCGAACCGAGCAGTCTTCGTGATTCTCATCACAACAATTCGTTGATCACAGCGATCCGAGTATCTAACCTGGAATAAGGCGCCCACGGCGACTCGGAGGAAGTCATGAGTGACAGGCCCGGACAGGGTAAAGCCGTATTGGGTAAGGGCACGCGCGTGACGGGAAAGTCGCGAGACCGCCTGCAATCCCAGCTCAAGAAGCAGTACGAGGCGGGGGCCAGTATCAGGTCCCTGGCCCGGGAGACCGGGCGGTCGTACGGCTTCATCCACAACGTGCTGGTGGAGTCGCATGTGCAACTCCGCAGCCGCGGTGGGGCCAACCGGCGGAAGTCCACCGCCAAGGCGAGCAGTAAGTAAGCTTGCCGTGAGGGGGCGGGCCCCGCTGAGGGTTCGAGACAATGCTCGCGGGGGTCGGGGGCGAAGTCCCTGAGAGCCCGCGAGTTGGGTCCACCCCCACCTGAACTTGCGGTGAGAATCGTTGGACAATCAGCGATTTCGCGCGCCGCGAGATGGTGTTCGGACGGCGGTCGATCGTGTGCGTGCGACGGCGAACGGGTGCCTGCGTCGTATCAGTGCGGCACGGTGCCGTCGCCGAACACCAGTAGGTTGGCGAGGCTTTCGAAAATCGGCAGCCTGGTTTTGATTTCCAGATAGGCGAATTGGCCCTGCGGGTTCACCTCCAGGAACCAGAATTCGCCATCACGGCCGACGCGCAGATCGAGCACGCCGAAAGCCAGTCCCAGCGTGCCCATCAACGTGGTCAGGGATTTGCTCACCGACGCGGGCAAGCGGTCGGCGGTGAATGCCACCGAGGTGTCCAGGCGCGAATCCACCCGCCCCACACCGGCCTGCGAATCGATGCGCACCACCCATTCGATACCGTCCACCCAGACGATGCGCAGATCGCATTCGGCGTGAATGTAGTCCTGGAAGATGGTGGGGGAGTTACGGATCGTGCCCAGCCGGGCGTAGTCGGCCGGGCCGACCATGCGGGTCTCGGTGAATGTGCCGCGACCGGTGCCGGTGCGCTTGTAGACCACCGGGCCGGGGCGCGAGTCGATGAAGGCCCGCGCCTCGTCCGGATCATTGGTGATCAGCGTCTCCGGGACCGCGAAACCAGCCCGGAAGGCCGTCCCCAACTGCACGATCTTGCGATTCGCGGTCCGGTCCGCGCCGGGATCGTTGACCCACAGCGCGGGCATGGACCACAGCAATCCCTGCAGGAATCCGTCGCATTCGGCCTGCCGGTAGGCGTCGTCCTCGCTGCTCGGACCGAGTGGTACCCGGCACGGCTGCGGCCGCCGCCACCACACCGAGGTGACATCGTCCAGGCCCAGCACATGGGACATGCTGCGGGCGGTGCCGTCGCGGCCGAGCCGGAATGTGCCGTTCTCGCGCGGGAAGTCGCGCATATCGAGCCGAATCGGGCTGTGCGAGTGGTGCTTCCGCAGGGGGGCGGCGAGGGCATCGCCATGGAGATCGTCGGCTTCGGTGACTATGAGCACCGATCCCGTTGCGCGGGCGGCCATGCGAGCACTCAGTCGAGGCTGTCGCAGGCGATGCCGTCGTCGCTACCGGTGTGCGAGCGGGTCTGGCAGCACGTCATGGTGGCGCCGCCGACGCCGGGACGGGTCGTCAATTCCAGTGCGCGGGCCCAGATCTCGGTGAGCTCCCGCAATTCCTCGTCACCGCGGGCGGTGGCGTGGTCCTGCGGAATGGTGAGCGGGCGGTCGACGAGTTCGATGCGCCGCGGGACGGTGAAATCGGCGAGCGCGCCGGGGCGTACCCGCACCAGTACCGGGCGTCCCTCGCAGAATCCCTGCGCGGACGCAACTTCCCAGTCGGTGAGATCGATAATGTCCGCGCGGCGGAATGTCCAGGTGCCGTCGCTGACGCGCACGCTGATATGCCGGTCGGTGGCGGCCACGAGATAGCCGGATAGCGGTGGTGCAATGCCTGAGACGCTGGTCCAGGCAGGTGGGCGGAGGGCGCCGGTCATGCTGAACTCCGATCTGCTCGGGATTTGCTAACAAGCCGAGCGTGATCTGAATCATAGCCCTTGACCGGTGGTGTTCGGTTCGCAACGAAAGATTTCCGCAACTCCGGCAAACTCTGCCGGAGTCCCGGAAACTGCTACGGCCGAAAGTTTTTCGACGCCCCGAACGGTCTGTTCAGAGACCGAGCACCTCGGGGGAGTCGGAGAGCGAGCGGAACAACTCGGTCGGATTGGGAACCAGCTTGCGGGCCTTCAGATCCATGAGTCCGGTGACCACGTCCACCTGCGCGGATACTGTGCCGTCCAGTTTCCGGATTTCCTGGTGCATCTTGAACACCTTGCCGCCGGTCCATTCGAATTCGCAGCTCACGGTGACTTCATCGCCCAGATGCAGCTCGCGGAAGTACTTGATGTTCGTTTCCAGAACAACCGGTCCGACCCCGCTGGCGACCAGCTTCTCGCCCGGCGCGCCACTCGAACGCAGTAGCTCCCAGAGGGCGTGTTCGGCGTACTGGAGGTACATGGCCCGATTCAGATGACCGTTGATATCGAGCTCATAACCGCGCACGGTGACGGGAACGGAGAAAACCATACAACCACCAACCTGCCGTCCCGGGGCGTCCATTCCCCATTTTCAGTGGTCTACGGCACAAATCCGGCGATTGCCAGGCTACCCGCGGCAATTCCGATCACGGATGTATTGCCTCGGGTTGGCGCGAGGTTGGCCGGAACATCACCGCCGGTTGGCATTGCGCTCGGCCCACCAGTGCGGGGCATCCACGAAGTGATTGTCGAATTCCTCCTGGGAGGCCGCCAGGTCCTCGAAGGTGGCCTCGCCCTTCCCGATCCGATCCAGCAGCCGGAAGTACTCGAAACGCTCCACGCCCGGCATGAGCGCGATCATGATTGTGGCCGAGCTGTCCGGCGTCGCCCCGAAGGCGTGCGGCATGAACTTGGGCACCACGATCGACCCGCCCGCCGCGACCGTGACGATCTGATCGCCCGCTAGTAGCTGCAGCTCACCCTCCGCTATGTAGAACAGCTCGTCGGAGCGCGTGTGATAGTGCGGCGCAGCGCCGTCCGCGCCCCGGGCCATGGTCACCTCGAGAGTGCTGACCGAGCCCCCGGCGGCATGGGAATCGATGAGCAGGCGCACCCGGGTGTGCTCGTTGCCGAGGGTCTCGGCCTCGTGCGGCTGACGGATGGCGACCTGGCGGGCGGTGGTGCTCATGGCAAGCTCCGAATTATTCGGTGGTTGATAGTTCGCTACCGAACTATACGGTATCGAATAGAATCCTGTCCATGGGAGAGATGAAGCCGGACGCGGTCGACACCATCGCCGCACAGTGGGGCCGCGAACGCCCCGACCTGGACCTCGAGGCCATGGCCATCGTCGGCCGCCTCGGCAGACTCTCGATCGTGGCGGGCAAGCGGATCGAGGCCGTCTTCACCGCACACGGTCTGCAACGCGGCGAATTCGACGTCCTCGCCGCCCTGCGCCGCTCCGGCGAACCCTACGAACTCAACCCCTCGGTCCTCGCCGAAACCCTCATGCTCTCCCGCGCGGGCATGACCGGCCGCCTGGACCGCCTCGAATCCGCGGGCCTGGTCCGCCGCTCCGCCGACGCCGCCGACCGCCGCGCCATCCGCGTCGCCCTCACCGACCGCGGCCTGCAACTCGTAGACGTCGTCGTCACCGAGCACATCGACAATGAAACCCGCATGCTCTTAGCGCTTTCGGCGAAGGACCGCAAGGAACTCGACCGGCTGACCCGGCTCCTGCTCGCCGATCTCGAACGGGGGGAATGAGGCGCGCGACGAAGGCCGTACGACAATCGAGCCGCAGCCCTTTAGAGTGGCTCGGACTCGGGCGGATCGTTCGCCCGAGTGGCGAGGTCCGAGGGAGACGTATGCCGCGCGACGACGAAATGCCGGAATTCTCGGGTGGGGGAGAGAATCGGGCGTATGCGTCGTGGTTCACCCGGCTGCTGGCGGCGGTGCTGGATCAGCTGTATTTTCTCGCGGTGCTCGGGGCGGGAATCGGATACGCCGGGATGGTCGACGGCGACGAGCGCATTACCCGAATAGCGCTGTCGCCGATCTCGGCGGCGATGCTGGTCGCCATTCTCCTCAATGTCGTTGTCGCCCAGGGCCGTACCGGGCGCAGCTTCGGCAAGCGGGTACTGGGCTTGCGGCTGGTCGACGCACGCAGCGGACAACCGGTGGGCGTCGTTCGCGCTGTCCTGCGTCAATGCGCCCACCTGCTGGACCTCTTGCCGATCGGCGTCGGTTTCCTCTGGCCGCTCTGGGACCCCCACGGCCGCACCTTCGCCGACAAACTGACCCGCACCGTCGTGATCGACAACCTGCTGAGCGAATCGCTTCCCGCGTCCCCGGCCGTGAAACCCGAAGCGCCGCACACCCTCGAACCATCGCCCACCGCCGAACCGGAGCAGACCACCGACCCGCGCCCGCACTGGCCGGGCCCGCTCGCCGCCGCCCTCGCGGTAGCGGTCGCCCTCGCCACAGTGGCATTCGCGAACCGAACCCCCGACCCATCCACCCCCGCGCTCACCGCACCCGACTCGTCCGCCACCCCACCATCCACGACCAGCGCTCCGCCGCACACCTACACCGAAGTGATCGCAGCCCTCCCGGAACCCCTACGTGTGGCCGGAACATGCACGGAATCCCCCGCGGAGGAACGAGTGCGCCAAGTGTTCTGCCGACTGGACCCCGGCAGTCCGCTCGTATCCGGCCTCGTCACACCCCAACCCCTCTACCTGTTCGCCGCCGCGATCATCTCCGACCCCGCAGCCGAACGCACCGCACGCCGAACAACCGCCGCCCGCAACGACAACCCCGTCATCCTCGAGGACACCGACACCGTCTTCATCGACTACGACCGCCGCGACCCCTCGAACGGCATCGTCTACTACCTGGACCTCCGCACCGGCCTGTTCCTCAGCATGTCCGAACTGACCAGCGCGACGAACGCGCGCAGATTCCTCGAACGCGCCGGATTGTGAAGCCGCGCATCGGAAACCGCCTCAGGTGAGGTCCGAGACGACCAAGGCCGCGGCATCGGCGAGTAGGGCTTGGCGGTATTCCGCGTTGGCGGTGGGGCGGTCGGACATGGTGGCGATGACCAGGGGAGGGGTGTTCGGGGGCCAGGTTATGGCGATGTCGTTGAGGGTGCCGTAGTCGCCGGTGCCGGTTTTGTCGGCGACGGGCCAGCCTTGTGGGATGGCTGCTCGGATGCGCTGGTTGCCGGTGGTGTTGCGTTCCAGTAGGTCTCGGAGGAAGGTGCGCTGGTCGGGTGGGAGTGCGGTGCCGAGGACGATCTGCTGGTAGTCGGTGCCGAGGGCGCGGGGGGAGCTGGTGTCTCGGGGGTCGCCGGGGAGGGCGGTGGTGTTGTCGGGTTCGATGCGATCCATTCGGGTGACGGAATCGCCGAGGGTGCGGGTGAAGGCGGTCAGTGCGGCGGGGCCGCCCAGTTCGCGGAGCAGGAGGTTGCCCGCGGTGCCGTCGCTGTAGCGGATGGCGGCATCGCACAGGTCGCGGATGGTCATGCCGGTTGTGACGTGCTGGCTGGTGAACGGGGCGTGTTCGAGGAGGTCGGCTTCGGTGT
>NZ_BDCH01000014.1 GCF_001613405.1 Nocardia crassostreae
GCAGGAGGGCTGCGGCGGCCAGGCCCTTGAAGGTGGAGCAGAAGGCGAAGCGTTCATCGGCTCGGTGGGCGACCGTCGCACCGGATCCCGTGGCGAGGGCGTAGACGCCCAGGCGGGCGTCGTACTTCCGCTCCAGTTCGGTGAAGCGGGCGTCGTGCGGAGTCGGCGGGACGGTCGGGGTGGGCGGTGGCACCGTTTGCGGAGTCGTGCGCAGTCAGCATCCGGCCAGTGTCAGCAGGGCGGCCGCACCGAGAAAGCCGCGGCGGGTCACGGTGCCCGATCGTGATGTCGTCAACTTCGTCTCTCTGTTTCGCGTCGGATGCTCATGGACGAGTCGAGGCTCGCATCCCGCGATGGATGCCGTCCAAGACGGAAAGTGGCTCATCCATGTCGAAATGGCATAGGGTCTGGTGCCGTGGATGTGCTGGCCGCGTGTAAGGCGTTCGTCGCGGTGAGCAGGCACGGCAGTTTCACCAATGGGGCGGCGGCGGTGCGGATCCCGCAGTCGGTGGCCAGCCGCCGGATTGCGGCGCTGGAGAAGCACTTCGGGGCAAGGCTGCTCGAACGCACCTCACGCACAGCGACCTTGACGCCGTTCGGCCGGGACATGCTGCCATCGGCGCGTCGCCTGGTCGAACTGGCCGAGGCGATGGAGTCCGAGGCCGAGCGCGCCAAACTGCGCCCTTTCCGGCTGGCCGTGCCCGCGCTATGCCCGCCGCTGTCGCTCGCCCGGCTCGTCGCCGACGGTCGCCGGGCGGAGCTGAATCTCGAACCGCGCCCCGCCGCACCCGGTGAGCGCGCGGAACTGGTCCGCACGCAGGAGGTTCGCGCGGCCGTCGTCGCGGTCCCGGCTGATCAGGGTGTCTGGTGCGTGCCGCTCGGGCTCGCCGATACCTCGGGTCCGCATGTCGCGCCGGTCTTTCTGGAAACCCTGCGTGCTCGCCGTGGCGGTGGCATCGACCGTCGCGTCTGGATGCAGCCGGAAGACGATGTACCGCATATTCGCGACCGGGTCATCCGGGCGCGTGACGCACTCGGGTTGCGACCGGCCCAGGTGGTCGTGGCCGATTCGCATATCGCCGCGGCGGCCGAGGCGCTCGGTTCGGAGGATCTGCTGCTGTGCTCGCCCAGTCAGGCGCGCGAGCTCGGACTGCACTGGCGGCCCATCGGTGAATTGGCGGTGCGCCGCGGCTATGCCCTCGCGGCGGGACAGCGGGAGGATCTCGAACGCCTCCGCGCGCTCCCGCCGGAAGTGATCGGCCGCTGCCTCGGCGCGGCGGACACGGCAGTCGAGGGCGAACGTTCGCCCGGCGAAGGGATTCGGTGATGGGAGCGACGCGAGCCTTGCGCGAGGCCCGCCGCGAGCTGCACGATGCGGGACTGTCCGGCGCGTTCCTGGTGCGCGATCTGGACTCCGGCGACGAATTCGGCCTCGAGGCCGATCTGGAGCTGCCGATCGCCTCGCTGGTCAAGATCCCGCTCGCGGTGGCCACGCTGGAGCGCGCCGATCGCGGCGAGCTCGATCCGGCGACACCGATCGTGGTCGAGCCGGGACGCATCACCACGCCGGGGCCGACGGGTATCGCCAAGTTCCGGTACCCGGCCACGGTCGCCATCCACGACCTGCTGTATCTGACCCTGGCCATCAGCGACAATGCCGCCGCGGACGCCCTGTTCGGCATCACCCCGCCCGCCGCCGTGACGGCCGAACTGCGGCGGCTGGGCTACGAGGGCCTGACCGTGCGCCACACGATGGCCGAGCTCATGCGCACGCCAGCAGAATCGTTCGGGCCCACACAGGCCCATCTCGCACACACGCTCGCCATCGCGGGCGCGACGACCGGACGCGGGCACCAGGTGCCGCAGCTCGATATCGGCGCCGCCAATACCGGTTCCGCACGCGCCTTCGTCGACCTGCTGCACGGCCTGTGGCGGCCCAGCCGGATTCAACCCGCCGCCGCGGCCGAAGTCCGGGAGCTTATGTCGTACAACATTATTCGCCAGCGACTGACCCCCGACTTCAGCTCCGACGCGTCGCGCTGGTCGTCGAAGACCGGGACCCTGCTGAACCTGCGCCACGAGGTCGGCGTGGTCGAGCATACCGACGGTCAGGCGCTCGCTGTCGCGGCCCTGACCGAGTCGCGGGTCCCGGCCGCCGTTCAGCCGGGCGCGGAAGCGAGCATGGCGCGCGTGGCCCGGCTGCTGCACGACGAACTGCGGGCCGCCCCCGGCCGATGACGGATCGCGTGATGGCCACTACTTCCGGCGGATCGAGGCTTCCACCAAATCCAGTACGGCCGAGAGGTTGTCGTTGGCGTGGCCGGAGGCGATGCGGGCGATGAGGCCGTCGAGGACGAGGTCGAGGTAGCCGAGCAGGACCTCGGTGGGGACGTCGTCGCGGAGGGCGCCTTCGGCTTTACGCTTTTCGAGGCGGGCGACCGTTGCAGCGGTGAGTTCTTCGGAGCGCTGTTCCCAGTTCTTGCGGAAGTCCGGGTCGTTGCGCAGGCGGCGGGCGATCTCCAGGCGGGTGCCGAGCCAGTCGAAATCCTCGGGGTGCGCGAGCATATCGCGCATGACCTGGACCAGACCCTGGGTGGCGGCGACTTCGGCCATGCGGCCCGCGTCCTCCTGGGCGAGGGCCAGGAAGAGTGCGTCCTTATCGCGGAAGTGGTGGAAGATGGCGCCCCGGGACAGGCCCGTTGCCTCTTCGAGGCGGCGGACGGTGGCGCCCTCGTAGCCGAATTCGGCGAAGCAGCTGCGTGCTCCGTCGAGGATCTGGCTGCGGCGGGCGGCGAGGTGGTCGTCACTGACCTTGGGCATGGACTCCTCCGAAACGGGGTGTGCGGGATCTCCACACCGGTGATCCGGCGCGGAGATCCCGCACGAGCGACGAGCGAAGCGATCCGGGCGGATCGCGCGGCGGAGACCGGAATCCGGTCCCCGCCACCACGACTCGGCGTCGAAACAGCCCTTCTTCGCCGAGTCGCGTGGTGGTGCTTGGTTCCTAGCCGCGAATCATGTTGCGCAGCACGAACTGCAGGATGCCACCGTTGCGGTAGTAATCCGCTTCACCGGGGGTATCGATGCGGACCACCGCGTCGAAGACGACCTTCTCGCCGTTCTCCTTGGTGGCGGTCACCTTCATGGTCTTCGGAGTCACACCCTCGTTCAGCTTGGTGATGCCCTCGATATCGAAGACCTCGGTGCCGTCCAGGTTCAGCGACTTGGCCGACTCGCCCGCCGGGAACTGCAGCGGCACAACGCCCATGCCGATGAGGTTGGAGCGGTGGATGCGCTCGAACGACTCGGTGATGACGGCCTTGACGCCCAGTAGGCGGGTGCCCTTGGCGGCCCAGTCACGCGAGGAACCCGAGCCGTACTCCTTGCCGCCCAGCACGACCAGCGGAATGCCCGCGGCCTGGTAGTTCTGCGAGGCGTCGTAGATGAACGCCTGCGGGCCACCGTCCTGGGTGAAGTCGCGGGTGTAACCGCCCGAGACGTCGTCCAGGAGCTGGTTGCGCAGACGGATATTGGCGAAGGTGCCGCGGATCATGACCTCGTGGTTGCCGCGACGCGAGCCCAGGGAGTTGTAGTCCTTGCGCTCCACGCCGTGCGAGTCGAGGTACTGCGCCGCCGGGGTGCCCGGCTTGATCGGACCGGCCGGGGAGATGTGGTCGGTGGTGACCGAATCGCCCAGCAGCGCCAGCACGCGCGCGCCCTTGATGTCCTCGACCGGGGCCGGGTCCATGGTCATGCCATCGAAGTACGGCGCCTTGCGGACGTAGGTCGAGTTCTCGTCCCACGCGAAGGTGTCGCCCTCGGGGGTGTTCAGGCCCTGCCAGCGCGCATCGCCCGCGAAGACGGTGGCGTAGGACTTGGTGAACATGTCCCGGCTGATGGCGGACTTGATGGTGTCGTCGATCTCCTGCGGCGACGGCCAGATGTCCTTCAGGAAGACGTCATTGCCGTCCTTGTCCTGACCCAGCGCGTCGGTCTCGAAGTCGAAGTCCATGGTGCCCGCGAGCGCGTAGGCGATGACCAGCGGCGGGGAGGCCAGGTAGTTCATCTTCACGTCGGGGGAGATGCGACCCTCGAAGTTGCGGTTACCGGAGAGGACCGCGGTGACCGAGAGGTCGTTGTCGTTGATCGCCTTGGAGATCTCCTCCGGCAGCGGACCGGTGTTGCCGATGCAGGTGGTGCAGCCGAAGCCGCCCACGTAGAAGCCCAGCTTCTCCAGGTACGGCCAGAGACCGGCCTTCTCGTAGTAGTCGGCGACGACCTGCGAGCCCGGGGCCATATTGGTCTTGACCCACGGCTTGGACGCGAGGCCCTTCTCGACGGCATTGCGGGCCAGCAGGGCCGCGCCGATCATGACCGACGGGTTGGAGGTGTTGGTGCAGGAGGTGATGCCCGCGACCACGACGGCGCCGTGATCGAGGACGAACTCGCCGCGCTCCGGATCGGTGACCTTGATCGGCTTGGACGGACGGCCGGTGTTGCCGTTCGCGGCGGACGGCAGGATGGCGTCGTCGTCGGCGAAGGACAGCGCGGCGGCGTCGGAGGCCGGGAAGGACTCCTCGATGGCCTCGTCCAGGTGCGAGTACGGGGTGACGGCGGCGGGGCCGGTCTCCGCATCGTTGGTGTAGTTGTGGATGTCCTTGCGGAAGGCGGTCTTGCTCTCCGACAACAGGATCCGGTCCTGCGGGCGCTTGGGTCCGGCGATGGACGGCACCACGGTGCTCAGGTCCAGCTCCAGGTACTCCGAGTACGCGGGCTCGTTGTCGGCGTTGTGCCACATGCCCTGTTCCTTGGCATACGCCTCGACGAGCGCGAGCTGCTCATCGGTGCGGCCGGTCAGGCGCAGGTAGTTGATGGTCTCCTCGTCGATCGGGAAGATCGCCGCGGTGGAGCCGAACTCGGGGCTCATATTGCCCAGGGTGGCGCGGTTGGCCAGGGGCACCTCGGCGACGCCCTTGCCGTAGAACTCGACGAACTTGCCGACCACACCGTGCTTGCGCAGCATGTCGGTGACGGTGAGCACCACGTCGGTGGCGGTGACGCCCGGCTTGATCTCACCGGTCAGCTTGAAGCCGACGACGCGCGGGATGAGCATGGAGACCGGCTGGCCCAGCATGGCGGCCTCGGCCTCGATGCCGCCGACGCCCCAGCCCAGCACGCCCAGGCCGTTGACCATGGTGGTGTGCGAGTCGGTGCCGACGCAGGTGTCCGGGTAGGCCTGGCCGTTGCGGACCATGACGGTGGGGGCCAGGTATTCGATATTGACCTGGTGCACGATGCCCATGCCCGGGGGGACGACCTTGAAGTCGTCGAAGGCGCCCTGGCCCCAGCGCAGGAACTGGTAGCGCTCGCCGTTGCGCTGGTATTCCAGGTCGACATTGCGCTCGAGGGCGTCGGCGCGGCCGAAGACGTCGAGGATGACCGAGTGGTCGATGACCATATCGGCGGGGGAGAGCGGGTTGACCTTGTTGGGGTCGCCGCCGAGGGCGGTGACGGCCTCACGCATGGTGGCGAGGTCGACCACACAGGGGACACCGGTGAAGTCCTGCATGATCACGCGGGCGGGCGTGAACTGGATTTCGGTGTCGGGCTGGGCATTGGGATCCCAGTTCGCGATGGCGCGAATGTGGTCGGCGGTGATGTTCGCGCCGTCCTCGGTGCGAAGCAGGTTCTCCGCGAGGACCTTGAGGGCGTAGGGCAGCTTCTCGGTGCCGGGCACGGCCGACAGGCGGAAGATCTCGTAGGAGTTCTCTCCGACCTGCAGGGTGCCCTTGGCGCCAAAGGTATCGATACTCGTCACGTTCAGCTCCACTCGTCTGTGAATGGTTGGCCACCGGCGGGGCTGTGCCGATGGCTCGTCGAGGCGCAGGCCTCGTCCGTGTTCGAGCCTAACAGTACGCTTGTCCTGTGAACGCGCGGGGGAGGGTTCCGACCGGCCAGTGCAGCTTACGGCGTGCCGTGGTGAGATGATACGATGAGTCGTCGCGTACTGTGCCTTCGTGACCGTCTCGCGTACCTCGGTTTTCGCGCCTTTGAAGGCGGAACTACCGCCGAACACCGATCTGAAGGCAATCCTGCTGGATCTGGCCGACAATCACGTCGCCGCGCCCAAGGGCCGGGATCAGGACAAGCTCGCGGTGATCGCCGCGGACGCGCGTGAGCACGGGATCGATCTCAACATCATTGTGGTGCAGGGCAACCCCGGTATCGAGGCCAATCTGCGCGATCTCGCGACCGAGGTCGGCAAGGAGGAGCACGGCACCGTGGTCGTCTTCGGCGACGACTGGATCGGCACCTACAGTGAGCAATTCACCCGCGCGCGGCTGGAATGGGCCGAGGACAAGGCGAAGTACCGCGGGCCGAATCACACGGTGGAGGCGGCGCAGATCTTCGTGGATCGGCTCGAGCAGCCGGAGGCGGTGTCCTGGACGGTGATCACGCTGGTGGTGCTGGCGGGTCTGCTCGCGGTCATCGGCGGGCTGTACGTGGTGAAGCGCAAGCGTTCGGCGGGGGAGACGGCCGCCGACGATCGCGCGCCCGTCGCCTGATCGCACTCCTTTGCCGCCAGTAGGCTAATTACTGGCAACGAACAAAATTCCTTCGGGTCTCCCGGGCGCGCCTGACCCTCCGTAACCCATAAGTGTCGTACGGTTTCGCGATGGCACTGATGGGGACAGAGTGTCGTAAGGGGCGACCGGGAGGTTCGATGCGACAGCCGAGGCGTCGACGTCTGCGTACCATCCGGATCGCTACCGAGTTGCTGGTGGTGCTGATCGTCCTGGTGATCGGGATGACCACCGGGCAGGCCGTACCGCCGCCACCGCCCAATCCCAGCGATGGCGAGATCGCCGATGCGGGCGCCCAGGTCGATGCGAATCTCGGTGAGGTCGGCGCGCTCATCAATCAGGTGGCCGGTGTCGAACAGCAGTTGCGGCAACTCGACGATGCCGTCGCCGCCCGCCGCGAAGCCGTCAACAAGGCCCTGGTGGATCTCCAGATCGCCCGGGACGCCGCCGACGCCGCGGCCCGCGCGGTCACGCAGTGCCAGACCGAACTCGCCGATGCCGGAACCAATGTCGATCGCGCGCACGACGATTTCGACAAATACGTCGCCCAGGTCTACATGCGCCCCGGCTCGACTTCACTGATCAACTATCTGGCCGCCCCCAGCCCCGAGATCGCCATGGCCCGCGCCCAGGTCCTGACCATCGCCTCCATGAATCAGCAGGACGTGGTCAACGACCTGCGCCGCGCCCAGGTCGATCAGGCCAACAAGACCGCGACCGCCAAACAGGCCCAGCAGGCCGCCGACGCCGCCGCGGCCGACGCCGAAGTCAAGAAAACCGAAGCCCAGAACGCCGTCGCCGCCGCCCAGGCCGAACTGGACCAGCAGACCACCCGCCGCAACGACCTGCTCTCCCAACGCGATTCGGCCCAGCAGCGCCTCGACCTGGCCCGCTCCCAGGTCGCCGGTCTGCAAAGCCAGCGCGACGCCTACCTCGCCTGGGACCAGCAACGCCGCGCCGAAGAGGCCGCCGCCCGCCGCGCCGCCGCCGAAGCGGCAGCCCGCGTAGCCGCCGACCGCGCCTCCAACGACCGCGCCGCCGAAGCCGCCTAGGGCCACCGCCCCCACACCGCGCTCGACGAGGCACCCCCACCCTCCCGCTACAACCAGCAACCCTCCCGCCCCACCGGCGCCCGCTCCGATCTGGTCGAAATAGTCGTCGACCGCGCCATGTCCCAACTCGACGTCCAATACGCCTGGGGCGGCGGCGACGAAGACGGCCCCACCCAAGGCATCCGCGACGGCGGCGTAGCCGACAGCCACGGCGACTTCGGCAAAGTAGGCTTCGACTGCTCCGGCCTCATGATCTACGCCTTCGCCGGAATAGGCGTCTCCCTCCCGCACTACAGCGGCTACCAATACACCATGGGCTCCCGAGTCCCCGTCTCCGACCGCGAACGCGGCGACATGATCTTCTGGGGCCCCGGCGGCAGCCAACACGTAGCCCTCTACCTCGGCAACGGCAAAATGGTGGAAGCCCCCCAATCCGGCGACGTGGTCCGCGTCTCCCCGGTCCGCGAAGACGGCATCATGCCCTACGCCGTCCGCATCGCCTCCTGATTCGGTCACCCCGTCTTGGGGCGTGGCCAGGCTTGAATCGCCCGCCTGAACTCGCACGAACCAATCCGAGTCGAGTAGCGGAGCACTCGTTCCCCGCAGGACTCCCAATGCCAGGATTTGTTGTGCCGGGGGTGGATTTTCAGGCAGTTCAGCAGGGAGGGAATGGATATGGACCTCTTAGAGGTGGTCAAGACAGCGAGCAGGCCGTATACGACGCTGCGGTGGGAGTCGTCGATCTTCGGGGAGCTTTTCACGACCAAGCAGCTCGCGTTCACGATGGAGGCGCAGACCCAGAGCAATTGGTGCTGGGCGGCGACGGCGACGAGCGTGTCGCACTACTACTGGTTATTCAGTCATTGGACGCAGTGCAAGGTGGCCTGCAATGAGTTGTCGCGCACCGATTGCTGTGGTTCGCCGGTGCCGAGCGAATGCAATGTCCCGTGGTATCTGGATCGGGCGCTGACTCGAACCGACAACCTCGACAGTTTCACGGGGGCGATCACTTTCGACCGGATCAAGCAGGAGATCGACGCTGGCCGGCCGATCGGCGCGCGTATCGAATGGGGCACCGGTGGCGGGCACTTCATGGTCATCTACGGCTACGGGTACTTCCATCGCCGAGTGCATTCGCGGCCGAGATATTACGTTGATATCGACGATCCGATCTACGGCAAGCAGCACGTGAGCCTCGACGCTTTCACGAACAACTATCGAGGCGATGGGCGATGGACCAGCACCTTCTTCACGAAGGAGTACTACGAAATGCCATGGATTCCGATACGCGTCGAGGAGCCGATCCTGCGGCGGATCTGGGAACTGCGCGAGATCCTGGACGTGAAGCAGGCGCCCGGGCCGCAGTACGACGGGCATCCGGATCCCCGCCCGGTCGACATCGGTTTCGCGCAACGCCTCTACACCCTGGGCCTGGACGGTCTCCTGTCCGGAAAGACAGAGCCGACGCAGGCCGGGCTGCGGGTGTACGAGTCCCAGGCGGGTACGCTCACGGCCTACTTCGACGTCGAGGAAGGCGAGGACCCCACGGTGCGTCAGATGTCCTCTGCCGCAGCGTATCTCGAATCGGTGTCACGGGCATCGAATATCGCGGTGCCGTTGGCCGAGGGCGACGAACGAGACTGTGAGGTGCGGTTGCTGCGCGTGCCCGCACTGAATTTCGAAGCCGTGTGGCTCAGCCACGAAGACGGTGCGGGCGACCAGCTGGTTCCATTGCGGGCGGTGCGTGGATTGGCGGCGGGCGAGACATACGGCCTCGCCGAGGCCATCGACGAATTACGCAGGGCGGCAAGGCCACTCGTCGATATGGACGACATGATGGGTGCCTGAACGGCGTACCCTGCGAAGCTGGTCACCCAGTATCGACTACACCGAATCACAGCTTCGCCGGCAGCCAGGCCGTGTTCGCCAACTGCTCCGCCAGGGAGTCCGCTTGACGGACTCCCTGGCGGAAGGCTTCCGGCCAGCTCGCGAGCGGATTGCCGGCGTAGGCCCTGAAGACATCGATCATGGCGGAGTCGGGACCGAACCGGACGACGGTGCCGACGGAAGTGCGGGCGAGTTCGGCTTTGAGATGCACGGGCGGAACCTGGTGCGCCAGTGGCTCGATGACTACGAGAATGTCGGATTCCACGGCGACGTCCGCGTTGGTCGCCGACCACACTCCGCCATCGATGTAATAGCGGTCGGCGAGGAGAACCGGAGGAAACGCGCCGGGGAGAGCGCGGCTGGCGGTCAACGCGGTGGCCAGTGGGATGCCGCTGTCGCTGCCCCACACGCGACGCTCGGCGGTCTCGGCATCGACGGCGACGATCCGCAGCCGCTCGGGCCAGTCGCTTCCGGCTACCAGTGCCTCCATGGGTTCGAAGTGGCTCGCTCGCGCCGGTTCCTCCGCCATTGCCAGGTGGCTCACCTTGCGCCGGGTGGCGTCCCTGTTCGGGCTCGGGTCGAACAGCAGGGAGAAGACCGCCGCGAGCAACTCGGGTTTCATCGCAGGACGGGGATCCGCATCAGGGCCGCCGTGACGGTCGGCGAACGCGTCGAGGTCGCGGCCGATCGACTGTGCCGCGGCGACCATGGCTCCGGCCGAGGTGCCGACAATCGAGTCGGCGGAACCCAAATCGATTCCGCGGCGACGCAATTCGGCGGCCAAGCCGGTCATCCACGCGGCGCCCGGGGCTCCGCCTCCGCCCAGGACGACCGAACGTCGACCAGGTCCGGCGCATGTGTGATCAGTGGCACCCACCATGTGGGTCAGCCTATTCCAGCTGTTCCCAGCCCGCGCGGAAAGCCGTCCGCTACCAGGGCAGGCCCAGTTCGGGGTGGATCTGCGCGGTCCACGCGCTGGCGTAATCGACGTTCTCGCACAGCATTCGGTACTGGACCAGGTAACCGAAGCAGGCTGTGACGAGCTGCTCGGTGGCCATCATGTCGACCAGGTACACATCGTCGTGCAGGAGTCGCCGAGCCGCCGGTAGGAAGGTCTGTCCGTCGCAGTCGGTCAGCGCCCGCCGCCGGAACGAGCTGCCGGGCGACATGGATCCCCAGTCCTGCGGTCTGTCCGCGAGACCGAAAGCAACGATCATGTTGGTGCGCAGATAGGTGTGCAGCACGTGATAGTGCAGGAACAGCAGGTTGTTGCCCACCGCCTGACCGCCGTGCCGGTGGTCGAGCGCCGCGCGGATCGCGCTGTCGCCGAGGGACAGCAGCTCCCGAGTGCTGCCGGACTCCATCAGGTCGACGACATGCGCGCACCGGCAGCCGGGGTGGTGATCGACCGCAGCCGCTGCGGAACGGGCGGGTCCGGCGGTGCGGAGGGCATGCCGAGCCGAATCGCCGATGAGCCCGTCCAAGGTGCGACCGAATCGCGTCAGACGCGCACGCGCCCGGACGATCTCACGCGTCGGCCGGGGGAGTTCCCCCGGCAAGGTCAGGGTGTGCGCGCGGTTCTTCCGGAAGACCTCGGTTCCCCGGGTCGTGCATCCGTCGAGACGACACACCCGCCCCGCCAGATACTTTCGACGCTCGACCCGGATCGTCGTCCGCTTGTCGTCGAGATGAATCCGCCCGCACATCCCCACGGGCAGTTCGACGCCCGGATCGCGATACCGCATCGCCAAGGCCGACAGGTCGGCCCAGTCCAGGCGGCCGCGGCCGTGGGGGAGTGACATGCCGATAGTATCGACGGCCGAAACTGGCGACCCGAAGATGTCCTGATCGGGCCTTGACGCGCGACAATGGCGGTAATGCGTTGGCCGATAGCCCTGCTCACCCTCCTGGCCCTCGTCGCGGGCGGGTGCGACGCCACGCGTGAGGGCAGCCCGGCGCCTGTCCCGCCCGCGGCGGCGGATGTCCCGGGCGCGCTGCGCGGCGGGCTCGAACAGCGGGGGTTCGACGTGGTCGGGGAGGTGCCCGACCTCAGTGTGCAGCCACAGAACATCGGTTCGGGCGTGCAGGACGGACGCATGTGGACGCTGCCGGGGTTCGACTACACGCAGTTGAATGCGGCGCTGCGGATGACCGAGGTCGGCATTTTGGCGGGGGCGGAGATCGGGTGGATCCACGTGAACATCTACGAGTACGCCGGGAGCATTCCGGCGGGGGCCGATCCGTGCCACGTGCCGTGGGACCGGCCCGAATCCGGTGCGGACTGCCTGCTCGAACAGGTGGCCGGGGGCGACTCGGTGGTGGTTTTCGAGTACGCGAATCTGCGTGAGGTGTATGTCATTCTGGGCGGAACGGTGGTCGGGACCATCACTGCGGCTGGTGCGCTGGACAGTGAACCGGGTGTGGAGGCTCCGATTGTCGATCGGGGGCAGCAATGGGAGATCACCGAGGAATTGGCGGCGGTTGTGCGCTGATGGCTTCGAGGGTCAGTGCCACTGCGCGTAGGAGAGCATGCCGCCCAGGCAGATTGCCCATGCGAGGGCGGCGAAGATCAGGCTGAACGCCACCGCCGCCGCGGTCGCCGCCGGGCGCGCCGGACCGGGCTCGCGGGTGGTGGCGATCAAGGTGTCGTCGATATCGAGGTAGCGCACCGCGACGGCGTCGCCTTCCACGATGGTCGACGATCCGCCCGATTCCTCGAAGCGGACGGCGCGGCCGGTGCCGGGGGTGTACTCGTAGACATGGTGGAGGGTTGTCCACACGCGCGAATTGCCCGAGCCGCCATGAGTTTTGGTGAAGACTCGGACGCATCGCCCCGCCGCCGTGCGTCCGGTCGTCCAAACCAACCGCCGCCCTGCCTCATCCCGTCGCGACCGGATCGCCTGGGCGATCACCGAGTACGGGATGAGCAACACACCGGCCATGATGGCGCTCGGCACGATGAAGAACAGCACCGACATTCCGGACCCCCTGATATTCCGCCGCATCGACGATTCGACGCGAGACTCATCGGATGTATCGGGCGGGGCGGAGCGGGCGCAACCGAAGGGGGCTGTGCCTTGGGGCGAACGCCGGATCAGTAGGCGATGAAGAGGATCTCGTCGCGGGTGTAGTCGTGGCCGGGATGGTTCTCGGCGAGATGGGCTTTCGTCTTGGTCACGAGGTCGTCCTCGTCGGTGCCGGTGATCTGTTCGCCGCAGGGGCAGTTGAGGCGGGTCTTCATGAAAGGTGGTTCCTTGCCGGGTGGTTCGGACTGTTCGCGGTCGGAACAGCGGTCAATGGTTACTCCGACACAATGCCATGCCGCGCATCGGGCGGAATCTTCTGTGTCAGACCGTCGATGAGATCGGTCACCGCGCGCTCGGTGCGGTAGTCGGCGCGAATGGCGGGCCACCGGTCGAGAGTGCGGGTGACGGCCGGGAACTCGGTGAGCATGCCGGGCGCGCCGTCGGTCCAGCGCGGGCGGGGGTTGCCCGCGGCGGCCGCGGCGGCGCGTTCGTCTTCGGCACGGCGCACCATGAGTTCGCCGAGGGTGTAGCGCCAGGTGACGTTGTACATGTATCCGGCGTATTCGTCGGTCGCGCCGAGTTCATTGGCGGCGCGGATGAATTCGTCGAGGATCCACATGGCGGCCCGGCCGTAGGACTCGCCGGCCACCAGCAGGTCGATGACCCAGGGCAGGCGGTGCAGGGTCTCGATCAGGTGCACGATGATCGCGATGAGGCGCTCGCGTGGGTCGGCCGGGAGGTCGGGGCGTCGCAGTTCCTCGGCGCGGGCGCTCAGTACGGCAATGAAAAGCGCTGCCTTGGTGGGGAAGTGGTGGTAGACGGCGGCGGTGCTGACGCCCAGCTCATCGGCCAGCCCGCGCATGCTGAAGCCGTCCTGGCCGGTATCGGCGAGCAGGCGCAGCGCGGTGTCGACCACCGCCTCCCTGGTGAGGCGGACGGGTCGGCCGCGTTTGCGGGCGGGAGTGGCTGACATTGCACCCATTGTCCGGATCGACCCTCTCGACAGCGGGGTTAGGTTGTGCTTACCTTAATAAAAAGACGCGTTATTTAATTATAGGAGCACGCCGTGAACGACCGATTCCACCCGCACCGGAAGGCGACGCTCGCCGTCGTGTTCCTGGTGATGTTCGTTGTTTCCCTGGATCTTTCGATAGTCAATGTGGCCCTGCCCGAGATCGACGCGGCGCTGCACTTCGGGTCCGCGGGGCTGAGCTGGGTGATCAATGCCTTCATGCTGCCCTTCGCCGGGCTCATGCTGCTGGGCGGCCGCCTCGCCGATCTCGTCGGCCGCCGCACCCTGCTGCTGGCGGGGCTCACCGTCTTCGCTCTGTCCAGCGCCGCGGGCGGCGCGGCCCGGGAGGGCTGGGAACTGCTGGCGGGTCGCGCCGGTCAGGGCGTGGCGGCGGTGCTCGCGCCGATGTCGCTGGCGCTGGCCACCGCCGAATTCCCGGAGGGCCCGAGCCGCGCCAAGGCCATGGCGGTCTGGGGCGGCGCGGGCGCGGCCGGGGGCGCGGTCGGCGTGGTGCTCAGCGGTCTGCTCACCGACCATCTCGGCTGGCGCTGGGTCATGGGGGTGAACCTGGTGTTCGTGGCCGCCGCCGTGGTCGCGGTGCTGCGCGGGGTGGACGGTGCGGGCCCGGCGCGGCCCGCCCGCATCGATATGGCGGGCGCCGCGCTGGTGACCTTCGGAGTGAGCGCGCTGGTGCTGGGCGTCATCGCCACCGATACGCACCCGTGGGGTTCGGCGGCGGTGCTGAGCTGGTTCGCCGCCGGTGCGGTGGCGCTGGCGCTGTTCGTCGTGGTGGAGGCGCGGGTGCCCGAACCGCTGGTGCCGCTGGACATGCTGCGCCGCCGCTCCCTGATCGGCGCGACGGTCTTCGGATTCCTGCTGGTGAGCGGACAATTGGCGAGCTTCTACTTCGTGGCGCAGTTCCTGCAGCGCGTACTGGGCTACAGCCCCACCGGTACAGGCCTGGCCTTCCTGCCCTTCTGCGTGGGCGTGGTGGCCGGGCTGCGCATCGCCATGGCGCTCACCCCGCGATTCGGGACCCGGCCGGTACTGCTGGCGGGTGGCCTGGCCGGAGCCGCGGGCCTGCTGTGGTTCGGGCAGTCCGATCCGGCCACCACCTTCCTGAACGGCATCCTCGGCCCGTCCATCGTGGCCAGCGTCGGCATCGGCGCGGCCATGGTCGCCATGGGTATGGCCGCGGTGGCCGGGGTGGCGCCCGAACAATCCGGCCTGGCTTCCGGAATCCTCAACAGCGCACGGCAATTGGGCGGCAGTCTCGGGCTCGCGGTGCTGGTCACGGTGGCCACGAAGGAGATCGGCGCCGCCACCGACGCCGCGGCGCTCGCCCGCGGCTACGGTGTCGCACTGAGCTGGGGCGCGGTCCTGCTGGCGGTGGGCGCGGTGCTGGCGGCGGTGATTCTGCCGCGCCGTGTCGGTGAACAATCCGCGAACGCGACGGAAACCGCCGTATCCGAAGGGGATCGGATGGGGTGAACGCAGGAAGTTCTGCGCGGCAGGAACTTACCGCGGATCGTCAGGTGTGGGATCCTCGATCTGCCAGCTGCGCTGCGTGATACGCGGACCAGGAATCGGCGTGTGATCGGTGCGAGGAGGAACGATGACCGCGGGTGGGTACGAGCAGAGTGTGGGGCGGGGTGTGGGAGTGATCCCGGCGGGGATCGGGGGCCGGGCGGTGGCCCGGTTCATCGACTGGATCATTGCCGGGATCATCGGCTGGATCCTGTTCTGGGTGCTGGATCGGGTGACGGACCTACCGGGCTGGATCTCGATCCTGCCCGGCGCCGGATTCGGATTCCTCTACTTCGTGCTGTTCGAGGTGGCGACCGGTTCGACACCGGGCAAGAAGATGCTGGGCCTCCATGTCAATGGCGCCGGGGGCGCGGCCAAGCCGAATGTGAAGGAGTCGGCCCTGCGGAATGCCTACATGTTGCTCAACCTGATTCCGTGGATCGGCGGAATCCTCTGGTTCTTCGCGGCCATCGGCATTGCGGTGACGGTGAGCGCGAGTTCGACCAAGCAGGGCTGGCACGACAACATCGCGGGCGGGACGCAGGTCGTCAAGGCGTGATGCGGGACCCGTTCAGACCTCGAGCTCTTCCTCGATGTCCTTGAGGCGGTGCCGGGCCAGGGCCAGATTGCCGCGGGCGCGATCGAGGGCGAGGTAGAGGAACAACCCTCTGGCTCGGCGCCCGCGTGTCGGCCGGATCAGATGGTATTGCCCGCCGAGGGTGACGAGCACGTCCTCGATGTCCTCGTTGAGCCCGAGTTGTTCGATGGTGCGCAGTTTGGCGCGAATGAGTTCGGTATTGCCCGCCGCGGCGACTTCGACATCCAGGTTCTTCGAGCCGCCGAGTACTCCCAGCGGCATCCCGCTGCCGTAGTCGACGACGGCCGCACCGATCGCGCCGTCCAGCAACATCATGTCCTTCAGGGTGACTTCCATGTCCGCCATGGTTTTTCGATTCCTCTCTCGCTCGCGTCCGGTGCGGAGCGGTGGCGCGGCGAGACGCTACGCAGCAAGCGGATGCCGCGTTCTGAAATCGCTGAAAAATCCATAAGGTACGCAATTTACGAATTATGCAATCAGGATCGACTCCGTGCAGGTCACCGCCTCGGTTACCTTGTGGCCGTGGTGCATCCGGACCTGTGAAGCCCCCTGAATGCCGTGTCCGGTTTGTCCGGCCAGTGATACGCGTGGCGGTGCCTACCGTTTGAAGCGTCCCGCGCAAGCGCGCAGCGGTAGGTCTGCGCTGGTGATTACGCCGGGTGGCGCGGCTGACACCGCGGGTATGGCATTGAGGGCGGGCAGGCCGGTCACCGTCATGCCGATCGAGGCGAAGGACGCGGGGTCGGAGAAGTCGGTGCCGGGTCTGGGCAGGATGCGGTGTTTGCTGGAGATGCAGGGATCGCCTTGGATTGTGGTGATGTAGCAGCCTTGGACGTCCCAGTGTGGGTCGGTGTCGGGGGTCATCTGCCATTCGACGTGGACTTCGACCTTGGGGACGCCATCGACGATGCCTTGGTATTTCAGGTAGTTCGCGCCCAGTGAGCCCGTGGGCAGCTTGTACCAGCCGAGGTCGATGTCCTTGGTGCACGCGCCGAGTTCGTAGGAGAAGGCGACGTCGTCGAGTCGCAGGTCGAAGCAGTCGGCCATCAGGTGGACGCCGTCGGCGAAGATTCGGGTTCCCTTCTCCAGCATGGCCGGAAGGGCCGGGTCGTCGACGAGGCGGCCGTAGCCGACCATCTCCCAGGAGCCGACCGAGTGGTGACAGGAGACGTCGACGGATTCGAGGACGGTGACGTTCTCCAGGTCGGCGACGTCGCAGGATTGGACGATGCCGAGGATCTGCATGAGGCCGGGGTTCATTCCGGTGCCGTAGAAGGTGGATCCGCCTCGGCGGCACGCCTCTTCGAGGATCTCGGTGGTGAGTCGGCCGGAGGGGTGGGGGTGGTTCTGGTCGCGGTGGTGGCCGGTGATCCAATCGGCCGTGGTCACGATGTCGATACCGGCCTCGAGGACGCGGACGTAGAGATCCTCGTCCGGGAATACGCCGTGGAAGGTCACGACATCCGGAGCGGCGGCGAGGATGTCGTCGATGGAGCCGGTGGCCGTGACACCGATGGGGGACAGGCCCGCTATCTCCCCGGCGTCTCGGCCGATCTTCTCCGGTGTGTAGCAGTGCAATCCGATGAGATCCAGATCGGGGTGGCTGCCGATGCGTTTGATCATCTCGGTGCCGACATTGCCTGTGGCGACCTGGAATACGCGGAGAGGAGTGCGAGTCGTGCTCATGGCGTGGTCTTTCCGGAGTCTGGATAGAACTGGGTCGCCCAGGCACGCAGGGCCTTGAAGCCCGCGTATTCGGCGCGGGCCAGGGCTGGCGGATCGGAATAGCGCTGGTGGGACCAGATATGGATGTCGGCCTGGAACTGGTCGATGACCGCCTGGGCGAATTGCTGTGCGCTGCGGGAGGTCCGGGTGCGATCGCGCCCGGGCGGGCAGCCGATCCAGACGCTGAAGCGCACATCGCAGGTGCCGTCGTCGACCGGCGTGACCGCGGCGACGGTGCGATTGTCGATCATGCCCCAGCTCTTGGTCACGGCCACGCCGAGTCCGGCATTGACGGCTTCGACGCCACTGTGCACGTCCTCGGCGGACACGCCCGCCTCGGCGTCGAAGGTGACCGTGAAATCCACATGGGACACCGGCCCGTCGAACTCCTGCCGGGTGAACGTCGGCACGAACGGCACCTTGTGCACGAACTTGAAGTGGGCGAAGTCGACGCCGTTCTCCAGGACGTACTGCGGATGCAACTCCAGGCGTTCCCGGAAAAGCGTTGCGGCGGGGTAGTAGTCGGCGGCGGTCCGCCCGTCACCGAATCCGGTGAAGGCGTCGGGCACATCGAAGTAGGGTTCGCGCCCCGCGGCATCGTGCCAGATATAGACCGATTCGTTCCGCTCGACCACCGGATGACTGCGTATGCGCCGCACCGGATTCGGTCGATCCTCGTAGGGAATTCGCCTGTTGCGGTCGTCGCGATCCCACTCCCACCCGTGGAACGGGCACACGATGCGCTCACCTTCGACATGCCCGCCGAACCCCAGGTGCGCGCCGAGATGCTCGCAATAGGCGTCCATGACGCTCACCGCCCCCGCCGCCGACCGCCAGGCGATCATCTCGTGCCCGAAGTACTTCATCCGATGCACCGCGCCGACGGGAACCTCCGCCGCCCAGGCCACCTGGAACCATCCGGTCGGGACCATGGACAGCGGTGGTTTCGCCATCCCAGAATGGTAGAGGGTTCTATGAAACCTGGGAAGGGCTGTAGCCATTGCCATCTCGCACCGTTCCCGCCCACTAGGATGCGGTGGATGAGCGAGGCAGACGGCAATGGCAGGCGCCCCAACCGCCGCGGCAACGCCACCCGCGAGAGCATGCTCGACGCCGCCCTGAAAGCACTCGCCACCGGCGACCGCACCGCGGTGTCGGCCAACCGCATAGCCAAGGAGATCGGCGCCACGTGGGGCGCGGTGAAATACCAGTTCGGCGATATCGACGGCCTCTGGGCGGCCGTCCTGCACCGCACCGCCGAACGCCGCGGCGACCTCCCCGTCTCAGCGCTGAACCCCGCCGCCCCCCTCCGCGACCGCGTGGCCGCCACCATCGAAATCCTCTATCACGGCCTGACTTCCAGCGATTCCCGCGCCATCGAAACCCTCCGCGCCGCCCTCCCGCACGACCGCGCCGCCCTCGAATCCCACTACCCCCGCACCGCCGCTGAACTCTCCTCCTGGAAAGACACCTGGTCCCGAGCCTGTGAACGCGCCTTCGCCGACCTCGACGTGGACCCCGCCCGCGTCCGCGAAGTCGCCGTCTTCCTCCCCGGCTCCATGCGCGGCATCACCTCCGAAAAACAACTCGGCACCTACTCCGACCTGGACGCGGCCCGCCGCGGCCTCACCAACGCCATCGTCGCCTACCTCGGGGGCTCCCGCCCCTCCTGAGGTACCCGCCCTCTTGAAGCCGGGGTGGTCCGCCACGCCGAATTCCTGCCAAGAAGTGAGCGCGGCGGACCCAGCGAACCCGGAGGCATAGGTCTCGCGGATTCGGAGGCCTGTCGTGGGTGGATGGAATTCTACTACAAGAAGGTGATGCACATCATAGTGCCCTGAGATCTGTTTTGCTGTAGCCGGATTGATGGTGGCGTGATTTGTCTGCTTTCGCGTTTTGTCGAAGGTCGACTTTGTCTTCTATGGTTATTTTGTGTGAATTCATCTGGGATCTTTTGCCAGGTCAACGGTAATAAAGCAACTCGACGCGCCGCAACGTATCGGATTGATTTCCGTATGGGAATCCGTCATTATCTACCGCAAAAGTCACGGACTGATAAATCAGCCGAGCCCGAATTCCTGCCGAAGAAGTGGGGCGAGGCAACCAGCGAACCCCGGAGAATAGCGTGAAAACTCATGCCGATTCGCCGCGGCCGGGAAATAGTGGTCAATTGACCATTGGCTCCGGGCTCAAGGCGTTGACCTTGTATGGCCCGATGGGCGTCCTCGTTGTCACAGTGCTGTGGGAGACCTATGTCAGATTTCCGGCATTCGATGACCTGATCGGCGATGCGCAGGGGCCGCTGGCGATAGCCGTCGGCGCGCGCCTGATGTGTCAGCCCGCATGCTCGGCGCTGCTACGTGGCGGGGACCGCCTGTATCGGCTGTTCGAGAAACGGAACCGGGCACTTCCCGGCGAGGACGACGGTCAGCCGAAGGGGGATGAGGCCAATGACCCCGTACCTCTTCCCTGACGGGTTCGAGCGGTTCTTCCGGGCTCGACTACCGGAGGTGAAGACGTGGATCGTGCGCGATCTCGGGAGGCACGGCACCGCCGAGGTGGACGATATCGCGCACGAGGTCATGCTGGCGGTTCTGGACAAGGCGACCCGGCAGGGCGCGGCCGATGTGGCGCTCGTGGCCTCCGACCAGTGGCTGCGCGCCGTCGCACGGAACAAAACGGTTGATACGATCCGGCGTTCGTGGCGGACGGCTCCGGTGTCGCCGGAGACCTTTGCCGATCACGCCGGATCCCCGGCCGCCAGTGGCGAGGACGAGGTGCTGGCGCAGGAATTGCTGGTCTCGGCGATGGGACGGCTCTCGTCTCGGCAGCGCGAGATCGTATCTCGTTCTGCCAGTGGGTTTTCCATCGCCGAGATTACGCGACTACTGGGTTACGACTCCGAAGCCACGGTGCGGCATCAGCTCTACCGTGCGCGCCGGATCGTGCGTGAACTGATCACCGGGACGCGTCCGGCTTCCAGTCCACCTGCGGGGAGGGATAGAAGTTGATGCCCTGGGCGGTCCAGATCGGGGCTTGGGCGGCCAGTCGTTGGCGGTAGTTCTCCCAGTTGTGGGTGGAGCGTGGGGACCAGGCGATTTCGGCGGCGTCGGGGAGGCGTGGGAAGGCCAGGTATTCGATATCGTCACTAGTTCGGATGGTTTCCGACCAGAGTGGGGCTTCGATTCCGGCGATCTGGCTTTCCGAGACGCCCTGGAGGAAGGTGGCGGGATCCCAGTCGTAGGCGTCTCTCACCTCGACGTAGCCCGCCCAGTGCAGGCCCAGGGGGGAATTCTCGTTGTACTTCATGTCCAGGTACACCTTGTTGGCGGGCGACATGAGGATCTTGTTGCCGCGGGCCGCCGCGGCCGCGACGGCGGCATTGGTGTTGGCGGGATCCCAGTACTGCGGGACGGCCGACGTGGGCGGGTTCGTGACGACGATGTTGTGCCAGGCCTGAATCTGTTTGTCGTACTGGGCGGCCAAGGGCGAGACCTTCTGGAAGAAGGTGTTGTAATCCTCGGCCGACGTGGCGTGGGCCTCGTCGCCGCCGATGTGGATATAGTGGCCCGGTGTGAGCGCCGACAGTTCGCGGATGACGTCGTCGACGAATCGGTAGGTGGTCGGGCTGGAAATGCACAGTGAGCTGTATCCGACCTCGATATCGGTGCGCGGGGGCACCGGTTTGCCATTGCAGTTCAATTCGCCGTAGGAGGCTTGCGCGGCGTTGACGTGTCCGGGCATGTCGACCTCGGGCACCACGGTGATATGGCGGGAGGCAGCGTAATTGACGATATCGGTGTACTGCTCCTGGGTGTAGTAACCGCCCGGGTCGCCGTTCACGGCGGTCTGGCCGCCGATCTCGGCCAGTTTCGGCCAGCTCTTGATCTCGATGCGCCAGCCCTGGTCGTCGGTCAGATGCAAATGCAGAGTATTGATCTTGTATTGGGCGATCTGGTCGATATAGCGTTTGACCTGATCGGGATTGAAGAAGTGCCGGGCCACGTCGAGCATCGCCGCGCGTTTCGCGAAGCGCGTGTAGTCGAGCACCGTGCCGCCCGAGACCGTCCAATCCCGTTGCTGCACCGATGATTCGTTGATCGCGGACGGGAACAACTGGCGCAGCGATTGCACGCCCTGGAACAGTCCGTCGGTAGTTTTGGCGCTCAGTGTGATTCCGTCCTCGGCCACCGCCAGCCGATAGCCCTCGTCGCCGACCTGTGGACCGGCGTCGCCGAGTTCGAAGGTGATGCCCGGCTCGTCCCGGTTGCTCGGATCCACCACCGGCAGTGGGAATCCGGTGGCGGGACGCAGCAGGCCGCCCAGGTATTCGGCGACGTCGAGGGCCTGATACTCCGCGCGGATGACGCTGTCGGCGGTCAGCGTGAAATTCGCGGACGCATCCGGCTCGGCCTGTACGGGAATGGGGACGATATCGGTCACGCCGCGTTCGGTCGGCGGCGGGGTTTCCGCGGTGGCGGAATCGGCCAGACCGGGCTGGCCGACCACCGCCAGCACAAGTGCGGCGCCGAATATCAGGGGGGAGATTAGATTTCGCAAGACACACCTCTGTCCAGTGAAGAGGCGCCAAGCATTTCACGGGAGTTTCCGCGGCGGTCTGGGGAATTCGAGTGGGGAATTGCGCCGCGCGCGGGATATCGCTGCTCCCCAGTCGGCTGACATGAACGCTTGTCCAGTTCGGGGCGATAGTCTTTGCCCCTCTATTCGAGGACGGAGATAATCATGAAATCGCTTGCGTCCCTGCTCATTCAAATCGCCGCGATCACGCCGGTGGCGCTCGCGGGCGCGGGTGCGCTCGCGCTATCCGCGAGTGCTGTTCCGATGGACACGATCACGGTCAATTTCCAATGTCAGGGCACCCCGCCGATCGGCAATCCCCAGAACATGACGATGACCTTCACGGTGACGGGTGATGCACCGGCATCCGCGAATCCCGGTGCTCTGGTGGCGATCACGCTGACTCCGGCCGCCGGATCGGTCCCCGCCACCGCGGGCGGCTACACCATCAACAATGTGCACGATATGCGGTTGATGGCCCCGTACCCGACCAACTCGACCTACGTCTCCGCGGAGCTGTCGGGCGGCACCGTCGCCGCCACGCTCGACGACTCGGACGGCAGGATCGCGGTCCATGTCTCCGACTCAATCCGGGGTGGTTCCAGCTTCACCCTGCCCTCGATCATCGCCAATGTCACGGCGGGCGCCTCGGGGGCCATCACGACCACGCTCGCGGGCACCAGCTACGCCGAACCGGGCCTGACCCTCACCGCCAATGTCCGAACACCTTTCGGCCCCTTGGACATCCCGGTCTCGTGCTATCCCGACCCCGCACCCACCTTCACGACGACCACCATCAATGCCCAAGACTGATCGCGCCAGCCGCAGGCCGCCTTCACGGCGCGATATGAAGGCGGCCGACCGGCGGATGCGGTCCCGAGAACTCAGGCGTGTACGGGCCGAAGTGACTCGCGCGTCAGGTCTTTCAGCGCCGGATAGCCATCGACGGCCATGAGGAGGTCGGCCTCGGCGAGCAGGGAACGCAGGACGTGGACGATGCCGTCCGTGCCGCCGAGGGCGAGGCCGTAGGCGTAGGGGCGGCCGATGCCGACGGCGGTGGCGCCGAGGGCGAGGGCCTTGACGATATCGGCGCCGGAGCGAATACCGGAGTCGAACAGGACGGGGACGCCATTGGCGGCGGCCACGACGTCGGGGAGGACGTCGAGCGCGGGCAGGCCGCCATTGGCCTGGCGGCCACCGTGATTGGAGCAGTAGATTCCGTCCGCGCCGCCGTCGACGGCGCGACGGGCGTCGTCGGGATGGCAGATGCCCTTCACGATCAGGGGAAGGTCGGTCAGCGAACGCAGCCACGGGAGGTCGTCCCAGGTGAGCGGGTTGCCGAAGATCTGAATCATGCGCAGGACGGCGGCCTGGGGGTCTTCCTCGGGCGTGCGGTCGAGGGAGGCGCGGAAGACCGGATCGCTGAAGTAGTTGGCCAGGCAGTGCCCGCGCAGCTGGGGGAAGTTGGCGGTGGCCAGGTCGTGCGGACGCCAGCCGAGAATCCAGGTGTCGAGGGTGACGACAATGCCTTTGAAGCCCGCCTTCTCGGCGCGTTGCACGAGGCTCGCGGCGAGGTCGCGGTCGGTGGGCGTGTAGAGCTGGAAAAGGCCGGGGGTGTCGCCGAATTCGGCGGCGACCTCCTCCATGGGGTCGACGGTCAGGGTCGACGCGACCATCGGGACGCCGGTGCGCGCCGCCGCACGGGCGGTGGCCAGATCGCCGTGGCCGTCCTGGGCGCACAGCCCGATGACGCCCACCGGAGCCATGAAAACCGGTGCGGGCCAAGTCATTCCGAACAGGTTCACGGAGAGGTCGCGTTCCTTGGCACCGACGAACATGCGCGGGATCAAGCCCCACCGATCGAAGGCGGTGACATTGGCGTCCTGGGTGCGCTCGTCACCCGCGCCACCGGCCACATACGACCAGACCGACGGCGGCATCGCGGCCGGGGCGCGCTCGCGCAGCTCCTCGAACCGCACCGGCAGGTCGGGGACCACGCCGCGCAGGCCGTTGAAATAGATCTCGTACTGATAGTCGCCGAACGCCATTTGCCGGGACCTTCCTTCCTCGACGGTACGCACCCAACGGTGCAGGATTAACGTGTCGATGCGGTTCAAGTGCAGGAAACACATGAAGGAGGTGAGGTGTGTGCAGGAAATCGATGAGCTGCTGAGCGAGGACGATCTCGCCCTCATTCATGCCCTGCAACTGCGGCCGCGAGCGTCGTGGACCGAACTCGGCGCCGCGCTCGGCGTCGACCCGGTCACCGCGGCGCGGCGCTGGCAGCGGCTCAACGGCCGCGGCGCGGCCTGGGTCGGCACCTCGCCGGGCCCGCGGCTGCTCGACCTGATCTGCGGCGCCTACCTCGACATCGCCTGCGAGGCATGGCAAGCCGCCGCGGTCGCCGCGGAACTCGCGCGCCACCCGCACATGCTCACCCTCGAACGCGTCGCGGGGGAGCATCACATCTGGGCCACCGTGGGCGCCGCCGATCTGGCGGCCATGTCCCGCTACACCCTCGACATCCTGCCCGCCGTCGCGCACGTCACCGATGTTCGCGCCCACCTGATCACCCATATGTTCACCGAGGGCGGCGACTGGCGCATCGACGCCCTCGCCCCCGACCAGCGCACCCTGCTGCGCACCCCGCCTGCGCGACCACCCGCGGCGCGCGACCGCGCCCGTGTCACCGACCTGGATCGCGATCTGCTCACGGCCCTGGCTCCCGACGGCCGCACCTCCTACGCGGACCTGGCCGCAGCCCTCGGCGCGGGCGCCGCTGCGGTGAAACGCCGTATGGAGGAGTTGACACGACTCGGCCTGCTCCGCTTCCGCTGCGATTTCGCCCGCCCGCCCGCTCGGCGGCTGGCCGGTCGCGGTCACCTTCCGGGCCACCGCGCCCGCCGCCGCCGTCGAGCGCATCGGGCACGCCCTGGTCGCCCTGCCGCAGACCCGCAATTGCGCGGCGGTGAGCGGCCCGCACAACCTCGTTCTGCAGGCCAGCCTGCATTCGGTCGCCGATGTGCTGCGCTTCGAATCCGAGCTCACCGCAGCGCATCCCGAACTCGAGATCGCCGAACGTGTTGTGACACTGCGGCACGACAAACTCCTCGGCCACCTCCTCGATGCGCAGGGCCGCTCGATCGCACTGGTGGTCCCGGACGTGTGGAGCGAGCCGGGCCGACGAGCATCGCAAACAGCGCAAGCTGCTCGCACCGCCGTTCCACGGCCGCCGCCTGGCCGTGTACGAATCCCTGATCGAGGAGGAGGCGGTCCGCGAGTTCGCGACCTGGCCGGAGGGCCGCGAGTTCGCGACCATGGACTCGATGATGCGGATCACCCTCAATGTGATCCTGCGCGCCGTATTCGTCGCCGAGGGCAAGGAATTCGACGAGCTGCGGGCACTACTGCCCAGGCTCGTGCTGCTCGGCTCCGCGCTGGCCGCGGTGCCGATGCCGCAGAATCTGCTGGGGCGCTACGGTCCCTAGGCCCGCTTCCGCGCCCACCGCCGCCACTACGACGAGATCGTCGGCAGACTCATCGGCCGCGCGGCCGCCGACGAGCGGCTCGCCGACCGCAACGATGTGCTGGCCATGATGCTGCAGTCCCGCTACGACGACGGCGCCGCCATGACCCGCGGCGAGATCTCCGACGAACTGCTGACCCTGCTCACCGCCGGGCACGAGACCACCGCGACCTCATTGGCATGGACCGTCGAACGACTGCGCAGGCATCCGGATGTGCTGCGGCGCTTGGTCGCCGAGGTCGACCCGGACCGCTTCCTCGGCGTCCGGCCGGGCACCTGGAACTGGATTCCCTTCGGCGGCGGGGCGCGGCGCTGCATCGGCGCGGCCTTCGCCACCATGGAGATGAACATCGTATTGCGCACGCTGCTACGGGATTTCACGCTCGAACCGACCTCCGCCGCCGATGAGCGCACCCATTTCCGCGGGGTCGCGCTGGCGCCCGCCAAGAAGGGCCGCGCCATCGTGCGCCGCCGACCGCCGCGCGCGGATGCCACCACCGCGGCGGAATCCGCGCAGGTGACCGCATGACGGAGCAGTTCACCGATGTCGGCCGTGGTGTCTCGCTCTGTTATCGGAGTCCGGGCGGGGGTGACATTCCGGTGGTCCTGATCGCCGGGCTCGGGCAGCAGATGCACGAGTGGCCGGACGGCCTGTGCGAGCTGCTCACCGCGCGCGGCTACGACGTCATCCGTTTCGACAATCGCGATGTGGGCAGGTCCACCCATATGGCGCATCAGCCGCCTGGCCCGCTCGATATGCTGCGAAAGCGTTGGCACACAGAGCAATACGATCTCGGCGATCTGGCCGCCGACACCGTGGGACTGCTCGACGTGCTCGGTGTGCGGTCCGCCCATCTGGTCGGCATGTCCATGGGCGGCATGATCGCGCAGACCGTCGCGGCCCGTTACCGGGACCGGGTCGCCTCGCTGACCTCGATCATGTCCACCACCGGAGCGGCCCGGGTGGGCAGGCCCGCGCTGTCGACGTGGCGGCTCATGTTCGCCCGCCCGGCGCGCACCCGCGAGGAACATATCGCGGCCGCGGTCCGCATGTATCGTTACATCTCTTCGCGAGGTTATCCGTTCGACGAGAATGTGGTGCGCGCCGCGGCGGCGATAACCTGGGATCGCGATCCGCGACCGGCCGCGGGCGTGGGCCGTCAACTGGCGGGCATTCTCAAATCCGGTGACCGCACAACCGAACTCGCCGCCGTCGTGGCCCCCACCCTGGTCCTGCACGGTGACCGGGACCTGATGGTGAATCCGACCGGCGCGACCGTCACCGCGCGGGCCATCCAGGGCGCGCGGTTGCGCACGCTGCCGGGGTGGGGGCACGACCTGCCCGCCGGTGTGTGGCCCGCGCTCACCGATCTGCTCGATACCCATATCCGCACCGCCAGGAGCTCCGATGCCCCGCACCCGTAGGCCGCTGTCCGGCCATCCCGTCATGATCACCGGCGCCGCCTCCGGCATCGGTCGTGGTCTGGCCCAATTGCTTTCGCGCCGTGGCTCTCCGGTGGCGATCGCCGATATCGACGAGAGCGGGCTGAAGCAGACGGCGGCCGGGCTGTCCGGCCGGGTGTTCACCCGGGTGCTGGATGTGCGCGATGCCGACGATCAACTGGCTTTCGCCGCCGAGGTCCGGGAGTGGCTGACCGCTCCGTTGGCCGCGGTGTTCAACAATGCCGGTGTCGCGGTGTCGTCCTCGGTGCTCGACGCCGTGCCCGAGGACGATGAATGGTTGCGGCGGATCAACTTCGACGGCGTCGTCAATGGTACCCGGGCGTTCCTGCCCATCCTGGTCGAACAGGATAGCGGTGTCATCGTGAACACCTCGAGTGTGTACGGGCTGGCGGGCATGCCGTATCAAAGCGCCTACTGTGCGGCGAAATTCGCGGTGCGCGGGTTCACCGACTCGCTGCGCCAGGAACTGCGGGGCACCGGCGTCTCGGCGGTGACCGTGCATCCGGGCGGGATCACGACCAATATCGCGCGCAATGCCCGGATCCGCAAGGACCCGGAGGGTCTCGGGCGCACCCACGAGCAGATGGCCGCGCAGTTCGAGGCGATCACCATGACCTCGCCGGAGAAGGCGGCCGAAATCATCTGCCTGGGTGTGGAACGCGTGAAGGCGCGCATCCTGGTCGGTCCCGATGCGTACTTGTTCGATGTCCTCACCCGGGTCGCGCCGACCCATTACTTCGATGTGATCGCGGTGCTACAGCGGCGGCTGGAAGCGCGTGCCAAGTCGGGAGCGACGGTATGACCGAGCATTTCGATGTGCTGATCGTCGGTGCGGGCCTGTCGGGGATCGGTGCGGCGCATCATCTGCAGGCCGCGTTCTCGGGGCGTAGTTACGCAATCCTGGAGGCGCGCGAGGCGATCGGCGAGACCTGGGATCTGTTCCGCTATCCGGGCGTGCGCTCGGATTCCGATATGCACACTCTCGGTTACCGTTTCCGGCCGTGGACGCAGGCCGCGGCCATCGCCGACGGGCCCGCCATCCTGGACTACATTCGGGGTACCGCGGCCGATGCCGGGATCGATCGGCGAATCCGATTCGGGCACAAGGTGATCGGGGCCGCCTGGTCGACGCCCGAGCGGCGCTGGACGGTGACGGTCGAACGCGACGGCGTCGCGTCCACGCTCACCTGCGGATTCCTGTACATGTGCACCGGTTACTACACCTACGATCGTGGCTACACCCCCGACTTCGCCGGAATCGACGATTTTCGAGGGCAATTGGTGCATCCGCAGCAGTGGCCGGCCGACCTGGATCACACCGGCAAGCGCATCGTGGTGATCGGCAGCGGCGCCACGGCGGTGACCCTGGTCCCCGCACTGGCCGACACCGCGGCCCAGGTGACCATGCTGCAACGCTCGCCGACCTACATCATGTCCATCCCCACCGAGGATGCCGTGGCGACGCGGCTGCGCGCCTGGCTGGGCCCGCGGCGCGCCTACACCATCACCCGGTGGAAGAACGTCCTGATCAGTACGCTGATCTATCAGCTCAGCCGACGGCGTCCGGCCATGATCCGCGAGCTCATTCGCAAGCAGGTGGCCGCGCAACTGCCCACCGGATACGAGGTGGACGTCCACTTCAAACCGACCTACAACCCGTGGGATCAACGGCTGTGCCTGGTGCCCGACGGCGACCTGTTCCGGGCCATCCGCTCCGGCCGTGCTCAGGTGGTGACCGACCGCATCGACCGCTTCACCGCCGACGGGATGCGCCTGGCCTCCGGGGCCGAGCTGGCCGCCGACATCGTGGTGACAGCGACCGGGTTGCAACTGCTCGCCTTCGGCGGCGTCGAGTTCGCCGTGGACGGCCGCGCCGTCGACGTGCCCGGCACCATGGCCTACAAGGGCATGATGCTCAGCGGAGTCCCCAACTTCGCCTTCACCATCGGCTATACGAATGCCTCCTGGACCCTGAAAGCCGACCTGGCAGCCGAATTCGTGTGCCGCCTGCTGCGCCATATGGACGCCAACGGCTACGACCAGTGCACCCCCTGGCCGGATCCCGATATCGCCCCTGCGCCCCTGCTGGACTTCCAATCCGGTTATGTCCAGCGCTCCATCCACCATTTCCCGTCCGCCGGTTCGCGCCGCCCGTGGCGACTGGGCATGAACTACGCCCACGATGTGTTGTCCTTGCGCCACGGCCGCATCGAGGACGGCACCATCCGCTTCGCGCATGCCGACCATGCGCCGGTGCCCGCCACGCCGTGAGGGGCCCGGCGATGGGCGAACTAATCTAATGCTCGTGACCCGCGCCGAGCCTGCCACCAGCACCGCTACCGAGCCCGCGCCGGAATCGGCCTTCCGGCGTCGGCTCCTGGAAGTCATGGCCGAGGCCGTGCGCGAGCGCGGCTACCGCGAGACGACCGTGGCCGACGTGGTCCGCAATGCCCGCACCTCACGTCGCACCTTCTACGAGCACTTCGACAGCAAGCAGGACTGTTTCATCGCCCTGCTCACCGAACGCAATACCGAAACCGTCCAGCAGATAGCCGAAGCCGTCGACCCGTCCGCCCCCTGGCGCACCCAGGTCCGCCAAGCCATACACGCCTGGATAGACTCCTCCGGTCAGGACCCCACCATCACCCTCGCCTGGATCCGCGACACCCCCGCCCTCGGCGAAGCCGCCGCCAAACTCCACCACGGCGCCGGTGAAGCCTTCATAGACCTCATCCAAAGACTCACCGCCACTTCCGGTTTCGAAGCCCCCGGCGTCCACCGCGTAGACCGCCGAACCGCAGCCTTCCTCTACGGCGGCTTCCGCGAACTCATAGCCTCCACCGTCGAAGCAGGCGAAGACATCCGCAACATCATCGACATCGCCGTCGACAACGCCATCGCCGTCGTAGGCCCCCGCTACCAGCACCCCGACGAACCAACCCACCAGAGCTGAGCACCCAGTTTCGGCGATGCGGCTCAAGGGAGCAGGTTGCGGTGTTCCTCGACGAAGCGGAGGGGTTCGCGGCGGTCACCGGAAAGTGGTTGCAGGAGAAAGGTTGTGACTCCGGCCTCGGCGTAGGCGGCGAGACGGTCCCGTATCAAGGGGCGCGGGCCGACCAGCGAGATCGCGCGGACGAGGTCGTCGGGGACGAGCGCGGTGGCCTCGGATTTCTTGCCTGCGAGGTAGAGCTCTTGGATGCGGTCGGCGATGTCGCCGAAGCCGTAACGGGCGGCCACGTTGCGGTAGAAGTTGCGGGTGGGGGCGCCCATGCCGCCTACGTAGAGGGCCAGTTGTGGTTTTACCGAGGCCAATCGGTCGTTTACGTGGTCGCCGATGGCCAGGGGTGCGCTAGCCATGATGTCGAGCGGGCCTAGGGACGGATCACGTTTGGCGTAGCCTGCGCGGAGTGAGTCGCCCCAGAGTTGGTCGAACTTTTCGGGATCGAAGAACACTGGCTGCCAGCCTTCGGCGATCTCGGCGGTGAGTTCGACGTTCTGTGGGCCGAGGGCCGCGATGTGGATGGGGATGCGGTCTCGGACAGGGTGGTTGATCAGGTACAGGGGTTTGCCGAGGCCGGTGCCGCGGTCGGGTGGCAGGGGGAGTTGATAGTGCTTGCCGTCGTGGACGACTCGCTTTCGCCGCCATACCTGGCGGCAGATGTCGACGATCTCGCGGGTGCGGTCCAGGGGGGGCGTCGAAGGGGACGCCGTGGAAGCCCTCCATGACCTGGGGGCCGGAAGTGCCTATGCCCAAGCGGAATCGGCCGTCGGAGATGTAGTCGAGACCGGCGGCGGACATGGCGAGGAGGGTGGGGGTTCGGGTGTAGATGGGGACTACGCCCGAACCGAGTTCGATGCGGGAGGTTTTCGCCGCCAGGAAGCCCAGTTGGCTGATGGCGTCGAAGGCGTAGGCTTCGGCGACCATGACGATGTCGGCGCCGAGGCGTTCGAGTTCGACGACCGTGTCGACGGCCTCGAGGAAGTCGTCGGCGTAGTTCAGGAAGATGCCGGTCCGCACGGATGGGCTCCGGTCAGTCGGCGCCCCAATGCTGTTCCATGAGAACGCCGTTGGCGGCCAGCCAGGCTACCGGGTCGATCTTGCTGCCGTTCTGGTCCCAGATCTCGAGGTGCAGGTGCGGGCCGGTGGATTGGCCGCGGTTGCCGACGGAGGCGATCACATCACCGGCGTTCACGCGCTGGCCGACCTGGGCGTAGATGTCGTTGACGTGGCCGTAGACCGCGGTGGTGCCGTCGTCCTGGAGGACCCGCACCCACAGGCCGAAGCCGGAGGCCGGACCGGCTTCGACCACCGTGCCGCCCATGGCGGAGTGAATCGGGGTGCCCAGGGCGTCGGCGATATCGACGCCGTAATGGAATGAGCCCCAGCGGTTTCCGAAGCCGGAGCGATGGCGCCGCCCACCGGCAGGACGGCGGGCGGGGCCGAGATCTGCGGCAGGGCGGGCGCGAGGGGGGCCAGTTGCTCCTGGAATCCCTTGATGGCCTGCTCGGCTTGCGCGAGCGGGCCGCGGATCTCCGCGGGGAGGTTCGCCAATCCGAACGGCGCCTCGACCGGCGCCGCGGCGGGCGCGACTTCCTGTGCGGCATCCGGTATTTCGGGAGCGACTTCCTCCACGGGCGGCGCGGCGGCGGCCGGTGTCAACTGCACGCTGGTGGCGAGCAGGGCGCCCGCGGCGACCGCGGCGCCGGACACGGAACGCGCTCGCCACGACGGACCGGTCTCCGCGCGATGGCTTGTCGCGGAACCGGTGTCGATCGCGCCGAGGAGGTCCTGGACGGACAGGGAACCGGGGGTATCTCGATGAAGCGGCACAGCACGTCCTAGGTGGATCAGCGGAGTCCTGCGGAACTCCGGCCAACGTTCGATTCTTTGGAGGGTCGACGTTTCAAAAAACTGTACCCAGCCGTGATCATTTCGTTGCCGTTTCCTCGAAAATGTCTCGAACGAGCCGGTGTCGGCATTACCTCCCACGTAATCGACGCAGGTCCCGGGCCCGTCCGATCATGTTGCGGACGAAAGGATTTTCCATGACCGCGACCGCGTCCCATGCCTTCGACGCCGATACCGCGAGCACCCGCCTCGGCGACCACGACTACGCCCTCGAGGTATCCGAGCGCTGGAAGACTTTCGGCGGCAATGCCAATGGCGGCTACCTCATCGCCGCCTGCCTGCAGGCGCTCCGCCACGAGATCCCGCAACCGGACCTGCTGTCGGCCTCCGCCCACTACCTGCGCCCCGGCAGTACCGGCCCGGCCCGCATCCGCACCGATGTGGCCCGCATCGGGCGCCGCACCGGCACCGGTCTCGCCGTCCTCACCCGCGACGACCGCGAGATCATCCGCGTCCTGGCCACTTTCACCGATCTCGCCGCCGCTGACGGCCGCACCCTGGTCCGCAACGACCCGCCGAATCTGCCCGCCCCGGAAGAGTGCGTCGACCCGATGGCTGGCATGGGCCCCGCCCCCGGCGGCGCGACCATCGCCGACCGCGTCGAGTTCCGCCTGCCCGAACTCCCCGGCTTCTGGCGCGGCGTGCCGGGCGGCACCACGAGCGTCGAATGCTGGACCCGCTTCACCGACGGCCGCCCCGCCGACCCCATTGCTCTGGCCCTGCTGGTCGACGCCGCCGCGCCGGTCGTCTTCGATCTCGGTGTCCCCGGCTCGTCCACCATCGAGGTCACCGTCCACATTCGCCGCCGCCCCGCCCCGGGCTGGCTGCGCTGCCGCATCGTCACCAACTACCTCATCGACGGCTTCCACGAGGAGGACTTCGAAATCTGGGATTCCACCGGCGCTCTGGTGGCCCAATCCCGCCAGCTCGCTCTCATTCCGTAGGGCGTGACCCGCGCCACCTCGGCTCTCAGGACGTTCTCAGCGCCATCTACGTACTTACTCAGTAGATTTTCTACTATGGAAGTACGTAGATAGTTTCGGTGCGAGTGAGCAGAGAGGCAATGGCGCCCATGCGGAGAAGTCGATCGAATTCGGTGCTCAGGAGATCCGCGATCATTGTCGGACAGGTCGCGGGTGCGGCCGCCGCGGCGGCCGTGCTGGCGGGTCCGGCCATGGCCGAGCCGCTGTCGCGGACTCGCGGCCGGGTCCCGGTGCCTCGCAACGGGATACGACCGGGGCACACGCGATCGACCCACTCGGCAACCACCACCGCGATGCGAATCCGCTGGATCAGATGGACCACGCGAACGCGCTGCGCGACTACTTGGCCCGGACCGCACCGCAACCCGAGCGGAACGAGTCCACCGGCGGCGGCACGAGTGCGACGTTGACCAGGACGCAGTCGCCCGACGGCGGCGGCTGGGCCGTGTGCCGACCGCAGGCGGCGTGGTGCTGACCGGCGGCCCGGTGGCCACGGTGGCGTTCGCGGCGCTCGGAGGCGTGCTGATTCCCTTCGCCGCGCCCGCCGAGGCCGAGGGACGAGCGACGGTTCCGGTCAGCGGATGTCTCTGGGCCGGAACGGCTTACGCGCCAGGAACCGGCATCGTCGCGGGCGGTGACGAATACCGATGCGGCACAAGGGACAGCGACCCGTACTGGTTCCGCGGCGCTGCCACGGACCGACCCGCCACGGTGTCCAACCCGGGCGCCGCCACGGCGCCCGCAGGTCGATTCAGCGCGGGCGCACGGCAGCCCGGCACCAGCTACACCGACTACTGCGTCGGCGCCCAGCTCGTCCCCGGCGCCTACGGCGTCTACCAGGTCGTCCGGCACGCGAACGGCAGTCTGCAATGGATGCCCGCCGCCGTATCGACCTGGTCCTTCGACGGCCAGGCCCAGCCCGGACCGACCTGGCGTTCGGCGAGCCTCTGTATCGACGGCAACCTCACGTAAAGCCGGGAATCGCACGCCCCGCGGATTCTTACACGCTTTTGCCATTGGCTTGCGGTGGCTCTGACGTGCGGTGCGCAAGATCGCTCTCGACATTCCGGTCAGGTGCCGGAAGCGGGATCGAGAAGGTGATCTGTATGCGCGGGGTTGTGCGTTCAGCGGTGGGCCTGGCCTTGGCCGCCGTCCTGGCGGGCGGGGTGATCACGGGATGCTCCAGCGGGGAGACCGCGGTCGCCGCGCCGGAATGGTGCCCGACGGTCGCGGGGCATCAGGTGGATTGCGGTGTGGTGCAACGGCCGCTGGTCGAGGGAAAGCCGGGCCTGGGCCAGGTCGACGTGCACTATGCGCTGATCCGGCAGGGCAATGGCGACGCCCCGAACCAGGGAACCATCGTGCCGAATCCCGGCGGGCCCGGCGTGCCGCTCATCTCGCACGCGGCCGAGGCCGTGGCGCTCTCGCAAGGAGTGCTCGACGATCACTCGCTGTTGCTGATCGATCCGCGCGGGACCGGGCTGTCGAGCCCGCTGGATTGCGGTGTGGGCGAAACGGATTTCCAGTTCGGCACCCGCGAGGAGCAGCGAACGGCGGTGGGGCGCTGCGGTGAACAGCTGGGGGAGCGCGCTGCCGGGTACACCTCGGCGGCCACGGCCGACGACTTCAATGCCGTGCGAGCGCATCTCGGCATTCCGAAGGTGGTGCTCTACGGCATCTCCTACGGCACCTACCTGACCCCGGTCTACGCCCAGCGGCACCCCGAGACCGTGCAGTCGATGGTGCTCTCCGGCGCCTACCCCCACGATTTCGATCGCTTGCAGCGCCCGAACGGCGAGGCGGTTTCGATTGCGCTGCAACGGATTTGCGAACGCAGCGGGGCCTGCGACGGCAATACCGCGGTGGCGGACCTGACGACGGTGCTCCAGCGGTTGCGCACGCAGCCCATCACCGTGGAATCGACCCGCCCGGTGCTGCTGACCGAGGGCAAGCTCGGCAACCTGATCTTCGAGGCCGCCACCTCGAATGTCGGTGCGAACCCCCAGGCCATGACACCGCTGGGCAGCCTGCCCGCGGCCCTGCATGCCGCGGCGCGCGGTGACGACGGCAAGCTGGCCGAATTCGTGAAGGCCACGACGGCCGATCCCGCCTACGAGAACATCAGCGCCTATGTCACGGTGACCTGCAACGACTACGCTCCGCTGTGGTCGCCGCGGGCGAGCATCCCGCAGCGCGAACAGCAGTACCGCGAGGCCCTGGCCCAGGCCCCGGCGGGCATCGGCGCGTTCAGTGCCGAAGGCTGGGGTGAAGCACAGCGCGACGGCGGCGATTCGTGCATCCGCTGGCCCGGCGTGCAGGACCACCTGCGCCCCGATCAGGTGACCGACCCCATGCCCGATGTGCCGGTTCTCGTGATCTCCGGTGACCTCGACGCCATCACCCCGGATGCGAACGGCAAGCTCGCCGCCGCCAAATTCCCGCGCTCGACCTTCATTTCGGTCCCCAATACCGGTCACGTGCCGGACATGGAACCCAGCGGCTGCGTCGTCGGCATCATCAGCGAATTCATTCGCACCGGCGCAACCACCGCCACCGACTGCGTGGCCGCGATTCCGCCCATCGCGGTGGCTCCGGTCACCAACTGAGCGGGCCGATCTCGATGACCGCAGCCACCACCGACGACAATAGCCCGGTGATTGCCGCAAACTCCCCGAGACCCGCGCCGCTGGTGCTCATCGTCGAGGACGATCCGAACGTGCGCTCCACCCTGGATCAGCTGCTGCGCTTCGAGGGCTACCAGGTGGTGCTCGCCGCCGACGGCCAGCAGGCCCTCGAAGTCCTCGAACGGCAGCGCCCGGACCTGGCGGTGGTGGATGTGGCCATGCCGCGCCTGGACGGACTGTCGCTGTGCCGGATGCTGCGCCGCCGCGGCGACCGGCTGCCGATCCTGGTGCTCACCGCCCGGCACCAGGTCGGCGACCGGGTCGCCGGGCTCGATGCCGGGGCCGACGACTACCTGCCCAAACCCTTCGACACCGAGGAACTGCTGGCGCGGCTGCGGGCGCTCTTGCGCCGCAGCGCACCAGATCCGGGCCAGGACCCCGATGACGGGCTGCTCGTCGTCGCCGATCTGGTGCTCGATCCGGCGGCCAGGGAGGCCCGTCGCGGCGGTGAACTCCTGGAACTGACCCGCACCGAATTCGACGTGCTCGAACTGCTCATGCTCAACGAACGCGTCGTGCTGTCGAGAAGCCGCATCTACGAACACATCTGGGGTTTCGACTTCGACACCGAATCCCGCTCGCTGGATGTGTACATCGGCTACCTGCGCCGCAAGACTGAACAGCACGGCGCGCCCAGGCTCATCCACACGGTCCGCAATGTCGGCTACACCGTGCGGGTGCCGTGATGTTGCGGGCACGTCTGACCGCCGTCGCGGTCGCCGCGGTGATCACCGCCATCCTGGTCTCGGTGATCACCGCCTACCGTAGTGTCTCCCCGGTGGTCGCCGCCGAAATCGATCGCGGCCTGTCCGACCGCGCCGATACGGTGCTGGCCATTCTGGACGCGGGCGCGGCACTGCCCGTCCGCCCGGACATGACCGAGCAACTGCTGCTTCCGGACGGCACCGTGCGGCCCCTGACACCGGGCCGCGCACCACTGCCGGTCACCGACGCCGACCGCGCCATCGCCGCCTCCGGACACGGCTCGGCCGATACCGAGATCGTCATCGACGGCATTGCCTACGGCGTGCTCACCAAGGCCCGCCCGGGCGGCGGGGGCGCGGTCATGGTCAGCCAGAACTACACCGAGGTCGAACGCATCGACAATGAATTCCTGTGGCGCACAGCGGGAATCACCGCACTCGCGGTCCTGGCGGTGGGTGTGCTGAGCTGGCTGCTGATCGGCCGCATCCTGCTCCCCATCCATCGGCTCGCCACCGCGACCCGCCGCATTGCCACGACCCAGGACCTGTCCACCCTGCTACCCGATCCGGGCAGCGGCGAGGTCGGCGACCTCACCCGCAGCTTCAACACCATGCTCGCCGCCCTGCGCATGTCGCGCGCCCAGCAGCAACGCCTCGTCCAGGACGCGGGCCACGAACTGCGCACCCCGCTGACCTCGGTGCGCGGCAGCGCCGAACTACTGCAACGCGCGCGCGGCAAACTCAGCCCCGCCGACGAAACCCAGGTCCTGACAACCCTTGTCCAAGAAGCGAAAGCCCTCGACGCCCTCGTTGGCGAACTCGTCGACCTGGCCACCGATCAGCACACGGCCGAAGAACCCGCCGCCGTAGCCCTGGCCGACCTCGCCGAGGATTGCGCGCAGCGCTTCCGCCGCCGCACCGGCCGCACCATCACCCTCACCGCCGACTCCCCGGCGACGGTGACCGCCCGCCCGCAAGCCCTGGCCCGCGTCGTGGACAACCTCCTGGACAACGCCACCAAATACAGCCCGCCCGACACCGCGGTCGCCATTCACATCGACGGCACCCGCCTAGCCGTGCGCGACCACGGTCCGGGTATCGATCCGGCCGACCGCCAGGCGATTTTCGACCGCTTCTACCGCGCCGATCGCACTCGCTCCACACCCGGTTCGGGCCTGGGTCTGGCTATCGTGCACGACATCATCGCCGCCCACGACGGAACCGTTTTCGCCACCGATCACCCCGGCGGCGGCGCGGAAGTCGGATTCCGCCTCCCACCCGGCACCGCGTAAACACTTACCAATGTGCCATTGATAAGTGGCACATTGGTAACTGATTCTCTAGACATGACGAGAACAGGGTCAACGGCGACCTTCGGCTCGGCGAAGGTCCCCGCAACAGCTTCGCGGCAAGCGAGGGTGGCGGCAAGCGAGGGTGGCGGCGGCCGCGTCGGTGGTCGGCCTGCGACGGATCAATGGCGTACTACCGCCCAATCGGGTGGGAACCCAGGCTGGGCGCGGGCTGATCGCCGGTGTCATGGCCGCCTTCGGGCCGCCGCTGCCGGGCACCCGGGTCACGCGGGTGCGAACGGGTGCGGTGCGGGGCGAATGGGTCCGGGCGGCCGGTGTGGCGCACGGTGAACGGGCCATCTATTACATCCACGGCAGCGGATATGTCGTCTGCTCGGCGCGTACGCATCGGGGGCTGGCCTCGCGACTGTCGAAAGTGACCGGGCTGCCGGTCTTTCTGATCGATTACCGGCTCGCGCCCGAACACCGGTTTCCGGCCGCGGCCGATGATGTCGAGGCCGGGTATCGGTGGCTGCTCGCACAGGGGTTCCGGGCGGAGAACCTGGTGATCGGCGGGGATTCGGCGGGCGGGCATCTGGCGCTGGATCTGCTGTTGCAGAACTCGCGCGACGAAACGTCGCAACCCGCGGGCGTTTTCATGTATTCGCCGGTCATGGATCTCACCCTCGGCTTGGCCGAGCGCCGCGACCGCGAGCTACCCGACCCCATGGCTCCGGCGCCGGTGGGACGGCGGCTCATCGAGCTCTATACCGAAGGGCAACCGGTGGATTCGCCGCGCTTGCGGCTGCGCATACCGCCGGAGGCGGCGCTGCCGCCGCTGCTGGTGCAGGCGAGCGCGGGGGAGATGCTCGCCGATGACGCCCGGCAGTTGCACGAGATGGCGGTCGCCGCCGGTGTGCGCTGCGATCTGGAGCTGTGGCCGGGGCGCATTCACGTCTTCCAGGCCCTGCCGCTGCTGGTTCCCGAAGCGGCACAGGCGCTTCGGCGCACCCGGGACTTCGTCGCGGCCGCGCTGGCCGAAGCGGATGCGCCGATCCGGGCGGAGGTGGGTTGATATGGGAATTCTCGACAGTGTCCTGCCGGTCTTCGTCGACCGGCGATCGGTGGGCGCCAAAGCGGTCGTGACCGGTGCGGGCAGCGGAATCGGCCGCGCCTTCGCCCTCGAAATCGCCGCGCGCGGCGGTGAAGTTCTGTGCGCCGATATCGACAAGGACCGCGCCGACGACACGGTGCGGCTCATCGAACGCACCCACGGCCGCCGCGCCTACGCGGTGTTCTGCGATGTGGCGCGCCGCGAGGATGTGGAGAGCATGGCCGCGCATGCCGAACTGGCCTTCGACGGCCCGCCGACGCTGGTCGTCAATAACGCCGGTGTCGGCATCAGCGGAAAACCGTTGGGCGACATCGGGTTCGACGATTGGCAGTGGGCTCTCGGCATCAACCTGTGGGGCGTGGTGCACGGCTGTGAGATCTTCGCGCCGCAACTGCGCGCGGCCGGTGGCGGCGGCATCATCAATGTCGCCTCCGCCGCCGGATTCGCCGCCGCGCCCGGGATGGCCGTCTACAACGTGTCCAAGGCCGGGGTGATGTCGCTGTCGGAGACCCTGGCGGCCGAACTGTCCGGCACCGGCGTCGCGGTCACCGTGCTGTGCCCGACCTTCGTCAAGACCAATGTGGTGCGCGACGGTCGGATCGGCGCGGCCTCCTCGCGCCTGGCGGACGAGCTCATGCGCCGGACCGGGTTTACGCCCGAGCGGGTCGCCCGCACCACCCTCGACGCCCACGATCACGGCCGCCTCTATGTGCTGCCGCAGCTGGACGCCCACGCCGTCTGGCTGCTCAAGCGGCAGTTCCCGGCCCTCTACACCCAAGCCCTCGGCGTACTGAATCGCCCATTACCGCAACAGGACTCGGCCGAAACAGGGGCACGTTTCGAGAAGACAGGAGCCTGAGATGTCCTTCGACTTCGACACTATGCTGGCCAAGATCGCGTCCCGGCAGTGGGCGCTGGCCGATATCGACTGGGACGCACCGGGCGCCGAGCTCATCGAGCCCGAATTGCACGCCAAGCTGAAGCCGTTCATGGCCGATCTCATGTGGATCGAGAATGTCGGCGCGCGCGGCTTCGCGGCCATGGCGCAGAAAGCGCCCACGGAGACGCTCAAGCAGATCTACAAGTACTTCCATGCCGAGGAACAGCGGCACGCCAATGCCGAACTGGCCCTCATGCGGCGGTGGGGCATGCTCGACGGCGACGAGATCCCGGAGCCGAATATCAATGTGAAGCTCGTCATCGACTTCCTGGACAAGCACGCCGACGATATGTCGCTGTCGTTCCTGGGCACCGTGATTCCCATGCTCGAGGTGGCCCTGGACGGCGCGCTCATCAAGTTCATCACCGACGAGATCTCCGATCCGGTCGCGCAGGAGGTGTTCAAGAAGATCAATGCCGACGAATCCCGGCATCTGGCCACCGATTACGCGGTCATGGAGCTGCTCGGGCACGCCACCGTGCGCAAGCTCGCCATCGACCTGGTCGGCGGCTGGGCCAAACCGTCGTTCATCGTTGGCGTGCTCAGCTATGTGCCGCTGCTGAACAAGATGCGCGACAACATTGTCGAGATGGGCGTCGACGAGGAGAAGCTGTACGCCGCCATGCGCCGGTTCCGGGCGGTGGGGGAGCGCACGCCGATCGCCAATCGGGTGCCCATGTACCGGATCGTGAAGATGCACGCCAGCTGGGTGATCGACCGCGACCATCCCTATCATCTGTTCGCCGACGCCATGGTCGGGCTGACCGCCCGCATTCCGGAGCGCTTCCTGAAAGCACAGCCCACGTGGTCGAAGGAACTCACCTACGAGCCGGTCGCATGAGCCCCGCGGCGAAGCCACTGGACGTGGCGATCATCGGCGCCGGATTCGCGGGCATCGGCGCCGCGATCCGGCTGCGGCAGAAGGGCATTACCGAATTCGCGATCTTCGAGCGGGACAGCCGGGTGGGCGGCACCTGGAGCGACAACACCTATCCCGGTGCGGCGTGCGATATTCCGTCGCGGCTGTACTCGTATGCGTTCGCGCCCAATCCGGAGTGGTCGCACACCTACTCCGGCAGCGGGGAGATCCTCGGCTATATCGAGGCCATGGTGGCGGAGTTCGGCATCGGGCCCAGCATTCGATTCGGCCACACCGTGTCGGGGCTGGAATTCGACGAGGCGAGCGGGCTGTGGGAGATCCGCTTCGCGGAGGCGCGGCGAAAGGTGAAGGCGCGCAGTGTCGTCGTCGCCTCCGGGCCGCTGTCGAATGCGAGCCTGCCCGATATTCCGGGCATCGAGACCTATGAGGGTCACAAGATTCACAGCGCGCGCTGGGATCACGACTACGACTTCACCGGCAAGAAGGTGGCCGTGGTCGGCACCGGAGCCAGTGCGGTGCAGATCATTCCGGAACTGGTCGAGCGGGCGGCGTCGGTGAAGGTCTTCCAGCGCACCCCCGGCTGGGTGCTGCCGCGGGTGAACCGGCGCACCACTCCGCTGACCAAACAGCTGTACCGGCAGGCGCCGGTCACGCAGAAGCTGGCGCGCGACGCCTGGTTCTGGGGGCACGAGTCGGTGGCGCTGGGCGTGGTGTGGAATACCCCGCTGACCCGGGTGGTCGAATCGGTTGCCCTGCTGCACTTGCGATCCCAGGTCGGTGATCCGTGGTTGCGCCGCCAGCTGACACCGGATTTCCGGGCCGGATGCAAGCGCCTGCTGATCAGCAACGACTACTATCCGGCGCTGCAACGCGAGAACTGCAAGCTGGTCACCTGGCCCATCGCGCGGCTGTGCCCGCGGGGCATTCGCACGGCCGAGGGCATCGAGCACCGCTTCGACTGCATCGTGTTCGCCACCGGCTTCGACATCTCCAAGACCGGTGCGCCGATTCCGATCACCGGGCGCGACGGGCGCGTACTCGGCGACGAATGGCGCAGGGGCGCTTACGCCTTCAAGAGCGTCGCGGTGGCAGGCTATCCGAATCTGTTCCTCACCTTCGGGCCGAACTCCGGACCGGGGCACAATTCGGCGCTGGTCTACATGGAGGCGCAGATCGAATACCTCACCGACGCCATCGGCGTACTGCTGGCGCGGGATCTGCGCATGCTGGAGGTGCGCCGCGACCGGCAGGACCGCTACAACGCGCGCATCCAGCAGCGGCTGCACGCCACCACCTGGAATTCCGGCTGCCGCAGCTGGTATCTCACCGAGGACGGCTTCAACGCCACCATGTACCCGGGCTTCGGCACCCAGTTCGTGCGGCAGCTGGCTCGGGTCCGGCTCGAGGACTACGTCCTCACACCCCGGGACTCGGCCGCCGCCCCGAGCGCCACGCACGGAACAATCCCCGCTCTCGGCTAATGTCGACACGAGGTGTGCCGCCCATGCCCTCGGTGCTCACCCGCACCGGGGCGTGGGCGCTGCGCATCATCGACCGGCAACCGCGAGGCAGGGAGGGCGAGACCAGGATGGCGGAGTACCGCATCGACGATCTCGCCCGTGCCGCCGGCACCACCACCCGCAATGTGCGGGCCTATCAGGAACGCGGCCTACTACCCACGCCCACCCGCCGCAGCGGCCGCGCCCTCATCTACGACGATTCCCACCTAGCCCGCCTGCGCATCATCGACTCCCTGCTGCAACGCGGCTTCACCACCTCCCATATCGCCGACTTCATCACCAGCTGGGAGACCGGCAAGGATCTCAGCGAAGTCCTCGGCCTGCAACAGGCCGTCACCGCCACCTGGGGCAAAACCGAAGAGCCCCTGGAGGTTCCCCGCGAACTGGTCGACACCTTCCTGGGCGGCCCGGACGGAGCGCCGGTCACCGGCAGCGAACTCGAGCGCCTCGCCGAACTCGGTCTGGCCCGGCTGCACGACGAGACCGTCGAATTCACTCAGCCCGAAATGCTGGAAACCTTCGCCACCCTGCACGAGTACGGCTACGGCCTCAACGGCCTCATCGACGTCTACGCCGCGGTGGCCGCCCGTGTGGAGGACATCGCCCGCGCCATGGTGACCGCGGCCAAGAATCAGATCGTCGCCGACCACGGCCCCGGCTGGCTGCCCGACTCCGACGTCAAGGTAGCCGCCACCACCAAGATGCTCAACCACCTCCGTGAACTCAGCGTCACCGCCGTCCAGCACAGCCTCGCCCAAGCCCTGGACAAGACCTTGCAGCGCGAACTGGGCGCCTACCTGGAAACGGCCGGCCAACAACGGGGCGCCGCGAAACCGCCACCCGAGTAGCCCACGCGATTTCGTGGCGGCCGTGGCCACCGCCGGGCAGGGTATGTCGAGAACGGCTCGCTAGCTCCGTCCCTGTGGTGGATGGCGGCCGACGGGGTCGCACGGACGGAAGGGAACCCGCAATGACGCTGCTGCGCATGGACAACGTGAGCATTGTCATCGAAGACATGGACGCGACCATCGCGTTCTTCGTCGAACTCGGATTGGAAGTGGAGGCGCGGATGGTGCTCGAGGCCGATTGGGCCGATCGCATTGTCGGGCTCGACGGCCAACGGGTCGAGATCGCGATGCTGCGGACTCCGGATGGACACAACAAGCTCGAGTTGGCGAGCTATCTGAAACCGGCGGCGGTCGCCGGTCAGCCCGACGCGCCGGTGAACACACTCGGTATCCGCCGCCTCATGTTCGCTGTCGAAGGGATCGACGATGTACTGGCCCGGTTGCAGGCCCGGGGCGCGGCATTGGTCGGCGAGCTCACCCGCATCGAGGACAGCTGGCTGATGTGCTATCTGCGCGGCCCCGAGGGCATCCTCGTCGGGCTCGCGGAGCGCATCGGGTAGGCCCGCCTCGAGACTTCGTCGAGGCCAGCACCGCATGAAATCCCGAAATGGTGGTAGTTCCGTCGAAAGGATCAGGGAACGAGGAGGACATCATGACGGTAAGCAATCATCGCGGTACCGACGGCCTGCGCCGACTCGCATGCGGTGCAATCCTCGACGGCAGCCCGGCGTGGGAGATCGACGTGCGGACCCGCACCGGGACCGAATACGAAGTCGAGGTCGATGCCATGACGGGCATGGTGATCTCGATCGAGGAGAGCGCCGCCTGATTCCGGCTGGGCGGGCGGCGAATACGACCCGGGAGGTGCGAAATGCCCGAGGAATGGACCGATAAGCAAGAACGCCAGTACGAGCACATCAAGGATTCGGCCGAGGACCGCGGCGCGAGCAAGAAGCGCGCCAAGGAGATCGCGGCGCGCACGGTGAACAAGAACCGCGCCCAGGCCGGGCAGACCACGACGGCCAGCCGCACCTCGATCGAGGACAAATCCCCGCAACAGCGCGGCGGGCAGCGCTCGGGGCGTCAGGGCCCGAAGGGGCCGACGCGCGATCAGCTCTACAACGAGGCCAGGAAGAAGAACATCGAAGGGCGCTCGAAAATGACGAAGGCCCAGCTGGCGAAGGCGCTGGGCAAGGCCTGAGCCGAATCGCGGCGGGGGGAGCGCCCGGCGATTCCCGAAGCCCTGCGAAAGTAATTGTGGCGCTCTATAATTCGCCCCCGAGAGAGCCATAGTCCGGGCGCCCGGAGCTGTTCGCCCACCCATCGATACCGGTCGTGGACCGGGAGGGAGCAGTGCTCGTGGGCAGCTTCGATCTGGACGGCCGGGTCGCGCTGGTGACCGGCGGAACGCGCGGGATCGGATTGGCGACGGCGCGGGCGCTGCGGGCGCGCGGCGCGGACGTGACCATTGTCGGCCGCGATCCGGACAATGCGGCGGCGGTCGCCGCGAATGTGGGCGACGGTGTGCTCGGCCTCGGTGCGGATGTCGCGAATCGGGAGGCAATGCGGCAGGCGGTCGAGGAGACCGTCGCGAAATTCGGGCGATTGGATGTGGCGGTCGCGAATGCGGGCGTCACCGCCAAATTGGCGACGGTGCGCGGTATACGCCCCGAGGAGTTCGAGAATGTCGTGCGGGTGAATCTGCTCGGCGCCTACAACACCGCCCATGCCGCGCTGCCGCACATTCTCGAAGGGCGCGGGCATATTTCGCTGGTCGCCTCGATCTACGCCTTCACCCAGGGCGCGTTCGTCGCGCCCTATGCCGCCAGCAAGGCCGGAGTCGAACAGTTCGGGCGGGCGCTGCGGGTGGAATTGGCGCCGCACGGGGCGAGCGCCTCGGTCGTGTATTTCGGCTTCGTCGACACCGATATGGTCCGCTTCGACGAGTCCACCGATCCGCTGGGCGTGCGCGGCACCAGCCTGGTGCCGTGGCCGCTGAATCAGCGCCTGACCCCGGAACAAGGCGCCGAGGCGCTGGTGCGCGGTATCGAGCAGCGCGCCGCCCAGGTTGTCGCACCCCGGCAATGGGAAGCGCTGTCCCTGCTGCGCGGCGTGGTGAATCCCGCCGTCGACTTCGTCATGTCGCGATTACCACTGATCAGAGACCTGGTCAAAGAAGGAGACCGAGCGAATTCGGAGCCCCGGCCCTCGACCTGAGACACGCCGCAGCAGTCCGCGACCCCGCCCGCGGGACCTCCCGACAGGCGCACACGGGCGTTTGATCCCAACCGGGTGCGGCAATAGTCGCGGATACCTGGAATAGTTGGGGCGGAACGCACAGAGACTGAGGCGAAAGCGGGGAAATTGGTGGCTTCGACAGATGGTGTGAGCACGGTCAGCACGGCGAAGGAGCCGGCACCCAGCACCCTCGAGCGCGATGTCCAGACCCTGGAGAAGGCGATCTACGAAGTCAAACGGGTGATCGTCGGTCAGGATCGGCTGGTCGAACGGTTGCTGGTCGGCGTGCTCGCGCGGGGTCACGTACTGCTCGAAGGTGTTCCGGGCATTGCCAAGACCCTCGCTGTGGAGACCTTCGCAAAGGTGGTGGGCGGCAGCTTCTCCCGCGTCCAGTTCACCCCGGACCTGGTGCCCACCGACCTCGTGGGTACGCGCATCTACCGCCAGGGGCGCGAGGAGTTCGATACCGAACTCGGCCCGGTCGTCGCGAACTTCGTCCTCGCCGACGAGATCAACCGCGCGCCCGCCAAGGTGCAGTCGGCGCTGCTCGAGGTGATGGCCGAGCGGCACGTGTCCATCGGCGGCAAGACCTATCCGATGCCGAATCCGTTCCTGGTCATGGCGACCCAGAACCCCATCGAGAGCGAAGGCGTGTACCCGCTGCCCGAGGCGCAGCGCGACCGCTTCCTGTTCAAGGTGGTCGTGGACTACCCCTCCGTCGAGGAGGAGCGCGAGATCATCTACCGGATGGGCGTCACACCGCCGGAGCCCAAGCGCATTCTCGATCCGGAGGAGCTGGTGCGGCTGCAGCAGCTGGCCGCCAGCACCTTCGTGCACCACGCGCTGGTCGACTACGTCGTGCGCGTCATCGCCGCCACCCGCAAGCCCGCCGAATTCGGCATGAACGATGTGGCCGGGTGGATCGCCTACGGCGCGTCCCCGCGCGCCAGCCTCGGCATCATCGCCGCCGCCCGCGCGGTGGCGCTGATCCGCGGCCGTGACTATGTGGTCCCGCAGGACGTCGTCGAGGTGATTCCGGATGTGCTCCGGCATCGCCTGGTGCTGTCCTACGACGCCCTCGCCGACGAGGTCAGCCCCGATGATGTGATCCGCCGCGTGCTGCAGACCGTGGGCCTGCCGCAGGTGGCCGCGCAGGCCGTCGCGCCCGGCGGTTCCGCCGCGCCCGCCCCCATGCCCGCTCCGGCTGCCGCGCCCGCCGCCCCGGCCATGGGCCCGCACGGCGGCATTCCGCAGCCGCCGCAGAGCGCCCCGGCCGTCCCGCAGCCGCCCAACGGACAGATGCCCGGGGTGCCCGGCCAGCCGCAGCCCAAGTGAGGCGCGAGCCTCGGAATAGGTTGCGCCCGTGACGATGTCATCCCCCAGCGGTTCCTCACACGCCCCGCCCTCCTTCCGGGCGGGGGAGCTGACCGACCCGCGGTTGTCGGCTGCGTTGAAGACCCTCGAACTCACCGTGCGCCGCCGCCTCGACGGCGTGCTGTACGGCGATCACCTCGGCCTGATTCCGGGCCCGGGTTCCGAACCCGGCGATGCCCGCATGTATCAGCCGGGTGACGATGTGCGGCAGATGGATTGGTCGGTCACCGCCCGTACCACCCATCCGCACGTGCGGCAGATTATCGCCGACCGTGAACTGGAGACCTGGCTGGTGGTGGACCTGTCCGCCAGCCTCGACTTCGGCACCGCCGCCTGCCAGAAGCGTGATCTCGTCGTGGCGGCCGCCGCGGCGGTCACGCATCTGACCAGCGGCGGCGGTAACCGGATCGGCGCGGTCGTCGCCAATGGCGAACAGCTGATTCGCATTCCGGCCCGCAGCGGCCGCGTGCACGCGCAGACCATGCTGAAGAAGATCGCCACCACCCCGCACGCCCGTGACGGCGTGCGCGGCGATCTGCAGGGCGCCATCGAGGCCCTGCGCCGCCCGCAGCGCAAACGCGGTCTGGCCGTGGTCATCTCCGATTTCCTGGGCGCCATCGACTGGCAGCGCAGTCTGCGCGCCATTTCCGGGCGCCACGATCTGCTCGCGGTCGAGGTGCTCGACCCCCGCGATATCTCGCTGCCCGATATCGGCGATGTGGTGCTGCACGATCCGGAAACCGGGCGCACCCGCGAGTTCAGCACGACCCCCGCGCTGCGCGCCGATTACGCCAAGGCCGCGCAGAAGCACCGCGATCAGGTCGAACTGGCGCTGCGCAGCTGCGGTGCGCCGGTCATGGAACTGCAAACCGATCGGGACTGGATCGCCGATGTGGTCCGGTTCGTGTCCACCCGGCGCCATACCTTCGGCGCCCCGAATGCCGGGAGGGTGCCGCGCCAGTGAGCATTTCGCATTTCACCTCGCAGTATTGGCTGGCCTTCCTGATCGTGGTCGCGCTCATCGCGCTGATCTACGTGCTGGTCCAGCAGCGGCGGCGCAAGCATGTGCTGCGCTTCTCCAATATGGAGATGCTGGAGAAGGTCGCGCCCAGCCAGCCCGGCCGATTCCGGCATGTGCCGATCGCGCTCATGCTGGTCGGCCTGGTTTTCCTGACCGTGGCGGCGGCGGGTCCGACCGCGGCCAAGAAGGTTCCACGCAACCGTGCAACCGTGGTGCTGGTCATGGACGTATCACTGTCCATGGAAGCCACGGATGTGCCGCCCAGCCGCCTCCAGGTCGCGCAGAAGGCGGCCAAGGAATTCGCCGACGGGCTCACGCCCGGAATCAATCTGGGCCTGGTGACCTTCGCGGGCACCGCCTCGGTGCAGATGTCGCCGACGACCAACCGGGAAGCCGTCAAGGCGGCTATCGACAACATCAAGCTGTCCGAGCGCACCGCCACCGGTGAGGGCATCCTCGCCGGATTGCAGTCCATCGATACGCTCGCCTCGGTGCTGGGCGGTGCGGAGACCCCGCCGCCCGCGCGCATCGTGCTCATGTCCGACGGTAAGCAGACCGTTCCGGACGACAAGGATGTCGACAATCCCCGCCACGGCTTCACCGCCGCGCGTCTGGCGAAGGAGAAAGGCATTCCGGTCTCGACGATTTCGTTCGGCACCACCTGGGGCACCGTCGAGATCCCGGACCAGGACGGCAAGGGCTCGCAGCGGGTGCGCGTACCCGTCGACGACGACGCGCTGCGCGAGATCGCGCGACTCTCCGGTGGAGACTTCTACACTGCCTCCAGCCTGGAAGAGCTCACCGCGGTCTACGACACACTCGAGCAACAAATCGGCTATGAGATGACGATGGGTGATGCGAGCCGGCCGTGGCTGCTGCTCGGTCTGCTGCTGACCGCCTCCGGCGCGGTGACCGCCCTGCTCTATCGTCAGCGTTTGCCGTAAACGCCGTAACTGCCCGTAAATCGGTACCGCGCGCCGAGTCCCGAACACGAACAGATAGGTTTGCTTCTATGTCGAACATCACACCCCGGTCGGTACTGGTGACCGGCGGAAACCGCGGCATCGGCCTCGCGGTTGCCCAGCGCCTGCTCGCCGACGGCCACAAGGTTGCCGTCACGCACCGCGGTTCGGGTGCGCCCGAGGGCCTGCTCGCGGTTAAATGCGATGTGACCGATACCGAATCGGTCGAGCAGGCATTCTCCGAGGTCGAGGCGAAGCAGGGCCCGGTCGAGGTCGTCGTCGCGAATGCGGGCATCGTGGCCAACACGCTGCTCATGCGCATGAGCGAGGACCAGTTCACCGATGTCATCGACGCCAACCTGACCGGCGCCTGGCGAGTCGCCAAGCGCGCCAATCGCGCCATGCTGCGCGCGAAGTGGGGCCGCATCATCTTCCTCGGCTCGGTCGTGGGCCAGGGCGGCGCTCCCGGCCAGGTCAACTACGCGGCCTCCAAGGCGGGCCTGGTGGGCATGGCCCGCGCCATCACCCGCGAGATCGGTTCGCGCAACATCACCGCTAACGTGGTGGCGCCCGGCCTGATCGATACGGATATGACCCGCGACGAGATGACCGACGAGATGCGCGAATTCGCGCTCAAGGTCATCCCGGCCGGTCGCATGGGCCAGGCCGACGAGGTCGCCGCCGCGATCAGCTTCCTCGCCTCCGACGACGCCTCCTACATCTCCGGCGCGATCATCCCGGTCGACGGCGGAATGGGCATGGGCCACTAGGCTTTACCGAATTCGACCCATCTCCGGGGTCCTCGGGCGCGAAGCCCCTGGAGAGGTTCCGCGACACAGATCCGGCCCGCTCTCGGGGGTTCGGGGTGGAGCCCGTGAGAGTCCCGAGAGACAGATCCGGCCCTCGGGGGTTCGGGGGCGAAGCCCCTGAGAGCCCCGAGAGTTGGGCCCCCGCCACTACTTCGAACGAGGAGAAGCGACCAACCCATGGGTGGATTGCTCGAAGGCAAGACCGTACTCATCACCGGCATCATCACCGACTCGTCCATCGCCTTCCATGCCGCCGCCAAGGCGCAGGAGCAGGGCGCCAAGGTCCTGATCACCGGGATTCCGGAGCGGCTGCGGCTGATCGACCGGATCGCCAAGCGCCTGCCGCAGGAAGTGCCCCCCGCCATCGGCCTCGACGTCACCAGCGAAGAGGATCTGGCGGCCCTGCCGGAGAAGCTGCGTGAGCTCGCCCCCGAGGGCGTGGACGGCGTCCTGCACTCCATCGCCTTCGCCCCGCGCACCCTCATGGGACCGGAGGCCAAGCCGTTCCTGGACGGCCCGGGTCCCGACGCCGCCAAGGCTTTCGAGATCTCGGCCTGGAGCTACGCCTCCCTCGCCCGCGCCGTGCTGCCCGTCATGAACGAGGGCGGCTCCATCGTGGGCATGGACTTCGATCCGCGCACCGCCATGCCGTACTACAACTGGATGGGCGTGGCCAAGGCCGCCCTCGAGGCCGTGAACCGCTATGTGGCGCGGGAAGTGGGCGAGGCCAAGAAGATTCGCTCCAACCTGATCGCCGCCGGTCCCATCAAGACCCTCGCCGCCAAGGCCATCGCGGGCACCGCCACCGATGACGCCAAGCAGCTGAACATGCTGAACACCTACTGGGACGGCGCATCTCCCATCGGCTGGGATGTCGACGACCCGACCGTGGTCGCCAAGTCCGTGTGCGCGCTGCTGTCGGACTGGCTGCCCGGCACCACCGGCTCGATCATCTACGTGGACGGCGGCGCCAGCCACAACACCTGGTTCCCCGCGGACGGCTTCGCCGCCAACGGATCCGCCGCCCACTGATTTCGAAGGAGTTCTGTCGTGGCCGCCGCTGAGCAGGTGGAAGCGCTGCTACTGCTGTCTTTCGGCGGCCCCGAACGCCCCGAGGACGTGATGCCGTTCCTGGAGAACGTCACTCGCGGCCGGGGCATACCTCCGGAGCGCCTCGCCGAAGTCGCCGAACACTATCTGCACTTCGGCGGGGTCTCGCCCATCAATGCGTTGAACCTCGACATCATCAAGGCGATCGAGGCCGAATTCGCCGCGCGCGGTATCGATGTGCCGGTCTATTTCGGCAATCGCAACTGGCATCCCATGGTCGAGGCCACCGTCGAGCGCATGCGCGCCGACGGAATCCGTTCCGCCCTGGTCTTTCCCACCTCCGCGTGGGGCGGCTACTCGGGCTGCAAGCAGTACCACGAGGACATCGTCCGCGCCCGCGCCGCGGTCGCCGACGCCCCGGATCTGGTGAAGCTGCGCCAGTATTTCGATCACCCGCTGTTCATCGACGCCTTCGCCGACGCCATTCGCGCGGCGGTCGCCGAGATTCCCGCGGACCGCCGGGACCGGGTGCGGCTGGTTTTCACCGCCCACTCCATCCCGATCTCGGCCGACAATGCCTCCGGCCCACCGGAAGTCACCGGTCTCTACAGCGCCCAGGTCGCGGAGGCTGCCCGATTGTGCGCCACCGCAACCGGTTTCGATGACTACGACGTGGTCTGGCAGTCGCGCTCCGGCCCGCCGCAGATCCCGTGGCTGGCCCCCGATATCGTCGACCACCTCGATGCTCTCCATGAGCAGGGTGTCGACGCGGTCGTGGTCTGCCCGGTCGGATTCGTCTCGGACCACCTCGAGGTCATCTGGGACCTGGACAACGAGGCGAAGGCCCGGGCCGCTGAGCTGGGTATGGCCTTCGCCCGCGCCGCCACCCCCGGCCCGGACCCGCGTTTCGCCCGCATGGTCGCCGATCTCGTCGACGAATACCGCAAGGGCGCAACACGGCTGCGCCTGAGCGCGACCACGAGCCTGGGCTGCACCGTGAACGGCGCCCCTTGTGTGGTCGGCTGCTGCGAACTGCCCGCCCGGCCCGCGCGGTCCTGACCGTTCCGACCATCCTGACCTGGCGTTTGTACGCAAAGTGTTGACAGGTTCGTGGTACCGGACCACGATCTTCTGTGCACCGTTGTCTGAACGGTTGCTGCGAGAGTTCCGTTGGTGGTTCATGTGCCCGCTCAGGCCGGGCCGAATCGAATCGTACGGAGGTTTCGATGTCACAGCGCAGCAAGGCGAAGGCGAAGGGCGGCAAACACGCCGCGGGCCGACGCGACCAGGCCGGTCAATCCATGCAGGGCCAACAGTCGATGCAAGGCCAGCAGCCCATGGAACGCGACGAGCAACTGGTCGCGGCCGGGTCCGGTATGGCAGGCAGGCACAATAAGAAGTCCGCGAGGTAGCAGCCGCACGCCTTGTCTCCCAAAGTTATTCGGTGATCGGCCCTGTGCAAGCAGGGCCGATCACCCATGTCCGGTGGCCGACCCGCAGCGCCGCGGCGCGCCGGTCCATCGGAGATTGCCGGTCTATCGTTGATTGGCATGGACGCGACGACGATCAGCGCGGCGGTCCGCGCATCGAACGAGCTGACGGCCCGCTGGTGCGAAACCCTGCGGGCGGACGGCAACGCGGTGCTGTCCGGTGCGGGTCTATGGCCTCTGCTCGCGCTCCTGGCCTCGGCCGCCGACGATGCCGCGAAATCCGAATTGACCGCCGCGATCGGCCGACCCGCTGAAAGCGCTCAGGCCGAGGCCGTCGAACTCCTGGACATCATCGACAAGGCCGACGCCGCCTCGGCCGCCCTGGCCCTCTGGCTGCGGCCGGGCCTGACCCTTGCCGACCCCACCTGGGCTGCGGGTCTGCCCGCTGGCACCGTGGAAACCCTGACCGGACAAGCCCGGGTCGACGCCTGGGCGGCCGAGCACACGCGAGGCCTCATCGAGCGCCTGCCCTTACAGCTGAGTCCTGCGGACATGCTGGTGCTGGCCACCGCGCTTGCGGTGAAGACGCGTTGGACCACGTTCTTCGAACCGGCCCGTCATGCCGTCACCGGCCGCTGGGCGGGCCATCGCGATTGGCTGACCCGCGTCACCACCGACCTCGGAGCGGTGTCCGTCCTCGGCGACGGGGCGCAAGCCGTCACCCGTGTGATCGTCACCGGCCGCGACGATATCGACGTGCACCTACTGCTGGGCGCGCCGGAATCTCCACCCGGCGCGGTCCTCGCACACGGAACGGCGGCCCTCGTCGGAGACGTCGCGCGCAGCACCGCCGCCGATCTCCCCGTGGGGGCGTCGGGCCATGGTTTCCTGGTCAGCGCCATCGACGGCGCTACCGATACGCTGCGGCTCACCTTGCCGCCCTTCAAGATTCGCGCCGCCCACGATCTCTTGGCCACGTCGAGCCTGTTCGGCCTGAACGCCGCATCCGATCCGAGCGCCGGTCAATTCCCGGCCCTCGACAAGAGCCTGTACGTCAGCTCGGGCGCGCAGGACGTCATTGCCGAATTCTCCGCCGAGGGTTTCGAAGCCGCCGCCGTCACCGCCTTCGCCATGGCGCGCGCCGCCTTCATGCGCCCACCCGCCTCGACCTCCCGCCGCCTCGAGGTCACCCTGGACCGCCCCTTCGGCTTCCTCGCGGTGCACCGCCCCACCGGACTGGTCCTGGTCGCGGGGTGGCTCGCCACCCCCGCACGCTGACAACGAGTACGGCGGCGAAGAACAGCCACAACGCCGCGCCGCAGCCCGCGGTGACGACCGTTCCCCGGAGCATGATGAACGGCCCGTATTCCGCTACGCGGGCCCAATAGCCGCACGGGCCGACATCCCCCGGGATGATCGCGCATTCGGGGTGGCGTGTGGACGCGAAGGCCAGGGTCGCGAGCAACGGAATCGCCACGGCCACAACGAGAACTATCGCCAGGCTACCGAGGAGTTGGGAACGCAACCTCATGCGCTCAGACCCTACCGCGCGGCCGGGCGGCCGCCGTCGCGCGGTAGGGAGTGGGGGAGACGTCGTAGTGGCGGAGGAAGGCTTGGCGGAGGGCTTCGGCGGAGTGGAAGCCGGATCTGGTGGCTACCAACGCTATTGGCGTTTCAGTGGTGGCGAGGAGGTGGGCGGCGGCTTCGACGCGGGCGCGGCGGACATAGCGGCCGGGAGTGGAGTTCATGTGCCGCACGAAGAGTCGGGTCAGATGGCGTTCGCTGACGCCTTCGCGGCGAGCCAGCGCGGCGGTCGACAGATCGCCGGACAGGTGGGCCGTGATGTGGGTGGTGATATTGCGGACCACGGCGTGATCGGGGTGCGGGGCGGCGGTGTAGATGCTCATCTGGGCCTGATTTCCCGGGCGTTGGAGGTAGGTGACGAGCCCGCGCGCGACGGCACGGGGCAACTCCGGGCCGTGGTCTTCGTCGATGAAATCGAGCATGAGATCCAGGGCGCTGGTCATGCCCGCGGCGGTGGCGATATCGCCGTCGCGAATGTAGATCGGATCGGGGTCGACCGTGATGTCCGGGTGGCGCGCCGCCAGGTCGTCGGCGGCGATCCAATGTGTGGTGGCCCGTTTGCCGTCCAATAGGCCCGCGGCGGCGAGCAGACTGGCTCCCGTACAGACCGAGGAGATGCGGCGGGTGACGGCGGCCAGGCGGCGGATATGGGCGATGAGGCGCGGATTGTCCGCTGCCGCTCGGTGTCCCAGGCCGCCCGCGACGACGAGGGTGTCGAGAGGGCCGGTGAGGCGTTCGAGGGGGAGTTCGCCGTTGAGGTGCAGGCCCGAGTCGCAGGTGATCGGGCGGCCTCCGGGGGTGACCAGGTGGACGCGATAGGGCGGGTTACCGCCGAGGCGATTCGCGCCGTTGAGAGTCGAAGTGATGCAGGCGATGTCGAGTAGTTCGGTGCCGTCGTAGCCGATGACGGCGACGGTGCGTTCCTGCATGTGGTCACTGTACGGCGATCGGTGCGCGATGTCTGTTCGGAAGGATCTCCCAAGAAAACGGACATCGATAGGCGCGAGGGGTGAGCTGCTCGCGCGGATGCTGCACGCTGGGCTCATGCGGGTCGACGGCATTGACATGAGGGATCGCGAGATGGAGCGGAAGCTGCGGCCGGGGACCACGTCACGGGCTGGGCGAGAGCTGTTTTCGGTTGTGCTGCGTCACTGGCCGAGCGTGCTGGCTCTGGGGTTGGCGCTGCTCATCTGGCCGACCGGTGCGGAGTCGACCGTGCGGGTGCTGGCCGGGATTCTGCTGATCATGCCGCTGATCTACCTGCTCACGGCTGCTACTGGACGGCAAGCTGCCACGTGGCCTGTATTCGGTGCATTGGGAGTGGTTTTCGTGCTCAGCGGCCTCCAGGACGCCGCGCCCGGGTTCGTGATTCCAGTGATGCTGGCGGTCCTGGTGTGCGGATGGGCCGTTGCCACGGGGCGATTCGATCGGGCGTTCCTTGTTCCCGTGGCCGGGATGGTGGTGTTCGGAGCGATCGCGATCGCTGCCCAGTACGTCGAATTGAACATTGCGCACTATCTAGTGGCCGGGGGCTGGATTGCGCACGGCGTCTGGGATTTCGCGCACCATCGGGCCGATCGCACGGTGGCGCGGTCGTTCGCCGAATTCTGCGGTGTGGTCGATGTTCTCGTCGGCGGGGTGCTGCTGATCGCGGCGTGAGGTCAGGCCGTGCGGACCGCGATCTCGGGGTAGCTGACGACGAGTCCGGAGCGGTCGTAGACCAGCCGCGCCCGGAAATCGAAGACGGGGGAGACGTAGTCGTACTGCTGCTGGCCGTGGTGGTCCTCGACGCGGGTGTACCGCTGTTCGAGGCGTCCGACCGAGAGATCCGCGGCGCGGATGTAGGCGGCGGGCGCCTCGGAGTCGGCGCCGACCGCCAGCTCCAGCCGGTGCACCGGGAAAGCATGGGTGAGGGCCGAGGATTCGAGGTCCACATCGAGGCATCCGTCGAGCCGGGGCGTCTTCTCACCATTGACCAGCCAATGCCCCTCGCCGTCGGCTTCCAGCAGTGCGGTGCGCCGCCCGAATCCGGAGCGCCCGCGCACCATCGCCGCCCGCGTGACCCAGTGCGCGTCCAAAGTCAGCTCGTATTCCACGAACCAGGTGCGATCGTCGTCGACGGCGGTCGTGCAACCGTGGATGTGATACCCGTGCTCGGTCCGCCGGAAATAGGCGACCTCGAATCCCGTGCGTGCGCCCAGATGCGACCAGGCGGCGGTCGGCGGTACGGCGGCGAACGGCATGGCGTCCTCACTCCCGGATCGGTCCCACCCATTCTCGCTCACCTCGCACGGTCGGAATGTCGCGAAACAACGGCTAACATTCCGGGGCGCAACAATTCCGACAGGAGTCACATGTCCACGCCAGGCGGCGAATCACAGTCGTTGCAAGAGCCTTCGCGGGCGCCCATTCCACCGCTCCAGCCCTATTCGGTCCCGTTCCCGGAACCGTCGCGGCGGCCCACCGGGTCCGCGCGGCCCTCCGCGCTCACCACCACCGCCGCCGCCGTGCTGGCGGTCGCGGGCATTGCCGGTTCGCTCGTCTACTACAGCAAGTATTCCGGCGAACAGGACACGGTGGCGGATCAGCAGACCACCATCACCCAACTGCGCCAGCAGCTCTCGGACGCCAAGAAGACCGAGACCCGCGAAGCCACCGCTATGCGCGCCGCCTGTGATTTCATCACGACCCTGACGACCTACGATCCCGGCAACCTGGACGCGTACGTCAGCGCCGTCCTGAACGGTTCCACCGGGACCTGGAATCAGGACTTCGCCAACAACAGCGGCCCCATGCGCGAGGCCATGACCTTCGCCCAGTCTCGCAGCAACCCGCTGGAAACGAACTGCGCGCTGCAGTCCATGGAGGCGCAGACCGCGAAAGTCCTGGTGGTCGTGAAGCAGTCGACGACCGTCGTCGACGTCCCCGACCCGCACGTCTTCACCGCACCCACCCTGGTGACGCTGCAGGAGCAGTCCGACGGCCGCTGGCTGGTCAGCGCGACCCAGTCGCTGTGATGGCGTGAGCGAACCGGGCGATCCACACCGGATCGCCCACTCGCCGCGCACATGTGATCTTCGAAATGTAATCTCCGCGTGGTGAACAGAGCGACGAACACCCCCGTCCGGCGCAGTCAGTCGGCCTCCGGCGCCCCGCGCGCCCCCCCCCCCCCCCCCCCGCACCGCCGCCGCCCCCAAGCGCATGCTCGGCCGCCCCGACGGTTTCGTCTGGTTACCCGTCGCCGCCCTCCTGGAAGCCGCCTGGATCTTCATGCTGGTAGCCGGTTCCCTACCGGTCACCCTCGGCTTGGTAGCCGCCGCCGTCCTGCTGGTCGTCGTCGACTGCTGGTTCAACCGCTGAATCCCCCTGTCACTTCAACACGTTGATCGCGCGGGCGATGACCAGACTCATGGTGATCAGTGAAATCCCCGACTGAGTCATCATGAGAAACTTCGCCCACCGCGACATCGGCATCACATCGGTCGGACTGAACGCCGCCGCATTGGTGAACGACAAATACAGATAATCCGGAAATTGCGGCGACCACTCCGGATCCGCCAACTCCCGAGTCTGCATCTGCACGAATAGAAAATCGGGATACGGCTGCCGCGCATGCGCCCGAGCCGCAGGCCCACCCCGATCGAATTCCCAATAGGCCAGCCCGAACACCGGCACATTCGTCAACCAGATCGCCGCACCCGACACCAGCAACCCCGCCGGATCATTACTGACGGTTCCATTGACGAGCCCGATCACCAGCCGATCCACCGACCAGGCGACCGCCACACTGAGCACCCCCGTCAACCCCAACCCGGCCCGCCGCAGCCACACCTCTTCCCGATCCAGCCGATACGGACTGGCCACAATCAACACCGCCAGCAACCCCAGCCCAATCCCCGGAATCAACACCCGCGGCCCCAACGTGAACTGCTCCGGCAAAAAATACTGAATCACCATAATCCCCACCACGGCCCCCGTAGCCGCCCACCGCGATTCCCCCGCCGTCTTCCGCGCCCAAGCCGGAACCTGATCATCACTACCCTGCCCACCAAACCCCGTCACGCCAGCAGTATCACCCGCCGATGCCCGATCCAGCGTGAGGACGGGCCGTGGTTGCGGTGATGCCCTATAGGTCCAGTCGGTATGTCGCGCCCGGCGGTCAATCGGTCCTGCGAACCGGGCGGGCGCCAGTATCGTCCGGGAATGTTCGATCGGAAGAGGCTCGCGCGGGTTGCGGCGTGCTGCTTTGTCTTGGCGCTCGCGGGCGCGTGTTCCCCAGCCACGTCATCGATGTCCTCGGAGACGTCGACCGCGCGCTCGGCCGAACCCTCCGCACCGGCAACCACATCCGCGGCGGCCACGCATTTCGCGCCCGTGGCCGCGGCGCCGAAGCTGGACGACAGATATGTGCGCAAGAACGCCCACTTCTTGGTCACGACCGGAAAGGCGCAATCGCCGTTCCAGGTATTCGAAAGCGACGACACATCCGTGGGGAAGATCAGCGGTTCGGGGTATGAGCAGCTGGCCTACTGCGACGAAATACGCGTGCTGACAACCCCGGACGATCGCACCAGGTTTTATGCGCTGAACTCCAGGACCACACCGGCCGCCGGGCTACAGCAGGCCATGCGCGAGTACTTCGTCACGGTGTGGGACGAGAAGCTCACCGTTGCCTGGGAGACGCGCATCGCGTCCGAACCCGCTACGAGGCAGCTGGTTTCGTGCTCCGGCTACTCGCCGTTCGGCGCGACGCTCGACGGAAAATGGATTGTCGCGACCGCGGCCGAGGCCACTTCGGTGCTCGACGTCGCAGCGGGCGCGGCGCGCAGGTTCGAGCACGGGTTCAAGTTCAGCCTGCGCGGTAACGAGCCACAGCGCCCCCTCGCCTTGGGCAACTACATCGCGCTCGTCAGCGCGACGAGTTGCGCGTGCGGGCTTGCCGAGTTGTACGACCCCGCGAACCTGCAACTGGTCGCGTCCCATCGGGGCGACAGCGGGGAGGACAGCGTCTACTGGACGGTGTCCGATGTACTCGGCTGGGACAAGAACGACTGGTTCGCCGACGGTCGTCGAGTTGTCGCACGGGTCCGGCCCAGCGGATGGGGGGATATTCAGCAATATCAGATCACCGACGTCATATCCGGCCAGCGTGGTCCGGTATGGAGTCTGACGAAATCCAATAGCAATGTCCTCGTACACGTCGAGGGCGCGATGGCGTTCATACGCGAGTACACCAATGACAAAGAGGTCGGCGATCTCCACGCCTACTCGGCCGACACCGGTGCGGAACTCTGGGTCGCCCGTCCCGGGGTCAGGGAGATCTGCGCCGTCGGGCGAACACGGATCAACGTGGTCGCGAACAACCAGATGGTGCTGCTCGATCGGGAAACGGGGAAGCAGGCCGACTACACCACCGCGGTCACCCGGTGCGACATCCCGGTCGGAGAGTTCACATTCAATCAGGATGGCAGCGTCTATCGGCTGCTCGACTGACCCGCCAGATCAGCCGTTCGCCAGGCTGCGGGCGATGACGAGGCGCTGGATTTGGTTGGTGCCTTCGAAGATTTGGGTGATTTTGGCTTCGCGCATGTAGCGCTCTACGGGGAAGTCGGCGGTGTAGCCGGAGCCGCCGAAGACTTGGACGGCGTCGGTGGTGACTTTCATGGCGGCGTCGGTGGCTATGAGTTTGGCTACGCTGGCTTGGCGGGAGTAGGGGAGGCCTGCGTCTCGGCGGTGGGCGGCGTCGAGGTAGGTGGCGCGGGCGGAGTCGACGGCGGCGGCCATGTCGGCGAGGAGGAAGCCGAGGCCCTGGTGGTCGATGATGGGGCGGCCGAAGGCTTCTCGGTCCTTGGCGTAGGCGACGGCGTCGTCGAGGGCGCGTTGGGCGATGCCGGTGGCTACGGCGGCTATGCCCAGGCGGCCGGAGTCGAGGGCGCTGAAGGCGATGGGGAGGCCCTGGCCTTCGGAGCCGATGAGGCGGTCGGCGGGGAGGTGGGCGTCGTCGTAGGCGGCGGTGGTGGTGGGGACGGCGCGGAGGCCCATTTTCTCTTCGGGTTTGCCGAAGGAGAGGCCGGGGGTGTCGGCGGGGACGAGGAAGCAGGAGATGCCGCGGGAGCCTTCGCCGGTGCGGGCGAAGAGGGTGTAGTAGTCGGCTTTGCCGCCGTTGGTGATCCAGGCCTTGGCGCCGGTGATGCGATAGCCGTCCTCGGATGCGGTGGCGCGGCAGCGGAGGGCGGCGGCATCGGAGCCCGCATGGGCTTCGGAGAGGCTGTAGGCGCCGATGACATTGCCGGAGAGCATGTCCGGGAGCCATTGCGCCCGCTGGGCGTCGGTGCCGTAGGCGAACAGCGGGTGGCAGGACAGGCTGTGCACGCTCACCGCGACCGCGACGGCGGCCCAGCGGGCGCCCAACTCCTCGAGGACCTGGAGGTACACCTCGTAGGGCTGACCGCCGCCGCCGAACTCCTCCGGATACGGGAGGCTCAGCAGCCCGGCCTGGCCGAGGGCGCGGAAAGCCTCCTCCGGATAGCGCTGCTGCTTCTCGTACTCGACGACATTCGGTTCCAGGACCTTGTCGGCGATATCGCGGGTGAGCTCGATGAGGTCGCGGGCCTCGGTGGTGGGGAGCAGGCGATCGACGGGCATGGCATCACAGTACGACCGACACCCAATTGCGTGCAAGGCAGCACGGAATTTCCATGATTGGCTACACTGACCACGTGTTTTCCGCACTTCCCCCCAACAAACATCAGGAGAAGAGCCTGCGCACGCGGGCGCTGCTGCTGGATGCGGCCATCGACAGCCTCGCGGAGGTCGGGTACGCGAGCGCGTCGATCGCGGATATCACCGCGCGGGCGGGGGTGACCCGCGGAGCGCAGCTGCATCATTTCCATACCCGGCAGGAACTGTTCGCCCAGACCATCGAGCACCTGACCGAGCGGCAGCGGGAGGCCCTGCAGCGGCGGGCGCGCACGCTGGGGACGGCGTCGGCGGGGGAGACCCTCGTGGAGTTGGTGACGGCGCCGTTCGCGGGGAAGCTGGGCAAGGCGGCGGTCGAACTGTATGTCGGGATCGCCAATGACCGGGAGTTGCGGCGCAATATGCTGCGCGTCCAGCACGACCTGACAGAGGAGCTCCTGGACGCGTGCGCGCAGCGGATCGAGGCGCCGCGCGAGCGCCTGGAGCCGGCCTTCTGGCTGACCATCAACCTGGTGCGCGGCGCCACCCTGGACGAGATGGTCGGCCGGGATCGGCTGCGCCGCAAGCAGGTTCTGGCCGACTGGGCGCGACTGGCCGACGGTTGGCTCGCCTGAACGCTTAACGTCGCGGACTGTTCACGCGATACCGGATCGTAGGCGGGTTCGGGTTTCGTGGCATGGGGCGGGCGGCGCCGGGTATGCCTCGGGGGAGGCGGCGCAATGGGTATCAGTCGGCGAAATATGCTGCGGGCGAACGGATTGGGGGTCGGCTGCGCGGTGCTGGGCGTGCCCACGGTGAGCGGGCTGTCCGCGGATTCGCCTACCGCGCAACCGGACTGGAACGATCTACGGCAGCGACTCACCGGCGAGCTGGCATTGCCCTCCGATCCCGGGTACGCGACCGCGAAAATGGCCTTCAACCCGGCGTTCGACGCACACGACCCGGTCGCGATCGCCCGGTGCGCCACCGTGTCGGATGTCCAGGCGTGCATCGACGTGGCGGCCCGCGCGCAGCTACCGATCGCCGCCCGCAGCGGCGGGCACAGCTATGCGGGCTATTCCACCCCCGACAACAGCCTGATTGTCGACCTCGGGGCGATGACGAGCGTCGAGGCCCGCCCGGACGGCACGGCGGTCATCGGCGCGGGCACTCGGCTGATCGACGTCTACGCGGGTCTGTCCGACGCCGGTCGTTGCCTGCCCGGCGGGTCGTGCCCCACGGTCGGCATCGCGGGCCTCACCCTGGGCGGCGTCCTCACCGGCAAATACGGATTGACCTGCGACAACCTGATCTCGGCCCAGATCGTCACCGCCGACGGCGTACTGCGGACCGCCGCCGCGGACTCCGAGCCCGACCTGTTCTGGGCGCTGCGCGGCGGTGGCGGCGGCAACTTCGGCATTGTCACCTCGTTCACCTTCCGCACGGCGCAAGCCCCGCAGGTGGTCGTCTTCCAGGCGCAATTCCCGGCGGGTTCGCTCACCGAGGTGCTCGCGGGCTGGCAGTCGTTCACCGCCTCGGCTCCCGACGAGTTCTGGTCGACCCTGGGCACCACCGCGGGCAGCCCGCCCACCTGCCGGATCAACGGTTGCCATGTCGGGCCCGAATCCGAGGCGAATGCCCTCGTGGACAAGCTGATCGCCGCCACCTGCACCCGGCCCACCACCCGGTATGCGGTGGCCATGGACTACTTGCAGGCCATGCGTTATTTCGGCGGCTGCACGAACTATTCGGTCGCACAGTGCCGCCCGAGCTGGAACGACACCGGCGTCCTGGGCCGCGAATCCTTCACCGCCGCCTCCCGGGTCCGGACCGTCCCGCTGCCGGATCCGAGCCGCTTCACCGACCTGCTGACCGGCCGAGAGGGCCTGGACATCCTGCTCGACAGCCTCACCGGCGCACCGAGCCGAATCCCCGCCGGCGACACCGCGTTCCCGCATCGCGGGGCCCTGGGCACCGCGCAGATCTACGTCGGCGCGACCACCCCGCAGGCCCGCGCCGCGGTCGCCGACGTCCGCGCCGCCCTGGGAGATCTGGTCGGCAATACCGCCTACGTCAACTACATCGACGCCGATCTGCCCGACTGGGCGACGGCCTACTACGGCCCGAACGCCCCGCGCCTGCACCGCATAGCCGACCGATACGACCCGGATTCCCTCTTCGACTTCGCGCAATCGGCGTCGAGGATCTGAGCGCGCACACCGCAATTTCGGTCAAGCGGCAGGTCGCACCCCCGCGGTACGGTCGATTCATGACGTACTGGACAGAGTTCGAAAAAGCCGCGCCGCGTATCTCGACCATCTTCACCCGCCGCCACGCCGCCGCCAAGAATCTGTGCATGCTCGCGACGCTGCGGGCCGACGGGTCTCCCCGGATCAGCCCCATGGAACCGCTGTTCTTCGAGGAGAACCTGGTGCTGATAGGCATGCCCGGCACCACCAAGTTCAAGGACCTGGATCGGGATGCGCGCTTCTGCCTGCACACCGCCACCATGGACACCATGGTCGGCGACGGTGACGCCAAACTCTTCGCCGTGGCCCGCGATCTGCGGGATCCGGCGCTGCATCAGCGCTTCGCGGAGGACTTCTTCGAGAAGAGCGGAATGGATTTCCGCGGCAAGGAGTTCGACCACTTCTTCGTCGCCGACATCACCGGGGCGTCTTCAGTGGGGGTCATCGACGGCAAATACCTGGAGGTCACCATCTGGAAGCCGGGTAAGCCGGAACGCGTGGTACGCAAGGAAGAATGAGCGCCAGCCCGCGACAGCACAGTGTGCATGATTGCATCGAGTGCAAGCATGCACACGATGCGTGTGCGCGCGCTATGCCGAACAAAGCCGCTGTCAACACGTTCCGGCAGGCCGGTATGGAAAACGGAACCCGCCACCTCGACGTCCATCCACCGTCGGGATACCGGGAACGCCCCTCCGACGTCCCCGGCGCGGTGGTGTGGACTCGCGAATTCGCCATCGACGCCACCACGGCCGTACTACCCGACGGCTGCATGGACCTGCTGTGGATCGACGGCGCCATCCGCGTGGCCGGACCCGACACCCGCGCCTACCGCCCCACCGTCGGCCCCGCCGCCCGCATCTCCGGCATCCGCTTCTTCCCGGCGCCGCCCCCGCCCTGCTCGGCATCCCCGCCCACGAACTCCGCGACACCCGAGCCGAACTCGCCGACGTCCTGACCCCCGCCCACGCCCGCCACGCCATCGACCTGATCGCCCGCGCCGCCGACCCCCTGCGCGGCCTGGAGGCCGTGGCCCGCTGGCGCGCAGCCGAAACCGATCCCGCCGACCCGATCCTGCGCCACATCGTCTCCGAACTGCGCGCGGGCGCAACCGTCGCCGCCACCGCCGACCTCCTGGACCTCGGCCCCAGCCGCCTGCACCGCCTCTCCCTCACCGCCTTCGGCTACGGTCCCAAAACCCTCGCTCGCATCCTGCGCATGCAACGCGCCCTGGCCCTGGCTCGCGCGGGCACCCCCCTCGCCGACACGGCCGCCCGCACCGGCTACGCCGACCAAGCCCACCTGTCCCGCGAGATCCGCGACTTCGCCGGTATGCCACTGAGTCGCCTACTGGGCCTTTGAGTCTCCTACAGGGTTCCGCCCCTCACCCCAGCGCCGAGAACAAGTCGACGCCATTCCCATCCGGATCCGCGACGGCGGCATACCGCTGCCCCCAGAACGCATCGAACGGCTTCAACTCCACCCGATACCCGGCCCCGACCAACTCCTCGAACTTCGCATCGACCTCGCGCGGGCTGTCGCAATGAAATGCCAGCCCGATCCGCCCACCGCCCCGCCCCGCAGCCCACTCGGGATGGAACGACCGAATGGTGTCCTCGGTATCGAAGGCCAACCGCATCCCGCCCGGCAGCTGCGCCTCCACATGCGGCTCCGCGGCGGCCCCGTCCGCGAACTCGACCCCGAGCCGCTCATAGAACGCAATGGCCGCGGCCATATCCGAGACGACGATTCCGATCACATTCAGTTGCACAGTCATACCCGCACCGTAGGAGCAAAACACCCCGCTGTCTTGAAGAAATCGGACGCCGAGGGAGTCAGCCGACGGCCGCTGTACCGCCTGACCTCCCGGCTCACCTCGACGGTGCGCGCCGACTCCACCGTCGTAGTGGCCTACGAGGCCGACAGTTCTGTGAGGGCTGCGACGCCGTGGGCCGGATGATAATCGAGTTGATGTCCTGCTTTGCCGGAGTCGCAGACTCGGTCGATCTGGGTCGGTAAAGGCCAGCCATTTCGTGCGAACAGGGCTACCACATCAGGTGCCCGCCGGGCGAGCACCGCCGGGGCATCGAGCCACAACTGCGTAGTGTCGTCGGGGACGAACAGAATCGGGCCGGCGATGTTGAATGTGCCGGTCACCTCAGGGCGTTCGGCAGCCAGCCGGTGGGCGCGGGCGACGTCGCGGATGTCGACGCCGCGGTTGAGGCGATGCGCCGCCTGTGCGGCCGGTGCCTCGGGAAAGCACCGGGCGATGCGCAGCACGATCGTGGTCAACGGCTGGGGAGCGTCCGCGATGAGAGTTTCTGCCGCGAGCTTGGTTTCGTCGTAGATATCGCGCGGTTGTGCTTGCAGTGCTTCGTCGACCCATACCGCCCGACCATCCGGCACCAGAGCGTGCCCATACACCGAGGTCGTGCTGGTGTAAACGAATCGCCGGACACCGCATTCGGCCGCTTCCCCGAGCAACGCCGCGGTGGCCTCGACGTTGATGGTGTGAAATTCGGCATCGGGAACCGCGCCGACATGCGGGGCGTGTAGTGCAGCCACATGCACAACGCGTTCCGCCCCGGCGACGGCGCGCTTTCGGATTTCCGTGTCGCGTAGGTCGCCGCGGTGGGTGGTCCACCGCCCCGGGTGCAGGTCCCATCCGCGCACTTGCCATCCCGCCGTGTACATTTCCTGCGCCACAGCAGCCCCGACGACACCAGATGAACCGGTCACCAACACGACTCTCGACCCCACGTCGCCGACCTTACCTCGGGTGGCTCCGCCCCCAACCGATCAGGAGCGCGACGGCAACCGATACCCGGTGCAGCACTTCGACTTCCATGCCCGGCAGCTCAGCTTCACGTGGTGAAATCGATCGCCGCGCCGTATGCGGAGCATTCGTTCGGCGCGGGCGCAACGGTGCTCGATTCAGCCCGAAACACGTTTGGGAGGAGCGAATTCGGGTCGCCGCAGCGGAGGCCGAGATGCCGATGACCGAGGTGCACCGATCGGCCGGGTTCGGCTCGTTCGCACCCGGGCAGTTGATAGTTGTGTAATCGAACCAATTGGTTGTATTGTCGAACTATGTCGAGTGAGGCGGCGGAGAGTCCGAATGTCGACCGGCTGCAGAACAGCGTGGTCGCCTTCGTGCGAGCATTCGGGTTGCATCAACCCGATTCGACGCCGTGCGGGCAGGCCATCCCGGTGTCGCAGGCACACGCGCTCACCGAACTGGCTGCGCGCCAGCCGATCAACCAGTCCGAACTCGGATCGGTCCTGCGACTGACCAAGAGCACGGTCAGCCGCATGGTCGGGTTGATGGAGCGCCGCGGCTGGGTGGAACGGGAGCGCGGCGCGGCGGCCGACGGGCGCATGGTGTTGTTGCGGCTCACCCCAGACGGCGAACGCGTGGCCGCGGCCGTCTCCACAGCTCGGCGAGCGCGGATGGAGACCTTCTTCGAACGCATTCCCGAGGCGCAGCGAGACGCTGTGCTGCAAGCACTTTCGGTCCTGACGGAGGCTGCCGATGACCACTGAGACCCTTTCCCGCCGGACCCGCGTCGTGGTTCTGGCGCTCGTCGCCGCAGTCCTGGCCGCCGGGGTCGCATGGTGGGTGTTCGCGCGTGATTCCACGTCCTCGGATCTGGCGGATCGGCGGGCCGAGGTCGTGGTGAACGGTGCTGCTGTCATGCCCTTCGACCTCGCCGAGACCACCCACTCGTTCGTGCCGACCCCCGATGGCGGGCACCGCGCACGAACCGGCCGATGCGGAGCAGATCCGGTTGATCCGCGAACACCTGACCGCGGAGGCCGCGAAGTTCGCCACCGGTGATTTCAGCGATCCCACAACGATTCACGGTGACGAAATGCTGGGGTTGGCGGACCTGCGCGCGGGCGTGAACCGCTTCACCGTCCGCTACGAGGAACTGCCCGACGGTGCGATCCTGCACTACAGCTCGAACGAGCCCGCCCTGGTCGATGCCCTGCACCGGTGGTTCGAGGCCCAGTCCAGCGACCACGGCACAGATCACCACGCCGAAACCGCCACCCGGTGACCTGCACGCCGCTCGATGCCGGACACCGCCTGTATTGGCACTTGGTCAGGGGAGGAGGGCGTGGGTAGTGGTGTAGCCGAGCAGGGCGGCGCCGATCCCCGCGATGATGCTGACGGCGACGTTCATCGCGGCGTAGAAATAGCTGCGTTGTTCGACCAAGCGCAACGTCTCGTAGCCGAAGGTGCTGTAAGTGGTGAGGGCGCCGCAGAAGCCCGTGCCCAGCAACATGATCAGCTCGGTTGGGAGGTGGGCGCCCGCGCCGGTGAGGCCGCCCAGGATGAGGCAGCTGATCAGGTTGACGCTGAAGGTGCCCCAGGGGAACACGCTGTCATGGCGGGTTTGGATGTTCCGGTCGGCGAGATACCGCAGAGGCGCGCCGACAGCCGCGCCGAGGAAGACCAGGACGAGGATCACGCGACTCGCCTTTACCTGCGGGAGAACAAGATTCGGGTCACGGTCGTGCCGGTGAGCGTGGCTGCCATCGCGGCGAGCAGAGTTCCGGTGAGGTAGGCGAGAGCGAGGTAGGCGGTGCCGGGTTGCAGCAGCTGGTGGACTTCGACGGCGTAGGTGGAGAAGGTGGTGAAACCGCCGAGCATGCCGACCCCGAGAAACGGGCGCACCAGCGGGTGGGCCGTCCGGACCTCGGTGATGAGCACCATGAGAACGCCGATCAGCAGACAGCCGGTGACGTTGGTGAGAAAGGTGGCCCACGGGATTTCGCCGGGATGGGTGGGCAGGAGTCGGGTCATGCCGTAGCGGGCGAGCGCGCCGAGCCCACTCCCGAGCGCGACGGCGAGCAGAATCGCCCCGTGATTACCGGTCGGTTCGGCGCGTCGCGCGGGGCTGGCCAGGTCGATATCGGGATCGATCGATTGGGTCACGGGCTCGCTACTCACCACAGGTTCTCCTACTCGAACATGAAGAGCTGATCAAGTAGGGACTGTTGGTGGCGCGATATGCCACGGTTGTTCCGATTACGGAGCGGCGAGCCCCACCGCCGCATCGAACCAGCCTAGCCCGACCTTGGTCGAAACAGGTCGGCTTGTGCCGGGATTCACGGGGTCAGCGTTCGCGTCCGATGTAGCGGATGACCTCGACGTCGTCGAGGATGACCATTCCTTCGGTGACCAGTTCGTCGAGTTGGGGTAGGAAGGCGCGGATGCGGTCGGCGTCGTCGATGATGACGATCGCGACCGGTAGGTCGTCGCTGAGTGAGAGCAGCCGGGTGGTGTGGATGCGCGAACTGGCGCCGAAGCCTTCGATGCCGCGGAAGACGCTGGCCCCGGCCAGGCCCGCGCGGTAGGCGCGGTGCACGATCTCGGTGTAGAGCGGCTTGTGGTGCCAGGAGTCGGTTTCGCCGATGAAGACCGTCAGCCGCAGCGCGCCGCCCGCCAGTCTGGTCATCGTGACCTCCGCTCGGTGACGTACGATAGTTGTCTACTGTGCCCGGCCTCGCGGTGGCATTGAGCCGAGGCCGGGTCTTCCGCCGGCTAGATCCGGAGAGTGATGATGTCGCGGGCGGAGGTGATCTCTTTCGTGCCCAGGGGCTGATTCTGCAGTGCTTGCTCGACGATCGCGGTGTGGTGGCCGTGGAACATGACCACCACCAGCGTATCCGAGTCGACGACTTGCACGGCGGCGTGCGCCGCGACGGTGCTGTGCAACTCGGTGATTTCAACGGCACGCACGGTGTGTTCGAGCTCGGTGATGGCACGCATCATTGGGGAGCCTCCAGCGGCGGTGACGGGGAGTCGGTAGCTGTTCGTGGAATTTCTAATCTTAGCAACTAGCGATGAGCGTGGGGTCGGTGTTGCGAGGGCTGACGTTCTCGGTATGCAATTTTTCTCTATTGCAGTCTTTCGCAAATAGTAGAGTTAGGCTCGGGATTCTGCTAAACCTTCTGCTGTGGGTGACGGACTCGCACACGCGGATTCCCGCCTCGCTCCGGCGGGTTGGTGAGGCGCGTATGGGCTGGCTACGGAAGATCCTGCGCACCGGTCGAGTGGCCGAACCCACGCCCACCCGTCCCTGGCGTGCGGAAACCCCTGTGCCACTGCACGGTTCGCTGCAGTTGCGGCATGTCGACGCCGGGTCCTGCAATGGCTGTGAGGTCGAGATCTCCGGGGCGTTCGGCCCCGTGTACGACGCCGAGCGCTATGGCGCGCGGCTGGTTGCCTCACCCCGGCACGCGGATGGGCTGTTGGTGACGGGTGTGGTGACCCGGAACATGGCCGAGGCGCTGCGCCGCACCCACGAGGCCACTCCCGGCCCCAAAATCGTGATCGCCTGCGGTGATTGCGCACTCAACCGTGGCGTGTTCGCCCAGGCCCACGGTGTGGTGGGCGCGGTCGGCGAGGTGGTGGAAGTAGATGTCGAGATTCCTGGCTGCCCGCCACCGCCGGAGGCGATCGTGGCCGCATTGCGGTCGGTGACCGGACGGTGACCGCGATCGCCGAGGCGGCCCCGCGGGCCGTGCTGAAATCCCTGCGCCCGAACCGATTCGGGGCTGTGACGGCCGGTGCCGTCACGAGCGTGCTGGGCGCGCTCGGGGTGGTCGTGGGGTTGGGCGGGATATTCGGGCCGGTGCGATCGGTGACCATCGGCTGGTTGCTCCCGTTGGCAGGGGTCTCGCTGCGGGTCGACCGGCTCGGTGGATTCTTCCTCCTGGTGACCGGTGCGGTGGCGATCCCGGTGGGCGTGTATCTGATCGGCTACGCGCGTCGCGAGCACCTCGGCGGGACAACACTGACGGTGGTGCCGGTATTCGTCGCGACCATGCTGCTGGTGCCGTCCGCCGGTTCGGTGACGAGCTTCCTGCTCGCATGGGAGTCGATGGCCATCGCCTCACTGGCACTGGTATTCACCGAGCATCGGCGAGTCGCGGCACGGCGAGCAGGTGTGTTCTATGCGGTCATGACCCAGTTGGGTTTCGTGGCGATCCTGGCCGGGCTCTTGATCGCCTCGGCCTCGGTCGGCGGTATGGACGGGTTCGACGCTCTCGCCGGTGTGCCGGACGGTACGCGGGCGATCGTATTCGCACTGACCGTGGCGGGTTTCGGGTCGAAGGCCGGGCTGGTGCCGTTGCATGCCTGGCTGCCCCGTGCGCACCCGGAGGCGCCGAGCCCGGTGTCGGCGTTGATGAGCGCGGCGATGGTGAACCTCGGGATCTACGGCATCGTCCGCTTCGACCTGCAACTACTCGGCCCCGGGCCGCGCTGGTGGGGGCTGACCCTGCTGATCGTGGGTGGGGGGACCGCCGTGTACGGCGTTCTGCAGGCGTCGGTGCAGTCGGATCTCAAACGGCTGCTGGCATTTTCGACCACGGAGAATATGGGCCTGATCACGCTCGCGCTCGGGGCGGCGACGCTGTTCGCCGACGCGGGAGCCGGCTCGGCGGCGACCGTGGCGGTCGCGGCGGCCATGCTGCATCTGATGGCGCACGCGGGCTTCAAATGCCTGGGCTTCCTGGGCGCGGGCGCGGTGCTGGCCGCGACCGGATTGCGTGATCTCGACCGGCTCGGCGGCTTGGCCCGGCGAATGCCCGCGACCACGGCGTTGTTCGGCATTGCGGCGCTGGGGGCGGCCGGTTTGCCGCTGGGTGCGGGCTTCGTGAGCGAATGGCTGCTGTTCCAATCGCTGATCCATGCTGGAACGCAGGGGGATTCGGTGATTGCATTGGCCGCGCCGCTGGCGGTGGGAACGGTCGCACTCACGGCGGGACTCGGCGTGGCGGCGATGGTGAAAGCCTTCGGCATCGGCTTCCTGGCTCGGGCGCGCTCCGACAACGCGGCCGACGCCCGAGAAGCCGCGCCGACCATGCTGATGGGGATGGCGCTCGCTGCGATCGCGTGTGTCGTGCTGGCTATAGCGCCACTGGTGGCAGGCCCGGTCCTGCGCATCGTGGTCGGTGAGCTTCCGGCCGCGGGAACGACCGAATTCTCCGGTCTCGGCTGGACGGTTCGCCTGCCCGGGATCGACGGGACCATCGCCCCGGCATGGTTCGCCGCCGCCGTGGCCCTTGCCGTCGTGGTCGTCGCGGCTATCGCGAGCAGACGCGCGGGGCGCGGCCCGGCGCGGGAGGTGCTGCCGTTGTGGGCGTGCGGTGCGGACCAGCCGACCGCGCGCATGCAGTACACGGCAACGTCCTTCGCCGAACCGCTGCAACGGGTGTTCGACAATGTGCTGCGTCCGGATACCGACATCGAGATCACCCATCTGGCCGAATCTCGTTATCTGGTGGAGAAGGTCGCCTATCGGGCACGGATCGCCGACACGATCGAAGATCGGCTCTACCGTCCGGTGGTGCGTGTCGTGCGCCGCGCCGCGTTGGTGGTGGCCCGCGCCCATACGGGCAATGTGCACCTATACCTGGCCTACGGTGCGCTCGGAGTATTGATCGTGCTGGTGGTGTCGCGATGACCGGATCGGCGGTGGCGCAATGACATTGACAGCGGTTGCGGCCGGGGCGCTGCAGATCGGTGGTGTCGTCGTCGGCGCGCCGCTCGTGCTCGGCGCCATGCGGCAGGTGCGGGCGCGTGCGGAGGGCCGGGTCGGGGCGGGCGTGCTGCAACCGTGGCGCGATTTGCGCAAGCAGTTGCGCAAGCAGGCGATCACGCCGGTCGGTACAACGCTTGTCTTCGCGTGTGCCCCATTGGTTCTGGCAGCGACGACCATCGTGGTGGCAGCCGTCGCGCCGCTGGTGGCTACCGGGTCGCCGCTGGACGGCGCCGCCGATCTGTTCGCCGTGGTGGGTTTGCTGTTCGTCGGCACGGTGGCGTTGGCATTGGCCGGCATAGACACCGGCACCGCGTTCGGCGGGATGGGCGCCAGTCGGGAGACGGTGATCGCGGCCTTGGTGGAGCCCACCATCCTGTTGTCGGTGTTCGCGCTGTCGATCCCGGGTGGTTCATCGAATCTCGGTGCACTGGTGGCGAATACGATCGACCATCCCGGGCGGGTGCTGTCGCTGAGCGCGGTGCTGGCCGCCGCGGCGCTGGTCGTGGTGATCATTGCCGAAACCGGTCGCCTGCCGGTCGACAACCCGAGCACGCATCTGGAGTTGACCATGGTGCACGAGGCCATGGTGCTCGAATACGCCGGGCCCAGGCTGGCGTTGATCGAATGGGCGTCGGCGATGCGGCTGACCGTGCTGCTGGCCTTGCTGGCGAATCTGTTCCTGCCGTGGGGAATCGCGGGCGGCGCGCCCAGTTGGGGCGCGGTGCTGGTCGGCCTGGCGGTGATCACGGTGAAGGTGCTGGTGCTGGCGACACTGCTGTCCTTCGCGGAAGTGTTCATCGCGAAGCTGCGCTTGTTCCGGGTGCCCGAACTGCTCGCGGGCTCCTTTCTGCTGGCGCTGCTGGCGGTGACGGCCGCCAGTTTCTTCACCTCGGCGGGAACGTAATGACCGAATCCGGATATGCGAGCGTGCTCGACTTCGCCGCGGGCGCACTGGTCCTCGCGGCGGTGTTCGTGGTGTGGCGTCGCGATCTGCGTGCGATCACCGGATTGCTGGGTGCGCAGGGTGTCGCATTGGCGGTCATCCCGATCGTGCAGGCCGTCCACCACGGCGACGGGCTACTGCTGGGAGTCGGTGTCGCGGTGCTCGCGCTGCGGGCGGGCATGTTGCCGTGGCTGCTGGCACGGGCGATCGGTGCGGAACACCGTGAGTATCGGGAGGCGACGCCACTGGTGAACACCGCCACCTCGTTGCTGATCGCGGCCGGGTTGACGGTGGCGGCGTTCGGTGTGACCCGGCCGCTGGTGCGCCTGGAGCCGACTCCGGAGACGGCCGCGGTTCCGGCGGCCTTCGCGGTCATCCTGATCGCATTGTTCGTCATGGCGACGCGCCGGCACGCCATTTCGCAGGCCGCTGGATTCCTCATGCTGGACAACGGGATCGCCGCCACCGCATTCCTGCTCACGGCCGGTGTTCCGCTCATTGTCGAATTGGGCGTCTCGCTGGATATCTTCTTCGCGGTCGCGATCATCGGCATCCTCACCAGCCGTCTGCGCCGCGCGTTCGGCGGGGCCGATCTCGACCAGTTGCGGGAGCTGCACGATTGATGACGATCCTGGTTCTGGTGGCGATACTCGCGCCGGTCGGCGCCGCGGTGGCCGGTGCGCTGGCCGGATGGCGGCGCGCCACAGCGGTATTCACGGCATTCGGCGCGATCGCTGTGCTGGGGTGCGGCGTGGTGCTGGGGGCGCGGCTGGACGGCCGGACGCATGTACTGGGCGGCGGACTGCTGCGGGTCGACGCGCTGTCGGTGCTCATGCTGATCGTAATCGGGACGGTGGGCGCGCTGTCCGCGGTCGCGAGTATCGGCTACATCGAGGAGGAACTGGTCCACGGTCACACCGACACCCGAGCGGCCCGGACCTATGCGGGCCTGGTCCCGGCGTTCCTGGCCGCCATGGTGGTCGCGGTGTGCGCCAACAATATCGGTGTGGTGTGGGTGGCGGTCGAGGCGACCACGGTGGTCACCGCTTTCCTGGTGGGGCACCGGCGCACCCGCACCGCGTTGGAGGCCACCTGGAAGTATGTGGTGATCTGCTCGGTCGGCATCATCGTGGCGTTTCTGGGCACCGTGCTGCTGTACTTCGCCGCGCGGCACGCGGGCGCGCCCAGCGATCGAGCCCTGGACCTGGATGTATTGCTTACGCACGCAAACGGTCTCGATCCTGACATCACTCGCATGGCAGGCGGGCTGCTGTTGATCGGGTACGGCGCCAAAGCCGGTCTGGCGCCGTTCCATACCTGGCTCGCCGACGCGCACAGCCAAGCCCCGGTGCCGGTCTCGGCCTTGATGAGCGGGGTGCTGCTATCGGTGGCGCTGTCGGTGGTGCTGCGCATCAAGCCGATCGTGGATGCCGCGACCGGCCCCGGATACCTGCGGGTCGGCCTGCTGATCGTCGGCTTGGCGACGCTGCTCATCGCGGCGGCGATGCTCACGGTGACGCGCGATATCAAACGCATGCTGGCGTATTCGTCGATGGAGAACATGGGCCTGATCGCCGTCGCCGCCGCGGCGGGCTCGCGGCTGGCGATCGCGGGACTGCTGCTGCACATCCTGGCCCATGGCGTCGGCAAGACCGTGTTGTTCCTGTCGACCGGACCGCTGCAGGCCGCCCATCGGTCCACCACGATCGGCGCCATGACCGGCGTCATGTCGCGGTCCCGGCTCATCGGAGTGGCGTTCGGGGTCGGCATGGTCGTGCTGCTCGGTCTGCCGCCGTTCGCCATGTTCGCCAGCGAACTGGCCATCGCCCGTTCGCTCGCCGACGCGCGCCTGGTGTGGGCGCTGGGCCTGGCATTGCTGCTCATCGCCGTCGCGTTCGCGGCATTGGTCCGCAACAGCAGCCGGAACCTGCTCGGCCCAGGGCCTGCCGATGCGCCGGTGGTCACCGTGCCACGGTCGATTGCCGCGGCATTGGTCGCGGGAATAGCGGTGTCGGCAGTTCTCGGCGTCACCGCAGGACCGCTCGGCGATCTGCTCACCACCGCCGCCGAGCAGGTGACGGCGCGATGACCGGCCCGGCCTCGGCTCCCCGGATTCGACGGGCCGTCACGACCGCCGAATTGCCCGACGCCGCCGAGGATCTGCTCGGTGACGGTTTCCGTCTGGGCCTGGCCGCCGCTCATGACGACGGCGACGGGATGCTGCGAGTGGTGTACCTGTTTCTCGCGGGCCGCCCCGATCGGCGCGTCGAGCTGGAATGCGTCGTGCCTGCCCGGGATCCGGTGCTTCCATCCTTGGCGTACGTCTCCTTCCCCGCCGGGCGTTACGAGCGGGAAATGATGGGCCTGTACGGTCTTCGCGCACAAGGGCATCCACGGCCGCGGCGGCTCGTGCGGCATGCGCACTGGCCCGAGGACTGGCACCCCATGCGCGCCGACGCCGGTACCGCACCCGAGTTCGGAGGATCGGGCGAGCTGCGCTTCCTGACCGTCAGTGGTGACGGGGTCTACGAGATTCCGGTCGGGCCTGTGCACGCGGGCCTGATCGAGCCGGGCCACTTCCGGTTCTCGGTCGTGGGCGAAACCGTGGTGCGGCTCAAAGCCCGGCTCTGGTACGTCCACCGCGGTATCGAGCGACTCTTCCACGGCCGGCCCGCCACCGCCGCGGTCGATCTCGCCGAACGCGTCAGCGGTGACACCTCGGCCGCGCACGCGCTCGCGCACTGCCTCGCCGTCGAGGACGCGCTCGGCCTCACCGTCCCGACGGCGGCACAGCGGTTGCGGGCGCTACTGGTCGAACTCGAACGGCTCTACAACCACGCCGCGGATCTCGGCGCGCTGGCCAATGACGTGGGCTTCGGACTCGCCAACTCCCACGCCCTGCGCATCCGCGAGCATCTGCTGCGCATCAACGCCGACATCACCGGTCATCGCCTCCTGCGGGGTGCGATCAGGCCGGGAGGCATTGTGCTGCGGTCGCTTCCCGATATCCGTCGGCTGGGATCCCTCGCCGAGGATCTCGCCGAGGTTGTGGAACTCACCTTGCGCAATGCCGTGATCTACGACCGCTTCGCGGGTACCGGCGTACTTGCCGCCGATGACGCCCGCGCGCTCGGCTGCCTCGGCTACCCGGCCCGCGCGAGCGGCTTGATGACCGATGCTCGACTCGACCATCCCATTGTCGACCTGCCGGTAACTGAAGTCACCGCAGATACCGGTGACGTGCTCGCCCGGTACACGGTGCGCGGCCAGGAGTTCGCCGCCTCGACTCGGCTCGTCACCGATCTCGTCGAAACACACAGCGGCCCAGTGGAATTCATGGCCGAACCCACGTATGGCGAGCGCCGCAGCGGAGTCGGCATCGTGGAGGGCTGGCGCGGAACGATCGTCCACCGCGCCGAGGTCGACGACACTGGGAGGCTGACTCGCGCCAAGATCGTCGACCCGTCCTGGTTCAACTGGCCCGCCCTCCCGGTGGCCATGCGCGAGACGATCGTTCCCGACTTCCCATTGGTCAACAAGAGCTTCAATCTCTCCTATGCCGGCAACGATCTCTAACCGGGCAAACCCAACTTGGTCTGTTTGCTAAACTATGCAATCAATGGGGCCGTTGCCGACCGGGAACAGCCACCTATCGGAAGGGGAGTGGCTCATATGCCCGGACTGCCACAGCCGCTCTATCAAATGAAGGCCGACTTCTTCAAAACCCTCGGCCACCCTGTGCGCATCCGAGTCCTCGAGCTGCTCAGCCAGCGTGAACACGCGGTGTCGGAAATGCTCGCCGAGATCGGCATCGAGCCGGCGAACCTTTCTCAGCAGCTGTCCATCCTGCGTCGTGCGGGACTGGTCACCGCGCGCCGCGAAGGGCTGTCGGTGACCTATGAGCTCACCTCACCGCAAGTCGCCGAACTGCTCGCCGTCGCGCGCGTGATCCTGACCGGCGTGGTCACCGGCCAGGTCGAAGCCTTGGTGCGGCCTGCCTGAGCCGCCATGCGTTCGGTGGCGGTGCCTGTCTTCACTGATTGCAGCTTTTCTAAACTCATTACCTAGTTGTTTTGCAAAGCAGAATCCGCCGTGACCGATCAGTCCACCGCCGTCACCGGGACCGCACACGCGCCGACGAACCATGAGGGTGTTCTCGCCTGGGTGGCCGAGGTCGCGGAGCTCACCGGGCCGGAGCGCATCGTCTTCTGCGATGGAACTCGCGACGAGTGGGACCGGCTTACCGCGGTGTTGGTGGACAAGGGGACGTTCGTTCCTCTCGACAAGAAGCCCAACTCCTTCTGGTGTGTGTCCGATCCCGACGATGTGGCCCGGGTGGGGGACCGCACGTTCATCTGTTCCGAGCGCAAGGACGACGCCGGTCCGACCAACAACTGGGTGGATCCGGTCGACATGCGCACGGTCATGACCGAGCACTACCGGGGAGCCATGGCGGGGCGCACCATGTATGTGATCGCCTTCTGCATGGGGCCGTTGGACGCCGAGGACCCGAAATTCGGTGTGCAGATCATCGATTCGGAATACGTGGCCGTGTCGATGCAGATCATGACTCGTTCCGGTGCGGCGGTGTGGGAGAAGCTCAGCGCGGGGACCGAATACGTCAAGTGCCTGCACTCGGTGGGCATGCCGCTCACCGATGGTCAGGCCGACGTGGCGTGGCCGTGTGACAAGACCAAGTACATCTCGCATTTCCCCGAGCGCCGCGAGATCTGGTCCTACGGTTCGGGATACGGCGGCAACGCGCTGCTGGGCAAGAAGTGCTTCGCGTTGCGGATCGCCTCGGTGCTGGGCCGGGACGAGGGGTGGCTGGCCGAGCACATGCTGATCCTGAAACTCACGTCCCCGCAGGGTAAGACGCACTACATCGCGGCGGCGTTCCCGTCCTCGTGCGGCAAGACCAACCTCGCCATGCTCGAACCGGCGCTCGCGGGCTGGAAGGCGGAGACGGTCGGCGATGACATCGCGTGGATGCGGTTCGGCGCGGACGGGCGTCTCTACGCGGTGAATCCGGAGGCCGGATTCTTCGGTGTCGCACCGGGAACCGGTGCGAAGACCAACCCCAACGCGATCGCGACCATCGATCGCGGCAACTCGCTGTTCACCAATGTCGCGCGTACCGATGACGGCGACGTGTGGTGGGAAGGTCTGACCGACGACGCTCCGGCGCATCTGATCGACTGGCATGGCAGCGACTGGAGCCCGGTGTCGGGAACCCCCGCCGCCCATCCTAATTCGCGCTACTGCACCCCGATCGCGCAGTGTCCGTCGGTCGCGCCGGAGTGGGACGATCCGGCGGGGGTGCCGATTTCGGCGATCTTCTTCGGCGGCCGCCGCGCGTCCACCGTTCCGCTGGTGACCGAATCCTTCGACTGGGCGCACGGGGTGTTCACCGCCTCGGTGCTGTCCTCGGAGACCACCGCGGCCGCTGCGGGCGCGGTCGGCGTGGTACGACGTGACCCGATGGCCATGCTGCCGTTCCTGGGCTACCACGTCGGCGACTACTTCGCGCACTGGCTGTCGCTAGCCGATCGTGAGGGCGCACGGCTGCCGAAGATCTTCCAGGTCAACTGGTTCCGGCGCAGCGCCGACGGGATGTTCCTGTGGCCGGGCTTCGGGGACAATGTGCGCGTGCTGCAGTGGGCCCTGCAGCGCCTGGACGGCACCGCACCCGCCGAGGAAACACCGATCGGCTATGTGCCCGCGCCGGAAGCGCTCGACCTGGAAGGCTTGTCGGCGGTGCAGCGGGAGCTCGCGGCGGCGGCCTTGCACGTGAACCTCGACGAGTGGGTCGAGGAGATCGGTTCGATAGACGAGTGGTACGCCTCGATCGGTGGCAACCGGTTGCCCGAAGCGCTGCGCGAGCAGCTCGCGGTGCTGAAGACCCATCTCACCGCAGCGCGGGCGGCCGATTCCGTGACCGGCGCCAACTGACTGTGAAGGCTCTACTGCCCACTTGGTCGGATTGGCGACCGGCCGTGCGCGCCCCCGGCGCCGACCTGCTGTCTGGGCTGATCGTCGCCTTGGTCGCGCTGCCGCTGGCGCTGGGCTTCGGGATCAGTTCCGGGCTCGGCGCGGCCGCGGGCCTCGCGACCGCCGTGGTCGCGGGCGCGGTGGCCGCCGTGTTCGGCGGCTCGCGCTTCCAGGTGTCCGGACCGACCGGGGCCATGACCGTGGTCCTGGTGCCGATCTTCCAGCAGCACGGCGGGGGAGGAGTGCTGGCCGTGGGGCTGCTGGCCGGTCTCCTGCTGGTGGTGCTCGCGATCGCCGGGGTGGGGCGTGCGGTGCGCTATATGCCCGCCCCGGTGATCGAGGGTTTCACCGCGGGTATCGCGGTGGTGATCGCATTGCAGCAGTTCCCGTCCGCGCTCGGCATCGCCGATGTCGAGGGGGAGAAGGTGTGGCAGGTCGCGTTCGACGCGGTGCGCCAATATATTTCGCAGCCACATCACATGACGCTGGTGACGGCGCTGATCGTGGCCGCGATCGTGCTGATCGGCGGCCGCTGGCTGCCGAAACTGCCCTTCGCGCTGCTCGCCGTCGCCGTCGCCACGGTGGCCGCCACGGTATTCGAGCTGGATCTGACCCCCATCGGCGCGCTGCCGGTCGGGTTGCCCGCTCCCACACTGGGATTCGTGCACCTGGATCAGCTGGGCTCACTCCTCGCGCCCGCGCTGGCCGTGGCCGCGCTCGCGGCGCTGGAATCGCTGCTGTCGGCCACCGCCGCCGACGCCATGGCCGTGGGCACCCGCCACAATCCGGACCGGGAACTGCTCGGCCAAGGCCTGGCCAATATCGCCGCGCCGCTGTTCGGCGGCGTCCCGGCCACCGGCGCCATCGCGCGCACCGCGGTCAATGTGCGCTCGGGTGCGCGTACCCGGCTCGCCGCGCTCACCCACGCGGTGATCCTGGCCGCGATCATCTATCTGGCCGCGCCGCTGGTGGCCGATATCCCCTTGGCCGCGCTGGCCGGTGTGCTGCTGGCGACCACCGTGCGCATGGTGGAAACAGCATCGTTGGCCGCGATCGCGCGGGCGTCGAAAGGCGATGCGGCCATCATGGCGGTCACCTTCGTGGTCACCGTGGCCCTGGACCTGGTGACCGCGGTCGCCGTCGGCGTGGGTATCGCGATCGTGCTGGCGCTGCGGTCGGTGGCGAAAGAGGCTCGGCTGCACCAGATTCCACTCGAGCCGCCGCTCGAGGACAGCGATCACCTGGCCGAGGAACACGAGCTGTTGCACGGTCACATCGTGGCCTACCGCCTGGACGGACCGCTGTTCTTCGCGGCCGCGCACCGCTTCCTGCTCGAACTCGCCGAGGTGTCCGATGTCCACGTGGTCATCCTGCGCATGTCTCACATCACCGCGCTGGACACCACCGGCGCGCTGGTCCTCAAGGACGCCATCGGCAAACTCGAGCACCGCCATATCATCGTGTTGATGTCGGGCCTGCGCGCCGATCACCACCGGCGGCTGGCCACCATAGGGGCGCTGCCCGCCGGTGGCGCCGCGCACCTGTTCGACCACACCCCTGACGCCATCGCCTGTGCCCGGGAGTTGGCGCCCGCACTCGCCAGGAACACGCCATGACCGAACGCACCACGCCTACCTTCGTTCAGCGCATCCGCTACATCACCGGCGGCACGCTGCCAGCGTCGATGTCGCAGTGGGTGATCGACGATCTCACCGGACCGGGCGCGGCTCGCCGCTACCTGATGCGGATACTCATCCCGATCATTCCGCCGCTGTGCCTGTTCCTGCTGATTCCCGGCCCGCTGTGGATGGGGTTGTCCATGATGGCGCTGCTGTACCTGCCGCTGATCTACTTCACCGTCGCGCTCATGTACGTGTATCGCCGGGCGTGGCTGGCCAAGCACGGCCTCGACCCGGAACTGGCCAACCAGCGCGAACGCCAACGCGCGGCCGCCGACCGGGAAGCCTACGAAAGACGCCACGGCAGAGGCTGACATCCGATGGCGGCAAGGTTCGTTGGGGCCAGCACAGACGGGCACAGGTAGTGAACAGTCACAGTGATGCAGGGGCTGCGAATCAGGCCGCCCGGCAAGGGCGGCCGGACGACAGCGGCCTGGGTGTCGCTGTGGTCGCGGTGTGCGACAGCCGAAGCGGTGACCAACGCACCAGCCGTTCGTGCTGGAACGCGATGGAAGACTATGCCGCACTCCTGACCGCCCGTACGGCGATGCGGGCATCGGCCGTCCCACTCACGGATACGCGGCCGAATATGATCGCCGCCCGGATCGCCGAGTTGCCGGAACGCCTCGCGGCGGTTCTCCTGGTCGGGCTTCCGGCGTTGGAATCGGCTGCAGTGCAGTCGATCACGGCAGCCAACGCGGGACGCTCGGTGATTTCGGAGACCGACGTGTTCACCGCAACCGTGGCCGCCGCCGCGGTAATGGCATTGCGCGGGAAGGGAATCCGGCCCCGGACCGGACGGCTGGCGGTCATCGTAGCGGAGCGGGCGCCGCGACTACGGACAGTGCTCCTCGAATGCGGCGCGGCCACCGTCACCGAGTGGGACGGGCACACAACGTTCGGGCCCAAGGTGCGCAGGCTGATGGTCGACCACGACATCGTCATCGACCTGACCGGCCAGGATTCGATCTGGGCGGTGCCGTCTCGAACCGTGTCGGCTCCAGCCGATCCGTATCGGTTCGCCGCGCTGGCGGTGCCCGGAGTGCTGAGCGCCCTGTGCGGGCACGGCGCGGCATGGGTGAGTATCGACGCTCTCGCCGCCGCGGCACGAGCGCTCGCCCTGATCACACCCGTCGGATGTGCGCTGCCGGACCCGCGAGACCCCCGACTGGTCCCCGCGGTCGCCCGGCATGTGAGCCGAATTCTCAGTGCCTCGGCCCCGCAACGCCCCCGCACGCACTCCTGACGCGTCATACCCCTTCTCACTGTTCGACCGTAGGGAGGATCTCGTGATAACCCCGAACCGATTCCGGGCGTGCCATCCCCAGTCCGGCCTGGCCGGATCGACGCCCGCTCCACTGGGGAAAACGGAGAGAGACCGGCGTATGAAAGCGATCGCCGATCTCGAGCGGAGCGTTTGCGCGCTCGAGATACCCGGATTGGGACACTCGCGTGTGGACGAACATGCCGCCGTTCACGTGCTGAACTCGACCACGCTGGCCGTGGTCATCCTGTGCGAACACAATGCCCGAATAATCGAGGAGGCGATCCGTGCCCGCTACGACGCCGCGGTGGACATCAGCACCGACGGCGGCATAATCACCGTCGTCAGACCTTCTTGACCACACTGGATTTCAGCTTGTTCTCTGCGACGAGGGTGTGCCGAGCCGCACGCCCTCAGGTTGTCCTTATGTCTGATTACTAACATTAGCAACTACTAGAGATGGACATCGAAAGGCAGTGTCATGCGTGTGACCCGAATCAGCCAGCTTCGAGGACCGATCCTGCGCTGTGACGACTGCGGACTGCTGTGCCGGACATCTGCGTTGAAGCCCGGCAGTGGGGTGTGCCCCCGTTGCGAAGCAAACAGTCTGCGGCTGATCGACACCGGCGAGCTGTTTGCGGCCGTCGAGCCGAAGCAGCGTCTTATCGAGGCATGACTCGGGAACAGCCCTCTTGATCGACGGCCACGAGTCGGTCGTAGCAGGTGATGCTGGCTCCCGAGGCTGATGAGGACGTCCTCGATTTCCTCGTTCGGCCCGAGTTGCTCAATGGTGCGCATGGTGGCGCGTACCAATTCGGTGTCGCCAGCCGCGGCGATCTCGATGTCGAGCATCTTCGATCCGCCCGCGATACCGAGGGGCATGCCGCTGTTGTAGTCGACGACAGCGGCGCCGATCGCCCCGTCCATGAGCATCATGTCCTTCAACACGACATCTATGTCCGCCATGTTCATTCCTCTCGCCGCGCAAACATGTGGGGTAGTTGCGCGCTCGGACGCTACCCACGCGCAATCGCGGGCATAGGCCGATCTCCGAAGAAGTCCACATGGTATGCAATTTGTAAATTACGAAAGTAGGCACAGCTTCGCTGGTCAGACTCCGCTGCGTCGATGTCGTTGGCCGCAAACACGCACCCGGAACGTGAAGACCCATAGACGCCAGCTCCGTGTGCGCCCACCCGGAACAACCGTCTGCACCGTTTCCGGTACTACATTGCGACCCACGTGGATTCGCGCATGACGACCTGGGATGGGCCGCCACTCTGGGCAAGCGGCTCGCCGAACTGCGTGCCGAGGTGAAGGGTGCCGGGTGCTGGTGACACCAGTGTCATCAGTGTCTTGGTACCGGTGTCGCGCCGACGGCAGGCTGATGCTCCGACACCAATCCCTATGAGTCCCTGGAGGTCTGCCCTGTGAGTGCCGCGCCGTTCACGATGCGTTTCACCGTCCGTAGTTACGAGCTCGACACCAATCACCATCTGGCCAGCACGGTATATCTGCAGTACGCCGAGCACACCCGGTTTGCGTGCGGACAGGCGGCGGGGCTATCGCCGCAGCGGTTGCTCGCCGACGGGTTCGGGCCGGTCAACCTCGAAACCATGCTGCGTCACCACACGGAACTCCGCGCCGAGGACACCGTCGATGTGTCGTGCGCTTTCGTGTGGGGACCGGACAAGACCCATCGCGTCGAGCATGTGCTGACCAAACCCGACGGCACCCTGGTGGCCGAGGTGACCAGCGTCAGCGGCCTGCTCGATATGCGCACTCGCCGTCTCGTGCCCGATCCGGCGCAGGAGTTGCGGGCACGTGCCAGCGATCCGGCACTGCTGGGTCTGGCGTGAGCGCCCACTCGTCATCCGCCTCCGCCGCCCCGGACCTGCGGAGGATGGCGTGAAGTATCGTCTGGGCCTGATCGATCACGGATTCGTGCCCCGCAAGCTGACGGTCGCCTACGTGGCGATCTGCACCGGGGCGATCGATATCGCGGTGCTGCGCACCGCGTTCGGGCTGCTGTGCGACAAGTATCCGATGCTGCGTGGCACGATCGCGGTGAGCGGCTCGGCGTGCTGGCTGCAGATACCCGACGACGGCACCGGCAGCGCCACTATCGACATCCTCGAGGGACCGATTGCCGACTGGCTCGCCCGCGGGATCACGGTCGTCGATCCCGCGCTCGGGCTGGCGAAACTCACCATCGTGCGCGATGGGGCGCAGACCGCGGTCGCACTACAGGTGTGTCATGCGATCAACGACGCCAGCATGGGATTCGCGCTGCTCGAGTACTTCTGGCACACCGCGGCAATGCTGAGCGGTAGTGCGGGATTCCTCGACCCGAGCCCGGTCCAGCCGCGCAGCCTCGAACGCGCCTACGACGCTCGCGCACTCGCCCTGCCCCCGCCCGCCGTATCGGCCGCGCGCCCAGTGCACAGCCTGACGTCGGTCGACACCGGTGTCGACCGAGGGTTCGCGCCGACACCGGCGATGCGGATCGCCTTGTCGCGGAACGATACCGCCGCGCTGCTCGAGCACGCCCGGGCGTCCGGGACGACCCTGCACGCCCTGCTCTCCGCTGCGATCATTCGTGCGGAACGCGCGACGCTGGCCGTTCCGGGCACGGCGGCGGCCGAGCTGCCGATGATCATGTTCCATCTCGTGGACCTGCGCCCGCACCTGCGGCCCACGGTGCAGCGCGACGAGGTCACCAATGCCCTGGGGTTCGTGCCCACCGTCACCGCCGCCACTCCCGAGACCGACCTGGGTGTGCTCGCCAAGCACGCGAAGGAGCAGATCATCGACGGCATCGCGGACGGATCCGCGCTCGCGGTCATGCTGGCTGCGGCGGAGGTGGCCGCGACGGGGCGGGCACGCACCGGCGTCGGGAACTTCATCACCAACTGGGGTCCGGTTCCCGCGCTCACCGTGCCGGCCGGGGTCGAGATCGTAGACTTGCGCGGCTTCGCCACCTCCGAGGCGGTGAGCTGGGTCGGCTACTTCGTCTCCACCTATGCCGACCGCGCCGGCCTCGAGCTGGCGTTCTCCCCGCGCCACCACCCGCGGGCGCAGATCGCGCGGCTGCGCGACCTCATCGCAGCCAACCTCGCGGAGCTGACCCACACGCCGCTGAGCTGATTCCGCCGTTGGTGGGACGCGATATCGACTCTCGCACAGTGAGTTGGCACGCAGACGCAGTTACGTTACAGTCAATAGCTGTAATGAAAATCGGGAGTTGTTCCGCGTCAGCGTTGGACAACCGCCCTTGTTGAAGGAGAGAAAACCATGAGTAGCCACTTCGCCGCGTCGATCAAGACAGCTCTGTCCTCTCTGGTGCCGGGTTCGCACGCCGCCGACCGCGAGGACGACCGGACGCCGAAGCCGACAGTGGTGCTGGTACACGGCGCGTTCGCCGACGCCTCGGGCTGGGAAGCGGTCGCCGAACGACTGCACCGGCGCGGATTCCCGGTGATCGCGGCGCCCAACCCGCTGCGCGGGCTGGCCTACGACGGCGCCTACCTGCAGGGCCTCCTGGCAGGCATCGAGGGACCGAAGATCCTGGTCGGGCACTCCTACGCCGGTGCGGTCATCAGCAACGCCGCCCCCGCCGTCGCCGACGTGGCGGCCCTGGTATTCGTCGCGGCGTTCGTCCCCGACGAGGGCGAGGCCCTCGGGGGTCTGCTCGAAACGCACGCGGACGCGTCGGTGCCGCCACTGCCTCAGCAGGTCTTCCAGTACGCCCGCCCGGACGGCTCGGCCGGTACCGAGGTATGGCTGGATCACGCGCAGTTCGCCACCGCGTTCGCCGCCGACGTCGACGCCGCCACCGCGGCGTACATGGCGATCTCCCAGCGCCCGGTCGCCGCCGAGGCGTTCGGGGAACCGGCGACGGCCGCGGGGTGGAAGACCATCCCGTCGTGGGCGCTGATCGCGACCAAGGACCACGCCATCGCGCCGAGCCTGGAGCGGTTCATGGCCGACCGCGCCGGTGCCACCGTCACCGAAGTCGACTCCTCGCACGCGGCCATGGTCAGCCACCCCAACGTGGTCGCCGACCTCGTCGAGCGGGCCCACCATGTCACTCGCTGACCTTCCCGCCGCGTGGTGACCGGGGAGGAGATGGCCCTCCCCGGCCGGCCGCCACGTCCCCTCGGTATCCGCAGACAGGAAATCACATGCCGCACAGTGTAATTCCGCCGTTCACCGTCCTGCGCCCGGGCGAGGGACGGCACGTGCCGATCCCCGGGTTCGGCGCGGATTTCAAGTTCGGTGCCCACCTCACCAGTGGTGCGGTGTCGATGGTGGAACACCCCTTCGCCGTCGGCGTGGTCACCCCGCCGCACACCCACACCTTCGAGGACGAGTACTCGATCGTGCTCGAAGACGAGATCGGATTCCGGTCCGGTGACGCCGAGACGTGCTCTCACCCGGCGGCTATGTGCTCGAGCCGCGCGGGCAGATGCATGCCATGATCGCCCTGGGCGCGCTCGCGGTTGCGGTCCTCGGAGCAGGCCGTATCAGCGTCGAACAAGTGCTGTTCGGCGGTCCGCTGCTGTCCGGCTGGGCCGGGCTGAGAATCGCCGCTGGTCTCGGACTCGTCGGTGGGGCCGGGCAACTCGCCCTGTTCTATCGGCCCGGTGGGGCCGTCGACCCGGTGGCGTCGACGCCAGATCGCGGAGTCCGCGCGGTTCCCACCCCCGTCCTCGACGACGGCCACATCCTCGAAGGAGCCCGCAGCACGGCGGAGTTCACCGACCTGCTCACCCATGCCACCGTCCGCACCTCCTGAGAGATACAGTCATGTCCTGTAACGGAACGCGAACGGGGAGGCCATGACCGGAAGGCGCACCGAAGCCAGCGAACCCACCTCGGCCCGCAAGTCCGGTCCGCGGGGCGGGCGTCCCCGCGATCCCGCCGTGGACGAGGCCATCCTCCTCGCGGCACGCCGCCGCCTGGTAACCGACGGCTACAGCGGCATGGCCCTCGGGGACATCGCCGCCGACGCCGGGGTCACCCGGCCCACCCTTTACCGGCGCTGGCCGGGCAAACTCGAACTCGTCATCGACGCCCTCGACTACGGACTACGCGCCCAACTCGCCGCCACCCCACCCTTCCCTCTGGACGACATGACACCGCGCGAGGCGTTCATCGAGGCCATCCGCCGCGTCGACCCCTGTTACCACAACCCCGACGCCATCATCCTGCAGGGCGGATTCATCAGCGAAGCCGAACGCGTGCCCGAACTCCTGGATCACGTCGTGACCCGCGCCGTGGAGCCCCGCGTGTCCCTGGTCGAACATTTGCTACACCAACTTGTCGACCGGGGCGCGGTTCGGCCCGGCATCGACACCCGCACCGTCGCCACCATGGTCTTCGGCGCCTTTTTCGGCGCGTTCCTGCGCGGTGACGACGCCACCACCCGCGCCGACCTGCCTGAGCAGCTCACCGCCGCCCTGTGGCCTGCCCTCACCACCGAACCACTTTCCTGACCGGACTGCAGGTAGAAGAGAGCGCGGAGCAGTTCGAGCGATCGCCGGGCTCCGATGAAGTCAGCAGGGTGACACGCCGGTAGCGTCGGACGACATCGTCCGCGAGTGCCGCATCGATGTGCTGCCGATGCGGTCCGGGTGAAGGCGATCGCGAGGAGTTGTCGCCCAACGCAGAGATGGCTGGAGTCGGCAAAGGCTTTGACCGGCAGTGGAATCCGACGGATCGCCCTGTGAGTTCGGGTTGCCGCGGTTGCAGGTGGTCGGACCGGGATCGGGCGGTTATTCGAATCAACGCACCCACAGGGGATCTGCCATCGGGGGATGTCCCTGTCGATCTCCTTTCTCGGGGAGCCGTGCCGACTGTGATTCGTCGGCGACTCCCACTATGCGGCAGCCCACTGGGCGGGCGGTAGGGCGGGAAGGCCGCTGTCCGATGACTGCCGTACCGATGACCTTCGTCGTTTTCGCGGCAATACCGGCCGGTGGCGATTCGCCGATGGGCAGCTCATTCAGGGGCCGACGGCCCGGCCGAGCCATGACCTTGTTCTCTGGGGCGGCGAGGCGGCGGGGGAGATGCTCGAAGCATCACCGCACAAGGAGACATCATGGCCGACAACACCATTCCCGCGCCGGTCGCGGGCGCTCTTCCGATCGTCGTCGCTGTGGACGGTTCGGAGATCTCCTATCAGGCGGTCGCCTGGGCGGCGGGCGAGGCCGAGATGCGCCAGGTGCCGCTGCACATCATCACCTCGTTTCCCGTGACCGTCGGTGATGAGCCGCGGACAGCGCTGGGAGCGGCCGAACTGGCCGCGGTGCGCCGTGACGGCGAGCGGGTTCTCGCCGAGGCCACTCGGATCGCCCGGCACGCGGCGCGGTCCGAAAATCTGCCGCTCACCACCGAATTCACCTTCGAACTCATCACGCCGACCCTGCTGTCCATGTCCAGGCGCGCTCGGATGCTGGTGGTCGGCAATCGCGGTCGCGGCGCGGTGCGCCGGGCCGTGCTCGGCTCGGTGAGCACGGCCGTCGCCCGGCATGCGCACTGCCCGGTCGCGGTGGTTCACGGTGTGGCGGAGACCGATCCCGGATCGCCCGGCAAACCGGTGGTGGTGGGGGTCGACGGCACCGAGAACAGCCTGCCCGCCATCGAATCGGCGTTCGAGGAAGCCTCACGGCGCAAGGCCGATCTGATCGCGGTGCACGCCTGGAGCAACTCCACCGGTTACGACCTGCCGGTGGTCGGCTGGGACGGGATACGCGAGACCCAGGACGTGCTGCTGGCCGAGAGCCTGGCCGGGTGCGGAGAGCGCTATCCGGAGGTGCGGGTGGAACGAGTGGTGGCCTGCGATACCCCGGTGCGCGCCCTGCTCGAACACGCCGAGGGCGCGCAGTTGCTGGTCGTCGGCAGCCACGGGCGCGGCGGCTTCCAAGGCATGCTGCTCGGTTCGGTGAGCACCGCGCTGCTGCACCTCGCGCAATGCCCGGTGCTGGTGGTCCGCGCAGGCTGAACCGGGGCGAGAACACGAATCACGAGAAAGGACATACGATGTCGAGACGGCATCCCGATCCGGACACCGTCCGGGCGGCCCTGACCCTGGCGGTGCGGGCGCCGTCGGTCCACAACACCCAGCCGTGGTCGTGGCGAGTCGGCGACACCACCGTGCATCTGTACTCCGACAATCGCAGGACCCTGCCCCACACCGATCCGGACGGCCGGGAGCTGGTGCTCAGTTGCGGTGCGGCGCTGCATCATCTGAGTGTCGCGAGCCGTGGGTTCGGCTGGGACACCACGGTGCATCGCCTGCCCAATCCGGCGGAGCCCCGGCATCTGGCGGCGGTCGAATTCACCGCCGCCGCCCCTCATCCGGGGGCGGTGCGCCTGGCGCGCGCTATCTCGGAGCGGCGCAGTGATCGCCGCCGCTTCACCTCCTGGCAGGTGCCCGCGGGGCAGGTCGAGGAGATCAGGGCGGTGGGCGTGTCGCCGGGTGTCGCCGGGTGTCGCCGGGTGTCGCCGTGTACGACGTCGACGCCCCCGATGCCCGAGCCCAACTGCTGCACGCTTTCGAGGAGGCCGCCGCCGGACACGCCCGGGACGCCGCCTACACGGCGGAGCTGGCCGCCTGGAGCGGCCGTCACGCCGATTCACAGGGCGTGCCCGGTCGGAATGCGGTGCCCGCCGCTGACCCCACGGTCCGGCCGTTCGCGGATCCGCGACTGGCCGAGGCGGTGGTGCGCGACACCGACGAGGCGGCGCGGCTGCTGGTGGTGTGCACCGCATCCGATGATCCGGAGTCCTGGCTGCGGGCGGGTGAGGCCGCCAGCGCGGTCCTGCTGAACGCCACGGTGCACGGCCTGGCCAGTTGCGCGCTCACCGAACCACTGGAGATCCCGCGGTTGCGCGAGCGCATTCGTGCCGGAATCCTCGGCGGTTTCGGTTATCCGCAGCTGCTCATCCGAATGGGCTGGGCGGCCACGAGCGCCGCACCGATTCCCGCCACGCCGCGGCTGGCGCTGCACGAGGTCGTGCGGCCGCTGGCGTCGGCGGACACCGCGCGGTAGCCGACCATGTCCGCCGATTCCGTTCCGGCGCTTCGCCTGTGGCGGCTCAGGCCGTGGAATCCGAACCCGCTCATGCGGGGATCGGATCGGTGCCAATCGGTGATCCGGTTGGTGGTGATTGCGGTGCTGCTCGTGGTTGTTCCGGTCGCGGGCGCGGCCGGAACCGCCGGGTACACCGGAGCGGCCGAACGAATCCGGGCGGAATCGGCCACGAAAGTCGTTGTCCCGGCGATCATTCTGCAGGCGTCGACGCTGGCGGTGCCGTCCGATCCGAATCGGGCGGCCGGATACGAAGCTCTGGTGAGCTAGAACCGGGCCGGGGTGATCGAGACGGGGACGGCGGCTCTCGGTGAATCCGCGCCGGTCGGTTCGGAGGTGCGGGTGTGGCTCGGGGCGGACGGCCGCCCCGGCGACCCGCCGCCGCGACCCGGGACAGCCGTCGGCAGCGGGATCGGCATCGCGCTCTCGGTGCTGATCCTCGGCTGGGGCGGCGCGGTGACGCTGTCCTGGTGCGCGGTCAGGCTGCTGACCATCACACGCAACAGCCGCTGGGACGCCGAATGGCGGGATCTGACAAGGCCGCTCGGCACCGAGTGACACTCGAAATAGACTGGAGAAGATCATGACGGACAGCACCACTTCGACTGCGGGGCAGGTGAATCCGCCGATAGTCGTGGCGGTCGACGGTTCGGCCGTCGCCTACCATGCCGCCGCGTGGGCGGCGGCCGAGGCCGCGCTGCACGGCTGCCCGCTGCACATCGTCGCCTCCGTCGCGATCCCGACCGGGTTCGGTCCGGGGGCGATGCTGGCGGAGTCGGACATCCTGTGGCTGCGCACCGACGGCGAGCGCGTGGTGGGCGAGGCGAGCCGGGTGGCGCGGACCGCGCCCGCCGGTGCGTCGATCACCATCACCGGCGACGTCACCATGGAGCCGATCATTCCGCACCTGATCGCGGCCTCGGGGTCGGCGCGGATGGTGGTCGTCGGCAGCCGCGGCCTGGGTGCGCTGCGGCGCGGTCTGCTCGGCTCGGTGAGCACCGCGCTGACCCGGCACGCGCACTCCCCGGTCGCGGTCGTCCATGCCGCCGCGCCCATCGATCCGGTCTCGGCCGAGCGGCCGGTGCTCGTCGGCGTGGACGGCTCACCCAACAGCGTGCCCGCGCTGGAGCTGGCCTTCGCGGAAGCTTCGGCGCGCAAGGTGGGGCTGACGGCTCTGCACGCCTGGAGCGACTACCTCGGGGCGGATCTTCCGGTGCCCGGCTGGGATGTGGTGCGCGAGATGGAAAGTGAGCTGCTGGCCGAACGATTGGCGGGGTTCGGTGAGCGCTATCCGGACGTGCCGGTGCGCCGGATCCTCACGATGGACCGGCCGGTTCGGTCCTTGCTGGAGGAGTCGGAGCACGCGCAACTGCTGGTCGTGGGCAGTCACGGGCGCGGAGGATTCACCGGAATGCTGCTCGGATCGACCAGTGCGGCACTGCTGCACGATGCCGACTGCCCGACGATCGTGGTGCGTGCGCGGTGACCAATGGCTAGGAGGACGCACCGGACCCGGTACGGTGGCGCCGGAGTCAGCGCAGCGGCACCGACCAGCGCAACCGGGCGCCGGTCCCGTCGGCGCCGGACAGGACGGCGAATTCGCCACCCGCCTGCTCGGCGCGGTGCGCCAGGTTGTTCAGGCCGCTGGGGGTGATCGAATCCGGGATCCCGCAGCCGTCGTCGGATACCACGATGGTGAGATCGTCCGCGACTTCCACGGTGACGGTGAGGGTTTCGGCTCCGGAGTGGCGCACGGCATTGCTCACCGCCTCACGCACGACCGCCTCGGCGTGGTCGGCCAATTCGGCGTCGACCACCGACAACGGCCCGGAGACCCGAAGCGAGGTGCGCATCTCGATCGAGCGGGTGTGCTGTTTGATCACCTGTTCCAGCCGCTGACGCAGCCGGGTGCTCTGCCCGTTGCCGCCGTGCAGATCGAAGATGGAGGTGCGGATCTCCCGCACCACATCCTGCAGATCGTTGATGACCTCCGAAATTCGTTGCCGCACTCCGGGTGTCCGCGCCCGCGCCTCGGTTCCCTGTAGGTTCAGCCCGGCCGCGAACAGGCGCTGGATGACGTGATCGTGCAGATCGCGGGCAATGCGGTCGCGGTCGGTGAGCACGTCCAGTTCACGCATGCGCTGCTGCGCCTCGGCCAGCTGAATGGCCAGCGCGGCCTGATCGGTGAAGGCCGCCGCCAATTCCAGGATTTCGTCGGAGAAGAGCGGCGCGGAGACCGGGCGCACCATGACCAGGACGCCGAAGGTGGAATCCTGGGCGTGCAGCGGCAGGATCAGCGTGGGTCCGGCGTCGGCGATCGGCTTGCCCAGTTCGATGTTCGCGGCGCTGTCGTAGCGCAGCCGGGTGCCCTCGGTGAAGGCCCGGCCGATCGCGGTACCGCCGGTGCGTGCCACCGTCGTGGTCGGCGCTCTACCGGGGCCGGACCACTGGGCAATGCGCAGTTCGGCGACTTCCGTCGGCGGGCATTCCGGGTCGTCGTTGATGGCCAGAAAGGCCTGCTCGGCTTCGGTGAGCGAGCGGGCATGCGCCACCACCATGGCGAGGACCTCGTCGGCGTCGGTGCCGGCGAGGAATTCGGTGGCGATATCGCGGGTGGCCTCGATCCACGCCTGGCGGGTGCGGCTGGCTTCGTAGAGCCGCGCGTTGTCGATCGCGGTTCCGGCGGCGGCGGCCAGCGCGCGCACGATCACCTCGTCGTCCTCGGTGAAGGGCAGGCCACCGGCTTTCTCGGTGAGATACAGGTTGCCGAATATCTCGTCGCGGATCCGGACCGGCACCCCTAGGAAGGTGCCCATCGGTGGATGGTTTTTCGGGAAACCGACCGAGGCGGGATGGTCGGCGAGGTTGAGCAGCCGAATCGGTTTGGGCTGGGTGAACAGCAGACCGAGCACGCCCCGCCCGGCGGGCAGGTCACCGATGTGCGCGGCGGTGACACTGTCGATGCCCTCGTGGATGAACTGGGTCAGCTGCCCATCGTGGCCACGGACGCCGAGCGCGCCATAACGGGCGTCGACCAGGCTGATGGCGGTGCGCACGATGGTGCGCAGCGTCTGATCGAGGTCGAGGCCCGAGGTGACCGTGAGCATGGCCTCCACCAGGCCGTCCATCCGGTCGCGGGCATCGATGATCTGTTCGACGCGATCCTTGACCTCGGTGAGCAGCTCACGAAGCCGCAATTGCGAGAGAGTCTCGCGCACCGAGTAGGAGTCGCCTCGGGGATCCACGGTCATGTTCGGCTGTCCTCAGTGTCGGAGGCCGGGCGCCCGAAATGTCACGTACGGCTGCTCACATTCTATGGTTCCGGGCGCGATCGCGGTCATACGCTGCGGATGAACCGGCGGCAACGTGTCCACCCCCTGTGCATGACGACGGTCACCCCGCACGGTTACCTTCGCATCTCACGTGCGCCACGCGGGCCGGAGCACCATGAATGGGCTAATACTCATTCGACATCAGGTGTCGGTCATGACCGAATTACAACCACTGGACGCGGGATTCATCGAGCTCAAGGACTCCGACCAGCACATCAGTCTCGGAATAGGCGCCGTCGCAGTCATTTCCGGCGCTCCACCCACCCGTGCCCAGTTCGCCGAGGTGCTGGCCGGGCGGCTCGACGAGAATGCCCGCCTGCGCCAGCGCATGCGGCGTGCGGCGCTGGACCTGACGGCCCCGGTCTGGGAGGAGGACCCGAATTTCGATCTGGCGCATCATATCCGCTGGACGGCGCTGCCGGAACCGGCCGACGAGTCGGCGTTGTTCGAATTCGTCGCCACCGAATTGGAAGAGCGCCTGGACCGCGACCATCCGCTGTGGCAGTGCGTGATTGTCGAACGGCTGAGCGACGATCGGTGGGCGCTGCTGGTCAAAGCCCATCACAGCCTGGTCGACGGTGTCTCGGGGGTGACGCTGTTCGCGAGTCTCTGCGATCGGGATGGCGAGGTTCCCGATCTCGCCCTCGTGCCGGAGCCCGCCGCGTCGTCGCCGTCCAGCCTGTTCGGGCTGGTGGCCGGGACGGTGCGGTGGGCCGTCGACGCGCCTCGCGCCGTGACGCACATGGTGCGCAGCCTGATTCCGCTCGCCGTCTCGGTCGTCACGCCGACCGCCGGATCGTCGCTCAACGGCCCGATCGGCCGCAAACGCCGCTATGTCGTCGCCCGCGCCTCCCTCGCCGAGATCCGGGAGATCGACGCCGCCTTCGGCACCACCGTCAACGATGTCGTCCTGGCCGCGGTCGCCTCGGCCTATCGCGCCCTGCTGCTGCGCCGGGACGAACAGCCCACCCACGACAAATTGCGCATCCTGGTCCCGGTCTCCATGCGCGCCGCCGATGCGAAATACCTTCTCGACAAACGTGTCTCGGCCATGCTCCCGTTCCTGCCCATCGAGATCGCCGACCCGGTCGAACGCCTGTCGACCATTCACCGGCGTATGACCAAGCACAAGTCACGCGGGGAAACCCAAGCCGAGAAATCCTTGATCGCCATGGCTTCCCGTCTGCCCTTCGCCTCCATTGCGTGGACCCTGCGCCTGGTCTCCCGGCTACCCCAGCGTGGTGTCACGGCCGTGGCGACCAATATCCCCGGCCCTCGCCACCCGCTCACAGTGCACGGCCGCAAGGTCCTCGACCTGCTGCCCGCCGTCCCCATCGCCATGCGGCTGCGCACCGGAATCGCCATCCTCAGCTATGGCGACGAACTGAATTTCGGCATCACCGGCGACTACGACACCACCCCGGACATCGATATCCTCGCCGACGAAATCCAGCACGGCATAGGCGAACTGCTGTCCGCGGCCCGGTCGCGGCCCACTCCGCCGCCCGAGCTCACCGCCGCCCCCGAGCCCACCGCCGCGCGCTCGCGCAGCCGGAAGCGCTGACGGCCGACCGGCCGCCGAGGCCGGCGCAACGCCCGCTCGCCGTGCGCGAGCGGGCGTTGCGCCGGGTGTCTCACAACCCCGTCGGATAGGTTTCCGGCGTGGTGCCCGCCTCCCACCGACTGCCGGGTTGCAGCGGTTCGAGTGCGGTGGTGCTGTCGATGTGGATGATGGCGTCGTACCGGTCGGCGGGGCGCGTGTGGAAATAGTGGCTCTGGCGTTCGGTGGCAGGTTGGTAGATGACGCCGATGGCGCGTTCCAGTCGTGGGGCGCGCAGGATCTCGGCCGCGTCCGCCGGAAAATCGGTGCGCAGAAACAGCGCGGGCATTCCAATGTCGTGCAGCAGTTCCTCGAGACTGGTCGGCAGCGGCGGGCGCACGATCTTGCGTTCGGCGTCGCCGCCCCAGCTGCTCGCGGCGGTGACGCTGCCCGTGGCGGTGGTGAAACCGATGGTCCGGCAGTGAGCGCCGTAGCGTTCGCGGATCAGCTGGCCGAGGGAGAGTTGCCCGTCGGCGGCCATTTCGGTGGCGCGGGCATCACCGATATGGGAATTGTGCGCCCACACCACGATCCGAGCGGGTGCGCCGGGTCGGTCCAGATGCCGCAGCAGGGCGTCCAGGGTGGCGGCCATATGCTCGTCACGCAGGTTCCAGGACGAGACCCGGTCACCGAACATGGCGCGGTAGTACGCCTCCGCGTCCCGGACGGACCAGGCATTGCGGAGCGCGTCGAAATGCGCTTCACCGTCGTGGGTCTCGGTGAGAGCGGCGGCATTGCGCTGCAGATCGACCAGTTGGCGCACCACGTCGGCCTGACAGGACTCGCCCGCGCCGAAGGCGGCCGCGAAACCGTAGGCCTGGCCGTCGTCGTCGGAGGTCCGGTCGAAGCAGGCATAGCGGCGTTTCGCCCGGTGCGCGGCGGCCGGATCGACCTGTTCCAGGTAGTCGATCACGCACCGCATGGAGCGGTGCAGGCTGTAGAGGTCGAGACCGTAGAAACCGGCGGGCACGCCGCCGCGGCGGCGTTGCGCGTCATTGTGCAGCCGCAGCCAGTCGACGAATTCCCGGACTACCGTATTGCGCCACACCCAGGCGGGGAAGCGTTCGAAACCGCTGAGCGCGTGGGCCGGTGAGGCGTCCTCGCCGAGCCCGCGGACGTAGCGGTCGACGCGATAGGCGTCGGGCCAGTCCGCCTCGGCCGCAACGGCGCCGAAACCGAGCTCGCTGATCAGCCAGCCGGTGATTGCGGCCCGGGCGGCATAGAATTCCTGTGTGCCGTGCGAGCTTTCGCCGATGAGCACGATGCGAGCATCGCCGATCAGCTGCCGCAGCACCGCTTCCGGCGGGACCCCGCCGGGCGCTTCGACGGCGGCCTCACGCAGGACCGCCACCGGATCCACCACGGCGGTGGGCGTGGGCGCCGGAGGGGTGGCGAGCAGCTGCCGCACCTCGGCATCGGTGACCTGGCTGAAGTTCCAGAACGAATGGCCGACCGCGAGGAACGGGGACGGCATGGTGGCGCAGACCATTTCGTCGACGAGCGCGCCGAATTCGCGGCAGGTGGATTCGGGTGCGGCGGGCACCGCCACCACGATCCGCTTGGGCTCCCCGGCCCGGACGGCCTCCACCGCGGCGAACATGCTCGCGCCGGTGGCCAATCCGTCGTCGACGAGAATGACCGTCCGGCCCGCGACCTCGAGGGGCGGGCGGCCGGACCGGTAGGCGGCCTCGCGGCGGGCCAGCACCCACCCGGCCTCGTGGCGGTCGCGGAAGATCTGCTGTGGTTCGTCACGGACGATCGGGGTGGTACTCATCGGAGACCTCGGGGGTGAAGGAAATCGGAAGGCCGAGCGCGGAGCGATCGCAGGCCAGAATCAGATCGGTGGCGGTGACCACCCCGGTGAGGTGGCCGCCGATATCGACGACCGCGACGGCGTCGAGGTTGGGCCGCAGCACGGCGCGCGCGGCCACGTCGGCGAGACGCTCGTCGGCGTTGGCGATCGCGCCCGGCGGGAGCGGCCGGGCGATCCGGCCCAGCCGGGCGGTGTGGCGGACGGATTCGGGTAGCGCGGACAGATCCGACCAGGCGAGCACGCCGATGGGGTGGCCCGCGTGGTCGGTGACCGGGAATACGCGGTGCCGGGTGCGCACCGCGTCCGAGCGCAGCAGCTCGGCGATCGTCCAACCGGCCCGCACGGCTGTCGGATTCGAGGTCATGATCGTGCCGATCCTGGTGTCGCCGAGCCGATGTCGCAGCCCGGACAGCATGAGCTCGGTGTGCGCGGCGGTGTATAGGAACCAGCCGAGCAGCATGAGCCAGACACCGCCCAGATGCCCGACCGCGATGAATTCGGCGAAACCGAGCGCGGCCAGGGTGAGGCCGAGGATCTGGCCGCTGCGGGCCGCGTGGGTCTCGGCGCGCAGCCGGTCGCCGGTGCGCTGCCGCAGTAGGGCGCGCAGTACCCGGCCGCCGTCGAGCGGAGCGCCGGGCAGCATATTGAATACGGCGAGAACGGCATTGACGGTGGACAGCCAGACCAGGGTTGCGGTGACGGTGCCGTCGGGCGAGACCAGCCCGGTGAGCAGCGCGGCGCCGCCCGCGGCCGCGGCGAGCAGCAGGCTCGTACCGGGACCGGCGAGGGCGATGCGCAGATCGGAACGGGCGTCGCGCGGTTCGTCGCCCAGTTCGGAGACCCCGCCCAGCAGCCACAGGGTAATACCTTCCACCCGAACGCCATGGCGGCGCGCGACGATCGAATGCGCGAGCTCGTGCGCGAGCAGACAGGCCACCAGGGCGAGCGCGCCGGCGACGGCGGTGATCCACACCGCGGCCGTCTCGGCCGTGCCGGACAGATACACGCCCAGCACCCAGGCGAACAGCGTGACCGTGAACAGCGCCGACCAGTGCGCCGACACCTGGACACCGGCGATCCGGCCGAGCGGGAACTTTGCCTTCAGCATGACGAATCCCTTCGGTACGCGGCGTGCGCTTCGCCGTATCAACAGGGTGCCCGCGGACGGCGGCCCCGCCGGAGAGGACTCGTGCCCGGACCGGCGGGACCATGGTCACCGCGGAAGGACACCAGCCCTTGCGCTGGTCTCGTGAAACGGCCGCTGCCGCAGGCGGTATCGGGCACGTCATCGACGACGAGGGTGTAGGCGTTGGACCCGCGCCCTCGCGCACCGCCGAACTTCGGCGCGACGTCCGGGCTGCCGGGAATGCGGTCACGCGGCACACGGCTTTCCGGCAGGGACTTCGGTCACATCCTGGAGGACGGCCGTCGTTGTTTCCCGCTACCGGATGCCCTATCGATCGATGTCGGAAGCGGATGAGATTGGTTGTGTCGGAACCATATCCATTCTCCTGGGAGGAACAAATGAGTCTGCTTCCGGTTCACCGTCAGCCGAGTGCGCTGCTACCCGATTTCGACGATCTCTGGAATGCGTTCGGCGCGCCGCTCGCCGTGCGGGCGTCGATGTTCGGCCCGCATCTGCTGCGGGTCGAGGAATCGTTCGAGGACGGCCAGTACGTCGTGCGCGTCGAGATGCCCGGCATCGATCCGGGCAAGGATGTCGAGGTCTCCGTCCACAACGGGCATCTGACGATCAAGGCCGAGCGCACCGAGAAGAAAGAGGAGAAGCGGTATTCGGAATTCCGCTACGGCTCCTTCGAGCGCACGGTGGCCTTGCCGGCGGGCGCGCTGGAGGAGAGCATCGACGCGCGGTACGCCAACGGCGTTCTCACGGTCAGTGTGCCGATGAAGGAGCAGACCGAGGCGCTGACGCGGAAAGTCGAGGTCAAGTCCGGCGAGTGAACCCATCGCCCGTGCCCGCGCCGTCACGACGCGGGCACTTCCGCGCGCGGACACCACGAGCGCCGCACGCTGTGGATAGTCGAATCCTGCGGGTCGCTGAATGCTAAGGGGCGCAAACCGATCCGACGAACTCACCGATAGCCGACTCGGGCATTCCGCGCGCTATATCGCTCTCGGTGATGATACCGACCAGGCGGCCGTCCGCGAGTACGGGCAGTCGCCGGATCTGGTTGAGCTCCATGATGGCCAGCACCTCGTCGATGTCACGCTCCGGCGGCACCGTGATCAGTTTGCCCTGCGCGAGCGCGCCCGCTGTGGTTGACGTCGGGTCCTGGCCTTCGGCGAGGCACTTCACGACGATGTCACGATCGGTGACGATGCCCACCGGAGTGCCCTGGGAATCGCAGACCGGCAGGGCTCCGATATCCAGATCGCGCATGAGCCGGGCCGCCAGCGCCAGTGTCTCGGTGTCGGTGACGGTTTCGATCCCCGGGTGCATGATGTCGCGCGCCGTGGTCATGGGCTTTCCTTTCACGTTGCGAACAGGGGTCGACTCATCATCGGCGCTCCCCGGAGTCCGCTGCGAGGGGCGAAAGTCCCGGGTTCGAGCGACGGCCGTTCCCGACACGGCGGCTCACCGGGCTCGCGCTCCGCCGCCGCGTGCGTCGACACGTATCGGGACAGGCCCAAATGGGTTGGGTACGAGGTCCTTCGACCCTGCCGGAGCACGCCGTGCGGGCGCATCGTCGAAGCTGAGGACAGATCTGCGGCACGGCCTCGGGGAGATGAGCGATGGACCCGGTAGCCGGTATAGCGGGTCCGCACCGATGTACCGGCGGTCGTCGTGCCCGAGGATCATCCCGTCCGGATCGTCACCGGCGAATCCTGGTGGCCCGCAACGACGAAAGGAACACAGTGAACTACGTACTGGTCCGGACCGCGGAACCGGCCTTCGCGGTCGCCGGGACGCTCGCGAAAGTGATGGAGGCATCGGTGCACACCGTGCCCGCCGACGTATCCGACGACGACTTCGTGCGGGCGCTCGGGGATCCCGACGCCGTACTCGGCGTCGTCGCCCACGATGACAGGGTGTGGGATGTCCTGCGGCGCTGCACTGTTCCCATCGTACTGGTGCCCGCCGGCACCGACCCCGTGCAGTACGACATCGACCGGGTGCTGGTGCCGCTGGACGGTACCGACGAGGCCGCGCACGCGGTGTCGGAGACCGTCCGGCTGTTCGGCGCGGCCGGTTTCGAGATCGTCGTCCTGCACGTGTTCGACCGCGGCACCGTCCCCGCGCACTGGGATCAGGCCGCGCACGCCCGCGATGCGTGGGAGCACGAATTCGTCGCTCGATATTGCACTCCCTACTTTCCCGGCGTGTGCCAGACACTGACCCTGCGCAGCGGGGTGCCCGGTGACATGATCGTCGACGTCGCGGCCGAGCACGCCGATCTGATTGTGCTCGGCTGGTCGCGCCAGCTGTTGCTCGGCCGTGCGCGGACTGTGCGCGGAGCCGTCGCCGGCGCCTCGGTCCCGGTCATGCTGGTGCCCGCCGCATCCGGTCGAAAAGGGTGGGTAGCAGCCATTTCCCGCACATCCCGCCCGGAGTGAGCGAGTATCGCAGCGGTTCCGGTGCCGGGGACGAAAGTCCGTTCCGACTGGGAGCTCCCGCCGCGGGGCCCGCTCCATCCGGCCCTGAGACTACGCCGGTCGCTGCCGCATTCTCGACAGTACGGCGATGCCCGGCAGGCATCGGAACGAACCAGAGGAGATGAACGACCATGATGGAACTGCACCACATGCTGCACACGATGATGATGTGGCTGCACCAGCAGGGCGTCCTCCCGCCGATGGAGATGGACATGGGCATGATGTGAGCGGCCCGAGGGCATTGCTCATTACCACCGATCGGCCCGCGACATCCCTCCACACCCTCACCAGGCCGAATGGTGCCTCCGATGCGCGGGATTGAAGACAGCCACTCGCTCACTGTGCGCGTCCGGCGACGGGCGTACCCCCGGTGTAGGTGCCGTGCACATCTGCGCTGGACCTCAGCGGCAGAGCAGGACCGGGCAGGGTGCGTGGTGCAGCAGATGCCGGCTCGTGGAGCCGAACAGCGCGGCGGTCGCGGTATCGCGGGCGCGGGTGCCGACCACCAGCAACTGGGCGTCTCGCCCCAGCTGCGCCAGGACGGTGCCGGGCACACCGGGTATCGCCATGTCGGCGACGTCGACCTCGGGGTGCGAGGCGCGGTGCGGAACGAGCGCTGCCGCCAGGACCGCACGTTCGGCGTCCGTGCGGTCGCCCACGCGTCCCACCGGCTCGATGCGGTCCGGCGGCCAGCAGTGCACGGCCCGCAGGGGCACCCGAAAGGCCGCGGCCAGTTCGAATCCCAGGTCCAATGCCGTCGTGCTGAGCGCCGTTCCGTCTACGCCCACCGCGATCGGTTTGCGCGAGGGGATCGGGCGGCCCGCTGTGCCGCGCCAGACCGCGACCGGGCAGTGGGCGTGGCGGGCCACCTCCATGGTGGTCGGGCCGATCAGCCTGGCATCCCATGCGGTCTGTGCCCCGACCACCAGCATGAGCGCCCGCTCGCTCCGCGAGACGAGCGCGGATCCGGCCGGTACCGAGAGGATCTCGGTGCTCACGGGCAGTTGCGGGGCACAGCGGCGGACCAGTGCGGCGGCGTGTTGAGCGGTGCGATCTGCGGCCTCATGCCTGCGCGGCGCGCTGGCGATGACCAGTGGTTCGTGCATCGCGTCGGCGATATAGGCCGCCCACCGGACGGCATTGAGCGATGTCGCCGAACCATCGACCCCGACGACGACGGCGCTGCGATCGGAACGACCTCCGGTCAGCTCGGCCCCGCCTGCGGCAACGTGGTGATCAACCGAAGTCTGAGGAACGGCATGGGCTTTCGTCGTTCGTGCGCACATCACTGCCTCCCTTCCGCTGAACTATGGCAGCGTGGGCACGACTCCGGCGAGAGCCGAACGTCACAACCCCCGGCCCGTTCGGCAGCGACTCCGGCGGGTCTGCGAATGGTCTCCGACCCTGCCGGAGTCCTTCTTGTGCTTGTGTTTCCAGGTTCAGGCGGCGCCGGAGCCGGTGGGGACCGCCGTGATGATGTCGCGGCGGGTGGAGCGGTCGGTGCGGGCCAGGATGCGCCGATAGAGCGCGGCGTGGTCGCGGGCCATGCGTGCGAGGCTGAAGTGGGTTTCGGCGGCCGTGCGGCAGGCGCGGCGGTCGATGGTGGGCAGCCGGTCGATGGCTTGCCGCATGGATTGGTTGTCGGCGCAGAGGAATCCGGTGCGGCCGTGGTCGACGATCTCGGGAGCGGCGCCCCTGGGGAAGGCGAGCACGGGGGTGCCGCAGGCGAGTGCTTCGGCCATGACGAGGCCGAAGGGTTCGGGCCAGTCGATCGGGTTGAGCAGGGCGTCGGCCGATCGCAGCAGTCGTACCCGGTCGGCGGTGGGTAGTTCCTGGGGTTCGGGGTCGTCGGGGCCGAGCAGTGGGCGGACGTGCTGCTGGTGGAAGGCGTGCTCCTCGGCTTCGCGGATCTTGCTGACCAGCACCAGTTTCCGTCCTGCGGCGCGGGCGATCCGGACGGCGTGGTGGGGGCCCTTGGCCGCGCACATGCGGCCGATCCAGAGGAGGTAGCCGCCGCCGTCGTCGTGGTGGTAGGTGTCGAGGTCGATGCCGTGGTGGATGACCGCGGTGATGGGGATGGGCGCAGCGAATCGTTTCTGCGCGTGGGAGATCGCCACGACCGCGACCCGGTCGGCATATGCGGCGATATTGCGGGAGTTCATGGGGTCGAAGGGGCCGTGGCAGGTGGACACCACCGGCGGTCCGTCCGGGCGTGGCCCGATGAGCGGGCCGAGGGCGGTGTGATCGTGGATGATGTCGACGTCGGCGAGCTCCTCGTAGGCGGCCAGCACGTGCGCGGCCTCCGGGACGGTCACTCCGATCGGGCTGAACGGCTGCTGGTAGAGGTGGGACCGGGAAACCGGGCAGGTCGACTCGCCGACGGTGAACAGCCGCACCTAGTGACCGAGGGCGGCCAGGCCGCGGGCGAGATTGTCGACCATGGCTTCGGTGCCGCCGTAGGCCGGGGGCGGCACGGGCACCCACGGGGGTGCGATCAATCCGATACGCATGATTTCTCCTTGGCACGTCTGGACCGCAACCCGGAGCATCCTGAGCGGCACCGAAATTCGCTGTTCCAGCGGTCGGCCGTGAGATCGCCGATGGTCGTCGACGGCGCGGGTCCGGTGGAGGGCGGTGACGCGGAAATCCGGGCGGACGGTTCAGGACACACATTCAGAACACCCGATGACGGGTGCCCGGTCGAAGAGGACTTCGTCACCGCACCCGATACCGCGGCGGCCTCGGCTCGTACCCGAAAGCCTCTTGCGCCATTGATGATTCGCCCCCTGGGTCCGCGTGGACCCCACCCCGCGGCGCCGGTGCGAACGGCCTGGTCACCGGTGGCCGGTGAGCCGGTAGAAGTCGGTGCGCAGCGCGGCGGTCAATTCCGCGAGGTGGGTGAAGTGGTCGGGGTCGGCCACGATCGTCACGGCGAGTGTGCCCGCGTAGGACAGGACTTCGAAGTACACCGGGATATTGCCGCCGGGTCCGACGCCGAGGGGGATCGCCGAGATGATGGGGGATCCGCCGAAGCTCACGGGTTCGGCGGGGCCGCGAACGTGGGAGACGAGGGTGTGGAATCGGTGTTGGTGATTCATGTACCAGCGGAATGCGCCGAGTGCCGCAAGCGGTCGGAACAGCCAGCCCAGCAGGGCGATCGGGGGCGGGCCGGACGCGGCGGCCCGGTGCGCGCGGACCTGGGCCGCGACGTGTCGAAGCCGTTGCGGCACCGGGCCGTCGGCGGGTACGGGCACGAGCATCGGAGCGACCGCATTGCCGAGATCAGGACCGGCGGATCGGCGGCCGGAGACCGGCACGGTCATGACGATCGGGTCGACCGATTCGCCGTGCGCGAGCAGCACACGGTGCAGCGCTCCGGCCACCGCGACGAGGACGGCGTCGTTGACCGTGGCGCCGTACCGGTGCGCGGCCGCCCGCAGCGCGGTGATATCGGTACGGACCACCGCCAGGCGCAGCCGTGATCCGGTGCGCCGGTTGAGCGATCCGGGGGCGACCCGCGCGGGCCGCAGACCGCCCGTGGCGTGCATGGACGCACGCAGCAGGCGCAGGGTCCGGGCGCTGTGGCGCACGGCGCGCAGGCGGGTGACGAGAGCGTCGCGGGCCAGCGCGGATCGGGCGGGCCCGGGCCGGGGGAAATCGTCGCGGGCCGGTGCTCGAACCGGCGCGTCGACGAGGTTGGCCAGTGCCGCGAGCCCGCCGACCCCGTCGGCGAGCACATGATGCAGCACGACAACGAGCGCGCGGCTCGGACCGGTGAGACCGGAGACGAGCACCACCGACCACAGCGGCGCGGTCCTCGGCAGCGGGCTCGTGATCACCGACAGCGCGGTGTCCAGCAGAGCTTGTTCATCGGCTGGTGCGGGACATTCGACCGCCCGCACGTGGTCGCCGATATCGAAGGCCGGATCGTCGACCCACACCGGCCCGCCGCAGCCGAAGGGCGCGCGAATCAGACGCTGCCGCAATCGGGGGACGGCGTGGACGCGTTCGGCGAGGAGCCGGCGGGTACGGTCCAGGTCCAGCGTGCCTGCACCGTCGAAAATCAGGACCACGCCGAACTGCTCGGGCACCGGCCCGGTGTCCATGGTCAGGAATGCCCGATCGGTAGGACTGGCGCGCTCGATCATGGCCAGACGGTCACCGGCCTTCCCTTGCGGATTGTTTCCACTGTATCCCAATGGCATTCGTCGACAGCAGAATTCGCGTGGCGCTCCGGTCTCGCGACCCGATCGCCCAGCCCCGCTGCGGCATCCCCCGGACTTCGGCATCGGTTGTCCGTGAGACGCTCTTGTCATGTCCGCTCCCAGCATCTCCGATGACCCCATCGCCTCGACGATGGCGCGATTCGGATTGGGAACGGCCGCGGGTGGCCCTGGCGGCGGTCGTGGCCCAGCCTTGGGCCGATATCGTGTTCTCCGGCGCCGCGACCCTGGACCAGCTGTCCTCCAATCTCACCGCCGCCGAACTCGACCTCACCTCTGAAGCCCTGACCGAACTCGCCACCCTGACCGAACCCGCTGAAGCGTATTGGCGCACTCGCGCCGAATTGCCTTGGGCCTGAATCGCGTATCTCTGGCCGAGGGTTCGAGAAGAGCGGTCGCGGATCTGGGCGGCGGGCACGCCACGGTCTCTCCTCTCACTCAGTACGGGTTGTAGTCGCTCGGGCGGGGTCGCGGGGTGCGGACGTCGCTGGGCAGCAGGAGCAGCGCGAGCGCCGGAATGGCCAGCAGGAGCAGTGCGAGCACCATGGTGACCGGGGAAGCGCCCGCCAGTTGGAGGCCGATGACGACCACGGGCAGTGCGATCACGAACAGTGGGGCATGGCGGATGGTCATGGGAGATACCTCCGTGTGGTGGGGCGGGCCGGATCAGCGCTGGGTGGCCTTGGGCCCGGTGAGGCCCTCGGCGAGCAGGATGCGATGCGCCTGCTGGGCGGCCGAGATCTGTGCCGCGGTATGGGGTTCGCCGCCCGGCAGGGTTTCCAGGCCGCGCGCGAGCACCGCCACCGCGTCGGTGAGGGCCCGGATGCGTTGCTCGAGGTCGGCGACGGGCGATACCTCGGGCGGGCTGAAAACCGAGGCCGCCGCGATGATCTCGCGGAAGTCCGCGCCGAGCAGGATGTGGCGCAGCCGCACCGGTAGTTGAGCGAGGACGTGATCGAGCTGGCCGGGGGAGAAGAGTTCGGCGAACGCGTCGGTCACCGCTCCGGCGAGCGAGACCGCGTCATCGGGGGAAACGCCTGCTTCCCGTGCGAATTGGGTGAGGAAGGAGGGCACGTCGTGCGGTACGGGCACATGGCCGGGAATCCAGCCCTCGTAGAAGATGCCGCGCAGCAGTTCGGGCAGCTGTGCGCTCAGATGCGCTGCCGCGCCGACGCCGAGGCGGTCGCGCACGGTGTGCAGCCAGGCTCGGACGGCCCGGTGCGCGAACATGCGGTCCTCGGTGCCGAGCCGGTCGGCGACGGTGCGCAGCCATTCGTTGGCGGTGTGCACGGCCGGTGCGAAGGGGTCGGTGTGATGGCTCATGACTTGAGCGTGCCCGCTGCGGCGGACCGGGCGGAGCGGACTCGTGCCCGCACCGGCGGGACCATGGTCACCGGCTCAGGTGGTCGGTGCGATCCCTTTGCGGAGGCTGTCGAGGGCGGCGTCGAGCAGTCGGCGCGCTCGGGCCGCGACGGGCTCCAATGCGGCCTGGCCGGTGGTGCGCAGCAGCACTTCCGGGTCGGCGGCCTCGACCAGCACACCGGTCTCGTCCGTGCGCACCACCACATTGCAGGGCAGCAGCAGTCCGGCCTGCCGGTCGGCGGCGAGCGCGGCCGCGGCCAGTCGCGGATTGCAGGCGCCGAGAATTACGTACTCCTCGATGTGCTCGCCTACCCGCTCCCGCAGCACGGCTTGCACATCGATCTCGGTCAGCACACCGAACCCATTCTGCCGCAATGCTTCCCGGGTCTCCGCGACGGCCGCCGGGAAGGTCGCGTCGAGATGGACGGCGATGGCGGGGGAGGGGGCCACCGGGATCCGGATCTCGGTGATCAGCTGGCGCGGAGTGCTCACCTCGTCGGGGCCGATGAGATAGGCCTCCGTCGGCGGGCCGATCGGCCGGTACCCGGCCTCGTGCAGCCATTCCCGCAGCGCCTTGTAGGCCGCATCGAGGAATTGGTAGCCGCCGCGGTGACAGGTGCGGGCGACGAGCGTCGCGGGTTGAATGACCAAATCGGCGCCGGACGTGGGCCCCAGGCCGGGCGCGGGCTCGACCGGGAGCCCGAAATCCACCGTGATGGCTCGATCGGCGGGCAGCTCCCGATGGAACGTGATCGTCGGTGCGCCGCTGGCGGTGAGCCCGGCCCGGCGGGCCACCTCCGACACCAGATTCATGCCGCTGAGAATGCCTTCGGTCAGTATGCCGGTGCGGATTTCGAGGGGTACGCGCAACACTGTTTGCGGCGCCGTCTCGCACACGGTCACCTGGTAGTCCATCTCTTGTTGCGCTTGGCCGGTCATGCCCTCAGCGTCGGCCGATGCGGGCATCGTGCACAGAGGCGAAGGTCCCGGAGCGGTGGGTAGAAACGCCGCGGCGGACACCGTCCGAGCGGTCGGCCGAGGGCCGGTCGGGCACGGTGCCGTCGCCGGGAACGACAGGCGAAAGATAACGCGGGCAGTGACTTTCGGTTCTGTGCCGGATCGAGGCGGCAGCGCAGGATGCGAGTGAGGCAGTAATCGATTCACCTGTCGGACGGAGGATGTGGTGAGTGTGCGGTACGAGACGCCGGGACTCGGTTCGGCAGCGGTGCTCATGGCCTTGCATCTGCCGACGGGCCTGGCGCATTCGATAGGGGAATTGCGGTATGCGGGGCGGCATTCGGGGCGGCGGGTAGCGTTGCCCGTGTCGTTCGTGCGGGCGGGCGACACCGTGGTCGTCCGGGTGGGCGCTGCCGCCACGAAGACGTGGTGGCGCAACTTCCGGTCACCGCACCCGGCGGCCATCCGGATCGACGGATCCTGGGTGACCGGCGTCGGTCATGTGGTGGCGCCCGCCTCGCTGGAGCATGAGCAGGTCGAGGCCGTGTACCTGCGTGAGCGTCCGCGGGCGCAGCCGTCCGCGACCGATGTGTACGTGGTGCTCGAGGTGGTCCCGGAGGCCGCGCCCGGGCCGTTGGCGACCCTGCGGCGGCGGTGGTTCACCCGCGTGACGGCGGGGGAGTTCCTCGGCTTTGGCGCCCCGCCGTCGGCGGTGCGCTGGCGGCGGACGCCCCCGCGGCGACCCTCGTCGCCACCATGTTGCTGGCCGGTGCGGCCGAAGGCGTTGTGCTGGGTAGTTTCCAGGCCCGTGTGTTGCGAACGGTGTTGTCTCGGCTGCGGATTCGCGACTGGGTGGCCGCCACCGCCGCGGGCGCCATCGTGGCGTGGTCGGTGGGCATCCTGGTGATGCTGTTCAGCGAGCAGCTCGGCGACTGGCCGATCTGGGCACAGGTGCCCGCGGTGGCGGCCGGGGCCTTGGTCATGGTGTTCTCCCTCGGTCTCGCACAGTGGATCGTGTTGCGCCGCTACGCCGATCGGGCAGCCTTGTGGATCTGGGGCACAGCGGTGGCGTGGATCGCGGGCCTGATCGCCTTCACCTTGGTGACCACGCCGTTGTGGCAACCGGGACAGTCGGTGCCGCTGGTGGCGGCCATCGGCGCGCTGGGTGGCCTGGCCATGGCGGCGGTGATGGCGGCGGTGACCGGAGCCTTCCTGATGCGGATACTGGCGGCGGACAATGCCGCGCCCGCGGTCTGAGACGCCGGGGCGCGGGGAACCCGGCGTGGATATCCGGACCGAAGATCGATGGAGGACCTTCGGCCCTGGCGAACCCCGGTGGGCGGTGATGACATGGAATGCGGGGTTGGTTGCAGGGGAGAACAGCAGAGAGGTTGTCGTGGCGTGGGCGAGTTCCCGGAGGACGGTCCAGTCCCGCAGAGTACGGTCCATCTGTCTCGCGAGGAAGCCCTGCGCCTGCTGTCCAGCGTCCCCTTCGGCCGGGTGGTGTTCACCCGCGATGCGTTACCCGCGATCCGCCCGGTGAATCACCTGGTCGACGCCGATGAGGTGATTGTCGTGCGCACCCGGCTGACCTCGGCGGTGCGCGCCGATTCGACGGTGGTGGTGGCCTACGAGGCCGACGATATCGACCCGGATCTACAAGTGGGCTGGTCGGTGGTGGTCACCGGCATTGCCCGGACGGTCACCGATCCCGACCGCCTCGCCCGCTACGAGCGCCTGCTGCGGCCGTGGGTGAACGGTGCCATGGACACCGTGGTCGCCATCGAGCCCACCCTCGTCACCGGCATCCGGCTGGTGGAACCGGAAGCGAAGTCCGCCTGAGAAGATGCCGGAATCGCGTATCGGTGCTGCCCGTGATCAGTGCGGCCTGCGCGGCGCGCTCGGCAGATGTTTCGTCCAGTCGACGCGGGCGAGCAGGACGACACCGGCGAGCAGCGCGACCTGCACGGCGATGCCGTAGGGCGAGGTGAGCGAGTCGGTGAGCGCGGCGCCGAAATTCCGCTCGGCGGCGTTGGCGGCGCCCATATACAGCGAGTAGCTGACCAATCTGCCCGAGATGTGCGCGGCGGTGATCGGCAGCAGGCGAACGCCCATCAATCCGGCCGCCTCGAACAGTTGCGCCGAGGGCAGCGGGGAGATGAGGAAGACGGCGAGCCCCGCGAGCGAGCGGCCGCGGTGGCCGGTGAGGTAGTCGTGGGCGGCCTGCAAGCCTGCCTTGCGGCGCGGACCGAGGTGGCCGCGGATGCGGCCGGTCGCGGCGGCGAGCAGATAACGTCCGGTCCCCGAGGTGCAGGCGCCGAGGATCACGAGTGCGACCGGGTCGAGGTGCCAGTTGAGCCGGAACAGCACCAGCAGCAGTGCGGTGGGCGGACCGAAGGCCGGCATCAGATTCACCAGGAGCACCACGGCGACGACGGCCGAATAGTGCGCCGGCAGTGTGTTCACGGCACTCCTGTCCTCCTAGTCGCCGGACTCGTATCATCCAGTCCAGCAGTCGTATTCGCCCGTGCACAGGGAACAAGGTCACATTCGCCCCCGCATCGGAGACTGGTCGACGCGCGCTACGGCGCGCTCGGCGTGCGCGGGCACGACGAGCAGGTGCGGGCTCTGGCCGCCGCGGCGGGCGTCGCCATCGACAATTCGCGCCTCTACGACGCCGCGCGCACCAGGCAGGCGTGGATCGAGGCCACCCGGGTGCGCTGATCCGTCCCGCTGGGCTGACCGCGTCCGGGATGCCCCGATACGAGTGACCTTCGTCAGTGCGGTGATGGCCCGATTCCACTGCCCCCGAGGCAGACCGAGGATGCACACTCGGCACATCATGATCTGATCGCTGAGAGGGAGAAGTCCCATGCTCGCTGGCATCGTGCTCACTGCGCTGAGTGCCCTGATGGTGGCGTTGGGGTGGTGGGCATTCGTGCACCCGCTGCGTGAACGGGGCGAGCGGCCCGCTGCCGAGCGGCGGCCACAGCTTTCCCGGGCATACGGCGGTGACCCGGTGGTGTCTGAAAACGAGGTCCGGGTACCTCGGGAGCTCACCGCCGAGTGGGCCGACCGGACACAGATATGGGCGGCCCTGGTGGCCGAGAACGCGCTGCTCGCCGATCGGCTGGCAGGCCGGATCGATCGTGAGGTGTATCGCGGGGGCATGCTCGCGCTGGCCCTCCGGTATGAACCGGCCTCCGACGACCGCAGGTGAGCGGTCCGCTGGATCCGCGGCGCGTCGAGGCGGATCATCGGTCGCGATGAACCGTCACCTGTTCGACTACTGGTCGCCGTCTTAGTCGACGTGGAACACCGGATAACGTTCGGCGATTCCGTGCAATTCGGCGGCGGTGGGTTCGGCGGTGACGCCGAAGTAGTAGCGGGCTTCGCGGGCGGCGCCCCAGGAACGGCCGGTGCGGCCTGAGCGGTGCAGGTAGGCGCGAATCACCGGGGGACGTTCGGCGGGCGGGATTTCGGTGAGGGTGGCGGCGCGGCGCTCGCGGCGGCCCAGGACCACCCGGCCACCGGCGGCGCGCACATTGCGCACCCATTCGGATTCCCCGCCCAGCGAGACGAGGAAGTGGCGGTCGGCGTGGTCGACGCGAACCAGGTTGGTGCCGCGGATGATTCCGGTGCACCGCCCCGGAACCTCCAGGGCGACAGCGTAACCAGGGGCCAGCCCGAGTCGTATGAGCAGTCGGCCCAGGGGTTGCAGCCGCCGATACAGGGCAGGTCCGGGGCGGTAGCGGGTCGACGCGGTGTAGTCGACGGGCCCGATGATGCCGCCGAGTCGGGCGCGGGCGGTGTCGCGGGTGCGCGGTGCGGGCATCGCGGATCACCGCCGCTGGGTGAATCGGTGCAGGATGCCGACCTTCTCCGGTGGATATCGCATCGTTCGGTCCTTTCGCCGAGTTCGTGCCTTCCCGCTCACGATGCGGCAGCCGAAGGTCGACGGGGAGGGCCGAATGTCCACCGATGGCAGGCACATCCGCCCAATGCTGTCCGGGGACGGCCCTCACGGCGCGCCCGCGGGCTGCGCGGCCGGTGCGCCGAAGTCATTGCTCCGCACCCTTTCCCCCGTCAGGGGTGGGAGGACGCTCGCGGCGAGCGTGACGCCCCAGCCGCGGACGCCGAGCGGGCGGCAGCCGAAGAAATAGCTGGTCGGCGGGAATTGGACTAGTGCCACGAGTGCGGCCGCCGAGCCGAGGGCGGTGGCGAGCACCAGGGGATCGCCCTGGGCGCTGACCGCGGTCTGCACGAGCTGCGCGCCGACGAGGGTGGCGAAGCCGACCGTGCTAACCTGCCGTGGCGGGCACAGCAGCCGGGCGGCCAGCCAGCCGCCGACAGCCGCGACCGTGGTGATCACCGCCCGGGCCGTGACCTGCTGGTTCAAGGTGGCGCCGACCGCGGCGTCGGGGCCCTCGGTGAGCAGTTCGGCCGTGCAGACGCCGCGGGGCGGGCGGGCGGCGACGACGAGGGCGGGCAGCAGATCGGTGAGCAGGTTGACCGCCAGCAGTTGCCTGGCATTGAGCGCGGGCCGGGCCGCCAGCAGCGCCGAACCGAGGGTGAAGGCGATCTCGCCGAGATTGCCGCCCTCGAGCAGCGCGACGCTGTCGCGCACCGACCGCCACATGGCCCGGCTCTCGATGACCGCGTCCACGATGGTTTCGATGCGCTCATCGGTGACGACGATATCCGCGGCCTGTTTTGCGGCCGGAGTGCTCCTGGGCCCCAGCGCTATTCCCACATCCGCGAGCCGGATGGCGGGCGCGTCGTTGGCGCCGTCGCCGGTGACCGCGACCGCGTGCCCGGCGCGCCGCAGCGCGCGCACGATGAGCGCCTTGTGCTCGGGGCTGACCCGGGCGAAGACCGCGGTGTCGGCGACGAGTTCGGCGAGCTGTTCGTCGGTGCGGGACCGGAGTTCGGCTCCGGTCACCACCCGGCCGCCGCGCAGGCCCAGTTCGGCGGCGATGGCGGCGGCGGTGCTCGGGTGGTCGCCGGTGAGCATGACCACGTCGACCCCGGCGGCGCGCAGCTCGCGCACGGCCGCGGCGGCCGTGGTGGTCGGCGTGGACGGGTCGAAGGGATCGGAGACGGCGCTGCGCTGGGCGGCCCGGTACGCGGCGCGCAACGGGCGGGAACTGCAACTGGTGCACGGCCTCGATCTGGTCGGAATCAGCAGTGTGCTCGGCACATACGAGGTCGTCGTACCGCGCGTGGTCGATACCGTGCGCGCTTACGGCAAGGAACTCGTCCGGCACGCCGAGCGGACGGTTCGTGAGCTCGAGCCCGGCCTGCGCGTTTCGGTGCACCTGTCCGCCGACAACGGCACCCATCTGCTGATCGGGCGCAGCTCCGCGGCCTTCGCCGTCGTGATCGGCGCGACCGGGGAGATCGGGACCATCGGCCACCTCGGGTCCACGCTGCTCGCGGTCACCGCGCATGCGAAGGGCGCCGTGATCGTGGTGCGCCCGGATCCCCAGCAGGACAACATGGTTCGTGACAGCGGCCCGGTCGTGGTCGGTGTCGACGGCAGCCCGGTCAGCGAGGCCGCCTTCGCCGAAGCCGCGGAACGGCAGACCGCCCTGGTGGCCGTGCACGTCTGGAGCGACTGGAGTTTCGGCAGGTTCGCGGGCGACGACGCCCTGCTGTCGCTGACCGAGATCGAGGGTGTGGAGGAGATCCTCCTGACCGAACGCCTCGCCGGGTATCAGGAGAAGTACCCGGAGGTCCAGGTGACCAAGCGGGTGTACTTCTCCGGCACCTGCGTGATTGGTCCAAGACCGCACAACTGGTGGTCGTAGGCAACCGCGGCCGCGGCGGCTTCCGCGGCCTGCTGCTCGGTTCGACCGCACACGATCTGGTCCAGCACGCGCACTGCCCGGTCATGGTCGTCCACTCTCGATAGCCGACGCACGGTGGCGTGATGCCGAATTCCTACCGGCCTTTGTCCGGTAAGCGCAGGAATCCGAAAGCGAAAGAGACTCGGGCATCAAGAGTTTCGTGTGGGCCGTGGCGAGTGCCGTCGTGTCGGCCGCGATCGTGGGCGGGCTGATCAGCTCACCGGATGTGGATCCGATCGCTACCGGTGGCGGGTGGTGAAGATGTCGGTCAGCGGGCGTCGGGGCGTCGGGACCGTCTGTTCGTAGGCGGGGGAGGCGCTGATGCGGATGACGATCTGGGGCTTGCCGCGGTTGGGGGTCAGGCCCGAGAGCAGGGTGCGGGCCGAGGACAGTTCGGTGATGTGGGTGAGGGCGCAGGTCGCCAAGCCCGCGGCGGTGCATTCGAGTAGGACCGCCGAGAGTGCTTCACCCGCACGCAGCCATTCGGTGAGCGAATCGCCGGGAGAGCTGAGCACCGCCAGTCGGGCGTGGTCCTCGATACCCGGGCGGCGCGCCGCGTGCGGCGGGGCCGGGAACGTGCGGCCGACGCCCACCCGCACGAATTCGGCGTCGGAGACGAGCGCATCGGCGGGCACACCTTCCGGCATCCAGGAATGTCCTGCCCACCAACCGATCTCGGCCTGGTACAGCATATCGTGCCAACGCAGCGCCGTGGCCTGCTCCGAGGCGGCGACTAGCCGGAACCGGGTGCTCGCGTCGAGCGGGTCGAGATCCAGTTCGTGCGGTGACACCAGCATGCGCAGCCGGGGCAGCAGCGCCTCCCAGTCCGGTGGCTCGTCCATGGGCAGCCGATCGGTGCGCCGCAGATCGATCGCCGCGGCGCGCGCCAGCAGCCCGGACGGTGGACTCGGCCAGGGCCGGAACCGGACCTGGGCGAGGTGCCCGGGCTCGAGCGGTTCGGGCACCCGCACGGTATCGGTGTGCCAGCCGCGCGCTCCGAACGCGGTCCGCACATGATGCAACATGGCGCCGCAACTGATCACAAGCTGGCGACCGTGCGGATCGGCGGCGCTGAGCAGGCGATCCGGATCGGAGTGCAGATGCAGGGTCTCCCCGTCGAACACCCAGCGCCACGGCTGGGTGTTGTGCACCGACGGCGCACGCGACGCCAACCGCATCACCGCCAGCATCGTCCGATGGTCGGGAATCGAAGCGGGAACATCCATAGCGGTCATGCATTCAAGTGTTCGCGTCGGGGTTCCCGGTGCCTACGGGCTTTTCGGCCGCGCGCGGAGGCCATAGGTCACCACTCGTGCCGGGCCGCGATCGCCCGGCGATATCGAGTTCGGCGGCGACTCACACGTGATCGGTTCGGCTATACGAGCTCCTGCAGCGACCAGCGCTGCGGTATGGCGGCGGCCACATCCTGTGCGCGGTGATGGAGAGCTGAGCGCACCGGCACTGGACCAGGGTCGTCGTCGACCCTCGAATGACCGACCTCACTCCCCGCGAGACCGAAGTGGCGCACTCGGTCTGTCCAGTCGTGCGCAAGTCGTCGTCGTACCCCCCTGGAGGTACAGCGAATTCCGGGCATTACCGGATAGGCACGGATGGACCCCGTCTCTACCGTCAGGACTGTCGGATCGAGAAGGACACGGGTCATCTGGTGGAGAGAGGTAACAGCGTGGGTAGGGGCAGATTTCGGGGGCGCGGCCGGTACATCGTCATCGCGGCGGCGATGCTGGCCGCAGCGGGTTGCGACGAAAGCACGGCGGCCGAAAGCACGGTGGATCGGAGTGCGGACGCATCGATGGCTACTCGAGTCTCCGACGCACTGACCGACCTGGTCCGGTCCGGGATGCCTGGCGCGCAGGCGACTATCAGCGGACCGGACGGTCAGCGAACGTTCGCCGCCGGTGCTGGCGACCTTGCCACCGGCGCGCCCTACGCGGACGGGGCCCATATTCGAATCGGCAGCGTCACAAAGACGTTCGCTGCCACGGTTGTGCTGCAACTCGTCGGCGAGGGTGCGGTCGATCTCGAGGCTCCGATCGAACGGTATCTACCGGGTGTGGTGCACGGCAACGGCAATGACGGCAACCGGATCACGGTGCATCAACTGCTCCAGCACACCAGCGGCCTCGCGGACTTCGCCCCCGAAGGCGGTTCCGAGAAGCTGCCTCAGCAACTCGACCAGACGACGGACGGCCGGGCATACCGCGATCTCACACCGGCCGACCTGGTGCGCATCGCGACGAGCATGCCGCCGCAGTTCGAGCCCGGCACCCAATTCCGGTACACCAACACCAACTACACGCTGCTGGCGATGCTGATCGAACGCATCACGGGCACTCCGTTCGCCGCGGAGATCAGCAGCCGCGTCTTCGAACCGCTCGCCATGCACGACACCTACATTCCGTCGCGCGGTGACACCGGCCTGCGCGATCCGCACCCGCTGGGCTACCGCAAGGTCGACGACAAGTGGGTCGATGCCACCGACGCCGAGGTGGCCTGGACGGGCGCGGCCGGCGCGATCATTTCCACCGGCGCCGACGTGAACCGATTCTTCACGGCGCTGGTCACCGGAAAACTACTTCCGGCAGCACAACTCGCGCGGATGGAAGACGCCATGCCGATGCCGTCCTTCACCGAAATGAGTTACGGACTCGGCTTGGTCCGATTCAGGGTGCCCTGCGGGAATGAAGTCAAGGAGGCGTGGGGGCACTCCGGCGGGATTCCCGGCTTCAGCACGATGGCGATAGCCACGAGCGCGGGCACCGCGGCGACCATCAGCGTCAACACCGAGCAGACCAACGAGCAGTATTCGACCGCTTTCACCGCCATATTCTGCGCGGTCGCCTGACCCGATCCAGCAATCGAGCACCTTGTTCCGGTTACCACCCGAATCCGTTTCCGGCGCGGGTGCGCACCGCGTCGAGTTGGGTGGGGGTGCCGAGGACGATGAGAATGGTGTCGAGGTGGAGTTGGGTTTCGTCGGTGGGGTTGGTGACGAAGCGGCCGTCGGGGGTTCGCAGGGCCAGGACCAGGGCGCCGGTGGTGCGGCGCAGGTCGGTGTCGGTCAGGGAATGCCCCGCCAGGGAGGATCGCGTGCCGATCGGGATTTCCTCGATGCGGTATTCGAGGGTGTCCTCGTGCATGACGACGTCGAGGAACTCGGCGACATTGGGCTGTAAGGCGAAAGCCGCCATGCGGCGCCCGCCGATCAGCTGGGGGTTGACGGCCCGATTCGCGCCCGCGCGCACGAGTTTGGCTTTCGAGCTCTCGGTGCGCGCCCGCGCGACGATCGCCAGATCCGCGCGCAGCGCCCGGCTCGACAGGGTCACGTAGACATTGTCTGCATCGCTGTCGAGCGCGGCGATCAGGGCACGAGCGTGTTCGATGCCCGCCGCGGCGAGCACGCTGTCATCGGTGACATCGCCGAGGATGTGGGGGAATTCGATGTCGCGCAATCGTTGCGGGTCCTTGTCGATGACCACGATCGTCTCGCCGAGGCTGTGCAGGTACTGCGCGGTCGAGCGCCCCACGCGTCCCCAGCCGCAGACGATGACATGTCCGCGCATCCGATCGATCCGGCGATCCATCCGTCTCCGTTCCAAGTACTTGCGCAGATGTCCTTCGATGAGCGCCTCCAGCAGGAGACCGAACATGTAGAACACCGTGCCCGCGCCCACCAGAATGAGCGCCATGGTGAACACCTGACCCACCGGGCTCAACGGATGAACCTCGCGGAAACCGACCGTGGTTATCGTCGTCACCGTCTGATACAGGGCGTCGAGCACGCCGAACCCCAGGAGCACGTATCCGGCCGTGCCCGCGAGCACCACGCACACGAACGCCACCACGACACGGCTGAGGCGGCGCAACGGGTTCACCCGACGAGTGTTGCATCGGCTCGGGCCGCACGCGCAATCACCGGACCGGGATCGGGGCCGACGGCCCGGCGGTCCATGACCTTGGTCCCTGGGGTGCGGCATGGCTCGGTGTGATGCTCGGTACATCCGTTTCCAGGAGGAACCATGTCCGGCCGTCAGCCCGATCACCAGACCATCCGTGCCGCACTGGAGTCCGCGATCCGTGCGCCGTCGGTGCACAACACCCAGCCGTGGCGGTGGCGCCTGGCCGACACCACCGTGCATCTGCATGCCGACACCGGCCGCCAGCTGCCACACGTGGACCCGGACGGGCGCGAGCTGCTGCTGAGTTGCGGTGCGGCCCTGCATCATCTGCGGGTGGCGATGCGGGCCTCCGGCTGGGCCTCGCGCGTGTGGAGCCTGCCCGATCCCTTCGATGCGCGGCATCTGGCGGCCATCGAGTTCGAGCCCGCCGCACCCGATGCGGAGTCGCGGCGCCTGGCCCGCGCCATTGCCATGCGCCGCAGCGACCGCCGTCGCTACGGTGCGCGGAAGGTGTCCGAGCGGCAGCTGGCCGCGGTCATGGCGGCGGGCATCGCGCCGGGTGTGAGCATCCGGGCCGTGGATACCACCGGTGAGCACACCCGGCTGCGACGAGCGTTCGCACAGGCCGGTGCACAGCACGCCGCGGATCCGCGTTATTGCGCCGAACTCGCTTCCTGGAGCGGCCATTACGCCGACCCGCTGGGCGTGCCCGCCCGCAATGCGGTCAGCGCCGCCGATCCGACGGTTCGCCCCTTCGGCAATCCCGGCCAGGTGGAGTCGGCGGTCGCCGCCACCGTCGAGTCCTCCCGAATGCTGTTGATCTGCACCGCGTCCAACGATCTGCGGGCATGGCTGCGCGCCGGAGAATCCACCAGCGCGGTGCTGCTCGAGGCCACCGCGCGGGGATTGGCGACCTGCCCTGTGACCGAACCGCTCGAGCTGGCCGAGACCCGCGAGCGCATCCGCACGGCTCTACTGGGCGATCTGGGCTATCCGCAGCTCATCGTCCGCCTCGGGTGGGCCGCTGTCGGCGCCGATCCGATACCGGCGACTCCGCGCTTACCGTTGGACACCGTCCTGCGAACCCTCGAATCCGCCGGTGCCGTGCGGTAATCCACGCCCTGCGGTGCGCCCGCGAGTCAGTGTTGCCCCGCGTCGGACAAGTGCGACCCCGCGGCCACGAGGCCGCGGGGTCGCCGCAATCGATCGGCATCGCGGCCGAAGACTGCTACTTCGCGGGCTGCCCGCGCAGTACGGCCAGCCTGCGAGCGTATTCGGTGTCGTCGATCTCGCCGCGCGCGAAGCGCTGTGCCAGCACCGCCTCCGCGGTGGGCGGCTCGTGCGGGGTTGCCGGGCGGTCGAAGTCGCGGGCGGTGAGCCGCACGACGAGGACTATGCCCGCGATGATGAGGGCCCAGAACAACAGCATGCCCACGCCCATTCCGGCGAAGCCCCAGCCGTTCATATCGTGGTCGTACCAGCGCATCATTGCTCCTTCTCCTTGCGTGGTGTGTCAGTGGTGGTGCGGTGCAGCGGTTCTCGCTGCTGATCGTTGACGTACTCGCCGATCGCGGACAGCGAGGCGCCGGCGCGGGATCCGGAGTCGCGAGCGGACGGGCTCGAACCTGGTTGGGCGAAGCGGGATCTGGTCTTCTTCTCGATGACGGCGGCCCAGCGGTCGATGGCCGCCCAGTCGCGCAGGTCCGCGGCGGGAAGCACGCGCAATGGGGAGGCGGGCATCCGGCGCAGCAGGCGATGCCAGCCGGTGAGCAGCGCCGGATCCCAGCGTCCGCCGAACATTGCCACCGCCGTGGGGCGCAGCCAATCGTAGTGGCGCAGTAGCTGATCCAGTTGCGCACGGGCCTCGGCCTCGGGCTGTCGCGGATCGACCTGCCCGGTGGCGAACAGCGCGACGTCACGATGGGTGAGCGTCGGTCCGAACCGCCCCAGGAAGCGCCGGGCCGCGCGCGGCCAGCGGCCGTAGTAGAACGGCGCGCCCGCGATAGCCCGCGATATCGTCCACCTCGTCCATGGCACGGCAGTCCACGGTGAGATTCGCCGAGCGCAGCGTCGCCGCCAGATGCTCCGCGATCTCGCGGGTCGACCCGTACCGGGATGCGTAGGCGACCAGGATGAGGCTGTTCATGAGTGGTCCCCTCCTGCGGTGACGACCGGCGCCTGCCCGGCGGTGGCGCCGCCGTCGACGACGAATTCCGATCCGGTGGAGTAGGTGGCCTCGGTGACCAGGAAGCGGACCATGGCCGTGACCTCGTCCGGTTCACCGAACCGCGGCAGCGGTTGCGCCGCGGCGAACGAGTCGTCCATGCCCGCGGTCATCGGGGTGTGGATCGGGCCGGGATGCACCGAGCACACGCGAATATCGGCCGCCCCCAACTCGAGCGCCGCGGCCTTGGTCAGGCCGCGCAGGCCCCATTTGCTTGCGACGTAGCCGCTGATTCCGGCATAGCCCATCAAACCGGCGGTCGAGGAGACGTTCACGATGACGCCGCCACCGGCCTGCCGCATGCGCGGCGCCGCGAGGTGCATGCCGATCCACGGCCCGTACAGATTGACGTTCACGACATGCCGGAACATGGCCGGGGATTCGGACTCCACCGTGCCGAAATCCACGATGCCCGCATTGTTGACGAGCACGCCGAGGGGCCCGAACTCGTTCACGGTCTCGTCGAGCACGCGCTGCCAGTCGTCGTCGGACGTCACGTCCAGGCGATGGAAACGCGCTGCCCGGCCGAGGGATTCGGCCAGCTTCTCGCCGTCGTGAACGAGGATATCGGCGATGGTGACGCCGAAGCCTTCCTTCACCAGGGCGGTCGCGATCGCCGCGCCTATGCCACGGGCGCCGCCCGTGACGATCGCGCTTCGGCCCGTTCGATCAGCCATGATGCTGCCTTCCGGTGGCTGGATGGATAGCTGTTGCATCGAGAATCCACCGCTGCCATGCCGACCGGGACGGTCGAAGGTCATCGAAATGGCTGGCCTTGGGCCGCGACTTCCGCCTCTGACGCCGGACGGGCGCGCGGCACATGATCAGCGGGTAATCCTCGAGCGAAAGCAGGAGATCATGCGCAAAATCACCGCGGGCGCGGTCGGAATCGCCTCGGCGGCAGTGGGGTTGATGGCCGGGTATCCGCTGCTGGCGCGGCGGAAATGCCTGACCTGGGGCGCGAGCGCGGACGAGGTGGCGCGGGCCATGCCCGGCGACGGCCTGCTGGGCGCGCCCGATGTCGTCACCACCCGGGCCATTACCGTCGCCGCGGATCCGGAGCGCATCTGGCCGTGGCTGGTTCAGCTGGGGCCCGGGCGCGGCGGGGCCTACACCTACGACTGGATCGAGAACCTGTTCGGCCTGAACATGCACAGCGCCGACCGCATTCTGCCGGAATTCCAGCACCTCGCGGTCGGTGACGTCATGCCGATGGGGGACGACGGACCGCGCATGCGGGTGGCGATTCTCGACCCGGGCGGTCACAGTCTGGTCTTCGCTTCCGAGGACCACCACTGGACGTGGGCCTTCGGGCTGTACCCGACGACCGGCGGCACCCGGCTGGTGAGCCGCAACCGCATCTCCACCGAGGGGATGTCCTGGCCCGCGCGGCTGGGGTTCACGATGGTCATGGAGCCGGGCAGCCTCGTCATGGAAGCCAAGATGCTGCAAGGCATCAAGGCGCGCGCCGAACGCCTGCAGGCGGCGGCGGTGACCAACAGCCTGGAGACTCGGGAGGAAGGCCCGTATCCGGACACCGTCTCCCCGAGCACACCCGGGGTATGACCGCTACTCCGGTTCCCGCCCCGGCATCCCTTCCGGCTCATCGGACGATTCGCGCCGCGCTGCGGCGGGCCGCCCGCGCACCGTCGGTGCACAACACCCAGCCGTGGCGCTGGGTGCTGGCCGCCGACAAACTGCAATTGCACACCGATCCGGATCGGTTGCTGGCCAGCGCCGATCCGAACGGCAGGCAGATGATCATCAGTTGCGGCGCCATGCTGCATCACGCCCGCACGGTCTTCGGCGCACTGGGCTGGCACACCGATACGGTGCGCGTGCCCGATCCGGCGCACCCGGAGTACCTGGCGGAGATCGCTTTCCGGCCGTGGCCGAATCCGCCCGCGGGCCTGGTGGCCCGGGCCGGGGTCATCGAGCGCCGCCGCACCGACCGGCTGCCGATGACCGCGCCGGAGGGCTGGGACGCGCTGGCGCACCGGCTGCGCATGCTCGCCTCACCGCACTACATCGAACTCGACGCTCTCGACGAGTACGTCCGGCCGCGCTTGGCCATGGCCTCGGAGCAGTCCGCCGCGTTGCGTCGCTACGACCTCATGTATCAGGCCGAAATCGACTGGTGGGCCGGGCATTCCGATGATGTGGAGGGGGTTCCGGCTGATGCGCTAGTCTCGGCCTCCGAGTACGGGCGGGTCGGGGTGGGCCGCGCCTTCCCCGTCACGCCGCCCTCCACGCGCCGCGCCGGAGTCGAGGATCACGCGCGCCTGGTCGTGTTCAGCTCGCCCGGCGACTCCATCGCCGATTGGCTGCGCACCGGTGAGGCGCTCTCGGCGGTGCTGCTCGAATGCACCGTCGCCGGACTGGGTACCTGTCCGCTCACCCACCTCACCGAAATCTTTTCGGACCGTACGATGCTCGCGCGGGCCACCCACGAGCGCGGTACACCGCAGCTCGTCATCCGCATCGGTGTCGTCCCCCCGGGCGAATCGGTCCCGCCGACGCCTCGTCGCCCGCTGGCCGACATCTTCACCCTGGCCCGCTGAGCTCGCCGCGGCGGTGCTCGAAGTCTCAAGATCAAGTGACTTTGGGCCTTCTGTCCGGATCGCTGGACAGGGTTATGGTTGTCTTCATCACCCCGGCGACGATGGGAAAAGCCATGACCAAGGTATTTCTGGTCGACGATCACGAGATCGTACGCCGCGGACTGGTCGACCTGCTCGAATCCGATCCGGAACTCACCGTCATCGGCGAAGCCTCCGATGTCGCCGAGGCCCTGGCCCGCATCCCCGCGCTGCGCCCCGATGTCGCGGTGCTCGACGTCCGCCTGCCCGACGGCAACGGCATCGAACTGTGCCGCGAACTGCTGTCCCGCCTCGACGATCTGCGCTGCCTGATCCTGACCTCGTTCACCGATGAGCAGGCCATGCTCGACGCGATCCTTGCGGGAGCCAGCGGGTATGTGGTCAAGGACATCAAGGGCATGGAACTGGCCAAGGCCATCAAGGAGGTGGGTGCGGGCCGCTCGCTGCTCGACAATTGCGCCGCCGCCGCGCTCATGGAACGGCTGCGCCGCAGCGCCCGGCCCGACGGCCCGCTGGCCGATCTCACCGACCAGGAACGCACCCTGCTCGATCTGCTCGGGGAGGGCCTGACCAATCGCCAGATCGCGGAACGCATGTTCCTCGCGGAGAAGACCGTGAAGAACTATGTCTCCAGGCTGCTCGCCAAACTCGGCATGGAACGCCGTACTCAGGCAGCGGTCTTCGCCTCGAAACTCCGTAGCGAGCATCCGGGTTCGCGCTAGCGGGCGGCGTCCCTCAGGCGCTGAGCCGCTCGTCCGGCACGAGCCGCACACCGGTCACCAGGGTCGGTTCGGTGGCGATGGCGCTGTCCGGGTCGCCGCCCACCCACGGCCGCAGCAGTCGCTCGTACCGGGCCAACCGATCCGGATCGGTGACCGGGCGAGCGATTCCGGTGACGACCACCGACCAACCGGCGCGCCGGACCGGATCGATCTCGTCGGCTTCGTAGGCGACCACGACATGGGTATCGGCGCGGACGGTGGAGGTGAGGCGCGTGGTGAGCCGGGTGCGCACGATGACGATCTCGTCGTCGACGACGACATGGTTGACGGGGCGGATGGCCGGGAGCGCCTCGCGGGTGTAGACCACGCGCCCGAACGGGACGCCCGCCAGCAGGCGCATCGCCTCGTCGCGCGTCAGGTCCACGGCCCCACGAGTCCCGGCAGCGTGGGGGAATCCGCTCACGACAAACAATCCTCTCGAACAAGTCGGCTTCGGCAAGGTCACTGTACATGGCAGCATGCGATGCCGCCGCCGGACAGAGACGAAAGTCCCCCAACTCCGGTAACTGGACGTGCGCACCAGAGCAGTAGGTAACTGTGCGATGGCCCGGGACCGCGCAACCGCGGCGCGTGGCCGGATGCGGCAATCACACTGCGTTCTGCTCGGTGGAGCGGGACCTTGTCCTCTGTGGGTGCGACCGCTCCCGGCGGGAGTCTGAAACGGAACCCGTTGAGAGAGGCGATGTGTCATGCAATACCAAGTGAGCCTGTGCGAAACCGCACCACAGACCGTGCTGCGGGTGCCGCACGAGATACGTTCGGATCTGCTCAGCGACGGGATCATGAGCGGAATGCTGGAGCTGGCCGGTGTGGCGGCGCGCGCCGGGCTCATCTCCAATGGCGCGCCGAGCATCACCTTCCACCACGAGTTGCCCGTGTCCGATGCTGTCGTGGTCGACTTCGGGTTGCCGGTGGAACCGGCGCCGAATCTCGGGCCCGCCTCCGGCGGCCACATCGACATCCAGCCCGCCACCCTGGTCGCTCGCACCTGCCATCGCGGCAGCTATCGCGATCTCGACGCCGCCTATCGCGCACTGCGCGAATGGCTGCGGGACTCCGGCTACCGGCCGATCGGACCGCCCACGGAGTCCTATCTCGTCGGACCGGACGAGGTGCGCAACCCGCGCGAGCTCATCACCGAGATCCGTATTCCCATCGCGCCCGCGCCCGCTCTCGTCGTGCATCTCGACACCGGATTCGCCGAGACGGTCACCCGGACGCGGGAAGCCTTGCGGCAAAAGGGGTTCGGAATACTGTTCGAAATCGACGTCCAGTCCGTCCTGCGCGAGCGCCTGGGCGAGCACATCGAGGACTACCTGATCCTGGGCGCCTGCCATCCGCGGCTGGCCTACCAGGCGCTCGACGCCGACCGGCAGGCCGGGTTGCTGCTGCCGTGCACTGTGGTGATTCGCGCCGACGAGACGGGCTTCCTGGTGGAGGCCGCCGACCCCGCAGTCCTGGTCGGCGCCACGTCCCAAGGGTCTCTGCGCCTGATGGCCTTCGAGGCCCGGCGACTGCTGGATGCGGCACTGCACAGCCTGCGCGAGACCGCCGCGCACCCGGGCGTTTCCGGCGGCCGTGATCATGCGGCCGCCACGGAGGCCCGCTGACGATGATTCCGCTCGGGCCCATCGCCGCCGCGCACGAGGACCTTCGCCCCTCACACCCGGCGGCGCGACCGGAGACGCTGGCTGTAACGACAGTCGAGGGATCGGAGCCGTGATGGGCGACTATGTGGCGGAACTGGCGGAACTGCGGTTGGCCGATGCCGACCGGGCCGGTGGCAAAGGGGCGAATCTGGGCGAGCTGGTCGCGGCGAAACTGCCGGTGCCACCGGGATTCGTGATCCTGAAGTCCAGCTATGACGACGTGATCGGAGCGGGCCCGCACGGCGCGGAATTGAACACCCTCCACGATCAGGCCCTCGGAGCGGCCGTATCGGCCGATCCGGCGCGGCAGCGGCAGCTCGACGAAATGTGCCGCCGGATGCGCGAACTCGTCCACGAGTCGCCGCTGGGCCCCGCCGTGCGCGACGCCGTCGTGTCGGCCTACCACCACCTCGGTGACGCGGTATCGGTCGCCGTGCGCTCTTCGGCGATCGGTGAGGACGGCGCATCCACCTCGTTCGCGGGAATGAACTTCTCGCGCACCAATATTCGCGGCGACGAACCCTTGCTCACCGCGCTCCGGGAATGCTGGGCCTCGCTGTTCAGCCCCCGGGTCCTGACCTATCGGGCGCGCCGCGGACTGGCCGACCGGCCGAGCATGGCGGTGGTGGTGCAGCGCATGGTGCCCGCGCACAGCGCGGGCGTGGCGTTCACCGCCGAACCGGCCACCGGGCGGCGCGATCGGGTGATCATCGACGCCGCCCGCGGCCTGGGCGAGGTCGTCGTGTCCGGCGCGGTGGAACCCGATACCTACACCCTCGACGCGCACGGGCTCACCCTGCTGGAAACCCGTCCCGGGAAGCAGGATTTCGCCATCGAGGCCGGACCGGAGGGAGACCGGCGCCGGGAGCTGACCGATCAGGAGACGATGACACCGGTGCTCACCAAGGATCAGGCGATCGCCATCGCGCGGCTGGCCTTGCGGGTGCAGCAGCACCACGGCGGACTCCCGCAGGACGTGGAGTGGGCCATCGACGACGGCGGACTGTGGCTGGTGCAGGCCCGCCCGATCACCACGCTGCCCGACGCCGAGGTGAAACAGCCCATGGCGCGGGCGGTTCCGGGACTGGTGCTGGTGCGCGGGCTGGCGGCGGCGCCCGGGCAGGCGAACGGCGCGGTGCGCGTGCTGCGCTCGCCCGCGGAGGGCGGGCAGTTGCGCGACGGCGAGGTGCTGGTCGCGCCGATGACCAATCCCGATTGGCTGCCCACCATGTCCCGCGCCGCCGCGGTGGTCACCGACAGCGGCGGTATGACCTGCCACGCCGCGATCGTGGCGCGCGAGCTCGGCGTGCCGTGTGTGGTCGGGGCGCGCACGGCCACAACGGATCTCACCAATGGCATGGAGGTGACGGTGGACGGTTCGGCGGGCCAGGTCCGCACCGCGAGCGGTGCGCCCGCGCCCGCCGTGACCGCGGCGCCCGCCGCGCCGATGGCGCGACCGGCGCCCGCGGAGACCACCGGCACCCACGTCTACGTCAATCTCGCGCTGCCCGAATCCGCCGAACGCGTCGCCGCCCAGGACGTGGACGGCGTCGGCCTGCTGCGCGCGGAGGTGCTGCTGGTCCAGGCGCTGGGCGGGCGGCACCCCCGCGATCTGATCGCGCGCGGTGAGGGCGAGCTGTTCGTGCAGCGCCTGACCGAATCACTGCACCGCATCACCTCGGCCTTCGCGCCCCGGCCGGTCGTCTATCGGGCAATCGACATGCGCAGCAACGAATTCCGCGGGCTCGACGGCGGCAGACAGTACGAACTGATCGAGCACAATCCCATGATCGGCTTCCGCGGCTGCTACCGCTACGTCCGCCAGCCCGAGCTGTTCGGGCTCGAGATGGCGGCCCTGGCGCGAGTGCGCGAGCGGACCCCGAACCTGCACTTGATGATTCCGTTCGTGCGCACCCGCTGGGAACTGGAGGAATGCCTGCGCCTGGTCGACACCAGCCCGCTGGGCCGCCAGCGCGGCATGCACCGCTGGGTCATGGCCGAGGTGCCCTCGGTGGTGCACTGGCTGCCCGAATACATCGGAATGGGCATCGACGGCGTCTCCATCGGCAGCAATGACCTCACCCAGCTCATGCTGGGCGTGGACCGCGATTCCGAGGACTGCGCCGAACTGTTCGACGAAGCCGACCCCGCCGTCCTCGACGCCATCGGCCGCATCATCGCCACCGCCCGCCGCCACGGCATCACCTCCTCCCTGTGCGGCCAAGCCCCCTCGACCCGCCCCGAATTCGCCGAACACCTGGTCCGCATGGGCATCACCTCGATCTCGGTCGCACCCGACGCGGTGCATCGAACCAGGCGAATGGTGGCCGCGGCCGAACGGCGCCTGCTGCTCGAACACGCGGTGGGCGGGAACGGTCAACCGGGGTAGCCGGGCGTCGACCTGCGAATAGGACCAAAGACCCGGGATCGACGGTCCCGGGTACGCGGAATCCGAGGCAGCGTTGCCCTCCGGAAATGACCATGGATCCTGCCGTCGGGCGGATGCCGGGCGAAGAATAGAGGCAGAGCTCGAACTCTCGAATTACTCGGGGCGACAACGGCGTCGCCTGGACGGGCGGCCCTGCCACAATGGCGTGACGGCGGCACCCGCGGCGAGTAGCGTACAGCCTCGGACCAACTCGAAGATCCAACTCGAATCGGGGGTGCCGCACCCGGGCCACCACCCGCCTCAGTGGGATCACCACACGTGCGGAGGGGTTGGCACGACCTCGAATATCTCGCTCACGGGCAGTCGGGGGGTCGGCGGCGGGGGCGTCGCATCGGCGGGCGCGGTGCCGATCCTGATCAGGATCTGAGGCTGCTCCGGGCGGCCGGTGAGTGCACGCACGACGGCCCGGCTGGGTGGCAGTTCGGTGAGATGGGTCAGCGCGCAGGTGGCGTAGCCGATGACCGTGCATTCGAGCAGGACCGTGGACAGTGCCTCGCCGCAGCGGACCAACTCCTCCGGGGTGTCACCCGCGGACAGCACCGCCACCACGGCCTCGTCACCGGCGATCTCGGTCCGACGGTCCGGGGCGCTCGTCGTCGGCAGAGCGCGGCTCACCGCGACACGCGCTCGCTCGCCCGCGGAGATCCGGGCGTCGGGCGGGATACCGGCCGAGGCGGGTGAATCGCTTGCCCACCAATGTAACTCGGCCTGATAGGGAGTGTCGTGGCGGCGTAGGCTGGTGACCAGCCGGGAGGCGCGGGCAAGTTCCGCGCCGGTACTCGCGGGCAGCACGGTCAGCAGCGCATCGCGCGGATCGACGAGCAGCCGCAGCACGACCTCGAACTCCCGCCACCTCGCCGGGGCCAGCAACGGCAGCCGGTCGGTGCGCCGCCGCTCGATGGCGTTCGCGCGGTCGCGATCGGCATCGGTGACGAAGCGGGCGCGCTCGAAGGACACCGTCGCCACATGGACGTGATGGGCCGGGTCCGGGAAGTAGGCCACCCGGGTATCCCAGCCCTCCGCGGCCAGCGCGGCACGCAGATGGCCGAGCACCACACCGCAGCTGATCAGCAACTGCCGACCCGACGGATCGGCCGCGTGCAGCAGGCGGCCGGAAACGGAGTACAAGTGCAGCACCGACCCGTCGAATACCCACCGCCACGGCTGACTGTTGTGCAGCGAGGGCGCGCGACCGGCTCTGCCGACGGCGAGTTCGACGGTTTCGTGCGTGGGTACTGGACTCATAGGCCCACGCTAGAAGGGTCGGGCGCCGGAGACAGGGGCCCTTGGTCCCTGGACCGGGGACACAGGCCACCGATGATCGCGGGGGTGGCCCAACGCCGCCCACGCCGGGACCTCCGACTCTAGGACCATCGGTCACCGATGCCCACCCTTGGACTCGTGACCGAGAGCAAATGGACTGTGCCGGTGATCGATTCGCGCCATCACGACGCCGTCATCCTGGATATGGACGGTGTCGTCACCGATAGCGCGTCGGTGCATGCCGCCGCGTGGACGGAGATGTTCGATCGGTTCCTGGCGGCGCGGCCGGAGGCGGCGGGGGAGGATCACGCACCGTTCACCGCCGCGGACTATCTGCGGTCGGTGGACGGGGAGCCGCGTTATCGCGGGGTCGCCGATTTCCTTGCCACCCGCGGTATTTCGCTGCCGTGGGGCGATCCCTGCGATGCCGAGGACGCCGGTACCGTGTGTGCGCTGGGCAACTGGAAGGACCGCCTGTTCAAGGAGCGGCTCGACCGCGACGGCGTGCCCGCCTTCGCCTCGACCGTCGCGCTGATTCGCCGGTTGCAGACGGCGGGCATCGGGGTGGCGGTGTTCTCGGCGAGCCGCAATTGCGCCGAGGTGCTGCGGGCGGCCGGTATCGGGGACCTGTTCCCGGTGCGCGTGGACGGCATCGTCGCCGAGGAACTCGGGCTGGCGGGCAAACCCGATCCGGACATGCTGCTCGAGGCTGCCCGGCGGCTGGGCGCGGAGCCGGGCCGCACGGTGGTGATCGAGGACGCCGAGGCCGGGGTCGCCGCCGGGCGGGCGGGCGGATTCGGGCTGGTGATCGGCGTGAACCGCGGCGATCACGCGCAGCGACTGCGTGACCGCGGCGCCGACATCGTCGTGGACGATCTCGCCGAGGTGGCCTTGCGGATCGGATTCCGGCGCATGTCGGAGGTACCGGACGCGCTGACATCGTGGGTGCGCATCAGCGATCTGCTCGATACCGAGAAGATCGCGGTACTCCTGGATTTCGACGGCACCCTGTCGGAGATCGTGCCCGCACCCGGGGCCGCCACCCTCGTGGACGGGGCCGCGGCCGCGCTCGAGCGGCTGGCGGCGCGGTGCCCGGTCGCAATAGTCAGCGGCCGTGAACTCGACGATCTGCGGGCCCGGGTCGGCGTCGACGGACTCTGGTACGCGGGCTGTCACGGGTTCGAACTGCGCGCCCCGGACGGGACCACCCATATTCACGACGCCGCCCCGGGCGCGGAACAGGCCCTCGCCGAGGCGGCCGCGGAACTGCGCGGACGGCTGTCGGACATTGCGGGAATCCTGGCACTACCGGCAGGTCGCCGCCGACCAGGTCGCGACGGTGGTCTCGGCTGTGCACGAACTGGCCGCCAAACAGAGCCTGCGGGTGACCCCGGGGCGCAAGGTGGTCGAACTGCGGCCGGATATCGACTGGGACAAGGGCTCCGCCCTGCGCTGGATTCTCGGGCATCTGACCGTCTCGGTGCTGCCGGTCTACCTGGGCGACGATCTCACCGACGAGGACGCCTTCGACGCCGTGGCCGCCGACGGCCAGTCCATCGTGGTGCGGCACGGCGAAAACGGCGACCGCCGCACCGCCGCCCGGTTCGCGGTGCCGGGGCCCTCCGGCGTCCGGATCCTGCTGGATCGCCTGGCCGAACAGTTGAGCACCGCGGCCGAGACCGCCGCTTCCGATTCCTGGGTGCTGAGCTTCGACGGTTACGAACCGGCGCACGAGCGGCTGCGCGAGGCCCTGTGCACGGTGGGCAACGGCTATCTGGGAGTCCGCGGCGCGGCGCCGGAATCGGTGGCGGGGGAGCGGCACTATCCGGGCACCTATGTGGCGGGCGTCGGCAACCGGCTCGACGACCGCGTCGCCGGGCGCACGATCGACAACGAGAGCATGGTGAATCTGCCCAACTGGTTGCCGGTGACCTTCCGTATCGGCGACGGCGACTGGTTCGACCTCGACAGCATCGAATTGCTTTCCTACCGGCAGGAATTCGATCTGCGGCGGGCGGTGCTCGAACGGCGGATCCGCTTCCGCGACGCCACCGGCCGCATCACGCGGGTGCGCCAGCGCCGCTTCGCGTCCATGCACGAACCGCACCTGTGCGCGCTGGAGACCGCGGTGACCGCCGAGAACTGGTCGGGGACAGCGATTTTCCGGTCCGCGGTCGACGGTTCGGTGAGTAACGACCTGGTGGCGCGCTACCGCGAGTTGTCGCACACGCATCTGGAGACGGTGTCCGCACGCCAGCTCTCGGCCGAATCGGTGCTGCTGGAAACCCGGACCACGCAGTCCGCGATACCGATCGCCACCGCGGCGCGCGGTACCCTGCACCGCGACGGCGTGAAGCTCCGTCCCGCAACGGAACTCATCGACGGCGACGGACGTATCGGACACGACCACAGTGTCGCGATGGACGCCGGGGACACGGTCGTCCTGGAGAAGGTCGCGGTCATCGCCACCGGCCGCGACCATGCCGTGTCCGCGCCGGGCGATGCGGCCGCCCGCTGGCTGGACACCGCGGGACGATTCGCCGACCTGCTCGAACGCCACACCGCCGCCTGGGAACACCTGTGGGACCGGCTGCGCATCGACCTCGACGGCCATGGCGACGGCGCGGTGCGGGTCATGCGGCTGCATCTGGTGCACCTGGCGCAGACCCTGTCCCCGCACACCGCCGATCTGGACGTGGGCGTCCCGGCGCGCGGCCTGCACGGCGAGGCGTATCGCGGGCACGTGTTCTGGGACGAGCTGTTCGTCTTCCCGCTGCTGAATCCGCGTTTCCCCGATCTGACCCGAGGGCTGCTGTGCTACCGGCACCGCCGGTTGCCCGAGGCGCGGCGCGCGGCCACGGCGGCCGGACTGAAGGGTGCGATGTTCCCGTGGCAATCCGGCAGCGACGGCCGCGAGGAGAGCCAGCTGCTGCATCTGAATCCGCTGTCGGGACACTGGAATCCGGACCCGAGCGCGCGCGCCCGCCATATCGGCAGCGCCGTCGCCTACAACGTGTGGCAGTACTATCAGGCCACCGGGGATATCGAATTCCTGACCGGCCGGGGCGCGGAGCTGCTGGTGGAGATCGCGAGGTTCTGGTCCAGCGCGGCCGACTACGATCCCGCCCACGATCGCTATCACCTGCGCGGCGTCATCGGCCCCGACGAATTCCACACCGGATCGCCCCGCGCACCCGGCGCGGGCGTCGACGACAATGCCTACACCAATGTGATGGCGGTGTGGACGCTCATGCGGGCGCTCGAGGCGCTGGACCGGCTGACCCCGCGGGCGCGGGCGGAATTGCTGGAATCACTGGCGGTTTCGCCCGCGGAGCCGGCGCGCTGGGAGCATGTGAGCAGGCGCATGTACGTACCGTTCCACGACGGGGTCATCAGCCAGTTCGAGGGCTACGACGAACTGGCCGAACTGGATTGGGACGGCTACCGCCGCCGCTACGGCGACATCCAGCGCCTGGATCGCATCCTCGAGGCGGAGGGCGACGACGTCAACCGCTACAAGGCCGCCAAGCAGGCCGATGTGCTCATGCTGTTCTACCTGCTGTCGTCCGACGAACTGCGCGAGGTACTCGACCGGCTCGGTTACGCACTGCCCGGTGAGATGATCCCGCGGACCATCGACTACTACCTGGCGCGCACCTCCCACGGCTCCACGCTGAGCGCACTGGTGCACGCCTGGGTGCTGGCGCGGGCCAACCGCGCCCAGGCCATGGACTTCTTCGCGCGCGTGCTGGAATCCGATGTGGCCGACGTTCAGGGCGGCACCACCGAGGAGGGCATCCACCTGGGCGCCATGGCGGGCAGCATCGACCTGGTGCAGCGCTGCTTCACCGGTATGGAGATCCGCGCCGACCGGCTGATCTTTCACCCGCATTGGCCCAGCGAGCTGGGCATCCTGAGGTTTCCCATCGTCTACCGGGGGCACCGCCTCACCGTCCGCATCAGCGCGAGCGAGCTCGAGATCGGCGCCGATCCCGGCACCGCGGACCCGGTGGAGATCCACTGCGACGGCCGCACCGAACTGCTGGCGGCCGGTACCACCGTGCGCATCCCGCTTCCGGCCGTGGGCCTTTCGTCCCCGGACCGGTGACGAGAGACCGCAGAACGGACCCGCCCGGTCTTTCTACGGTGAATTGACCGGTTCGCCGGAACACCGACAACCCACGGAATATCGGAGGTCACGATGACACACCAGGACCATGACCCGCACCGACTGGCCTCCTCCGCCGTGGTCGTCGGGGTGGACGGATCCGCGGGATCCGAACGCGCACTGCACTGGGCCGCGGACTACGCGGCCGCGCGCGACCGGGAGCTGTGCATCGTGCACGGCCTGGAACTGGCTGCCGCGGGCAGTGTCTTCGGACCCTACGAGGTGATCATCCCGCAGGTCGTCGACAGCCTGCGGGCCCACGGCCGCGCCCTGCTCGCGCACGCCCGCGCCGAAGCCCTGCACAGTCGGCCCGATCTGCGGGTGTCGACGTCCATGACCTCCGATACCGGGACCGAGCTGCTGATCGAGCGCAGCGCCGAGGCCTATGCGGTCGTCCGAGGCGCCACCGGGACCATCGGCACGACCGCCCACCTGGGTTCCACACTGCTCGCGGTGACCAGCCACGCGCAGGGCGCGGTGATCGTGGTGCGGCCGGAGGACAAGAACGGCACCGTGATCCGGGACTCCGGTCCGGTCGTCGTGGGCATCGACGGCAGCCCGATCAGCGAGGTCGCCATCGCGGCCGCCTTCGCCGAGGCGGCCGAGCGCCGCACCGGATTGGTGGCCGTGCATGCCTGGAGTGATTGGGACACGGGCAGATTCGCGGGCCGGGGGACGACGGTGACGTTGAACGGTCTCGAAGGCGTGGAGGAAGCAGTGCTGGCCGAGCGCCTGGCGGGCTGGCAGGAGAAGTATCCGGAGGTGCACATCACCCGGCGGGTGTTCATGGACGATCCGGCCGCGGCGCTGCTGGATTGGTCGAAGACCGCGCAACTGGTCGTGGTCGGCAATCGCGGCCGCGGCGGATTCAAGGGCCTGCTGCTCGGATCCACCGCCCACACCCTGGTCCAGCACGCGCACTGCCCGATCATGGTGGTGCGGCCCGATCGCGAAGAGGAAATCCAGTCATGACCATGACCATGTCCGGCGCCCACACCGGTTTGCGCGAGGATCTGATCGACCTGGACGCGTGGTGGCGCGCCGCGAATTACCTCGCCGCCGGGCAGATCTACCTGGTGGACAACCCATTGCTCGCCGAGCCGCTGCGGCCCGAGCACATCAAGCGACGGCTGATCGGGCACTGGGGGACCGTGCCGGGCGTGACGCTGACCTACGCGCACCTCAATCGCGCGATCATGCGCACCGGCCAGGAAATGCTGTTCGTTCTGGGCCCGGGACACGGCGCGGCGGCTCTGAACGCCGCGACCTGGCTCGAAGGCACCTATTCGCTGCGGCATCCGGAGGTCGGGCAGAACCTGTCCGGGATACGAGAGTTGTTCCGGCAGTTCTCTTTTCCCGACGGCGTACCCAGCCATGCGGGACCGCACCTGCCCGGATCCATTCACGAGGGCGGCGAACTCGGCTACTCGCTGGCGCATGCGACCGGCGCGGCCTTCGACAATCCGAATCTCGTGGTGGCCTGCATGATCGGTGACGGCGAGGCCGAAACGGGCGCGCTGGCCACGAGCTGGCACGGGTCGCTGTTCCTGGACCGCATCACCGACGGCACCGTGCTGCCCATCCTGCACCTCAATGGCTACAAGATCGCCAATCCGACACTGCTGTCGCGTATGTCGCGCGGCGAACTCGACGCCCTGCTGACTGCACAGGGCTGGGAGCCGATGTACGTCGAGGGCAAGGATCCGGCCGAGGTCCACGAACGCTACGCGACGGTGCTCGACGAGGCGCTGGCGCGTGTTCGCGGGATCCGCGACGACGCCGAACAGGGCGCCGGGCCGCGTGATCCCTACCGGCCGATAATCGTGCTCATCACCCCGAAGGGCTGGACCGGACCGGCGGTGGTCGACGGTGTGCCGGTGGAAGGCACCTTCCGCGCTCATCAGGTGCCGCTGGCCGGTGTGCGCGACAATCCCGAACACCTTGCGCAGCTGGAGAAGTGGCTGCGCTCCTACCGGCCCGAGGAGTTGTTCGACGCGGAGGGGCGGCCCGTGGACCGGATCGCGCGACTGCATCCCGAACACCTGCGCATGAGCGCGAACCGCGCCGCGCACGGACACGACAGCATCGATCTGCGCCTGCCCAGTCCCACCGACCACGCCCTCGGATTCGCCTCGCCCGGAACGGAAATGGCCGAGGCCACCCGGGTACTGGGCGGCTACCTGCGCGATACGCTCGTCGCCAATCCGCGCAATCTGCTGTTCTTCGCGCCCGACGAACTCGCCTCCAACCGTCTCGACGCGATCCTGGAGGTGACCGGACGGCGCTGGCGCAGCACCCGCGAACCGGGGGACGACCACCTGTCCCCGGACGGCCGGGTCATCGAAGTGCTTTCCGAGCACCTGTGCCAGGGCTGGCTCGAGGGCTATCTGCTCACCGGCAGGCACGGCGTCTTCACCACGTACGAGGCCTTCGCCCACATTGTCGACTCCATGGTCGTCCAGCATGCCAAGTGGCTGCGCATGGCCGCCGAATTCCCGTGGCGCGAAACCATTCCCAGCCTCAACTACCTGATCACCTCGCACGTGTGGAGACAGGACCACAATGGCGCCTCACATCAGGATCCCGGCTTCATCGACCACGTGCTCAGCAAGCGCCCCGAGGTCAGCCGGGTCTACCTGCCGCCGGATGCCAACTGCCTGCTGCACGTGTTCGACCACTGCCTGCGCAGCCGGGGCCGGATCAATGTCGTCGTCGCCGGAAAGCAACCCGCCCTGCAATATCTCGACGACGATGCCGCCCGCGTTCACTGCGAGCGCGGCCTCAGCGTCTGGCGCTGGGCGAGCGCCGACCAGGACCGCCCCACCGAGGTCGTCCTGGCCTGCGCCGGTGACGTCCCCACCCAGGAAACCATGGCCGCCGCCGCTCTGCTGCGAGAACTGGTGCCCGACTTGGCCGTTCGCGTCGTCAATGTCGTGGACCTGGCCCGCCTCTTCCCGCCGGACCGCCACCCCCACGGCATCTCCGACCCCGAATACCGCGACATCTTCACCGCCGCCCCGGTCGTCTTCGCCTTCCACGGCTACCCCTGGCTCATCCACCGCATCGCCTACCGCCGCCCCGGCCACGACGGCCTGCACGTCCACGGCTTCACCGACAACGGCACCACCACAACCCCGTTCGCCATGTGCGCCATGAACGGCATCGACCGCTACACCCTCGCCGCGGCCGCGCTCGCCGAGGTGCCGCGACTGTCCGCGCACCACGCGGGACTCACCGCGGAGCTCACGGCCCGGCGCGAATCCGCCCTGTCCTACATCCACCGCTACGGCGACGACCCCGCCGACATCACCGGCTGGCGCTGGCGGCCGACCGCTTCGTGAAAGGACGGTGGTCGGCGTGCACGACCTCGCTCATCTCGGATTGTCCGAACGCATCGGCGCGATACTGAACCGGCATGCGGCGGTCGGGCTCGCGGCCGGTGTGGTGCGCGGTGGCGAACTGGAATCCTTTGCCGCACACGGCGTGGCGGACATCGCCGAACAACGGCCGATCTCCCCGGATGCCGTGTTCCGGATCGCGTCCATCACTAAGACGTTCACCGCCGTCGCGCTCATGCAGCTGTGCGAGCGCGGGCTCGTCGATCCGGACGCTCCCGCGCACGACTATCTGCGTTCCTATCGGCTGACCGCCGCGGGCTTCCGCCCGCCCACCATCCGCCAACTGCTCACCCACACCTCCGGTCTCGGCGAGACGCTGGGTCCGGCCCAGTTGCTGCGCCCCGACTTCGGCGAGAGCGTCGACCCGGGCCGCCGGATGCCCACGCTGAGCGAGTATTACGGCGGTGAACTGCGCGTGCGTGCCGAACCCGGCACGCGCTGGATCTACACCGATCACGGCTTCGCCACACTCGGACAGATCATCGCCGACGTCACCGGAACCGACCTACCGAACTACCTGCGTGACAACATCTTCCGCCCACTGGGCATGACCTCCACCGATCTCGGGATATGGCACACGCCCCGCTCGCGGCTGGCCACCGGATACACCCTGCGCGCCCGCGGCCCGCGTGCGGTGGTGCATCGGGAGATGGTGACGGCCGGTGCCTCGGCCGCCTACTCCACCATGGCCGATATGGCGCGTTACGCGGCCGCCCTGCTCGGCGGCGGCGCGAACACACACGGCACCGTGTTGCGGCCGGACACGGTCGCGACCATGTTCGCCCCGCAGTACCGGCCCGAGGTACGGCTGCCCGGCATGGGTTTGGCGTTCTTCCGCCAGGATCTGGGCGGCCACGCAGTCGTCGAACACCAGGACATCCTGCCCGGATTCGATTCGCAACTCTGGCTCGCCCTCGACGACGGAATCGGCGTCATCGTCTTCGCGACCGGCGCGCACCGCGGCATGCTCTGGCTACCCGCCGAAACCTCCCACCTGCTCGGCGGTCTGCTCGGCGTCCCCGAGCCCGCGATCAACCCTGCCGTACCGCACCGCCCCGCAGTCTGGCCCGCCATCTGCGGCCGCTACCGAATGGCAGGTTCCCTCAGCGACATCCGCGCCCGCCTGACCTTCGGCGCGGGAGTCGACGTCCGAATCCGCCGCGGCATTCCGATATTGCGCATCCTCACCCCGATTCCCGCCCTACTCCACGGTATTCCACTGCATCCCGACGACGAGAAGGACCCGCTGGCATTCCGCATCGACCTGTCCGAATTCGGCCTCGGCACCGCATGTATCCTCTTCGACACGGCCGCACCATCAAGCGCCACCACCCTGCGCAACGACCTGCTACCCATGACCCTGCATCGCACCCGGTCCTGACCCCGCCGGATTCGCACACTGCGGAATGATCAACACCCCACGGTCGGTGCAGGATTTGTCATAGCCTTGAGACATGACTGCATTCGAACCAGTGCGGCCACCCGGCGTGCCGAAGCATTGGCTGCCCTGCTCCTCCTGTGAGGCCACCGGAAAGAGAATGATCCCGCCCACAACACGTACCGATGCACTTCGAGACGTTAAATACCGGAAATGCGGCACCTGCAACGGCATCGGTTGGTACAGCCCGCCGAGGTACGAATCGCCCGGCGAACAAGGCAAGTACTACTCCGGTCGGTGACCTCACCCTGTTGCGCTGGACAATTCGTCAAACTCATGGGCCCCGCCCCGGATAGGCGGGGCTCACCTGTGTTGATGCGCTCTTGTGGATGATCTACTCGAGCAGGCGGATGAGCAGGCTCCATAGTTGGTCTCGCTCGGAAGCCGATAATGTGTCAAGTAGGTCGCGTTGGACGCCGGAGAGCGCCGCGTCCAGCTCATTCAGCCGTTGTCGGCCTGTGCGGCTCAACGTGATCAGATTCCGGCGCCGATCGTTGGGATCCGAAGTGCGTGCGACGTATCCCATCTCCGTCAGTTCCTTGAGCATTGTGTGCATATCGCTCTGGTCGATGCCGCACCGTTGACCGATCCGCACTTGGCTGTCGGACCCGAATTCTTCGAGTGCGGCGAGGATCGCGAAATGGTAAGCGCGGCCGTCGACCGCGGCCATCGCTTCGCCGATGAGCCGATGTGCTCGCACAGCCGCCTTGCTGATCAGCCAGGTCGGCCCACGAGAATTGAGGTGGAGCAATGTCACTGACCTCCGAACAAGCCCGTGCTGTCAGCACCCGCGTACGCGCGCACGCTGTAGAGCTCGGTGCCCGAGTCACGGTCGCGATTGTCGACGGAGGGGGGCACGTGGTGGTGGTCGATCGCATGGACGGCGCCCCGCCGCTGTCGGCACGAATCGCCCCCGCGAAAGCTTCTAGCGTCGCACTGTTCCACCGCGACGGCGGCGAGCTGGTGCGCATGCAACAGGCATGGCCGGCGCTGTTCGCGCAGCTGGACGCGGTCGCGGGCACGCCGATCGTTGCAGGGGCGGGTTCTCGCCTGATCCGCCACGGCGATGTCGTGGTCGGGGCGATCGCGGTCAGCGGCGGCGTGCCCGAACAAGACGACGCATGCGCCGAGATAGGGCTGATGTCCCTGCGGTCCGTGATTCCCGCTTAGCAAACGCCGACTCCTTCTCGCCTTCCTCTGTGCACGGACCCTGCCGTGTACAGAGGAAGCCATGCGGAGCCGCATGAGCGAATCCGACGCCAGACGCGCGGCGACCGCCGCTCTCGCACGCCATACTTGAAGATCCGCGGTTGCTCAGAGCTTTGTAACTCACAGTAGGGACCCGAAATGTCCGTGGATGCAGCAGTTTTCGGGTTTGCAGGAGTGATTGTCGGATCGCTGGTCACATCCCTTGCAACGATCTGCAAGGAAGTGGCTACGACACACTCGGACAAGAGCATGGCCATCGCGCAAATGGGAGACACCGACTGCTACTGGATGGTCAGAGGCAATCCTGCAGATGGATTCTCTTCGGGCAAGGGTGTTCGACGACTCTCTTCGCGACCTCGCGAACGAGATCCGGGTGGCTGCAGGGAAATCCGTCTGGGCGACAAGCTTGGACGCAGCCAAGGCGGCGAGCGAACCGCTGGAAGGATTGAACGATCGCTTCAACCGTCGTATCGGCACTCGTCTGCCGAATTTATATTGACACCGCGGTGTGCACGCGAGCGGGGCCGACGATCGATGAAACGCGCAGCATTCTGCATGAGTGGACATCTGCGCATTCGTCCTCGTGGATGCCGGTGGGACCACCGGTTTCGGTGTCGGGTGTCGGGTGTGATCGGGCCTGTATGGCCCGGACGGTGAACCGCGTAGGGGGCGGGATGGCTGTTATCGGGGCGCGGCGGCCAAGGCCAGCCCGATCAGCGCGATGACTTTGCCGATCTCGAGGCCGACGTACCAGTAGTGCGCACGCGATCTCGGGCCTTCCGCACCTGCCAGCACCTGGTCGGTGCGGCGGGTAAGGATCGGTCGGACCGCCAGTAGCTGTACGGTCAGTACTCTGACCGCCGAACCCAGCCACCACCAGACGGGATTGCTCGGTCGGGTCACCGTGGTGGCGGCGAGGAGCGCGAGCGCGATCAGGGTCTCGGCGGTGTTCAGCGCCCGGAACACGAGCCGTCCGATGCCGAGTCCGAGGGGGATGGTGATGCCCGGGGCCCGGAATTTCAGCGGTGCTTCGAGGAACGAGATCGCCAGGACCATGCCGAGCCAGAGCATCGGCAGGAACCACAGTAGGTGTTGCGCAAGCGATTTCACGATGATCGACGCTACCTGCGGGAATAGCCGAGGCTAGAGGCTTTGTGCCCCGCAGGATGGGGTGACGGGGTGACTTTGGTCCATGGTCGCCGGGACTTTGGCCTCCGGGACTGTTGTTTTCGGGTCTGCGAGACTCGACGCGCCGGACAAGCCGGTACTCCGCCCGGACGCCGGGCCGGGCCGGGACCCTGCATAACTGGCCGGGCTCGGCGTCTCGTGGATTGCGGGGCGCCGATGAGGGTAGAAGGCCACCACCTCGGGGGGCCGCGGAGGTGACCTCGGGCTCTGCCGCCGCGGCCGTGCCGATCGCATTGTGAAGGGCAGAGGCATCCGAAACCCTCTGAGAGGCAAAGACAATGCACTGGCCAACGGCTGCGGTGCTCATCGCACTGCTCATCACCATCACGGCGATCGTGACCACCTATATCAGCACGAAATCCGGACCCAAGCAGTAGTGCCGAATCGCCGGAAAGCCGAGCGGTCGCGGCGCGGTCCGGACCGTTGCGGGGCAGGCGAATTCGGGGCAGGACGGCCCGCCGGGGGATGACCTAGTTCTCTGGGGAGTGGCGGCGGACCGGTGTATGCTGAGAGCACATCGCAACGAGGAGAAGCCATGAGTGACAATGCGCGCCGCCCGTTGACGGGCGGGGAGGGCTGACGGTCATGTCGCGGAATCCGGAACCGGGCCTGCGCCTGTGGCGGCTGCGGCCCTGGAATTCCAGCCCGCTCATGCGCGGCTCGGATCGCTGGCAGGCGACCTGCCGCCTGCTGATGATCGCACTGGCATTGCTGGCGGTGCCGATCGCGGGTGTGGCGGGCACGGCGGCGTATACGAATTCGGTGGCGCGGATCGAGGCCGACAATGCGGTGAAATCCCCGGTGATGGCGGAGGTGGTGTCCGAACCGCGGTCGACGGCTCCGGCCGCGCGATTAACGCGGCCCCGATACGAAGCGCTGGTGCGCTGGGCGCGCGAGGGCCACGGGGAGGAGACCGCCAGACCGCCCCCGGCAGCGAGGTGACGGTCTGGCTCGGCGGCGACGGGCGACCCGCGGATGCTCCGCTCCCGCCGGGCAGCGCGGTCTGGGAGGGGATCGCGACCGCGCTGGCGGTGCTGACCGCCGCCTGGGTCGCCGCAGCGGGCCTGGACTGGTGGATCGCCCTGCTGCTCAACCACAGGCGTGGCCTCCAGTGGGAAGCCGAATGGCGTGGCCTCGGCCGTCCGATCGAAACATAGTGAGATGAACCGACATTCGAGGAGTGCCCCGTGACCGAAAACACCACCGCACCGGCGGGACAGTTGAATTCACCGATCGTCGTGGCCGTCGACGGTTCGGCGGTGTCCTATTAAGCCGCCGCGTGGGCGGCGATCGATGCCGGACTGCACGGTTGCCCGCTGCGGATCGTGACCTCGGTCGCCGTGCCGACCGGATTCAGCCCGGCCACGGTGTTGACCGACGCGGATGTGCACGAGTTGCGCCGCGACGGTGAGCGCGTCGTGAGCGAGGCCGCCCGGGTGGCCCGCTCGGCCGCGCTCGGCCGGGCGATCGAGATCGACACCGACGTCACCGTGGACCTGATCATTCCCTTCCTGCTCGAGCAGGCGCCGCGCACGCGCATGCTGGTGGTGGGTAGCAGGGGACTCGGCGCGTTCCGGCGCGGTCTGCTCGACTCGGTCAGCACCGCGGTGACCCACCACGCGAGCTGCCCGGTCGCGGTCATCCACGCCACGGCCGCGGCCGATCCGGTGTCGGCCGACAAGCCGGTGCTGGTCGGCGTGGACGGAACGGCCAATAGCGTGCCCGCCCTGGAACTGGCGTTCCAGGAGGCGTCGCTGCGCAAGGTCGGTGTGGTCGCGCTGCACGCCTGGAGCGATGCGACCGGTCCCTACGGCACATTGCTGCCCGGCTGGGACGCCATTCGCGAGGAGGAGAGCTTGCGGTTCGCCGAGAGCATGGCCGGATATCAGGAGCGGTATCCCGATGTCCGGGTGCGCCGCATCCTGGTCATGGACCGCCCGGTCCGTGCACTCGTCGATGAGGCCGAGAACGCGCAATTGGTGGTGACCGGCAGCCGCGGCCGCGGCGGATTCAGCGGAATGCTGCTTGGCTCCACCAGCGCCGCCCTGTTGCACAGCGTGGATTGCCCGATGGTGGTCGTCCGGGCGCGCTGACACCCACGGCAGACCATGACGCCGAGGTCCGCAGGGCCTCGGCGTCACGCGCTGGGTTCGATGGCGAGCAATGGATGCAATCGCGATCGTCCTCAAGGATGTGTCGGAATGGACTGTGGCGCAGGAAGCTTCAGGGCCTGCGCGATATCGTCGGCCCACAGTTCGACGGCGGTCCAGTCGCGTAGGTCCCCGTAGCGCGCGCCGCCCAGCAGGCGGTACAGGATCCGCGCGCCCAGCGAGACGCCGATGCGTTCGTAATGGCCCGCGAAGAGCCGGTATTCGCGCGGAGCGAGGGAATCACGCACCCGGGCAATGCGTTTGGGCACGATGCGGCCGACCCGGCGGCCGATCGGCCCGCGCAGCGCCGGTCCGAGACCGACGCCGAACAGCCAGAGATCGAGCGCGGTCAGCTGATCGCGGTGGTACTTGACGTAGGTCTCGGCTTCGGGAAGCAGCGCCCTATTGTGCACCGCGCTCCCGAGCACGACCGCGTCGAACCGGGACAGCTCGGGGGCGTGCTCGACATCGGCGACCTCGACGGTCGCACCCCGCGCGGTGAGGTATTCGCCGATGAACTCGGCGATCTCCCGGGTCGAGCCCTGCGCGGTCGCGTAGATGACGGAGATACGGGAAGTCTTGTCGTTGTCCATGGGTCGAGCCTGCGCACCGGCGAACCGGACGGTGAGAGGACTCGTGCCCGGGGTGCGGGGACCATGGTCACCGGCCGATCTTGTCCGTGCGTGCGCCGCTGAGCCGACGACCGAGGTCACCGCGGCAGTGGACTTTGCGCCCTGCCGGGCACCGGGTGCCGAGCGGTTGACTGCTGACGGGAGGACCCATGAATACTGTGAACCGACCGGGCGTCTCGGCAGTCGCGCCGACGCGCTGGGAACCCATCGAGAAGAGCGCCCGCGAGCGCACCGATGCCAACCTGACCGATTACTCCCGCTCCTGTCGCGAATTCACCTGGGACGCGGCGCGAGTCGAGATGGGTGAGATGCCCGGTGGCGGCGTGAACATCGCCTACACCGCGGTCGACCGGCATTTGGGCACCCCGCGCGCGGACGCGCCCGCCCTGCGCTGGCTGGGCGCCAAGGGTAGCCGCGTCACCCTGACCTATGCCGAATTGGCCGGTCTGAGCAACAGATTCGCCACGGTGCTCCGCGATCTGGGTGTGCGTCGCGGCGACCGGGTCTGCGTGCTGCTGGGCCGTACGCCGGAACTCTACGTCGTGATTCTGGGCGCGTGGAAGGCGGGCTGCGTGGTGTCGCCGCTGTTCTCTGCCTTCGGTCCGGAACCGGTGCGGCAGCGGCTGGAGATCTCCGGCGCCACCACCCTGATCACCACGACGGACCTCTACCGGCGCAAGGTCGCCGGGCTCCGCGCCGAACTGCCCGCGCTGCGGCACGTGCTGCTCGCCGACGCCGGACCCGACGATGTGGAGGTGGACGACACGCTGGGACTGCCACTGGCAATGGCCTTGGCCGATCCGAAGTTCCCGATCGTGCGCACCGGTCCCGAGGATCCGGCGCTGCTGCACTTCACCAGCGGCACCACCGGCAAGCCGAAGGGCGCGGTACACGTGCACGGTGCGGTGCTCGCGCATCAGGTGACCGCCCGCTACGCGCTGGATCTGCGGGCGGGCGACACCTTCTGGTGCACCGCCGACGCGGGCTGGGTGACGGGCATGTCCTACGGCGTGATCGCGCCACTGTGCCTGGGCGCCACCGTGATCAGCGACGAGGCCGAATTCGATGCCCTGCGCTGGTATCGCATCCTGACCGAGGTGCGGGTGACGGTCTGGTACACCGCGCCCACCGCGCTGCGCATGCTCATGCGCCGCGGGGACGACCTGCCCGCGGGCACCGATCTCGCGGCGCTGCGGTTCGTGGCCAGCGTCGGGAAACCGCTGAATCCCGAAGTCGTGGAATGGGGCCACCGCGTGCTCGGACGTCCGGTGCACGACAACTGGTGGCAGACCGAGACCGGCGCGATCATGATCTCGAATCTGGCGTCGGCGCAGGTGCGCCCGGGCTCGATGGGACGGCCGCTGCCCGGTATCGAGGCCACCGTGCTGCGGCGCGGTCCCGATGGCCGCGCCGCCGTGGCGGACGGCTCGGTCACACCGGCCGAAGTGGGCGAGGTCGGCGAACTCGCACTGCGCCCGGGCTGGCCGGCGATGTTCCGCGGCTATTGGAATGATCCGGACCGGTACGCGAAGGCATTCGCGGGCGGCTGGTATCTGTCCGGCGATCCGGCCCGCCGCGACGCGGACGGCTACTACTGGTTCGTCGGCCGCGCCGACGACGTGATCAAATCCGCGGGCCACCTGATCGGGCCGTTCGAGGTGGAGAGCACGCTCATGGAGCATCCCGCGGTCGCCGAGGCCGGGGTGATCGGCATCCCGGATCCGGTGGCCGGGGAACTGGTCAAGGCATTCGTCCTGCTGCGGCCGGGATTCGAGCCCAGCTACGAATTGCGCACGGAACTACTGTTCTTCGGCCGCCGGGCCCTCGGCGCGGTGGCGCCCAAACGGATCGATTTCGCCGACAGCCTGCCGCACACCCGCAGCGGCAAGGTGATGCGCCGCCTGCTGAAGGCGCGCGAACTCGGCCTTCCCGAAGGTGACGTCTCGACCTTGGAAGGTGTGTCGTGAGCGCGACCGAGACAGCGGTGCACGAGGACCCGGCGCATGGGGACCCGGCGCGTGAGGATCCGGTGCACGAGGATCCGGTGCTCGGCGAGGTCGCGGGCGCGCCGGAACCGCGGCCGGAGAACAGTCGAATCGCTTTGCTGCGGCAGATGATTCGTATCCGCCGGTTCGAGGAACGCTGTGTGCGGCTCTACAGCGCCGAAAGGATCCGCGGCTTCCTGCACCTCTACATCGGTGAGGAGGCCATCGCGGCCGGGCTGCTGAGTGAGATCGGGCCCGCCGACGCCGTGGTCTCCACCTACCGTGAGCACGGGCACGCGCTGGCCCGCGGCATTCCGATGGCCGCGCTCATGGCCGAGATGTTCGGCCGCGCGAGCGGATGCAGCGGCGGGCGCGGCGGTTCCATGCACCTGTTCGACGCCGGACGGCGCTTCTACGGCGGCAATGCCATTGTCGCGGGCGGGCTGCCGGTGGCGGTCGGGCTGGCGCTGGCCGACGCGCTGCGCGAGCGGCCGGTGGTCACCGTCTGCCTGTTCGGCGACGGGGCCATGGCCGAGGGCGAATTTCACGAATGCGTGAATCTGGCGGCGCTGTGGCGGCTTCCGGTCCTGTTCGCCTGTGAGAACAACCGGTACGCCATGGGCACGGCGCTGGCCCGCGAGCACGCGGTCACCGATCTCGCGCTGCGCGCGGCCTCCTACGGCCTGGTATCGTGGGCCGTGGACGGTATGGACGCCGAAGCGGTCGCGGAGGCGACCCGGCGCGCCGTGACCGCCATCCGGGCGGGCGGCGGACCGTGCTTCCTCGAACTGCGCAGCTACCGTTTCCGCGCGCACTCGCTCTACGACGCCGACAAATACCGGCAGAAGTCCGAGATCGAGGACTGGAAGACCCAGGACCCGATTCCCCGGCTCTCGTCGGCGCTCATCGCCTCGGGCGAGCTGGACGAACCCGGGCTCGCCGAACTCGAACGCGCCGCCGCGGCCGAACTCGACGCCGCCATCGTGGCCGCCGAAGCCGCCGCGGTGGAACCCATCGCCGATCTGACCCGGCATGTCTACGCGGAGCCGTCATGACCACCACCTACCGGGAAGCCCTGCGAGAAGCCCTTCGGGACGCGCTGATTCGTGACGATCGAGTCTTTCTGATGGGTGAGGACGTCGGCGCCTACGGCGGCTGCTTCGGTGTGAGCCGCGGTCTGCTCGACGAGTTCGGCCCGCAGCGCATCCGCGATACCCCATTGAGCGAATCGGCGTTCGTTGGCGCGGGAATCGGTACGGCACTGGGCGGTATGCGGCCGATCGTGGAAATCATGACCGGCAATTTCAGCCTGCTGGCCCTGGATCAGATCCTCAACAATGCCGCGACCCTGCGGAACATGTCCGGCGGGCAGCTCGGGGTCCCGCTGGTGATCCGCATGGCCACCGGCGCGGGCCGCCAGCTCGCCGCCCAGCACTCGCACAGCCTGGAAGCCTTCTACGCGCACATCCCCGGACTGCGGGTGCTGTCGGCGGCGACGGTGGCCGATGCGCGCGGAATGCTGTGGACCGCACTGCAAGACCCGGACCCGGTCCTGCTCTTCGAACCCATCGCGCTCTACAACAGCGAGGGCGAACTGCCCGCGGACGCGGGCCCGGCGAACATCGACCGAGCCGAGATCCGCCGCCCCGGAACCGATATCACGGTCGTTGCCTACGGCGGCACCCTGCACGTCGCCGAGGCCGCCGCCGAACAGGTCGCCGCCGAGGGCATTTCCGCCGAGGTCATCGACCTGCGCACCCTGCGCCCGCTCGACGAGTCCACCCTGCTCGCCTCGATCACCCGCACCCACCGCCTCGTCGTCGTCGACGAGGGCTGGCGCAGCGTCGGCCTCTCCGCCGAAATCGCCGCGCGCGCAGCCGAACACGCCTACTACGACCTCGATGCCCCCGTGCAGCGGGTGTGCACCGCCGAAGTGCCCATCCCGTACGCCAAGCAACTGGAAGAAGCGGCGCTGCCGCAACCGGACGCCGTCGCCGACGCCCTCCGCAAGGCGGTGAGCTGAATGCCCCAGTTCGTCATGCCCTCCCTCGGCGCGGACATGACCGAGGGCACCCTGCTGCAATGGCTGGTCCACCCCGGAGACGCTGTGCACTCGGGCGATGTCGTCGCCGAAGTGGACACCACCAAGGCAGCCATCGAAGTCGAATGCTTCGACGAGGGCGTCATCGCCGAAATCCTGGTGCCCGAGGGGCGCCACCGTCCCGGTCGGCACCCCACTGGCCACCATCGACACCGTCCCCGCCGCCGCGACCGCCGACAGGCGGGTCCGCCCGGCCGGTCCGGGCGAAAAGAGTTCGACCGTCTCCGCCCCGGAGACGCAGTCGGCGGCCGAACTCTCCAAGCCCGTCCCGGCCGGAAACGGCGAGACCCCCGAATTCCGTGCCACCCCCCTGATCCGGCGACTGGCCGATGAGGCCGGAATCGACCTGCACACCGTGCACGGCTCGGCCCCCGGCGGCCGAATCCTCCGCTCGGACGTCGAGCACGCCGCCGCCCAGGTCCACGGCACAGAGCCGCCTGCCCCGCCCGCCCCGGCCGCCGCGCACCCGCGCACCGCCGAGCCCGAAGCGCCCTCCGTGCCCAGCCGCCGCGCCTCCGCCGACGGCAAGCCCACCCGCAAGCCCGTCAAGGGAACCCGTCACCGACCCTCAGCCTCCCCAACCACGGCCCGCGATCACCCCCGCCGCCCCCGCAAACCCTCGTCGCCCGCGCCAGCCGCGCAGGAGCCGTCCGCAGCGATCGACACTTCCACTGCGCCAGCCGGACACGCCGATGCCACGGTGCCCCCGAACATCCTTGCGGCGCCCAGGCTCGAATCGCCTGCGCCTGCGGGCACGAAGCCCGGTGGTCGAGCCAGCGGGTATGCCCGGCGCTTGGCCGGTGAGCTCGGGGTCGATGTGACGAGGGTCGTGGGCAGTGGTCCGGCGGGTGCCGTCCGGGCGGTGGATATTCGTGCCGCACAACGGGTTGCGGCAGAGAACAGCGATGCTACCGGCGGTTCAATTGCCGCTGGGGAGGCCGCGACCGAGCTCACCGGTGCGGTGCCGACCGGTGGTGCGGTGGCCGGTGTGGGCTCCGAGCCGGGGGCGGGTCGGGATCGGGCGGCGATGCGATCGCTCATCGCGGCCGCCATGACGCGGTCGAAAAGGACGGTGCCGCAATACTATCTGTCGGCTACCCTCGATATGGACGCCGCCACCCGCTGGCTGCGTGAGGCGAACCGTCGCGCGCCGGTGGCGGAGCGCGTTCTCGCCCCGGCGCTGCTGCTGCGTGCGACGGCTCTGGCGGCGCGGAAGGTGCCGCAGCTCAATGGTTTCTGGGTCGATGACGAATTCCGGGCCGCCGATGACGTGCACCTCGGGTTCGTGGTCTCGCTGCGGGGTGGCGGCATTATCGTTCCCACCATTCCGCACGCCGACACCCTGGACGTGCCCGCCATGATGAGGGCGCTGCGCGGTGCGGTCTCGCGCTCGCGCGATGGGCGGCTGCATGCCGCCGATGCCACGCCCGCCACGCTGACCGTCACCAATCTCGGTGATCTGGGCGTGGATTCGGTTTACGGCGTCATCGCCGTCCCTCAGGTGGCCATTGTCGGGTTCGGCGCGATCAGTGAGCGGCCGTGCGCCGTGAACGGGCTGCTGGGAGTGCGCCCGCAGCTCACCGCCACCCTGTCCGCCGACCATCGCGCCAGCGACGGCGCGATCGGCGCGCGCTTCCTCAACACCCTGTCCGAACTCCTGCAACACCCCGAGGAGCTGTGATCCCATGCCCGCCACCATGACCCGCGAATCCGCCGATATCGCCGTGCGCACCGCCCTGCGGGGCTTCGCCCCCGATTCCTTCCTCGTCACCCTCCCCGCGGACGAACCGCTGCGCCCGGCGCTGGACCTCGACTCGATCGACTTCCTCACCTTCGTCGAGCGTCTCGCCGCCGCGCGCGCCCGCCGCATCGAGGAAGACGACTACCCCCGCCTGACCACCATCGACTCCTGTGTCGACTTCCTCACCGAGGACGTGAAACCATGACACTCATCAGATACGCCGCCCGGCACGTCGATACGACCGCCGCAGTTCTCACGCTGGTGGCGGGATTCAGCGCGATCTGGGCCTTCGCCAGTGCGCTCGGACTCGCGGGCGGCGGGATCGACCTGGGAAGCACCGTGGTGCAACGGCTTCCGTTCGACAGCCCGGTGTTCGCGGGCATCGCGCTGCTGCTGGTGGTCGGCCTGCCGATGAGCCTCGCCGCGGTGCTCGCCGCCCTGGGTGACCGGCGGGCACCTGCGGCGGCCGTGACCGCAGGAGTGCTGCTGATCGGCTGGATCATCGTGCAACTGATTATGATTCGCGAATTCTTCTGGCTACAGCCGGTGTGCGTGGCATTCGGGCTGGCCGTACTGATGCTCGGCCTGGTGCAGCGCGGCCGCGTCCGGGCGCATTGATCCAAGCGCAGTGAGTCGTCTGGGCGTGCTACCGAACTCCCGGGCCGCCCCGCGCGTCAGCGGTCGGGGAGCACCGTCGCGTCGTCCACCAGGTCCACCTGGTGCACCCCGGCGACCGTTCGAGCCAGCGCCGCGACCACTTGCTGTTCGGTGTCGTCGGCGAACAGGCCGCGGATGGTCACACGGCCGTCGTCGGCGTCGATGGTCCACAGGCGGCGGCTGCCCGCGTAATCGTCGAGGAGAGCGCGGATTCGGGCCTCGATGGTCGCGTCGTCGCGGATGAGGGCGCGCAGGAGGTCGCGGCGCGCGACGATCCCGACCAGTAGTCCGGCCTCCACCACCGGGACGGACGGCAGGCCGCCGGTGAGCATGCGGGCGGCGATGGCCGAGGTGTCGGTGCCGGGGGTCACGACCTCGACGGGTACGGTCATCACAGCCTGAACGACCGCGGTTTCGAGATGTCCGCCGATGCCGAGGGCATCGGATTCGGAGAAGATGCCGACAACCCGGCCGTCCTCGTCCACCACCGGAAGCGCGGCGAAGCCGTGCGCGGTGAGTAGCGTGATCGCCTCGTGGACAAGGGTTTCCGGTCGAACCGTCACCACCGGACGGCTCAGCACGTCACGTGCGCGCATGGTAGTTCACCTCATTGATGCGAAGAAGGGGTTATGGACTGCGGCAGGCGCAGCGTGTGGGCGATCCGTTCGGACCAGGCGCGGACGGCGTCCCAGTCGCGCAGGTCGCCGTAGCGGCCGCCGCCCATGGCCAGGTAGACCAGGCGCGCCCACAGGGGCGAGCCCGCGCGCTCCATGCGCCCGGCGAAGGCCGTGTAATCGCGCGGTGTGATCGAATCCCGCAGGGCGGCAATGGCGCTGGGCACCTGTCGGCCGAACCAGCGGCCGTGCGGGCCACGCAGCGCGGGGCCGAGCCCGACGCTGAACAGCCACGTGTCGCGGGCGGTGAACTCGTCGCGGTGCGCGTTCACGAACTCGGCGGCCGACGGCAGCCACGCCATATTGTGCACGGCGCTGCCCAGGACGACGGCGTCGAAACCGGACAGGTCCGGCGCATGCTCGACGTCGGCGATCTCGACCGCGGCGCCGCGACCGGTGAGCTGTGATCCGATGAATTCCGCTATCCCGCGCGTCGATCCCTGTGCCGTCGCGTACAGGACCGCGATGCGAATGGTGTGCGTTCCCATGGTTTCAGCGTGGTGGCGGCCTCGATCACAGAGCAGAGGCGTCCTGCCCGGGCGGCGGGGACCAATGGCCCCTGCCGCGCCAGGGGCGGCGCCGCCTCATCGGGGCAGGGCCGCGCGCACGCCGCGGGCGATCCAGCCGCCGGTGGCGAAGGCCGCCAGGGTGGGCAGCAGATCGCGTGGCGGGGGCGGTATTACGGCCGCGCCGAGTTGGTCGAGGACACCGCGGTGCCGCAGCGCGTCGGCGACCTCGATGACCAGGTCGGGCAGGTCCAGGGCCAGCGCTAGGTAGTCGATGCGCTGCTCGCGCACGGCGGCCCACACATTCGCGGGCGTGGGCAGCAGGGCCAGCAGCAATTGGGGCAGCTGTGGCCGCAGCAGCGCCGCCAGATCTAGATCCGGCCGCACCACCCTGGCCGTGGATTCCAGAGTGACCAGCGAGCGGCACAGCAGCATGAGCTCGCGCGGGAACACGATGCCGAACGCCGCGCCGAGGCCCAGATCGCGCAACAGCAGTTGCGCCGCGGTCATGCCGGATTCGACTTCGTACCAATCGGCCACGAGTTCGGCGACGGCATCGCGGAAGCCGCGTGGATCCGCGCCCGGCCGCAGTGTCGACATGCGCAGCAGCTGGGTGCCGACCGCATTGTAGTCGCCGCTGATCAGCGCCAGCAGCATGAGCCCCATGCGGCGGCGCTGGGCGCGGTCGAAACGGCCGAACATGCCGAAATCCAGTAGGCACACTCGGTTTCCGGGCAGCAGCAGGATATTGCCGGGGTGCGGGTCGGCGTGGAAGAGGGCGTCGGTGAACAGCTGCCGGACCATCCAGGCTGCTCCGGCGTCGAGCACCTTGTCCGGCTTCAAACCGGCCGCGGCGAGCTCGGCGGCCGGGGCGGGCGGCAGACCGTCGATGAAGTCGGTGGTCAGCACGCGCGCGGTGCTCAGCGGCCGGTGCACCGCGGGCACCACGAGTCGCCGGTCGGCCGCGGCATTGCGCCGCATCTGCTCGGAAACCGCGGCCTCCCTGCGGAAGTCGAGTTCCCGGGTGGTGTAGGCGGCCAGTTCGTCCACCGCGTCGGTGGGCCGGAAACCGAGCGTCGCCGGGCGGCGGCGCTCCACCTTCGCGGCCAGCCACTGGAGCAGCGCCAGATCGCGGGCGATGAGGTCCGCCACGTCGGGGCGCTGCACCTTGACGGCGACTACCCGGCCGTCGGGCAGCTGCGCCCGATGTACCTGGGACAACGAGGCCGCCGCGAAGGGCTCCGGTTCGAATTCGCGGAACAGCCGCTCGATCGCCCTGCCGAGTTCGGTTTCGACAATGCGCTGGGCGGCCGTGGCGTCGAAGGGCACCGCGTGGGTGTGCAACCGCTGCAATGCCTGCGCGTAGGGCAGCGGCAGGTAGTCCGGGCGCAGCGCCAGCATCTGCCCGAGCTTGACGAAGGTGGGGCCGAGTTGCTCGAGCACCTCGCGGATGCGTTCGGGCAGGGGGCGTTCCAGCGCCTGATGGTACGGGCACTGGTGCAGGCCCGCCGCGCAGTGCAGGCGGCAGCGCAGCGAACCGCATTCGTGCACGCTCAACGCGTCACCGAGCCAATCGGTCTCGCTGCTCCACAGCACGCGCGTGATCTGGGAGACCCGGGTCACGCGGGCGCGGTAGCCTACCCGGGAGATATGCACCGTCCCCATGCGATCCACGCTCTCGCACGCGCGGATGCGGCGATAGGGGAAATGGGCGGTGCGCCCGAGGGGCCTCGGTCAGCTGCGCCGTCGCCGTGCCGAAGGGCGGGCGGGCAATGACTTTCGGCTCTCTCGGCGGAGGCGCCCGGGATGTCAGAGTCATGCGAAAGGAGGTTTGCTCGCATGACTTCGTTGCGTTCGTCGGATTCCGAATCGGTGCTGCGGGTATCGACCGGTCGGCATGTCTCGGCCGCCGGTGCGGACTACGCCCGGGAAAAGATCGGGCACGCGCTGGATTTCGCCCCCGAGCCGATCATATCGGCCCGGGTCCGGCTCACCGGGCATCCGGATCCCGCCGTGCACGACCAGATCATCGCCCAGGTGAACGTGACCATGGACGGTCGCCCAGTGCGGGTCCAGGTCGCCGCCGGGTCCACGCGCGAGGCGGTGGATCGACTGGCGGATCGGCTGAAGGCGCGCCTACAGCTGCTGGCCCGGCATTGGGAAGCCGTGCGCGGCTGCCGCACCGGCGTGGGCCCGCGCGAATGGCGGCACGGCGACCCGTTGCGCCGGGCGCTGCCCTACTTCCCCCGCCCCGCCGACCAGCGCGAGATCATCCGCCGCAAGACCTACACCCTGTCGGCGGTCAATTGCGACGAAGCCGCCTTCGATATGGAAATGCTGGACTACGACTTCCACCTGTTCACCGAGATCGGCACCGGCCAGGACAGCGTCCTCTACCACGGGGGTCCCGCCGGTTACCGGCTGGCCCAACTGGATCCGCGTCCCTCGGCCGTCGCTCCCGGTTCGGTATCACTGACCATCAGCTTGTCACCGCCGCCGGTGACCGATATCCCCGGCGCGGTCTCCCGGCTCGAACTCACCGGCTGGCCCTTCGTCTTCTTCCGCGACCGGGACCTCGACCGCGGTCGGCTGCTCTATCACCGCTACGACGGCCACTACGGCCTGATCACGCCCGCGAGTTAGCGGCCGAATCCCAATGCCGAGAATTGCGAGGAGATCGGCGATATGAAGGCGGAACCAGGGGACTGGGTGATCGTGCAGGGACGCGTCGTCGGCGGCGCGGCCCGGCGCGGGCTCATCGAGGAAGTGCGCGGAAAGGGCGGCGAGCCACCGTATCTGGTGCACTGGGTCGACGACGGCCGCCGGGTGCTGTTCTTCCCCGGACCCGACACCCAGATCGTGAGCGGCGCCGACTTGCGCGCGAGCGAGCAGAGCGCTGCGGCGCGCTATCCGCGGCGGTGACGGAGTTTGCGGAGTTCGTCGACGCCCCAGAGCAGTGGCGGGTAGGCCAGCAGCAGCGCCAGGTGCGCCGGTTCGGGCGGGGCCAGTTCGAATATGGCGGTCAGCGGCTGGACGTAGACGAGCGCGAACGAAAAGGCGACCTCGAATGCCATGCCCCACAACAGCATCGGATTACTGAAGAATCCGACCGAGCGCAGGCTCGCGGTCTCGGTGCGCACCGCGAGCCCGGTGCCCAGCTGACAGGCGACGATGCCGAGGAAAGTCATGGTGGTGGCCTGCAGGTAGAGATGGTGCAACGGCGCACCGGGGCCGGTGTCCGCGCCGGGTCGCCAGCCGCCGGAGTACAGGGTCAGGAAGAAACCGGCGAGGACCAGGACGGCGGAGACGCCGCCGAGCAGGCCGTAGCCGCGGACGAGCATGCCCGGCCGTACGACATTCTCGGTGGGGGGGTGGGGGGGTCGCGGCGATTTGCCCATCAGCCCGGGTTCGGCGGGTTCGCGGCCGAGCGCGACCGCCGGGAGGGTTTCGGTGCCCAGATCGATGGCCAGGATCTGTAAGACGGTGAGCGGCAAGGGAATCGAGCCGCCGGACAGGGCGAACAGCAGAAACGGCGCCACCTCGGGGGTGAGGTGCGCGAAGATGTAGACGATGAACTTGCGCACATTGTCACAGACCTGGCGACCGGCGCGCACCGCGGCGACGATGGTGGCGAAGTTGTCGTCGGTGAGCACCATGGTGGCGGCTTCGCGCGCGACATCGGTGCCCGAACGACCCATGGCGACACCGATATCCGCGCGCCGCAAGGCGGGCGCGTCGTTGACGCCGTCGCCGGTCATGGCGACGATGTGCCCCGACGCCCGCAGCGCCTCGGCGATCCGCAGCTTGTCCTCGGGGGAGGAGCGGGCGAACAGCACATCCGGATGGGTGTCGAGCAGGCGTTCGAGCTCGGCGTCGCGCAGCCGCGCCAACTCCTCGCCGGTCACCACCAGGGTGTCCGGGCCGCAGATGCCGACCGCGCGCGCGACGGCCAGCGCGGTGCGCCGATGATCGCCGGTGACGACGATGATCCGGATGCCCGCGCGCTGGCATTGGGCCACCGCACCGGCCACTTCGGGGCGCGCGGGATCGGTGAGCGCGACCAGCCCCAGCAGCGTCAGGTCTCGTTCGGCGCGGGACCGGTCGGGCACGGGGCCGGGCGGCAATACGCGCTGGGCGACCGCCAGCACCCGCAGTGCGCGATCGGCGTAGCCGTCCACCACGGCGGTGAGACGGGCGCGGTCGGCGTCGGCCAACGGCCGTGCCGTGCCGCCGGATTCGATGATCGAGGTACAGCGGGACAGCACCGCCTCAGGAGAACCCTTGGTATGCAGGATCGAACCCGCACCCGCCGGGCCCGATCCGCGGTCCGCGGTGGACATCAGCTTGAGACCGGCGTCGAAATGAAACTGCGCCACCCGGATCCCGGAACGACGCGTGGCCGACACCTCGGCGCCCAGCGCCGCTGCCAGGCGCAGGAGCGCGACCTCCGTGGGATCGCCGCGCTCCGCGGAACCTGTTGCGGCATCGGCGAGTTCGGCATTGGTGCAGCTCGCGAGCGCGTCCGCCAGCGCCGCCGCCACAGCGCGGCCGCCAATGGCCGCGGTGGCCCGCTCGTCGGTCACCGCCTGCGCCGCCACTTCGCCCGCCGACGTCCACACCCAGGCCGCGCGCATCCGGTTCTCGGTGAGCGTCCCGGTCTTGTCGGTGCAGATCACGGTGGTGGACCCGAGCGTTTCGACCGCGGACAGCCGCTTGACCAAGGCCCCGGCGCGCGCCAGACCGCGCACGCCGTCGGCGAGGGCGAGCGTAATGGTGGGCAGCAGCCCCTCGGGAACATTGGCCACCAGCAGCCCGATGGCGAAGGTTGCCGCCGCGGCGGCGGACAATCCGGCGGCGAGCATGCCCAGTGGCAGGAAGACCGCGCCCGCGCAGACCGCGATGGCCGCGATGAGCCAGGTGAGCCGCCGCACCTGCCGCTCCAGCGGGCTGCGCTCGCCGCGCACCCGCTGCGACAGCGCCGCGATCCGGCCCAATTCGGTGTGCATGCCGGTCGCGAACACCAGCGCCTCGGCGTCACCGCCCACCACCGTGGTCCCGGTGAAGACCAGATCGCCCGCCCGGGTCGGCGCGGTGGCCGGATCGGACGCCCCGGCCGAGCGCGCCACGGGCTCGGATTCGCCGGTGAGCGTGGACAGATCGACCTCGACCGCACCGGTCAGCAACCGCGCGTCGGCCGGTACCCGATCGCCCTCGCCCAAGGCCACCACATCACCCGGCACCAGCGCCCGGGCCTCGACCTCTTGCCGGTGCCCATCGCGCAGCACGGCGGCCCGCGGCGGCAGGAACGCCGCCAGCGCTTCCACCGCGCGTTCGGCCTGGCGTTCCTGCGCGACCGCGAACAGGGCATTGAGCGCGATCACCGCGATCACCGTGACCGCGATCACCGTCGCCCCCGTGAGCGCGGCCAGGCCCGCCGCGGCCCACAACAGCAGGGCGAGCGGATGCGCCAGTTGCCCGAGCAGCTCCGCGGGCCAGCGGCGCTGCTCGCGCCGCCGTAACTCGTTGGGCCCGTAGACTTCCAACCGGCGCAGCGCATCCCGGGAATCGAGCCCGTCCCGGCGCGCGTGCAGATCGCGCACGAGCCGATCCACCGGTTCACGGGGGTCTACCTCGGCCACTGTCGCGCCATCGCTCGCCGGAGGCCGCACTGGCGAAGGCACGGCCACGGGTCGTCCGGACTGTCGTGACATCGGCTCATCTCCTCCGTTACCTGGTTCACGTGTCCGTCGGCGTGTGGCTCGCGGATGCGGTACTCGCCGCATCGGGGTTGAGCCGCGGTGAGTCTCGACCTCGAATCGGTGCGGTGCGGTGCGGCGGCTCCCGATCGAGGCCGGTCGGAGCGGACACGGCACCGATCACGGCACCGCGGCGTGGGCCGTGAGCCGTGCGGCAGTCGGCGACTCGGGCAGGAGCAGGACCGGACACGGTGCATGGCAGACCAATTCGCGCGTTGCGCGGCTCAGCGCCGCCGGATGCTCGCGGTCGCCGGGGCCGGTCACGACCAGGCTCGCCCCGGCGCTGAGGAGACCGACCGTCGTGGCGGCATCGCCGACCACGGTGACCGGCCGGGCCGTGATATCCGGGAAATCGCGCAGGCTGTGGGCGATCTGAGCATCCGGCACCACCGGCGCCGTGACGCGGGCGAGGACGTTCTCGGTCCAGCCGCGCCCGTGCCAGATGCGCGCGACCACGACCTCGACGCCGCGCGCGCGGGCGGCACGGAACGCCGCCCGCAGTGCGGGTCCGGCCGAATACCACGCGTCGACCACCACCAGCACCGGGCCGTGCTCGGCGACGGCGCGCCGGACGAGTGCGACCGGGCAGCGCGCGTCCGAGCTCACCGTCAATGCCGTCGACCCCAGCACCATGCGCGAGAGGAAGCCGATATCGGCACAACCGATCACGAGCAGCTCCGCCGATCGGGACAATTCGGCGAGCACCTTGCCCGCCTGCCCGGAGAGCACCGTCTCGGTCACCTCCAGCGGCTCGTCGGTCGCGCCGCGCGACCGATGTGACAAGGCCGCGGCGCGCGCCTTGGCGAGCGTGTCGTACGCGGCGCGATACCTGACGCCGCCCGGTCGGAAGGCAGGTTTGTCGATATCGGGCACGACCTGCACCAGCCGCAGCGGCGCGCGCCGCGCCATGGCCTCGGCGGCCGCCCATTCCGCGGCGCGCAGCGCGGCGGCGGAACCGTCCACGCCCACCACCACCGCGGGCCGAGCGGGCGAGCCGGTGCCGTCGGCCCGGGGAGTGCCGGTGGTCGTCGTCGCAGTCATACGGGTCAGCCTGCGCCGGACGCGATTCCGCGCCTAGAGGCCGCGTGCCGGGGCTGCCGGGGACCAAAGCCCTCCGCGTCGTGGGCAGGGCGACCCTCCCGCCATCGCGTCGGCCGCGTCACCGTGGAACCAGCCGACCGGCGCCGTACGGCCGCGCAGAGGAGAACCGCGATGTCGATCGTGACGCTGACCATGAATCCGGCGATCGATATCGCCACCGGTGTCGAACGGGTCCGGCCCACCGACAAGATGCGGTGTACCCCACCGCGATTCGACCCGGGCGGCGGTGGCATCAATGTGGCGCGCGCGGTCGCGGCGCTGGGCGCCCCGGTGACCGCCGTCTTCCCGTCGGGCGGGCCCGCAGGTGTGCTGCTCGAGGACCTGGTGCGGGTCACCGGCGTGCCCACGCGGACGATCCCGGTGGCGACCCAGACCCGCCAGAACATCGCCGTCACCGAGGACGCCAGCGGGGATCAGTATCGTTTCGTCTTCCCCGGCGCCCGGCTCACCGCGCCGGAACAACACCGCTGCCTGGCCGAAGTGGAGCGCCTCGCGGCGGGCTGCGAATACCTCGTCGCCAGCGGCAGTCTGCCACCGGGCGTTCCGGCGCACTTCTATCAGACCCTCGCCGACCTGGCCGCCGACCTCGGAGTGCGACTGATCCTCGATACTTCGGGCGCGGCGCTGCGGGCGGTGCGCGGTGGCGTGTATCTGATGAAACCCAGTGTGCGTGAACTCGCCGACCTCGTCGGCGGGCCGCTGCCCGCGCCCGCGGACCGGATCGCCGCGGCCCGGCGACTGATCGATACGGGCGTCAGCGAGATCGTGGTCGTCTCACTGGGCGCCGAGGGCGCGCTCGCGGTGCGGGCAGGCGGCGCGCAACGGTTTGAAGCGATCGAGGTGACCGTGCGCAGCGGCATCGGCGCGGGCGATGCCATGGTCGGCGGCATGACGGTGGGATTGAGCCGGGGCCTGCCGCTCGACGATGCCGTCCGGCTCGGAATCGCTTCCGCGACAGCGGCACTGGGCACCCCCGGCACCGCACCCGGGCACCCGGCGCGGATCGCCGAGCTGTACCGCGAGACGACCGCCGCGGCGACCGCGCGGTGACCTCGGGAGCGGGCGCGGTGCGGGACGTTCGTCCCTCGGCAGGGGCCCAATGCTTCTGCCGGGCGAATACGCCCGCACCGCATGCTCTTCTCAACGCCCGCGGCATGCGGGCGGCGCGTATCAGGTGCCCGTGTGCACCACGGGTCCCAGAGGTGGAGCCATGAACCAACCAGCGATCGCGCTGGCCGGATTGACGAAACGATTCGGCGCGGTGACCGCGCTCGACGGCCTGGACCTGACCGTGGAAACGGGGGAGGTGCACGGTTTTCTCGGCCCGAACGGCTCGGGCAAGACCACAACCATCCGCATTCTGCTCGGGCTGCTGCGCGCCGATTCCGGAACCGCCCGGATCCTGGGCGGGGACCCGTGGTCGGATGCGGTGACCCTGCATGCGCGGCTGGCCTACGTGCCCGGGGAAGTCACGCTCTGGCCGGGCCTCACCGGCGGTGAGGTCATCGACCTGATGGCCAAACTGCGCGGCGGGGCCGATCGTCGTCGCCGCGACGAACTGCTCGAGCGGTTCGACCTTGACCCGACTCGCAAGGCGCGCGCCTACTCGAAGGGCAACCGGCAGAAGGTGGCGCTGGTGGTGGCACTGGCCTCGGATGCCGAACTGCTGCTGCTCGACGAACCCACCGTCGGGCTGGATCCCTTGAAAGAAGCCGAATTCCGGCGTTGCGTCGGTGAACTGCGGGCGGCGGGCCGTACCGTCCTGCTGTCCAGCCATATTCTCGCCGAGGTCGAGGCGCTGTGCGACCGGGTGAGCATCATCCGCGGCGGGCGCACCGTGGAGAGCGGTTCCCTCACCGAACTTCGGCATCTCACCCGGACCGCGATCACCGTCGAAACCGTCCGTCCCACAACCGGTCTGGAGGACACGGTGGGCGTGCACAGTGTCGTGCGGAACGGCGATCGCACCGAGTTCCAGGTGGACACCGCGCAATTGGACGGCATCGTGCGGATACTCGGCGATCTGGGCGTGCGCGGCCTCACCAGCGCGCCGCCCACCCTGGAGGACATCTTCCTGCGCCACTACCGGACCACCGAACTGGCCGGGGACCGGTCATGACCACGGTGGTCGGCGAGCGCCGTGCGGGTCGTGAGATCACGACCGGCCTGAGCGCGCTGCTCGGATTCGCGTTGCGCCGTGAGCGTTTCACGCTGCCGTGCTGGCTGCTCGGCGCCGCGGCCCTGCTGGCCTTCCACTCCGTGGGCAGCCAGCGCTTCTACGACACCCCGCAGAAGCTGGCCGCCTTGCGCGAGACCATGTCGGCCAGCGCCGCCACCGTCGCCATGGGCGGGCCCACCCGCCTGCTGGACACCATCGGCGGCGAGATCCTCTTCGAGATCTTCGCCTACCTCGCCATCGTGATCGCGTTGATGAACATGTTCCTCGTCGGGCGGCATACCCGCTCGGACGAGGAGACCGGGCGGGCCGAACTGGTCCGCTCGTCCCGGGTCGGGCGCCGGGCCCCGGCGGCCGCCGCGCTCGCCCTGGCTGTGCTGGCCGACGCAGCAGCGGTTCCGGTGCTGTTCGTGGCCGCGGTCGCGACCGGCCTGCTGGTCGCGGGATCACTGCTGCTCGGTCTCGCGGTGGCCGGTGTGGGTCTGACCTTCGCCGGGGTGACGGCCGTCGCGGCGCAGATCTTCGAGAATCCGCGCAGCGTCTACGGATCGGTCACGCTGATATTGGCCGCCGCCTACGTCCTGCGCGCCGTCGGTGATGTCGGCGCGGACGTCTTCGCCTGGCTCTCACCCATCGGCTGGGGACAGCGCACCTATCCGTATGTGACCGATCAATGGTGGCCGTTGGCCCTGTTCGCCCTTGCCGCCCTCGGACAGACCGCGATGGCCTTCGCCCTGCTCGACCGCCGCGATTTCGGGGCGGGACTGCTGCCCTACGGGAAGGGTCGCGCGCACGCCTCCTGGGCGCTGGGTTCACCGCTGAGTCTCGCCTGGCGATTGCAGCGCGGTTCTCTAATCGGCTGGGGGGGTCGGTGTTTTCACACTCGGGCTGGCCTATGGCTCCTTCGGCGACAGTATCGAGGACTACCTGGAGGACAATCCGGAGATCGCCGCCTATCTGCCCGGCGGTGCGGCGGACGCGGTGAATTCCTATCTGTCGCTGGCGGTATCGATGATGGGTCTGCTGGCCACGGCCTACGGCATCACCGCCGTGCTGCGGGCGCGCGGCGAGGAGGGCGCTGGGCACGCCGAATTCGTGCTGGCCGCTCCGGTGGGCCGCAACACCTGGCTCGTCGGTCAGTTGAGCGTGGCCCTGCTCGGTAGCGCGCTCGTCGTGGCCGCCGGGGGATTCGGAGTGGGCCTGGCCTACGGGCTCACGATCTCCGACCTCGGGCAGGCCGCGCGAATGCTCGCGGTGGCGGGTGTGTACCTGCCCGCAGTCTGGGTGCTCGTCGCCGTGGCGGCCCTGGCCTACGGGTGGCTTCCCGGCAGCGCCCCCGCCGCGGCGTGGACGGTGTTCGCCTACTGCGTGATCGGCCTCATGTTCGCCGAACCCTTCGATCTACCGGAACGATTCGACGACGCCTCGCCGTTCTCGCACACCCCGCGCGCACCGCTCGACAGCGTCGCCGCAACCCCGATCCTGTCCCTGCTGGCCGTGACCGCTCTCGCGCTGACGGCGGCGGCGATGGGATTCCGGCGGCGCGATATCAGCAACTGACACCTCATTCGGCACCATGCGGAGGACACGATGACACAGCAGGAGTTCGGCGATCCCCATCGACTGGCCGGTGCGGCCGTGGTCGTCGGCGTGGACGGGTCCGCCGAATCGGATACGACCGTGCGGTGGGCGGCGAAATTGGCGGCCCAGCGCGGCCGGGAACTGCACATCGTGCACGGGCTCGATCTCACGGGCATGGGCAAGGTGCCGCGGATCTACCAGGCCGTCGTACCGCAGGTGGTCGAATCCGTGCGGGCGGACGGCACAGCGCTGCTACGGCACGCCGAACAGGTGGCGCGCGCCCTCGAACCCCGGCCGCGCGTGACGGTACACCTGTCCGAGGACGGCGGCACCGCGCTGCTGCTCGAGCGCAGCGCCACCGCCTATGCCGTGGTGATGGGCGCGACCGGCACCGCGGGCACCGTCGCGCACCTGGGTTCGACCTTGCTCACGGTGACCTCGCACGCGCGCGGACCGGTCGTCGTGGTGCGCCCGGATCCGGAGGCGGGCAATACCGTTCACGAATCAGGCCCGGTCGTGGTCGGCGTGGACGGCAGCCCCATCAGCGAAGCCGCCCTCGCCGCCGCCTTCGCCGAGGCCGCGGAACGCCGCACCACCCTGATCGCCGTACATGTCTGGAGCGATTGGAGTTTCGGGCGATACGCCGGGGCGGACGCACCGCTGTCGATCGAAGAACTCGACGATATCGAGGACGCCATCCTGGCCGAACGCCTGGCCGGGTGGCAGGAGAAGTATCCGGACGTCGATGTGGTGCGCCGCCTGTACTTCAGTGACCCGGTGAAGCATCTGACGGAATGGTCGCGGCACGCGCATCTGACGGAATGGTCGCGGCACGCGCAACTGCTGGTCGTCGGCACTCGTGGCCGCGGCGGGCTGGTGGGCATGCTGCTGCTGGGCTCGACCTCCCACTCGCTGGTCCAGCACGCGCACTGCCCGGTGCTGGTCGTCCACCCCGCACGCTGAACCCCGAACGAATCCGCCGCCACCCCCCGGGAGCATGCCATAAGGTCATACGCCGACATCCTGCGCTGGACCTACCGGTCCGGACGCCCGAATCTGTTCGGCCGAGCCAATAATCGCGTCGCCAGTGCGCTCTTCGCGGCGGGTATCGCGCCCCGGCGCGTGGCGTCGCTGGGGGTGCGCGGCCGCCGCAGCGGTCGCACGATCTGGTTCCCGGTGGTGATCACCGAGTTCGGCGACGACCGCTACCTCGTCGCCATGCTCGGGCCGGGAACCAACTGGGTCCGTAACCTGTCCGCGGCGCACGGCCGGGCGGTACTGCGCCACGGTCGCAGCGAACCGGTGCGGCTCGAACCCGTCGACACCGCCGACCGGGCCCCGATCCTGCGCTCCTACCTGCGCGTCGCGCCGGGCGCGCGCCCGCACTTCCCGATCGACCGCGACGCCCCGCTCGCAGAATTCGAGCGCATAGCGGCTGATTTCCCGGTATTCCGCATCGAATCACAAGGCGTGAACGGGCCCGCGATGTAGGGCAGAGAAATGCATAGGCCTGTGCAATAGCCGAAAGTCCCTGAAAATCAGGATGTTCGGATTGCTGCCCGAATCTTCAGTACTCGATTGCTGAATAATGTAATGTCGAAATTGTGCGCACTAGTGACTTTGGGCTCTTCTGCACGGGGCTGGCTACTGGGCATTCTGGCGCTCGAGACCGCGCGATTCATCGCTCGGGAAGTCCGATGGGAGTGAGGGTTGCAGGTGTTGCGTGTGTGTGAAGCGTGGTCGCCGGAGGCGTTTCCAGGCATCGCGGTGTTCGCGAAGGGCCGGGTTCCGATTCTCGAGGGTGAGCGAGTGGCGGGTGCGGTCGGCCGGTTGCTGATGCGGTATCGCGCCGATCTGTCGGCCCGGGTGCGGATGACCGGATCCGGATGTGACAACGGACCGATTCTGGTCCAAGTCAATACCCAACCCGGGGGCGCGTCGATCCGGATACAAACCCTCACCCACGGTCGCGGCGACGCCCTACCGGTGCTGGTGCGGCTCGAGCGCCAGCTGCGCACCCTGCGCAAGGCATGGTCGCCGCGACCGTGGCCGGACCCGGATCGTCCGACGCTGGACGCCCCCGGCCCGGGAACCCTGGTGCGCCGCAAAACCATTGCGCTGCAGACCGCCGACCCGCTGCATGCGGCCGCGATGATGGACGCGATGGACTACGACGTGCATCTGTTCACCGACGCCGAAACCGGTGAGGACGCGATCGTCTACCGCGCCCAGCCCTCCGGCCTGCGCCTGGCCCGCCAGCACTGCGTCCATCCGCCGTGCACCGCGGCGGTCGCGGCGGCAACCCCCGTCCCGTTGATCACTACCCCGCGGCCCGCACCGGTGCTGAGCGAGCGCGAGGCGGCCGAGCGCGTCTGCGCACCCGGCCTGCCGTTTCTGTTCTACACCGACTTCGGCACCGGGCGTGGACATCTCATGTACCGCCGCTACGACACCGGCCTCGGTCTGATCACCCCTGCCGCATGACCGATAGCGGCCCCACACCCGGGTGGGCGGGACCAAGGTCACCAGCGCATGGGTCGCAGGCCATCGAAAGTCACCGATCGGTTCGTCAGGGGTATTGCAGGCGGCTGGTACGCCAGTACCGCTCGGGCGCTGGTGCGCGAATTGCGCTGGCGCTCAGTGCATGCGAGATCTCGCACGGTTCAGGACGAGGACGATACTGGTGACCGCGATTTCACCGAAACCGGCCGTGGGGCTATCGGCCGAGCGGCCGTACCCGGCGCGGCAGGCGCCGAAGGGTTCGTTCATCCACCGGATGGTCACCACGACCGACCCGAAGGTGCTCGGGCAGATGTATCTGGTGACCTCGATGTCGTTCTTCATGATCGCCGGATTGATGGCGCTGCTCATGCGCGGGGAGCTGGCGCGGCCGGGCATGCAGTTCCTCTCGCCCGAGCAGTTCAACCAGCTGTTCACCATGCACGGAACCATTATGCTGCTGTTCTACGCGACCGCGATCATCTTCGGCTTCGCGAACATCCTGCTGCCCTTGCAGATCGGCGCACCCGATGTCGCCTTCCCGCGGTTGAACGCCCTGAGCTATTGGCTGTACCTGTTTGGCGCGACGCTGGCCACGGCGGGTTTCATCACCCCGGGCGGCGCGGCCGATTTCGGATGGACCGCCTATGTACCGTTGAGCGACATCATCCATTCCCCGGGCGTGGGCGCGGACATGTGGATTCTGGGGGGTGGGCGTCTCGGGGCTGGGCACCATCCTGGGTGCGGTCAATATGCTGACCACCGTCGTATGCCTGCGCTGCCCGGGCATGACCATGTTCCGGCTGCCCATCTTCACCTGGAATGTCGTCGTCGCTAGTTTCCTCGTGCTGCTGGTGTTTCCGCTGCTGACCGCGGCGGCGCTGGCGCTCTACTACGACCGGCACCTGGGTGGGCACATCTACGATCCGGCCAGCGGCGGGACAATGCTGTTTCAGCACCTCTTCTGGTTCTTCGGGCATCCGGAGGTCTATGTGATCGCGTTGCCGTTCTTCGGCATCGTCTCCGAGATCTTCCCGGTCTTCAGCCGCAAACCGCTGTTCGGTTACACCGGCATGGTGTACGCGACGCTGGGCATCGCGGCGCTGTCGATCGCCGTGTGGGCGCACCACATGTACGCCACGGGAGCCGTGCTACTGCCGTTCTTCTCGTTCATGACCTTCCTGATCGAGGTGCCGACCGGGGTGAAGTTCTTCAACTGGATCGGCACCCTGTGGCGGGGACAGCTGACCTTCGAGACGCCGATGCTGTGGTCTCTCGGCTTCCTGGTGACCTTCCTCTTCGGCGGCCTCTCCGGTGTCGTGCTGGCCAGCCCGCCCCTGGACTTCCATTTGTCCGACACCTATTTCGTGGTGGCGCACTTCCACTACACCTTGTTCGGCACCGTCGTGTTCTCGACCTTCGCGGGCATCTACTTCTGGTTCCCCAAGATGACCGGCCGCATGATGGACGAGCGGTTGGGCAAGTGGCATTTCTGGACCACGTTCTTCGGCTTCCACCTGACGTTCCTGGCCCAGCATTGGCTGGGCAACGAGGGGATGCCGCGCCGCTACGCCGACTACCTGCCGTCGGACGGCTTCACCGGGCTCAACGAGGTTTCCACCATCGGGTCGTTCGTGCTGGGCGCGTCGATGATCCCGTTCCTGTGGAACGTCTTCAAGTCCTACCGCTACGGCGAGGTCGTGACCGTCGACGACCCATGGGGTTACGGCAACTCCCTGGAATGGGCGACCTCCTGTCCGCCGCCGCGGCACAACTTCTACGAGCTGCCGCGCATCCGCTCGGAGCGACCCGCGTTCGAGCTGCACTACCCGCACATGGTCGACCGCATGCGCGCCGAGGCGCACGTGGGCTGGGGCACGGCGGCGCACCGTGTCCACGAGACGTCGGGCACGGAGGCGAAATGAGTCGGGCACAGCAGAACTCGACCTTCCGCATACCCCGGGTCCCCGTCGGCGTGCGGGCTCTGCTCGTCGCGGTGGCGCTGATCGGCTGGGTCGTGTTCCTCGGCTGGGCAGCCGGTGTAGCGGAATCGGGACCTCCGGTCTGGTGCTGAGGTATTTGGTCCCTGGGCCCGAGGGCAGTGCTCGTTGTTTGCTGAATCGACCGACGAGACAACCGAGGGGCCGACCATGATTACAGCCGCAACCGGGGCGGTGTCGGGCGATCCGGCGCCGTTCACCTGGCTCACCGCCATATCGATGATTGTGTTCTGCGCGATTCTGTGGGCGATCGTGCGGTATATGCAACTGCACCCCCGCGCGTCGATGTGGGTGTGGGGATTGTCGATTCTGACTTTCCCGCTGTGGATTTGGGGCCCGGGGCGCGATATCGGGCTGATCAACTGGTTCTCTTGGGCCAAGATCCTGTCGGTGCTCATCCCGCTGACCGTCGTCGGCGCCATGCGGGTATCGATGGCCGAACAGCGGCCGGGCCGGGTGCGGGAGTTGCTGCGCGATCCCCGGTTCCTGTGGTTTCCCTACGGCATCCTGTTCCTGAACATCACCGAGGCCACCGTCCGTGACGTCCAGATCGGCAATTACTGGAACGCGGCGGTCGGCCTCGGCCTGTGCCTGACCATCCCGTACACGCCGCGGTTCTGGTAGATCACCGCCAACCGCAACGCGGAACTGATCGCCTACACCACGGTGGCCTGGAATTTCGTCTACACCTCGTGGAACCTGTGCTTCACCTACGGAGGCTACCCGCCGCAGGAGGAGCATTTCGCGGGCAGCATCTGCATTCTGGCGGTGGCCGAGATCTATCCCCTGGTGATGCGGCGGCCCGAGCTGTACATCATGGCCCGAATCTACACCCTGCCTGTCCTCATGCTGGTGATCGGCATCTACAACATCTTCCCGACCGTCATGCCCTCCGACGGCTGGTTCAACGAACGCGTCTGGATGATCTGGGGCGCAGTCAATGTCGTACTCATGCTGCCCATGCTGTTCCGGCACACCTGGCAGCTGCAGAGCGGCGCGGCATTCCTCACCTTCCGGCGTGGCCACGCTCGTGAGGAATTCGCCGCGCGGCACGGCGCGACCGTCGAACAGATCATGACGCTCGGCCGCTCACTCGACGCCGGAACCGGTGCGCCGGGTCCGAAGGTCCCGGGTACCAACGGATCAGGTCGTCTCGTGAGTGAACTCCAGTAGTCGCTGTCTGGCCAGCCGCTCACTGAGCTCGGGCATCGCGCCCGGGGGAGTCCCTGCGAGATCGGCGAGGCTCCACAGGAGTATCAGCTGCACTCGCTGTCGAGAAACACGGCCGCGGAACTCGGTGCGGAGCCGGGCGAGGGTCCGGCGGTAGGAATCCCGGTCGATGGTTCGCGTCGGCTCACTGATGTCAGCGCTGAGTGTCACGCGATCAGGCTGCCGCGTCGTCAGTGCGTGTGTGAGAGTCGAAAGACCCTGACAAGTCCCGATCACCAGCCCCGGTCATGAGTCGGATGTGCGTGGTGCTCTCCCGTTTTCGGACTGCGGGGCTCGGTGCCACGGGGCCGTTGGGGATGTCCGGTGGGCGCACCAGCCGAGGGGGAGATCGGCGAGGGCCTCCAAGGAGGGATCCCGGTCGATGTTGCTCTCGAGGTCCACCATTGCGGCATCGTCGGCGGTGACCGGTCCGAGGTCGGAGCCGTGGAAGTACCAGTCGCTGTCGTCGGCGTCATGGAAAACGCAGGCGATCCAATCAGCGCCGAGGGTGATGGCCCGGGTCGTGAAGACGGCCGTATCGCGGCGGTCGGTGAAGCTCCGTCGAGATCGCGAATGGGATTCCTGGCGCTGGGCGGGCGGAGTCGATGCGGACGGGCCGAGTTGCTGGTGCGGTATCGCCGTGATGGCCTGGCTGGCCAGGTCTGCCGCGAGCTCCGGGGTCGCATCGGCGTCGCGGACGACGGCCACAGGAATTTCCGCGATATCGGTGAAGACGGTTTTGCCCGCGGCACGGGCTTGCGCGACCATCTGGTCGGCTCCGGCCGAGGGGCCGCCGATGCGCAGGACCGCGTCGCAGCGGGTGAGCAGGCGTTCGGCGATCGGGTGGAATATCTCCTCGAAGAGCGGGTCGCCGGGGTGGGTGCTGCCCGCGGTGTCGAGCAATGGGAGGGCGAGGGCTTCGCCGGTGACCGGTAGGTGGCCCGCCCGGAAGAGTGTCAAGGCCGCTCGGTTCATTGCGCGGACATTCGCTTCGAGTTTGTGCGGGTCGTCGCCGGTGCCGGATCGGTAAGGTCCCGCGACGAGGATCATGAGCGGGCGAGAGCTGCCGGTCATCGGATTCCTCGGCGGGTGTTGGCGGGTTCGAGGTGGGTGATGCGGTGGGCGGCGTCTTCGCCCGCGAGGACGGCCCCGTCCATGTAACCGTTCCAGATGGTGGCCTGTTCGGCTCCGGCGAAGAGGATCGGGCCGTGCTGGTCGGTGGGGGTCGAGCCGATGCGGGTGATCAGGCCCGGCGGGACGGTGGGGATGCATCCGCTGGTGTATTGCTCTGTGCGCCAGTCCTGTTCGAGGTAATCGATGGGTTGCCGCGATTGTGGGCCGAAATACCGTGTGAGGCAGTCGATGACGCCGCGGCGGCGCAACTCCGGGTCGGCGAGCTGGTGCGCGGTGGCCGAGAGGGCGCCGGTTCCGGCGTCGATGAATGCGGTGAGGATGCCGACATGGGCGTCCGGTGGTGAGTTGTCGACCGTGACCGGCGCGGGACCGAGGTCGGCGAGGGCCTGGCCGTTGAGGCCCGCATCGCGCCAGAAAGGTCTGGGGTAGACGGCATGGACCTTCATGCCGGGGTGGGCGCCGATGTGCGCGGTGGCTGCGGCGGGTCCTGGCGGCAGCGGTGAATGGAATTCGATGGAACGCCGGTCGGCGGGGCTCAATGCGACGATCACGAACCGGGCCGTGACCGACCGCTCGCCGCTGTGGACGCGGACACCGCCGGTGGTTGTTTCAAGGCGGGTCACGACGCGACCGAGTTCGACCACATCACCGAGATCTTCGGCCATGCACAGCGCCAGTCGTTGCGACCCGCCGACGAATCGAAGCTCCTGCGCATCGTCGAGAAGTCGGTCGAGCCCGCCCGCCGACCGGATGTGGGTCAGCACCGCCAGCAAGGAGATGTCCGCGGGATCGCCTCCGAAGGTCAGTCCGCTGATCAGTTCGAAAACGCGCCGCGCGCCGGTGGTGCGCAGATGCCGCCGCAGGAACATGTCGAGGGTCTGGTTGTCGAGCTCGCTCGCGTGCTCGTGTGCCCATGGGCGCACGAGATCGATTCGGCGAGACATCGTTTCGAGTCGAAACAGGGTCCGGGTGAGGTCGAGGCAGGTCAACGGAAAGGTGTAGGGCAGGCCGAATCGGTAGGTCCGCCGCCTGCCGCCGAGCACGATCACCGACCGTCCGCGGTGATAGCTGGGGAACGTCGGGATGCCGAGCTCCCGCGCAAGGGCCAGCACTCACTCCTGACCGGGGCCCGCCCACTGTCCGCCGCCCTCGACCACAGTGTCCGCGTCGACTTGCTGGTTGAGCACCCGCCCACCCACGCGCTGCGCGGCCTCGAATACGGCGATTCGTCGAATCCCGTTCTGCCGCAATCGGCGTGCGGCAACCAAACCGGATAACCCGGCGCCCACCACGACCACATCGAAATCCGTTGTTGCGCTGTCCATTCGCCCCATCCGGTCGCTCAATATGACTTCCATCACCTTCATAATCTATCACAGTAGAAACGATCGTTGACTAAATGAACGGTTAAAGTGAGATAGGAGACGTCGTGCGAGTGCTTGTACTGGGTGGAACCGGGGCGACGGGAGAGGTGGCGGCGCGAACCGCGACGACCCTGCCCGGCGTGGACGAAATCGTGATCGAGGACCGGGAACTCATCGATCGAGAGGCGTTGCTCGCGGCACTTCGCCCGGTGGATGTCGTGCTCAATATCGTTGGGCCGCAAGGTGACTACGGCTGTCGAGTGCTGCGTGCCGCGATCGCGGCCGGTACCCACTACCTCGATATCTGTGATGATCCCCGGGCTACCTGCGCCATGCTCGAGCTCGACGCCGAGGCACGGGCGGCGGGAGTCTGCGCCATTGTCGGGATGGGTGCCAACCCCGGGATCGGCACGCTGCTCACGTAGGCCGCCGCGCGCGAGCTCGATGTGGTGCACGATGTCGAAATCGCGACGCCGCCAGAGTTCTTCGCGGTGGTGCATGGGATGAAAGACGGCCGCGACGAGGTCGTGCGGGCGCGCCTGTCGATACCGATCGAAACCTCCGCACTGACCGCCGATCTCGCCACGGCGACCGGAATTCCCTTGGCGCTGGGCCTCTACCAGGTCCTCGACGGGACGGCCGCACGACCCGGAGTGCACTCACCCGACGCCGTCATCGACCCGGAGCTCGTCTTCCGGGATCTCGAACGGACGCTCCGACTGGTCACGACCGGTCCCGCGATCGTCCTCTCCCGCAACGCCGCCCCCGAACCCGAGGAAGGCGACATGCTCTCGACGAACCCCCGGTCGACGATGCCACGCATCGGCCTCATCGCATCCCTCGCACTGGGACTGCTGGTGAGCCTGGCGCCGACCACGCCCACCACGACCGCCGAATCCCGGATATCGGCGGCACCGCAGGTCCCGCGCTATCCCGACCGGCCCGCGGACCTCGACGGCGGCAGGGACTCCGACCCGCCGCGGTACACCAAACTCCCTCGCCCCAACGGCAATGGCTGGACCGTGTGCCCCTCGGAGGCGAAGTTCTGCTGACCCCGGCCCCTGGATTCGCCCGCCCCACAACGAAGCTGCTCGCGCCACCTGAGATCGAGGGCACCATGGCACTGATCGCAGGTAGCTGCAAATTTGCGCGGTGTGAAAACTTATTGGCGTGTCTAAAACTTGACACGCCGATGAGCTGCCACCTGCCCGAGCCCAGGGTTACTGGGAGTGGTCGCCGATCCCCGGGCCCGCCGGGGTGTGCGGTACTCGGCGCACGCAATTCTGGCCGCCGCGCTGGCGGCGGTGGTGGCCGGTGTGCGGTCGCTGACCGCGATCGGGCAATGGGTCGCCGAAGCGCCGACCGCGGTGTTGACCGATCAGCCGGCGATGCAGGCTCCCGGCACCGGTTTCGAGTATTCCAACACCAATTACCTCTTGGCGGGGCAGCTGGTCGAGAAGGTGACCGGTAGTCGATGTCGCGGTGACTCGCCGGACCATCGACCCGCTGCGGCTGCGCGACACCTACTGGCCGCGCTATCCGATCGACAATGTCATTCGTGGTCCGCACCCACACGCCTACTTCGAATCCGGCGGGGGCCGTGCCGATATCACCGATATCGATCCCAATGGCGGCCTGCCCGATGGCGCGATGATCTCCACCGGCCGCGATCTGAATCATTTCTTCATCGCCCTGTTGTCGGGCACGGTCGTTCCGCTGGATCAACTCGCACAGATGCAGCACTCGGTCGCCGACCCGGACTCGCCTGCCCAGGTGGGATCCGGTGTGTTCGGCCGCGTCACCGCGTCCGGTGTCCAGACCTGGGGTCACGGCGGCAGCATCAGTTTCCGGCAGAGTCGAGTCCGGACATCGACGACATCGTGCAATCGCTCGTGGACGAGACCATGCGCCCGTAGGCGACCAACCCGTGCTGTCACGGTTATCCCGCGTCCGGCGGCACCGAGGCGAGGAGTCAGAGTTCGTCGTAGATCGCGGCCAGGTGTTCGAGCACGGCGGGTGGCGGATTCCATTGCGGCGGAGTCGTATTCGTCGAGGGAGTCGCGGAGGGCGGCGTTCAGTTTCCGCTGCCGTCGCCGGTGTCGCTCGCGTCCGGCGGCAGCCGCCCGGGAGCCCGCGCACCCCGCGGTCTTGAAGAGACCGGACGCAGAGGGGTGCATTGGGAAGCCTTGCCGGGCAGGCGATCTGAGCGGTTGACCGATGCGCGATCAGGCGGCGGGATGGGCGTTCCGGTGACAGCTGACGGTCATCTGTCGCATCGGAGTCGTCCTGTACTGCCGGGAGGGGGTCGGACTCTTTCGTTCCGCGGGGCCTCAGGTCGGCTTCGGACTGGGATTGCCGGGTGGGTGACCGCATCCGTGAGTTCTCGAGCAGCACGGGAGGTGTGGAAGATGACCGATCTCGCCGGGGACCGCAGCGTCTGTACCGCCGACGCGGAGAGTTGTCGGTCAGCGGCGGTTGAAGGCGGTGTGGTGGGCGGCTTTCAGGAGTTGGACGAGTTCGCGACCGGATTCTTCGTCGAGGGCGGCGAAGGCGGGAGCGATCAGTTCGTCGGTGAGCATCTCGGCCGCCTCCCAGCGCTTCCGCAGGTCGGGCGTGATGTCCTCGAAGGGTTCCGGCCAGCCGTACCAGCGTGCTTGGTCGGCGCCGCTGTTGAGGGGCGATCCCGAAATGAGGACGGCCTGCAGGGGTGTGAGGCCGCGGGCGCGCACCGCGATCAGATGCAGGCCGCCCCGGAGCTCACGGAGTACATGCAGGAGCTGCGCCACACGGCCAGGCGCGTCCGCGGCCAGGGGCATGGTGCGCCAGCCCGCGAACAGCGGTACCCCTGCCACGTCCGCGCCCTCGACCACTGGTTGCAGGAGCTCGGCGAGCCGGTCGGCGTGGGCGAAGTCCGCGAGTTTGCGGCGCCCGAAATCCTGGCAGACGGTGAGATAGTCCGCAGTGACCTCGGCGGCCGGGGCGGGCACCGACTCCCAATGCGCGCGTACAGCTTCCGGAGGGAAGAACCCGAATGCCGCGACCACGACATCGGCGTCCACATCGCCGAGCACCCCGCCTCATCCGCGGGTATAGGGGCCCCAGTAGCCGTCGACTCCCGTCGCTGCCCCGAATTCTTTGGCCTCGCGGCCGATCATGAAGGCTCCACCGAGCTCACCGACATACCCCTTCACCGCGGCAGCGATCGACACGGTCAACCCCCTTCTCCTGTATGGCAACTCGCCCACCCTATCTCACTATGGTTGACTATTGCCAGATGTGGAGAGATGTTCGCGCTCGTCCCTTCGGACGGATTATCAGCGTGCGGAACCGCTTTCGATGAATTCACGGATGAAGCAGAGCGGGCAGATGGGGTCGAACGGCGCGGTGATCTGCGCCGAGGAGGTGGTCGATGGCGCCACCGGGAGTCCGTTCGGCGCGGCCGCGGCGAGCGCGGGCTGCAGGGCGAGCGCGACGGCGAACGCGCCGCCGACAATGACATTCAGCATGGGACGGTACAAGAGATCCTCCACGTTGATGCGATGAGCCGTGAGGATAACAAGGCCAGTCGCTACGGTCATGCCCCCAAATCCAGCAAGAATGGGGGCTCCGCATGAGACCGGCCGGGTTCTTTTGTAGTTTCGGTGTGCTGCTGGGGATTTGGGATCACACTGGGGTTCTGGCATGAAAATCCAAGTGGTTTTTCACCTTTGGTGAACGAGCCGACAGAAAGGATGTTCTCGTCATGGCCTCTATCCCCGTCAAGCCGGGCAAGTACAAGATCCACGCTCGCATCATCGGACCGACCTCGCTGCTGACCTCCACCGAATATGCGGTGAAGCACGGTGCGCCGGTCATTACCGACCGCTTCAATCCGCTACCGATAGAACAGGAATGGATAATCGAACCCGCGACAGCGGACTTGGGTGCGCCGTATGTCATCCACCTCGCGTACCACCCGGTCGCAGGGTTGGTGGTCACCGAGGACAAGCTGTTCGTGAATAGTGTTCCCAGCTCGGAGTGGACCACTTTCACCTTCGAGCGGGTCATCGGCGGCGTGAAGATCCTGTCGGAGAAGGGATTGGCCCTGCGCGCTGGTCATCGTGGCGCGCAGATCGAATTGGTAGACCCCAAGCCCGAATTCCAGGAGACCTGGACCCTGGAATACGCCGGTCCGTTGGCCGAGGAGTAGGTCGCCGACCCGATCGGACCGAGTGCTCCGGGAATTGATGTCGAAGAATTCGGCACGCCGCGACGCGGGCGCTGCACGCCCGCGTCGCGGAGTACCTTGCCGTATTTCACCGTTCGCGACGGTAGAGCCTCATGGTGAGTGGGCCGAAAACGGTGATGAGGGCGGCGCAGGTGAGCAGGACCCAGCCGATTTCGGTGGGGACGGGGTCGCCGTGCATGAGGCCGCGGACGGCGGTGACCAGGTGGGTGATGGGGTTGATGTCGACGATCGCTTCGAGCCAGCCGGGGAGGGTGGCGGGGTCGATGAAGATATTGCTGAGGAAGCTCATGGGGAAGGTCACGAGGATGGCCAGGAACATGACCGATTCGGGGGTGCGGGCCAGTAGGGCGAGGGTGGTCCAGACCCAGGAGAGGCTCCAGGCGAACAGGAGGACCACGGCGATTCCGGCGAGCAGGCCGGGGATGCCCGCCTCGGGGCGGAAGCCCAGCAGGGCGCCGATACTCGCGATCACGGTCGCGGCGATCGTGTAGCGGGCGAGATCGGCCAGCAGCGCGCCGACCAGCGGGGCGGGTTGCCAGATGGGCAGGGAGCGGAAGCGGTCGAAGACGCCCTTGGTGATATCGGCATTGAGGGCGACGGCCGTGGACTGGGTGGTCATGGTGACGGTCATGACCAGGATGCCGGGCAGCACCGACTGCAAATACTCGCCGGTGGAGCCCGCGAGAGCGCCGCCGAAGAGGTAGGTGAACATGACCAGCATCATGAGCGGGAAGACGGTGACGTCCGAAAGCTGGTCGGGCACATGCTTGATGCGCAGGACCGCGCGCCAGGCGAAGGCCAGGGCGGTGGCCGCGGCGCCGGGGCGGGCCGGGCGCGGGCGGGTCGACAGGGCCGCGCGCATTGGGTCGGCCGCACCGCCGGGGGAGAGGGTGGCGATGGCGCTCATGCGGGGATCTCCTCGGGGGCATCGGAAGTGGCGTGGTGTCCGGTCAAGGCCAGGAAGACCTCGTCGAGGCTGCTCTGGCCGATACCGAAATCGCTGAATTCGATTCCGGCGCGGGCGAGTTCACTCAGGGCGGCACCGGCGCGTCCGGGATCGGTCAGGCGGGCCGTGAGCAGCACAGGGTCTTCCGAGGTGTGGATGGGGACGGCGAGAGTTCGGGTCAATACCCGCTGCGCCTCGTCGCGCTGCGCGGGGTCCCGCAGCCGGACGTGCACCGAGCCCGCGCCGACGGATTCCTTGAGTTCGGCCGTCGTCCCCTCGGCAATGACGCGGCCGTGGTCGATGACGGCGAGTCGATCGGCGAGTCGATCGGCCTCCTCCAGATATTGGGTGGTCAGCAGCACCGTGGTGCCCTCGGCGGTCAGCGATCGCACGACATCCCACACCTGGGTGCGGCTGCGCGGATCGAGCCCGGTGGTCGGTTCGTCCAGGAACAGCAGCGCCGGTGTCGCCACAATGCTCGCGGCAATGTCCAACCGTCGCCGCATACCGCCGGAGTAGCGCTTGGCCTGGCGGTCCGCGGCCGCTTCGAGTCCGAAGGCGGCCAGCAGTTCGCGGGCGCGTACGGCTTCGGTCTCGGTGACGACATCGTGCCCGAAGATCAGGGCACGGCCCGAGGTGGGCCGGATCAGCGTCGCGAGCATGCGGATGGTGGTGGTCTTGCCCGCGCCGTTCGGACCGAGAAAGCCGTACACGCCACCCTCCGGGACACTCAGATCGACACCGTCCACGGCGGCGGCGCCGCCGAACTCCTTGCGCAGTTCCTCGGTGTGAATCGCATACGGGGCCATGGGTTTTCCTTCCCTGTCTGTGGGGTTCTCACTGCTCGATCGCCGTCTTGCGCAGGCGCAGTACCTCGTCCACGCCGAACAGCCGCAGCCCGATCCGCTCCGACCGCGACTGATACCGGGAAACCGAAGCGGCAGGCACCAGTTCGGGTTCGCTCACCCGATACCGGGCCCCTTCGTGCCGTACCTCCGCGGACCCGGCCGCCGCGAGGATCGCCAGCCAATCGGTCCGGGGGCCGTAGGGTAGGGAGATGAGGAAGTCGTCTCCGGCCTCGATGATGCCGACCGGCGTCTCGTAGACGGTCCCGCTCGACCTGCCCGTATGCCGGATCACCGAGGCCCCGGCCCCGGCCCGGCCCGCGGTCTTCATGGCGAGCCGGTTGGTGAATCGCCGATGAAATCGGCGCACCCGTGCGAGCCCTGGCCCGTATCGGGTGCGCAGCACCACCACCAGCAAAAGTCCCGCGGCTGCCGCGAAGACGACAGGTACGCCCGCGCCGATCGCAATCCAAATCCACATGGTCCACACCTTCTCTTACGTTGTAAGTCTTATGTCGTAAGGGAAGCATTACAACGTAAGGCCGTCAAGAGCGGGGAACCTTACCGCGTACGGTAAATTGGATCGCTATGGTCATCGATCAACGACCCCGGCTGAGCCGGGCGCAGATCCTGCACGCCGCCGTCGCCCGGGCCGACCGGGACGGAGTCGAGGCGGTCACCATGCGCAATATCGCCACCGATCTGGGGGTCGAGGCGATGTCGCTGTACTACCACGTGGCCAATAAGGCCGAATTGCTCGACGGTATGGCCGAGGTGGTCCTCGACACCATCAACGAGGCGGTCGAGCCCCTGGTGGCGGGCTCACCCGAGGAGTGGAAACCGGTGCTGCGCAAGCGCATTCTCATTGCCCGCACCGTGCTGCTCCGGCACCCGTGGGCTCCGGCGCTGATCGGCACCCGCTCGGCCATGACGCTGTCGCTCATCACCTACTTCGACGCGGTGATCGGCCTGCTCCGCACCGGCGGCTTCACCTACGACCAGGCCCACCACGCCATGCACGCCCTCGGCAGCCGCGCACTGGGTTTCACCCGGGAACTGTTCCAGCCCCCGGCCGACCAGGCCGAGGAAGAAGCCACCGCCGCACTGGAATCCATGGCCGACCGCTTCCCGAATATCGCGGGCATGATCCGCGCGGGCACCCACGAAGAGTCCGGCGACTCCGCCTTGGGCTGGTGCGACGACCAGGCCGAGTTCGAATTCGGCCTCGACATCATCCTCGACGGCCTCGACCGGCTGCGGGCGTCCGCCTCGGCACACTGATCTCCGCGCCGACCCCCGGGCGAGGCACCTGGCCGAATCTACTGGGCCGCCTCACATCGCGCGGATCGGGTGATGAGTGCCGGAGTCCGGGTGACCGAGTCGCGCGCGACGGCCGGGTGCCTCGCCCCGCCCTCGCATCGTGTGGTCAGTGCTGGAGTCGTGGGTGACACCGCGTCGCGCGTGGCGTGGGCCGGTGGGGGTTCTGGACTTCGGTGGAGTCCCAGCGCGGGCTGGCGGTCGTGTCAGATCCCCAGCGGTGACCAGATGGCGTCGAGCACGAGGCGGCGGCGGTCGGCGGGCCAGGGGGTGCCTTCGTCGAATGCGGTGACGACGAGGCCGTCGACGGTTACGTCCAGTATGTCGGCGGCCGCTTCGATGTCGCGGATTCCGCTGTCGGCGAGCAGGTTTCGGACTCGCTGATCCCACCATGCGTTGAACTCGTCGAGTTCGGCGCGCAGGACCGGTTCGGTGCGGGCGCCGAGGACCATGGCCAGCCAGAGTCGGTGGGTGCGCTCGTCGGGTGTGAGGACCGCCCATTCGATGAGGGCGCGCAGCGCGGTCGCGCCGGTCGCGCCGCTGATTGCGGTCTCGGCTTGGGTGCGGCGCGCCTCGATCTCGTGGCGTACCGCGCTGCGCAGCACGTCGTCTCGTCCGCCCACGACGTAGGTGACGGCGGAGGTGGATGCGCCGATGTGTTCGGCCACGGCGCGAATGGTCACCGCGCCGAAGCCGCTGGTGATGGCAATGGTTGTCACGGCGTCGCCGACGGCGGCGAGGCGCTGGGAGGGATCGACCTGGCGGGGCATGGGCACAGCATAGCGTTTTGTGCAACACTTGTTTTAAAACAGATGTTGCACAAAGGGATCGGCCATGGAACAGACGACCGTCGTGATTGTCGGCGCCGGATTCGCTGGACTCAGCGCGGCGCGTGTCCTACGGCGACGCGGAATCGACGTGCTGGTGCTGGAAGCGGCCGGGCGGGTCGGCGGCCGGGCGCTCACCGAGGTGTCGGACGCGGGGACGGCCGTCGACCTGGGCGGGCAGTGGCTCGGGCGCGATCACACCCGAATATCTGCGCTCGCAAGCGAATTCGGGATGACCCTGTTTCCGACGTATACCAACGGCAGAACCCTCATCGTCGATGGCGTCCGCCGGATCGAGACCATGTCGCTGACCGTCGCCGCGGCGGGACTGGCGCTGCTGCGGCTGGAATCGATGGCTCGCACCGGCGGCGGATCGGACCGGATCACCGTGGCCCACTGGGTGTCTCGCGTCCCCGGCAAGCGCGCCCGGCGGCTGCTCGAGGTGGTGCTGTCCGAGTCGCTGGCCACCGACCTGGATCAGGTCTCGGTGCGGGCGTTGACCACGGGAATCAAGTCCGCGGGTGGCCTGCGGGTCATGCTCGGCACGGCGGGCGGCGCACAGGATTCCCTGGTGTCCGGCGGTGCGGGTGGCCTCGCGCGGGCAATGGCCGACGAGCTCGGATCCGTCGTACACCTGAACCGCCCTGTCACTGCCATCACGCGCACCGCCGACGGCGTCACGATCGACACCCCCACCGGATCGGTCCGTGCGCGGCGGGTGATCGTCACGGCACCGCCGCCGGTGGCCGCGGGCATCCGGCACACCCCTCCGCTGCCCCCGGGACGCGGTGCCGCGGAACGCAATACGGTGATGGGCACCATGTACAAGGCGATCGCCGTGTACGACGCACCCTTCTGGCGGGCGGACGGTCTCAGCGGCGAGATCGTCTCCCTGGACGGCGCGGTGCCCGCCGCGTTCGATATCTCCCCGCCCGGCGGGCCCGGCCACCTGGGTGTCCTCATCCCCGGCCGCGCCGCACGCGCTCTCGACCGCCTCACTCCTGCCGAACGCCGCGACACGGTACTGAGCGCCCTGTCCCGCCACCTCGGCCCCGGAGCCATGAATCCCCTGAGCTGGCACGAGAAGTCCTGGCATCTGGACCCGTACGTCGGCGGCGGCTACTCCGCACTACCGAAGCCGGGCCACCTGTCCACGCTCACCGACGCGGCAATCCCCACCGGTCCGATCCACTGGGCGGGCACCGAAACCGCGCCACGCTGGACGGGCTACTTCGAAGGCGCGGTGCGCTCCGGTGAGCACGCCGCCCAACAGGTCGCCGCCGCACTGCCGCGGATGCTCACCACCACTGCGTGACGGCGGCGATCTGGCGGCCCAGTTCGGGAGCAAGCGAGCGGACGTAGCTGGCGGTGAGGTGGTGTTCGTCGCGGTAGATGAGGACATTGCCTTCGGCGACACGGCAACGGTCCGTGCGGCATACGGCGTTGTTCACATCGAGGGGGAAGATGTTCGCGAAGGCGGCGGCTGGTTCCTCGGCGGGGTCGCGGGGATCGAGGGCGACGGTGCGGGGGATGCCGCAGCTGTCGGGGGTGGTGCCGCGCTGGGCCAGGCAGTCGACGGCCCGGTAGAAGACGCCGCCGTGGCGCAGGCGTGGAGTGTCGCGTAGCGCAAGCACTTTGAGGCCGCGCTCGGCCAGTGCCGACCATACATCCAGGAATTCCGCCGGAACCTCGTCGCCGTCGGAGTACGGGCGGAAACGCGTGGAGACGGTGAACACCCAGTCGGGGCGATCCTGCGCGAGCCGGTCGAGGACCTCCTCGGACCATTCGCGGCATTCCGGGAACGGTTCGTCGGAGTAGGCGGGCTGGTCGACGAGGGTGAGCGGGCAGTTCTCCTTCAAGAATGTGACCACGCGGAACCCGTAGTCGCGGGACAGGAGTTCCAGCGCGGGAATCCACTGCTCGGAATGCGAGCCGCCGACCACCGCGATGACGCGGCCCGCGGTCGCATCACCGTAGGTGCAGGTGCGCACCTCCCGGTCCGGTGTGATGCAGCCGTCGCGCGTGGGCGCGGGCGCATCGGCGAAACCCTCGAACAGTGGGGGCCGCAGGGGTTCCGGTGCGGGATCGATCCCGTCGATCAGGGCCGTCGCCCCCGGATACCGGTTCGGCACGAGCACCTGCGGCGGGTGCGGGGGATTGGTCATGGCGGCCACCTGCCAGCCCGATGCCGACACCAGCACGCCCACACCGGCCGCCACCGCCAAGGCGGCCGCACCGCGGCGATTCCACGGCCGCGCCGGAGCGTCCGCTCGCCTGCGCAACGGGGTCTCGATCAGCCGCGTCGTCGCCAGCGCCAGGACCAGGGAAACCGCGATCACCAGCAGTCCGTCCCCGAATCCCGCATGCTCGCGGCCGGTTTCGGCGAGATAGAAGATCAGAATCGGCCAGTGCCACAGATATAGCGGATAGGCGATGGCGCCGAGCTCGGTGCACACCCGGCCCGCCAGCAGGCGATTCGCCCAGGGCCGCTCGGCGGCGGCCACGCCCAGCCCGGACAGGATGAGCAGCATGGTCGCGGTGACCGGGAACAGCGCCGCCGGGCCGGGAAACTGGGCGGCGCCATCGAAGAGCACGCCGCAGGCGAGCACCATCCCGAGCCCCAGAGCGCCTGCCGCCCAACGGCTCCAGGCGGGAATCGGAATCCACGGCACCGCCACCGCCAGCGCCGCCCCGGCCAACAGTTCCCACGCCCGCGCCGCGCTGTCGTAGTACGTCCACGCCTGATGCTGCGCCGCCCCGGCGGCCGCATACCGGAACGAGACGACAGCCCCGAGCGTCAGCAGCATGAACAATCCCATGCGATGGCGATCCGAGGACGCCCGCACCCGGGCCCACAGGGCGATCACCGCCAGAATCACCAGATAGAACTGCCCCTGCACCGCCATCGACCACAAATGCTGCAGCGGGCTGATCGACGGATCCGGCGCCGCGTAATCCAGTTCGGCGATCGCCAGATACCAGTTCTGGAAATAGAACCCCGACGCGAGCAACTGCGCCGAGATATCACCCCACTGCGTATAAGGCCGCAGAACCACGGTCGCCACGGCGATCGCCGCCAGCACGACCGTCAGCGCGGGCAGCAATCGCCGCCCGGTCCGCCGCAATACCGCCCCGACCCCGGCCCGCCCCGTTCGCTCCGTGCGCCGCAACAGCATCCCCGTGAAGAAGAATCCGGATAGCACCAGGAACACGTCCACGCCACACGTGAAACGCCACCACCAGCGCGATCGCCACTCCGCGCAAACCATCCAGATCCCGCCGGTACGTCTCCCGAGACGCACTCTCCGGCAATCGATCCCGAGCATCCGACCCGGCGGACGCCACTGGCCCCGGGATACCAACGCGCAACAGAACTCCCACGAACGACAACGATCCTGCCCGACCACGACAACGGGTGCGCCGCACCACACTCCGCCATAACATGCCCGAGTGCTTGTGCTGGAAGCAAACTCACGCCATGCCGCGCGGCTCGGCGGCATGGGCGGGGTGTGCCTGCCGTCTGCGTTGTCCCTGTCGGGCGTGCGGCGGACGGCGGGGGTTACCGTGAAGGGATGAGCATCGCCCCGCGTCGGCTGCCTCGGCAGCGACGGTCTCGCGAGACGGTGAGCATTCTCGTGGAGGCTGCCGCCCAGGTGTTCTCGCGGGAGGGGCTCGCGGCGACGACCAATCGGATCGCCGAGCGGGCCGGGGTCTCGATCGGCACGCTCTACCAGTATTTTCCGGATAAGTACGCGGTGTTGCGGGCGGTGGCGGAGCGCCATGTGAGCGAGGCCGGAACCCGGCTCGGGGAGGTGTTCGCCGAACTGCGGCGGACCGAGCCGCCGTTCGAGGAGGCGATGGCCGCGATCGTCGAGGTCGTCGTGGATCTGCATCGCGACCGGCCGGTGCTGCACGGGTTGATGCACCGGCTGGCGCCACGGGATGCGCGGGACCTGGCGGCGATGCGGGCGTTCGAGGACCACCTGGCCGAGGAGATCACCTACCACCTGGTGCGGTGCGGGCGCGGGGGAGCGGATCCGGCGCTCGCGGCGCGGACCGTGGTGCACGGCGTCGACAGTCACCTGCACCGGGTGCTCGTGTACGGGTCGGTCGATGCGCGGCAGGTCACGGAGTTGGTGTACCGGTTGCTCGGGGAGTCGGGCGGGCGGAGTTGACGATTCGGCGCAGGGTGTCGGCCAATCGGGTTACTCCCGGTTCCTCGATCGGGAAGTGACCGCAGCCCTCGAGGAGGACGAGTTCGGTTGGCGCGCCGATGCGTTCGAGGAATCGGATGCTCAGCTCCGGGGGAGTCCAGCGATCGGCCGCCGGATGAACCAAGGTCACCGGGGTGGTGGTGAAGGTCTCGGGCGGGGTGTGCCGGAAGCAGAGGAAATCCGCCAGCAAGCCGAGCGGCACGTGTGCGCCGCCGCCCTTCGGGTCCGTGGCGCACAGCCGGGACAGCGCCGGGTCCAGGCTCATATTGCCCATGTCGACCAGCCATCGGATCGGGACGCGGATATTGCCGAGCAGCGGTTCCAGCGAGCGCAGCAGGGCGGGCGCGCGGGCTCCGGTGAACGACCAGCGCGCGGCGGCGCGCCGGGCGGCGGGGTCGGCGGGATCGAGCAGGCAGGTCGCCACCACATGGGCCGCCGCGCCCGTGCGGGCCGCCGCCTTGTAGGCCAGCATTCCGTCCACGCTCGCGCCGAACAGCACGAGCGGCCGGTCATCAGATTCGGTTTCGGCGCTGACGAATTCGCAGAGCAGATCGACCCAGTCGCGGTAGCGGACCGATCCCGGGCGCGGTTCGACGGTGTCGCCGTACAGCGGTAGATCGATGGCGAGCACTTCCGCGCCCGCGCGTGCGCTCGAGGCGGCGAGGGGCCACAGCAGCCCGGCGTGCCCACCCGCGCCGTGGATGGCGAGGACGCGCACCGGGGCCTCCGGCGCGAGAGCCCGCGCCACATGCACCCGGCGGGTCTGCCACTCCCACCACGTCGATGTGGGTTCGGGCGGTGGCTCGGGACAGTGGTGGGCGGGCAGGAACTTCAGGTAACGGAGGTAATCCACGCACTCAGCGTCGCGGTGCGCGGGCCCGCTGCCAACTCGCATTCCGCGTCCGCGAAGGCTCCTGAACGATGGCTTCTGAGCTGCGGGAACGGGTATCGCGGTGCGAGCGCTCTCGGCGTTGCTCAGATTTCTCTAAAAACGAGTAACCGATGTGTTACGCTTTTCGGGTGGACGAAGCCGCAGCGGCCATCGCCGATCCGGTCCGCCGGGAAATTCTCACCATGCTCCATCGGGCGCGGCTGACCGCCGGTGAGATCGCCGAGCGGTTCGACATCAGCCGCCCGGCCGTCAGCCGTCACCTGCGCGTGCTGCGCGAAAGCGGGCTCGTGCACGACGAGTTGGTGGGGCGGCAGCGCTTCTACACCCTCGACGCCGAGCCGCTCCGGGAAATCGCCGACTGGATAGCCGAATTCGATCGGCGCGCCCCCTGGGAACAGCATCTCGACGCCCTGGAGACCGAGGTCTACCGAACCCGCCGCGAACGCCGCGCCGGATCCGCGGACACCGAGACCACAAGGGAGAACACCGCATGACCACCCGCCCCACCGGCCGCATCGAACGCACCGCCACCGGCCGCGACCTCATTCTCACCCGCACCTTCCGCGCCCCCATCGACGACGTCTGGGCCAGCGTCACCGAATCCGACCGCACCGCCCGCTGGTACGGCCCCTGGACCGGCGAACCCGGACCGGGCCGCAATATCAAGGTGCAGATGTTCTTCGAAGAATCACAGCCCTGGCTGGAAATGCGCATCGTCACCTGCGAGCCGCCCCGCCACCTCACCCTCACCGCCGAGGACGAATACGGCAGCTGGCACCTCGAACTCCTACTGTCCCAGCAGGGCGACACCACCGAACTCCGCTTCATCCACCATCTGGAACCCGAAGCCGACGCCTCCAGCGTCGGCCCCGGCTGGGAGTACTACCTCGACATGCTCGTGGCCGCCCGCACCAACACCCCCCACCCCGACTTCGCCGATTACTTCCCCGCCCTCCAGCCCCACTACGAAGCCGAAAGCGCCGCCGCCTCCGAATAAACCCACGGGCCACACCCACCTGGTCACTCGATCACCGGGAAGTGGTGGCGGCATTTCCCGAGTAGCGCCCGCCACCACTTCCCGGTCGTGGTCGTTTCACATCGCGACCGGGCGCGGCGTGGATCGGGCGGTGGCGACCGAATTCGGAGTGGGCGCAATCGAGCGACCCCGCATGGTGGATGGTCGGCCGCGCGGGCGTATCCGCGATGTGGGTCAGTGGGCGTGGACCGCGGACAGGCGGGCCGCGCGGATGGCGTTCCACAAGGGGCGCAAGAGCGCTTCTTGCGCGGCTGCGGCGCTGGCGGAGGTGGGTGCGGCGGCGGGTTCGCGTTCGGCGACGGTCAGGATGGCCGCCACCTGGTCCGCGGTATCGAGAATTCGGCGGGCGCGCAGGGGCATGGAATCCGGGTAGCCGTGCCGGGAGTGCGCGGCCAGTTCGTCTTCGATCAGGTCGCGCGGTGGGGTTCCGCCTGATCCCAAACCGGTTGTCTGCAAGCGTTGCAAGGCGTCGGCGGCGTCGCGCACCGCCTGGCGCATCGAGTACTCCGCTTCACCCAGCGGCATGTCCGGTTCGACCGCCACCGGGATGGGCGTGGCGTAGACCCGCCATTGCAGGGTCTCGTCGTCGGCCCAGAACGGGACCAGGCCGGTGCCCTCCAGCCCGGGCGTCCCGATGAACAGCCCTTCCTCGGCTTCGGTTGCGGCGGCGGCGAATTCGGTTCCCACCGGCAGGCCGCGCACATCGCCCGGCACCGGCAGCACCAGGCGGATCTGCGCACCGGGCGCATTCGAGGCTTCCCGGATCACCTTGAGCAGCACCATGACTCCGGCCCCGGTAGCGCTGTCGGCGACCTCGTCGGAGGCCCACGGCAATCCGGTGTGTCCCCCGGTGACCGGATCCCCGGCCGCGACCGTCTGCGATGGCGCCCACACCCGCAGGGCATCCAATACGTCGTCGGGTGCGCTGCGACCCGCCAGCCAGAAGCCGGCCCAGACCGTCAGCGTGGCGCTCGGGGAACTCATGTTCAACAGGATAACTGGCTGGCAGCTAAGGCTCCGGGACGAATCGATCAGCCATTCGACCGGCGTGAACCCCGGCGGCGATGCCGGATGCGGCGGCGACGATGAATACGGTGGCGGCCACGGTATGCCGCTCGGTCGTATCGGGAACCCGCCGACTTGGAGCGGATCCCTTCGGTGGTGAGGGAATTCGTGCCGGGCTACTGCGGCTCGGTGACGAAGTCGATCAGCCGCTCGACAGCGCCGATGAGTGGGGTCTCGAGATCGCGGAAGGAGTTGACGCCGTTGTACACCCGGCGCCAGCCGTCTTGCGATGTGCCCCAGCGCAGGCGGCGGCAGATGCCCGTCTTCCAGTCCTCGCCGCGGGGGACCTCGGGCCAGGTGGTGATGCCGACCGCGGCGGGGCGCACCGCCTGCCAGACGTCGATGTAGGGGTGACCGGTGACCAGGACGTGGGGTCCCAGTCCGGTGGTGAGGCTGGTCTCCTTCGAGCCGGTGACCAGGTGGTCGACCAGGACGCCGACGCGGCGGCCGGGGCCGGGCTCGAACTCGGCGAGCCGGGCCGCGAGGTGGTCGAGGCCCTCGAGCTGCTCGACGACCACGCCCTCGACGCGCAGGTCGTGACCCCACACCCGCTCGACGAGGGCGGCATCGTGGACGCCCTCCACCCAGATGCGGCTGCCCCGAGCGACCCGGGCGCGCAGGCCCTCGACCCGGGTCGAGCCCGAGGCGGACTTGGTCGGCTGCCTGGGTGCGGCCGCGGCGGGCTTGACCAGGGTGACCGGCTGTCCGTCGATGAGAAAAGCCGCCTCCCGCAAAGCGAACAACCGCACTCGCCCGTGCCGGTCCTCGAGCTTCACGAACTCGCCGTCATAACTACGATCGAAACCCACCACGGCGCCGCAGAATCCGCTGGCCGTGTCTTCCGCGACGAGATCCCGCTCGGCCACCACCTTCGGTATCTCACGCTTCCGGTTCCGGGCATGCCCGGAAAAGATGTCGCCGCCATAGATGTCACGCCCACTCACCCCGACGAAGGTACCGGCCGCGGCCCCAGCCGACCCGTGCGACGCGGCCAACGCCATGAGATTCCCGTAACCATCGCCAATTCGGCCACCACTGGCAATGCGGCCGCTGGTGCGGGTCACCGCGGCCGGGCGAGTCCCCGCCGCACATGGACACCGGTCACAGTGGATGCCCGCAGCTTGGGCCGCTGTCGGAGAACTGTGTCGCCGTTGGAGAGGCCGCCGATATCGGTTGCGGCGGGGCAAGGCCGATCTTCGGCCTGGTTGCGGGGGAACGACTACTGTTGATGTCGTGGCCGCAATCATTTGGCTGGTCGCGGGGATTCTCCTCGCGGCGGCGGAGATGCTCGTCGGTGATCTCACGCTGCTCATGCTCGGTAGTGCCGCGCTCGTCACGGCGGGGTGGAGCGGGTTGACGGGGACCGGATTGGTGGTGGATGCCATCGTGTTCGGTATTACGTCGGCCGCGTTGATACTGCTCGTGCGGCCGGTGCTGTTGCGGCGGTATGCGACTCCGCCCCCGACGCCGACCAATGTGGCTGCGCTGCAAGGCAAGACGGCGAAGGTGCTGGAGACGGTCGACGAGAACGGCGGGCGGGTGAAGCTGGACGGTGAGGTGTGGAGTGCCCGGCCGTTCGATTCGGGGGAGAGTTATCCGGAGGGCGCCACCGTCTATGTCATGCGGATCGACGGCGCGCATGCCGTTGTGTGGAAAGGCCCGTGATCGGGTCGTGTCGAAAGGTCCTGAGATATGGCCGTATTGATAGTCGCCGCCGTTCTGGTCCTGCTGGTCGTGGTGGTCGTCTTCAAGTCGGTGGCGCTGGTGCCGCAGGCGGAGGCGGCGGTCATCGAACGGCTGGGCCGGTATTCGCGCACGGTGTCCGGGCAGCTGACCTTCCTGGTGCCGTTCGCGGATCGGATTCGCGCCAAGGTGGACCTGCGCGAGCGGGTGGTGTCCTTCCCGCCGCAGCCGGTCATCACGCAGGACAACCTGACCGTGCAGATCGACTCGGTGGTCTACTTCCAGGTCACCAGCCCGCAGGCCGCGGTCTACGAGATCAGCAATTACATTGCCGCCGTTGAGCAGTTGACCATCACCACCCTGCGCAATGTGGTCGGCGGCATGACCCTGGAGGAGACCCTCACCTCCCGCGACCAGATCAACAGCCAGTTGCGCGGCGTCCTCGACGAGGCCACCGGCCGCTGGGGTCTGCGCGTGTCGCGCGTCGAGCTCAAGGCCATCGATCCGCCGCCGTCGATTCAGGAGTCGATGGAGAAGCAGATGAAGGCCGACCGCGAGAAGCGGGCCATGATCCTCACCGCCGAGGGTCAGCGCGAAGCCTCCATCAAGACCGCCGAGGGCCAGAAGCAGGCGCAGATCCTCTCCGCCGAGGGCTCCAAACAGTCCGCCATCCTGTCGGCCGAGGGCGAACGCCAGTCCCGCATCCTGCGCGCCCAGGGTGAGCGCGCCGCCGCCTACCTGCAGGCGCAGGGCCAGGCCAAGGCCATCGAGAAGGTCTTCGCCGCCATCAAATCAGGTAAGCCCACCCCCGAGCTGCTGGCCTACCAGTACATGCAGACCCTGCCGCTGGTCGCCAAGGGCGACGCCAACAAGGTGTGGTTGGTGCCCAGCGACTTCGGCAAGGCCCTGGAAGGATTCGCCCGCGGCTTCGCCACCAAGGGCGAGGACGGCGTCTTCCGGTACGAGCCCGCTCCCGACGGTGCAGCGGCCGAACGTCCCGAGGACGATTCCGACGAGGTGGCCGACTGGTTCGATACCGCCACCGACCCGGCCGCCGAACGCGCCGTGCGCGCCGCCGAGGCCGATGCGCGGGCCCCGGTGGATCCCACCGCGCTGCCGCAGGGCTCCCGGCTGCGCTCGGACAAGCAGGAGGAGCTGCCACCGGCCCCGCAGCCTCCGTATCCGCCACAGCACCCGCAGGGGCAGCAGCCGCGCCGTCCGGCGCCGCCGGACAACCAGGAATCCCCGCCGCCCCCGCCGCGACCCCTGGGCCGCTAGCCCGGCATGACGCGAGAGGCCCCCTCGACGCACCGTCGAGGGGGCCTCTCGCGTTACCGATACCCGGAAATCGGCGAGCGGAATCACGTTTATCCCGTGACCTCCGCCACAAAATGCGCATGAAATCACAGAATTGTCATTTCGGATTCTCCCGATTTCATCTGCGATAACGACGTGAGTATTCATTATTCCCTGTTGTCAATTGCCTCGTGATCACTCTGTGATTCGACGTGATTGTTCCGTTATGGTCGTCTGCGGCTCGGGCGCAGGCCGAGCCCGACCTCGAACCGCCGAACATCGGCAACCCCGTCCCGCGGTTCGCGTGCAACCGACATCCCTGGGGACGGGGACCCGCAGCTTTCCTCGATATCTCGGGCGAGGCGCAGAGCGCGGGCCGCATGGGCGCAGGCAGGGAATCCTCTATGCATCGCAAGTTCAGCACCCGCATGTTCGCCGCCACCGCCGCCGTCGCCGCCATCGCGTCCGTTCCGTTCGCGCTGACCACCGCGACCGCCTCGGCCGAGGGCCACGACTGGGACGCCGTCGCGCAGTGAGAGAGCGGCGGCAACTGGGCCATCAACACCGGTAACGGCTACTACGGCGGCCTGCAGTTCAGCCCCAGCACCTGGGCCGCCAACAGCGGTTCCGGCAACCCGGCCAATGCCAGCCGCGAAGAGCAGATCCGCGTGGCCGAGAACGTCCTGGCCACCCACGGCCCCGGCGCCTGGCCGGTCTGCGGCGCGCACCTCTGACGCCACCACGGCCTCATCCGATGGCCCCGTCCGCAATTGCGGACGGGGCCATCGCTTTTCATTCGACTGCGGCAATACAGACCGTGGGGCATACTGTGTAGTAGTCGTTTTCGCCGATACCGACGTCGGTGAACCGGGGGGCATATAGGGCATGACGACGACGCGCAGAGCGATATTGCGGGCGGGTTTGATTCTCCCGCTGGCCACGGCCTGCGCGCCGAATGTCCTGCTGGGTGACCGCGACAAGGTGCGAATCGCGGTGCCGTGGAGCGGGTTCGAACTGCGGGCCTTCGATTCCGTGCTGACCGCCGCCCGGCAGCGAGCCGCCGATCGGGGAATGTGCCGCGACACGCAATTGATCCTGCTGGGCGACGATATCGACACCGCCTTCGCCGCGCGGGGCGCCTCGGCCCCGGAAATCGTCATGCTGCCGCAAATCGGGCGAATTCGGGAATTGCTCGCGGACAAGGATTCTCCGCCGAGTATCGACAATGCGCTGTGGGAGGACCAGGTCGGCCTCCGGTACGGGCAGCACTGGGATTACGTGCTGCGCAGCAATGGAGTGCTGGGTCGCGACAGGACGCGGTACGGGCTGCCGTTCAAGAGCGCGCAGAAGTCACTGATCTGGTACGACCGGCAGACCTACGAACAGCACGAGAAGCTCTTCGCGGCACACGGTTTGGGCGAGCCCGGCACTTGGACCGTCGGGCATTGGCGGACGGCCATGACCGCCCTGGAGGCGACCGATGTGCGATTGCTGGCATTCGGCGCGGCCGACGGCAGGGTGGTCACCGACCTCTTCGAGAATCTGCTGCATGCTGAATCACGCTCGGCCTATACGGAATTGGAGACCGGGACCACCCAGTGGCGCTGGGATCAACCGGCGGTCCGCGCCGCCCTGCACCGGATGGGGGAGTTGTGCGGTCACCCGGCCGCGTTCCCGCGCGGTCTCGCCGTCGCATTGACGCGGCAATTCCCCGATTCAGTGCGTGACGTGTTCGACCGCCGTGCCGCGCTCATGGTCGCCGCACCGGATTTCGCCGAACCGTATGTGCATCGCAGCCTGGCGAGCGCGGGCCGCACTACGGGCATTGTCGGCGTACTGCCGTTCCCGGCTCTCGAACCCGGTCGGCAGGCGCCCCTGATCGGCGGCGGTGACGTCATGGTGCTGACCCGCGCGGCGGGTGACGATGCCCGCACCCTGCTGGCCGAACTCGCCGCACCGGATGCCGCGGCGCAGTGGATCGACGATATCGGCGGTTTCGTGGCCCCGAGTCTGCGCAGCACCCACCGCTTCTCACGGCTCATGGGACCCGTTGCACGTGAACTGGATTCCTGGTCGAGCTTCGACCTGTCGGATCGCATCGGCTCCGCGGGCGGCCGCTGGGGCCTGCGCAGCATACTGACCGAATTCCTACTCGACATCGCCGAATCGGGTGTCGCGGGCCTCCCGGACGCGGTGGAGCGAGTGGTCCGCAAGCTCGACGCCTTCCGGACGGGAGGAACCCGATGACCATCCCGGACTTCGACCCGCGCGTCTTCGAAACACCCGATCTGCGTATGGAATTGGCGACTCGGCGGCTGTCGGGCCCGCTGGTCGCCGGACACCATCCGCAACGGTGGTTCGGCTGGGCCGTGCGGATACCGGCATTCGTCCTGATCGGCGTGCTGCTGGTGGCGCCCGTCGGATGGACGGTGTGGCTGGCCGTGGACGCCCGGCCCGTGGTGGCGGGCGGATGCGGTCTCGCGGTGCTGTGCGGGATCGCCGATACGGTCGGGGGTCGCACGCGGCGTTGGCTGTCCATGCTGGGGCTGCTGATCGTCAGCGCCGTGGTGGTCGCGGAATTCGGGGCGGCGGGCACCTGGGCGTACGTGCGCACGCTGGTCTGGGTGCTGTGGGGTGTTTTCCTGGTCCTGCTCGCCCTGCTCCTCGCGTGGGTGAGCCGCGGCCCGCGCTGGGTGTGGCTGCCGCTGGTCCTGCCGTTCGGGATCTCGGCATTCGCCTCGGGCATCGCCTTCCGGCTGATCTTCGAATCGATTGCGGGCACGGGGTGGGTGGACAGCGTCGGCGCGTACCGGTGGTGGTTCGTCGTCATGCTCGGGTCGGCCTTCACGTGGACGTGGCTGGGCGCGCTGACCGGAGTGTGGCGGGCGGCCATCCTCGGGGTCGAGGCCGATCCGGTGCAGGCGCGGACCGTGCACGGTACGGGTGGCCCGAGAGCCCGCGGATTCGCGCGGCCGCTGGCGCGTGGCGCGGTGCACCAGATCCGCATGCTGCACCAGGTCCGCAAACTGCTGCATCCGACGCTGCTGATGCTCGGCCTGATCGTCGGTGTCGCGGCGGCACGGGTTTTCGACGTCGTCCTGATCGCGGTGCCGGGCCCGCTGCAATCCTCGACCGAGAGCGCCACCGTGCACCGGTGGTATCTGGCGGGCACGGCGGGTTTCGGCGACGGGTACGCGGCCGCCTACGCCTTGCCGCTGGCCGTCCTCATCGGGCTGACCGCGTGGTTGTTGCAGCCCGATATGCGACGCTATCGCCGCCCCGGCCCGGAAACCCGTACCCGGGAACGGGATTCGGTGCGGCCGCGCGCCTCGTGGCTGTCGCGCGTGCTGCTGGTGATTCTCCTGGTCCCGGTGCTCGCCCCGATCGACTGGCTGATCTGGGTGGCGCTGCGGCAGCCGCGCGGCTTCGGCGCCGAAGGGCTGCGCTGGGTGTGGAACGATGCCGCGCTGTGGCGCTCGCTCGAGACCACCCTGTGGGTGAGCACGCTGGCCACCATCGTGGTGGTGACCGCCGCCGTGCCGATCGCCTTCTGGCTGGCCGAACTGGCGCCCGGACAATGGATTTCGCGCATCGCCGTGCCGCTGACGGTGGTCCTCACCGTCATGCCCGCCCAGATCTACGGCGGCCCGATCCGCACGCTGATGGATCTGTGGGGCCTGTCCGGCAGCCGGATTCCGCTGATTTTCGTGCACGCCGCCGGTCTGCCCATGGCCATCCTCATCCTGCGCGGCGCGCTACTGGCCCCGCCGGAATCGCCCGCCGCCGACGCACTGCACGGATTGGCAAGGGCGGCAACGATCTGGCGGCGATTCCTGGAGATGGCCGGACCGGCGATCGGGGCGGTCGCGGTCCTGGAATTCATCCAGGTGTGGAACGACTTCTTCATCGGCCTGCTGATCGGCGGCATCGGCGAAACCCCGTGGTCGCGGCTGCTGTGGGGCGAGGCCCGCCAATTCCACGAGAACGCCAACCATCTCGCGGCGGGCGCGCTGCTGTCGGCGATCCTGCCGGTGGTGATCCTGCTGTGCACCTGGCGGCGCTGGGTGGTGCCCGGTATCACCGGCGGAGTGCGGCCATGACCCAGCCCCAGCCGCCCAGCGGACAGTCACCGTTGATCGCCACACCGAGATCGTCGCTGTGGCGCGGCTTCCTGGCCTCGGCCTCGGCGGTCGCCACGGCGCTCATCTACCAGCTGGCCCGCACGCTCGTGGTGGACGCCTTCGGAGACAACCCCGCGGTGAAACCGTATCTTCAAGCGCTGCTCTGGCTGCCGGTCGTGATCGTCGCCCCGGCCGGGGCGTACGTGCTGTACCGCTCCGCGGGCATGCTGCGCGAACGGCGGCGCAAGGCGCGCGACGCCGACCTCCTCGCGGATCTGATGGGGCCGGGACAGGTTGCGGTGGAGGGGGATTCGCGGGAGCGGGAAGGCGTCGCCCCCGGGGTGAATGCCGCGGTGCCGGAGGCGGCGATCGGGGCCGTCATCCGGGTGCTGCGCCGACTGCCGCTCTGGCGCTACCGCCGGACCGGGTTCATGGTCATGCTCGGCGCGATGCTCGAGGCGCCCGCGCGTATTCCCGCGCGGCAGAACGAGGATTGGAATCTACCGCCCGGCGCGCCCGCCGCCGTGCTCGCCGAGCTGTTCGGGCGCCACGAACTGGAGTTGGACGGGCCGGACGGATACCAGTGCACACACAATCTGCTCACGCACGTCCCGGCGGCGCCGGAGGTCGTGATCGCCGCCATGCGCGCGGCGGCGCTGCCCGCGCTCATCGCGTATCACGCCGATCGCGCGAGCCGATGGACGGTCGCCCTCGATACGCCCACGCTGGGCGCCACGGCACGACGATGGTTCGAGCGGGAGAGCCCGTACCTGCGGAGCCTGATAGTGGAGTGCGCCGCGCCCACGTTCCTGCCGCCCGCCACGGTCGGTGATCTGGTGCGCATCGCCGATGCCCTCGATGCCTGGTACGCCCTGCTCGGCGCGGACGAGAACGGGCCCGTCCCCGCCGGAACCCCGTCGCCGTGCTGAATCTCGACGGTATCGAGAATGATGTGGTGGCACGGGAACTGGCGCAGATCAGGAGCGGTGGGTCGCCCGGTCCGCCGCGGCGGCACCGCCGTGGACGGCTGCGCTCGAGTCTGGCCGCCCGCGGCGAGCACCGTCGCGCGCTGGCCTTCCTGGAACGTTATCGCCCGCCTCCGACGCCCACGGGCCCGGCGGGTATCCGGGAGCGCGCGACGGAGGTGCAGCGGCGCTTGGCCAACGCGGAGAGCACCCTCGAATCCGCGTGGTGGCTGCTGCCCCGCGCGGATGTGAAAGGCGAGGTGTGCGCGCTGGTGAATCTGGCCATCGTGCACATCCACCAGGGCCGCTACGACGCCGCTGGTGACCGCCTGGAGCTCGCGGAAGCGCTGACCTGCAACGGCATCGACCCCGCCGGGCGGGCACACGCCTGCGAAACCATGGGCGTCCTCATGTGGGCCAAACGGGAACAGGAAGGTGCAACCCGCTGCTGGCAGTCCGCACTGCGCGACTACCGCACCCTGCGCGACGCCCCCGGCATCGCCCGCTGCCTCCAGCATCTCGGTTCCGCCGCGGTGGCCGCACCCTGCCGTATCGGCGGCCTGCTGCTGACCGGCGACGACCGTCTGACGACCACCGAAGTGCTCCGCCAGGCCACCGGCTGGCTGGCCGAAGCCACGCGCCTCGGCACGGACACGGATCTCGCCCGCGCCTACCGCGCCGAAGCGATGGGTTCGCTGCCCGCACCTATCGCCCCCCTGCGCGCCATCGACCGCTGGCCCTTGCCGAAGGACGACAATCTCCGACCCCCATGACAAGTCGTTCCTGCGTCCCAGCGCGCCACAACTCGCCGAGGCCGAGGCGTCGCTGCCCCCGTCCATCGACCCGCCGAGCGATATCGAGCGTTGGCCGATACCTGACGACGAACACGCCTGATCCGGCTGCAGTTGTCGTGTACGTCCGAATACTGTTTATTCCTAGGCGATTACGTGTCCGCGGGCGACCTCGCCGACGTAGGTTTCTGACGCGTCGGTGGATCCACCGACGAATGTCGCCAATCTGCCAGGAGGGCTTGTGCCTACGGATCCGATGGACCCGGACACCTTCGAGGATGGGACCGAGGACGGAGAGCTCGACGGCGCATCGCCGGAGGCGGACGGGGCAGAGCAGCATACGGAGCTGGGGCAGGGCAGTTTCGACCCGGCGGCGGCCAATGTGGCGGACATGGCTGAGCAGGCGCGCGTAGTGGATCTCGACGAAGACGACTATCGCTGATCCGGCCCCGCGCCGAATACGGGCGCTGATCCCATTTGTCCAAGCATCGGGGTGCGAGCCGGGTGCACACTGGGCAAATGACCCTGACCTGGCAAGACGTCGTCGCGTTCGCGACCAGCCTCCCGGCGGTGGAGGAAGCGACCTGGTGGCGCAGCCCCGGACTGAACGTCGCGGGGAAGAGCTTCGCCCGGCTGCGCAGCGAGGCGGAGGGCGGCCTCGTGCTGCGGTGTGAGCCGGAGGAGAAGGAGGCGTTGCTCGCTTCGGGCGATGATGCCTTCTACACCACGCCGCACTACGACGGATCTCCGTACATCCTCATCGACCTGGATCGGGTCGATGAGGGGCAGCTGCACGAGTTGATCGATGGCGCGTGGTGGCTGTCGGCGCCCGCGAAGATCCGCAAACAGCGTGAGCGAGGCGAGGTTACGCGCTGATTCGGCAGGGCGCCTGCGATCAGCTGAAGGTGATGATGGTGTTGTTGGCTATCGAGACTCGGGCGGTTTCGTAGAAGAGGAGCCAGGTGTGCAGTTCGCGGAAGAACGGGTGTTCGTCGACGGCGTTGAGTTCTGCTGATATGCGGGCGATTTCGTCGTCCGGCAATTCGTCGTCGACAAGGGTGATCCCGAGATACGGGGCGACGTATTCCAGTTCGCGCAGCAGCCCCTGGCTGGAGCCGAGCATGTCACCGGGTATGTCGATATCCGGCTCGGGGTAGAGCACGACGTCGAAATCGACGGGCACGTAAAAGCCTTCGCAGTCCGAGTGGCAGAGCAGATGCGACTCGAACATGGAGCTGACGCTTTCGACCGCGTCGTCTTCGGACGGATCTTCCCCGTCCGCGACGGGCGTCAGCGGTTGATCCGGGTATTCGCAGGCCCGGGCATACGCGCGGCGCAGGTAGTGCACGAAGCTGTAGGGAACGCTGCCGACCGTGTCGCGCGAGGTCGCGGGCCCCCGAGTGGTCGGTTCGTGATGTGGCGAAAGCCCTTCCACCAGCAGTAGATCGTTGATCGCCCGCAACTGATCCCGCAGCTCGTCGACCTCGTCGGGATAATCACCGTTTTGCAGAACGTAAGCGAGCGTATGCGTCGCCAAGGCCAGCCCCATGGGCCGAGCCTAGCGTGCGGTCCAGATATTCCAGGTGGACCGCCCCCGTTCAAGGTGCGGGACCAGCTTGGCGTAGTAACGCTTCGCCTCGCAATCATCAGGGCACGCTTCGTGTTTCGCGAGAGCGTGTACGGCGGCGCGCAGGTTCATGACGGGATAGTCGGGAATGTCGTGGCTCAGGTAGGAGTTCATGCGGATCGCCGCCCGCCCGCTTTCGTGCGAATCATCCGGTGGCGGCCGATACACAGAACGAGGATCGCCAGTAGTGCCCAAGTGCCCCAAGACATTACATTCTCCGTTCATCATTGTGGCAAATAGCTGGTAGTCACAACTGTGGTCGTCCGAAACCGTGAACGGCGGCGATTTCGGGGGATACTCTGGAATTCCGATCTGGTGCGGTCCACGGTAGGTTTGCGCAGATAGCGAGGCTAACGAAATGGCTGGATCCACTGTTCCGCGTAGGGCGTTCGGTCGATTTCTCCGGGGTCTCCGAGAGCAAGCCGGGGCGACATTGCTCACGGCGTCATTGCAGATAGACACTTCGAAGCAAACTGTGCTCAGGCTCGAGGATGGACAGCTGACGAAAGTGTCCACCCCGCAATTGAAATCGCTGCTCGATCTGTACAAGGTCGGGCCGGGGGTTCGGGCCGAGGCGCTCGAATTGTGGGAGGAGGTGAAGCAGCAGGCGAAGGTCGCCAAGCTGCAAGGGATGGCCAGGGGGTGGTGGCAGGCGTATGCGGGGCAGTATGCGTCGCACTTCGATCACTATCTGAGGCTCGAGGCGGCGACCGATCACCTCACGACACATCAGACCACGCTGGTGCCCGGCTTGCTGCAGAGCGGCGAGTATCGAGCTGTCGGAAACGGTACTTCGGCAGACGCCGGGCGGACCCGGCGTGATGGTCGGCCAGATTCGGCATCTCGGTGAGGTCATGGAGACGCGGCCGAATGTTTCGATTCGCCTTGTTCCGTTGGGGGCGCGCGGTCATCTCGGGCTCGTCGTCCAAACCTTCACGCTGCTCGAATTCCCGCCTCTCGCAAGCCGACTCGTGGAGCCGCCCGTTGTGTACGTGGAAAGGGTACGAAGGTGCGCTGTATCTGGAACAAGACGATGTGATCGCCCGGTATCGCCGGGCGATTTCGGACATTCGGCGCGTAGCGTTGACGGAGGATGACACTCGGCAATTGATGCGGGAATTGGCGAAGGAGTACGGCGGATGTTGATCGACCTAGCCGGGGCGGAGTGGTTCAAGAGCACACGGAGTCAGCCGAATGCGGACTGTGTCGAAATCGCGCATCTGCGGGCGGGCGCGGTGGGGGTGCGTGATTCGAAGGACCCGAACGGACCCGTCCTGGTGTTCTCCGGTGGGCAGTGGGATCGGTTTCTGGCGAGCGGGATATGGCGGTGAACAGGGTGTAACGGTTTGAAACCGGCGGGCTCGGAGGGGGGAGTCGGCGTAGTGTTCGGGGGAGCGATCGAATGTTCGTCGGTAGGGGAGTTCCGATGGCAGACACGGTGGGGCGGGCGCTGCGGGTGGCGGCGCGGCGGTTTGCGGATGTGGTTGCGGCAGCGCCGGATCCGGAGCGGGAGGTACGGGGGACGCCGGGGTGGTCGATCATCGATGTGGCGGGGCACGTGGCGGCGGAGCCGGTGCGGTATCGGGAACTGGCTTTGGGGCGAGGAACCTGGCCCGCGCGGGCGGCCGATCTGCCCGGGTTCAATGCCGAGCAGATTCGCGCGCTCGACAGCCGGGACCCGCGGGAGCTGGCGCGACGCGTGGTGGCGGGGACGGAGGCGTTCATCGAAACGCTCGACGGGTTCGCGGGGGAGCCGCGCACCATGATGTTCGACGGTGATCAGCGGATTCGGGCGGATCGGGCGCGCGGGACGCTGCTGGGCGAATTCGTGGTTCACGGTTACGACATTGCGCGGACGCTGGGCAAGCCGTGGGCTATCGATCCCGCGCACGTGCCGATCATTATGGACGGACTGAATCAGGTCATTCCGGGGTGGGTGAATCCGGCCCTGGCTCACCGGCATACGGCGACCTACGAATACAGGCTGCGCGGGTTCTCGCGCTACGTCTACCGGTTCGACGACGGCCATCTCACCGTCGATCCACCCGATCCGGGCTCCGTCGACGCGTATATCAGCGCCGACCCCGTCACCGCCCTGTTGCTGAATTACGGCCGCATCTCGCAGTGGACCCCGGCCCTCACCGGCCGCGTGCTCACCTGGGGCCGAAAGCCTTGGCTCGCGGCCGGATTCGCATGCCGCTTCCTCCCCGCCTAGATCGCACCCGAACCGCCGCGCGGTAGCCGGAGAATGACGGCACAACGAGGGTGATCACCACATCCGGGTAGCACCCCTAGGGGACCCGGATTCGGCACCCGCAGCGAGCCATGAAATTAGCCCTATTCAGGCGTTTTAGCAGCTGAATCTCATGTGATTCCCAGGAAATGGGTCTTCCATCGAACTAGTGCGCCCCAGTCCGGCACACCCTGTGTGAGAGAGGAATTCCCATGCTTTCCAAGTCGACCTCCACCACCCGCCGCACCGCGGCCCGCGTCCTCGTCGCGGGCATGCTGGCCCTGGTTCCCATCGCCACCGTCGCCGCCACCGCGAGTGCCCAGAACGAGACGCCGCCCGCCTCCACGGTCCCCGACCCCGGCACCGATCCGGCCATCATGCTGCTGATGAACCAGACCCCGCCCGATGCGTGAACCTGCAGCAGCGCACCCAGCAGCGCCCCTGCCCGTAATCAGTCCACCGTGGCGTCCGCGTCGGGAACGTCGAGGCGGGTGTCGAGGACCAGACCGGCCACGCCGAGCGCCACGCACAGGCCGGTCACGACCAGTTGCAGTGAATCGGTTTGCCCGGTGAGGGCATTGCCCAGCATGACGGTGGCGATGGTGCCGGGCAGGATGCCGACCACCGTCGCGAGGAAGTAGGGGAGCATGCGGACCGAGGAGAGCGCGGCGCAGTAGTTGACCACCGCGAAGGGGGCGAACGCGATCAGGCGGAGCGAGCCGACCGCGAGCCAGCCGCGCCGGGCGAGGCGGGCGTCGACCGCTCGGACCGCCGGATGGGTCAGGCGCGCGCGGACGCGATCCTTGTCCAGGGTGCGGACGAGCAGGAGCGCGACGACGGCGCTGACCGTGGTGGCGGCAACGGCCAGGCTCAGGCCGAGCGCCGAGCCGAACAGCTCAGCGTGAAGACGGTGCGCGGAAACGGGAGAATACAGACCAGGGCGTGCACCACGAAGAACACCAGCGGCAGCCACGGCCCGACCGAATCGGCCCATACGCGGATCTGCTGCGGCGCGGGATGCGGTGCGAAGGCGGCCAGCGCCAGCACCGCGACACCGGTGAGCACCAGCGCGAGCACACGCGGTTGCCGTAGTCGCGCCAGCAGTTCGGGGGCGCGGCGCGGCGGGGCGCTGGGTCGGGTCGGCGGCGCGGACGGGCTTGTTGGCACCGCGCCAGGTTACCCGCCGGTAGTGAGACTCGGGCGACAGTAATCGGAACGGTGTGGTTAGCATCAGGGGAAAGACGATGAATGCTCGTTAACCGAAGTGCCCGCTGAGCTGTGCGAATGCGGTCGAAAGCGGGCATTGAAGTCGGGGAGTGGAAGAAGGAACAGCAGCTATGCCGATTGCTTCAGACCCGGACGCCGATCCGGTGCCCGGGTACGCCGCCTGGCGCAAGGGTGTCGCCGGAGTGCTGGCCAAGGCCCGCAGGGTGGACGTATCGGACCTGCCGGAAGAGCCGGAGAAGCTGCTCGCGGTCTCGACCTATGACGGGCTCACGGTCAACCCGCTGTACACGCGGCGGGACGAGCTGCCGCAACAGCCGCTGCCGGGGGAGTTCCCGTTCGTGCGCGGTGGCGACGCCACCCGTGACGTGCATCGCGGCTGGTTCGTGAACCAGTACTTCGGCGACTCGGACGCCAAGGCCGTGAACGAGAAGATCATGGGCGCGCTGGAGAACGGCGTGAGCGCCATCCGGCTGGGCGTGGGGGAGCGCGGCGTGCCGGTCGCGGATATCCCGGCGGCGCTGTCCGGTGTGCTGTTCGATCTGGCCCCGCTCACCCTGGACGCCGGTCCGGCCGCGATCGAGGCTGCGGCCCAGGTGTTCTCGGTGCTGGACGGCTACCAGGTCGCGAACCGCGCCGATATTCGGGTGCAGCTCGGCGCGACCCTGCTGAGCAGTCTGTTCGCCGGAACCGCGGCCATCGACCTGGACGGCGCGATCGCGCTGGCCCAGCAGGCGGTGGCCCGACCGGAGACGGTGCGCGCGATCACCGTGTGCGGCATCGCCTTCCACAATGCGGGCGCCTCCGACGCCCAGGAGCTGGGTGCGGCCGTGGCCGCGGGCCTGGAATACCTGCGCGCGCTGACCAATGCAGGCGCGGACATCGTGGATGCGCTGGAACAGCTGGAATTCCGCTTCGCCGCCACCGACGACCAGTTCGAGACCATTGCCAAATTCCGTGCCGCCCGGCGACTCTGGGCGCGCGTGGCGCAGGTCTGCGGCGCACCCGACTACGGCAATGCCCCGCAGCACGCGGTGACCTCTCCTGCCATGATGAGTCAGCGCGATCCGTGGGTGAACATGCTGCGCACCACCCTCGCGGCCTTCGGCGCGGGCGTCGGCGGCGCGGACATCGTCACGGTGCTGCCCTTCGATCACGCCCTGCCCGCCGGGGAACTCGGTGTGTCGCAGGCGTTCTCCGAGCGCATGGCTCGCAATACCCAGCTGCTGCTGCTCGAGGAATCCCACCTCGGCCACGTGCAGGATCCGGGCGCGGGCTCCTGGTACGTCGAATCCCTCACCGACGCACTGGCCGCCAAGGCGTGGGAGTTCATGCAGGAACTGGAGGCCGCGGGCGGCTACCTGAACGCCTTGCAGTCCGGTCTGCTCGCCGAGCGCATCGCCGAGACCAAGACCACGCGCGATTCCGATGTGGCGCACCGCAAGACGGCCGTCACCGGCGTGAACGAGTTCCCCAACCTGGCCGAGGAGCCGCTGTCGGAGGCGGCGCGGCTGGCGAGTTCCGGCACGGCGTACGGCGCGGCCTTCGAGGCGCTGCGCAATCGCTCCGACGCCTACCTCGTCGCCCAGGGCGCGCGACCCAAGGCGCTGCTCGTGCCGCTGGGCCCGGTCTCCGAGCACAATGTGCGGGTCACCTTCACCGCCAACCTGCTGGCTTCCGGCGGTATCGAGTCGATCAACCCGGGCGCGCTGGCGGCGGGCGATATCGGCACGGCGGCAACCGAATCCGGTGCCAGCCTCGCGGTGTTGTGCGGATCCGACGCCCGCTACGGCTCCGATGCCGGTGCGGCCGTGGACGCCCTGCGCGCGGCGGGCGTGAGCACCGTCCTGCTGGCGGGCCCCGAGAAGGCGGTCGCCGACCTCACCGGCGCACAGCGGCCGGACGGATTCCTGACGGCGCGGATGGATGCGGTGACGGCGCTGTCCGGCCTGCTGGAAAAGCTGGGAGCATAGAGATGAGCGACATCAAGCACCTGATCGGCAATTTCGCCGAGGTTCCCCTGGATGAGCCCGCGTCGGCCGCGGTCGACGCCCCGGCGGCGGCGGCATTCGTCGCCGAGGCCGCGGCGGCCAATAACTATGCGCCCGAACAGCTCACCTGGGCCACGCCCGAAGGTATCGACGTCCCACCGGTATTCACCAAGGCCGACCGGGATGGGATTGCCGCCGCGGGCTATCCGCTCGACAGCGTCCCCGGCGTGGCGCCGTTCGTACGCGGCCCGTACCCCACCATGTACGTGAACCAGCCGTGGACCATCCGCCAGTACGCGGGCTTCTCCACCGCCGCGGACTCGAATGCCTTCTACCGCCGCAACCTGCAGGCGGGTCAGAAGGGCCTGTCGGTCGCCTTCGACCTGGCCACCCACCGCGGCTACGACTCCGATCACCCGCGCGTCACCGGTGACGTGGGCATGGCCGGTGTCGCCATCGACTCCATCCTGGACATGCGGGAGCTGTTCGATCACATTCCCCTCGATCAGGTCTCGGTCTCCATGACCATGAACGGCGCGGTGCTGCCCATCCTGGCGCTCTATGTCGTGGCCGCCGAGGAACAGGGCGTCAAGCCCGAACAGTTGGCCGGAACCATTCAGAACGACATTCTGAAAGAGTTCATGGTCCGCAACACCTACATCTATCCGCCCAAGCCGTCCATGCGGATCATCTCCGACATCTTCGCCTTCACCTCCGCGAAGATGCCGAAGTTCAACTCGATCTCCATCTCCGGCTACCACATTCAGGAAGCCGGAGCCACCGCCGACCTGGAGCTGGCCTACACCCTCGCCGACGGCGTGGAGTACATCAAGGCCGGTATCGACGCGGGCATGGCCGTGGACACCTTCGCTCCGCGCCTGTCGTTCTTCTGGGCCATCGGCATGAACTTCTTCATGGAGGTCGCCAAACTCCGTGCGGGCCGCTTGCTCTGGAGCGAACTGGTCGCCGAATTCGAGCCCAAGAGCGCCAAATCCATTGCGCTGCGCACCCATTCGCAGACCTCCGGCTGGTCGCTCACCGCGCAGGACGTATTCAACAATGTGGCGCGCACCTGTGTGGAGGCCATGGCCGCCACCCAGGGCCACACCCAGTCCCTGCACACCAACGCCCTCGACGAGGCCCTGGCGCTGCCGACGGACTTCTCCGCCCGCATCGCCCGCAATACCCAGCTGCTGATCCAGCAGGAGTCCAACACGACACGGCCCGCCGACCCGTGGGGCGGCTCCTACTACGTCGAATGGCTGACCCACCAGCTCGCCGAGCGCGCCCGCGCGCACATCGCCGAGGTGGCCGCGCACGGCGGTATGGCGCAGGCGATTTCGGAAGGCATCCCGAAGCTGCGCATCGAGGAGGCCGCCGCCCGCACCCAGGCGCGCATCGACACCGGCCAGCAGCCGGTCATCGGCGTCAACAAGTACCAGGTCGAAGAGGACACCCCCATCGAGGTCCTCAAGGTCGAGAATTCCCGCGTGCGCGCCGAACAGAACGCCAAGCTGGAACGCCTGCGCGCCGAACGCGATTCGGCCGAGGTCGAGCGGGCCCTGGCCGAATTGACCCGCGCCGCTTCCTCGTCCGAGGGCGGCATGGAGAACAATCTTCTCGCCCTGGCCATCGATGCCGCGTGCGCCAAGGCCACCGTCGGCGAGATCTCCGACGCACTCGAGAAGGTCTACGGCCGCCACCAGGCCGAAATCCGTACGCTCTCCGGCGTTTACCGTGAAGAGGCGGGCAAGGTGACCAATATCAGCCGTGCCATCGAACTGGTCGAGGAATTCGCCGAGGCCGAAGGCCGCCGCCCCCGCATCCTGGTCGCCAAGATGGGCCAGGACGGCCACGACCGCGGCCAGAAGGTGATCGCCACCGCCTTCGCCGACCTCGGCATGGACGTCGACGTGGGCCCCCTGTTCCAGACCCCCGAAGAGGTGGCCCGCCAGGCGGCCGACAACGACGTCCACATCGTCGGCGTCTCCTCCCTGGCCGCCGGTCACCTCACCCTGGTGCCAGCCCTGCGGCAGGCCCTGGCCGATGTCGGCCGCCCCGACATCATGGTCATCGTCGGCGGCGTCATCCCGCCCGGCGACTTCGCCGAACTCTACGAAGCCGGTGCCGCCGCCATCTTCCCGCCCGGCACCGTCATCGCCGACGCCGCCGTCGACCTCATCAAGAAACTGGCCGACTCCCTCGGCCACGAGATCGGCACCGGCGCCACTGAATGAGCGGTGTCGCGCGCGGTGCCGAGGGCGGTGCCGAGGGCGGTGGGAACCGCCCGCGGCTGGGCACCACCGCCGGAGTAGGGGCGCCCGGTGCCGGGGCGCAGGTCGCGGCGCCGGGGCGGCGGGCCATCGATGTGGACGCGCTGGCCGAGCACGTTCGCGCCGGGGAGCGGGCCGCGCTGGCCCGCGCCATCACCCTGGTCGAATCGACTCGCGCCGATCACCGCGAGCTGGCGCAGCAACTGTTGTTGCGGCTGACTCCGGCGGAGGACGCGGTGGTGTCGAATCGCGTAGGTATCACCGGTGTGCCGGGCGTGGGCAAGTCGACCTTCATCGACGCGCTCGGCATGTACCTCATCGGGGAGGGACATCGGGTGGCGGTGCTGGCGGTGGATCCGTCCTCCACGCGGACCGGCGGATCCATTCTGGGCGACAAGACGCGGATGGCGCGGCTGGCGGTGGAGCGGGACGCCTATATTCGGCCCTCGCCGACGGCGGGCACGCTCGGCGGCGTCGCCAAGGCCACGCGCGAGACGATCGTGCTGCTCGAGGCGGCCGGGTACGACGTGATCCTGGTGGAGACCGTCGGGGTCGGACAGTCCGAGGTGACCGTCGCGAACATGGTCGACGTGTTCTGCTTTCTCACCCTGGCCCGGACCGGCGATCAGTTGCAGGGGATCAAGAAGGGTGTGCTCGAGCTCGCCGATCTGGTCGCGGTGAACAAGGCCGACGGGAAGCACGAGCTGGAGGCCAAGACGGCGGCTCGCGAACTGAGTGGTGCGATGCGCTTGATTCACCCGCGTGAATCCCTGTGGCATACACCGGTATTGACGATGAGCGGGTTGAACGGCACTGGGCTGGACCGGTTCTGGGATGTCGTGCTCACCCACCGCCGAGTCCTCACCGAGGCAGGGGAATTCGCGGAGAAGCGCCGCCGTCAGCAGATCGACTGGACCTGGACCATGGTGCACGACAACCTGCTTCGCCGCCTGACCGGCAATCCGGCGGTGAAAGCTCTTCGGCCTCAGGTGGAAAAGCAGATCCGCGACGGTTCGCTCACCCCCGCGCTCGCCGCGGAGGAGATACTGCGCGCCTTCGACGCGAGGAGTTGAGGGGCCTTGGCGGACGATTTCCGGATCAGGGACGGCGTTCCCGGTGACGCGGACGCGGTCGCGGCCATGCACACCGCGAGCTGGCGCACGGCCTACGCGGGCATGATGCCCGACGACTATCTCAACGGCCCGCTGCTGGAGGAACGGCTGTCGCTGTGGCGGACCCGCCTCACCTCCGGCGGCGGTCCGGGGCACCTCCTCATTGCCGAGACCCGTAGCGTCATGGCCGGATTCGTGTATCTGATCCCTCGTCCCGACGGCCGCGTCCTGATCGACAATCTGCATGTCGAACCCACCCGTAAGCGATCCGGCCTGGGCGGGAAGCTGCTGCGCCGCGCCTTCGACTGGGCGGGAGCCACCCACCCGGGCAGCACCGTCTACCTCGAGGTGCTGGCCGCCAACCTGCCCGCCATCGCCTTCTACGAACGCCACGGCGGCGTCCGAACCGCCCATCGCACAGCGGTATTCCCGCAAGGCTTCGAGCTCGAGGAATTCGAGTACACCTGGCCGGAAGTCGCGCGGACAGCGGCCCCCGACGGCCCGCCCGAGGCGTCCGGCGAGCGCGCCCGCTGATCTTGCCGTGCCGATTCGGGTAGGCAACTACTCACGCGAAAAAGTGTGAGATGTCCGAATCTGGGAATCAGGAAAACGGTTCCTACCCCAGGGAGTTCGACATGAACACCGCCGATGCGGTCCGCCGACCGGTGAGTCGGCCGGGACCACTGCCCCAACTCGCCGTGTGCGTCGCCGATATCACCGTCGACGGCGGCACCTCGATGCCGATGCTGTGCCTGCTCACCTCCGACGGTGAGCTCATGGTCCCCACCGGCTGGCAGGATCCACTCGTCGAGGAGGGCGTCGAGCACGACGTCCGCGTCCAGTTCCGCCCCCGCTGGGCCGAACTGCACCCGAACCAACCGGTCCCGCCGGTCCCGGAGGACTACCCGCTGTGGCGCCTGCGCGCCCGCGTCCCCCTCGTCGGCCACGAACTCGAGCCGGTGCGCCTGCGCATCTCCTCGGGCGTCCCGAAATCGCTGACCGCCGGAATACCGCGCCGCATGCCCGACGGCACCGTGCGCCGCTACCTGCTCCGCCTGGCGGCCGTGGCCACCGGCATCCTGTCGGCATTCGTACTGGGCCGCCTGTTCCTGCGCGCCTACCGCGCACTGGCCGAGCGCCTCGCCGGACGAAGCTGAGCGGGTCGAAGGGGCGCCCACCGTAGCCCGGTGTGAAACGTCATCGACCGGGAACTGGTGGCGGACGCTACTCGCGAAATGCCGCCACCAGTTCCCGGTGATCGCCCGTCCATGCTTCGGTTGGGATCTGCGTCGGCGTGGCGGGTGCTCGGCACGCGGGGTCGGGGGCGCAGCGCTACTGCGAGCGGCGGGCCGGGAGGCGGAGCTGTGAAATAGGGTTCTTTCTGCGGTTATGCCGTATTGGTACCTCTGTACTGCGCTTTGATTACGGCGCGGCGAAAGCCCGTCGTTCCGGTCGGCACGGGACGATCCTGGATGCAGCGGCGCTGGTTTCGCGGCGCGCGACGCCAGCGCGGCACGGCATTGCGTCCTGGAAGGAGCGTCGTCATGAACCCCGAGACCCCCGCTGTCGAACCCAAGCGGCCCGCTGCCTATCCGGTGCAGGTGCGCGGTGATCTGGACGAGTCGCTGTCACGCTGGTTGTGGCTGGTGAAGTGGATCCTCGCGATACCGCACTATCTGATCCTCATTCTGCTGTGGATCGGTTACCTGCTGCTCACCATCGTGGCCTTCTTCGCCATCCTGATCACCGGCAAGTACCCGCGCTCGATCTTCGATATCAATGTGGGCATCATGCGCTGGTCGTGGCGGGTGCTGTTCTACAGCTACAACGCACTGGGAACCGACCGGTATCCGCCGTTCTCGCTGCAGCCCGACGACAACTATCCGGCCGACCTGTCCGTCGAATATCCCGAGCAGCTCTCGCGCGGTCTGGTGCTGGTGAAGTGGTGGCTGCTGGCCATCCCGCAGTACCTCATCGTCTGGGCCATGACCGCGGGCAGTGGCGGCTACGGCATGGACGGCGAGTACGCCGCCCCGTACATGCCCGCGCTGCTCGACATCCTGGTCCTGATCGCGGCCGTCGCATTGCTGTTCACGGCGAAATATCCGCGCGGCCTGTTCGATTTCGTCATGGGCGTCAACCGCTGGTCCTACCGGGTGTTCGCCTACGCCTCGCTCATGCGCGACGAGTACCCGCCGTTCCGTCTCGATCAAGGCGCGCGCGAACCCGCACTCTGAAGATTCCTGTCGCAAACGAAGGTCGCGGGCGGATCATCGAAAGGAGAGGGCACGCAATACCGGAAGTGAGATCGAGGCTATGGGCGGGCACGATCAGGTCGAAACCGGCACGCAGCAGGCACCCGCCGAGCCGGTGCCGAGGCAAGGGGGGGGAAGACGCCCGCTCAGGTCGGCGGGCAGGTGGCCGCCCACCTGCCCGCCGGACCGCCCGGTCGGGACCCGCGCTGGACGGTGGGGGAGAACCCCTTGCGGCACAACGTTTCCGATGTCTCGGTATTCACCGTCGGCGCCGGTGCGGTCGCCACCCGCGGCGTACTCGAGGAGTCCGAATCCGGGGCCGGGCCCGAGACGCTGATCTCGGGTGTGTACATCGGCGCTGGTCCGGAGCAACATTTGCTGGAGGGGCCGCGCTGGACCCGGGTCGATGTGGATCCGCCTCAGGCGGCGCAGCGTTTTCTCGACCTGTACGGCGGTGTACTGCATCGTGTGGAAACGTTGGGAGACGGCACCTTTCGCAGTATCCGGTTCGCCTGTGCGGACCGGCCCGGGGTGCTGGTGATGCGCGTGGAGACCACGCGCGAGCTGAACCCGGGTGCGCCGGTGCGCCGCCCGGGCATCGAGTCCGGCGTGCACACGGCCGACATCCCGATCGACGCCATCGCTCACGACGCCGAAACACGCTGTCTGCGTGTGGAATCCGATGCGTGCGGCGCGGTGGTCACGGCGGCCGCGCAGCGGCGCACCGACAGCGGGCTGGACCGGATCATGGCCGTGGTCGCAGACTCGGCCCCGGGACACGGTGCGCTTTCCACCGTTGGGCATGGTGATGACCCGGCGGTTGGGCGCGGTGATGATTCCGCCGCCGGGCATGGCGCCTGCTCCGTCGGGGAAGGCGGTGCGGCTCGGGCGCGGCGGCTGCTGGCGCGGGCCTGGGATACGGGGGTGGACGGGCTGCTGGCCGGTCATCGCGCGGCGTGGGCGCGGCGCTGGGCCACCACCGGCATCGAGCTGCCCGACGATCCCGAGACCGAGATGGCGGTCCGCTTCGCCCTGTTCCAGCTGTGGTGCAATGCGGGCGCGCACGGCGAGAATCCGGTCGGCGCGCGTGGACTGTCCGGTTCCGGGTACAGCGGTCACGTGTTCTGGGATTCGGATGTCTTCGTGCTGCCCGCCCTGGTCAGCATGGATCCGGACGCGGGCGCCGCCATAGTCGCCTACCGGGTGGCCCGGCTGCCCGCCGCTCGCGAACGCGCGCGGGCCGAGGGCAGGCGCGGAGCCCGTTTCCCGTGGGAGTCGGCCCTGGACGGCACCGATGTGACCCCGCGCAGCGGATTCCTCGGCGGTATCGCGGTGCCCATCCTCACCGGGACGCGGGAGGAACACATCACCGCCGACGTCGCCTGGGCCGCGGACCATTACGCCGAATGGACCGGTCGACCCGAATTCCTGGAGACCGCCGCCCGCGATCTGCTCGTCGACACCGCCCGCTGCTGGGCCTCGCGCGTGGACGAGGATTCCGAAGGCCGCGCCCACATCTCGAATATCATCGGCCCCGACGAGTATCACGAATCCGTCGACGACAATGCCTACACCAATGTGATGGCGCGCTGGAATCTGCGCCGCGCCGCCCGGCTACAACCGCGAAACAGCATGGAGGCCAGCGAATTCGCGCAGTGGCGGCACCTGGCCGACCGCATTGCCGATCAGCTGTCGCCGGACGGGCGCTATCAGCAGTTCACCGGCTACTTCAGCCTGGAACCGCTGCTCGCCGCCGAGGTCGCGCGACCACCCCTGGCCGCCGACGTCCTGCTCGGCCAGCAGCGCGTGGCCCGCTCCCAATTGATCAAGCAGCCCAATGTGCTCATGCTGCACCATCTGATCCCCGAGGAGCTCGAACCCGGTTCGCTGTCGGTCAATCTCGACTACTATGCGCCGCGCACCACCCACGGCTCCTCGCTCTCGCCCGCCATCATGGCCGCCCTGCTGGCCCGCGCGGGCCGACCGGACGAGGCCCTGGAAATGCTGCGCGCCGCCCTGCGCCTGGACCTCGACGACCGCACCGCCAGCACCGCCTCCGGCCTGCACATGGCCACCCTGGGCGGGGTGTGGCAGGCCGTCCTGTCCGGGTTCGCGGGCGCGCGGGTCCGCGACGGCGTCCTGCATCTGCATCCCCAATTGCCCGGCGCCTGGCGCGAACTGGGTCTCACATTCCGCTGCCTGGGGCGGCGGGTGTGCCTGCGGATCACGCCCCGCGGCATCGGCGTGCGCACCGACGGACCGATCCGGATGGCGATCGGAACGCGGTCGCCGGTCGTGGTGACCGGCGATATGTGGTGTCCCTTGTCGGAGGAGGAACACGGTGAATGACATCCTGATCCAGCCCACGGAGGCGGCCACTACCGTGGCGGCGTCCCTTGCCGATCTCGTGGCCGCGCGGGTACGCCCCGTCGCCGCGGCGGCATCGGCGGCCGAATTCCTGCGCGAACTCGCCGAGCCGGACGTGCTGCTCGGTGTCGCGGCCCTGGACGGCGGCGGTTGGTCGATTGTCGAAGGATCCGCCAAACCCATTGTGCTGGTGCCGCATTCGCTGCGCCTGGGCGCGGACGTGATCAAGCGCGTACTGGTTCCGCTGGACGGCACCGAGGAGGCCGCGCACGCGGTGGCCGAATCGGTGTGCCTGTTCCGCGCCGCGGGCACCGAGATCGTGGTGCTGCATGTGTTCGACCGCAGCACCGTGCCCGCCTGCTGGGATCAGCCCGCGCACGCCCGCTCGGCCTGGGAGGCGGAATTCCTGGCCCGCCACTGCGTCCCGTACTTCGACGGCCCGCCGCCGCAGGTGACATTGCGCAGCGGCCATCCCGGCGAGCATGTCGTCCAGGTCGCCGAGGACGCCGCCGATCTGATTATTCTGGGCTGGTCGCGGCGGTTGCTGCCGGGCCGCGCCCAGACCGTGCGCACCGCCGTCACAGGGGCGCGAGTGCCGGTCATGCTGGTGCCGACGGTGGCTCCGGCGCAGCGCGACAGCCGGGCGACACGGCAGGGCGCGCCGGTATGACGGACCACGATCCCGATGAACCGGTGATCGATGCCCGCCTGCACGATGCCGTCATCTTCGATATGGACGGCGTGGTCACCGATACCGCCTCCATTCACGCCGCCGTGTGGACGGTGCTGTTCGACGAGTTCCTCGCCCGGCTGCCCGCCGTACCGGGGGAGAATCACGCGCCCTTCACCCGGGCCGATTACCTGCGCCACGTCGACGGTAAACCGCGCTACCGCGGCGTCGCGGATTTCCTTGCCGCCCGGGGTATCTCGCTGCCCTGGGGCGATCCGGCCGATGCGGACGTCGAGAACACCGTGTGCGGTCTGGGCAATCGCAAGGACCGCCTGTTCCGGACCCGGATCGCGCGCACCGGGGTCCCGGTATTCCACTCGACGGTGGCGCTGGTGCGGGAACTGAATGCCGCGGGCGTGGCCACCGCTATCTTCTCCGCCAGTCGCAATGCCGCCGAGGTGCTTTCGGCCGCCGGTATCGGCGAGCTGTTCACGGTGCGCGTGGACGGCGTCGTCGCCGACGAACTCGGCCTGACCGGGAAACCCGATCCCGACATGCTGATCGAGGCGGCCCGTCGCGTGCATGCCGAGCCCGGCGCGACGGTGGTCGTGGAGGACGCGGCGGCCGGGGTGGAAGCGGGTAAGCGCGGCGGGTTCGCGCTGGTGATCGGCATCGATCGCGGCGGCAATGGCGACGGCCTGCGCGCCGCCGGAGCCGACCTGGTGGTCGAGGATCTCGCCGAGGTCGACTTCGGCGGGCTGTGAAACCGCGCGGTACTGTCGAGATCCGATGAATCGACACGCGGCCTCGCTGCTCCCCGGACTCGACCAGTTCCGCGGGTATCGCCCGGCGTGGCTGCGCGCCGACGCGCTGGCCGGGATCACCGTGGCCGCGTACCTGATTCCCCAGGTGATGGCCTATGCGGCGGTCGCGGGGCTGCCGCCGGTGGTCGGGCTCTGGTCGGCCATCGGGCCGCTGCTGGTGTACGTCTTCCTGGGTACCTCCAAGCGGCTGTCGGTGGGGCCGGAGTCGACGACGGCGCTCATGACGGCGGTGGCGCTGGCGCCGCTTGCGGCGGGGGATGCCGGACGCTATGCGGCGCTGGCCGCCGCGCTCGCGCTGCTGGTGGGCGTGATCGGCATTGCCGGGGCGTTCGCCCGCCTGGGCGTGCTGGCCGAGTTGCTGTCGCGGCCGGTGTTGGTCGGCTATCTGGCGGGCACGGCGGGCATCATGATCGCCAGCCAGCTCGGCAAGGTGACCGGCGCGCCGGTCGACGGCGCGACCATTCCGGAGCAGGTGCGCTCGTTTGCCGCGCACATCGATGAACTGCACTGGCAGACAACGGTGCTGGCCGCCGTCACCCTCGCCGCGCTGATCCTGCTCGCCTGGCGGGCGCCGCGGGCGCCGGGCCCGCTGCTGGCGGTGCTGTGCGCCTCCCTCGCGGTCGCGGTGTTCTCTTTGCAGCAGTACGGAATCGGTGTCGTGGGATCGATTCCGGCCGGATTCCCGTCGCCGGGTGTGCCGGATGTGCGCGCCGCCGATCTGGCCGTGTTGATTGTGCCCGCCATCGGCATCGCGCTCGTCGGGTTCTCCGACAATGCGCTCACCGCACGCGCTTTCGCCGCCCGCCACAACGAGCGCATCGACGCCAATCGGGAATTGGGGGCGCTCGGCGCGACCAATATCGCGACCGGTCTGCTGCACGGGTTTCCGGTCAGCTGTAGTGGCAGCCGCACCACCATCGCCGATGTGTCCGGGGCGCGGACCCAGCTGTATTCGGTGGTCTCGGTGGCGACCATCCTGGCGGTGCTGCTGGCCGGGCGCGGCATTCTCGCGAGCTTCCCCACCGCCGCGCTGGGCGCCCTGGTGGTGTACGCGGCCCTGCGCCTGATCGATCTACCAGAGTTCCGGAGGATTGCCCGATTCCGCCGGAGTGAGCTGGTCCTCGCGCTCAGCACGACCGCCGCCGTGCTCGTCTTCGGCGTCCTCTACGGCATCGGTATCGCCATCGCGCTCTCGGTGCTGGATCTGCTGCGCCGGGTGGCGCGCGGCCACGACGCCATTCAGGGCTTCGTCCCGGGTCTGGCGGGCATGCACGACATCGACGACTATCCCGAGGCGAAAGTCGTTCCCGGCCTGGTCGTCTACCGCTACGACGCCCCGCTGTGCTTCGCCAATGCCGAGGACTTCCGCCACCGCGCCCTGGCCGCCGTCGACGCCGCGGCCGACGGCCCGGCTCCGGTCCGCTGGTTCGTGCTCAATGCCGAGGCCAATGTCGAGGTCGATCTGACCGCCCTCGACGCCGTCGAGCAACTGCGCACCGAATTGGCCGCGCGCGATGTCATTTTCGCCATGGCTCGCGTCAAACAGGATCTACGCGATGCCTTGCAGGCGTCCGGTCTGGTCGAGCGCATCGGCCCGGACCGCCTGTATCCGACGCTGCCCACGGCGCTGGCCGCCTACCGTGACCAGACGGGTGAAACGGGCCCCGAGGCTCCGACCGGACACTGATCGGTCCACGGCAGGTGAGTCAGGCGCTCGCGGTGGTGGGACGCGCCGACCGGTTCAGCAGCACGACCGGTATGGCCAGCGCCGCCAGGGACAGGACGGCGAGCAGGCCGTAGCCGCCGACGGCGAAGCCGATGGTGGAGGCCATGGTCGCCAGGGCCGAGCCACCCCAGACGCGCGCTTCCACCGCGCCTTCGAGACGCATCTGTTCCACATCGGGCAGGCTGCCCGAGAGAAGGCTGCTCGCGCCGACGTAGGCGAGATTCCAGCCGAAGCCGAGCAGGAACAGCACGGCCGCCAGGGCGGGGCCGCCCGCGGAGTCGGCGGCCACCACGGCGATCGAGGAGATCGCCAGCAGCGCAAGGCCGGTCGCAATGACGGCCCGGCCGCCGAGGCGGTCGCACAGCAGCCCGGACAGCGGTGCCAGGGCGAACATGCCGAAGGTGTGCGCGGAGATCATGGCGCCGACGGTGTGCAGGCCGTGGCCGTGCTGGTGGATGGCGAGCGGGGCGGCGGTCATGATCGTGGTCATGACGATCTGCGCGACCAGCACGGTGGCCAGGGCCAGCCGCATGGGCGGCAGCCGGGTCGGTCCCGGCGGCGGTGCGGTGGGTGCGCCGCGGCGCAGCGTGGTCGCGGCCAGCGCGACGGCCGCCGTGCCGAGCAGGAAGACTCCGGTCGCGGCCTGGTGCCCGCTCGCCGTCGCGGCCGTCGAGATCGGGGCCAGCAGCAGCGGACCGCCCACGGCCCCAAGGGTTCCCGCCCACACCACCACGGCCAGAATGGTGCCGGGACGATCCGGCCGCATATCGGCGGCCACGTAGCGCGACAGCTGCGCGGCCGAATTGCCCACGCCCAGCAGCACCATACCGGCGATGAGCAGCCACACCGTCACCGTCGACAGCATGGCGAGCAGCCCGCCGAGCGTCCCGATCGCATATCCGGCGACCAGCCCGGCCCGCCGCCCCCACCGCGCCATGACGGCGGTCAGCACGGCCGCCCCGATCGCCGTACCGATCACCCCCGCCGCGCTGGGCAGCCCCGACCAGGCCGCCCCCAATGCCTCTGCGGCGACCAGGGTTCCGAGCGTGCTCGCCGTGACCATGGCCAGGCTCATATAGGCCGCACCCAGGAACAATGCCACCAGCCACCGGCGCGCAACGACCGGCTCCCGCATCCGAATTGCTGTCATGCGGCAACGCTATTAGGCGGATGACCGGGAAAGAAGAAGATCCACAAGGAGATCCGGCCACTTCGCCTGCCGAACGAAACCTATTCGAGCGGTGCGGGTTTACGAATGATCGATCAGCGGATCCGGGATGACACAGGCGATCCGGTGCGGTATCGGTTGAGAATGGACAAAGCCCTGGACGACCTCGACTGGCGCATTCTCGCCGAACTGCAAGCCGACGGCCGCCTGTCCTACAACCAGCTGGCCCGCCGCATTCACCTGTCCGCCCCCGCCGTGGCCGACCGGGTTCGCAAGCTCGAGGAAGCGGGCGTGATCACCGGCTACGAGGCCCGCGTCGACCCGCGCCGCACCGGCCAGCCGGTGCTGGCCTTCATCCAGCTGCGCTGCGCGCTCGGACACTGCCTGTTGAAAACGAGTACCGCCGAGGCGTATCCGGAGGTGGTCGAGGTCCACAAACTCAGCGGCGCGCACTGCACCCTGCTCAAGGTGCGCACCGCCTCGCTGCAACACTTCGAGGGTCTGGCCGAGCGCATCGGCGAACACGGCACCATCGAAACCCATATCGTCCTGTCCACCCAGTACGAGGCGCGCGCGGTCGTCCCGGTGGATGTCGACCGGCCCGTCAGCAATCTGAGTGGCTGGCCGCATTCATGAGCGTCGCGTATCGGAACAGGAGCAGGGCCAGGGCCTGGACGGCGACGATGACCGAGATCAATACGGTGCGGGAGATGTCGTAGAGCAGGCCGGTGAGTGTGCCGCCGAAGGCGGCGACCGCACCGGCGGCGGCAGCGTAGACGCCGTAGGCGGTGGCCCGGTGGGCCGAGCCGACCAGATCGGTGACGACGGCGCGCATGGTGGATTCCTGAATTCCGACCGCGGCGCCCCACAGCAGGACCCCGAGAATCAGCCAGCCGCCGCGTGATTGGAAGACGAGGGCGGCCGATGCGGCGGCCAGTAGTGGCAGCGCCACGAGGACGCGTGGCCCGGTGCGGTCGTAGGCCCAGCCGTCCGGATGCCATGCGGTCGAGTGTGACAGTGCCGGACGGGTTTCCGGCCCGAGGATCGGTTATCCGGTGATGACGGAGGGATTGAGGGTGGGGGAGGGCTTGGCGTCATCGTCGCCGATGACGAGGATGGCCGGGGTTTCGGAGTCGTAGCGCGACCAGGAAGGCAGACCCGGGTGGGTGGGGTCGCCGTCGCGGATGAAGGCGATCCAGGATCGGTGCAGCAGATCGGTGACCCGTTCGGCGCGGGCGGGGTCGAAGTCGCGGACGAAGGGCGCCGCGCTCCAGCGGGGGAGATTGCCGAAGACGAACGGGATTTCGAGGCAGTGGGTGGCGCCGATGGGTGCGCCGACGGGGAAGTTCACGTCGAACTGGTAGACGTGCGCGGGGCGGGCGGCCGACCGCTCACGGGCCAGGTGCAGACCGGGACCGCGGAACCAGGCATCGCCGACGATCCGGATCACCGCCTCGGCGGGCGGGAGCTGTTCGGCTATGGCTGTGGCGTGCTCGCCGTACCGGGCCGCCCAGGCGGTCACCTGCTCGCGGGACGCGTCGCGATAGCTCGGGTCCATGCCGAAGGAGAAGCTGGCCTCGTCGCGGGTCCAGCCCATGAGGATGTCGATATCGGCGTCCGCCAAGGCGGCGGCCGGGTTGCGGGGCAGGGTTTCCGGATCGAGCACCGGGGTGAAGGCCAGCGCCCAGTCGCCGAATCCCCGGTACTCGCCGATCACCGCGGTGGTGCCGAGAATCAGCCGCTCCCACGGCTCCTGCCGCAGCGCCTCGATATCGTCGCCGTGCCCGAGATGCCGTGCCAGGGCGCGGGTGCGGTCGAGGGCCGCGGTCGCGGTCGGGATCGCCGCCGAAAGCGGCGATGTTCTCGGCGATCCACCGCAGTGCGGCGACCTGGTCGGACAGCCAGACATTGGTGTCGCCGAGCCCGGGCAGGAAGCCCAGCGGGCCCAGCCGGTAGTTGAGGGCGACGGAGACCATATCGCCGTCGCGGGCGAAGGTGTCGGTCGCGTAGATGTCGAGATTGCCGGAGCCGGTGAGGAATCCGCCGCCGTGGATCCACACCATGACCGGCCGCCGCGCGTCGTCGGCCGCGGGCGTCCAGATATTGAGGGTCAGGCAGTCCTCGTCGAACGGCGGGTTGCCGTGCGAGCCGAGCAGCGGATGCCCCTGCGGCAGCCACGGTTGCGGGGCCGACGGCCCGTACGCGGTGGCCTCGCGCACCCCGGACCAACCGGGATGCGGGCGTGCGGCGCGCCAGCGGTGCTCGCCGGTCGGCGGCGCGGCATAGGGGACGCCGCGAAAGGCCGTGAGGCTGTCCTCGACGGACCCGCGCAGCAGCCCGGAGCCCGTCTCTCGCGGTCATGGTGGTCCTCGCATTCATCGTGTCGTGCTGTGCGGCAAACTGATTCAGAAGGCGGCGATGCCGGTGATGGCGCGCCCGAGGATGAGCGCGTGAATGTCGTGGGTGCCCTCGTAGGTATTGACCACCTCGAGATTCACCAGATGCCGGGCGATGGCGTACTCGTCGCTGATGCCATTGCCGCCGAGCATGTCTCGCGCGACGCGTGCGATATCGAGGGCCTTGCCGCAGGAATTGCGCTTCATGATGGAGGTGAGTTCGGTTGCGGCCTCGTGCTGTTCGCGCAGGCGGCCCAGGCGCAGGCAGCCCTGCAGGCCGAGCGTGATCTCGGTCAGCATATCGGCGAGCTTGCGCTGCACGAGCTGATTCGCCGCCAGCGGGCGGCCGAACTGGTTGCGCGTGAGCGCATAGCCGCGGGCCCGGTGGTAACAGTCCTCGGCCGCGCCCAGCGCGCCCCAGGCAATGCCGTAGCGGGCGCTGTCGAGACACGTGAACGGCCCACGCAGGCCCCGGATCTCGGGAAAGACATTGTCCTGCGGCACGAACACGCCGTCCATGACGATCTGCCCCGTCACCGAGGCGCGCAGGCCGACCTTGCCCTCGATCTCGGGTGTGCTCAGTCCCGGCATGCCCCGCTCCAGCAGGAATCCGCGGATATCCCCGGCATCGTCCTTGGCCCAGACCACGAACAAATCGGCCAGCGGCGCATTGGTGATCCAGGTCTTGGCGCCGGTCAGCGAGTAGCCGCCCGGCACCGAGCGCGCCCGCGACGCCATCGAACCCGGATCGCTGCCGTGATCGGGCTCGGTGAGCCCGAAGCAGCCGATGTCTTCCCCGGAAGCCATGCGCGGCAGATACTTTCGCTTCTGCTCGACGGTGCCGAACTCATTGATCGGCACCATGACCAGCGAGGACTGCACGCTCATCATCGACCGGTACCCGGAGTCGATCCGCTCCACCTCACGGGCGATGAGACCGTAGGCGACATAGCCGAGTCCCGCGCCGCCGTACTCCTCGGGAATCGTCGGCCCGAGCAATCCGACCGCACCCATCTCCCGGAAGATCTCCGGATCGGTGCGCCCGGTGCGGAAGCCCTCCAGCACGCGTGGCGCCATCCGCTTCTCACAGAAATCGCGTGCGGTCTCGCGCACCGCGCGCTCGTCGTCGGTCAGCTGGGCGTCGAGGGACAGCGGATCGTCCCACCGGAAACGGGATCGGGCGACGGCGGTCATGCGTGGCTCCTCGGTGCCCGGTCGGGCAGGACGGCGGTGACTTCGATCTCGACCCGGGCCTGCGGTTCGACGAGGCGGCGCACCTCGATGGCGGTCATGGCCACATCGAAGTCGCCGATGATCTCCCGGTAGGCCGCGCCGATCTCACGCTGTTCGCGGGCATAGTCGTCGAGATCGGTGAGATACCAGGTCATTCGGACGATATGCGCGGGCGTGGCCCCGGCTTCGGCGAGCACGGCCACGATATTGCGCAGGGCCTGGCGCACCTGGCCGGTGAGGTCTTCGTGGCGGAACACCCCGTCGGCGTCCCAGCCGATCATGCCCGCCACGAACACCAGCTCGCCCCGGACCGCGACGCCATTGGCGTAGCCGCGCGGTCGCGGCCACGCGGGCGGCTGCAGCACCCTCATCGCGCCGCCGCCGAATTGTCACGCGCCGACCGCAAGTGGAAGCGTTGCAGTTTCCCCGTCGGCGTGCGGGGCAGGTCCTCGACGAACACGATCGACCTCGGATACTTGTAGGGAGCCACTGTCTGCTTCACGAAATCCTTGATCTCCTGGGCCAATTCGGAATCGGCCGGATACCCCGGCCGCAGCACCACATACGCCTGCACGATCTGGCCGCGCTCCTCGTCGGGCGCGCCGACGACCGCGCAGTCCGCGACCGCGGCGTGCGCCGCCACCGCGTCCTCAACCTCGGGTGCGGCAATGTTGTATCCGGCCGAGACGATCATGTCGTCGGCGCGGGCGTGGAAGTGGAAATAGCCGTCCTCGTCCACCGAGTAGGCGTCGCCGGTGTAGTTCCAGCCATCGCGCACATAGACGGTCTGCCGGTCGTCGGCGAGATAGCGGCAGCCGGTCGGGCCCTGCACCGCCAGGCGGCCCACCACGCCGGGCCCGACCTCCCGGCCGGACTCGTCGACCACGCGGGCCCGGTAGCCGGGCACGGGCTTACCGGTCGCACCCGGCCGGGCATGCTCCTCATCGGCGGAAATGAAGATGTGCAGCATCTCGGTGGCGCCGATGCCGTCGATGAGCTCGAGCCCGGTGTCCTCCCGCCACAGCGCGCGGGTGCTCGCCGAGAGCGCCTCACCCGCCGAGACGCATTTGCGCAAGGGCGTGGCGCGCAGCGCCGGGCCCGATCGGGCGAGCACCCGGTAGGCGGTCGGGGCGGTGAACAGCACGGTCGCGCCGTACTCGGTGATGGCGTCCAACAGTGTTGCGGGACCGGCCTTGTCGAGCAGCACGGTTGAGGCGCCGATGGCCATCGGGAACAACACCAGGCCGCCCAGCCCGAAGGTGAACGCCAGCGGGGGACTGCCGATGAACACGTCATCGGGTTCCGGGCGCACGATATGGCTCGGGAAGCACCGGCAGATCGCCAGGACATCGCGGTGAAAGTGCGCGGTGGCCTTGGGAATACCGGTGGTGCCGGAGGTGAAGGCGATGAGACAGACATCGGTGGCGGCGGTGTCCACCGCGTCGAATCGCCCGTCGTGGCGGGCCATATCCGCCTCGAGGCCCGCGCCCGCGCCGCCGAAATCACGCACCTGGGTCAGGGGTGATCCGTTGGCGCGCAACGGTTGGAGCTGCTCGGCGAGCCCGGCGTCGCACAGCGCGTGGGTGATCCGCGCCTTGTCGACCATGACGGCGAGTTCCTTGGTGCGCAGCAGCGGCATGGCCGTCACGGCAATGCCACCGGCCTTGATCACCGCCAGCCAGCAGGCCGCGAGCATGGGGCTGTTGGGCCCGTCGAGCAGTACGCGATTGCCCGGTACCAGGCCCATGTCCCGGACCAGCACCGCCGCAATGCGATCGACCCGGTCGCGGACGTCGGAGTAGGTCCAGTCCACCCCCAGGGCGCGCATACAGGGCCGGTCGCCGCGGCCTTCGGCGAGGTGGCGGTCGAGCAGGTCGGCGGCGCAATTGATTCGGTCCGGAAACCGCAGCTCGGACAGCTCCAGCAGAAAATCCGGCCATTGGTCGATGGGCGGCAGATGATCGGCGGCGAAGGTGTCGATATGGGCGGTGCTCATGGTTTCGACCTTGGGGGAGAAGATGATTCGAGATATCAGGAGACGCGGGCGGGTACGCGCAGCAGTTCGCGGGCGATGATCAGCTGCTGCACCTCGGTAGCGCCCTCGTAGATGCGCAAAGCGCGAATATCGCGGTAGAGCTGTTCGACCGGGTGGCCGTGCACGACACCGAGCCCGCCGTGCAACTGCACCGCGGCATCGATGACCTGCTGTGCGCCCTCGGTGGCGGCCATTTTCGCCATGGCCGCCTCGCGCGTCACCGAGCGGCCCCGATCCCGTTGCCAGGCGGCGCGATAGGTGAGCAGCGCGGCCGCGTCGATGGTGGTGGCCATCTGCGCGAGTTTGGCCCGGCTGAGCTGGAAGTCGGACAGGACGCCGCCGAACATCCGCCGGGTGGTGGCGTGTTCGAGGGCCGCGGCCAGGGCGTGGCGCGCGAATCCCAGTGCGGCGGCCGCGACCGAGGTGCGGAAGACGTCCAGGGTGCGCATGGCAATGGCGAATCCTTCGCCCGGGGTCCCGATGCGCTGTGTGTCCGGCACCCGGCAGCTCTCGAATCGCAGTCGCGCCATCGGGTGCGGGGAGATCGGCTCGATGCGTTCGGCGATGTGCAGGCCGGGAGTGTCGGCGTCCACGATGAACGCCGAAATCCCGCGTGCGCCTTCGGCTTCGCCGGTGCGCGCGAACACCACATAGAAGTCGGCGATCCCGCCGTTGGAGATCCAGGTCTTCTCGCCGTCGAGGACGTAGTGCCCGCCGTCGGCGCGCGCGGCGCAGGACAGGGCCGCCGCATCCGAGCCCGCGCCGGATTCCGAGAGCGCGAAGGCGGCCAGCGCCCGCCCGCTCGCCACCCGGGGCAGATAGCGGCGCTTCTGCTCGTCGCTGCCCGCGAGGCTGATGGCGCCGGAGCCGAGACCCTGCATGGCGAAGGCGAAGTCGGCCAGCGCGTCGTAGCGGGCGAGGGTCTCCCGGGCCAGGCAGAGCGCGCGGGTGTCGATGGCTGCGCCGTGCCCGCCGAAGTCGGCGCCCGCCACCGCGTAGCGCAGCCATCCGGCCGCGCCGAGGTCGCGCACGAGCGTGCGACAGCGGTCGTCGACGTCGAGGCCCGCGCCGTCGACGAGATGCGCGGCCGCCCAGGCGTCGAGCGAACTGCCCAGCGCCCGATGGTCATCGGTGAGAAACGGCCAGTCCCAATGATCGCCGGACATATCAGTTCCCTTCGAAGACCGGACGCCGTTTGCCCAGGAAAGCGTGGTAGGCGCGGCTGAAGTCCTCGGTCAGCATGCACAGCGCCTGGGCCTGCGGCTCGGACTCGATGGCCTGCTCGATGGTCATCGACCATTCCTGGTGCAGCATGGTTTTGGTCATGCCGTGAGCGAAGGTCGGTCCGTCCGCCAACCGGCGGGCCAGCGCGGCCGCCGCGTCCGACAGCAGTTCCGGTTCGGCGAGTTCATTGAAGAACCCCCACGCGTACCCTTCGTCGCCGCTCAGGACGCGGCCGGTGTAGAGCAGTTCGGCGGCGCGGCCCTGTCCGATGATGCGCGGCAGGATGGCGCACGCGCCCATATCGCATCCGGCCAGGCCGACGCGGGTGAACAGGAACGCGGTCGCACTGTGCGCGGTGCCGATCCGCAGATCGGCGGCCATGGCCAGAATGGCCCCCGCGCCCGCGCACACGCCGTCCACCGCGGCGATGACCGGCTGCGGGCAGGCGCGCATGGCCTTCACGAGATCGCCGGTCATGCGGGTGAACATGAGCAGATCGGGCGCGCGCAATCCGATGAGCGGGCCGATGATGTCGTGCACATCGCCGCCGGAGCTGAAGTTCTCGGCCGCGCCGTGCACCACGACCACCGAGACATCGGTGGCGGTGGCCAGACTGCGGAACAGATCCCGCAATTCGGCATAGGAATCGAAGGTGAGCGGGTTCTTGCGCTGCGGACGGTCCAGGGTGATGGTGCCGACGCCGTCGTCCACCCGCCAGCGGAAGTGTTCGGCGACATAGCCGGTCAGCGCGGTGCGATTGCCCGCGAGCAACGCGGGATGCGGATCAGTGGTCATGAGAGTCCTGGACGGTCGAGGGGGTGGCGTCGGGATCCGCGCCGGGGCTGCGAGCCAGATGGACGCGCAGTTTGCCCAGCAGTTCGAACAGCGTCTGCTCGTCGGCGGATCCGAATCCGGCGAACATCTCGGCCAGCCAGCGTTCGTGCTCGATGGCCATCTCGGTGAAACGGTTGCGGCCCAGCCGGGTCAGCCGCACCAGGGTGGCGCGCTTGTCGACGGGATCGGGGATGCGCTCGACCCACCCCTCGGTGACCAGTTGATCGGTGAGGCCGGTGACATTGCCGCCGGTGACCATGAGATAGCGCGAGAGCGCGCTCATGCGCAGGCCGCCGCGGTGGCGTTCGAGCTGGGCCAGATAGTCGAAGCGGGGCAGGGTGGTGGCGAAGCGGGTGCGCAGCCGGGTGCGGATCTCCTGCTCGATCTCATTGGTGGTGGCCAGCAGGCGCAGCCACAGGCGCACGTCGAGGTGATCGCCGGATGCCGCGCGGGCCTCCACGCCGATGCACTCGTCGGCGACGGAATGCTCGTGAGGGTCCGTCATGTCACATCACCTCTCCGCCGCTGACCGAAATCGCTTGGCCTGTCACCGATCTCGCGGCGGGTGAGCACAGCCAGGCCGTGGCTTCGGCCACTTCGTCCGGCTGGATCAATCGGCCCTGCGGGGTGTGCCGGGTGAATTCCGCGCGCGCCTGCTCGGCATCACGACCGGTGGCGGCCACGACATTCGCGACGCTGGCATCCAGGAGGTCGGTATCGGTGAATCCGGGGCAGATCGCATTGACGGTGATCGGCGTGCCCGCGAATTCGTGCGCCAGCGCCCGGGTCAGCCCGATGACGCCGTGTTTGGCCGCGGTGTAGGCGCAGACGTAGGAGTAGCCGTGCAGTCCGGCCGTGCTGGCAATGGTGACGACGCGGCCGTGGTCGGCGGCGAGCAGATCGGCCGCGGCGGCCCGGGCGCACAGGAAGGGCCCGGTGAGATTGACCGCCAGCATGCGCTGCCACAGCTCGTCGCTGGTGCGCCGTAGCGGCGCGCTGCCCGCCTGGCCCGCATTGTTGATCAGAATCTCAATGGGGCCGTGCGCTTCCCGGGCGGCGGCGAAGGCGGCGCGCACCGAGTCCGGATCGGTGACATCGCCCGCCACCGCCCGCGCCCGAGCCGAATCCGGCAGTAGCGCAGCGGTTTTCGTGGACGCCTCAAGATCGCGGGCCAGAATCGTGAGCCGCGCTCCGGCCTGTGCCAGCCGCTGTGCGATGGCCGCGCCGATGCCGCGGGAGCCGCCGGTGATGAGTGCGTGCCGCCCGGCCAGATCGCCGGTGCGCAGTGTCGTCATGCGCCCTCCTGAAGTGTGCGGCCCACGGTACGCCAAAAACTTCAGATGTAAAGTAAATTCGCCATTACCGCAGGGCTACAGGGGTTTTCATCTATCTCTCGAGCATCCGCGAAGGGTTGCACGACGGAAATATGTTGTTTTTGTGACGACAGCGACGAACAGGGCATACTCTGACCCGGCATCACCTCTCTGTTCTAGGGACTTCACCGTGGTTTCACCCCGTTCCGCCCAGTCGGCCATGACCGCTCCCGCGGCCTGGAATGGCCGCATCGTTCTCGCAATCTGCTTCACCGCCATTGTTTTCGACGGCTACGACCTGGTGGTCTTCGGATCCACCCTGCCGTCGATCCTCGCCTACGACCCGTGGGGTCTGACCAAATCCACCGCCGGGATGATCGGCTCGCTGGCCCTGGTCGGCATGCTGATCGGCACGCTGGCGGTGAGCGTGCTCACCGACCGGCTCGGCCGCCGCCGCATCATGCTGGCGAGCATCGGCTGGTTCTCGGTCCTCATGCTGCTCACCGCCGCCGCGCCCTCGCTGGAGATCTTCGCGCTGCTGCGCTTCCTCACCGGCATCGGGCTGGGCGGCGTCGTGCCCACCTGCGTCGCGCTGACGGTGGAGTTCGCACCCAAGAAGCACCGCCAGACCGCGAACGCGGTGATGTTCAGCGGCTACTCGGTCGGCGGCGTCGGCGCGGCCTCACTGGCGCTGCTCGTCCTGCCGCACTTCGACTTCCGCCTGATGTACGCGCTGGGCGGGCTCTCGCTCATCACGCTGCTGCCGATCGCCTGGAAGTACCTGCCCGAATCGGTGGCCTATCTGGCCCGCACCGGTCGCGTGGACGAGGCGCGCGCGACGGCCACGCGCTACGGACTGGTCTACTCCGACATCGTCGCCGAGGAGGACGAGACGCAGGAGCGGCCGCGGTCGAGTCTGTCCGCGCTGTTCAGCCGTCGCTGGATCGTGTCGTCGATCCTGTTCGCGCTCATCAACTTCTGCGGCCTGCTGCTGGTGTACGGCCTCAATACCTGGCTGCCGCAGATCATGCGGGAGGCCGGATTCGCGCTCGGCGCGGCGCTGACCTTCCTGTTGGTGTTCAATGCCGGGGCGATCGTCGGCGCCATCAGCGCCTCCACCATCGCGGACCGGATCGGGGCCAAACGGGTGGTGGTCACCTGCTTCCTGCTGGCCGCGGCGACCGTGCTGCTCATGAGCCTGAAGCTGCCCTACGGTCCCATGCTGGGCCTGGTCGCGCTCGCGGGACTGGGCTCCATCGGCACCCAGATCCTGGTCGGCGGCTACTGCTCGACGCACTACCCGCAGTCGCTGACCGCGACGGCGCTGAGCTTCTCGCTCGGCTTCGGCCGGATCGGGGCCATTACCGGACCGCTCATCGGCGGCTTCCTGATCGGGCTCGGTATGGGCTGGCAGCTGAACTTCTACGCCTTCGCCGCCTTCGCGGTGACGGCCTTCGCGGTGACGGCCTTCGCGGTGCCGCGCGGGCCGCGCTGGCGCGGTCAGCCCGCTCCGGCGATCACCTCGGCGGCGAATTCGTGCGCCGGTTCGGCGAGCTCCCTACGGAGTTCGCCGAACAGCCGCGCGGCCTGTTCCCCGTGCCAGTCGTCGGGCAGCAGTTCGATGGGAAGACCGGGATCGAGATAGGGCAGTTTGCGCCATGCGGTGAGCGCGCCGACGTATCGCGCGAAGGCGTCGCGAGCCGACGGGTGCGCCGTGGCCCCGCGCGTCCGCACGGGTGTGAATCGTTCGATGAACGCGCCGTACAGACCTTCCAGCTCCTCGAGATCCCACCAGTCGCGGACCTTGTCGCGCAGATTGCCGAATGCCAGATGGTCGCCCCGGAACAGTTCGACATAGCGATCCAGTTCCAGGCGTTCCAGCGTCCGGCGGGTCTCCTCGTGCAGATTCCCGGGCGCGACCCAGCATCCGGGCACCGCATTGCCGAAGCCCATGCGCGTCAACTGAGTTCGCAGCTTGTGGCGCTGATCGCGCTCGGCCTCGGGCACCGAGAACACCACCAGCAGCCAGCCGTCGGCCGCGGTGGCGCGCCGCCGCTCGAAGATCCGCACATCGCCCTCGCGCAGGATCTCCAGGGCGGCGGGGGAGAGCTCGTAGCCGACACCGTGAACGGTCTTCTTGCTCAGCAGGATTCCCCGGCGTTTGAGCCTGCTCACCGCGGCCCGGACGGCGGGCTCATCCACCTCGAGCTGCGCCATCAACCGGACCAGCGCCGAGACCGACAGCCAGTTCCCGCTCTCGCGGGCGTAGAGGCCGAACAGGGTGACGATGAGCTGGCGCGGCTGCGGTGTCGCCGCGTACTGCTTGGCCGGATCGGCGAGCGTTCGACTCATACGAGCACGATAACGGCGGTCGCCGAGCCGCCCCGCACCGGGATATTCCGAATCTGTTGCGACCGTCACGCAGACGAGATATTTTCGGAAGTACGTGCCGATCCGATCCGGATGCGGCGGCACCGGTGGGATATTCACCGGCTCCTCACATTTCGCTGACCACACCGTGGAGTAGCTCATGAAGATCGTCTGCATTGGCGGCGGCCCCGCCGGTCTGTATTTCGCGCTGCTGATGAAGCAACTCGACCCGGCCCACGACATCACGGTGATCGAACGCAATCGCGCCTACGACACCTTCGGCTGGGGCGTGGTCTTCTCCGACGCCACCATGGACGGCACACGCGAATGGGATCCGGTCACCGCCACGCGCATCGAGGACGCGTTCAGCCATTGGGACGACATCGAATTGCGCTTCAAGGGCCGCACCCTGCGCTCGGGCGGGCACGGATTCATCGGCATCGGCCGCAAGAAGCTGCTCAATATCCTGCAGGAACGCTGCGAAGAACTCGGCGTGCGACTGGAATTCGAGCGTGAGGTCGACTCCGACACCGAATTCCCGGACACCGATCTCATCATTGCCGGAGACGGCATCTCCTCCAAGATCCGCACACGGTACGCCGAGGTCTTCGAGCCCGATATCGTGGTGCGCCCCAACCGCTACATCTGGCTGGGCACCGACAAGCGCTACGACGCCTTCACCTTCGATTTCGCCAAGACCGAGCACGGCTGGTTCCAGGCGCACATCTACCAGTTCGACGCGAACACCTCGACCTTCATCGTCGAATGCCCCGAACAGGTCTGGCGCGCGCACGGCCTGGACACCGCCGACCAGGACGAGTCCATCGAGTTCTGCCAGCGCTTGTTCGCCGACAATCTCGACGGCCACAAACTCGACACCAATGCCCGGCACCTGCGCGGCTCGGCCTGGCTGAACTTCCAGCGCGTGAAGTGCGCGAAATGGTGGCTGCACAATGGCACGAGCCATGTCGTGCTCATGGGCGACGCCGTGCACACCGCGCACTTCGCCATCGGCTCGGGCACCAAACTGGCCTTGGAGGACGCCATCGAACTGGTCCGCCAGTTCCGCGCACACGGCGACGCGCCCGACGACCTGCCCGCCGTGCTGGAGCGGTATCAGGCGGTCCGGGAGATCGACGTCCTGCGGCTGCAGAACGCCGCCTGGAATGCCATGGAATGGTTCGAGGTCTGCTGCGAACGCTATTGCGACCAGCTCGAACCCGAGCAGTTCATGTACTCCATGCTCACCCGCAGCCAGCGCATCAGCCACGAGAATCTGCGGCTGCGTGACAAGGACTGGCTCGAGGGCTACGAACGCTGGTTCGACCGCCGGGCCGGGCTGGCCCGCACCGACGGCGAACCGGCCGTACCGCTCATGTTCACGCCCTACACCGTCCGTTCGGTGACGCTGAAGAACCGCGTCGTGGTCTCGCCGATGGCGCAGTACTCCGCCGTCGACGGCATGCCCGGCGACTTCCACCTGGTGCACTTGGGATCCTGCGCCCTCGGCGGCGCGGGCCTGGTGAGCACCGAAATGACCTGCGTGAGCCCGCACGGGCGGATCACCCCCAGCTGTCCCGGCCTCTATACCGATGAGCAGGGGCTGGCCTGGCAGCGGATCGTCGACTGGGTGCATGCCGAATCCGATGCGAAAATCGCCGTGCAACTGGGGCATTCGGGCGCGAAGGTCTCCACCCGGCGGGCCTGGGACGGCACCGACAAGCCCCTGGCCGACGAACCGAACTGGCCGCTGCTGTCCGCCTCGCCACAGCAGTACCTGCCCGGCGTGAGCCAATGGTCGCGGGCCATGACCCGCGCCGAGATGAACGCCGTCACCGCGGAATTCGCCGCCGCCGCCGCCGAGCGTGCGGCGCGGGCGGGCTTCGACTGGCTCGAACTGCATTGCGCCCACGGCTATCTGCTGTCGAGCTTCCTGTCCCCGCTGACCAATCGCCGTGCCGACGAATACGGTGGTGCGCTGGAGAACCGGTTGCGCTACCCGCTCGAGGTGTTCGACGCCGTTCGCGCGGTGTGGCCGCAGGATCGCCCGATATCGTTGCGCATCTCGGCGCACGACTGGGTCGAGGGCGGCATGACCCCCGCCGACGCCGTCCATATCGCCCGCGCCTTCGCCGCCGCCGGGGCCGATCTCATCGACTGCTCCTCCGGACAGGTGAGCAAGGACGAGCAACCGACCTTCGGCCGCATGTGGCAGACCCCCTTCGCGGACCGCATCCGCCAGGAAGCGGGAATCCCGACCATTGCCGTGGGCGCCATCTCCGAGGCCGATCACGTCAACAGCATTATCGCCGCCGGGCGCGCCGACCTCTGCGCCATAGCCCGCCCGCACCTGGCCAATCCGGCCTGGACCCTCACTGAGGCAGCCAAGATCGGCTACACCGATGTGGCCTGGCCCAAGCAATATTGGTCGGGCAAACGGCAGTTCGAGGCCAATGTGCAACGCGAACGGGCCGCCGCCGCGGCCCGGTGAGGAATCCCGGAAACCCTTGCGCGCCCGCGGACTTCAACTACGATGGAATGTAGTAGTTCAAGTCGGACCGGGGGGAACGCCATGAAGACCACTCGTCGGGGCAAGCGGACGCCGATGACATTGCGGGTGAGACCGGTCGACACGACCGGTCGGCCCAGTCGATTCGTGCGAGTCTGCGCGGCCATCTCCGCCCGCGTGCCGGGATTCGTCTCGCGGCACATTGCCTGGAAGCTCGATCCGCTGCTGCTGCGGCTCACGCGCGGCCGCCTGGCGACGACCTCGATCTTCCCGACCGGCCTGCTGGAGACCGAGGGAGCCAGGACGAGAGTGCAGCGGCACAATGCCATCATCTACATCGCCGACGGCGATGACGTCGTCATCGCGGCGTCCAACGCGGGCAGCGCGACCAACCCCGGTTGGTACTACAACCTGCTGGCCAATCCCGATGTGGTGTTCGGCGGAGCGCCGATGCGGGCGACCGTGGTCGACAACGAGACCGAGCGCCAACGACTCTGGGCCATCGCCGATCGGGTGTTCCCGGCGTATATCTCGTATCGCCGGGAAGCGGGCCGAGCCGGGCGCACCATCCCGCTCGTTCGACTGACCCGGCGTGCGGCGGGCTGACGGCGCTGGCGGTGTGGAGCTAGCCCAGGCCGAAGATCCGGGCGGCATTGTCGTGGCAGACCTGCCGCAGCCAATCGTCGCCCAGATCCAGGCGTTCCAGACCGTGGAGGGCATGCCCGTAGGGGTACGGGATATTCGGGAAGTCGCTGCCGAACAGGATGCGGTCGCCGAAATAGGCCAGGCGTTCGCGTTCGGCGCGCGGGAAGGGGTCGGCGGCTTCGAAGAAGTCGGTGAAGACCATGGTGGTGTCGAACAGGACACCCTCGTAACCCTGTGCGATGTTCAGGAATTCGGTGTACTCCGGCGCGCCCATATGGGCGATCATGAGCCGTAGGCGCGGGAATCGGCGCAGTAGGGCGGCGATCGGCTCCGGGCCGGTGAATGCGCCTGCGGCGGGGCCGGATCCGCAGTGGATGATGATCGGGATGCGGGCGTCCTCGAGCTGGCCCCACACCTTGGTGAGCAGCGGATCGCCCGGGTGGAAGTCGCCGACCTAGACGTGCACCTTGAAGATCCGGGCGCCCGCCTCGATGGCGGCCTCCACGTAACTGTCGGCGCCGTGCTCGGGGTAGAAGGTGGCGGTGTACAGGCAATCGGGGGTGCGGGCGGCGAAATCGGCGGCCCACTCGTTGAGCCAGGCCGCCATATCCGGTTTGTGGGGGTACACCAGGGAGGTGAAGGCCTGTACCCCGAAGCCGCGCAATGTCTTCAGGCGGGCCTGCTCCTCGTCGCGGTAGGTGATCGGCCATTCCCGGTCGCCGATGTGCGGCCCGGCCGAATCGAAGTACTCCCACACCTTGCGCATGACCTGTTCGGGCATGAAATGCGTATGGATGTCGATGATGCCGGGCAGGCCCAGGCGCTCCCGGAAGGCGGTGACGTACGCGTTGTCGGCCTCGTTCACCGTGCCGTCCGCCCTTCCCGTGCCGGATACACCGTGCGCGCGAAATCACCGACGCGGCTGATGAGCCGCTCGAAGAACTGATCCGGATCCGTGCCGATCACAATGTCGGCATTGGGTTCCCGGCCCCACATGCCCGCCCAGTCGGCGACCGTGGTGGCGCGGGTGATGGTCCCGGCCAGTTCCACGTCCACCGTGGCGGGGCGGGTGCGCGCCAACCCCGTGTCCAGGGCCACCGCCGCCGCGAACGGATCGTGCATGTGCGCCAGATAGCCCTGGTCGTAGAGCTGATGGAAATCGAAGTAGAAGCGGATCGCGTCGGTCAGATGCCGGATGATCGGATTGCTTGTCGCCGACCGGATCTCCGGCCCGTCGGCATCCGAGACCAGCTCCACCGGCATGCTGCCCGCCCGCTCGGCCAGCAGCGCCAGGTGTTTGGGCCGCATCTCGATGGTCTCGGTGATGTCGAGCGCGCAGACAATGGGCCGCCGATCCTGCGGTGCGGCCGAGAAGGCGTCGAACACCTCCTTGGCGGCCTCCGGATCGACGTGCACATTCCATTCGTTGGTGGGCGTGGTGTTGCCGGGATGGTTGAACGCCCCGCCCATGATGACCAGGCGCCGCAGCAGCCGGGGCAGTTCCGGCTCCAGCCGCAGCGCCAGCGCCAGATTGGTGAGCGGCCCGGTGCACAGTCCGACGATCTCGCCCGGATGTTCCCGCACCAGGTCCACCCACATCTGGGCCGCGGTCCGCTCCGACAGCTTCCGCTCCGAGGCGGGCAGCTCCGCGTACCCGATGCCCTGCGGCCCGTGCGTGTCCTCGGTCGTTCGCAATGGAATCGCCAGGGGCTCCAGGGCTCCCAGCGCCACCTCGATCTCGGGGGCCCGGCACACATCCAGCCAGGCCAGGTTGTTCGCCGCCACCGCCGGTGCGGGCACATTGCCCGCGGTGGCGGCGATGCCGATGATCTCGGCCTCGGGGGAGGCGAGCAGATAGAGCAGGGCCAGCGAATCGTCGATGCCGGTGTCGACGTCCATGATGATCTTCTGCGCCACGGTTCGAGCCTATCCGCACGCGGGATCAGTACGTCGGCAGGACGTAGTCCTCGGTCTTGTCCAGCATTTTCATCATGACCGGCTTCATGATCCGGGTGGTCATGAGCTTGCCGAGGAACTGCTCGGCCCGGACGCCGATCTCGGAGTTGGGCACCATCATCTTGATGCCGCCGCCCGGCAGCTCCCTGGCTTTGTCCAGGAACGGGGTGACCGCCGCCTCGGAGCGGGCCAGCGCGCCGGTGAGATCATCAGGGGTGGAAGCGATCTCGCCCGCGAGAATGTACGCGCCGACCAAGGCCATGGCGGTGCCCATACCGGTCATGGGGGACCCGCAGTACCCGGCATCGCCGAGCAGCGTGATCCGGCCGTTGGACAGCGTCGGCATATCCACGCGCTCGAGCTCGTCGAAGTAGAAGTCGGGCGTGGTCTCCATGGCCGCGAGCACCTCGGGGGCCTTCCAGCCGGAAGCGGCGAGCATGTCGCGGATCAGCCGCTTTTGCGCCTCGACATCACGGCGCAGTTCCGGCTTCTGGTCCATGCGCAGCGTGATGGTGGCCTTGGAGGTGGACGGATCCGCATCGGCGCGCAGGCCCACCGAGGCGCGCGGGCGGACATGGATGGTCATCCACCCGGGCTCGGTGTTCGGGGGAGTGGGCAGGGTGAAGAAGGACATGTACCCGCCGAGGTAGGTGGTGAACTGCTCCTCGGGACCGAAGGCCAGCTTGCGGGTGCCCGAGTGCAGGCCGTCCGCGCCGATCACCAGGTCGTAGCGCTCGCTGCGGCCGGAGGCGAACACCACGTCGACACCGGTCTCGTCCTGGTCGAGGGATTCGATCCAGCCGCCGTAGCGGTAGTCCAGACGCTCCGCGACGGAACGAAGTTCGTTCAGCAGCACCTCGTTGAGGTCACCGCGGGTGATCTCGATCTCGGCGACCGCGCCCTTGCCGTCGAACATCTCCGCGGGCATGCGGTAGATATCGCGGCCGTCGCGGTCGACCAGGTTCATGCCGAGCTCGTGCAGCTGGTACTTGCGGATGCCCTCCATCAGGCCCATGCGCTCGGCCACCTCGCGGCTGGGTCCGCGCAGGTCGACGGCCTGTCCGCCCGGTCGCGGACCCTCGGCCCGCTCGACTACGGTGGTCGCGATCCCGGCGCGGAGCAGTTGCAGCGCAACGGCATTCCCGGCGACGAGGACGCGGAGGTTGGTGAAGGTGTTCATCTGGATCTCCTGGGTGGGGAAGAACGTCTGTCTAAGACATATGTCTAACGGACCCTCGCACGATTGTCTAGAACAAATGTCTAAGACGTTGGTAGAGTGGGGTCATGGGAAACCGAGAAGACCTGTTGACGGGAGCACGTAAAGCAATCCTCGAACGCGGCCTGGCCAAGGTCACCGCACGCGATATCGCCAAGGCCGCCGGGGTCAGCCTGGCCGCCATCGGCTACCACTTCGGCTCCAAGGACCGGCTCGTCACCGAGGCGGTGACCACGGGTCTGGGCAGCATGATCGGCGACGATATGGATGCCGCCATCAGGGCCGCGGGGGAGGGGCGCACCCTCGGCGATTCGTTGCCGGAGACCTGGAACGGCCTGACCGACGTGGTGTTCCGGCACCGTGAGAACTTGATGCTGAGCATTGAGAACGGCATTCAGATCGCCCGCGACCCGGAATCGCAGAGCTTCATGGTCGAAGTGACCGCCGAGGCGTACAACGACCTCGCGACCGTCGTGGGCGAAGCCCACCCGGAGCTGTCCGCCACCGAGGCGCGGGCGGTCGGCAAGCTGTTCTACGTCCTGTTCCAGGGCATGGCCATGCAGGCCCTCATCGCACCGGCCGCCGAACCGCTCGATGGCGACGACCTGGAGCGCGCGGTCGGCGCGATCCGGGGCGGCTGACTACTCACGCGGTATGCGCCGCAATCGCGTCAGCGCGATGACGGCGAGCAACAGCGCCGCCGTGGCCGCGATGGCCGAGGTCAGGTGCATACCGGTGAGGAAGGCCTGTTTGGCCGATTCGGCCACCGCCGCGCCCAGCTTGCCCGGCAGGGCATTGGCGATTTCCATTGCCGCGCCGAGGGTGTCGCGCGCGGTATCGGCGTCGTCGTCGCGCAGGCCGTAGGGCAGGGTGGTGGCCAACTGGCCCCGATAGATGGCGATGCTGATACTGCCGAGAATCGAGATCCCCAGCGCGCCACCGAACTCCGCGCCGGTCTCGGATAATCCGGAGGCGGCCCCGGCCTGTTGGGGCGGCGCCGTGCCGACAATGAGCTCGGTGGTGATTCCGAAGACCGGCGCCAGCCCGAACGCCACCAGCAGCGAGGCGATAATGGTCAGCCCCACCCCGCCCTGCGCGGTGATCCGGGTGAGCACCAGCAGACCCAACCCGGCCATGGCCATCCCGCCGCCCAGGATGTACGCGGGCCGGATGATCCGCGCGATGCGCGGGCCCAGCTGCGAGCCGATCATGAAGCCCAGACCCGCCGGGATGGTGCAGATTCCGGCCTCCAGCGGCGACATGCCCAGGACGAGCTGGAAATACTGGCCGACGAACAGGAAGTACCCGAATGCCACGAAGATCGACACCAGATTGATGGCCAGCGCCGTGCGGAAACTGCCCAGCCGGAACAGGCGTAGATCCAGCATGGGTTCGCTGGCCGTGAGCTGTCGCCGCACGAACGCCCCGCCCACGATCAACCCGGCCGCGAGCGCGCCCAGCGCCGCCGAACCCGGACCGTCCTGGGCGAACTTCTTCATACTGAACACCACAAGCAGCACCGCGCCCGTGCACATGGCCGCGCTGATGAGATCGAGGCGTCAGGCCTCGGGATCGCGATATTCGGGCAGCACCCGCGGCGCGAGGATCAGCAGCAGCACCATGACCGGGACGGCGAGCAGGAATACCGCGCCCCACCAGAAGTTCTGCAGCATGATCCCGCCCGCGAGCGGGCCGATCGAACCGCCCACCGAGTAGGAGCCCACCCAGACGCCCACGGCGATGGAACGCTGCGCCGGATCGCGAAACATGGTGAATATCAACGACAGTGTGGACGGCGCGAGAGTCGCGCCCGCCACGCCCAGCAGGGCGCGGCAGCCGATGAGCACCGGGGCCGAGGGCGCGAAGGCGGCGATTATCGAGACCAGGGCGAACGCCCCTGCCCCCGCCATGAGTAGTCGCCTGCGCCCGATCCGGTCGCCGATGGTTCCCATGGTGAGCAGCAGCCCGGCCACCAGGAATCCGTAAACGTCGATGATCCACAGCAATTGGGAGCTGCTGGGGCGCAGTTCGGCGCTGATCTGCGGTACGGCCAGGTGCAGGACGGTGAGATCCATCGAGTACACCAGACAGGCGAGCGCGAGCACCGCCAATCCAGTCCACTCCCGCCTGCCAACCTTGATCGAACCCGTCGTTGAGGCGGCTGTCAGCAGGGGGGCTGGTGTGTCCACGATGACGTCCTCCATCCGCACCGGCAACTATCGCTGGCAATAACGATGTCGGTTTCAGGATCCCATCTATTAACGACACAAAAAGCAGTTCTACGAAGGTAATTCGCACAATTCGCGGATGTGTTTGCGAGTGTGCGTGCAGCCGGTTGTATACACCGTCGAGACTATTCCGAACTGTCTGGTCGGTCATGCCAGCGCGGAACGTCCCCGCCATAGGCCGGAGCTGGCCGCGGATAGTCCGTATACGCGGTGAATGCGGGCGCGGCGGTGGTCACGATCCCGTGCGTGCGTGTGTATTCCGGGCCCGGCACCCGCGGCTGCGGATGTCCGGGTGTGCGCCCCGGGGCCGTGAGCAGCCAGGATGCGGTGCGTGCCAGCGCAACTCGTACATCTCGCCCGAATCCGTCGTCCTCGCGCGCGAGCAGCGCGTCGAGCACGCCCGCGGCGAGCAGATATCCGCTGGCATGGTCGAGGGCCTGCGCAGGCAGCGCCCCGACGGGCGTGGGCTCACCCGCGGATCCGGGCCGCGCCTCGATCAACGATATTCCCGAGGCGGCCTGGACAATGCTGTCGAAACCGCGCCTATCGCCCCACGGACCGTGCTCACCCCATGCCGAAACACGGCCGTGCACAATTCCTGGCCGAATTTTGTCGGCGGCCCGCACCAGGTGATCGAGAGAGCCTGGACGGTAACCCGTGATCAATACATCGGCGTTACTCAGCAGTTCCTCTATATGAACTGTTTCGATATGAAAATCCGACAATACGGAACGCTTGCCCTGACAGGTATCGAGGTACTGCCATTCGATTTCCGGCAATCCCGGCGGATCGATACGCAATACCTCCGCACCCAGCATGGCCAGCGCCCGGGTGGCTACCGGTCCGGCGATGACCCGTGTCATATCAAGTACCCGCACGCCGCGCAATGGCAGCATGCCCGTTGCGGCAGAGCGGGATTCGGCCGGGCCCGCTCCGGTGCGGCGCTCGATGGTAACCAGGGGCCCGTCGCCGGCGGCCTTACCCTGCGGACTCGCCGCCCACTCGGCCTCGGTGCGCACCCGCGCGGCGATCGCACCCGATTCCGCGGCGCGATCCTCGATTTCCTGCGCGGTGAGCTCGGCCATTCGGGCAACAACGGCATTACGGCCGGAATCGGCGGGTAATTCGAGAATCGTCAACAGGCGGGCGCGATGATGCGAATAGTTTGCGTGCGTACGCACAATGCCGTCCGCAGTCGGGAAAAAGCCCGACAGCTCTGCGAATATATTCGGCTGCGCGCCATCGAGGCGAAACAGTTTCTCACTCGAGAAAGCCGCCGCCACGCGGGCCGGGTCCGGCGTCGCACCGAGCGGCGCCAGCCCGCGCGCGACGCGCAACCGATCGGCCGCCCGCGCGAAGCCCGCCACCGCACCGCCCGACAGGGCCCATACCGGCAGTGTCGCAGCCAGATACGCGCCGGGATCGACGGCGGGCATACTCGATCCGGTGATCCCGATACCGGACTCGTACGCGCGGACCAGATCTGCGTAGGTAGCCACGCGTCCGACCCTAATCTCGAAGCGAATCCGTAAGGAGAATCCACCGTATGGCAAATCTCACCGGTACCGCCTGGCTGCGCGAACTGCGCCCGGATCCCGCCCCGCGCACCGTGCTCGTCTGCCTGCCGCCCGGCGGCGGCTCCGCGACCGCATACCGGTCGCTGGCGCAGCGATTCGGCGCGGGCACAGCCGTATTCGCGGTGCAGTACCCGGGCCGCCAGGACCGGCTCGCCGAGCCGTCGGTGCCGGTGCTGACCGAACTCGCCGCGCGCATCGCCCAGGAGCTGCTGCGCTGGCCCGCCGCCACCCCGCTGGCGTTGTTCGGCCACAGCATGGGCGCCACCGTCGCCTACGAGACCGCCCGTGCCCTCGAAGGGGCGGGCCGCGAGCTGAAGCACCTGATCGTTTCCGGTCGCCCCGCACCGGCTTTCGCCGAACCGGGCCGCTTGCATCTGGGCTCCGACGACGGGCTCATCGGTCAGCTCGAGCTGCTGTCCAACGATCCGTCCTCGGTGGCGATTCTGCGCGCCGAGCCGAGCCTGGCCGAACTGGTCCTGCCGCCGTTGCGCAACGACTACCGGGCGGTCGAGACCTACCGATACCAGCCGGGGGAGCCGCTGCGCTGTCCCATCACGACTTTCGTGAGCACCGAGGATCCCACGACCTCGATCGCGCAGGCGGGGGAGTGGAGCGACTACACCACCGCCGGATTCGAGACGGCTACCTTCCCCGGCGGCCACTTCTACCTCGACCTGCCCGAGAATCAGCCCGCCTTGGCCGCGGCCATCGCCCGCCGCCTCGACAGCACGAACAGCCCCATCCAGGACACCAGCACCGCGACCACGACCAACACCCGCATCAACCCCAGCGCACTCTCCGGATAGATCACGCCCGTGAGGTAGTGGTCGATGAACCCGCTGGGCGGCAATCCGGCCTGCCCAGCCCGGTGCCGCGCCCAATCCTCCACATACGTGAGCGGGCAGTCGTATCCGAACAGCACCGTCGAGAACCCCCCACCCGAACGCCACCAGATGCAGCCAGATGGTGCGCGGCCACCGCCAGGCAATGAACCCGCCCACCACCACATACGCCACGAAGGCGAAATGCACGCCCGCGGTGAGATCGGCGAGCAGCCGGTAGATCATGCCTCCAGGATAGGAGCGCCATTGCCGAGCGGGCAGTGCATGAACCGCACATGCGATTCGAATCCGGACATGCTCGCCTCGGCATTGTCGAAGATCGGGATATCGGTGAACCCCAGCGAGAGATAGAGCCGTTGCGCCGCGGCCATGAATCTGCCGGTCTCCAGCCGCGCGGTCCGAAACCCGAGGTCGGTCGCATCGGCGATCAGCTGCTCCAGCATGGCCCGGGCAATGCCCGCCCCGCGCGCGCCGGGCCGCACATACATCCGCTTGATCTCGGCGGTGTCGGCATCGACGGGTTCGAGCGCGCACACCCCGACCGCATCCCCGCCGGTAGAGGCCACCAGCAACCGCCCGCGCGCCCCGAGCAACTCCGGCAGCTTCGCCCGGAAACTCCGGCTGTGATGCCCGACCGCGGCGGTCCGGTCGTCGAATTCCGCACCGCGCTCGGCCAATTCGTCCAGACACCAGCGCACGTACTCGTCCAGCAGCGGCTCGACGATCCGATAGGCCCGCTCCGCTGGCGCGGTGAGCCGCACGAGCGTGAAACCGGTGAGGTCGGGTTCTGTGAGTGGCATGTCGTGCAGATACGACCGCAACCGATATCAGCTTCGATCTATCAGACGATGGACATACCGATATGCACATCTACGCATGCAATGCGTCAGCATATCGCAGACATGAGAGCGGGGGAGTGGTCTTGCCAAAGCGGCCTGGGCTGAGAGGGGAGTGGCGCCCCGGAGCGACGAAACCATCTCGCCTAGTGGGTTTTTGGTGCAACAACACGGTCAGGCTCCGAATCTTGACCATATTTCATACCAGTAAGGGCATATGCGCATCTAACTATGTGTATCCTCAAACCAGAAAACTCAGCACAACCCACCTCACCTTCAAAAAACAACAAAAGAGGGAACAGAGGGTGCCCGTCCCCTCGGTTGTGGGGTGCTTTACCAGTTGGAGGGTTCGTAGTCCTTGAGGAAGACGCCGAACAGGTCGTCACCGGCTTCGCCGCGGACAATGGGGTCGTAGACGCGGGCGGCGCCGTCGACCAGGTCGAGCGGGGCGTGGAAGCCTTCTTCGGCCAGGCGGATCTTGGTGTAGTGCGGCCGCTCGTCGGTGATCCATCCGGTGTCGACAGCAGTCATGAGAATGCTGTCTGTCTCGTACATTTCGCGGGCGCTGGTGCGGGTGAGCATGTTCAGCGCGGCCTTGGCCATATTGGTATGCGGATGGCCGGGCCCCTTGTAGCCGCGAGCGAATACGCCTTCCATGGCGGTGACGTTGACGACGTACTTGCGGCGGGCGGGTGCGGCGGCCATGGCGGCGCGCAGCCGCGAGATGAGGATGAACGGTGCGGTGGAGTTGCACAGCTGCACTTCGAGCAGTTCGGTGGCATCGACTTCGCCCACGGCCTGCACCCAGCTGTTGGTGTGCGCGAGGTCGGGCACGAGCCCTCCGGCGTCGATGGCCACGCCCTGCGAAATGCGTTCGGGTGTCGCCGATCCCGCCACCAAGGCCTGTTCGGTGATATCGGCGGCGGTCAGGGTGGGCGCGAGGGAGGCGGTGAGCGCCGTGGTATGCTCCTGCATGGTCTTGCCGAAGGTGATGACATCGGGCAGTTCGCCCGCGGGCAGCGGTCCGTTCTCGGCCTCGACGAGCGCGCTGTACGCGCCCGGGGAGCGCCGCACGGTCTGCGCGGCATTGTTGATCAGAATATCGAGCGGCCCCTGCGCCGCGATGTCGTCGGCGAGCGCCACTACCTGGGCGGGATCTCGCAGATCGATTCCCACGATCCGCAGTCGATGCAACCAATCGGCACTGTCGGGCTGTGCCGCGAACCGTCGAATCGCGTCATTGGGAAAGCGCGTGGTGATCGTCGTGTGCGCCCCATCCCGCAAGAGCCGCAACGCGATATACATCCCGATCTTGGCCCGCCCCCCGGTCAGCAGTGCCCGCCGCCCACTGAGATCGGTCCGCGCATCCCGCTTCCCATGACTCTTGCCCGCGCACTCCGGGCAGAGCTGGTGATAGAAGGCATCCACGCGCGTATAGCGCTGCTTGCAGATGTAGCACGGCCGTGGCCGCAACAACTCCCCGGCGCTTCCGCTCTCGGTGCTCGAGCTGATCTGAATCCCGGCCGTCTCGTCATCGATCCGATTGGGCGACCCGGTAGCCGTGGCCGCGATGACAGCCTTGTCGGCCTCGGAAATCGCGTCCCGAGCCTCGACCCGCCGCCGCTGCTTGAACTTTTTGAACATATGGCTGACGGACCGCTGTACGGTCACCGAATCCGGATGCCCCTTGTCCAACTCCCCGGCCTGCTCGAGCACCCGCAGGCAGATAGCCAACTCGTTGGGGTCGATACCGCCCCCAACGCTCTCGCTGGCCGCGTTTTCGATCGGGTACGCCGTGGTGCTGTTCTCGGCCATCGGGGTGTGCGGTGATCCTTCGTGCGGGGGTGGTTGACCCGACCATTGTCGCATCGTGCGTGTACGCCACCTGCGGCGGCACTACACGACGATGACGGAATCGGTGAGCGCCGAAAGAGTCGTATCGGGACGCGCGGGGCGGGAGAGCGGATCGAGGTTTGTTCCGTGGTAGCGTCGATCTCGGGGATCGAAGTGTGTGCCGGAATGTGTGTAATCCGTTATCCGAGTGCGTATTTGACCTGATCGAGGGGTGCGGCGACGAATGACCATCCGCAAGGCCGTTATCGCCGCCGCCGGGCTCGGAACCCGCATGTATCCCATCACGAAGACCATCGACAAGGCGATGCTCCCCCTGGGGAATCGACCGGCGATCGATTACGTCATCCGTGAATGCGCCCGCGCCGGTGTGGAGCAGATCGGCATCGTGGTCCGCAAGGGCAGCGCACAGATCCAACACTATTACGGCTGCGATATGGACTTGCGTGCCCTGCTGGCCGTGCGTGGCTGGGACGAGAAGGCGGCCGCGCTGGATGAGACCGCGACGGTGCCGGATCTGGTGTTCCTCGAGCAGTCGCTGGAGTCGGACTACGGCACGGCGGTTCCGGTCCGGCTCGCCCGCGAGTTCGTGGGCGAGGACAGGTTCTTCTTCGTCTCGAGTGACGACTTGCTCGCGGACGAGCCGGGTGTATCGACGCTCGCCGACCTGGCCGCGCTGGCCGGTGACGGTTACGGCCTGGTAGGTCAGCCGATGGCCCCGGCGAACTCGAGCCGCTACGGAGTTCTCGACACGAGAACGGTCGACGGTGCGCTGGTCCTGCGCGGAATCACGGAGAAGTCGCCTGACGTGCCCGATGAGACCGAACTACCGCTGATCAATATCAGCAGATATGTGTTCGGCCCCGACTTCTACGAGGTGTTGTCCTCGATCAGCGCGGATCCCGCCTCGGGCGAGCTTCGCCTCACCGATGCTCTCGACGCGGTCCTCCGCTCGGACTCGCCCGCTTTCCGCGTGCACCCCTCCCGCGGCCGCTATTTCGACCTCGGCCGCGTGGAGGGCCTGGTCGCCGCGGTCAATCACTTCGCCGGTGCGGAACGGGATTTCGAGGACTCCCGGGGATCGGCGCTGGCGCCCACGCGCTAATTGTCGGCGTGGGCGCCGGTACCGGTCACAGGCGTGCGGGTGCCGAGATGCCGAGCAGGTCCAGGCCGTGTGCCAGGGTGCGGGCGGTGAGCTGACAGGCCGCGATGCGGTTGCCGCACACTGGTTCGGGGGCGGTCAGGACCGGGCAGGTGTCGTAGAAGGCGGTGAATGCTCGTGCCAGGTCGTAGAGGTAGTTGGCCAGGCGGTGTGGTTCGAGGGTGTGGTTGATGTCGGTCAGGACTGTGGCGTAGTTGTTGAGTTCGAGCACCAGGGTGCGCTCGGCGGTGTCGAGTTCGGCCGAGGTGTCGACGTGGGTGTGGGCGGGTTCGCCGACCTTGCGCAGGATCGACCGGATGCGGGCGTGTGCGTATTGCAGGTACACGCCGGTGTTTCCGTTGAACGCGGTCATGCGTTCGGTGTCGAACATGTAGTCCTTGATGCGGCTGGTGGACAGGTCGGCGTATTTGACGGCGCCGCTTCCGGCTTGCTCGGCGATGGCATCGAGGTCCTCGGCGGGCAGGTCCGGATTCTTTTCGGCGACGACGGCGCGGGCGGCGGCGACGGCGCGGGCGGCGGCGACCGCGTCGTCGAGCAGGTCCATCAGGCGCACGGTGCCGCCCGCGCGGGTTTTGAAGGGTTTGCCGTCCGGGCCGAGGATGGTGCCGTAGCTGACGTGGTGGACGGCGACGGCGTCGGTCAGCCACCCGGCGCGGCGGGCCGCTTCGAAGATGAGCCGGAAGTGCAGGGCTTGGCGGGAATCGGTGACGTAGAGCAGGCGGTCGGGACGCAGGGTGGTGATCCGGTAGCGGATGGTGGCCAGGTCGGTGCTATCGTAGCCGTAGCCGCCGTCGCTTTTGCGGACCATGAGGACGGCCGGGGTGTTGTCGGGTCCGGTGACCTGCTCAGAGAGCACGACGACGGCGCCGTCGCTGTCGACGGCCACCGCGGTGTCGAGTAGTTCGGTGGTGGTGTCGGCGAGCATGGGGTTGTAGAACGATTCGCCGATGTAGTCGTCGGGGGTGAGAAGGACCCCGAGTCGTTGATAGATGGCGCCGAACGCTTTTTCGGATTCGCCGACGATATCGCGCCAGCGGGCGACGGTGTGCGGGTCTCCGCTCTGCAGGGCGACGACGCGGGTGCGGGCGCGATCGGCGAAGCCGGGGTCGGTGTCGAATCGTGCGCGGGCGGCTTTGTAGAGCCCGTCGAGTGCGGACACCGTCGATTCGGTGCCGATATCGTCTGTGTGCCAGCGTTGTTCGGGGTGCTCGTCGATGTATTCGATGAGCATTCCGAACTGGGTGCCCCAGTCGCCGAGGTGGTTGGCGCGCAGGACGTCGGCGCCGAGGAAGCCGAGGATGCGGGCGAGGCTGTCGTCGATGATCGTGGTCCGCAAATGGCCGACGTGCATTTCCTTGGCCACATTGGGTGCGGAGTAGTCGACGATGATTCGTTGCCCCTGCGCGGGCGTACCCACGCCGAGCCGGGGATCGTGGAGGCGTGCGGCGAGCTGTGCCCAGATCGCCGCGTCGGTGGCCGTGATGTTGAGGAAGCCGGGCCCCGAGGACACCACCTCGGCGATGACGGAATCCCCGGTGCGGGAGGCGAGTTCGTCGGCGAGTTCGGTGGCCAACTGTGTCGGTGGCACGCCGGTCTGCTGTGCCAGGGGCAGGACGGCGTTGGATTGGAAGTCGGCTCGATCCGAGCGGCGTACCACCGGGTCCGGCCCCGCCAGGTGCGGGCGGACTCGCCCGATCGCGTCCGATACTGCGGTGGCGACGGTGTCGAGTAGCGGTACGACGGGAGCGGGGCCCACCTCGAGGTCCTTTCATCGGAGATCGGATGGTTCAGTATCGCAGTGCCCGCCAGTGGTTTTCGGTGCGGTCGGGGGTTATTCGGTGGTGGCGCTGGCGGGTTGGAGGGCGTCGGCGTCGGTGGTGCGGCCGAGTTCGCGGGCGCGTTCGGCTAGGTGGGTGAGGAGGGTGGGTGGGGTTTCGTCGCGGACTTGGTGGAGGGCGTTCCAGACCGTGTCGGGGGTGTCGGGGGTGAGGGCGGAGAGGAAGTCTTCGAGGTCGGGCATGGTGTCGATGGTCTCGAGGACGCGGGCGCGGCCGGTCTTCTCTTGGGATAGGGCGATGTCGACGAGGGTGTGGATGTTGGCGCTGCGGGAGGCGGTGTGGAGGGCCGCGAGGAGGTGGTCGCGGGTGAGGGCGCCGATGTGGGAGGCGAGGACGGGTTTGGTTGCGTCGGGGAGGGCGTCGACCAGGGGGAGGGCCTGGGACCAGAGTTCGTGTTCGGCGGTGGTGGTGATGACGGTGTGGAGGACGTCGGGGTCGGACATGATGGGCAGGGCGGCCAGGTGGCGGCGTTGGTCGTCGGTCATGGCGAGGGCTATGGGGATCATGGCGTCCCATAGTCCGGCGGTGTCGGCGTCGTGGATGAGTTCGGTGAGGCGGGCGTCGGTTTGGTTTCCGACGCGGGCGGCGACGAGGGTCAGGGCCTCGGGGGGTAGGTGGGCGGCGAGGGGGAGCAGGTCGAGCCATTGGCCGCCGTCGAGGGCGGTGTCCATGATGGCGGCGAGGACCGGTTCGGTGTGGACGGCGGGGCGTTCGGCGAACAGGCGCAGGCTGTCGGGGCTCATGGCGCCGGTGATGGGGAGCAGGGTGGCCCAGGCGTCGAGGTCGTGGACGTTGGCGATGATGGCGTCGAGGACGTCGGCGCCGAGTCCGGCGGTGATATCGCCGATCCAGGCGCGGTTGTGGGGTGCGATGGAGTCGAGCAGGTCGATGCCTTCGGCCCACATGTGCTGTTCGGCGGCGGCGCGGATGACTCCGGGGACGCGGTCGGCCACGATGTGCAGGACGTTGTCGATGGCGGATTTGTCTTCGAGCAGGAAGGCGATGCGCAGCAGGTCGACGTCGCTCATGATCGGCGCGGCGGCGCGAAGGGCGGGTTCGGGGACGACGTGCACGAAGCGGCCCATGGTGATGTGGTCGCCGTGGCGCAGGAGTTCGCGGGCGACGTCGGCGACCATGGCGGGCGGTACCGCGGCGATGATGGCGGCGGTGCGGCGCGGGTCGAGTTGGACGGCGCAGTCGGCGAGGAAGCGTGCGGGCAGGGCTTTGGCGATGTCGATGGCGCGGTGCGGGTCGACGGTGCTGGCGGTGGCGGCGCACAGGACGGGTCCGAAGGCGCGTTCGGCGACCTTGGCGCTGATGGCGACCGGTACCAGTTTGCTTGCTGCGGCAACGCCTTTGAGGCGTTTGGCGTCGCGGTCGAAGAGCAGGTCGGTGGCGCGTTCGCGGAATTGGCGGATGGCGGCGGGTGGCAGGTCGACGAGGAAGTCGAGTTCGGTGGCGTCGGTGATGCCGAGCAGGCGCGCGAGTTTGGTGGTTTCGGCGACGGCTACGAGGTGTTCGCTCACAGGCCCAGTGCTTTCTTGACGGCCGGGCGCATGAGGCGCGGCACGAAGTCGAGGGAGGTGCCGATGGCGGCGTCGAGGTTGTCGGCGCGGCGGGCCAGGGCGACCTGCAGGAGGCGGTCGAGTTCTCTCAGGTCCGCGTCGGTGAGCCGGTCGAAGGCGTCGGGGAGCGGGGCCTGCAGGGTGGTGGTGAGCTGGCGTGCGGCGTCGGTCATCGGCGTCCTTCCGGGTTGTGGGCACCGGTGCGTACCGGCGGTACGGTTACCGATACTGGCAGTACGGTCGAGGCGAAATCGATCCCGGTCGGTTGACCTTGTGTGTGGCATGTGTCACGCGGCGAACCGGGATCGGTGTGGGTGTGCGCGAGGGGTATCGGCCGTACCGGCGGTACGTATACACTCCGGCTGTGGCTCGTACCAGTGCCGGACCGGCTGTCAGGACCGTGGTGACCCGCGACGACATCGTGGACGCGGCCATTCGGGTGATCGATCGCGACGGCTCGCGCCCGAGCATGGACGACATCGCGCGCGAGGCCCGCATCACCAAACCGCGGCTGTATCGGCAGTTCGCCGACAAGGGTGATCTGTTCACCGAGATCGCCGCGCGGATGTCGCGGCTGGCCTTCGCGGCGGCCGGGACGGATATGACGCTCATGCTGGCGCCGCCGCGGGTGGCGTTGCGGCGGGTGTTCGGGCAGTACGCGCAGGGAATCCTGGAGCACCCCAACGTTTTCCGGTATTTGGGCCAGGCGCCGTCGGTGCAGCGGTCGGGGGTGTTGCAGTTCGATCTGGGCCGCGATGCCGCGCGGCGGCTGACCAAGATGGCGCGGCAGGTCGCCGAGGCGGTGCCCCTGGACGTGTCGGGCATCGACTATTTCTCGCGCGCGGTGATCGGGGTGGTGGTGGCCATCACCGATCTGTGGCTGGCCGATTCCGACACCCCGACTCCGGACCAGACCGCCGAATTCGTCGACCAGGCCACCGAACTGGTGTGGGGTCTGATGGATGGTTTCCTGCGCCGCCAGGGCATCGAGGCCGATCCGGACACGCCGATCTTCACCACCCTCGCCGAGGTCAACCAGGCCCGGTCGGGCGAGCACTGAGACTTTGTTGACACTTCGCCAATAGCCGTGCACGCTAGTCACGAGGCGCGCGAGCGCACGGTTTGGACGCGAAGGAACTATCGATGACACGCCCCGCATGGAGCGACGACGAGGTCGAGGCGGTTCGTGGTCTGGCGACCACTTTCTTCGAGAAGGAGGTGATCCCGCACGAGGAGAAGTTCATCGCCCAGGGCCATCCCGACCGCGCCCTGTACCGGCGCGCCGGTGAACTGGGCCTGCTGTGCGCGGCCATCCCGGCCGAATACGGCGGTGGCGGCGGTACATTCGCGCACGAGGCCGCCATCATCGAGGCCCAGACCCACGCCGGGGACGGCGCGCTGGGCATGTCGGTGCACCCCTCGATCATCGCCCCCTACATCCACCAGTTCGGGTCCGAGGAGCTCAAGGCGCGGGTGCTGCCCAAGGCGGCCAGCGGGGAGATGCTGCTCTCCATCGGCATGACCGAACCCGGCACCGGCTCGGATCTGCAGAACATCAAGACCCGCGCGGTGCGCGAGGGCGACGAGTACATCATCACCGGCCAGAAGATCTTCATCTCCAACGGCTGGCTGTGCGACGGCATCATCATCGCCGCCAAGACCGACTCCAGCCAGGGCGCGGCCGGTATCTCGCTGATCTTCGCCGAGGTCTCCGACGAGACGCCGGGATTCCCACGTGGCCGCATCCTGTCCAAGATCGGCGGCAAGGGCCAGGACACCGCCGAGCTGTTCTTCGACGGCGTGCGCGTGCCCGCCTCGAATCTGCTGGGGCAGGCCGAGGGCCAGGGCTTCTATCAGATGATGCAGATGCTGGCCCAGGAACGCCTGGTCACCGCGATCCTGGCGGTGGCCATGATTGAGAAGGCGGTGCAGCTGACCGTCGACTACACCAAGGGCCGCGAAGCGTTCGGCAAACCGCTGTTCGCCATGCAGAACACGCGTTTCGAGCTCGCCGAGTGCGCCACCATCGCCAAGGTCGCGCGCGTATTCCTCGACGACTGCATCAGCAAGCACCTGCGCGGTGAGCTCGACATTCCCGCCGCCGCGATGTCGAAGTACTGGTTGACCGACCAACTCGGTAATGTGGTGGATCGCTGCCTGCAACTGTTCGGCGGCTACGGATACATGACCGAATACCCGATTTCCCAGTTGTACACCGGCGCCCGGGTTCTGCGGATCCTCGCGGGCGCCAACGAGGTGATGAAGGACCTCATTGCCCGCTCACTCTGACACCACGATCGAGCCGACCCCCACCGGCGGCGCCGCACCCGGCGCTGCCGAGCCTGACGCGCCGTCGCGGCGGCGTCGGCTCGAACCCGACGAACGCCGCGCGCAAATCCTGGCCTGCGCCATCGAGATGTTCGGCGAACGTCCCTATGCCGCCGTGTCCACGGCCGAGTTGGCCCAGCGGGCCGGGGTGGCGCGCGGCCTGATCAACCACTACTTCGGCAATAAACGCGACCTCTACCTGGCGGTCGTGCGCCGCATGGTGACCCTGCCGCGGCCGGCCCACATGGTGGTGCCCACCACCGGCACCACCCGCGAACGCATCGACGCCAGCGTGTCGTGGCTGCTGGACACCCTCGGCGAGCACGGCACCACCTGGGTGAAGGTCACCGGCCTGGAAGGCATCGGCGACGACCCGGAGGTGCAGCGCATCCTCGACGAGGCCGACGATGCCGCCGCCGAACGCGTCGTCCAGATGGTCGGCCTCGGCGATTCGCTGCACAGCGCCGAACTGCGGGCCCTGGTCCGCTGTTACGGCGGCCTGGTGAAGGCCGCGGGCCGGGAATGGATCGTGCGCGGCAGCCTCGACCGCCCGCAGGTCCACGACCTGCTGTGCGACACGCTCACCACGCTAATCACCGAATCGTTCCCGAAAGTGAACGGCAGCAACTGAATCCGGCGCGCAGCGGCCCGGTTACCTGTTTCGGGGAGGCCACCGGGCCGCTGCCGGATCGGTGCGGACATCACCCTGTCGCGCTCCCTGACGGCTACGAGATGGAGCGGACGCTTCCATCGGCCGCGGACTGTTCGATGGCGGCGAGGAGCCGGTGGTGGCGCAGCGCGGTCTCGAAGCTGGGATACGGTTGTCGGCCTTCGGCGATGGCTCGAGCGACCTCCTGGTAGAGGGCTGCGATATTGGCCGGTGGGCCGATCCGGATGCCGGCGGGGACGGTGCGATAGGTGTCGGGTACGGGCTACTGAGGGCGGTATGCCAGGTGGACGACCACGCTCGTTCGACGCGGACGCCGCACTCGGCCACGCGCTGGAGGTGTTCTGGCGGCACGGCTACGAAGGCACCTCGCTGGCCGACCTGACCGCCGCGATGGGCATCAACAAGCCCAGCCTCTATGCCGCCTTCGGCAACAAGGAGGAACTGTTCGGCAAGGTCCTCGCCCGCTACCTCGACGGCCCCGGCGCCTACGCCGCCGACGCGCTGGACGCGCCCACCGGCCGCGAGGTCGTCGAGCGGCTGATCCACGGGGCCGTCGACCTGGCCGCGGGGGCGAACACGCCCCGGGGTTGCGTGTGCGTCAAGACCGTTCAAGCCTGCGGACCCGACTCGCACACGGTCCGCCGGGACGCCGTCGCGGTACGCAAAGCCGGTGAGTCGGCGCTGCGCAGGCGGCTCGAGCAGGCCACCGATCTGACGTCCCGCTGGGATCCGGCCGCCCTGGCGGCACTCGTGCACACGATCTCGGACGGCATCGCCGTCCAGGCCGCGGCCGGGCGCAGCCGCGACGAGCTGCGGCACGTCGCCGACGCGGCGCTGCGCGCCCTCCTGGACGAAGGCACCTAGGCCCACCGTGACGAGCGCGGATCGACTTGCCCGGCAGCCCCGTCCGGTTCGCAGACGACCACGGTGACCGCGCGCCGGGAATGCGGCCGGACCCTGAGCTGTTGGCTGCCGGTATGGCAAAGGACGATCTCGGAAAAGTCGGTGTCTGGCAGCACTACTCGGCCCTGAGCCCCGCCGCGGTGAGCGAGCTCGAGCAACTCGGCTACGGCACCGTGTGGCTCGGGGGTTCCCCGCCCGCGGATTGGGACGGATACGACGCCCTCCTCGAAGCTACCTCGACCCTCACCGTGGCCACCAGCATCATCAATATCTGGGCCACCCCGGCCAAAGACGCCGCGGCCGCCTTCCACCGCCTCGAGGACCGGTTCCCGGGCCGCTTCCTGCTCGGTGTGGGCGCCGGGCATCGGGAGCACACCGACGCCTACACCAAACCCTATGACGCGTTGGCCGCCTATCTCGACGACCTCGACGAGGCGGCGGTGCCCGCCGATCGGTGCGCTCTGGCCGCCTTCGGCCCGCGCGTGGCCACCCTCGCGCGCGACCGCACGCTGGGGGCGCTGCCGTATCTGACCGTTCCGGAACACACCGCGAGCCTGCGCGAGCTGCTTGGTCCCGACACCCTCATCGCCACCGAAAACAAGGTCGTCCTCGACACCGATGCCGAGCGCGCCCGCACGACCGGCCGCAATACCGTCGACTTCTACCTGGGTTTGCGCAACTACACCAGCAATCTGCGTCGTTACGGGTTCACCGACGCCGACCTGACCGCCCCTGCCAGCGACCGTCTCGTCGACGCGCTCGTCGCACACGGCAGCCCCGAGCAGATCGCCGACCGGCTCGCCGCGCACCTGCGCGCCGGGGGCGACCATGTGGCCGTGCAGATCCTCGGCGACCCGCTGCCCGCGCTGCGCGTCCTGGCTCCCGCACTGGCCGCGCACATCTAGCCGCCGGGTTTCGGAACCTCCTGGCGTGCAGGAGGTTCCGAGGGTCGTCGGGCGGTCAGCCCGCGGTCAGGTAGTTGTGCACGGGGTAGAAGGTGATTTCCGGGGGATTGGGTAGACCGACCTTGGCTGCGGCCGGGCCGATCTGCTCGGTGGCGAACCGTTCGAAGGTCTCCTGGGACTCCCACACATCGGTAACGCGAAAACCGGTGTCGTGGGCGGTGACCCAATGGAACAGACCGCCCGGAGCACCGGGACCCTGCGCGGTGAAGCCCAGGACCTCGAGCACTGCATCGTATTGGTCGAGTGTCGCTCCGGGGAACTCCAGCACTACACCGATTGCCATGATGACCGCCTTTCGTCGGACTCGTCGGCTTGCTGATGCCAACACGGCGAGGGTAGGCACCGCGACGCTCCCGCAGCGGGCCAACCGGGTGAAAACCCGGCGACACGCGGGTGCGCCGTGCGGAGGAAACACCGCGGCAAGATCGAAAATGCTGCCGCGCCCGGGCTATTCGCGCCAGCCGCGCAACTCCACGCCGCGCGCGAGGTCCACGCGGAACCGCACCGTGATCTCGGCGGTCGCGCCCGGCTCGAGCGGCAGCTTCCACGACAGTTCGCCGAGATCGGTGCGCTGCACCGGATCCGGGCGGACGGTGACGTCCTTGACGAGGATGCCGTCGTCACGCGAGACCGGGATCTGGTCCAGGACGGTGACTTTCGTGGCGCGGCGGCCGTAGTTGCCGATCGTGATGAGGTAGGTGAGCTCGCGGCGGGTGCTGCTGCCCAGCACGGCCTTGCCCGCCGTGCGTTTGACCAGCTCCCGCTCGACCCGGATGCGGTCGTCCACACCGAGATTCAGCTCGATCTCCTCCTTGGGCGCCCACACCTCCAGGGTGGTGGTGCCGACGAATTCGGATTCGTGGAACACCGAGGCCCGGCCGGGGCGCAGCGTGTGCTCGGAGGTGTTGACCGCGGTGGCGCGCAGGAACGCCTCCGGGCCGCGCACCGGGGCGGTCACGTGATCGAGCGCGGCGGCCAGATCGATGACCGCGACCGTGGCGCGATGAGCGGTGCCGTCGCCGGGGACCGCGACCGCCCGCGCGGGACGGTAGGTCGTGGCCGCGGCGCCGTGCTCGACGACCGGTTCGGGGGCGGCGGCGAAATCGTCGAGTTGCGCGGCGGCCTCGGCACGCGTGGGTGCGGATCGGGGCATCATCGCCCCGCCCGGCGCGGGCGGCGGCGCGCCGTAGGCGACGGCCGCGGCGACCGGCACGGGCGGGAGCATACGGTCGAGGAACCACGGGTGCAGCTCGGGCAGTTCGGCGGTGATGGCCGGGCGCGCCGTGGACAGGGCCAGCTCGCATTCGGGCCAGTCCTCGCCGGTGCTCTGGGTGATCTCGGCATACCAGGTGAGGGTGAGCTGCTCACCGCGCAACCGGATGTCGTAGCTCGAGGTCCAGCGCGCGTCGTCGATGACATAGGACAGGTCCAGCTCGATCTCCCCGGCCGCGGTCACATCCAGATCCACGACCACCGTGCGTCGATCGGGCTCGCGCTGCTTGCGATGCGCGGCGAGGCGGCGTTCGAGGGAGCGCGGATGCTGTTGCAGGGCAACGTCCACGCCCACCACGCTCGCCGCCCCGCGCCCATTGACGCGCACCGAATCCCGCACCAGCCCCAGCGGCAAACCGCCGAGCGTGATCTGCCGGGCCCCGGCCTCGACCGCGACGACCGCGCGCCGGGTGATGCGGGCGGGGCCCGGATAGACGATGACAGCGACGATGGGTGCATCCACAGTGGTCACGCCGCGAGGCTACCCGCGCCCCGCCCACGCCGCGACGATGTTTCGCCAGCATCCGAACCCCGATGCACCCCACCGGCGTTGCGCGACCGGCGATTCCCCTCGAGCGGAAGGCACGCACCGATCCGAGCGGGAGCCGAGCGTTGCCGCCACCGCGAGATGTCGCACCGTCTCCGGGGATTTCCCAGCGGGATGCGCCGACCGGTCCGGATGGGCGGCGGGCACCGGGACCACTGCGAGATGTCGCGCCGTCCGAGGACCGGTCAGCCGGGCTGGAAGAAAGCGAGCATGTTCTGGGCGGTGTCCGGTGCGGTCAGCAACTCCTGCAACTGCGCCGACATTCGCGCGGCGGCGCTGGTGCGGTCGAACATCTCGCGCTCGTATTCGGCGACGGTGCAGGCGAAGTCGTGCGGGTGCGCGGCCAGCGCACGGCCGAGCACCGCGCCGTCGAGCAACGCCATATTGGCGCCCTCGCCCACCGGCGGCATCAGATGCGCGGCATCCCCGACCAGCGTCAGCCCCGGCGTCGACGGCCAGGTCAAGCCCACCGGCAGCGTGGTGATCGCGCGCGGCACGATCGTGTCGTCGCAGGCGGCGATGAGCGCGGTGAACCGAGCGTCCCAGCCCGGCAGGAGCTCGATCAGCCGGGCCCGCGCCGCGGCCGGGTCGTCGACGGGAATGCCGCTGGTCGCGAACCAGTCCGCGCCGGTGTTGTAGAAGCTCACGCCGAGGCGCACCCGGCCGTCGCCATTGCGCTGCGCCACCAGCGACACCCCGTCGCCGAGACCTCATGGTCGACGCGATCTACGCCGAGATCCGACCCGAAGGCGACAGCTGGCGCACGGCGCTGCGCTCCCTCGCCGAAACCACCCGCAACGCCGCACACCAGCACGAATGGTTCGCCGACCTGCTCGGCGGCCGCCCCGCACTCGGCCCGCACGCCCTGGCCCGAGGCGAGGCCGTGGTCGCCGCCCTGCACGGCATCGACGTGGACGCCGTCATGCCGATCGTCGACGCCGTCACCGCCTACGTCATCGGCGCGGTGCGCCGCGAGATCACCGAACGACGCACCGAACGAACCACCGGCCTGGACCAGACCCAATGGCAGCAAACCTTCGGCCCGTATCTGGAGCGCACCTTCGCCACCGGCCACTACCCCGCCCTGGCCACGGTCATCCGCGACGCCGCCCACCTCGACCCCGACCAGACCTTCCACACCGGTCTGGATTTCCTCCTCGACGGCATCGGGGCCCGCCTGGCGAACTCACCGCACGGCGACCCCGGACCCTCGAACACGAAGCCGCCCAACCCGAATCGGTAACCCGCCCGCACCATAAAGGCGCGGCGCGGAATTGCTCAGTCGCCGTTGTCCTTCCGGGCGCGGCTGGGCTGGACGCGGGAAGGTTCGTTGGGCATCTTCGGGTATTGGGGTGGCCAGGGGGCGTCCATGAGGCCCGCGGCCAGGTCCTTGGCCGACATCTCGAGGAGGGGTTCGATCGACTGCGGGGTGCGGTCGGCCCAGGGGTCGCCCAGTTCGGCGACGCGGGCGGGGACGGTCGCGATGGTCATGTCGTCGTTGGTGACCGTGGGCAGCGCGTCCCAGGAGATGGGGGTGGAGACCTGGGCGCCGACCTTCGGGCGTACGCACCAGGCGCCGAATACCGTTTTGTGCGGGGCGTTCTGGTTGAAGTCGACGAAGACGCGCGAACCGCGTTCCTCCTTCCACCAGGCGGCGGTGATGGTGTCGGAGTGGCGGCGTTCGAGTTCGCGGGCCAGGGCCACGGCGGCGGCGCGCACCTGGTAGCCGTCCCAGCGCGGTTGCAGCAGGGCGTAGAGGTGCAGGCCGCGCGAGCCGGAGGTCTTCACGCGCACATCGATGCCCAGTTCGGTGCACAGGTCGCGGGTGGCCAGGGCGGCGGCGCGCAGATCGTCGAAGGAGATGCCCGGGGAGGGGTCGAGGTCGATGCGCAACTCGTCGGTGGCGCCGGTGCTGCCGGGATCGGCGTGCGTGGGCCAGACGTGAAAACCCAGGCAGCCCAGGTTGACCGCCCACAGAATGTGCGCCATGTCCGCGGCGACGAGAGCGTCGCTGGTGGTGCCGTTGGGGGTGGACACCACCGTGGTCTGCAACCAGTCCGGCACCGATTTCGGGACGCGTTTCTGGAACCAGGATTTGCCGGAGGCCCCGTCCGGATAGCGTTCCAGCAGCATCGGACGGTCCTTGATGGTGTTCATGATCGGCCCGGCGACCGCGAGGTAGTAGTCGACCAGATCGCGTTTAGTCTCCTCGCGCTTGCTGAAATAGATCTTGTCCGGATTGGTGATGGTGACGGTGCGCCCGTCGACCTCGATATCGGTTGCCGCGCTCACGATGTCGCGCCTCTCGCTTCCTCGAAAATGGTGGCGAGCTCGGCGGGTGCGACCTCGTCGAGCTGGGCGTAGGTGCACGAGGCGGGGGTGCGGTCGTCGCGGAAACGCACCAGCCGCCCGCCGTGGCGGAACCGCCCGGCCATGACGTGCTCGTAGCGGACCTCGGCGACCAGTTCCGCGCGCAACGGCTCCCAGGACAGATCCTTGCCGCCGGTCCAGCGACTCACCCCGCCGGGCATCTTGCCGTCGGCCTTGGCCTGGGCGGCGGCATCGGCCCAGTTCTTCCACGGATGATTGTCGAGGGCGTTCTCCCGCAACGGCTTGAGTTCTTCGACCAGTTCCTTGCGCCGCGCCGCGGTGAAACTCGACGCCACCCCGACATGGTGCAGGTTGCCCTCGTCGTCGAACAGGCCCAGCAGCAGCGAGCCCACGCCCACGCCGTCCTTGTGCCAGCGGAATCCGGCGACCACGCAGTCGGCGGTGCGTTCGTGCTTGATCTTCACCATGATCCGCTTGTCCTGCAGATACGGCAGATCCGCGGCCTTGGCCATGACCCCGTCGAAACCAGCGCCCTCGAACCGGGTGAACCAGTCGGTCGCCACATCCGGATCGTCGGTGATCGGCGTCAGATGCAGCCGGTTCACCCCGTCCTCGGCGGCATCGAGCACGGTCTCCAGCAGGCGGCGCCGCTCCCGGAACGGCTCGGTGGTCAGATCCCGGTCCCCGAGCGCGAGCAGATCGAAACCGACGAAACTGGCCGGTGTCTCGACCGCGAGCTTGTTGACCCGCGACGCCGCCGGATGCAGCCGCTGCTGCAACGTGTCGAAATCCAGGCCGTTCTCGGTGACGACCACGATCTCGCCGTCGAGGACGCACTTGTCGGGCAGCGCGGCGGCGAGCAGTTCCACCAGTTCGGGGAAGTAGCGGGTCAGCGGCCGGTCGTTGCGGGAGCCGAGTTCGATCTCGTCGCCGTCGCGGAAGACGATGCAGCGGAACCCGTCCCATTTGGGCTCGAACAACAGCCCGGGTTCGCGCGGCACCGTCGACACGGATTTGGCCAGCATGGGTTTGACGGGCGGCAGCAGGGGCAGCTCCACACGACCTCCTCGGGTAGGACTTACCCAGGTAGACGCCGTGACCGGCCCGGATTCACCGGTCGGCGGTTCAGGAAGATCGTACCGACCGGGTCGGACAGTTCGGGGTATTGCACCGGCAGCCCGTGCCGGGATGCAGCGACTGCACCGCGGCCCGGGCGCTGCCGCCCCGACTCACCGGCCCCGACCCACCCGCGTCCGGTCCGCCGCCCGCGCGATCAGTTCTCGATCCAGCCGTGCTGATCGGCGAAGGCCGTCAACCGGTCCCGGATGGTGAGAATCTCCCCGGCCGTCAAGGCCGGGGAGGCGTCGAGGAGCAGTTCGGTGATGAGCCGCTTGTGCTCGGCCTCCGACATCTGCCCGCCGCGTTTGTCGTTCTTGTGCCGGACCGGTGCGGCCGCGCCGCCGACCAGGGCCAGGTTGATCGCCTTGGGCCCCCGATCGCCTTCGGTCACATCGAATTCGAACACCCGCCCCTGCCGCAGCTCGTCTTCGTCGAGCCCGATGTCGTTGACGTGGACGAACACATCGGGCCCCCCGTCTTCCGGACGGATGAAACCGAAACCCCGAGAGCTGTCGAACGACACCAATTTCCCGATGGACACCTTAAAACACCCGCTCCTCGTCGCCGCGTCCCTCTGTCTGGGACTTTAGTCGGCAGGTCGATCATTGTTGGAAGAAAGTGCCTTTTGCAACGAATCGAACACCGTCAGCCCCTGTCCCACCATGCCGGTGATCATTTCCCCGACCCCGTCGGGCCCGTTGAGCACGGTCACATTGGCATCGGCCAGCCCGAGCGCGGCGTGCTTGACGATCTCGGGCAGCTGTTCGATGAGCAGCTGATCGAGGGCGATGCGATTGTTCGACGCCGCCGCCTCGGCCTGGATGCGAGTGCGGTCGGCCTCGGCCACGGCCAGGATGCGCACCCGTTCGGCTTCGGCCAGTGCGGGTTTGACCACTTCGGCCTGCAACTGCTGTTCGCGCAGTTCGGCTTCCTTGCACGCCTGCTCGGCCTGGGCGGTGAGCACCTCCTGCAGCGCCACCGCCTGAGCGAGCGGACCGGCTTGGGCGGCTTCGGCATTGGCCTTGTCGATATCGCGCTGGTACTGAGCGCGCAGCACCGCGGTCTGGCGCGCGTATTCGGCCTGGCGGCGCAGCGATTCCTGTTCGGCCTCGGCCGCAGCCTGGGCGGCGGCGGCCTGGGCGATCTGGGCGATCTGGGCGTCGCGCTGCACGGCGGCATTGTGCGGGGCGGCCAAGGCGGTGATGTACCCGAGGCCGCCGTCGTCGATGGACTGGATCTGGAAGGAATCCACCCACAGCCCGATATTGCTCATCTCCACCTTGGAGGCCACCAGGACCTCGTCGGCCAGGCGCTGGCGTTCGCGAATGATCTCCTCCACCGTCATCGAGCCCACGATGGAGCGCAGATGCCCGGAGAAGATGCGACCGGTCAGCACCGACATCTCCTGCTCCTGTTCGGACAGGAACCGTTGCGCGGCATTGACGATGGAGCCGGTGTCGTTGGCGACCTTGAACGCGATGACCGCGCGCACATCCAATTGGATGGCCTGCTTGGTGACGCAGCGTTCCTTGATCTCGGCCTCGAACATGGCCAGCGACAGATACCGCACCTTGCGGAAGAACGGCATGACCCAGGCGCCGTGGCCGATGACCACCCGGAACGGCGCATTGTCCTTGGTGCCGCCGCCGGAGACCAGCATGACCTCGTCCGGATCGGGCACGTGATAACCGAGCACTGTGATTTCTCCCCTCGAAACGAAAACTACTCCGCGCCTTGTCAATCGCCGGGAAGGGGGATCCACGCAATAACATCGACCAGACGGCCGGGATGGACGGCCACGACGAGCACGCTCGCGCCCGCGGCCAGGGGCTCGTCGGAGCGTGCGATGTAGAGTTCGGTTCCCCCTCGGATGGCGACGAGCACCTCGCCCAGCGCACCGGCGCCGCGCAGAGGTGTGGTGAGCGTACCGGTCAGCCCCAGCACCGGGTCGGACATTTCGGGAAGCTCCTCGTCGCGGCGGTGCCCGTCAGACTACGCGGCGAAACCGCCAGGTGAATGGTCGGATTCGGAATCGATCACCGGATACGGTAGCCATGGGGTTGCTATCGCTCGGTATGATGGGCCGGGTTATTGCCGCCATCGATGCTCCACTCTCGCGTGAGGACCGACATGGGCAAGCGCGCCAGACCTGCCGATCCCGTGGATTCGGCCGGGAAACAGCTTGCGCCCGAACCCGATCCGGGCGATCCGTCGGAATTCGAGATCCGCGCCGAGGCGGCCGCCGAGACCGCGGCGGAGAACTTCTACGACAACGATGACGGCTGGCCGCCGCCGCGCTGATCGCGGCGCGCGCAACATTCGCGTGAACGGCGCTACTCCGGCGCGTCAACCGAAGCGAAATTGTGCTGTTACCTCGTCCCCCGACCTGGCAGGCTGAAGCGGTGACCCCTCCTCCGGATATAACGACCGGCGACCCGGCCGACGACAAGCTCGACGCCCGCGTGTTCAAGATCGCCGGTGTGGTGGTGCTCGGTGCGATCATGTCGATCCTCGACGTCACGGTGGTGACCGTCGCGATCCCGACATTCCAGACCATTTTCGACACCACCTACGCCATTGCCGCGTGGACCATGACCGGCTACACCCTGGCGCTGGCCACCGTCATCCCGCTCACCGGCTGGGCCGCCGACCGCTTCGGCACCAAACGCCTGTACATGGCGGCGCTGGTCTTCTTCGTGCTCGGCTCGGTGCTGTGCGCCACCGCCTGGAACATTGGCTCGCTCATCGGCTTCCGCGTCATCCAGGGCCTGGGCGGCGGCATGCTCATGCCGCTGGGCATGACGATCATGACCCACGCCGCCGGGCCGCACCGGATCGGGCGGGTCATGGCGGTGCTGGGCGTGCCGATGCTGCTGGGCCCCATCGCCGGACCCATTCTGGGCGGCTGGCTCATCGACAGCTTCTCCTGGCACTGGATCTTCCTGATCAACCTGCCCATCGGCATCGTCGCGCTGATCTACGCCTGGATCGTGCTGCCCGCCGACCAGCCCGAACCCTCGGAATCGTTCGACTTCCTCGGAATGCTGCTGGCCTCACCGGGTCTGGCGCTGTTCCTCTACGGCGTGTCCTCGATTCCCGAGGCCGGGACCGTGGCCGCGCGCAAGGTGCTCATCCCCATGATCATCGGCGCGATCCTGCTGGTGGTGTTCGTCTTCCACGCCCTGCGCGCGGTGCATCCGCTCATCGATCTGCGGCTGTTCAAGAACTCCTCGCTGCGCTACGCCGTCATCACCATGACCCTGTTCGCCATGGCGTTCTTCGGTTCCGGGCTGCTGCTCCCGAGCTATCTGCAACAGGTGCGCGGGGAGTCCACGTTGATGGCGGGCCTGCTCATCGCGCCCCAGGGTCTCGGCGCCATGCTGACCATGCCGATCGCGGGCCGCCTCGTGGACAAGATCGGGCCCGGCAAGATCGTGCTCACCGGTATCGCGGTCATGTCGATCGGCATGGCGTACCTGACCCAGGTCACCGCCGACACCCCGTATCCACTGCTGCTGGGCGCGCTGTTCGTGATGGGCCTGGGCATGGGCTGCACCATGATGCCGACCATGACCGCCGCCATCCAGACGCTGACCCACGCGCAGGTGGCGCGCGGCTCGACGCTGATGAACATCGTCAACTTGGCGGCGGGCGTCCTCGTCGGAGAAGCCGCGGCGCAGCAGGTCCAGCACGAAATCCGCGCGGACGCTGCCGTCGGCCGAACCGATGAGGGCGCTGCACACGGTGCGCACCAGGGGGGCGCGGCGGCGGGCCTGGTCGGCGAAAATGCGTTTGGACGCCTGGATGTCGGTATTGACGATGCGGGCGCCCACATTGGTGAGGATGACATCGCCGGAGTCGACGGTCAGGAAACCCAGCAGGGCGGCGGCGTCGACGAGCGGGAGCAGATCGTCGAGTTCGAAGTTGAGTTCGTCGGCGACCTCGGGCAGATCGGCGCGCCCGGCGCGGCCCCACACCAGCTCCAGCAGACCCGCGATGCCGCCGACGGAGGCGTCGGGCAGCGGGGTCGCGAACGGGGTGGCCGAATCCGGGGTGGCGACGGCCTCGGCGGTGTCGCGGCCGGTGAGCAGGCCGTAGATGTGATCGACCAGGGCGGTGAAACCGGGGGCGCGGCGATTGCGCGGGCGCGGCTGATCGACGGTGACCTCGGCGATGATGTGGCCGGGATTGGAGCCCAGCACCACCACCCGGTCGGCCAAAAGCACCGCCTCCTCGATGTTGTGGGTGACGATACAGATGCATTTGGTGGGGAAATCGGTGGTGGCCCACAGGTTCACCAGTTCGGTGCGCAGGTTCTCCGCGGTCAGCACGTCCAGCGCGGAGAAGGGTTCGTCCATGAGCAGCAGATCCGGTTCCAGCACCAGGGCGCGCGCGAAACCCACGCGCTGGCTCATACCGCCGGACAGCTCCTTGGGGTAGGCGGTTTCGAAACCGTCTAGGCCGATGCGGTCGATGGCGTCGAGGGCCAGGCAGCGGCGCTCGGCGGGGGCGACCCCGCGCGCGGCCAAGCCCAGTTCCACATTGTCCTGCACGGTCAACCACGGCATCAGCCCGAAGGACTGGAACACCAGGGCCGCACCGGGATTGGAGCCGGTCAACGCCTGACCGCGGTAGTCGACCTGGCCGCCGGTCGGGGCCAGCAGCCCGGCGATAATGCGCAGGATGGTGGATTTGCCCGAGCCCGAGCGGCCCAGCAGCGCCACGATCTCGCCCTCACGCAATTGCAGATCGACGGCTTCCAGGACCTGCAGCGGTTCCCCGCCCGCGCCGGTGAACGACATGGCCACCGCGCGCAGATCCATGAGGACCTCGCCGGTGGAAATCGTATGTGTCATGGGGTTTCTCCCGTCTTCACAGCGAGTACCGGCGTTGCGCGAGCGCGTAGAGCCGCCGCCAGAACAGTCGATTGATGCCGACGACGTAGGCGCTCATGACGAGCACGCCGACCAGGATGCGCGGGAAGTCACCCACCCGGGTGGCGTCGGCGATATAGGAGCCCAGGCCGGTGGCGACCAGGGTGGAGGGACCGAATTCGACGATCTCGGCGACGATGGAGGCATTCCAGGCCCCGCCCGCCGCGGTCAGCGCACCGGTCACGTAGGAGGGGAAGATGGCGGGCAGGATCAGCCTGCGCCACCACAGAGTGCGCGGCAGCCGCAGATTCGCCGCCGCCTCGCGCAGATCGTTGGGGACCGCGGCGGCCCCGGCGATCACATTGAACAGGATGTACCACTGCGCACCGAGGGCCATGAGCGCGATGGCCGCCCATTGCAGGCTGGCGCCGGTGGCCAGCAGCACCGCGGTCACCAGCGGGAACAAGAAGTTGGCGGGGAAGCTGGCCAGCACCTGCACGATGGGCTGGGCCAGCCGGGTCACCTTGGGGTTCAAGCCGATCCACACCCCGATCGGCACCCACACCGCACTGGCCACGATCAGCAGCACGATGACGCGGCCCAGGGTGATGACGCCCAGCAGGGCGGCGTGGGCGAGTTCTCCGAAGCCGACGGTGGTGTGGATGTAGTGCAGCAACAGCACCGCCCCCACCGTGAGCGCGACCACGACCACCGCGTCGGCGACGCGGCGGCGCAGCACCGGCACATACAGCGGGCGTTCGGCCAGGCCGAACACGCTCATCACCCGATCCATCGGATACACCAGCGGGCCGAACGCCCGCGCCAGCAGACCCGGGATGTGGGAGCGGCGCAACAGATCCAGGACCAACGAGCGGGGGGCGTCGGCGGATTCGGAGTCCTCGACGCGGAATCGCTCCGCCCACACCGTGATCGGCCGCCAGAACAGCACATTGAGCCCGATCACCATGACGATCATGGTGGCCACCGCCAGCAGCACCTTGGCGGTATCGGATTCCGCGGCTGCGCTGGCCACATAGGAGCCGATACCGGGCAGCGCGTACTCGCGATTGTTGACGCTGATGGCCTCGGCGGCGGTGAGGAAGAACCAGCCGCTACCGAAACTCATCATGGCGTTCCAGACCAGCGGGAACATGCCCGAGGGCACATCCACGCGCCAGAACCGCTGCCAGCGTGAGAGTCTCAGGTTGCGGGCGGCCTCGTCGAGTTCGCGCGGCTGCGAGATCAGCGACTGATAGAACGCGAAGGTCATGTTCCACGCCTGCGAGGTGAAGATCGCGAAAATGGACGCGGCCTCCAAACCCAGCGACGATCCGGGGAACAAGGCGATGAACCCGGTGATGGTGATCGACAGGAAACCCAGGATCGGCACCGACTGCAAGATGTCCAGGCCCGGCAACAGCACCTTCTGCGCGCGCGGCAGCCGCGCGGCCGCGGTCGCGTAGACGAAGGTGAACGCGATCGACAACCCCAGGGCGGCGAACATGCGCAGCAGTGAACGCGCCGCGTAGTAGGGCAGCTGCGCGGGATCGGTGGAGATCGTGGCCGGGGTGTCGGCCTGGTCGAAGGGCACGTCCACCCCCGCCGACACCTTGACCACGATCCAGATCAGCACCGCCGCGCCCACGAACACCGCGGCATCGGCCCAGCGCGAACGCGGCCGATCCAGCGCCGGATTCGAGGTGTAGCCGCGCACCGGCGGCAGCGCGCGGGTCATGCCTCGCTCAGCTTTTCCGGCACGGTGCGCCAGGCGACGCTGGTCACCGAGGGCTCCAGGCTCAACCGGCTCACCGCGGTCTCCATCTGCCGGTCGTCGCGACGATCCCCGGTCAGCTCGGCGCGCACCTGCACCCGGCCCGGCTGGGTGTCGTGGCTCGAGATCGACACCAGCCGGAAATCGGTGCGGGTCAGCGACTGCACCAGCAGCGCCCGCACATTCGCCTCGTGCGCGTCGTCGGTGTCGGCGGTGAACGCGTACAGCGCCTCGGTCTCGCTGCCGTCGGACACCGGGCGATCCACCGCGCGCGCCGCGGTGCGCAGCGCGGTGTTCACGATGACCACCACCACCGTGCCCGCCGCCGCCGTCGAGAACATGCCCGCACCCGCCAGCGAACCCACCGCAGCCGAGCACCACAGGGTGGCGGCGGTATTGAGGCCGCGAATGTTGAACCCATCGCGCAAGATCACGCCCGCGCCCAGGAACCCGATGCCCGACACAATCTGCGCCGCCACCCGCGTCGGATCGGCGGTGGCCCCGGCGAACCCGTGCGCGGACAACAGCACGAACAACGTCGCACCGGCCGCGACCAGCGCGTTCGTCCGTAAACCGGCCATGCGGGCCCGGTACTGGCGCTCGAACCCGATGATCGCGCCCAACCCGACTCCGGCCCCGAGCCGCAACAGCATTTCCAACGTCGTCACGACGCCCTCCCAAACAGAGATCGGCGCACTCGAACAGCGACGCTACAGGGATGCGGGCATCACGCAGCGAAGAAAAGGAGTGTCGCCTGGTGAACGATTGGCTAACGGAACTCTGTCCGGTCCATCGGGCACGACAACCACCTCCTCGACGCAGCGCACGCACCGGAAACGGAGTGGAGACCTGCGGAACTCGCGAGGTAGGGGCACCACTCCTCGTAAGACCTTCAGCACTGCACGGCGTGAACCCACCACCAGGGTGGGAGCCGGTCGGGACTACCCCTTAATCCGGGGAAGCCTGTCCTGACCATTGGCGTCTCTCGACGTTTCCGGTCGCCGGCCTGTATCCGTGCAGGAACCTCAGCTAACGACGGCACCTTGCGTCAGCGAGTAAACACCCCACCCCATCGCCACCGCAACCCGATGTGGCCCCCGTCGCACCCGCCCCGGTCACCCCTCGAAGCGATCGCGGCACCGTACCGATCCGGCGGCGCACCCGTGCACGGCAAGCCAGACCTGTTGTGCGGCAGGTGTATCCGGGCCTCGGGACGCCGCCGCGCAGGTCGGCTCCGCGCGGTGCACGAGCGCGGCGATCCGGTCGGCGCATTCGCCTCGCCGCACGGGACGAGCTCGGGCCGGGTCAGTGGTGCGCGGCGGTATCGGCGCGGCGGGCGAGTTCGCCGATGCGGTCGGCGAACTCGGGCCACAGTTCGCGCGGCAAGCTGTGACCCAGGCCGTCGACGACGACGAGTTCGGCGCCGGGAATGGCGGCGGCGGTGGCGCGGCCGCCGCTGACATCGATGATCGGATCGTCGGTGCCGTGAATGACCAGGGTGGGCGCGTGCACCGTGTGCAACTGTGCGGTGCGGTCACCGGTGGCCAGTACGGCGATCATCTGCCGCATCATCGAGGCGAAATCGTGGTCGCGGTCGTAGGCGCGGGCGGCGGTCGCGGCGACCGCGGCCTCGTCGAAGACGAAACCGGGGGAGGCGAGCGCACGGGTGACCCCGACCCGCCAGGCGATATACCCGTCGCGATCCTGCGGCGGCGGGCCGCCCGCACCGAACGCACCCGGAGCGGCTTGCCCCACACCGGGATTGCCGGTCGTCGACGAGATCGAGGTCAGCGACCGCGCCCGCGCGGGATGCTCGGCCGCCAGCGTCTGCGCGATCATCCCGCCCTGCGACAGCCCCACCACATGAGCGCTGTCGACCCCGAGCGCATCGAGCAGACCGACGGCATCGGCCGCCATATCCGACAGGGTGTAGGCCGTCGAGGACACATCACAGCCGATCGCGGCCATGATGTCGGGCTCGGGCGCATTCACCAGATGGGTCGAATGCCCGGCATCGCGATTGTCGAACCGGATCACCCGAAACCCCCGTCCCACCAACTCCGCACAGAACCCGTCCGGCCAATGCACCAACTGCGCCCCCGCCCCCATGACCAGCAACAGCGCAGGATCCCCCGGATCCCCAACCATCTCGTAGGCGATATCCACCCTCGCCGGACCCACGCCCACAGCCGTCCGCTCGCTCATACACCCTCACCTCCTCCGGCCCCGAATAGGCTCGGACCAGCGATTATGCCCCCGCCCCGGGCCCTTGCCACAAGCCCACCCGCCCGATGTATGTTGAAGTGGGAAGGAATTCGCGCCCACCGTCGGCACCCACTGCACAATGGCATCGACTGCCGCGCGCGTCAGGCATCCACTCCGTTGTGAGTCCGCGACTTCCGGCCATTCCGCCACGCCGATTCCGGTGCTGCGCCCCACCGCTGATTCCCGCCCTGCGCCTCAGGTCTCTCCCGCACTGCGCCGAAGGTCTCTCCGACACTGCGCGCCGAGCGTTTCCGGCACTGCTCGACCGGATCGCCGTGCTGGCGGGCGTGATCCTGGGGATCGCGGCGCTGTGGCTGTTCGGGCAGTTCGGCCAGATCGCCTGCGCACAAGGGCCACAGTGCGGGCTGAGCAATACCGGGGCCGGGGCGGCGGGGCTCATGTGGCTGGGTATTGCGCTCGTGCTGGTGGTGTCCCGGGCGGGGATGCGGGATCAGCGACGGTGGCCATGGTTGTGGCCGGTGCTTGCGATCGCGGCCATCACCGCCGTGGCGCTGCTGGGCGTGGCCGTCTTCGTCATCGCCCCGTAGCAAAGACTGCGGCACCGGCGGATTCGGCAGTCGGTGCATGAGCGCACCGTCTGCCTCGCGGGTTCGGCTCAGGGGCGGTACATGCCGCGGTAGGCGGCGATGGTTTGCACCAGGTGGTCGACGATCTGGTCGCGGGTGGCGCGCAGGGTGCCGTTGAGCCAGGCCGAGAACATGCCCGCATTGCCGGAGGCCATGGTGACGGCGGCGACGCGGCGTTGGACGGGGTCGGCGATGTGGGAGAAGAGGTGGTCCTGGATGAGGCGGGTGAAGGCGGGCATGACGGCGATGGTGGCCTGGCCCAGGCCGGTGGAGGAGTAGGGCTCGACGAGGAACAGGCGGGATTTGCGGGGGTCTTCGAGGACCTTGTCGACCAGGATTTCCGAGAGGGCGCGGTCGCGGGTGGGGTCGTCGGCGACGGCGAAGGCGGTCATGGGCTCGAAGAATTCGTCGGCGATCTGACGGTAGAGGACGTCGAGGAGTTCGTCTCGGCTGGCGAAGGATTCGTAGAAGTAGCGGTCGGTGAGGTTGGCCTTGCGGCAGACCGCGCGCATGGTGACCGCCCCGGCGCCGGAGTCGCCGATCAAGTCCAGGGCGGCATCGAGCAGCGCGGCGCGGCGCGCCTCACGGCGTTCGGTGAGAGTCGTTCCGCCCCAGATGCGGGGTTCGGCGTCGGAGGAGGGCTGGCCTGTCTGCACCGGGTCAAGGGTAGTGCCGTTCTCCTGGACTTATGCAATGGGCTGCTGCCAGGTTCCTGCTTTATCGAGGCTGCTTGCCGGTCGGCGCAAGCGCCGACCGGTAGAGGCGGAGAACTCTCCACAGGCTGATACCGAGGAACTCCCGGCGTATTCGATCGATCCAGGATGTTCTACCCATGCGCTGCTTGGTTTTCGCCCCGCATGCATTGCATGATCGACGAGCCCTCCTCCGATACCTGTTCAGACCCTATTCGGCGAAGCGGCAACACGAAAGCCGTGGCGGGCAACACGCTTGGCGATCGTTCGGCAATGGGTGCGGGTCAGCGCAGGACGACGCAGGCGCTGCCGAGGTTGATGCAGGTGCCGACCTCGAAGTAGTCGGTCGACGCCTGGCCGAAGTAGGAGTCGGCGTAGATGCGGTGCCAGCCCGCGACCTGCGGGGTCCAGTTGGTGGTGGCGCGGCCGTTGCTGCCGATGGTCACCGATTGCGGGCTGAACGTGCCGTAGGCGCCGATGTCGTGGAACCAGGCGGCATCGCCGGGGCGGCCTTCGACGGTGACGGTGTAGGAGCAGCTCGAGCCGTAGCGCAGGCTGCCCAGCCCGATGGAGGCGCCGGGGGAGACGTCGACCCGCCACACCGCGGCGTGGGCGGCGGGCGCGGTGAGCGCGAGGGTCGCGGTCAGGGCGGCGAACGTGGTGGCGGCGGTGGCGAAAGCCGATGTGCGGGACCCGATCATGGGTGATCATCCTCTTGCAGGAATTTCGGACGAGTGAGAACTGCCGGAAGGTGGACAGCGGCTGCTCCCCGCGGCGGCCCGAGCTGCCCGGCGACACCATTGGCGCATGTACGCCAGTGTCGGCGCATTGCCGGACCGACACGCGCGGAACGGACTCCGCGTTCGGTATCCGGCCGCCCCGCTGCGCATCACCGGATGCCCGGTGGCGTGGAAATGCTTGGTGGCGTGATTGCCGACCGAGGAATCACAGCAGGCGACGTGCCCGCATTCCAGGCACATGCGCAGATGCACCCACACCTGCCCCTCGGCCAGGCATTCCCCGCACGCGTCGGGGGTATCGGGCACCTGCACGGTGGGCGCCTCGTTCAGGTGCGCGCAGCCCGCGGAGACGGTGGCGGTCAACGGTTCCCCGGTCTCCCCGGCCTCGGCGATGCGGTCGATGGTGGATTCCTCGATATCGAGGGTGCCCATCACCTGCTGCAGCACCTCGTGATCGACGGTGCCCGAATCCCGCACGGCGAGCACCGTTTCGCGTTCGGCGGCCAGCATGACCAGCCGCAGCCGCCGGTATTCGCCGCTGGGGGGTGATGCGCTGGGATTCCGAGCGCCCCAGCAACTCCAACGCCGAGCGCGCCCGCACCGTGACCCGGTTGCGCAGCGCTTCGACGACCTCGGGCGGGGTGTCGGGGGTGATGGCGTGCTCGAGCGCGGCCAGCCCGGCCGAGGTGGCCTGCTGCAGCAGATTCGCCTCTTGCAGCAGATCCTCGGCGTGGCTGGGGCCGCGTAGCTTCAGCCACCGCACCAGCCACGGCAGCGAGATGCCTTGCAGCAGCAATGTTCCGGCGACCACCACCACGGCCAGCAGGATGAGCGTCGCCCGTTCGGGCGTGTCGGCGGGCAGCAGCAGCGCCGCGGCGAGGGTGACCACCCCGCGCATGCCCGCCCACGACACCACCGCCGGTCCGGTCCAGTGCGGCCGCGGCTTGCCGAGCCGCCGCCCTTCCAGCCGCCAGGCCAGATGCGTGGACGGGAACACCCACAGCGGCCGCGCCACGATCACCGTCACCAGCACCGCCGCGCAGGTGAGCAGCAGCGTCGAATGCGGCAGCCCGCTGTGCCAGGCGTCCTCGACGAAATGCCGCATCTGCAAGCCGATGAGCAGGAACACCGCACTCTCGAGCAGGAAGGCGATGGTGCGCCAATTGGTGTGCTCGGAGATGCGCGAGGCCGCGCTCTGCCAGTGCGGTGCCTGATAGCCGAGAATGAGCCCGCAGGTGACGACCGCGATCACCCCGGAGGAATGCACCGCCTCGGCAGGCAGATACGCGATCCACGGCGCGAGCAGCGACACGCTCGTATCCAGCACCGGATCAGTGATGCGCCGCCGCAGGAACGCCAGCAGCAGCGCCGCCGCGATACCGATCAGCGCCCCGCCCCCGGCCGCGGCGATGAAATCGGCCCCCGCCTCCCACATGGTGATGGTGCCCGCCGTCGCCGCGATCGCCGTGCGCAGCGTCGTGAGTGCCGTCGCATCATTGAACAGCGACTCCCCTTCCAGCAGTATCACGATCCGCCGCGGCATCCCGACCCGCCGCGCGACCGCGATCGCCACCGCCGCCGCGAACGGCACCGGCAGCAGCCAATACACGACGGCCCCCACCGCGAACGCCGTGAACAGCACCAGCCCCACCGACAGCAGCGTGATCGAGATCTTCTTCGGTTTGAAATCGACCAGCGACGTCCGAATAGCGGTGGTGTACAACAACGGCGGCAACAACCCGAGCAACACCAACTCGGGCTCGACATCCACCTCCGGCACGAACGGCAGATAGGAGGCGATCACCCCCGCGATGGTGAGCACGAACGGCTCCCCGACCCCGAACCGGCGGGCCAGGGCCGCCAGCCCCACCGCCACCGTCACCAGCACGACCAGCCCGAACGCGACCTCCACAACCGATCATCGTGCCAGCCCCGGCGTGTCGCGCACGCACCGCCCAGCGCGTGTCCGCCACCCGATCCCCCTCACCACCCTCGCCACCACCCGAACTCGCCGCCGAGCAGGTAATGATGCAGGGCCCGTCTCGGCGTTTACCCGCACCATTACCTGCGCGACGGGGGTGGGTCAGGTGGGGCGGGGGGTGGATTCGAGGGGTTTGCCGGTGTCGCGCCAGGCGGTGATGCCTCCGGCGAGGCTGGTGGCGTCGAAGCCGGATCGGCGGGCGAGGGCGGCGAAGCGTACGGAAACCTCGCCGACGGGGCAGACGAAAACCAGTGGGCGCGAACGGGGGAAGGGGATGCCGTGGGTGAGCATGTCTTCGAGGTGGTCGTCGCGGATATTGATGGCGCCGGGGAGGTGGCCGATGCGGTAGGCCATGGCGCCGCGGGTGTCGACGATCGTCGGGCGGGATTCGCGGTCGAGGGTTTCGAGTTCGGCGGGGGTGGGGGCGGTGGCGCGGGTGGGGCGGCCGAACAGGTCGGGGCGGCGTTTGCGGATGTAGGACAGGTACGGTTCGAGGCGGTCGCAGACGATGAAGACCGCGACCAGGGGGCGCTCGGGTGGACGGTCCACGGCGGCAAGCACATCCAGGGCGGCGGCGTAGGTGGCGCCGCTGGTGGGTCCGGCCAGGACGCCGTGGCGGAGTGCGAGTGCGACGGTGGCGTCGACGGCGCGTCCGGCTTCGACGGCGACGATGCGGTCGTAGAAGTCGGGTTGGAACAGGCCGACGTCCCAGAGTTCGGTTTCCGAGCGGATGCCGGGGATGAAGTCGCTGCGTTCGGAGACGATCGCGATGGTGCGCAGGTCCGGATTGTGTTTGCGCAGAAAGGTGGCCGCGCCGCGGGTGGAGCCGGTGGTGCCAAGACCGCCGAGCAGGTAGTCGACGCGGGTGATGCCGTCGCGGGCCAGATCGTCGTGGATTTCGCGGCCGGTGCCCTCGTAGTGGGCTTCGATGTTCTTCTCGCTGGTGTACTGCGAGGGGTGATGCCAGGCGCCGGGCGCGCGTGCGAGGGTGGCTTCGATGACGGAGTAGACGTCGTTGGGCGCGGTGGGATCCGGGCATTCGGACAGGCCGGGCAGTTCCTCGATCTCGGTGCCCAGCAGCTGCAGCAGCTCCCGCACCTCGGCGACCTTGATGCGATTGGTGACCGCGCGCAAGCCGACCCCGTACATGGCGCCCAGAATGCGCAGCGCCTTGGCGGTATTGCCGCTGGAGGCCTCGATGAGGGTCTGCCCGCCCGCGACGATGGCGTCGAGTTCGTCGCGGATCATGCCCCAGGCGACCCGGTCCTTGACCGACCCGAACGGATTACAGGATTCGAGCTTGGCGTAGAGCTCGATGCCGGGCAGCCCGTGCACGGCCGGATCCAGTCGCAGCAGCGGGGTGTTGCCGATGAGTTCGGTGATGTGGTCGTAGCGCATCAGTGCACTCCGTGCCGGTCCGGCGCCGGGCGCGGCGCGTAGTCGTGGTCGCGGCACACCCGGAAACCGCTGTCGTGTGCGGTGACCGCGAGCTTGGGTGGCAGCGGATGCATGGAGGCACACGCTGCCGACAGATCCATGTGGTAGGCGCCGGTATTGGGGAACACCAGCAGATCGCCGGGGTGCGGGCGATGCGGCAGCCATACCTTGTGATTGGTGATCAGATCGCGTTCCAGGCACAGCCGCCCGGCCAGGAACACCCCCACCGGGTCGGTCTCGGGCGCGGGGTGGGCGCGGGCGGGCAGCAGCAGCGGGTCGACCATCACCTCCTGATCGGCGGGGGTGACGGTGTCGCGGCTGACATCGAGATTGACCAGCGTCGCCCCGTCGGCGGTCTCTTTCACGAATTCCACCCGCGCCAGGGTGATTCCGGCGTGATCGACGAGGGCCTTGCCGGGCTCGAGCCAGATCTCGAGGAGGTTCTCCGCGGCCAGTTGCGCGATGGCGCGCCCGCCGTGGGCGTCGAGTCCGGCGTCGAGCAGATCGGCGAGCATTGCCTCGGCGGGCACGGTATTGGCGTATTTGTGGAACACCGGGGTGCCGTGCACGGCGCCGCCGTCGAGATGGAAGCCGAAGGTGTTGCCGCCCCACGCCATCGGCTCCCCGCGCCCCAGCAGCGACTCCCGCAGCGCCACCACGTAGGCGTCGAAGGCGTCGGCGTCGGCGGTGAACACCTGCCGGAAGCCGCCGCCGATATTCAGCACGGCCGGGGTCAGACCGTGTTCGTAGGCGCGTTCGGTCAGTTCCAGGCAGGTGTCCACGGCGCGTACGCGTTCGGCGGGCTTCCCGGAATCGATGTGGAAGGCGAAGCCGCGGAAGGCGATCAGGTCGCGGTGGGCGGCCAGCAGCTCCAGGACCGCCTCGACCTCGCGCAGCGGCGCCCCGAACCGGCTCACCGGCGTGCCCGCGAATCCGGACAGTCGCACCAGCACCGGCGCCCGGGTGCCGGGGTCGGCGAGTTCGGCCAGGCGGCGCAGTTCCCACCCATTGTCGACATTGATCGTCATGCCGGTGCCCAGCAGCGTGCGCAGCAACCCCTCGCCCTTGGGCCCGGTCACCTCGATGCGTTCGGGCGCGAACCCCGCCGCCACCGCCCCGGCCAGCTCGGCCGCCGAGGCCACATCGATGCCGATCCCTTCGTGCTCAGCGGTGCGCACGAAGGCGCGGGACTGATTGACCTTGTGCGCGTAGCAGATCCGATACTGCGACGGCTGCGCGTCGAGCACCGCGCGCAGCCGCGCCAGATTGTCGGCGAACACCTGCGGGAACACCAGATGCGCGGGGGAGCCGAACCGGTCCAGGGCGTCCTCGGCCGCGCCGGGCGCATCGAGGAACCCGCGCACCAGCGGATGGATCTTCGCCGGCAGTCGCGGCGCGGTGGCAGCCGTCATACGGCCGTTTCCGTGGCGGCCGCGGCGGGCAGTTCGACGGTCGGGTTGTAGCCGCTGTCGCGCAAGGCCTCGAAGGCGCGATGACGGTTGCGGGGACTGCGGAATTCGGCGGTGACACGCTTGCTGATCAGATCGATGCCGTGCACCGCGATATCCATCGACTCCAGGACCCCGGTGATGGTGCGCACGCAATGCTTGCACGTCATGTCCGGCACATAGAACAGCTGATCGGTGCCCGCCTCGGTGCTGTCGGGGCCGGGATCGACCGGCACCTCGGCGATCGTCAGCCGGGTGACCACGGTGGTGAACAGGTCGGTGAACCTGTCCGCCACCATGTAGTGCGCGCCGTCGAGCTGATGCGGCATGGCCGCCAGGCATGCCGGGCGGGTGCCCGGCGGCAGCAGCGCGTACTGGCGTGAGATCAGGTCCAGCTCTTCGTGATAGCGGCCGATGGCCTCCTCCACGGTCAAGCCCTCCACATGGGTGGCGCGGCGCATGGTGCGGTGGGCGTCCTCGATGGTCATATCCTTCATGGCGCGCAGCGTGGCCACGGTCTCGGCGGAATAGCGCACCGTCCCGTCCGGTTGGGTGGCCAGGGTGACCGCGATCATCCCGCGCCGATAGCTCGATGCCTGCAACTCCCAGAACCAGCGGGTCGCCACCGCGGCGTAGATGCCCGAATCGCGCATGCCCACCGCGAATTCGGCCGGACTGCGGTACGGCGTCCAGCGCGCCAGCAGCGCGTGCTGGGCCAGCGCGCGCCCGCACGCCTCGATGCCGACCCGGAAGATCTCGCCCGGTTCGTGATCGGTGGTGGTGCCCGCCAGCACCGCCCGCTCCCGGTCCGACAGCCGCGAAACCCGTTGCGCCAGGGACGTATCGGCGTCGAGGGCATGCCAGAGCCCCAGCACCGTCTCGCGCATGGCGATGGGCACGATCGGTCCCAGGCCCCCGGCGTGGAAGTGCCTGGTATTGGGCACGCCGTCGCTGTCGGTCCAGGCGATGCGGTGGGTGGCGCTGGTGACCTGTTCGGCGCGGCACGGGCGCATGAACCGCTCCAGATACAGCCGCTGCGACAGCGTCAGATGCGATCCGGGTTCGAAACCCACAGGCGTGCACGTGTATTCGATGCGCCGCGGCGGCGGGACCGGTGCGGGCCCGCCCAGTCCGGGGCGGGCCAGACCGGCCAGCACGCGGGAGGCGGCGCGCCGGTCGTAGCGGGGTGGATGGCCGTTGCTCGTCATGTGACCTCCTCGGCAATCGTGGCGACACAGTGGGCGAACCGGTCGATCTCCTCGACGGTGTTGTAGAGGTGGGTGCTCACCCGCACCGAATCCTCCTCGCGCGCGGTATCGCCGGTGGGCACGCAGTGCGCGCCGGTGCGGACCAGGAAACCGAGCTCGCCGAGCACGAAACCCACATCGCCGGAACTGATTCCGGCCAGGGTGAAGGAGACGATGCCGTACCCGGTCTCGCAGGGGCATGGGCGGGACCGGGCGCGAACTCCAGTCCCGGGATCGGGCGCAGGCCCGCGATGAGCCGCTGGGTCAAGGCCCGATTGTGGGTGCGGACGGTCTCGAGGCCGACCCGGTCGAGCAGCTCCAGGGCCGCGCCCAGGGCCAGGATGCCGGGCAGATTGTGCGTGCCGCCCTCGAGCCGCTGCGGCATGGGGCCGTCGGCCAGATCCGAATCGATCAGGGACACCGCGGAATTGCCGCCCGGCAGGATCGGCGTCAGCTCGTGATGGCGGTCGCGGCGGCAGTACAGCACGCCGGTGCCGGGCGCGCCGAACATCTTGTACGCGGCGAAGACCGCGAAATCCGCGCCGAGCTCGTCCACCCGCACCGGCAGATGCCCGCCGCTCTGGCTGCAGTCGAAACACAATGCGATCGACGGGTCGAGGCGGCCGCGCAATTCCTCGAGGGTGGTGAGCCCGCCGAACACGTGATGCAGATGCGCGACGGTGATCAGCCGCGTGCGCGGCCCGACGCGCGCCGCCAGATCCTCGATATCGGCCTCGCCCAGTGCGTTCACCCGATACGGCACCAGCGTGACGGTGCGCCCGAATCCAGCCAGCAGCCGCCGCAGATGATGCCAGGGATAGACATTGGAGGCGTGATCGCGCGGGCTGTAGAGGATTTCGTCGCCGTCGCGCAGATTCGTCAACCCCCATGCCAGCGCCACCGCGTTCAATGCGGCCGTCGACCCACCGGTGAACACCACCTCGTCGGGCGCGGCGCCGAGGAAGGCGGCCATCCGCGCGCGCACCCGCTCCACCTCGCGGGTCAGGCTCGTCGCCCACCCATAGGTCCCGCGCCCGGCATTGGCCGTGCGCGACCGGTGATACCGGTGCACCGCCTCGATCACGGCGGCCGGTTTCTGCGTGGTGGAGGCCGAATCCAGATACACCTGCGAGGTTTCGGCCAGCGCCGGGAACAGCGACCGCAGCGCCGACACCGCCGGTTCCCGGGCGGCGGCGGGCCCGGCGGTGTTCGCAGGCGCAGAGAACCGCACCGTGCCGCCTCCCTCCCAGGAGTACGCGCTGGACGCCACCAACGATACGCACATTTGCCGAGCCCTCGAAGGTTTTCGCCGCCAACCGCTTTCGCCGGTACCGTGTCGTTACCGCGCCGAACGATCCGCTCCCATCCCGGCACGCCCTGCGCCCCGACCCGATGACGTGCCGGTTCCCCGCGGCGTCACCCGCGAGACTCGACCACCCGGGCCGCGCCCGTCACCACACGACTGGCAACGACTCGACCGCCCGGGCCGTACTCGTCACCACCCCGGCTGGCAGCGGCTCGGGCGCCGATTCGATCGATGCCGCCCGCCACCGATCACGATCACCGCCCGGGCCGTACTCGTCACCACCCCGGCTGGCAGCGGCTCGGGCGCCGATTCGATCGATGCCGCCCGCCACCGATCACGATCACCGCCCGAGCTCTCCGCCGACCGCCGTCCTGTCGCTGTGTCGGCCGCCGGGCGCGGTGGATGGGGTGCCCGCGACACCATCGCCGCCGGGGTCGGCCCGCGCGTCGCAGACCCGCGCCGCCGGTGCGGGCGCTCAGCGTTCGGGGCCGCCCGGATTGCACAGGGCGTCGACGGTTTGCTGATAGCCGACGGCCGGACGCCAGGGCTCGATGTTCCAGCTGGTCTTGTTGGACGCGACCACGCGCGCCCAGTCCCAGTGGCAGATGAATTGGTCGCGCATACCGGGGGTGTCGGAGTCGGGATCGGCGGTGAGGACTTGCTGCCAGGCGCGTTCCCCGGCGGTGGGGAAGGTGTCCAGGCGCCCGGCTTCGGTGGGGTAGATCAGCAGGCGGGGGCCGTCGACGGTGTCGGTCCATTCGGTGCGGTCGATGAGGGCCTGATCGGCGTAGGGGTCCGCGGTGGGGACGGGCGCGCCGGTGGGCGGCACGATCGGATCGGCGCCCGATCCGCTGCCCGCGGGCGTGGTGGCGGGCACGGCCTGGGTGGCCGATTCGAGGGGTACGGGCGCGGGCTGTTCCTCGATGGAGCCGACCACCACGGGCGCGGACTCCTCGGCCGCGCCGCACGCGGTTAGTACCAGTGTCAGCGAGAGCGCGATCAGGCCACCCGATAGTTTCCGCCACTGCCGCATGGGCCTTGCCCCTCTCTTCGGTCACTCACCGTGTCCGACCAGCAGTGCCGACCGTAATCGGCCGATCACGATTCCATCATCGCCGACGAATCGAGGGCCTCGCGGATTTGCCAGCGGTGGCACTGTGGCCCAGACAGCCCCTACGATGTCACGCGGCGGATAGTTCCCGAAACCCGGGGCTCTCCACCACCCGGGCGCCGGAGGACCGCGGCGCCCACCGCGAGAGCGGCTCCGCTGGATCGACCGTAGGGGCAGGATGTGACAACGCCGACTGTGAAATGTCTTGTCTGGGAACCGGACAACACGCTATGGGACGGCGTGGTGAGCGATTCCAGCGCCGGCGCCCCCCGCCCCGATGCCGTCCGCTCCCTGCGCATTCTCGCCGAGCGCGGCGTCATGCACGCCGTCGCCAGCCGCGGCGAGCACTCCTGGACCCTCGAACACCTGCGCCGCTACGCGCATCTGGAACGCTTCGCGGTCATCGAGGTCGGCTGGGGCCGCAAGTCCGCGGCCATCTCCCGCATCGCGGCCACCCTGGGCGTGGACCTCGAACAGGTCGGCTACATCGACTCCGAGCCGCTCGAACGCAGCGAGGTCGCCCACGCCCTCCCGCAGGTCCGCTGCTACGCCGCCCGCCACGTGGATGTTCTTCCGGCGCTCCAGGAATTCCGCGCCCCCGTCGGCGACGTCCCCCCACCCACCTCACCCATGGGCTTCGCCCACATCCACGCCCGCTGAGCGTCGCACCCCGCCACCGCGTGCCGCCCGTCGAACCGGTTGCGCCCGTGGCATTGTCGCAGCGAGTGAAACGACGCCAACCGGGAACTGGTGGCGGCATTGCGCGAGAGACGCGCGCCACCAGTTCCCGGTCGGCGATGTTTCGGATTCGGCGCGCTTACGCGGATTCCATGTCCCCGCTGGTGATCCGGACGATCGGGAGCACCAGCGCGGCGGGCGCGCTCGCGGGGACCACCGGCTGACGCGGGGCGACCGGGGCGATGCGCTGGTAGCCGGTGCCCTGGGCGGGACGGGTGTCGATCTCGCCCTTGTTGGGCCACAGGGCCGCGGCGCGTTCGGCCTGGGCGGTGATGGTCAGTGACGGGTTCACGCCCAGGTTGGCCGAGACCGCGGCGCCGTCGATCTGGTCGGCGACCGCACGGGTGACCTGGTTGCCGACCGGGATCCAGGTCGGATTCGGTTCGCCGTGGCCCTGTTTGGAGGTGAGCTTGCGGCCGAACAGGCCACGCTTGGTGTAGGTGGTGATGGAGTTGTCCAGATGCTGCATCACCAGGGAGATGATGGTGCGCTCGCTCCAGTTCTTCACCGACATGAACTGCACCAGCGTCAACGGATGCAGCAGCACCGTGCCCAGGAAACGCAGCCAGCGCGGGACGCGGCCGCCGCCGTCGACCATGAGGGTCTGCAGCAGGCCCATCGCATTGGAGCCCTTGCCGTAACGGACCGGCTCGATATGGGTGTCGGGGGTGGGATGGATGGAGGAGGTGATGGCGACCCCGCGGGTGAAATCGCGTGCCGGGTCGACCTTGCGGGTGGCCGCGCCGACGATGGATTCGGAATTGGTGCGCGTCAGCATGCCCAGGCGCGGGGACAGCGCGGGCAGGATCGCGCGATCGCGCATGGCGAACAGCAGCTGCTGGGTGCCGCGGGTGCCCGCCGCCAGCACCACGTGCCCGGCGGTGTAGGTGTGCGGCTGCTTGCGGAACCAGGCGCCGGTGCGGGCGGTGTCGACCTCCCAGGCGCCGTCGGTATGCGGCCGCACCGCGGTCACCGTGGTCATCGGAACGATCTGCGCCCCGGCCTTTTCCGCCAGATACAGGTAGTTCTTGACCAGGGTGTTCTTGGCATTGTGGCGGCAGCCGGTCATGCATTCCCCGCATTCGATGCATCCGGTGCGCTGCGGGCCCGCGCCGCCGAAATACGGGTCGGCGACGGTCTTTCCGGCCTCGCCGAAGAACACCCCGACCGGGGTCTGCACGAACGTGTCGCCCACGCCCATGTCCTCGGCGACCTGTTTGAACACCCCGTCGGCCGGGGTCAGGTGCGGATTGCGGACCACGCCGAGCATCTTCTGCGCCTGCTCGTAATAGGGCATGAGTTCGTCGCGCCAGTCGGTGATCTCGCGCCACTGCGCATCCGCGAAGAACGGCTGCGGCGGCACGTAGAGGGTGTTGGCGTAGTTGAGCGAGCCGCCGCCCACGCCCGCACCGACCAGGATGAGCACATCGCGCAGCGGGTGGATGCGCTGGATGCCGTAGCAGCCCAGTTTCGGCGCCCACAGGAATTTGCGCAGGTCCCAACTGGTTTCGGGGAGTTCGTCATCGGCGTAGCGGGCCCCGGCCTCGAGGACGCCGACCCGGTAGCCCTTCTCCACCAGTCGCAGGGCGGTCACGCTGCCGCCGAAGCCGGACCCGACGATGAGCACGTCGAAATCGGTGTCGGGTCGGGTCATCACAAACTCCCTTGTCGTCGTCGACAGTGTGGCGGCGGTTACGCTAACGCGGACAGTTGCCACTGTCAACTTTAGTGGCATGTGCTCTCTATGCTGTTTCGCGTGGACCGACACAGCACCGTGCAGGCGGATCGAGACAGTGCCGCGGAGGCGGGCCGCTACAGCCGCCCGCAACTGGCCGAACGCAGTGGCGTGCCCGCCCGCACCATCCGCTACTACCACTCCCTGGGCGTGCTGCCCAAGCCCGGCCGCGTGGGCAAGGAAGCGGTCTACACCGACGAGCATCTGGAACGCCTGACCGCCATCGCCGCCATGCAGGCGCGCGGTCTGCGCCTGGACGCCATCCGCGCGGTCTTCGACGCCGAGTCCGCCCGCGACGGCGACTGGCGCGCGGTGTTCGATCCACGCTACTCCGACCCGGCCGCCGCTCCCGTGACCGTCACCGACGAGTACCTGTCCGAGCTGCTGGGCGACCGCCGCGGCGACATCCTCGACGAGCTCTTGGCCGAGGCCTACCTGCGGAGCGCACCGGGCGGCTGGCACATCCCCGAACCGGCCATGCTGACCGGCGCCCTGGTCCTCTACGACGTCGGCACCGACATCTCCCTCTCGGGCACCCTGCGCGAACTCATCCGCACCCATATCGCCGCCCTCGCCGACGATATGGTCCGCGTCTTCCGCGCGGCCGCCACCACCAGCTACGGCGGCGAGGACATCGACATCGACCTGGACCGCTTCCGGGATCGCTTCCGCGCCGCCGCCCGCGAGGTCGGTGGCGCCACCCTGGTCACCGAAATCGAACGCGCCGCCCGCGAACTCGACCGCCCCTGAACGGATCCGGTCAGGGGACCGTGACGGGGGAGTCGCAGCTGGCGGGGGGATCGACCAGATGGCAGTCGGAGGGGGCGCGCACGGGGCGATAGGACGGGGCCACGCCGTTGTGGGTGACGATCTGACGGTAGGTGTCGACGGCCTCGGTGGGGCGGCGGGCGAGGTTCGGGTCGGCCAGGACATCGACGGTGAACAGGCCGAAACGCGGGGTATAGGAGCCCCATTCGTAGTTGTCGGTCAGGCTCCAGTAGTTGTAGCCGATGATGTTCATGCCGTCGGCCTTGGCGCGTTGCAGCCAGTAGACGGTGTCGCGCAGGTGATCGGAGCGGGTGTAGCCGTCGGCGCGGGGTTTACCGTCCTCGGTGGGCATGCCGTTCTCGACGATCCACAGCGGCTTGTCCGGGAACAGGCGCGAATAGTGTTGCAGCGCATAGTAGATGCCCTCGGGGCGCACCGGCAGGTCCCACATGCCCACCGGCGGGGGCACCGAGCCGTCGGCTTGGGCGACGGTGTCGGCGTCCTCGGAGGCCAGGCCGAAGTAGTAGTCGACGCCGACGAAATCGAGCTTGTCGCCGATGCGGTCGATGAGCGGGCCGTTGACCCGCGATTCGGCACCCGCGACATAGCCGACATTGCTGGTGACCTGGGCGCCGGGCTGCACGGAATGGATGTAGTCGTAGGCGCCGTTGTGCACCGCGGCCAGGCGGTCGAGCATCTCCTCGGGATTCTGATCGTTCTGGCGCACCTCGTGCATGATGTAGGCGACCGGCTCGTTCACGGTGACCCACACCGGATTCAGCGCCGCATAGCGGTCCACGACCATGCGCATATTGGCCAGCCAGTCCTCGACCATGCCGGGATTGCGCCAGCCGCCGCGCGCCGCGGCCCAGCCCGGATACACCCAGTGGTCCAGGGTCAGCATGGGCCGCATGCCCGCCTGCACGATGGTGGCGACGAGATCGTCGTAGAAGGCGAAACCCGCCTCGTCCCAGCGATCCGGAGTGGGTTGCAGCCGCGCCCATTCGATGCCCACCCGGAACACCTTCACCCCCAGCCAGGCCGCGAGCGCGATGTCGTTGGGGTAGCGGGAGCGGAAGTCGATGGCCTCGGCGTAGCGGTCCCAGCCGGGATTGGCCTCGATGTAGCGCAGCCAGTTGCTGTCGGCGGAATGCCCTTCGGACTGGAATCCCGACGCCGCCACGCCCCAGAAGAAGTCCGGACCCAGCACGCTTTGGGTGGCCGCGGAGGCGGCGGGCGGGGTGGCCGCGCCGATCCCGGCGACCGGCAGCACTGTCGAGGTCGCGGCGAGCGCGGCCGCGACCAGGCGGGACAGCCGTGTGCGCATCGGGACTCCTCCTCGGGACGGAGGGTCGACAATGTCCCGATCGGAGCGTAACTGCCGGTTAACTGGATTCCCGTGCAGGACGCGGCGTGTCGCGCCCCCCACCGCCCACACCCGGCACCCTGGACGGGCCGCGCCGCCGCACCGGCCGAGATGCCGTCGCAAGCCCCGGTGTGCTCCTGCTCCGGCCCGGACCTGCTGCGTTCCCCCGTCGCGCGGGCGCGCCCGGCGTCAGCGCGGCAGCGTGACCGGGTCGGTGCAGCTCGACAGCGCGTCCACCAGCGAGCAGGTGGCCGGGGCGCGGGTGGGCAGGTAGTCGCCGGGCACGCCGCCGTCGCGGGTGAGGGCGAGGTAGGCGTCGACGGCGTCGGTGGGGCGGCGCGTCAGGCTCGGATCGTTGCGGACATCGACGGTGTAGAGGCCTAAACGCGGGGTGTAGGAGCCCCATTCGTAGTTGTCGGTCAGGCTCCAGTAGTTGTAGCCGATGATGTTCATGCCGTCGGCGGCGGCGCGCTGGATCCAGTACAGGGTGTCGCGCAGGTCGTCGGCGCGGGTGTAGCCGTCGGCGCGCGGCGCGCCGTTCTCGGTGGGCATGCCGTTCTCGACGATGTAGAGCGGCAGGCCCGGAAAGCGTGTCGAGTAGTGGCGCAGCGTGTAGTAGATGCCGTCGGCCTGCAATGGCAGCTGCCACAGCGCCGACTGCGCGAAGCCGCCGTATCGGGCCAGGGTGTCCGGCGACATACCGTAGTAGTAGTCGATGCCGAGGTAGTCGAGCTTGGCGGCGATCTTGTCCAGCATGGCGCCGTTGACCACGTCGTCGGCGGCGGGAATGTAGGCGACATTGCTGGTGACCATGGCGCCGGGCTGCACGGCGTGGATGTAGTCGTAGATGCTGTTGTGCGCCACCGCGAGCCGATCCTGCATGGTGAGCAGTTCGCCCGCGGGCAGCCCGCCGTTGCGGACCTCGTTCATCAGGTAGGCGGCCGGTTCGTTGATGGTCACCCACAGCGGATCGGCGCCCGCGTAGCGGTCCACCACCCGGCGCATATTGGTCAGCCAGTCCCCGACCATGTCCGGGCTGCTCCAGCCGCCGCGCGCGGCGGCCCAGCCCGGATGCACCCAGTGGTCCAGGGTCAGCATGGGCCGCATCCCGGCCGCGCGAATGGCGGCGACGACCTTGTCGTAGAAGGCGAATCCCCGCTCGTCCCACACCCCCGCCTGCGGTTGCAGGCGCGCCCATTCGATGCCGATGCGGTAGACGTTGACGCCCAGATCCTGCGCTAGGGCGATGTCGGAGGCGTAGCGGGTGTAGAAGTCGACGCTGTTGCCATACCGGTCGTAGTCCGGATGCGCGGCGATGTAGCGCAGCCAATTGCTGTCGGGCGCATGGCCTTCGGACTGGAATCCGGAGGCGGCCACACCCCAGTGGAACCCGTCGCCGAGGGCGGGCACCCGCGCCGGTGCGGGCGTCGCGGCCGCCGGTGCGGCACCGGCGAGCACGGCCAGTGCGGTGGCGGCGAGGACGGCGAGACGGTGGCGGCGGGTGTGCGGTCGCATGGGACTCCTCATCCGACGGAAAGCGAACTGGGCGGCCGTCCAGCATTATTGCGGACCCGCGCCCGCGCGACACGGGGTTCGGCCGAATGCACCGCGCCGACCTCGAGATCGAGATATCGGGAGGCTAATGCCTGCGGCCCCAGATCCTTGAGCACCGCGAACCCCGTGTCGCGCAGGAACTGCGCCACCACCGACGCCGCGCCGGGCGGATAGTCGAAGACGATCTCGGTGCCCGCGGCCAGCCGCCCGGCGCCGCGCAGGATCGCCAGCGCCTCGGCGCACTCGCGGCGCGGGCCCAGCCCGATCACGAAGGCCGGGCTCGCGCGCTCGAAATCCGGTGCCGCGGTCACCATCTCGAACTCCGCGCCGCCGATCCGGAACACCCGCAGATCCGGATAGGGATTGTGCGCGGCGAAGGTATCGAGGGCCGCCCCGATCAGCACGACCTGCCGGGTCCCAGTGCAGACGGCGTCGGCGAGGCGGTCCTCGGCGTAGCGGGTGCGCGCGGCGGCGAGCAGGCGGCGGTGTGGTCGGTGGCCTGCGGCGGGTGGCGGTTCGCTTCCCTCGCAACGGGTTTCGCCGGTCGCGGTCGTCATGGTCGTCCCCCTGGTGCGCGGTGGCGCTCAGTCGCCCGGACGCCACGACGTGCTGGGCGGCCAGCCGGGAATGTTCGGCATTTTCGGCATGTCCGGCATCGGTGGCATGGGCGGCATCTCGGGCAGCGGCGGGATGTGCGGGAGCGGCGGCATACCGCTGCCGCCGAAGCGCTGGAACGCGGCCTGGCGCGAGGTGCCGAACACCTCCCCGACCTCGGCCCAGGTGCGGCCCTCGGCGCGGGCCTGGGCGACCAGTGAGCGCAGCACATCGTCGACGACATTGTCGAGACTGCGCGCCGCCCGCAGCGCGGCCATCACCGAGGGCGTGGGCGTGCCCGCGGCCGGGTGCAGGACCTCGGCGAGGAATTCGGCATTGGTGGACAACAGTTTTGCGAGAACGGCGCGCTCGTCGGCGGGATCTCGCTGGGGTGCATCGGCCATATGTAAACGATGCCTTTACGCGAATCATGTTGTCAAGGAATGATTTACAAGATCAATAGTCTGAAGGTTTGCTGGACAATGCCGTCCGGGCGAGTACCGGCGCGCCGACGGCGGGTCGGCCTCGATTGCTGTTTCCTCCGTGCCTGCGTCTACGCTTTTGTCGAATACATCCGGTGCATCCGGATTCGGGGGAGCTGTAGCGAAAACGTGTCGCTGTCGATATGCCGACAGCGACCGATGACGGTCGCGGCGGTGTGCGGTGGAGAGGAGCGGTGATGAGCCACGACGACGAGCGCGGCGAGACCCCCGGTGACGACCCGGCCGACCGGGTGGTCCATCTGCTCGACTACGGCTCGTTCGAGCCGCCCCTGTCGCCGCCGCGCGATCGCGTCCCGCCCGAACACGCCGACAGCCTGCTCGGCCGCGTCACCGGCGCCGAGTCCGCCTGGAATCACACCGATTTCGCGACCCGGCTCAACAAACTCTTCGATACCGCGCGGTCGGGTCGCCGTCCGCACACCACCGCCGAGGTCGCGGCCGCGCTGACCGCCGCGGGCTATCCCATCTCCAAGCCCTACCTGAGCCAATTGCGCTCCGGTCAGCGCACCGACGTCTCCGACCAGACCGTCGCCGCCCTGGCCAAGTTCTTCCGCGTGCGCCCGGACTACTTCTTCAGCGACCGCTACGCCGCCAAGATCGACAACGATCTGCGGCTGCTCACCCGGCTGCACGGCTCCGGGGTGCGCCGCCTGTCCGCGCGCGCGTTCGACCTGAGCGAGGAATCACAGAATCTGCTCACCAATATGGCCGAGAAACTGCGCCTGAGCGAAGGGCTGCCCAAGATCCCGCCCGACGGCTGCGATTAGGCCAGCGCCCGGGCGCATTAGGATGGGCGGATCCGCTCGGGGGAGGCCGAGGAGGAGTGCCGATGTGCCGGTTGTTCGGATTGACCGCGGCGCCACAGCGGGTGCGGGCCACCTTCTGGCTGCTGAACGCGCCCGACAGCCTGGTGCGGCAGAGCAGGCGCGAGCCCGACGGTGTGGGATTGGGAACCTTCACCGCCGACGGATCACCGCTGGTGGAGAAGCAGCCGATCGCCGCCTATCGGGACGCGCAGTTCGCGCGAGAGGCGCACGAGCGCGAATCGACCACCTTCCTCGCCCACATCCGCTTCGCCTCGACCGGCGGACTCGAGGCACGCAACACCCACCCGTTCACCCAGCACGACCGGCTCTTCGCCCACAACGGCGTCCTGCAGGGTCTCGACGCACTCGACGCCGAACTCGGCGATTATCGCGCCCTGGTGCACGGCGACACCGACTCCGAACGCTTCTTCGCGCTCATCACCGAGCGCACCGACCGCCACGACGGTGACGTGAGCGCGGGCATCACCGACGCCGTCGCCTGGATCGCCGACCGGCTGCCCGTCTACGCCCTGAACCTGATCCTCACCACCGCCACCGATCTGTGGGCGCTGCGCTACCCCGACACCCACGAGCTGTTCTGGCTCGACCGCGCCGCGGGCGACGCCCACGGCGGTGATCGCCTCGAACACACCGGCCGTCGCGGAATCAACGCGCGCAGTACCCGTCTCGCCGATCACCCGGCCGTCGTCGTGGCCAGTGAGACCATGGACGACGATCCGGGCTGGCAGCCACTGGCGCCGGGTGAGCTGCTGCACGTCGACGGCGCCCTGCGGGCCCGCACGACCACCATCCTGGATTCCCCACCGCGCCAACTGTTTTCCCTCGCCCAGCTCGACACCACCGCGGCCGCTTCGCAATCCGGCGCTTGAACGCTCACCACGGCGGCGCGGCCACCCGCCCGATCGCCTGTTCCGCCTCGCCGACCAGGCGCGCGACCAGATCGGCCGCCGATTCCAGTGCGGTGATCAGCCCCACCCCCTCACCCGCCCAGATCGGCGCGGCCTGCGGATCGGCCAGGTATTCGCGTTGCGCCGCTTGCGGATCGGCCCGCATCTCGGCCTCCCGATCCCGCCACGGGTCGAGGAATTCGTTGCGCAGCGTGCGCGCCGGAAACTCGCGCGGCCAGGCGGACCCGCGCGCCAGATCGAGCACCCGATTGCGTTCGGTATCGTCCCCGCTCGCCCCGAGCAGCGCCTTGGCCGTCTCACCACTGATCAGCGCCTCCGGCGTGGCCTGAAACCTGGTGCCCAGCAACGCCCCCGCCGCCCCCAGCACCAGCGCCGCCGCCAGTCCCCGCCCATCGGTGATCCCACCCGCTGCCAGCACCGGCGTCTCCCCGGCCACATCGACCACCGCGGGCACCAACGGCAAGGTCCCCCGCACCCCGTCCCCATGTCCTCCAGCCTCACCCCCTTGCACGATCAACACATCCACCCCCAGGTCCAGGGCCCGCCGCGCCCCCTCCACCCCGCCCACCTGAATCAGCAAGGGAATCCCCGCATCCCGCACCGCCCCCGCGAGCGGCTGCGGATCCCCGAACGACAACATGATCGCCGCCGGTTCCCGCGCGATCGCCCACTCGATGGCGGCCGCGTCGATCGCCCATGTCTGAAACCCGACCCCCACCGGCCGCGACGTCCGCTGCCGCACGATCCGCCACTCCCGCTCGAGCCATTCGATCTCCCCCCGACCACCTCCGACCAGCCCGAATCCACCCCCTTCCTACACCCCCGCCGCCAGCGCCCCACCCGCGATCCCACCCATCGGCGCCAGCGCCACTGGATGCTCCACCCCGAACATGGCCGTGAAAGCCGTTGTCAGCCCCATCGATTCATCATCGCAGCCCCCGTCCGGCCGCGGTGGCGCTTCACCCGCGCGGAGGCGGGGTGAACCCGCCGATCGTCTGTTCGAGCAGTTCGGCCAGCTTCAGCGGGGTGCGGTCCTCGAACATCGGTCCGATGAGTTGCACGCCCACCGGCAGGCCGTCGGGTGATCGGCCCGCGGGGATGGCGGTGGCGGGCAGGCCGGGCATGGTGGCCACCCCGGCCCAGACGAGCTGGTCGAGGTAGGGGAATTCGACGCCGTCGATGTCGATGCGGCGGGCCAGCAGGTCGGGGTCGTGGTCGTGCGGGAAGGCCGGGGTGGGCGAGATCGGGCAGAGGACGGCGTCGAACTCGGTGAACAGGCGCCGCCAGGCATGCCGGTGGAGTTCGCGACGGGTGTTCGCTGTGATCCAGTCGCGATGGGTCGAGACCAGGCTGCGTCGGCGCACCGCGTCGAGGCTTCGGTCCTCGGCGGGTAGGGCGGCGGCGTGGGCCCGCAGCTGTTCGTAGGCGTCGTCGGGAAACGGGCGCCGGAGCCCGAGAACAGCAACCGGGTGTAGACGGTGGCGGCTTCGACCGGGTCGGGCAGCAGCGGGCTGTGCCGTTCGATGCGGGCACCGGCGTCGGCGAGCGTGTCGGCCACCCGGTTCACCGCGGCGCGCACCGCGGCCCCGGTGGGGATGAGGGGATGGTCGTCGAGAACCAGGACCCGGAAGTCGGCGAGTCGCTCGTGGCGCGCGGGCGGCAGGGTCAGGTTGTAGGCGACGCCGAGGGTCAGGGGGTCCGGTCCGGCCATGACGTCGAGCAGCAGGGTGAGGTCGCGTGCGGTGCGCGCCATCGGGCCGACGACGGCGAGGTCGAGGTCGGTCGGCAGGGCGGGTGCGGGCGGTGCGACCATGCCGCGGGGGGCCGCGAGGCCGAGGGTCGGCTTGTGGGCGTAGATGCCGCAGAAGTGTGCGGGGGTGCGCAGGGAACCGCCGATGTCGGAGCCGAGGGACAGCGCGCCGAATCCGGCCGCGAGGGCCGCCGCCGATCCGCCGGAGGATCCGCCCGGTGTGCGCGTGTGATCCCACGGGTTGTTGGTGGTGCCGTAGATATCGTTGTAGCTCTGCAGATCCTGCAGCACCAACGGCACATTGGTCTTGCCGAGCACCACCGCGCCCGCGGCCTCGAGCCGCGTCACCTGCACCGCGTCCTCGGCGGGCACGAAGTCACGGTGCTGCGGCATGCCCCAGGTCGTGGGCAGCCCGGCCATGTTGTAGGACTCCTTGACCGTCACCGGAATACCGTGCAGCGGCCGATCCTCGCCGCGGGCACGCGCCGCATCGGCACGCCGCGCGGCGGCCCGCGCACGCTCGAAATCCGGCACACAGATCGCGTTGATCGCCTTGTCGTCGCGCTCGATACGAGCGATCGCCTCCTCGGTCAGCTCCACCGAGGTCACCTCACCGGCACGCAAGGCAGCTGCAAGTTCTTCGGCCGATCGAAAACTCCACTCCATGAATTCGACGGTATCGATCTGCCGCAGCGGACATAGAATGCCACTTCGCGCAAACGGGAAAGTCGAACAGCGTCACCTTGAGCGCATATCGACGCACTCGTTGTGTCATGTCCCAGGTCACGGCGTCGGCAGAGCCGAATCGATTGGCGCAGGCCATGAAACGCCACTTCGCACAATGGGAGGGATGTCTCAATATCCTGCCGTCCCTGTGCCGCAGCGGATGCAATTCCCGGTTGGTGTCCTAAAGCCCCAATTTCGTGACGGCATTGTCTTCCAAGGGATTCGCGGTGCGAATGTAGCCGTGCACGGTGCGGGGGTTGGACCAGCGGCCCTGGCGCATGATCTCGCGGTCGCTGGCGCCGCCGAGCGCGGCCTGGGTGGCGAACCCGGCGCGCAGCGAGTGGCCGGAGAACAGGGCGGGATCCAGGCCCGCGCGGGCGGCGTAGCGCTTGATCAGTTCGGCGACGGCCCGCCCAGACATGGGGGTGACGGCGATGGCGCCGTGGCGGGAGATGGTGGGGAACAACGGCAGCTGCGGGTCGGACAGGGTCGTCCCGGTGAAACCGTGGCAGCGGTGGATGGGGGGAATCGAGCGGCGGATGGTCGGTGAGCCAGGCGCGCAGGGTGCGGCCGGGGGTGTGGTGGGCTTCGAGCAGGCGGGTCCAATCGGCGAAGGCGCAGACCGGACAGGTGCGCGGGCGCTGACCGCGCGGGAGGGCGACGCGTTGTCCGGTAATGCCGGTGGGGTCGGTCTTGGTGGTGGGGAGCTGGATCAGCAGCAGCGGTTCGCCACGGGCGTGGTCGGTGTCGACCTGGATATCGCCCAGGCGCAGCCCCGCGATCTCGCTGCGGCGCAGCGCCCCCGCGAAACCGACCAGCAGCAGCAGGGCGTCACGGCGGCGGGCAGTTCGGCCAGCAGCTGGTCGAGGGTGTGCAGCAGGACGGGGCGTTTGCGGGTGGGCCGGGCGCGGCGGGTGCGGCGAATACCGCGCAGGGTCAACCGGACCACATCGGCGCGGGTGGGTGAGGCCAGCCCGTTGGCGGCGTGCACCGCGGCGATGGCGGCGGCCTTGCGGTCGAGAGTGGCCGGGCTGAACGCCCATTCGCCGCGCGCGCGGCGGGCGTCGGCGGCCGCGGCCAGATAAACCGCCACATCGAGGGCGTCGGCGGGCAGCGCCTGGCGGGCCTCGGCGGCGCACCACGCCGACCACGCCACCCAATCGGTCCGGTAGGCGCGCATCGTATTCGGCGATTGCGAGGCTTCCAGATACCGGCCCAGCGCCCCGGCCTGTTCGCTGTCGAAGCGTTCGCGCACCAGCCGCAGCGCGACCGCGTCCACCAGGACGCTGCGCACTCCGCGCCGCAGTTCGGTGCGCACCGAATCCGGCAGCGCCACAGCGGTGGAGCGGGTTTCCACGGTCACGCCCTGTTCCTCGGTCACATCGGTCTCTTCACGGATCCGGTCGGCTCCGGCCCCGCGGCCGGACTGTCGGATCGATCGTATTCGCCCGTCCCCGAACCACAATCGCGCCACACCCGCACCCGGACACACCGCTGCCGCGGCCCTCGGGTGAGAGCCGCGGCAGCAGGACGAGATGCTTACTTGTTCCAGATGGCGGCCACCCGGTGCTCGTTGCCCACCTGGTAGTAGTGCGCGTGCACGAGGGTGTACCCGGCGGCGGTCAGCTGGTTGGCGGTGGCGCAGTAGGCGTCCTCGGACAGATCGTGGCGCGCCTCCCAGGCCCGGCCGTCGTTCTTCTCCCAGATGCCGACGAACCGTGACGCACCGTCGACCTCGTAGCCGCGCACCTGGGTCAGCCGATAGCCCTGGCCCAGCAGCGAATCGAATTCGGCCTGATGCTGGGCGCCGGTCAGGTTGTTGCGGTAGACCGTGGTCTCCTTCTTCTGCGGCTCGGCCTTCGGCGGCTCGGCGGCGCCGCCGCTGTTGGCGAAGGTGACCGTCCAGTGCCGCAGATCGCCCTCGTAGATGACCGCGACGCCGACCTGATCGAGCTGGCCGTCGAGCATGATCGCCTTGTGCCCGGCGGAGTTCCACCAGAAGTTCAGCGCGTCGGTGGCCTCCACATTGGTGCCGTAGAAGTTGATTTCGGCGATCTTCGACGAGCTGGGCACACCGCACTGGGTGAAGCGGGTGGCGATATCGCGGCCCAGGGTGTCGACGTGGTCGGCCGGGGAGGCGCCGCGCGCGGCGCTGTCGTTGCTGGCCCATTCGGCCGGGCGGGCCAGGGTCTCGGAGTGGGTGACCTTGCTCAGGCCGTTCTCGGCGCGCACGTCGTTGATCTTGTCGAAGACCTCGGTCTCCTCACTGCTGAGCGCGAGCGCGGCGGCGTCGACATCGCAGTTGGTGACCGGAGTCGCCGAGGCGACCGGCAGCGCGAACAGCCCGGCGCTCGCGGTGATGGCGAGGGCGAGGGCGGTGGACTTGAACGTCATGGTGATTCCTTGTGCTGGTAGCGGGATTTGCACAAAGAATGCGGAGGGCGACTAACCGGTTTCTCGCCGCGGACTAATCGGCGAACAGGGCCCGCAATCCGGGATCGGGGCGGGCGGTGCCCGGCGGCGGGGAGTACTCGGTGATGCCGAGCCCGGCGAGGGTGAACCGTTCGGTGAGCGCGTCGAGGACCGCCCGCAGCCGCTGCGGATGCGCACCGCCGGGTTCGGGATAGAGCAGCCCGCTGACATGGACCGGATCGAGAACATCGACGTCGACATGGAGGTAGACGCTGTCGGCTCCGGTCGCGGTGACAGCCGCGAGCAGCGCCGCCGGATCCTGCAATTGCCGCACCGGCACCCAGCGAATCGCGTTGTCCGCGATGAACTCCCGTTCCGGTGGATCCCACGATCGCACCCCCGCGAGGACGAGTTTGCCCGGATGCAGCCGCTGCTCGGGCGGCGGCACCAGCGCGGCGGGGCCGTCGCCGAGCAGTGTGCGCAGCACCATCCCGTGAAACGCCCCCGAGGGCGAGGTCTGCGGTGAATTCAGATCGGGATGGGCGTCGAACCACACCACCGTCAGCTTGTCGCCGTGGCGGGCCACCGCTTGCGCGATCGGCCCGAGTTCGATCGCACAGTCCCCGCCGACGGTGACCACCCCGTCGGCGCCCCACTCGCGCACGATGTCCACGACCGCATCCCGCGCCGCGGCCAGCACGTTCAGATGCCGCACGCCCTGCGCGAAATCCCCGGGCCCCGCATCGATGTCGGCGACGGTGCGGGCCGCGCCGGGGAACAGTCCCGCGAGCACGTCGGCCCCACCGGCCACCAGCCGGGCCTGTGCGGAACCGGATCCTTTCCACTGCGGTACCACGAGAACACGACGGGGATCGATCACCTCCCGAGTCTGCACCCGGCAGCGGCCGCGATCCACCGATTTCGCGCGAAATCGCGGCATCGGGCTCCGTAACCACTTGCCGGGCAACGGTTCTGCCGACGGAACGCGATCCTCGGGGCTAGGTGATGTCGGCGGGCACTCCGGTCAGGCGGGCGCTGTCGGTCCACAGTGCTTGTGCCAGTGCGTCGTCGCGGGCCAGAGTGGACGGGTCGATCCAAGTGAGGTGGCCGCGGCGCAGTGCGGCGTAGGTGTGACCGCGCCGAGGGCCAGACTGGCCAGGGCGTCGGCGGCGGCCGATCGCGTATTGCGGGTGGGGCTGAAGCGGCGGATGGGCGCGCCCAGCGGACCACCGAACACCGACCATGCCATGCGCAGGGGCAGCGCCAGATCTCGCGCCAACCCGGTGCCGAAGACCTGACCCGGGTCGTAGGCGATCGCGGTGAGATGGCGGGCCCGCAGGCCGGGGTGCGCGTGCAGGGCGCGCACGGTGAGCACGGCGCAGAGTTTGGCGGCGGTGTAGGCGTGCTGGCCCGCTGTGGCGGGACGGGGATCGCGCTCCGGATCGCGGTCGGGGTGGGCCAGCAGTTCGGCGTCGGCGTGGCGCGGGACTGCCAGGCTCGCGCCGGTGGCCGGATCGTGGGTTCCGCTGGTGGTCAGGATGATTCGCGCCTTGTCGGCGACGGCGGGCAGCAGCAGCCGCAGCAGCAGATAGTGGGCGAGGTGATTGACGGCGAAGGTGGTTTCGTACCCGTCGGGGGTGCGGCCGGTGTCGTCGGGCCGGATGCCCCCGGCATTCAACACCAGGACGTCGATGCGGGAATCGCCCAGGCGCGCGCGGACCTGCGCGGCGAAGGCGCGCACCGAATCCAGCCGGGCCAGATCCAGCGGGAGGGTATCGGGGGCGGCGGAGCGCGCACCCGGCAGCAGCCGCATGCCGGGGGACCGCGCGAGCTGCTGGGCGGCGAGTGCGCCGAAACCGGAACTGCCGCCGGTCATCACGATGGTCGTCACGATTGTTCCCCTTCGTGTGTGAACGATCGGGTGACACCTGCGAGTATCGCGCGCCATCACGTGACAATCGGGATCGGCGAGCCAGGTGTGGACGCAGCAGCACAAGTCGCGGACTCCCTGCGCCAGGCGCGCCCTTCAGTCCGGGAGCATGGGCACCGACATGCCCTCACCCCGGCGCAGCAGCGCCGCCCGGGTGACCGCGCCCGCGCCGAACCGGTCGTGCAGCGCGTCCAGCGTCGAGTCGAGGGTGGCGGCGCCGCGCGGCTCGAGCGGCAAGGTGAGCTGCATGCTGTCGGCGTTCTCGAGATTGGTCAGCGACAGCCCGATCAGGGTCAGCCCGCGCTCGTGAATCAGGGGCAGCGCGGCGTCGAGCAGGGTGCGCGCCGCGCGCAGAATGGCCGTGCCGCTGTCGGTGGCCTCGGCCAGTGTATGGGAGCGGGTGGCGCGCCCGAAATCATCGAATCGCATGCGCAACACCACCGTTCGGCACAGTCGATCGGCGGCGCGCAGCCGTCGCCCGAGCCGATCGGCCAGACCGTGCAGATAGGCCTCGATCTCGTCGTCGCCGCGCGGGCGCGGCCCGAGGGCGCGCGCGCCGATGGACCGGCGCCGCCGCCCGGTATCGACGCGGCGCGGATCGCGCGCCCACGACAGCGCGTGCAGATGCGGCCCCGACGCGCCGCCCAGCGCCGCGGCCAGGGGCCCCTCACCCATCTCCGCCAACTGCCCGACCGTGGTGATCCCGCGCTCGCGCAATTCCCGCGCGGTCACCTCGCCCACGCCCCACAACCGCTCCACCGGCAGCGGATGCAGGAACGCCAGCTCCCCCTCCGGCGGAACCTCCAGCAGCCCATCGGGTTTGGACACCGCGCTGGCCACCTTGGCCAGAAATTTGGTGCGCGCCACCCCCACCGAGATCGGCAACCCGACCTCCGTGCGCACCCGCGCCCGCAGCGCCCGCGCGATCTCCACCGGCGTCCCCGCGATCCGCCACAAACCGCCCACATCCAGGAACGCCTCGTCGATGGAGATCCCCTCCACCTCCGGGGTGGTGTCCCGGAATATCTCGAACACCGCATTACTGGCCTGCGCATACGCCGACATGCGCGGCGGCACCACGATCGCGTTGGGGCACAGCCGCAGCGCCTGCCCGGCATTCATCGGCGTCCGCACCCCGAACGCCTTGGCCTCGTAACTGGCCGCCAGCACCACCCCGCCGCCCACGATCACCGGCCGCCCCCGCAAGCGCGGATTGTCGCGCTGTTCGACCGAGGCATAGAACGAGTCCAGATCCGCATGCAGAATCGACGCCCGCGCGGGGCGCCGACCACCTCCCTCGGATCCCGACGCGAACATATGTTCGCATACGAGGGCGGAATACCCGCCGTCGAATCGATCACATGTTCGAATCGGTGCCGGGTGCGGAATCGAATCCTCAGCGTGGCTCGCCGAGCGTGTCGGCATGCGAGAGCCGCCCGACCACGAACCGGTTGAGCCAGCCCGGACTGATCGTCATGCCCGCATTGAGCAGTTTGGTCTGCCACCCGACGAGCTGATGCGGGTCCAAGGCCCGGGTGCGGGTCGCGGCGTGCCACACCTGCTCGGCCACATCGGCGGCCGTGAGGTGCACGCCGAGCGACTTTGCACTGTCCGCACCGCGATTCACCGCGTCCATCATGTCGGTGGCCACGAACAGCGGCAGCACATCCGACACCCCGATGCCGAGATGGCGCCATTCCAGATCCAGGGCCTCGGTGAGGCTGCGCACCGCCGCCTTGGACGCCGCGTAGGCGGCCAGACCGGGCTGGCCGTAGAGCGCCGAGGCCGAGGCCAGGTTCACCACGCGGCTGCCCGGGGTCGCCCGCAGATACGGCAGCGCGCAATGACAGCCATTGAGCACGCCCTTGAGGTTCACGTCGAGCACGCGATGCTGGGCGGCCAGCGGAATCTCCCCGAATGCCCCCGACACCAGGATTCCGGCATTGTTCACCAGCACATCCAGGCGCCCGGTCGCCGCGGTGAACCCGGCCAGGGCGTCCTGCCAGCCCGTGGGATCGGTCACGTCGAAGCTCCCGGTGACCGTCGGGCCGCCGATCTCGGCGGCGACCGTTTCCGCGGCGGCGGCGTCGATATCGTAGAGCCCGACCGTCCACCCCGCGGCCGCGAACCGCTGCGCGATGGCGCGCCCGATCCCGGCTCCGGCGCCGGTGACGAACACCGCGTGCTCGGACATGTGCCCTCCTTCCGCGGGCGGGCCCGCGCTCAACCGATCATGTCCACGGCAAGCATCCCGCAGCGCGCAGCCGCGCCGCCAGCCCGGACTGGATGGTGGCGCTGGAACCCCGCCCCGCCGCCAGCGCCACCACCAGATCCCCACCCAGCCCGGCGCCGATCGAGCAGCCCAGCAGGGTCACATCCACCGAGATGTTCTCCTCCGAGCGCTCCGGCGCGGGCTCCTCGGCCCATGCCGGACCCGCCGTGGCCACGGTGGCGGCCAGGGCCACCGCGACGGCGCCGGTGGTGATGGATCGCATGCGTCCTCCTGAAATATCCGAATGGTCAGTTCTGCTGCAGGACAGCCAATCCGATCGGCGAGAGCGCCCGCAAGCCGTGGCCGATTCCGCGACAATGAACACAGGGAGGTTTACATGGCGCCGAAGATCTGGCCGCTGGAATTCGGTCATATCGTCACCTCCCCGTTCGGTCCGCGCGCGGGCGGCTTCGACTGGGGTGTGGACTTCGGGTTCCCGGGCGGTTCCGCCGGGCGGCCGGTGTTCGCCTGCCAGGGCGGGTATGTCGTGCACTCCGGCGCCGCAACGGGTTTTGGGCTGTGGGTGGTCATCGATCATCCCGCCGCCGACGGGGGCGGCACCACCGTCTACGGTCACGTCCGCCCCGAGGTCCGGGTGGGTCGGCGCGTGGAGGCCGCCGAGCGCATCGCCACCGTCAATCCCGACCGCGGCACCAATGGCGACGTGGTCCCGCACCTGCATCTGGAATGGCATCGCACCGTCTGGGTGCGGCCCGGCCCCGACCGCCTGGACCCGCTGCCGCGGCTGGCGGGTGCGGCCTATCCGGTGGCGGCGCGCCGGGTGGCGCTGAGCGGCTGAGGGCCCAATTCCGCTCGGGCGGAGCAGGTTTCATAGCTCGACCACATGGGTACGTAGTCCGTCGAGGCGGCCGGGTTCGCCCGTGTGTGCGATAGCGTGAAGCGGTTCTGTGGACGAATTAGAGAGTGGGCGAATGCCGTTTGTCGTGAGTGGGGGCGTGCGGATTCATTACACGGATACCGGGGGCGAGGGACGAGCGGTGGTGCTGGGGCACAGCTTGTTCATGGATCAGGAGATGTTCGCCCCGTAAGCCCGGGCGCTGGCGCCGCGGTATCGGGTGATCGCGATCGACTCCCGCGGGCACGGCCCCAGCGAGGATCCCGGAACCCCGTTCAGCTATTGGTATCTGGCGCGCGATGCGTGGGCGGTGGTGGACGCGCTCGGCTTGGAGCGGGTCGTGGTGGGCGGGGTGGCGCACGGCGGGTTCACGGCGGTGCGCATGGCGCTGCTGGCCCATCCGCGGGTGGCCGGGCTGATCGTCATCGGCTCCACCGCGACCGCCATGCCCGCGCACCGCAAGATCGGCTACCGGGAGGTGATCGACGCGTGGACCGGGGAGGTCCCGCTGGCGCCGACCATCAAGATGGTGTCCTCGCTCATGATCGGCGCGACGGCCGAGGATCAGAAACCGTGGCGCGAGAAATGGCTCGCGGCCGAGCGCGCCCGGGTGCGGGCGGCGGCGGAGTGTCTGATCAATCGTGATTCGGTGCTCGACCTGCTCGGTGAGATCGACTGCCCGGCGCTGGTCATCCGCGGGCTGGCCCACCAGGCCAACGACGCCGGGGAGATGGCCGAGATGGCGCGGGCGCTGGGCAATCCGACGACGGTGCACACCATCGCCGGGGCGTCGATGACACCGAATCTCACCCATCCCGGCGAGGTGAATCCGCTGCTGCGCGCCTTCCTCGACGGTTTGCCGTAGCCGCTCACCCGGCCGCTCACCCCGCGTCCACCAGTCCGATGAACAGCTGGTGCGCGGGCCCGGGCGGGGTGCCGCGATAGCGTTGCACGCGCACGTCGAACACGGTGGCGGTCTTGGGATTACGGAGTGTGAACCCGGGATCTGAGCGCCCGATGTGCACGTGCCCGGCGGCCCACAGCCGCCGGAAGTCGGGGTGCTCGCCCAGTTCGCGCAGCAGCGCGTCGATCTCGGCGCGATCGGGGGCCCCGGCGGCGTAGGCGCGGAAGCGCCCCACCATCAGCCCCGCCTCGCGCTCCCATTCCTCGACGACCATGCGCGCCCGCGGATCGGTGAACATCCACCGCAGTACGTGCACGTTGCGGGCCAGCCCCGGCAGGGCGGCATCGAGGGCGGCATTGCAGTCCACCACATGCCAGCCGTCGTCGATGGCGGCTGCCAGATGCGGCAGCAGCGCGTCGAGCAGGACCCGCACCGGCCGCGCCTCGGTGTCGGCGCGGCGCAGCACCGGCGGAGGCGCCAGCGCCGGACGCTGCTGCGCCAGATGGTAGAGGTGGATGCGTTCGGCCACGTCCAGTTTCAGCACCGTGGCCAGCGAGTCGAGGACGGCCGGGCCCGGATTGAGCGCCTCACCCTGTTCGATCTTGGCGATATAGCCGAGGCTGGCGTGGGTGGCCTCGGCCAGTTGTTTGCGGGTCAGTCCGCCGGGGTGGGCGGCGCTGGCGCGGCCGCGGCGTTCGCGCACGAACTCGGCCAGGCTCGGCGCCCGCAGCTCATCGGCGGTGCTGGCACCGATTTCGTTGTCAGCCACCGACATTCCCGTTGCCCGTCCTCGTCCGTACCCGTTCGTCCGCCTCAGGATAGGCGGGCGCGGTGCGGGATTTCGCGGCGAGCCGCAGATTCGCGCGACCCCTGCCGGTAGCACCGCGCCGCGGCGCGCACCCGCCCGGTGGTACCGGCGCGCGGGCGTGGTCATGACTGGGGTATCCCAGCGGTTGCCAAATCGAGACCTCGCATTCGATATTTGCACTGCGGGTGCGGCATCGAAGCCGGTCGATTCATCCGCGAATGGCACCACAGCAGGAGTGAGCACGGAAATGGCAAGCACGGCAACCTATTCCGGCACCGCGGGACTGCGTTCGCGCACGATCAGGATCGGCGAGCAATCGATTCCCTATTATTCCGGCGAGAACTGTATGGCCGAGATCGCGAGCGCGATAGCGCAATACGGCCCCGACAAACTGGTGGTGGTCACCGATGATCTGCTGGCGGAATTGTATGCCGGGGAAATCGCGCTGCTGACCCACGGTATCGCGTCGATCGTGCTCACCCACCCGGCCGGGGAATCGATGAAAAACCTGTCGTGCCTGTCGGCTCATCTCGAGGCGGCGCTGCGCGCGGGCATCACCCGGCGCTCGATCGTGGTGTCCTTCGGTGGCGGCGTGCCGGGCAATCTGGCGGGGCTGATGGCGAATCTGCTGTTCCGCGGCGTGCGCCTGGTGCATGTGCCGACCACCACCATCGCGGCCATGGATTCGGTGCTCTCGCTCAAGCAGGCCATCAACAGCGGCGTCGGCAAGAACCATATCGGCACGTTCTACGCGCCGACTGCCGTCTATACCGATGTGCGATTGTTCGCGACCCTGCCCGCACGGGAATTGCGGTCGGGATTGTGTGAAATGGCGAAGAACTGCTTGGCGATTCAGCCCGCGGCGTTGGAGCCGCTGCGCACGGTCATCGCGAGCGACGATCTCGCCGCCCCGGAGAATCTGCTGTGGCTGTTGGATGCGAGCATTGCCGCGAAATCCGCGGTCACCCGCGACGACACGTTTGAGCGTGGGACCGGATTGGTGCTGGAATACGGGCACACGGTCGGGCACGCCATCGAAATATGCGATCACCGGGCGCGCGGGGCGGCGGGCATTCCGCACGGAATGGCGATTGCTGTGGGAATGCTGGTGGCCGCGCACATCTCGCATGCGCGCGGGTGGCTCTCCGACGACGAGGTGAGCATCCACTACGAGATCGTCACCGGTCTCAAAGTCGAACCCGCCCTGCCCGGCACGGTGCGCCTCGAGCAGGTGCTGGCGGTGGTGGCCGAGGACAACAAGAAGGGCTATCTCGACACCCGCCCGGACGCGGTGCCGTTCGTGTTGTTGCGCTCCTTGGGCCGCCCCGAACACACCGGAGACGTTCCGCTGACCCATGTTTCGCTCGCCGAGGTGCGTGCGGCCCTGGACGTGATCGCCCAACCGGCCGCACCGGCCCCCGCGGTCGGCGTGTGAAGGGGCCGGACATGCTGGCGATTCACGGCGGCACACCGGTGCGCGCGGGCACACCCTGGCCGCGCTGGCCGCAATACGACGAGCGCACCGAAGCCGCGCTGCTGGCCGCACTGCGCTCGGATCGCTGGTCGGTGAGCTGGTACAGCCCCACCGGCGGCAAATCGCGCGAACGACTCTTCGGTGAGGCCTTCGCCGCCTACCTCGGCGCGGCCCACGGTGTCGGTGTCGACCACGGATCCGGTGCGCTGGTCATCGCCTTGGAGGCGTTGGGGATCGGGCCCGGCGACGAGGTGATCGTGCCCGCCATGACCTGGGTCGCCCCCGCCACCGCGGTACTGCGGGTCGGTGCGCTGCCGGTGCTGGCCGATGTCGATCCCGATACCGGATGCCTGACCGGCGAGCAGCTTCGCGCCGCGCTGTCCCCGCGCACGAAGGCCGTCATCGCGGTGCATCTGGCCTGCACCGCGGTGCGGCTGGACGAGGTCGTGGCGGTGGCCCGCGCCGCCGGGATCGCCCTGATCGAGGACTGCTCGCAGGCACACGGAACCCGCTGGGCCGGACAGGCTGTCGGCACCTTCGGCGAGATCGGCGTCTTCAGTCTCGGCGCGGCCAAGACCCTCGCGGGCGGTGAGGCGGGCGCGGCCGCCACCGACCGCCGCGACCTCTACGAGCGCATGCTCATGCTGCGCGCCGACTCGCGCGGCTACACCGCGCACGCACCCGCCGCCGGGGAATACGAACTCGTCGAGCTCGGCGCGGTCATGGGCGCCAACTATTGCCTCTCGGAACTGACCGCGGCCGGGCTGCTCGATCAGCTGGCCCGGCTCGACGCCCAGCACGCCCGGCGGCAGCTCCGCGCCACCGAACTCGCGGCGGGCCTGACCGCCATCGGAGGACTGTCGCCGGTGCCGGTGCCCGCGCAGGTCGACCGCCGCGCCATCTACGAGTACGGAATCCGGTGCGCGCCAGGCACGTTCGGCGCCATGCCGATCGAGCAGGTCGCCGCCGCGCTCACCGCCGAACTGGGCACCAAGGTGTATCCGCCGCGCGACCCCCTGCACCGCAGCACCCTGCTGCGCCCGCACACCAAACCACGCTTCGCCCGGCTGTGGCGCCGCGCCGCCGACCGCGCCGCCGACCGCGCGGCCGGACGCGCCTATCCCGGCGCGGACCACTACCGCGACCACACCCTGCTCGTGCACCACAGTGTGCTGCTGGGCGCGCGCGCCGATATCGACGATCTGCTCACGGCCCTGGCCAAGGTGCGTGCCCACGCCCGATCCCGCAGCGCGGAAGGAACTCTCACATGACCTCGGACCTGATGGCGGACTGGGAGCGCCGCACCATCGACGGCATCCGCACCCGCCGCGCCGTCGAATCGGATTGGGAGGCCCTGCGTGACCGGTACGCGCGCGCCTTCGGCGGGGTGAAGACCCAGGACTTCGCGGCCTGGAAGCGGCAGTTCCGGCTCGAGGACATCGCGGTGGTCGAGGATGTCGTCGACCCGCGAGCGCCGCGCCTGGTCGGCACCGCCGCCATCATGCGCAGCACCGTGACGGTGCCCGGCGGCGCGCAGCTCGCGGTGGCGGCGTGCGCGCAGGGCATGGTGGCGACCACGCATCAGAAGCGCGGCATCTACGCCAAGGTGCAGGCCGAGTTGATGGCGATCGCCGCCGAGTCCGGCGCGGAGGTGTTCGCGGCCATGCCCGGACCCGGCGGCACCTACCCGTATCTGGGCGTGACGACCTATACGCGGCATCTGGTCCTCGATCGCCGCCGGTCGGCCCTGCGTGCGGCGCAACCGGATTCGTCGGTGGTGCGCGAGGTGCGGGTGGCCGAGTGCCGGGACGCGCTGCGCGGGATCCATGCGCGCTGGCAGCGTGAGACCCCGGGTGCGCTGGCACGCGGCGAGTTCTATTGGCCCAGCGCCTTCGGTGGCGAGGACTTCGCGCTCGTGCACCCCGACGGGTATGTGGTCTACGACCTCGTCGGCGACACCGTGCGGGTGCGTGATCTGTGCGCGCTCACCGTCAGCGCCCGGCGCGAGCTGCTGCGCTGTCTGCTCGGCCACGGCGAATGCGCCGAGATCCACGTGGACACCGCCCTGGACGATCCGCTGCCGCTGCTGCTCGAGGATCCGCGCACCGCCGCGGTGACCGGCGTCGACGCGGGCGTGTGGGGGTGGATCATCAACCTGCCCACGGCCATCGGCGCGCGCAGCTTCGCCGCGGGGTTCACCGGAGTGGTGGAGGTCGCCGACCCGTGGGGGATGAGTGCGGGCCGCTACACCCTCGACATCGCCGACGGTGTCGGGCGCTGGGAACCCGCCCCCGATGATGCGCGCGCCGACCCCCTGGAATTGACCACCGTCTACTTCGGGGCGCACACGGTCGGGGAGTTGCAGCGCGCGGGCCGCGTCGACGAGCTCACCCCCGGTGCGGCCGCGGCCTTGGAGCGAGCCTTCGCCACCTCGCGCGCACCGTTCAACACCACTCCCTTCTGATGTCCGCACGTTCGAGGAAGCCACGATGACCACACCCCGTATCGGCCACCTGCCCGCCGCCGCCCGACGATTCCTGCAGTGGGACACCGATCCCGGGGCCTTCGGCATCACCATGCCCTTCCCGGTCCCGGCTGCCATGGGCGCCGATGCGGCGCGCGCCATGATCAACGCGCTCATGGACACCCACGAGACCCTGCGCAGCCGTTACACATTCGGCCCCGACGCTGCCTGGGAGATCCTGCCCGCCTCCGGCGGTGAGATCGACCAGGACCGGATCGATCTGCGCACCGTCGACATCAGCGCGCTTGCCGACGCGGACTTCGGGGTGGTGATCGCGGCCGAGACCGCCGTCAACGAGGCCCGCCTGGACCTCGAATCCGGACGGGTCGTGACCGCAGCCCTGTTCACCCGCCCCGCGGGCGGAAACATCCTGCTGCTCACCGTGCATCACGTGGCCTGCGATGCGGTGGCGCTGTGGGTGCTGTGGGGCGATATGACCGCCTATGTGAGCCACTGGGAATCCGGTGCGCCCCTCGCGCTGCCACCAGAGACCACGACCAGCTCCGAGTGGGCGGCGTTCCTCACCGAGCACGCCCGCACCCGCCTCGGCGAACTCGACTACTGGTGGGCCACCTGCGATCCCGAACCCGCCCGCACCACGCGGGCGGAGACACCGGACCCGGTCTATCTCGACGCGGTCATCGACGGGCCCCGGGCCGCGCGGCTGTTCGAGGAGCTGCCCGCCGCCTTCGACGCCACCTACACCCGCATCCTGCTGGTCGCCCTCGGCCTCGCCGTCGAGGATGTCCTCGGTGCCGCGCGCCCGATCCAGGTGCAAAAACACGGCCGCTACGCGCGGTTGCGTCCCGGCACCGATCTGAGCCGCACCGTCGGCTGGCTCTCCGACGACTACCCGTGGCTGCTGGCGGCCACCACCGGCAGCCACGCCGCCCGCATGCGCCACGCCATGGCCGAATTCCCGCAGGCGCCCGAGGATTTCATGCTGCTGCGCTGGTATCACCCCGATCTGCGCGCGCGGTTCGAGACCTTCCGCAACCCGAAGTTCTATTTCAACTTCGTCGGCGAACTCGGCGGCCACCTCCCCGCGGCCCGCTCCCGCGATATGGCCCGGCTGGGCAGCTTCGATCTGGCGATTCTGCTCGGCGGCTACCGCGGCGAGGACGGGGCGCGGGTGCACTACTCGGTACATTCGCCCACCGGCGGGCTCGGCGCCGAACGGGTGAACACGATTGTGGCCCAGTGGCTCTCGATTCTCGACACCGTCGACACCGGCCTCGGCACGGCCCATGCCGCGCCCACCCAGTAACACCCGCAGAGGAGCTCGTCATGCAGAATTCCACCCCCGCCGCCACCTGCCCGGTCACCGGCGCGGCGGTGCCCTCGGTCACCAAGGTCACCACACCCACCGGCGACGACGCCTGGCTGGTGACCGGCTATCAGCAGGTGCGTGAGCTGTTCACCGAACCGCGCCTGGGCCGTTCGCACCGCACCCCCGAGACCGCGCCCCGGCTGGGGCAGGCGGCGTTCTCGGGCGGGCCGATCGGCAATTTCGACACCGAGCTCGCCGATCACGCGCGCATGCGGTCGCTGCTGCAACCGCATTTCTCGCCCAAACGCATGCGGGAGCTGCGCCCGCGCGTCGAGCAGATCACCACCGCACTGCTCGACGCCATGGAGGAGCAGGGCTCTCCGGCCGATCTGCAGGCGGCGCTGTCGCTGCCGTTGCCGCTGCTGGTGATCTGCGAGCTGCTCGGCGTGCCCTACGAGGAGCGCGAGGAGTTCCGCGAATGGGTCGAACAGGTCGGTCATGTCCGCGACCGCGCCAAGGTCGAACAGGGGTACGCCGGGTTGTACGCCTACTGCCTGAAACTGGTGCAGGCCAAGCGCCGCACGCCCGGCGACGATGTGGTGTCGCGGCTGTGCGCGGTCGCGGACGTCAGCGACGACGAGATCGCCATGCATGCCATGGTGCTGCTGTTCGCCGGGCACGAAACCTCCGCGGTGCAGATCGGCGCGGGTGTGCTCATGCTGCTCGAAAACCCCGACCAGTGGCGCACACTGCACGAGAACCCGGCGCTGGTGGTCACCGCGACCGAGGAGTTGCTGCGCGCCTGCAATGCCAGCAGCATGCCGCGCTATGCCCGCGACGATCTCGAGATCGGGGGCGCGCGGGTGGCGGCGGGGGAGCTGGTGCTGCTGGGCATCGCCTCGGCCAATCACGACGCGGCGGTGTTCACCGATCCCGACACCATCGATATCGCCCGGCAGGAGGCCGCGCACTTCCTGTTCGGCTACGGCGCCCGCTACTGCATCGGCGCACCGCTGGCCCGCATCGAACTGCAGGTCGCCTTCGGGCAGCTGGTGTCGCGATTCCCCACCATGACCCTGGCGGTCGACCCGGCCGCGCTCTCGGAGCGGGCGGAGATCTTCACCGGCGGCCTGACGAAACTGCCGGTGCGATGGTGATGAAGTTCTATATCAGCCTGGCCCTGGTCGAGATTCCGGAGATCGTCGAAATCGCCAGGGCCGCCGATGAACTCGGCTACGCCGGGGTCGGCATCCCCGACCACGCGGTCAACTTCGAGCCCCTGGACACGCCCTACCCGTATTCCGCGGACGGGCAGCGGCGCTGGGCGCCGTTCACCGATTGACCCGACCCGTGGGCGCTGATCGGCGCCCTGGCGGCGTGCACGCGCCGGTTGCGCTTCGTCACCACCGTCTATGTTGCGGCGCTGCGTGATCCGTACACGGTGGCCAATGCCGTGGCCACCGCGGCGGTGCTCGCGGGCGGGCGGGTCGAGCTGGGGCTGGGCGCGGGCTGGTGCGCCGAGGAGTTCGCGCTGCTGGGTGCGCGATTCGACGGGCGCGGGGCGCGCACCGAGGAAATGGTGGCGCTCATGCGTGAGCTGTGGTCACCGGGCTGGACCCGCTTCGAGGGCCGCCACTACCGCACTCCGCGCCTGGAGATGACGCCCACCCCACCGCCGATCCCGATACTGTTCGGCGGCCTGACCGAGGTGGCGCTGCGCCGGGCCGCGCGCTACGACGGCTGGATCGGCGACCGCATGACCCTCGACGAGGCGATGCAGGTCGCCACCACGCTGCGCCGCTATCGCACCGAACACGGTCTGCCCCTGGCGGATTTCTCGATCCTGGCGCCATTGACCGACGCCCTCGGCGACGACCGCTTCGCCGCGGCCGAGGCGGCGGGCATCACCCACGCGATCACCATGCCGTGGATGCTGTACTACGGTCCCGACGCCACCCTCGAACAGAAACTCGATGCGCTGGCCCGCTTCCGCCACGACATCTGCCCCTCGGCCTTCCCGCTCGCCACCGCCGGACGCTGACCTCACACGGCGGCGAGGAAGCGTTCCATCCGGTCGGCGAAACCCGGTGCGACCGCACCGACTCCGGTCGCCGCCCCGCCGCGATCAATGTGCCGAGGGTGCCGTAGGAATGGGCCACGACATGCGGGCGCGCCGTCCCGAACACCGCCGCCAGATCCTCGGCGTCGACCTCGAAATCCTGGCCGCCGCCCACCGGATCCGGGCTCGGCGCGAACCCGCGTCGATACACCGCCGCGAGCGTCCACCGCGCCCGCAACGATTCCAGCCCCGCCCAGGTCGCCGTGGGCCCCGCCCCGCCGTGCACCAGCACGACCTCGGGCCCGTCTCCCGTCCGCACCACCGTCACCGGCAGATCACCGCTCACCCCAGCCACTGTAGGCGCGGGCCCGCGCATCCTCTCGGCGACTTCCTCCCGCGGCTCCAGCACCGGTGATCGTCTCCCAGCAGCTCACGCAACCGGCGCGCAATCGGGTACCCGTCCGTCTCCGCACCGGATACTGTTGCGCCCGTGGACAATGCGCGCGCCGACTACTTCGCGACCCTGCCCCGCAAACGCATGGGCGCCGGGGTCCTGTTCGTCGACGACCGCAACCGCGTCCTGCTGGTGGAACCCACCTACAAGGACTACTGGGAACTCCCCGGCGGCGTCGTCGAAGCCGACGAATCCCCCCGCACCGCCGCCACCCGCGAAATCACCGAAGAACTCGCCCTCACCATCACCCCCGGCCGCCTGCTGGTCCTGGACTGGGTCCCACCCGGCCCCTACCCCACCGACGGCATCATGCTCCTCTTCGACGGCGGCCTCCTACCCCCCCGACCGAATCGCCGCCATCCGCCTCCAGTCCGAAGAACTCCGCAACTGGGCCTGGTGCGACCCCACCGACTGCGCCCACCGCCTCCCCGCCGTCCTGGCCCGCCGCGTAGCAGCCGCCCTCGAAGCCCGCACCACCGGCGTCACGTCCTACCTGGAAAACGGCCACCCCGTCGAACCCTGACCCGAATCAGCATCCGGGAACACGGAGATCGGCGCTCGCCCGGTGGCGCGTGTCGGGTGGCGTGGTGGGGCCCGGGCGGTGCCCGCGGGTCGGCGGGCGCTGTGTCCGTGTCGGCCGAGAGTCCGGCCGACACGGACACCGAGGGGGTGCGGATTTTCGCGCGACGCCGCGGGTATGTCGCACCGCTCCGGGCCAGCTGGCGGGGACCACTCCGCCAGTGCCTCAGTGTGTATCGGCGGCTGTGATCCGAGTTGCCAGTTGGGCGGGGTGGGCGCGGATTGACCGTGTCGTGTCGCGATCGGTCAGGTCGACCACCCCGCCGACATCCACGTCACGTGACGTTTCCCCGCCGACTCATCCGTCTAGTCCACGAGTATCCACTTCGGCGCGCGCCGCCGCGAAACACGCCTGCGTCCCAACCAGCCCTGCCTCGATATCCTTTCGCGCCCCATGAAACCCGTACAGCTGCCCGGCAAACCGCGTCAGCACCGACCCCTCAACCTCCTCGACCTCCTCCAACACCCCCGCTTCCCCCAACAACAGCGCCACCCCCGCCACCTCCCCATCCGACCACTCCCCCCGATGCGCCTCCCACCCATCCCGCGCAACAGCCAACGCCCGCCCTACCAACTCCACCCGCAACGCCTCCCGCTCGGCCTCACTCGGCACCCGCGTCTTCAGATGCTCCCAGCTCACCCGCTCCGCGTCGGACATTCCAACCTCCGCCCTTCCGAATCCGTCGACTTGGTCCAGCGCACTGTATCCCGCCCGGCAGGCGGTACCTTCTGTAGCCATGCCGAGAGCGCTGTGCACTGGATCCTTCGACCCGGTGACCAAAGGTCATGTCGACGTGTTCGAGCGTGCGGCGGCTCAGTTCGACGAGCTAGTGGTGGCGGTCATGGTCAATTCGGGTAAGAAGACGATGTTCACCATCGACGAGCGCGTGGAGATGCTGCAGGAGGTCACCGCCAATCTCGGGAATGTGCGGGTGGCAACGACTTCGACTACGAGCAGCCCATGGCACGGGCACACCGCACACTCGGCGGCGTGGATACCTACTTCATCGCCTGTGACCCGGCTGTCGGATTCGTGTCCAGCTCGTTGGTCAAGCAGGTCGCCGCGTCAGGCGGCGACATCGCCGATCTGTTGCCGACGGCGGTGCACGATCGGCTGCTGAAGCGACTGGCGGAAAACTAGGTCGCGATCGTTGACGTGTCGTCATCTCCAATCCTCGGAATGGTACGGGCGTACATGCGAGCCCAGTTTTCGTCGGGATTCGTTGTGGTTTCGTTTCGATTGGATAAACCAAACGAAACGTATTGTTGGGCCGGTCGATTGAAGGAGAGGTCAAGTCCTGACCTCCGATAAATTCACTTATCGGAGGTCAGGACGGCGGGGGGTTGATTGGGGCGGTTTAGGTTTCGTTTCGTGTTGTTCCGTTGGAAATGACGAAACCAACGCTACGATTTGAGGGTGGCTACGGCGATTTGCAGTTATCCGGGGTGTACGAAACCGATTAAGCGGGGTGGGGGGGCCGGGGCGGCCCTCGGAGTATTGCGATCATCCCGATCACACGCGGTGGCGGGCGTGGCGGGAACGGCAGCGGCGGCAGGAGGGGGAAGGTGGGGGGGTCGGTTGCGAACGTCACTGTGACGAAACAGGGGCCGGTGACGGTGGCGCGGTTGCGGGCCGATGAGTTGCTGGGGCAGTTTCGGGGGTTGGCTGATCAGCTCGGGACGACGTTGCAGGCGGCGGTGGCGGAGTTGTCGACGCTGGCCGATCCGGCGGTGGCGGAGGCGGAGGTGGCGACCGTGGCCGCGGAGCGGGCGCGGCGGGAGGCCGAGGATGCGCGGGCGGCGGCGGAGTCGGCGGCCGAGGATGCGGCGGTGGCGGCCGAGGCGCGGATTGCGGAGGCGGCGGGGGCGCGCGATGACGCGCTGCGCGAGCTCGAGCGGGTCACCAAGCAGGCGGCCGATGACGTGTTCGCGGCGCGCGCGGCAGCGGAGGCCGAGATTCGGGCGCTGCGCGCGGAAGCCGCGGCGGCCCGAGACACCGCGCGCCGCGAGGCCGCCGAGCGCATTGCCGCCCTCGACGACGCCCGCGCGCAAACCCTCGCCCGCGCCGAACGCGCGGAACGCCAACTCGACGAAGTCCTCGCACGGCGCGACACACCATCGGACCCGCCGCGCTGAGCCCGGGCGACACGCAATCCCGTCCGGCACACCGGGTCCGGGCGACCGCGTCGACGCGGCGGACGAGGCCAGCTCGTCACCGGGCGGCGCGCGCCTCGGCGGCCGAAATCCGCACCCCGTGTGGGGAACCGGAGGTCAGGCGAGGCGGACGTCGGCCGTGGCGAGGCCGAAAACCTTGCGGCCGGACGACTTCGCGACGATGACGACGACGGCGGTGCGGGTCGCGGGGTCGAGGGATTTGATGCGGCCGGTGAATTCGATGGCGCCGGGGGCGGCGGATTCGATGACCGTGTAGTTCGACAGGCGGACGCTGTAGCGGGTCAGGGCACCGGGGTCGCCGAGCCAGCCGGTGACGAATCCGGCGCCCAGGCCCATGGTGAGCATGCCGTGGGCGATCACGTCCGGGAGGCCCGCCAGCGTCGCGACACCGTCGTGCCAGTGGATGGGGTTCACGTCCCCGGAGACCCCGGCGTAGTTCACCAGATCGCCGCGGGTGAGGCGCACGGTCCGTACGGGTAGCTCGTCGCCGACGGTGAGGTCGTCGAAGCGGAGCGTGGTGCGTGGTGCGCGGGTGTGGGCGATGTCGGAGAGGCGTACGGCGGCTTGCGGATCCGGATCGGGCAGGTCGTCGGCGGCCGCGGTGCGGGAGGACGCGTCGAGTCCGGTCATGATGACGCGCTCGATCGTGTCGCCGATCTCGGCGCTGACGTCCTCGCCGGTGATCCCGACGACGGTGGTGTGCATGACCGAGACGACCGCACCGGCCGGATCGCTGAAGGTATTGGTGATGGTGAGCAGATCCTTCCCGGCGATCCGGCGCACCGAGGGCCGTTCGCGTAGCGCGTCGCGCACCCCGCCGACGGGGGCGATGGGTCCGGTCATGACCCAGTCGTGTTCGACGCGGTGCAGGTGTACGGGCAGCCCGGGCAGGTCCAGCAGCCCGCACACGTGATCCCAGTGCGCGTGGGTGGGCAGCGCGAACTGCGGTGCGGGCAGGCCGGGCACCCGGGCGAGCGCCTCGACGGTGCTCAGCGTGGCGGCCGGGGGCCGCACCACGGCGGGAAGTTCGGCCAGGGCGCGCTGTTCGGCGTTCTCGCACACGCTCGGGTCGACGAGGAACGCGGCGCGGGGATGGGCGATGTGGGAGGTGGTGAGCGCATTGGTGATGCGCCGCGGGCGGAAGGTGCCTTCCACGACGATCGCGGTCGGCACCGTCCGCGGCACCTGCGGCAGCGCGGTGACGGTGGTCGCCGGTGTGGGCAGTCCCGCATCGGTGATCGAGCGCAGCAGCCGCTGATCGGCCGGGCGCGGGCGCACCGCGCCGGTGAGCAGACCCGTTGCCGCGACGCAGCATTGGAGCAGGCTGGGGGTACGTACTGGATCGGACATGCCCGCACGCTAATACTTGAGGTCGACGTGAAGTAAAGGGGCGAGATTTTCATGACCATGGTCGACGCGTTCCGGATCGGCGACGCCGCCGCCGTCCTCGGCATCGAGGCGCATGTGCTGCGGCATTGGGAGGCGATGGGGTTGCTGGCGCCCCCGCGCACCCCGTCGGGGCATCGCCATTACGACGAGCAGACCCTGGATCGGGCCCGGCTGATCCGGGTCCTGCAGCGAACCGGGTTGTCGCTGGAGCAGATTCGCAGCCTCGGCGGCGGCGCGCACAGTGAACGCCTGGCGTTGATCGCCGATCAGCGCGCCGAACTGCGCGAGCGCATCGAGGTGCTGCGGGCCGCCGATCGTTTCCTGGATCATCTGACCGCCTGCCGCAATCCGGTCATCGCCGAATGCGCGGAGTGCGCGCAGTTCGTGGCCTTGTCGCCGTGGCCGCATCGCCCGCCGCCGCGGGACTGAGCACCGCGGCTGGACCGAGCACTCTCACTGCGCCAGGGTCGCGATCACCGCGGATTCGGTGTCGCGCCAGGTCGGCACGTGCCGCACCCACATCGGTGCGGGTTCGGTCTGCGCGCCGAACAAGTACAGGTGCGTCACCAGCCCGCGCAGGGCGTCGTGGACCTCGAGCCGGTCGTCGATCATGTGGGTGATGCCCAGCCGCGCGCAGTGTGCCCGCTTGTCGACGCGGTAGAAGTCGTGGTGGTCGAGCCAGTCCAGGGTGCGCTGTTGTACGCGGGGGCCGCATGTGGAGATCACCCAGGCGTGTCCGGCGAACCGGTCGACCAGCCGGGGCAGGATCTCGAAGGCGTCGGGGCTGGGCGGGGTGTTCATGGCGGCGTCGTGGCCGCCGGAGAGGAACGCGGTGTCGGCGGCGCCGGGCTCGAGTGCCGCGCCTTGGATCACTCGGCCGAAATCGATGCCGAGTCTTGGTTGTTCGTCTGTCATGTCAGGGTCGAGCATGCGCGCGGCGCGCGAGCGCGCGCCACCGAATTACCAGGGTCACGGCCGCGGGCCGGGGGAGTCGCTGGCGGTCACGATGATTCGCGCGCCGTGGGCGGGAACGTGGGTGATGTTGCGGATGCGTTCGCGTTCGGTGGATTCCCCCGACGGCAGCGACAGCCGGTAGCGGGTGAGGATTTCCCGCAGCACCGCGGTGCCTTCCATGAGCGAGAATCCCGCACCCAGGCAGCGCCGCACGCCGCCGCCGAAGGGCAGCCAGGTATGGGGGACCACGCTGCCGTCGAGGAAGCGCTCGGGCCGGAAGCGCGTGACGTCGGGATAGCTGTCGGGGCTGCGGTGGGCGAGGATGATCGAGGTGGAGACCACGGTGCCGCGCGGCAGGTCCAGGCCGCCGATGGTCATGTCGCGGATCAGTTTCCGGCCGGTGGCGGCGATGACGGGGCGGCGGCGCAGCGCCTCCTTGAGGACGGCTTCGAGGTATTTGTCGTCCCCGGCGTGCGCGGCGCGGCGCGCGGTGAGCTGGATGTCGGGGGCGGCGGCGAGTTCGTGGCAGGCCCAGGCCAGCGCCGAGGCGGTGGTTTCGTGTCCGGCCAGCAGCAGGGTGAGCAGCTGATCACGCATTTCGGCATCGGTGAGCGGAGTGTCGGCGGGGTCGTCACCGGAGCCGACGGCCAGCAGCCGCGAGAGCACATCGGCGCGCGCGTCGAGGTCGGGGTGGGCGCGGCGTTGCGCGATCTCCCGATACAGCAGCTCGTCGATGGCGTTCTGGTTGTCGCGGAAGCGTTTCCACAGGCCGTAGCGCTGCAGCCGCGGATACCGCCAGCCGAAGAACATGAGCGGGTTGACAGTGACGATGCGCCGCAGCCGCGGGGCGAGTTCGGCGCGGCGGTGTTCCTCGGTCAGGCCGAACACCACCTGCAGGATGACATCGAGGGTGAGCTCGTTCATCCGGTCCAGGGCGTGCACGGTGGAGCCGTCGGCCCAGCGGTCGATGTGGGTTTTGGCGATGGCCTCCACCATGGTGCGGTAGGAGCGCAGCGAGGAGCCGGAGAAGGCGGGCATGAGCAGCCGCCGCGCCCGCGCGTGCTCGGCCTCGTCGGTGAGCAGCACCGAATGCTCGCCCATGATGTGCACCAGCAGCCGATTGCCTTCCCCGGCATGCAGATCGGCGGGATCGGCGGCGAAGATCTCCCGAATGTGCTCGGGCCGGGAGAACACCACCAGGTTCTCCGCGTACGGCGGCACCAGATGCAGGGTGAACACGTCGCCGTAGCGGCGCGCCAACCGCAGCAGCGGGCCGCGCCATTTGGCGTACATGGCGGTCTGCAGTGCCCGCGGCAGCGGCGGTCCGGGCGGGTAGGCAGTGCTCACAACCGATCCCTTCGCAGGCGCCGCGACCGTGCGGCATCGGGAAACCTTGCGCTCCAGGGTAATCACCGCCGCGCTCGCCCGTCAGGGGCCGACTCCCCGGCCGCGGCGGGCGGGGACTGAGCGCCCCGCCGGTCCCGCTGGATGCGGGCGGCCACATCGATGCCGCGACCGCCCACACCTCACCCCGCCGCGGGCTTGCGGCATCTGGGTGCGCGGTGGTCACCGGGTGGCGTCGAGTTCGTCGCGCGGCGTCGCCCGGCGCATGCGGTCGATGGGATCGCGGCGCTGCCACAGCGCGAGTTCGGCGGGGTGCGGTAGCGGGTTCGGATCGTCGGCGGGGGTGTGCGGGCCCATACTGTGTGACTTGGTGTCCATCAGGCGGATTCGAGTGCGATCGGATGAGTGTGGGTGTCGTCGGCGGCGGCTGTGCGGGTCAGTGCCCGGTGCAGCCAGGATTGTGCGGCTCCGGCGGTGGTTGTCCCGGTGATTTCGGTGGTGAGTGCCCAATAGCGGTGGATGCGGGGGTCGTTGTCGGTGGCGGCGTGCAGTAGTTCGCGCCGGAACTGTGGGGTGACGGGGAGGCGGCGGGCGGCGGCGTGGGCGTCGAGGAAGCGGTCGAGCCCGGCGCTCGGGCGCGGTTCGGCGTGGGCGAGGAGCAGGGGTTCGACCAGGGTGCAGGCTTCGGCGATGCCGGTGAGGAGGGCGCGTTTGTCGCGGATGCCGCCGGGGTCGTGGCGCCACAGTTGGGTGGTCATCGCCGTGTGGAGTGCGGGATCGGTGACGGCGGTGGCGAGTTCGGCGTAGGCGAGGATCTGCCGGGGGGTGGGGTCGGCGGGCGGGGCGGGGATGTTCATGGCGACGAATCCGTCGAACAGCGGCGGCGGGAGGGGGGTCAGTACGCGCCGCCAGAAGGTGATGAGCGTGTCGTGGGCGGTGTGGCGGTTCTGGACGGCGGCGAGCAGTTCCAGCCGCGCGGCCCGGTCGGTCGGGGGCGCGTGCTCGACGGCCAGCAGTGCGGCGCGCCGCCAGTGCAGCGCACCCAGTTCGGTGTCGAGTGCGGTTCTTTCGGCGGTGACGGCCTCGGCGAGGGAGGTGGTTTCGGCGAGCACGGCCCCGATCGCGTCCAGCCCGAGCCCGAGTGCCCGCAATCGGCGGATCAGCTGTAGCCGGTCGACCACGGTGGCGGGGTCGAAGAGCCGGTGCCCGCCGCTGCTGCGCCGCGCCTCGAGTATCCCTTCGTCGCAGTAGAAGCGGATGGTGCGCACCGCGACGCCGGTGCGCCGGGACAACTCCCCGATGCCCACCAGGCCGTCACGGCGTGTGTTGTCGGTCACGATCGCTGGAACCTCCACCGGACTGGAATTCCTACGGTACTGGAACACCGTTCACGACAAGGAGTTCCGTCCATACCCGCACCTGCTTCGATGACCACCGCCCAGATCTGGCAGGCCGTCGCCGCCGAGCGCACGAGCCTGGTCACCCTGCTGGAGTCGCTGCCCGAGCACGACTGGGATCAACCGTCGCTGTGCGAGGGCTGGCGCGTGCGCGATGTGGTCGCGCACGTGATCCTCTCGGCCGATTCCTCGCTCGCCACGATCCTGCGCGAACTGCTGCGCGCCCGCGGCGATTTCCACCGCCTGGTGCGCGAGACCGCATCCGCCACGCCGACACCCACCCGACCTCGCACCTGCTCACCGCACTGCGCGACAGCATCCCCGCCCGCACCACCCCCATCGGCACCACTCCCGCCGACCGGCTCATGGATCTGCTCGTCCACGGCCAGGACATCGCCGTCCCCCTGGGCATCCCGCGCGAGATGCCCGTCCCCGCCGCTCAGGTGGCCCTCGACCGGATCTGGCACGGCGGATTCCCCTTCCACGCCCGCAAGAAGTTCGGCGCCTACCGCCTGGCCGCCACCGACGGCCCCTGGGGCGTGGGCACCGGCCCGCTGGTCGAAGGCTCGTCCACCAGCCTGCTGCTCCTGATCACCGGCCGCCGCCCCGCGCCGGGTCGGCTCACCGGTCCGGACGCGGCCCTGCTCGATGCGACGCACCCACGCTGATCCGGGCCGAGCAGACGAGTGCCGAGATCGCCGAGGCGCCACGACATCTGTGCGTGGCCACCGGCCGGACGGTCAGGACGGTCCGCGGTGGCGCGCGCCGGACCGCGCTCGCGGCGCTTCGCGCCCTGGCGTGCCGGATTCGCCGTGCTGGCGGTCCTGGCATGCCCCTGGCCGCGTTGACAGGGTTCGCGTTGCTCGGCGCGGGTCAGGTCGGAGATACTCGGCGAGGACGGCGCGACCTGTCTGCGCACCGGCCTCCTCGGCGGCTTCCTGCTCAAACTCCTCGGCGTCGACGTCCGCGGCGGCGGCCTCATCTTCAGCTTCCTCACCTGCCTCGGCGGCGCCGTCCTGCTCCTGTAGATCGTCGGCAAGGTCCGCAGCTGACCCAACCGCCACCCAGCGCGGCCGGTCGTGGGTCTCCCACGACCGGCCGCGCCTGTATCGCCACCAGACGGCAATCTCACCCCACGAGCCACACCAGCCACATACGTCACAGTGACGTATCGAGGGAATGGCTCCGGCCAGCCAGGGGAGCGGCTCATAACCTCACTCGGGCCCCGATCCGCTAATCGCCGCCGATCAGGAAAATTTACGACGAGCGCCCGACGGATGAAAAACTTTTTCCGGCAGCGGGTTTCGCGCATCGCATCGCACCGCACATGCGGTCACGGCCAGAACCGACCCGAGGACGGGCGCTCAGCCCAGAGCGCGGCCCACAGCCGAAATCACCTGACACAGAACATAATTGCCCGCTCCAGCGCACGCCGTAAGACTACCGATAATCTACATTACGTTAAGTTGGAGTTCCGGGGCTGCACCGTAGCCGGTCCCCTCGGGGTTACCAGACCAGCGTCACATCCCCTGCGCGCACCTTGCCGAAGAAGCGTTTGCCGATCCGGTCGCCGTCGTGGTTGTAACCGTTCATCAGGTCGGCCAGCTCCTCGGCGAGCGCCTGCAACTGCGGGCTCACGGCCCAGGATTCGGGAATGTCGTGGATCGTGATGACGATCGATGCGTCGTAGGGGGCTTCGACCGTGTAGGTGATCTGCTCGGGTGCGTCGCGAATCGGGTTGCGCTCGGACAGCTCCCCCGCCTGGCCGGGTGTCGCGAACATACGGGCGAAGGTGATGTCGTCGCGGACCATGGCGGCGATATCGGCGAGCGTCGCGTGCCGCGCGATGCGGTTGATCGTGTTGACTGCCATGGGTTATCGCCCTTCCCCGGTTGGTTCGGTCTTGGATGCTAGTGCACGGCTCAGGGCGGCGATATCGGGCGGGCCGACGTGGCAGCAGCCGCCGAGGATGGTGGCGCTGTGCTCGAACCAGGCCACGGCGTGGTCCGGTGAGAACCGGGACGGGCCGGTCCACGTGCGGCGGCGCGAGTCCCAGCCTTCGCCGCTGTTCGGGTAGACGATGACCGGTTTGCCGGTGGCCTCGCGGGCCAGGGTGATCGCTGTCTCGACATCGGCGGGGGCGCAACAGTTCACACCGACCGCGACGATCTCCGGGACTGCCGCGGCGAGGGCGAAGGCGTCTGCCAGGGGTTGCCCGGCGCGGGTGCGGTGTGTAGCTCAGCCAGGCCGGGATGCCACTCCCCTCGATCAGATGCAGTAGCGCCTCGGCTTCGTCGAGATCCGGGATCGTCTCCAGGGCAAGGACATCGGGTCCGGCTTCGGCGAGGATCTCCAGCCGTGGCCGGTGCCAGGCGGCCAGTCGGGCGACCGACAGGCCGTAGCGGCCGCGGTATTCGGAGCCGTCGGTCAGGGCCGCGCCGTAGGGCCCGATGGAGGCGGCGATCCACCGGGGTCGCTCGTCGGTGCGGTCGTCGCGGGCCGCGCGCGCCACTTCGACACTGCGCCTGAGTAATTGCGCGGTCTGCGTGCGGTCCACTCCCCTGGCCGCGAACCCGTCGAAGGAGGCCTGGTAGCTGGCGGTGGTGGCGATATCGGCTCCGGCCCGGAAATAGGCGGTGTGGACGGCGCGGATCTCCTCGGGTGCGTCCAGGAGCAGGCGCGCCGACCACAGCGCGTCGGACAGGTCGTGTCCGCGGGCTTCGAGTTCGGTGGCCAATCCCCCATCGGTGATCAGCGGGCCGGGGCCGGGGGTGAACACGGCCTCAGTCGAGGACGGCGGTGGCTTCGACTTCCACCAGTAGGTCGGGTTCGCCGAGGGCGGCCACGCCCAGCAGGGTGATGGGTTTGACCGGGTCGATGCCCAGTTTCGCGGCGGCGCGGGCGACACCCTCGCCGAGCAGGGGCATTTTCTCCTCGGACCAGTCAACGACATAGATGGTCAGTTTGGCGACATCGTCGAAGCTGCCGCCGATTTCGGCCAGGGCGGTGGCGATATTCAAGTAGGCCTGTTCGACCTGGGCGGCGAAATCGCCCTCGCCGACCTTGCGGCCGTCGGCGTCGCGAGCCACCTGCCCGGCGAGGAACACCAGACTGCGCACCCTCGTCGCCGGAACCGGAGTGTCGACCATGGCCGTCTACACCTACTTCGGCAGCATCGACGGACTCTGGCAGGCCGTCCGGCAAGAAGGGTCCACCCGGCTCGCGGCCCGGTTACGCACCGTCGAGCAGAGCCGGGACGCGGTCCGCGACCTGACGGCGTTGGGCGCGGCGTATGTGGTCAACGCACTGGCCAATCCGGACCTGTACCGGGTCATGTTCGACGCGACAGCCGACCTCGAAGACGCGACCGCCGCGGACGAGACCCTGCACACCCTCGTCATCGCCATCGAACGCGCCAAGGCCGACAAGCGATTCCGCGCCGACACCGACCCCGTACAGCTCGCGACACAGAGCTGGATCATCGGACACGGGCTCACCGCCCTGGTCGCCACCGGACCACTCCCCCGCGAAACCCTCGCCCAGGCGGTGCCGATGCTCACCGCCCTCTATGTCGCCGCCGGAGACGAACCGCGGCGCTGCCACACCTCCGTGCGGGATGGCTGGCAGGCCGCGCTCGAATAACCCTCAGCGAGGCGCGAAAACCATCGCGTGACAAGCGGTCAGCAGCGAGGTGAACTCCGCCGCCGCATCGTCGAGCACCGCGAACGCGGGCGCGATCAGCTCGTCGGTCATCGTCTCGGCCTGCATCCAACGGCCCTTCAACTCCGCGGTGATCTCCTCGAACGGCTCCGCCCAGCCATACCGGCGCGCCTGCTCCTCACCACTGGTGATCGGCGACCCCGCGATCAGCACCGCCTGCAATGGCGTCAGACCCGACGCGCGCACCGCCATCAGATGCAGCCCGCCCCGCAGCTCGCGCAGCACCTGGATCAACTGCGACACCCGCGCCGGTGCGTCATCGGCGCGCGGCATGGCCCGCCAGCCCGCGAACAACGGCACCCCGGCCGGATCCGCCGCATCGGCGACCGCGGCCAGCAACTCCGCCAGCCGCTCGGCCTGATCGAACTCCGCCAGCCTGCGCCGCCCGAAATCCTGGCACGCCTGTAGGTAACCGTCCGCGCCCTTGGCCGCGGGCATCGCGGCGGTGGCCTCCCACGCGGCCCGCACCGAATGCGCCGGGAAGAACCCGAACACCGCGGTCACCACATCGGCGTCCACATCGCCCAGCACTCCCCCGCGTCCGCGGGTGTAGCCACCCAGGAATCCCTGGACTCCGGTGGTCGCGGCGAAGGCCTTCGCCTCCCGGGAGAACATGTATCCCCCACCGACCTGCTGGATCTGATCCTTCACCGCGGACGCTACCGACATGTCCGTTCCTCTCTGAGCGGAAAAGCGTATTCCACCCGAGACTATTTCACCGCCGCGAACCCACCGTCCACGGCCCGCCCTGTCCGATCCCTCACACCGAGCCGATCACCCTGCCACCCCTGGAAAGTCACTGGATCTACTGTGGCGCTACAGAACTCCCCTAATCCCCTGGTACCCAAGGCCCCTCGCCCCACCCCCGACCCTGGACAGGTGCCCGGTCAAGTCGGCTAACCTTCTTGCGGTGCTAGGACATTCACATGCGACCAGCGGCGCGCTCGCCTGGTCAGCGGCGGCCGCTGCGCTACCGCTCACCGTATTGACCTACCCCGCAATGTTACCCGGATCGATCCGACCGGTCGACCTGGTCATGGGAACCTTCCTCACCGCGGGCGCCGCGCTGCTCCCCGACGCCGACCACCCCAACGGCACCATTTCGCATGTGCTCGGACCGATTTCGCACTACGCCTGCCGATTCATCTCCTGGATCTCCGGCGGCCACCGCCACGGCACCCACTCCCTGCTGTTCGTCGGCGCCGTCGCCTACGGCACCTGGGCGGGCGAACACTGGATCGGACGGCCCTTCACCCTCGCCCTCGTATTCTTCCTCCTCGCCCTGGCCGTCAAGGCCCTCGGCCTCGCACCCAGCGGCGACGGCATCAAATCCTGGGGCACCGTCGTCATTCTCGCCACCTGCGGCACCTTCGTCATCGACCACTGGATCAGCGATAAACCCGCCTGGCTGCCCTTCTCCGTCGGCCTCGGCGCGCTCGCCCACCTCATCGGCGACTGCCTCACCGTGCGCGGGTGCCGCCTACTGTGGCCGCTCGACATCAAAACCCAGATCCCCATCATCGACCGCACCGGCAACAAGATGGAAACCCTCATCCTGGTGCCGCTGTTCGCCCTCGGCACCATCGCCCTGCTCTGGTACACGATCACTCACCAACCGTGAGTGGAGGAATGGGCGGGGCTGAGCCCTCGAACCCCCCTTGGGAGGGGAAACGGCGCCAAGCCCCCCAACCTCCTTACGTATGATCTCTTGGTCAGCGATATCGGGTACGAACGGAGTGCAATGAGCGATCGGGAAGAACTCACCTGGGAACTATTCGGCGACGCCAGCCGCGAACTCGCGCAGCAGATCGCCGACGACGGATTCGAGCCCGACCTCATCCTGTCCATCGCCCGCGGCGGACTCTTCGTCGCCGGAGCCCTCGGCTACGCCCTCGACGTCAAGAACCTGCACGTCATGAACGTCGAGTTCTACACCGGCGTCGACCAGCGCCTCGACATGCCCGTCATGCTGCCGCCGGTACCCAGCGCCGTCGACCTCACCGGCGCCACCGTCCTGGTCGCCGACGACGTCGCCGACACCGGCAAAACCCTGAAACTGGTGCGCGACTTCTGCTCTCACCACGTCGCCGAAGTGCGCTGCGCGGTCATCTACCAGAAACCGCACTCCGAGGTCGACTGCGAATACGTGTGGAAACCCACCGACCGCTGGATCAACTTCCCCTGGTCGGTACAGCCGCCCGTCGTCAAACGCGAAGTCCGCGTCCTCGACGCCTGACCCGCAAACGGCAACGCGCCGGGTTCGATTCGAACCCGGCGCGTTCTGCGTTCCGAACGGAAAGCGTCAGACCAACTCGGCCGACAGAATGGTCACACCCGACAGATCGACCGGGACATCCCCGTGGCCGCTCTTGTTACCGGTCGCCACACCCTCGATGGCACCCACCACCGCCGCGCCGTCGACAACCTTGCCGAACACCGCGTAACCGAAACCATCCTGGCCCGGGTAGTTCAGGAAACCGTTATTGCTGGTGTTGATGAAGAACTGCGCGCTCGCCGAATGCGGAGCCGACGTCCGCGCCATCGCAACGGTGTACTTGTCGTTCTTGAGCCCATTGGACGCCTCGTTCTCCACGGTCTGCGGAGCGGGCTTCTGCTGGAACTCAGGGGTGAAACCGCCACCCTGAATCATGAAATTCGGGATAACCCGGTGAAACACAGTGTTCGCATAGTGGCCGGCCTTGACGTAGTCGACGAAATTCGCGACGGTCTTCGGCGCCTTGGCCTCATCGAGTTCCAGGGTGATATCCCCGGCGGAGGTCTTCAGGAGCACTTTGGTCATGCAGCCCATCGTATGGGAGGCGAAAACCCAGCGACCGCCCGGCATCGAATGCGGACCCGCGGCACACGCAATCCCCTGTGGCCCAACAACACTGCGCTTCGTATCCTGAACACCACAGTCACCGGCACTCTGCACGCGGTGACCAGCGGCAGGAGCCCGTCATGACCGTCTCCGAACCCACCGGCGCCCACGCCTACACCCAACTGTTCGACCCGGCCGTCCGCGCCGACCCCTACCCCCTCTACGAGAAACTCCGCGCCGAAGGACCCATCCGCCTGCCCGGCACACCCATCGTCCTGCTCACCGGCCACGCCGACTGCACCGCCCTGCTGCGCGACGCACAGGCCAGCGTCCAGAACTCCATGCCCCGGCTGCGCCTCGGCCTCATCCCACCCGGCACGCCCCTGCCACCGGGCAGCGCCAGGATGCTTGCGCCCCGCCAGAATCCGTCCTTCCTCTTCCTCGACCCACCCGACCACACCCGCCTGCGCCGCCTCGTCCAGAAAGCCTTCACCCCGCGCGTCGTCGCCGGACTCGCCCCCCGCATCACCCGATTCGTCGACCAGGTCCTCGACCGCGCCACCGCCACCGGCGGCTTCGACGCCGTCGAAGACCTCGGCTACCCGCTGCCCATCACCGTCATCTGCGAACTGCTCGGCGTACCCCTCGACGACCAGCCCCGGCTACGCCGCCTCTCCGGCGCCCTGGCCCGCCTGCTCGACCCCGTCGCACCCACCGCCGAGAGCCTCGGCCCCGACCTCGCCGAAATGGTCACCGCCCGCGAGGAACTCGACGGCTACTTCGACCGCCTCACCGTCGAACGCCGCGCCAACCCCGGACCGGATCTGCTCACCCAGCTCATCGCCGCCGAGGACGCGGGCGACAAACTCACCCACAACGAACTCATCGCCACCTGCGGACTACTGCTCATCGCCGGGCACGAAACCACCGTCAATCTCATCGCCAACACCCTGCTCGCCCTGCTCCGCCACCCCGATCTGCACACCGCACTGGCCGCGGATCCCGATATCGCGCCCGCCGTCGTCGAGGAATCCCTGCGCCACGACCCGCCCGTCCAACTGCTGCCCCGCATCGCCGCCGCACCCATGCGCTTCGGCGAGACCGCCGTCGCCGCAGGCGAAGTCGTCATCGCCGTCATCGCCGCCGCCAACCGCGATCCCGACGTCTTCCCCGACCCCACCCGCTTCGACCTCACCCGCGACAACCGCCACCTGTCCTTCGGACTCGGCGCCCACTTCTGCCTCGGTGCGCCCTTGGCGCGTCTCGAAGCCCGCATCGCGATCACCCGCTTCGCCCACCGCATCCGAGCACCGCGGCTACTCACCGACCCGCCCCGGTACCGACCCCATGTCAACCTGCGCGGACCCGCAACTCTCCCAATCGAGTTCGACGCAAACCCTCTTGTCTCTATGTAGAAGAAGGTGATTTGGTCGGTACGTGGTGTGCCGAATTAAGGTGAGTCGTTCTTTGTGTTGAATGCAGCAGACATGCGTAGATGCTCATAGGGTCATTTTCTAATTCCGATATCGAACCCGCGAAACGCCCGCCAACCTCGGGCTTCCGTACAGTTCCAGTGGCAGCCCGCGGCCTCCGGACGGGACGGCCGCGGCGGCGGGAAGGCGAAGAGCTCCCACCTGACCGCCGTCAGGAAGCGCCAAATCCAGCCTGTACGAGCGCCTTTCCGCACGATTCAGCCCGCGTGCGGCCGATAACCACTCCCCTCCCCGAGGCTTGTTGTGGTCGGGATGTACGTGTTTGCGGTGGCCACGACTATTCGAGATAACATGCTTCGATACGCATATGCCCAGTCATGCGCGCCGACCGCGGCTATTTCTGCTTCCCCGAAGCCGATATCCGTATCCCCTTCACCAAGGGCATGGCCGCCCTCATCCAAGCCAAGCTCACGCCCAAGTCCGCCATCGCCGCCATGACCACCGGCCACCGTTTCGCCGCCCCCGAGGCCCTCACCCACGACCTCGTCGACGCCACCGCCGACCTCGACACCCTCGTCGACACCGCTGTGGCCCGCCTGCTCCCCCTCGGCGAAAAAGACCAGGGCACCCTCGCCGCAATCAAGACGGTCATGTTCGCCGACGCAATAGACGCCCTCACCCTGGCCTGACCGCAAGCACGTCCGGTCACGGCTCGCTTCCGACCCGCGCACAGTGCATGCATCGTCGCCTCCTCGTGATCAACACCCCCGCTGGCAGGTGCTGCCCCGGTGAGCCCGTCGTCCGGGCTGACCGCGCACATGGATTCCCGCGGCCGGGTACAACCCGGCCGCGTCATGATCGCGCGAGGCGGCCCAAGCAGGCACTCACCCTTTGCCACAACGACCGGTTGTTGCCCACGCATGCGGCACAACAGCTTCCAGTGACCGATCGCGGTGAGCTCTTCGACCCACGCCACACATCCGGAAGTGGTTGGCGGCGTGGCGCTTCTGCTCGTGCAAGCCCCGGACGGCTCGTTCGGCCCTATGACGTGGCGGGCCCGTGGCTGCGCAGGTGAGGCAGCAGGTGCTCGGCCACGGCGGTGGGGCGTTCGGCGTGCAGGAAATGACCGCAGTCGGGTAGTTCGGCGTGAGTGGCTCCGGCGCGGGCGGACAGGGCGCCGTCTCGGGCTCCGGCCAGGGTGAGGGTGGGCAGTTCGGATGGCGGGGCCATCAGCACGCGGAAGAAGTCGCGGGTTGCCGGGCGGTGCGGCGTGAACAGGGAACGGTAATAGCGGGTTGCCGCCCATGCTCGTGCGGGGTCGGTGAAGACCGCTGCGGTGGGGGCGAATTCGGTGTCGGTGAAGAACCAGCCGGGTGACCAGCGCCGCCACAGGGTGCGGACGAATGCGGCCTGGTTGCGGGCGAGCAGACGGGGTGCGGCCCCGGATTGCACGATCGGGATGTAGAACGACAGCAGGGTTTGGCGGGGTAGATAGCGCAGGGCTTGGGGAGCGAAGCCGTCACCGAAAGGCGAAATTGCCGGCAGGGTCAGTGAAAGCCACTGCTGCGGATGCTGTTTGGCCAGGACTTGGGCGGCGAAAGCACCCCAGTCGTGGCCGACCAGATGTGCCGGTGGTGAACCCAGCTCGCGATGCCAGGCGTCGATATCGGCGCTGACTGCTAGGAGGTCGTAGCGGGCGCCGGGCTGGGCGGAATCACTGGTGTAGCCGCGCAACCAGGGTGCGCGCACCTGATATCCGGCATCGAGGAGCAGCGGGATCAAACCGTCCCAGCTGTGGGGTGTGTCGGGGAATCCGTGCAGCAGCACGACGAGCGGCGCATCGACCGGACCGGCATGCCGCGCGGTCAGCACCAGCCCGTCCCGGCGCAGCGTCCGAGTGGACACGGTGAATTTCTCGGAGCTCATCAGGTCTCTCTTCGTCTACGGGTCCACCCGGCATCGTCGCGCACGACAGCTCCTGTTGGACAGTCGATCACCGGGAACTGGTGGCGACATTCGTCGAGTAGGGCCCGCCACCAGTTCCCGGTCAACGTCGTTTCACAATCTTGGTCGATGCGATGCACCAGGTACAGCGGCTCCCGGCAGGCGTACCGAGTTCGACGATGTCGGCGCTCGCCGGTGACCGAGATGCCAGCGGATTCAGCGCCGACACCGCCTCGCCACAGCGAGCAGGCACGACTTCCGCAGTCGGTCGAGGAAACGCGTGACCTGCATAGGCACCCGGGCCAGTGCCATCGAGTAGGCCCTGGAGATCCGACCGACGGTCGTCAGCGGCCGCGCCAGACCGGGGCCCGCTTCTCGACGAACGCGCGCATGCTCTCCCCCACATCCTCCGAGGACAGGGCCGCGGCGGCGACCTGACCTTGGCGGGTGAAGGCCTCGGCGGTGGACCAATCCGGGCATTGGTCGATGATCTGCTTGCTCGCGTCGATGCTCAACGGGGCGTTCACGGCGACGCGTTCGGCCAGTTCGAGGGCGACGGTGAGCTCTTGGCCCGGGGCGGCCACCTGGTTGATCAGGCCGAGGGCGGCGGCGCGGGCGGCGGTGATCGGGTCACCGGTCAGGGCCAGTTCCAGGGCGATGGCGCGGGGCAGTCGCTGCGACAAGCGCAGCACGCCGCCGCCGACGGCGACCAGGCCGCGTTTGACCCCGGGGATACCGAAGGTCGAATCCTCCGCGGCCACAATGAGATCCGCGGCCAGCGCCAGCTCGCACCCACCGGCCAGCGCCGGACCCTCCACGGCGGTGATCAGTGGTTTGCGGGGTGGTTGGGTGACGATACCGAGAATGCCGCGCTTCTCGGTGATCGGCACCTCGCCGCGCGCGGCCGCCTTGAGATCCATTCCGGCACTGAAATATCCGCCCGCCCCGGTGAGAACCGCGATGCGCGCGTTCGGATCCGCCTCATAGGAGTCGGTCGCCCGCTCCAGGCCCCGCGCCGTCGCCAGGTCCACGGCATTGCGCGCATGCGGCCGATTGATCGTGATGATCATGATGTGGCCGCGCCGCTCCACGAGCACGGGCGCCGGTGGCGGCGCAGGCAATTCCACCCGTTCGGTGCCCACCACTCGAATCTCGCCACCGGACACCGTCACCGGCAATCCCAGCAGGTCGCTGCCCGCAGGCAGCACGATCGCGTCGGCGCCGCTGCCCGCTTGGGGGACTTCCGAATCGGCCACAGCGATATCGCGATCAGCGGCGGCGGGCGGCGCGCTCGTGTCCAGACGGGCCGCGGTCACGTCGGCATGTTCGTCGGCTCGGGTCTCGGGGCGCTCCGGTGACCAGGGCGGTGGTGTCGGTGAGGTCGACGGCGCTGTCGCGTTGTCGGCGATCGGCGCTGTCAGAGCGGGTGGGGCGAGGGTGGTGAGGAGGTCGGAGTTGGTGGTGCGCAGCAGAACTCGGTCGCCCTTCGGGGTGAGCAGGCTCAGGATGGCGGATTCGGGGTGACCGTCGCGGCCGTAGGGCAGGGTGTAGGCCTCGACGACGGCGGGGCCGTCGTAGGTGGTGTGGGCGCGCCGGGCGGGTGGATGGTCGATGACGGGGGTCAGGTGGCGGTAGGGGGTGGTGGGGGGTGTAGCGGAATAGAGCGCGAGGGCGTGTTTGGTGGGGTACCAGCCCAGGGAGGTGGCCAGGCCGAAGGATCGCGGGTCGGCGCGCAAGGTGTCGACGAGAGTGGCGATGGCGTGGCCGCCGTAGTTGTTGCCGGGGCCACCGGCGAAGGTGAGGCCGCCGGTGACCGACAGCGGGCGTTTGGGGTCGTCGGCGGGCAGGCCCAGTTCGCGGGCCGCGATCTGGACGGCGACCGGGAAGCAGGCGTAGAGGTCGACATGGGTGATGTCGTCGATACCGAGACCGGCGTGATCGAGGACGGCGGCGCCAAGGGCGCGGATGGCCGGGGAGGCGGCTAACTCGGCGCGTTCGGAGACGAACCAGTCGTCGGCGCCGGAGGCGCCCGCGTGAATGAACACCCATTTGTCCTGGGCGATACCGGCGGCTTCCGCGGCGGCGGCGCTGCACAGGATCAGGCCGCTGGCCATATCGACTTGCAGGTTGGCGCATTCGAGTTTGGTGTAGGGCGCGGAGATCATGCGATTGGCGTCGGTGACGGCGGCGATCTGCTCGGCGCTGAACTCCTGCGGCTGCCAGGCCCGCGGATTCGAGGCGGCCACCGCCGACAGGCGCGACCACAGCTCGGCGACCGCGCGGTCGTGCTCGGCCGAATCACGGTGCAGGCGACAACGATTAGCCGATTCCAGCAGCGCGTACATATTGATCGGCGCCTGTAGTCCGGCGGCGGCCTCGGCGGGATTGTTGGCCGGTTTGTCGATGCCGACGGTGCGGGTCGGGCGGACCCGCGCATCCTGTACGGGCCACTCCACGTCGAGACCGGCGCGTTGGGCGATGGCCTGGGTGGCGCCCGCTTCGGCCCCGGTGATCAGCACCATGTCGTAGTCGCCCGCGGCGATGGCGGCCGCGGCCTCGTTGACCACCAGTTGACCGCCGTCGCCGCCGAAGGGGCTGCTCTGCACCGTGTCCACCGCGCCCGCGCCGAGCGTCTCGGCCACGAGCGCACCGAGATCCCGGTACTTCCAGGAGGTGGGCGCCACCGCGAACACGGCATCGGCGCCGCTCAGCAGCCCGTCACCGGCGCCCGTATCGGCGGCCGCGGCCCGCAAGGCCCGCACCGCCCCAACCAACCCCGCCGCCCACCCGCAGAGACCGACATCCGCGGGCCACAACCCGAACACCCAGCGAACCGGGGTCGAATCGGCCCGCGAGCGACCCCGCCCAGCGACCCCGCAGGCGTCCGGCCCGCGGACCGCGCCGTTGCTGCCGCCTCCCACAGCACGGTGCACACCCTTTCCGCCTGGTACACACCGGTTTCCCGCGTCGACGAGGGGTGTGAACCAGCGGAACAGCGTGTGCACCCCCCGTGTTCGGGCAACAGCCTCGTCCACGCCGATCGGACTCGGTACGGTGAGGTGCATGGGCGGGAAGGCGACGGCCGCTGGCCACCGGGCCCGTCGAGGGCACGACGATGACGCTGCTGTCGGTGCACGGGCGGCGGGCTGACTGGGTGCGCAATATCGAAGCCGAGCCGCGGGTGCGGCTGCGCCGGGGACTGCGCTGGTACAACGGCGTCGCGACGGTGGTCGACGCGACCGAGGAAGAGCTGCACCGGTTCAACGCCTACGCCCGCACTACTCCGCGTGTCTTCGGCATGGACGGCGAACCTCTCGCGCTCGTCCGCCGAGCAGGTACTGGTGCGGGGAAATTGTCCGGAATGGACTGCGCCAGTACCTGCTCGGCGGATGAGGTTAGAGGGGGATGCCGAGGAGGGCGTCGGCGGCGTCGCGGATGAGGGTGGGGGCGGTGGTGTCGGGGCCGCCGTAGGTGAGGGCCTGGTGGGACCAGTTGTCCAGGGCGGCGAGGGCTTTGGGGGTGTCGAGGTCGTCGGCCAGGTGCTGGCGGAGGCGGGCGACCGTGTCTTCTGCGGCGGGGCCGGAGGGGAGGGCGGCGGCGGTGCGCCAGCGGTCGAGGCGGGTCAGGGCCTCGGTGAGGACGGTGTCGGACCATTCGCGGTCCTGGCGGTAGTGGCCTGCGAACAGGCCCAGGCGGATGGCGGCCGGGTCGGTGCCGGAGCGGCGCAGTTTCGAGACGAAGACCAGGTTGCCGCGCGATTTCGACATTTTCTCGCCGTGCAGGCCGATGAGACCGGCGTGCACGTAGTGGCGGGCGAAGCGGCGGCCCTTCACGAGGGCTTCGGCGTGCGCGGAGGAGTATTCGTGGTGCGGGTAGATGAGGTCGCTGCCGCCGCCCTGGACGTCGAATTCGGTGCCGATGCGGTTCAAGGCGATGGCGGCGCATTCGATGTGCCAGCCGGGGCGGCCCGCGCCGAAGGGGGCGGGCCAGGACGGTTCGCCGGGGCGTTCGGCGCGCCAGAGCAGGGCGTCGATGGGGTCACGTTTGCCGGGGCGGTCCGGGTCGCCGCCGCGTTCGGCGAACAGCCGCTCCATGGTGGCGCGGTCGTAGCCGGATTCGTAGCCGAACTGTTCGGTGGCGTCGTGACGGAAGTAGATGTCGGGATACTGCGGGTCGTCGACGATGTAGGCCGCGCCCGAGGCGAGCAGTTTGTCGACCAGTTCGACGACTTCGTTCACCGATTCGATGGCGCCGATGTAGTCGCGCGGCGGAATCACGCGCAGCGCTTCCATGTCCTCGCGGAACAGGTCGATCTCGCGGGTGCCGAGCGCGCGCCAGTCGATGCCGTCGCGCCGAGCGCGTTCGAACAGCGGATCGTCGACGTCGGTGACGTTCTGCACGTAGTTCACCTCGTGCCCGGCGTCGCGCAGGACGCGGCCCACCAGGTCGAAGGTGAGGTAGGTGGCGGCGTGGCCGAGGTGGGTGGCGTCGTACGGGGTGATGCCGCAGACGTACATGGTGGCGGTGGGCCCGGGGGTGACCGGACGGACCTGCTTGTCGGCGGTGTCGAACAACCGCAACGCCGGTCCGGATCCGGGGACGGTCGGGACAGCGGTATCGGACCAGGACTGCATGAATCGAGGTTAACGGTCAGTGCGGCGTGGACCCCGCGCACCCCCGCGCCGACGTGGCCGGGAGCACTCCGTGACGGCGGGTTCGACCTGCACCTTAGTGGCACGCGCGGATCCGTCAATGGTTGAAATCATGATGCATGCAACGTTCCGCGCGGGCGGGTAGGGGGTCAGAACGCGGGCCATGGAGTCGGTCGCGAGGAGTCGGGCAGCGGCATGACCGGGTCGTCGAGCAGGGCGCGCCCGCGCGCTTCCAGGGCCGCGATCTCGGCGTCGGTGATCAGCTCGGCCAGCCGGTCGCCCAGCTCGCCGGGAATGGCCTTGACCAAAACCGTGATGTCGGTGAGCAATTCGTCGGCGACGGGTTCGCCCGCCCACCCCCACAGCACGGTGCGCAGTTTCGGTTCGGCGTGCAGGCAGATGCCTTGATCGACGCCGTACACGCGCCCGTCGGTCCCGCGCAGCGCGTGCCCGCCCTTGCGGTCGGCATTGTTGATCAGCACATCCAGGACCGCCATGCGCTGCAAGGCCGCATCGTCTGCATGAATCAGCGACACCCGATGCCCGGACCCGTCCAGGGCGCGCAGCACCTCCAGATAGCCGGGCGGAATCTCGCCGAGCGGGCACAAATCCACCAGTTCGGGCACGTCGTCATCCTCGGCGATGTCGATCCAGCGTTGCACCATGCCCGGCCCGTACGGGCCGTCGCGCAGGATGGTCCGCGGGATCACGCCCCACCCCAGCGCCTCCGACACCAGATACGAGCCCACCTCGCGCCCGGCCAGGGTGCCGTCGGGGAAATCCCACAGCGGCCGTTCCCCGCGCACCGGTTTGTACACCACCCGCAACCCTCGGCCTCGCACACCAGGGTGGCGTTGGAGGCGGTGGTGATCTGCCCGAGCACCGTCAGCTCGGCGGTGGCCAGGGGGTCGGTCACGGTCAGTCCTCGACCTCGGGCGCGGGGAAGATATCGCCGCGCTTGTAGCCGTTGGTGCGCACGCACATGTGCCCGGCCGGGGACAGCGGTTCCCCGCACAGCGGGCACGGCGGACGCCCGGCCGCGATCACCCGCGCCGAGCGCAGCGCGAATTCGCGCGCCTGCACCGGGGTCAGGAACACCCGCACCGCGTCGGGGCCCTCCTCGGTGTCGTCGAGCACCACCGATTCGTCCACCTCGGTCTCGGTGATGGCCAGTAACTCCACCACCACCGCCCCCGCGTCGGCATCCCAGCCCAAACCCATGGTGCCGACCCGGAATTCGGCGTCGATCGGGGTGACGAGGGGATCGACGTCGGCGACGTCGGCGGGTTGCGGTGGGACGGGCGTGCCGAAACGGCGCGCCACCTCGTCCAGCAGCAGACCCATCCGATCGGCCAGCACCTTCACCTGCTGCTTTTCCAGCAGCACGCTGACCACGCGCGGTTCCTGCACGGCTTGCAGGTAGAAAGCGCGGTCGCCCGGCTCGCCGACGGTGCCGGCGATGAAACGATTGGGGGTGCGGAAGATATGGATTGCTCGGCCCATGGCACCTCCTGACAGCTGTTTCACTTAAGAATCGGGGCGTTCCGCAACCCTATTATCCGTACTTCCGGTGATACCCGTTTCACCGCCGGGAACGGGCGCCGCTCTGGACTCGCCGCCGGACCGTGGCGAAATCGCCGCCAGCGACGACAGATCCGCGCCGGTGTCGTTGACCCGCCACACATACGGTGCGGTCGGGGTGTAGCGCACCACCGACAGCGAGGCGGGCTCGACCACGATGCGCTGGAAGCCGTCGAGGTGGATGCCGAAGGCGTCGGCCAGCACCGACTTGATCACGTCGCCGTGCGTGCACGCCACCCACAGCACATCGCCGCCGTGTTTGTCGTCGAGAGGGGCGACGGTGCGCTGGCAACGCAGCAGCGGTGAGCACACGATGTGCTCGATGGGCAGCGAGGACAGCCGGTCGGCCACCGTCTGGGCTTGTTCGCGGCCGCGTTCGGTCAGCTCGACGCCCGCGCTGCGGCCGGCCAGGGTGCGGGCAGTGTTCGACGTGGACACGCCGTGCCGCAACAGGATCACCGTCACCGTGTCGGCCTAGACGTTAGGTCGCCGAGACGACGCCGGTCGCCAGCAGGCCCATGACGATCAGGCCCAGTGCGATGCGGTAGCCGACGAACCAGTTCAGCGAATGGTCGGTGACGAAGCGCAGCAGCCACGCCACCGACGCATAGCCCGCGGCGAAGGCGACGATGGTGGCCACCAGCAGCTGCAATCCGGACGCATTGAGGCCCGCACCAGCGGGTTCGAAGGCATCGGGCAGGGAGAACAGGCCCGAGGCGACCACGGCGGGAATGGCCAGCAGGAACGAGAATCGCACGGCCGCTTCACGAGTCAGGCCGCAGAACAGACCGGCCGTGGACGTCGCGCCGGAACGCGACACGCCCGGGATGAGGGCCAGGCATTGCGCGAAGCCCATGATGAGCCCGTCGCGGGTGGTCAGCTGCTCGATGGGGCGGCGCTTGCTGCCGTAGTACTCACCGGCGGCGATCACCAGCCCGAACACGATGAGCATGGTGGAGATGAGCCACAGATTGCGGGCGCCGGTGCGGATCTCGTCCTTGAACAGGAAGCCCAGCACACCGATCGGAATGGTGGCGATGATCACGTACCAGCCGATGCGGTAGTCCAGTTCGCGCTGCGCCTCGGGATCGAGGCCGTAGCCCGCGCCCTCGGTGTAGACCGGCAGCACCTGGGTGGGCTGATCGTGCAGCGGCACCGTCTGGCGTCGGCCCGCGGTGGCGCGCAAGTACAGGGTGGTGAACCAGGCCACCACGATGCGCCAGATGTCCTTGGCGAAATACACCAGCACGGCGGCCTCGGTGCCCAGCTGGGTGACCGCGGTGAACGAGGCGCCCGCATCGTCGCCGAAGAACACCGCCGAGACGATCCGCAAATGCGCCGACGACGAAATCGGCAGAAACTCCGTCAAGCCCTGCACCAGACCCAGCACCAGTGCCTGCACCCACGTCATCGACTCGCCCACACACCCTCCAGATCGTCAATCATCTTCCACCGCTGGAGGATTCGCCTCGCTCCACACGGCCCACCGCGCCGGATCGCACACCGCCGACACCGCAGCGACCCTACAGGGCTGCCCGCGCGGGCGAACAGCCGAACGGGCCATCGCGCACCGCCGTTGGCCCAGTCGTGACCGTGGCGGCCCAGCCTCGTGACGGCAGTCGGCCCGACCCGCACAGGCCCAGCCGCACATCCCCAGCCGCACAGCCCGACCAACACAGCCCGACCCGCTCAGCCCGAGCCGTACGGCACGGCACGGCACGGCACGGCACGGACGAGGGTGCCGTCGTCGGGCGGGCCACGGCCATGCGGCGATATCGCCCCTTCGCCGGGTGGCCTGTTCGCGCCCCGCGAGTGTCCGCGCGAGGCATACCCGGGGTAATGCGACGAGTGGGCCTAGGCTGACGCGTGTGACGAAAGTGCAAGCGCGGTGATGGAACAACGCACGGTGGGACGCAGCGGCCTGCGAGTCTCGCGACTCGGCCTGGCCACCCACACGTGGGGCAGGGAAACCGACGCCGACGACGCCGGTGCGCAACTCGAGGCGTTCGTGGAGGCGGGCGGCACCCTGGTCGACACCTCCCCCGCCTACGGTGACGGCGCCGCCCAGCACATCCTCGGCGAACTGGTGCGCGAAATCGGGCGCGAGGAACTGGTTTTGAGCGGCTGCGCCGGGCAGACGCCCGTACTCACCGATCCCGCGGCCGGGCCCGCGCCGCAACCGCTGCGCTGGCAGATCGACGCCTCCCGGCGCACCATGATGCGCCAGCTCGACACCACCCTGAACGTGCTAGGCACCGACTACCTGGATGTGTGGACCGTCGCGGCCTGGGATCCGCACACCCCCCTCGAAGAGATCGCCGCGACCCTCGAATACGCGGTGCGCAGCGGGCGGGTCCGCTACGCCGGAGCGCGCGGCTACGACGGCTGGCAGTTGGCCACCCTCGCCGGGGCCGCGCCACTGACCGCCGCGCAGACCCCCTACTCGCTGCTGGCGCGCGACATCGAGCACGAATTCATGCCCGCCGCACAGCATCACGGCATCGGCGTCATCGCCACCGCGCCCCTCGCGGGGGGCATTCTCACCGGCAAATACCGCGACGGCGTGCCCGCGGATTCGCGCGGGGCCGACGAGGCCACCGCCGCCGAGATCACCGCGCGTCTCGACGAGCGCGCCGTGCGCGTGGTCGACGCGGTCGTCACCGCCGCCGACGGGCTGGGCACCAGCCCGCTGGGCGTGGCCCTGGCCTGGATCCGGGATCAGCCCGGGGTGGCGAGCATGCTGGTGGGCGCCCGCGATATCGGTCAGCTCACCGGGATTCTGGCCGCCGAACCCCTGGAACTGCCGCGCGCGATCGCCGCGGCACTCGGTGACGTGAGCGCGCGCACCGAATGAGCCAGGCTAGCCTTGCCTGCATGAGGAGTTTCGTGAGTGCTCGATCAGCCGTCGTTCGTACCCTGCTCGTGCTGCTCACCGGAACCCTCGTCGCGAGCGCGACCGCCTGCGGCAACGGAACCGAGACCGCGACCGGTGGGCAGGGTCCCGCCACCGCCACCGTCGGAGACCTGAATCCGGTGCCGATCGAGCCCGCGCCGACACCGGTGCTGCCGGTGACGGTGCGCTCCTTCGACGGCGGCGACGTGACTGTCACCGATGTCGGCCGCATCATCGCCGCCGACCGCTACGGCACCCTCACCCAGACCGTCGTCGCCCTCGGCCTCGGCAAGAACCTGGTCGGCCGCTCCACCTCCGCGGCGTTCCCCGCGGTGAAGGATCTGCCCAACATCACTGCCGGTTCCGGCACGCTGAACGTGGAAGCCATTGCGGCACTGAGCCCGTCGGTCTTCCTCACCGACACCACCAGCGCCACCCCCGTCATGCGCGACCAGTTGCGCGCCCTGGGCATCACCGTCGTCTATTTTGATCCGCAGCGCACCATGGCCGGTGTCGGCCCGCAGATCGAAGCCGTCGCCGCCGCCCTCGGCGTCCCCGCCGCGGGCAAACAGCTCGCCCAGCGCACCACCGACGAAATCGCCGCCGCCACGGCCTCAGTGCCCCCGCACGACAAGCCCCTGCGCATCGCCTTCCTCTACCTGCGCTCCACCGCCATCACCATGATCGCGGGCCCCGGCTCCGGCGCCGACTCCCTCATCACCGCCCTCGGCGGCGAAGACGCGGGCACCGCCTCCGGCGTCACCGAACCGTTCATCCCGATCACCAGCGAAGCCCTCATCGCCGCCGCCCCCGACGTCATCCTCGTCATGTCCGACGGCCTGACCTCCGTCGGCGGCGTGGACGGCCTCGCCAAGATCCCCGGCATAGCCCAAACCCCCGCCGGAAAGAACAAACGCGTCGTCGACATGTCCGACGCCGTCCTGCTCTCCTTCGGCCCCAATACCGGCCGCGTCGTCGCCGCCCTCGTCCAAGCCGTCTACGGCACCAAGACGGCATGACCGACCCGACCCCCGACGACGCGACCATCTCCGACCCCGGCCCGCACACCCCGCTGGATTCCCCTACCGCAAACCCTGATTCGCCGCCCCGACAGGAGGCGACGGGATCACCGCTCGCCGAAGATGCGATGGCCGTGCACCCCGAAGCGAATACCGCCACCGCTGGCCACACCTTGTATCCGAACTCATCGGCCCAGCCGAGCCCCGCCATGGCGCCGGTCGGCACCGATGCGGCGCGACCGGGGACCGGCGGTCAGGATGCCGCAGTGGGTGCCGGGGTGCACAGCGCCTCCGATGCCGTGGTCGCGCCCGGGCCCGGCCGCGTTGCCGAGCCCTCCGATACTCCTGCGGCACAGGCACATACCGCCGCGGTGGCGCCGCAGCGCGCGAATACCTCCGGCGAAGGGCACGAATCCGATTACCGAGCGGGAGCACTCAACTCGCCTACGACCCGCGCAGCCGACGCCGCGGATTCGGCTCTCACTCCGCCGCCACTCGTCGGCCGCACCGAGCTGTCGCGGCCAGGGAGCGCGGGGGCAGTCGATGCCGGGGCACGCGCGGGCGGGCAGCAACCGGCGGACCCGCCGGGCGTGACCGGCAACGCCGGGCGCGGCGGCGGGGGCTCGCGGCGGTGGTCACGGACGGCACTCATTTTCGCGGCCGGGATTGCGGCGTTGATCGTGCTGGCGTTGATTTCGGCGGCGGTGGGACAGGTGCCGACGACGCCGGTGGAGGTGGCGGGGAGCTTCTTTCATCGGATCGGGCTCGATTGGGGGCCGATGCCCGCACATCCGGCCGGGGATGTGACGTTGTGGGAGGTGCGGTTTCCGCGGGTCGTGATGGCGATCCTCGTGGGGGCGGCCTTGGCTACAGCGGGTGCATTGTTGCAGGGGGTGTTCGCCAATCCCCTCGCTGAGCCCGGCGTGATCGGGGTGGGCGCGGCGGTGCTGATGGCGGCGAAGCTGGATCTGCTGGCACTCGGGGAGTCCGCGGCGCGGCATCTGGGGGTGGATGTGGAGCGGTTGCGGCGCAATGTGATCGTCGTGGTGGCGGTGCTGGCCACGGCGGGGGTGGCGTTCACCGGGATCATTCTGTTCGTGGGGTTGATCGTGCCGCATCTGGTGCGCATGCTCGTCGGGCCCGCGCACCGGGTGTTGATTCCTTTGAGCGCGATTCTGGGTGCGGTGGTGTTGCTGGCGGCCGATATCGGGGCGCTGGCGCTGGTGCACAATGCGGATCTGCCCCTCGGCATGCTGACCTCGCTGGTCGGCGGGCCGTTCTTCTTCTGGCTGCTGCGGCGCACCCGCGCCCGATCGGGAGGGTGGGCGTGAGCACCGTATTGCGTGGCATCTCCGGGGTTTTCACCCGCCGCCACGACCTCCCCCAGACCCCCGAATCCGGTGCGGTCACGCTGCGGGCGCGCGGGGTGACCCTCGAACGCAATGGCGGCAGGCGGGTGCTCGAGGACATCGACTTCGACGTGGTCGCCGGACAGATCGTCGCCCTCGTCGGACCCAATGGCGCGGGCAAGTCCACCCTGCTCGCGGCCCTCGCGGGCGAACTCGAACCAGGCACCGGCAGCGTCGAACTCGACGGCAGGCCACTCACCCACTGGGTGCCGGTCGACATGGCGCGCCGCCGCGCCGTGCTGCCCCAGAACCACACCGTCGGCTTCCCCTTCACCGCACGCGAAGTCGTCGCCATGGGGCGCGCGCCCTGGGCGCGCACCGCACGCCAGGAAGACGACCGGCAGATCGCCGCCGCATTGCACGCCACCGACGTCGAACACCTTGCCGGACGGCAGTTCCCGGCCCTGTCCGGCGGCGAACGCGCCCGCGTCGCGCTCGCGCGCGTCCTCGCCCAGGACACCGCCACCCTGCTGCTCGACGAACCGACCGCCGCCCTCGATCTCGGCCACCAGGAACAGGTCCTGCGCCTGGCCCGCGCCCGCGCCACCGCGGGGGACGCCGTGGTGGTCGTCGTGCACGACCTCGGCGTCGCCGCCGCCTACGCCGACCGCGTCGCCGTCCTCGATGCCGGGCGCATCGCCGCCGACGGGCCGCCGCGCGACGTCCTCACCGGGGCCTTGCTCTCGCGGGTCTACCAGCATCCGGTCGACGTGTTCGACCACCCGGTCACCGGCGCCCAGCTGGTCCTGCCGGTCCGCGGCCGACTCGACCGGCACTAGCGCGACGTCACCGACCGGTCGTGTCCTGATACAGGTCGTCGAGGTGCTGCCACATCGACGCCACCGCCGGTTCGCCGGGCAGCAACGACTCCAAGGACCCACGGAACTGCGGGTATTCGCGCCGATACATCTCCCACAGCCCCGGATTGTCGGCGGCCGCAGCCTCCATATTGGCGATCCGGTCGGCCAGCTTCAGCACCACCGCCCGCGGATAGGCGCGAATCTTGGTGTACGCGTCCTGGTTTCGAGCCGGTCGATCGGGCCCGATCCCGGTGACCGCCCACACCAGCCGCGCGACCACCTCCCCGAATTCGGCACGAATGTCCTCGATGCCGACCTCGGTGTCCTCGACCACATCGTGCAGCCACGCCGCCACCGCGACCTCACCGTCGAATCCGTACGCGGCCAGTTGCGCGCGCACCGCCGCCAAATGATGGGTGTACGGGTGGGCCCCGTACCGCTGTTCGGGGTGCGCGCGGGCAGCGAGTTGCTGCGCCACACGTTCGAGATCATCCAGTGCCATAACGATTGTGCCCCCTCCGACTCGACCGGCGTCGGCGGCGAACCGACAGCCCTCACCGACATCATCGGCGACCACGCCACCATCCGCCAGCACCGTCGAATAGCCGGGCACTCGCCCACCGGTCTGCGGTAGCCTGCGCCGAGCCGGTGGTCAGCGCCACACCAGCTTGAGCGCCGCGGGCGTCAGCAGCATGCGAATCACGGTGGCGTCCAGCAACAGTGCCGCGATCATGCCGTAGGCGATGTACTTCATCAGCACCAGGTCCGAGAAGCCGAACGCGCCCGTCACCACGATCAGGATCGCGGCCGCCGAGGTGATGACGCCGCCGGTGTGGGCAATGCCGTAGCGGATGGCTTCGGCCGGGGGTGCGCCGTCGGCGCGGGCCTCGGCCATGCGCGATTGCAGGAACACCTCGTAGTCGGTGGACAGGCCGAACAGCACCGTCACGATGAGCACGAGCACGGCGAACATCAGTGGGCCAGGGGTGAAGTCGAACAATTCCGCGCCGTGGCCCTCGACGAAGATCCAGGTGAGGATGCCCAGGGTCGAGCCGAGGCTGAGGGCGCTCATGGCGACCGCCTTCACCACCAGCACCAGGGAGCGGAAGGCGGCGTACATCAAGGCCAGCGCCGCCGCGATCAGGATCGCCGCCAGCAGCGGCAGGCCCTCGATGAGCCCGTAGATGCTGTCACGTTCCAGCGCGGGCACCCCGGCGACCATCACCTGCACCCCGGGCGGGTCCTGAATGCCGCTGCCCAGCACGGTGATGCCGTCCTTGGTCGGCGCGATCGGATCCAACGGCCCGGTCATGTACTGCCGCGCCACCGCATTGGCCTCGAAGCGGATATCTGAGAGCTGCTGCGGGCTCGCGTCGACCACCACCAGTTTCAGCGGTTCGGTGCGGAAGGTCGGGAACAGCCGGTCGAAGTCCTGCTGCGCCACTCGCGCCGGATTGTCCGCCGACAGATACCGTTCGCTCAACCCCCCGAACTCGATATTGCGGAACGGCAGGATCAGCACCAGCAGCCCCAGCACCACCGGCACGATCACCAGCCACGGTTTGCGCATGGCGAAAAGCGCCAGCCGCGAGAAGAATCCGGCATCGATCTGCTCGGCGGTGCGAATGCTGGCGAACCGATGCCAGCCCAGGAAATCGATGCGCCGCCCCACGATCGACAACACCGCGGGCAGCACCGCCGCCAGCAGCACCGAGGAGATACCGCCCAGCGGCACCGAGCGCAGCACCCCGTTCGGGTAGATGAACAACGCCCCCAGGCTCACCGCGATGATGCCCGCCGAGAACAGCACCGTACGCCCGGCGGTGGCGACGGTGCGGGCGGTGGCCTCCTCCACGCTGCGCCCCGCCGCCAGCTCCTCCCGGAAGCGGGTCACCGCGAACAGTCCGTAGTCGATGGCCAGCCCCAGGCTCACCAGGGTCACCACCGCCGAGGCGAACACGTTCACCTGCAGGTGGTCGGTGAGCATCTGCATGATGCCCTGGCTGCCCAGGATGGTCATGCCGCCGATGAGCACCGGTAGCAGCGCCCCCACGACGCCACCGAACACGAAGTACAGCAGGATCGCCACGATCGGCAGCGCGATCAGCTCCGCGCGATGGATATCGCGCTGCATGCCGGTATTGATGCCCTCCACCACCGGCTGCAAGCCCGCCAGCTGCACCGTGGTGCCGCCGGGCCCCGAACCCGCTGTCCCAGCGTGGAATTCGTTCTTGATCGCCATGTAGTTGTCGACCGTGTCGGTGCCGCCGCCGCCCTGCAGGCCGATACTGGCGAAGGCGTGGGTGCGATCGGGGGTGGCGAAGGCGCCCATCATGGGGCCGTCCCAGTACGAGTCGATCTTGAAGATCTGCTCGGAGTGCGTGGTGCGCAACCGGTTCAACTCCGCGGCCACCGCCGTGCGGATCGGCTCGTCGTCGAGGGTGTGCCCGGGCGGGGCGGTGTAGAGGACGATCAGATCACTGTCGGTATCGCGCCCGAAGGTGGAATCGGTGAGTTTCGAGGCAGCCACCGATTCGCTGGATTCGTCGAACCAGCCCTCCTGGGTCAGGTGATCGCCCAGATCCCGCCCGTAGAACCCCGAGGCCAGCACGGCCAGCGCGAACACCGCGCACACCAGGTACCGGTTGCGGTGGATGAAACGCCCCCACCGCAGGGATCCGGTCTCCAGCATCAGCCGCAGGCCGGGGTGGAGTAATCGGCCGAGCGCAGAATGCCGCACAGATCGGTGCGCGAGATCTTCCAGCGCCCGTCGGAGTACACGAAATGCACCACGGTGGTGCGCACATTGGTGCCGGTGCCGTCCTTGTCCAGGCTCAGCGTCGCGGTCAGCGTGCCGTCGTGATTGTCGAAAACCGGGTCACTGACGCCGTAGACGGCCGTCGGATTCTCCTCGAGAGCCTTGTACATGTCCGGAATGGCGTCCTTGAACGCCTCCCCGTCCTCGATGAGCGCGGTGCGCTCGGCATCGGGCAGCGCCGGATCGAGCGCGGACTTGATCTGCGCGTCCAGTTCGGCCGCGGTCGGGATGGGCGCGCACACCGCGCTGCTGGCCGCGGCGGCGGCCGAGGACGAGCTCAGCGCGGCATAGGCCGAGGATCGGGCGGCGGCCACCGAGGCGTCATCGTCATTGCCTCCGCCGCAGCCGGTCACGGCGGCGGTGAGCGCGGCGAGAATCACTATTGCGGCGGCCGGTCGTCGAAAAGCCATCAAGGTCCTCGGATGCTCGAACTGCGGTTGGATGCCGTTAGTTTGTCATGCGCACGGCGCGAGGCTGATTCGCACGTCACACGACCACGTTTCGGCGACGTCCCCGCCGCATTCTGGAACCGAACTCACATGCCGTCGATGACCGCGCCCAATCGGCCCAGCAGCGCACGCACCGTGGTGGCCTCCCGCGGTTGCGCCGCGGGCACCGCCACCGCCTGCGGAATCAGGTCGCGCACCAGCGCGATCACGCTGCGTTCGTCGTCGAGATCGATATCGGTGACCGGCGCTTCGGCGATCGCCACCACATCCTCGGTGGCCGGGACCGCCGACTCCAGATCGGGCCGATAGATCTCCAAGGTCAATGTCGCTCGCAGCGTGCGGAAAGCGAACGATCGACCGTCTCCGGTGACCCCGAACCCGTGCGCGTAACGACCCACGGTCACGTCTTCGACGGTGAAGCTCGAGGTGTGGTCGGTCTCCAACAGAAACTCCCTGACAGTGCCCACTCTTGATTCCACCGTAACCGCATCCACCGACACCGCCACCGAAAACCCATGTCACGTCATATGACTCGGAGGGATTCGAACACGCCACGGCTGGGCAATCGGTACAGCAAGCCGCCGCGGCGCGCCGCCGCGGACACCCCCGCCCACCGGGCCGGGAAGGGGATCATGGTCAGATTAGAGAGCACGCATGATTTTCGGTTGTCGGTCAGTTAGGAGTTCGCTGCATGCGCCGTCGCGGCTGGATCCGGTCGGCCCTCGCGGGGGTGACAGCGGTGACCCTGCTCGCCGGATGTTCGTCGGGCGACGAATCCGGGGACAAGCCGACGCGTGAGCCCGCCACCGCGGCGAGCGCGCCCGCGGTGACCGTCACGCCCGCCGGGGAGGTGAGCCCCAGCGCGGGAATCACTGCACTGCTGGCCGAACCGGCCACCGGCGCGCTCGCGATCCTCACCGATCCCCGCACCCTGCAACTGCGCGATCCCGGCGCCGGGACCGGGCGCACGGTGTCGCTGCCCGCCGAGGCCGTCGCGCTCGCACCCGGTAAGCCCGGCGAGATTCTGCTGGCCGCCCCCGGCAAGGTGCTGCGCGTGGACGTCGCCTCCGGGGCACTCACCGAACTCCCGGTCGACGGGGACGTGCGCGCGGTCGCGCTGCGCGCCGACGGGGACGTGGTCGCCGGGCTGGCGAGCGGGCCGGTGCTCATCCTGGGATCCGATGGCGCTGTGCGCGACCGCATTTCGGGTCTGGTGTCGGCCGACGCCATCGATACCAGCGACGATGCGGTGGTGGTGCTCGACCGCCGCCAGACCACCGTCTCCGAGCTCAACCTCGCCGAGGACCGCGCCGGACTGACCCTGCGCGCCGGCGACGGAGCCACGAACATGATCGGCGACCACTTCGGCCGTCGCATCGTCACCGATACCGCCGGGCACGAGCTGCTGGTCTACACCGCCGATCCATTGGTCCTGCACCAGCGTTTCCCGGTAGGCTCGTCGCCCTACGCACTCGCCTACGATCAGCGGTCCGAGACCGTGTGGGTGACGCTGACAGGCAGCAACGAAGTCGTCGGCTACGACCTGTCGACGGGTATACCTGTGGAGGTGGGGCGCTTCCAGACGGTGCGCCAGCCCAACACGGTGACCATCGACGAACGCACCGGTGACATGTTCGTGGGATCCGCGACCGGCGACGGTCTGCAGCGGATCGGCGCGGACCTGCGGAAGAGAGGGCAGTGATGGCTCGGGCCTCACGATCAGCGCGCACCTCGCGCGAACTACCGGCGGACTGGGAGGCATCTTCCAGCGACGAGTACGAATACATTCCCCTGCGACTACCCCGCGAGATGAATCGCGTCACCGCCTCCATGCGCCTGGCCATCCAGGCCGAATTCGGCGGCTGGGAGTTGTCGTGGGTGCGTGCCTACACCGACGGCAGTCGTCGCGTGCTGCTGCGCCGCCGCAAGAGCTCCCTGCTGTCCCCGACACCCGAGGCGGTGATGTGACCCCCGTGTCCTCTCTCAGCGAGCGCCTGTACGCGTGGCTGCTGAAGGTAATGTTCCTGCTGCCGCCGGAACGCATTCACCACCTGGCCTTCGGCGCGATGAAACTCGCCACCCGGTTCGCGCCCGGGCGGGCGGCGACGGCGAAACTGCTCGTCGCCGACGACCCCATCCTGCGCACCCGGCTCTTCGGCGTGGACTTCCCCGCGCCGTTGGGCCTGGCCGCGGGCTTCGACAAGAACGCCGAGGGCGCCGAGGCGTGGGGCCCGCTGGGTTTCGGCTACGCCGAGATCGGCACCGTCACCGCCCAGGCTCAGCCCGGTAATCCGGCGCCGCGCCTGTTCCGCCTGCCCGCCGATCGCGCGCTGATCAACCGCATGGGCTTCAACAATCATGGCGCGGCCGCGGCCGCCCTGCACCTGGCCGAGCGGCGACCCGGCGGCGTGCCGCTGGGCGCCAATATCGGCAAGACCAAGGTCGTCGAACCCGAGGACGCCGCCGCCGACTACGCCATCAGCGCGAAACTGCTGGGCCCGCTGGCCGACTTCATGGTCGTCAATGTCAGCTCCCCCAACACCCCCGGCCTGCGCGACCTGCAAGCGGTCACCTCCCTGCGCCCCATCCTGCAGGCCGTGCTCGACAGCGTCACCGTCCCGGTCCTGGTCAAGATCGCCCCCGACCTCTCCGACGAGGACATCGACGCCGTCGCCGACCTCGCCGTGGAACTCGGCCTGGCCGGAATCGTGGCCACCAACACCACCATCCGCCGCGACGGCCTGCGCACCCCCGCCGACGAGGTATCGGCCCTCGGCGCGGGCGGCCTGTCCGGCCCCCCGGTCGCCGACCGCTCCCTGGAAGTGTTGCGCCGCTTGTACGCCCGCGTCGGCGACAAACTGGTCCTCATCTCCGTCGGCGGCATCGAAACCGCCGACCAGGCCTGGGAACGCATCCTCGCCGGAGCCTCCCTGCTCCAGGGCTTCACCGGCTTCATCTACGGCGGCCCCCTGTGGGCCAAGCGCATCCACCGCGGCATCGCCGACCGCCTCCGCGCAGGCGGCTACGCCAGCCTCTCCGAAGCCGTCGGCTCCGGCCACACCACCCGCGCCTGACCGAATCCCCCCGCCCGGCAATCGAATCGCCGCGCCGCCCACCCCACCGGCGGCCGACCCCTCGACACCGAGCCTCACCGGGCCCGCCTCCCGGCACGCCGACGGGCCGGGAGGCTCGTATTCGTCTCCTGGACACGCGATCACAGGGAACTGGTGGCGGCATTCGCCGAGTAGCCACCGCCACCAGTTCCCGGTCGTGCTCGTTTCACACACACATGGCCGCCGGGTCAGCGCCATAGGTGCTGTGAGCGGGCGCCGGAGGTGCTCGCGACGTGGCCGGGGGTGTACCAGCCGGACAGCAGCGGTTCGGTGGTGTCGATTTCGGCCGTCCAGGCGGCGGGCAGCCCGCCGTGCACCCGTTCGACGGTGCGGCGGGCCAGCACCAGGACCGCTTGTTCGACGGCGATGCCCAGGCTGGCGGCGCGGTCGCCCGCCAGGCCGTGGGCCGTGGTGTCCTCGACGATGTCGGGATTGGAGAGGATCTCGTCCAACTCCATGCCCGCCCGGGCCTGGTCGCGCGTGAGCCGGTGTTCGGGCAGCCAACTCAACCGCCACACCGTCTCGCCGCGTCCCGACACCCGGAACGCGTACTCAGGGCTGACGTCGCTCACCATCGCCTCGGGACCGATATCGATCGTCACAGCTCCAACCTCCCTGACCCTTCGCGCCCAGCAGGATCCCTGCCCCCGCGCCTCGTGGTGTGTACACCGCCGGCGACGGTGCCCGGCGGGGCTGTTTCATCCCTCATCGAATGCCGAGTGGTCGGTATTAGCGAATACCCCGAATCCGCCCGGTAAATCGGATTTCCCATTACCGCCTCCGCCCCAGTAATACGGACATCGCGTCCTCCACGCTGACCCCCAGTTCCTCCGCACTGACTATCGCCCGCGCCGCCAAGATCATGTCCTGCCGAAAATGATTCCCGGAAAAGATCTCCGCCAACTCCATCCCCGCCAGCGCCTGCCCCCGCGACACCAGCCGATGCGGCAACCAACTCAACCGCCACTCCAACTCCCACCCATCAGCCACCCGATGCGCCGCCTCATCGGTGAGATCACTCGTCATCTGCCAATCGGCCACATAAATCGTCACGGTCTCCCCCGTTCCAGCATCCGCTGATGCAACACCGCCATCACATGCCGCACCGTGGTCCCCAATTCCTCCGCGAGCTGTTCGGCCCGCTCCCCCGGTTCCGCAGTGCCACTACATATTTCGGTCAACTCCAGAGCATCACGGGCTTGCGCCCGCGTGAGCAGCGGCTCGGGCCGCCAACTCAGCTCCCAGGCCGGTTCGGCACGACCCCCCAACCGCCGCGCCCACTCCGGGCTCAAGCTGCTGGTGATCGTTCGGCTGCTCTCGTAGATCACAACGGTTCTCCAGATGGTGGGAGTCGTCGCCACCGGGAAGACCCTGATTCGGTAACGCCTGCGGCCGGTCGACCAGAAACCGGGGCGACCGGCTGCGCCGGGCGGAGAATATGAGGCGATGTCCAGGGCGACGGGGAACTGATCGGTCCAATGTGTCCAGGCGGCTTGATATTCGCCTAAACCCCAACGGCATTCGGTTCCAGCTCGGTGTCGGCCTCGCTGCGTGCGGCGTTTCGACCCCGGCGGACCCGTCGTTTGAGGAGCGCTACTCCAATCACCAGAACCTCCCGAACCGTCTGGTGGAGGCGTTTGTTCGCCTAATCTAGGATGGCATTTGCCGTTTGGTTCCGGCAATTGCCGTTGCCACAATGGAATTGACGGATTTTCTGTCCGCTAAACCTGTCCGACGGTATCATTGGGGTCGAATGACCAGACACCATCTTCCGCAGGATCCCGGTATGGTCGCCGTCCGCGGGATCCTCATCCGGTTGCGCAAACGGTCAGGCCTGAGTTCGGATCGGTTGCACAGCACCGAGATCGACGTCACCACCCTTTTGCAGCTCAGCGTGGTGCGGCGCTACGCGCATCTGAGCCGGATGACCACCGAACAGGCGCTGCCGCGCGTGGTCGGCCACCTCGCCCGCCAGCTGCCACCCACCCAGCGCCTCATCGTCGATGCCGAACTGTGCCTGGAGCTGTTCCGGTCCGAACCGCCCCCGGGCGTCGACCTCGACCGACTCTACGCACCCGACCTCGGCCTGCGCCGCACCTACATCACCGCAGCGTGGCGACCACTGCACCAGGCGCTGGGCAGCGATATCCCGCCGACCCCGACGCCGCGCACGCTGCGCGACTCGCCCGAACGCGACGCCTTCACCGCACTGGCCGCCCTGCTCACCTCCGGGTCCGAACTCAATATCGCGAGCATGGCCAAACGCGAGGCCGGACATGACCTGCCCCCGTCGCACGCGACCGTCACGGTCGTCGGCGACGCGGCCATCGACTACATCAATGTGGTCGAGAAGTTTCCCGAACCGGGCACCTCGATCTGGGGCGACCGCAAACGCCACGCGGGCGGTAAGGGCCTCAATCGTGCGGTCGCCCTGGCCAAACTGGGCCTCGACGTCCAACTCATCGCCACCATCGGCGACGACAACGACGGGGATCACATTCTGAAGTACCTCCACGACGAGCGGGTCGACACCAGTCTGGTGAAGGTCAAGAGCGGATACCCCACTCCGATGGCGACCGTGGTCACGCTCCTGTCCGGAGAGTCCTATTCGATTGCGTTCCGCAAGGATCGGCTCGGTCTCAGCGGTACGGATCTCGACAGTGCCGCGGTACACCAGGCGCTACGTTTCTCCGACACGGTGCTGGTGACCTTCGAGCAGCCGATCGATATCATCGCGCAAGTGCTCGGCGTGGTACACAATCTGACACCGCGCCCCTGGTTGATCGTCAACGCCTCACCGGCGACGGTGCTGCCGGGGCATCTGCACGAACATCTCGAAGCGGTCGACTATTTCATCGGTAACTCCGACGAAATAGCGGGCACGTGGCCGGGGAGCACCACCGAGGAATCGACCGAGCGCCTGCTGCGGCGTGGCGTCCGCGCGGTGTGCACCGTGGATATCGCGAGCTGCGCCATCCGAACGCTGAGTGACGAGATCCGAATCCCGTACCAGAGCAATTCCAGTGATCGTGCCGCCGGCGCGTCCCCGGCCTTCTCGGCCGCCCTGGTGTATCGGCTGACGAAGAACCGACGTCCGGCCGAGCCCGACGATTTCACCTGGGCCGCCGCGGCCATCTCCGCGCGCAGTCCCGGGCCCTATATCCCGGCCTCGATGCCCTCACTCAACGGGATCGACTTGGTGGCCGACGGCGGTAACCTGAATAGGGGCACCGTAATTCGCGAAAGCTCGTAACGGCGGGTCGAGAATTCGCCTCCGACCGGTACCACCGGCGTAGGGAGCAAACGGATGCCGTGGGCCGACAACATGATCCACGTGATGTTGTGCCTGTCGGAGACGCAGCACTTCTTCAGTCGCAAGGGTCGCAAACTCACGATCCGAGTCGTCACGGTGGGCGGTCACGACACCAACGGGCACGCACTGATTTTCGGCGACAAGCTACCCGAGGATTGTCTGGTGCGGATTCATTCGCGATGCCTCTACGGGGAAGTGCTGCGCTCCGACGACTGCGACTGCAGCCGGGAACTGGACATGTCACTGGACCTGATCCAGCACGAGGGCGCCGGGATCCTCATCTACCTCGAACAAGAGGGCCGCGGCGCCGGACTCATCGCGAAAGCCCGTGGCTACCAACACAGTGAGCGCACCGGCGCGGACACCTTCACCAGTTACGAGGCCCTCGGCATCCCCGCCGATCTGCGCAGCTACGACGACGCGGTGGCCACGCTGGTGGCGCTGGGCCCGCGCTCGGTGCGACTGCTCACCAACAACCCCGAGAAGGTGGCCGCGGTCCGGGCCGCCGGGCTGCGGGTGACCGCCGTCCCGCTGCACGCCCGGCCGCGCAGCGAACGGGCACGCCGCTACCTCGAGGCCAAACGTTCATGCGGGCACCATCTTCCGGACTACGACCGCCGGATGCGGCGGCTACTGCTGTCCCAGCAGCGCATGCTGCGGCGGCCGATGCGGCCGGTCGCCGTCGCGGTCGGAGTGGGCGCGGCCGGAGCGGTCGGCATGCTGGTCGGCCGCCGCAGCGCGCCCGCGTCGACGAGCTAGGCGGCTCCGGTCGCTCCCACCAATCCGATGGCGATACCCGCCACCGCGACGAACCCGCCCAGCAGCACGAATCCCGCGAACGCGACGACCGCGCCTGCGACGGCGACGACGGTCGCCAGGCTCGGCACCACCACGCGCGACCGATAGTGCAGCGGGAGCCGGTGCCCGCCGTGGCGCCGCTGGGCCCGCAGATACCGCGCCGCGCGCCGACTCTCCGGCAGCGTATGCACCGGGACCTTGGTCACCCGCACTCCCGCGGCCCGGACCGCGGCCACCTTCTCGGGGTTGTTGGTGATCAGCCGCACCGAGGACAGGCCCAGGGTGGCAATACTTTCCGCCGCGGTGGCGTAACAACGCCGATCGGGCGCCTCACCCAGCATCTCGTAGGCGGCGAAGGTGTCGACGCCGAGTTCCTCGGTCAAGTGCAGTCCACGAGCCTTGATCGTCAGGCCCGTGCCACGGCCCTCCTGCTCCAGATAGATCAGCACGCCGTTTCCCTCGGCCTGAATCATGTCCATGGTCCGGTCGAGTTCGGCACCGCAATCGCAATCCTGGGATCGGAGCACATCGCCGTAGAGACATCGGGAATGGATGCGCACCAGACAGTGGTCGGTGATCGATCCGAAGACCAGCAGGTGACCACCGTCGACCCCGACGTCGAGGCGCCGCACCCACACCCGCAATTCCTGGCCTTTGCGGGTCAACGGATGTTCAGTGGTCGAGGATTCGTCCGGATACAGCACTCGCCCCTGCTTCCGGCTTCGCGCGGTGATCCGAAGGCGCTCGTAGTGGCGCGCGAGTGTTATGCCGCCCGTCGCGGGTGGCTCAACTGAGGTGGACAAGCCAGGAGATCCTCCGTCATAGGTGCGCCCGCTCGGCTGGCCGGGCACAGGGATGATGTGGTTCATCTCACTATCGGCGAGCGCGACGAGCGTATATCGCAGCAATCCTGCCGCTTTCCCGACCCGGCGTACAAGGTCTCCGGGCAGAGTTCTCGGTGTGTCACGAAGGACGTGCGGCAAGCGAGCGTGTCGTCGGATGATGCTGTGCCGCTTGCCGACTCGGCCTCCGTGCGGATGCCCGCATCCGAGCGATCCGCCGAGCGGCGATTGTGGCGCGTCGACAGCGCGTCCCGCAGCACTGCCGCTGTCGCCGCACGGCCGCAGTCGAGTTACGCGGCGCGCTGCCCCGGGCCCCTCCGGGCGGTGATGGACCAGGTTTCGCGGGCCGATCCGGCGGCGGTCTGCGGCCTCACCACAAGGCCCGTGCTGTTGTGCGCGACACAAGGGTCAATTTGTGGCTACGATGAGTGAGCCGCGCCACAGTATGGCGCGCGGCCATTTGCGGTTATCTCTCGGGACGACGGGGTTCGCGCAGGTAGATGAGGTGCGCGCGTGGCGGGTGTGAGCGAGAGGCAATCGGGAAAAGGGTTATGACGACAGACATCGGCTATACGCACAAATCGGGCAAAACGGTCTTCACCATTCCGGAGGCGTTTCAGGAGACGGTGACGCTGCGGCCTGAGCAGGTGGCGTTGCGGACGGTGGGGGGTACCCAGCAGATCACCTGGCGGGAGTATGCGGAGCGGGTGCGCACGCTCGCGGCCGGGCTCGCGGGGTTGGGGGTGGGCCACGGGGACACCGTGGGGATCATGCTGACCAATCGGCCGGAGTTCAATCTGGTCGATACCGCGGCGCTGCATGTGGGGGCGACGCCGTTCTCGATCTACAACACGAGTTCGGCCGAGCAGATCACGCACTTGTTCACCAATGCCGAGAACAAGGTCGTGATCACCGAGCTGGTGTTCCTCGACGCGGTGCGCGGGGCGGGGGTGGAGCTCGAGCACATCGTGCTGGTGGAAGGCAGTGCCGAGGGCACCATCACCCTGGCCGAGGTGGAGGCCGCACCCGCGGCCGATTTCGATTTCGACGCCGCCTTGCGGGCGGTCAAGCCCGATGATGTGGCCACGCTCATCTACACCTCCGGCACCACGGGGCCGTCCAAGGGTGTGGAGCTGACCCATTCCAATGTGGTCGCCCAGATCGTGGGCCTGGTCAGCGGGCCCCTCGTAGTCGGACTGGACGACCGGTCGGTGTCGTATCTGCCCGCCGCCCATGTGGCCGACCGCATTTCCGGTCACTGCGCCAACCTGTTCACCGGTGTGCAGATGACCACCGTCCCGGATCCGCGCGAGATCGCCGCCGCGCTGCCCGATGCCCGCCCGACCGCGTTCTTCGGCGTGCCGCGAGTGTGGCAGAAGATCAAGGCGGGCATCGACGCCAAGCTGGCCACCGAACCCAGCGGGGTCAAGAAGGCCCTGGCCAACTGGGCCATCGGCGTCGGCGTGAGCGCCGCGCGCGCCGATCTGGCCGGTACCGGGCGCGGCGCGCTGCTGGATGTGCAGCACAAGATCGCCGACGCGCTGGTGCTGTCCAAGCTGCGCCACGCGCTGGGCTTCGACGAGCTCAAGGTCGCCGTCTCCGGCGCCGCGGCCATTCCGCCGGAGACCCTGGAATACATGCTGGGCCTTGGGTTTACGGTCACGGAAGTGTGGGGCATGTCGGAGACCTCCGGTGTGGGCACCTACACCCCGCTCGACAAGCCGCGCCCGGGCACCGTGGGAATCACGTTGCAGGGCACCGAGATCAAGCTGGCCGAGGACGGTGAGCTGCTGCTGCGCGGCGCCATCGTCACCCGCGGCTACCGCAAGATGCCGGAGAAGACCGCCGAGGCCATCGACGCCGACGGCTGGCTGCACACCGGCGACGTGGCCACCATCGACGGCGACGGGTACGTCACCATCGTGGACCGCAAGAAGGAACTCATCATCAACGAGGCGGGAAAGAACCTGTCTCCCACAAATATCGAGAACACCGTGAAGGCGGCCTCCTCCCTGGTCGGCCAGGTCGTGGCCATCGGCGACGCCAAGCCGTTCATCGCCGCGCTCATCGTCCTCGATCCCGACACCGCGGTGGTGCGCGCCAAGGCCCTGGGCACCCCCGACGCCGACCTGCAGACGCTCTCCACCACCCCGGAGATCATCGACAAGATCAAGGCCGCCGTCGCCACCGCCAATGCGAAACTCTCGCGCGTGGAACAGATCAAGCGCTTCGTCATCCTCGACAAGGGCTGGGAACCCGGCGGTGACGAACTCACCCCCACCCTCAAGCGCAACCCGATCACCACCAAGTACGCGACCGAAATCGCGTCCCTGTACACGACTCCCGCACCCGAGGGCGTCATCAACCTGTCGTAACGACCCGAGTATCCCCGCGGCCCGGAGCCTTTCGCTCCGGGCCGCACCCGTATCCGGTCTGAAACGACGACGACCGGGAACTGGTGGCGGAGGCTACTCGACCGATACCGCCACCAATTCCCGGTGATCGCATGTCCAGGACTCGCCGGGTCATGGGAAAGCCAGGGGGCGGGTGGTGTCGAATGCGTACAGGTCGCCGTTGTACCAGATCAGCAGGGCCATCGAGGATTGCGGGAGGCGGCAGTAGTGCAGGCCGGTGACGTGCACGGGCTGGCGGGGGCCGCAGCGGGTGGTCAGGTCCGGGTCCGTGACGGGACCGGCCACCTCGAACCACTGGCCGGAGACGGCGACGGTGTGCGGGCCGTCCCACGCCCAGCCTGCCCGGCCGAAGATGAAGACCGAGTAGCCGAACAGCAGCAGGGTCATGGCTACGACCGCGAGCGCCCTCTCCCGGAACGCCCGGCGCCGCCGCGCGGTCCGTGGATCACCGCCGTCGACGGATTCGCTTGTGTCGTGGGGTATCTGCCGGCCGCCACGGGTTCTCCCACGGGCGTCGGCAGCGTCTCGCTGTGCCCGGGGGCGGCGCCATCGCGGGGTGCGGTAGGAGCGGCGTGGATCGCACGGCGATTCCAGGCAGTACCGTGGCGTGCCGCTCGGTCCGCTCGCGTCCCCCACGCTGGCTAGCGGGTGATGCTGCCGCACAGGCCCCGCACCTGTGTCTGCATGGCCTCGGTGATCCGGCCCATCTGAGCGTGACTGTGCGCGGCGGTGTCGTACTCGACCTGGATGGTGAGTCGTCCGCCGACGGTGAAGATGGTCATCTTCGGCGGCATGCCCGCGGCCATGGCGAAAACAAGGAAGGCAGTTCCGGGAGCGCGGCGTAAGGGTTGTAGCTGTAGTCGGGCACGAGCAGTCCTTTCGATCAGCAGTTCAGCAGGAAATGTTCCAAGACCCGGGTCCCGAATTCCAGCGACTCCACCGGAACTCGTTCGTCGACGCCGTGGAACAGGGCGGTGAAGTCCAGCTCGGGCGGCAGCTGCAGCGGCGCGAAACCGAAGCAGCGGATTCCCAAGCGGGCGAAGGCTTTCGCGTCGGTGCCGCCGGAGAGCATATAGGGCACGGTGCGCCCCGCCGGGTCGTGGGCGAGGATGGCGTCGTTCATGGCGTCGACGAGGTGGCCGTCGAAAGTGGTTTCGTAGGAATCGAGTTTGGTGATCCACTCACGTTCCACGTCCGGGCCGATGAGGGCGTCGACCTCGCGTTCGAAGGCGGCCTGGCGACCGGGCACGACCCGGCAGTCGACGACCGCCTCGGCGGTCTGCGGGATGACATTCGCCTTGTAACCCGCGCGCAGCATGGTCGGATTGGCCGTATCCCGTAGGGTCGCGCCGATAATGCGGGAGATGGGGCCCAGTTTCGCCAGCTGGCCTTCGATATCGGGCGAGGCCGGATCGAAGGCGAGCCCGGACTCCTCGGCGACCGCGGCCAGGAACTCGGCCACCGAATCCGAGACGACCAGCGGGAAGGTGTGGGTGCCCAGCCGCGCCACCGCCTGCGACAGAATGGTGACCGCATTGTCCTCGTGCAGGAACGACCCGTGCCCCGCACGCGCCTTGGCGCGCAACCGCATCCAGCCCAGCCCCTTCTCGGCGGTCTCCACCAGATACAGCCGCCGCTCGGTGCCGTCGGGCCGCGGCACGGTGAGCGAGAACCCGCCGACCTCCCCGACCGCCTCGGTAATGCCCTCGAACAGATCCGGCCGATGCTCCACCAGCCACTGCGAACCCCAGCGCCCGCAGTTCTCCTCGTCGGCGAGGAAGGCGAAGACGATATCGCGCGGCGGCACCGTGCCCTCGATCTTGAACTGCCGGGCGATGGCCAGCATCATGCCGACCATATCCTTCATATCGACCGCGCCGCGGCCCCACACATATCCGTCGCGCACGGCCCCGGAGAACGGGTGCACGCTCCAGTCGGACTCCTCGGCGGGAACGACATCGAGATGCCCGTGCGTGAGCAGCGCACCGCGCGAGGAGTCCGCGCCCTGCAAGCGCGCGAAGACATTGCCGCGTCCGGGCGCACCGGATTCCACGTACTCGGTCGTATACCCGACCTCCTGCAGGCGCTCGATCACCCATTCGGCGCATTCGCGCTCGCCCTTGGTGGTTTCCAGCTCGCCGGTATTGGAGGTGTCGAACCGGATCAGCGTGCTGACCAGGTCCACGACTTCCGCGACGGCAGGGGACGTGCGAGTTTCACCTGTTTTGGACACTTCACTTTCCTACCACCTCGGCACTACGCGGTGTCCGAGTGCTCGACCCCGCTCATGCGTCACGCGCAGGTCGCACCCCGCCACCTCGATTCGAATCAGCCACCACACAAGGGTTTCCACCCCGCGTGCAGGTAATCGTGCAGCAACCCTCTCGACGTTTGCCTGCACCATTACCTGCCCACCGGATCAGCGGAGGATGCGGAGGGTGGCGGTGAGGGTGGCGAGGCGCTGGTCGGTGATGCGGCGTTCGAGGAGGTCGGGGTCGAGGCGGGTGGAGGTGGCCCAGAGTTCGGCGATCTTTGCTTGCACGTCGACGTCGGTGGCAGCGAGGACCCAGAGCAGCGGGGCCCAGAGGCGGGCGGCCTGGGCTATCGCGGGCAGCATGACCAGGGTGTACGGGTCGAGGGCGGCCAGTTGCGCACCGGCGCGGCGGCGGACGGAATCGGGGGTGCGGGCGAGGGGTTCGAGGACGCCGCGCCAGAGCGAGAGATCGCTCGTGCCGTCGACGGTCGCGACGAGGTGTTCGGCGATATCGCCGAGGATCGGGTTGAGGGCGAGGCGGGTCAGGGCGTTGGGGCTGAGCTGGCCGAGGAAGCGCAGCATTTCCGGGGTGGCGTCGGCGTGCAGGAAAGTGGCGATGAGATCGGCGATGGCCGAGGGCGGGGCGACCTCGAAGAGGATGTCGCCGACGGCGGCGATCACATCGGGGGCGCAGCGGGCGAAGACCGACAGGGCGGCCAGACGTAGTTCCTTGGAGCCGTCGATGACCGTCATGAGCAGGCGCGGGATACGCTGGCTGCGGCCGGAAAGCAGTTGGCGCACAATGGCGCTGACGCTCTCGCTGGAATAGGCGTAGGCGGCCGAGCGGATCAGGCCCTCGTCGTCATGGACGCCGGATTCCACGGCGGCGATCAATTCCGGTGTGGCATAGGCCAGGAACGGTCCGGCGGTGATGTAGTCGCGGCGGCGCAGCAACTCGTTCACGATGGCGACCACCGGCTCCGCGGGCGCGTCGTCGGCGAGCTGGCCGACGGTGCGCGGATCCAGATACGGGGCGCAGTCCGCGGCATAGGACACATCCAGGCGGGTGAGCGCGTCGATCGCCTTGCGCCGATGCTGTACGCCGACCGCGCCCGCGGCGCGCCCGGTCATGGTCGCCGGGACCAGCCGCTGCACGATCGGCAGCGACACCGCCAGCGGAACGATCGGCACCAGATTGCTGATCCGTTCGAAAACCGGTGCGTGCTGGTCGAACAGGCGGCCCGCCATGCGCTGTTGCAGTTCGTGCAGGCGCGCGGGCCCTAGTTTCTCCAGGTGCGCGAGCTGCTCGACGGGCACGTGCAGGGTTCGCGCCAGGAGGACGAGCTGCGCTCGCGTCACCGAATCGGTCATAAGCCGCGCCGGGTCGTCTGGGTTGCGGTATCGCCGAGTTCGGCTCTGGCAGACATCATTTCCCCGTTTCTCCGGTGACAGTGCCCGGACACCCCGCGTTCGACCGCCCATCATAGAGGCGCGAATGTCGCAAAAATCGCAAACAGTGCAGACTCCCAATGACCGCCGGGATGCGGCCATGAGTCACCCAGCGGTGGGATACCCCCGAGAGGGCGCATCCCCGCGCCACGGTCCGGCCCGAACGACTGCTCCCCCGCACCGCGGTGGTTGCGGCGACTGCCCGGGATGGATACCGCCGCGGTGATGGTCGTGCGCCGCACGGGTGGTGCGAGCCTGGTGCCTCGGGCGCGGGATCGTCGCCGTGCTGATCATCAGCGGCTGCACCGATTCCGGGTGCTGGGCGGCGGCTATCGAGCGGGGTGGTGGGGCGCGTGCAAGGGGGATGCAAGTCGGTGCAAGGGGCGGGTAAACGGTGGTGCGCACAGTGGGGGCATGAACGAGACACGTGATGTGGTGGTGGTCGGCGCTGGACCGGTCGGGCTCATGCTGGCTTGCGAGTTGCGGCTGGCGGGGGTGGATGTGCTGGTTGTCGAGCGGCTCAGCGAGCCGGATATGACGGTCAAGGCCGGGGCTATCAATGCGCCTACCGCACAAGCGATGGATCGGCGGGGGATGTTGCCGCAGTTGATCGAGGCGCAGCGGGCGGTGCTGGCGCATTTCGGGGGGCGCGGGGGTGCGGGGTCGAATGGGAGGCCGCCGGTGTTCGGGCATTTCGCCGGGATCATGGTGGATCCGGGGCTGATCGACCTCGAGGATGCGGCCTTCGCGGGGGTTGGGCCCGCCGGGCAGGCGACGCTGGTGGCGCAGCAGGCCATCGAGTCGATCCTGGCGCAGCGGGCGGCCGAGCTGGGTGTGGTGGTGCGGCGCGGGGTGGAGGTCGGCGAGTTCACCGATGACGGAGTGGGGGTGACGGTCGCGTGTGGTGATCGGGTGGTGCGCACCGCGTGGCTGGTCGGCTGCGATGGCGGTCGCAGCACGGTACGCAAGCGCGCGGGATTCGAGTTTCCGGGGCTGGATCCGGAGATCACGGGGCGGCAGGCGCTGGTCCGGATGACCGGAACCGAAGGGCTGCAACCGGGCTGGAACACCACGCCCACCGGCATCTATGTGCACGGGCCGATGCCGGGGCGGCTGCTCACCGTCGAGGTCGACGGACCGCCCGCCGATCGCGACGCACCCGTCAGCGCGGAGGAACTGCGCGACAGCCTCTATCGGGTTTCCGGAGTTCGCGTGCGCATCGACGCCGTGCAGTCCGCGACCCGCTTCACCGACAACACGCGCCAGGTGCCCGAATATCGGAAGGGCCGCGTCCTACTGGCGGGCGATGCCGCACACGTCCATTCGCCATTCGGCGGTCAGGGCCTCAACCTCGGCATGGGCGATGCGGTCAACCTCGGCTGGAAGCTGGCCGCGGTGATTCGCGGCCGGGCCTCGGAGGACCTGCTCGACACCTACACCGGCGAACGCCACCCCATCGGCGCCTGGGTCCTGGAATGGACTCGCGCCCAAGTCGCCCTCATGCGCACCGACCCCCGCAGCCGCGCCATGCGCGCCCTCACCACCGAACTCCTCGCCTCCACCCCTGCGGCCACCACCGTCTTCAAGAAGATCGCCGGTGTCCTGCACCGCTACGACCTCGGCAGCGACCACCCCCTCGTCGGCGCCGCGCCCCCGGATCTCCCCCTGTCCGACGGCACCCGCCTCGCCGAACACTTCGCCACCGGCACCGGCATTCTCCTCGACCTGACCGACTCCCCCACCCTGGCCGCCACGGCCGCCCGCCACCCCGACCACATCCGCCTCGTCACCGCCAAACCCGCTCAGCCCACCGGCTTCTCGGCCCTGCTCATCCGCCCCGACGGCATCGTCGCCTGGGCCGCGGACACTTCCGCGACAGAAGGCCTCGAACAAGCCCTCACCCGCTGGTTCGGCACCCCCCGCCTGATCCGAACCCGAGCGGTACCGATCGCAGCCAGACCGACGCGTCTGATCGGAGTGACGCCGATGCTCGCTCCGGATTCGGGCGGGCTCGTCCCGGCCAGCCGGGACGAGCCGTTCGAGGGCAACGCCGCTACCCGCGGCATTGGCTCAACGATTGCCGAGGTCTTTGCCCGCGACAGCGCGACCGTGGTCGTCTCTGACTATCCGAGCGACGGCGACACTCGGTGGGGAGGGAGCCGACTCTCTTCCCGGTGAGCGGCCAAAACTGTTGGGCGCGTGATCACCAGGAACTGGTGGCGGCGTTTGTCGAGTGGGGTCCGCCATCAGTTCCCGATCGATGTCGTTTCAGACTCGGGGGTCAGGCTACGACGTGGATACGGGCTGCGTCTATGCGGGCTATGCGGCGTTTGCCCCATTCGCCGAGGGCGGAGAGGGCGGTGTTGAGGGCTATGCCTTCGTCGGTGAGGGAGTACTCGACTCGGGGTGGGATTTCGGGGTAGATCTCGCGGTGGACTATGCCGTCTTCGGCGAGTTCGCGGAGGTGCTGGTTGAGCATCTTCTCCGAGACGCCGGGGAGGCCGCGGCGGAGTTCACCGAAGCGGCGGGTGCTGTGTTCGTGAAGTTCCCAGAGGATCAGGGACTTCCACTTGCCGCCCACCACGTCCATGGCGGCGTCGATCCCGCAGAAGTATGGTCCGTGTCTCTTTTCGCCCATCACCCGTCCTCACTGCCTGCGAACACACCGAAAAGTAAGTATCCAGCCAAAATAGTGCGTACTTGTGGGGCAACACGACGGGGGGCAATCTCGATTCCAGCGCGCGCCGAGCACAACGGAAATCAAATCGAAGGAGTTGTCCCGCAATGACGAACACCCAGTACCGCCCGGTCGCCCTGCTCGGCCTCGGCGCCATGGGACAGGCGATGGCCGCGGCGCTGGTCAAGGCCGGGGTGCCGACGACGGTGTGGAATCGCAGCGCAGGCAAGGCCGGTGAGCTGGTGGCCGCGGGCGCGGTCGAGGCGGTGACGGTGGCCGAGGCGGTGCGCGGGACCGAGGTGGTGATCGCGGTGCTGCTCGATCACGCGTCGGTCCATCAGACACTGGATCCGGTGGTCGGCGAGCTGGCCGGGAAGCATCTGATCAATCTGACCAGCACCGCACCCGAGGAGTCCCGCGAGCTGGCCCGGTGGGCGGCCGGGCACGGGATCGGATTCGCCGACGGCGGCATCATGGCGGTTCCGCCCATGATCGGCAGCCCGGGCGCGGAGATTCTCTACAGCGGCACCGAGTCGGTCGTGGAGGCCCACCGCGATGTGCTCGAGCTGTTCGGTGCGGCCGAATTCCTCGGCGAGGACGCCGGATTGGCCGCGATCCTGGACTTCGCGCTGCTGACGAACATGTACCTGATGTTCTCCGGTTTCTTCCAGGGCGCCGCCCTAGCGGGGACCGCGGGCATCTCGGCCACGCGCTTCGGTGAGCGCGCCGCCGCGTGGCTGACGGCCATGACGCACGGGCTGCCCGAGTACGGCAAGGCCATCGACGCCGGTGACTACTCCGCCGAGGTGCAGTACCTGGCGTTCCAGAAGGCGGCGGTCGATGCCATCGTGCGCGCCCACAACGACGCGGGCGTGGCGACCGACTTCATCTCCCCGGTCCAGCAGTCGATCGACCGCCAGGTCCAGGCCGGGCACAGCGGAGCCGCCTTCACCCGCACCATCGAGGAACTGCGCTGACAGTGCGTGCGCTCGGGGGCCGCTGAACACCCCGCCGATAGCGCGTGAGCTCCCGCCGCAAATATGCGGCGGGAGCTCACGCACTCAGGCACTACACATCCCACGCACTCACGCACCGGCCAGGCCGCGCGCGTCACGCTCCGGCACAACCCCAATGGCGTTACCGCGCAACCCACACGACTGCGTGACCGCATCACCCACGCGATCGCGCGTCAGCGCAGCCGATGCGATTACACCCCGGCGCAGCCGTTCAGTCACGCTCCAGTGCAGCTCGAGTGTCATCGTGGTGCGGCGCAGCCGACTTGATCACGCTCCCATGCAGCTCTCACCCAACTACTCTGGGCGGCGCTGCGCAGTCGCGATCCGGCAGCCCGCGCATTCGTGCATCGAGTGCGTCACTTCGCGGGCTGCAATACCGCAGTCAGTGTTGAAAGCTGCTCGCTCAAGCCTTGTTCGATGATTTCGCTCGCGAGTTCACCGCGTTGCTCGGCGTCGAGCCCCGTCCAGGCCGCGCCCAGTTTCTCGAGGGCCGAGGGGCTCAGGTGCGCGACGAATCGCAGGGTCTCCGGCACCGCACCGGCGGTAATGAAATCCCGCGTCAGGTCGGCTATCTCGGTGGGTGAGCCGAGATCGAGGAGGATGTCGCCGATGCCCTCGATCACGTCGGCGTCGCAGCGCGCGAAGACCGACAGGGCGGCCAGCCGCAACTCGGTGGATCCGTGCACGATCGTTTCCACCAGGCGGGGAATGCGTCGGCCCTCCCCATTGAGCAGATGCCGCACGATGGTGCTGATCGCCTGGCTGGAGTACGAGAACGCCGCCGAGCGGATCATTCCCTCGTCGTCGTCGACGCCCTCCTCCACGGCCTTGATCAATCCCGGTGTCGCATAGGCCAGGAACGGCCCGGCCGTCACATAGTCGCCGCGGCGCAGGATCTCGTTCACGATCCCGACCACCGGCCCGGAGGGCGCCACATCGGCCAGCTGCCCGACGGTGTGCGGATCCATGTACGGCGCGGCATCGGCGGCATAGCCGGGTTTCAGCATGCCCACCGCCTCGGCCGCCTTCTTCGGATGGTCCACGCCGATCGCCCCGGCGGCGCGCCCCGCCATGACCGGCGGCACCATGCGCTGCACCAGCGGCAGCGAAATGCTGAGCGGGATGATCGGCACCAGCATGCTCAATCGCGAGAACGTCGCATTGTGCCGGGCGAAAATGACTTCCGCCATGCGCTCCTGCAATTCGTGCAGTCCGGCCGCGCCGATCTTCTCCAGATGCGCCAGCCGGTCCGCGGGCACGTGCAAGGTCCGGGACAGCAGGGTGATCTGCGCCCGGGTCATCAGATCGCTCATCTCCCCTACCCGAGCGCGTTGCCGAACATGATCTTCTTGGCCGCGGTCCGCAAGGGCCACGGCAGCGCGCCTACGGTCTTGTCGACCGCCTCCACCATATCGGCGGTCTCCTTGCGCTGCGCCTGCCGGAACATGCCGAGCAACTCCGCGGTCTCGGCCTCGCTCAGTAGATCCAGCGCCGCGAGCGGCCCACCCAATTCGTGCTCGAGTTCGCCTCTGGCGCCCATGGTTCTCACCTTTCCCGGATGACCGGGATCACTCGTTCGGATCCCACTTGATCACAAATCCGCGGCCGCGACAAACCGGTTGGGCCGCAGGCAGACACCCATTCGCGGGAATTGACGGCGGGTGCCCTCTCTTCGCGCAGGTCAGCCTCGCGCGTGGGCGATCGAGCCTTCGAAATCGACCGGGGCCGCGAGCTTGGCCGGGTCGAGCAAACTGGTTGTCCGCGCGCACCGGCGCCGCGGCCTCGGCGGTCCGCCCCGCGGCCACACCGGCCACACCGGTCCCGCGGCCACACCGGCCACGCCATCCGCCCGCGCGAGCACCAGGCCGCCGTGATCACAGCCATGGTCGCCGGGAAAGAAGCTCCGGCCCGAGTACCCCGGTTGAGCGATGCCACGCCGGACCCATGTCGGGACGTCCCGCCCGGATCCGCCGGAATGTTCCGGATCGACCTCGACGCCGCAGCACCCATGGCATCGGCCCGTCTTGCCGACCAAGGGCCGACACGATCTCGGCTGGACAACGTGCGCACGTGCCCGCAGGCCGATCGCGGCGGAATTGTTGCCCGGCGCCAGGACAGTTGGGGGCTTCTTCGGCTGGAGTTCACTTGCCATTCGTCGTGGGGGTCCCGCCGGGAACCTCGCGCCTTGGACGATCGGCGACGTGCGCATTGTTCAGCTGGCTAATTTTTACGGCCCGCGCTCCGGGGGGCTTCGCACGGCGCTGCATCATCTCGGTGAAGGGTATGTGGCGGCCGGGCATGAAGTGGTGTTGATCGTGCCGGGGCCGCGGCGCGGTGAGGAGCTGCTGGCGTCGGGGGTGCTGCGCATAACCGTTCCGGCTCCGGCGATTCCGTTGACCGGCGGGTATCGGGCGGCCGATCCGCGCCGGGTCGCCGATGTGCTCGGCGGGTTGCGTCCCGACGCACTCGAGGTGTCGGATCGATTGACCCTGCGGGGATTCGGGCGCTGGGCGCGGCGGCGCGACGTGCTGAGCCTGGTGATCTCCCATGAGCGTCTCGATCGGCTGCTCGGGCAGGTGCTGCCCGGTCCCGCCGCGCGCCGGGCCGCCGACGCCGCCAATCGGCGGACCGCGCAGAGCTACGACGTCGTGGTCTGCACAACGGCATTCGCGCGCGAGGAGTTCCAGCGCATCGATGTGCCGAATGTGGAACTGGTGCCGCTCGGGGTGGATCTGGACATGTTCCGGCCCGACCGCCACGACCTGCGACTGCGCGCCGATCTGGGGGCGGACGACCACCCGCTGCTGGTGCACTGCGGCCGTCTCTCGGTGGAGAAGCGAGTCGATCGCAGTATCGAAGCCGTGGGCAGACTGCGCCGCGAGGGGCTCGACGTCCGGCTGGTGGTCGCCGGTGACGGCCCGCGCCGCGAGGCCCTGGAGCGCCGCGCCCGCGCCCTCCCTCCGCTGCGCGACGGCCTGCCCGCCGTCCACTTCACCGGATTCATCGACGACCGAACCCGATTGGCGACCCTGCTCGCCACCGCCGACGTCTCCCTCGCCCCCGGCCCCCACGAAACCTTCGGCCTGGCAGCCCTGGAAGCCCTGGCCGCCGGAACCCCGGTCGTCGCGAGCCGCTCCTCCGCCCTCGCCGATATCGTCACTACCGAATGCGGCGCCGTCGCCGACGACCACCCCTCCGCCTTCGCCCACGCCGTCACCGACGTCCTGGCCCGCCCCCCGGCCCAACGCCGCCAAGCCGCCCGCACCCGCGCCGAACAGTTCACCTGGCCCGCCGCCGTGGCGGGCATGCTCGACCTGCTCGGCACCGCTTAAACGCCTGCGCCACAACATTGGTGCTCGCACCGCCGCGAGCCGCCTAGCCACCTGGCCACCTAGCCACTTGGCCGACTAGCCGCCTGGTCGCCTGGTCGCCTGGCCGCCTAGCCGCGTGACCACCTGGCCGCCTGGCCGCGTGACCACTCGGCCGCGTGACAGCCTGGTCACCTGGCCGCGTGGCCGTCTGGCCGCCGAGGAGCATCCCCTCTCCTCGGCGGCCAGGTCACGACGGCTCCGCGAAGATCCCCCGACAACGAGATCGTCGCGGGCCAGCCGCCACAGTCAGTGGCGGCGGTCGACGCCGCTCAGGGCGCGCGGACTGGCGGCGATGCGATGACCGCCGAAACCGCCAGTCGCGGGTGGGATCCGGTTGCCAGGGGATGTATTCGCGGCCTTCAGCGGTGGCGGCGGTGTAGGCGGAGTTGAGCTGGTAGGGGGTGATTCCGCCGGGTTGCCAGGGGCCCACCGAACCGGCGGAGAGGGCGGCGGCGGATTTGGGGACCAGGCCGATCTCGGTGCGGACCACGGTGATCGGGCGCTCGGCGAGGGTGAACCAGTCCAGGTCGAGGAAGTCGTGGCTGCCCTGGGTGAGGGCGCCGCGGCGCATGGCGTCGGCCAGGCGGCCTGCCATGCCGGTCGCGCGCAGGTGGCCCTCGTTGGCTTCGAAGAGACCCGCACCGGCACGGAGATAGCCGGTTTCGAACAGGGAGATCACCATGGCGAGGAGGCTGAAAGCGCGCGGATCGTCATTGGCGCGGGCCATGAAAGCGAAGACCTCGATCTCGTTCTCGAGGGTCGTGCCGTAGCCCGCGAGGACGTGCACCCAGTCGTGCTGGGCCAGCAGCGGCGGCGCGGAGCCGGGGCGGCCGGGGGTGACGAAGCCACGGTCGCGATAGAAATCGGCGACGCCACGGCCGAGAGTACCGACGGGCAGGTCCCACAGTTCCGCCCACCGGGCAGCGAGAGCCGGGTCGTCGACCACGGCGCTCCAGGAGGAGTCCAGCCCGTCGGTGTGCAGCGCCTGGAGCCGAGCGGCATCCACTCCGCCCAAGTAACCGTTGCGCGAGAAGTCCACAGCCGCAAGATCGACAGCCCCGTCCGCGTACTTCTCCGCCACGGCCATCATGTCGTCGTCCACGCCCAGCGCATCCGCGAATTCGCGTAGACGCGCGGCCACCGTGGCAGGCAGCGGCCGCACCACCAGCGCCGAAAGCAGCATCGTCTGCACGATCCGCTCCCGGAAGATCCGATTGCGCCGCGCCAACCCAGTCGCGAACTCCGCGGCCGAAACCGGCTCCAGCTCCGCCAACTCCACCGAATGCCCGGTCATCGACAGAAACAACGCCGGAATCAGCAACTCCTGCAATGCCGTCAACCCACCCTCCCCCCGCGCCGCAGTAGCCACCCCACGCGCCAGCAACCGCACCTCCCCGGCATCCGGTGGAGTAAGAAGCACCTCAGCCATCGCCACACCTTCCCGGCATACCGCCGCGATCGATTCCAACCCCGCCATTCTCGACACCAATCCCGTTCGGCGCGCGCCGATTTCACTCCCGGCGTACCCGTGTGGGCCGAGTTCCCGATACCGAGCCCACACCGGACAGCGGAGACGGGCACACCCACCCGATAACGCCCCCGATATCGAGGGCGCACCAACCACCTGACACCCGATGCCGCGAACCCCAGGACGGGTAATCGGCCACCCTGGACAAACCCGGTCGCGCCCCCCTCGTGCCCGAAACAGCCCGGCGCCCGCTCGTGTCCACACCGACCGGACACCCGCACGTATCCACATCAGCCCGATCCACCACGGATATCCGCACCGCCCGACACCCTTCCGCGATGCCGATACCACGACCGCGGCTGGGGGGCCCGAGTTGCCGATGCCCATATCGCACCAGGACGATGCGGCCACCATCCGCGGCTCCAAGGCCAGGGCGGTGCCTCCCGGGCGCACCGAGCATCGAAATCCAGAGGCGGGCGGCATTGTTCGACCGCTAACCTGCCGGGTGTGAACCATGTGCTGACCAGTGGACGGCTGAGTTTGCGGCCTGCGAACGCGCAGGACGAGTCCGCGTTGCTTCGGCATTGGACCGATCCGGACGTGCGCGAGTATCTGTTCGATGGGAGCATGCTGGCGGCAGGGGAGATCGCCGACGCGATCGGGGGCAGTGTGCGCAGTTTTGCGGCCGAGGGGTACGGGATCTGGGTGCTGCGGCAGCGGGATTCCGGCGAGTTGGTCGGGGTGGCGGGGTTGCGGCCGTTGGATGAGCTCGGGCTCGAGGTGTTCTACAGTCTGGAGCCGCGCGCCTGGGTGCGGGGATACGCGACCGAGGCGGCGCTCGCGGTAATCGATTACGGGCTCGGTTAACTCGGGCTGCCGCATGTGCTCGCGGAGGTCGACGAGGGCAACGCCGCCTCGATCGCGGTGGTCGAGCGACTCGGGATGACACCGTTCGAGGTGGTGCCCGGACTGCTCGGGCCGATGACCCGGTACCGGGTGACGCACCAGCGGTGACGCACTTGCGGTGACGTGATCGGGGGGACGCGCCAGCGCAGTGACGGGGTCAGATGACGCACCAGCGTGGCAACGTGATCGGGAGTCGCACCACCGGGGCGACGTAGTCTCGGGGCTTGCATCAGCGGGCACCGCGGCGAGCTGTTGCAGAGTTCGGTGAATCGGTCGGGCCGACGGTTTCCCGCGAGCCGTCCGCGATTTTTCGGCAAACTTCTTTACGGTGGTGGGCGCTCCGCTGTCATGGAACTGCCCGACTGCCCGAAGGAGTCGTCGAATGCCGTGTGTACGCGCTGTATCCGTTGCTGGTGTGCTGGCTGCGTTGGTGGTGAGCGGGCCCGGCTGGTTTGCGGCGCCTGCGGCTGCGGACATTGTCGAGGTGTTGTGCACCGCGTCCGCGCAATCGTGCAGCGTGATGCCGTTGCGGCCTGCGCCCGCCGCGATTCCGGCGCCCACGGGGGCGTATCAGGTGGGGCGGATCGATGCGCGGGTGGCGGCGGGCGGGCGGGAGCTCATGGTGTCGGCGTGGTATCCGGCGGTGGCGGGCTCGGCGCCCGCGCCGTATCTGCCCGCCGGGACGATGGCGGGGCGCGCGCATATCGCGTGGCAGGCCTCGAACTTGTTGCCCGCGTTGGCGGCCGCGCCGTTGGTTGCCGCAACGGCACCGGCCGCGTGGGGCGCGACGGTCGATCCGGCGGCGGGGCGACTGCCCGTGCTGGTCTGGTCGCCGGGATTGGGCACGCCGCGCTGGCTGGGGTCGGGGCTGGCGGCCGATCTCGCGTCCAAGGGGTGGCTGGTGGTGACCGTCGATCACACCGGTGAATCACCGGTGGTCGAATTCCCCGGCGAGCGCATCGTTGTCGGGCAACCGGTGAACATCGCGGATCGCGAGGCCATGCGGCGCGCGCTGGAAACCCGCGTCGGCGATGTGCGCCTGGTGCTCGACAGTCTGCCCGCCCTGCCGGGAGTCGGCGCTCGCATCGACCCGGAACGTATTGCGGCGGCGGGGCATTCGTACGGCGGGTACACCGCGGTGCTGGCGGCGGCGCGCGACGAGCGGGTGCGCGCGGCCGTGGTGCTCGACGGGTCCGTGGCCTTCCTCGAGCCCAGCGAGCTCGAGCACGCCGGGGTGAATCGCCCCGTGCTGGTGCTGGCGGCCGGGGATATGGTGCACGCGAGCTGGATCAGCTTCGGGCAGTCGACGCCCGGACCGTTCGCCCTGGCGACGATTCGCGCGGGCGCGCACTACGTCTCGACCGATCTGCCCGCCCTGGGCGGCACCCCGATGCTGTGCGGCACCGTGGCGCCCGAGCGGACCGCCACCATTACGCGCGCGGTGACGGCCGGATTCCTCGACAAATGGTTGCGCGGCGGGCCGGAAGACTACGGCGCGTGGCCCGAACTCGATTGGCGCACACGCTGAACTGGGGTTTCACTCGATCCGAAACTTTTTTCAGAATTCTTCGCCGAGTATGTCGAGACCGCGCGACTCGCTCCGACCAAGAGGCAGAACACCCCACCACCCGGGGAACGAAAAACCTCACAGGAGCACACCATGAACATCGTCAAGAACACCAAGGTCAAGAGCGTCGGCGCCGTCCTCGGCGGACTGGCGGTCGCTGCGATCGCCTCCTCGGCCGTCGATTCGGTGCTACAAGCCACCGGCGCCCTGCCCACCGGCCACATCTACGCCTCGGTGCCGATGGTCCTCACCGTCGTCACCTACCGCACCGTCTTCAACGTGCTCGGCGCCTACGTCGCCGCACGCCTCGCCCCGGCCCGCCCGCTGGCCCACGCGCTCGGACTCGGCATCTTCGGTTCGATCGGTTCTCTCGTCACGGCCATCGCGACCTGGAACATGGAGATCGGCCCGCACTACTACCCGCTGACCCTCGCCGCCCTGGGCGTCCCGGCCGCCTACGCGGGCGCGACACTCGCCGCCCGCCACCGGGTCCGCGCCACTGCACCGGTGGTCGCCCCGGCCCTGGCCTGACGCGACGCGTCCCGCGCTCCGAATCCGCCGAGCGCCCGCTCGGCGGATTCGCCGCGTCAGTCCTCGACGCGCAGCCCGGCGGCCGCAGCGAAGGCGGGCGCCAACTCCATCAACTGGCCACTGTCCACGATCGCGCCGCGCAGCGATTCGATCCCGCCCGACACCGTGAGCATGGCGGCCCCGCGGAAATCGACCTTGCTCAGCACCGTCTTGTTCATCAGCAGGCCCTGCACCCTCGATCCGGGGAAGGTCACCGAGGTCAGTCGCGCCTCGCCGAAGTCCACGTCGCGCAGCATGCAATCACGGAAGACGACGTCCTTGAGGGTGGCGGACCGGAAGTTCACCGCGTCGAGCTTGCAGCCGACGAAGGTGACCCGGCGGATCGCACCGGACACGATCTCGACCCCGGACCAGGCGCTGTCGATGATCTCCGCGTCCAGCCAGTTGCTGTCCCCGAGCGCGGTACCCGCCATGTTCAGCTGGCGGAACCAGACATCGGAGAACCGGCTGTGCGAGAGGTTGCCGCCGACGAAGTTCAGGCCGGTGCCCACCGACTCGTTGAACCGCAGGTGGCGGAGTTCGGGATGGGTGAACTCGCGGCCATCGATCCGCACGCAGTCGTATTCGCCCTCGATCCGCAACTCACCCTCGAACGGTTCGACGAAACGGGCATAGGGCAGATCCTCGAAGGCAGTCGGCATTCCTCGGCCTTAACCCGGCTCACCGACCACGTTCAGAGCCGCCGGACCCGTGTGATCCAGGCCGCGAAATCGGCGAACCCCTCCGGCGACACCGCGAGCCCGCCGATCTGTTCCGGGGTCGCATCCCCCGCCCGGCCGCGATACCGAGCGGCTTCCAGGGACTCCAATTGCCATCCCGCCCCGAAGGATTCGCGAATCACCTCGGCCCCGATGCGCGGTCCGATGCCCGGCTCGGCAGTCGACAAGGCCAGCATGTGCACCACCCCGCCCGGCTTGACCACCGCGCCCAGGCTGCGCACATACGCCGCCCGCAACTCGGGCTCGGCCCCGAACACATGGAACAGCGCACTGTCGACGACGGTGTCGAACACCGGCGCGGAACCTGCCGGATCACCCGCGAGATCGGCCCGCCGCCCCAGTTCGAGCGCGTCGGCCACCTCGAACCGCGCCTGCGGAACCCCTTGGGACTCGGCGTTCCCGCGCGCGTAGTCGACCGCGCTCGGCGACAGGTCCAACCCCGTCACGTCGTAGCCGAGCCGGGTCAGCAGGATGGTGTGCTCCCCCGCCCCGGCGCCCGGATCGAGCACCCGGCCGCGAATGGCCCCCTGCCGTTCCAGCGCGACGATGGCGGGCTGCGGCTGCCCGATCACCCACGGTGCGGTGTCGTTGTCGTACACGGTGTTCCAGAATTCTGCGGATCGCGTCATATCCCCACCATGCAACCTCGAGTCCACTCGAGGTCAACTAGCGCGGCGGCAGATAGCACCGCAGCAGCACCGCCAGCTGGGTCCGCGCGTCGTCGAAGGGCAGGCTCGATTTGAGCGCCCGGCTCTGCACGATCGCCCCCTCGATCACCGACAGCAGCAGTCCTGCCACCGAGCACGCCGTCGACCGCTCGATCCCGGCCGCCACCAGCCCGTCCGCGAGCCGCGCGGTCCATTCCGCGAACGCTTGCCCCGCCGCCGACTGCACCGCCGGATCCAGCTCGTCGAGCGCGGCCGCCATCATGAACGATCCGGCCCGGTAGTCGCTGGATTCGAGCTGCCCGCGCCAGAACCCGAGCAGCTCCTCGAGCCAGGTCTCCGGCGTGGCCGCCTTCGGCAGGGCGTCGGCCATCCGGCTCACGTGCTGGTACACCAGCCTCGACACGATCCGGGTGGCCGCCTCCACGAGTTCGCCCTTGCCCGCCGGGAAGTGCTGATACAGCGAATTCCGGGAGGCGCTGCTGCGTTTGAGCAGTTCACTGAGCCCGGCGGCGTGCACGCCGTGCTCCTGGACGGTGGCGATGGTGCTCGCGATCAATCGGGCGCGCGGTCCGGCGGCCATGGATCATCTCCTCCAACCCTTGTGTGAACCGATCGGTCCATGTTAAACGTTATCCCGTGTGAACCGATCGGTTCACCACGGAGAGGAACCCATGCCCGCGACCATTGCCACCGCCACCCCGGTCACCCATGCCGCGCTGCTCGGCCTCGGGGCCTACCGCCCGCGCCGGATCGTCCCCAATGCCGAGATCGTCGACGCCATCGATTCCTCCGACGAGTGGATCCAGACCCGCTCGGGCATTGCCGCGCGCCGCTGGGCCGGTGACGACGAGACCATCGTGTCCATGAGCGTGGCCGCGGCCCGCGACGCGCTGACGGCCGCGGGGGTGACGACCGAGCAGATCGACGCGGTGGTGCTGGCCACGTCCTCGCAGATGGTGCTGGGCCCCTCGGCGGGTGCGGTGGTGGCCACCGAACTCGGTATGCACGACACCGCCGCCTACGATGTCTCGGCCGGTTGCGCCGGATTCTGCTACGCGCTCGGCAATGCCGCGAGCCTGGTGCGCGCGGGCCAGGCCCGGCACGTGCTGGTGATCGGCGTGGAGCGGCTCTCGGATCTGCTGGATCCGACCGACCGCACCTGCGCGTTCATCTTCGCCGACGGGGCGGGCGCGGTGGTGGTGGGACCGGCCGAGGCCGAGGGTATCGGGCCGACCGCGTGGGGCTCGGACGGCAGCCAGACCGCGGCCATCAAGCAGGACAAGGATTTTCAGCAGTATTTCGCCGAGGTCGCGGCGGCCGAGGCGAGCGGCGGGACTTCCGTGCGGCCCTATATCCGGATGAACGGGTCGGCGGTGTTCCGCTGGGCCGTCACGTTTCTGGAGAAGGCGTGCCGGGATGCCCTCGATCGGGCCGGGGTCGGCGTCGAGGATCTCGACGCGTTCGTGCCGCATCAGGCCAATGGGCGTATCACCGACGCGCTGACCCGAGCGCTGCACATGCCCGACTCGGTCGCGGTGGCCCGGGATATCGTCGAGACCGGGAACACCAGTGCGGCCTCCATTCCCATGGCCATGGAGCAGCTGCTGCGCACGGGCGCGGCCAAGCCCGGCGATACCGCACTGCTGCTGGGATTCGGTGCGGGGCTGGCCTATGCGGGTCAGGTCGTGCGGCTGCCCGCGGTTGTCTGAGCGGATGGCCGCGGCGGCCCGGTGATCGCATCGGGCCGCCGCGGCAGGCTCAGGCCAAGGGGCCGAAGAACTTCCGCAGATCCCCCGCGAGGAGCTGCGGCGCCTCCATGGCCGGGAAGTGCAGGCCCCGTTCGAATTCCGTCCAATGCGCGCCCTCCGGGGGCGCGACCACCCGGCGCACGGTCTCGTCCGCGCCGAAGACCGCGTATCCCTCGGGAACCTGCGCGGGCGCGCCCCAATCGTGGGAGTGCGCCTGCTCGTAGAGCGTGTGCGCGGCGCTGACGCCGGAGCCGGTGAACCAGTACAGGCTCACGGTGGTGAGCATCTGATCGCGATCGATCGGCAGATCGGTCCAGACCTCGAAACTCTCGGCGATCCACGACAATTGGAAGATCGGCGAGTCGGCCAGGCCGTAGCCGACGTTCTGCGGGCGGCTGTTCTGGATGGCGAGGTAGCCCGAGCCCTCCCGCCGGAATTCCTCCATGCGGGACAGGATCACCTTGTCCACCGGATCATTGGAATCCAGCCGATCGGCCATACCGGGCAGGAAGGTGGCCGTGGCCGCCGCGGTCATGGGATCGGTCACCACGTGCAGGCCCATGACATTCGCACCGGCCAGGCCCGCGACCGCCCCGGACACCCCGGCGCCGACATCTCCGGCGTGCAGGCCGTAGCGCTCGTAGCCGAGGCGGCGCATGAGCTCGACCCAGGCCCACGCCATGCGCGACATGGTCCAGCCGGTCGCGGACAAGGGCGTCGAGAGCGTGTATCCCGGCAGGGACGGCGCCACCACGTGGAAGGCCTGGCCCTCGGCCGGATTCACCAGCAGGTCGATGAGATTCAGGAATTCCGCGACCGAGCTCGGATAGCCGTGGGTGATCAGCAGCGGCTTGGCGTCCGGGTGTTCGGAGCGCAGGTGCAGGAAGTGGATGTGCTGGCCGTCGATCTCGGTGGTGAACTGAGGGAAGGCATTCAGCTTGGCTTCCTGTGCGCGCCAGTCGAATTCGTTGTGCCAGTGGTCGGCGAGCTCCTTCAGGTAATCGAGGGGGATGCCGCGCTCCCACCCGATTCCGGGCAGGGTGGCCGCCCAGCGGGTGCGATCGAGGCGGTCGTGCAGGTCGTCGATATCGGACTGCGGGATGTCGAGGCGGAAGGGGCGAATCTCGGTGCTCATCAGAATGATTCCTCTCGATCAGCGCTGGCGGATCACGCGCTTTTCATGCTGTCAGGAAGAACTCTAGAAACAATTGCGGAAAGTTCCGTTCCGCGTTTGCGCGCTAATCTCGAGGAATGCTGGAAACCTCCGCCCGCCTGCTCCGCCTGCTGTCGCTGTTGCAGGCTCGCCGCGATTGGACCGGGCCGGAGCTGGCGGACAGACTTCAGGTCACCACCCGCACCGTCCGCAATGACATCGAGCGGCTGCGCGAACTCGGGTATCCGGTCCAGGCGCGCCCGGGCGTGACCGGCGGTTACCGCCTCGGCGCGGGCGGCACGCTGCCCCCGCTGCTGCTCGACGATGAGGAAGCCGTCGCGGTCGCCCTTGGATTACGCACCGCCGCAACCGGTTCCATCACCGGTATCGAGGAAACCTCGCTGCGCGCCCTGACCAAACTGCAGCAGATCCTGCCCTCCCGGCTGCGCCACCGCGTCGACGCCTTTCAGCACGCCCTGCCCATTCCCGCCCGCGGCCCTCGCGTCGATCCCGCCACGCTGACCCTGCTCGCCGCGGCCTGCCGCGACCGCGAGCGGCTGCATTTCAACTACCGCGCCCACTCCGGGGCCACCGCCCGCCGCTCGGTGGAGCCCTACCGCCTGCTCGATCACCGCCAGCGCTGGTATCTGTTCGCCTGGGATTCCGACCGCGCCGACTGGCGCACCTTCCGCGTCGACCGTATCCAGCCGGGTACCCCCACCGGTCCGCGATTCACTCCGCGACCCCTGCCGCCCGATGCCGAGATCACCGCCCGCGCGGAGCGCGGAATCGGCGAGGCCGCATGGCATTTCCGCGCCACCGTCATCGTGCACGCCTCCGCCGCGCACGTCCGCGACCGCCTGCCGATCCCCGCCGATATCGAACCCCTCGACGAGCACCGCTGCCGCTTCCGCCCGGGCTCGGACCACCCGTACCAGTTGGCTCTCTACCTCGGCATGCTGGACGCGGACTTCGAGATCGTCGACTCACCGGAACTGGCCGCGGCCATCCACACCCTCATCGCCCGCTACCAGCGCGCCGTCGTCCGCCCCATCGAATAGCCGGATCGCCGCCAACGCGCCCACCGGCGCCAGCTCCAGCCCGCACCGATAGGCATCGTCGAATTCGGCGGATTCCAATCGGGTGCGCAGCCCTGCGGTGATGCGATCGACGTCGCCGCGTTCGGCCGGTGGCAACGGCAGCCCGACCGAACTCCGTGCCGCGGCAGCCGATCCCAGCAACAGCGCTGCCTCCACACCCCGGCCGGTCGAACCGAGGACTCCCGCAAGACCTTCCAACGCGAGCGCCATCGCGCGAATGTCACCGCTGCGCTGCGCGGCCGCCCACCCGTCATGGTGCAGCCGGTAGGCCGCGGCACCATCCCCGCCTTGTTCGGCGATGAATCCGAGTTCGGCCAGCACGAGCGACCGGCCCGGCTCGAAGGAGACGGCGGTGAGCCAGCCGAGAGCCGTGCGCAGATGGCTTTCGGCGCCGTCCGCATCACCCGCCCGCCGTGCACCCAGACCCAACCCGACTTCGGCATGGATCCGACCGGGCTGGTACGCGTGCTCCTCCGCCAGCTCGGCGGCACGCCGATGGTGCGTGCGCGCCCCGTCGTGGTCCCCACTCAACATGGCGAGATTCCCCAGCCCCACCAGCCGCAGCACCGCATCGGGCCACAGCCCCAATTCCTCGGCCAGCCCCAGCCCTTCACGCTGAAGCTGTCGCGCGCGCCCGTAATCGCCCCGTATCTCGGCGAGCGCGGCAAACGGCTCCACCGTCTGCAATCGTCCCCAGTGATCGCCGAGTGCCGCGAACAGCTCGGCACTCCGGCGGCCGTCACATTCGAGCGTCGCGATATCCCCGCGCACGTGAGCCTGGTTGGCGCGCACCCCCAGCGCCGCCGCAATCCCCCACCTGTCGTCGAGCGCCTGGAATTCGACCAGCACCTCGTCGATCACCCGCTCACTCTCAGCCTGGTCCCCGCTCCCGAACAGCGCGAAGCCGAGAAACCACCGCGCCCTGGCAATCCCACGACGACCGTCCGAATCCCACACGCCGACAACAGACTCCACATCCACACCATCAATCGCCGAACCGATCAATGCGCGAAACCCGTTGTGCCACTGACGGGCCTGCACCCACCGCGCACCGGCCGACCGACCGGGATCGGGAGCATCCGCCGCGCCGAGACCCGATGCTGCCACGGGCTCCACGGGACGAGCGCCGCCCGCTGCGCCAAGTCCCGAAACTGCTGCGGGCGATGCGGGACTGGCGCCGTCTGCTGTGGCCGGGCGGCCGTCCGGGGACGGGCCGAAGGACAGGGCTGCATCGAAGAACCGGGTGGCCTCTCGTAGGCGTCCGCGCAGGAACCAGGGCCAGGCCAGGGCATTTGCGAGGCGGACGGCATGGTCGGGTGAGGGCTGCCGGATGGCGGTGTCGAAGGCGCGGCGGAAGTTGGCGGACTCGGTGTCGGCCTGTTGCAGCAGGCGGGGCTGGTGCGGGCCGGGCAGGGTGGACGAAATCCGTTCGGCGAGTTCGACGTAATGGTCGAGGTGGCGGTGCCGGATCCGCACGGGCTCACCCGCTTCGTGTAGCCGGTCCTGGCCGTAGTCGGCTACCGATTCGAGCAGTCGGTAGCGCATTCCGGCGGGCGTCTCGACAGGGACGACCAGTGACTTGTCGACCAGGCGGGCGACCAGGTCGAGTATGTCGCCGGGGCTGACCGGACCACCCGAGCAGACCGCTTCGATCGCGGTCAGGTCGCTGCTCCCGGCGTGAACCGACAGGCGGCGCAACAGGACCCGTTCGGGTTCGGACAGTAGTTCCCAGCTCCAGTCGAGCATGGCGCGCAAGGTCTGCTGGCGCGGCGGAGCGCCGCGATAGCCGGTGGTCAGTACCCGGAAACGGTCGTCGAGGCGAGCGAGCAGATCGCGCACGCCCAGGGTGCGCACGCGGGTGGCCGCCAGTTCCAGGGCCAGCGGAATGCCGTCCAGGCGGCGGCAGATGGTGGCGATGTCCGCGGCGTTGCCTGCGTCGAGGGTGAATCCCGGCATGGTGGCCGCGACCCGTGTGGTGAACAATCGCACCGCACTCGCCGCCCGGACGTCTCGCAGGTCCCCGGACGACTCCGGCACCGACAGCGGCAGCACCGGCCAGATCGCCTCACCCGCAATACCGATCGGCTCCTGACCGGTCGCCAGAATGCGCAGGCCCGGCACGCGCGCCAACAGCCGCGCGGTCACCTCCGCGACCCCACCGACAAGGTGCTCGCAGTTGTCGAGAACCCGCAGCAACCGCTTTCCCCGCAGCGCCGCGGCCAGCGACTCGATCGGCGCGGAGTACACCAGAGTCCGCAGTGCACCGGGCGCGACCGTGACACCGGGTTCCGAGGCGGCGCCGGACTCCAGGACGAGGCCGGACTCCAGAGCGGAGTTGGAGGCCAGGGCGGCGCCAGGTATCGCGGGTGGGGACCCCCTGATGCCGAGGGCCACCATGATCGCCTCGACCACGAGGGTGATCGTCTTCGCGGTGTCGGCTACTCGGTCCACGGCGGCCAGTTCGACGAGCCATGCGCCATCGGGGAATTCGGCCGCTGTCTGCCGCGCGGTTTCGAGCGCCAGGCGGGTTTTGCCGACGCCGCCGGAGCCCGTCAATGTCACATGCCGTGCGGTGGACAGTAGTTCCCGCACCGACGCGACTGCGGCGGCGCGGCCGATCAGTTCGGTCGGGGGCACGGGCACATTCGTGGGTGGGCTCGCGGGATTGGTGTGCGGGCCGCGTGGGTGGTCGTCCTTTGCCGGTGGCGGGGCTTCGGGGGATGTTTGCACTGCCAGCATTTCGACATCGAGTGCGGGATCCTGCCGGAGGATGGCCTGTTCGAGCGCGGCGAGTTCCGGTCCGGGGTCGACGCCGAGTTCGGTGGCCAGGTACGAACGGAATTCGCGGTATCCGGCCAGCGCGGCGGTCCCTTGTCCGGACCCGTAGAGAGCGCGCATGTGTAGTGCGCGCAGGCCTTCGTGCAAGGGGTGCGATTCGACCAGTGTGTGCAATTCCCGTGCCACGGTGCGGTGTTCACCCATCGCCAGCCGGGCCGCGGCAGCCAGTTCGAGGGCGGCGAGGCGGGCCTCCCGCAAACCGGCGATGACGGGTGCGGCGAACTCGGCGTCGGTGTGGCCGGTGTACGGTTCGCCCGCCCACAGGTCCAGCCCGGCCGCGAGCGCCGCTTGTCGCGCGCGGGAGTCGGCGGTGGTGCGGGCGCGGTCGAGCTGCGCCAGGAATCGGCGGGCGTCCACCGCATCCGGCTCGATGTGCAGCCCGTAACCGCTGCCGCGCCGCTGCAGTAGCTCACCGGCGCCGGGTTCGGCGGTGTCCAGGGCGCGGCGCAGTTGCCAGACCTTGGTCTGCAGGGCGGCTTCCGGGTCACCGGGTCGGCGCACGCGGCCCCACAGGTCGTCGATCAGCCGATCGGTGGAGACCACCCGGCCGTCGTGTGCGAGCAACACCGCCAGCAGGGTGCGGGCTTTGGCGCCGGGGACGGTGACCTCGCGGCCGTCCTCGGTCCACGCCGCCACCGGCCCCAGCACCACGAAACGCACCGCGCCACGGTATCGGACCGCGCCGACAGATCGAGAGCCGATGGAGAGCGGAGCGAGAGCGGCGGTCGCCATGGTGGATCTCCGCGCCGAGATCGATCCGGACTGGGCGTCTTTCACGAAAGGTTTCGCTGTGACTATCGATGTGCAGGACCAGCGGCGGGCGGGGCCGCGGGAATGGCTCGGGCTGGCCGTGCTCACGCTGCCCACGCTGTTGCTCGCGCTGGATTCCACCGTGCTGAATCTCGCGGTGCCGCATATCAGCGACGATTTGCGGCCCGGGGCCACCGAGGTGCTGTGGGTGGTCGACATCTACGGGTTCATGATCGCCGGATTCCTGGTCACCATGGGCACCCTGGGCGACCGGATCGGACGGCGCCGGTTGCTCATGGCCGGTGCGCTCGGGTTCGGGCTCGCGTCCGTGCTGGCCGCCACCGCGCCCACCATCGAGGTGCTCATCGTGGCGCGGGCGCTGCTGGGCATCACCGGTGCGACGCTCATGCCGTCCACGCTGGCGTTGATCAGCACCATGTTCCAGGATGCGCGCCAGCGCGGCGTCGCCATCAGCGTGTGGGTGACGTGCTTCTCCGTGGGTGTGGCGGTCGGCCCGGTGCTGGGCGGCTTGCTGCTCGAATGGTTCTGGTGGGGTGCGGTTTTCCTGCTCGGTGTGCCGGTCATGGTGGTGCTGCTGATCGCGGCGCCGCTGACGCTGCCGGAATACCGCGATGCGTCGGCGGGACGTCTGGACACGATCAGCGTCGCCCTGTCCCTGCTGACCGTGCTGCCGATCGTCTACGCCGTCAAAAGCATTGGCGAGCACGGATTCTCGCCCCTCGCGCTCGGTTCGGGCGTGGTGGGCCTCGTCTTCGGGATCGTCTTCACCCGCCGCCAGCGCATCCTGACCGATCCGCTGCTCGATGTGCGCCTGTTCGGCGACCGGGCGTTCAGCACCGCGCTGCTGGTCCTGCTGCTCGGCCTCGGCCTGATGGGCGGGCTGTACCTGTTCATCACCCAGTACCTGCAGCTGGTCGCCGGGCTCACCCCGTTGCGCGCCGGAATGTGGCTGCTGCCCGCAGCATTCGCGCTGATCGTCGCCTCGGCGCTGACCCCGGTGCTCACCCGCCGCATCCGCCCCGGCTATGTCGTCGCGGCCGCCCTGCTGCTCTCGGTCGCCGGATATCTGCTGATCGCCACCGTCGACGCGGCCGACGGGCTGCCCCGCCTGGTCGTCGGATTCGTGCTCATCTACACCGGTATCAGCCCCGTCATGGTGCTCGGCACCGACCTCGTCGTCGGCACCGCGCCCCCGGAGAAGGCGGGCTCGGCAGCCGCCATGTCCGAAACCGGAATGGAATTGGGCATCGGGCTGGGCATCGCCACCCTGGGCAGCGTCGTCGCGGCCGTATACCGCGCGGACATGACCGCCCTGCCCGCGGGAGTGCCGGACGCGGTTCGCGAAACACTCACGCGCGCCGACGCGACAGCCCGGGAGCTGCCCGCCGACCTCGGCGAACACCTGCTCACCCAGGCGCGGGCGGCCTTCACCCACGGTCTGAATCTCGCGGGCGGTATCAGCGCGGCGCTCATCGCGGCCATGGCCGTATCCGCCGCGATCCTGCTGCGGCACCTGCCCGCCGCGGGTGAGACACCAGCGGCAGAGGATCACTCGTTGGCGCACAACGCCGATACGGACGGCAGTGGCACGCGGACCCTGGACGTCGCCCCGCAGAACGAGGCACGGCTCGACTAGCGGCGCGGGACCGGCGCATCCAGCCCCGCGCCGGTCCGCGTAGCCTAGGTCAGAGCCTCGCGCCGGTGCTTGGTGCCCAGTACCTGGTGCCACGACCGAAACACAGGCAGCAGAGGTCTATTCGGCCCGATCTAATGGTCGGCCCACCGGTCGAGCGGTCCGGTGCGGTACCATTGGGCGCGCCCTCACCGGGTGGACGACGTGCTGGAACCGGCATTCGCCGATCTCGTGCAGGGCAACGAAGTGCGCTACACCGCCGCCTGCCCGGCCGATCGACGGGTCGCTCCCGCCGCATGGGCCCCTGCCGGGGCCGAGCCGCGACCGGCCCGGCGCGCGGCAGTAGGCTCTGGCACTTATGGCCCTCAGCGCAACCCTGCACCACTTCGCCGTCCAGCTCGCCGACGTCGATCGCGGCGTGTACGAGGACCTGGAGTTGCGGGTCGCGCGGCATCCGTCGGAGACCGTCGAGTTCATGCTCACCCGGGTGCTGGCGTACTGCCTGGAATATGAGGAGGGCATCACCTTCAGCGAGGGTGGGGTGTCCTCCACCGATGAACCGGCCGTGCTGGTGCGCGACCTCACGGGGCGCATTACCGCCTGGATCGAGATCGGCGCGCCGGATGCGGATCGGGTGCATCGGGGCAGCAAGCTGGCCGATCGGACCGCGGTGTATACCCATCGCGATCCGATGAAGGTGCTGGCGCAGTTGTCCGGCAAGCGGATTCATCGCGCGGAGACGATTCCGCTCTACAGCCTCGACCGCGAGTTCATCGATGCGGCGGCCGCGTCGATCGACCGGCGCAATACCCTCAGCGTGTCGGTCACCGAACGCGAACTGTTCCTCGACCTCAACGGCACCAGCCTGGGCACCACCGTGGAGCGGCAGCTGCTCGGCTGAGTTCAGAGTTCGTCGTCGGGATGCAGCAGCCGCTGCGGCCCGGCGCCGTGCGCGGCGAGAGTGTCGCTGGGATTGAGCACGTAGCAGCGCCGCAATGACAGGCAGCCGCAGCCGATACAGCCGGTGAGTTCACGCTGCAGCTGCTCGATCTCGCGGCGGCGCGCCTCGAGGTGATCGCTCCAGCGTTTCGCTATGCGATCCCAATCGCGTTTGCTCGGCATGCGTTCCTCGGGCAGCCCGTCGAAGGCCTCCGCCACTTCGGCCAGCGGAATGCCCAGGCGTTTGGCGAACAGCACCAGCGACAATCGGCGCAGCACATGACGCGGGTAGCGGCGTTGATTGCCGGAGGTGCGGACCGAGGTGATCAGCCCCTGCTCCTCGTAGAAGCGGACGGCCGAGGTGGCCACGCCCGCGCGGTGAGCGAGCTCGCCGATGGTGAGCAGATCGGTGGGTGCGGCCATGGATCTTCTCTCTTGACTTCAAGTTCTCTTGAAGTTCTAGCGTAGCGCGAGTGACTGCAACTTCCTCGAATGCCCAGGCGAGAGCGGACAATACGCCGGATGACGCCGAGCCGGAACAGACAGGCGAAGGTACCGGACGCTGGTCGGAGCTGTTCGCCGGGCGCTATCTGGCCACCGTGGCGATCCTCGCGGGCGGTGTGGCGCTGTACGCTATGAACCTCTATTTCACCGCCGCGCTCATGCCCTCGATCGTCGAGAACATCGGTGGGGAGCGCTATTACGCGTGGGTCGCGACCGGATTCCTCATGGCCGCGGTCATTGCGTCCATGCTGGTCAGCCGGTTCCTCGCGGGGTGGGGCGCGGCGGCGGCCTACCTCACCGGTTTCCTGGTTTTCGCAGCCGGTGCGGCGATCAATGCGCTGAGCCCGACCATGGAGATCCTCATTGCGGGCCGCGTGGTGCAGGGCTTCGGCGGCGGGCTGCTGGCCGGGCCCGGCTACGCCGTCATCAGAACCGCACTGCCGGATCATCTCTGGGCGCGGGCGGCCGGACTCGTCTCGGCCATGTGGGGTGTGGGCACCCTCGTCGGCCCGGCCCTGGGCGGTGTCTTCGCCGAGCTGGGTTTGTGGCGCTGGGCGTACGGGCTGCTGCTCGCCGTCGCGCTGCTGCTGGCGGCGCTCACCCGGAAAGCCTTGCCGCGCACCACACAATCTTCGGGTGAGCACAGCCCGATTCCGGTGACGCCGCTGGTGCTGCTGACGCTGGCGGCGAGCGCGTTCAGCCTTAGTTCCACGGTCGCGCCGGTCGCGCCGACCGTCATCGCCCTGGGCGTGGGCGCGCTGTTGATCGCGGCCTTCCTCGTAGTCGAGCGGACGGGATCGGTGAGCGTTCTGCCGCGACTCACCTACACCCGCGGCACCGGTCTCAAATGGGTCTATCTCACCGTCGCCGCACTGTGCGCGGGCGTGATGACCGAGAATTTCATTCCGCTGTTCGGCCAGAAACTGGGCGGCCTCTCCCCGCTGGTGGCCGGACTGCTCGGCGCCGCCCTCTCGGTGGAATGGGTTGTAGCCCAGCTCTTCAGCGTGAATCTCGCCGCCGTCGGCGCCCGCCGCGCGATCCGCATTGCCCCGCTCCTACTCACCGGCGGCCTGGTCGCCTACGGTCTGCTGCAAACCGACCATGCCTCGACGGCGATCGTCATCGTCTGGGCCGCTGTTCTCTTCCTCGCGGGCATGGGCATCGGTCTGGCCTTCCCGCATCTGAGCGTCGCCGCCATGAGCAGCACCGACGACCCGGCCGAGGGCGCGAAGGCCGCGGCCGCCCTCAACACCACCCAGTTGATCGCCTACGCCGTGACCTCCGCCATCGTCGGCACCCTCATCCGGCTCGGCGATGCGTCCCTGGTGGATTCGGCCCGCCTCATGACCTTCGGTATCGCGGTGCTCACCGCGCTGGGCACGGCCACCGCGATACTGGCCACCCGACGGTCACGGCGTGGCGGGCACGACCGGCGGGACGTAGTCGAAGGTCATGCCCAGCAGCCACACGAGCAGCAGGACCACCGGTAGGTGGAACAGGAACTGCAGGAACGTGAATCCGACCAGGTCCCGGGCGCGTAGGCGCAGGACGGCCAGCAGCGGCAGCATGAAGAACGGGTTGATGAGATTCGGCAGCGCCTCGGCGACATTGTAGATCTGGACCGTCCAGCCGAGGTTCATCTGGACATCGGTCGAGGCCTGCATGACATAGGGGGCCTCGACCAGCAATTTTCCGCCGCCGGAGGGAATGAAGATGCCCAGTACCACTGTGTAGAGGGCGATCACGACGGCGAAGGCGCCGCCGCCACCGATAGTGGTGAAGAACTCCGCCAGATGGTGCGAAACGGTATACCCGCCACGGCCTTTCGCCTTGGTGAGAATGGCGGCCATGGCGGCGTACAGCGGGAACTGCACGAGGATCCCGGCCGTGGCGGGCACGGCGAGCGAGACCGCCTGCAGGAACTTACGCGGGGTCCCGTGCAGCACCAGGCCCAGCATGAGGAATACGAGCAGATAGCCGTTGAGGCTGCTGACCACGGTGAGCACCGGCTTGGCGGCGAGCTGGGAGATCAGCCAGCCCAGTGTCAGTATTCCGGCCAGGATCGGCAGGACGCGGCTGTATTCGAGCCACTCCCCCGGGCGCGACCGCGGGGCCACCTCGGCGAGCTGGTCGTCCAGGTCGACCTCCAGATCCGCGGCGGTCTTGATGGCCGCGCCCTTCGGCGCCGAGAAGTGCGCGATCACCACGGTGATCGCCATGATGATCGCGCAGGTGAGCAGCGACTGCCAGGTGAAGATGGTGGTCCCGAAATCGAGGACGCCGGTGATCTTCAGCAGCGCGGGCGGCAAGGAGGCCGCGGTAGCCTGCAATTGGGCGGCCGAGGACGAAATGCCCAGCGCCCAGACCGCTCCCAGTCCCATGAACGCCGCCGCGCCGAGCGCACGGTAGTCCACGCGCAGGTCGGTGCGGCGCGCGATGGCCCGCGCCAGCAGGCCGCCGAAGACCAGGCTCAGTCCCCAGTTCAGGAAGGAGATCGACATGGACAGGAACGCAACGAAACTCACCGCGCTGGCGGCGGCGCGCGGCACGGTGGCCAGCCGGTCGATGAGCCTGGCGATGGGCGGCGAAGTGGCGATGACGTAGCCGGTGAGCACCACCATGGCCATCTGCAAGGTGAAGGCGGTCAGATCCCAGAACCCGTCGCCGAACGCATTCGCCACCGTGCGCGGCGACGAACCATTGGCCAGCGCGGCCACGGCCACGATGACCACGCCCGCCAGGGCGACGACATACGCGTCGGGGAACCATTTCTCGGTCCACCGAGCGAGCGATTGCGCGATCCGCGCGAGCCCTTTCTCCGAACTGGCCGCCTCGTTCTTGTCGGGGCTGGTGTCTGCGCTGGCGGACGTCATACCGGCGTTCCTCCTCTTTCTGCTCTCACACCCGAGCCCGCGCGGCGCGTGTGACGCGCGGCACAGGGCTCGGTCGCCGAGTATCGATCACCCACTCGTGTGCGGACAAGAACGAAAAACGCACGGGGTATCTGCGAATTTGCAGATATATCCCGGCGGAGTCCGCGCGGTTACTGCCCGATTACCGCCGGTCGATACCGTGAGGTGTCGAAATGCAGTGCGCCACAGCTGTTTCAGGGGATGCCATGACCAAGCCAGCGACACCGGAAACGGTATCGGCAACAGTAGGACTGTCCGCCGCCATCGCCGCCCGTGCGGCGCGGGAACCGGATGCGGTGGCCCTGGTGTGCGCGGGGCGGGAGACGACCTTCGCCACCCTGCACCAGGTCTCGTGCCGGGTCGCCAATGCGCTGCTGGCGGCCGGACTCACGCCGGGGGCGCGGATCGGATATCTCGGCCGCGACAGCGAGCGGCTCTATCAGCTGCTCATCGCCGCCGCGGATATCGGCGTCGTGCTGGTGCCGGTCAACTGGCGGCTCACGGGCACCGAAATCGCGTACATCCTGGCCGATTCCGAATGCCGCCTGCTGTTCACCGACGCCGCCGACGAGGCGGTCGCCGTCCAGGCCACGCAGGGTCTCGACGAGCGGGTGGAGTTGGTGCGCATGGATTCCGGCGGTGTCGCGGGCGCGGGCTTCGCCGCCTGGTACGCCCCCTACGCCAACCATCGTCCGCCCGCCACATCCGACCGGCAGCGGGCGCTGCTGCAGATGTACACCAGCGGCACCACCGGCAACCCCAAGGGCGTGGTCATCCCGCAACAGAGCCTGTTCGCGGTGCGCGAGGTGCGCGACAGCTCGGATATGCCGTGGCTCGAGGTACCGCCGGAAGATCGTTGCCTGGTCCTGATTCCCGGCTTCCACATCGCCGGTCTGGCCTGGGCGGTGCAGGGCCTGCTCGACGGGGTCACCACCGTCGTCCTGCCCGAGTACACCCCGGCCGCCGCACTGGACGCCATCCGCACCCTCGGCATCACCGCCGTCTGCGGAGTCCCGGTCATGCTGCTGCTGGTGCTGGCCGAACCGGGCGTCACCCCCGCGGATTTCACCGGCCTGCGCCAGGTCGCCTACGGCGGCTCCCCCATGCCCGAACAGATGCTCGCCCTGTGCATGTCGCTCTACGGCTGCGAATTCCTCCAGTTCTACGGCATGACCGAAACCGCCACCCCCATCACCTTCCTGCCGCCGTGCGACCACACCCCCGGCAATCCGCGCCTGCGTTCGGCCGGGGCCGCCTACGCCGGATCCGAGATCATGATCCTGGACAAGGCCGGAAATGCCTTGCCGCCCGACGAAATCGGCGAAGTCGTGGTGCGCGGCCCCGCCATGATGCTCGAGCACTTCCGCAACCCCTGCGCCACCGCCGACACCCTGGTCGACGGCTGGCTGCACACCGGCGACGCGGGCCGCCTGGACGCCGACGGTTACCTGTTCATCTGCGACCGCATCAAGGACATGATCATTATCGCCGGGGAGAACGTCTACCCCGCCGAAGTGGAGAACGCCCTCGTCGCCCACCCCACCGTCCGCGAAGCGGCAGTGGTCGGCGCCCCCGACGACCGCTGGGGCGAACGCATCCACGCCTTCGTCGCCTTCCACCCCGGCCAGACCGCCACCCCCCACGAACTCCTCATATTCCTCCGCGACAAACTCCCCTCCTTCAAACTCCCCCAGCAGATCGACATCCTCGACGCCGTCCCCCGCAATGCCAGCGGCAAAATCCTCCGCCGCCGCCTGCGCGAACCGTTCTGGCAGGGCCGCGACCGCGCCGTGAACTGATTCCGGTCCGAGCAGCCGGATCAGCGCACACCCGGTCTATCGGTCCGTTCCACCCGCGCTGCTCGTATTCTCACGCGGCGTCGCCGCCCACTCGCGGAGCGCGGCGACGAACTCCTCGGGTGCGTCGGACTCCACGTAAGTGCCTGCGCCTTCGACGATCACGGTTGTGTGGTCGCTGAACGTGGCTTCGAGGCGCTCACGTTCCAGCGGGCGGAAGGCGATATCGGCGTCGCCCCACACGATGAGTGTCGGCAGGTGGGCGATGTCGGCGAGACCGACCTCGACCTCGGCGAAGAAGGCCCGGCTGGCGAGGACCCGGCCGGGGAGCACGGCGGAGGCCTGGCGCCGCTCGGGGGTGTTCAGCGCCCGGCGGTAGTGAGCCATCTCGGCCGCGGTCGGTGTGCGCCTGCGATGGCCGGTGGGGATGAACACGTTGACGAGCAGGTTCAACTTCCGGACCAGGAAGCGGCTCGCGGGGTTGCCGATGATGTGGGAGAAGGCCTCGAAGTGGAGGACGCCGTTGACGGGCCAGGCCCAGGTGTTGGCGAGCACCAGCCGGTCGAAGACATCCGGCCGCCGCTGCGCGGTGGCCAGGCCGATCAGGCCGCCCCAGTCCTGCCCGACCAGCGTGACCCCCTCGAGCCCGAGCGCATCGACGAACCCGGTGACCACGTCGGCATGCTCCTCGGGCAGATAGCGATACCCGGGCTTCGGCGTCGACAGCCCGAAGCCCGGGTAATCGAGTGCGACGCACCGGAAGTCGTCGCGCAACGCGCGGATCACCTCGCGCCAGAGGAACGACCAGGTCGGATTGCCGTGCAAGAACAGCAATGTGGGACCCGACCCCTCGTCCACGTAATGCACGGTGTGTCCGTCGATCTCGACGAAGCGGCTCTCGAACGGGAACAGCTCGTCGTCGACCCAGGCGGGCCGCACACTCTCGGTGGTATCGGCGATGGCGGCCCCCTTTTCGGCTCGGTCGCACGGTAGACGTGAGTTTTTCACGTGCACTTGAGAAACTCAAGCAGAAGGACATGATGCGTAGTTACGGCCAGTACTGCGGGCTCGCCCGGTCCCTCGAAGTGGTCGGCGACCGGTGGAATCTGCTCATCGTCCGCCAACTCCTCATCGCGCCCGCCCGCTACCGGGACCTGATCGACGGACTCCCCGGCATCGCGACCAACCTGCTCGCGGATCGGCTGCGCGACCTCGAGGCCACAGGTGTGATCGAGCGGCGCCTGACCGGCGCGGGCAGCGTGGTCGAGTACGTCCTCACGCCGTGGGGCGCCGAGCTACGCACGCCGATCGAGAGCCTCATCCGCTGGTCCACGCCGCTCATGGTCCGCGGCCCCGGCGGCGATTCCTTCCGCCCCGAGTGGCTCGCCCTCGCTGTCCCCGCGCTGCTCGACACCCGGGTGAAGGTCCGCGCCGCGGCGACTGTCGGCCTCGAGATCGGCGGCCCGCCACTCCGGCTCCGGGTTCGAGGTCGGCCCGCACGACGGCGGCGACCTCGACGCCACCGTCCACGCCGACCCCGCCTGCCTTCTCGGGCTCGCCGCGGGCGCCCTCATTCTCGGTGACGCCCGCGCGCTCGGCCTGGTCGAGATCGACGGCGACGAGTCCGTCGTGCGCACCGTCTTCGCCGCCTGACGGAGCCGGTTCTAAGGGTGCCGGTCGTAGGGGTACTGGCCGGTGCCTCGGTGCGACACCATCGGGGTCGACAGCGAAGGGCGGAGCGGAGGGCAGCACCGTGGAATTCCGTGTTCTCGGCGCACTGGACATCAGATCCGGTGGGAGCAGGCTCGATCTGGGCGGGCTGACCCGGCGGGCCGTGCTCGGGTATCTGCTGTTGCACGATAATCAGGCGGTGTCGGCCATTCGGAAGACCCTCGGCGACGGGGATGGTGCGGTGCTGCTCACCGAGAATCCAGGATATCGGCTGCGGGTGGATCCGGATGCGGTGGATCTCAATCGTTTTCGGCGGTTCGCCGAACAGGGGCGGTCCGCCCTGCTGGCGGGGGCGGCCGATCCGGGGCGGGAGTGCTTGCGGGCGGCCGTGGGGATGTGGTCGGGGGCGGCGCTGGCCGATCTGGTGGAGGCCGGGATCGACTGGAACGAGTTGACCGCGCTCGAGGATGAACGCCTCAATGTCTACGAGGACTGCCTGGAGGCGGAGTTGGCGGTCGGGCGGCATCGGGAGATCACTCCCGAACTCGAGATGCTCACGGCGACAGCGCCTTTGCGGGAGGGGTTTCATCGGCAGTACATGCTGGCGCTGTACCGGTCCGGTCGGCAGGCCGAGGCCCTGCGGGTGTATCACCGCTCGCGGGCGACGCTGGTCGAGCATCTCGGGATCGAGCCGGGCCGGGATCTGCGGCGGCTGCACCGGCTAATTCTCGCGCAGGACTCGTGCCTGCAGTCCCGGCAGTTTCGTCCGACGGCGTGAGCCGGACGCGGCCTCAGGCGGTCGCGATGGTGAGCCGGTTCCGGACCCGTTGGGCGGCTTCGACTCCCGAGCGGCAGCAGGCTTCCAGGGCGGCGCCGCGCAGATAGTCTCCGGCCAGTTCCAGTCCCTCGACACCGGCGACCTGATCGCCAACGCGGTCCAGGAAGGCGCCGTGATCGGGCACGTAGGCGCAGTAGGCGGCCTCCCAGATGCGTTTGACCATGGCCTTGCGCGCGATGCGGGTGTGGCCCAGCAGTGCGAACAAGCGCTGCTCGGCGTCGTCGATCCAGGCGTCGAGGAGGTCCTCGGTGGGCGCGGGGCGCGCCAGGCGGCCGCTGAAGGTGTAGCGGACGATATCGAGGTCGTCGACCCCGTACACCCCGGCATTGCTGCACGGGCCGTCGTCGAGCACGATGGCGCGGACCTTCGCCCCGAAGACGGGGCGCTCATAGTGCACCAGGACCACCGCGGCCGGGAAATAGCGCACCGGTTCCAGCATTTCGCTCAAGCGCGGCAGGTCGCCCTTCACGATGTCGGCGGTCGCGTACGCCGGTGTGGCCAGCACGACGGTGTCGTAGGGGTGTTCGGTCACCGGTCCCCCGTCGATGCTGACCGCCAGCCCGGTCACGCGGTCGCCCTCCATGATCAGCCGTTCCACCCGCGCGCCGGTGTGTGCCGTGACGCGCTGGATCAGTGCGGCGATGGCGGGGCCGATGCCGTCGGTGAGCTGATCGTAGGTGTCCATGATCATCGACAGATTTGTGCCGAAGGTGCCCAGGTACACCTCGTCGGGTTCCGCGCCGTTCATGCGAACAGTCGTGGGCCGGAACATCTTCCGCACGATATCGGGGCCGAAATGCGCGGCCAGGAGCCGGTCGTCGGAGGCGGCGGCGAGTTTGGCGAAGGCGGGTGCGCCGAGGAAGCGGTTGGTCTCGTCGCGCCGCACCAGCAGGCCCAGCCAGGCCAGCTTCACCAGATCGCGCACCGAGCCGAGCCGCCGCAGCCGGGTCAGTTTGTCCCACGGCGACTGGGTGCTGGCGAGGGTCAGCAACTGTCCGTCGACCACGCGGGAGGTATTGATGCCGAACATTTCATAGCGCGGCGTCTCCAGCCGCGCGAGGAAGTTGCGCAGCGCCGAGTACTTGTGCCCGAGGTTCTTGCCGCCGGTCATGACGGGCCGGTCACCGAGCCGGTCGACCCCGAAACGGCCGCCGAGCACCGGCATCCGGTCGTAGAGGTCGACGCGGCAACCGGCCTCGTGCAGTTCCAGGGCGGCCGACATACCGGCCATGCCTGCGCCGACCACCGCGATCCGCGGCTGGGCGAATACCGGGTTGTTCATGAGCTGTCTCCTCGGGATGCCGCGGCGGGGGCCGGGTCGAGCCACGATTCGGGAGAACCGGTGGCGATGTCGATGCGGCAACCCGCGATGCGGGCGCCGAACTGGATGAGTTCGAGATGTATTTCGGCCGAGTCCATCTCGTCGTCGCGATCGATTCGGGTGGTGAACATCAGGGGCGCGCCGAACTCGGCGAAGCCGGTGAAATCGGCCTCCAGCACCACGAGCGCGGGCCCGGTGGGCGCGGGATCGAGGTGCGCCGCCGCGGTGTCGTCGCCGACCCCCAGCAGGGCGGCCTGCCGGAAACCTTCCAGCAGCAGCGGTCCGGGCACATGATCGTAGGGGTGGTTGAAGAAGGCCGGATGCCGTTGGTCCACCACGAGTTCCAGACCGTCGGGGCCATCGGCGATCACCACATTGCGGGCATCCCGGCGGCCCACCCGCGCGGGCGCGACCGGCGCCCGCCGCCTGCCGCCGCCCGCCGTGGACGGGCGCTGCGCGCGCTGATGCCGCCGCAGGTCGGCGTAGGCCTCGGCAGGGAAGGCGACGCCACCGCCATGGACGGTGACCGCGACCGCGCCACCGACAGCCACCGTGGCGGTGAACCCGTGATCGGTGAGAAACGCACTGCCCGCGGTGAGATCGGTACGCAACTGCACGATGCCCTCGAGCGGGGTGGCGCCATCGTCGTGCAGGGCACTGCGATCCTCGACCTCCACCGCGGCGCGTTGCAGGCTCAGGGCGGTGCCCGGCGGCAGGTTCAGATAGCGGTGCCCGACCACGGTCATGGTCTGCCGCACCGCCTCCACCAGCGCGAGCGGATTGTGCAGTCCGGCGGGGCGATCCGACCAGAGCAGGTGGGTCCGTGGAATCTGCACCGCGGCAAGGTATTCCCCGCTGCCCGCCGAGGCGGTATCGGTGACGAACACCTCGCCCACACAGCGGCGGTGCGCCAGGGAGCGGGGCACGGTCCGCTCGAAACCCAGGCCGCCCGCGGGTGTGTCTTGTTGGGGTGCGATCATCGCGTCTCCTTTCCGGTCACGGCATCGGCGGCGCGAGGGCGCCCAGTTCGGTGGCCAGCAAACTCGCCAGCGCGCGGGGTGTCGGGTTATCCAGGAAGGCGCCGACCGGCAGCACCAGCCCGGTGAGACCGCTTATCCGGCTGCGCAATTCGAGCACCGACAGCGAGGTCAGGCCAATGGCGAGAACTCCGCGATCGTCCTCGAGGCGCACCGATCCGGCGCCGTCGGCGAGGGTCGCGGCGAGCTGCGCCCGGACTGCGGCCAGCAAGTACTCGTCGCGGTCGGAACCGGCGATCGCGGCCAGCTCAGCTCGGAATTCGGCGCCCGGATCGACCTCCGGCGCGGCGGCGCTCGCGTCGGTCCCCGCGGTCGGGGTGTGCTCCACGACCGTTCCGGCAGCCGTGCTGCCACACCAATAGTGCTGGGTGCCATGCCAATACCGGCGATGCTGGAATGCGTAGGTGGGCAGATCGGTGGTGCGCGCCCCGGTCCCGGCGAATACCTCCGCCCAGGTGACGGCGGCTCCGCGCACCCAGGCCCCCGCGACCGCCCGCAACAGCGCCGGGACTTCGGCATCGTTCTCGCGCAGACTCGGCACGATCGCGCAGCCGCCGTCGGCGACGCATTCGGCGGCCATCCCGGAGAGCACCTCGCCGGGCCCGACCTCGAGGAAGGTGTCCACCCCGGCCGCACGCAATGCCTGCACGCCGTCGCGGAACAGCACCGTGCCGCGCGCATGTCGCACCCAGTACTCCGGCGTGCACACCTGCGCGGCGGAGGCGAGCCCCCCGGTCACATTGGAGGCCAAGGGAATCGACGGCGGTTTGAGCTCGACCGCCTCGAGCACCGTGCGGAACTCGCCGAGCATGCCGTCCAGATGCGGGGAATGGAACGCGCGCTGGGCGCGCAATCGCCGCACCCGGCGGCCCCGGGCCCGCCAGTAGCGGCCCAACTCCAGCACCGCCGCCTCATCCCCGGACAGCACCGTGGCGTTCGGGCCATTGTCCGCGGCAATCGACACCCGATCCTCGTATCCGGCCAGCGCGCCCTCGGCGTCGGCGCGCGTAGCCCGCACCGCGAGCATGGCACCGGGGCCGAGCCCCTGCATGAGCCGTCCGCGCGCGGCCACCACCGCGGCCGCGTCCTGCAGGGCGAACACCCCGCTCAGATGTGCGGCCGACAATTCGCCGATCGAATGTCCGAGCAGGAAATCCGCTGTCATACCCCATGATTCGAGCAATCGCCACAGCGCGACCTGCACACCGAACAGCACCGGCTGGGTGTACTCCGTGCGTTCGAGCACCTCGGCCTCCACCCCGAAGGCGAGCTCGCGCAGCGGCCGATCCAGATGCCCGTCGAATGCGGCGCACACCTCGTCGAAGGCCGTCGCGAACGCCGGAAACGTCTCGTACAGTTGCCGTCCAGCCCCCGGCCGATGACTCCCCTGCCCGGGCAACAACACCCCGAGCCCTCCCGCACCGACCGCTCCCGCCACCGCATCCCGGTCACCGCCGCCCCGTGCAAGCGCTGTCGCCGCCGCCCGCAGCCGCTCCGCATTCCCGGCCACCAGCACGGCCCGAGTCGTCACCGAGGAAAGCCCGAGATCGGCCACGCCGACCGGTTCTCCTCCCTCGCCGGGCTTTTCGAGCACCCCCGCCAGCCGTGCCGCCTGCTCCCGCACCGCCGCGCCGCTACGCGCCGACAACACGACCGGATAGGCGGGAAGCACCCGGCGCCGGACCCAATCCGCCGCCACGGGCGCCGCATCCGGCCGTGCGGGCATTTCCGATTGGGGCATTCCGGCCGCTGCGGCGACCGGCGCCGCCGGTCGGGCAACCGTCACATCCGGTCGGGCGGGCGTCGCATCGGGCGGCTGCCCGTATCCTGCCGGGTCGTATTCGACGATGGCGTGGGCGTTGGTGCCGATGAAGCCGAAGGCGGAGACGGCTGCGCGGCGTGGCCGTCCCGTGTCCGGCCATGGGGTCGCCTCGGTCGCCAGCCGCACCTGGCCACCGGACCAGTCGATGTGGTCGGACGGCCGGTCCACGTGCAGGGTGGCGGGGACCGTGCCGTGGCGCATGGCCGACACCATCTTGATCAGTCCCGCTGCCCCGGCGGCGGATTGGGTGTGGCCGATATTGGATTTCACCGATCCCAGCCACGCGGGCCGGTCCGGGGTGCGGTGTCTGCCATAGGTTTCCAGTAGCGCGTGCGCCTCGATGGGGTCGCCCAGCACGGTGCCGGTGCCGTGGCCTTCGAGCACGTCGATGTCGGTGGGGCTCAGCCCCGCTGCCGCCAGCGCCTGCCGGATCACCTGTTGTTGGGCGCGGCCGTTGGGCGCAGTCAGGCCGTTGGAGGCGCCGTCGGAGTTGACGGCGGTGCCGCGCACCACCGCCAGGATGGGGTGGCCGTTGTGGCGGGCATCCGAAAGTCGTTCCAGGACGAGCAGGCCCACGCCCTCCGACCAGGCGGTGCCGTCGGCGGCGGCCGCATAGGGTTTGCACAATCCGTCGGGGGCCAGGGCGCGTTGTCGGGAGAATGCCACGAACTGGGTGGGTGAGTCGATGACGGTGATGCCGCCGGACAGTGCGAGCGAGCAGGAGCCGTCGCGCAGCGCTGCGACGGCCTGGTCCACCGCGACGAGCGCGCCCGAACAGGCGGTGTCGACGGTGATGGCGGGTCCGTTGAGGCCGAGTGCGTAGGCGACGCGGCCGGTGGCCAGGCTGACCTGATTGCCCAGGACGTAATAGGTTTCGTAGCCGTCCCAGTCGGGGCACCAGTCGGAGTACACTTGGTCGCTCACCGCCGCGAACACCCCGGTGTCGCTGCCGCGCAGACTGGTCGGGTCGATGTGCGCGCGTTCGAAGGCCTCCCACCCCACCTCCAGTAGCAGCCACTGCTGGGGATCCATGGCGGCGGCTTCCCGGTCGGAGATGCCGAAGAATCCGGCGTCGAAACCCGTGGCGTCATCGAGGAATCCGCCGGTGGCCACGGTCGGATTGCCCGGCTCGTCGTGGGCGGCGGCCGGTCGCCAGCCGCGATCGGCCGGGAACGGGGCGCTGACGTGACGGCGTTCGGAAACCATGCGCCACAGGTCTTCCGGGGATCCGATGCCGCCGGGGAAGCGGCATGCCATGCCGATGACGGCGATCGGCTCGGCGACCCGCTCCCGCAGCTCCTGTAGCTCCCGACGCGCTTGCAGCAGGTCCTGCACGGTGCGCCGCAGATAGCGGCGCAGCTCCTCCTCGGCCATCTCTCCTCGTTTCTCTGCCGAATCCGCTGCCGCTCAGTCCAACTGGTCGATCAGCCCGAACAATTCGCGATCCTCGGCGGTGTCCAGGTCGAGGGCGGCTTCGTCGAGGCCGTTATCCAGTTCGCGCACCAGGGCGCGCAGCCGGGCGGCCAATTCCCGTTTGTCCTCGGGTTCCAGGTGGGCGGCGGCGCAGTCGCGGGCCACCGCCTCGATTCCGGCGCGCAGGCGGGCGGGTGCGTCGTCGACGGGGACGAGCTCGGCGCGCAGATGGTCGGCCAGCGCCGCGGGCGTGGGGTGGTCGAAGACGACGGTGGTCCCGAGGGTGATGCCCAGCGCCGACTTGAGCCGGTTACGGAATTCCATGACGCCCAGCGAGTCGAAGCCGAGCTCCTGGAACGGCCGGGCCGGGTCGATGGCGTCCGGGGAGCGGTGCCCGAGTACGGCGGCCGCCTGTATCCGCAGTGCGTCCACGATGGCCCGGACCTGCTCGGCCGGTTCTCTACCCACCAGACCCGCGACGAAGGACGCCGATTCGGCGGTCCGGACAGCGGCGGTGCGTCGCCCCGGCCGCGCCAGCCCGCGCAGCGGGGGCGGGATATCGCTGGGATCCAGTGCCGACAGCGCGGTGATATCGAGCCGGGCGGCCACCACCGTCGCGGGCGTCGCGGTGACGGCGGCGTCGAACAGCGCGGCGCCGTGCGCATTGTCGATGGGGCGCATGCCTTGCCGCCGCATGCGGGCCCAATCCTGGTCGCCGAGTTCGGCGGTCATGCCGTCGGTGCCGCGCCAGGCGCCCCAGGCGATCGCGGTGGCGGGTAGTCCGGCGGCGCGCCGTCGCTGGGCGAGGGCGTCGAGGAAGGCATTGGCCGCGGCGTAATTGGCTTGTCCGGGTCCGCCGAGCACGCCCGCCACCGACGAGTACAGGACGAAGGCGGCCAGATCGGCATCCGCCGTGGCCTCGTGCAGCCGCCAGGCGGCGTCCACCTTGGGCCGGAATACGGCCGCGACCTGGTCGGCGGTCAGCGATTCCAGCACCGCGTCATCGACCACACCGGCGGCGTGGATGACCGCGGTGAGCGGATGGGCGGCCGGAATACCGGCCAGCAGTGCCGATACCGTCTCCGGCTCGGCCACATCTGCGGCGGCAATGGTCACCTGTGCGCCCTGGGCGGCGAGTTCGTCCCGCAGTTCGGCCGCGCCGTCGGCTTCGGGTCCGCGTCGGCTGACCAGCAGCAGGTTGCGCACGCCGCGCACGTCGACGAGATGGCGTGCGAGCATTGCGCCCAGTCCGCCGGTGCCGCCGGTGATCAGCACGGTGCCCTCGGCCGCCCAGGCCGCCGGGATGGTGAGCACGTTCTTGCCGATGTGGCGGGCCTGACTCATGAACCGCAGGGTTTCGGCCGCCTCGCGGACCGGCCGGGCGGTGGTGGTGATCGGTTGCAGCACACCGGATTCGAACAGCTCGACGAGCGTGCCGAGGATCTCGCGCAACCGGTCCGGACCCGCCTCCATCAGATGGAAGGCGCGATAGCGGACACCCGGATGGTGCTCCGCCACCTCCTGCGCGTCGCGCCGGTCGGTCATGCCCATCTCGATGAAACGGCCGCCGCGCGGCAGCAACCGCAGCGAGGCGTCGACGAATTCACCTGCGAGGGAATCGAGTACGACGTCGACCCCGCGTCCGCCGGTGGCGGCGGCGAACCGTTGCTCGAAGTCCAGGGTGCGGGAGTCGCCGATATGGTCGGCGTCGAAGCCCAGCTCCCGCAGCACCGGCCATTTGGGCTTGCTGGCGGTCACATAGAGTTCCTCGCCGAGGTGGCGCGCCAGCTGGACCGCGGCCAGGCCGACGCCGCCGGTGGCGGCGTGCAGCAGCAGCGTCTCACCGCCGGTGAGACCGGCCAGGTCGACCAGCCCGTAGTAGGCGGTCGCGAAGACCACCGGGGTGCCGGCGGCCTGCGCGAAGGTCCAGCCGCGCGGTATCCGCGCCAGCAGCCGCCGGTCCACCATGGCGGTCGAGGCGACCGCGGGCAGAAAGCCGAAAACCCGGTCCCCGGGCGCGAATTCGGTGACATCGAGTGCGATGTCGACGATCACGCCCGCGCCCTCGCCGCCGATGGCGGCGTCCGGATCCGGGTACATGCCCAGCACGATCAGCACATCGCGGAAGTTGACCCCGCACGCGCGGACCGCGACCCGCACGTGGCCCGGCGGCAATGGCGCGGTGGCGGTGTCGTCGGTCACCAGCGCGAGGTTCTCGGCGCTGAGGGTGCCCAGACCCTGCGGCGCGAGCCGCCACGGCGAGCCGTCCGCTACAGCGCTGGGCACCAATGCCTCTGTGCTCTCGCGGCCGAGTCGCACCGTGTAGGCGACGCTGTCGCGCAGCGCGAGCTGCGGTTCCTCCGTGAGGGCCATGGCCCGGGCGACGGCGTCGCGGTAGGTGGCCGGATCGTCGATGTCCACCAGCAGCACGCGGCCCGGATATTCGCTCTGGGCGCTGCGCAGCAGGCCCCAGGCGGCCGCGCCGGTGAGGTCCGGGACTTCCGCGGCATGCACGGCCACGGCGCGGTGCGTGACCACGCAGACGGTCTGCTCGCCCGTGCCGGAGGTGAGCAACCCCTGCATGCGCGCCAGCAGTTCGGTCGTGCGAAGGCGAGTAAATTCGGATGTTCCACTGCCGACTTCGGCCTCATCGGGTTCGAATATCGCGCGGAGCACCGCGATTCGCCGCTCCCCGGCGGTCGCGATCCCGAGCCCGTCCCCGGCTTCCCACCCGATCGTCTCGGCTTCGCCGGTGGGCAGGGCGCTCCAGCTGGGGACGAAGAGATCCGTCCCGGCCGCCCGCCCGGCGGTCAGCGCCGACCGCGGCAGCGTGCGCAGCGTGAGCGCGCCCACCTCCGCGACGGGATTGCCGACCGGATCGGCGAGGGTGAGCGCGATCCGGTCCGGTCCCGGCGCGGTCACCCGCACGCGCAGCGATTGCGCACCCACCGCGTGCAGCCGTACGCCCTCCCAGGAGAACGGCACCGAGACCTCGTCCGCGCCGGGCATCCGGCCGCTCAGGGCCAGCGCGTGCAGCGCGGCATCCAGCAGCGCCGGATGCATACCGAACCGCTCGGCCGATCCGCGCGCCGCCTCGGGCAGGTCGACTTCCGCGAACAATTCCTCGCCGCGCCGCCACAGGGCGGTCAGCCCGCGGAACAGCGGACCGTAGCGGTAGCCGTGCTCGGCGAGTTGCTCGTAACCGCCGTCCAGCTCCACGCTTTCGGCGCCCGGCAGCGGCCAGGAGGCGAGAGTGGTTGCCGCCGGGACGGATTCGTCGTCCGGTTGCAGGACTCCGGTGGCATGGCAGGTCCAGTCTCCCGGCTCGGCCGCCTCGGCGCGCGGCCTGGAATGCACGCTCACCGAGCGGGAACCGTCCGGTTCCGGCGCACCGGCGACCACGCGCAGTTCGACCGCTCCGGTGTCCGGAAGCACCAGCGGCGCTTGCAGAATCAGTTCGGCCAGCTGTGGGCAGTCCGTCGCCGCGCCCGCGTGCAGCGCCATCTCGACGTAGGCGGTGCCGGGCAGCAGCACGCTCCCGGCAATGGCGTGATCAGCCAGCCAGGAATGGGTGTGCAGGGCGAGCAGGCCGGTCCACACCCGGCCGGCGGTGTCCGGGAGTTCGACCATGGCGCCCAGCAGCGGATGGTCGGCGGCGGTGAGGCCCGCGCCGCTCACATTGGCGCCGCCCACCGGTTCCAGCCAGTAGCGTGGCCGCTGGAACGGGTAGGTGGGCAGATCCACCGGGCGCGCTCCGGTTCCGGCGAAGATCGACGCCCAGTCCAGGTGACCCCCGGCGCAGTAACCGACGGCCAAGGCGTGCAACAGTTCCCGCGCTTCCTCCGCGGCCGGTTCGCGCAGCAGGGCGGTCGCGGTCGGCGCGGTATCGAGTTCGGCGGCGGTGCGATGCACCAGCCCGGTGAGCACGGTGCCCGGTCCGGCATCCCACAGCACCGAGACGCCTTCCTCACCGAGCAGGCGTTGCACGGCCGATTGGAATCGCACGGGCTGCCGTACCTGTGCCACCCAGTACTCCGGGGACCGGAGTTCGGCCTCGGTGAGCGGCAGGCCGGTGACCGTGGAAATCACGGGGACGGTGGCGGCGTGGAAGGTCAGCCCCGCACAGACGCGGCGGAATTCGTCGAGCATGGGGTCCATGCGCGGCGAGTGGAAGGCGTGGCTGACGAGCAGCCGCTTGGTCCGTGTGCCACGGGCGGCGAGCAGTCCGGTCACCTCGTCGACGGCCGCCGCGTCACCGGAGAGCACCAGTGAGCGCGGGCCGTTCACGGCGGCCACCGACATGCGGTCGGCGCGTTCGGCGACCAGTTCGGCCACCGTCTCCTCCGCGGCCTCGACCGCCACCATGGCGCCGCCCGGCGGCAGCGCCTGCATGAGCCTGCCGCGCGCGGCGACCAAGGCGCAGGCGTCCGGCAGTGACCAGACTCCGGCCGCGTACGCCGCGGCGATCTCGCCGATCGAATGCCCTGCCAGCCGATCCGGGCGCAGGCCCCATGCGGTCAGCAGGCGGTAGAGCGATACCTCGAGGGCGAACAGCGCGGGCTGGGTGTATTCGGTGGTGTCGAGCAGCGCGGCCTCCGGAGTGCCCGGCTCGGCGAACATCACCGCGCGCAGGCCCGTCGGCCACTGCGGGCTGATGGCGTCGAACTGGGCGCAGAGCTCGTCGAGGGCTGCGGCGAACACCGGGTAGGAGTCGTACAAGGCCCGGCCCATACCGGGGCGCTGCGCCCCCTGGCCGGGGAACAGCAGCGCGGTGCGCACGTCGCGGTCGGTGGAGCCGCGCACGACGGATTCGGAATCACCTTCGGCCGCAGGCACATCCAGTGCTTCCAGCAGTTCGGCGCGGTCGGCGCCGAGTAGTACGGCGCGCTGGCTGAATTCGGCGCGCGAGACCGCCAGCGCATAGCCGATGTCCACGACCGGCAGGTCCGGATCGGCCTGCACGGTGGTGCGCAACCGCTCGGCTTGCGCGGTGAGAGCCGGACCTGAGCGCGCGCTGAGCAGCCACGCGGTGATCGGCGGCAGGGTGCGCTGCGCGGGCGCGGATTCCTGGCGCGGCGGCTCCTCGATGATCACGTGCGCATTGGTGCCGCTGATCCCGAACGAGGAGATGCCCGCCCGCCGTGCGCGTTCGCGCCGCGGCCAGGGCCGCGCGGCCGACAGCAGCCGCACCTGTCCGTCGGCCCAGTTCACGTGCTCGGTGGGCCGATCGGCGTGCAGGGTGCGCGGCATGATCTCCTGCCGCATGGCCAGTACCGTCTTGATGACACCGGCGACACCCGCGGCCGCCTGGGTATGCCCCATATTGGATTTGATGGATCCCAGCCACAGCGGTTCGCCCGATCCGTGGCCGCGGCCGTAGGTGGACAGCAGGGCCTGCACTTCGATCGGATCGCCGAGTACCGTGCCGGTGCCGTGGCCCTCGACCAGGTCCACATCCGCGGGGCCGATGCCCGCATCGGCCAGGGCCGCGCGGATCACGCGTTCCTGCGCCGGGCCGTTGGGCGCGGCCAGACCGTTGGACGCGCCGTCCTGGTTCACCGCGGAACCGCGCACCACCGCGAGGATTCGGCGGCCGCGGCGTTGCGCCTGCGAAAGCCGTTCCAGCACCAGGATGCCCACGCCCTCCGACCACACCGTGCCGTCGGCTCCGGCGCCGTAGGACTTGCAGCGGCCGTCCGGGGCCAGTCCGCGCTGCAGGCTGAATCCGATGAAGGACTTGGGTTTCGCCATGACCGTGACGCCACCGGCCAGGGCGAGCTCGCATTCGCCGCGGCGCAGGGCCTGCGTCGCCAGATGCAAGGTGACCAGCGAGGACGAGCACGCGGTGTCGACGGTGATGGCTGGTCCTTCCAGCCCGAGTGCGTACGAGATGCGGCCGGAGGCAACGCTTCCCGTCACCCCGGTCATGAGGTATCCGTGCAGTTCCGGTGGTGCGTCGTCGTCGGAATAGTCGGTGTAGAACTGCCCGGCGTAGACGCCGGTTCGGCTGCCGCGCAGCGATACCGGATCGATGCACGCGTGTTCGATTTCCTCCCAGGAGGTTTCCAGCAGCAGCCGCTGCTGCGGGTCCATGGCGGTGGCCTAGCGTGGCGAGATGTCGAAGAAGTCGGCGTCGAATGTCGTCGCGTCGTAGAGGAATCCGCCGGTGCGCACATACGATTTGCCCCCCGCACCGGGTTCGGGATCATAGACGTCGTCCCAGCCGCGATCGGCCGGGAACTCCCCCGTCACCGCCCGCTCCTCGGCGAGAATGCGCCACATGTCCTCCGGTGCGGCGATCCCGACGGGATAGCGGCAGGCCAGGCCGATAATGGCGATGGGCTCCTCGGGTGCGGTCACCGCCCGGGCATCGGTGTCGACGTCGGCGGGTTCGGCGCCGGTCAGCCGGATGTGCAGCAGCTGGGCCATGCGCTCGACGGTCGGATAGTCGAAGGCGACCGCGGCGGTGAGTTCCACACCGGTCGTGCGACGCAAGCGATCCCGCAGTTCCACCGCGGAGCGGGAGTCGAACCCCAGCTGCTGGAACGACAGGTCGGCGTCGATCTCGTCGGGCGCCAGGGCGCCGAGCACCTCGCGCACCTGACGCACGATCAGCTCGCGCAGCAGCCGGACCCGTTCGGCCGGACTCAGTTGCGCCAGCCGGGCCAGCCGCCGCACCTGGTCGGCCGCATCCTCGCCACCGGCCATCCCGCTGTCGTTCACCATGGTCGCGCTCCTCGCTGCTACCGCGCCTCGAAACAGACCGTGCACCAGAACGATCCGGAGATCGCGGCGCCGTCTCGATCGAGCCTAGGAACGCCCGGTCTGCGCGCGTCCACCGTGCGGTAACTGCGCGGCCACCGCCGCACCCGGGAACACCGACCGCGCGTTAGCGTCGGTGCGCGGGTCGTTCGAAGAGGAGTACGACGATGCCTGTCCCGGAAACCACAGTCCTGCAACATCTCAGCGGCCTGGCCGCGGTCGCCCCCGGCGGTCGCACCGCCGTCATCGGCGAAGTGTTCACCGGCGCCCCGCTGGGCTCGGTCCCGATAGCCGATGCCGGTGATGTCACCACCGCGCTGGCGGCGGCGCGCACCGCCCAGCGCGAGTGGGCCGCCCGCCCGCTGGACGGCCCAGGAGGAAATCCTGGGCATCCTCGCGGCCACGCGCTACTACACCCCGCACCGCACCCGGTCTGCTGCACCCGCGCCGGGTGCCCGGCCCGCTCCCGCTGGTCACCCGTGTCCGCGTACACCACCGCCCCAAGGGCGTGGTCGGCGTGATCGCCCCCTGGAACTACCCCATGTTCCTGGCCATCGGGGACTCCCTCCCCGCCCTGCTCGCGGGAAACGCGGTCCTGCTGAAACCCGCTGCCCGAACCCCCTTCTCGGCACTGGCCAATGCCGAACTGCTCTACCGTGCCGGACTCCCCCGCCCCCTGCTCGCCGTGCTCCCCGGCCCCGGCGCCACCGTCGGCCGCGCCATCGCCGACACCTGCGACTTCCTCATGTTCACCGGTTCCACCGACACCGGCCGCGCCCTGGCCCGCCGCTGCGCCGACCGCCTCATCGGCTTCGCCGCCGAACTCGGCGGCAAGAACCCCATGATCGTCACCGCCGGAACCGATCTCGACGCCGTCGCCCGTGTAGCGGCCCGCGCCTGCTTCTCCAACGCGGGCCAACTGTGCCTGTCGATCGAACGCATCTACGTCGAACAGCCTGTAGCCGAAGAGTTCACCGCCAAACTGGTCTCCACCGTGGCCGCCATGAAACTCGGCCCCGGCTACGACTTCAGCCACGACATGGGCAGCCTCACCTCCCCCGAACAACTGGAAAAAGTCACCAAAGACCTCGCCGACGCCACCTCCAAAGGCGCCCGAATCCTCACCGGCGGCCACCCCCGCCCCGACCTCGGCCCCCTCTTCTTCGAACCCACCCTCCTCACCGACGTCACCGACACCATGACCTGCGCCCACGCCGAAACCTTCGGCCCCCTCGTCTCCCTCTACCCCGTCCCCGACGTGAACGAGGCCATATCCCACGCCAACAACTCCGAATATGGCTTGACCGCAGCCGTATTCGCCCCAACCCCCGCCACCGGCGAGTCCATTGCCGCCCGCCTCCACACCGGCGCAGTCACCATCAACGAGTCCTACGCAGCCGCCGCAGCCTCCCCTGCCGCCCCCATGGGCGGCCTCCGCAACTCCGGCCTAGGCCACCGCCACGCCCCCGAAGGCCTCCTCAAATACACCACCCCCCAAACCCTCGCCACCGCCAAACTAGGCATCCTCGGCCCACCCCCCACCACCCCACCCACCCGCTTCCACCGCACCCAAATCCCCCTGGCCAACCTCATCTCCCACCTCCCCGGCCGCCCCTGACCCACCCCGCGGCCAGCGCTTGCGTTCGCGACGTCGTCCGGGGCCGATTCGGCTCGAACGGTGGTGGGCGAGCTGTAGCCGATGAGGTGCGACTTCGCGCTGTTGAGAGCTGGTGCCCAAACCCCTCCACTGACCGCTGAGCGAACCGGAGTTCGTTCAAGACCAGGGATTCACTGGTCCGCCACCGACGCGCCGAATGCAGCCATTGTCGTCCATCCAGCATGAGCGGGTCGCGAGGAAGGTCAGGTCGATTCGGCTCGGATCCGTCGCGGTATGAAGCTGTGCCCCTTCCTCGCTCGACACCGGGCTGAACCACGACGTCAGATCGCCGTCCCCGGTCGACCAGTTGGTGTACTCATGGAACCGGTAGAACCAGTAGGCATGACACGACTGGCACTGCGGCCCGCTCTGTAATGCCACCGAGCGGGTGCTTGGCTGCGGGTTAACTTCAACGCGGGTCGCTCGACCGCCACCGGAACCAGACGTTGGTCCCCTCTGGCCGGTAGCGATCACCGTCGTCGATCCGTATCTCGCCCATCAACGTTCGTGTGTCGCTCGGCGATCGACGGTGCGGCGCGAGTAGGAGGGTGAGTTCGTCGTAGCGGGAGCCGATTCCGCCATGACCCGGATGGCTTTCGGTGCCGATCTCGCCCGACCGATAGCGTTGATTCCAGCTGACGAAGATCCGCCACTGCTCGAACTCCCACGCCAGGGCTTCGCCGTACGCGGGCCAAACCCGGTATTCGTCAGCTTCGTCGTAGTCCAGGCATTCGAAATAGTGCGGTCGGCCTCCGATGTCGGCAATGCCCGCTCGAGGTCCGTCGTACCAGTCCAACTCGATGTACACGCGCTCGAAGCCGTCCTCGATCAACTGCGCTTCAGCCCATGCCCTAGCCACACCGGCAGACTAGCCCGGGTTCGGGCAGCCCTGCGGTGCGGCGGCACTACCGTGAGGCTGGGGGCAGGAGCCGGCCGCTGAGGACGGGGCGGTTGGTGAGGTCGTCCTCGCGGATGCCGACGCCGAGGTTCTCCGCGAGCTTGTAGAACACTCCGCGGGATCCCAAGGCGCCGTACCCGTGTTCGTCGGGTCGGGCGCCGAGGGCCTGCATCTCGGCGTCGAAGCGGTGCGGGTCGCTGCCTGTCCGCGCGAAAATGTCCGTGCTGTCGAGTCCGGTGACAAGGCGGCCGTCCTCGGCGTACCGGAACACCACTCCTGGTTTCTCGCTGGTGTTCAGCACCAACGCCGCGGTGCCGATCGAGGCGCGCAGCACCAGTCCTCGGTCTTCGACGCCTTTCCAACTGCCGTGCTCCCACACCCAGGCCCAGCTTCGGTAATGCCCTGCGCTGACCACATATCCGTCGGACGCATAGAGAAGGCCGCCCAGCTCGTAGTGGAAGTCATCCGGCCCGCGCACCGCCACCGTGCCGTGGTCAACACCCATCCGCTCCAGTAGCCCCCGGGCGTTGATCCGACGCGCGAAGGTGAGGCTGAGCAGCGGCAGATCCCTGCCGTACATCCAGCCGAGGCCACCGGTCGTGGTGTTCATACCGTCCCCGTTTCGTTACCAGCCAAAGCAGTCACAGTGGCTGACACTGCCATGCGCCACCGACATCCATGGTCGGGCAATTACATTGCTTGCCATGTATCATGGAGGAGTCTCGGAACAACGCTGGAAGAAGGCGGTATGGAGCCGAACGAGAAGTGGCCGGTCGATCGAGCGACCTCGCTGGGATACGTGGTCAACCATCTCGCGCGGCTCATGGAACAGGCGCTGCGCGATCGCATCGCCGAATACGGTGTGGTGCCTGGGCAATTCGCGCAACTGCTGGCGTTGTACGAGCAGGAGGGCGTCACCCAGAACGAACTCTGCGAGAAGGTCCGCATCGACCAGTCGACCATGGCGCACACCCTCAAACGCATGGAACGCGACGGCCTGATCCGGCGCACCGCCGACCCCGACGATGGGCGGCGCGCGCTCATCTACCTCACCGAGCGCGCCCGAAAACTGCACGCCCCCTTGGCTACTGCCGCCGCCGAAATCAACGGCATCGCCACCGCCGGGCTCGCACAGAACCAGGGCGAGCAGTTCCTGCGCATGCTCCGGCGGGCGATCGACAACCTCGAAGGCGCTCGCGCCACCCAACCCCTCGAATAGAGGTGCGCAATGCTCTCTCGCATCCACCCCGTGGCGGGCATAATCGGTTTGGCCACCATCCTCACCTTCTGGCTCTCGACCGTCGCGACCGAACTCACCGGATCCGAGCACGCCGTCACCACGGTCAAACAAACCATCCCCTGGGCCCTACCGATTCTGGTGCTCGCACTGGCTGTCACCGGAGCCAGTGGTTTCCGGCTGGCCGACCATTCTGCCGACCCGGTGATCCTGGCCAAGAAACGCCGGATGCCGATCATCGCAGCCAACGGCCTGCTGATCCTGGTCCCCTGCGCGATCACCCTGTCAATCCTCGCCCGACGCGATCAGTTCGGGGCCGTCTTCTACTGCATCCAGGCACTCGAATTGCTTGTCGGTGCAACGAATATCGTGCTGATGTCGCTCAATATCCGCGACGGCCTGCAGCTGACCGGCCACCTGTCCCACCGCAACAAGGCTGCCGCTCACCGGCCTGCGTCGATGGCGACAAACCCTCGGAATGAGCCATAACCACAACCGAAGCCGAACCGCGCGCCGATATCGCCGAATCGTGCGCATTCAGAGGACCACACACGCATGCCGGTTCCCGCACTGAGCAACCGATCAACACGCGACATCGGAAGACCAACGGATAGAACCGATCCGAGGCCAGCGGGGATGGCTCCCTCCTCCGACCTCGATGTCACCTTCGCAGGTGACCGCCGAGTGCTCCGCGATGGTATTTCCGCACCTGGCGCAGCGCGGCGCTCGATTGCGAAATTCTCAAGTCCTCGTAGCGAGTCTCATCCTCAAATAGGGCAGCCAGACCGTCGGACTGATAGCGATCGTCAGTATCAGCGGACTGGGATCAAAGTAGGCGATTCGCTCGACCACCTTCCCAGCGCGCAGGGTGATTCGGTCCAGCTCGAATCGCTTGCCGACGACGGTTCCGGACAGCGTGTGCTCGATGACGACACCGTCATCCACGACCGCCCACCAGAGCAGGTGACCAGCCAGGTCAGGACATAACCGAAGGAGCCGGGTGAGCTCGTCGGCATAGGCGGCCGAGCTGTGCATCTCCGGACGGAGCGGTTGCACGAGATGGGCGTCCGGATGGAGCAGCTCACCGAGCGCGGACGGATCCGGATTCGCCCAGAAGGCCTCGAATCGGCCCACGAACTCGGCAGCAGATTTCGAAGCGTCAGGGATTGCGGGACTCTCCGTCATATCGACGATCCAAGCGTGGCGTCTTGCCCGATGCTGGCGGATATCGGCCGTCGTCACCGATTGACGACAGCGCCACCCTGGTCCCCGCCAGAAGCTCGTACCATCCAGCACCCGCCTTTGCCGAGCTCCTACTGGTCGATCGTCGGTGGGAAAACCATGTATCACGGAACGCGGCCACCATACGAATTACCGTGTCACGCACGGTCGGATGGACACCCGCTCGAGCCATCGGCCCGAGCCACTCGATCGGGCATGGACAGCACCAGAACCTGTCCCAGCCGACTGGTCAACTGATCACCGGGAACTGGTGGCGGAGCCTTCTCGGCCGATGCCGCCACCAGTTCCCGGTGATCGTATGTCCACATGCGGCAGGTTGGTGTCAGATTCTGTGGTCACAACCAGGCCAGACCCGGCGCGCGAGCGCACGCTCGTGCCGTATACCGTGCGATCCGAAGCGACCATCGCGGACCTGTGTCAGTGCTTCATGGCACTTGCGGCACAATTTGCAGCCCGAGGACGAAGGTATCGAAATCGGGTTGGTACATGTCCCGATCGGCGGCCGGAGTCTGGTCTACCGCCGCTCGTAGCCAACCATAACACGCGACTGCGGCTTCCCGGTCGAGTCGTGCCCGAGTCCGCCGATCTCGCTGAGCGAACCGGAGTTCGTTCAAGACCAGGGATTCACTGGTCCGCCACCGACGCGCCGAATGCAGCCATTGTCGTCCATCCAGCATGAGCGGGTCGCGAGGAAGGTCAGGTCGATTCGGCTCGGATCCGTCGCGGTATGAAGCTGTGCCCCTTCCTCGCTCGACACCGGGCTGAACCACGACGTCAGATCGCCGTCCCCGGTCGACCAGTTGGTGTACTCATGGAACCGGTAGAACCAGTAGGCATGACACGACTGGCACTGTTGTAAGGCCTCGACGTCATGCCGCGACTCGTACAAGGTTCGCAATACCTGTAGCTCCGGCATCCGGCAGCAGTCGATGTACGGCGGTGTTTTCACAGCTCCCCTTGTCCGCCAATGACGTCGGCGGAACGCTCTCGATCAGCGGATCTCGACCACTACCTTGCCGAGGGCGTGCCCGCCACCGACATGGGCCAGCGCGGTCGCGGTCTCGGCAAGGGGGAAGGTGCGGTCGATGTGGATATCGATCCGGTCCGCGACGCACAACTCCGCCAGCGGTGTGAAGTGGGCGGGGCCCTCTTTCACCGCGAGGACCCCGGGCCCCCGGCCGGTCACCATCCCGGCGACCACGCCGACGGTCGTCATCCGCAGCAACGCGCGTGTGGTGCCGCCGACGCAGCGATACCGGCCGCCACGTACGACCGACCTGCGATAGGCGAAAACCGATCGGTGGGCGACGAGGTCGAGCACCCGGTCGTACGGCCCGGTTCGGGTGAAGTCCTCGACGCGATAGTCGATGACCTCGTCGGCGCCGAGCGTGCGCATGAACGCCAGTTTGTCGGCGTTGTCCACCCCGGTCACGTGCGCTCCTGCGTTCTTGGCCAGTTGGATCGCGAACGCTCCCGATCCCCCGCCCGCACCGTTGATCAACACCGACATACCAGCGGCAATGTCGGCTGTGCCCTGTAGTGCAATCGCCCCCGACTGCGGCAGCGTCGACGCCTCGGCGAAGCTCAGCGTTGCCGGTTTGCGAGCCAGCGCCGACTCGGGCGCCACGGCATATTCCGCGAACCCGCCCTTGAGCGCGAGATTGTCGCCGTAGACCTCGTCACCCGGAGCGAACAGTGTGACCTCGGAGCCGACGGCCTCGACCCGTCCGGCGATATCGGATCCCAGAACCGGGCGCATCGGCACCCGCAGCCCGCCGATGCGCGAATACAGCGGCGTCCCCAGCAGGGTCTCCCAATCGGAGAGGTTGATCGATGTCGCGTGCACCCGGACGAGCACCTGTTTCGGTCCCGGGAAAGGTTCCGGAACTTCCGCGAGCGAGAGCACCTCGGGACCGCCGTAGCGGTCGTACACCATGGCCTTCATGCGATACCGGCATACAGTAGCCCGCGACAGTGTGGTATCCGGCGAAGTCTAGTCGACAGGCTGTCCCCTGATGCGCGATCCGAGCATCGGCCTTCGACCAGACACCCCAAACCTGTTCCCGCCCAACAACATCGACGAGAATTCGACCGCCCACCGGCACGTGGCGATGCCGCTGGGCGGGGAGCCCGGGAAAACGGCCGACCGGCCGAGACCGGCTGCGGCGCGAGACATCCGCCTTTGGGTCCCCTCTATGTCAACCCCTCGGGGCGGGGTTGGGGTTAGCCTGGAATGAGGGTCCGGGATGTGGCTTGTCCGAAGGATCGGTGTGCGGGTTTGAGCCGGTCGCGCTGGAGGCAGGAGTCGTTCCCGATTGCCCTCCCGGGCCTGCCCATTCACGACGTCGTTGGTCGGCGAGCATCCGCATGTAGACCACATTCGAGAGTCGGCGTTTGAGTGCGCGCAGGGCCTCCATGGATGTCTTGCCGCCGCCTTTGCGCAGGTCGTAGTAGACGCGGCCGGGTGTGGGGTTTCGTAGTTGAACGATGGCCATGATGTGCAGGACGCGGTTGATCTTGCGGTTGCCGGCGCGCGAAAGTCGGTGGCGCTGTTGTTCGCCGGAGGATACGTCCAGGGGCGCGGTGCCGTTCCAGGAGGCGAACCGGTCCCGGTCGCGGAATCGGTGGATGTCGCCGGCATCGGCCAAAAGCCTTGCTGCCGAGGACGGTCCGATGCCGTGCAGGTCCATCAGCGTGGAGCCGCGGTCGAGGACCAGCTGCCGCAGTTCCTTGTCCGCGGCGCGGGTCTTGCGGTCGACGGTCTCCAATTCCTCGATCATTTCCACGACCAGCCGCCGCCTAACCCGCGACGCGGCATCGTGCGGGGTGACCTCGGCGATCAACGCGCGGGCCTGACGAGCGGTGAGGAATACCTTGGCGCCACCGGGAATCAGCTCGAGCAGCAGCCGGTGAATCCGGCACAGGATTGCGGTGTGGGCGCGGCCGAGTTCGTCGCGGCGGTCGGCGAGCATGCTCAGGGCCACCAGGTCCGGGTCGGCTTCGACTCACCGCAGCCCCGGCGTGTGCAGGGCAGCCAGCGCGACCGAGTGCGCATCGACCGGGTCGGTCTTGCGGCCGTTGCCGGTGGCAAACACCCGGACCTGCGCCGAAAGCTTCGTCGGCACATCGATCACCGTCTCGCCGTCGTGGACCAGCCGGTGCGCCAAGTGGCGCCCGATGCCATTGCATCCCTCGATCGCCCACACACGGTCGTCGAATCATCTTCCAGCGGTGAATATTTCCGCGAATCCCGCATTGTCGGTGCTGTATCTGCCGGTGACCAGAACGCGCCCGGTCGGGTCGACGGCTTCGATGGTGGCCGAGCGTTTGTGCGGATCCATCCCGATGATGACCCTCATCATCCCTCCCGTACTAGCTGCTTCGACGGTGTCCGTGCGGGAGGGCACCGCTAGTACGAGCTGGGGCAAACCCCTCTTCAGCCACTCCCTGCACGGTGACCGGTGGGAGGCAAGCCAAAAGAGAGCCACACCAATCCAGACGGTGGGCAGCCGAATAGAGGGAGCTCCCCACCGGGCACCTGGATCAAATCCTGGCCGGGATCCGATCCTGGCACCAGTCTCTTACTAGCCGATGGCAGCGCACGGGTCGGATTGCTCGATTTCTTGTCGCGATTACTGGTCACTCACGTGTTCAGCGATCGACTCTGCCGGTGAGGCCGCCGATCCGGGTACTGGCATGATCAGCGGAGATTACCGCGCAACGGATGCGGCCGCTTGGGATCATCCAGTAGTCCAGATGGCTGTTCCTCGACAGGATTTGGCCCAGCTGCTTTTTGCAGAAGCCCCAGGCGTCGAGGCCCCCGGCCGGATCCCGATCGATGGCGGAATCCTCTGCCTCGAGGATCACTTCGCCGTAATGCGGATCGGAACACGGCTTTACGTGTACCGATTCGTCGAATCGGGTGCTGTAGTCCCAGCAGTCGCCGACCTGGAGGTACGTATGATCCTTGGACCCGCCGTCGTAGTAGTACAGCACTATCGTGCCGACCGCGAGGCCGAGTGCGACACCGAGTGCGATGACAGCGGTACGAATACGCATGGCCAAGAACTCCAGTTATCCTATGCACCAACCGAAATGGTGTGTGTCCCAGTCACGTTACGGATCGACGCAACGGATACAGCCTAGCGACGCGCACAGCCGAAATCGGCACCTACGCGAGAGCTCTACAAGGCTGGCCGGGTTCTTGGGCTCGGCCAGGCCAGGTCGGGAACCGTCCTGCATTGCCCCGACCCGGGCGTTCGGGATCGGCTGTGGGCCCCACACGCAGCTTGACCGGATGGTGAGACGGCCCGCACCCCTGTCGTCTCAATGGATGGCGCTCGGCACTTCACTGTGTGGGCGGTGTGGACGGGCTTCCCCACCAGTGAATGCCGCGGTCGTCTACATCGAGGTTGTTCGCTGCGGTTCCCAGTGGTTCGCCGATGTCGAAGTCCGCGACATCGCGGCCGAAACGTTTCGGATCCGGCGGTGTGGTCAACTGCGGGAAATACATGCTCGAGAACGTCCTGGCAAGAGGGGCGTAGGTCGTGCTCCGTAACCCATACTCGGAGACCGATCGCCGCAGTAGCGACGCACCATCATGCGGAATATATTGCACGGTAGGCGAACTCGTCGTCTTCAACTGGCGATTACACAGCGTTCCAGGCGCTCACGGTGACGATCCAGCCAGTTGGAGAGGGCACCGATTTGCTCATGGTGCGTGCGGGTTGGGGTGTGACCCCAGCACGCTGTGCTGCATCGCCTGCTGACTGAGTTCAGTGGTGCCCGAGCGCGATTCTGCGATGGCGGCGGCAAGTGCGGCGCGCAGCTCCCGGGCGGGCTCGCCGAGAATGACGTCGGTGATGATCAACTCGATCATCACGCGGTCGTAGTCGTCGCTTATCCGGCGGTGCCGTTGGGGATCCGTCTCCACGACCGCGGAGGTGATCTTTCGGCCACCGGCGGCCGACGGAGCGAACGACAGCTCGTACATCCCGTGGCCGGTCCAACTGCGGTGCATGAAGACGATCTCGCCTTCGGCAAAGATGTTCCACTTCTCGTCCATGCTCCGCGACCGACAGCCCCTCTGGATGCGGTTCCACTCGCTCATGGTCCAGACACGGTCGGGTAGCTGCGAGAGCGGCTTGGGCGTGACGATCGGATGTAGTTTGCGGAAGGAGCTTCTGGTCTGTGGTGCGTCACGGTCCATGGCCCGATCGTAAGTCGACGGTCGCGCCTAGGGGTTGCCCGTGCTTCTGCGGTGTCGGCTCAGTGGTGGGTTCCGTGGTCGGCACGGATGTGGGTGTGGTGGCGCGTGTTTAGCGTTATGGGCATGGAAATCAACGTGAACATCAGCACTGACATCAATATTCAGCTCGAGGTGGCTGATCCTCAGGCGGCTGCGGCGATCTATGACGCCGCGTTCGGGCTGGGTGATCGGGTCGGGTTCCGGGCGTCGGAGGCGCCGACGGACGGGTTCCGGGGGTTCCTGCTGTCGTTGGTGGTGTCGCAGCCGTCTACGGTCGACAGTCTCGTGGGCACCGCTGTCGATGCCGGGTTCGTTGTGCTCAAGGCTGCGAAGAAGAGTTTGTGGGGTTACAGCGCGGTGGTGCAGGCGCCGGAGGGGACGATTTGGAAGATCGCTACGTCGAAGAAGAAGGATGTGGGGCCGTTCACTCGGGAGGTTGACGATGTCGTGTTGCTGATGGGGGTGGCGGATGTGAAGGCCAGCAAGCAGTTTTATGCCGAGCGGGGGTTGACGGTGGCGAAGAGTTTCGGTGGTAAGTACGCGGAGTTCGCGGGGGCGGCGGTCACGCTGGCGTTGTATCCGCGGAAGGCTGCTGCGAAGGAGGCGGGCGTGTCCGTGGACGGGAGCGGATCGCATCGCATCATCATGGACAGCGGCATCGGTTCGTTCACCGACCCGGACGGGTTCGTGTGGGAGGAAACGGCCTGAGTCGGGCGACAGAACGATAGGAGACAGATCATGAAGTTTCGGACTCAGGTCGAGCCGCCCGAGCCCATGCGGGGATTGGAGGTTCCGCCCGAGGTGGTGGCGGCGCTCGGTGAGGGTGCGCGGCCGCCGGTGACGATCACGCTCAATGGACATTCCTGGAAGAGTCGGGTTGCCCTCATGCGCGGCCGTTATCTGCTCGGGCTCAGCAATGCCAATCGGCAGGCCGCGGGGGTCGAGATCGGCGAGGAGGTCGAGGTCGAGTTGGAGCTCGACACGCAGCCGCGCGTCATCGTGGAGCCGCCGGACTTCGTCCGCGCTCTGGACGAGGACCCCGTCGCCCGGGCCGCCTACGACGGCCTTTCCTACAGTCGTAAGCGCGAGCATGTGCACGCCATCGAGAGCGCGAAGCGGCCCGATACGCGCCAGCGGCGCATAGAGAAGGCCATCGCCACCCTGCGGGGCTGAAGCCGTCGGCCTTCAGTGGTTCTCGGGGTTGGCGGTTCGGTGTTCTCGGCAGTATTCGACGTGCAGCCATTGCCGCATACCGGCGACCGATATTTCGGCGCAGCAGTGGGTTTCCGGTTGTTCGTGCATATGCCGAGGGCATTCCTCGACCAGGCTCCGCAGATGGTGCGCCTCGAGTTCGAACGCGGTCCTGCTACCGACGAGGAACAGGGTGTCGGCGGTGATGTCATAGCGCAGAACGTCTTTGAACTCGCGGTGATGGCGCGCGGCGAACTCGGCTTCCAAGTCGTCGGCCCCCGGTAACCCGCGGCAGACCACGGTGTGGGGATGGCCGCTGCCGAGCTTGGCGCGGACATCTTTCCATCGAGATGTCCGGAATCGCAGGCTGTGGTGGAGCAGTACGAGGTCCAGTCGGGGCTCATTGCCGGTGGCGTAGTAGAGATCGCATTCGAACTCGTTGCGCCGCAAAGGAAGATAGACGATCGTATGCGGTGACCGAAGCGCCAGCGCCCACGCCATACTCACCGTCATCGCGGCCGCCTTATCGACGGTCATCTGCACACCGAGATACCCGTCGTGCAGCGGTGCATGCTCGATCGGGCGTGCGAGCCGGATCACCCGATACTCGTCCCGCCCCAACCGCACGGTACTGACCAGCGTGCGCCAACGCTGCCCCTCCAGCCGCATATCCCTCCTCGATCGGCGCTCCCATGAATCGTAGAGGAGCCACAGATCAACCGAGGTCGGCCGTGGTCGCTTCCGCGGCGGCCAGGCCGGAACGGAAGCAGGCCGATAGTTCGTGGCGCAGTTTGGCGCTGAATTCCAGTTGGAAGGGGAGGTAGGCGCAGTAGCCGGTGGGCCAGCCCCGGCGGACCACGCCACGGCGGCGCAGCGGGGTCAGGGAGAAGGTGTCGGAGAGCAGGCGTTCGGTGCGGCCCAGCCAGGTGTCGAGGGCCGCGGCGGTGGGGAGGGGGCGCGCGGCGCGCCCGGAAAAGGTGTAGCGCACCGTGTTTCGGCGGTCCACGCCGTAGGCGCCCGCCATGCGGCAGGGGCCCCCGTCGAAACTGATGCCGCCGACGCCCGGCGGGAAGACGTCGCGGTCGTACTCGACGACCGCTGCCGCGGCGGGCAGATAGCGGACTTGGGTCAGGAGCTTGGCCAGTGCCGGGAATTAGTCCGTGGCCAATTCGGCCGCCGCCGCGGCGGGGAGGGCGAGAACCACCGCGTCGTAGTGGCGGTCCACGGCGGGGCCGCCGCCTTCGGACAACGTCAGGCCCCGGACTCGACTGTTGCGCACCAGCATGCGCAGTGCCGTGGTCCGGGTCCGCAGAGTGACGCCCTGGCGGGCCAGTTGGGCCACCACCGGCTGGATCCCGTCGGTGAGCTGTTCGAACTCGTCGATGATGGTGGACAGGACCATGCCGAAGGACCCCAGATGCACTTCGTCGGGTTCCGCGCCGTGCATCCATATCGTCATGGGAGCCAGCAGCTTTTGCGCGATGACCGGGTCGAAGTGGTCGGTCAACGGTTTACGGTCGCCGAGGCCCGCGAGTTTGCTGAAATAGCCCGGTGCCAGCAGCCCGGGCTCGTCCTGGGCGCGGCGGCTCAGATAGGAGAACTTCACGACGTCGGGGGCGGCCGCCCCGGCGCCGACCAGATAGCGGAGCGTGCTGGCGGGATCGCGGTGGTCCAGAGCGACGAGTTCGCCGTCGACGAGGTGGGTGAGGCGCATCCACGCCGGTTCCAGGGGAAAGGGGCCGAGGTCGGTGAGGAATTCGCGCAGCGCGGTGTATTTGGCGCCGATGAGCCGTCCGCCGACCATGATGGGGCGGCCGCACAGGATGCCGGGGCCGCAGCGGCCACCCGGCACGGCGGCCCGATCGATGAGGTCGACCTGATGTCCCGCGCGCCGGAGCCGGTGCGCGGCACCCAGGCCGGAGATGCCCGCCCCTACCACCGCGACTCGCCCCCCGCTCGCCATCTAGCGGCCCAGCCAATATCCGCGATGCTGGAATGCGTAGGTGGGCAGATCCGTTCGGCACGCGCCCGAACCGGCGTAGAGGGCCGCCCAGTCCACGGGCGCACCGGCCGCGTGGGCGGCGGCCAGCGCGGTGAGGACCGATATCGCCGCCCAGCCGGGACCGCGAGTGGCGTTCAGTGCCGCGACTTCCACCACATCGGTATCCGATGCGACCGCCCCGCGCACGGTCGCACCAATGTGGTCGACGGCCTCGGGCCCACCGAGCTCCACCAGGACCACGCCGTCGCGCTTCGCGACCCACGCCAGGGCGCTGTCGAAGCCAGTATCGCTGGGCGCCAGCGGTATTCGCGTGCAGTCGGCCACGTGGGCCGCGGCCTGCGCTCCCCCGCCCCGGCCGATCAGGTAGTCCGCCCCCAGTCCGAGCGACTCCATCACCCGATACAACCCGACCTGCGTGGCGAAGCGATAAGAATCGGTTAAATTCTCGATACCCCACAGTCTTTGGACGTCCGCACTGTCATCTTGCACAATGCCGAGCAGCTGCGCGGAGACGGCGCTCTCGCGCGAGATCTCGTCGAATGCCGTTCTGAATAGCGGGAAGTCGCGATACAGCTCGCGCACCGCACCCGGTTCGGGAAGCGTATCCAGAAACAGCAGAACAGTTTTCGCCACCGGCGAGGCCTGCCCGCACACCACCGCAACCGACCCACGCCCCGCCGCGAGGTCGCCCGCGGCCCCGATCAGCTCGCCGAGCTCCCGGCCGACGAGCAGCGCGCGATGTGGCAGCCGCGCCCGCGACACCACCAGCGAATACCCGATATCGGCGGGATCCACGTCAGCGCGGGCAGCCAGGAACTCCGTCAACCGCGCCGCTTGTGCCGCCAGCCCACGCGCCGAGCGCGCCGACACCACCCAGACGTGCCCCGGAGGCAGACCGGTACCCGGCCCCTCTTGATCCGAATTCTGCTGCTCCGGAGCCTCTTCCAGAATCACATGGGCATTGGTTCCACTGATACCGAACGAGGACACCGCCGCCCGCCGCGGCACTCCGGTCTCGGGCCACTCCTGCGCGGTGGTGGCCAGTTCCACCCGCCTGCGCTCCCAATTCACATGCGGGGTAGGCGCATCCACGTGCAGCGTCGGCGGGACGACGCCGTGCCGCAACGCCAGCACCATCTTGATCACACCGGCCACCCCCGCGGCCGCGAGGCTGTGCCCCATATTCGACTTGATCGACCCGAGCAACAGCGGCCGCCGTCGCTCCCTGCCATAGGTGTCCAGCAACGCCTGCAATTCGATGGGATCACCCAGAATCGTCCCGGTGCCATGCCCCTCGACGACATCCACCTCCGGCGCGGACAGCCGCGCATCGGCCAGCGCCTCGGCAATGACGCGCCGCTGCGCCGACCCGTTCGGTGCGGTCAGCCCATTGGATTCCCCATCGGAGTTGACCGCCGACCCGCGAATGACCGCCAGAATCGGATGCCCATTGCTTTGCGCCTGCGAAAGCCGTTCCAGCAGTAGCATTCCCACGCCCTCCGCCCAGGCGGTCCCATCGGCGGCCGCCGCATAGGACTTGCACCGCCCGTCCGGCGCCACCCCGCGATCACTGCTGCTGACGAACACATCCGGCGTCGTCATGACGGTGACCCCGCCCGCCAGCGCCAGCTCCGATTCCCCGCGCCGCAGCGAGCACACCGCCTGATGCAATGCCACCAGCGAGGACGAGCACGCGGTATACACGGTCACGGCCGGACCGTGTAATCCGAGCATATAGGCGATGCGGCCCGAAGCCGCCGCGGCGGCCACCCCGGTCATGAGGAATCCGCTCACCTCGGTGAGCTGGGCACCGCTCAACGCCCGGTAGGACCCGTCGATCACCCCGTAGGAGTTGCCGATCATGCCCACGAACACCCCGGTGCGGCTCCCGCGCAACGAGGTGGGATCCATCCCGGCCCGCTCCAGGGTCTCCCAGGTCACCTCCAGCAGTTGCCGCTGCTGCGGATCCATCGCCAGCGCCTCGCGCGGACTGATGGCGAAGAACCGGGCGTCGAAATCACCGGCCCCCGCCAGGAATCCACCCTTGCGCACCAGCGCCTGCCGGGTCGGGTCCGGATCGGTCAGGCCGCTCAGCGACCACCCGCGATCCGCCGGGAAATCCGAGATCACATCCCGCCCCGCCGCGACCGTCTCCCACAGCTGTTCCGGCCCGGTCACACCACCCGGGAACCGGCACCCCATGGCGACCACGGCAATGGGCTCGCTCGCCCGGAATTCGAACTGCCGCAGGCGCTCCCGCGCCTGTTGCAGTTCCCGCACCGCGGTGCGCAGATAGCTGCGCAGCTGCTCCTCCGCCATACCGCTGCCCTCCGGCGTCACCGCGGTTCGTCACGACCGGGGCGCGGCCACCGCGGTCAGGTGCATGAACGAGATAATGAACCGGCCGGATTCGGGCACCATGCACACCAGTGTGTCGCCCTCGCTGATCATTTTCTCGGTCAGCATCTCGTCGAGAATGAGATAGATGCTCGCCGAACCGACGTTACCGACACGCGTCAGATTGCTGAACCAGCTCTCCCGGCGCGCCGCGCCGATACCGCGCCGGGTGAACTCACCGAGCAGCAGCTGTTTCATCCGCTCGCTCGAGTAGTGCACCGGGAACCAGGTCACCCGCTCGGGATCGAAACGTCCGGCGGCAATGAGCTTCTCGCACTCCTGAATGCCAACTTCCACCAGATGCGGCAGCAATGACAGCTTCTGCCGCGGCGCCATGGCCCCGTCCACCGCGGCGGCCGTGGCGTCGGGATAGTCACCCCAGGTCTTGGTGCAGTCGCTGCCGAAGAACATGCACGCCTGTTCGGTATTGGCGTAGGAGGTCAGGCTGATCCAATCGATGCGCAGGCTGATCCCCTCGGCCGCGGGCTCGTCGCGCAGCACCGCGGCGCCCGCCCCGTCGGAGAGCATGTAGCGCAGGAAGGCGGTCTCCATCGGCAGCGTGCCGTCCTCCACCACCGAGCGCATCTGCGCATAGCGCGAACTCTTGAAACCGCGCGAGGCGAATTCACTGGCCACCACCACCGCATTGCGCTTCTCACCGGCGACGATCTGCAGATAGGCGTCCTTGAGCGCCATCATGCCGGAACTGCAGATGCCGTGTGCGGACATCACTTCCAGCGGCGCGAACCCCAGTTCGCCGTGAATCATGCTGGCGTGACCCGGTCCGAGCAGATCCGGCATGGTGGTCGCCGCCGCGAGGAACTCGACCTCGTCGGACCCCAGCTCCGCCCGCGCCACCGCCTCGCGGACGGCCGCGGCGGCCATCTGCGTATTCGAGTACACGGTCTGCTGTTTCTTGTCGATGGCGTAGTGGCGGCTGGTGATACCGCTATTGGCGAGGATCATCTCGCGCAGCTCGGCCGAGGCCAGCCCGGCGCGGCCGATATAGTCCTCGATCTCGTCGTTGGGCACCGGATCGCCGGGCAGGAACCGGCCGGTGGCGGTGATGTAGGCGGGCATGCGCGTCACATCCCCCCGGCTTGTCCGGCCGCGGCGCATTTGCGCTCCAGCAGGGCGATGAAGTCCTGGAAGGTTTTCACCGAGGCGATCCGCTCGTCGTCCAGGGCGATGCCGTACTTCTTCTTCACCAGATCCGCGATGGCGAGCAGGCCGAGCGAGTCCACACCGAGCTCGTTCAATCTGGAATGACTTTTGATTTCCTCCGGCTCGATCCCGTAATGGGATTCGAGATAGTCGAAAATGTCTCTCTGGATTTCGACTACGATCGACATTTCCGCCTCGTACTTTCACTAGGATATCGCGAATTCTGTCTCACTTCCCGCCAGTCTCCCGAGCACGGTCCGGCAGCGTCAACGAAATATCATGCGGGCAGCGGAATCCGGGCGTGTCAACCGCTATGCGGCGCACCCCTGGCCGGTGCGGGGCTTCCTTGCCCGGCCGGGCCGGGCATCGATAGAGTTCCGTTCATCACACGTCCCGGAAGTGGGTACGGTTCATGAGTATCGAGAATTCCCGCGATAACGCCGTTTCCACTCAGCGCGCCGTTGTCTTCCACTATTCCCAAACCGGTCAGCTGACCGATGCCGTCGACGCATTCACCGCACCCCTGGCCGCGGCCGGATGGCGCATTCGCCACGTCGCGGTGCGACCGGCGACACCGTATCCGTTCCCGTGGACCGTCCCGTCGTTCTTCGGCGTATTTCCGGCCTGTGTCGACGAACAGGCCGAAATCGCGCTGGCGACACCGGATTCGGAATTCCGCGCCGAGCCCGGCGAATTGATCGTGTTCGCCTATCAGGTCTGGTATCTGGCGCCCTCTGTGCCCATGCGGACGGTGCTCAACAGGCATCCGGAGCTGTTCGAGGACCGCGAGGTGATCTCGGTGGTGGCCTGCCGCAAGATGTGGCATTCGGCCGTGCTCGAGGTCGACCACCGGCCCACCGCGCTCGGCTCGCAGCATCTGGGCGCGGTCGTCGCGACCGATACGCGCCCGCAGTTCATCACCCTCGTCACCACCCTGCGCTGGACGTTCGGCGGACGCCGGGGCGGGCGCGGTCCGCTGGGCCGCGCGGGCGTCGACGACCGCGAACTCGCGCGGCTGCGCGAATGCGGCCGCGCCTGGGCGATACCCGATGCCACTGTCGTCGGCGCGCCGGTGGTGTATCCGGTCGCGGGCGCGGACCTCATGGCGGGCAGGCTTTTCCGGCGCTGGGGCCGGATGATCCGCGCCGGTGCGCGACGCAGTCCCGTCCTGGGTGCACTGGCCGTCGGCGCCTTCGTGGGCTGGCTGGGGTTGTCGCTGACGATACTCCCGCTGGGCGTGCTCCTGGCCCTGCCGCTGCATCGCCGCCTCGATCGCGCGATCGATCGCGCGCTCGGCGATATCCCCACCCTGCACCCACCTGCCCCCGCCGATATCACCACCCTGCGCCCACCGGACGCCACCGAGACCGTCGATACATCCACTGCCGCACTGTCTCCGGGTGATCCGCTCCCCGCCTACCCGCTGCGCCGCGACACCGGCGCGGAAACCACCGTCACCGAACTGTGCGAGACCGGATTGCTGCTGCTGTGCGACGCCGAATCCGAGCCGGTGTGGCGGGACGCCGTCGGGTACGCGCGCATCATGGACGCGACCCCCATTGCCGCACTGGCCGTTTCACGCACCCCGAGCACGACCGCCGACCGCCTGCACTATCCGGCAGGCGCCGCACTGGCCGGTTACGGACTCCACAACGGCGCCGCGGTCCTGGTGCGCGCCGATGGCATCGTGGCGGCCGTCCTGCGTGGCGGCGATCCGCATCAGGAACTCATCCGGGCGATCGACGAAGCCGCCCAGGACACCCGTCAACCGGAAGGCGATTCACGGTGACCACATCTCGATTCATCCCGCCCCCGCGCGTGGCGCGGGCGGCCGAATCCGCCCATGCCCGATTGCGCCGCTCATTGCTGCACGCACTGCCGCCGCCACTGGGCGTGCTGAACCTGGCCGACGGCTGGCTGCTGTCCCAGGCGGTGTGAACGGCGGCCCGGCTCGGCATTGCCGACACCCTCGCCGACGGCCCGCGCCCGGCCGACGAGATCGCCGCGCAGGTCGGCGCCGATCCCGACGCCACCTACCGGCTGCTGCGCATGCTGGCCGGGCACGGGGTCTTCCGCGAATTGCGCGATCGGCGCTTCGAACTCAATGCGGTGGCCGAACCCTTGCGCAGCGATTCCCCGCTGTCGGTCCGCCCGCTGCTGGCGGCGACCGCGCATCCGGTCATGTGGGCCACCGGCGGGGAACTGCTGCGCAGTGTCCAGACCGGCCGCAGCGGTCACGAGATCGCGCACGGCACCACCGGATTCGAGCATCTGGCCAGGGATCCGGAACTGGCCGCGGCCTTCCACGACGCCATGCGCGTGACCTAGCAGCTCGCCGCCGCGCCGCTGCTGGCCGCCTGTGACTTTGCCCGCTACGGCACGATCGCCGATATCGGCGGCGGCTCCGGCTATCTGCTCGCGGCCATTCTCGCCGCCGCGCCGCACAGCCGCGGCGTGCTCTACGACCTCGCTCCCGCCACCGCGGGCGCCCCCGAGGTGCTGCGCGCGGCCGGTGTGACCGAGCGCTGCGCCATCGAGAACGGTTCCTTCTTCGACAGCGTGCCCCCGGGCGCCGATGTCTACGTCCTGAAAAACATCATTCACGACTGGCCCGACGAATCGGCGCTGACCATCCTGCGCGCGGTGCGCGCCGCCCTCAGGCCCGACGGCCGACTACAGCTCATCGAGTGCCTGATTCCCGAGCAGCGCAACACCTCTCACCTGAGCCTGACGCTGGACCTGCACGTGCTGCTCACCATCGGCGGCCGCGAGCGCACCGCGACGGAGTATCGCGCGCTGCTCGGCGCGGCCGGTTTCGGCGCGGCCCGCATCATCGCGACGGCCGCGCCGCTGTCCATTATCGAGGCCGCCCCGGCCTAGCCGGGGCGCTCGTCAGCACCGGATGCTCAGCATGAACCGCAACTCACCTCGCCTGCGCACCTTCAATTTCCGGTAGACGCGGGTGAGGTGCTGTTCCACCGTGCTGGTGGTGATGCCCAGCTCGGCGGCGATATCGCGATTGCGCAGCCCGCGCGCCGCCAGCTCCGCCACCCGGTACTCGGCCGAGGTCAGCACTCCGGTCGGCACCGCCTCCGCGGGCGGTTCCGGCGGCTCGGCCGCGCGCGGCTCCCCGAGCTGCCGATACAGCTGCTCCGCCCCGCAGAAGCGGGCCAGCCGCATGGCCGAGCGGCGCAGTGTCCGGGAGCGGTGCGCGTCCCCGAGCTGATCGTAGGTGCGGCCGAGATCGCCCAGCACCCTCGCCAATTCGAGCCGGTCCGGGCCGCGGCGGATAATCGTCTCGGCGCGATGCAGCAGCACCACCCGTTCGGGTGGTTCGGCGGTGCCCGCGATCAACCGCAGCGAGACTCCGCCGCTGCCGTGCCGCTCCGCATCGCCGAGCAGATCCAGATGCCGTTGCGCGAAGGCGCGGGCGCGTTCATGATCGCCAACCTCGAGATACACCTGCGCGACATCATTGCGCCACGCCATCACACCGGGCTGATCCAGCCGCCAGCGCTGCATGAGCGCACCGCAGAGCTGGAAATCCACCAGCGCGTCGGGTGCGCGCCCGGTGGCCAGCGCGAGCTGGCCGCGGGCATGCAGATACAACAGCACCAGGCGCGAATCGAACAGTCCCAGCGGCACATCGCGCGCCATTTGCGCGCTCGCCTCCTCGAACCGCCCGGCGGCCGTGAGCGCGCGCACGCGGCAGGCCAGCGGGCGGGCGATGACAATGCCGAGATTCTCGGCGGGCACCTGATTCAATGCCTGAACCGACCGCTCGGACGCATCCGCCAGTCGGCCCTGCCGCAAGGCGATCTCGGCGTGCAGGCCCGCGAAGATGGCCATCCACGTCGGCGACAACCGCGCCGAGGCCTCGGCCAGCAGCGCATCGCACCATGCCGCCGCGACATCCAACCGGTCGGCGTAGACGAGGGCCTCCAATGCCGCGGTGAGCATTTCGACGGTCGCGGCATCGAGCCGGTGCCGGGACAGAATGCGGTGCGCCATGGCCACGGTCGACTCGCAGCCATTGCGGCCCACCACCGTCAGCAGATTCGTCCCCATACGATGCACATTGCCCGGATCGGCGCCCACCTTGTCCGGATCGGCCCCCGCGCTCGGCGTCGTCTCGTCACGGCCGCCCAGTTCCGGATAGGTGTACCCGACCCAGGAGCGCAGGAAGGCGAAATCATCGGAGGCCGTGGCGCGATCCCGGTCCAGCGCCGTCAGCGCCGCGCGGACGTCATCGACCCGCCCGTACCACAGCAGATACCGCATGGCCTCGCGCAGCGCGCCGTTCGACGCCGCGCCGCTGCGCACCGCGGTCTGCAACCGCGCGAAGTTGCGGGTGGCGGTGGACGGATTGACCCGCCACTCGATCGCGGCCAGCACACTGGCGATCTCGGCGCGGTCGCGACCGTCGGCGGTGGTCCGATACGAGAGCTCCAGATAGTCCATGGCCCGGCCGATCTGGTCGAGCGCGAGCGCGTCCTCGGCCGCGGCGCGCAGCACCGCGCCCATCCAGGGGTGGCGCAGGCCGCCGGAGCGCAGCAGGTGGTCGGCCACGGCGGTGACGGCGGCGCCGCGCTCGTGCAGGACCTCCGCCGCGCGCCGGTGCAGGCGGCGGCGATTGTCGACCCGCATACCGCGCAATAGCCGGATGGCGGTGTCGCGATTGCGGAAATGGCAGCCGTCGAGCACTCCCATATCGGACAATTGCGACAGATTCCGGTGTACGGCAACGGGATCGGCTTGCAGCAGCAGCGTAATGGTGGCGGCCGAACTCGCTTCGCCCAGAATGGTGATCGCCTCGGCCACCCGCAGCAACTCCTCGCAGCCGCGGCGCAGCCTGTGTACGATCGCCCGACCGCCATCGGGCGGGTCCGGAGCCGGAATTCGGTGCGGTACGGTCGATATCACGGCCTCGCAGCGCGGTACCGCCCCGCTGGTATATCGACGGCCCGGTTTCGGCACGGGGATCGGGCCGGAAGCCACGGCCTCGGCGACAATCGTCGGCGCCGAGTTCGCCGCTCCCCCGATTGCTCTCCGCTGATTGACACGTCTTCGGTGCGCCATATGACTGCCCCAGAATTTCGCTGTCCCGTAAAGGGGTCGGTCAGAAATGCACGGAAGTCCCTGCGCAATACTGCGGCGGCGTTGCCGAGAAACCGATCCATGAAGAGGTATACGGGGAGAAATGCCTCGCCGTTCTGCGGCGGTGCAGAAACCAGGAAACCTTACGGCGAGAACGCTTGTCAAGGTCGACTCGGCGGCCTCGCGATTGCGTAGGGGTCGCTGCGCGTAGGGGTTTGCGCACCCCTGACGCCGGGCCACACTCTGCGCATGAGATACCGATGCCGCCGACCCGGTCGCTCACCGGTCGCAGTGCCATGCTGACCGACGGCACGGTGACGCGCACCCTCGAGGCGCTGGTCCTGGAGCAGGTGCAGGCCCGCCGCGTGGTGCAGTACCAGATGACCGCCGCCGCGGTCGGCGACGACTGGCTCGATCTGCGGCCCAGTGATTCGGTGCTGGTCCGGCATGTGGATCTGGTCGGCGCCCGCAGTGAAACACGGTATGCGCGAGCGGAATCGATCATCGCGCCGCATCGGATGCCCTCGGGTTTCACCAGCGCGCTGGCGGCCGAGCCGGAAGGGATCGGCGCGGCCCTGCAGGCGGCCGCGGCCGAATCGTTCCGGCAGTTGCTGTACTACGGCCGGACCGACGACGCGGTGTGCGCCCGCTGCTACCGGATCTTCATCGCGGGTAAACCGGCGCTGGTGATCCGGGAGTGGTTCGTGCGCTGCTTCGGAGTGCCGAAATGGTGCGGACCCAGCTGTTGGTACCCCTCCCGGTGCTGCTGGCCCGGCGTGCGGCGCGGCTCGGCGATGCGGTGGCCTTCCGGGATCGGTGGCGATCGGTCGGATTTCGCGCCCTGGCCGAACGCACGGCCCGGCTGGCGGGCCATCTCGGCGATGCCGGGCTGGCGCGCGGTGAACCGGTGCCCATCCTGACCGGGAACCGGGTGGAGACCATCGAGGCGATGCTGGCGGTGGCGCGCGCCGGTGGTCTCGGTCTGCCGCTGCCGGTCGCGCGCCGACCAGTCCAATCCGGTTCGGCCACCGCGCGTTTGACGATCATGATCGGTGAATCGCCGGAGCTGCGGCACTTCTCGGGCCGCGTGGCGGCCCTGGAGGACCTCGCCACCACCCCACCGCGCACCCCGGCCCGCGATGATGTCGGCATCGATGAACCGGCATGGCTGCTGCGCGTCGGCGCAACCCAGCTGCTCGCCACCCAGCGCAGCACCGTATGGCCGGTGCTGGCGTGCCTGGACCTGCTCTGCGCCCGCGATCCCCGGCCCGTGCCGCTTCCGGTCGGGTGCGCGCATCTGGTGTGCCTGCTCGGCGTGCTCGCCGTCGGGGCGTCGGCGCGCCTGGCCTCCCCGCCCGCGGACGACCCCACGGGCCACGCGCTGTTCGAGCGCGTCGACCCGCTCGGCGGCACGGCCGACGGACGGCCGCTGCTGGGCCTGACCGTGCCCACCCCGGCCCCTCGCCCGCGAGTCATGACGAACCGTTCCCTCCAGCGGGTCCACGGCGCACTGGGCCGGAGCTGAGCAGCGCCTCGAGACATGCGGCCAGCCACGCCGCCACCAGCATCGATTGCGCCGTATCTGCTTCCGGGCCCGCACCGGGCGCGATGCCGATGGACGATGCGTCGGCATTACCGTAGGACGTCATGGCGGTGTCCCTTTCTCGGCGGGCCGGATTGGTTCCTGGTGTGGCTGTCCGGCGGTGTCGGTGGTCAGCCAGGCGGCGGTGTCGGAGGGCAGCGTGCGGTGCACGCCGGGTTGGGAGGCGGTGATGAGGCGCGCGCTCGTGGGCAGGTCGATGGGGTCGGGGGTGAGGTTGAGCCAGCACTGGGCGCTGCCGCGGGCGAAGGCGAGCACACCGGGTGCGGTTGCGAGCCACTCGAGCGTGGATTCGTCCGCAGCCCAGTGGATTCGGCGTTGCGCCAGGGCGGTGCGGTAGAAGCAGAGGAACGAGTCCGGGTCCGGGCGCTGGGCCGCGACGGTGCGGGATCCCCAGTGCGGGGGCTGTGGCAGCCAGGGAGGCGCGGGGGCGTCCGGGGGCGAGAACCCGTAGGGCGCACTGTCACCGAACCACGGCAGCGGGATGCGGCAGCCGTCGCGCCCGATATCGGTGTGCCCGGACTGCGCCCAGGCGGGGTCCTGGCGAACCTCGCCGGGCAGGTCCTCGATCTCCTCGAGGCCGAGTTCCTCGCCTTGGTAGAGGTAGGCGGTCCCGGGCAGCGCGAACTGTAGTAGGGCCGCCGCTCGCGCGCGGCGGCGGCCCAGCGCGAGATCGGCCGGTTCGATGGCCCAGCGAGTGCGTTCCCAATGTGATTCCACCGGATGATCGGGTTGCGAACGGGCATAGCGGGTGACGACCCGGGTGAGATCGTGATTGGACAGCACCCAGGTGGGCGGCGCGCCGACCGAGACCGCCTGTGCGACAGCGTCGTCGATAATGTCACGCAGCTGCCCGGCCCGCCACGGCGCTCGTGTCAGGTCGAACTGGAAGGCGGTGTGCAGCCCGTCGGGCCGCAGATACCGGGCCAGCCGCTCATTGTCGGCGACCCACGCCTCGGCGACGAAAATCCTTGGCGGGGTGTACCCTTCGGCGATATTGCGCCAGTCCCGGAACACCTCGTGCACCCCGTCCTGATCCCACCCCGGATGGTCGGTGATGCTCGACAGCCCCGCGGGCGGCCGCGGACCGGCGTCCGGGAGTGCGGGATCCTTCGCCATCCCGTGCGCGACATCGATGCGGAATCCGTCGATGCCGAGGTCGAACCAGAACCGCAGGGTGTCCTCGAACTCCCTGCGCACCTGGAGGTTCTGCCAGTTCAGGTCCGGCTGCCCGGGTGCGAAGAAGTGCAGATACCACTGCCCGTCCGGCACGCGGGTCCACGCGGAGCCGCCGAAGACGCTGGCCCAATCATTGGGCGGCAGTTCGCCCTTCGGCCCGCGCCCGGGCCGGAACCAGTAGCGGTCCCGCGCGCCCGGCGACTCGTCCAGTGCGTCCACGAACCACGGGTGCGCGCTGGAGGTGTGATTCGGCACCAGATCGATCAGCACGTACAGGCCGAACCGATGCGCCGTCTCGAGCACGTCCTCGGCCTCGGCGAGAGTGCCGTAGGTGGGGTCGATATCCCGATAGTCGGCCACGTCGTAACCGCCGTCGGCCATGGGCGACGGATACCACGGCGAGATCCAGATCGCATCGACTCCGAGCGCGGCCAGATACGGTATCCGCGATCGCAATCCCGCGAGATCGCCGATCCCGTCACCGTTTCCGCCGCTGAAGCTGCGCGGGTAGATCTGATAGACCACTGCTGTTCGCCACCAGGGCGCGGAAGGTGTCTGCGTCATGCCATTCCAAACATAAATATTTGCGTAATCTCAGATTTCGGCTGAGAAGTTTTCTCCAGTCTGAGCCGATCACCTTGAAGCGTCAACGTAATCCAGGGGTATATACGTTGGGAGTAAAGGCAATTCACCTCCCACCTCGACGTAATTTTTTGCTCACTCGCGCTAGACTCGGACCCGTGAGCCCCAAGCGCGTCCGAATGTCCGATATCGCAGCCCGGGTCGGCAATGTCTCGATCGCCACGGTGTCGCGCGCCCTGCGCGACGAGCCGGGCGTATCACCCGCGCTCCGCGAACGCATTCGGCAAGCGGCCGAAGAACTCTCGTATGCCGTACTCCCCGACAGCACCGGCCGCGTCGCGGTCGTCACGCCGGTCGTGGACACGTGGTTCCACTCCAGCGTCGTCGCCGGAATCGAATCCGAACTACGCGCGGCCGGGCTCGACCTGCTGCTCCACTGCCTGGCGAGCACCGATATGCAGCGCGACTTCTTCCACCGATTCAGCCGCAGGCAGGCCGATGCGCTGATCGTCATCGCCGCGCCGATCACCCCGGCCGATCGCGAGCGCCTGAACGAAACCGGTTGCCCGCTGATCAGCGTCGGCGCGCACGCCGAGGGCGTGCCCAGTGTCGGCTTCAACGACTTCGAAGCCGCCGCCAAGGCCGTCGGGCACCTGATCCATCAGGGGCACAACCGAATTGCCATGATCCGCGCCGAGGCCATCGACGGCCGCCCCTGGGATTCCGATATCGACCGCCACGCCGGGTACGAGTCCCAGCTCGCGGCGGCCGCGATCCCCGTGCACCGCGCCTACCAGGTCTCCGTCCCCTGGGGCATTGCCGAAGGCGCCCGCGCCATGCAACAGCTCCTCAGCCTCCCCGAGCCGCCCACGGCCGTGTTCTGCCACTCCGACGAAATCGCCGCCGGGGCCCTGCGCACCCTCCGCCACGGCGCGGGGCTGCGAGTTCCGGAGTCCATGTCGGTGATCGCCGTCGACAATCACCCGATCGCCGAAATGATCGGCCTGACAACCGTCGAACAACCGGCCCGCGAGCAGGGCGCCCGGGCCGCCCGCGCCATTGTCGACCACCTCCGCACCGGATCGGATCTCCCCCGAGCCGACCGTTTGGAGGCCGACCGCATCGTCTTCCGCAGCTCCACCGCCGCACCGAGCGAACTGCCACGCTCGCGCTGATCGGGCGCGCTAGAGTACGGCAAGTTGTCCGGTTTTCCCGCGGGTGCCCATTCGGTGTGAATGAAGCGGAGATTGCCATGCGCGCGAAATACTTCTGGCTAATTCTGACGCCTCTCGTCCTGGTGACCTCCGTGCTGTTGTGGCTCGTGGCCGTGCACGAGGGCAGCCATCGCGAATGGCAGCGGCTCACGCTGTGCGCGGCGGCGATCTTCTGCAATATCTTCGTGCTCGGCTACCACGCCACCACACCGCCGCATCCGAAATTCCTCTTGCTGCGCAGGCGCAGGATCGCCATTCGGGTGCATGCGATCAGCGGCGGCCTCGAGATCGTCACCGGCGTCGTCGCGTACTTCACGGTGCAGTTCACACCGGTCGCGGGTGTGGCCATGGCGCTCATCGCCTTGTTGTTCCACGTGCCGACATCCGTCTATCAAGCCTCGATCGTTTTCGGCGCCAAGGCGGTCATGACCCCCGTCTACGCCTTCGTCATCTTCGTACACGCGTTCTGCGCGGTGCACCTGCTGCTGAATCCGAGTTCGCAATTCTGGGTCGTCAGCACATTCCTGGCGCTCAATGCCTATGTGTGGTGCCGGGTTCTCATCTGGCTTTTCCTGCGCTATCGATTGTTCCCCGAATCGACCTACTCGGTCGCGATCACCATGGCCGCCATGATCAGCGTGTCCTCGACGATCGGATTCACTGGCAACCTGCTGCGGCTCGGTTTCGTCTTCAGCTACGCCCAGCTCTATCAGTTGATCATGAAACCCTCCGCCAAGGCGCTCGCCGCGCATTCCAGCGAGCACGGCCGCGAATCGCTCATCGACGACCATGTCCGGGAAGCATGGGAGGCCATGGAATTCGCCGACGTGGATGCCGCCGAGAGCTCGAACGCCGATCGAGCGCGAGCGCGGGTCCTGTTCGGCGCGATCGACGCCGACGCCAATGGGATGCTCTCGCCTCGCGAGCTCTACGCCCTCATCGAAGGCAAGCTGCCGTGGCAGGCCGTGCAAGCCTTCGTGGACCGGCACGGACGACACGGCCACATCACCTTCGACGAATTCTTCACCGAGATGCAGCCGATCTGGAAGTTCGGCTTCCATGTGATGTCGAAGAAGAAGCTGGCCCTGCCGGTGTGAATCCGGCGTGCGCGAACCGGTCCGCGCGCGAACCCTTGACTACCTACAACCGATCGGTTGTATATTCGGGGAGTGACCGAAATCGACGAGGATCGGGCCGATGCCCTGTTCCACGCACTCTCCGACCGCACGCGGCGCGACATCATGCGCCGGGTGCTGCGCGGGGAACATTCAGTCTCGGGGCTCGCCGCGAAGTACGACATGAGCTTCGCGGCGGTGCAGAAACACGTTGCCGTCCTGGAGAAGGCCGGTTTGCTCACCAAGCGGCGGCACGGTCGCGAGCAACTGGCCAACGGTGACGTGGCGGCGGTGCGATCGGTGGCATCGATGCTCACCGAGCTGGAACATATCTGGCGAGGCCGCATCGCGCGCATCGACGACCTGCTCGCAGTCGACACCACAATCCACTCCGATCGGGAGGACTGAACCATGCCTGTCACCGACGTCACCCACGACCTCGACAACCGCACGCTCACCATCACCGCCGAATTCGATGCTCCGGTGGCACGGATCTGGCAGCTCTACGCCGATCCGCGCCAGCTCGAAAAGATCTGGGGCCCACCGACCTACCCGGCCACCGTCGTCGACCACGCCCTCACCCCCGGCGGGCGCGTCACCTATTTCATGACCAACCCCGAAGGCGAGAAATTCGCCGGGTACTGGAATGTCACCGCCGTAGACGAGCCCCGCTCCTTCACCTTCGAAGACGGCTTCGCCGACCTCGACTTCAACCCGAACCCCGACCTGCCGGTCGCGACCAACGTCTACAGCTTCACCGAACGCGACGGCCGCACCCACGCGACCTTCGTCGCCACCTACGAAACCGCGGAGGGTCTGCAGCAGGTCCTCGATATGGGCGTCGTCGAGGGCGCCAGCGCCGCCCTCGGACAAATCGACGAACTCCTCGCCGCCTGATATCCGAGCCTCCGGGCCCTGCGATCAGTGGTCGGCGGCCCGCAGCGGCGCGCCGACCCGGTGCAGGTGCCGCAGCGCCTCCCGGTAGGAGGAGATCAGTCCCGTTTCGTGGTACGGGACACCGATTTCCGAACAGTAGTCACGGACGATCACCTGGGCGCGGCGCAGGTTCGGGCTCGGCATGCTCGGGAACAAGTGGTGCTCGATCTGATAGTTGAGCCCGCCGAGAGCCACGTCGGTCAAAACCCCGCCGCGCACATTGCGGGAGGTCAACACCTGACGGCGCAGGAAGTCCGGGCGGTCGTTGCCGGTCAGGGTCGGCATGCCCTTGTGGTTCGGCGCGAAGATGCAGCCCATGTACAAACCGAACAGCGCTTGGTGCACAGCGAGGAAGGCGAAGGCTTTGTCGGCGGGCAGCACCGCGAACACCACGGCCAGATACGCGGCGAAGTGAACGAAGAGCAGCGCGCCCTCCACTACGCGGTGCTTGACGGATCGATTCCCGAGCGCCCGCACACCGGACAGATGCAGGTTCAGCCCCTCGAGCAGTAACAGCGGGAAGAACAGATACGCCTGCGCCCTCCCGATGACCGAGCCAGGCCCCGACTCCCCCGCGCCTGCCGCTGCGACCACACCAGAATGTCCGGCGCGACATCGGGATCGAGCTCCTCGTGATTCGGGTTGGCGTGATGGCGAGTGTGCTTGTCCTGCCACCACCCGTACGCCAGCCCGATCCCCGCATTGCCCACCACCCGCCCGACAATCTCCGTCGGACGCCGCAGCCGGAACACCTGCCGATGCGCGACATCGTGCATGACCAGCGCCACCTGAGCGAACGCAACCGCCAGGAACGCCGCGACCAGCAACGTCCACCACGAGTCACCGACAAGCACAAACGCCGCCCACCCACCCACGAACGCCAGCCCGACCAGACTCAGCCGGACCGCGTAGTAGAGGGGACGCCGATTCATCAGCCCCGCATCGGAAATCCGGCGCAGCAACCGAGCGTAATCACCGTCGGCGCCGCGCCGCGGTGGAAATGACTCTGGAACCAAGGCAGGTGTCGTCATAGATCCCGAAGCTATCGACGAGATTCTCAACCGATGTAATCCCTTGGTATGAAATGGAATAGAACTGTGGAGTGATTCAACTCATGTGCTGGTGCAGTACGGCGGTCAACCAGGTTTCGGGTGATTGCTCGGCGGCTTCCAGGCAGAAGGCGAGCAGGCCCGCGCATACTTCGCGGATCACCTGCTCGGCTTCGGCCCACACCGGCTGAAAGCTGTGACCGCATTCGATGGTGAACCCGGGGACCCGTGTCAGGGTGGTGTCGGCGAAGTTGCGGCTGTAGGCATAGTCGTCGCTGGCGCCCGAGGTCGGGTAGAGGCCGAAGGCGGGTTCCACACCGTAGCTGTCGCCTCGGACAGCGGTGATCGCCGTATCGGCCCGGGTGGCGAGGGCCCTGACGACGTCCAGATCACCAGCGGGGATGTATTAGCGGTAGGCCGTGTCTCCGGAGCGGCCGCGCACCTGGTCGAAGGCGCTGTTGCGGAAGGTCTGCACGGGATCAACGGTCTGATTGTCGTCGCTGCCCCAGTTGTGCAGGATGACCGGGACGGCGCTGTGGACGTCGACATGCCAGCGAATCGACGGGAAACGGTCCAGTAGGGATACGACATTCCGCGTCTCCGGCTCGGATTCCCGGGCGGGTCCGCGGTAGGTGTTCTGGCAGGGGTCGGCCGAGGTATTGACTCCGGAATCGGCGGCGAACTTGTTCACATGGTCCCAGAGGAAATCGAAGTTCCGATTGATGTCGACGCCGACGCATCCGCCGGGCGCGGCGGCAGGCCGTCGGTTCTTGCGCCACATCGGATCGACGGTCTGGCTGAAGTGGCGGCCGTCCGGGTTGACGCACGGGTAGACGAAGAGGTTCACCTGTTCGACGATGAATCGAATCTCGTTGGCGGAGAATCGTTTTCCGCCGTATGTCAGTCCGGTACCGCCGCTGTGGGCCGCGAGCAGATCGGCGGCCAGCGATACCAGAGCGTCGGGCGGAACCCATTCGCGCGCGTGCACCCCGCCCAGGAGCAGCACGGCGTCCTGCTCGCCGGTGCGTACGGCGCCCAGCCGCAACACCTGCCCGAGGCGACCGCCGTGGGTCGGGTGCGGGACCGTGACCGGTTCGGCGGTCGCGGGATAGGCGGCGGCCAGATTCTGTAGTGCCGAGACGATTTCGTCGACGTTCAGATAGGACACCGCGGTTCACTCCTTCCGCCCGAGTCCCTCGGGGATCGCGGCGCGGTTCGCATAGCGGTTGCCCGCGCCGACCGATTCCTGCCGCTGCCTGCCGGTTTCGGTGACGTTCTCCAGGATGTCGAGCGAGACGGCGGCGTCGGGTACCGCAGCCGCGGCATCGAGTTGCGTCGTCGACAGGTAGGCCTCGATCACGAATCGGCCCGCGCGCTGCCGCACCACCGGATGACAACCCAGATCGGGCCCTACCGCGTCGACGAAGGCGCGCAATGCGCCCACCGAGTCCGCGGCGATCTCGACGCGATGTATCGCATGCTCGTTCATCGGCGGCACCCGCTAACTCATGGCCAGATGCTGGACGGCGGTGAGGGTTCCGGCGATATGCACGGCCGCGTTCGCATTCACCCGGCCGAAGCCGTAATCGTCGTGATGACCGTTCGCGTCGTAGACGACGCCACCGATCTTATCGGCGCAATCCCGCATGACCTGTTCCAATTCCGGTCCCGTCAGGCCGGGATCCATGGCGAGAGCGAGCGCGGCGCATCCGGCGGTGGCCGGCGCCGCGAAACTGTTTCCGGTCCAGAAGTTGTAGGTATTGCCCGAGAAGGCATTGAAGACATCGACCCCCGGCGCGATCAGATCGACGGTCGCACCGCGCGCCGCATCGTCCTCGAGATCGTTTCTGGTGGAGCGGACCACCGTCATGACATTCGGATGCGAGACGACTTCGTCCAGCAGAATATCCACATTCCCCCCATTGCTGGCGGCCCAGAATATCGGCATGCCGCGACCGGCGCCGCCATTGCCGCCCGCGAAATCCAGTGCCAATTCCAGGGTGGTCGTCAGTTCCCAGACCGCGCCGTTCGGCCCGAGACTCGACACCATGATCTCCGCGCCGCCAGCCGGATCGGCGCCGGGCACCTCGGCGGACGGATCCGCCGCGTAGGACACGGCGCGGGCCAGGGTGGTCTGGGTGCCGACCTGATCGTTGAGGCAGGCGATGAGCAGTAGTTCGCATTCCGGCGCCGCGCCGCAGCCGCCGACGCCATTGCCCTGCCGCGCACCGGCCATCGCCGCGCAGAAGGTGCCGTGGCTGTTGTCCGGCATTCCGGTGATGCCTTGCACGAATACCGCTGGGTTACTTCCGGTTTGGCGGTAGAAGCCCGAGGCCGCCACGACACCGGCGGCCAGGTCCTGATGATCGGCGTCGAAACCATTGTCGATCACCGCGAGCCGGACGCCCGCGCCGCGGGTATTGTCCCAGGCCGCCTCCGCGCTCACATCGGCTCCGGCGAGCCCGCCGCCCTGGCCGGTGTTCGCCCACTGCCATTGATCGCCGAAACGCGGATCGACGGGGGTGAAGCGCGGCGGAATGTGCTCGATGAAGGCGGGCTCGGCGAAGGCGAACCGGGCGTCGTCGTGCAGGCGCACCGATGCCGCCAGGGCATCCTCGCCCGGGCCCGCGACGACCTCGAAGAGATTGGACACGAACCGGAGCCGGTGCCGCACCGTGAGCCCGGACTCGCGCAGGATCGCCTCGGCTTCGGCCTCGGTGAATTCACCGGCGAGCCGGACGTCGAGCCGCTTGGTGACGATCGCCAGGGTCGAATCCGGACGCCGGACCACCGCGCCGATATCCTCCACCTCCGGCGGATTCTCCTCCCGCTCCACCGCGCGCGTGGTGGCCGCGGAGGGAAATACGAACAGCCAGTGCGCATTCCGGAACGCGGCGTAGGTTTCGCGGGCGGGTTCGCCGGATACCATCCGGGCGACACGACCGAACCGGGTCGCATCCGGCGTGTTCCCACGCGCGTCGACGGCGACCTTCAGCGCCACCACATCGTCGACCATATCGACCGTCCGGCGTTCGCCGCGTGCGAAATACTCCCGGATCATGATCCACCCCCTCGAATCGTATGAAACCGGCCGGGTTCGATGCCGGAATCGCACGTCCTTCAGGGAATTATTTCCGCGCTCCGATAAATCCGCAATCCCGGATCGGCGCACGGCGATCTTCAATTACGTTGAGGTGCACGATAATTCAACTAAATACCAACCAACCGGGCATGGACAATGCGCAGGAGTGAGGTGTCTACTCTGTGCAGGCAGTATCCGAGGGGGAACTATAAAAGATCATGCCCACACCAATTCACCGGCCGAGGAGCTCACCCAGAATCCGGCCCTCGCCGATTTCGTCGCACCACTGCCGCCGCTGGCGGAATCCCGTGGCGAAGCCTTCGGCCGCACAACCGAACGCCTGGCCGATCTCCTCGCCGAATCGAGCCTGCGCGCGCGAATCCATTTCGGCGTGATCCGGCCCGACGACGAGGAGCGCCCCGTCCACTCCTGGTCCATTACCGCGGAAACCAAGGAGTGCACGGTCAGCGAAGAGCAGGTGCACCTGCCCGATCTGGAAGTCCTGGCGTTCGAATCCGTCTGGGAGGCAATGGCCAACGGCGACATCGCACCGCTGGACGCGTTCACCGGCAGCGGCATGCGCGTGCGCGGCGACCTGATCGTGGCACGCCATTTGGCGCGAATTATCCGGCGCGGCAAGCGTTCCGGCGAGCAGCGAGTGGAAGGCCGGTGACATGGCGGAGATGGTGGGGACCGTGATCTGCGTCCATACGACCACGGCGTCGGGGTTCACCCAAATCATGAACGCCGCCGGTGAGCGCGAAGTATTCACCTTGTGGTCGACGTCGCTGCCCACGGCATCCGAACGCGTCACCCACAGCATGTGGGTGACCCTCCTGCGCGAAGCATTGATCAACGGGCGCCAGGTAACCGTCTTCCACCCCGACGACAGTTCCAACGTCACCGCTGTCCAGTTGGGCGGATAGCCGAACGCCCTGCGGCGTACCCTGACACCATCGGTCAGGAGCGGCTATGGGCTGGTGGAAAGACGATCCGGATCTCGCACGGTACTACGGTGAACAGGACCGCGCGTACGCCGAGCGCCGGGCCGAGATCGATATCGCCTTGATCCGCGGTCGCGCCGATATCGAGGCGAGCAATCGGCGCATCGCCGCGGCCGAGCAGGCCGAGTGGCGCGCGCGACGCCGCCGGTTCACCGAGAACCTCCGGGACTCCACCGAGCACACCTTCGACGACTGCGATCATTTCGACGAGGCCGCCTGTCGGCGCTGGGCCGACGAGACGCACCGGATTTTCCGCACAGCCATCGACGATCACGACAAAATACAGTCTCTGCTCACCGATTTCCGTCGCGCCGCAGCCGCGCTCCAGTGTGATCTGCGCGGCATCGCCGAACTCCTGAGCCTGGAGTTGGCGCCAGTCGACGCACCTGTTCGCAGTCCGCTGGCCGAACTGCTGCGGGAGTTCGGCGTGCCGACGCTGAGCGGATCGCTGGCACAGCCCATGGCGACGTTCACCACCGACGTGAGCGAATTGCGCTACCGAACGCTCACCTGTGCCCACCTGCGGGCCCGCACCCGCCACGAGTGGCTGTCCCGCCTACGAGCACCGCCGATACGACCGACCTGGCCCATCGCGCCGTGGCCGACCGACGAACTGCCCGCCGACGCGGTACTCGACTTACGCCAGCGCGTAACCCTGGAGTCCCGTCATGCGGGCCTCGACGCCAGCCTGCTCACCAGCTCCCTCGAACTCCTGGCGACTTACACCTGAGTGCCCGCTGCCGGTTGCGGGCTCGGGCCGATCGGCTCGCAGCAATCAGGTGGTCCGGTACCGGGTAGCGAGTTCGGGGCTTTGGCCCGCGAAGGCCGCCAGGTTGGCCGCGAAGACGGTGTCGAGCAAGGTGGCGTCCTCGACGCCTGGGGCACAGACGACTTCACCGAGTTCCAGGCCGCGCAGAGCGGCGGTGACGACAGCGGCGGCGCTCATGCGCGGTACGGCGCTCAGGTCGAGGCCTTGGCGTTCGTGGAATTCGGTGGCCACCAGGCCGGGGCAGACCACTTGGATTTGGACGCCGGTGCCTTCGAGTTCGGCGCTGAGGGTCTGGGACATGGCGACCAGGTGGGCGAGGGCTCCGGCGTAGACGGCGCGGCGAGGAAACACCGAACCGGGGGCGGGGCCGCTGAACGCGAGCATTCTGGCGATGTTGATGATGGCGCCTCGGCCGCGGTGCCGCATTCCGGCGATGGCGGCGCGGCTGATCAGGGTGGGCGCGAGAACCTTGACGTTGACCACTTCGCGCGCCTTGTCGGCGGGCAGGTCCGCCAGCGGCATGTAGTGGGCCACGCCCGCGTTGTTCACCAGCAGGGTCAGTGGCTCGGTCGCGCAGATCCGCGCGACGGTGTCGATGCCCTCGCAGGTGGACAGATCGGCGGCGACGGGCCGGACCTCGACCTCGGGGTGGGCGGCGGCGAACTCCTCGAGGCGCTCCCGCCGTCGTCCGACGATCACCAGGTCGTAGCCGTCGGCGGCGAGACGCTCGGCAAAGGCCCTGCCGATTCCCGAAGTGGCGCCGGTGACGAGTGCGCGGCCGCTCGGTTCGCCGACCGTGGATGCTCTTGTCGCTGTCATGCCCCCACAATGCGAAGAAAGGGGACGACCAGCCAGAAGACCCCCTGTCATAGGACCGTCGATACCAGGTATGTCGGCTGCCCCTGCGCCACACTGTCCGTATGGCAACGACGGAACTCGGTGCGGCCCTGCGCCGTTGGCGCGACCAGGTCGCGCCCGAGACGGTGGGCCTCGCCGCGGGCGGCCATCGGCGCGCCGCGGGCCTGCGCCGAGAAGAGCTGTCCCAACTGGCCGGAATCTCCGTCGACTACATCACCCGCCTCGAACAAGGACGGGCCACCAATCCCTCCGCACAGGTCATAGAAGCCCTCGCCCGGGCCTTGCGGCTATCCGGCGACGGGCGCACCCACCTGTTCCAGCTCGCCGGACTTGTACCCCCAGGGCCGCAAACGATCTCGACGCACATCACCCCCGGCGTGCAGCGGATGATGGACCGACTCACCGGCACCCCCGTCGCGGTCTTCGACGCCATCTGGACCCAACTCCTCGCCAACCCCCTCTACACGGCCCTGATGGGCGAATGGCACGGCACCGACCGAAACGCCGTGTGGCGCAACTTCCTCGGCTCCGGCACCCGCATTCGCCACACCCCCGAATCCCGGGCCGCCCTGCGCGCCGCGCAGGTCGCCGACCTGCGCAACACAGCAACCCGCTACCCACACGACCCCCGAATCCTCCGCCTCGTCTCCGAACTACGCACCAACAGCGCCGAATTCGAGCAGCTGTGGGAATCCGGCGCCGTCGCCCACCACCGCTCCGCCCGCAAAACAATCGACCACCCCCACGTCGGCGCCCTCACCCTCGACTGCGATGTACTCAGCGTCACTGCCGCCGACCTCCGCATCATGATCTACACGGCCGACCCCCACATCCCCGACGCCGAACGCCTCGCACTCCTCGCCACCATCGGCACACAGGCCCTCACCGGATAACCCGCTGCGCCTTCACGCTTCGCGGGTGTCCGGAGTGGAACACCGCTGGCCATCGGCGGATTTCGGCTCAGGGGTCGAGGACTGCGCGGATGAGGTCGGCCACGACTGCGGGGCGGGAGACGTAAACGGCGTGGCTGCCCGGGGTTTCGGTGATCTTCGCACCGATGCGTTCGGCCATGGAGGCTTGTGCGGTCGGGGGGATCATCTTGTCTTCGGCGACGTGCAGGTACCAGCTGGGCTTGACGCGCCAGGCGGCTTCGCTGATGGGGCCGCCGAGGGCCTCCAGGCCCCACGGCACCTGGGAGTCGGCCAGGAAGGCGGCGTCGGCGGCGGAGAGGTCACCGGCTAAGGAGTCATGAAACTTCGAGCGGTCGAGGAACAGGTAGCCGTCGACCGGGGGCAGGATGGGGGGCTGGGGGCCGTCCTGCGGGAAGCCCTGGATGAGGGTGCTGACCGATTCGCCCTTGTCGGGGGCGAAGGCGGTGATGTAGACGAGAGCGGTGACCTTGTCGTGGGTTCCGGCCTCGGTGATGACCGCGCCGCCGTAGGAGTGGCCTACCAGGACGACCTCGCCGTCGATATCGTCGAGCACCTGCCGGGTGGCGGCGGCGTCGTCGGCGAGGGATTTGGTCGGGTTCTGCACGATCCGTACGGGGATGCCGTCGCGGGTGAGTTCGTCATAGACTCCGCGCCACCCGGCTCCGTCCACGAATCCGCCGTGAACCAGAACCACCGTCTTGCTCTGCTCGCTCATCTCGAGCCTCCCTTGTGCGTCGAATTGCCGTTCGGCAGAACCGAATCTATGGCGACGGCGAAGGCACGGAATCCGTCAAATGACGTACATCAGCCGGGTAAGCGGTCCATCGCGTCGCGCAGCGCACCACGGGTGGTGATGCCGAGTTTGGGGAAGACCCGGTGCAGATGGGTCGACACCGTTCGCGCGGACAGGAACAGCCGTTCGGCGATCTCCTTGTTGGTCAGCCCGGAAGCCGCCAGTTCGGCGACCGCGCGCTCCTGCGGGGTCAGCGTCGCTCCCCGTTTGTCCACCGGCTCGCCCGCCGCGCGCAGCTCGGCGCGCGCTCGTTCCATCCACGGAATCGCCTGCAACTGCTCGAAGGTCGATGCCGCGCTGGTCAAATAGGTTCGTGCCGTGGTTGATTCGCGCTCGCGGCGCAGTCGTTCACCGAAGAGCAGTTGGACTCGGGCATACTCGAACCTCCAGCGCTCGCCCCCGGGCGTGGCCAGCGCACTGTCGAACAGTTCGCGCCAGTCGACGGTGGCGGTCACCGCGAGTGCGGCGGTGGTGGTCAGCCGCAGCCTCGGCGACAGGTCAGGCACACCGGCCGCGACCGCTGCCTCGGCGTGCTTGCGCGCTTCGGCCTGCCTGCCGCTGCGAGCGCCCGCCTCGACCAGGTCGAGCACCAGCCACAGCGCGTGCGGGGCGTAGTGCGGAAAGCTGCCCGCCGCACCGACCGCTGCGGCGTGCCGGTACGCCTCGTCGAACGCCGAATGCGCCAGCGCGCCAAGGCATCGCACATGCGAGGAGTAGGCCGCGAACGTCGCGAGATGACGCGGCGAGGCCCACAGCAACAGTTCCTCCGCGGCCAGATCGGCGGCTTCGGCATTCCCTCGCGCCGCGTCGACGAGTGCGCGCAGCAGATGTCCCGGTCCGGCCAGCAGCGTGTACCCGTAGTCGGCGCACAGTTGCAGGCCCTCGGTGGTGACCTCGATCAGTTCGTCCCAGTCGCCGGTGAAGTAATCGTGCTGGGCGATGAGGAACAGCGCCTCGATGGCCTTGGCCATGGCTCCCCCGTCGCGGCCGTCCTCGATCACCCGCCACAGCGCCGCACGCGCACCGCCGATCCGGTCCACATACGCCCCGGCGGTCACCACCCGCACGATCCGCACCGGGTCGTGGGTGAAGCGCAGCCCGTCGAGGGCGCGATCGAGGTGGCCGAGGTCGTCGTCGGTGGCCACGATCGGGTCGGCGAAGACGTGGTGGAGTAGTGAAAGCGTCTCCGTGGGTTGCGGTTTCGCACGCTCGAGCACCTGCGCGATGTCCTGCCACAGGGCGGGCAGCCCGCTGAAGAATCCGACATACAGCAGGGTGTGCAACGCTTCGACCATGGTGTCGTCGCCGGAATCGAGATCGCGTTCGTGTACCCGGATGGTTTCCAGCAGCAGTCTGGCCGCCGTGGTCGCGTCGCCTTCGTCGTTGAGTAGATGCGAGGACGCCGCGACGGCCGCCTCCAGCGAAGGCGCGTCCCGCACCTCGATGCGCGCCGCTTGCGACAGCAAACGCGAACTGTGCGCCAGTTCCCCCGTGACCAGGGCGCCCAGATAGGCCGCCCGCGCGGTGCGCCGGGCACGATTGGCGGCGGAGGTGCTCAGCTCGGCGGCCCGAAGCATCGCCGCCGTGGCCCGCCTGGCGTCGCCGTGGTGAATCATGCTCTGCGACAGTGCTTCCAGCGCGGCGGCGATCTCCTCGTCCGGGCCGACCGCGGCCTGTCCGAGGTGCCAAGCCCGCCGATGTGGTTGGTCGGCGAAGGCGTCGGCCAGGATCCGGTGAACCTGCTGGCGCTCCGCACTCGTCGACCGGGCGATGACCGCCGACCGGATCAGGGGGTGGCGGAATTCCATACGGCCCGTGCGCGGGTTCACGCGGACGATGCCCGCTCGTTCGGCGGGCGCGAGATCAACGCGTCCCTGCGGAGTGGGCAGACAATCCTCCAACGTCATGGAGTTCTCCGCACCGGCCAGGATGACGAACAGCAACAGGCGCCGGGTTCCGTCCGGCAGCCCGGCAAGGCGATCGCCGAACAGCTTGTGCAGCCGGTCCGTCAAGGGCAACACCCCGGGCAGATCCGCCGGAGAGGCGCCATCCGCGAACGCGGCGGGCAATTCGAGCAACGCGAGCGGATTGCCGTGCGCCTCCGCGCGCAGGCGACGGCGCACACCCGCCGACAACGCCGGGTAGGCGGTCCGCAGTAGCCAGTCGGACTCGGTGTCGTCCAACGGCGGCAGGTCGTGCACGCGGAAACCACTGCGGGTCAGGGCATCATCGGCATCCCAGCGCACCGCCGCCAGCAGACGAACTCCGGCGCCCGCCGACCGGTGCGCCGCGTAGCTCAACGCCATCGCACTCGGCAGATCGAGCCACTGCACATCATCGATGATCAGCAGCAACGAAACACCCTGCTGCGCAGAGGCGTTCAATAGCGCCAGGGTCGCGGCCCCGGCGATCAGCTGCGAGGGCATCGGACCCGGCTCCAGTCCCATGATCACGTTCAGGGCCTGGCGATGCGCGGGCCCGAGCGCGCCTATTCCATCCATCAGCGGGTGCAACAACTGATTCAGCGCGCCGAACCTCAGCTCGGCCTCGTACTCGAGCGCCGCCACCCGCAACACCCGAATGCCGTGACCGGCGGCGAAATCTGCCGCGAAATCGAGCAGGACCGTCTTGCCCACCCCCGGCTCGCCGCGCACGATCAGCACCGGCTCCCCGGCCGCCTGCCCGAGCACGAAGACCGTCAGCAGCTCACGCTCGACCTCACGACCGATCAACACACCGCACCCCCGTTCGACAGACTGCCTACCGAAGTTAACGTCACGGATCGGCGGAACAGCGCACGGATCGCCGAAATGTCGCCCATCTCGCTCGGCCATCTCGCCCACCGCATCGATGACCACGTTCGGCGCCGGGCGCCGCCGCGAATTCGGATCGCGGGCAGCCGAATAGGTTGATCGGCCGATGTCGGCGTGCCACAGCGAGATCAGCATGGGAGGGACCGATACCGGCCCGATCCGCTAGGGGTGCAATGATGCCCGCCATTGAGCGGCCCGTCGGATGGCTCGCGCTCGACCGGCGGTCGGGGGAACCGTCTTGAGCAGGCGTATGAGCGATTTGACGCCGCATGTCTCCGCACGGCACAGGTTCGGCGCCGAGGTGCGCCGACAACGGATCCGGCAGGGAATGTCGCAGGCCGAGCTGGGGCGGAGGGTCTTGCACAGTGCCTCGACGGTCGCCAAGGTCGAGACCGCACAGCGCTGGCCGAGCCGGGACTTCGCCGAGCACAGCGATGCGGTGCTCGGGACCGGCGGGGAACTGGTGCGGTTATGGCACGAGGCGCGGGTCGAGCGCACCGGTCGGCAGGTCGCCGCGCCGAAGTCGGTCGTGGAGCAGCATCTCGTGGAGGACCACACGGAAGTCGAACCGTTCACCGAGTTACTGTCCAGGCTGGTCATGATCTGGATGGACTTGCGCGGCACCGAAACCTGGCCGGGGATCCGGGCTCTGCTCATCGCCCGGCTCGATGCCGCCCTGTGCCTCGAGTCGGAGTATTAACAGCCATTCGGAAAGGTCCGAATCGTGTACAACAGCGCACTTTTGGACAGACATCCCTGTCCGTTTTCGAATATTGCAGCGACCTGACGAACCACGTTGAATCGATGAGGGAAGCGAAATCCGTTCACTTCCTGCGAAAGTCCGGCAAATAAGTACAACGAATTGGAGACGGAAATGTCCAAGAAGAGCTGCCCCGGCGACGGCTGCTACGGCAAGGGTGTCAAGAGCGAGGATGACGGCGGCGAATTCACCCCAGAATTCTGGCAGCCGGACACCATCCAGATCCTGCTCGAGGAACTCGACCGGACACTGGCCCTCGCTGGCGTGTAACAAGATCGGGTAGGCGGGCCGCAGGGCCCGTCGCCCCCCCGAAACGAGAGTGAAAGCGTGTCGAAGGACAGAATTTCTCGAAGCAGGTTGGCACTGTGGTTCGCCTGGCCGGCGATAACTGGCGAATTCGGCCCGACCGAACCATTCGAAAACGGTAGAGATATGGCGATCGAACCGCCATGACCCGAGCCGGACAATTCGTTTCACGACCTCCGCGGAGAATTCACCCAGTCCGTTCGGCGCGCGGTCGGGGACAGCGCTGGAATCGCCGTGCAATTATCCGGCGGGCTCGATTCCCTTGCCGTTCTCGCCACCGTGATCGCGGAATACGGTGCGGAACGCCGTATTTCCGCGATCACGATCGAGATGACCGATGACCGGGGGCGATCGAACGTGCCGATCGTCACCGGCCTGCTCGAGGCGCTCGGATCGCGATGCGATCTCTATGTCGCCGACCTGGCACGCAAGCCCGCCGGGCGGCCGGAATGGGATGCTGCGGGGCCCCGGCTCGACGCCCTGCCCGAGGCCAACCGGGTGGCCGTCGAACTGGCCCACCACGCCGGTGCCGAGGTCCTGCTCAGCGGTGACGGCGCGGACGAACTGCTCGGCAACCCGCAGTTCCTGACGCCGGACCTCTTCGGCAGCGGAGAAGCGCGGCACCTGCCGCGCTACTGGGGCGACCACCGGGGGCAATACCATCCGGTCGCAACGCTCGAATTGCTCGCACTCGCGGCGGACCAGATGCCCCCGCGCCACCGCGCCATGCTCTATCTCGCCTGCTCCTGGCCCGACCTGTGCAAGCAAAGAACGCACGAATTCCTGACCGCCGACTACCGCGGTGCGGTCGACAGGTGGACGGCCGCCTGGGTCCGGTCCCTGGTCCACCTGCACGCGACGAATCATGCTTCGTTCGGACCGATGGAGGCCTGGAGCGACCTGCATCCACACCAGCGTTTGCGGACACCGGGACTCATTCCCAAACGCGACCCGTTTCTCGACCCGGAGTTCGTCGAACAAGCCATGCGGCTCCCGCTGCCGCGCCGGTACGACCCCGCCTATCCGCACCGCTACTGGCGCCGAAAGTCCCAGGTACTCGCGCTCATTCCGCCGCGGCTCCGGCCGTCGCTGCCGACGACCAAACAGATATTCAGCGCGGCCATCCTGAGCCGCCTCGCGAGACCGTTCGTTCCCGAGAACCTGATCGACAGCGGCATCCTCGAACCGGATTACTCGAAGCGCGAATCGAACCCCCTGATCACGTTGCGCGTCATGGAAGTCGAACAGTGGCTGACCGAAGCCCTGGAGCGCGGTTACCGCCTCACCGACTGAATCACCGCCTGTACGAGGAGAACAATGTCCCCGATATCGGATGGCAGCGTCGTCGGCCTGCGCCGGATGCTCTCCTGGGCACGAGGAGATCGCTGGCGCTTTCTGTCGGCGGCGGCCTGCGCTCTGCTCGCCGCCGCCTGCGGACTCGTCCAGCCGGTCATCGTCACCAGCACTGTCGAACGAGCATCGGCCCATACCGCGATCGTGCTGCCGCTCGCGCTGCTCACCGTGCTGTTCCTGCTCCAGGCCGCGCTCAAGGCCTATTCGACCTACACATTGGATCAGGCGCGCGAGAGTATCGTCCTGCGTCTTCGCGTCCTGCTCGTCGATCACCTGCTGCGCCTGCGCATTTCGGTTTTCGGCGAACAACGACTCGGCGACTTGATCTCGCGCGCCACGACGGACACCACGCTGCTGCGCGACGCGATCGCTTACCAAGTCGTCGGAGCGGTCGTCAACTGCGTCGTCGTCGTGGGCGGCGTGACCATGATGGTCGTCCTCGATCCCCTGCTGGCCGCCGTCGTCCTCGTCGTGGTCATCACCTCGATGACCGTCGTCGGATCCGTGCTTCCGCGCATACGGCACTCCGTCGTGGCCGCACAGGACGCGACCGGCCACCTCGCCTCGGAATTGGAGCGCGTACTGAGCGGCATTCGCACGGTGCGGATCCACAACCGCGAACCACGGGAATCGAAATCGTTGCAGGGCACCGCACAGCGCATCTACGACCACAATCTGCGGGCCGCCAGGGTGGGAGCCGTGGTGTCACCGGCCATCGATCTCGGGGCCCGGGGGTCGTTCATCCTGGTGATCATCGTCGGCCTGGCTCGCGTGTCATCCGGCGCGATGACCATCGGCGATCTGGTCGCCTTCCTGCTGTACGTGGGCTATGTTTCCGGCCCCGCGTCCGGGCTGCTCGATATCGCCCGCGCGGTGCAGACCGGTCTGGCGGCGCTGCGGCGCGTCGACGGAATTCTCGTACTCCCGGTCGAACAGGATCGCGAGCCCGAGGATTCGCCCGACACCGGCCGAAATGGCCTGGTAGTGCGCGATATCCGGTTCCGCTATGGCGAACGCACGATCCTCGAGGATGTTTCGATCCAGCTGCCCCACAACAGCTACACCGCCATGGTCGACCCCTCCGGCGCCGGGAAGTCGACCATCGTCAATCTGCTGACGCGCTTCTACGAGCCGGAGTCCGGCGAGATCCTGCTCGACGGCCGCAGCGCGACCCGCAACTACACCCTGGCGCAATGGCGGGCCAAGGTCGGGCTGGTCGACCAAGGCAACAGCCTCATGTACGGCACACTCCGAGAGAACATCTCCTACGGCGTCGACGCAGTCGACGACACGCTGCTGCACCAGGTCATCGGCATCACCGGCCTGACCGCCGTCCTCGACCGGCTGCCCAACGGACTCGACACCCCGCTCGGCGAACACGGCTCCGCCCTCTCCGGCGGCGAACAACAACGAGTCGCCATCGCCCGGGCATTGCTCAAGCGCCCCGAGATCCTGATCCTCGACGAACCGACGTCTCACCTGGACGCCGCCAACGAAGAACTCCTCGTCCGCACCCTGCGCCGAATCTCGACCCACTGCATCCTGCTGGTGATCGCACACCGCCCGGCGACGGTACGCCACGCCGACCGAGTAGCCGTCCTGGACGAGGGCAGAATTGTCGCCCTCGGCGACTACGAAGACGTCCGATACCTGCTGGGGCCCAAGACATCCCCACAGCACAACGGGCAGCGCGAACCCTCCCCTGCCGACATCCGCTGACGTGCGATCAGGCACGGATCGACGACAGCACGCGGCGGTTCGGAGGTCGTGGCTGGCCGATCGTGATCATCATCGCGTCAGCTGAATATTCGTTAGCTCGGGTCTCTTCGGTAAGGTCTGTGAACAGGCCGTTTCCGGCCCCGGTGGGGTTTTCGGTCGAGTGTTCGGCCCGAGTACGAGGAGAATGCGATGCCGTACGCGGTCGTCGGACTGATCGCGCTGGCACTGTGGGTGTTCTGCCTGATCGACATCATCACCGCGCCCGAGGGCGGTATCCGTCACCTGCCCAAGGCGGGGTGGCTACTGGTCGTCATCTTCATTCCGACCGTCGGCGCATTGCTGTGGCTGATTCTCGGTCGCCCGCTGGACGAGTCGCGCGCGCTGCGGTCGACGACCCGGTATGCCGAGTACGACAGGCCCGGCCGACACGTCGCCCAGGATCCGGCGGCCGATGAAGAATTCCTGCGTGGTTTGCGTGAGCGCGCCGAAGCTCAGCGCGCCGAGGCGCGGCGACAGGAAGCGGCAGGCAGCGCGAGCTGGATCTCCGCCGCGAGAAAGGCGAACAGGTGTGATTCTGCGCTTCGCCTCGAACCTGGCCCAGGAGGCCCATACCTGACGTTCGTCAGCCGCCGGACCCGGAGGGCGGGCGCGCGGATTCGGCTCGCACGCGTCTGGTGTCGTATGCCCACATCGCGATCTCGACGCGGTTGCGGGCGCCGAGCTTGGCCATCAACGATGCGACGTGGGTCTTGACCGTGCTCAGGCCGACGAAGAGTTCGGTGGCGATCTCGGTGTTGGTCCGGCCCCGTGCCACCAGCGCGAGCACCTCCTCCTCGCGGTCGGTGAGCGGGTCGATGGGCTGGACCGGTACCACCGGCGCCTGGTCGGCGAAGGTCGCCAGCAGTCGGCGGGTGACGTTGGGGGCGATCAGCGCGTCCCCGTTGGCCGCCGCGTGGATGGCCTGCACGAGGAGCTCCGGCCCGGCGTCTTTGAGCAGGAAGCCGCGGGCGCCCGCGCGCAGCGCGCCGAGGACGTACTCATCGAGGTCGAAGGTGGTGATCACGACGACCGCCATCGGGTCCGCTACTCCTGGCCCGGCCAGGCGCCGCGTCACCTCGACGCCGTCGAGCCCGGGCATCCGGATATCGACGAGGAGGACATCGGGACGCAGCCGGGTCGCCAGGTCGAGCGTCGCGAGCCCGTCCGCTGCCTCCCCCACGACCTCGAGGCCGGGTTGCGCGCCGAGGATCATCACCAGCCCGGTCCGGATCAAGTCCTGGTCGTCGGCTACGACGACACGGATGCTCATGCCAGCACCTCCACCGGCAGCACCGCCTCCACCACCCAGCCACCCTCGGGACCCGGCCCCGCAGAGAGCGATCCGCCGAGGAGCTGGGCGCGTTCGGCCATGCCCAGCAGGCCGAACCCAGGCTCCGGGACCGGCCCGGGCTCGGTCCGTCCATCGTCGCTGACACGCAGCCGGACGGCGTCGCCCTCCCGGCGTACGTCGATCCGGACGCGGGTCGCGCTCCGGGCGTGCCGTACGGCATTGGTCAGCGACTCCTGCGCGAGCCGGTAGAGCGCGGCGTCCACCGGTCGTGCCAGCCGGGTCAACGAACCGTTCAGCGAGACCTCGACGGTGGGCGTCGCGTCGGCGCACGCCAGAGCACGCAGGTCCGCGACACCCTGCTGCGGTGAGTAGGCGACGGCTTCCTCCGCACGCAGCACCCGCACCATGGATCTCATCTCCGCCAGGGTTCGCGACGCTTCGGACTCTATCGCCGCCAGGACCTCGGCAGCCTTCTCCGGCTGGATACCGGCGACCACGCCACCGGCCTGCGCCTACACCGCGATGGCCGAAACGTGGTGGGCCACAGTGTCGTGCAGCTCGCGCGCCAGCGCCACCCGCTCCTGATTGCGGATCTCACGCTGCTGGCGATGCCAGAGGTCGGCGCGGTAGCGGAACACCGCTGCGAGAGCGACGAGCAACAACAAGAGGACGCTTCCGCCGAACACGTCGGCCCAGCCCGCGGAAGAGGCGTACATCCCCAGCGCGACAACGACTGTCACGAACGCCGTCCCCCAGACCATCTCCCGTCCCGAGCCCCACCACACCAGCGAGTAGAGCAGGATCAGGTCGGCCAACATGGAGTAGAGGCCGAGATCCTCGGCGTGTGTGGTCAGCTGGAGGACCGAGAGCAGCCCGGCGACGCTCCACCCGACCAGGGCGGCCATCAGCGGGCGGCCGCGCCGCCAGAGCAGGGCGGGTATCAGCGCCAGGGCGAGCACCACCACCAGGGGTCGCCAGGCCAAACCTGGCCGAACGATGCCCTCGACCAGGACGGCGGCCGCGAACACGCCTGCCAGCAGCCAATCGAGACGACCGATGGGTGGGGTGTCGGCAGGCCGCGGCTCATGCCAGAGGGAGCGCCGGACAGTGACCACGGCTTCATCCTAGGGACCGGCGCGCCTCGGCGTACCAGCCGAAAGTACGAGAGCGGGATCATGCCATCGGCCGGGCGAACTCCGGCCTGCGGGCCAATGTGCCCGCCGCCGGGCTAAGCGATCGTTGGACCCACCGATCCGCACCACAACGGAGCCCATGATGAGAACACGTCAACCCGCCACCACACTGGAAGACCAGCCGATCCCGGTGCGAGCCAAGCTCGCCGCAGCGTGGACGAGCTTCATGTTCCTGTACGCCTACGTGGACATTCTCAACTTCTTCACGCCCGGCGTCGTCAAGGACATCCTGGACGGCCGAGTCTTCGAATTCGCTCTCTCCCAGACCTTTTCAACCACGGCGCTGACCCTCATGGCCGTCCCGATCTTCATGCTCATACTGTCGATGACGCTGCCCGCCAGGATGACCCGCATCGCGAACCTCATCGTGGCGTCGCTCTATGTCCCCGTCACGGCATTCAACATCGTGGGTGCGTCCTGGCTGTACTTCTACGGCCTGGGCATCGTGCTGGAATTGATCCTTCTCGCCCTCATCCTGCGGTACGCCTGGACCTGGCCCCGCACCGCACCTTCGGCGACCATCGCGACCGGCCCGGACCGTCAAACCGTTCGCGCCCGGCAGTAAGCACGATCCCAAGCACGGCGCACCGATCTCAGCCGGACCAGGAGAGGCGCTCGGTGAGCAGGTCCTGTTGCGCCGAATTGGACGCTTTTGATGGTGGGTGACCTTCGCGGCGTTCCCGGCGAACCAGCGGTACACGGCTTGGTCCAGCCGGGAGTGATGGCGGACCGGAACGGTTCGGTGTCGAGCATGAGGTGCGGTCCGCCGGGCAGGTCGGCCCCCGCGTGCTCGGGGAATGTCGAGTCGTGGTTCGTGCCCGAGCCGCATAACCCGAGCTTCACCTGCGAGACGAACGACAACATTCGACACACACGCGAAAAACGGCGGGGACGGCGGGATCGGGCCCGGCGCGGGTGCGGAGGTCGCTGCTAGGCCGGGGTCGCGGCGTCGACGGGCAGGTCGGCCAGTCGCCATTCGAGCATGCCGTCGTGCAGGCGGATCGCGCGGCGGTCGTGGTCGCGTAGCAGCCGCACCGCGTCGTAGGCCAGCACGCAGTATTCGCCCCGGCAGTACACCACGATCTCGGTGTCGCGCGGCAGCTCGGCGATCCGCTCGGCCAACTGCTCGACCGGGATGCTCACCGCGCCGGGAATGTGCCCGGCCCGATACTCCGCGACCGGCCCCACATCCAACACCAGCACATCTCCGGCCGCGGCGCGGGTCAGCAGCTCCTCCCGGGCCATTTCCGGGCCTTCGTGGGGGCCGAGATAGCTCGTGCGGGCAGGGTGCACGCGGGCCTGATGGGCCTCGGCTACCTTACGCAGGAGCGCGAACAGCTGGGCGACATCGTCACCGGCCAGTCGGTAATAGATCCGGACGCCGTCGCGGCGCGTGGTGACGAGTCCGGACTGTTTGAGCGTCTGCAGATGTGCCGACGCGGTCGTCAAGTTCAGTCCGGCCGCCGACGCCAGCGCTTCCACCGTCCGCTCGCCCTGCGCCAGCAGATCCAACAGCTCCAACCGTTTCTCGCTGGCCAGGGCTTTCCCGCTGGCCGCGAACGCCTCGTACAACGCCGCTTTCGCGGTGTGCCTATCGCCACCCATCCTTCCTCCAATCATCCGTGGAATAGCGTAACGCGGCACTGACGCAACCCGCGCCCGCGAACCGGAGTCGCGCCCCGCCACTTGTATTCCACGAAACCTCCGCATCGGCCACCCAAGCCGCGGCTCTCGCAGTGATCGCGGCCTCGCACGGATTCACCGGTTGGGCAGCGGGCGCGGTCCTGCTCGGTGCGGGCACCGCCATGGTCTATCCCACCCTGCTCGCGGTAATCGGCGATGTAGCCCACCCGATCTGGCGCGGCCGCGCGGTCGGTGTCTACCGCGTCTGGCGAGACCTGGGCTACGCCGTCGGCGCGATCCTCGGCGGCATCGTCGCCGACCTGCTGAACCTGCAGGCCGCCGTATGGGCCGCCGCCACCATCAGCGCCGCAACAGCGCTCGCTGTCGCCATGCGAATGTACGAAACGCATCGGGCGATGGCGGACACCGGATCGACTAGTCGGTGCTGTTGAGCAGCATCCGATGGCTGAGCCCCTTATCGAAGGTGCCGATCACCGCGCACCACAGCGGCGCGATCGCGCGGGGAATCACCCCGATCAGCGGGCCGGTGAGGTGTTCGCGGTTGACGAGCCGGACGCGGCCGCCCCACGCCAATTCCCGGCCCGGGTCGACCACCAGGATGCGGCCGAACGGGATCGGGAAGAGCGGGCCGAACCACAGCCGCGCGCCGGGGGTCAGGGTGGAGCGGAAGCGAAACGGGTAGATGTTCCATCGATGCCACCGCTTCATATCCGCCATGATCTCCCAGACCTGTTCCGCGGGTGCGTCGATCACGGTCTCGGTGGTGAAGGTGCGGGTGGGCGTCATCGGTGTCTCCTGATCGGTTCGGGGTGTGGTCGGGCCGTGCGCGCGGCGGCGCGTCGGGCGCCGCGGTGAGCGAGGGCCGACCACAGCGGCGCGGCCGCACCGCCCTGCCAGGCATGGGGTTCGAATCTGATACCGAAACTGTTGAGGGCCATGCAGAGCATTTCGTAATTGCCGGTGAACAGGCATATTTCGGCGATCCGACGAGTGCCGAACGCGGCGGTGAGAGATTTCCAGGTCATATCCGAAAGGCTGCGCCGCTCGTGGAGTTCGTCGACGGCGGTGAGCGCCAGGACTTCGGCGTCGGACCAACCGGCCGCGGACGGCCCGTCGGGAATGCGTGCAATGTCGGACTCGCTGAGCCCGATGAAACGCGCGGCGCGACCGTGGTGACCGCAGTGGCACTCGGAACCGACATTCCAGGTGGCGCGCAGGGTGATCAGCTCGCCGAGTTCCCGCCCGAGGCGCAGCGGACCGAGACTGACCAGGAAGGGAACCACACTCCAGAACAACTCCGGACTGCGCGAGAACACATCCACGCCGTCCACGGCGCCCCCGCCGTTCAGCAGTCCGACGCCCTTGGAGAAAAGCCAGGTGCGAACGCCGATATCGGAGCGGCTGGGCGGCGGCAGCCTGGGCGCGTCGGGCAGCAGCCAGCCCGGTGCGTCGAGGCTGCGCCCGGTCCGCAGTGGGGTGACGGTCGCGGTGTCGTCCAGTGTGCGATCGAAGCTGTTGCACAGCATGGCGATCAGATCTATGTGCCCGACCAGGACACAGAGTTCGACGCGCTGTGCCGCGTCGAGGTCCAGCGCCGCCCACCGGGCATCGCCGAGATACCGGTCCCGGTGCAATTCCTCGACGGACTCGAGCAGCACACGGCGGCGTCCGCTCCGCGTGGGCTGCTCCGGATACCTATCCTCCCAGTGCCCGCGCAGCGCAACGCATCCCGCCAGCCGAGCGGTGTGGTGTGCCACGGCGCGGCAATCCTCGGGTGTGAGAGCGGAGTAGCGGAACCGGCGCAGCAGCGCGCCGGTGCCTCGCCCGAACGGGCCGGTGTCGCCGAGGACATCACCTGTGCGCCAGGAGTTCCCGGTCACCGCTCACCCCTTTCGTTCTGCCCGGAGCCTTGCTGTAGGAGTAGTCGTTCAAGTCGAATCTGCGGGCATCCCACCAGGCCTCCACCGCCAGCCCGAGCCGCAGGAACGGCGCGTCGCCGTGGCGGTCGAAGAAATAGCTGTTGGCATTGCCGCAGTCGTGGTTGAAGAACACGGTCCCGCGCTGACGCCGCTGCACCTGGTCGAAGTAGCGGCGATGGGCCTCGGGCCGGACTTCGACGCGGGAACTGCCGCGGCGCTGGGCCTCCCGGAGGACGCGCACGGCATGGCGGGCCTGGTTCTCCACCATCTGGAACCAGGAGCCGCCGGTCAGCGCGTACGGCCCGAGCATGAGGAAGACATTGGGGAAGCCCGGCACCGAGGCGCCGAGATATGCCTGGTATCGGTGTTCGTCCCAGTACCGGCCCATCCACGCCGTCGCGCCCGTGGATGGGGAACGGTGGCGTATTGCCGATCTCGAAGACTTTGAAACCGGTCGCGAGAATCAGCACGTCGATCTTGTGCAGCCGACCATCCGCGGTGCGAATGCCCGTGCGGGTGACTCTCGCGATCGGATCGGTCACCAGGTCCACATTGTCCCGGGTGAACGTGCGCCAGTAGTCGTTGGAGTAGGTGGGCCGCTTGCACCAGAAGCCATAGCGCGGCGTCAGCCGCTCGCGCAGTGCGGGATCGGGTACCTGCCGTTTCAGATGCGCGAGGCAGATCCGTTCCACGGCGTGATTGGCCCAGGGAATCCGCTTGTAGTACAGACGGATTCCCACCATGACGGTTTCGGTGACCTAGGCCTGTAGATAGCGCATGGCTCGCTGCGCGGCCGGTAGGCGCCGGTAGACCGTCTGCTCCGTGCCGGAGATGGCGCGGTCGGGTTTGGGGACGCACCAGATGGGCGTGCGCTGGAAGACGCTCAACCGCCGCACCTCCGGTGCGATGGCCGGGACGACCTGGACCGCCGTGGCCCCGGTGCCGATCACCGCCACCCGCTTACCGGTCAGATTCACCGAGTGATCCCACCGGGCGGTGTGCATGGTGACGCCGCCGAATCCGGCGAGTCCCGCGATATCGGGGGCCTTGGGTTGGGTGAGCCCACCGGTCGCGCCGATGAGAAAACGGGCGGTCGTCTCGGCGCGCTCTCCGGTATCGGTGCGTTCGATGGTGAGCCGCCACAGATCGCCCGCCTCGTCGAAGCGGGCCTCGTGCACCCTGGTGCGCGGTCGGATATGCGGCAGCACTGCGTATTTCGCGGCACAGTGTTCGGCATACGCCTGCAATTCCGCGCCGGGCGCATAGGTGCGGGACCAGTTCGGATTCAGTTCGAAGGAAAACGAGTACACCGAGGACGCGATGTCGACCGCGACCCCCGGGTAGGTGTTGTCGCGCCATGTTCCGCCCAGATCGTCCGCCTGCTCGAGGATGACGAAGTCATGGATCCCGTTGCGCTTCAACTCGATTCCCGCGCCTATGCCACTGAATCCGGCCCCCACCACCACGACGTCGCGCTCGGGTGCGATCACGCCGTCACCGCCTGCGCGGCATCCGGGGCGCTTGCGGCGGCGTGGCAGGAGCGTACGAAGGTCGCGCTCTCCGGCGCGAGACGGCGCGGAGCCGAACGCAATTCGAGCCACGTGCGCGCCCGGACGAGCCGGGCATCGGGGGCCTCCGCCGCCAGTGCACGCGCGTCGGCGGGCCGGTGGATGGGATCGAAGTATCGGTAGCCGATCACCAGCACGGGCGGCCGCAGTCGCTCCCGAATATCCTTGGGCTGCTTGAATCCCGTATAGATCATCCCCTGCACGACGGCCGCGGAGGCCCGTGGATCCTGCGCCAGCCAGTCGAGAGTCAGATCGGTCACCAGCCCGAAACCGCGCGGGAGCCGCCCCGCGCCCCGGGCGATCAGCCGGGCCAGCGGTCGGCCGTAGGTGAGGCCCGCCAGGACCGCTCCCGCGCAGGCGGTCGCGCACAGGATGGAGCGATCCAGCACCGGACCCTCGACGACGATGCCGTGCAACCGATCCGGTGCGTGCGCGGCCAGTGCCAGTGCCAGCGCCATCGCCGATCCCGCGGAGGTGCCGTGGACGACGACGCGGTCGACCGCCAACTCGTCCAGCAGCGCGACGATCTGCTCGGCGAAACCGCGCATCGAATAGCTGGAATTGCCGGTGGGACGGTCGGATTCACCGGTGCCCAGGGGGTCGAGGATGGCTACCCGCAGTCCGGCGGCGGCCAGTTCGTCCGCCGGCGGCCCCTGCATCCGGCGGCTCATCAACAGCCCCGGGATCAGGACCACCGTGTCGGGGCCGGCGCCCCGCACGTCGTAGGCCAAGCGGTGGCCGCCGGTGTCGAACCACCGTGTGCGCGGAGGCGTCATGGTTGCTCCTCGTCGAGCGAATCCGGCCCGTCGGCGGGCAGGATATGAAGTTGACACTGTTGTATCCAGAGTCTGGCGGGCCGCCGCGGGGACTGTCAACGCCGACCGGACGCTGGCGCTCAACGTCAATCATGTGGCGGCCGATGCCCTGTCCGGTCGTCCCGCCCGATCCCTAGCGTCACCGATGACGGACCGGACGACGCCCCCGGCCACAGGGGGTACTACCGGGCGCACAGCGCGATTCACCGACACCGGTAACCGCGATCGGCGTTCCAGGGAGGACACCATGCAGCTCGAACCCGACGTCGCCACGCACACCGACGATCGACCGGCCCGGCCGTCGAGCCGCCTTGTCGATATCCTCGCGGCGGAGGCCGACGCATGAGGCCCGAACCGGCCGGGCTGGGCTGGGCCCGCCCGCACCGCCGCGTCCGGCCGCACCTGTCCTGGCGCTGGTTTCCGCCCAATACCGAGATCGCCGTTCCCGCGGCGCATCACCCCGGCCTGTTCCTGCCGTGGGGCAGCCTCATCGCGGGCGCCCACGCCACCGGGCTGACGCGTCTTCCGCTGCGCGACTGGGAATTGGTCGCGCTGCGCACCAGTTTCACCAGCGGCGGCTGGTCGGAATGGCAGAACCATGTCCTGTTCGCCAGAATGCTCCGCCGCGGCGACGCCTACCTTTCCGGCATCATCGAGGGCCCGGGCGCGGCCCACTGGGACGAGCGGTCCGCGGCCGTGCTGGCGGCGGTGGACGAATTGCACGACTCCGAAGCGCTTTCCGACGTCACGCGGGCTCGATTGGGACGGCACCTGACCGAGCGCCAGTGCGACGAATTACGCCTGGTCACCGGCATCTACGAACTCATCGCCCTGGTGTTCGGCACGTTCGCACCACCGGGCGAATTGATCAACTTCGAGCCGCGCGCGATACGAGCGCTCGCCACCGCCCATGGTGCACGCCGTCCGCGTCCCGACAAACCGCTCGCCCCGCCGGTGCCGCGCATCGAAGCGGCGGTACCGTCCTCGGGCCCGATATGGCTGCCCCGCGATCCCGCCGTCCTCGCCGCGCTGACGCGTACGCATCGGTGGTTCGCGAGGCTGCTCGCGGCACGCGCGGGCCATGGACTACGTTTTCGCCTGTCCGACAACGACATCGCGCTCATCGTGGCACGCGCGGTATGGCGGTGCGGCCCGATCGGTGAATGGCACGCGCGATGCGCGAGCGACGCCGAAGCCGCCGTAATCGCCGCCGACGGCCCGGGCGCACCGGGCCTGGAGCCGAGGCGAGCGGCCCTGCTGCGGGCGGTCGACGAACTCGATACCGAGTTCTACCTCGGCGACGACACCTGGGCCGCGCTCACCGGCGAACACGGTTACGACATCCCGCAACTGCTCGAAATGTGCCTGCTGGTAGGCCATTACCGCGCGTTCGGGATGCTGCTCGCGCCCTGAGCCCCTGCCGAAGCGGCGAAAGTACCGCTTCTCATTCAGATACAACAGTGTAATATTCTTCTATTGCTCAATGAGGAGTACCGATGGAACCTCCCACTCGGACCTTGCGCGTCGGCGCGGGCCGCATCACCTATGACGAACGCGGACAAGGGGATCGCAGCGTCGTCCTGCTGCCCGGACTGTTCATGCCGCGCCGGATGCACGACCGACTCGCGATCGCGCTGGCGGCCAATGGATTACATGTCGTGTCGATGGAACCGCTCGGCTTCGGCGAGGCCGACCGGCCCGCGGGGTACTGGCACTACACCATGGCGTCCTACGCCCGCCAGGTGATCGCGCTGCTCGATGCGCTGGGGCTGGAGAACACCGTACTGCTGGGCACTTCCGCGGGGGCGAATATCGCGCTGGCGACCGCCGTGCACGCCCCGGCGCGGGTGCGCGGACTGGTCGTCGAATCGCCGGTGCTCGAACACGCCATGCCCACCTGCGCCGCGCTGGCTGTGCCAGGCTTGCTGCTGGGCACCTACGGTGCGCCCATTGTGCGCGGCTCCGCGGCGCTGGCGAGCCGGATTCCACGCACGCGCGGCAGCATTCCCGATCTCCTGCTGACCTGGGTGGCCCAGGATCCGCGGCGATCGGCGGAAGCCTTGCAGGGCATCATTTCCGGTGGCGCGCTGGTGCCGCGCGACGAGCGTCGCACGATCGAGGCCCGCACGCTCGTCATCGGGCACCGGTTCGATCCGGTCCATCCGATCGCGGACGACCGGGCGCTGGCCGCCGATGTCCGCCGCGGACGCTTCCTCGCCTCCCGGTCGATCCTCGAACTACGCCGCGCGCCGGACCGTCTGGTACCGGCCATCACCCGCTTCATCACCGACTGCTGGAACATCCCCGCCGCCACACGCCCGGCCGCGGCCCCCGCGGTACCCGTTTCCCGGTGACGGGTCTCCGTCACCGCCATCGAAGGTCGAGTGCATCAATGACCGCTGCAACCACCCGCCGCACCGCCGTCCCGCCGCTCGCCGTCCCCGATCACGAGGTGCTCGTGATCGGGGCCGGATTCGGCGGCATCGGCGCCGCGATCAAGCTGAAGCAAGCCGGAATCCGCGATTTCCTCGTCGTGGAGCAGGCCGGTGACATCGGCGGCACCTGGCGCGACAACACCTATCCCGGGGTCGCGGTCGATGTCAGTTCGTTCACCTACTCCTTCTCGTTCGAGATGAATCCGGAGTGGTCCCGGGCGTACGCGCCGGGCACCGAACTCAAGGCGTACGCCGACCATTGCGTGGACAAATACGGTCTGCGCCCGCACATCCGGCTCAATACCCGAATGGTGTCGGGTGAGTTCGACCCGGTGAACCATCTGTGGCGCGGCACCACCGCGGACGGCGAGATGATCACCTCCCGCTATGTGGTGGGTGCGCCGGGCATGCTCACTCAGCCCAAACCTCCCGACATTCCGGGCGTGGCCGACTTCGCAGGCCCCACGCTGCACACCGCGCGCTGGGATCACGGCATCGCACTCGACGGCAAGCGGGTGGCGGTCATCGGGACCGGCGCGACCTCGGTCCAACTGGTCCCGGCCATCGCCGATCGCGTGAGCAGTCTCGCGGTGTACCAGCGCACCCCGATCTGGGTGGCGCCCAAGCCCGACCTCGAAATCCCGGCGCCGATGCGGGTGCTGTTCCGTACGGTGCCCGGGGCGCAGAAGTCCCTGCGCGCGGCCACCACCGCGCTCACCGAGACGTTCATGACCCTGGGCATCGTCCACAATCGGCAGTTGCCGCTGCTGGTGAAGGGCATCGAAGCGCTGTGCACGGCCCATCTGCGCAGGCAGGTGCCCGATCCGGAACTGCGCGCCAAACTCACCCCGCGGTACGGATTCGGTTGCAAGCGGCCGTCATTCTCCAACGAGTACTTCCGCACCTTCACCCGCCCGCACGTGTAACTGGTGACCGACGGCATCGAGCGCGTCACCGCGACCGGCGTCGTCACCCGCGACGCCCGCCACCGCGAGATCGACGTGCTCATCCTCGCAACGGGATTCAAGGTTTTCGAGAAGGGCAATACCCCCGCCTATCCCCTCTATGGACTGTCCGGCCGCGAGCTCGGCCAGTGGTGGGACGAGAACCGCTACCAGGCCTACCAGGGCACCACGGTGCCCGGCTTCCCCAACCTGTTCCTCATCTCCGGCCCCTACGGGTTCACCGGCGGGTCCTACTTCCAGCTCATCGAGAACCAGACCCGGCACTTCCTTCGCTGTCTCGAGAACGCGAGGCGCACCGGAGCCACCTGGATCGAGGTGAAAGCCGAAGCGCACCAGCGCTATTTCGACTACGTCCAGCGCCGCAAGCCCGGCACTGTCTTCTACAGCAACAACTGCGCGGCCTCCAACAGCTACTACTTCGACAAACACGGCGACTCCCCGATCCTGCGACCCTCCTCCGCCATGGAGGCATGGTGGGACAGCCGCACGTTCGCCCTGAGCGACTACGAGTTCAAACGATCCGGCGTCGGCGTGCGCCGCGCGCGTACCAGGCGACTGACGGAAGGGGTCGGCGCATGACGCGGGATCTGCATACGCACATCGGCATTGTCGGGGCCGGGTTCTCCGGTCTGGGCGTCGCGGTCAAGCTGAAGGAGGCCGGATACCACGACTTCCTGATCGCGGAGCAGACCGGCGATGTGGGCGGAACCTGGCGGGACAATACCTATCCCGTTGTGGCGGTGGACATTACGTCGTTCAACTACTCCTTCTCGTGGGAGCAGAATCCGAACTGGTCGCGGGTCTACGCGCCGGGCCGGGAGTTGAAGGCCTACGCCGATCATCTCGTCGAGAAGTACGGCCTGCGAGAGCATCTCGTCTTCGACACCGAGATCACCGAGGCCCGTTTCGACGAGGACGACCATCTGTGGCGGTTCGCCACCGCCGACGGACGCGAGGGCTCGGCCAGATTCGTCGTCTCCGCCGTGGGCGGGCTCACCCAGCCGAAACCACCGCGAATCGCGGGACTCGACGACTTCACCGGCAAGACGATGCACACCGCCCGCTGGGACCACGACTACGACCTCACCGGCAAACGCGTCGCGGTCATCGGCACGGGGGCGACCTCGGTGCAGCTGGTGCCCGCCATCGCCGACCGGGTCGAGCACCTGGCGGTGTTCCAGCGCACGCCGATCTGGGTGGTACCCAAACTCGACGCACCCATTCCCGCGCCGGTGCGCCGGGTCTTCGACCGCGTTCCCGGCACACAGGCGTCGGTGCGCCTGGCCACCGGGGCGCTGACCGAGGCCGTGATGGTGCTCGGCTCCACCTATGAACCGCAATTCCCGCTGCTGCGCAAGGGAATCGAGCAGCTGTGCCGCGCGCATCTGCGCCGCCAGGTGGCCGATCCGGTATTGCGGGACAAGCTCACCCCGCGCTACGACTTCCTGTGCAAGCGCCCGACGTTCTCCAATGCCTATCTGCGCTCCTTCACCCGGCCGGATGTGGATCTGATCACCGAGCCGATCGAGCGCATCACCGCGACCGGCATCCGGACCGCCGACGGACGCACGCACGAGATCGACGCGCTCATCCTGGCCACCGGATTCAAGGTCTTCGAACTGGGCAACACCCCGCCGTTCCCGGTCCACGGCACCGACGGCGTGGAACTCGGAAAGTTCTGGCACGACAACAGGTATCAGGCCTACGAGGGCGTCACCGTGCCCCGGTTCCCGAATATGTTCGCGATTCTCGCGCCGTACTCGCTGACCGGGCCCTCGTACTTCTCCATGATCGAGGCGTCCACCACGCACACCCTGCGCCTGCTCGCCGAGGCCGACCGGCGCGGCGCGACCTATGTGGAGATCCGCGAACAGCCGCACCGGGAATACTTCGCCGATATCCTGCGCCGCCAGCGCAATACCGTCTTCCAGGCCGCCAACTGCACCGGCTCCAACAGCTACTACTCCGATCATCATGGCGACACACCCATGATGCGTCCTGCCACCGGTCCGGAAATGTTCTGGCGGGCCCGGCATTTCCCCCTGGACCACTATCGCTTCGACAGCCTCGGCCGCCCGGATGCCGGTGCGCCGCGGCACGGTGGAAGGAGGACCGCGTGACCGCGGACCTGTCCCTGTCCCCGCGCGGGATCGAGATCCGCGCGAGTCTGGCGGCCTTCCTCGAGGAGGTGTTCTATCCGGTCGAGGCCGAACTGGACGCGGAGATGGACGCACTCGACGGCCCGGAACCCTTCGGGCCGCTGATGATCGCGCTCCACAAACAGGCCCGCGAGGCCGGGCTGTGGAATCTGTTCCTGGCCGACGAGTCCCTCGGCCACGGCCTGAGCAATGTCGACTACGGGCAGGTGTGCGAGCTGCTCGGGCGCAGCATGTGGGCTCCGATGGTGACCAACTGCCACTTCCCCGACACCGGGAACATGGAGATCATGCACCAGTACGCCACGCCCGAACAGCGCGAACGCTGGCTGCGCCCGCTGTTCGACGGCGAGATCCGCTCCTGTTTCGCGCTCACCGAGCCCGACGTGGCGAGCTCCGATCCCACCGGGATCACCACCACGGCGGTGCGTTCCGGTGACGAGTGGATCATCAACGGCCGCAAATGGTTCATCAGCAATGCCGTGGGCGCTCAGCTGTGCATCCTCATGGCGTGCACCGATCCCGGGGCCGAACCGCACCTGCGCGGCACCATGTTCCTGCTGCCCATGGACACCCCGGGGCTCGACATCGTGCGCCGGGTACCGATTTTCGGTCACGCGGGCGGGCCGGGCCACGCGGAGCTGCGCCTCGAGAACGTGCGGGTCGGAGCGGACGCGGTCCTCGCGCACCCCGGCTCGGGCTTCCTGCTCGCCCAGGAACGCTTGGGCCCCGGCCGAATTCACCACTGCATGCGATCCATCGGCTGGGCCGAACGCGCCCAGGAATACGCCGTCGACCGCGCGGCCATCCGCCCGCATCGCGACGGGATGCTCGCACAGTCACAGCTGGTGCGAGAGATGCTGGCGCGCAATCGCATCGACATCGACGCCGCCCGGCTGCTGGTCCTGCGCGCGGCGCACGCCATCGACACCATCGGCAAGCATCGCGCCTACCGCGAGATCTCCACCGCCAAGGCCCATGCCGCCCGGGTCACCCAGGAGGTGGTGGACCGCGCCATTCAGATCCACGGTGCACTGGGTCTCTCCGATGATGTGCCGCTGACCCGCTTCTGGGCCATGAGCCGCGCACTGCGCATCGGCGACGGAGCCGACGAGGTGCATCTGATGACCATCGCCAAACACGAGCTGCGGCGACGGGGGCACGATCGTGACCGCTGATGCCGCGCCCGACGCCGACCTGGTGGCCGCCGCGCTCGCCGACGCGGGGGAACGCTGCACCGGCCGCCCTGCACTCGAACCCCTGCCGGGCGGGGCCTCCCGCGACTCCTGGCTGATCGGCACCGACCGGCAACGCTATGTGCTCAAACGCGATCCGCTCCACGAGCGCACACCCCTGACCTCACGCCACGCCGAATACCTGGCCGCGATGGCGGCTGCTGCGGCGGGTGTCCCGGTGCCGCGCCCGGTGTGCTTCGAGCCCGCGGGCGGCCGCTTCGGCAGTGCGGGCATGATCAGCGAATTCGTGACCGGAATATCGAGTCCCAACCGGATCCAGGCGCTGGATCCGGCCGGACGCGGCGGCGACGACCTGGTCCGGGACATCGGGCGCGCCGCGGGCCGACTGGCGCGCGCCACACTGCCCGGAGACGCCGCGAACCGCGCGGGCGAACCCCTCGACGCGGTGCTGGCCGAACTCGCGGGCGGGCTGGATTTCCTCGCCCCCGATCGCCCCGTGCTCGCGGCCGCGTACCGCTGGCTCGAACTGCACCGGCCCGTCGTGTCGCGAACCGTGCTGGTACACAGCGATTTCCGGCTCGGGAACTTCCTCATCGGCGAGACCGGACTGTCCGGCGTGATCGACTGGGAGTTCGCCGCGCCCGGCTGCCCCCGCCAGGATCTCGGCTTCTTCTGCCTGCGGCCCTGGCGTTTCGAACGCGACACGCTGCGGGCGGGGGGCCTGGGCGGGCTCACCGCACTGCTCGACGGCTACGCCGAGACCGCGCCCGAAGCACTCGCCGCCGCCACCGTCGCGTACTGGGAGATCGTGGGCCAGCTGCGCTGGGGCCTGTACTGCCTGCTGCAGGAATCGACCTACCGCCTCGGCGGGCACCGGCATCTGGAACGCTTCGCCATCGGCCGCCGGATCGCCGAGGTCGAATGGGACCTGCTGGACCTGCTCGAGGAAACACGATGAGCGATGCGACCAACCACGACCAGGACCGAGACACCGCACCGACCCGGGAGATCGTGGCCGCCGCCGCGAGCGAGGTCCGGGTCCTCGCCGAGCGCGCCGAAGGCTCCCTCCGCAAACGGCTGCTGGTGGTCGCCCACGTCCTTGAGCTGGCCGGACGGGAACTGTCCGCGGTGTCCGCGCCCCTCCCGGACACGGCCGTATTCGCGCGTGAAATCCGTTCCGGCGCACACGATCAGAGCCTGATCGCCGATGCCCTGCGGCTGCGCGAAAAGGTCCGCCGCGCGGTGTCCGTGGTTCATCCCGGCTACGACCGGACGGCGCGCCGATGAACGGGCGCACCGGCTCCGCGCAGACGCTGGGCCACCGCTTCGAGTACACGTACCTCGATTTCCTCGACGCGTGCTGGGCCTACCCGCCGCAGCTCGCTCCGGAGAACACGACCACGATCGGGAGAACACGGTGAACAGCCGCCACGAAACCGTCATCGCCGTCGAGGACGGCATCGACATCCGGCACGTCCGGCTGTCCTCGCCGTTGCCCGGCACGTTCCCGGACCTGCCTGCCGGGCTGAACGAGCTGCACTATCTGCGCTACCGGGCGGTCGACGGCCCGGTCGAATCCGCCGACGCCGACGCCATCGTCGTGATGCACCCTGGGACCTGGGCGGGTGCGCAATCGCTGGATGCGCTGGCGCGCACCGTGGTTCGTGCGGCAGCGGAACGCGGGTCGCTGATCGAGTGGTGGTCGCTGGCGCGGCGCAGTGAGGGGTCGACCGATCTGGCCGGTGTGCACGCCGCCTACGCCGCCGCTGACCCGGGGCTGGCGATTGATTACTACTTCCACGGAAAACCGGTCGGCGACAAGGTGTTCGAAGGGTTCCGCGGCCCGGGTCGGCAGCGGTTCCTCACCGAACTGAGGCTGCGCGGGGTGGTCGAGGATCAGCACGAGGTGCTCGTGCGGGAAATGCCGGATCCCGATGTCCGGCGCGCCAAGGTGTTCCTGGGCGGTCATTCGCTGGGCGGGCTGCTGGCGGGTGCGTACGCCGCCTGGGATTTCGACGGCGTGCCCGGACACGAGCTGTGCACGGGCCTCATCGCCATCGACACCCTGGTCGGCACGGATCCGCTGGGGCTGCATCATCGTCCCCAGGCGCGGCGGATGGCCGATGCTGTGCACAGGGCCGCCGTCGCGGGGCTGCGACGTGGACTGATTCCCGCGGCCACGCCGGCCGGGGGCACCGCGCTCGCCAAGATGTGGACGCTCATCCACATCCTCGGCGTGGCCGCCGCCTGCGAGAGCGAGGTGGAATCCGATGTGCTGCGCCGTCTGCCACGAACCGCGGGATGAGAGACGCTGTTGCGGGTGCTCGGCGCCCGCCGCTACCGCGACCTGCTGCGACCCGAGACGAGCGTGCGCGGACTGCGTCTCACCGGTGCCGCGGCCTTCGGACTCGCCACCGGCACACCGCATCTGCCGATCGATGCGCTGACCTCGAGTATGGGCAGGCTCGACGGCCCCACCGCGCCGCGCACCACGTTTCCGACACCCCGGATCGCCCATCGCATCCCCGGGCTCCGCGCGGCCGTGCGCGCCACCTTCGGTGCGCCCACGCGGGTTCCGGCCGATCACGCGGCGCTCTACCGCTGGCGTGCGGGCGGGTCCGCCGACCTGGACCGGCTCGCGCGCACGCTCGCCGCCGGACCGCTGGCCACCTTCGAAAGCTACTTCCCCATGCGCGTGCACTACGACCTGTGGACCGCGCTGGCCGGTGCGCGCGCCGACGATCTGGCCGGGCATCGGCACGCGGCGGGCGCGGCGCGGCTGCCCAGCCTGCATGTGCTCGGCGACCGCGCGAGTCTCGTGCCCTTCCTGCTGCGCGCCACCCGCCTCACACCGCCGGACTGCACCTACGCCACCGGATACCGCCACCTCGACATGGTCACCGGAACGGATCTGCCCGGGGAGCCGGTCAGCACCGCCATCGCGGATTTCCTCGTGGCCCACGCCCTTCCGGTCGCCGCTCCCGAATCAGCCTGACGGACACCATGATCGTGGCCGAGTGCGCCGCCGGGACGGGAACTCCCGGCGGCTCAGCTATTTTCGGCCAGCAGGTAATCGAGCGGGGAGACGACGCGCGGGATGTCGAACCGTTGCGGCTCGTTCAGGATCAGGCGCGCGCCGGTCTGGATGAGGCCCTGGACGATACGCACCAGGACCTCCAGATCCACCCGGTCCGCGTCGGCGGGATGGCCGTCCAGCCAGGCGCCGAGGCCCCGGCGCAGCGGTGCGCGAAGTTCGTCGCGCGCCGCCGCGACCCGATCCCGAAGCGCCGGGGGCACGCCGTCGATGGGGAAATAGACCAACCGTCAGGTGTCCGGCATGGCGCGCACGTCGGACAGGAAGCTCACCAGACCGGCTCGCAATGCGGCGGCGGGTTCGGCGGATGGGTCGTCGAGTCCGGCCGTGGCACGCTCGACCGCCTCGGCCATCCGCGCGGTCTCCCGGCGGATGAGCGCGTCGAGCAGTTCCGCGCTGCTGCCGAAGGAGTCGTAGACGACCGGCCGCGACACTCCCCCGCGCTCGGCGACGGATGCGATGCTCACGTCGCCGAAACCGGCGTCCGCCACGATCCGCAGCGGGGCGTCGAGCAATTGCTCCCGGCGCTCGGCGGGTGCGAGGCGCTTGGGATAGCGGCGTTTGGTCGTTCCGGTGCTGCCCTGCGGCATGGGCGCTATTCCTGCCTGCCGGAGACGGAAGTGACGGCGCGCTCTGCCAGCCAGCGCAGCGTGTTCGACACCGCCGCACGGCTGTCGGCGCGATCGGAGTCCAGGACCAGCAGGGCGGCGGTCTCGCTGACCGAGAATGCCGCGTGGCTCAGCAGTTCGGTGTCCACGGCACGGTCCCCGAGGGCCGCGGCCATCGAGATCAGCGCCCTACTGCGTTCGCGCACTTCGGCTTTCCCGCGCTCGACGCGCTCGGAGGTGCCCGGCGGCGCGCCCTCGGCGGGCATCAGGACGAAACGGCAGCTCTGCGGAATGTCCAGCACCATGTCCAGGTAGGCGTCGGCCATCTCGGCCGCGAATCGGACCGGGTCGGCGTCCACGGGCAGTTCGGGCATGGACGCCATGGCCATATCCATCACCACCCGCTCCTCACGGTCGATCAGCGCCGCGAAAAGCTCTTCCCGATCGCCGAACTCGGCATAGACGGCGGGGCGGGTGAGACCCGTGGCCCGCGCGATGGCGTGCATGCTCACCGCGGAGAAGCCGTCGCGCACGATGAGATCGCGTGCGGCGTCGAGGATCTGCTCGCGACGCGCCGTCACCCGTACCTCCGTTCCCGCTGCGGCCGGGGCCCGCCCGGTGGCGTCAGTCTACGCATCCGTCTGCGCCCGGCCCTGCCGCCGCCGGATGACCCGGCACGATTCGCGCGCGACACCGCGCACCAGAAAGCCGATCACGAACCGGCTCCCCGCCCGCACCAGGACTTCCGGCAGCGGGAAGGGCGGAACCACTTCGTGCCGGTACTCCATGCGGGTGCCCTCGGGCACGACAGTGAGCGTCACTTCGCCGTGGATGTCACCGGGCAGTCCCGACACGATGCGGTACGCGAACCGCTCCGGCGCGTCGTACTCGGTCACCTGTTCGCGCACCACGGGGAAGCGGCGGCCCAGGACGTAGATGATCCGGATCGCGCCGACGCCATTGGGCTCGGTCCGGCCGTCGCACTCCATCTCCACCGCGCGCAGCGGTGTGATGTCCGCGTAGCGGCGATGGTCGGTCAGCACCTTGAAGACGACATCGATCGGGGCTGGGATGATCTCGGTGAGGCGGGCGACGGCCATGGGATTCCTTCTCGAGGTGTGAGGTGTGGCTAGGCGGTGTCGCACGCCGTGTCCGGCCTCATCCGGTCCAGCACTGCGGCGGTGGCATCCCCCCGGCGCAGCCACCGCACGGCCCGCGACTGCCGGCCGCCGTCCTCCACCGCCGCGCCGACACTGTTGAGCAGCATGGCCAGCATGGCGTAATTGCCGGTCAGCAGACAGAGATCGTCCATCCGCCGGTCGTCGTAGAACTCGCGCAGCGCGGCCCAGGTGTCGTCGGAGACGCATCGATGGGCCACTAGTTCGTCGACTGCGGTGAGCAGGGCGCGCTGCCGCTCGTCCCAGCCGTCCGCGTCCGGCCCCGCCGCCACGCGCGCCACATCACGCACGGTCAACCCGGCGATCCGCGACGCTGTCCACGCCACCGGGCCGATGGTGGCGAGTCGTCCCGGTTCCGTTCTGGGCGAATCGATCTGCCGCCACTGCCGGGAAGTACCGATATCGGTCACGCCCTGCCTCCTCGCATGCGCCGCGGTTGTCCGCGGATCGAATATTACAGTGATGTTTTCTAATTCGTACAGGCCGGACTCGCGGCCGACCGGAGCTGTCCAATCGGCGCGGGCACGGCGGTACGTCATCGGAACGTGAGGGTGTGGTCGACACCGGCGCGCAGATCGACGGTCACGGCAATACCGTTGTCTTCCTGGGTGATCGGGATCGGAACGCCGTCGAGCTCCGCGTGCGGGGTGTCCGGCCGGAAACCGCTGAATCGGATGGTGGTGGGGCCGTCACCGCGACAGGTGGCGGTCATCGGCGCGTCGGACGACAGGCCCATGCGGGCGGCGTCCAGGCGCACCGAGCCGATATTCGTCAGCGTCATCGCGAAGCCGTTCGCGGGCTCGATCGGCGCGCCGTCGATGCGCCGCGCACCGTTGACGAACCCCGGTGCACCCGGATCACTGAGGTCGAAGGTCGGCTGTTCCGGGGCCGTCGCGGGCAGGTGACCGCCGAGCGCGAAGGTGGTGGCATCGATCGAACCGTGGGCGGGCTCGCCCGCGGAGGTGTCGCGGACCTCGAGGTCGGACACCCAGTAGGCGCGGTCGAAGCGGATATCGGTGCCGCGACCCGGGTCATGGACCGGATAGCGCACATAGAGGACGCGGACCGGCGTTGTCGTCCTGGGGGTTTCGGTGAGCCAGGCGGCCGAGTGCGCTCAGTCGTCGTGGTAGAAGACGTCGAAGGGTTCGATGAGGGTGGGATTGTCGTAGAAGCGATAGGGGTTGCCCGCCTGCTGATAGATGGATTCCAGGGCGCGGGCCCCGACGAGGGGAACCAGCGGGGCGGTCGAGGAGTAATTGAGTTCGTAGGGCAGGTTGAACTCATTCTCGGCCAGCAGGCTGGTGTCGCCAAGGACCTCCAGGCCGGGGCGCGCGATCGCCGGGAGGCCGGGGCCCAGGTAGATTGGGTCCTTGATCGGTCCCAGATGCACTGCGGCCCTGGCGAATCGATCCGGCATGAGCAGGCCGAGGCGATAGGCTTGCAGGCCGCCTTCCGCCATGCCGGTGACGGCGGTGCGGTCCGGATCGACGGCATAGTGTGCGGTGAGATCGTCCCAGGCTTCCAGGACGTCCAGGATGCCGATATCGGGAATGGCCGACGGGTTGGTGGACCGTCCCAGCGGCGTGAACACGAGCGCACCGTTACCATCGCCGGACTGCCGCAGTCGATTCGGTGTCAGCGCGGCGTACTGGTTCATATTGTTCATGAACGAGTGCAGGTCCAGAATCACCGGCGCGGGACGCGCCGGGTCGTAGCCTTCCGGGATGTACAGCGCATAGGGCTGGTACCCGGATTTGAACATCGGTTCGGTCTGGCGGGTCAGGGTGGGGGCGCCGTTGCCGCCGACGGTGCCCTCACCGTAGTCGTACCGCGACCGGAAGTTGCGGTTGTAGAAGCCCGGGGTCAGGACGAAGGGTTCCGACCGCCGCTGCCGGAGCGCGGTCGCATTCAACGAATGCATGAACGCGGACAGGTCGCCGACGCCCAGCGCGGCCGACTGCCGCCGATCACTCCACAGATCGAGCGCGGTCAGCGAAGTATCCGCGCCGGTCGGCGGTTCGATCTTGCCGTACTCTTCGGCGCCCTGGAACCCGGCATCGAAAACAGCTGTCGCACCGGGCTGCTGCTGTTGGAATCGATCGCCGTCGGCGAGTCCGGTGACGATGCCGAGCCGGGCTCCGTCGGCCACCCGGCCCAGCGTCTCCCACGGTATGTCCGCCTCGAAGACGTTCTCCGCCAACTCGATTCCGTGCGGCACGGCCGTGACGCGGCCGTCCGCCGTGGTCACCCGGGCTCCGCTCCCCCAGATCGTGACGAACACATCGCAGCCCGGCGTCCGCAGATGGGCCCCGTCGGGCCATTGCGCCGCACCCGTGGCTGTATCGCCGTCGGTGTCGATTCCGACCATCGCGATCGAAGTGCCGGGCGTCTTCAGGGTTTGGAAGAAGACCGCCAGGTGCAGGGCGTCGTCATCGGCGGCCACCCGGAACTGCCGCAGATCCGCCGCGTTGTACCCGTAGTCGTCCGCGGCCGGATACCGGTAGTCGCCATTGGTGGTCGACAGCAGCGACTGGAACGGCGTCGGATTCGGCAGCCGGTCCAGTTTGGGCCCGTAGTCGTCGTACAGGTAGTCGTCGTAGATCAGTTCACCGCGGTCCATGGTGGTCCGCCCCGCCAGCATGGTGGCCGTGCCGGACCAGTCGCCGATCGAGCCGTCGGCGCGATGCTCGCTCGCCGTCGCCGGTTCCGCTCTTGCCGTCCGCATACCGGGGCAGACGCACAGGGCAATCGCGAGACCCACCGAAACCCATTGCCGCACTGTGTCTCTACGCAATCCCGGTCAGTGGTTTCCCAGCACGCCGAGGATGAAATCCGCCGCCGTGCTGCTCACCGGTTCGGGTCGGCCGCTGTTCTGCCGCTCGGCGCCCGCGACCATGTCCAAGTGGCTGAAGTTGTGCGCGTACACCGCCGCGGCGGGCTGGCCGAATTCCAGCCACGGCAACCCCAGGTTCGGGCCGAGTTGCTGGTACGGCCGCCAGATGTCGACGATGACGGTGACGTTCGGGACGCGGTCGAGGTAGTCGGCGTGGCGCAGTCCGGCGAGGTCGCCGCCGCGGTAGCCGGTGCCCGCGAACGCCATGTCCAGCAGTTGCCGGTTGGAGTCGAAGGCCGTGGTGTAGCCGAGGTCGCCCGCGCCCACATCGGCGGCCACATCGGCGAGCGCCGCCACCTGCTCCTCGGGCGTTGTGAACGGCGCACCGCCGTCCTGCGCCCGGTCGAGGTCGTCGTAGTCTGGCCAGCCGTTGAGCCGGCCGACCGGATCCGCCGGTCGCACCAGGTGATTGGACGACACCACCTTCAGCATCCCACCCACCACGGGGAGCTGGGTCAGCTCGGGCGGAATGACGACCCGCTTCTCCACGACCAGTCCCTCGAATGTGCCGAACCCGGCCTGCACTCCGACCGAGGGCATGGAGACCTTGCCGATCAGCGCGCCGAGGACGGCGGCATTGGTCAACCGCCACTCCCGGAAGTCCGGGCCGCCGGGAAACAGCGTGCCGAGCACGATATCCCAGAAGGGCGTACGCGGGATCGCCTGCGGGATCAGGCTTTCCGCCTCCGGATCGAAGCGGGCCGCGATACCGGCGATATTAATGAGGTTGAACAAGTCGCCGGTATTCGCGATGCCGAATTGCGTGGACTGCGGTGCGATCCCGGCGTCGAGGACGGCCTGCGCCACCGCCATGCCGATCATGGCGTACACATCCGCCACCGGCTGCAACCCGAACTGCTTGACCAGGAACGGGTCCGAGCGGATCGGCCCGTCCACGCCCATGACGCCGACGATCTGGGCGTACCCGGGTCCGTCGGCGAATTCCCATTGGCCGTAGTCGCTGGTCAACGGGCCGCCGAGGGAATGTCCGGTGAGGAACAGCCGGGCTTTGCGGTCCGCGGCCGAGCGTATTTCACTGCGGTTGACGACATACCAGTCCTCGATGGTCTGTTTCAGCCCGTAGTCGGCCAGCCATTGCTGCTGCACATTGTCCGCCCACGCGGTCCAGGTCCGCCCGTTCACCGGCTGCCCGCGGAAGTAGTAGTCGAGCGCAAGCCGATAGTCCCGCGCCCGCACGGCGGCGCTCATGCCGGTGCGGTCTTCCAGGCACACCGGCCGGCGCGCCATCACCCAGTATTCGGCGGTGGTGCCCGCCGCCCGCAGCTTGTGCAGGGTCGAAACCGCGAGGGTGCCCAGCGAACTCGGTCCGCCGATATTGCCCGCCTGCGCGCTGACGATCGCGTCGACGTCCTGCGCGTCGGATGGACCGTCGGCGAATCGGTAGCGCAGGAAGGACAAGGTGTCGCAGGACTCCGGGTGCGGTGCCGAGCCCTCGGGCAGGGGCGCATCCCAGGTGACCCGCGTGACCTCGATATCACCGCGCCGGTCGACGGGAACCTCGGTGCGCCCCGGCGTTTCCGCGTGAGCGCTCGGCAAGGCGGCCACCGGCAAGACGAACAGGGCGGCGGTCGCCGCCGCCAGCGGCCAGCGAACTGCGCGGGCGAATCTCATGGAACCTCCGGGTGTCGCGGATGCGGCGGTCAACGGGGTGTGCAGTCGTAGCGGGCGGGGCCGGTCTGGTTCTGCTGGAACCAGTCCGGGCGCAGGACGGCCTGGATCAGGGTGGCCCGGTCCGGAATGGTCACGCAGTAGCTGAGACCGGCCGGGCCCTGCGGCGAGTACTCGGTGGCGAAGGCGCGCGAGAGGCCCGGCAGCGGTTCGGCCAGCGCGGCACAGGCCGAGTCGTCCGCGTCGGCGCGGCCGTAGCACTGGAACCAGTTGACCGCGTAGGTGGTCGACAGGTGCGGCGACAGCACATTGCGCGGCACGCCCGGCCAGTTGATCGAATCGCCGTGGCTGCCGCCCTCATAGGTGATGAATTGCAGTGGCGCGGTGCGGGTCTTGTCCTGCCGCAGGATGTCGTAGCGTTCCTTGGTGCCGATGGGCCCGTCGGTGGCGTCCACGAAACCATTGGGCGTGGAGGTGATTCCGTACGCGCCGAGCGCCGGGATGTCGAAATCGGCGGTCTGGTACTGGATCGGAATCGCCGCGGGCGCGTCCGAGAAGCCGGACAGCGCGACGATACTGGCGACCCTGGGCAGCGGTTGACCGTCGATGCCGACGCCCTTGTCCTGCCAGTAGGGGTAGGCGCTGACGCCGACCGAACCGTAGGACTGGCCCCAGAGGTTGATGTGGTCGAGATCCATCAGATCGATCCACGGATTGACGAGATTGTCACCCGCCGGGGCGTAGGCCGGATTCTGCCGCACCAGCCGCGGCATGAGACCGGCCAGCGCATTGCCGATCTCGTTGCCCGGGTCGGCGATCGGGGTGATGGGCGCGGCATTGAGCCAGCGCACGACGTCCTGCACATCCCGGCAGGCGCCCGGCGTCTGGCATCGCGGCACGCCGAGCAAAGGCAGGAACATATCGCCCACATTGCCTGCGCCGGTGGCGTTTCCGGCCTCCTCGAAGGTGATGCCGATGAAGCCCTTGCGCACCGCCGACTGCGTGTACATGGCGACGTCGATCTGCTTCTCGGTCGCGCCCGGCGCCATGACGGTGACCGGATAGCGCGCACCGGAGCTCTGCGCCCCTTCGGGCAGCCAGATTTTCGCGATGAGCGGGATCCAGCGATTGTTGACAATGGTGAACTTGGTGACGGTGCCGAGCTTGAATCCGGTCGCGGTGCTCCCCGGAACGCAAGCGCCGTCGGTGTTTTCGTAGAAGACGCTGCCGTCGGTGTTGATACAGGGGTAGCGGAATAGCGCTTCCCGCACGCCCGGATCGGCATAGTCGTCGTCGAGTACCGCGTCGGTCACGTCGTTGAAGAAGTTGCCGTCGTGATTCCAGTCGGGCAGGTAGTCCGGATGCGGCGGCAGCCCGGCGCCGAAGGGAAGATTGTGCGCGAGCGCGTCGAAGATCTGCTGTGCCGCGGTCAGCTGCCGCTGCTGGGCGTCGGGTCCGGTCCAGGTCAGCGGATCCGTCAGCCCCGCGAACGGTCGCGCGAGATTGGCGGCGTTGACCGCGATTCCAGCGCGCAGCAGGTACTCGGCCATGCCCGGCGCGGTGAGGTCCCGGATGGTCCCGGTCAGCAGCTGGCCGATCTGGGTGAACGGATAGACCGGGTCCGGGGGCTGCGGGGACGGCTGGGCATGCGCGGGCGCTGCCGCCACGGTGGTGCAGGCGATCGCGAGGGCGGCCAGACCGTGGCGGGTCGTACGGAAGAATCGGCGAATCACAGGATCTCCAGAGTGCGCTGGACGAAATCGGCGGTGTGCCACATGACCGGATCGGGTGTGCCGTCGTTCTGCACGGCGGCGGCATTGATCATGTCCTGGTGGCTGTAGTCGGCGACCAGAACGGCATCCGGCTCCACGAAACCGGGGATCCAGCGGAACTTGCCCCACAACTGGGCACTGACCAGCTGAATACCCGGGACCCGGCCGCGGAAGTCCTCGAACCGCAGGAACCGGAAGTCCCCGCTGCGGTTTCCGCTCAGCATGAACAGCTCGTCGGTGTACTGGCGGGTTGAGACGTAGGGCTCCAGGAAGCCGAGGCGGGCCGCGCCCACCGCGGCGGCGATCTGGCGGGCATCGCAATGCTGGTGCGCCGGTGTGGAGAACGGGCCGCCGTTCGCGGCCCGCTGCGGGAAGTCGTACGGTTCGCCGACCCGGTCGTAGTTGCGCCAGGTATAGAGCCGTCCGGGTTCGGCCATGGCCATGCGCGGCACCCACGTGGCGAAGCTGGTGCCCCAGCCCAGCAGGGGGATGGCGTTGAATTCGGTGCCGAAGGGCACCTTGCGTTCCACCACCGGCCCGCCGTCGTAGGTGCCGAAGGCGGTGGCGAAGAAGCTGCCCACGCCGTGACTGCTGTAGGTCGCACCCAGCACGGCCGCGTTGGTCATGCGGAAATCGCGGAAATTCGGTTGATTGGAGATCATTTCGGGGATTCCGCCGCCGAAGATGACACGCCCCAACGTCTCCCACAACCACAACTGCGGAAGTTCGTGCGGCAGTAGCGATTCCGCCTCGGGCTCGAAGCGAGCGGCAATGCCGATGACGTTCAGCATCGTCGCGATGTCGGGGAAGGGATTCGGCAGCACCTCGGGCGGAATGTCGGTGGTGAACGCGTCGAGCACATTGGGCAGCGCCACGGTGCGCGGCAGGACGCCCAACCGCAGCCCCTGATTCACCACCTCCACCGGCATGGCGCCGAGGGGGCTGTCCCAGAACATCCGGATCGCCTGGGAGAACACCGGAATGTGGCCCGGGGCGATCCGCGTGTGCATCGGTCCGTCCACGCTGACATATCCCGCGATCTGATTGCTCCCCGCGTCCGTGTCATCGCCGCGATCGCCGAAATCCCAGGAGGCGTAGAGCGCGATCATCTGCCCGCCGTAGGAATGCCCGCCGATGAACAGCTTCCGCCGACGCAGCGACGGATCCGGCAGTTCACGGGTGTGGATGAAGTGCCAGTCCTCGATCAACTGGCGCAGGCCGTAATCGGCGAGCAGATTGGCGCGCTCGCCCCGCACGGTGAACCCGTCGAAGCGCCGACCGCCCGCTTCCCCGCCCCGGTAGTAGTAGTCCAGCGCGATCCGGTAGTCACCCGCCTCGACCGCGGCGGCCAGGCCGGTGGCGTCCTTGACCCGGTTGTCACGCCGGTCCATCACCCAGAATTCCGCCCGGATCCCGTGTCTGCGCAACTCGCGCACGGTGTTCCGGGCGAGCGGATCCAGGGAGGCGGGCCCCTCCGACGCACCCGCCTGGGTGGAGATGACCGCATCGGCCGCGGCCGGATCGTCCGGGCCGTCCTCGGATCGGACCCGCAGGTATCCGACGTAGTCCAGATCGGGTGGATGCGGCAGCGATCCGGGCGGCATCGGCGCGTATCACATCACCTCGCTGACGATCACCCCGTCGCCGTGCTCCAGAATCGTCTCGGTCCGCCCGGAATCGGGCGGATCGGCTGCGGCTCGACCGCTTCCGAGCAATGCCCCCGCAACAGCGCCAGCAGCGACCAGAACAGTGCGCCGGTCGATGCGCCGGGGTGTGGATTTTGCGTCGGATACATCCCCCTGCAACGAATTTGACACTGCTGTAGCGTACGGTGCGCCGCGATCGTGAACGATTGATCCGAGCCGCCAACCAATTGGCGGCCGCGGCCATCGACAGCTCCTCTCTCCTGCGACAGTCTCCTGATCAGCCAAGACAGCGCACCAGGCGCATACCGGGGTAGGGGAATCGATGCGGAACACGGTCGTAGCGTTGATCATCGGGGTGCTGGCGCTGTCCGCCTGCACCGCCCTGCCGCCCCGCGCCGCTACCGACCCGGCCGAGCGGACACACACCGGCGTCGCCGATGGACTGCCCTACACAGTTCTGTTGCCAATCGATTACTGGAAGTCGGACCGGCGTTATCCGGTGCTGTATCTGATCCAGGCCGGAAACGGGATCACCGGCCGCGCCGCCGACCCGCACTCCGAATGGCTGGAGCGCACCGACCTGGCCGCGTTCACCGAGAATCAGGACGTGATCGTGGTGTTGCCCACCCAGGCGGCGCTGTCGTTCTACCTCGATGCCCGCGACGGATCCTGCCGCGGGGAATCACAGTTCATGGCCGGGCTTATTCCCCGGATCGACGCGTCCTATCGCACCCTGGCCGACGGCCGCAAACGCGCCGTCGCGGGCGTCGCGCCTGGCGGGTTGTCCGCCATGTTCCTGGCCGCCCGCCATCCCGGCATGTTCACCGCCGCGGCCAGTTTCAGCGGCGAACCGGATGTGCTGCTGGGCGCGGACCGCGCGGGCGGGGTGATCTACACCGCCATCGAGCGCGCCGCCGTCCTGTCCTGTCGCGGCGACCTGCGCGGACCAGGGCTGTTCGGCCCGCTGCCGGTCGACGAGATCTGGTGGCGCAACTCGAATCCGCCGGATCTGGCGGGCAATCTGCGCGGACTGGCGCTCTACGCGAAGACCGGCAACGGAGTGCCGTGCGACCAAGAGGACCTCGCGAATCTGTCGGTACCCCAAGAAGGTCCGTTCACCCAGCCGTTTCAGCTGACCGAACCGGTGGTGGCGCAGGGCACCCTGGGACTGCTGCGGGCACTGGATCAGGCCGGAATCCCCTATCGCGGCGACGTCGACGGCTGCGGCATGCACACCTGGCGGTACTGGCAGCGGCAACTGCACGAATTCTGGCCGCAACTGCTCGCCGCCTTCGGCACGCCGGAACCGGAGACCTTCGACTATCGCCGGGCCGACGCCGAATTCTCGGTCCGGGGCTGGACATTCACCGCCGATCCGGATCGCGCGGCGGAGTTTCTCGACATTCGCTCGGCCTCCCGAACCGGCCTTACGCTCACCGGCTCCGGACTCCAGTCCGTCACCACACCCGGCAACTACCGTCCCGGCGTACCGCTGCGTGTCGATGACGGCGCGTCGGTCCGCGAGGTGGTGGCCGATGCGCAGGGCCGACTGACCTTCACCGTCGACCTCGGCCCCGCGCACCGGCTACAGCAGTTCGTCTGGGGCAGCGATCCCCAGAACGCGCCGAACTACTTCGTCACCAAGACGATCCGAATCGGCTGACCCATGACCGGAACTCGGCGTGCGCGCTGCCCGCTCAGGCAGAGCGCCATCCGTTGGGCGCCGAGCCCGTGGCAAGGATAAGGCCGGGCAGGCTCGACAGCTGGGCGATCTGGTACTGGAACCAGCCGATGAGATCCGTCATCTCGAACTCCTCCTGGTACGCGATTCGACAGGGCTGCAATCTAAGCCGCTGCCCCGGGCCGCCGATTGACCTTCGTGGACATCATCCTGGCGGGCGAATCCCTCGACAGCTCACTGGTTTTCGGGGTTCGATCGCCGGAAGAGGGCTGCCGTCCGTGCGCGCGGAGGCCGACCGTCCCGATTTCAGGAGTGGCAATGGCGCTCGGACTTCTCCGGCGATCCGCGGCGATCGTCACGCTGACCCTCGTGCTCGGCGGCACCGCGACGGCCGCCCCTCCTCAGGCAGCGGATCCCGCGGCCGCGGTGACTCAGATTCAGGTCGGGTTCGCCTCCTTCGCGGAACGCTTCACCGCCGGGCCCGACGGCGGTCTCTGGTTCACCCTGCCGCCCGCCGATATCGGTCGCCTCGACACGACAACCCTTCAGCTGGAGCGCATTCCGGCGGGCGGCCTGCTGCCCGGGACCACCGGCATCACCACCGGCCCAGACGGAGCCGTCTGGTTCAGCACCCTGCTCGGCGGCTACCTCGGTCGCATCGATCCGTCCACCCGCGAGATCACCCGCTATCCACTGCCCCACCCGCTCGCAGGCGGCCACGAACTGGTGGTCGGCGCCGACGGCGCGCTCTGGTATCCGGAATTCGTCACCAACCGCGTCGGCAGGTTCGAACCGGCCACCGGCGAATCCACCGAATACGCACTGCCCCACACCTTTCCGTCCCAGAACCCGATCATGGCCGCGGGCCCCGACGGCGCGCTCTGGGTGACCGCACCCGCACCGCCGTCACGCATTGTCAAGATCACCACCGACGGCCGCGTCACCGAAATGAACGTGCCCGTACAGAGCATCCCATTCGGCCTGGCCACCGGACCCGACGGCAGAATGTGGGCCACCCTCGGCGCGGGCCAGTACGGCCGCGGCCAGCTCATCGCCATCGACCCCGCCACCATGACCATCGCGCGACGCTTCGAAGTAGGCCTGGCCAGCGGCGCCCTCCCGTTCTCCGTCGGCTCCTTCCCCGCCTACATCAACACCGGCCCCGACGGAAACCTGTGGATCACCTCCCACCTGTTCGGCTGGATCGCCCGCATCACCCCACCCGACGGCGCGATCCCAGGCCGCACCTGCGCCACGGTGCGGTCCCCGAGATGACCGCGGAACCGGCCTGACCGGAGGTGGAGATCGCCGAGCCGCCGCCGTCTTGCGTGATTCCGACAGCCCACTCGAATAGGTCAATTCGGTGCGGCGGCGAAGACACGGTCGATGAAATCGTTCATGGCGGTGTTCATCAGTTCACTGGTGATTCCGGAATCACACACCTCGTCGACCACCGGGTGAGCGAGAAGCATCCCTTGCTCGCGGGTGGATTGTTAGCGTGCAAGGCGTGGACATGCGTTGCCCTCGCTGCGGGATGCAGGATCAGGCGGTAAGCGTCCCGGCGGTCGTGGAGCAGGGGACCACCCGGGGCTACCTCAGCAGGCCGGGCCGCTACGGCGCGACCAGTCAGTTCCAGGTCGAGCAGACGGACCTGGCGAGAGCCCTGGATTTCACCGAGGGTCGGCCGAAGGCGAAGACCGGCATCGGTATCGCCCTGCTGGTACTCGCCGGGCTCACGCACTACGCCTACTTCCAGAGCCAGATCGCGGCGGGGCTGTCCCCCACCACGCTGGCCACTGCCCTCGCGGTACCGCTGATCATCACCTGGCTGCCGTGGAGCCTCGGCCTGCTGACACTGCGCTCGGGGCGACGTGCGCAGGCGCGATACGACCGGACCGCGGCCTACTGGGCAGCGCTGTACTATTGCGCCCGCGATCATGTCGTGTACTTTCCCGGCGAACCACTTGCCCACGATCCCGGTCAGGCTGCGGCCATCGCGAGAGCACGGGCGGAGCAGCAATAACGAACTCGGCAAGTTCGCGCGGCGGGTCGGAGTGATCCGACCGGCAGAAACTACTCGCCGTGGTGTGATCGCGACCTGTACACACGAGACCCAGCTGGCACACCGGGCCAGCGCGCCGGAATCGGCACGGCGTGATGCCAAGGCCGCCATGTACGGACGTTTATGCCATGAATCCAGGGTCTTGATCGTTCACTGCCGATGTTGCTGTTCGGAGAGTCCGAAAAGTGAACGTGTTGCGGATGCTGTCTGCCGGCCGCGGGTGGTGAAGGCCCGCCCGTCGGGGGTGGTCAGGGGTTGGTGGCTGATCAGGCGGGCGAGCGCGGCTCCGGGCGCGAGGACCGTTGCTGGACGGGGCAGGTGGACCAGCACGATTTCGTCTGTGCCGCATTCCAGTAGACCGTATCCTTCGCCACGCCAGACGAGGCCGGAATCGATGAGGGCGTACCGGCCGCTGCGGGGCACCTCCGTCAGTCGCGCGGCAGGTCCGTCGTACCGCAACGTAACCTGTACCGCCCCTGGCGCTTTGGGCAGGAGCTCACCCGCGGTGTCGTACCCGTGCTGTTCGAGGATGTGCCGGAGCTTGGTGGGCAGGACACCGGCGCCCAGTTCGAGCTCGCCCAGCAACCACGTGGAGCTTTGCATCCGGCAGTTGAGTTCCAGCACGACCACCGTCCCACCGGCTACGACCAGATCGACACCGAAGATGCCCCGGTACCCCAGCGCCGCCAAGGCGTCACCGATCCGCTGCACCGCTCGGCGGGCCTGCTGCTGCGTGGCGGCCGGAAGCTCATGGAGGGCACCGAAGTCGCAGCCGGAATAGGTCCCGAAGGGGGCGCCGCCCTCGGCCAGGTCGGTCAGTTGGACAGATCCGGGAGCTACGCTGATGCCGCTTCCCGTGGCAAGACCGTGGTAGTTGATCGGCACACCGGGGATGAATTGGCTGGCCAGCCACGGCCCACCCGAGGGGATGCCGTCCAAGCCCTGCTCGTCGCGCACGAGGAAGGTGCCGTGCCCGCCGGTGCCCCGCGGCTGCTGGACCACATAGGGACACCCGAAACGACGATGCAGCAACCGGTGATCGAGCCTGGCTGTCACGGTGTCGGCCGGAGTCTGTACACCGATGGACCGCAGCCACGGCCGCATACGGGTCTTGTCGACGAGCAACTCCGGAAGCGTCCCCGTCGGTGGCGGATGAACATCCACGCCGGATCCGGCGAGGGCGGCCCGCCACTCCGGCCACCACTGCCCGTAGGAAGCCAACGCCAATCGGCGGCCGCGCCACCGGGAAAGGAGTTCACCGGCGTGGGGCAACAGGTGCCTCAGACCGCTTCGACCTCCGGCCTCGTCGCGTGTCCGGGTGAGGTCCTCGGCCGAGACGCACTCGATCCCGAATCGGTCGGCCCACCCCGAATCCGCTCGCTGACCGCTGATCAGCACCGACAGACAACCTGTCCGTAGCAGCGGCAGAAGAAGGAACGGCCGGGGTGTGAAGCCCAGCCAACCTACACTGCCGAAGGCGTCGAGCGCATCACCCAGCGATCTGATCACCTCAGCGATGTTCGCACCTCCTGAACGTTTGTCGATCCGCGCGGCCATGGTGGGGACCCTGCGGACGCCTTTCATGTAGCCGTCCCCTCGCTGTCGGCGCCGACTCCCCCGGCCTCCACCAATTCGAATCCGGGTGAGCAGCCGCGATCCGAGTCGGGTCAGTCGAGTAGCTCGTCGAGGTATTTCGCGGGGTTGTCGAGGAAGGTGCGGGTGATGCGGTAGTGCTCGGTGTCCTCGTACTCGACGAGTTCGTAACCGTCCGAGCCGATTTGGTAGATCCAGGCGTCTGGGTAGGACATCAGGATCGGTGAATGGGTGGCGATCAGGAATTGGGATCGAGCCTGCACGAGTTCGTGGATGCGGGCGATCATCGCCAGTTGCCGGCTCGGTGACAGCGCGGCTTCGGGCTCGTCGAGTACGTAGAAGCCGTGCCCGCCGAATCGGTGCATCAGCAGTGCGAAGAACGACTCTCCATGTGACTGCTCGTGTAGCGAGACGCCGCCGTAGGAGTCGATCACGCGCGGTGTCGACATGGGTTCGCGGTCCAGTTCCTCGATATTGGTGGCGACGTTGAAGAAGCTCTCCGCGCGCAGAAAGAACCCGTCACGCGGCCGGTGCGTCGACTTCACCAGCCGCAGATACTCGTTGAGTCCCGAGTGCGAGCTGCGGGTCGAGAAGCTGAAGTTCCTGGTCCCACCTTCGGGGTTGAAGCCCCAGGTCGTGGCGATGGCTTCCAACAGCGTCGACTTGCCGCTACCGTTCTCGCCCACGATGAACGTCACCCGTGGATGCAACTCCAATTCGGACAGCCCGCGCACCACCGGCAACGAGAACGGATAGTCATCGAAGGACGGCACGGCGGGGCGGTCGAGAATCGCTCGCCGGACGTAGTGAGCGCTCATCACTGGGCGTTCTGGACATTCATGCTCGGGATTCTCCTGACTCGATGGCTATTGAGTGTCAATTGTTCTGTGGGGCGGGCGCCGGTTCGGGTCCTGTCGCGGCCCATCCGAGGAACAGACCCACCGACGCGCCGAGCAGCGCGCCCGGAGGCGACCAAGATCCGGAACGCGCCGCCGACCACGTCGGCAGCCCGGCGGAGCAGGCAGTGGCCGCGTGCAGTCAAGGACAGATCATGTTGTCCCGTCCTGGCGCATTGCCCCCTTCCGCGCGGCGAATGTCGGACTATGGCGGATGTCGGCGGCCCGACGGGGTGCGCCGGATCGCCGAATTCTCCCCGCTGACCCAGCTCGTCACCTGGTTGCAGGATCTCTGGCTGGGACAACCAAACCCGACAGCTGGGCGTCTCCCCTGGTCCTGGCGGGGATTCTGAGCGCCGCGACGCTTCTCGCGGCACGCCGCTTCCGCTGGGAGTAGCGCTTCCTGAGCGGCCTGCCCGCAATCCAGCCGAGTACGTCGGGCACGTCAGCGACCAGGTGCGTTATTGTCGTCTCAGCATGTCTCTATCTCGTACCAATAGTCGGGCAACTCTTGCGCACACGACAGCGGGTAGCTCGGCGCTCGCCACGTCGCCGCTGGCGCGCGCCCGCCGGTGCGTGATCGCCGTGGCGGCACTGCTCGGGCTGACAGCCTGCGGAACCGACAATCGCCTGCCCGCACAGGTCACCACGGTCGCTCATCCAACGCCGAGCGTGGCCGCGGAATACACATTCCCGGTGGAGTGGGCCGGGGATTACACCTTCCGCTGGACCGCAGCGGACAACATCGACCTCGAGACACCGGAAGCGGCCGTCGTGCGGGCCTTCGCGGAGAGCACACAGCTCGCCATGTCGGTCGGTGCCAGGCTGGCGTATCCCGGGTACGCCGATGCCATCCCCGACGGTGAGGGCCTGCGCATCCCGGACGGCGGGGCGTATCCGCCCGGAGCCGCCGAAGGAAACTGGAAGCTGCGCTGGGCAGGCACCTTCCTCGCCCGCATCATGCGGATCAAACCGAATCCCGCCGGATTCACCGCCATGTACTGCGTCGACCACACCAATGTCGCCGAGTCCTACGACGTCGGCGCGACATACATCTGGAGACAGGACCAGCCGTACGCACCGCCCAAGGGCGTGCCGATGTGGCTGACCATGCACTCCACCATCGACCGTGCCGACGAATGGGCCCAGCGCGGACTCCTGTCGATGGACCCGGAGCCCTATCGCGCCCCGAACTACAACGTGTTCGAGGGCTGGACGGTCGACGACGTCGACTGGAGCCCGTCGGCGCGTACCGACGATGTCGTCGAACCGGCCGAACAGTGCACGGCATGGACGCAGGCCAACTCGCACGTCAACCCGGCTTACCTGCTCGAGACACCGAGCCGGATGCCCGCCGACCCGCCGCCGGAACCCTCCCCGCCACTCCCCGGGTGGGGTTCGCGAATCACCGGGTGAGTTGAACCGGCGCTGCCACCGCCACATGGGCTCCGGCGACGACGGGCGGACAATGACACGATGGGCGAAACGTCCAGGTCGGCGCTGACCACCCTCGCGGCGGACCCGCGGCGGACCCGCGGCGACTGCTTCGCGGGCTGATCCGGTTCGGCTACCTGGCCGCACTGATCATTACTGCCCTTACCCTGGGTATCCCGACCGATCGTGTCTACCAGGCGGCGTGGATTCTCCTCGGCATCGTCGCCTGGAAGTTCGATCGGCCGCTGCGGGAACAGGCACGCATCGCCACCGATTGGCTGCCGTTGCTGGCCGCACTGGTGATCTACGACCAGACGCGCGGCATTGCCGACACCCTCGGCATGCCGGTCCGAGTATCCGAACTCGTGGCCGTCGAACGCTGGCTGTGCGGCGGTACGATCCCCACCGTATGGCTCCAACAGCGGCTGCCAGCCGACAGCGCGTGGTGGACGCCGCTCACCGGTGCCGTCTACACCACCCACTTCATCGCACCGTGGCTGCTGGCCGCCGTGTTCTACGTCCGCTCACGCGTGCTGTGGAGCGGCTTCATGCGGCGCGTACTTCTGCTGTCCTACCTCGGTCTGGCCACCTTCATCGTGCTGCCGGCCGCCCCGCCCTGGTACGCATCCCGTGAAGGCTTCATCGAACCGGGAGTCGATCGCATCGCCGGCTTCGGTTTCGGATTCGTCCCCATCGATACGAGCACGCGCTGGCTGGAGAGCCAGAGCAATCCCGTAGCCGCGCTGCCCTCCCTGCACGCCGCCTTCGCGCTCCTACTGGTTGTCACCCTCTGGCCGCTGTGGACGCGATGGTGGATACGCTTGGCACTGGCGACTTTTCCGCTCGCCATGGCGTTCACACTGATCTGGGGCGGCGAGCACTACCTCACGGACATCCTGCTCGCTTGGATCTATGCGGGTGTGGTCGCAGGACTGGTGCGCGGCCAGCAACACTCGAACTGCACGTAGCCAGCTGCTACGGATCGCGCAGGCTCCTACTCATGGGTCGAGCAGATACACCGTCAGCGCCAACGTCAGCCAGTCACGGTATTTCGCTGCGGGCCATCCTCTTTCACGACGCAGCACCCGAAACAGCCGGGGTGATGCACGCGCGGACAAAGTGGCCGCCGTCGTCACGACATCGATATCGGTTCGCAGGACACCGCGCTCGACGAGCCTGTTCACGAAGTCTTCCCAGAATGCATGGGTAGACGGATATCCCACTCCCTCAACCGATTTCGCGATCTGATCGGCCGATCCAATGTCCATGCCGACCACGACGAGGTCAGCCGTGTGCTCGAAATACCCAGCCGTATAGTCCGCGATCGCGGCGATGGCGGACTCGGCGGACGCGACAGCGCGGTACGGCCGCTCGAGAGGTTGCCCCACAGGCAGGACTGTACATCCACCGCAACACCACTGCGATCCTGGAGCAATCGACGCGGCAAAGCACAGGTGGTATTGCGCTTGGGTGCTTCTTTACAGCATCTTTACGGGCAGGAGTGCCGGGAAGTCTGGTCGGCAATCCGGCCCGGCGCGGGTCGGGTTCGGGTGCGTCGCGAGGTCAGGGGCTCCGACTGTGGTGCAGCGAATTGCCAGGGAAGCGTTGTCCGGATTGACGGTGGCGATCGTGGCCTTACCGCTGGCCATCTCGTTCGGCATTACCGCCACCGGGTCGCCGGAAGGTGCGCTGGTCGGGCTGTACGGCGCGATCTTCGCCGGGTTCTTCGCCGCGGTTTTCGGCGGGACGCCAGGGCAGGTGACCGGGCCGACCGGTCCGATCACCGTCGTCGCCACGGGGGTGATCGCCGCGCACGGGCTCGAATCGGCCTTCATCGCCTTCGTCTTGGCGGGTGCGCTTCAAATCCTGTTCGGATTGTGCAGGCTCGGGTCCTACATTCGATTCATTCCGCATCCGGTGGTGTCGGGGTTCATGGGCGGGATCGCGCTCATCATCATTCTGGGTGAGCTGGATCAGGTACAGCGGAGTTTTCTGCTCGTGACGGTCACGATCGTCCTCACGGCCGTCATCGGCAGGCTGATCAGATCGATTCCGGCCAGCCTGATCGTGCTGGTGATCGCCACCGCGACACTGCCGCTGATCAGGTCCGCGCTGCAGGACTTCAGTATCGGTGGACTACCGCTCAACCGGGCGATCGACTACATCGGCGAGATTCCCGAAGCCCTTCCGACACTTCATATTCCGGAAATCGGCGGATCACAGCTCACATCGCTGCTGCTGCCCGCGCTCAGTATCGCGCTGCTCGGATCGATCGACTCGCTACTGACCTCGGTGGTCATGGACAACATCACCCACACCCGGCATCGCAGCAATCGCGAACTCGTCGGCCAGGGGCTCGGCAATATCGCCTCCGGTCTCTTCGGCTGACTGGCCGGGGCCGGGGCGACCGTGCGCTCGGTGGTGAATGTCAGAAGCGATGGGCGCACGGCATTCTCAGCCGCGACGCACAGCGTCGTCCTCCTTGTCCTCGTCGCCGGACTGGGTGGCCTCGTGCAGTACATTCCGTTGGCTGTGCTGTCCGGCATTCTGATCATCACGGCCTTCGGCATGTTCGACTGGGAGGCGCTGCGAAAGACGCATATCGTGCCGAAAGGCGATGCGCTCGTGATGTTCTCGACCATGGTGATCACCGTGCTCGTCGATCTGACGGTGGCGGTCGCGGTGGGCGTGGTCGTCGCGCTCGCGGTGCACGCCATGCGGTCACGCCGACGCACCGCGCGCGTGGTCCTCGATGACGGCGTGCACCACATTCACGGTCCGCTGTCGTTCCTCTCCGCCGATGGCGTCTTCACCTCTCTGCCGGCCGAGCAACCCACCGTCGCGGTATCGCTGCGGCATGTCTCCTACATGGACGTCACCGGCGCGAAAGCGTTGCTGGCCTTCATCGATCGCGCGCACATCGCCGGGATCGAACTCCGGATCGAGGACCTACCGACGCATGTCGAACAGCTCCTCGCCGCGGTCGCCGACCACGAGCAGCACGGCAGACTCACGGCCGCCGTGCAGACGCCGTGACGCGAGCACGGAACGGGTCAGCCGCGCCCCGGACCGTTGGTTTCGGGAGTATCGCGTTGATACACATCGGGTATGCCGTCACCGTCGTCGTCACGGTCCTCGGCCTCGCACAGCTGCCGGTAGATTCCGTTGCGGCGCTTGACCAGTAGCGCGGCCAGGACGGCGGCCACGAGCGATCCGATGAGCACGGCGGCCTTGATCTGCTCGGCTCCGGCGGGGAAGGCCAGATCGCCGATGAGAAGTGCGACGGTGAATCCGATGCCCGCCAGCGCCGCCAGCGCGAACACGTCCTCCCATCGCAGATCCGAATTGAGCTGCGCGCGGGTGAAGCGAACCGCCGCGTAGGTCCCGCCGAAGATTCCGACGGTCTTGCCGACGACCAATCCGAGCACCACACCGAGGGATTCGGGGTGGGTGAACACCTCCCCCACCGCCGAAACAGACATCGTCACCCCGGCAGCGAACAGCGCGAACAGCGGGGCCGCGAGGCCCGCTGAGACAAGTCGCAGCACATGGCCGGTGCGCTCACCCGGCGAGGCGACCTCCCCTGTTTCCTCATCCCGCGTCACGCGCAGGAGCAGGCCCATGCACACGCCCGCGACGGTGGCGTGCACACCTCCCAAGTAGGTCAGCGCCCAGATAGCCAGCCCGAGGGGCACATACCACCACCAACCCCGGCCCCGGTAGCGCTGCAAGAGATAGAACACGACCAGACCGGCGACCGCTCCCCCGAGCGCTACGGGGTTCAGATCGTCGGTGAAGAAGAACGCGATGATGGCGATGGCGCCGAGGTCGTCGACGACGGCCAGGGTGAGCAGGAACGCGCGCAGAGCGGCGGGCAGGTGGGTGTTGAGCACGGCGAGGACCGCCAGCGCGAAGGCGATATCGGTCGCCATCGGTACGGCCCAGCCCGCCGGGCTGCCGCCTCCGATCGCGACGACCAGGAGATACACCGTGGCGGGCAGTGCCATGCCGGACAGCGCCGCCACCACCGGTAGCGCGGCGGTTGCGGGAGTGCGCAGCTCGCCGACGACCAGTTCCCGCTTCAGCTCGATTCCCGCCACGAGGAAGAAGATCGTCAACAGCCCGTCGGCGGTCCAATGCTGCACCGACAGGTCCAGCCCGAGCGCGGCGAGGCCGATGTGGAAGTCGCTGATCCGCTGATACCAGTCGCTCCATGGTGAGTTGGCCCAGACCAGCGCGAGCACGGCCGCGCCGAGCAGCAGCAACCCGCCGACCGTTTCCGTCCGCAGCGCTCGCGCCAATGCCGAACGCTCCGACCAGGACAACAGGCCGAGAAAGATCGGGCGCTGGCGCGGGGTGGCGGCAGCCATGAACAAACCTCCGGGGCGTCGACGTGTGGGCACGTGGCCCTGGCTCGCCGACCAGACTTCCCGGCACACCCCGCGTCGCATTGACGCGTTCTTTACACCCTAACGGCCTTGGTCCGATATGTCGTAATCCGAGATCGTCCCGAGAGCAACCGGCCATTGTGCGCGACGGCCACCGCGCACGGCACCCGAACGCGGTCGCCGAAATGTTGCGGAAAATCAGATCCCCACCGCGACGCCGAGGAGTCGCGAGCACGTGACGACGCCGATCAACGACCCGTCGGCGACCACCGCGACGAGCGGGCTCCGAGTCCGCGCCATCACTTCCGCGACCACCGCCAAGGTGTCGTCACCGTGCACCACCGGCGGGTCCGGCAGCGCGGCGACGACATCACGAATCTTCTTGCCGCGCAGCCGGTCCGCTGCTCGATCCCACATGTGCTCGTCGAGAACTCCGGCCAGCAGCGGCATCTCGCGCACGTACGCGGGGACGAGCGCGCGGACCATCTGCCAGGCCGCGACAACGGTGGGCGAGCCAGGGGAATCGAGGACCACGACCCCGGGCAGCCGACCTTCCGCCAGTAGCCGGGCGACCTCGAGCGCATCGGCATCCGGCGCGACCGTAGGCCACTGTTCCGCAAACTGCCCGGCGCGCATATCCGCAGGATACGGCCGTCGCGACGACCGTGAAACGTTTCGCAGACAACCGCGGCGGCCGCCGATGCTAAACGCGTTCACCCGAATTCGACTTGCCGTCCATGAACCTTTACGGCATTCTTACACCCGTAGGGGAGCCGGGAAGCCTGGTCGGCACGCAGTCCACATCGATGGACCGCGGAGGAAACGATCCATGGAGCTTCTCGTGTTGATACGACATTCCATTCTGCGTACCCTTTTCGGCCCGGCACCTGCCGGGCATGCGTGAGTTCTTCGCGGCGACACTGAGTTTTCCCACCGTTCTCTTCAGCTTCGCGCTGATCGTCGTCGTCGCGTTCTGGCTCGCCGTCCTGATCGGCGGCGCCGAGGCCGAGCTCTTCGAATCCGGCCCCGATGCCGAGGTCCCCGCCGTTCACGAGCGGTGGGGTCTCGGTGGGGTGCCCGCCACGCTCACGCTGTCGGTGCTCATCGCACTGGCATGGTTTCTGTGCCTGGCCGGATCGGCCCTGACCGCAATGCTGCATCTCGGTGGCGTCATCGGAGTACTGAGCGGTGTCGGCGTGCTGATCGGCGCCGTCGTCGCGGCTGTCGCCGCGACGCGTGCGGTGGTGATCCCGCTGCGCCGCGTGTTCGCACCCGCCGACCCGATCACACGGGACTCGCTCGTCGGCCGTGTGTGCGTGATCCGCACCGGCCGCGTCGGACCGGATTTCGGTCAGGCCGAACTCGTTTCGGCCGACGGCTCGTCGGCGATCGTCCAAGTCCGGCAGACCGTTCAACAAGCCATGGAAACGCCACTCACACACGACGTTTCCGCCATCGTCTACGACTACGACCCGGCCACCGAGACCTTCTGGGTGGCCGCTGTGGAGGGGATTTGATGTCTACCATCGCCATTGGACTCGGTGTCCTGCTCGGCCTCGCGCTGCTCCTCGCGATCGCCACGCTGTTCGTCGTGAGCAGTCTGTTCAAGAAGGTGGAACAGGGCCGCGCGCTGATCATTTCGAAGATGCGCCGGGTGGATGTCACCTTCACCGGCGCGGTCGTGCTGCCGGTGCTGCACAAGGCCGAGTACATGGACATCTCGGTGAAGACCATCGAGATCGCCCGTGTCGGCCGTGACGGCCTGATCTGCCGGGACAATATTCGCGCCGATATCCGCATCACCTTCTTCGTGCGGGTCAACAAGACCGTCGACGATGTCATCAAGGTGGCCCAGGCCATCGGCACCCCCCCGCGCCAGCGATCAGGCGACCTTGCAGGAACTGTTCGCCGCCAAGTTCTCCGAGGCGCTCAAGACCGTCGGCAAGCACCTGGACTTCGTCGATCTCTACACCCAGCGCAATGAATTCCGCGACCGCATCATCGCGGTGATCGGCACCGACCTCAATGGCTACAGCCTCGAGGACGCGGCCATCGACTATCTCGAGCAGACCCCGCTGATGCAGCTCGACGCCCAGAACATCCTGGACGCACAGGGCATTCGCAAGATCACCGAGCTGACCGCCGTGGAACATGTGCGCACCAACGAGTTCCGGCGTCAGGAGGAGAAGGAGATCACCCGCCAGAACGTGCAGGCCCGCGAGGCGGTGCTGGAGCTGGAACGCCAGCACGCCGACGCCGAGATCCGGCAGAAGCGCGAGGTGGAGACCATGCGCGCCCGCGAGGAGGCCGAGATCGCCCGCGTGCAGGCTGAAGAGCGGCTGCGCTCGCACGGCGCGCACCTGCGCACCGAGGAAGCGCTCGGAATCCAGCAGGAGAATATGGGCCGGGAGATCGCCGTCGCGGAGAAGAACCGCGAACGAGTGATCGCCATCGAGTCCGAGCGCATCGAGAAGGACCGGCTGCTCGAAGTGACCGCCCGCGATCGTGATGTGGCGCTGGCCAAGATCGCCGCCGATCGGGAGTTGGAAACCGAGAAGCGCACCGTCGCCGAGGTCGTCCGGGAACGCGGCGCGGTGGACAAGACCGTCGCCGAGCAGGAGGAGCAGATCAACCGGCTGCGCGCGGTCGAGGCCGCGGAGCGGGATCGGCAGGCCGTCATCATCCGCGCCGAGGCCGAGGCGCAGGAGCATCTGGTCAAGGACATCAAGGCCGCGGAGGCCGCCGAGGCGGCGGCCAAATTCAAGGCCAAGGAGGCGCTGGCCCTGGCAGAGGCCGAGCAGCAGGCCGCGGATCTGCAGGCGCAGGCCAAGATTCGGCTCGCCGAGGCTTCCCAGGCCGAATCTGCGGCCTACGGGCTCGGTCAGGCGCAGGTCAAGGAGCGCGAGGCCGACGCGGTCGAGAAGATGGGCCGCGCCGAAGCGGTCGCGCTGCGCGAGAAAGGCCTGGTCGAGGCCGAGACGCTGCGCGAGAAGCTCAAGGGCGAAGCGGAAGGCTTGGAGGACAAGGCGAAGGCGATGGCAGCCCTCGACGACGCCACCCGCGAGCACGAGGAGTACCGCCTGCGACTGGAACTGGAGAAGGAGGTGGAACTGGCCAAACTCGACGCCCACCGCGAGGTCGCCGCGGCGCAAGCGACGGTGCTGTCCACCGGTCTGCAGCAGGCGAATATCGACATTGTCGGCGGCGATTCGGTATTCCTGGACCGAATCGTCGGCGCCATCGGCCTGGGCAAGGGGCTCGATCAGTTGATCGGCAACTCCGAGGTCGGCAAGACCGCCGCGTCCGCGCTGCTTGGCAAACTGGCCGGGCGCAACGGCGACGGCGAACGCGCAGCAGTCAAGTGAGCACCGCGGCCCAGGCCGGTCCTGATCGCCGGTTCGGAGGGGAATCCGGCGATCAGGGTCCGGCCGAGACGGCACTGGACAGAGGCATCTACGAGATCCTGCGCGCACGGCTCGGCGCACACGCCACCGAATTGGCGCGACAGGCCGAGCAGCTCAACGACCGCCGGATCGAAGCGTTCGGCGGCACCGAACCGACTCTGCTCGTCACCGTGCGTGTCCGCACGGCGAACAACTGTGTCCCGCGCGACGTGGTCGCGCTGCCCGACGGGCGAATGGTGTTCGGCTACAACGTGTTCGTCGGAATGCGCGCCGAGACCACCGTCGCGGACGTCTTCGCGGTCCACCGGTTCGCACCCGCCCCCGCCGATCGGTCCGGCCCCACAGGTCAACGCGGCAGCGCGATGCAATACGACGCCGCGAAGCGGCGCGGCCCCTCGGGTCACCACGGCAATGCAGGTCAGCAGGGTGGCGCGGGTCGGCACGGCAATGCGGGTCAGCACAGCGGCACCGGTCAGTACGGGGACGGCCGTCAGCACGGGGACGCGGGTGCGGGCGGCGCGGCGGAAGGTCCGCCACTTGGCATCGAATCCGCATACGCCGCTGGACTTTTCGACGATCCGCGATTCCACCGCGACTTCGCCGAGCTGTATCGGTACTACAGCCAGACCCGGTTGCTGCAGTTGCGGCGCGTCGAGGGCCGCCTGCTGGCGGTGTTCCAGACCGGCCAGAGGACCGACGACATCCGGGTGCTGCGCTGGCAACTGGACGCCGACGGATCGATCCGGTATCTGGACAACCGGGGCGAGCGCGATCACGTGTTCCCGCCGTCGCACGACTTCGACTGGATCGAGACCACCCGCGACGACCAGGTACTCGGCCGCCACCCGCATCTGTCGATCCTCGGCGAGGTCTTCGTCGAGACGCTCGGCGGCACCCTGACTATCAAGGTGGAGAACAACACCGAATCCGGCGCGGGCGTCTACAGCGAGCCCGTCGAGGAGCCGTTGCAGAGTCTGGCCGACGCCGACGTGCACTATGCACGGCTCGGTCCGCTCATTCTGTTGCGCATCCGGCCGTACAACGAAACCGGTTGGCGGCAACTGGTTTTCAATACCCGAACCAAGGAGGCGGTTCGCCTGGACGGCCTCGGGCGGTCCTGTCGGCGGCTGCCCGAGGATCAGGGCGTCATCTTCCCGGGCGGCTACTATCTGGTCACCGGCGCGCACAAGCGATTCGACATCGACGTCGCGGATCTCGAATACGAGCGCACCATTCGGGCGGGCAACGGCGAGGATGTGCTGTACGCCTATCACGCCCGCGCCGCCGGACGCACGCTGTTGCTGCCTTACAATATCGTTCGCACCGATGTCGCCAATCCTGTTGCCTGCCAGGGGTATTCGCTGTTCGACGACGGCACGATGGCGGTGCTGCGCGCGCTGTCGGAGGAGCCCGCCCGGGTACACCCGATGCAGGTGTGGCGTACGCCCTTCGCCTCCGATCTGCACGCCGCGCCGCCGGAGGGCACCGGCCCGCTGCATCGGATCGGTAATGCCGAGTTGGTGCGCGGCATCGCCGAATGCCTCGGCGTGGCCCGCACCGTCGACGAGATGCGGCCCTCCGCACGCGTTTTCGAAGCCGTCATCGCGGCGTGCACCCGGGTCGCCGATCAGTACCCATGGCTGGGCGCGGAGGATCTCGGCGATCCGGGCGCCGCCCTGGCCGCGCTGTGCGCTACCGCCGAACAGGTGCTCGACGAGTTCGCGAAGGTCACCGTACTGACGGCGCGGGCCGCCGCCGCGGTGGACGAGCGCATCGCGACGCTCGTCCGCCACGCGCGTGCGGCTGCCCACCGCACCGCCGGTGACTGGGTACGGCTGCTGGCCGACCTGCGCCGGGCCCAGGGACATCTGGTGACGCTGCGGGACCTGCGCTACGCGGACTCCGATCGCCTCGACGCGCTGGCGGCCACACTGGTGGAGTCGCTCGCCGACACGGGTCGTCGCGCGGTCGAATTCCTGGGTGCGGCGGACTCGTTCGCGAGTTACCACGTCGAGCTCGACGACTTGCTGGAGCGGGCCGAGACGTTCGCTTCCGCCGCCGAGGCCGAACCGGTGCGACAGCGCCTGGCCGAGCAGACCGAGTCCCTGCGGGCAGTCACCGAGATCCTCGACGGCCTCGACATCGCCGACGCGACGGTGCGCACCGGCATTCTGGCTCACATCGGCGAGGTGCTCGCCGGGGTCAACCGGGTGCGCGCCAGCGCCGAGGCACGGCGCGTGGAACTGGTGTCGGCGGAGGGCCGCGCCGGGTTCGCCGCCGAATTCGCACTCCTGGGGCAGGCGGTCTCCGGAGCGCTGGCGGAATGTCGCTCCCCCACCGCGTGCGACGACCAGCTGGCGAGACTGCTGGCAACCGTCGAGAATCTGGAGGCCCGCTTCGGCGAGATCGACGATTTCGCCGACCGGCTCGCCGCCAAGCGCGACGACGTCTACGAGGCGTTCACCGCGCGCAAGCAAACGCTGCTGGACGAGCGTTCCCGGCGTGCGCAACGCCTTGCCGACTCTGCGCAGCGCATGCTCGACAGCATCGGCCGCCGCGCGGCGGCGCTCGGCTCACTGGACGAGGTGAACACCTATTTCGCCGCCGACGCGATGGTGGCCCGGCTGCACCAGGCGGTCGCGGACCTACGGGCCCTCGGTGATCAGGTCCGAGCCGAGGAGTTCGACGGACGGCTGCGCTCCGCCCGCCAGGAGGCCGGGCGCGCGCTGCGCGATCGCGCCGACCTCTACGACGACGGCGGCGAGACCATCCGGCTGGGGCGGCACCGATTCGCGGTCGACACCCGGCCGGTGGAGCTGACCATGATCCCGCACGACGGACGCATGTGCTACGCCATCACCGGCACCGACTATCGAGCGCCGTTGCGCGACAACGACTTCGACGCCACGCGGCGGTACTGGTCGCAGCTGCTGGTCTCGGAGACGACCGAGGTGTATCGATCCGAGTATCTGGCGGTGTCGATCCTCATGCAGGCCGAACGGGACGGCAGCCTCGACGGCCTGCACGCGGCGGTCGCCGACGGCGGGCTGTCCGAACTCGTGCGCAAGGCCGCGGCCGGGCGCTACGACGAGGGCTATGAACGCGGCGTGCACGATCAGGACGCGACCGCCATCCTGGCGGCCGTGCTGCGCCTGCACGCGAGCGCCGGGCTGCTGCGGTTCCCCGCCACGGAACGCGCCGCCGCACAGTTGTGGTGGCGCTTCGGTTTCGATGGCCAGGACGGCGCACGCGCGTGGTGGCGGACCCGCGCCGGATCGCTCTCCCGCGTCCGCGCCATCTTCGGCCGGACACCCGCCGTGGCTCAGATGTGCGCCGAATTGGCTGCGGACATCGCGCAATTCACCGCCCGGATCGGTTTCCCGGCCGTCGATACCGAACTGGCCGGGGAGTACCTGTTCGAGGAATTGTGCGCGCCGACACCGAAATTCGTCACCTCGGCCGGAGCCAGGCTGTTGCTGGACCGATTCCACCGCGCCCTGGGCACGGCCTCGGCGACCGCACGCGCCGAGTTCGAGTCCGACCTCGGCACGCTCGCACAAGCCGGGGCGACTATCCCCGCACCGACCGGAATCGCCATGCCCGAACCGGCCGGAGCCACCGCGCCCAAGCCGGTCAACGCCACCGCGCCCGAATCGGTCCGGGCGACGGCACCCCACAGGGCCGGGGCGAGCGTGGCGCTCGCCGCCCGTTTGCAGCTGGCACAGGCCTGGCTGACGGCCTATCTGGAACAGGCCGACGATGCCGCTGAACTGGCGGATGATTTGCCCGAGGCGGTCGCGATCGCGCTGTGCGGGCCCGATCTCCCCCGCACCGAGCCCGCCGCCGTCCGGACCGCGTCGGTCCCCGGTCTGCTGGGCAATCACCCCCGTATCACCCAGCGGGAGTTGACTTTCCGCCTGGACGAGCTGCTGGCGCGCCTGCGCCGCTTCCACTGCGACCGGGTGCCCGGCTTCCGCGCCTACCTGCGTCGGCGCACCGCGTTGGTGACCGCCGAGCGGGATCGGCTGCGGTTGCCGGAGTACCGGCCCCGGGCATTGAGCGGGTTCGTCCGCAACCGGCTCCTCGACGAGGTGTATCTGCCGCTCATCGGCGACAATCTGGCCAAACAGCTCGGCACCGTGGGCGATTCGGACCGCACCGACCGTTCCGGACTGCTGCTGTTGATCTCGCCACCTGGCTACGGCAAGACCACGCTGATGGAATACGTTGCCGCACGGCTCGGCCTGGTGTTGGTCAAGGTGAACGGCCCCGCGCTCGGGCATGACGTCACGTCGGTCGATCCGGCGCGGGCCCCCAGCGCCACCGCCCGCCGGGAACTCGAAAAGATCAATTTCGCACTGGAACTCGGCAACAACGTGCTGCTCTACCTCGACGACATTCAGCACACCTCACCGGAGCTGCTGCAGAAGTTCATCGCCCTGTGCGACGGGCAACGCCGCATGGAGGGCGTGTGGGACGGCCGCGCCCGCACCTACGACCTACGCGGCAAACGGTTCGCGGTGTGCATGGCGGGCAATCCCTATACCGAGCAGGGCAAGCGATTCCGCATTCCGGATATGCTCGCCAACCGCGCCGATGTCTGGAACCTCGGCGATGTGCTCTCCGGCCGTGACGAACTGTTCGCGCTCAGCTACATCGAGAACGCGCTCACCGCGAATCCCGTGCTCGCACCGCTGTCCTCGCGCGAGCGCGCCGATGTGGAACTGCTGGTGCGCATGGCCCGCGGGGACGAGCGAGCCACCGCCGACCGGCTCGCCCACCCCTACTCGTCGACCGAACTGTCCGAGATCACCGCCGTCCTGCGCATGCTGCTGCGGGTGCAGCAGGTGGTCCTGTCGGTCAATCGCGCCTATATCGCCTCGGCCGCGACGGCCGACGCCGCCCGCACCGAACCGCCGTTCCGGCTCCAGGGCTCCTACCGCAATATGAGCGCCCTGGCCGAACGGATCGTGCCGGTCATGAACGACGACGAGCTCGAAGCCCTCATCGACGACCACTACCTCGGTGAGGCCCAGACCCTCGCCGCCGACGCCGAATCCAATCTGCTCAAACTCGCCGAACTGCGCGGCCGTCTGACCGAGCGACAGGCCCGGCGCTGGACCGACGTCACAGCCGCCTACCTCCGCGAGCGGGCCCTCGGCGGCGCCGAGGACGACCCCTTGGTCCGCGCCATCGGCGCGCTCGACCTGCTCGGCGACCGCATCGCCGGAATCGAATCCGCGCTGCGCGCATTCGAATCGGCGGATCCCACCGGCAAACACGGCCGGGCCTTGCCCGCGCCGGGAAGGAACGGAGACAACAATGAGTGAGTCGCGGTTTTCCAATGTCGAGCGCCCGCCGGTGTTTCCGGTGTGCCTCGTGGTCGATGTATCGGGCTCGATGACAGGTGCGCCGATCGAGGCGGTGAACCATGCACTGCCGGAGCTGCGGGACGCGATTCTGGATGATCCCTCGACGGGCGAGATCGCCCGCATCGCGCTGGTGACGTTCTCGACCGAGGCGAGCATTGTGCTGCCGTTGTCGAACCTGCGCGAAACTCCCATTCCGATCCTCCGGGCGGAGGCGCTGACCAATATCGAGGCCGGACTGCGGACGGCACGCTCGGCTGTCGAAACGGGGATCCGGAGTCTGGGCCGAGGTACCCGGTTCTATCGGCCGGTGGTGTTCTTCCTCAGTGACGGGGTGAACACCGGCGGCGACTGGTCCGCGGCGTGGCGGGAGCTGACCGACCGGGAGGACAAGTTCGGGGCCGAAGTGGTGAGCTTCGGCATGGGCGCGGCCGATGAGGCTACGATCAGCCGGATCTCCACCGGGCATGCGTATTTCGCCGCGGAATCCGATCCGGCCACCGCGGTGCGCGCCATTCTGCGCAGCATTGTCGGCAGCATCAAGTCGACGTCGAGTTCGTTCGGCATGCCCAGCGGCGGTGCGCTGATCATCCCGCCCGCCGACGGCCTGACCCGGCTGCCCGAGAATGTCGTCTGATGACCGCTGGCGATCAGCTGCGTGAATCGTCCGGTGCCACAGCGGAGTTGACGGAGTTGCCATCGGAGGCGCCGCAGGTCGGGCGGCTCGTGACCGAATCCGGGCCGCCACGGCTGCCGGGCACACCGATCGCACTCGCAGGTACCCGCGTCGACGCCGGTGTGCTCGCGGACCACCGGCTGGCCGCTGCCAGCCTCGTCGGCCGGGCTCACCTCGCCCAGGGCACGTCGGCGCAGGATGCCTACTGTTTCGCATTGGCGCAGGACGAATCGGCACTGGTGCTCGCCGTGTGCGACGGCGTCGGCAGCAGCCCGCACACCGCTCAGATCGGCGCGGAGTTGCTCGTTCGGCTCTGCTGCGACCGCGCGGCCGCGATCACCGACGTCGAGGCACGCGCGGACGCTGCGGCAGCACTCGGTGCGGCCGTCGCCGACGCGTGCCGTACCTTGTCGGACTGGCGTGCGCTGCTGGCGCCGGAGTTGACCGATCGCGAACTGCATTGCGCCGCACTGGTGTGCCGGTTGCCGCGCGACGGCGGAGCGGCCGTTTTCGTCCGCGCGGGCGACTGCGAGGCCTTCCTGCTGAGCGATGGGGAGTTCGACGCGGTGTTCCCCGAATGCGATACCGGACCGGCCAATGTGGTCCGCGGGGTCCTGCCGTGTCCGGATCCGTCGTCCGTGCTCGAATTCGCGCGATGCGAACTAGGCAATGCCGAGGCACTGGTGCTGGCGACCGACGGCCTGGCGGGCGATCTCTTCGACTCGCCGACGGTGCGTGACTGGCTGGCCGAGCGCTGGGCCGCACCGTGCGGGACGGCCTGGATGCTGGATTCCCTGCGCTATCGCGCACAGGGGTCACACGACGACCGCACGGCCCTGGTGACCTGGCTGCCTCCCCGGCCAGAACGGATGCGAGAGCCGTAACCATGCCCACTCTGTACGGGAGATCCGGTGCGGCGTACCGCGTCGAGGACGAGCCGTTCAATACCTCGGGCGGTCAGTCGGAGCTGTTCCGCTGCCGCGACCGGAGAGATCGGGTGCGGGTCTACAAGCGATATCGATCCCCCGTCACCGATCCCGATCCGATCGACTGGCTGCGCGCGGTCACCGATCGCGGCCGGGCGATCGTCGCCGCCGCCGAGCGCAAGCGCCGCGAGAACGAAACGGCCGAGAGTTCCATCAACTGGCCGATCGACATCGTCTTCGACAAGGGCGCGGTGGCCGGGGTCGTCCTGCCGTTGATTCCCTCGTCGTTCCTGCGAATCGGCGGCAAGGCACAGACATTCGACTACCTGTGTCTCGCGTCGGCCGCTCCGCCGCCCGCGGCGGTGCGCGTCGGAGTCCTCATCCGGATCTGCGATATCTTCGCCGCTCTCGAACGGGCGGGGCTGATTCACGGGGACATCTCGCAGAAGAACATCGTGTGGCGGCAGCATCGCACGCACGCCTATCTCATCGACTGCGACGGCATCCGACCCCGGAACTCGACCGCCCGGCGCGGCGTCGGCACCGAGGGATGGAAGGACCCGCGCTGGGTCGCGGGGAAGATTCCGGCGCACGATCAGTACAGCGACCGCTTCGGGCTGGCGGTGCTCATGTATCGCGGTCTGCTGCTCAACCCGGGCGCACCGGCCCTGGTCGCCGGGCAGTGGCATCGCCCCTCCGGGCTACCCGCCGACCTCGACCCGCGACTGCGCGCACTGTTCGAGCGCGCCTTCGACGAGCCGTACCAGACCGACCAGCGACCGACCGCCCAGGAATGGCGGGCGGGGTTGATCGCTGTCTTCCTGACGCCGGACCGCACCGGCTTCCAACGGACACCATTGCGAGTCCTTGCCCGACATGCCGATCAGTTCCGTCCTGCTCCGGTCACGCCGCAGCGCACCGCGTCGATCGATTCCCGAGCGGGGCGAACGCCTCACACGCCGGGCCCGCCGCTCGTCACCGGAACCGCCAACCCGAGCCGCCGCCGGGGAGTGACGCTCGCCGCCGTCGCGGGTGTCGTGGTCGGATTGCTCGCTGTGTCCGCGATAGTCGACAGCGCCGACGACGCGAAGACCCGAAGCCCGAAGCCGACCGCGATCACCGTGGGCCCCTATGACCCGCTGCCCCCGGGCTCTCACCCGAAATGCTCGAGCAGATTCCACGCACCGCGACATCGCTTCCGGCCCCGCCGGTTCCGGTGGGCACCTGCATCGTGGTCACCGCAACCGGAACCGTCGCCGCCAGCGGCGACTGCGAATCGGCAGGTTTCCCCTATGTGGTCACCGCCGGACTGCCCAATACCGCCGCCTGCTCGACCCGTCAGCACACCGTCGCGTACACCGGCACCCGGAATCGCATCTGCATACAACCGAATCTGCTGCCGCACCAGTGCTACAGCTATCCATCCAATGGGTGGATCACACCCGCCGCCTGTGATCAACCAACCACCGCCCGTCTGACCCTCGCCCTGCCGGGTGGAACCCCGTGCGCCGAACCGTTCGGCGCCGAATTGACGGCCCCCTCCGGCAATCCACCTCGGACGCTGTGTGTCGCCGCAGCCTGACTTCGATAGCCATTGCCACACGGCATGGGTTGGACATGACGAAAAGGACAGCCGTACATCGTCTTCGCCGTCTCCCGATACTCGTCGCGGCCGCAGCCCTCACTGCGGCCGGATGAACCGGCGCTGCGGCGACCAGGCGACGAACCCGGACGAGGCTGGCCCCGCCGATGCCGACCGCGTACCCGATCGGCATCGACAAGACGTGACATCACCGCAACGCCAGGACTTTTGGACGTAGTCCGCGACGGTGCCGACGATCGGGGCAGCAGACCATGGCGCTACTGCATGGCGAAGTGCAGCAGCGCCTGCATATCACCCTGCTTGATCTTGCCCTTGCGGTCCAGCACCTCCAGCTGCCAGTCCGCGCCGTTACGGAAGGCGCGGCAGATCGCGTTGGCGTTATCGGCACCCAGCAGGGACGGCCAGATGTCCGCGACCTGCTGGCTACTGCCACCGCTGGCGTCGTAGACCTTGAACGAGATGTTGTTGGCCTTCTCGAAGGAACTGCCCTTCTTGAACGCGGCGGCCACGAACACGATCGCGGTGATCGCGCTCGGCACGTTCGCGAAGGTCACGTGCACGGTTTCATCATCACCGGCAGCCGCGCCGGTCTGCTCGTCACCGGTGTGGGCCACCGAGCCGTTGCCGAGCGGGTCGAGCGAATCCAGCCCCGCGAACCGCGCCGGATCAGCGCCCTGCATGAGGATCGCGATCAGGTCGAGGTCGACGCCCTTCTTACGGCGCGCAATACCGAGCAGCCCGCCGCTGGCTCCCGCGGAGGGATCCCAGCTGACCCCGACACTCAACTTGGTGATGCCGACGAGATCGGCGGCACCGTCTTCTTTCCTGAGCGTAATCACAGCTCACAACCTACCTAGCGTTCGTATCACGTTGCAGCATTGGTAATTCGGTGTGGGTCAGATGGTGACCCCGAAGTCGCGGGCGATCCCGGTCAGCCCGGACGCGTACCCCTGACCGGTGGCACGGAACTTCCACTCCGCACCATTGCGGTACAGCTCACCGAACACCATGGCGGTCTCGGTGGAGGCGTCCTCGGACAGGTCGTAGCGGGCCAGCTCGGTGCCGTTGGCGCGGTCGACCACGCGGATGTAGGCGTTACGGACCTGCCCGAAACTCTGCCCACGCGAATCGGCTTCGTAGATCGACACCGGGAACACGATGGCGTCGATGGTGGGCGGGGTGTTGGCCAGGTCGACGTTGATCACCTCGTCGTCGCCCTCGCCCTCACCGGTGCGGTTGTCGCCGGCGTGCTCGATGGCGCTGGCGTCGAGGTCGAAGTCGGTGCCCGTCGTGGTGCGCAGATCCCAGCCCAAGCCGACGGCCACCGCCGTCAGGTTCGGAGCCTGCTTGGTCAGCGACACATTGCCGCCCTTGGACAGACTGACGCCCATACCGATTTCTCCTATCGATCATCACGGCGGCCGAGCTCCGGCCAGCCGAAAACGCCCGGCTTACACAGGGACAACGCGAGCAGGGCCCAGTCGGAACGGGGGTCGAGGAAGCTGTGTGCGATCGCATGCTGACCAACCCGGTATCGCCCCTCGAGCCTCATCGGACCGCTTGTCGCCACCTCGCGAACGTACGACCGCCGCAATGGCGTTCGACATGGAGCGGCCCAAAGTCCCACTGGGACTGTCCATATCGTCCGTGCCGGGCATGAGAAAACACTAGCACGTACCACTGTATGGATTGCCGTGCGTAGCGAGACCTCAGATCGGGTTCTCATCTCCGTCGTAGAGGTCGGCGTAGCGTCGCCAGCCGTACAGTGTGAACGCCATACTGGCAGCTACCCCGAGGATGGTCGGAACCTTCCGGCGGTGCCAGGCCGCTAGAATGGCTTCGGCGAGAGCGAGAAAGCCTACGGCGTTGACTGCGCTCATAGTTCGGTCCAGCTCGGGATGAGCCACCCACCGCTCCTCACCGAGGATGGCCCGGGTAGCAAAGGAATTCCGATCGGCAGGCTCTGGGGTCACGATCGGATTGATCGCGAACCAGATCAGAACTCCAGCGCCCACGTCCGCCTGTCGAGTCCAGAACGGTGCGACAGCCAGCGGCGTTGTCAGTAGCCGGGTCCAGGCACTGACAGGATGGGCGTGTCGGGCGAACATCCAGCGACGGAGATACCGTAAACGTTCCACAATCATTCCTACCACCAGCCGGGCTCGGCGAGGTCAGACTCATCTCCCACACATGGTTCGCCGATTCGGGGAGCCAGCGCATTGCGATTCCTGATCGCTGAAGCTGTCGGCCTCAGCGATCAGGAGCTGGGCGTTACCGCGTGTTGGCCGCAACGGTGGGTAGCAGTCGTTGCAGCACATCGGTGATGGTGATCAGCCCGACCAGCTGGCCGGTGCCGGGGGTGGTGACGACGGCCAGGTGATTGCGAGCTTCCCGCATGGTGTGCAGGGCTTCGTAAACCGGAACGGTGGTGGTCATGGTCAGCACCGGCCGCATCAAATCGCTCGCGCTGGTGTGCGGGGCGGCGGTGAGGCTGTCGCGCACGTGGACGACGCCGTGGATCGCGTTCGCGTCGCGGACCAGCAGCCGGAGGTGACCGGTGGTGCGGGAGGCCGCTTTGATCGCGTCCAGGTCGGCGTCGGGGGTGACGGCGCTGGGTGCGGGGTTGGGTCGCACGATGTCGGCGAGGGTGAGGCTCTCCAGTTCCAGTGCGCTGGTGAGGTTCCCGTGGTAGCGCTCGTCGAGAGTGCCCACGGTGGCGGAGTGCTCGACGAGATGCCGCAGCGCGGCGGGGTCCTGCCCGGCGTCGACCTCGTCGACCGGGGTGACGCCGACCTTGCGCAGACACCAGTTGGCCATGCGGTTCAATGCGGTCAGCAGCGGCCGGGTCAACCCCATGAACGCGCGCATCGGGATCGCCAGCACAGTGGCCGACTTCTCCGGGTGCGCGATCGCCCAGGACTTGGGCGCCATTTCCCCGACCACCAGGTGCAGGAAGGTCACGATCACCAGCGCCAGCACGAACCCGGCGACGTCGGCGAACCACAGCGGGGCGCCGATGTTTTCGAACAGCGGTGTCAGCCAGTGGTGCACAGCGGGTTTGGTGATCGCGCCCAGAGCAAGGGTGCACACGGTTATTCCGAGCTGGGAGCCGGCCAGCAGCACCGACAGCTCCGAGGAGCTGCGCAGCGCGGCGCGGGCGGCGCGGCTGGCGGGGGCGGCGTCTTCGAGTCGATGCCGTCGCGCGGCGATGAGCGCGAACTCCACCGCGACGAAGAACGCACTGGCCGCGATCAATACGACGGTAATCGCGGCGATCGTCCAGGGATTACTCATCCGAACTCGCCTCCGGCTCGGCACGAACGAGCATGAACACCGAGGAGGGCACGCGCTTATCCACTGCTCGCACCTGTGCGACCAGCGTGCGCGAGACCGGCCTGTGCCCGGTGGCGTAGTCGGAGCCGTTGGGCGGCAAAGCGATCTCGACGTGGTCGCCGACCTCGGGCAGGCCGCCGAAACTCGCGATGACCAATCCGGCGAGGGTTTCGTAGTCGCCGGTGGGCAGGTGCAGATCCAGCAGGCGCTCGATCTCGTCCAGGTGCAGATCACCCGCCACCAGCCAACCGTCACCTTCGACGACGATGTCGGACTCGGTGCCGGTGTCGTGTTCGTCGGCGATCTCACCGACGAGTTCCTCGGCGATGTCCTCGACGGTGACGACACCGGCGAAGCCGCCGTATTCGTCCACGACCAATGCCATCTCCTCCTTGGCCGCACTCAGTCGGGCGACAACCTCGGGCAGCGGCAAGGATTCGGGCACCATGACCGCGGGCCGCAGCCTGTCCCCGGCGGTCCCGGCGAGCGGGCCGTCGAGCAGATCGTGCAGATGAATGACACCGCGCAGATCGTCGTTGGTGACGCCCACGACGGGGTAGCGGGTATGACCCGAACCCATCCGTGCAAGGACCGCGGTCACCGGATCATCGACGTGCACGGTGTCCACCCGCGCGCGGGGAATCATGGCGTGCTCGGCGGTGCCGGTCGGGAAGTCCAGGATCCGGTCGAGCAGGGTGGACAGCTCGCGCGGCAGTTCCCCGGCATCCCGCGAGGCGGCGACGATGTGCTCGAGGTCGCGCGGGGTGGCCGAGTGCTCGACATCGTGCACCGGTTCGATACGCAACGCGCGCAGCAACACATTGGACGACTGGTCGAACAACCAGATCAGCCAGCCGAACACCTTCAGATACACCGTGGTCGACATCGCCAGCCAGTGCGCCACCGGCTCGGGGCGGGCGATGGCGAGGTTCTTCGGGAACAACTCACCGAAGACCATCTGCACGATGGTGGAGAACGCGATCGCGACCACGGTACCGACCGCGACGCCGACCGCGGTCGGCACGCCCACACCGCCCAACAGTTCGCCAAGTCCTCGCCCGATCAGGGGTTCGGCGACAAAACCCACCAGCAATCCGGTGACGGTGATACCGAGCTGAGCGCCCGAGAGCATGAACGAGGTGCGGCGCGTGACGGCCAAAGCGTGACCGGCGGCACTGTCGCCGGCTTCGGCGCGGGCCTTGAGCCGGGACCGGTCCACGGCCATGAACGCGAATTCCTGGGCCACGAAATACCCGGTCAACGCAGTGATCAGCAGGACAACGAGAATGCCGAGGAGGATGCTCAACACAGTCAGCACGACCCCACCTCGGCACTACATTGCGGAGGGTCCGCAGGAGGCGAGCAGGGTATTCGAGGTTTGCGCTTCGCGCGTTTCATGGCCTCTCTCATTCGAGAAAACGGATGTGGGACCGAGAATAGATCAAGCTACAGCGCCGACGCCGCGACGGACTCGAGACCGCGACGCCCAGGCCCTCGTTCGAGGACCCGGGCTCGCTGTGCAGGTCCGTCTGCGGCGCAGCGCTATTCGCTGGCGGCCAGGGGTTCGACGGCCGAGATCATTTGCTGCCCGCCGCCCACTTCAACCCCCAGCCGTAAGCGCGGTCGAGATCGGCCTGATTGCCGCGGATGTAGTTGACCTCGCGCTGCACGGTCACTCCTTGGCCGGTATTGGTCAGCAACGCGATCGCGCAGATCCGCGCGCCCGCAACCGCAGAATCCAAGCGGACCTCGACCTGCGGGCCCGCGGTCGGGAACATGGTGACCACCCCGTCGACCGCGGCCCAGTTCGGCGCGCCCTCGTAAATCATCGCGAAGATCAGAATCCGCCGGAACGCCTCCGGCCGTTCGAGATTGATGTTCAGGTTCTCGCCACCGGCGACAGCGCCGGTGCGATCGTCGGCGTCCAGCGCCACAAACGGTCGGGCGTGCAACGCGCCGAAGCTGTTGCCCAGCGCCTGAATAACCCCCTTGGAGCCGTCGGCGAGTTCGTAGAGACAACCCAGATCCAGATCGACACCGCCACCGAGTCCGGCGAGCTTCGCCAGGAACCCGGTCTTGCGCGGCGCCCCGCTTGTCCAGTTCAGATTCACCCGCATCACGCCCTGGCGCTCACCGGCTTTGGTGAGATCGACGCTGCGTTCAGTCTTAGTGAGCGTGACCTTGCTCAGGCTCACCCCCGGCGCCCCGGCCGCGGTGTCGGGCTTCTTGGTGTAATCGATTGCCACGTGGCCCCTTCGGTCGATTCGCCGGCTCAGATATTGACGCCGTAGTCGCGGGCGATCCCCGCCAAGCCCGAGGCGTAGCCCTGCCCGATGGCCCGGAACTTCCACTCCGCGCCATTGCGGTACAGCTCGCCGAACACCATCGCGGTCTCGGTCGAGGCGTCCTCGGTCAGGTCGTAGCGGGCCAGCTCCGCGCCGTTGGCGCGGTCCACCACGCGGATGAACGCGTTGCGCACCTGCCCGAACGACTGCTGCCGCGCCGACGCGTCATGAATCGACACCGGGAAGAAGATGCTGGTGATCGTCGGCGGCGTATTCGCCAGATCGACGTTGATCACCTCGTCGTCACCCTCCCCCTCACCGGTCAGGTTGTCGCCGGTGTGCTCGATCGTGCCCTCCGGGGAGCGCAGGTTGTTGTAGAACACGAAGTGCTGATCCGAGACCACCTTGTGGTTCTGCCCGGTCGCGATCGCGCTGGCATCGAGGTCGAACTCGGTCCCGGTGGTCGATCGGACATCCCAGCCCAGGCCCACCGACACCGCGGTCAGATTCGGAGCCTGCTTCGACAACGACACATTGCCGCCCTTGGCCAAACTCACGCCCATTACCCATTCACTCCTCTATATATCGGGGTTGACGGCCGACCGCGCACGGTCCGCCAGATCCTCCGGGGCATCGATCCCGGAGGAAAACGAAGGTGCGCCTGCGGATTACAGGCAGTGGCGAATCCCCCGTTATCTCAGCCATTCCAGCGATCAGCAACACACGGCGCGATCACGGCGCGCGGCGTCGATGCTCACGGCATCGCGCATCGAATCGCTCGCTAGGTTGATGACAGATGCCGTTCCGGCCGCACTGCGGTCCGGCCAACGCTGTCTATCGCCACCATCATCAGGCATGACTCACAGTAGCACGCGGCACTGTATGGTTCAGCCTTGTCCGAGGGGGTGTCGTCACCTGCCGAGACGTGCGTGCCGACACGAAAAAACTTGCTACGCATACGGGTTCCGATCAGCGGCTCGAGGCGCTACCGCCAACTCGCGACGCAGCAATCACGTACCATCACGGTGACTTCCGGCCGACCCCGATCCCCCAGCAGTCAACTCCGGTGCGAAAGTAGTGCGCGCTGAGCGCGGCTCGGAATTCCTCACGGTAGCACGGGCCACTGTATGGTTGAGACCCTATTGCGGAAGGAGGGTGCTGATGACGGAGGCTCTGGTCAAGATCGGCGAACTCGCCGCCCGCGCCGAGGTCAGCGCCCGCACCATCGACTACTACACCGGTTTGGGTCTGCTCGCTCCCGCGCAACGCACCGCGGGCAACTACCGTCTGTACGATCCCGCCGACGTCGACCGCATCCACCTCATCCGCCGCCTCGAGGCACAAGGCATCCCCTTGGAAGAGATCGCCACGGCGCTCAAATCCCAGCCCGCCAACATCGGCGAACTCCTGGCACGGATCGACGACGACCTCAAGACCCTGCAGACCGCCGCCGCGGCCGCGCCCACCGAGGTTCACGGGTTGCTCAATATCATTGCCGCTCGCGTGCACTCACTGATCACTCTCGCCCTGCAGATCCCGCCCGATCTCCCCATCCTCTGACCGCGCGCCAACCTAGGCCGGCATCGCAGTCGCTTCCAGATGGCGGCTACCGCGACAGCAATTGGGCGCTCAGTCCTCGGTGAAACCGTTCGGGAACTCGATCATCGTGTCGGTTTCGAGAATGATCGACGACTGCGCGGTCATCAGCAGGTGCACATACCCGTCCGGCCGGGCCAGACTGACAATCTGCGGGTGACCTTGCCTGGCTTGCGCGATCGCCTGCACGACCGTGTGGATGTAATCGCCCGGGACGTCGTACCACAAGCCGTGCAGTGGGTGGAAGCGATTGCCGGTCCGCGGGTTCGGCTGCCCGGCCCGGCGTCGCCCGATCGGTCGTGCCGGCCCAGCAGGGTGGGAGGCCGTCACAGGTATCGCGTGACCTGCTGCGCCGCCTCCACCGGATGCCCCGCGTTAATGGGGTGACCCAGCGCCTGAATCTGCCACATTCCGTCCTCGCGATGCAGCTTTGCGACGACCATGCCGGTGTGCGGACCACCCGCGGACAGGTCGGCGCGCGTCAGCTCGGCGCCGGTGGTGCCGTCGATCAGCCGCCAGAACGCATTGCGGACGCTGTCGAATGTGTGCCCAGCGTAGGAGGTGATGGTGAAGACGATGGCGGTCACCTGCGTCGCGAGCCGGGTCAGATCAACGGCGATCACCTCGTCATCGCCCTTGCCCTCACCGGTGAGATTGTCACCGGAATGCCGAACCGCCCCATCGCTGGTGACCAACTGCCCGAAATAGGCGGCATCGACAAGAGCATGACCGGCGAACACCAATGCCGCCGCGTCCAGGTCGATCTCGACCGGCCGCATCCCCCACCGGCCGCGCACGGTGATCGGATCCCAACCCAACGCCATCTTCACGAACGACAGATCCGCGCCCTGCTTGCGCAACGGCACGGCCTGCCCCGGGCGTAGCACAGGAGCGATCGCCACCCCGTTGCCGGACGCCGCGTTGGAAGAGACCAGCGAAGCCACCGATTGTATCGACTTGATCCTCGGCACCGACTTCACCGGTATCCTCACCACTCGGCACCGACACGATCGCAACGACGCTGCCGTCCGATCTCATCATCACCAACGCCGCTGATGAAACCTGCGCATGACAGACAGCCATAGAACAGGGTGCACGGCAGCAAACTTGTTGCGCGCGAACAACGGCGGCTCACGCCTGAGTTGGCCAGTCAGGCCGCCGATCCGCACTGCGGCTGCCCCACGGGGTGCGGGTGCCGAGGAAGGCGACCACCAACACCAGGGTCAGCACGGCCGCGCCGCCGTCTGTCACCACCGTCGGCAGTATCCCGGCGATACCGAATTCCTCACGCGCGGCGGTGAACATCTCCGGCGGCACCAGCACCAGGCCCGCCGCCTGTGTCGCGTTCACCACCACGACGATCCAGAACAGCCAGGGCCACGGATGACGCAGCAGCGCCAGAATTCCCACGGCATTGCCCAGGATGTAGAGCGAGCCGACCAGTCGGAAAACGATAAGGAACCACGGCATGGCGTCGGCCGCACCGGGATCGGCCAACTCCATCATGCGATCCAGGGTGCGCAGGTCCACGATCACGAAACACTGCACCGCTGTCCCGACGGTGAACACCGCGGACGCGACACCGGTGGTCACCAGCAACGCGCCGGTCCACCGGTGCGCCCAGCCGGTCATACCTCCGACGACCACACCGGTAACTGGAGTGGACACGGGAACTCCCAGTGCTCGAACAGCTTTCACCCATCATGCCCGCTGCGAAATCGACACCGCATCCGGGAGATCCCCGAAACCCGACCCTGAAAACGGGCGCTCCTACCGTGGGTGTCGCAGCAACGCCCGATTCTCCGCGTGCGGGAGCGTTGTCACGTGGACCGATGTCGGCCGCCGGGCGGGAGTTCGGTCAGCCTTGACCACCTGGGTACCGCCCGCGAAGTTGTCGTGCCAGCCCTGTTTGGTCGAGCTCGAACTCACCGTGACGGCGATCGCGATGGCCGCGATGAACCAGAGCAGTCCGCCGATCCACGGAATCACGTTGAGCAGCATGTACGCATTGCGCTTGGCCGACGCCGCGACGCTGGGTTTGTCCGTTCCGCCGGACCCGTTGACGTGCAGGCCGAGGACCTTCTTGCCCGGCGTCGACCCGGTCGCCACCTCGAACAGCACGAAATACACGAACCCGAATCCGGCGCCGGGCAGGATCGACACCCAGTTCGGCAGATCCGATGCCTTGTCCAACACCCAGAACAGAATTCCGCCGACGATACCGGCGATGATCCAGTCGATGAACCGGGCCAAGGCACGGCCGCCGATCCCCGCCGGAGTCACACCGATCGGTGCCTGCCCCGGAATTTGCCCATACCCACCCGCGGTCATCATTCCTCCTCGATATCGACCACACGCCGATCCGACCAGGTCTCCATCACGCCCCGGCGCAGCGGCAGACCGAGCATCTCACAGATCGCAGCGCCCCGTAAGCCGCGACTGCGCAACGCCGTCGGCGCTCACGGCACCCCGGTCCCGTTGCAGCCCAGCGGTTTCCGAACCGAACTCTGCAGCAGGTCGAGGTCGGGAACCCCGACGCCCCGGCGAGCGTTGTCCGTGCAGCGCCCACCAGGGCCGTGAGTGCTACACCGAGGCTGTGCAATGACCGAGTTGATCCCCGGAGGCAATCTCCTTCTGCCCGACTGTGTTCTGACCGTGCGAGTCCCCGGCCCGTTCGACGTGTCCGCGCTCGTCACCGATGACATCACGGTCCGCGACGACGGCGACTTCGTGTTCTACAACCAGCCGCGCGCGCCCGGTGTCCGGTTGCGGACCGACACTCTGATCATCGACCCGGCGGCGCTGCGTCCAGGAGCGGGCCGGGTCACGGTGGTCATCAGCGCGGCCGAACCAGGCACTCCGCTGAACCGGTTACCCACGCCCACACTGCACGTCACCGATCCACGAGGCCGCGTGCTGGCCTGGTTCACACCCCACCGCATCGGACCGGAGACCGTGCTGCTGCTCGCGGAGTTCTACCGGCGCGGCGCCGCGTGGAAGATGCGGGCGATCGGGCAAGGCTATGCCGACGGGCTGGCGGGGATCGCCCGGGACTTCGGCGTGGACATCGTCGACGACCCGCCACCGGCGGGCACACCGGCGCACCGCTCCACACCCACGATGGATGGCTTCGCGGGCCTGATCAACTCGGCCCGCGCCGGTGTGGGATCCCCACCCATCACCATCGACGCACGCCTGACCGCCGTAGCCCACGGCCATGCCACGGCGATGGCCGCGGCCGACAGTTTCGATGTCGACAGCCCAAACGGCACAACGGTGTATCAGCGGGTCGCCGCGACCGGATACCCCTGCCTGATCCTGGGCAAGCTGGTGGTCTCCGGACCGCGCACACCCACTGAGTTCCTCGAATTCTGCCTGGCCGACAAGGACTTCCGGCGCACCGTGCACGACCCGGCCTTCACACACGCCGGGCTGGCACACAACCGCGGCAGCGGCTCGGGCGACATCTACTGGGCCGCACTGCTGGCCACGCCCCTCACACCAGATCGCCTGGCGCGGACAGCGGCGTACGTCATCGAACTCACCAACCGTGAGCGCACCGGGGCGGGGCTGCCGCCGCTGGCCCCCGATCCCCTGCTCACGCGGGTCGCGCAGGCGCACAGCGCGGACATGGTGGCCCGTGACTTCTACTCACATACCTGCCCCGACGGCAGTCGGCCATGGGACAGAGCCGTCGCGGCGGGCTGCGCCCGCCGCATGATCGGCGAGAACATCGCCAACGGCTATCCCGCGCCCGCCGAGGTCGTGACCGGGTGGATGAACAGTCCCGGACATCGCGCCAACATCCTCAAACCTGACTTCACCCACGTCGGAGTCGGCCTCGCCGGCGGCGGCCGCAACGGAACCTACTGGACCCAACTGTTCGGCGCCTGAACCGCTTTCACCGTCTCCAGGTAGGGCTCGCAATGCCTCCGTGGCCCGGTTACCGCTCCCCGTCAGCCTTGGGGCAGCCGCAGCAGCGGGTTGGCGCCGACCGAGTTGTGGATGCTGAAGGTAATCCGGTCGGGACGGTAACGGTCGTCGGAGTATTCGGCGGGGGTGCCGTCCGGGGTGGTGGTGACACGGCGCTGCCGCAGCAGCGGGCTGCCGCGGCGAACGTGCAGGAGGCGGGCGTCCTGGGAGCCGGCGGCGATCGCGTCGATCAGGTGCTCGCCATAGGCGAAGATCGTGCCGATGTCCCGGCGCAGGCTCTCGGTCACCGAAACGCAGTCCGCGGGCAAACGCTCGATGTCGGCGGCGAGAAAGGGGGCATAGACCGTTCGCTCCAACAGCACCGGGGCGCCGTCGAGGAAACGCAGGCGGACGACGTGCAGGACCTCGGCATCCGCGGCGAGCTTCAGGTGCCGGCGGTCGATATCGGTGGCGGGGCTGCGCCACTGGGACTGCACCCGGCTGGCGATTTCGTAGCCGTGGAATTGTGCCCACTGCGCGAAACTGTGCAGCTCCTCGAAGGACTGGCGGCGTTCGCTGCGCAGCACGATGCGCCGGGCCCCCTGCCGCGACCCGATCAGTCCTTCGGCTTCCAGCAGTGCCACCGCCCGGCGCACGGTGCCGCGCGCGGCATTGAACGTCGCCATCAACTCCGCTTCCGAGGCGAGTTGAGAACCGACGGGATACGCGCCGCCGACAATGCCCTCGCGGAGAGACTCCGCAATCTCCTCGTAGCGCCCGGGCATGAGATCTCCTCTGATCCGAATTGTGCGCAGTTCAATCACAGTGCCGACTCCAGTGGCCATCCTATGGTGCGGAGAGAACCCAAGATCAAGCCGCGCAGAGTTTAAAAGTCCGTCATTCCACGTTCACCCGAGAGCACTGATTTCCTGGCAGGCTCCGCCGTACTTGTTCATACAAGTTATGCCAGACCACCACCCCCACCCGGGAGACAGCGTGAAAGCAACGCGAATTGCCGGCCTCACCGCCGGCCTCATTGTCGCGACGGCGGCCCTCGCCGGCTGCGGCGCGAAGAACGACGATGCCCGCACCACCGGCGGCGTCGATGCCGCGACCGCTACATCCGCCGCCGACTTCGGCGGCATGGACGGGCTGATCGAGGCCGCGAAGCAGGAGGGCACACTGCACGTCATCGCGTTGCCGCCCGACTGGGCCAACTACGCGGAGGTCATTTCGACCTTCGAGGCCAAGTACGGCATCAAGATCGAGAGTGAGAATCCGGACGCCTCCTCCTCCGAGGAGATCGACGCCGTCAAAACCCGCAAGGGTCAGGACCGCGCGCCGGACGTCCTCGACATCGGTGTCGCCTACGCGCTGTCGGGCACCGAAGAAGGCCTGTTCGCGCCGTACAAGGTCGCGAACTGGGATGCGATCCCGGCGGGCATGAAGGATCCGGACGGCAACTGGTCCAACGACTACGGCGGCTACGTGTCGATCGGCTGCGACGCCGCCCGCATCGCGGTGTGCCCGGCCTCCTTCGCCGACCTGTTGAAGCCCGAGTACAAAGGCAAGGTCGCGCTCAACGGCAATCCGACCAAATCCGGCTCGGCCTACTCCGGCGTCTTCGCGGCATCCCTCGCCAACGGCGGCTCTTTCGGCGACATCCAGCCCGGTATCGATTTCTTCGCCAAGCTGAAGCAGTCCGGCAATTTCAATCCGGTCGAAGCCACCCCGGCCACGGTGCAGAAGGGGGAAACCCCGATCAGCATCGACTGGGACTACCTGAACGCCGGCTACGCCGAGCAGTTCAAGGACAAGGGCGTCGATTTCAAGGTCGTGATCCCCGCCGACGCCAAGTTCGCCAACTACTACGCCCAGGCCATCAACAAGCACGCCCCGCACCCGGCGGCGGCGCGCCTGTGGCAGGAGTTCCTCTACAGCCCCGAGGGCCAGAATCTGTGGCTCAAGGGTTATGCGCGACCGGTGCTGCTGCCGGATATGACTACCGACGGCACCGTCGACAAGGCGCTGGCCGCCAAACTGCCCGTCGTGGAAGGCAATCCGGCCTTCCCGACTCCGGATCAGGTGACCGCGGCCAAGGACGCTCTGGCCAAGGGCTGGGACAAAGCCGTCTCCTGATGACAGCGGTTCCCGACAGCAAGCCGGTCCCGCGCCCGCCCCGTCCGCGGCGCGAGCGGGGCTGGCTTGCCACCGTTCCCCTCTTCGCGTTCGTCGGCTTCGCCTTCGGCCTTCCGCTCGCGGCAATCGTCCACGCCGCGTTCCGGGTGAAAGATCCGGAGACGAAGCAGACCTCGTTCGGCACCGCCAATATCTCGGCGTCGCTGCAGGACGCCTACCTCAACGCGCTGCGATCCAGTATCGAAATCTCCGCGACGGTCGCGATCCTCGGCGTGATCTTCGGAACCCTGCTCGCGCAGGCCGTGGTCTCCTCCGGGGCGCGCCGGCTGCGCGAGTCGGTGCTGACCGCGTCGGGGGTGCTCGCCAATTTCGGTGGCGTGCCGCTCGCCTTCGCCTGGGTCGCGACGCTCGGCAATGCCAGGATGATCACCGACCTGTTCGACCTCACCGAGCGTGGCTGGAGCCTGTACAGCTTCACCGGATTGACGGCCGCCTATCTGTATTTCTCGATTCCGCTGATGGTCTTGACGATCACCCCCGCGCTGGACGGGCTGCGTCCGCAGTGGCGGGAGGCGGCGCAGAACAACGGTGCGTCCACCTGGCAGTTCTGGCGGCATGTCGGGATTCCGGTGCTGGCGCCCGCACTGCTCGGCTGCGGTGTGCTGCTGTTCGGCGCCGCGTTCGCCGCGCACGCGGCTGCGGCGGCCATGCTCGGCACCGGCAGCACCGTCCCGCTCATCACCTTGAAGATCGCGGCGGCGCTCGGCGGTGACGTGCTGGTCGGGCACGAGAACGTGGCCTTCGCCATGAACCTCGACATGATCCTCGTGGTCGCCGTGGTGATGGCGATCTACCTTCCACTGCAACGCCGGAGCAGCCGATGGATAGCCTGACCGCGGCGGGCCGGCAGCGGCAGCCGAGCGTCACCCCGCCCGCCCTCGAGCGCAAGCGACACCGCCTGACCTCACGTCCCTTCGTGCTGCTGGCCGGCGCACTGTATTTCGGCGTGCCCATGCTGGCGTCGTTCCTGTTCACCGTGCTCGTGCCCGGGGACGGACCGGACAGCGGCTGGAATCCCAGCGCCTACGGGCGGATTCTCAGCGCCGACGGAATCGGCGCGAGCCTTGCGCACTCGTTGGGCCTGGCCGCGGCGACCATCGTGATCGTGCTGGGCCTGACCCTGCCCGCCATGATCGCGATCCGGCTGTCGGCGCCCCGGCTGCGGCCGGTGTTCGAGGTGCTGTGCACGCTGCCGCTGGTGGTGCCGCCGATCACCTTCGTCGCGGGCATCAAGCGGACGCTGACTTGGCAGGAGCCGCTGTCGGCGACGCCGCTGTACACCACCTTCAACGTGGTTCAGGATCCGGCGTTCCCGTTCGTCCTGGTGATCGCGTACGCGGTGCTGGCACTGCCGTTCGTGTACCGCTCCCTCGACGCCGGACTGCGCACTCTCGATCTGCGCACCCTGGTCGAGGCGGCCCGCAATCTGGGCGCGAGCTGGCCGCAGGTCGTCTTCGGGGTGCTGCTGCCGAATCTGCGCTCGGCGCTGGCCGGTGCCTGCTTCCTCACCCTCGCGCTGGTGCTCGGCGAGTACACGGTCGCGGCCCTGCTCAACTATCAGACATACCCGGTGTGGATCGTGTGGAGCTCCGGAGTCGACCCGCAGCTGTCCGTCGCCGTCTCGATCTTCAGTTTGGCGCTCACCTGGATGCTGCTACTGGCCTTGTCGACGGCCGGGGCACGCCGGAAGGAATCGGCATGACCACATCGATCACACCCGCCCGTGTCGAATTCGCGGGCCTGCGGCGGGATTTCGGCGGCACCGTCGCCCTGGACGGACTGGATCTGGCGATCGAGCCCGGTGAGCTGATGGCGCTGCTCGGCCCGTCCGGCTGCGGGAAGACCACCGCGCTGCGCTGTGTCGCGGGTTTCGAGCATCCGGATTCGGGCGCGGTGCTCATCGACGGCAAGGACATCACCGGTATTCCCGCCAACCGGCGGGACGCAGGCATGGTGTTCCAGTCCTACAGCCTGTTCCCCAATCTGACCGCGCGCGAGAACGTGGCCTTCGGACTGCGTATGCGGAAGGTCAAGTCTCGAGAGCGGCGCGCACGGGCCGACGAGCTGCTCGAACTCATCGGACTGCCGCACCTGACCGACCGCTACCCGCATCAGATGTCCGGTGGTCAACAGCAGCGCATCGCCTTGGCGCGGGCCCCGGCGCTGCGACCGCGGGTGCTGCTGCTGGACGAACCGCTGTCCGCGCTCGACGCCAAGGTGCGCACGGCGCTGCGGGACGAGATCCGTCGACTGCAACTCTCCCTCGGCATCACCGCCATCTTCGTGACCCACGATCAAGAGGAGGCGTTGTCCATGTCCGACCGTGTGGCCGTGATGAAGGACGGGCGGGTCGAACAGTGCGCTAAACCGGCCGAACTGTACGACTCGCCTACCACGGCCTTCGTGGCCGAATTCGTCGGCACGATGAGCCGGATACCCGGGCGCCTCACAGGTGAGAAGGTCGAAGTGCTCGGACAGCGGCTGCCGGTGCGCGGCAACGCACCCGCGGAGTCGACGGTCGACGTGCTGGCGCGACCGGAAGAAGTGCTGGTGACCGCCGCGGGCGATGCGACGATCGTCTCGACCTCGTTCCGGGGCGCGCTGACGCGGGTCGACCTGGTACTGCCGGACGGGACGCTGGTCAAAGCCGATGTCGCCACCCGCGACGCCGCCGAACTGACGCCCGGCGCTGCGGCGTCGGTGCGCCTGCGCGAGCACCCGGTCCTGGTGGCCGCGTGCGCGTGATCCCCCGAGCCGTTCTCTTCGATATGGACGGCACGCTCGTGGACACCGAATCCCTCTGGTGGGAGGTGGTGCTGCTCGTCGCGGCCGAGGGTGGATACCGCCTCATACCGGAGGATTCCGTCCATGTCACGGGTGCGTCCGTAGCGGACGTCGCCGTTTTCCTGTCCGCCCGGACCACCGCGTCCACGGCGGCGCTGACCCACCGCCTCGACGACGCCTTCTGCGAGGCGGTCTCATCCGGAGTCGCGATACGCCCCGGCGCACTACGCCTGCTCGACCTCCTGGCATCCGCCGAGATCCCGATCGGACTCGTCACTGCCTCCCCCCGCCGCGTGGTCACCCACGTCCTGCGCACCGTCGGCGCCGACCGCTTCGACGTGACAGTCGCCGCCGAAGACTCACCGCGGAACAAACCACACCCCGACCCCTACCTGACCGCACTGACCCGACTGGGCCTGCGCCCCGAATCCTGTGTCGCCATCGAGGATTCACTCACCGGCGTAGCCTCCGCCGAAGCCGCCGACTGCCACGTCCTGGCAGTCCCGTCCGTTCTGCCGATCCCGGAGGCGCCCGGCCGTCTGGTCAGATCAAGCCTCGAACAGGTCGACGTGCTCACCCTCGGCGGCATGCTCGCCGACCCCGCTCCGAACCCGAACTGAGGGGTGCCGCTCCCCCAGCGCCCACGGCCTGCGGGCCACCAATGGATGGGTGCTGGAAAAGGTCGAGGGCATGGCCATCGCCGGCAACGGCGAAGTGATCCAACCGAAATGAGGGGAGAGGCGGCGGACCCGTCGGTCCGCCGCCTCTCGCGTCCATTGCCGGTCGCCGGACGTAAGGCTCGTCCGACCACGCCGCACGACGATGATCGGCGCTACCGCAGAGCGCCGCCTTCACGGGTACCGACGGTCAGTACGTCCTCCGTGTCGTCCGCTCCGATCGTGGCCCCGGGCCGAGGAGCGCCCGGAGACTCCGACGGCCGTTCTCGGGTCAGGCTGCGTTCCACATCGTCGAGGCGATTGCTGATGCCGCGCAACAGTTCCAGCAATTCGCGACGCTCGCCACGGATCTGCTGTTCCAGGGCTTCGTGGTCGGCCCGCTGATCCTGATCGTGCACCTCCTGGGTCGCGCTGACGATGACCGCGATGAACAGATTCAGGACGATGAAGCTGGACAGCAGGATGAACGGCACGAAATACAGCCAGGCGTACGAGTATTCCGCCATGACGGGGCGGGCCATTCCCTCCGACCAGCCCCCCAGCGTCATGATCTGGAACAGGCTGTAGACGCTGCGTCCCAGCGTGCCGAACCAGTTCGGGAAGCGCTGGCCGAACATCTCGGTGCCGATGACGGCGAACACGTAGAAGATGAGCGCCAGCAGCGCCGCCGACCACCCGATGCCCGATAGCGCGATGACCAGCGAATCCACCAGCATGCGCAGACGCCGCACGGTCGACAGCAACCGCATCACCCGCAAGACCCGCAGTGTGCGCAGCATCGACAACGGTCCGACGGCGGGCACCAGCGAGATTGCGATGATGACGAAGTCGAAGACGTTCCACCCGGAGCGGAAGAACCGAGGCCCATGCGCGATCAGTTTGATCAGCAGCTCGACGACGAAGAATTCTCCGGGATCTTGGCACAGCGGATCAATTGTGTCGACACACGAGCAAGCCTGACCCCACGCGGTGAGAAGGAGCCGACGTCACGCCATAACGAATCACTGTGCGGCTGAACCATATCCGAGATTCATGGACCGAAACATTGTCCGGCACTCCGCATACCGATTCGACTGGTCATTCGCTGGCAGCAACTCCTGCGCGCGTTCTCACTGTCTGCCGTCCGCCGCGGAAGGGATACGCGATGACGAGGCCCAGCCCTTCCTCCGAATGACGACTCCGGGGCCGTGACGTTCAGCGTGCGACAGTGCCTACACCAACGAGTTCGCAGGAGCGCTCCCATGCGCGCGTCCGAAGGCTTGTGTCCCGCAATGCGCGCGGTCGCGGCAGAAACCGCATGCCGGGTGTGGCAGTGAAGAATTCGCCGGACACGTTGACGAGTTCGGGGTCGCACACAAGCCTCGTCCCGAGTCTTGCTCCGTGACGAGCAGGTCGAACAATGCGGATTCGAGCACCCGCGCTCGTGATCAGACGGCCCGTTCGGCTGTCAGCGGCCACACCGGTATCCGGCAGACCGGGACAAAAGCAATTTACGGTGATACCAGTGCGAGCAAGCCGCCGCGCCAGTTCCTGGGTGAACAAGATGTTCAGCAATTTGGTGCGCCCGTACTGCCGCTGACCGGTTAGCGGATTGTACCGGAACGCAGCACCGATGGTGTCCGGATTCAGGCGACCGGCGATGCGGTGTGCTTCGGATGCGGTAACGACGATTCGTCCTGGCGCCCGCATCCAGTCGAGCAGGACCCTCGGAGATGCGATGTCCGACAAACAGTTCAGCTACGCGCCAGTACTCCGTATCGACGCCTACGGAGCGCTGACCGAGCGGCAGGAACGACACCTGCTGGAGGCCGCACCGTTGACCGACACCCCAGAAACCAGCCTGGCGTGGAAGATTCGTCGATCCGATGACCTCGTCGGTATCGCGCTGCACTACGCGGGCGAGAAACCTTCCGACGCGGAGATCGCCCACTGCCGCCGTCTGGTCCGTGCTGCGGTACACGCAGCCGGACTGGAGATTCTGCGCGTAGACCCACCCGGAACAGTCGAAGACCTTTCGCCCCTTCACATCCCAGACGGCGATGCCCGGGACTGGCCGGGAGATACCTGGAACCTACCCTACGAAACACTGGACGAGTTGCGCTTCCACCTCGATCTACGCTCGGGCGACCCTGCCGACATTCAACAATTCCGGTTGCGCGAGTTCATGACCCTCCGAATATGGCAGACTGCCCCGACCACGCTCAAGCAAGAAGTCCAGCGCTATCTCGCTGGTCTCGACCACGATTGACCGGTCAGGGGACACCACCGCACAGCGATCGGACCATGAGGTCGCACTGGCGACCGTCCAAATCCCGCTATGAGGCTTCTACAGCATCCGTCAACGCCAGCCGACCACCAAACAGGGGAGGACACCGGTCAGAGCACGTGGGCCAGCACGATGTCGGCGACCTGTGTGACCGGCACCGTTGTCACGACTTCGAGGGTGGCGGCTTCTCGGAGCAAGGGCTCGACAGTTTCCACAAACTCGAGCGTCTCGGCCAACTCGGCCGGGTCCTTCCCATAAGGATTGCTCGTGCGCGTCTTCAATCGTTCGACGAGGACCTCGGCCGGAGCGCTGAGCAGGACGATGTGGTCGAAACGAGGGTAGAACACGGTCTGGTTGCGTGTCGTGCCCTGCACGAACAACACCCCGCTCGATTCCGGATCAGCCTGGGACAACAGTGCGTCGATCGTGTCCTCGCGCCACAACCTCTCGCCGTCGATCATCTGGCGATAGCCGCCATAGTCGGTATCGACGGTCCGATAGCCACGTCCGGCGAGTTCGTCCAGCAAGGATGACTTGCCCGCCCCTGACATGCCGGTAATCAGCACACGCTTCACCACCGAAACGATAGTCAGCCCCAAACCCGTTTCGGCACCAACCTGCGCTCAGGTTCACGTGCACATGTGCGTTGTCGAAGGGCTTGTTGCTGGACAACCGATGCCGCCACATCGGCGCTGACGTGACTGGCCGATCGTGGCGGGGTTCAGTTTTCGGCGACCACGATCACGCTGTCGAGTGCGGTCAAGGTAATCGCGGTGTCCTTGGGCGGGTTGAGGGTGACGCCGTAGGCCGGTGGCTGGTCCGCGTGGTGGTGCAGGCGGTAGCCGATCGCCGCCTCACCGCGCGACCGCGCGGCGTGGACGAGGGTGGCGAAGTTGATCTGCGTGTCGGTGGTGACGTAGTCCGGGGCGGGTTTGAGATAGATCTCCGAGCCGCTGGGATCGAACAAGTCGGTGAACACTGCTTGCAGATGGCGGTTTTCGGCGAGCTGGGTCAGCAGCAGGCTGATCAGTTTGCTGCTGACGATGAAGTCGTCGGCCTTGGTGACCTGTGCGATTTCCCGGTTGGTGTCGTCGTTCATCTCGGTGACGATCGAGTACGGGTCGCCGATGCGGACTTCGATGTCACGCAGATGCAGCAGGGTGACCAGGGTGCGGTCGTCGGCGTGGTCCTCCTCGAGCGTGTCGTCGGTGAGCACGATGACGTGCTGGTAGCTGCCCGGGTTCAACGCTTCCAGTGAGCGCCGGCTGGTCGGTTCGCAAACCTGGTAGCCGACGGTCAGGTTGTCCCGTAGGCTGTCGGTGACCTCGTCGGGCGGGGGATGCGGGGCGGCGATATCGAGCACCGATCCAGGCGGGACGTACTCGTCGAGCAGGCCGAGAATCCAAGGGCCACGCGCGTTCCAGCCGACCAGCAGGGTCCGGTCGGGAACGGGCGTGGGGGTGTCGTCGGGGAGGTTCGACAGAGCCGCGGTGACTACCGGTACCGGCTCGGTCGCCATCCGCACCAACTGATCGCCCTCGGCGAGCAGGATGATCTGATCGTCGGTGGCGATCACGGTGTCCATCGGCGGGTTCACCGCCACTGTCCCGTCACCGCGCCGAAGTCCCAGCGGACAGCCGAGGTGATAGGCGCTGAGCGCGTCACCGAACGTGCGCCCGGCCAGGGCGGGCTCGGTCCGCAGATAGATTCCGTTGCCGGCGAAGTCGAGCAGGTCGGTGCACACCGTGGACAGACCGGACTGGCGATGCGACTGCACCACGATCCGTACGGTGATGTCCTCGGCGTCGATGACGAGGGTGTCCGCGTCGGCGGCCAGCCGGGCCGCGGCCAGGTTCTCCGACTGCTGCACCGCGGCGACCACATGCGGGCGCCGCGTCGGCCACGACCGATTGTTCAGCAGCAGCAAGGCTTTGATCACGTCGATATCGGCGTCGTCGCCCGGCGGCGGCAGCACGATGATCGCCTTGGCGGTGTCGAGGCTGACCAGGTCCAGATCGATCCGCTTGAGCGGGCTGCCCGACCGGCAGGTCACCCGCGTGCGGCCGGTGTCGCCGACCCGGGCCCGGATCTGATCCTCCATATCGACCTTGTCCCGATCGGCCAGAATCACCACACTCGAACGACGCGAGCCCTTGTTCGCGCCGACCAGCTCGGCCACCACGGTGAACACCTGATCCGACCAACCCAGCACCACTGTATGCCCGGCCTCGATCAACGGCGCACGGCCCTTGCGCAGCTGCGCGATCCGCTGCTCCACACCGGTCACCAGCACACCGATCAACGAACTGACGATGAAGACCCCGCCGAGCGTCACCGCCAGCATCAACACCAGGAACGGCACGCTGAACACGGTCGCGTCGTCGCCGCCCATCGTCCCGGGATCGAGCGTGCGCAGCAGACTCATCCACGCCACACCCACCCAGCCGCCCTTGACCCCCGCGACATCGGCCGGGGCTAGCAGCGTGGCCAGCACCGTGATCACCGCGATCAGCACCGCCGACGCCATACCCAGCCAGCCGATCAATGCCGGAGTCCCGCGATCCATCGTCCGGTCGAACCAGAACCGCAGCCGGTCCCGCCCCCTGATCCTGGCCACCCGCACCCCACTCCTCACATTCTCGGCAACCCTCGCAGACGAACGCATCCGCCCGGAGCGAATCATGCACTACCCACCCGACATTCACGTCCAGCCCTGCAACGGTGCTGGCCAAACTGGCTGACTCCTTGAAAGGCGGTTCTGTTGCATCGCAAACAAGTCGCCGAGGACATCGAGAGGATGCTCGACGGTCACTCTCCTGCCGAGGTACCGGCCTCGAAGCTCCCGTCGGCGTCAGGACCGGGGTCCGTCGGCGCGGCGCCGGAGCCGGACTTCGGTGAGGGTGCCGCGATCGGTTCCGGACACCTCGAAAGTCCAGTGCGGCAGCGCAATCCGGCCGCCAGGCGCGTGGGGCACATGACCGACCACGGTGGGGAGAAGCTTGGCGACGGCCGGTTGAGGTACGACATCATTTCGAGAGGTTGCGTGTGAGCATGAGGGTGGCATCGTCGTCCAGTGTGATCGTCCTGCCATATTCGACAGGTTGATTGTTGTAGACAATTCCGCGTCCGTCGGGCAGGTAGCCGCGCCGGAAGTAGAGCCGCTGCGCTGGACCATAGTCGACGGACAAACCGACCCCAAGCCCAACCACGTGGCACTGTTCCCGCGCTACCTCCTCGATCGCGTCGAGCAGCCCTGTGCCGATCCCCTGGTTGCGATGCTGTGGAAGTACGTTCAGATCCTCGATCTCGGGTATCCCGTTGGCGCGGACCGGTTCATAAGGCGACGTCCGACGCAGCGTGCAGTATCCGACGAATGTCGCATCCAGCTCTGCGACAAGGCATACACGAGTGCCGGCCTCCTGCTCAGCGAGGTAGCCGAGGTACTGCTCGACAGGCTTGGTTGCCCACCCCAGCGCAGCGAACGCCGCGGCGATCGGCTCAGGATCGGTGGGAGCCAACGAACGGATACAGGCGCCATTGCTCACACCGGGATCATTGTCATGCCGACGGACCCGGGCAACCACATTCCACGGAATCGAGCGGGGTGCTGTTCGTGCACGGCACAGCACATCGGATGATGATCCTGGTGGCCCTTGTTCGGGTGTGAATACTTGGGCAGCACCAAGCCGATGGTGTCTCTTGTTCAGTACCGCCACACGAAATCCGGTACGAGCCCGATCACATCGTTCAGGAAGTCGGCGTAGAACAGCACTTCTTCCGGTCGCAGCCGGCCCGCGCGCACCGTGATCGCCCACTGGCCTTCGAACCTGAACCCGACCGTGTTGGCCCGGATGTCGGCCAGCAACCACTCCATGGTCCGCGGGTTGAGCACGTCGTAGGCGAAACGTTCACTGCCGGTGTCGATTCGGAAACGCTCATTGAACTCCTGACTCTCCAGCAGCAGCCCCTTCCGGCCACGGCGAGAGAACAATCCGCTGCCGGTGTCCCGGCTGACGCTCAGCCACGGGCGGGGTGCCGGCATCGCCAGCGCGACGAACTGCCAGTGATGGACAACAGTCGATTTGTCATTCTTGGTGGTGTAGCGGTATTCCCCGAAGACCATCGCGCGCCCCCCGGTGACTGCCCCGGAAGACGTCGTGCCCGATCCGGTCGCTGCCGATGCCGAACGGCGCACGTACCGAAAGCATGGCGATACTGTGGTCGTTCGGCGTGCAGTGCAGGCCGTTGTGCTGTGCCCACTGGTGGCGGTGAGCCATCTCCAGCCGACGGGCCTTCTCCTGCTGCGAGGTACTGGTAGCAGCGGCGACGATCGCCAGGATGCCCATCAGCAACGGGCAGAGCACCGGCAACATCAACCATTCCATGACCGATCCGGGCCGTCAGTGCACTGGCGGGAAAGACTTTGGCGGATACGGTGTTTGGGGTTTCCGTGCTACCTGCGGCTGGGCCTGGTTCCAGATGCCCCCGATCTGCGGTGCCTGGCGGGCCTGCCCGTCGGCAAGTTCGAAGTATTCGGCCGGAGTGAACGAAAACATCTCGGCGGTGAGCCGGGAGGGCACCGTCTGCAATCGCGTATTGTATTGCCGCACATTGCCGTTGAAGAACCGACGCCCCGCGGCGATCCGGTCCTCGGCCTCGGCGAGCTGCCGCTGCAGGTGCAGGAAATTTTGGTTCGACCGTAGCTGAGGGTAGCTTTCCGCCAATCCGAAGAAGTCGTGCAACGCACCGCTGAGCGCGGATTCCAACTGCCCCTGGCGACCGTGACCGACATGGGGCGCGTGCCGTCCCTGCATCGCCGCCGCCGGCGCCTCCACCACGGCCAGCAGCGCTTGCTGCTCGAATCCCGCTGCGATGCGGACGGTTTCGACGAGACTGGGAATCAGATCATGCCGCCGCTGCAACTCGACACCGATCTGACGCCACGATTCCTCGATCGTATGACGCTGCCGGACAAAGGTGTTGTACGAAGAGAACACCACGAAGAGAACGGACACGGCGACGAACAGAATCAGGACCAGCGCAACTCCCATTGCCCCAGCTTGGCACTACCCGGTCAAGTAACCAACCGGGTGTACCGAAGGTGAGGGCGCCACGGTAATGGGCAGTTCGCAAGATCACCGAGCTCACCGCATGCAAGTGGAACGGCGGTTCGGTGCGGGAGGCGGAGGAGGAGATGTAGGCCCGGTTGACCGACAGCACGACTTGCTGGATGCGCAGCAGTTTGCGCAGCACCAAGATGATCTCCGACCGCCGGACGACCTGAGAATGACGGCGTTCGCCTAAATGCTCCGCGGCGCGGCCAGAAACCGCTCGATCTGCCCGGCAATGTCCGGATAGTCGGCGGAGAACCAAATCAGGTGGCTGTCGGCGACGCTCTCGAGCAGACGAGCACGCGGAATCGCCGCGGCCAGCATCTCGGAATGGGCGAAGGGTACTGCTCCATCGTTGCGCGAGGCGATCACCAGTGCGGGTTGGGCAATCTGAGCCGCCACGTCCGGGCATTCCCGAAGATCGTTGAGAAACCCTGTGCCGGAACGCATTGCCCGCAGTAGAGCGATCACCGCCGCACGGTCCGCAGGGGTGAGCGCGGACACCACCTCGCGAACGGGTTTACCGGTGAGGCTTCCGAGCAGAGAGCGCAACGCCGTCTGCGGCAAGGCATCCAGTAGCGTCCGTGTCAGAGCCCACGTCGCCTTCTCAACGGCGGGATGAAACACCACTTGCGCGCCGAAACGTGTGCGCCGATCCGGCCATGGTGCGAAGCTCTGCGCACTCTCCAGAATCAGGCGCGAGACAAGCGTGCGGTGCCGCGCGGCCACGGTGATCGCGGTGCGGGCGCCCGCCGAGATCCCCACGACTGCCACCAGCCGCCGGACGCCGAGGTGCGCGCACAACTCGGCGAAGACATCGGCGAAGCCCGCCGGTGTCGTACCCGTCGTGATCGGCGTCCGTCCGTAGCCGGGACGCGAGGGCACCAGCACGGTGTATCCGGCATCGGCGTAAACCTGCTCACCGAGCGCGATCTCCGCGCGCATGTGGCCGCCGTGAAAGATCGCGACAGTGTCATGGCCGCGCCGGTCGAGGCGGTATTCGACCGGGCCGGACGCCAATTCGGCGACAGCGAGACCGGGTTGCCGAGTCATACCAGGAGCCCGGAAGTCTCGTCGCCACGAGCGACTGAAGTCATGCGCGTGCCTGCCTTTCAGATCACTATCAGGACGGCGGTGAGCACCGCCGTCGCAATACCGAACCCGGCTCAACCGGCCGCACCACGGAGAGCTCCGTGGACGGCCGTGGTCCAGGTCAGCGGATGGGGTCGGTTCGTCCGGTAGCTGACGTGCACCGGAATCTCGGTTCCGAGCGGGTAGCGGCCGGTGACCGCGTGCCAGCTGCGCCGCCAGTCAACGCCCTGGTACATGACGACGGTGCGCCTGCGGCGCGGCGGGCACGGGCAGTCTTCCGGCGGGTGCTCGCTGGTGCAGCTGTGCCCCACCGCCAAGGCCGGTCTCCTGCCGGTGAAGCTGGGACGGCCGTGGGATCGAAATGCTTCGTTGAACGGCACGATCACGTGGTGATAGGCCAGCCCGCACACCGCCCCGAACGCAGTGCTGCTCGCGATACCGGCGATCAGCGGTAGTATCGGGCCGCTCATCGCACCGGCTCGTTCTGGCATCGGGCCCTCTTTCGGCGACCCTCGTTGTCCCGCATAGCCGTTCAGCTCCTACCGGGCATCGACTCGGTCGGCGCGGACGCGGCGTGCCCGGCCGGCAGATCGTCCATCGGCTCCACCCGCAGCACCCGCGCCACCGGCACGTCGGTGGAGGAGTGCAGCACGATCGACAATGCGATGGTCACCGCGACGAGGTCGAAGACCAGCTCGCTGCTCGGTATGCCCGATTGCAGGGCCAGTAGGCCGTAGACGACCGAGGCGAAGCCCTTCGGGCCGAACCAGGCCGCCGCGGCGCGCTCCTGCCCGGTCAGCGGGGTGCGGATCAACGACAGCAGCATGGCTGCCGGGCGTACCAGGATGATGGCCACGATGGCCAGGGCCCAGCCGCCGAAACCCAGGTGCGACAGGCGTTCCGGGGTAATGAGCGCGCCGAAGACCAGCAGGGCGGCGAATTTGGTGAGTTCGGAGAGCAGATCGCCGAACGGCTCGAAAACCTCGGCGGCCACCCTGTCCAACGTCGCCAGCGTCGACCCGGCGGCGAACGCCGCCAGATACGGGTTGGCATGAGTCAGGTGGCAGGCCGCGTACAGGGTCACCGCAATGGCCAACGGCCCCAAGGCCTGTAGGCGCGGCTCCGCGGTCAGGATCGGCAGCCGCCAGGCCAGCGCCACCGCCGCGGCGATGGCGATACCGAACACCAGGCCCAGCACCAGTTCGATGCCGATGGTGCCCAGTCCGGAGTCGCGGTGCGCGGCGGTGGCCAGGAAGATCAGCACGAACGGCAGGGCCAAGCCGTCGTTGAGGACGGACTCCACATTCAGCAGTCGCCGCAGCCGCAACGGCACGTCATTGCGGCCCACGATCGCGGACGCGAACACCGGATCGGTCGACGAGAGGATCGCGCCCACCAGAAACGCCGTCGGCCAATCCAATCCGACCAGCCAGTGCGCGGGCAACGCGATCAGCACCATGGTCAACGGCATACCCAGCCCGAGAGCCCGCCCCGACAGCCGCCAATTCTCGCGCAGCGCGGGCAGATTCGCGCGCTGCCCGTCGGTGAAGAGCACGGTGAACAGGGCGACATCGGCCAGCAGGACCACCACGTGGTCATCCGGATCGATTTCCACTACAGCGAATCCGCCCGGACCGAGAAGTGCGCCGGCCACCAGAAACAGCAGCGCCGTGGACAATACGGTCCGCGCCGCCACCCCGGACAGGGCGACACTGACCAGCAGCACCAACCCGAACGCCAATACCAGCGTCATGATCCCCACCGTTCGATCGATCAGCAGACCACGATCCGCGGTTCGGGATCGTGGTGCCGACCAGACTTCCCGGCACCCCGCCAGTAAAGATGCCGTAAGGATTGCCGTGACGCAAATCAAAATACCGTGAAGGGGTTGACGGATCACGGTTTGCCACCGGCACAAGTGCTCGGGCATGTTTATGAGCGGAGCGCCGGGAAGTCTGGTCGGCAACCCCACCTTGTTGGTCAGGTCGGGGCCGTCTCGTCGTGGGAGTTCTCGTGCGTCCTCGTATCCCGGGTTCACTGGCGCCTGTCCGGTCGGATACCCGAAATCGGCTGCCGGAGAATTCACTACGACCCGGTTACCGGGACGACCTGGATGGTTTGCGCGGCGTCGCGATCGCGCTGGTGGTGGCCTTCCATGTGTGGATGGGGCGGGTGTCCGGTGGCGTGGACGTCTTCCTGGTGCTGTCCGGATTCTTCTTCACCGGCATGGTGTTGCGCCGCACCGAGACCACCGGTGCCGCCGAGGCCGCCCAGACATTGCGGCGCACCGGACGCAGGTTGTTCCCCGCGTTGATCGTGGTGCTCGTCGCGGTTGCCGCGGCCACCGTGGTGGCGCGGCCCTACACGCAGTGGGATGAGATCTCGGCACAGTTGGTCGCGTCGGGCTTCTACTTCCAGAACTGGTATCTGGCCACGGCGGAAATGGACTACGTCGCACCCGATCCCTCGATCAGTCAGCTACAGCACCTGTGGTCCATGGCGGTACAAGGCCAGTTCTAACTGGCGATCCTGGCCGTGATCGCGATCTGGGTTCGGGTCCGGCCGCGGTCGACCCGCCACCGCGCCGCTCTACTGGCCCTGGTGGTGCTCGGCGCACTGGTTTCGTTCTGGTATGCCGCGATCGGCACGACCCAGCATCAGGCCTGGACATATTACGACAGCGGCGCCCGGATCTGGGAGTTGCTGGCCGGAGCCGCGCTCGCCGTGGCCGCGCCCTGGATCTCGATGCCCGCCTGGGCGCGAAGCATCGCGGCGGGCGTGCCCCGCCGCCGACCTTCGACGGCTGTATCACCCCGAATCGCGAGGTGCGCAGCTGCACCTACGGCGATACGACCGCCGGACGCGCCATCGCGGTTGTCGGCGGCTCACATTCCGAGCACTGGATTCCCGCGCTCGAAGTCCTCTCCCGCGATAACGGGTTCCGCATCGTCACCTTCCTGAAGGAAGGCTGCCCGCTGGTGCTGGTGGACGAACCGTCCTATGCCGAGGCACCGTTATGTCTTCCCGCTCGACCTGACCTGACCGATGCGGTATGCCGCCCGGACCGCTGCCGTGTCGCCGAGGGCAACGTCCTCATCTACCGCGACGAGCACCATCTCACCGCCAGCTACGCCCGCTCACTGGCTCCTGTGCTGGGACGACGCATCGCGATGATCACACAGTGGTGGTAGCCGCCGACGCGCAGGCGACGTCGGGCCGGGTGCTTCGACGATGCACCGTAAACGAACCGTTAGGATCGCCGGGCACTACCAACCCGTGCGATGACGCCCGGACAAGCCCGAGGGGAAGCATTGTCGAGCACAACTACTGCCGGGGCGGTGCGCACGCGGCCGTTCCCTGCGCGCTGATCGCATGCCGCGCAAGGCACAACCGGTGGTCCGCCGACTGGGTCCGCTCGGGCATCCGGCGCGACTCACCGTCGTGGGCTTTCTGGCGGTCAATCTCCTCGGCGCGGCGCTGCTGACCTTGCCGATCTCTTCGGAGTCCGGCACGTGGACCGATCCGGTTACGGCGCTGTTCACCTCAACCTCGGCGATCTGCGTGACCGGTCTTGTCGTTGTCGACACCTCGACCTACTGGTCCGGTTTCGGCGAAGCGCTGGTGCTGGGGCTCATTCAGGTCGGCGGACTCGGCATCATGACCGCCGCCTCTCTGCTGGGGCTGTTGGTCGCCCGCCGAATGGGGCTGCGTATGCAGTTGATCGCGCAGGCCGAGACGAAGGCGCTGCGATTGGGTGAGACTCGCCGGGTGGTGCTCGGCGTCGTGGCGATGAGCCTGGCAATCGAATTCGTGACCGCGTCGATCCTGACTGCGCGCCGGTTCACCAGCACCGACGAATCTTTCGGTTCGGCACTGTATTACGGCGTGTTCCATGCCATTTCGGCCTACAACAATGCAGGTTTCGCGCTGCACGAGGACAGTCTCGTGCGGCATGTCGCCGATCCGTGGATCATCGTGCCCATCACAATCGCCTTCGTCCTGGGCGGCATCGGATTTCCGGTGGTCTTCGAGACGGTGCGTGCGCTACGAGCGCGGCTGCGCGGAACCCCCGTGCTCGGCTGGTCGCTACACACGAAGGTCACCGTGCTGACCTACGGCGGCCTGACCGTGCTGGGTGTAGTGCTCGTGACCGCTCTCGAGTGGAGCAATCCGGGCACCCTGGGCACGCTTTCCTACCCTGGTCGATTGCTGGCGGGCGCCTTCCACGGATTGAGTCCTCGCACCGCTGGATTCAACTCGGTCGATGTGGGTTCCATGCACTCCACCACCTTGCTGGTCAATGATGTACTCATGTTCGTCGGCGGCGGCAGCGCCGGCACGGCCGGTGGTATCAAGGTCACCACCTTCGCGCTGCTGGCCTTCGTCGTCTATGCCGAGGTCCGTGGCCAGCCCAGCGTGCACGTGATGGGACGGCGTCTGGCCGCGTCCGTCCAGCGCCAGGCCATCACCGTGGTCCTGCTCGCCGTCGGCGTCGTCATGATCGCCACCACGATCTTGCTCGGCCTGTCCGTCCACCGGCTGGACGCAGTGTTGTTCGAGGTGGTGTCGGCCTTCGGAACGGTCGGCCTGTCCACAGGCATCACCGCCGATCTGCCCGCCGCCGGGCACCTGCTGCTGGTCCTTGTGATGTTCCTGGGCCGCGTCGGACCGATAACCCTGGCATCCGCGCTTGCGCTGCGCGAATACGAACGTCGCTACGAGCTACCGGAGGAGCGCCCCATTGTTGGGTAGGAACGCCAAACCCCCCAAACACCCGACCACCCGGGTGGTCGTCATCGGCCTCGGCCGCTTCGGCAGTTCACTGGCCCGCGAACTCGTCGTGCACGGTTCGGAGGTGCTGGCCATCGACTCCGATCCACGCCTGGTGCAACAGTTCTCCAATGACCTGACCCACGTCGCGGTCGCCGACACCACCGACCAGGAAGCACTCGAAGAGCTCGGGGTCCCCCACTTTCCCCATGCCGTGGTCGGCATCGGCACCGACCTGGAGGCGAGCATTCTCACCACCTCGCTGCTGGTCGATTTCAAGATCCCCCGCATCTGGGCCAAGGCCACCAGCCGCCAGCACGGCCGCATCCTGGAACGCATCGGCGCCCACCGGGTGGTGCTGCCGGAATTCGATATGGGTGAACGCATCGCGCATCTGGTCACCGGCCGCATGCTCGACTACATCGAATTCGACGATGATTACGCCATGGTGCGCACTACCGCCCCGCGCACGGTCATCGGCACTACCCTCACCAAGAGCGGACTGCGCGAGCAATTCAATGTCACTGTGGTCGCCATCAAACGCCGTGGCGGCGAATTCACGTACGCTACAACGGAAACCGTCGTCGCAGACGGAGATCAACTGATCGTCTCCGGAACCATCGCCTGCGTGGAGTCCTTCGCCGATCTCGTGTGATCGCTCGCGGATCAACGCGGCGCCGCATCGGACTGCTCGTACATCTCCGTCCATCCCTCGACACTGGACAACGCTTCGACGGTGCGCCACCCTCGCTCGGTCAATCGCACCGGGTCTGCCCCCGCGTGCGCACAGTCCCAACTGCCGTGGCCATGAGTTGCGAGCCCGGCCGCGGCGAGGACACGCAATGCCGGCTGCACCGTGCGTCGGCCGCCGGGGATGGCCGCGGCAAGTTCGGTGACGGTGGCAGAGGTGTGGGCAAGCAGGTCCAACGTCTCGACCACATTGCGGTGGCTGACGAGAGCACACAGGTCAGTGAGATCCGCAGCGGGTCGGTTCATCGAGGGAGCCTCGGGGGCGGTGTGTCCATCGGTTCAGGACCGTAGTCGCGCCCTGTTCGCGCCACTTCGGCATTGACGCCTTCTGTGTGGTGCGGTTCACGTTCTTAACGAAATCCATACATCTGAGGCCAGTTCCGCTGCACCGCGGCGGTTTTACCCTGGCTTGTCGTGGCGGCTCCGATCGGCGTATTCAAGCGGCTCATTCTGGGACGCCCGTTCCGCAGCGACCGGCTCGGCGAAACCCTGCTACCGAAACGTCTAGCGCTGCCGATCTTCGCCAGCGACCCCCTGTCGTCGGTGGCGTACGCGACGCAGGAGATTCTGCTCATCCCTACTCTCGGCGGGCTGGCCTACATTCATCTGGCGCCATGGATCGCCTGCGCCGTGGTGGTGCTGCTCGCCGTGGTGGTCCTGTCGTATCGGCAAGTGGTACAGGCGTATCCGTCCGGCGGTGGCTCTTACGAAGTGGTCGCGAAGAACCTGGGACCTTTGCCGGGGTTGGTCGTGGCGGCCGCGCTGCTGGTCGATTACGTCATGACCGTGGCGGTATCGATCGCCGCGGGTGTGGACAACATCATTTCCGCTGTGCCGGAATTGAATCCCTACCGGGTCGTAATCAACCTCGGATTCATCGCGTTCCTCACCGCGATGAACCTGCGGGGGGTTCGTGAGTCCGGGCGCGCTTTCGCGATTCCCACCTACGCATTCATCGCCGGGGTCCTCACGATCATCGTTCTCGGATTGGGCAAGACTCTCACCGGCGATGCACCGGTCGCCGAGAGCGCGCACTACGGAGTCCACGCCGAGCAGGTCGGTCTCGGCACGGCGGCACTGGCGTTCCTGGTATTGCGCGCCTTCTCCTCCGGCTGTACCGCGCTCACAGGCGCCGAAGCCATCTCCAACGGTGTACCGGCATTCCGGAAGCCCAAGGCGCGCAATGCCGCTCTCACCATGGCGGCCATGGGAGCCATCTCCATCACCATGTTCTCCGGCGTCACCGCCTTGGCCCTCATATCGGATACTCGTGTCACCTAGAACACCTGCGCCCTGATCGGATTTCCCGGTGACTGTGCCACCGACCCGCAGCGCACCGTGATCGCGCAAATCGCCGCGGCTGTGTTCGGCGGCAGCAGTCTCGCCTTCTACTACCTGACGGTCACCACCGCGCTCATCCTGATCCTCGCCGCCAACACCGCCTACAACGGCTTCCCGCTGCTGAATTCGATTCTCGCCTAGCATCGTTATATGCCTCGCCAGTTGCACACCCGTGGCGACCGGCTTGCCTTTTCCAACGGCATCGTCCTACTCGCCATCGTCGCGGGCGCACTCGTCTACGCCTTCGACGGCTCCGCCACCCGGTTGATCCAGCTCTATATCGTCGGCGTCTTCACCTCCTTCACGCTCTGCCAGATCGGCATGGTGCGGCACTGGAACCGCACCCTCTCCGAAACCGAAAGCCCCACTGATCGAAGGCGATTCCACCGTGCCCGATTCATCAACGCCTTCGGCGCCTGCTTCACCGGTGTCGTGCTCGTGGTCGTCATGGTCACCAAGTTCACCCACGGCGCGTATCTGGTCGTCTTCGCCATCCCGGTCCTCGTCGCGCTGATGTACGCCATCAACCGCCACTATCGCGCGGTGCGCGCCGAGCTCACCATCGACGCGGAAACCGCCACCCTGCCCAGCCGGGTGCACGCGATCGTGCTGGTCTCCGGCTGGCACAAGGCCACCCAGCGTGCCGTCCAGTTCGCGCGTGCCACGCGGCCGGACACGATCACTGCCCTCACCGTCAACGTGGACGACACCGATACCCTTCTGCTGCACCAGGATTGGGATCGGCATGCGGTGACCATCCCGCTCAAGGTGATCGAATCGCCCTACCGGGAGATCACCCGGCCCCTCATCGACTACATCAAACGCCTGCGCCGAGACCATCCTCGCGACGTCGTGAGCGTCTACATCCCCGAATACGTCGTCGGCCACTGGTGGGAGAACCTGCTCCACAACCAGAGTTCCCTGCGCCTGAAGACACGGCTGCTGTTCGAGGCCGGAGTGATGGTCACCAGCGTCCCGTGGCAACTGCGCTCCTCCCGCAGGCTGGAGCAGCCTCGTGTCGGACACACCGTCGGCGAACTACGGCGCGGCATAACGCGCCCGCCCGCCGCGTAAACCCGCGAATCCCCGATTCAGCCGACGAATCAGGCTAGAGTTCAGCCCGGTGTGCCGGGAAGCCTGGTCGGCGAAAGACATAGCCCAACGAATCCAGGAGCAGGGCCGTGCCATTCACCGACACGCTCATGACGCAGTTCGCCCGCCCGCGGGGACCCCTCGGATCACTCGCCGGGGTGATCATGGCCCATCGGCCCAGCAGTGTCAGCCGAGGTCGATGGGCGATCGACAAACTCGCACCGAACCGCGACGCACGTGTTCTCGAACTCGGCTACGGACCGGGCGTGACCCTGCGCGAGACATGTCGTCGGGTGCCCGAGGGCCGCATCATCGGCGTCGATGTCTCACCGGTGATGCGGCGCCAAGCCCACCGCCGCAACCGGCAATTCGTCGCCCCCGGACTGCTCGAACTACGGCTCGGCGACGCCACCGCACTCGACGCCGACCTGCACGGCTTCGACCTCATCTACGGCATCAATGTCTGGCAGCTCTGGGAGGACTCCACCGCCGTCATCGCCGATCTGTCGACCCGGCTCCCCCCTGACCCACGGCCGGGCTGCCACGAGACTGGCCAGCGAATTCGCTACCACTCCCCTCGTCCGCATCAATACCGAATGGATGCCTCACAAATCTCCGGCCGTCCTGGTAATGGCGCAGCGCCCACCGAGTTCCGGCGAACTGTGACCGCCATCACCGATAATCGGCTGTCACAGTCGCGATCCGCCCGGTCTCTCATCTTGTGTCGAATCATTCGATCACTCGAGGAGAGAAACATGGCTGTCATGGAACTGGCGCGCTTCACCGTCGATCCGTCCGATGCCGAGGCGATGCTGGCCGCGCGTCCGGCGATGCTGACCGCCTTGCGCGAGAAGTTCGACGGGTTCGTATCGCTGCGGCTGGTCCGCCTCGACGAGCGCACCTGGCTGGATGTGGTGCAATGGCGCGACCGAGCCGCCGCGGACGCCGCGGCGGCCGGGATCGGCGCGGTGCCCGAATGCGCCGCCGCCTTCGCGTTCATCAAGGAGATGGTGTCGATGGAGCACGCAACCGTCGAGTTCGCCGATGCGTGAGGCCGCGGTCCGGCCGGACCTCGAGGGTCTGGCCGGCCGAGCGGTCGCCGGTGACGCGGCCTCGCTCGAGCACCTGTGCCGGGAACTGCAGGATCCCGTGTTCCGGCTGGCGCTGCGATTCAGTTCGGATCCGGAGGCCGCGGCCGATGCCACCCAGGAAATCCTCATTCTCGTCGTCACCCACCTCTCGGAGTTCCAGGGCCGGTCGAAGCTGACCGCCTGGGTGTACACGATCGCGTCCCGCTATCTGCTGCGCAGCACGCGCGGACCGGCCGAACTGAGTGTGGCCGGGCCGGAACCGTTCGCCGACTGGATCGACCGCAATCTCGCGCCCGCCCCGCCGGATCGCTTCGACGAGGCCGAGTTCCGGCTGCTCGCCGGGGAGGTGCGGCTCGCCTGCACCTACGGCATGCTGCTCGCGCTCACCCGAGACCTGCGCATCGCCTACCTGCTCGGCGACCTCATCGGGCTGCCCGACAGCGAGGGGGCCGAGGCGCTGGGCATCACCCGGGCCGCGTTCCGGCAGCGGCTCGCCCGCGCCCGCAAAACCATGCGGGCAATCATCGCCGACCGCTGCGGCCTCGTCGACCGCGCCAACCCGTGCCAGTGCGACCGGCAGATCGAATCCAGTATCGCCTACGGCATTCTCGACCCCGGACAGCCGGTATTGAGCCATGTACCCGGCGCGCAGCCGCCGATCCCGGCCGCCACAATCGACGCGGCCGCCCAGCAACTGGATACCGCTACCGCCATCGCCGAGATCTACCGCTCCGATCCTGAATTCCGTGCACCACACAGGGTTTGGGAGACTCTGCGACAAGCCTGCCCCGCCCTCGCCGGATGAGCCCGGTCGGTGAAACCACAAATATCCCAGAAGAACCCATCAATACCCACGATTCACGATTTCAGCGGATACAGCATCGGCACCGGCACCATCCGCTACCGCGATCTCGGTTACCTGATCACACCAACGATGACGCGATCAGCGAAGGACGCACCGGCTCACTGCTTTTCACCCTGGACCGGGGGTGTCCGTTGCCAGTTGAGTTGGTGCATGAGACGGACCGCAAGCAGCAGTGCGTCGGAAATGTGGCAGACGATAGTCTGGGTTCCTGCCACATTGTTGACGCAACTTGGTGTGCGGCGCGGGTATTGGCGACTACTCTCGACGCCGCGTGAGCGGATCCCGTTAGTCGCTGACGGCGGTTGTTCACCAATCGTGACGGCAGTCGACAGGGTTGCGGCGGGCGTGTCGTTCGCGAATTTTGACGGCGGTCAGGCGCGCGGAAGTGCCGGTGCGGTCTGAGGCCCAGACGTTGGGCGCTGGTGGGCGGGCGGCAGTCGCGGCGGCTTGCCACGGTAAAGCGTCACGCTTTACCGTGGTGCTATGGCGAAACTGAATATCAGCCTCCCGGATGCGACGGCCGAGGCCCTGCGCGCCAGCGCGCAGGGCAATGTCAGTGCTGAAATCAATCGGGCTGTTCTGCAACGGCTCGCAGACAAGGAGATGCGGCGTATTGCCGCTCACGAGAAGGCGAACCCGCCCAAGCACAGCGATTCCGACCTGCTGCGCATCGGTATGGGCCTGCCCTTGTGAGGGAGCTGCGCCAAGGCGACATCTACACCATCGCCGCGGGCGACGGCTACCTGACGGTGGTGATCGTCGATGGTCCGGCACTGCTGCGCCATCGCGATGTCGCGGTGGCGGTGCCGGTCGTCGAGGCCCGGGAAATGCCGCAGGATCTGCGGATCTTCTCGGTGGGATGGGATGAGGGCCGCGTGCTGGCGGTGCATCGGTTCATCCCGTGCGTGCGAGCCGTGCTGGAATCGGGGACCTACGACGGGACGGCGACTCAGGAGATGCTGGACTTCATCAAGATGGTGCTGGCCGTCAGGTTCGACCTCTGACTTGGGAGCAGAGCGACAACGATCTGGTCACGAGAGGTCGAAACTGAACGAAAAAGAGCTCTCCCTTTATGCAGGGAGAGCTCTTCCGACAGTGTGTCCGGAGGGGGACTTGAACCCCCACGCCCTAATACGGGCACTAGCACCTCAAGCTAGCGCGTCTGCCATTCCGCCACCCGGACCGGTGGTGCTCAGCAAGGTTATCGGATGAGACCGCCCGGACCAAATCGGCCGTTTACGGGGCGTTTTGCTGAGAACCGTGGCGGGGAGGAGTGGTTGGCCGCCGGGCCACGTTCGGCCCGGCAGGCGACCCCTCGAGACTACGAGCTCAACGCCTCCAGCAGAGCGGTGCGCTGGCGGGATCCCAGGCCGCCGATGCGGCGGTCGGCGGGAATCTCGGCCTCGTCCATGAGCTTGGCGGCCTTGACCGGGCCGATGCCCGGCAGGGCCTTGATGACCGCGGCCACCTTGGTCTTCTTGACCAGGTCTTCCTTGTCCGCGCGCTTGAGCACCTCGGCCAGGCTGACCGAACCCTTCTTCACCTGCGCGATCAACTCGGAGCGGGCCTTGCGCACCGCGGCGGCCTTGGCCAGCGCCTCAAAGCGTTGTTCGGGGGTCATCGTGGGCAGAGCCATATGTCCTTACCTTTCACTCGTTCGCTGGTACGTCGGCCACGAGTAAACATGACGACTGGCCGGGTGCCCGCACGACACACCGCGCGGACCGGGGGAACACGTCGGGCGACCTGCGAAAACCGGTCTCATTCGCAGGTCGTCCGACCAGGTGTTTGCTGCCGAAGACACCTGGCAAATACGGGGCTTATGGGCCGCGATGGGGACTATGGTAGGCGCGAAACAGCACACGCGCACCGGTGAAAGGCGGGGCAATGCAGGGGTCGTATCCGTGCGCCGAGTGGAGCACCATCGATTCACCACTGGCGGACCGATACGACAGTGCCGAGCCGGTGACCTCGAACGGAGCGCAGGTCTATCCGGTCCACCAGGAAATCGTCGGCCGCTCCCCCGTGAACGTCCGGTTCGAGCTACGCACGGCAGCGCCCCGGCGCGGGGTGCGTAGCCTCGGGATCGGCATGGGCGTGGACGGCGGTCACGTACTGCTGAACGGGCGGCAGTTGATGGGGGTTGACGTCTGGTCCGACGCCATGACCGGCGGTATCGATCTCCAGGTCTGCCCCACCGAATCCGAGGCGGCCATCTCCCTCTCGCCGGTCTGGGTGGACGACACCGACGCCGTGGTGTCCTGGTCGGGCAACTACGGCATGCTCATCACCCGCGAACGCGGTCACATCATCCTGCATTGCAGCACCGGGGTCGGCCCGCCCGATTTCACCGAGCTCGTCGTGGAATTCACCACCGGGCCCACGCCGCCCGATCCGATTCCGGCGCCCGAGGCGAGCCGCTACAGCGGCGCGCTCTACGAGCTGGCGGTGGCCATGCACGGCCGCGGCGAGGAGGACCAGGCGTGCGAACTCTGGTCCCAGGCAGCCGCTCTCGGCCACCTCGCCGCCGCCTACGACCTGGGCGTGGTCCATTTCCGCCGCGGTGATCTGGCCGAGGCCGAACGCTGGTGGCGCACCGCGGCCGAGTACGGCGACGCCCGCGCCATGGCCGGTCTGGCCGAGGTCCTGGACCGGTGCGGCAATATCAGCGAGGCCCGCGTGTGGCGCGCGGCATGCGCTGCGGAATCGCATTCCCGATAACGTTGCACCGACTGCCATTCCGGACGCGACCGCGCGCCGTGCCCGGAACGCGAGTCAGTCCAGGCAGAACTCGTTGCCCTCGGGATCGTTCATGACGATGAAGCCCGATTCCATCGGCGGGGCGGGATCGACGCGGCGCTGCCGTTTCGCGCCCAGGGCGACGAGCCGATCGCATTCGGCCTCGAGCGCGGCCATGCGCTCCTCGCCCTGCAGGCCCGGCGCCGCCCGGACATCGAGATGGACGCGATTCTTCACGACCTTGTCCTCCGGCACCTGTCGGAAGAACACGCGCGGGCCGTCCCCGTCCGGATCCTCGATGGCCGATCGCGTATTGCGCTGATCCTCCGGCACGCCGATCCGCGCGAGGAACTCGTCCCAGGCGGCCAGCGGATCGGCGCCCTCGGGCAGCTCGGACCCCGGGCGGGGCCGGGTGGACATAGCCCAGCACATCGCGCCAGAAAATGGACAGCGCCTTCGGGTCGTGGGCGTCGAAGGTGACCTGGATATGACGACTCATCGGTGTGCTCCGTTCGTGTGTGCGGTGATCGTCAGGCGCCGCGGGCGTGCGTGCCGGACTTGTAGCGGCGCAAGTACTCCCCGGTCAGGGATACCTGGTCGGCCAGGAGATCGGCCGGAGTGCCGGTGAAAACGATCTCGCCGCCGTTCTTGCCGCCGTCGGGCCCGAGGTCGACGACCCAGTCGGCATGGGCGACCACGTCCAGATTGTGCTCGATGACTATGACGGTATTGCCGCGTTCGACGAGTCTGTCCATCAGCGCCAGCAGGGTGTCGACATCGGACATGTGCAGCCCGGTGGTGGGTTCGTCCAGAACGTAGACGCTGCCGGTGTTCTGCAGTTGGGTGGCGAGCTTGATGCGCTGGCGTTCGCCGCCGGACAGGGTGCTCATGGCCTGTCCGAGGCTGAGGTAGTCGAGCCCCACTTCGATCATGGTGCGCAACTTGGCATTCAATGCCTTTTCCGGGAAAAACTCCACGGCCTCCTCCGCGGACATTTCGAGGACGTCGGCGATCGACTTGCCGCGCAGGTGCAATGCGAGCACGCCCTCTGAGAAGCGCCGCCCGTCACAGGATTCGCAGTGTGTGGTCACCGGATCCATGTAGGCGACCTCGGTGATGATCACGCCGCGGCCCTCGCATTCCTTGCAGGCGCCGTCGGAGTTGAAGCTGAACAGCCCGGCGGGCTCGCCCGTGGCCTTGGCGAACAGCTTGCGGATGGCGTCCATCAGGCCGAGGTAGGTGGCGGACGTGGAGCGCGAGGACGCGCCGATGGCGGATTGGTCGACGAAGACCGAATCCGGATAGCGCGACATGAATTCGTCGCGGATGAGGCTGCTCTTGCCCGATCCGGCGACGCCGGTGATGGCGGTCATGATGCCGGTCGGGATCCCCAGGGAGACGTTCTTCAGATTGTGCGCGGTCGCATTCTCGACCCGGAGTTCGCCGGTGCCGGACCGGAAGACGTCCTTGACCCGGAAGGTGCGGCGCAGTCCCTGCCCGGTGAGGGTGTCGGCGGCGCGCAGTTCGTCGAACGTGCCGGTGAACATGATCTCGCCGCCGTGCACGCCCGCGCGCGGTCCGACATCCACGATGTGATCGGCGAGCTGGATGACATCGGGATCGTGTTCGACCACCAGCACCGTATTGCCCTTGTCGCGCAGGGCTCCAGCATCCGGTTGAGGCGGCCCACATCGCGCGGATGCAGGCCGACGCTGGGCTCGTCGAAGATGTAGGTCATCCCGACCAGGGTGCTGCCCAGGTGTTTGATCATCTTCAGCCGCTGGCCCTCACCGCCGGACAGGGTGGAGGTCGGCCGGTCCAGGCTCAGATAGCCGAGCCAGATGTCCGCGACCCGCCCGAGCGCAATGCGGCAGGCCTCGGCGAGTCCCTGTGCGGCCGGATCGGTCACGGCATCGAGCACCTCGATGAGATCGGTGATCTGCAGCGCCGTCCACTCGGCGATAGTGCGCCCGTCGATCTTGGTGGCCGGGGCCTTCTCATTGAGCCGCGCACCGTGACAGGCCGGGCACACGCCCTCGGTCAGGAACTTCTGGATCTCCTCGCGGGTCTTCTCCGACAGTCCGGAGGTGTCGCGCTTGAGCTTGGAGCGCGTGAACTTGTCCACGAGCCCTTCATAGTTCGCCTTCCAACTCCCCTTGTTGAAGGTCAGCTCCACTTTGCCGCCGGTGCCGTGCAGCAGATCGTGCCATTCCGGCTCGCTGTAGTCGGCGAGCTTCTTGTCCAGGTCGAAGCGCCCGGAATTGCCGTAGAGCTGCCAATCTCCGCTGCCCACAACGTATCCCGGCAGCAGGATGGCGCCTTCGTTGAGGGATTTGGATCTATCCACAAGCTTGTCGGGGTCGGCGGTGATGGTCATCCCCAGGCCGTCGCACTCCGGGCACATGCCCTGCGGGGTATTGAAGGAGTAGTCGTAGACCAGCCCCGTCGACGGCGATCCGAAGCGGGCGAACATGGCGCGGATCATGGAGTAGATATCGGTCATGGTCCCGACCGTCGAGCGCGGCCCGCCGCCCACCGGTTGCTGATCGATGATCACCGGCGCCGTCAGATTCTCGATCGCCTCGGCGTGCGGCCGCTCGTAGCGCGGCAGGAAGTTCAGGATGAAGGCCGGAAAGGTCGCATACAGCTGCCGCTGCGACTCCACGGCGATGGTGTCGAACACGATGGACGACTTGCCCGAGCCCGACACCCCCGTGAAAACGGTGATCTGGTTCTTGGGGATCTCGATCGAAATGTTGCGGAGATTGTGCTCGCTCGCACCGAGCACTCGAATCGTTTCGCCGGAGGCAATAGGCATCCCACAACCATGCCGCGAGGCCGCCTCGAACGTGCGATAAAATGTGACGCAACTCACATCAACTTCCGAGAATCTCCGGGTCCGCCCCTGATTGCCGATGGTTGGCGGCCATCTACAGTGGCGGTCGATCGCGGCGGCCCATCCGCCGCGCGCGACAACGAGGAACGCACCATGAACCCCATGCGATGGACCGCCGGCGCAGCCGCCGCCCTGTTCGCCGTAACCCTGCTGTCCGGCTGCACCGACGTCGAGCGCGCCCTCAACAAGGGCGGCGACACCACCTGCGCCGACTACCTGAAGCAGGACGCCGACACCCAGCGCATGACCGTCACCAAGGCCATCAAGCAGCAAACCGGCAGTGACAACGAGCCCCCCGGCACCAATGTCGACATCTCCATGGCCGCCGTCCAAGCGCTGTGCCGCGTCCAAGCGAACGAGAACACCCCCATCCGCGACGCCGACTTCGCGGGAATCTTCTTCAACAAGTAGAACTTTCAGCCCCGGGGGCGCGGCCGCCGCCGCCCCCCCCCCGGGGATCGCCGACGAGGAGGTTGACCGTGACGCCGCCCAAGCTTCCGCACCACCCCGCCGTCATCCGCCTGCAACAGCAGCGCGCCGCCGATCTGCAACTCCGCGTCGCCGACTGGATCACCAAGTTCGCGGGCTCCATGCAGTTCGTCTACATCCACGCCATCGGCTTCGCCGTCTGGATGCTCTTCATCGAGAAAAGCCCTTGGCCCACACTGACTCTCGCCGTCTCCCTGGAAGCGATCTTCCTCTCCACCTTCGTCATGATCGGCCAGAACCGCCAAGCCGAGTTCCAGCAACTCAAGGCCGACCACGACTTCACCGAACAGGAACTCGAACTCAAGACCAACCTCGAACTCACCCGCGCCATCCACCAGATGACCGCCGAGCTCCACCGCCGCGTCATCGACGACCCCGACGCCCGCTAAAACCGCCCCCCCACAAGCTCTTTCGTCCCGATTTTTATTTTCGGCCACCCCTCCGCTAATCTTATGGAGCATCACCGGTCCGGGTGGCGGAATGGCAGACGCGCTAGCTTGAGGTGCTAGTGCCCGTATTAGGGCGTGTGGGTTCAAGTCCTCCTCCGGACACAATGAAGCTCGAATTGCTTTGCACCGCAAGGAAATTCGAGAATTCGGTGTTCAAAGCCGTATTGAACCCCCACGATTCGTGGGATTGAGTGATCGGTCGCGCCCGCAGGATCAGCGCCCCGGGTCGCATGCCTTCGATCGTGATATCACGGCCGCTGCGTGCGGCGATGCGGCGGATGAACGTGCCGTGGAATCCCTTGCTGGCCACCGTCGTCGACGAAATCCGCGACCAACTGCTGGCGGTCTTGGTCCAGGCGGGTGTGTCCACCGCCGGGCCCGCCGAGGAGAAGCTGCGTTCCGCACTGCAGGCGTTCCTGGAGACCGTCGACAGCGACCGGCACATCCACCGGATCGTGTCCAGTGAACCCGGCGACCTACCGGAACTGATTCGGCGGCGGCACGAGGTGCTGACCATGATCGCGGACCTCGTCGTCGAATACGCCCCCGCGGCCCTCGGCGTCACCCCTGATCCAGCCTGGCTACGCCGCGCCGCGCTTTTCATAACCGGCGGCGTCAACCAGCTGATCGAAGGCTGGCTCGACAACGCCATCGACATGAACGCCGCCGAACTGGCCGCCGAATGCGCCCGCATGTGCATCAGCGTCCTCGGGAATCCGAATGCCTGAACACCTCCGCTGGTACTCTTCGTGGTATGAAGACCAATACCTCGATCACCATCGATGAGCACGTCCTCAACCGGGTGCGCGAGGTCTCCAATGGGAACATCAGTTCCTTCATGGAACGGGCAGCGCGCCACGAGCTGATGTACCTGGCCGGGCAGGCGGTGGCCGATTGGGAACGCCGACAAGGAAATGACGTCGAAGCCCGCGCCCTGGCCGATCTGGAACTACAGCAGGTGGCGATCAGACAGGCGCTCGGCGAGGCGCGGTAGATGACAGTGCGGCGCGGCGAGATTCGCTCCTATCTGCCCGGCGTGAGCGGCCGCGACAAGCCGTCGGCCATATCCGGCGATCGAGTGGTCGTGATCTCCAACGACGGCGCCAACCGTGCGATGTCCACCGCTCTCGTACTGCCGATCCTCGACCACATAGATAACGATCTCGACCCGTCGGCCTTCAGTTTGATCGTGCCGCTCGGCGATCTCGATCCGTTTCCGGGCGCGGCGGTCCAGGTGTATTGGCCGAAGGTCATCCCGATGTCGTGGTTCACCGAGCCCGTCGGAACGATCAGCCAGGCCACCCTGCGGCAAGTGTTCGCGGCCCTCGTCGACTACGTCGGTGAATGACACCGCGCCTGACACGCCGCCCGCAGACCGCGTCGTGATCGTTACTACCCGAGCGTCGGGCACTTCCGCCGGTAGAAGGCGTGTGCGTAGTGGTCGTGTCCCCCTCCGGACACAACCATGCCCGCATTGTCTTGCACTGCAAGGCAATTCGGGCGTTCTTGTTTGAAGCCACTTTGACCCCCACGGTTCGTGATATCGCGCGGTCGGCCGTATGAGCCGCCGTGAAGGGGTGCAGGTGATTCGGTGCACAACCTGTATTCCGGTGAGGCTCCACACACCCCGCAGGCGATTGATGACGGTCGCCTGGCGCTACGGCCTCTCCGGCCTTCCTTCGCAGAATTCGTTGCGAGACAGTTGTGCCGAAGCACTTTGGCGGTAAGTGCCGACGCGCCGGGCCGAAAGCGTGGCGGACTCAGGCTGCGAATTCAGGCGTGTCTGCCAGACGCATCTCCTACGATGCCGGGCTATTGCGGTTCTCGAGTGCTCTTGATTTCCATCCCGTGCCTATCGTTCTGGAAGGTGCCCTGATCATGTGGTTCGGTCTCCGCAAAACGGCGGTCGCTGGCTTGCTGTCATCGGCCCTCGTCGCCGCCACCCTCGCGGTGCCCGCGCCCGCGGCCGCTGCGCCGGACCCGGTGCGACCGGCGATCGCTATCGCCTGCCGCAACGCCAGTGTCGTGTTCATCGGTGCGCATGGATCTGGTGAATCGCCGTTCGGCCGTAGTGGTCTCGGGCCGGTGATGTGGTCTGCATACTCGTCGATGGACCGGAAGCTGGCCGCGCGCGGGGTGCGTGTCAACGCCGTGGCCGTCGACTACTGGGCCCTCCACCCGAATACGCTGTTGCTGCTGCCATGGGATAGCAGCGCCTTCTTCGCCAGCATCGCCGACGGGGTCGCGAAAACCCGACGCTTGCTCGACGACTACCGAAACAGCGCGGACTGCCGCGGCAAACAACTCGTACTCGGCGGATACTCCCAGGGCGCGATGGTCATTCACCGAGTCCTGCAACAGTTGCACCCCACGACGGCACCCTTGCCCGGGTTCATCGGCGCCCTGCTCGTTGCCGATGGCGACCGCCTCGCACACGACGGGTATCTGGTGGGCGGTGCGCGACCGGAGACGGTTGGGATCGGTCAAGTGTTCCCGTGGTTGTCGGGCAGCGGCTCGGAGCGGGACATGGCCTCCAAGTGGGACATCTTCTTCACCGAGGTATGCAAGCCACGCGATATCGTCTGCTCCCCGGAGCTGCAACCAGGCAACGCCTGGGGCATGATCGGACAGATCTACAACCAGATTGGCATCCATCTGACCTACGCCAATAGCGCGGTCCTCGACGAAGCCGCGCAGGGGGTCGTCTATTGATCTGACGCTCCAAAACCGCAATAGCTTGTGGCCGCGGCGAAGTCTGACCTGTGCACAGTCAGAGCCCTCCCAGAAACCGGGGGAACCACGGTAGGGCATCCACCGGCGCGGAGGGTTGAGTGTCGGGCGATGTCGTGAATCGCGTTGTGCCGATCGTCTTGTGGGTAGAGGCTGGGGAATGACCAGGCCGCCGAAACAGGAGGACCTATGAAGTACATGCTGTTGTTCGTCGATGACGAGAAGTTCTCGGCCGAACTCGAGGCGATGTCGCCGGAGGATCGGGATCGGGCGTACGAGCGGGTCGGGGCGTGGTTGGCTCGGTATGCGGACAAGATTCGGGGTGGGGCGAAGTTGTGTGATCCGCGGACGGCGACCACGGTGCGGCTCGGGGACGGGGAGCCGGTTGTCAGTGATGGGCCGTTCGTGGAGGGCAAGGAGGTGGTCAGTGGGTATTCCGAGATCGAGGTCGCTGATCTGGACGAAGCGCTGTCCATGGTGCGGAGGTGGCCCGGGTGCCCGATCGTCGAGATCCGGCCGCTCGAATCCTGATGCGGGATGGGCGACTCCGCGCACGAGGAGGAATTGGTTCGGGTCGTTCGTGACCACGCAGCGCGACTGACGGCCTCGTTGGTCGCGCTGCTCGGGGATGTCGGAGCGGCCGAGGACCTGGTGCAGGACGCGGTGGAGGCCGCGCTGCGCCGCTGGCCGGTGGACGGCATTCCCGAACATCCCGATGCGTGGCTGCTGACCGTTGCGCGGCGGCGCGGAATCGACGTCCTGCGCAGAGAACGGAACTATCGCGCCAAACTCGCCGAATTGCAATGGCCGGTGCGGTCGGCGCCGGATGACCGGCTGCGGCTCATCTTCACCTGCTGCCATCCCGCGCTGCCGCGCACCGCGCAGATCGCGCTCACACTGCGGGTGGTGTGCGGATTGACGACCGAGCAGATCGACGCCGCCTTCGTGGTGACGGAAAGCACTGTGGCACAACGATTGACGCGAGCGAAGCGCAAGATAGCCGAGGCTGCGATCCCGTACCGGATTCCGGATGCCGAGGAACTGCCCGCCCGGCTCGGCGAGGTGCTCGCGGTGATCTATCTGATGTTCAACGAGGCGTATCTGTCGACCACCGCCGATGCGGTGCATCGACCGGATCTGGCCGCGGACGCGGAATGGCTGGCCGCACTGCTGGCCGGACTCATGCCCACCGAACCCGAGGCCGCCGGACTGCTCGCCCTCATCCGGCTGCACCGGGCGCGAACCCCGGCCCGGTTCGACGGCGCCGGTCTGGTCCTGCTGCGCGATCAGGATCGCTCCCGCTGGGACCGGCGGGCCATTACCGACGCGACCGCCCTGCTGACCCGGGCGGCACGTCGGCACCGGCCGGGCCCCTATCAGTTGCAGGCCGCCTTGGTGGCCTGTCATGCGGAAGCACCGAGCTGGGAGGACACCGACTGGCCGCAGATCGTGGCCCTCTACGACATGCTGCTGGTGCTGTCCCCGTCACCGATTACCCGGCTGCACAGGGCCATTGCCGCCAGCTATGTCCACGGCCCGGCACGCGCGCTGACCGAACTCGAACCACTCGCCGCCCCGCTCGATCGCTATCCGCTCTATCACGCCACCCGCGGCGAGTTGTTGCGGGCAATCGGTGACACCGACGCCGCGCAAACCGCCGACGCACGCGCCCGCGCGCTCACCGCCAATCCCGCCCAGCAACTGCTGCTCGAACAGCGGCTCAACTGGAGCTGACCAGATTTCTCGCGCGCGATGTCGTATGCGGCGCAGCGCCGATCGTCTGATAGGTAGGAGGGTCGATCGGACGCACCGACCTTTCCCCTCGATATCCGCATCGACCAGGAGCAACGCCATGACGACCACACCCGCCCCGATCCCCGCGACCTATCGGCGCATCACACCCGCCCTCGTGGTCTCGAGCGCCGCGAAGGCCATCGAGTTCTACACCGAAGTGTTCGGCGCCCACGAGCGCGTGCGATTCCCCGGGCCGGACGGCGGAATCGTGCACGCCGAAATCGAGATCGGTGACTCGGTCGTCATCGTCGAGGACGAGTCCGCCCTGATGGGCACCACCGCGCCCCCGCCGGGCGGCCTGCCCGGCTCTCCCGTCTTCCTGTTCATCTACGTCCCCGATGTCGATGCGACCGCCCAGCGTGCGGTGGAACTCGGTGCGACACTGGCCCGTTCGCCACAAGACCAGTTCTACGGCGATCGGAACGGCTACCTCGTCGACCCCTTCGGACACGGATGGACGATCGCCAGCCACGTCGAGGACGTCACGCCCGAGGAAATGATGCGCCGCATGTCCGAAACGCAAAGCGGTGCAGTCTGATCGACGACCGGTCCGCGAGACCAACTGGTCGCGGTCTTCCGCGCGACCCATCGAGATGCGGCCAGGATTACTCGATACTCAGCTGTTTCGCTGGTGGAATGCGTGCGCGTAGTGGTCGTGTCCCCTCCGGACACCACGAAGCGTGAATATGCCCAACCCACCTCGGGCGCCCGTGAGCGGTTGCTCGTTGTGTGCGAATCGGGTGTCGTTGACGGCCTTTGTAGGCGATGAGGCTGGCGACCGCCTGTGGTTGGCGCGGGTGGTGATGGCTATGGACGTGCGGCTGGTCGTCGAGTGCACTGCGGCGGCCGGGGCTGCGACGGCCTCCCGGGAAAACGCGACCGCGCCCTGCGACATGGCTGGATATGGTCGTCACAGCGATGTCCAACCGCCCTCTGCTCGCGTTGCACTGTGCGGACGGTAGAGGTTCGAATCTGACCGGAGCTGACTTCGCCGCCGGATACCTGCGCGGAATCAATATGTCGGGCGCGAACCTGGACGCCTCGAACCTGTCCGATACGGACCTCCGCGAGGCGGATCTATCCGACGCCGACCTATTGGAGGCGGATTTGGATAGGGCGGACCTTCGCGGAGCGAACCTGCGTGGTGCAACGCTACGACGGGCCATCCTCACCGGAGTGGTGTTCGGAGATGCCGTATTACAGGACGCAGACCTGACTGGCGCCATCCTCGACGGGGCGGACCTGAGTCAGGCTCAGCTGCCCACGCTAACGGAGATGTCCGAAGTGCGCTGGTCAGCAACGACACGTTGGGGACTTGTTCACGACGCCGTTGCCCAATCCTCGGTCGCACTCGGCGACGGCAAGTACATGCTGAATCCCCCTGGCCGCCACGCCAAGGCGACCGCGTGACCATTAGCTAATTTGCGCCGATCTCCGCGATTCCGGTCTCAGTCACCTGCCCCCGGACCTACTCGATGACCAGCTGATCTCGCTGGAGGATTGCTAGGGCGTTATGATCGCCTCCCCCTCCAGACACAACGAATCACGAATTCCTTTGTGGTACAGGCGATGCGGCGCCTACGACTCGCTGGGTTCGGCATGGGCGGTACCGACTCGCTGGTGTGGGCGGTTGTTCTCAGCCCAGCGGACGATCGGCGGTACGGCCAGACCGGTCAGGAGGAAAAGCACACCGACGAGCCACCATCCGGGTATTCCCCATTGGATGCACAAGGTGATGAGTAGGGCGGAGCCGAGGGTGATTCCGAGGCCGAGGCCGATACCGAACATGCCCTGGTATTGGCCGACGGCATGGCGCGGGGCCAAGGCGAAGGACAGTTCGAAACCGCCTGCGGCCTGCCAGAGTTCGCCGATCGTGTGGATGATGACCGCAATCGGCAGCAATGCCAGGGCGACCCACACGGGGACACCAGCCAGGAGTGAGAGCAAAACAGCGGCGGCCAGGAAGGCGAAGCCCGCGCGGCGAAATGCGCGGCCGCCCGCGGCGAGGGTGGTGATGCCACGGCTGAACCGGACTTGGAAGGCTACGACGACGACGGTGTTGATCAGCATCACCATCGATACCGACCAGTGCGGCGCCAGGATTCGGTCCACCAGCCACAGTGGCACGGCCGTGATCAGTACGGTGTACTGGATCGCCATCACGCCGTCCAGCAGGGTCAGCGCGAGGTAGGGGCGGTCCCGCAATGCGACCCATCGCCGCCCGGTCACCGAGAGTGTGGGCGCGAGGTAGGGCAGGAAGCCTATGAGCAGCGCCGAAACCGCGTATGCCACACCGCTGCCCGCGATCAGCAGCGTGTATGCGGAGCGGGTGTCGACGGTGATTCCCCAGCCCGCGAGGACCGCGCCCACGGAGATGCCGAGGTTGGTGACCGAGCGCAGGTAGCCGCGGAACTCGGCGGGTCGCTCTCCGCCGTACTCCTGTACGAGCGGACCGCGCGCGGCCTGTCTCGCCGATTGCGCGACCGTGACGAGACTCGCGAACAGCACGAACATCCTAAAGTCGCGCACGAGGCACAGGCCCGCCATCGCCAGCGCGCCCAGGCCTAGCGTCAGCGCGTAGACCGACCGCGCGCCGCGCCGGTCGGCCAGGTGGCCGAACGGTATTCCGGCCGCCAGCGATACGGCGCCCGCCACGGTCAGACCGATACCCACCTGAGCCACGGGCAGGTGCACCACCCGGGTGAAGTACAGGACCCCGGCGGTGAGGTAGACGCCGTAGCCGATGGTGCTGACCAAGGTGGCGGTCGCCAGGAGCCGGGCGGGTCGGCCGCCGTTCGGAAGTATCCGTGTGGTCCATCGAGAAAGGCTGGCGGTGTGGCTCATCCGGCTGGCGCACCTGTGGTCCGCGCGCTGTCGGCCACGGTCACGAATCGAACGGATGCGGCCAGTTCCGCGGCGAGTTCCCGCGCCCGCGCCGAGGTCTCCGCACCGAAGACGATCATCGCGACCCGGTCGAGGGAATTCCGCAGTGGGCGGATCGCGGCGCCGGGCTCGATCATGAGTTCCGCGTGCAGCACCGCGGGGTGGGCGCGGATCTCCTCCCAGCCTTCGATCGCGACGACCGTGCCCGGCGGCGGGGTCAGGTAGCGCACCGCCGCACCGCGGGTGGGCTCGAGCGGGCCGGATGCGGGCGGCCTGCCGAGCATGTCGTCGATGATCAGCCCGAAAAGTTCTATACCGGGGATGGTGTATTCGAGCATGGTGTGGATCCGGTCGCCGCCGAAGCGGGCGTGCACTTCGCCGAGCACGACTCCGCTTGGGGTCAACCAGACTTCGACATGGAAGGCCCCGACGCGCAGCCCTACGGTGAGCAGTGCCGCGGACACCGTTTCGCGAATCTCCCGGTACCGGGTTTCGGGCAGGTCCGCGGGCATCGTGTGCGCGATCTCGACGAAATATGGCGGCGGCACAGTCTCTTTCGCGGTGATGGCCAAGACCACGGGTCGCCCGCCCTGGAAGATCCCTTCGACACTGAACTCCGGCCCGGACACGAACTCCTCGACCAGGAAGGCCCCCGGGCCGGGCAGCAGCGCCATCGCCGCGGGCAGGTCGGCCGCCGAGGAGATCCAGCTGACCCCCGTGCTGCCCATGTCATCGCGTGGTTTGACGATGCACGGCCCCGGATGTTCCCGCAGAAACTCCGCCGCATCGGCCGCGCTCGCACACAGTCGGACTGCGGGCTGGGCGAATCCGGCCGCAGCCAGGGCCGCTCGGCAGGCGTCCTTGGTGCGGATCCGGCGGATGGCCTCGGGCGGATTGCCCGGCACACCGATCGCCGCCGCGGTGTCGGCCGCCGTGACCTGAGCCATCTCCAACAGGGCGAGCACCGCTGTAATGGGCTCGCCCGCCGCGACCCGGCGGCGCGCCCAGTGCGCGGTCGCCTCCGGATCGGTGAATCCCATGGCCGCGGTCTCATCGGCCGCAGCCACGATCGAGGGCGTGGCCGCGAGGACCGGTGAGGTGACCAGCGTGCGGATTCCGCGGGCGGCGGCCTGCGCCAGTGCGGCCTCGGCCTGATCCACGCTGAACCGTAGCTCCCGGGCGCCGCCGACGAGCAGCAGTGTCGGTTTCATTTCCCCACTCCCGCCGCGACCGGACCGCGCCGACTCAATGTGTTGATCAGGCCGCAGAACTCCTCGATCTCGGTAGCAGACATGTTGGCGCGCAACATCACTCGCAGACCCGCCTTCCCGCGGGCAATGATCGGGAAGAAGATCGGCGGGGCGAAGAACCCGGCGCGCAGCAGTTCCTGCGCCAGCGGCACGGTCGCCTCTTCGGAACCGACCCGTACGAACCGGATCGGCAGGCCGTCACCACGTTCGGCGGTTTCGATCAGGCTGTCGAACAGATCGATATTGGCCTGCAACCGATTCTGTAGCTCGGTCAGCTCGGCGGTCCGGTGCAGTTCGGCCGACGCGAGCACGGCCCCGAGACCGGCGGTGTTGATCCGCTGCGACCACATGAGCGGGGCGGCACTGCGCAGCGCCGTGTCCACCCGCCCCCGCGCACCGCGCGGGCCGAGGAAGATCGCGCCGCCGGACGCGCCGAACCCCTTGTTCAGCGAGGTGATGATGACGGTGCGGTCGTTGATCTCCCCCATCTCCTCCAGGACGACGCCGCGGCCGTGGCGCCCGACCGTGGAGATGCTGTGCGCCTCGTCGAGGAGTAGGAACAGACCGTACTTGTCCTGCAGGCGAATCAGTTCCGTGATCGGGGCGCGGCCGCCGGTGCTGTACACACCATCGGTCACGTACGCCACCTGGCGATGCCGCTTGCAAAGATCCTCGAGGGCGTCGACGTCATTGTGCGCGATCGTGCGAATCTCGGCCTCGTCCGCCACATTCGGCTTCATGGCGTTCATGCAGAAGTGCGCGTTCTTGTCGAACACCATCAGCGGCGCGATGTCGTCGGTGAAAAGCCCCGACGCGATCAGCGGCAGGCGCGTCCACGCCGCTGCGGCACAGGAATTGAGGGTGATCGCCTCGACCTCGAACAGTTCCGACAGCGCGGCCTCGGCGTCCCGGAGCCTGCCGAACCGCATTCGCATGCGGGAGGACGAGGTGTTGAGCGCACCGTCGGCCAGCACGGCCTCGGCCGCCGCCCGGACCAGCGCCGGATGCGTATCGAGTCCCAAATAGGAGTAGGACGACATATTGACGAACTCGTGGCCGTCGGCGAGCGCACGGTGTCGGCCATTGCCGAGTCCTTCGACCGGGATGGCGAACAACCCCGCCTGCTGGGTGACTTCCCAGAAGTCGGAGCAGATACCCACGGACTTCTTGATATTGAGGAATTGATGCATGATGCTTCGATCTCCTACCTGGACAACAGCTGCCGCCGGGGTTCGGCAACCGTCGGTGTGCGGGTGGTGTGGTGTTTACCGGCGCTGCGATACAGGGTGTCGTGGATCCCGTCCGCGATCAGCAGCGCTCCGAGGTCACGGCGGGCCTTGGCGATCGGTGAGTCGGCCCGGTATCCGGCCGCCCCGAGCAGTTGCGCGAGCTCGGTCGCGGCTTGGTGCGCGGTGTCGATGCCATGGGCCTTCATCTCCCAGCCCAATTGCTCGGCCCGCTCGGGCTCGGTGTGCGCGACCCGTGCGGCCATGGCGGTGCCGAGCAGGGCGGTGGTCAGCTGAGCGTGTGCGCGGCCGAGAGTGACCAGCGCCGAGTCACGCAATCGCGGAAGTTCCCCGCTGGCGACCCGGTACCCGAGATGGTTGTTGACGCTGTCGAAGACGGCCGCGGCCGCGCCGAGCGCGGTGGCGGTCACCAGCGGCCGGTAGTTGGTGAAGTGCTTGCGCAACAAGGACATTCCGTCGCCGACCAGCACGTCGCGTTCGGGGTGCACGGGTACGGCGTCGAGGTCGAGCACTCCCCACGTCCATCCGGCCATGCCCGCGGGCATCACCGGCTCCCGGCCCAGACCCGGTTCGGCGGCATCGATGGCCGCGGCGGCCAGCCTGCCCTCCGGGTTCTGGAAGAACACGATGAACACCGCGGCCTCGGTGAGTCGGCTGATCCAGGTCTTGCGACCGCTGACCAGCCAGATCCCGTCCGGGCCGGTCGTGGCGCGGGTGCGGGCCTCGACGGCGCGGGAACCGCCGTGCGGTTCGGTGGTGGCGACGCCGACGAGTTCGCCCGCCGCGACGCGGGCTCCCCAGCGCTCGCGCAGCGCGGGGCGTCCGTACCGGGCGATCAGACTGCCGTGCCCGACGGTCACCGCGTCTCTGAGGTCGATGTCCCGGTAGCCGCAGACGAACTGCGCCAGTAGCCCGTTCAGCGGATGGGCCATGGTATCGAGGAAGCCGTCCTCGACCATGACGAACCGGACAGCTCGGAGGCGGCGTGACCGCTCGGGCCCGTCCGGGAGGTCGACCGGGTAGGGGGCGAGCACTTCGTCCAGCTTGATCTCCATGGCGGACAATCGATCCCAGTCGACCTCGTCGGCGGGATCGAGGACCGGGCGCACCGGTCGCAGCCAGCTGTCGATCGCGTCACCGGTCATGGTCCGCCTCCACCGGAAATAGCTGGCGCCGAGAGAATTTCATGATTTGCCTTCCGTCTGGGTATGGGGGCAGCCGAGCGCGCGGTAGGTCCAACCGGCGGCTCGCCACCGGACGGCGTCGAGACCGCTGCGGCCGTCCAACAACTGGGGTGTGTGCGCGAGGGCGGTGAGCCGCGCGGGATCGAGCGCGGCGATCTCGCCCCACTCGGTCAGGTGCAGCACGGCGTGCGTACCGGTCACGGCATCGGCGATATTGTCCACGTAGTCGAGTTGCGGGTGCGCCTTGAAGGCATTGGCTCGCGCCTGCGGGTGTGGGTCGTACACCACAACATTCGCGCCATGTTCGTGCAGTGCCGCCGCGACGGCGAGTGCGGGGGAATCTCGGACGTCGTCGGTGCCGGGTTTGAACGCCGCGCCCCAGACGCCGATCCGCCGACCATCGACCGAACCGCCGCAGGCCTGGTGGGCAAGCTCGACCATGCGCGAGCGGCGACGGCCGTTGACGGCGTCGACCTCACGCAGAAAGCCCAGAGCCGCACCGGCCCCGAGTTCCTCGGCCCTGACAATGAACGCGCGGATGTCTTTTGGCAGACAGCCGCCACCGAAGCCGATCCCCGGACGCAGGAACTGCCCGCCGATGCGCGTGTCATACGACAGCGCCTCGGCCAGTCGATGCACGTCGGCACCGGCCGCTTCGCACATTTCCGCCATCGCGTTGACGAACGAGATCTTCGTTGCCAGAAACGAATTCGCCGCCGTCTTGATCAACTCCGCGGTCGGCAGGTCGGTTTCCACCACCGGCACGCCCGCCGCCAGCAGCGGCTCGTAGACGGCGCGCAGCGCGATGCTGGCACGTTGATCTCCGGGCGCGAAGCCGAACACGAGCCGGTCCGGGCTCAGGGTGTCCGCAACGGCGTGGCTCTCCCGGAGGAACTCCGGACTCCACGCCACCCGCACGCCGTCCCCCGCCGGTGCGAGACGCCGGATGCTGGCGGTGATCTCCTCGGCCGTGCCGACCGGCACCGTCGATTTGCCAACCACGACGCACGGCCCGGCCAGGTGCGGCGCCAGTGCCCGGACGGCCGACTTGAGCTGGCCGAGGTCCGCACCGCCGTCACCGGCACGCTGCGGAGTGCCGACGGTCAGGAAATGCACGCCGCCGAATTCGCCTGCCGCGGCGAAGGAATCGGTGAACCGCAGCCGCCCGGAGTCGACATTGCGCCGCATGATGTCGTCGAGGCCCTGTTCGAAGAACGGGGGTCTGCCTTGTGCGAGCATGCCGATCTTCTCGAGATCGGTGTCGACTCCGAGCACCGTGTGCCCCAGCTCTGCCATGCACGCCGCGTGCGTCGCGCCGAGCTAGCCGCAGCCGATCACGGCGATCCTCATCGGATCGTTCCTCGCGGCCGGGGTTCGAACCGCTGAATCCGCTCGCATCCTTCGGCCAGCGTGTCGTCGTCCTTGGCGAAGCAGAAGCGCAGGAGGGATTCGCCGGTCGTCCCGCGATAGAAGGCGCTGCCGGGCACCGACGCCACCTTCCCCCGTTCGAGGAGATCCATCGCGGCTTCGGTCGCGGTGGTGTACCCCCAGGCCGATATGTCGGCGAGCACGTAGTACGCCCCCTGCGGGATGATCGGCACCGTACCGGCGGCTTTCAATGCGTCGCACAGCTTGTCGCGCTTGCGCTGGTAGTCCGATGCGAGCGCGGCGAAATAGCTTTCGGGCAGCGCGAAACCGGCTGTCACGCCGTGTTGCAGCGGGTTCGGCGCGCAGATGTAGTACAGGTCGTTGACCAGTGCGATCGCCTGTGCCATCGGCTCGGCGGCCACCGCGTAACCGATACGCCATCCGGTGATACTGAAGGTCTTCGACAGGCCCATGACACTGACCGTGCGTGGGGCGAGGCCGCCCACGGTCGCCGGTGAGATGTGCGGCCTGCCGTCGAAGTGGATGTACTCGTAGATCTCGTCGCTGATGATCAGCAGATCACGCTCGTGCGCCACCCGCGCCACCGCCTCGAGTTCGGCGCGGTCGAACATCTTGCCGCTCGGGTTCGCTGGCGTGCATATGACGAGCGCCCGGGTATTGGGCCGCAGCGCGGCCCGGAGCGCCTCCTCGGTCAAGGTGAACGTCGGCGGCGTGAGTGTGAGGAGTTGTGGTTCGAGGCCCGCGACGATCGAGCAGTTGAGGTGATACCCGTAGTACGGCTCCATCAGCAGGATGCCGTCGCCCGGATCGAGCAGTGCGTTCACGGCGGTCGCGAACGCGCCCGTCGCGCCGAGCGTCACCACGATCTCGGTGCCGGGATCGGCTTCGATACCGTTGTCACGCAACAGATTCCCAACGATCGCGTCGCGAAGCGCACGGTTTCCCTCGGGGTAGGTGTAGGTGCTGTCGTTCGCGTCGATCGCCGCCTTCGCGGCCTCGGCGACCTCGGGGGGCGTCGGCAGATCGCAAATACCCTGCCCGAGATTGATCGCCCCGACGCGATCGCTTTCCCGGCTCATCCGCCGGATGTCCGACAGCGCCAGACCGTGCAGGCGGTCCGCCAGAAACCGGGGCCTGCGAGACTCGGGCTCTGTCATCAGCTGGCCTGCCATTGTAAGTCGGGGATCTCGGCGCTCGTGTCGTCCGGGAGGTCCAGGCGTCGCGCGAAGTCCGCGATGGTTCGGCGTAGTCCCTCGACGAGGCCGATGCCGGGGTTCCAGCCGAACAGTCCGCGTGCTTTGGCGACATCGGGCAGCCGCTGCGTCGGATCATCCTGCGGCAAAGGCGCGAAAGCGAACTCGGACCGCGAATCGGTCAGCTCCCGAATCGCCCGGGCGATCTGCTCGATGGTCACCTCGACGGGATTGCCGAGGTTCACCGGACCCGTGACGTGCTCGGCGTTCATCAGCCGCACCGCCCCCTCGACGAGATCGTCGATGTAGCAGAACGAGCGGGTCTGGGTGCCGTCGCCGTAGATGGTCATCGGCTCACCCCGCAGCGCCTGCACGGTGAAATTCGATATCACCCTGCCGTCCTGCTCGCCCATGCGCGGTCCGTAGGTGTTGAAAATGCGCGCGACCCGGATCGGGACGTCGTATTGCTGTGAGAAGTTGAATGCGAGCGCCTCCGCGCAACGCTTTCCCTCGTCGTAGCAGGCACGGATGCCGATGGGGTTCACGCGGCCCCAGTAATCCTCCGACTGCGGGTGCACGGTGGGATCGCCGTAGACCTCCGAGGTGGACGCGATGAACAATCGCGCCCCGGCCGCCCGCGCCGCCTCGAGCGCGTGCAGGGTGCCCATGACGCAGGTCGTGATGGTCCGAACCGGGTTGCGCTGGTAGTGGATCGGAGAAGCCGGACACGCGAGATGGAAAATCTGGTCCGCCTCGAAATGGAATGGCGCGCAGACGTCGTGCCGTACGAATTCGAATCGGGGGTGTTCGAGCAGATGCTCGATATTCTGGCGCGAACCGGTGTAAAGGTTGTCGAGGCACAGGATTTCGTGGCCCTCGCCGAGTAGTCGTTCGCAAAGGTGTGAGCCTATGAAACCGGCGCCGACGGTGATGACGATTCTTTTCGAATGCATCGAGTGTGTCCCTTTCGCGATCTTCAGCGCATCGATAATCCGCCGTTGCAGTCGATCGTTTCGCCGGTGATGAATTCGCTCTCGGCCAGGAACCTGATCGTGCGGGCGATATCGGTGACGTCGCCGATCCGGCCGAGCGGCGTGTTCTCGATGAACTGGCGCATCGTGGCCTCCGGCGTGACCCGGGTGTGGAATCGCGTGTCGATCATTCCGGGAGCGACGGCATTGACCCGGATCTTCGGCGCGAACTCCTTCGCGGCTCCTCTGGTAAAGGAATCGACCGCCGCTTTCGCAGCGCCGTAGGCGGTCGCGGTCGGGGCGCCGTGCCGCATGGCGATCGACGTCACGTTCACCACACAGGGATTCGTGCCACGCCCGAGCACATCGGTGCACAAGCTGGTGAGCCGCATGGTGGACAAGGCGTTGAGCACGAAGGTGTCGGCGAGGTGCGACCACGTAAGCTGCTTCACCGACTGCCGCTCGATCATCCCTCCGGCATTGTTGACCAGGACGTCGAGAGCCGGGAATCGCCCGGCGATTTCGTCGCAGAGGTTCTCACAGCCGATATCGGTGGTGAGATCGGCGGCGACGATATCCACGCTCTCACACAATGGCTCCAACTCTTCGCGTAATGCGACGGCGTCGCCCTTGGAGGTGTGATAGTGCAGAATCATTCGGTTTCCCGGCGCCAGCTCGCGCGCGGTCGCCGCGCCGATACCCGTTCCAGCGCCGGTGATTACAATCGTTTTACCCACTGATAGCCCTATTCTGTCCGGCGAACCGCAGCGCCAGCACCTCCGGAACGTTCATATTGATCGCGTGCTTCGTCGCCTGAGCCGTGCACGCCTCGTCGGAATCCGCCCAGGCGGGACGGGTTTCCCAGCAGCTCCGGACCGATGCGGCGAGCAGCTCGTCGACCTCCCCGGCCTCGACGTTCCCGTTCGCGACCGAGTGCTCAAGGGCGAGGCGCAGTTCGTTCCTGGCATTCACCACGCACATCGCCCATTTGGGAAGAACGGTCATCGTGGCGCCGGGCTGCACGCCGAAGACGCCAATATTCCGACGTACCCGCGAATCCGCAACCGTGTTGATGGCGACCTTCAGGTAGGCGCCGAGGATTTCCGACCGGGCGAGCTCCGGGTAGAAGTCACGCAGCCTGGTCAGGGTCCACTCGGCGCGCTTCTCCGTTTCCGGGTGTCCCGCGGTGAGGTAATGCGTGTACTCGTCGGGGAATTCACAGGTTTCGGGGTCCATCACGATATTCATGATGTGCGCGGCGGGCGGGTGGTAGATCATCGCGCAGTGCTCGTTGATCGGGCTGAGCATGCCACCGTAGGAATCCTCGAGCTTCAGGCACGTGAAGTTCTTGTCCGTGCCGTCGGGCAGATCCACGTAGAGGATCTCCCGCAGCGCCATGAAGAGCCGGGGGAAGGTCAGTGTCGGGTTCAGCCGCCTGGCCATCCCGAAGGCGGCGGTCGCCACGCACAGGCTCACCTGGTCGGCGATCACGGATTCCGCGGAACCGTCCGCCGCGGTGTATTCGACGAGGTACCGGCCGTCGGCACGGCGGTCGATGGCAGTGACGGTGCTGCCTTCGCGAAAGTCGACACCGCACTGCCGCAGTTCCCAGTCCAGGACGGTGGACACCAGCACGGGGTTCATTCCCCTTTGCGGCGTGAGGAATCCGGCCGCGACGTCGCGCACTCCGGGGACGTCCGGGATCTCCCGGCAGATGGCGGACGGCTCGCCGAACACCGCGTTCGCCGGGTCCTCCTGACAGCGCTGTGCGTAGTGTGCGCGCAGGACATCCATATTGGATCTGCACTGGCCGACGATGTCGTGCCCGTCGTTCATCATGCTCTGCGAGGCGATGATGCGGCTGTAGGTCTTGCCGCTGTAGATCAGCTCCGGGAAGAAGCGGTCGTTCGCGATACGGCCGTCGAGGCAGTCCCTGGCGCTCTGCGGGTCGAACGGATACTCTGCGCCACTGTGGTTTTCGCTGACGATATTGCTGGTCTGCGTGCACACCGGGTACGTTCCGGCCGAGCGCGCCCGTTCCCGCTCGAGAACGATGACGGCATAGCCCGCACGGCTGCGGGCGATCGCGGCGAGGCATCCGGCGACCCCCACTCCGACGACCACATGCAATTCCGTGCGCTTCACGCCAGCCCGCTCGAAATCGCCTGAGGCTTGGCATAAGTCGCCTGAACGCGATTGAGCGCCGCCGCGAGACCGCGGATATCGGCCTCAGTGTGGTTCGCGGCAATGCAGACACGCAACTGCGCGGATCGCCTGCGCACGATCGGGAAGAAGACGACCGAGACGTAATACCCCTGTCGAAGCATCTCTTCTCCGGCCGAAATGGCGTCCTGCTCATCGCCGATCATCACCATGCGGATCGGGCTGAACGGCAGTGACCAGCCCATGAGCTCGTCGAACAGCGTGACACGTTCCCGCAGGGTCTGTTGCAGCCCAGCGATGGTGCCGTCCTTGTGCAGGTCGACGACGGCCAGGCAGGAGTAGACGGCTTGGAAGGTCTGCGCCGCGGAGAACGAGTAGACCTGCCCGTAGGACCGGATCAGCCGCTCCCGCCATTCACCGGCGACCAACAGCCCGCCGCCGTAGGCGCCGAAACCCTTGGACAGTGAGAAGGTGAGGATCACCCGGTCCGGGACATCACCGGTCAACTCGCTGAGCAGGACGCCTTCGCCGCGCTCACCGAAGACCGTCATGCCGTGCGCGTCGTCGATGTAGAGGAAGAAGTCGAGTTCCTCGGCCAGGGCGAGGAGTTCGCGGGCCGGGCACAGGCCACCCATCGAGTAGATGCCGTCGGCGACATAGACCGCCACCTCGTCCCGGGCCTTCGCCTGCAGCACCTGCTCTCGGAGCGCTTCGAGGTCATTGTGCGGAATGGTCTCGACCCGGCCCTCCACGGCCAGCACCGGTTTCAGGTACTGCATGGACGAATGCGCGAACTGGTCGAAGATCAGGCAGGTCTTGCGGGGTTCGTGCTCGTCGATGAGCACCCCGCTGGCGAGGAGCGGCATGAGCGAGATATGCGCGGTCGTCGTCGAGGGAAAGGTGATGACCCGCCCCCGGTACAACTCCGACAGTTCCTCTTCGAGCAGACGCTGCGGCTCGATCGAGCACCGGGAGCGCGCACAGCAGAAATTCATTCCCCACTGCTCGTCGACCGACTTCGAGGCCTCGATCACCTTCGGGTGCAGATCGAGCCCGAGGTACGAGCAGTTGACGAACTCCACGACGTCGGAGTTGTCGGGCAGCAGAACGTGCTTCCCGTTTCTCCCCCGCACGGTCACCTGCATCAGATTGGCCTTGATCGCGCGCTCGTAGTTGGCGGCCGCTTCCTTGACGACGAACGGTGTGTTCCGCAGCTTCGCGCCGGGAGGCGGTTTCGCTGTTCGATCCTGGTTGCCGCCGACGATTCCTGGTGATGTCACATCTGGGCCATACGCCCCCTCGGGACGGTCGGTTGGACACGGACATGTAACGGTTTCAGAGACTCGAATTACGTTGCACTGCAAAGGCAATTCGATATCGGCCGCACCCAGGGTCAGACTTGCCTATAGTGCCGAACAGTTCTGTAGTGAAACAACAATAGGCAAAGGACATGTCGCCCATAGTGGAGCTGTGCACCGAGGCCGAGATCGCTGAGCTGGTGCGGCAGTGGGTATTCGGGTGGTCTGTCGTTCGCGGCGTGGCCGACCGGGGTCGCGAGGTCGACGGTGGTTCCTATGTGCGGGTCGACCGGGCGGGGCATGTCGCTCGGTATGTTCTCCATGGCGGCGACCCGCGCCGGATCGCCGCCTGTGCACGCCGAGTCACCGAAGCGGACACCTGGATCAAGGCGCCGGTGACCGATGACGAGCTCGCGGACTGCCTTCCCGACGGTTGGATCGCCGAGGACCACGGCTTCCTCATGGCCACGCCCTTGCGGGACGTCCCAGCACGGCAGCACGACGGCTACACGGTCGCAGTCGATTCGAGCGAACACGGGCACGAGGCCGTCGTGACAACGCGGGAATCGGGGGTGAAGGCGGCGGGCGGGAAAGTCGCGGGCGTCGGGCCGTTCGCGATCTTCGATCAGATCATCACCGAACCGATGCATCGGAGCAGAGGGCTCGGCACACTCGTCATGGCAACCCTCGGCCGGGCGGCGCTCGAGGCGGGCGCCGACACCGGCGTGCTGGTTGCCACCGATGACGGTCGCGCGCTCTACGAACGTTTGGGGTGGACGGTGGTCGCACCGTTCGCCGCGGCGCGGTTCGCGCCGTCACCGACCGCTCAGCCGAAGATGTGACCACGCAGACCCGCCGCCGGTGCGTAGCCGCGACGGCGGGCGATACGGGCGGCGATGGGGAGCAGAAGGCGGCGCTGGAGGGTGCGGGGTGGTCCGGCCGCGAAGGTGACCGAGCCCGGCTGGCCCAGCATCATCAGCAGGTGGGGTAGGTGAAGTTCCTGCTGGGAGTTGACGTTTCCGTCGCGGATCGCTTGACCGAGGGTTTTGGCGTAGGAGAGCATCCAGACCGGGCCCGGTGAGTAGAGAGTGCGCACGACGATCGGGTGATCGGTGTCGTTGTAGGGGTCGATGTGGGCGGCTCCCGGCGGGATTGTCAGCGGGACGTCGGCGGTCAGGGTGGCGGAACGGAGGCCCCGACGGTAGCGGGCACGGGGGCCGTCGAGCAGGAACGAATGCTGGGTGATGCCGGGGTGGACATGGGCCGGAGCCTTGCCGGTGCCGGGCGGCAGGATTCGCGTGGCGCCCAGATACTGGCGGCCGTCGGCGAAGAACCACGGGTGGATCTCGAGCCGGGCGCCGTTGGCGCCCGAGTAGATCTCGAAGATCGGCAGGTCGCGGCGGAGGTCGTAGGTGCTAGTCATGGTGTTCCGGCGCAGGGTCGATTTCGGGTGCCGGCACATCGACTCGCCGTGGGTGTCGAATCGTTTTGTGCGGGAATTGTTTCCGTACATGGGATGCGGCCGGGGAGTCGGCGTCGACGTAGACGTACTCGGGTTTGCGGACCAGCGGTCGCACGATATCGCGGGCGTGGGCGTCGGGATCGGTGAGGTAGGCGCCGAGTACGTCCTCGCCCGCCGGACAGACAGCGACGCAGTAGCCCGCGCGGAACTGGGGCTGGAACGAGAGGCTCTGCCAGACCGAGAGGGTTTCGCTCGGGGTGACGCGGCGGCGGTAGTCGGCCGCGTCCTTGCTGTCCACGACCTCCTCGACCCAGCCCGCGAAGTTCGACAACTCGTGATGATTGTTGTGGGTGTAGCAGGCATCGAAGTCGAAGCCGCCGTCCCCGTGGATGGCCCCGACCGGGCAGGTGGTGACGCACAGTCCGCAGTCGATGCACGGGTTCGCGGCGACCGGCTGGGAATACCGGGAAATCGGGCGGTCGACGAGGATGGTGCCGAGCACGATGAAGGTCCCGAATTTCGGGTGAATGACATTGCGGTGCAACCCCATCTGGCCGAGTCCGGCGGCCACCGCCACCAGCTTGTGCGACACCACCCAGCTGCGATTCGGGTACCGGTGGATCTCCGCCGGGAACCCGCTGGCGGGATACAGCGCACGCACCCCGTGCCGCTGGAGTTCCAGGCAGAGGTGCCGGGCCGCCTCGTGTGCCAACTCCTGCGTGGTGGCGACATCGCGATTCGCGGCGCTGACGGACCGGCTCCGCAGATTGTCGCGGCTGGTGCGCAGGCAGAAGCCGATCAAGGCGCGGGTGCCCGGTAGCGCCTCGAGCACATAATCACGTTCGCCCTCCAGGCCGGGCGTCTCCAACGCGACGAATCCGACGTCGTCCAGGCCCGCACCCAGGCACAGCTCGCGCAGCCAGTCGGCATCGAGTTCGGCTGCCTCGCCGACGTTCTCGGTCTCGGCCCGGGCGCGTACGGCGGCCACCGTCGGATGTTCCCGCTCGCGTGTCCCCCGCCGGACCGGTACGTGCAGCCGATTCCACAGCCGCTCATCGTCGTTCATGTCGGCTCCGGGGCCGCGTCGATGCCGTCGGGCGGCATGATCCCGGTATCGACGTAGCGCACCGTCTTCGTCCGATATCGCTTGCGCACATGGGTTTCCGCATTGGAGCCGGGGCTGACGTACACGTTCTCGGGTTTGCGCTGCAATGGGCGCAGTACCCGCTGCAAATGTTCCTTGCGGTCGGCCAGATAGGGCCCGATCACGTCTTCTCCGGCGGGACAGACCGCGACGCAGTAGCCGGATCGATATTGCCGCCGCGACTGGGAGGTGGTCTCCCCCGGCGTCATTCGCTCCCCGTAATCGGCCGCGTCGGCGCTGTCGGCCATGGTCTCGGCCCAGTCGGCGAAGTTGTTGACGAACTGGTTGTAGGTGTGGGTGTAGCAGCTGTTGAAGTCGAAGCTGCCGTCATTGTGAATGGCCCCGACCGGGCACGCGGCCACGCACAGATAGCAGCCCAGACATGGATTCCAGTCCAGCGGCACCGAATACGGTGAGATCTCGGCTTCGGTCAGCACCGTGCCGAGCCCGATGAAGCTGCCGAACTTCGGGTGGATCACACAGCGGTGGATGCCCAGATGCCCCAGCCCCGCCGCCACAGCCACCGGCTTGTGCGAAACCGTCCAGCCGCGGCTGGGCAGCCGATGCGCCTCCACCGGAAACGTCACCGACGGGTACAGCGCCCGAAACCCCCTGTCCTGCGGGGCGATACTGATCCGATGTCCGATCCGGTCGAGCACGGGTATCGCGGTGTCGATCTCGGTGTTGACCATGCTGGCCGCGCGACTGGTGAAATTCTCCCGCGACAGCCGCACGCACACCGCGATCAGCGACCGCGTACTCGGCAGCGCCTCCCGCACATAATCGACCTCCCCTTCCAGGCCCGGCGTCTCCAACGCCACGAACCCCACATCGTCCGCACCGGCATCCACACACACCTGCCGCAGTTCCGCCGCAGCCAAAACTCGGGTCATATCACTACCTCCCGATGATGTAGACCCGGCTCGGCGCGAAAAATCATCGGTGGGCCCACGATTACCGAGGCGGTTCGGGTTCTGTCGGGGTGACGAACAGTCCGAGGTCGGATCGGGATATGCCGCCGAGTTTGGTGGTGAGGCGGTAGAGGTGGCCCTCGACGGTGCGGACGGAGACCGTCAGGTGGGCCGCGATGGCCCGGTTCGACAGGCCTTGTGCGGCGAGGACGGCGATTTCGCGTTCACGGCCGGTGAGGGAGATCGGCTGACCGGCCGCGCGCAGGGCGGGAGTGGTGATACCGCCGCAGGATTGGGCCAGGGTGCGGGCGGTTGCCAATGTCGTTGCGGACGAACCGCGTAGGCCGGATCGGCCGAAGGACAGCGACGCGTGGGCGTAGGCGTCCATGGCCGCGGGGCGGTCTCCGAGTCGGGCCAGGGTCGCCGCGGCGGCGCGTAGCGCTTCGGGGTTGTCGTCGGCCAGGGCGGCGGCGTGGGCGGCAGCGGCCGGAGCGCGGGGGCCGTCGACCAGTGCGGTGAGTTCGAGCAGGCGCGGGGCTACCGATGAATCGCCGAAGCGGACCAGCGCGTGCAGTGCGACGACCTCCAATGCGGGTTGTTGCATGCGGGTGGCCGCGGCGGCGGCTTCCCGGGCGGTCGCGAGGGCACGGCTGATCAGGCCCCGGGCCGCGTGGATCCACGCGACGGCGAGGATGCGGTCGGTCTCGACGAAACCGAGCATGGGGTTCCAGACCGATTCCCATTGGCGCATCACCTGTTCGGCGCGTTCGGGATTGCCCAGTTGGGCGTACTGCTGGGCCAGGTCGGGGATCGACCACGAGCCCCAGCCTATGCGCGCGAGCCCGGCGGGCATGTGGGCGTGCGCGAATTCGTAGAGCTCGACGGCCGATGCGGTATCGCCGCGCGCCGCGGCGGTATAGGCCCGGATGGTCGCGACCACCGTTTCCACGTGCAGCAGGTCCATGGATTCGAGGGTCACCGCCTCGGCGATGCGGCCCATGTCTTCACACAGTCCCGCCCACCGCAATCCGGTCAGTCGAAACATGCTGACCGGGAAGTACATCGAGGCGGTCGCGGCCGAGGCGAGCGCACGGCGGGCTCCTTCGTCGGCGACCTCCTCGACCTCCTCGAGCCTGCCCAACAGCCCGTTGCACACCACGACCGCCCAGCAGGCGAACATATAGGAGACCGCGGAAACATCGGGGGTGGCCAGCACCGAACGCGCTGCGGCCAGGCAGGCGCGGGTGTCCCCGGCCGCGAGTCCCAGCAGCCCCCGCCAGATGACCACGGTGGCGCGCTGCGCGGGATCGGTGACGCGGCGATCGAGGACGTCGACGAGGTCCCGGGCGGCATCGGGCCGATGCAGATCACCGGCGAAGTTCTGGATTCGGATCTCCGACAGCATGGTGAACAGGGCATCGCTCATCGGTTGTTCCGACAATCGCGCCAATGCGGTTTCGCACTCCGCGCCGCGATCGGTAATGGACAGGTGATAGGCGTGCAGCACCCGGATCTCGGGTCCGGCGCCCGCGGTGATCGCGGCGGCCAGCAGTCTCTCGGCCAGGAGGTAGTCGAAGCGCTGTGAGGCGTACAGCCCGGCGCGCTCGTAGATTTCACGATCCGGATCCAGATCGGAGTCCAGGTGCAGAACGGCGCGGCGCAGGATCCCGTCCGGGGTCTGTCCGGCCGCCGATTCCCGCAGGGCGAGCGCGAGCGCACCGCGCAGCCGCCGGGCGCGCACCGAACCCATTCGCGCGCGGCGCACTTCACCGAACAATGGGTGCGCGAGTTCCATGGCGTAGTCGGCGGTCACGCTCACCAGACCGCTGTGCTCGGCGGCTTCGACGGCCGCGCCGTCGCTCACCGCCGCGAGCACCGCGACGGGCAGAGTGCCGCCCAATGCCAGCACGTCGACCACCCGACCGACCGCCTCCGGGAGCCGGTCCATGCGCTGGCCCAGCAGCTCGGCGAGGCTGTCGGAGATCACCGGACTGCCGAGCCAGCGCCAGCTGCCGTCGACGCGAACCAGCCCGTCGCCGCGCTCGCGGTGGTCCTCGAGCACCTGTCGCAGATACAGCACATTGCCGCGCGTCAGATTCCACAGACTGCGCACCGTGCGCGGATCGACCCGATCGCCGAGCGCGGCCCGGAGCAGCTCACCGGTCGCGCCTTCCGGCAGCGGATCGATGCTCACCCGCGGCAGGCCGAGGTCGGTCCACAGTGCGGTCACCGGCGCGGGCACCGGTTCGCCGGTCCGAACCGTCACCACCACCGATGCCAGCCCCCGCGTGACGAGCAGCTGAACGACGAAGGCCGACACCGGATCCAGCCAGTGCGCATCGTCCACGACGACGATCGTGCGCCCCGGTTCGGACCCGCGGCTCAGGGCGTCGATCAGCTCCCGGACCACCCGGGCCTCCGGAAGCACGCTGGCGCCGATGACATCGGCGAAGGCCCCCAATGGAATGTCTTGCACCGCAATCGATGCCGAAACCCAGTGCACGCGGTAGCGCCGAACGCGCGCATCGGCCACCAGTTCCCGCGCCAGGCGCGTCTTACCGATACCGGCCGCACCGGCGAGCACCACTCCGCCTCGGGTCAAAGCCGCTCCGGCTCTGCGGTACTCAGCGTCTCGACCAGCGAACGGCCACGATCCCGGCACCCCGCCAGTCTAGGCGATCCGATCAGTCGCACACCTTCACCGCGTCGGCCGTATCGTCCACGGTGTAGGACAGGTTTCCCCTGCCGTTGTCGGGCACGGAAGCGAGCAGATCCCACCGCCCGCCCGTCCAGTTGTAGATGCCGACCGTGGCTCCGGTGCGGTTCCAGTACGAGGTCAACCGATCGCCCTTGCCCGCATTGCCGATATCGTGCAACAGGCAATTGGCATTGATCTGCACGAACATGTTGTCCCCATCGGCCCCGTCATAGCCACAGAACAATCCCCCCGGGCAGTCGTAGCCCTGCGCCGAGGCCGTGACCGGCGAGAAGACCGCCACACCCGCGGCGCCGGTGAGCACGGCGGCGGCCGCCAGGGCGGCGAGACGGGATGAGGAACGCGAAATCATAACTGTCCCTTTCGAAGACGGTGGACGGATGCGAGATCACCTCGCGGTCCGGCCTACCCATGATGTGCGGGCGCCGAGCCGATCCAGCAGGTAGTGCACCACCCGCATTTGCGCACCTCGCGTCCGGCCACTACTCGAAGCGAGCGGATCAGCGGACCAGCGGGAGGAAGACGGTGTCGACGATCTCCTCGATCACCTCGGGGGCGACCGGGCGCTGGGTCATCATGGCCTCGGCGCGGAGCAGGTCGAAGGGGAGGGCGGCGATGCGGGGGGTGAGTTTGGCGGGATCCAGCTCGCCGCGTTCGATGGCGCGCGCCATGATCTCGTCGCGGCCCGAGCGGCGACCGGCGAGGAACAGCTCGCGCAGTTCGGCGAAGCCCGTTTCGGTTTCGGCGAGGTAGCCGGTGAGGAGCAGGCCGAGTTGGGTGAGAAAGGGGCCGCGTTTCTCGCTCAGCTCGGTGAGGGTGGCGATCAGGTCGCCGCGCAGCGAACCGGTATCGGCGGGCGTGATCGGCGCAATCGCATTGCGGCGCACCACCGCCGCCTCGACCAACTGCCGCTTGTCCGCCCAGCGCCGGTAGAGCACCGGCTTGCTGGTGCCCGCCCGCAGGGCGACGGAATCGACGGTCAGGTTCGCGTAGCCGCGTTCGGTCAGCTCGTCCCAGGCCGCGTCGAGGATCGCCGCCTCGAGCGCTTCACCGCGCCGTCGTCCCACCGCACTCCTTAGATCCTTTGACGTTTCTTATCGGCGTACCTTACCCTGACCGATAAGAAACTAGAACATATCTTAAGGGGTGCTCGGTGGAGCAGAGCAGAA
>NZ_BDCH01000015.1 GCF_001613405.1 Nocardia crassostreae
GGACCGCATACGAGATGGAACGGGCAGCTCATCGTCCTGGTGGCGGTCCTGGCCATGGTGAACTTCGTGGTCGACTCGGCGATCACCGCGCCGCTGCTCGTCCTTCCGGCCATGCTCGACCATTTCGGTACCGACGAGGCGGCGTGGCTCAATGCCACCGCCATGCTGGCGGGCGTGCTGTGGGCGCCGCTGCTCGGCAAGAGCGCCGACATCTACGGCAAGCGCCGGGTGCTCGTCCTGACCCTGCTACTCAGCGGTGCGGGCGCGCTGCTGTGCGCGGTCGCCCCGAGCATCTGGATATTCATTCCGGGCCTCATGCTCCAGGGGGCGGCGCTGGCCGCCATGTTCCTCTCCGTCGCGATCGTGCGAGGTGTGTGCGCACCCCGAATCGCGATGATCATCGTGGGCATCGTGACCTCGGGTTCCGCGGTGCTCAATATCGCACCCCGGTTCCTCGTCGAGCGGCTGGCGACCGAGTACGGCTTCCAGATCCTTTTCCTCGCATCGACTTTCGTCGCCGTCGCCATGGCGATCTGCGTACGCTTCGTCATTCCCGAATCCCCGAGCACGACGCCGGGCACGATCGACGTCGGCGGCGCGCTGCTCCTCGGCGGAGGTCTCGCCGGGGTGCTCGGTTACCTCAGCCTGGGCTCGGTCCTCGGCTGGCTCGCGGCCGGACCGATGGCTCTGCTCATCGGCGGCGGCGCGGCGCTGGCCCGGTGGTTTCTGGTGTCGAGCCGCAAGCCCGACCCCCTGATCGACGTCAGGAACCTCGGTGGGCCCTTGATGCTCACGCTGCTCGTCGTATTCCTCGGGGCCGGTTCGTATCAGAGCATGTTGCAACTCCTCCCGCTCATCGGTGACGTCTCCGCCGATCAGGGACTCGGGTACGGACTGGCCGACCAGGGCTCGGTGGCCCTGTTGCTCGCGGCGCCGGGACTCGGGGTCATGCTCGGCGGTCCGGCGGCCGGATGGCTCGATGGGCGCATCGGACCGGCCCGGACATTGGCCGGGACGATCCTGCTCGGAACCGCGGTGAGCGTGGGGATGTTCCTCGGGGCCGCGCGGCTGCCCGCCGCGCTCTGCTTCGCGTTCCTGCTGGGTGTCACGGTGGGTTCGCTCGGGACGTCCGGCTTCAATATGGCCGAGAGCCTGGCGCCCGCCGAACGCCAGGGCATTGTGTCGAGCCTGGTCATGGTGATGGTCTCGATCGGCTCGGTGGTGCTGAACTTCGCGGGCGCGGCCGTACTGGAGTCGACCGCCGTCGTCGTCGACGGTGCGACGGCGAACTCGGCCACGGGTGTATTCACCTATATCGCAATGGCTTCCGGCGCGTTCGCGATCGCCGCGGCGCCCGCTCTCGCGCTCGTGCGGGGCACCCGGCGCGGCCGCCACTCGGCGGGGCGGTTCTCTCGTGTCGCATAACAGAGTCCTGGTTTCCGGTGCGAGCATCGCGGGACCGGCCGTGGCCTACTGGCTGCACCGGTTCGGCTTCGCGGTGACGGTGCTGGAGAAGGCCGAGGGAGTGCGCGGCGGTGGGTACCCCATCGATGTGCGCGGCGCCGCGGTGGAGGTGGCCCGGCGTATGGGGATCCTGCCGCGGCTTCGGGAGGCGCATATCGAATCGCGCCGGATGACCTTCCTCGAAGCCGATGGCAGTGTGGCGGTGGCGCTTTCGCCGCACACGGTCTCCGGCGGCGTGCAGGGGCGTGATATCGAGGTGCCGCGCGGGGAGTTGACGGAAGTGCTGTTCTAGGCGGTCCGCGACGACGTGGAGTTCGTATTCGACGACTCCGTCGACACGCTCACCGAGCATGAGCACGGTGTCGACGTCGCCTTCCGCAGCGGAGCGCGGCGCAGCTTCGATCTGGTCCTCGGCGCGGATGGGATGCACTCGCGCACAAGGGAACTCGTATTCGGCCCCGAGCAGCTGTTCCGCCACCATCTCGGGTACTGCTTCGCTCTGTTCACCATGCCCGACATCTTCGGGCTCTCCCGTGAGGTGACCGTCTGGAACAGACCCGGCAGGGCTGCGGCGCTCTACGCCGCCGGAGACAGCGACGAGGTGCACGCACTTCTCGCCTTCGCGCACCCCGAACCGCACTACGACGTCCTCCGCGATCCCGGGGCCTTCCGCGACCTCTTCACAACCACTTTCGCCGATGACGGCTGGGAAATCCCGGCCGTGGTCGCCGCCATGCGCCGCGCGAGCGACCCGTTCTTCGACACGGTGAGCCAGGTTCGTATGCCGCGCTGGTCCAGCGGGCGGATCGCGCTCGTCGGCGATGCCGCCTACGCCCTGTCCTTCCTGACCGGGCAGGGATCCAGCCTCGCCCTCGTCGGCGCGCATGTGCTCGCCTGCGCGCTGGCGACCCATCGCGACCACGCCGCCACCTTCGCCGCCTACGAGCGCGACCTGCGTGGATTCGTCGAAATGAACCAGGCGCTGGTCGGCGCGGGCGATGCGGCGCTTTTCCCCACGACTGCGGCTGCCCTCGAAAGACGCAATGCCACCCTGCGCGGCCTCACCGCCGCGCCCGCGGGAACCGGGCGCCCGGCACACACCGCCATCGAATTGCCGCGGCCTCACTGCGGTGCGCGCGGCACCGGTGTCCAGCGCTGCTGAATGAATCCGATCGCGGCGGCGTCGAGTACGTACATCTCCAGGTATCCGCAAGTGGTGCAGGCGAACTGCCACAGACCGGTGGTGTTGTGACCCTGGAGGATGCCGCGAAAGCCGGGGCCGGTGTGTGGCATGAGGACGGCGTGTGAATCTTCACCGAGCCGCAGGCCGTTCTGGGCGGCGTGGACCGTGGGCGCGGAGCATTTCGAGCAGATTCCGTCACGCATCCTGGGATCCTGGCACGAAGTTCGGGTGAGCGCCCGGGAAGCCGAATGTCGTGACCAGCGTGGGGTCGTCGTGAAAGGCGACAATGCGGGACACGCCGGTCGGTGTGGGTTCCAGGACCACGATGCCGGTCGCGCGGAGGGCGCCGGTCGCGTCGCGGTGGTATACGGCGGCGGCGGGCTGGCCGTTGGCGATGGTGGGGATCATGCGCCAGTCGCTCGCTGCGCCGAGCACGTGGGCCGCGAGCATCCGGATGCACATCGAACGGCCCGCCTGCCAGTCCCGGAACGGTGTCGCCTCCAGGGTGGCGTCGGTGCGCAGGACCTGTTCCAGCAGTGTGGCGTCGGCGCGTTCGAATGCGGCGATGTAGCCGTCGAGCAGTGCGCGGGCGCGCGGATCGGTTGGCTCGAGCGGTTTTTCGGGCTTGGGATCGAGCTCGTCGAGTTTGGCGCGGGCGCGCTGCAATCCGCTCTTGACCGCCGCGGTGGTGGTGCCGAGGATTGCCGCGGTCTCGGGTGCGGAGAACGCCATCACCTCGCGCAGCAGGAGAATCGCGCGCTGGCGGGCGGGCAGGTGTTGCAGGCTCGCGATGAGGGCCAGCCGCACCGATTCCCGGGTGACCGCCACGGCGGCCGGATCGTCGTCGGCCGGGGCGATCCACGCGTCCGGCAGCGGCTCCAGCCACGAAACCGTCCCCTGCACAAGAGGATTCGGTGCACGATCGGGCCCGTCGTACGGACCGCCCAGCCCGGAGGGCAGCACTCGGATGCGGCGCGACTCCAAGGCCGTGAGGCACACATTGGTGGCGATCGTGTAGAGCCAGGTCCGAATCGATGCGCGGCCTTCGAACCCGGCGTAGGAACGCCACGCCCGCAGATAGGTCTCCTGCACCAGATCCTCGGCATCGTGCGCCGAGCCGACCATGCGATAGCAGTGCGCCAGCAACTCCCGGCGAAACCGCTCGGTCTCGCCGAACCCGTCCCGATCCGGCACCGCCTGCGACTGCGACTGCGACTGCGACTGCGACTGCGACTGCGAGGTCATACCCCGAGCCTAGGCGGGCAGCAGGGCCAGTTTGCCGACGGTGGCCCTGGAGTCCAGCTCCGCCAAGGCCTTCGGACCGTCGGCCAGTGCGTAGGCGGTGGGCTGTCCCGGCGGCAGCACGCCGGTCGCGATGAGCGCACCCATCTCCCCCATGAGCTGTCCGAACATGTCCGGAGCCGACCGCATCAGCACACCGATATTGAGCCCGACGAGGTGAACCTGATGCTCGTACACCAACTCCCAGTTGGTGATCGCGGCCTCACCGCCCGCCAGACCGAAGACCACGACCCGCCCCGTGACCGGTCTGGCCGCGGCCACGCTCGCGGCCAACCCGGCCCCGCCCGCCGACTCCAGCACCAGATCGGCCCCGGCCCCGCCGGTCAACCGCAACACCTCGTCGGCGAGACCGTCCTCGAGCGAATTCACAACGTGGTCAGCACCCAGCGCCCGCACCGTCTCGTGCTTATCCGGCGACGCGGCGGCAATGACCGTCGCACCGTAATGCTTGGCCATCCGCACCGCCGCCTGCCCGGTCGCACCCGCCGCGGCCTGGATGAGCACGGTCTCCCCCGCTACGAGGCCGCCCAGCGGCCTGAGCTCGGCCAGCGCGGTAGGCCAATTCACGACCATGCCGAGCGCCTGCGCCGCCTCCCACCCCGCGGGCACCGGCACCGCCGCGGCCGCGGGCAGCACCCAATACTCAGCGAAAGCCCCGTCACCGACACCGATCACAAGCGCACCCGGCGCTGGTTCGCGCACCGCCTCCCCTACCGCGACGACCTCCCCCGCCGCCTCGAACCCCGCCAGATACGGCGGCCGCGGACCACCCCGGAATCGCCCGTGGGCCTTCGACACATCGGCGAAGTTGACCCCTGCCGCAGTGACGCGAATCAGAACCTCGCCCCGACCCGGCACCGGCACCGGCACCGCCGCATCGCTGATCAGGCGCATATCCTGCGGGCCGTCGAAAGAGGTCTGCTCCAGGGCGCGCATGGTGGTGGGAATGCTCATGACAGGTAGACCCGAACCGCGCCCCGAAGGAATCGGCGATGCCCGAACTACGCCACGAAATCGGGGCTGTAGATCCGGATCAGGCCATTGCCGTCCTTGGTGATCTCGGTATAACTGGCATACCGATGCCCGGCCACGACCGCTGCCGCGTCGATCCGCAGCGGCGGCGACGGATAGCTGCCATTGAAACAGGGCATGGCCCCGCTGCTCGCGACTTCCTCGTTCGCCACGGTCGTATACGCGTCCTTGTCGATCACCTTCACCACCATAGTGCAGTTGTCGATGGTCGACCCACCGGTCTTAACGGTCAGGCTGCCATACGCCACCAGCTTCCCCTCGTACCGATAGACGCAGGATTCGACCTCGGCCGACCCGTCACTGGTCAAGAAGACCCCGGAACAGGATTTGGGCACCTCCCACTCCGGCGGATCCGCCGGAGCCGTCGGCGCGAGCACGAAAACCGCTGCGGCACTGACAACCCCGCAGGAGACGGCACGGGAGAACCTACTCATGGACATCACAGACCTCTCGAGTTCCAGCCCAATGTCGAATTTGCGCGGGCGTCCAGTTCATAACAGTGTCAAGCAAATTACGTTGCAGCCCAGGGTTATCAAGCGCATACGATTGGTTTGCTCGTACGCCGCACCGTGCATGATTCAAGGTGTAAGGATGCACGCATGCCCGGCCTTCTGGTCAGCGCATGCACGAATCCTGCGTGGTATGCGTCGCTGACTTTCACTGGAATCTGCACAATCTCCGGCGCGTTCGTCGCCGCCGCAGCAGCCTGGGCTGTCGCCCGGCGTTCGACCTCGACCGCAGACGCCAACCGCGCCGAGGAACGTCGGCGACACGATGTCGACCAGCAATGGAAGATATTCGAGTTCATCCAGAAGGATGAGCGTGCACCGCTTCGAACTCGGGCAGGGTGGCTGCACAGCCTCAGTGACCGCGCGGCCGAACTCGATGCCGTCGACCTTTCCAGCAAGATCGGCGAGTATGCCGATTTTCTTCTGATACAGGCGCATATACCACCGACCGAGGGCAATCAGGAAGGCGCCTGATGTCGACGAACATGGGCCCCTTCACCAACGAATCACCGCACGAGTACGAGGAGGCTGTACGCGAACTCGCCGAACTCGCCGCGCGCGAAGCCGAGCGTCGCGGCGTACCCGTCTCCGCGGAAGCCGCACGCATTCTGAGTGCCCCTCCGGGGACGATAGCCGCAGCGCAGGCTCGCCGGATGGCGTCCCTGACACAGTCCCAGACTGTGGGTGACACCCCGAATGAGCACTCGGAGAACCATGACGAGGCCGTACACGAGCTCGCCGAACTCGCCGCCCGGGAAGCCGAGCGCCGGGGTGCACCCGTCTCGACGGAAGCCACCCAAGTTCTGGCTACACGCCAATCACCAACCTGCACTGTCGTATCCGGTGACAGCGACGAACGCACCGCGACGGTGACCGCGCTACCGCGTCGATCGGATGCTCTGGCAACATTCCACGCACCACGAGGCGAAGGCCGCCAGTTCGGACCTGCCTCGCCGCAGATACGAGGATGCGCGCCTCGGTGTCGTTCTCGAGTGCGCGCTCACCGATCGCGGACGCACCCGGGTTCGAGTCGAGATGCGAAGGGCCGGTGTGAAGGTGGGCGAGGTGTGCCATTTACGCGCCGATCGCGGTGACCATCGGGATCTGCTCCTGCTGCTGATCGAGAACGCGGCGGAGGGAACTCTCGTCGGATACCTCGATACGTCCGCAGAAATATACTGGGCTGACCTGACACTCGTAGAGTTCGTCAGCGTATCCGGGATCCAGGTGGAGGATTCCGCGGCAGTCACCTACGCGGTCAGCCATTCCACCGCCGTTCTCGCTCTGACATGGGACCAAGCCGCGGCAGCCCTCGCCCTGTCCGATCCGATCCGCGCGGCAATCGAGGCTGGGCAGTGATGGCCGATCCTGAGAGGCCCGCCGGCGGTGACATCGACACGGCGTTTCTTCGCGACAAGCTGACAGGCCGACACCAACTCTGGTTGACCCTGTGCCGCAATGCCATTGCGCAGGGACCAGATGCCGTGACCGAACTCGCGGCACCGGACCGACCCGAGTACGCGGCATTCAATGAGTCCACGAACCGACGGAAGACACCGATCCGCGGGAGGACCATCCCTGATCTCTCTGCGGCACAGGCGATCTTGGCATTGTCGGCGGGCATCACAGGCATTGGAGACCCCGAGTCCGCATGTCGGGAAATTCTCGTCCACGCCGCCGAATCCGGGTTGATCTCCGCCGATGTGCCGCTTCTGGCGGCGGATTCACCCGCGCTCGTGGGCAACAAACGCCTGCAGGAGATCGTCGCCCACTTGTTGGCTCAGGAGTCCGAACCAGCCCGTGGTTATGTCGTCATGCTCGCCCTCGAACTTGCCGGTGCCCGTCCCAAGCGAGCCCGATCCGCGACCGCCCGTGTCCTTTTCGCCGAGCGGAAACAAGACGGCCGGGGAGCCGCAGGCTTGCTGCGGCTCCACCTACTGAAGAAGGGTCCGAGCGGACTGCATCCCGATCCGGCGGTCATGAGCTTCCTGCAGGCCGACGGCTCGGTTCCGGAAAGCATGCGTGCGGCGTGGGAGACCAGTCGCTTGGCGGGCATGGGCGTCTGTGTGGTGTGGTCGGTCGTCGCCATGGATGGCGATCCTTGCAATTCGATTGTCGGCGGCTCCTTGGGTGCGGCCCTCGCGGTGGCCTTGGACGATCTTGCGCCCCGGCACCCGAGACTTCGCCTGCTGCGCCCGAAGAAGCTCGACGCCAAATGCGCGGTAACCGCGGCCATGGACGGCACTACCCTCGTCGGCGTCAGTGGTATCCCGGAGAAACTGCAAGCCGCACATCGGCACAAACTCCGCGTGGTGGTCGCCGCAGACGATCGCGCTGCGGCCGAAGCAGCCCGGCCCCAGGGCTACCGCAAGACGATCGATGGCGCGGCAGATCTCTCCGAAGCAATCGAAAAGACACGGACCCGATTGAATTGGGCCCTGGTGGCTGCCAATACAGCGCTTCTCCTGGCGATCGTCGTTGGCATCGTCATCACCTCTACCGTCGTCAATGCGCGAAACGATGCCGAGGCGCGACACCGGGAGGCGGTCGCACAGCGGCTGCTCACACAAAGTTCCGAGTTGCTCAATGGAACCGCTGCAGGCGGTGACGCGACGGCCATCCGGCTGGTGCTGGCCGCGCAAGCGCTCGCGCCCGGCTCGGCGACCGACAATGCAATTATCGCCACGCGTCACGACCGGCGGCGGTTGCTGTCCGTCGCCGACACGACGGAAATGGTTGCGGCGGTAGCCTTTACTCCAGACGGCACCACTGTCCTGTCCGGAGGCAAGGATGGGCTGATTCGACGCTGGAACGCCCGAACGGGACGGCCACTCGGCGAACCCTGGACCGGCCACACCGGCGCGATCACCGGAATCGTGGTCACTCGCGATGGCAGTCGGATCGTCACCGGCGGTGTCGACGGGACCGTCCGGATATGGTATGCGCGTACAGGTTTCGCGGTCGGCGAACCTATCCATGCCGACCCCAAAACCGTCTTGTCCGTCGCGGTCAGCCCGGACGGACGGCGCATCGTATCCAGCGGCATCGAAGTGACGCCGCGCATCTGGGATCTCGAGACCGGCCTCCAGATCGGCACTCCCTTGACCGGTCACCGCGGATCGGTGTGGAGTGTCGCATTCAGCCCGGACGGACATCGGATCGCCTCGGCCAGTGCGGACAATTCCGTTCGCTTGTGGGACGCAGATACCGGCCAACCGGTCGGCGCTCCGCTCACGGGCCACTCGATGTATGCCATGAGCGTGGCGTTCAGCCCAGCCGGAGACAGTGTGGTTTCGGGGAGTCAGGACGGCACTCTACGGGTATGGAACACCTCCACCGGAGCTCTCGTCGGCATGCCGATAAAGGGCCACAGCAACTCCGTTGACACGGTGGCATTCAGCCCGGACGGAACCCGCATCGTTTCGGGAAGCGATGACACCTCGGTGCGGGTGTGGGACGCCGCCTCCGGAGCGCAGATCAGCGAATCGTTCGACGGCCATACCGACGTTGTCTGGGCGGTTGCTTTCAGCCCCGATGGCAGCCGCATCGTATCCGGTGGCCAGGACGGCACCGTTCGGATCTGGGACGCCACCGATCTTCCTCTGACAGGGCACACAGGCTGGGTGAACAACATCGCCCTCGATCGCTCCGGCGCTCGCATCGTCTCTGTCGGCAATGACCACGCCATTCGCATTTGGGACGCGACCACCGGCAAAGCGATCGGCGCACCGATCATCGGAGGGACCACGGACATCATCAGCGTCGCGATCACTCCCGATAGCACTCGCATCGCCGCAGGCGATGCGGAAGGCTTGATTCGCTTCTGGGATATGGCAACCGGGCAGAGCATCGGCGAGCCCCTTCGCGGCCATACCGGCGCCGTCATGACTCTGGCGTTCAGCCCGGACGGGAGTCGGCTCGTGTCAGGGAGTACCGACAAAACGGTGCGCCTGTGGGACCGAGGTAACGGCAATCCCATCGGCGAACCGATCTCGGACCACACGGGAAGCGTTCTCGCGGTCTCCTTCCGACCGGACGGCAGACAATTCGCATCCACCGGCCAAGACATGACTATTCGGCTGTGGGATGTGGATACGCGCCAACCTGCCGTGCCGTCGCTCACCGGGAATACCGAAACGGTGTCGAGCCTGACCTTCAGCCCCGATGGACAGCGCATTCTCTCCGGTGGTGTCGATCGGACCGTACGGATATGGGATGCGAACACGCGGAATCAAATCGGCACGTCCTTCACCGGACACGCGGACACGGTCTTCGCCGTCGCCTTCGACCCGACCGGAAGGATCGCCGCCTCGGCCGGAATGGACAGCACGGTCCGTTTGTGGGACACCACAACCAGGGAATCGATCGGTGACCCACTCGTCGGTCACGCGGCGCCGGTGACCAGTCTCGTCTTCAGCATCGACGGCACGCGGTTGCTGTCCGCGAGTCGTGATGGCACGGTTCGGTTCTGGCCCATGTACGAGCCCGATCCCGCGGCGCTGTGCGCCAAGCTCGGATCGAACATGAGCCTCGAAGAATGGCGCACCCTGGTCGACCCGAGCATCCCGTACGTGAAGGTCTGCTCTGATCTCCCCGACCGCCAGGACTGACACCACGCAGCCGGTGCCCGAAACGGGTCAGCGGGGGTTGACCAGGCGGGTTTCGTAGGCGTAGATGGCGGCTTGGGTGCGGTCGCGGAGTTGGAGTTTGTCCAGGATGCGGCCTACGTGGGTTTTGACGGTTTGCTCGGAGATCATCATTTCGCGGGCTATTTCGGCGTTGGAGAGGCCGCGGGCTATGAGGACCAGGACCTCGGTTTCGCGGGTGGTGAGGTCGGCGGGTTTTTCGGCGGAGGGGGCGGGGCGGTCCTGGCGGGCGAATTCGGAGAGGAGGCGGCGGGTTACGGAGGGGGCCAGGAGGGCTTCGCCGGTGGCCACTATGCGGACGGCGTCGCCGAGGGATTGGGCGGAGGATTCCTTGAGGAGGAAGCCGGAGGCTCCGGCGCGCAGGGCGGCGTAGACGTAGGCGTCGAGGTCGAAGGTGGTCAGGACGATGACCTTGGTGGGGCCCGCGGCGGTAATGGCGCGGGTGGCTTCGATGCCGTCGCAGACGGGCATGCGGACGTCCATGAGGACGACATCGGGTTCGTGGCGCTCGGTTTCGCGGATGGCCTGGCGGCCGTCGGCGGCCTGGCCCACCACTTCGATATCGGGTTGGGTGTCCAGCAGGACGGCCAGACCCTCGCGGACCAGTTCCTGATCGTCGGCGATCAGGACGCGGACGTTCGCCGATGCGTCGTGGACCTCGTTCTCCGGCAACGGAATCGACCCCTCCTGCTCGGACGGCGCAGACACACTGCGGCGTCACGGACTCGTACCACCCTGTGACACACAGTAATCGCGTGAGCGCGGGCGGTGCGGATCGGCGGGTCCCTCTCAGGGACTACTCCGAAACTTGGCTCTGACGATGGATGTGGCTCAATGCTCCGAAAAATACGATCGGATGCATGATCGAAGCACGCAGCTTGACCAAGTACTACGGCAAGACTCGGGCCATCGAAGATCTCACCTTCACTGTCGAACTCGGCCGAGTCACCGGGTTTCTCGGGCCGAACGGCTCGGGAAAATCGACCACCATGCGGCTCATGCTCGGCCTGGACACCCCGACATCGGGCGAGGTCAGCCTGGTCGGCCGCCGCTACAGCGACCTCACCTACCCCCTGCACACCGTCGGCGCGCTGCTCGATGCCGGTGATGTGCTGCCCTCCCGCACCGCCGCCAACCATCTGGCATTCCTGGCGGCCAGCAATGGCATTCCGCGCCGCCGTGTCGACGAGGTGCTCGACCGGGTCGGCCTGTCCGATGTCGGGGATATGCGCGTCAAGGGCTTCTCCCTCGGCATGCGGCAGCGCCTGGGCGTCGCCGCGGCGCTGCTCGGCGATCCGTCGGTGCTCATTCTGGACGAACCCGTCAACGGCCTGGACACCGAGGGCATTCGCTGGATCCGCCAGACCCTGCGCGCCATGGCCGACGAGGGCCGAACAGTACTGCTGTCCAGCCACATGATGAGCGAGACCGAACTGGTCGCCGACCATCTGCTCGTCATCAGCCGCGGCACCATTGTCGCCGACGAGCCCACCGCCGATTTCGTGGCGCGCAATGCCGAACCGCGCGTGCGGGTGCGCGGCAGCGATCTCACGGCGCTGGCGCAGCTCCTCGGCGACCGCATGGAGATCCGCGGTGACACCGCCACCGTGCGCGGTATCCCGTCCCGTGAGATCTGGCGGGCCGCCGCGGAGCGCGGCATCGCCCTCGACGAACTGACGCCGATCAACGCATCGGTCGAAGAGGTCTTCACCCAGCTGGTCTCCGGCCAGCACACCTTCCAGGACCGCGAAGTACTCCAGGAGTCGGCATGACCACCACCGCGCCCGCCACGACAACAAAGACCACCACCACCGCGACCCCGTCCGCGCCGACCTGGGCCGTGATCCGCTGCCAGGCCGCCTCCGAGCTGATCAAGATCCGGTCCTCCCGGGCGCTCTGGCTGCTGCCGACGCTGGCCTTGCTGATCGGCCCGCTGACGGCGGGGGTCGTGGGCCTGTCCAACAGCCTCGAAACCACCGATACGGTCATCGGCGGGGCCTTCACCGCAATGACATTGCCCATCGCGCTCATCGGGGCGTGGGGCGCGCTGGTCATGTCGACCGAATACACCTCGGGCACCATTCGATCGGTGCTCGCGGCGACACCGCAACGAGATGCCCTCTTCGCGGCCAAGGTCCTTGTCACGGGCGGCATCAGCACCCTCGTGGGCGCGCTGGCCACGACCCTCACCTATCTGGTCGGCGTGCTGGCCATCGATGGATCCAAATACGCTGCCGGTGAACCGTTTCCGGGACTGCTCGGCATTGTGGCCGTCTTTCCCGCGGTCGCGCTGTTCGGCCTGGCGCTCGGCTTCCTGCTGCGCAGTTCCGCCGGTGCCGTGGCCGCGGTGAGCGCGCACGTGGTTTTGCCGGAAGCGGCCTCCGCCACGGCATTCGGAGAATTGCACAAACTGGCGACCATTCAGGCGCCGAGTGCGGTGGTCGGAAAACTGTCGCAAAGCGCGGATGCCGCACCGGAACTCATCGGCGCACTCGGCGGCTGGCCGCGGCTGGCGATCGTCGTCGCCGTCACGCTGAGCGTATTGGCCCTGGCGCGCCGCGCCCTCCATCGCAGAGACGTCTGAATTCGCAGGATACGACCGCCGATTCATAAGACATTGGGAGCAGAGATGACACACGCAGCTGGGCGAGCCATCGTCCGCCTCGGATACCAGATGCCCGACTTCAATTTCGGCGCCGCCGTCGACGAGATCTTCCCGGCCGTTGTCGCCCAGGCTCGGGAGGCCGAGCGATCCGGCTTCGACACACTATTCCTGACCGACCACTTCTATCAGCGATTCGGCCCGCCGTTCGGCCCGACGCTCGAGGCGTACACGACACTCGGCGGAATTGCCGCCAGCACCGAGAAACTGCAACTGTCCACCCTGGTGACCGGCAATACCTATCGCAATCCCGCCTTGCTCGCCAAGACCGTCACCACCCTCGATGTCATCAGCCGGGGCCGCGCCATGCTCGGTATCGGCGCGGGCTGGTTCGAACTCGAACACCTCTCCTACGGCTACGAATTCGGCACCTTCACCGATCGCTTCGAGAAACTCGACGAGGCGCTGCAAATCATCACCCCGATGCTGCGCGGCACCCGCCCGAGTTTCGACGGAAAACACTATCGGGTCTCGAACGCCATCAATGAGCCCCGCATGCGCAATGATCTGCCCATCATGCTCGGCGGCCAGGGCGAAAAGAAGACCTTCGCGCTCGCTGCCCGCTACGCCGATCACCTCAGCATCGGCTGCGACGCGGTGGACCTGCCGCGCAAACTCGAGGCACTGCGGCAGCGGTGTGAAGAGGCCGATCGCGAGCGCTCCACCCTCGATGTCAGCTACCTCGCCTTCGTGGCCATGGACGAGAGTTCCGAACGCGCGCACCAGGTCGTGGACGAGATGTTCGCCGCCCGGGTCGGCGATCCGGCCAAGGTCGGCCGAGTGCGCGCCTCCATGGACGGCAAGCTGTTCATCGGCTCGCCCAAGGAAGTGGCGCAGCAGATCTCCGATCAGGTCCTGGCGCACGGCGTCGACGGACTGGTTGTCAATATGGTGGCCAATGGGCACCGGCCCGGTGTCCTCGAGATGGCCGGCGAAACCCTGGGCGACTTGCTCCGGTCCTGACGGCCCGGGTGCCGGACAACACGAATCTTGTTGTGCTGCAACCGCTTCCGACACGCTCCCGCCGAAGCAAACGGAGCGGAGAACCCCTCCCCCGAGTGGCGTGTCGTCGCCACTCGAGCAGTGCTGTCGCGCGTTGACAGCCCCACAGTCCGAAATGTATAGCCCGGCCCACAGGATGAGACCCGGATAGCGGAGTATGTGATTTTCTCAGTACTCGAACGAATTTCACACCATCCGGGGCGGGGCCGCGCCGCTCGAGTAGCGACCGGCGTGGCGCGCCGTCATAAGCGACGCCCCGAAATCCATACGCCGCTATCCGATATAAGAGGAGTGAGCTGCTTTGTCGAATCTAAAGCTCAGCCCGACATCATATTTGGTCCTCAGTTTGGTGGCACGTACGGGACCATGCACACCGTTCGATATCAAGAAACATGTGGACCGATCGATCGGCTTCTTCTGGTCCTTCCTGCACTCCCAAATCTACGCTGAGCCAGAGCGTCTCACCGAGAAGAAGTTGCTGTCCGGATATCAGGAGCCCACGGGACGCCGACGACGGATCTATAGTATCACCGATCTCGGCAGGGCAGAACTGGAAGAATGGCTCTCCTGCGGCGCGGACTCGCCGACGCACGAGCTGCGCGACAGTGGTTTGCTCAAACTGTATTTCGGCAGTCTCACCTCGCCGCAGGACGTCGCCAAGGTGGCCGATGGCGAGAAACTCGCACATCAGCAACGCTTGGATCGCTATCAGAACGCACACAATTCGCTGTCCCGCGATCCGGACAGTGACGCCAATGAACTGCTCGTGCTCGAATTCGGCATTCGCTACGAATCACTGGCCGTCGAATTCTGGGATCGCATCGAGCAGCGCCGCTGATCACACCGCCTCGGCGGCGGGCACCGCACCGAGCTCGGCGACGATCGCCTGGATCCGCCGCGCCTCCCCCGCCGAGTAGCTCGCGATCTCCGGATAGGCCCGCTTGCACAGCCCGGTGAGCACCCGCCCCGGGCCCACCTCGACGAAGGCGTCGACGCCGAATTCGCGGACCGTGCGCAGGGATTCACTCCAGCGCACGGATCCGGCGAGTTGCGCCCGCAGCGCGGCCCGCGCCTCCTCCCCCGTCCGCACCGGCCGCGCGGTGACATTCACGATCACCGGAATCACCGGATCGGCGAACCGGACCCGGGCGAGCTCCGTGGCGAACTCGGCCTCGACCGCGGCCATCATCGAACTGTGGAACGGCGCGCCGACCTTGAGCCGCTTCACCTTCACCTCGGGCAGACCGAGTGCGGTTGCGCGGGAGGTGAATTCCGTGACCCCGGCCACGCTGCCGGACACCACGGTCTGATCGTCGGCATTGAAGTTCGCGACCTCCACCACCGCGCCGGTGTCGGCGCGGACCGCCGCGCAGATCCGCTCGACCTCGGCGCCGGGCAGTCCGAGCGCGGCGGCCATGGCCCCAGGGGTGGACTCGTTGACCTCCGCCATGAGTATGCCCCGCCGCCGCACCAGGGTGAGGGCGTCGGTCCACTCGAGCACGCCCGCGGCAACCAGCGCGGTGTACTCGCCCAGACTGTGCCCGGCCACCACCGGCTCTGGCAACATTTCGGCTAGCACTCGGTGCGCGGCCAGGCTGGCGACGAAGATCGCCGGTTGGGTGATGTCGGTGCGCTCCAGGCGATCCTCCGGTCCGGCCCAGCACAATTGCGACAACTCGAATCCGAGAATGTCGTCGGCGGTGCGGAACAACGGCGATACGATTTCCGGATAACTGTCGCGCAGATCACGTCCCATCCCGACGCGCTGCGAACCCTGCCCGGGAAACAAAAACGATGTCGATGGCATGTCGATACTCCAACCGATACTACGGGTATCAGAAACTTCGTCGGCCGACGGCCGCACGGCACAGGGGGGCAATTCGTCGCGACATCGAGACCCGCCCCCCGGTGGCGATTATGCGCGCTCGACGGCGGTTGTTCAATTGCAAGCTCGAATTGAGCCGACCGCCGCCGCGCGGACAACACATTCATGTGTCATGTCATGCACCTCAAATAATGCCATCTGGTCTGTACTTCTCTTTGCGAAGAATCTCGTATTCGAAAACAAGTCGTACGACCGACCAATTAATCCCCATTGATACGAATCGGTGAATTTCAGATGTCGCGAGACTTCTCAATACCCGCTTGCGGGCGCGCGACCACGGCATTCGCGACGCGGGGCGGCCTGCCCCCGAATATGTCGGCTACCTGCACGATCACATCCGGGGGAACAATGAGATGCCAAGTAGCGCTTGAGAATTCAGCGACCGTTCGAACCGGATTATTGTGACGAGCGTCACGTTTTATCTAGTTGTAGCACCTTCATTCGCACTGGATCATCGGTTTCGGAAAGTGTGGATGCGATCGTCCGATCCGTACTGTGCCACCTTTCCGTAGCTGACCCCGGGGAGGGATCACATGTCAGCAACTCACTCCGGCCGGGCCGCATTGGTAACCGGCGGATCAGGTGGGATCGGTCGCGCGATTTGCCGCCGACTGGCCTCGGAAGGCGCATTCGTCGCCGTCCACTATTTTCGCGGCGAAGCGGCCGCACAGGAAGTCGTCGCGGACATCGAACGTGACGGCGGAAAGGCCATCGCAATACGAGGTGATATCTCCTCCTACGACGAAGCCGAAGCGGTCGTCGCGGAGACCCTGGCGAATGCCGGACGCCTCGACATCCTTGTTAACAATTCGGGCATCACCCGCAATCAACTGATCATGCAGATGACGGAAAGCGATTGGCTCGATGTCATGCGTGTCAATTTCGGAGGCGTTTTCAACGGCACCCGCGCCGCCAGCGTCGCGCTCGCGCGGCAGGACGGTGCGGCCATTGTGAATGTCTCCTCGGTCATGGGCGAACGGGCCTGGCTCGGCGCCTCCGGCTATGCCGCCTCCAAGGCGGCCATCAACTCCTTCACTCGGGCATCGGCGCTCGAGTTCGCCAGATTCGGGATCCGAGTTAACGCCGTGCTACCCGGCTTCGTGGAGACCGAGATGATCGCCGACGTGCTCAGCGCCGGCGGCGGCGACGGCATCATCTCCCAGGTGCCCGTACCGGGCGCCACCACGGTGGATGAGGTCGCCGAACTGGTCCCCTTCCTCGCCGCGCCGCATACCGCACACCTGAGCGGCGCCCTGATTCCGATCGACGGCATGGGCGGGGGCACCCTGCTGCTCGGCAAACCACTGAAGAAGAACGCCCGCCGCTAACCAGCGGGCGCATCTGTACCCGTGTGCCACCCGTAATCGACGGGGGTGCAACGGAGTTCGCACCGCAGCCAATGCAGGCTCGGCTCTCCTGCGCAATTTCGCAGATCACAGATATGAGGGAACAACCATGTCCGAAAACAGTGTCATCGAGGCCGTCCGTGAAATCGTCGCCGAGGCCGTCGCCTTGGATGTCGACGAGGTCGAAGCCGATGCGACCCTGTTCGGGGAGGTCGGCGCGGAGTCGATCGATCTGCTCGACATCCTGTTCCGGATCGAGCGCCGCCTGGGCGTCAAGATCACGACGAACGAGCTGAGAGAGCGCATTCAGGGCGGCATTCCCGACGAGCAGTTCGGCACCGAGGACGGAGTCGTCTCCGATATCGGGCTGGCGCAGCTGGAAAAGGTGATGCCCCAGATCGATCCGGCCGAACTCACCGGCAAACTGGCCGCCGAGGACGTGATGAGCCTGTTCACCGTGCGCAACCTGGCCGACATGGTCGATCAGCATGCCGCCGCCGCAGCGAGCTGAGCCATGAGATTCCACCTGGTCGACCGCATCGACCTCGTCGAGCCCTGGACTCGGATCGAGGCGGTCAAACGCACCAGCTCCAGCGAAACATATTGGGCAACAGATGATATCGGCAGCCACATGCCGCTGCCCATCCAGCTCGAGGTGCTCGCCCAGAGCGCGGCCTGGCTGGTCTACCTGAGCACCGAGCGCAAACACCGGGCGGTGTTGCTGTCGGTGGGCGCCATGACCGCGCGCTCGACGGTAAGCCCCGGCGACGATGTCCTCGCCGCGGCCGAGATCCAGGCCACCGGCGACACCATCGTGGTCTCGGGTCGGCTACGCGTCGGCGACCGCGTCGTCCTCGAGGTCGAGGACCTCATGTGCGCGCTCATCGACGCCGAGACGCTCGAGGACGCCGACGCGGTGCGCGGTCGTGAGCAACTACTGCGAAGCGGGAACCAACTATGAACAACGAGGTCGTCATTACGGGCATCGGCGCGGTGACCCCGGTCGGCAATACGGCCCCGGACACCTGGTCGGCGCTGACCCAGGGTCGCAGCGGCGTCGGGCGGATCGAGACCTTCGATCCGGGCTCGTTCGAGGTCCAGATCGCCGGGATGGTGCGCGACTTCGCCCCCGCACCGGAGCTGCTGGACGTCCAGCAATGGGAATTGCTCAGCCGGGCGGGCGGATTCGGCGTGGTCGCCGCCGCCGAGGCGCTGGCGCAGGCGGGTGATCTCGAGCCGCACGAGGTGTGGAACCGGGGCGTATTCGTAGGCGGCCACGTCGGCCGCCCCGATCCCGCCGAACTGGCCGATATCGGGCTCACCCGCCGCACCACCAGCGGCGCGGTCATCCATCGCCGCGAGCCGGACAGCGTGTGGCGCTGTGATCAGGGCGTCGACCTGTCCGCCATTGCGGAGGTGGGCGGCTGCCGGGGGCCCATCAGCGGGATCAGCACCGCGTGCGCATCGGCGACGCACGCACTCGGGGAAGCGTTCCGCCGCATCCAGTCCGGTGAGATCACCATGGCCGTCGCCGGTGGTCAGGACGCCCTGACCACCTGGTTGGACGTCTCCGGGTTCACTCTGCTCGGCGCGCTCACCAAGCGCTACAACGACAATCCCACCAAGGCCTCCAAACCGTTCGACGCGGATCGCGACGGCTTCGTGCTCGGCGAGGGTTCGGTACTGCTGGTGCTCGAGGACCGGCGGGTGGCCGAGGCGCGCGGCGCGCGCATCCTGGGGCGGATCACCGGATACGCGTCCACCATGAACGCCTACCGGATCACCGATTCGCCCCCCGACGGCGGCGGCTCCATTACCGCCATGGCCAAGGCCATCGCCGACGCCGGGGTGGATCCCGCTGCGGTCGACTGCGTCTACGCGCACGGGACCAGCACGCCGGGCAACGACATCTCCGAAACTGCCGCCATCAAAAAGGTTTTCGGATCGCACGCCTACGAGTTACTGGTCACTTCCCCCAAGTCCATGACCGGGCACCTGACCGCGGGCGCGGGCGCGCTGAACGCGCTGGCGGCGCTGTTCGGATTCGCCGACGGCGTGGTGTCGCCGACGATCAACTACACCGAACCCGATCCCAAACTGGATCTGGACTATGTGCCGAACGAGGCCCGCAAGGCCGATCTGTCGGTCGCCCTGGTGAATTCGTTCGCCTTCGGCGGCACCAATGCCTCGCTCCTGCTGGAGGCGCCGTGAGTATCGACGCCATCCACGCCGCACCGCGCTGGGACGCCGCCACCGGTCTGCGGGTGCCACCCGACCAGCTCGCCGCGGCGGGCGGGCTGTGCCTGGACCGGATCGTGGACCTGCACATCGGCACCCGCGCGGTCGCGGTGGCGAATGTGCCGAGCACGCTGACCGTGTTCGACACCCACTTCCAGCGGTTCCCGGTACTGCCCGGCGTGCTGCTGCTGCACGGGCTGGCGAACCTGTCCGGCACCCTGCTGGCCGCGACCGCCGGTGGGCGCTGGCAACTCACCGGCGCCCGCCGGGTGCAGTTCCGCCACTATGTGCGCCCGGGCGACCAGCTCCGGCTGGAGGCCGAGATTCGCGTGCGCGACGACGCGCAGGCGCGGCTCTCCGGCCGGATCACCTGCGCGGACACCGTGGTGGTGCTCGCGCGTGAGCTGACCATGACCCACGACTCGGGTCGAGGGAAGGAAATCCCATGAAACGCGTTGTGATCAGCGGCATCGGCGTGGTGTCGCCCCTGGGCCTCGGATTCACCCAGACCTGGAAGTCGCTGCTGGCCGGGGACAGCGCGGTGCGCCGCATCACCCACTACGACCCGTCGTCGCTGCGCACCGGACTGGGTGCGGAGATCACCGGTCTCGATGCCAAACCCTTTGTGCGGAACCGTAAATCGCTGCGCCTCATGACACGGGCCAACCAGCTGGCGCATGCCGCCGTGCGGCTCGCCACCGACGAGGCGGGAATCTATCCGCACACGCCCGGCAACGATACGGTCGGGGTCTATCTAGCCAGCGAGAACCAGATCTCCAATTCCCGCCACGTGCTCGATGCCACGGTGGCGGCGCGCAGCGCGGACGGGACCATCGATATCGCCCGGCTGGGACGTGCGGCGGCGGACATGTATCCGCTGTTCTTCGTGGAGCGCCTGCCGTCGGCCGAAATGTTCTTCCTGTCCGACGAATTCGGCTTCGCCGGTCCGAGCGCCTTCCAGTCCGGCGCCGGGGACGCCGGGATCAGCGCCATCGGCAATGCCTATCGCGCCATTGCCCGCGGTGAGACCACCCGCGCCGTCGCGGGCGGCTTCGACGACGGCGTCTCGTGGTGGTGCATGTCGAAGCTGGACCGTCTCGGCCTGCTCACCGACCGCGCCGACGAGGGAGCGGTGCGGCCGTTCGACCGGGACGCGAGCGGATCGGTGATCGGTGAGGGCGCGTGCATGCTGATCCTCGAGGAGTACGACGCCGCCCTCGCACGCGGCATCGAACCCTACGCGGAGATCGTCGGTTTCGCCGGCGGTTTGGATCCCGTTGCGCCGGGCGATATCTGGGGCGACGGCGGCGGACTGACCGGCGCCGTCCGGTCCGCCCTGCGCGAGGCCGGGATCGACGGGTCCGAGGTCGGCTATATCGCCGCCGACGGCGCCGCCGTCCCGCGCGCGGACGCGGCGGAAGCGCGGGCACTGCGGACCGCGCTCGGCGCGGGCGCGGACACCGTACTGGCCAGCGGTGTGCAACCGGCGGTCGGCCAATTGCTCGCCGCCGCAGGACCTTTGAATGTCGCGCTGGCTGCCGCGGCACTGCGCGACCGCGCGGTGCCGCCGACGCTGAACCTGGAGTCGCCCGCCCCGGAGTGCGACCTGGACTGGGTGCCCGGTGTGGCACGCGAACTGCGATCCGGCTACGCCCTCGCGATCGGCCGCGGACTGTCCGGCCAATCCGCGGCGCTGGCCGTCAAGCGCCTCTGAGATGGCGCGTCTCGACCATGAACAGGAGTGCCCCAGTGAAGAAACGAGAAGACTTCGAGCGAACCCCGCTGCGGACCGTTGTCGTCGTCGCCGTCGGCGCGGTGACCTCGCAGGGTGATACGGCCAAGGCGCTCTGGGACGGCGTCAGCACCGGGCATGTCGCCATCCGCCCGGTGGAACACCTCCCGATGGACGAATACCGCACCCGCATCGGCGGCGAGGTCCGCTCCCCCGTGCCGCCCTCGCCCATCGCGGCAACGGTGGGCGGATTCCGTTACCGCGCTTTCGATTTCGCCTTCGCGGCCGCCGCCGAGGCCATGGACGCCTCCAGCGCGCTCATTGCCGAGGTGGAGCCGGAGCGCCGCGGCCTGGTGCTCGGCACCTGCAATGCGGGCCTGCTCAGCACTTTGGAATGGCTGGGCGACGTCAGCGGCGACGGCACCGCCGAACTGGCCATGTACGGTCCGCCGCAGGCGATCGCGGAATCGCTGGCGGCGCACTTCCGCTGCGCCGGGCCGGTGCTGTCTGTGAACACGGCGTGCGCCGCGGGGGCGAACGCGATCGGATACGCCGCCGATCTGATCGCCTTCGGCCGCGCGGATATCGTCCTGGCCGGGGGCACCGACGCGCTGTCCGATGTGGCCTACGCGGGCTTCAACTCCCTCGGTTCGCTCTCGCCCACCCCGGCGGCGCCCTACCAGGACAAGCGCACCGGGCTCTCGCTCGGCGAGGGCAGCGGCATGCTGGTGCTGGCGCGCGCCGATCTGGCCGCGGCCGCCGATGTCGAACCGCTGTGCGAGATCCGGGGTTACGGGCTCTCGGCGGACGGCTACCACCCCACCGCGCCGCGACCCGACGGCACCGGCGCCGCACGGGCGATCCGCTCCGCCATCGAGTGGGCGGGCCTGCGCGACAGCGATATCGGCTACATCAACAGCCACGGCACCGGCACCCCGCGCAATGACAGCGCCGAGGCCGCCGCCACCCGGCTGGCGCTGGGCGAGGCCGCCGATACGGTGCCGGTGAGCAGTTCCAAGTCCATGATCGGGCATCTGCTCGGCGCCACCGGTGCGGTGGAGGCGATCATCACCGTCGGCGCGCTGCGCAATGGCGTGCTGCCGCCGACGGCGAATCTGGTCAAGCCCGATCCGGAGTGCGTGCTCGACCATATTCCGGTCACGCCGCGAATCAGCAAGGCGCACACGGCGATCTCGAACAACTTCGCCTTCGCGGGTGCGAATGCGAGCGTGGTCTTCGCCGACCGGGCGGCCGATGCGGTCCGGCCCGCGGCGCCGGTGACCCGCGTGGTGATCACCGGCGCGGGCGCGGTCGGCCCGGCGGGCGTGGGCGTGGAGGCGGCGCTGCGGGCGGTCGCCGAGGGCCGCGACTGCGCGCGGCTCGAGGAGGGTATCCGGCTCGGGCTGATCGGCGCCGACCCGCACGATCACCTCACGCGGCGCGAGGCCCGCCGGATGGATCGGCTGGGCCTGCTGTCGACCTTCGCCGCGAGCCAGGCCCTCGAAGCCGCTGGCGAGGACCTGATTTCGGATGATCCGAACCAGGTCGGCGTGGTCTTCGGGACCGGGCTGGGACCCATGCAGGCCATGGAGCAGTTCGTCCGCCCACTGCGCGAGGAAGGTGCGGCCGCGGCCAATCCCGCGGTCTTCCCGAACACGGTGTACAACGCCGCGGCGGGCAGCGTCGCCACCCTATTGGGCGCGCTCGGGCCGACCTCCACCGTCACGGCCGGGCACGCGGCGGGCGCCAATGCCCTCCGCTACGGCTACGACCTGGTGTCGGTGGGTCGCGCGGGCCATCCTGGCCACCGCCGCCGACACCATCACCCCGCTGGTGGCCCGCGGCTACCGGCGGCTGGGTCTGCCGATGGGAGCCGAGGATTCGTTCGCGCTCGCCGAGGGCGCGGCGACCGTCGTTGTGGAGAGCTACGACAATGCGCGCCGCCGCGGCGCGACCGTGTACGCCGAAGTGCTCGGGCATGCCGCGGTCTCCGATGCGCTCGGCGTGGGCCGCACCGATCCGCGCGGCGCGGCCATGGAGCGGGCCATGCGGGCGGCCATCGAGAGCGCCGGAGTGGCGGACTCCGATATCGCCCAGGTCTGGACGAACGAAACCGGGCTGCGCGCCGTCGACGTCCCCGAACGCATCGCCCTGCGCAGGCTTTTCGGCGACGGCGGACCACAGCGCATTGCCGCGAAGCGGGCCCTCGGCGAGCAGATCGGCGTCGGCGGACTGCTCAATGCGGCGCTGGCCGCATTCCATCCCGGCCGGACCAGCGGCGGCGCGGTGCTGGTGAACAGCTCCTCGCTGGGCGGCACCCATTTCAGCATCGTGCTGGCCCCGGTCGCGAGCTGACCTAGATCGAGAAACGAAGGACGACAACCGATATGGCTACGAACGGTTTCTCTGTTCAGCTCGTGGGCACCGGCAGCTACCTGCACGGCGACCCCATAGACAACAAGCAGGTCGAGGTGCTGCTCGGTCCGGTGCCCGAGGACATTCTCGAGGGCATCCAGGTCAAGCAGCGGCATTGGATGATCGATCCGGAGACCGGCGAACACCTGGTGACCAACTCCGAGATGGCGGCGCGCGCGGCCGCGGCGGCGCTCGAACGGGCGGGCCTCGAGGCGAGCGAGGTCGACCTGATCGTCATGTCGACCGTCAGCCCGGAGTATCAGCTGCCGCCCGCGGTGACCTTCGTCCAGCAGCACCTCGGCATTGCCGAGTGCGCCACCATGGAGGTCCGTTCCGGCTGTGCGGGTTTCGTGGAGGCCGCCGATATCGCGCGCGGCTATCTCGAGCGCGGCACCTTCCGCACCGCCCTGGTGATCGGCAGCGAAGCCATCTCACCACTGCTGGTCCCCATGTACCGCGGGACCGATCCGGAGCGGATCCGCATGCGGGATCGGCTGGTGGCCTACACCTTCGGCGACGGCGCGGGCGCCATTGTGCTGCGTGCCGAGGAAGCCGCACCGGATGTCCGGTCCGGCGTGCTCGGGTCCTCGATCCTGACCATGGGCGGGCTCAAGAAGCCGGGGATGCAGGTGGTCGGCGGCGCGACCCACGCGCCACTGCACAAGCAGGCGCTGGCCAAACGCCTCGTCGAACTGAAGGTCGATGTGGTCGAATCCGGAAAGTTCCTGCCGCACATGGTCACCCGGTCGCTGCGCGAGCTGCTCCACGCCAGTGACGTCACCGCCGAGGACATCGCGCTCTGGGTGGTCCCGGAAGGCAATGCCGGGTACATGACCAGCGAACTGGAGGCGGCCGGGCTGCTCACCGACGAGTGGCTCGCCCTGCGGGACAAGGTGTACGAGAACATCGAGCGGGTGGGCGCCACCGGATCGGCCGCCGTCCCGCTGGCCCTGGACGAGGCCGCCCGCACCGGCAAGGTGCGGACCGGTGACAAGGTCATGCTGCTGGCGATCGAGACCAGCAAGTGGAAATACGCCGGTATGACCCTGGTCTGGGCCTGACCATGAGGGCAATCGAGTCGGGACGTTTCCGCACCCGCGCGGGGACACTCGAATACGCCCATGTCAGCGGGGACGGCGAACCGACGCTGTGCCTGCTGCACGGGCTGGGCGCGCGCTGGCAGACCTTCCGGCTGCTCATGCGCGCCCTGGGGCCCGGCTGGAATATCTACGCCCCCGATCTGCGCGGGCACGGCCGATCCGATTGGGTCGCGGGCCATTACGCGCTCGCCGATTTCGCGGCCGATATCGAGCAGTTCGTCACCGAGGTAATCGCCGGGCCGGTAGTGCTGGTCGGGCATTCGATGGGCGGCTGGATCTCCGCAATGGTCGCGGCGGCCCGGCCGGAGCTGGTGCGGGGCGTGGTCATCGTGGACTCCGCCCTCTACCGGATGAGTCCGGAGCAGCGCGAGGCCATGGTCCCCTACGCGCGGCCCAACCACGCCATGCGGTCGATCGCGGTATCGCTGCGGCTGGCGGATCCGGAATTGAATCAGCGCTGGGTGGAGGGCCGCAATCAGCGCGAACAGGATCCCGACGAGATGCTGTCCCGGCTGCGCTGCCCGGTGCTGCTGGTGCAGGGCGATCAGGCAGCGGGTGCGCTCATGACGCCCGCGCATGTGCGGCGCGCACTGTCGCGGCTGGCGCACGGCAGCCACGTCTTCGTACCCGGCGCGGGTCACGCCGTGCACTCCGACGCGCCCGGTCCCGTCGCGGACGCGCTGCGGGAGTTCCTCGCGCGGCGGGTCCAGAAGTCAGAGCTGAACGGAGAAGTCCGATGACCGAATTGATCGACGCCGTCGGCAGGACCGGCACCGACCAGGAATCCACCTGGATGAAATGCCCGTCCTGCGCGGAATACCAGTACAAGCCGCAACTGGAGCGCAATCTGCGGGTGTGCGCGCGCTGCGGGCATCACCTGCGCCTGGATGCGCGACGGCGGCTGGAGCTGCTGCTCGACGACGGGTCGTGGTTACCGGGCGAGGACGCCGATATCGAGACTCGCGATGTGCTCGACTTCCGCGATCACAAGCCCTACCGGCAGCGTATCGAGCAGGCGCGCGCCAAGACCGGGGAACGCGATGCCGCCCGCTACGGCGTCGGCATGATCGGCGGCACGCCGCTGATGGTCGCGGTCATGGAGTTCGGCTTCATGGGCGGCTCCATGGGCGGCGCGGTCGGCGAGGTGGTCACCCGGGCCGCGGAATGCGCGCTGGCGGAGCGGCTTCCGCTGCTGATCGTCTGCGCGTCGGGCGGCGCGCGAATGCAGGAGGGCAGCATCTCGCTCATGCAGATGGCCAAGACCAGCCAGGCCATCGCCCGGCTGCACGAGGCGGGCCTGCTGGTGGTGTGCCTGCTGACCGATCCGACCTTCGGCGGGGTCACCGCTTCCTTCGCCATGCTGGGCGATGTGCTGGTGGCCGAGCCGGGTGCGCTCATCGGGTTCGCCGGGCCCGGCGTGATCCGGGAGACCATCGGCGAGGATCTGCCGCCCGGTTTCCAGACCGCGGAATTCCTGGTCGAGCACGGCCTGCTGGACGCGGTCGTGACGCGTGCGCAGCTGCGTCCCTACTTGGCCAAAGTCCTTGCCGCACACAGGCCGAACTCGACGGCGAGCCCGCAGATCCCGCCGGTCACGATCACCGATCCGGACGCCGTCACGGCGCGCCCGGCGGCGGAGATCGTCAAGCTCGCCCGCGAACGGGAACGGCCCACCACGCTGAGCATCGCGGCCGTGGCGTTCGACTCGTTCATCGAATTGCGCGGTGACCGGATGTTCGCCGACAGTGCGGCGCTCGTGGGTGGTCCGGCCACGCTCGGCGGCCGCACGGTCATGCTGATCGGCCATGAAAAGGGCAGCGACACCAAGGAATCCATTGCCCGCAACTTCGGGATGCCGGAACCGGAGGGCTATCGCAAGGCCCTGCGGCTCATGCGGCACGCCGCCAAGTTCGGCATGCCGATCGTCACCTTGATCGATACGCCCGGCGCGTATCCCGGCATCGGCGCCGAGGAACGCGGACAGGCGGGCGCGATCGCGCGCGCCATTATGGAATCGAGCCGGTTGCCGGTGCCGATCGTGGCCGTGGTGACCGGCGAGGGCGGCAGCGGCGGCGCGCTGGCGCTCGGCGTCGCCGACACCGTGCTCATCTTCGAGAACTCCTACTACTCGGTCATCAGTCCCGAAGGGTGCGCCGCCATCCTGTGGGGCACCCGCAGCGCCGCGGGCGCGGCCGCGCAAGCCCTGAAAATCACCGCGGCGGAACTGCTTCGGCTCGGCGTCGTGGACGGCGTAATCCCCGAGGCCGAGGCGGCGCCCGACATCGTGACCATGGCCGGTGATCTGCGCGCGGCCGTCGCCAATGCCCTGAACGAACTCTCCGCCGTGCCCGGACCCGACCTCGTCGAGGCGAGGTATCGCAAGTTCCGCGCCTTCGGATCGTGACATACCTGTCGATTGGAGAACACCGACATGACCACAGACAAATCGCTGAGCCACATGATCCGCGAGGTGCGGGGCATGGTCGCCGATCTGGATCCGCAGCCGCGCCGGGTGCGGATCCGCGCGGGCGAATACGACCTCGAGATCGAATGGGCCGAGGAACCGATCGGCGGCGGCCCGCGCCCCGAACGGGTCGTCAAGATCGATCCGGCGACCCCGGAGGTGGAGTCCTCGACCGTGGCCGTCGAGTCGCCCCTGGTCGGGCACTTCTTCCGCTCCCCCGAACCCGGCGCCGATCCCTTTGTCGCGCCGGGTGATTACGTGGAGGAGGGGCAGGTCGTCGCCATCGTCGAGGCGATGAAGCTCATGAACCGCATTACCGCGCCGGAGGCGGGGCGGGTCGTGGAAATCCTGCCCGCCGACGGTGAGGTCGTCGAGTACGGGCAGCGCCTGATCCTGCTGGAGCCGGGCGAACCCGCACGAATGGAGATCGCGTCATGACGGCTGCCGCGGACTCCGAGCGTCCGATCAAGACCGTGCTGGTGGCCAATCGCAGCGAGATCGCGCTGCGCGTGGTGCGGGCCTGCCGCGAACTCGGATTGCGCAGTGTGGTGGTCTATTCCACCGCCGACGCCGAGTCGATCCCGGTGCGGCTGGCCGACGACGCGGTGTGCATCGGCCCGCCCGAACCGGGGCGCAGCTATCTCAATATTCCCAATGTCATCGGCGCGGCCCTGCGCACCGGGGCCGACGCCATCCATCCGGGTTACGGATTCCTTTCCGAGAACGCGGATTTCGCCTCGGTGTGCGCCGAGGAGGGTCTGATCTTCGTCGGGCCGTCACCGGAGACCATGGCCAGTCTCGCCGACAAGGCCGTGACCCGCGCGCTCATGAGCAAGGCGGGCCTGCCGTTGCTGCCGGGCACCACCGCCACGCTGACCGGCGCGGCCGAGGCGGAGGAGATCGCCGAGCGGATCGGCTATCCGGTGATTCTCAAGGCGGCCGCCGGTGGCGGCGGGCGCGGTATGCGCGTGGTGCGGGCGCGCGAGGAGATCGAGGACGCCTATCGGCGCACCCAGACCGAGGCCAGTCTGGCCTTCGGTGACGGCAGCCTGTATCTGGAGCGCTATCTCGAGGGCGCGCGCCATATCGAGGTGCAGGTCCTCGCCGACCGTTACGGCAATACGGTGCATCTCGGGGAGCGGGACTGCTCGGTGCAGCGCCGTCATCAGAAGCTGCTCGAGGAATCGCCCTCCCCCGCGCTGGACGACGCCACGCGCGCGGCCATCGGCGCGGCCGCGGTCGCCGGGGCCCGCTCGGTCGGGTACGAGGGTGCGGGGACAATGGAGTTCCTGCTCGATCGCGACGGCGGGTTCTGGTTCATGGAGATGAACGCGCGCCTGCAGGTCGAGCATCCGGTCACCGAAATGGTGTCGGGGGTGGATCTGGTAGCCGAGCAGCTGCGTATCGCGCAGGGGCGGCCCTTGCGGATTCGGCAGTCCGATATCGAATTTCGCGGGCACGCCATCGAATGCCGGATCAATGCCGAGGATCCGGAGCGCGACTTCGCACCGTCCACCGGGCGGGTCACCGCGTACCGTCCGCCCGCCGGGCCCTGGGTGCGGGTGGACAGCCACCTGGAGGAGGGCATGACGGTGTCGCCCTACTACGACGCGCTGCTGGCGAAGGTGATCGTGTGGGCGGCGGATCGGCCCGCCGCCATCGATCGCATGAGCCGGGCGCTCGACGAGCTCGTGCTGACCGGTCCGGGGCTGACCACCTGCGCGGGCTTCCATCGCGACGCCATCCTGGCCGATCCCGAATTCCGTTCCGGCGACTTCGATCTCGACTTCGTCAACCGCACCTCTCGCACACACCAGGAGCGCACATGAGCACATCGAACGGGCGAGTGATCATTCTCGGCGGCGGGATCGGCGGGCTCAGCGCGAGCATCGCTCTGCGCCGGGTCGGGATCGAGGCGCCGCTGTTCGAGCAGGCGGCGGCCTTCGGCACGGTCGGCGCCTCGTTGCAGATCTGGGTCAAGGGCATGAAGGCCTTCGCCGAACTGGGCCTGGCCGACGAGATCCGGCGGCGCGGCGCGGAAGTGCACCGTCAGCAGTTCTTCAATCAGAACGGCACGCCGCTGTATCACGCGCCGCTGGCGGAGCTGGCCGAGATGTACGGTGCGCCGATGCCGGTCATGATCCGGCGCTCGGATGTGATCGAAACCCTGTCCGGTTCACCGGATCTGGGGCCCATCCACTTGAATCACCGGGCGATCAGCGTCGAGCAGGACGACGAGGGCGTCACCGTGACATTCGAGAATGGGCGGCAGGAACGCGCGGAGTTGCTCATCGCGGCCGACGGGATCAACTCCCAGACTCGGCAGCGGGTGTTTCCGCAGGTCGAACTCCGCACGGCCAGTTACCGTCTGGTGCATGCGGTGGCGCAGCACAAGCCGCCCTACGGCGCGAATAGGTTCACGCTGCTGTTCGGGCGGGGCAATCGCATCGTGATCAAGGATTGCGGGAACAACCACATCTTCTGGGTGGCGGGACTGGCCACCCCGACGCTGCCGCTGGACGAGTCTCCCGGGATCGTGAAGAACGATCTGCTGCGCCGATTCGAGGTCTTCCCCGAACCGGTGCGCGAACTCATCGCCTCGACCCCGCCCGAGGCCATGCTGCACCACGGTGTCCGGGCGCTGGGGCCGATGCCCGCATGGAGTTCGGGCCGGATCGCCTTCCTCGGTGATTCCGTGCACGCGGTGACCCCGAATCTGGGCCGCGGGGCGAGCGAGGGCATTGTGGACGCCATTGTGCTCGCGGGCCAGATCGTGCCGATCGACCTGCGCGATCGGGTGGCGCTGGGCCGGGCCCTGTCCGCCTACGAGGCGGCGCGGCGGCCGGAAACCGAGGCGCTGCAAAAGGCTTCGTGGAAGATCGGCACCATCTCCTCCTGGGAGGGCTTCGCAGCGACCAAGGCGCGTGATCTCATGATGAAGACGGTCGTGGGTAAACAACAGGTCGCGAAAATGCACGGCGAATTCCAAATCGAGGTGCCCTCGCTGCCGCACGCGGTGGAATAGCGCATCACTCCTGAGGGGTACATCGGAGTATCCCTCTCGGGCGGGATGTGCTCGGACGGTACGGAACATATCGTTGTTCCTATGATCGTGGTCACCGAAGCATTGACCAAAAAGTATAACGAGAAAACAGCCGTCGACACCGTGAGCCTCACCGTCCGGGCCGGGGAAATCTATGGTTTCCTCGGCCCCAACGGCGCGGGCAAGACCACGACGCTGCGCATGCTGGTCGGGCTCATCGAGCCGACCAGCGGCACGGCGCGTGTGCTGGGGTGCGCCCCCGGCGATCCCGCGGCGCTCCCACGCCTGGGCGTTCTCATCGAGAGCCCCGGGTTCTATCCGTATCTGTCCGGCCGTGACAATTTGCGAGTCATGGCGCGCTATCGCGGAATTCCGGAATCCACCGTCGACGACATACTCGACCGCATGGGTCTCGGAGGGCGGGGCGACGATAAATTCCGTACCTACTCCCAAGGTATGAAACAGCGACTCGGCGTCGGTTGTGCATTGCTCGGTGATCCGGAATTATTGATTCTGGACGAACCGACGAATGGTTTCGATCCCGGCGGAATGGCCGAAATGCGGTCGCTCATCAAGGAGCTCGCGGCGACCGGGCACACCGTCCTGCTGTCCAGCCACCTGCTCGCTGAGGTGCAGGAGATCTGCGACCGGGTCGGGGTGATCAACGACGGCAAGCTCATCGCCGAGACGACCGTCGCGGACATGCGCGGCGGGAGCACGGTTTTCGTGCGCGCCGAACCCGAGGACGTGGCCTTGGCGGCCGTGCGCGCGGCGGCCGGGAATGCCGCGCGGACGGTGGCCGGGATCCGGGTCGACGTGGGCGCGGAGGACGCGCCGCGCATTGCGCGGGCGATCATCGAGGCGGGCGCCGATCTGCACGAACTGCGAACCACCGAACGATCTTTGGAAGAGGCGTACTTCGAGATGACTGCTATCGACGCGGAGGCGGTGTCATGAGGGAGAGCATTCGGGCCGAATTCCTGCGGCTGCGCCGCTGGCCGGTGCTGTGGGTGCTGGTCGTGGTGTAGTTCACGCTGAACCTGACCTTCATGTACCTGCTCAACTACATCAGCTACACCTCCACCGATCCGAGTGCGGACGCCGAGCAGACGCCCGCACAGCTGCTGGCACAGATGATGCCGGTGGCGGTGCCGGAGGAATTCGTCGGCGGCACCGTGGTGTTCGGCGGCGCGCTCATGCTCATTCTCGGCGCGCTGGCCACCGGCAGCGGGTACGGCTGGGGCACCTGGAAAACCGTATTCACCCAGGGCCCTTCGCGGCTCGCGGCACTGTCCGGCACCGTGGTCGCCCTGCTCGCCATCGCGGTCGCCATCGTGCTCGCGGCGTTCACCGCCGATCTGACCGTGGCGACCGTCATCGCCGCCGTGGAATCACAGCCCATCGTGCTGCCGTCACCGGGCCGCTCGCTAGCCGGAATCGGCAGCGGTATCGCGATTCTCGGCATGTGGACCATGCTCGGCGTGCTCATCGGCATTATCGCCCGCGGTCCCGCACTGGCGGTCGGGCTCGGCCTGGTCTGGGTTCTGGTACTGGAGAACGTGCTTCGCTTCTTCGGCGATCTGCTCGGCAGCGCGGGCACGGTGACCGATTACCTGCCCGGTTCGGCGGCGGGTTCGCTGGCGGGCGAGCTGCGCACCCTCGGCGGCGAGGCCACCCCCGGTGTCCTGATCCTGCTCGACTGGCCGGAAGCGGTTGCCGCGCTGGCCGTCTACCCGGTCGTCTTCATCCTGGCCGCCGTCTGGCTAATCCGCCGCCGCGACCTCGTCTAGCGCGCCGACTCGATCGAGGCCACCGATGAACGAGGATGGACGCATGAAGAGCATCGCGGCGCGCGTGCTGGAGGCCTGGCCCATTCGACTGGCCCCGTGGCAGACGCTGCTGCTGACCACGGTGGCGGCGGTGGCGGCCGCCGCCGTGGTGTTCGCCACCTTGCTCGCGGCCACCGATATCTCCGCCGCGGGGGCCGTCGTACTCGCCGTCGTCCAGGGCGCCGCGGTGTTCGTCGCGACCCGCTCCCCGTATCCGGGCTGGGCCCTCTCGCTCGTAGCCCTCTCCGCCGCATCGATTCTCACGGACACCAAGGTCGAACTCTGGGTCGATCCGGTCCTCAACAGTCATTTCATCGTGTTGGGCATCGGCGCCATCCGCGCCACCGCCCGCGCCGCCGCCATCACCTGGGCGGCCACGGTCGCCACCGCCCTCGCGTTCGCCCTCTACCTGCGCCCCACCGAATGTCCCATGGGCGTAGCCGGTTCCGCCCTGGTCTCGGGCCTGGTCCTGTCCACGGTGGTCGCCGTGCGCGCCCTGGCCGCCACCAGCACCAGCCTGCGCCGCGAACGCGATTCCACCGAACGCCAGCGCCAGCTCACCGCCCTCTGGGAGGAACGCGCCCGCATAGCCCGCGAACTCCACGACGTGGTCGCCCACCACATGACCGTCATCGCCATCCAAGCCGAAGCCGCCCAGCACCGCGACCCTGCCATCGCCCCCGAAACCAAGGCCCGCCTGGCCACCATCCGCACCAGCGCCACCGACGCCCTCGGCGAAATGCGCCACATTCTCGGCGTCCTCCGCACCGGCGACACCACCCTCCTCCCCCAGCCCACCCTCCCCGACATCCCCGACCTCATCGCCTCCGTCCGCGCGGGCGGCACCCCCATCGACCTGAAAATCACCGGCGACACCTCCACAGTCCCCGCCACTGCGGGCCTCTCCTCCTACCGCATAGTCCAAGAGGCCCTCAGCAACGCCATCCGCCACGCCCCCGGCTCCCCCGTCAACATCGACATCACCATCACCCCCCACCTGGTCCGAATCCACGTCGCCAACCCCCACACCCCCTCCCCCACAGCCACCCCCGGCTCCGGCCACGGCCTCCTCGGCATGCGCGAACGCGTCACCATGCTCGGCGGCACCCTCGAAGCCGGATCCAACGGCAATGGCAAATACACTGTCACCGCGGCACTTCCGATCCGGGGCGGCGATTTCCCCGAGCTCAGAAAGTGACGTGCCCGCAGTCGCACTGGGTCGGTTTGCCGCCTACCAGCGGAACACCCGGAATGGCGTCGAAAAGCCGTCCGGCGAAATGCCTTCCGGCGAAGTTGCGCAGCGCCGGGACGTCGCTGTAGCTGATCGAGATCTGCTCAGTGACCTTGTCGCAGTTCGCGCAGAACCGTTTATGCTGCTCACCCGGGCTCAGATTGACCACATGGCCCACGAACAGGTCCGAAAACTTCGGGAAGAGCGTCATACTCGATCCTCACTGTGCTATCGGTTCCGACCTGCGGAACGTCTTCTGGATGTGCTGTGCGAACAGGACGACATAGAGGAACATGCCGAACAGGGAGCCGAAGGCGAACTGCACCGCGACATCGCGGTACGGAGATTCGTAGAAGTAGCCCCGCAGCGCGATCATGCTGGTCGCTGTGAGGAACAGGGTGAACAGCCCGAGCATGCCGTGGCGCAGCCGGATACGCTGAATGACGAACAGCGCCGCGAAGCCGATGACGAAGCCGCCGATACCGATCATCCACGGCGCCTCCTGCGGCTTGGCCAAACCGGCCTTCGCCGCCGCGTCCGTACCCTCGAACGTGGTCGAGAAGTACAGCCCGAAGGCGATGAGCCCGCCGACCACGCCCGCGGCCGCGGACAGCCGCTGGGACTGCGGTGCGCGGAAGGCGACGATCACCGCGGCCATCAACATGATGAACAGGGTGCCGGGCACGATGACATAGGCGATGATCCAACGAACCAGTTCCAGCATGATTATTCCGCCTTCCGGGAATACGAGAAGAAGTGCCCGCCGAGGATGATCGATTTCCCGGCCCGGCAGTGACCGGTGATCGGCGGCAGCCCGTCGACGCGGGAATAGGAGATGGCGACCACGTCGGGGTCGATCTCGTATGGCGCGGTCGTAGACCACACCGGTTCGACCGCACCACGCCCGGGAAAACCATTATCGGACAGCGACATCCGATGGCCGTGCAGCGGCAGCCGCAGCAACTCCGTCGCGTCCGCGTCGGACCTGATCACCAGCGTCCCGCTCAATACCGCTCGGTGCCTGCGTATTCCGTACCGGATCAGGATCGGGACCACCGCCGCGACCACCAGGAGCCCGGCGAGTGCGATCGCCGTAGTGGCCGGGGATGCGCCCCCCTGCGGCACATCCGGCGGTGGCTCGGTGGTGGCCGCGGCGGCCCCCTCGTTGGGTCCGGGGACCTGTTCCCCGGCAATCCGCGCTTTCTCGGCCGTGATCCGATCCCGGGCGCGCCCGAATTCCTCGCCGAGCTGTTGCGCGATGGCGGGGCGCAGCACGGTCGTACTGCCGAAGATCCGCATGGCCTGCGAATCGTCGAAGCTGCCTGCGCCCAACAGCACCGTGTAGATCGACGTACCGGCGTGATCCGATCCGTGCGCCCGCCGGGCGAGGTCGTCTCAGGCCGGTGCGGACAGGTCGGCATAGGGCGATCCGTCGGGCGGGTTCGGCAGTCCATCGGTGATCAGCACGACGGTGGTGATCGGAAGCCTGCCGGAACGCTCCAATTCGTCCAGCACCGTGGTGATCGCGGGGCCGAGGTCGGTCACCGCGTCGGTGACCGGGGCCGCGGGCAGCATGGCGAGGAGTTCCGGTGCGGGTCGGCCCGAGCCCGAATAGATCGGATGGACCGTGGCGTCGAAGGTGTGGAACGACACGCGATCGGCCTCGGACAACCCGTCGAGCAGCCGGGGCAGCGCCTCGAGGCCCGCCGCGTACCGGCCCGCCTCGGCCATCGAACCGGAGATATCCAGCAGCACAATGTAGTCGGCGGATATGTCGGCGGCATCAGGTACGGCCGTCGCTGTCCCCGAAACCGCCGGAGCGGCATCCGAAGGCCCGCCGTCTCCACACGAGGTCGACAGCATCGTGAGCAGCAAGGCACCGGCGATCATCAGTCCGCGCATCGAGGAGGTCATGCGATCACGTCCCCGGACAGCGCGCTCTCTGCCACCGAACAGCGCTGTGCCAGTTCGGCATACCAGGTGCTGCGCGCTCGCACATGTCGCCGGAACTCGAGGGCCGCGGTGGCGCCGCACGCACCGGAGAGCAGTGCCTCCAGAACCTTCGACACCACCGCGTCGGCGCACCCGCGTCCATTGGCCGTGCCGCCGACGAGCAGGGACAAGAGCTTGTCGGTATCCGCCGGATCGGATTTCCCGGCGTAACCGGTCAACAGGGCCGAAACTTCGGGGATCGTCTCGGGGTTCGCGAGCGCGCGTCGGACCGATTCGGCGATCTCGGGCACGGTCGCCGCGCGTGCGGCGCGCTGTTCGAGATTACGCAGCGATCGATACCAGTCCAGCTCCGGGGCGTCGGCCAGCATCCGCCACCATTCCGCGGGCAGGGTCCGCTACAACTCCCGAACCCGCTGTGGCCGCGTACTTTTCGCGGTCCGAGTGAGGCGGTCGAGATAGTAGGTCCGCAGCAGCTCGCGAATGTCGGGATCGAGTGACATGGGAGAACGGCCCCGCCCGACCAGGAAGTCGGCCAGATTCGAGGCGACCTGACCGGTCCAGTGCGGATTGAGCTTCCGCGCCGCCTGCGCGAAGGCATCATTATACTCCGATACCGGCCGCCCGGCCAGATCCTCGTGACGCGGCGCGCCGACCAGCAGGCTCCACAGATCGAACTTCGCTCGCGCGGCGGGCAGCTCGGGTGCGTGGTCGCCGGACAGCACGGCCATCTGCCGCACGAGTTCCCGGACAGCGGTCCGATTCTCGCCACTGTCCTCGGCGGTGCAGAGATACTCCATGATCGGCGCCATGGCATCGACGGCAATCCGCGGATCCGTCATGGTGAACAGCACGCGGACGAAACAGGACCGCAGGTCGGAGCCGAGTGCGGACAGTGCCCGCGCGTCGGTCTCCCGAATCTGATCGACACGGCCGCTCGCCGCGGCCAGGATCGGTCGTAACCACAGTGGCCGCGGATCGGCGCCGACATGCAGGAACAGCGCATTGACGGCGCGGTTGGCAATGTCCGGATGGGGCTGACCGGTCAGGAATCTGCTCACCCGGGAAGCCAGCCCCTCGCTGGCGGGCAGCATGATCACCTGGAGCGCCCCGGCAAGCAGGTGCGGTTGCCGCACCAGGCATTCGAAAGCCTCCTTGTCGATGGCGGGTGTGGTCGACAGGTAGTGCAGCACCATTGCCAGCAAGGGTGTGAATGCGGCGGCGGACGGCTGCACCGGCGGGTCGCGCAGGGCGGAGCTCAGATAGGTGAGCGTCGCCCCGGGCACCGTGCGTTCCGCGGCGACAGCCATATCCAGCCAGGCTACCCCGCACTCCGTGGTCGCCTGCGCCTCGTCGCGGCAGCGGGAACCGAGCGTCGCGCCGAGCGTGTCGTCCCAGTGCCGGATGAGAGCCGCCCGGGCCTGGTTCGCCTCTCGACGCGGCGCCGTGCAGGCCCGCGACGCCAGGAACCGCACGCACCCATCGAGGTATTCGGGCGGAACGAGGGCGGTGTCGAGCAGAATCTCCTGCAACGCATCCTGGACGCGGGCCACCGAACCGGTGTTCCGGAGCAGCTCTCCGTGCACCACTTTGGGCAGCCGCATGCGGCGCAGCACATCGGGGGTGATATCGGCGACTCGCCGCAGCGGTTCGTTGCTGCGGTACAGCCGCTGCACCACCAGCTCGAGCGGATACTCGTCGCCGAGCAGTCCCATCAGCTCACCCAGATAGTCGTTTCTGTCGCGCGGAATCGGCGTCCGCAGTCGGCGATCCCGGATCGATGCCTCGATCTGGTCCGCCTGCACGCCGTCGGAGAACGTCAGGTCGGCGTGATGCTGCGTGGTGTAGCTCGCCCAGGTCGACACGGTGACACAATTGCGTGCGCCACAGGGCAACAGGGCCATGACCGCGTCCAGCAAGCGGATACGCTCATCGAGCGATACCGGCACGTCGTCGACGAGCGGAATCGCCACGCGGCGACCGGCCGCCACGCACGCGGCGATCGCCGCGACGAAGGCGGCGTCGAACTCCTTGATGTCACCGGCCACCCGGTCCAGGTCGGCCGCCGGCGCCGCCAGATCGATCTGGAACCCCGACTCACCCGCCGGGCCCGCGTCGACCGCCGGCCATCGCAGGTTCCGAACTCGCTCGTAGCGCGTGGTACGTGTCGGGAACTCCCGGCCAGTCCGTCCAGAGGGCGCGGGCCGGGGTGATCGGATGCCCGTAGCGCTCCACCTGATCCGACCACTCACGCAGGACCACCGCCGCGAGCGGAGCGAGTTTCTTGCCACCACCCGCGAAAATCAGCCACGGCAGTTCGTCGGGGTATCCGATGCGCTGACCTTCCGGGGTTCCCATACTCATCCCGATTCCGGTGAGGTACTGGGCGATACGGGAGTCGCCGGGTTTGCCGAGAAGCTTGTACCCCTGGTGCTGTCCCGGGGTTTTACTGGCAACCGCCCAGCCGGCGCGGGACGTCTTTGTCGTCGGCTTCACTCGACGCCGTCCACGGGATGGGTGATCCGGCGGTGCAGCGAGATGATCGGCTCCAGCACGTTGATCGGGGCGGCCACGGAGCGCAATCGCCGTCCGTCCTCGGTGTCATTGGTGAAATCGGCACGATCGAATACACCACCGTCCAGGTGGAAACCGGAGGCGGACGTCACGAAGTACTTGACCCGGCCCGGCAGGAAATCGTTCGCGAGCTGTTTTGCGACGAAATGCGAACCGGTGTCGCCGCAGAGCCGGTTGAAGAGTTCGGCGGCGAATTCCTTGGGCACCTGCGGAACCGCGTCATCGGAGGATCGGTACACGACCTCCGCCGCCATGGCCGCATCGAATACCGCGGCCTTGTCGAGTTTGGTGACACACACCGAGACATGGTGTCGCAACCGGCCGTTCGCCACGAGCAGGTTCTGCTCCACAGCACGTTTTCGGAGCCTTTCGACCGTCTCGAAGTAGTAGTCGAAAGAATTGGTGTCGGCCTCGGCGGCCCCGACGGAATCGAAGAGGTAGACGATTCCCTGTGCCCGCAGCAGCCGCTCCACCACATTGTCGTGCAGCAGATGCCGCTGGTGCTCGGTCGCGCCGGCGTAGACCTCGCCGGGGACGTCCTGCACCTCGAGAATGAATTCCACGTCCGCGTCCCGGGTGGAGTCCAGCATCCAGTTCCGCAGACGCGCCCACCATCCGGTATTCCTCTCGTGATGGGTCATTCCCTGGAACTTCCAGGCCAGCAGTCGCACCGCCGTCGTCGGCCCCGGGTACTCGAAGTTGCTCAGAACCCGTTTGACCCCGGTGATCAGGAATTCGGTCGATGCGTCGTCACGTCCGGAGATGGTCCATTCGTTGCCGTCCACCGGATCCTGTGCGGCCCTGCGGAGCGCGCTCAGATAGGTCGTCTTGCCCGCGCGGGGCGCGCCCCACACCGCGATCCGGATATTCGCCGCATCGTCGGGGATCCCGATCGGGAGCCGTGCATTCGCGGACGGGTGTGTGATCGGAACATGCGGCGGCATCGGCTCCTCCGCCTCGTCCTCCTCCGTCTCCACGTCGATGATGTCGGAGGGCAGGGACTCGATCGCGTTCCGCCGCAGGCAAAGAAAATCGATCTCCGGATGTTCCGACCTGTTGGATTCGGTCATTGCCCTTTCCCAGTTATCGCACCGAGGATCGGTTTCGCCTGGTGCCTCTTGTCAGCGCGCAATTCGGCTATCGCGCAGCCATAGTCTCGCATCGATCTGGAACGCCGAATCGAAATCCATGGGGGTCAGCTCATATTCGGAGTAATCCGGTGAAATATGCTTGTACGGAGTGAATGTCGGCAAGATATTGCAAGAAGTGTTCAGGTTTCGGCACACAGGTCGATGTCGGGTACGCCCGGCAGGTAGCGGGCCCATTCGTCGGGGGTGAGGGGCGTGCTGCCCGAAGTGCAGAGTTGGGAGGCGATCAGGGCGGGGTCGGTTGCCCACAGGCGGACGATCATGGCGGGGCCCGCGGCGGCGAGGAGGGTGCCGCCGAGGAGGTAGACGGCCTCGTTGATGCGGCCGTTGTAGGCGGTCAGTAGGGCGACGCGGGTGGGGTGGGCGGGATCGGTGATGTCCCACAGCCATATTCCGTTTCCGCCTCCGCCGCCTGCGATGTGGCGGGCGTCGGGGCTGAAGTTCACCGTGATGATGGCGTCGACGGGGCCGTCGAGCACCGCGCGCTGCTGTGGGCGCTCCGGATCGGCGAGGCTGAAGAGGCGGACGGTGCGGTCCGCGCCTGCCGCCGCGAGGAGGTCGTCGACGGGTGCGAAGGCGACCGAGGCGACGTCGTTGGCGAATCCGGTCAGGGCGGGAAGCTCGCGGGGGGTGGTGCGGTCGCGAATGTCCCACACCCGCACCGATTCCTGTGAGGTGGCGATGGCCAGGAGGGTGCCGGACGGGTTGATGGTGGCCAGGGACGGGACGCCGGGGCCGACATCGAGGGTGCCGAGGGGGTGCGGGGTGGTGAGGTCGGTGACGTCCCACAGGCTGACTATGCGGTGGTCCTGGCCGAGTACCACCAGTAGACCGGCGTCAGGGCTGAAGGTGAGCGCGCCGACGACACCTTGGACCGCGGCGACGGATCCGGCGGCGCGGGGGTGCGCGGGGTCGCGCAGGTCCCAGAGGTAGGCGCGGCCTGTGCGGGATCCCACCGCTGCCGCCGAACCGTCGAGCGCGAGTGCGACCGCGCCCGTGGTCTTCTCGCCCGGGCCCACGCCGAGCGGTGGGTGGGCGAGGGGGGCGTGCGGGTCGGTCAGGTCCCACAGGCGCGGCTGGCTGTCGGCCGCGCCGGTGCCGACCAGCATTCGGGTTCCGGTGCGGTCCACCGGCATTTGATAGACCGATGCGCGGGCTCCCTGGAGTACCGGGCCCGGTAGCGACCAGATGCGGGCGGCGCCGTCGAGGCCGCCGGTCACCACGGTGGCGCCGTCCGCGGCGAATCGGACCGACACCACGATGCCCGGGGCGGGCAGGGTCGATTCGAGGGTGTCGGATTCCAGTAGCCAGATGCGGGTGGTGTGGTACGAGCTGCTCGCAACGAGTCGGCGGCCGTCGGGGCTGAAGGTGAGATCGTTGACGTAGCTGGCGAATCCGGTCAGAGCGGGTAAAGGGACCGGGGCGGCCGGATCTGCGATGCGCCAGCGCCGCACGTCATTGCCGCGCCCGGCCGTCGCCACCGTGCCGCTGTCCGGGGCAAACTGGATGGCTTGGACATCGGCGGTGGTGCCGTCGCTCGCGATATCCGACAGCGGGGTCGCGGTGCCCGATCGATCCCAGATCCGCAGCGCCGACCCGTGCCCGCCCGCGGCGAACAGGCGGCCGTCCGGGCTGTAGGCGACCGCGGGTCCGCTCGCGGGAAGTTCCCACGGCGGCAGCGGGTTCGGATGTGCCGGATCGCCGAGATCCCAGCCCGGGATATCGGTCGTGCCGATGGTTCCGGCGGCGAGTTCGCGGCCGTCGGGGCTGAAGGCCAGATTCTGATACGCGGTGGCTCGCGCTCCCATGGCGGCGAGCTGCCACGGGCCTTCCGGATCCACGATGTCCCAGAGCTCGATCCGGCCGCCGGTCGCCCTGGCCAATACTCGCGCGGAGCGGTCGACGGCCAGCGCGTCCATGCCCGCGGCGCCCGACGGGGCCGGAAGGTGTCCCACGACGCGCGGCGGCGTGTGCGCCGCGGGGCGATAGAGCAGGACCGACCCGTCCTGGCGGCCCACCGCGAGCAGGCTGCCGCTCGCATCGGCGGCGATGAGCGTGCCGCCAGCCGGTCCGAGCAGACGGACGGGGGTATGGATCGCGGACGAGTCGAGCAGGGCCGACCGGGCCTCCAATGTCGGGTGCACCCGGTAGGCCGCCAGCGCCAGCTGCGCGGACAGCGCCGGGTCCTTGTCCCGCAAACTCGTTGCCTGCAAGGCGATCTGGCGGGACTGCGCCTGGTCGCGGGCGCGGTTCGCGGTGGATCGGGCGGTGAGCGCGACCGCGGCCAGCACGATCGCGATGACCAGGGCGGCCGCCAGCCCGGCGACCAGGCGCTGCAGGATTCGGGTGCGGCGGCGTTCACCGGCCGCGACGGCCTCGTGGTGGGTCACGCAGGCGGCGAGGTAATCTCGTTCGCTCCGGTTCAGATCGGCGTCGTGGTCGTCGGTGGCCGCCCATTCACGCATGAGGGCGAGCCGATTCGCGCCGAGCAGGGCGCTGGGGTCCCGGTCCGCGTCCAGCCAGACCTGGGTGGCCTGGGTCAGTTTGCGGTGCACCAGGAGTCCGGTCCGGTCGGTGTCCACCCATTCGGCGAGCCGGGCCCAGGAGCCGATGAGCGCCTCGTGTGAGATCTCCACCGTCTCCGCGGCGACGGTCAGCAGCCGCTGCGCGGCGAAGCGCTCGATGACCGCGTCCACCTCGTCGACGCTCGCGGCGTCGAAGCACAATTCCCGGCGCTGCACCCGGCGGCGGAATCGGGTGTCCTCCTCCACGGTGACCAGCCGCAGCAGGGTCCGGCGGGCCATATCCTGTTGTGCCCCGGTCAATCCGGTGTAGGCGGCCTCGGCGCTCTGCTGGATGGCCCCGGTGATGCCGCCGGTCGCGACATAATCCGCCACGGTCATACGTCGGCGGCTGCTGTGCCGCCAGGTTTCGAGCAGGGCGTGCGACAGCAGCGGCAGCGCGCCCGCATCGTGGGCCGCTGCCGCGCCGCGCGGTGCGAGCTCGACGGTCAGCAACTGCACCAGATCGTCGTCGACGGTCCACTTCGCCTTCCGGGCCGGTTCGACGATGACCTCGCGCAGGGCCTGTTCGGTGAATGGTCGCACCAGCATCGGCTGTGCGCCGAGGGCCTCCTGGAGTACCGGTTCCTCGGCCGCGTGCCGGAAGAAGTCGGCGCGCAGCCCGAGCACATGAACCGAACCGTCCGGATCGTCGATCGCGGCGAAGAATCGGGCCCGCTCGTCGAGGTCGCGGCACAGGGTCCAGGCTTCCTCGAACTGATCGATGACCACCACGTCGGCGGGTTCGGCCGCCGCCAGGGCAGCGGCCGGATGCGTGCCCGGCCGCACCAGTCGCAGCGAATGGCCCGCCGCGCGCAGCCGCGGCGCCAGGCCCGCGCACAGCAGCGACGATTTTCCCGAACCCGAGGCGCCGATCACGAACAGCAGCCGGGCGCGACCGGTGGCCGTCCGCAGTTCGGCGACCCGATGACAGAGTTCGGCGGTCGATTCCGCTCTGCCGAAGAACCATTCGGCATCCTCGGGTCCGAAGGCCGCCAGCCCCCGATACGGGATATCACCGGATTCCCGCCGCCGCCCGGCGGTGGGCCGGATGCGGCGCACCGTCACCAGCCACGGCAGCTGCTGCGCCGCGGTCCGGACGCCGCACGCGCAGAGCACCTCCCGGAACATGCGCTCATTGCTCTCGGTCGGCAAATGCTGTCCGGCGAACCAGCCGCTCACGGTGCCGTGCAACGCGCCGGACTGCTCGACGACCTGACGGACGGTCAGACCGGCGGTGGTCCGGAGTCGAGTCAGCGCGGCGGCGAATTCCTCCCGGGTGAGGATCGCCGTCAGGTCCGGGCCGACGCCGGGGCCTTCGGGCACAGCTAAATGCTATCGCCCGGCACCGCGCCGGTGACAGCGTCGTATGGACCTTGTATCGACTTCTTCCCCACCGCACCGCGCGGCTTCGACGATCGAAGCGGCACAACCGATCACGAACTCGGACAACGGGTTCGGATAACCGTGAAAGGAGACCGGCCATGTCGACGCCGGTGTACACACCCCTTGCGGCGGGACCGGGATTCGATCGGGCGCTCGCGGTGTTCCAGCACTCCGCCCGCCTGGTTCCGGCCTACGCGGACTTCCTCGCCGGGCACGGTATCGACCCGGCGCGGATCCGGACCCCGGAGGACTTCGCGCAGGTGCCGCCGACGACGAAGGCGGACTATCTGCGGCGCTACCCCCTGGACATGCTCATGTGGCACGGCGATATCGCGGGCGCCGGAACCTGTTCGTGTAGTTCGGGTTCCACCGGGCGGCCCACCTACTGGCCCCGGGATCTGGTCTCCCTGGACGAGGCCACCGAGCTGTACTCGCGGATCTTCCGGCACGGCTTCGGATCCCGGGCGCACTCGACCCTGCTGGTGGTCGGCTTCGCCATGGGCAATTGGATCGGCGGCACCTACACGTATGCGGCCGCACTCGCCCTGCGCCGCCGCGGTCACCGCGTATCGGTCATCGCGCCGGGCATCGAACCGGACACCATTGTGGAGAACATCGCCCAACTGGGGCCGTACTACGACCAGGTGGTGCTGGCCGGGTATCCGCCGTTCGTCAAGGACGTCCTGGACCGCGCACCGGACAATGTGCTGCACAACGATCTTCGGCTGCTGCTGGCGGGCGAGGCGATCACCGAGGACTGGCGGGATTACGTGCTCGACCGGATCGGCAAGCCCGGACGGCCCGAGGAGACCTGCCTGATCTACGGCACCGCGGACGCGGGCATCATGGGGCACGAGACGCGCGCGACCATCGCCATTCGGCGCGCAGCCCGCGACAATCCGGACTTGGGCCGGGCGCTGTTCGGCGGCGGATCGAGCCAGCCGACCTTCGTGGAATACGATGCCGGACACCGTTTCACCGAGATCGATCCGGACGGCTATCTGCTGTTCACGACCGACACCACCATTCCGCTGGTCCGGTATCGCATCAATGATCAAGGCTCGATCCTGTCCCCCGGGGAACTCGACGCCATCCTGCGCGAGCACGGAAGTGCGCTGACGCCACGCACATCGAGCGAGCATTGCGGGTTCCTGGCCCTGCATCGGCGCACCGATATCGCCGCGTCGTTCTACGGCCTGCAGATCTACCCCGAGAACATTCGCGCCGCGCTCGAGCATGCCGACATCTCCGGCGTGGTCAGCGGGAAGTTCGTGCTCGCCGTCCGGACCGGCGAGCGATTCGCCCAAACCCTGCTCCTGCGCATCGAATTGCGTATGCGGACCACCCCGTATGAAGGCTTCCAGCGCCGATTGCGCCATCGGATCATCCAGGCACTCGATCACACCAACACCGAATTCCGGCGACTGCACCAGACCATCGGGTCCGCGGCCGAACCGGTCATCACCCTGCACGAGTTCGGCTCCGCCGGATTCGAGACCGATGTCAAACACCAGTGGACACAGGCCCTGTCATGATCGAGATTCTGCATCCCGCCATCGACGCCGACCGCATTGCCGCCCTGTGCGCCACCGGATCCGGACTGCGTGTCGTCGACGGCTGGGACAGCGCGCTGCCCGAACTGATCACCCTCGACCACCCGGCGCTGAAAGCCGGAACCGACCGCGCGGACCGTGAACTCGCGCAGCGCGTCGCGGCCGCCCGGGGCTCCGGTGCGCTCGACACGATCAGCCGGTTCATCGTCTTTCCCTGGCGCCGAGCGATCGTGCGGCTGCCCGACGCCGTGCATTTCCACCGGCTGCGCACGGCGCGCAATCGATACCTGATCGACGGTCCGGAGCAGCGCCGGTGGTCGGCCGCGCTGGTGGGCATTGCCGGACTCAGCGTCGGCGCCTCCGCCCTGACGGTCTGCTCGCTCACCGGCGCGCGCCGCTTCCGGCTGACCGAGCGCGACACCCTCGCACCGACGAACCTGAACCGATTGCCCGCCTCGGTCTGCGATCTCGGTGAGTCCAAACTGCTACTGGCACAGCGACGGATCTGGGAGCTCGACCCCTACAGCGAGATCACCGCGCTCGCCCAAGGCTATTCGCCGCGCTCGGCACCCGCGTTCCTCAATGGTCGCACCGAGCGGTTGCACGTCCTGATCGAGGAAATGGACGATCTGGCTATGAAAGTGGATATCCGGCTCCGCGCCCGGGCCGCCCGGATACCGGTGGTCATGGTGACCGATCACGGCGACAGCGCGTTCGCCGATATCGAGCGCTTCGACCTCGAACCGGAGGCCCCGCTGTTCGGCGGCCGCGCGGGCGATCTCGCTCGGCTCACCGCCGCCGAACTGGCCGATCCGGGGCGGCGCATCGAGCTGGCGCGGGCCATTGTGGGTGCGGACATCTCGGCTCGGACCAGCCGTGCGCTCGGGCAGGTGGGCCGGACGCTGCCGTCCTGGCCGCAGCTGGGCACCGCGGTCGGCATTGCCGGGGCAGTGGCCGCCCTGGCGGCGCGGATCATCGTCGGCGGCCGCCCCTGCCTTCGGGCCGCTACCGGATCGATCTCGAAGAGCTGTTCTCGGCGAACCCGTCCGATGCCGAACGCTGAAGCAGCCGAACGCAATCCGTTCTCGCGCTCAGCGCGACCGCGAGAACGGCACGTTCGGCGAGCGCTGGCCCTCGCGCAGCATGTCGATATGGCCGTTGCGGCGGCACCAGCTCACCAGATATCTGGAATGCAGCCCGCACCACCGATAGACCGCGACGATCGTCATCGGCAGCGCGGGATCGTGCTCGCCGCGCTGCTGAATGATCGGCCCCAGATAGGCGCTGGTCACCTTGTTGGCCGTATTGACCGCCACCTCCGCGGCCACCGCCAGGCTGGCCGCGTCGGTGGCGCGGCCCGCCGCGATCGCCCCGGCGAGCCGCCCGGCGGTAATGCCGTGCCGCCCTTGAAAATGCTGGTACAGCGGTATGGCCGTACCCGGCGCCGGTCGGCACTCCATGCGCTGCCCGACCGCGACACTGTCGATGGCCGCCAGCAGCGGACCCGGACCGGCCGACTTCTCGAAGATGCCGACGACGGTGGGCAGCAGCCGCGCCTCGTCCAGATGGTCCTGCTCCATGCTGTGCCCCTGCGCGGCGAGCAGCACCCGGGCCCCGCGGTCGACCAGCGCCAGCATGTCGACCACGTCCAGTCCGTCGAAGGTGTACTCCAAATGTGGTTTGTTCCAGATCAGGTCGGCCACGACCACATCGAAACGCACCGTATCGGTGATCGCGTCGTGCACCTGTTTGCGGTCGGTCGCCACCACCACCTTCGCGATGGTGGGCGATTCGTCGAGCGTCGGCGCGATGATTTTCCCGAGTGGAGAGGCGACCAGAATCCGCGTCGTTTTCCCCATGTCTTCATCTTCCTGACCGGCGATCGCCGAAGCATAGCGTCGGCCGGATGCGATCACGGCCAACAGCCATGCGCCAGCTCGAATTACGGGACAGCGCGCAAGATATTGCCGATCGCGGTGCGCCGCACACCGTTCCGTGGTCAGAAGGCGGGCACCGTGCTGACGGTGGCATTGCCCTCGGGTGAGGGCTCCAGGCTCAGTGTCCAGTTGGTCCATTCGTCGAGGGGCTCGTCGAACTTTTCGAACTGGCGACTACGGGTGAAGCTGAGCGTGGCCTCGTCCCAGTCGGTTCCGTACTTGAGGTAGACGTAGTAGTTGCCGGAGATTCCGCTCATGGTCGCTTCGGAATTGGCGTGGACGTACATCGTGGCTTGCGGGTTCTTGGGGTCGTCGTTGGTCACCACGATCGCGACATCCCGGTCCTCGTCATTGATAATGCGCAGATTCCCGGTGCCCACCAGGCCGCTCTGTTCGTAGATCTGGCCGTTTTCGCCGCGGCGGGTGAGCAGCGGCGGCGTGGTGGTCGTGGTGGTGGGTGTCGTGGTTCTCGTCGTGGTGGGCGTCGTCGTGGTGGTGGCGGCGCGGCTCGTGTGCGTGACGGGCGCGGCGCGGTTTCCACCGGATAAGTCGCATCCCCCGGCCGTGAGCGCCGCGATTGCGAGCACGGCAAATACGATTCGCTTCGACATGATCTCCCCCTGAGCTCATTCACGGGGGGGACCGAATCGGCTCCCCCCGTTCCAGTATTGCTCGCGGCGGCGGGGGATGTCGGAGCCTTCGGCGCCGCAAGCAGCTACTCAGAAGGCCGGAACGTCGCTCGTGGAGGCGTTGCCGCCGATCGAGGGCTGGAGCTGGATCTCCCAGTCTGAGTCGGCGTCGAAGGAGTCGTCGAACTTCGAGAAATCGCGATCGCGGGTGAAACCGAGAGCGGCCTGGTCCCAGTCGGTTCCGTACTTCAGGTAGACGTAATAGGTCCCGGCGATGCAGTCGAGGGTGGCCTGGGAATTGCCCTGCACGTAGATCGTCGCCTGCGGGGCCTTGGGGTCGCTGTTCGTGACCACGACGGCGCAGTCGCCATTGGTGTCGTTGATGATGGTCAATGATCCCGACCAGCCCGGCCTGCTGGACGATCTCGCCGTTATCGGCGCGGCGATTCAGCAGCGGCGCCGCCGGTGTCGTGGATTTGACCGTGGTGGTGGCCTGCTGCGCCGCGGACGTGGTGGTCGGCGAGCTGGTCTTGGTGTCCGAGCTGGCGCATCCGCTCAGCAGGGTGACGGCCGCGAGCGCGGCCAGGGCCATAGAGCCTCGTGTGAACATGGTTCCCCCAGTATTCGTTTCGAGTACCGGACGGTTTCCGGCGCCCCAGTATTGCGCGGAACGCCGGAGCTGTCAGTTCGATTCGTCCGGTCAGCCCTCCGCCGCCGCCCGCTCCAACGCCGCCACGTCGATCTTCTTCATCGACTCCAGCGCCTTGTTGACCCGGTCCGCGCGCGCCGGATCCGCCGGATCCGCGAGCTCGTAGTACCGCATCGGCGTGACCTGCCAGTTCACCCCGTACTTGTCCTTGAGCCACCCGCACGGCCCTTCCTGCCCGCCGTCGGCACTCAGGGCACTCCAGTAGTAATCGACCTCGGCCTGATCCTCACAGTCGATCATCAGCGAGATGGCCTCATTGAAGGCCCAGTCCATCTTCCCCCCATTGAGCGCGGTCACCCGCTGCCCATTGATCTCGAACTCCACCACCATCGTCTGCCCCGCCTTACCGGGAAACGCCTCCCCGTAGGGCACGACCGAAGTGATCTTCGAATTCTTGAAGATCGAGGTGTAATACCGAGCGGCGTCCTCGCCCTCATCGTCGAACCACAGACAGATCCCCAGTCCACGCATTTCACTCATGGCAATCATTCCTTTACTCGTGCAGGTACGGGCGTTGTCACCTGATCAGACGGAGGAACGACCGAAAACTCATCGAACCTCAACTGGGTCAATGCACATACACACCGACCACGACACCTGGGAAAGCAGCGGACCACTCCACTTCGACAACACCGAAACTTTCTTGTTTCACCCCTCCGACCTCGACGTTCCCCTGGAGATCGCCGTCGCCGCGCCGCCCAGCACCGGCGACCGTGACGCCCCCCGCCCATTCTCTACGTCCTCGACCCGTTCCTGTGGCTGCCCCTGGTCGTGCACGTCTCCCGGGCCCTGACCTGGTTCACCGGATTCCCGCCCAGCCTCGTCGTCGGAATCGGCCACCCCACCGCGGACCATCTCGACTACTTCGCCGAGGCTCCACCGACCGCACCATTCTCGGCTGGTTGCAACCTGGCCAAGGCTACCTTCGCGGTGCGTTGATCCATGATCATGGCCTCCGTTCGCCTCCTTCGACCGCCGCGACCATGGTCCTCCCTCAAATCTCGTAGTGATACCACCGCCGCTGATCGTCTCCGTGTTGCACCCATAGCGACCCGTCCCGGCCGACCTTTCCCCGCGCCCACTCCGTCGGCTGCCCACCGTCCGGCAGCACGAGGCGCTCACGGCCCGTCTCGACGATGGACGACCCCTCTCGGCGGGCCCTGCGGATCTCCCAGCGGACCGCGCCGTCGTCCCGGTGCAGATCCAGGAAGGCGAGCTCGGAGCCGGAGACCGCCAGGCCGGTGCAGCGGGTCACAGGGTTGTCGGTGACGACATCCACACGCCCGGAACCGATTTCGACGAGTGGAAACTCGGTGTACGGGCACGCGCGGACGAATTCCCGGCCGACATTCAACGAGTAGCAGTCCAGCCATGACACATCGCGCGTGTGCGACCATGCCATCCACGGAGTCCCGCCATGGTCGTCCCAGCGAATCAGGCCCACCATGAAGTGGTGGGAGCGGGTGCCGTCCCCGTTGGGCGCCCAGTAGGTCGCCTCGTCGAAGTAGCTGGTCCAGATCCGGCCCTGCGGATCGGTCATCAACTGCGCGATCGCATCACCGGCGTAGAAGGCGGCCACCTGCTGCCCGCCACCATCGAACACCCGCACATTCGCGGGAAGATGCAGTTCTTCCTCCGGTACCGACTCCCAGCGGTCGATCTCCGTCCCCGCCGGGGCGCAACGACCGGCGGCGATCACCACACCATCGCCGAGGGTGTCGATCTCGCCGAACCACCAATCGAGATCACGCAGCACGATCTCTCGCACCTCAGGGCCGTCGCAAATCACCGCCGTCGCCGTGTAGCGCGGGGGCGGACGACGCCAAAACCCTGGGGGTGGAACGCCTTCAGAGGGATCGATGGCCAAAGCGACAAGCCTGCCGCGGTGGTCGATCATCGAAGCCAGAATGTGGAACTCGTCGTAGCGCTCGGGCAGCGTGGCGTGGAGCGCCAGCGCGCGACTATCGGCCATGGGCCTTTCTCATTGCCATCCGCCGATCATGGCACACCAGTGCCGATCTCGCCGAAGGACTCAGGTCGTGGAGGCGCGCAGGGCGCGGCGGGCAGCCACCGAGCCGAAGTGTTCGCGGTCCGCCAGGAAGCCTTCGAGGGCGAAGGTGGCTGCGCCGAGGCTGGAGGGGTTGTGGGACAACGCGTCCAGTTCGAGGGTGACGGCCGCGAACGGGTCGGACATGGCGTGGTGGCTCGCGGAGCGGCGGGCCGATTCCAGGAGGCGGGGGCCCAGGTGGCGGGCCACCAGGTCGCCGAAGACCATGCGGCGGGGGTTGAAGAGGTTGACCAGGTTGGCCACGGCTACGCCCAGATATTGGCCGGTACGGTCGATGACGGACAGGGCGATCTCGTCGTCACGGGCGGCGGCCGCCGCCAGGGCAGCGATGACGGTGGCGTCGTCGCCGGTGAGAAGTGGGCTCTCGGGGGCGAATTCGCGGAGGGTGGCGACGATTCCGGGGGCACTGACATACGCCTCGACACAGCCGTTGCGGCCGCACGTGCAGGGGCGGCCGTCCAGGACGAGGTTGGTGTGGCCCCATTCGCCCGCGCTATTGGTGACGCCGCGGTAGAGCATGCCGTCGATGACGACGCCGATGCCGACGCCCGCGCGGAGCGTGACGACGATCAGGTAGTCCACATCCCGGCCCGCGCCGAACCAGAGTTGTGCCGCCGCACTGGCTTTGAGCGGGTTGTCGAGATAGAGGGGGTAGGGCAGGCGGGCCTCCAGCAGTTGCTTCACCGGGACGTCGTGCCAGTGCCAGTACGGCGAGAAGACCGAGACGCCCGCCTGCGGGTCGACCAGACCGGGGACGCTCACCCCGACCCCGAGCACCTTGTCGGCATCGGCCGCGACCACCTCCTCGATACCGCGGGCAATGAGGTCGGCGATATCGGCGGGCGCGGTGGCGGTGGGATCGACCGGAATCTCGGTGGAGCGCAGCACCACCATGGCGAGATCGAAAACATCGATGTGGATGCTGGTTTCGGCGAGGTCCACGCCGATGAGCACGCCCCGGCCCGGGTTGATGGCGAGCCGGGCGCGGGGGCGGCCGATGCCGGGGGCCTCGTAGCCGAGCTCGGCCAGCACGCCCACATCCAGGAGTTCGGCGATCATATTGCCGACAGTGGCGAAGGACAGACCGGTCGCCTTGGTGATGTCCTGCCTGCTCGTCGGCCCCTCGGCGGCATAGACCGCCTGCAGCACGCAGAACCTGTTGCGGCGCCTGATATCCCGTGCGGTCAGCTGAAACACGGCCCCGCCCAATCCCTTCCGTCCGATGTCGCCAAGATACCGGATCACCGTGCGAACTCTATTCCGCCAACAGTATTTACAACAGTTATCCGAAGTCCTACTGTAACCGGCATCACAACTCATGCCAATCTGTGGCAGATCCACCTAGGAGTGCTCATGTCCTGGACCCACCGACGCCGATGGACCAGTGCGACGATTCTCGGGATTTCGCTGGCGCTCGCGGCGAGCGCCTGTTCCTCGGGCAAGGAATCCGGTACCGATACGAGCGGTCCGCAGCAGACCACGGGCCCGATCAGCCTGGTGTACGCCCAGAAGCAAGGCGATCAGGAGTATTTCATCGGCGAGGCCGACGGCGCCAAGGCCAAGGCGAAGGAGCTCGGCATCGACCTCAAGGTGGTGAACCTGGGCAATGACGCCAACAAGGCGGTCACCGAGGTGCAGAACGCCATCAACCAGAAGGCCAACGGCGTCATCGTGGTCGTCCCCGACCCGTCGGTGGGTCCGCAGTTGGTGCAGCTGGCGAAATCCGGCGGCGTCGCCCTGCTCACCTCCGACGATCAGATCTGCACCAATGGCACCGATCCAGCCGCGTGCGCCAAGGAGAACCTGGTTCCCCGAGTCGGATTCAGCGGCGCCCAGATGGGCGCCGAGGTCGGCACTCGTGCCGGTCAGGACTTCAAGAAGCTGGGCTGGAAGCCCGAGGAGACCGCCATCATCGACGCCTGGAAACAGGATATCACCGTCTGCACCGACCGCGTGAAAGCGAATCAGCAAGCCTTCGAAGAGGCGTCGGGCGCGGATGTGCGCGTGATCGAGGTCGGCACCGACAACACTCCCTCGGATGCGCAGAACAAGATTTCCGCCGCGGTCGCGGGCAATCGCTCGGTCAAGAACTGGATCGTCATGGGCTGCAATGACGAGAACGTCAGCGGCGGCGTCGCGGCCATCCAGAATGCCGGATACGCCGCCGACAATGTGCTCGGCGTCGGCCTGGGCGCGTATCTGGCGTGCAAGGAATGGCACGGCGGCAAGCCGACCGGATTCAAAGCGGCACTGTTCATCAATGGCGAGGATGTCGGCGCGCTGGCCGTGCAGACCATGTACGACTACCTGAAGAACGGCAAGGCCATGCCCGCCGAGGTCTTCGCGCCGACCGAGATGGTGGACGCGAGCAACTGGGAGCAGGCGGGCGTCACGTGCAGCTGACCGGACTGCGGGTGTCCGGGCTCGCCAAGAGTTTCGCCGGGGTTCCGGCGCTGCGCGAGGTGAGCCTGGATTTTCCCGCCGGTATGGTGACCGCGCTCATGGGTGAGAACGGCGCGGGCAAATCCACGCTCATCCGCATACTCGGCGGCGACCATCTTCCCGACACCGGCCGGATCGAACTCGACGGCGCGCCAATGGAATTGGCGAGCCCGGCCGATGCGCGCGCGGCGGGCATCCGGGTGATCGCGCAGGAACCGGAGATCGTGCCGCACGTGTCGGTCGCCGAGAACGTCTACCTGGGTGCGCTGCCGCGCCGGGCGGGCCGCATGCTCGACCGCGCGGCCCTGCGCGCCCGCATGCGGGCCGACCTCACCCGGCTCGGCTTCGACCGGGATCTGGACCCCGAGACCACCGGCTCGAAACTGACTGCCGCGCAACGGCAATTGGTCGAGATCATGCGGGCGCTGACCACCGACGCCAAGGTGATCGCCTTCGACGAGCCGACCTCCTCGCTGTCCGAGCACGAGACCGATGCGCTGTTCGCCCTCATCGGCCGCCTGCGCGAGCGCGGGCTGGCCATCATCTATGTCTCGCACCGGATGCGGGAGATCTTCCAGCTGGCCGATCGGGTGGCTGTCCTTCGCGACGGCGCGCTCGTCGGGGTGCGCGATACGGCCGACACCAACGATCAGGACATCGTCCGGATGATGGTCGGCCGCGATCTGTCGACGGTGTTCGCGCGCAAGCACACCGAGCTCGGGCGGGTCATGCTCGAGGTGGACGCGGTCACCACCGACGATGTGTGGGAGGTGACCCTGCGGGTGCGCGCGGGCGAGGTGGTGGCGCTGGCCGGGCTGGTCGGCGCGGGCCGATCCGAACTCGCCGGTGCGCTGGCCGGGGATCTGCCCATCCACTCCGGCGAGGTTCGCGTGGACGGCCGCCGCGTGCGGCTGCGCCAGCCGCGCGATGCGGTGCGCGCCGGAATGGGCTACGCCCCCGAAGAACGCAAGGCCCAGGCGCTGCTGCTGCATCGCGGCGTACGCGACAACATCACCCTCGCCATGCTGGATCGCCTGCGGCGCTGGCGATTCGTGCGCCGCGGCGCGGAACGGCAACTGGCCCTGGACTATGTGGCGGCGCTGCGCGTGCGCACGCCCTCCATCGAACAGGAGGTGCGCAAGCTGTCCGGCGGCAATCAGCAGAAGGTGGTGCTGGCGCGCTGGCTGGCCCGCAAGCCCAAGGTGCTCATCCTGGACGAGCCGACCCGCGGCGTCGATGTGGGCGCGAAGATCGAGATCTACCACATTATCGAGGAGCTGGCCGAGTCCGGCGTGGCGGTGCTGGTGATCTCCTCCGAACTCCCCGAAGTGCTGGGCCTGGCCGACCGCGTCGTCGTCATGCAGCAGGGCCGCGTCACCGGCGAACTGGACCGCGCCGACGCCGGTGAGGAGGCGATTCTCGCCCTCGCCATGGCCGACGACCTGACATCGCAAGCGTAGGAAGACAATGACCGACCAAAGACTCGAACCGGCCACGGAGCCCGCGGTTTCCGCCGCGCCACCGGCGCTCGCCCGCTATCTCGGCGGCCTGTCCACCCTCACCCCGCGCCGGATCGCGCAGGCCATCGGCACCGGCAATCTCAGCCTCCTCGGCGCGCTGGCGGTGGTGGTGGCCATCTTCGGCTGGCTCAACGACGGGTATCTCGATCCGCGCAATATTGCCGGAATCGGGGATGCCGTCACGGTTTTCGGACTGCTGGCCGTCGTGCAGACGGTGGTGATCATCTGCGGCGGCCTGGACATCTCGGTCGGCTCGCAGGCCGGTGTGGCCTCGGTCATCAGCGCCATGGCCTTCACCGCGACCTCCGGCAACGCCCTGCTCGGGGTGCTGGCCGCCGTCGGTCTCGGGCTGGTGTTGGGCCTGGCGAACGGGCTGATCATCGTCTACGGCCGGGTCAACCCGGTCATCGCGACCCTCGCCACGCTGGCCGCCTACAAGGGCCTGGCCCAATTGATTTCGGGCGGTAAGGCGCAGGGCTTCGTCCTCGGCAACGATATCTTCATCTTCCTGGCGCGCGGCAAGATCCTCGGACTACCCGTGCCGGTGATCATCCTCGCTCTGGTCGCGCTCGCCGTGCACGTCCTGCTGAAGTACACCGATATCGGCCGCAATATCTACGCCATCGGCGGAAACGACACCGCCGCACGCCTTTCCGGCATCAATATCAACAAATACCTGATCGCCGTCTACGTCCTCGCGGGCGTGATCGCCGCCATCGCGGGCATCATCCTCACCGCCCGCACCGGATCCGGCCAGCCGGTATCCGGCAGCGAGGGCCTGGAACTCAAAGCGATCACCGCCGCCGCCCTCGGCGGCTGCGCCCTCAAGGGCGGCAAAGGCACCGTGGGCGGCACCCTGCTCGCGGTCCTCCTGCTCGGCGCACTCGACAACGGCCTGAACGTCGTCGGCGTGAACACCTTCTGGCAGAACGTGGCCCAGGGCTCCCTGCTCGTGGCCGCCGTCGTCATCCAGCAGCGCCGCGGCGGCGAACGCGCCGTCGGCCTGCCGACCTGACCTCACCGAGGATTCCCATGGACACCCTGAGAGCACACGTGTGCGCTCCCCCGCCCGGCCGCCTCTGCGAAGGCCCGGTCTGGGATCCGCGCACTCGAGAACTGCTGTGGGTCGACATCCGCGCCGGGCACATTCACCGGGCCGAAATGTCTTCCGCCACAACGGACCTCACCAACCCGAGAACCCTCACACTGTCCCCGCCCGTGAGCGCCGTACTCCCCTGCGTTTCCGGCCGCCTCCTGGCGACCGTGGGCGACACCATCGTCCGCCTGGACGGCAATGGCGACCGCACGCCCTTGGCCAGACTGCCATTCCCCACCGACCACATCCCCCGCCGCCTCAACGACGCAAAGGTCGACCCTCGCGGCCGCCTCCTGGCGGGCACCATGGCCGAGGACGGCACCCGCCACAGCGCGGCCCTGCACCGCCTGGACCCCGACGGCACCCTCACCACCCTCCGCACCGGCGTGAGCATCTCCAACGGCCTCGGCTGGAGCCCCGACGGCGCCACCCTCTACTACGCCGACAGCCCCACCCACCGCATCGATGCCTTCGAATACGATCTCACCACAGGAACTTCCGATGAAGGCCGCCCCTTCGCCCACTTCGACGACGGCGAACCCGACGGCCTGACCGTCGACTCCGACGGCTGTGTCTGGACCGCCGTCTGGGGCGCAGGCCGAGTCCGCGCCTTCGACCCGGCCGGACGCCCACGCGCAGAAATCGAAGTCGGCCCCTCCCAGGTATCGAGCTGCACCTTCGCGGGCCCGGACCTGGACATCCTCGTGATCACCACGGCCGCCGAGGCCGACGCGGCCCGGGAACCGAACGCCGGTCGCCTGTTCGCCTGCACGCCGGGGATCACCGGCCTCCCGATGACCCCGTTCGCCGACCTGAGACTGGTGCACACCGATGACCGCTGATACCACGACCCCGCAGCGCCCGGACGTACTGCGGCCCGACATACCGGTCATCGCGATCCTGCGCGCGGCGAAGGCCGACCGCTTCGCCGAGGTGGCGGCCGTACTGCACGAATCCGGGATCACCGCTGTGGAATTCACGCTGAACACCGAGGGTGCGCTCGACGCATTGCGCGAATGCGCGGAGTTCGAGCACCCGATCGGCGCCGGTACCGTGCTCAGCGCCGCCGACGCCGAGCACGCGGTGGAGGCCGGTGCCGCGTACCTGATCACGCCCGTCGTCAGTGCGGAGGTCATTGCCCAGGGTCGGCGGCTCGGGGTGCCGGTGATCTCGGGCGCGTTGACTCCCACCGAGATTCGGCAGGCATGGGTGGAGGGCAGCGCCATGGTCAAGGTCTTCCCCATCGCGGTGGGCGGGCCCGAATACATCCGCGCCGTGCACGCTCCGCTGCCGGACATTCCGCTGGTGCCCACCGGCGGGGTGCGCCTCCACGAAATCCGGGCGTATCTCGATGCGGGCGCGGCAGCCGTGGGCATCGGCTCCCCACTCATCGGGGACGCCTGCGCCGGAGGCGATCTCGACGCCCTGCGTGACCGCGCCGCCGTGGTGCGGGACCAGCTGTCATGAGGGGCGGACTGGTCACGCTCGGCGAGGCGCTGGGGGTGGTCGCGGCGACCGAACCCGGGCCCTTGGCGCCGGGGGCGACTATGCGACTGGATTTCGCGGGGGCGGAGGCGACCGTTGCCATCGGGGTGAGTCGGCTGGGACATGCGAGTGCGTGGATCGGGAGCGTCGGCGGGGATGCCGTGGGGGTGATGATTCTGGATCGGTTGCGTGCCGAGCGGGTGGATGTGTCGGGATGCCGGGTCGATGCGGAGCTGCCGAGCGGGCTCATGCTGCGGGAGCGGCGCACGGCCGATCGGATTCGGGTCACGTACTACCGCCGGGAGCTGGCCGGGGCGCGGCTGTCGCCCGCACAGGTCGATCCGGCGGCCATTGCCGCCGCGCGAGTTCTGCACATCACCGGAATCACTCCCGCACTGAGTCTTTCGGCGCGCGCGGCGGTGCACGCGGCGGTGGATGCCGCCGTCGAGGCGGGGGTGACGGTATCGCTCGACGTGAACTTTCGGAGCGCTTTGTGGACGGAGTCCGAGGCTGCCGCCGAGTTGGCGAAGTTGGCCGGGCGGGCCGACATCGTGTTCGCCGGGGCCGAGGAGGCGGCGCTGCTGGTTCCGGCGGGGAGACCGGCGGCGATGGCGGAATCCCTTGCGGGGTGGGGGACTTCGGAGGTTGTTCTCAAACTCGGCGGGGATGGTGCGGTCGTGTACTGCGACGGTGAGTTGATCGAGCAGCGCCCGCCGACGGTGACCAGTGTCGATCCGGTCGGGGCGGGTGACGCTTTCGTCGCCGGGTATCTCGCCGGGCTGCTCGACGGCGCATCGGCGCGGGAGCGGCTGCGGTTGGCCACCATCTGTGGCGCGTTCGTGGTCTCGGTGCCGGGTGACTGGGCGGGGTTGCCGTTCCGGCACAAGCTCGGGCTGCTCGACGGGGCCGATGTTCAGCGATGATGACGAAGGGGAAGAGCATGAGTCGGCTGACCGACAGGATTGCGGTGGTCACCGGTGCGGCCTCCGGGATCGGGGCCGCCACGGCGCGGCGGCTGGCCGCCGAGGGCGCGACGATCGTGATCGCCGATATCGACGAGACCGCCGGGCCCGAGGTCGCGGCGAAGATCCGCGCGGCCGGTGGCCAGGCCGAGTACCGCTGGTGTGATGTGTCGCAGGAGGACTCGTGGGCGGCGCTGCGGGACTTCGTGCGCGAGCGGCACGGGCGCTTGGACTTCATGTGCAGCAATGCCTCTCGGCAGGCCGTGATTCCCGCGCACGAGCTGTCCCTGTGGCAGTGGGAGGAGGGGCTGGCGGTCAATCTCACGCCGCTGTTCCTGGGCGTGCGCGCGTTCATCGACGACCTGCGCGCACAGCGCGGCAATGTGGTCGCCATCTCGAGCGTGCACGCGGAATTCGGGCTGCCCGGCTACCCGGTCTACGCCGCGGCCAAGGGCGGGCTCACCGCCCTGGTCCGGCAGCTCGCGGTCGAGTACGGGCGCTCCCGGGTGCGGTTCAATGCCGTACTGCCCGGCCCGATCCTCACCCCCGTCTGGGATGACGTCGATGCCGAGGGACGGGAATTGTCCGCGCGGGCAACGGTTCTGGATCGGCTCGGCGATCCCGACGAGGTGGCCGCCGCGGTCGCCTTCCTCGCCTCCGACGACGCCTCCTTCATTACCGGTGCCAATCTCGTGGTGGACGGCGGCTGGAGCGTACGAAAGGAATCCCGGTGAAGATCACCGCATTGACCACCTACCTCGTCGCGCCGCGCTGGTGTTTTCTGCGCATCGACACCGACGAGGGAATCACCGGCTGGGGCGAACCGGTCGTCGAGGGCCGCGCCCAGACGGTGGCCGCCGCCGTCGCAGAACTGGCGGACTACCTCGTCGGCAAGGATCCGATGAGCATCGAGGCGCACTGGCAGGCCCTCACCAAGGGCGGCTTCTACCGCGGCGGGCCGATCTTGTCGAGCGCCGTCGCGGGCATCGATCAGGCCCTGTGGGATATCACCGGCAAGGCGCTCGGCGTCCCGGTGTGGCAGTTGCTGGGCGGCGCGGTCCGCGAACGCATTCGCGTCTACAGCTGGATCGGCGGCGATCGCCCCGACGATGTCGCGGCCGCGGCCCTCGAACGGAAATCCCAGGGCTTCACCGCCATCAAGATGAACGCCTCCGCCGAACTGGACCCCATCGACACCCCGCGCGCGACCACCGCCATTGCCGACCGGGTCGCCGCCGTGCGCACGGCGGTCGGCGACGAGTTCGATATCGCCGTCGACTTCCACGGCCGCCTGTCCGTCGCCATGGCACGCCGGGTCCTCCCCCTGCTCGAGCCTCACCTCCCGCTGTTCGTGGAAGAACCCCTGGTTCCCGAGGTCAGCGACCGCATCGGCGAAATCACCAGCGCCACCGCCATTCCCATCGCGACCAGCGAACGCCTCTACTAACGCTGGGACTTCGCCCCCGTCCTCGCCCAGGGCGTCGCCGTCATCCAGCCCGACCTCTCGCACGCCGGTGGTATCTCGGAGGTCCGCCGCATCGCCGCGGCCGCAGAGGCCCGCGATATCGCGCTCGCCCCGCACTGTCCCCTGGGTCCCATCGCGCTCGCCGCCAGCCTCCAGCTGGGCTTCGCGACCCCGAATCTGCTCATTCAGGAACAGAGCCTCGGCATCCACTACAACACCGGCTCCGATCTGCTCGACTATCTCGTCGACCCGGCGGTTTTCGACTACCGGGACGGCTACGTCGGGCTGCTGCGCGAACCGGGGCTGGGGATCCTCGTCGACGAGCGGGCGGTCGCGCGCGCCGCCGCGATCGGCCATCGCTGGCGCAATCCGATCTGGCAGCGCAGGGACGGTTCCTTCGCCGAATGGTGAGTCATCGAATCCGGTTGCGCGTCAGTACGATACGGGTCCGCCGGTGAGCGTGGCCAGCGCATCGCGCAGGGTGTAGTCCCCGGCGTGCGGGTCGAGCCAGCGGGCGGCAATGTGATCGTCGGGCCGCACGAGCAGCGCGCCCCGCGCGCCGAGGCCCCAGTGCGTGGCGTGCACGACCGGTAGCGCCTCGATGCGCACCGGCCAGCGGACGCCGCCGCCGGGCTCCCAGTGCGCGGGGTCCGCGGTGAGCAGCGTGAACCATTCACCGAGTTCGTCGAGAGTGGACCGTTCGGCGGTGAGCCACCGGTGCGGCAGACGGCGTCCGGGCTTCGTGGCCGCGGCGGCCGGGCTGTCGCCGTCGGGCAGCACGGCGGCCGAGCTGTAGGTGACGCCGAGCAGCAGCCCGCGCTGGTCGGAGAACTGGTTGGCCCACGGCGGCTCGATCTCCTCCCCCGCCGCGTCGTAGCGCCGGTGCTCCCGGCGTTCGGCCTGGACCCGCAGCGCGAGCTGCGCATTCGCCACCGCCTGCCGCAGCGTCTGCTGCGCGACCGGAAGTCGTTCCGTCTCATAGGTTTCCAGCAACCCCGGCGCGGCCCAGCCGTGCAGCACGCCCGCCAGTTTCCAGCACAGATTGTGCACATCAGACAGGCCCGCGTTCATGCCGAGCCCGCCGAACACCGGGACGGCATGTGCGGCATCACCGGCCAGCAGGATCCGCCCGTCTGTGAAACGGTCGGCGACGAAGGCGTTCATCACCCAGTGCTGAACCCGCAGCACCTCGGGTTTCGCCGCGATATCCGGGCCGAGCGCGCGCGATACCAGGGCCGCCCAATCGGCGCTCGCCGGATCCTCGGGCGCGCGGGAGAACCAGGCCCACCCGCCTTCGGGATACAGCGGCGCGAACGTGCCCCGCGTGGTCATGTACAGCCCCGCGGGCTGTGCGGCGGCCCAGTCGTGCAGTTCGGCGTCGAAGACCACGGTGGTGAAACGACCGATAGCGCCCGGACCACTCGCGCCGATGCCCAATTGCTCGCGGACGGTGGAATTCGCGCCATCGGCGGCGAGCACGTACCGGGCGCGCACCCGGGACCGCACGCCATCGTCGAGATCGGTGAGGACGGCCGCCACGCCCTCGGCGTCCTCGCTCAGCTCGGTGAGCTCCACCCCGAACCGCACCGGCGCCTCCGCCGCCCCGAGCAGGATCGGCTCCAGCCGATCCTGCGAGGTGACCACGCCGATCTCCGGACTCTCGGGGATCGGCGCATTGATCCCGATCATCGCCGCGGTGGCGTAGTCGCCGTCCTGGAGCGTGTCCCGGAATCGGACGCGGCCGAATTCCGGCGCGAACCCGCGGCGCGTGATCTCCGCGGCGATCCCGAGCCTGCGAAAGATCTCCATCGAGCGCATGTTCACCAGCCGGGAGCGCCGGAACGGCGGCAGCTCACGGTGTTTCTCGACCAGCAGCACCCGGACGCCCCAGCGTTCCAGCAGGATGCGCGCGGTGAGCCCGACCGGCCCCCCGCCGACTATCAGTACCTCCACCTCGTCGTTCATTACCGGCATAGCTCCCACCCCTCGGGTATGGCAAAGCTGTGAATGAGGTCCCCGCCTATAGCTTCCCACTCACCCGCACCCACCGGGTATCGATCGCTAGGGCAGTTCGATCGGACCCCGCAGCTGCCGCGCCGCCGCACCTAACCAGCCCAGGTCGTAGCGCCCGTCCTCGGCGAGGAACGCGCCGCGCAGTTCGTACCAGCGCAGGCCGGGATGGCGATGATGCACGCCGTGCAGGTTGAAACTGAGTGCGAACCGCTCCAGCCCCCGTGGCAACCGCAGATTCAGCGCTTCCAAGGGCGCGTCGAGATCGGTCCCGTAGTGATAGGCATTGTCGGACACCGAGATGATCACCGCCCGCCCGCCGATGGCGGCCAGCAGCATCCAGGCGTGCGCACCGTAGGCGAGCAGTGCACCGGCATACAGCGCGATGATGGCCGCCGCGTCGATGCGGAACTGCCGCAGCACACCGGGTTGCGCGATCCGTTCGAACAGTGGTCCCGTCACGGTATCGGGCGAATCCAAGCGGCGGCCCAGCGCGCGCAGTGCGGCGGCGGGCAGCACGGCGAGCACCACCGCGGCGGCCTCCAGGAGATACAGTCCGCCGAACAGCCGCAGGTAGTACCCGGGCGCGGTCTTCGCCCAGCTGGAGGTGGCGGGATCGTAGATCTCGGTGCGCTCCCGGGTGCGGCTGTAGCGGTGATGCAGCAGATGCCCGGTCTTGAGCAGTGTGAACGGCGACCCGTACAGCACGGCCAGGGCCCGCCCGCACCGATCGTTGAGCCCGCGCCGCCCGGTGAGCGTGCCGTGAATGGATTCGTGGATCACCGACCAGAACGGGGTGGTCAGCAGCGCCAGGGGCAGCAGCAGCCAACCCCAGGCCGCGTCGCGCGGCAGCAAGATCACGGGCAGCAGGACCATCTGGAACGCACCCAGCGCCAGTGCCACGCCCGTCAGCCACAGCGTGACGCGCCGTTCGGGCCGCCGGTTCCGGTGCGGGACGCGAGCTTTCCCGGCGGTGCGCGCATCGGTCATCGCGGCCTCCTCTGTCCACGGCTGCGCTCGCGCAGTCTAGGCGCATGTATTGCCTTGTGTCACAAGGTTTTCGCCGCGCGAACGGCGGGTGAACGCTCAGTTGCCCGCGGCCGGATTCCCGGTGCCGAACGCCGCGCGAATCGTCTCGCGCAGCCAGCGCTGGGCCGGGTCGGCGTCCAGGCGCGCATGCCAGAGCAATCGGATCTCGACCTCCGGCAGATCGACCGGGACCGGGAACCAGCGGATGCCGAGCACCGGTCCGTACTGTTCGGCCAGTCGTCGCGGCACCAGGCCCACGTAATCTCCTGCGGCGACCAGCAGAATGGCGACCGCGGAGGTGGGGACGACGGCGGCAATCCGCCGTTGCAGGCCCGCCGCCTCGAGCGCATCGTCGAGTGGGCCGCGGGCACGCCCGCGGCGCGAGGCCGACACATGCGGCTGGGTGCACAACTGCCGCAACGTCGGACGGCGACCGCGACCCAGCGCACTGTCCGCGCGCACGATGGCGACCACCTGTTCGCGGTACAGCGTGGCGCTGCGGATATCCGGGGCGGCGACATCACCCGCACCGATGTCGAGATCGACCGAACCGTCCCGCAGGGCCTCGGCGCTCTCGCTGCCCTCGGCCACGAACCGCAGCGTGACCTGCGGCGCGACGGCCGCCACGGCCTCGACCGCAGCCGTGGCGAGGGTTGCGGCGACACCGTCGTTGATGCGAATCGTGAAGGTGCGCTTCAGTTCCGCCATGAGGATCTCCCGATCGGCGCTGATCAAGGCCGCCGCCTCGTCCAGCAGCGACCGCACCCGGGGCGCGGTGCGCAGCGCGAACGGCGTCGGGGCCATACCGCGTCCGGCGCGCACCAGGATCGGGTCGTCCATGGCGCGGCGCAGCCTGCCCAGGGCGCGGCTGGTGGCCGGGATGGACAGGTGCAGGCGTTCGGCCGCCGCCGTGACGCTGCCCTCCTGGAGCAGTGCGTCGAAGACGCGCAGGAGATTCAGGTCGAGCTCACGCATAGTTGCATCCTATGCAAGAAATCCTTGTCAAAGTTGCGTGGCACGAAGAATCAGCACGTCCATACCGTCTCCTCCATGCCACGAAATGGTCTGATCCGTACCCCGTTCCCCGAGTCACGCGCGCGGCCCGCCCACCCGGTCGCCCAGCGCAGCCTGCTCGCCGTCATGTGCGCCTGCGTCGGCCTCGTGGTCGGCATGGTCGCCGCCGTCAATCTCGCCGTGCCCATGCTCGCCGCGAGCGATCTGCGTCCCTCCGCGTCCGCCTTGATCTGGATCGTCGACACCTATGTGATCTGCTTCGCCTGCCTGGTGATTCCGGGCGGCGCCGCGGGAGACCGCTTCGCCCGCAAGGGCGTTCTGCTCACCGGGCTGGCCTTGTTCGCGGCGGGGGCGCTGCTCTCGGCGGTGGCCCCGACCGTGCCCGTCCTGCTCGCGGGCCGGGCGATCACCGGAGTCGGCGCGGCGGCGGTGCTGCCCAATACCCTCGCCATCCTGCTCCACGCGGTGCCCGCCGAACGCAAGGGCGCGACCATCGCGGCCTGGGCCGCCATGACCGGAATCGGCGGGGTCGTCGGCAATGTGGGCGGCGGGGCGGTGCTCGCGAGCGGATCGTGGCGCTGGCTGCTCGTCGCCGCGTCCTTCGCCCTGCTGCTCGGCATTGTCGACGGTCCGGAAGCGGGCTGGGGCAGCGCCCTCGTGGTCACCGGGTTCGTCAGCGCGGCAGTCCTTTTCGCGGCGTTGACGCTCGTCGAGCTGAAAGTCGAGCACCCGCTGCTCGATCCCCGGCTGCTCCGCATTCCCGCGCTGCGCAGCGCCTGCCTGGGCATGACCACGGTCTTCTTCGGCATGTTCGCCCTGTTCTACGTCAATGCCTCGTTCCTGCAGTACGGCAAGGGATTCGGCGTCCTGCAGACCGGTCTCGGCATCATCCCGCTGACCGTGCCGATCATTCTCGGCGCGCGGTACGTGGCACGCCTGTCGCAGCGCATCGGACTGGACGCCACCACCGCCCTGGCCTTCCTGTTCGTCGGCGGCGGGCTGCTCGGGCTGTCCACCACGGGCGCGGACACGCCCTACGCGGTCTACGCCGCCTGGCTGGTCGTCACCGGAATCGGTGTGACACTGGCTCTTCCGACCCTCTCCGGGGTGATCGCGGGATCGCTGCCCGCGGCGCAGGCCGGGGTCGGCACCGGATTGCAGGCCACCACGCGCGAATTCGGCAGCGCTTTGGGCGTAGCCGTCATCGGCACCATTCTGACCGCCCGCTTCGCCGACGCCCTGCCCGCCGATATCCGCGCGAGCCACGATCCGCACACGGTGGCCCAGGCGCTCGCCGCCACGACCCCCGATCGCTCGTCCGAGGTCATCGGCGCATTCGTCACGGCCGCGGACACCGGATTCCGGGTGATCGGCCTGGCCGTGCTGATGCTCGGCTGCCTCGTCGTCGCGCAGTCGCTGCTGTCGCGGCCGCGCTGACGGATCGTTCTCGAGGATGACCGCGATTCCCTCCGCCGGGCGACGTGCCCGGCGCGGCGGGCCGCGCATACTCGAACGGTTCCCAGCGAGACCTACTCCGGGCAGGGAGAAGGAGTGCTGTGCGAATCGGGCTGCGGTATGGGCTGGCCTCGGTGAGCGTCCTGGTGGTCGCCGCGTGCACAGGTCAACCGGTGAGCACCACGCCCGTGGGCCCGCCGCCACCGGCGTGGTCGCCGTGCACCGGCGTGAGCGACGGCGAACGAATCTGGGAGTGCACGACCATCACCGCACCCCTGGACCATGGGAATCCGGAGGGCGGGACCATCGAACTCGCGCTCATCCGGACCCGGACGGCCGATCCGGCGCGGCGGATCGGATCGCTGGTCTACAACCCGGGCGGACCCGGTGGGTCCGGATTCGACACGGTGCTCGGGATGGCCGGACGATTGGGCGGGGTGCTGGATCGCTACGATCTGGTGTCCTGGGATCCGCGCGGCGTCGGCCGCAGCACGGCCGTGCGATGCGCGGAAGCGCCCCTGCCGGACCGGGTTCCACGCACCGATGCGGAATGGGCGGCCCTGGACGACACCAGCCGCGAGTTCGCCGAATCCTGCGTCACGGGCTCCGGTTCCCTATTGCCGCGCATCGGGCTGTTCGATTCGGCCCGCGATCTCGACCTCATTCGCGACGCGGTCGGCGACGAGCGCTTGAACTTTCTCGGCGTCTCCTACGGCGGTCAATTGGGCGCGGCCTACGCCACCCTGTTCCCGCAGCGCGTCGGCCGGATGGTCCTGGATGCTCCGGGAACGCCCCTACGCACTTTCCGACAGAGCCTGCTCGACCAGTCCAAGGGCAGCGAGCGCGCCTTGCGCCGATTCCTCGAATGCTGCGTGAGCGCCGGATCCTGCCCGCTCGGCGACTCCGGCACGGCGGCCCTGGAAGGGTTCGACGCATTCCTCTCCCGCCTCGATTCCGCACCGGCGCCGACCGATCGCGGCGAACCGCTCACCCGCGCAACGGCTCTCGCGGCCGTCGGCCTCGGCATCGCCGCGCCCGAGACGTGGCCGCACCTGAGTACGGCACTCGCCGAGGCGTATGCGGGCGACGGCAGTGCACTCATCGGTTACGCCGACGTTTTCGCAGGCCGCCGCGCCGACGGCACTGACAACAACTTCACCGCCATCAATACGGCCGCCAACTGCGCCGACTATCCGGACAGCTACACCACCGACCAGGTCCACGCCCTATTGCCCGACTTCGCCCGCGCGTCACCGCGTTTCGGCGAGCTCACCGCGCTGCGTCTGGTCGAATGCGCGCACTGGCCGGTGTACGGCGTGGGCCGCGACCGCATCGACGGGACGGGTGCGGCCCCGATCCTGCTCATCGGCAATACCGGTGACCCGCAAGCGCTCTACTCCTGGGTCACCGAGCTGGCCGAGTCGCTGGCCTCGGGCGTGCTGCTCACCTATCGCGGTGACGGTCACGGCGCGTACGGCGGCGTCGATGCGTGCGTGGATCGCACGGTCAACGCCTACCTGCGCGACGGCACCGCGCCACCGGCCGGGACGCGGTGCCCCGCATCATGATCCGGCGTGCTCAAGCCGACGCACCAGCCACGCCAGCGACATCGGATACCGGTAGTCGATACCGCCGTGCCCGGCGTCGAACAACTCGAAATGAATGGTCTCCGGCTCCACCTCGCTGGACAGCAGCGCATTGCGGAACGCCTTCGCGCCGATATCGAGATACCACTCGTCCCGGGTACCGCCGTCGATCCAGATCGCCCGCATCGACCGCAACGCCTCGGCGTGGCCGGGTACCATGCGCACCGGATCCCAGGACAGCCACCGCTGCCACACCTCGGGTATCAGCACCCCGGTGTCGGTGTCGAACGGCAATTGCGGCCGCCCGTCCACCGCGGGCGAGAAGCAGGCCGCGACGCCGTAGAGAGTGAGCAGATCCTCGTCCTCGGGCCTGGTGAACGACACGCGCCCTTGAAATTCCTCCCACCAGCGCTCGATATCCCCGTCGTACTGCCGCAAATGCCGTACGGCAGTAGCGAATTCGGGAATGTAGCAGAACTCGTAGAGCGCGTCACCGGCATGAGTGGCCAAGGCCCCGAACAGATCCGGCCGCAGCATGGGCGTGATCATCGCCCCGAATCCGCCGCTGCTCTTACCCATGATGGCGCGATGATCCCGATCGGCGCGCGTGCGATAGTTGGCGTCCACCCACGGTACGATCTCCTCGCACAGGTAGGAGTGGTAGAGCCCGGTCCCGGACGAATCGACGAACTGACTGCCGCCGTAGGCCGTCCACGCGTCCACGTAGACGAGGATGGCGGGCGGCGCCGCCGCCGTGGCGAACACCTCGTCCGCGGTTTCGATGAACGGGCGGCGGAACGGCATACGGTTCCGCCACATCTGCACATGCCCCGAATACCCTTGGATCACATAGACAACCGAGTACCGGCGATCCTCGTCCTCGTCGTATCCCGGCGGCACATACACCCAGAGCGGACGCTCGTGCGGGTCCTTCAGCGGGTTGTCCCGCAGCAGCGCACTGTCGAAAACGTGTTCGTCGAGTCGTCCGGCAAGTTCCGCAGACCATGGCAGCATCCACCCGACGGTAGTACAGCCCCGCCGCTCCCGGGTGGAGTCTCGCTACCCGAACTGGCCGACCCGGTACTCACCACCGATCTGCCGGGTGATCACATTGACCCGGTTGAAGGCGTTGATATTGGCGATGAGCACCACCATCGCGCTGATCTGATCCGCGTCGTAATGCCTGACGACATCGGCCCACACCTCGTCGGTGACCCCGCCGGACGCATCGGCGATCCGGGTCCCCTGCTCGGTCAGTGCCAGCGCGGCCCGCTCGGCCTCGGTGAACACCGTCGCCTCACGCCAGACCGCGACCAGATTGAGCCGCAGCGCATTCTCGCCCGCATGCGCGGCCTCCTTGGTGTGCATATCGAGACAGAATCCGCAGCCATTGATCTGGCTGGCCCGCATGCGCATCAACTCCTGCGTCGCATAGGGCACGGTCGAATCCGCGACCACCTTGCCCGCCGAGGCGAGGTACTTCAGGGATTTGGCCGCCATCGGGTTCTCGAACAGATTCATTCGTGCTTCCATCGTTCGCTCCTGTCGTCGGGATGCCTACACCTGTCCGACGAGACGGCACGCCGGAATGACAGGCTCCGCGATTACGAAGCGCCGCTGCGCTTTCGGCGTCGAATCAGCAGCGGGAGGCTCGTCAGGGAGACGAGCACGAGCAGGACGGCCACCGTCACCCGGAAGGCGGTGACGGTGGCCGTGCCCGAGAGACGTTGCGCGGCGGCCTGAACCGTCGGGGTCACCTGCTCGGCGACCTTGGCGGCGCCGGGTTGCTGTTGTGACGCACCGGAGTGGTCACAGCCGTCGGGAGTGCGCTCGGGGGTGGGCGATTGCAGTTGCAGGGTCGCGCACCGGGCGAACTCATTGGCGATGGTCGGGGCGAAGGGGGTGATGGCGGTGGTCTCGCATTGGAGTTGGTCACGCTCCTGGCTGACCGCCGCCGGGGCCGCGACCGCGATGGCGTGGAAGAACAGGATGCCGATCAGCGCCACGCCGAGGGAGTTTCCGACCTGCTGGGCGGTGGGCACCAGGCCGGAGGCGGAATCGATGAATTTCGGCGGAACGGCCGCCACCACCGCGATCTGCAAGCGCGCGGCCGCCGCGCCAACACCCAGGCCGCCGAGGATCAGCGGGACGAACAGCACCGGCCACGACAGGGTGGCGGGTGAGGGTTCCAGGGCCAGGAGCCAGCCGATGAGCAGGACACCGAACAGGACGGTGCCGATGCCGATCAACCGGTTGCCGAGCAGGCCCGCCAATCGGGGCGCGGACAGCGCGCCGATGACCGCGCCCGCCGAGAACGGCAGCGTCGCCACTCCCGTGCGCAAGGCACTGTAGCCGAGCCCGAACTGGAGCGAGACCGACATGGTGAACAGGTAGGCGCCGAACACGCCGTACACCACCAGGCAGGGCAGGATCCAGCCGAGAAATCGTGGCGCGGCGAACAATCCGGGATCGATCAGCGGGGACCCGCCGCGCGCCGCCACCCGGCGCTCGTGGACGACGAAACCCGCGAAGATCACCGCCGAGGCCGCCAGCATGGCCAGAATCGGTGGCGACCATCGGTGTTCGCGGCCGATGGAGAGCCCGTAGATGAGCAGGAACAGCCCTGCCGTGGCCAGCACCGCGCCCACCGCGTCGAGGGCGCACCGCTCGCGCACCACCGTGCCCCGCAGATGCCGGGCGGCCAACGCCAGCGCCACCGCGCCGGGAATCAGATTCACCAGGAAGATCGAACGCCAGGACAGGTCCAGGGGATTCGCGCCCAGCAGCACGCCGCCGATGAGCGGTCCCAGCATGGCCGCGGTGCCCGCGGTCGCGCCGTAGAGCGCGAAGGCGAGATTGCGGCGCGCGGTATCGGCGAACCGGGCGCTGATAATGGCGATCGGTTGCGCCGATACCGCCCCGGCCGCGGCTCCTTGCAGCACGCGCGCGGCAATGAGCGCGAGCGGAGTCGGGGCCAAGCCTCACAGCACCGAGGCCGCGACGAACACCGCGAGCGCGGCGGTGAAGAAGCCGCCGCGGCCCCAGCGCATCCCCAGGCGCGCACTCGGCAACAGCGCGCACGCCAGGGCGACGGTGTAACCGGTCAGCATGAGCGATGATTCGGCCGAACTGGCCCCGAGATCGCGGACGATATCCGGAATCGCGACGGTCACGATCGTCGCGTCGACCATTTGCATGAATACGGCGATGAACACCGCCGCCACCCCGGCCCACACCGTGGAATTCCGTGTGGGACGCGGGGTTTCCAGGGGAATGTCGAGTGCGCTCACGAATGGTCCGTTACGCGACGTCGCGGGAGAGCGGACCGGTTCCGGAATGCGCGATGGATTCCATGACCCGGGTCAGTACATCGCAGTAGCGCGTCATCGCGCCGCCCGCGAGCGGGGTGTCCGGGAACAGCGAAGCCGCCCAGATCATATCGTCGGTGCGCTGCACCCACGTGTACACCTCCTCGGAGGTGCCCCGGCTGCCGAAGAACGAGAAATCGAGTGCGGAGAACAGCTCGGCGCCGGGCAGTTTCCGCAAATCCAGGAACGACAGCATGGGCGCCACCCAGCCGCGCCGCACATGGAATCCCTCGTGCTCCTCCAGCAATTCGACGACGCGATGCAGGGAGACATTGGACAGCCATTTCCCGGAGGAGAAGGCCGCATCGGCGCGCTGCGCCGTCGCGGCGAAGCCTTCCGCGGGATCGAAGTCGAAGGCGATCGGAATCAGGCTGGCGTACCAGCCGACCGTGCGTTGCTCGGCCGCACCGGCGCGAGTGTTCTTCGGCGAGAGATTGAAATAGCTGGTGCGACCCGACAGCTCGTAGTCGGCATAGGCGGCCGCGGCGAAGACGCCGGACACCAATCGCACGCCCGCCCGGGCGCATTCGTCCTCGAATGCGTCGGCCGCGGGGCCGGACAACAGGACCCGCCGATCCGAGGCCGCCGAGGCGGACACCGTCGACTCGGGATCCTGCAGCGCCAGCGGGAAACTGGGCAACCGGCCGCCATTGGCCCGGATGCGCTCCGCCCACTGCGTGATCTGCGGCGACTGCTCCACGAGCCGCGCGGCTTCGGCGCGCTCGCGTTGGCAGTACTCCCGATAGCTGGCCACCGGGACTTCCGCCAGTCGGGTGGCGGCGGTGGGATCGAAATACAGCTGCACGAGTTCACCGCTGATGATGCCGCCGGAAACGGCATCGGTATTGAGGTGATCGCAGGCCACCACCACGGTGAAGGAGCCGCCGTGATCCGTGATCGCGAAGGTGAAGCAATCCCAGCTGGTCGGGCCGGGCGTCACCCGCTGCAGAATGCGGCTGATCAGCAAGCCGTCGATCTCACCCCAGGAATCGGCGACGAGATCGATATCGTCGGCCTCCAGCACGCGCCGCTGGATGTGGAGATCGCCGTCGATTTCGAACCAGCTGTGAAAGGCGTCGTGGCGGCGCACGACGGCGGTGGTGGCGCGGACCAGCGCCGCGATATCGGGTTCACCCGTGAGCGTGAACGCGCACAGGATCAACCGGTCGAAGCGCCCGCCCGTCTGCTTGGCGGTCCGGGCCATTTCCAGATAGGCGTCCTGCTGGAACGACGGTGGTGTGGCATCGGCGCGTGCGCGGATGGCCGCGGCGCGCGCGTTCTCGGTGGGACGGATGATCGTCAACCGGCCGCCCTTGGGGCGCCAGTCGTCGATGAGCCCGCTCTGCATCATGATCTATTTCCTCCTTGCTTTTTCCAGAGCGGTTTTCAGGACGCGATCCGCAGCAGCGAATTCATCGGCGGCCGATGCTCGGTATGCAAGTCGGATTCGCGCGGCGCGAAACCTTCGGCGCCCAGCGGGAACTGGACGATGCCCGCGCCGGAATCGGGCAGTCCGCACCGTTCCAGCGCCGTGGCCATGATTTGGCGACTCATGACGCCCAATTCGTGCAGCGGCCGATTGCGGTGTTTACGCACACCAAGGTCCACCTGCCCGATAGCCGAGGCGCCATAGCGGTCGTACACATCGATCAGCAGACCGATTTCTACGCCGTAATGCGGTGCGAAGCAGAGGCGTTCGAGCGCCTCCCGGGTCGCGGCGTATTCCCCGCCGAGGGGTTGCACCACATGCCGCAGTCCAGGCCGCAGCGCCGCCAGCAACGGCCGCGCCACGAGTTCGGTCACCCGGCCGCCGCCGGATTCGTCGAAGGTTTCGCCGACCAGTAATGGGCGGCGGTAATAGGCCTTGCTGAAGACCAGGGATTCATCCAGCAGCAGCGGCCCGATGAGTTTGGGGACGAATTGCGGATCGGGATCGATGAGATCGGAATCCATGAACATCACGATGTCGCCGGAGGCCACCGCCAGGGATCGCCAGAGCACCTCGCCCTTGCCCGGGACGGGCGGGTGCTCGGGCAATACCGCTTCGCGGCTCACCACGGTCGCGCCGGCAGCGGCGGCGACGCGCATCGTGGCATCGGTGGATCCGGAATCCATGACGATCAATTCGTCGACCAGACCGGGAGGGAGGGAGCGCACCGCGTGGACGACATCGGCCACCGTGGCTTCCTCGTTCAGCGCCGGGAGAACGACCGAGACGGTCCGTCCTCGTTTTGCGGCGATCAGGTCGTGCGCGCTCCAATGCGGTGCGGACCAGGTGCGAATATCGCCGTGGAACTCGTTCACCAACAGATCGGCCATTTCGACCACCTATCAGAAGAGATGTACTTTTGGAGAGGTGCCGGGCGAACCGCAGACTCGCACTCATTGCGAACCACGGCAAGGGTTTTCGGAAGTGGTCGCGATCACTTCATTGCCCGGTGGATGTGGGGATTCGAGAATCGCTGCGTTGCGATGATCGGACAGTACAACTCGTTCGCACGGCTAGCTATCCGAGATATGAAACTTTCAGGTGGAAGTAACCTGCCATTAACCAATATGGGTATAGCTCAGGAAATTCGGGCATGTCGGGTGGATAGGGCAGTGACGGCAATCGCACTGATCACGAAAAGTGACTCCATATGCGCCATTTAAATCGTTCTGATCATTTTGACGAAATCCTGACGGGAATGGCTCATTTACTTACTTTTGTCGAGCGCCCTGTACACGACGGCTCGCGTTGATCACAGTTCTCGATCGAAATGCCCGTCGGCGATCGGATCGATCGCAAAACCGACTGCTGGGCAGTATGATTGAACGTCTCCGAAGTTCTGCCGATCGAAAGGCTGGACGCGTCATGGGCAGTAAACACACTCGTACCTGGGCGGGGCGCCTCGCGATCCTCGCGGGTGTCACGGCCGCGGGCTTCGCCACTGCGGGCCCGGTGCAGGCCGAACCCCTGTGGCCGGGCGGTCCCGACATCCCGGGCGTCCCGGCCATCATTCCGCCCGCCCCGGCGCCGCCGGTCATCGCCCCGTGCTCGTCGGAGGCGCGGTTCTGCCTGCGGCTGTCGACCAATGAGGGCTGGCTCATGGAGGACGGGCGGGTCGTCTACGGCCCGACCCCGATCTCACACGGCAGGCCCGGCTACCGCACCAATGTGGGCACCTTCGATGTCGACTTCAAGCGCGAGGACCACTGGAGCACCCTGCACCACGTGCCGATGAAGTGGGCGGTGTTCTTCGACGGCGATATCGCCACCCACATCGGGCCGATCCAGGAACAGTCGCACGGCTGCATCCGCATGACTCCCGAAGGCGCGGAGCGCACCTTCTACCACCTGAATCCGGGCGATATCGTGCAGGTCGTGCCGTAGCACCGACACTCAGTTGAACTCCCCTGCGCCACTGCGGGTTTCGCCGTGCGCGTCACCGAACGCGCTGCTGCCCGCGGTGGCCAGCACCACCTCGCTGTCCTGAATCAGCCACTTGCCGCACACACAGCGCAAGTAGCGAACGGTGCCGTGGGCGGAGACGAGCGCCGGTTCGGACCAGGAGCAGGCGGGGCAGGTAGCGGACATGGCTCCACCCTGATGTAATGAGCTAGTGCATTTCAACCCTTACGGGGGCGTCGCGGCGGAATTGGCCACCCGCCTGGTGAACGCCGGTCCGGATGAGGACCTCGGACAGCTGCTGGCCGAATCGGATTACAAGCCACTGGGTCCCGTCGACGCCCGCCAGGATGCCGAACTCCGTTCCTGGATAAGGGAACTCGACGCGGTCTTCGCGCAGCCGTCGGTCGAACTGCTCAATGCGCTGCTGGCGAAAACCACCAGTCGCCCCTACATCTCCACCCATGACGGCCGCGGGCCGCACCTGCACTATTCCGACGAAACCGCGCCCGTGGACGAACGAGTGAAGGCGTACACCGCCTTCGGCCTGGCCGCCCTCTTCTGCGAGGATCCGGCCCGCATCGGCCGCTGCGCCCGCGCGGGCTGCGACATCGTCTTCGTCGACACCTCCCGCAACGGCCGCCGCCGCTTCTGCTCCACCCGCTGCTCGACGCGGGTGCACGTGGCCGATCACCGCCGTCGGCAGCTCGCCTGACCTGGCCTTCCTCTCCATAAGCAACCAATGGTTGCGCTTCGCCGCGCATCCGGCTACCGTGATGTGCAACAAACGGTTGCACTTCTTGGAAGGATTACGAGCATAGAATACGGCAGCATCGAACGTGAGATTCATGTCGACGCCTCCCCCGATGTGGTGTTCGAGGTCGTCAGCAAGCCCGAGCACATCAAGGAATGGTGGTCCGACGACGCCTCCTTCGAGTCGAAGCCCGGGGCGGTCGGCGAACTGGTCTGGGGCGATCGCGTGGATGTCGAGGGCATGATCGTGGTGGAGGTCGATCCGCCGTGCTTGTTCTCCTTCCGCTGGTGCTATCCGGACAGCACGGTCGCCGACGATGCGAAATCGCTGCTGGTCACCTTCGAGCTCACACCGGTCGGCGCGGGCACCCGGATCCGGCTGACCGAAAGCGGGTGGCGCGAGCGAGGCTGGGAGGCCGCGCAGCTCGAGGAGATGTACCGCGAGCACATCAGCGGCTGGGACACCTTCGTCCCCCGGCTCGGCGAGTACATCGCCCGGCTGGTGTCGACCCGATGAGCACCCTTGTCGACGACGATCTGTGGTCCGCCATCGGCGACCCGACCCGTCGGCGGATGCTCGACCTGCTCCTGGCGGCCGGCGATGGCACGGCCACCACGCTCAGCGAGCAACTGCCGGTGACCCGGCAGGCCATCGCCAAACATCTCGGCGTCCTCGACCGCGTAGGCCTGGTGCATGCCGCGCCCGCCGGTCGGGAAAAGAGGTACCGCGTGGACGAGGCGCAACTCGCGCGTGCCGTCGCACAACTGTCCTCGGTCGGGGCGGCCTGGGATGCCAGGCTGCGCCGCATCAAGAGCATTGCCGAGGCCATTCAGCGCGCCACAGCAACTCCGGAGAGAGACAACGACAATGGTTGACATCCTGCACAAGGTCGGCATCAAAACCCCCGCGTCCGAGGTCTACACCGCGCTCGCCAGCCCCGCGGGTCTGGCGAGCTGGTGGACCACCGACACCACCGGCAAGGGCGAGGAGGTCGGCGGCGAGCTCCGATTCCGCTTCCCCGCAGGCGGATTCGATATGAAGGTCCGCGAGCTCGCACCGGGCAGCCACGTGCTGTGGGAGGTGATCGACGGCCCCGAGGAGTGGATCGGCACCCACATCGACTGGAACCTTTCCCAGTCCGGCGATTACACCACCGTGCTGTTCAAGCATCAGGACTGGAAGGAGCCCGTGGACTTCATGCACCACTGCAGCACCAAATGGGCGACCTACCTGGTGAGCCTCAAACAACTCCTCGAAACCGGCAAGGGCGCTCCCAGCCCCGACGATCTCAAGATCGACCATTGGGACTGACCGGGATCCGAGTATTTCTACCGGCCGACATGGGTGTTTCCGCCATGCCCGGCCCGCCCGCACCCGCCTACGCTGCGGAGCATGTCGCATGCTCCGCAGCACCCGTGGACACCCGCCCCTTCGAAACCCGTCGCCTGGAAAGAAGCCCTGTGGGGCTCCCTCGCCGCCATCGTCGCGGCCCCTTTCGCAGCGGCGATCGTCGCCACCCTCTACCGATTCCCCGTCCCGCTCTCGGACTACGTCTACGGCCTCCCCGGCGCCCCCGCGGCCGCCATCGGAAGCCTGTTCTACCTCCTGCTCGGCGGCGCGTTCGTACTCGGAATCCTCGGCGCCGCAGGCAGTTACCTCACCGCCCGCTTCTCCCGCGACCCGAGGCAGGCCCGTGTGCTGACCCTCGCCGTGGGCCTGATCGTCGCGCTGCTCGGCGCGGTGTCCCTGGCGGTCCTCGAACTCTTCGTCGGCGCCTGGTAGCCCGGCCGAACGGTCACTGTCGCAGCCGAGCCCGCCACTCCTCGAAGCCCGCGACGAGGCCCGAATCGCCCGCCAGGGACAGACTTTCCGCGAGCAGGGAGTCGGTGTAGTGCGTATACAGCGGAACGAGGTGGGCGCGGAGCAGGAGCACGGCGTCGTCCTCGTCGAACGCTTCCCCGTTGCGCCAGCGCATCGCCGCCCCGACCAGTTCACCGGCCACGGGCCGCGCGGCGGTCAGATAGCGCTCCGCCGCCTTGTCGGTGGCCTCGACACGGCCGGTCCGGGCCGTGTGGAGAAACCGCACGGGAAGCAGAACTATCTTGGTCAGCCAGAGACGATCACCGACCAGCCGGTGGGGATCGCGGAATGTGTCGACGACCTGATCGGTGGCGAAGAACTCCAGCGCGGATCGCGCGCTGTCCCCGATCAGTTCGGCCGCGCCGGGACGTGGGAGATCCGCCGCGATGTCCTTGCCGTACAGCAGCTTTCCGTGCTCGGCGAGATCCAGCCGGTCGATGGCCGGGAACCTGCCGTCACCGCGGTTGTCCGCCAGCGCGACCGCGGAGCTCCAGAACACCGACAGGCGACCGTACAGCCCGCCGCGCGCATGCACCTCGTCGCGCACGCGCTCGATGGTCGGCCGGTCCGCCGGTGACCTGCCGTCGAGGATCAATGCCAGATCCACATCGCTGACCTCGGGAGCGAATCCGCCATGGGCCAGGCTGCCCAGGGCATAGGCCGCCACGAGTCGTTCGCGCAGGACTTCGCGATACGCGGCGACGCCGTGCGCGAGGACGGCCGCGCCGGATTCGTCACTCATGGTCGGTGACAGCGCCTTCGGTGACTCCGAGCCGGAGTGCGAGGTATTCGTTGTACCGGCGCATCGCCAGCATCCGTATCGCCCCGCCGACGATCAGTTCGTGACCGGCCTCCGGCTCGGCCGCCACGACCGGCAGCACCACACCGTCGAGCCATTCCGGGCCGTGTTCGGCGTCGGCCTCCATGTGGTTGAAGAAGAACTCGAAGTCCTGGTGCAGAGCGAAACCGCACCGCTGCAGACCGGCGACGACGGCGGCGTCCCGGCCGGAACCGAAGAGTTCCGGCATGGCGAGACCGCCGAGCACCTTGAAGTAGTGACGCCTGTTGAACGCGAGGACGAAATGTACGTTGTACCCCGCATAGGGACGCCAGTCCTCCCACGGCGGCACCGCGGGCAGTTCCAACCGGAGTTTCCGGAGACTGCGCGTGAACAGCACGGTGTGCGACATCAGCGGGTTCCCCTCGCCGCACTCTTCCCACAGATGATGGCTGATCTGGTTCTTCACCGTCTCCATGAAATGCGTCTGGCTCAGCGCCAGGACGTCGTAGAAGCGGTAGTTGAGGTAGCCGTTGGCTTCGATGAACCGGGCCAATTCGTCCGCGGTGGCCCGCTCGGCCAGATAGGTCTCCACCGCGCTGTCGAGCGCGCTGCGCTCGTGGGCCGCCGCCAGCATCCAATCGCGGACGAACTCGGGCCGGGCCGCGTCCGCCGCCGACGGGAGCCGGTCCGCGATGGTTTCGATATCGGCATTCAGCACGCGGTCCTCGAAGATCCGGCGAAACGCGTTGAACCAGCTACTGCGTTCGTGACGAGCACCGGCGCCGAAGGGGTGGCCGAGCAGCGTCTCGTAGATCGCGTACGCGCTGCGGTGCACATCGAGCAGGGCGGCCGTATCGCCGCCCGCGAGCCCCTTCTCCAGCTGCACCTCGAGAACCTCCAGCAGTGGGCTCCGCTCCTCCTGCGATTCAGGGGCACTGTCGGTGCCGTACAGATAGTCACCCACGAGCCGCTCCACCGACTCCGGATGGGTTTGTTTCGCCGAGCGCAAAACCCCGGTCCGAGAGGGAATTCGCTCCATCGACAGATCCATACTCATTGGTTCCCTTACCTTTCGCGCAAGGAGCACATTCATCATGCGCTCGGGCGGCCGGGGATTGGGCGCAATCGAGAAGAAACGAGTTGAGATCGACTGCCGGACAATAGATCTCGCCTCAGTAGAAGGATCTTCGCGGGCGCGCCAACGCGTTTCGGGTCCGGGCACGAAAAAGCCCCGGCTCGGGGAGCCGGGGCCTTTCGTACTCGGAGGTTCGGAACCTTTGGCTAGGCCGAGATTTCGCTGCGGTCGCCGCTCCACAGGGTGTGGTACTTGCCTTCGGCGTCGATGCGCTCGTAGGTGTGTGCGCCGAAGAAGTCGCGCTGGCCCTGGGTGAGGGCGGCGGGGAGGCGTTCGGCGCGCAGCGCGTCGTAGTAGGACAGGGAGGAGGCGAAGGCGGGGACCGGGATGCCCAGCAGGGTGGCGGTGGAGACGACGCGGCGCCAGCTGTCGATGGCGGTCTCGATGGCCTCGCGGAAGTAGGGGGCCAGGATGAGCGACGGGAGGGCCGGATCCTGCTCGTAGGCCTCCTTGATGCGGTTGAGGAAGCGGGCGCGGATGATGCAGCCGCCGCGCCAGATGGTGGCCATATCACCGGGGTTGAGGTCCCAGTCGTATTCGGCCGAACCGGCGGCGATCTGGTCGAAGCCCTGGGCGTAGGCGACGATCTTCGACGCGTAGAGGGCCTGGCGAATCGCCTCGGTGAACTCCGCGATATCGGTGGGCTTGGCGGCCAGCACGCCGGAGGCCAGGCCCTGGGCGGCCTTGCGCTGGGCGCGCGAACCGGACAGGGCGCGGGCGAAGACGGCCTCGGCGATGCCGGTGACCGGGATGCCCAGATCCAGCGCCGACTTGACGGTCCAGCGGCCGGTGCCCTTCTGCTCGGCGGCGTCGACGATCACGTCCACGAGCGGCTTGCCGGTCTTGGCGTCGACCTGGTTCAGCACCTCGGCGGTGATCTCGACCAGGTAGGACTCCAGCTCGCCGGAGTTCCACTGGGTGAACACGTCCGCGATCTGCTTGGCGTCGAAGCCCAGGGCGTCGCGGAACAGGTGGTAGGCCTCGCCGATGAGCTGCATATCGGCGTATTCGATGCCGTTGTGCACCATCTTGACGAAGTGGCCGGAGCCGTCGGGGCCGATATGGGTGCAGCACGGGGTGCCGTCGACCTGGGCCGCAATGGATTCCAGCAGCGGGCCCAGCGATTCGTAGGACTCCTTGGGCCCGCCCGGCATGATGGCCGGGCCATTGAGCGCGCCCTCCTCGCCGCCGGAGATGCCCGCGCCGACGAAGTTCAGCCCGCGCTCAGCCATGGCCTTCTCACGGCGAATGGTGTCGGTGTAGAGGGCATTGCCGCCGTCGATGATGATATCGCCCGGCTCCATGGCGTCGGCCAGCTCTTCGATGACGGCATCGGTGGCGTCGCCCGCCTTGACCATGATGAGCACCCGGCGCGGCTTCTCCAGCGCGGCGACGAATTCCTCGATGGTCTCGGTGCGCACGAAGTCGCCGTCACCGCCGTGCTCGGCGATCAGCGCGTCGGTCTTGCCGACGCTGCGGTTGTGCAGCGCCACGGTGTAGCCGTGCTTGGCGAAGTTGCGGGCGATATTGCTGCCCATCACCGCCAGGCCGGTGACACCGATCTGGGCACGCGCTGTAGAGGTCGCCATGACTTGGCCTCTCCGTTCGGTAGTTGCGGGACACCCTTTTCTACTACCTCGGCCCGGACTCCGGTGACAGCGGTGCGCCCCGGCCTTCTGAAATCCAACCCGGACACGTGTCCGGGCATGGTCTAATCCATTGACCCGGATCACATTCGAACTCGATGCGCTATGGCGAGACGGGGGCGCAGATGGTATTCCGACGGTGGTGGCAGCGGTTTTCGAGACATCCGCTCGAGCACAAGCTGGTCGTCAGATCGGCGGGGCGCGGACTGGTGGCCGTGATCGCGACGGTGATCACGCTGTGCCTGATGAGCTTCGCGGGCAGATTCGAGGACACCGCGCGGGTGACCGTGGCGGCGCCCCGCAGCGGTCTGGTGCTGAATCCGGATGCCAAGGTGAAAGTCCGCGGGGTGGAGATCGGGCGGGTGGCCGCCGTCGAGAACACCGCGACCGGTGCGCTGGTCGTGCTGGATATCGATCCGGAGTCATTGAAGCTGGTGCCCGCCAATGTCTCCGTGGACATCCATTCGAGCACGGTGTTCGGCGCGAAGTACATCGACTTCACCGTGCCCGCGCAGCCGTCCCGGGAGTCCTTGAAACCCGGTGCGGTAATTCCGGTTTCGAATGTGATCGTGGAGTTCAACACGCTTTTCCAGCATCTTTCGGATGTCCTCGTGCAGGTCGAGCCCGAAAAGCTCAATGCCACCCTGCAAGCCATCGGCGCGGCGCTGGAGGGCCGCGGCGACCGACTGGGCGGGCTCCTGGTCGACAGCGACACCGTGCTGCGCGAGCTCAACCCTGCCCTGCCCGCCCTGCGGCACGACTTGCGATCCACGACCGCGGTTACGGGCTTGTACAGCGATACCCTCCCGAACCTGTTGCGCACCAACGACAATGCCGCCGTCACCGCCGCCGCACTGGTCGATTCCCAGCCGCGTATCGATGCCCTGCTGGCCAACCTTATCGGCCTGGCCGATACCGCCACGCCGATTCTCGCCGAGACCGAATCACCGCTCGTCGAAGCCTTGCGCCTGCTGCGCCCGACTTCGGAAACCCTCCACGAGTACCGCTCGGCCGTCAACTGCACCATCGCGGGCCTCGGCACGAACATGCCACTCATCGCCTACCTCTTCGGCGGCGGCCCCGATGCCGCGGTCTTCTTCAACGCCAGCCTGATGCCCGCCGGAGAGCCCTACCACTACCCCGAGGACCTCCCGAAGGTGAACGCCACCGGCGGCCCGCACTGCGAAGGCGTCCTCGACCACGTCCCCGGCACCGAAGCCGATTACCTCGTCACCGACACCTCGGCAGGCCATGTCTGGCATCCGCAAACCGAGCCCAAACCCGTCGCCGGTACCGTCTTCGAACTGCTCTATCCCGTCCGACGCTGAAGAGCAGGTGGATACCAAGGGAATAAGTTCAACTGCCCAGTGTGTTTCAGATCGAATCTAAAGGTCGAAATCACCCGCCGCCAAAGCGTTCACGAACCCGTCCCACACCGATCCATCGAAGATCAGGATCGGGCTCGCTCCGCCGAGTTTGGAGTCACGCACGCCGACCTTTCCGCCGCGCAGATGTGCTGCTTCCACGCATTCGCCGCCCGAACTGGTGCTACGGCTGGACTTGAACCACTGGTATCCGTACAGGTCGATCTTCACTCGCCGTACTCCTTGGCTATCGACAGCACGAGCTGCCTGCTTGCGTCCTCGCTCAACGCTACCCGGCTGATCTCGGCCAACGCCTCTCGATACCGCTTCACCTCGCCCTCGCGTTCGAGGTAGAGATCGCCCGCATATCCTTCCACGAAGACTACCGGCGGTTCGATCAATCCGGTCGACGGCAGTTTCGGAAACTCCAGCAGCACAAACGATCCCACGAGAGAGCCGAGATGTCCGGGTGACTCGAAGGGGACCACACGGACCGATACGTTCGGCTTGGTTCCGTCTTCGGCAAGCCTCCGAAGTTGGTCTGCCATCACCCCTGGACCGCCGATCCGATCGCGAAGAACGGATTCCGAGAGAATGACATCGACTGTATATCCCGTGTCCCGTATGCGAGCCTGGCGTCCAACTGCCATGTCCAATCGCTTGTTCACCTGGTCCGGTGGCATGCCAGGCGATTCCGTCCAGGTGATCGCACGACGGTATTCGACGGTTTGCAGCAGGCCGGGAACCACAGTGACTCGCCAGGCCGAGTACTTGCGGGCCGCCTGCTCGAGCCCCATGTAGTGGTCGAAACCCGGATTCATCTCGTCCGCGTACGCACGCCACCAGTTCTTCTGCGACGAGGAAAGCTCCTGGGCCAGCCCGATGAGCACCCGGCGCTCATCGTCGCCGACCCCGTACGCATCCGCCAAGGCATTGATCCACAGTTGCGGCACTTTGGATTTGACCCCGTCCTGGACCCGCCCGAGGGTCTGCTGCGAGGTTTCCACGACCTGGGCCGCGGCGTACACGGTCAATCCGGCGCGCTTGCGGTACTGGGCCAGCAGCCGTCCGAGTGCCCTGCTCGCGAGGGTCGATCCAGCCATTCTCTTAGCCTCACTACCGAAGGGGCCGAAATTTGGAACCAGCCGTTCTGAAAGCCTGGGACTTACTACGCGTTTTCCTCACCGCGGAACCCCCACCCACCCCGGGGCGGGCGTACTTCTGTAGCCAGCCCGGTGGCCATCGGGTGTTCCCCTTCGAACCAGGTAGGCATTGTGAGCCCTTATGTGAGCCACGAAGTTCCGGACTATCCGATCATGAACCTCGATGCCGCCGAGCACGGGCTGAAGCTCCACGAGAACTGTGATGACAAGTGTGAGCCCAAAGGCTACTTCACACAGCTGATTCCGACGTTGCGGAAGTCCGGTCGCTGTACGAACCTGCGCGGCACCTGGAATATCTGGTCGCGTTGACCGGCCGTGGATCCCGCGCTCCGGGTCATCTCAGTCGGCGTGCCCGGGATTTGCCGGGGCGCAGCGTCAGCAACCGGGCGGCGGCCGCGTCGAGGAACAACTCCAGGGCGTAATCGTAGGAGTTACGGCGCATTTCGGGCTGCAGCAGCGTGGCGACGGCGGTCAGATTCGGATGGGTGTCGGCGGGGAGCGCCGGATAGGTCTCGTCCCAGATCGCGTAGTCGGCCTGTTTTGCGTCCGGCGGCAGCGCCGCCCAGCAGGCGTGCTGGGCGGCATAGGCCATGCCCTGTTCGACCAGTACGTGATATAGGCGCACGGCCTCGCCGTCCGGAAAGCCCGCGCCGCGTAGCACTCCCAGAATGGTGTCGATGGAGGCGGCCTCGTGCCTGCGGCCGGTGGTGCGGTACATGATGAGCAGCGCGACCTGGGGGCAATCGAGATAGCTGTCGCGTATGCGGAGGCCGATGGCGCGCAGATCCGCGCGCCAATCGCCCGAGGGCGTCCAGCCCGCGTTCGCGCGGCCGATGAGCTGATCGGCCATGGCGAGCAGGAGATCGTCGGTGCCGGTGAAGTAGCGGTAGAGCGCGGTCGGGTCCGCACCCAGCGCCGCGCCCAGGCGGCGGACCGAAAGGCCGCCCGCACCATGCTCTTTCATCAGGCGCAGTGCGGTGTCGACGATCAACTCCTCGGAAAGGATGGCTCCCTGTTTGCTGGGGCGGCGTCGACGGCGGGGAGCGCCGGGGCTGCGTTGGTCGGTCATGCGGGGCACCTTATGTCAACAGTATTGACCTAAAGATACGTCGGCATTTCTCATGTGCTAACCGAAACGGCAATATCCGGAAGTTGAAGCTCATGGCGACAGATATGCGAAGATCCCTCGGCGTACTCGACAACGTCGTGATCGCCGCCTCAACCACCGCGGTGACCACCAGTATCGGAATCGGGCTCGGGCTCACCGCCGCCATTGTCGGGCTGCATCTGCCGATCATCATGGCGCTGGCCATTGTTCCGGTGGCGTGCATCGCGGGCGCGTATGCCCGGCTGAATCGGGTCGAACCCAATGCGGGCAGCACCTATGTGTGGGTGGGGCGGTCGTTGAATCCCTGGCTCGGATTTCTGTGCGGCTGGGTGATGACCTTCAGCATGGTGCTGTTCCTCGCCTACACCACCACCGTCACCGGGTCGGCGCTGCTGGCGCTGGCGGGACAGATTGGGCTGGAGCGGATCGGCGGGCTGGAGCTGCTGCCGGAATCGACCTTGCAATCGACGCTTGTCGGCCTGGCGTTGCTGGTGGCGGCCGTGCTCACCGCGGCCGTGGGCGTGGGCCTGGCCGCGAAGTTTCAGCGTGTGCTGCTCGTCTTCGAATACCTTGTGCTGCTGGGGTTCTGCGGTTACGGCCTGGTCGCGGGGTCGCAGCCGTTCAGCTTGGACTGGCTGAATCCATTCGATATCCCGTCGGCCGCGGCGTTCGCGCAGGGCATGGTGACGGCGGTCTTCTGCTACTGGGGTTTCGATGCCGCCTTCAGCATGAGCGAGGAGTGCCACGACAGCCGCACCGCAGGGCGGGCGGGGGCGACCACGATGCTGCTCGCCCTGGGACTGTTCCTGATGGCCTCCTTCGCATTCCAGCGCGTACTGCCGTTCGACGAGCTGGCGGGACACGGCGCGGAAGGGCTGGTGTACTTCGGTGAGGCGCTGGCGACGTCGCCGTTGACGCTGTTGCCGATGATCGCGTTGACCTTCTCCACCGTGGCCTCGCTGCAGGCCGGTGTACTGCCCACGGTGCGCGGCATGTTCGCCATGAGCCGGGACCGCACGCTGGGTCCGGTATGGTCGCGCGTGCATCCCCGGTACGGCACCCCGGCCGCGGGCACGCTGGCGCTCGGTGGGCTCGGGCTGCTGGTTTGCGTTGTGGCCCTGGCGATTCCGACGGTTCCCGACCTGATCAACGCGACGGTGAGCGCCATCGGCATCATTGTCGCCCTCTATTACGGATCGACGGCGCTCGCGGCGGCCGCCCGATTCCGCGGCCTGGTGCGCACGACCCCGCGCGCGGCGCTGACGGCGGTGGTCCTGCCGGTTCTCGGCGCGGCCATGCTCTTCGCGCTCGCCGGGTACCTGTGCTGGACGTATTGGACCAGCGCCGACCACTACGAGGTCGCGGCGGAGAACGGCTGGTTCGTGCTGTCGGTGCCCGCATTCATGGTGCTGTCCGGTCTCGCGGTCGGCGCTTGGGCCAAATGGGTCCGCAAATCCCCGTACTTCGCGCGCCCCGCGCGCGGAACCCTGGTCGCGGGCGAGCCAGGCACAATCGAATCGTCGCCCACCGCGGAGTTGCCCCCCACCACCGTTGTCAGGAGTAACTGAATGTCCTACGCCGATCTCGTCTTCACCGGCGGCAGCGTGCTCACCATGGATTCGGCCCGTACCCGCGCCACGGCGCTCGCGGTCACCGGCGACCGTATTGCCGCGGTGGGGCATGCCGAGGTGCGCGAATACATCGGGCCCGCGACGGAAGTCGTGGATCTGGCCGGGCGCGCCCTGCTGCCTGGGTTCCAGGACGCCCACGTGCACGCCGCCTCGGCGGGCATCGAAATGGGCGAATGCGATCTCACCGGGACCACCGATCTCGGCGAGTACCTGCGCCGGATCGCCGCCTATGCCGCGGCGCATCCGGAGCGGGAATGGATCACCGGCAGCGGCTGGTCGATGGAGAGCTTTCCGGGCGGCATCCCGACCCGGCAGCAGCTCGACGCCGTGGTCGGCGACCGCCCGGTCTATCTGGTGAACCGCGACCATCACGGTGCGTGGGCCAATACCCGCGCGCTCGACCTGGCCGGTCTCACCGCCGATACGCCCGATCCGAGCGACGGCCGCATCGAACGCGAGACCGATGGCGCACCGGTCGGCATGCTCCAGGAGGGAGCCATGCACCTGGTCGAGCGCATCGTCCCGCCGATCACGCCCGAGGAGCGCCTCGCCGGGCTCCTGCGCGCGCAGACGCGCCTGCATTCCCTGGGTATCACCGCCTGGCAGGAGGCCATCGTCACCGCCGACGGCGGCCCCATGGACCACGCCGCCACCTACCACACCGCCGCCGCCCGCGGCCTGCTCACCGCCCGCGTGGTCGGCGCGCAATGGTGGGACCGCGACCACGACGCCGAGCGGATCACCGCAATGCTGCTGCGCCGCAAGGAATTCAGCGCCGGACGTTTCCGCCTGGACACCGTCAAGATCATGCAGGACGGCGTGGCCGAGAACTTCACCGCCGCCATGACCGAGCCCTACAAGGACCACAAAGGCTGCTGCACCACCAACAGCGGCCTCAGCTTCGTCGACCCGGAAGCCCTGCGCGACTACGTCACCGAACTCGACACCCACGACTTCCAAGTCCACTTCCACGCCCTCGGCGACCGCGCCGTTCGGGAAGCCCTGAACGCCGTCGAAGCCGCCCTGCACGCCAATGGCCAACGCGGCAACCGCCACCACCTGGCCCACCTGCAAGTCATGCACCCCAACGACATCCACCGCTTCTACCCCCTCGGCGCGACCGCCAACCTCCAACCCCTCTGGGCCGCCCACGAACCCCAACTCGACGACCTCACCCTCCCCTTCCTGGGCGGCAACCTAGCCGACCACCAATACCTCTTCGGCGACCTCCTCCGCGCCGGAGCCACCCTGTGCTGCGGCAGCGACTGGCCCGTCAGCGACCCCAACCCCCTCGCAGGCATCCACGTAGCCGTCAACCGCATCCACCCCAACTCCCCCCTCCCCCCACCAACGCCTCGACCTAATGACCGCCCTCGCGGCCTACACAGCAGGCTCCGCCCACATCAACCACCTAGACGACACGGGCAGCCTGCGCCCCGGAAACCTGGCCGATCTCATTGTCCTGGACCAGGATCCGTTCCAGATCGCCCCCACCGACATCGCCACCCTCACCGTAACCCAAACCTACGTAGGCGGCACCCGCGTATTCGGCTGATTCCCCCCGCACCTGATTTCGAGTCAGGCAGATAGGGGTTCAAATCCTCTCGAGGGCTCCATCACTCGGTTCAGAGCAGCCAGGGATTGGGGGCGCAGGTCACGTCGGGGTGGGCAATCGGGTCGAGGGCGTTCAACACGATGGACACCGCTTTGGGTGAGAAGAGCATCGAGTTGTGGTCGGAGATGTCTTCCGGGCAACCGTCTTGCAGGACAATGTTATTCACGGTGGCGCCGGGTCCGGCCGTTAAGAAGGTCTGGTCGAAGGGAGCGGAGACCTCGTCGTAGCGGTCGCCCACAATTGTGTAGTCCACGCCGGGCACGGTATCGCCGCCCTCGTTCAGCCTCGTGATCACCGGCGAGTCGTATACCTGCTGGATCGCGGCCACGCCGAACGCCTGCATGAACGGCACGTGCAGATCGACGACCCCGGGCGGCAGCTGGCTCTGGATGGCCAGGATGAGCGTGCCGATGCTGTCGAGCGAGGTGCCGTGATTGGTGGCGCCGAACGTAATGAGGTGCTTCACCTTGTTCCGCGCGGGATCGTCCGGGTTCGCGCCGCCCTCGAACTTCAAGTACGAACGCGCCTCCAGACCTCCCTGGGAATGCGCGACCATATCCACCTGATCAGCGCCGGTGACGGCGAGCACCTTGTCGACAAAGGCCACGACCTGTTTGGTCGACTCCCCGATATCGCCGGTGGCGCCGGGCAGGATTGCGTCGAGTCCGGGGCCGGGGACATTGGGACGGCCGAAGTTGAAGGTGAATACGCAATAGCCCGCGCGTGCGAGTTGCGGGGACATCGACGAATAGGCGGCAAAGGCATTGGCCCACGTTCCGTGCACGAGAACCACAGGGCGAGGGTGAGCGTCGTCGGGCTTACAACCCCAGTCGTTGGCACCCTGCGGCGCGACATCCGGATTGAAGAACCCGTAGGCGACGGCGGCCGCCTCGTCCGGCAGCTCCGGGCCGTATCCGACGGTCTCGGCGGAATGGGACCCGGCGTAGCCCGGTGGCACCAGTGGCGGATTCGGTACGGGCTCCGCCACCGCCGCGGTGGAATTCAGGCCGAGCGCAACCAGCGCGGTTGCGGTGATCACCGCCGTGTGGAGGATGATTCGCTTCATTTCGCACTCCCTTCCTGTGGTTCGGTCCAGCAGCTAGTCAATTGCCCAATAGTGGGCCTGCTATGAACGGGCAACCAGAGGCGTGGGCGTCGAAATTCGCTAGGATTGCGACATGCGGATGGTGGCGATCATCGTCTCGAGCGGCGTTAATGCCTTCGACCTGGCCTCAGGTGCTCAGGTCTTCGCAGCCCCGCCTACGAAGTGCGTGTCTGCGGCGGCGAGGCAAGCGCCGTGGCATCCGGACAGCAATGCTTCACCCTGCAGACCGCATGGCCATTGCAGGCAGTCGAGCAGGCGGACACCGTGATCGTTCCGGGCGCCTCCAGCGTGTTCGATCCGGATCCCCGGCTGATCGACGCGGTCGGCGCGGCGGCGGCCCGGGGCGCCCGGGTGGCTTCCATCTGTATCGGCGCATTCGTGCTGGCGGCCACCGGTCTGCTGGATGGTCTCCGCGCCACTACCCACTGGCTGCACTGCGACGAACTGGCCCAGCGCTATCCGCTCATTGAAGTCGATCCCGCGGTGCTCTTCGTCGACAACGGCACGATCCTCACGTCCGCCGGAGCCGCGGCCGGTCTGGACATGTGCCTGCATATGATCCGCCGCGACTACGGCTCCGCCGTCGCCACCGAATGCGCGCGCCGCATTGTGCTACCGCCCCAACGCGACGGCGGCCAAGCCCAATTCATCACCCAGCACAAGCCGCCGCAGGACGCGACAGCGCTCCAGCCCGTGCTGGACTGGCTCGAGCACAACCTGACTCGCCCGCTCACCCTGGCCGAAATCGCCGCCAATGCGGGCTCGAGCGTCCGAACTCTCCAGCGCCGCTTCGAAACACAGCTCGGGACAACTGTTCTGCAGTGGCTCCTGAGCGCCCGGATCCATCGCGCCCAGCATCTACTCGAAACCACCAACCTGCCAATAGATCGCGTCGCGGAGGAATCCGGCTTCGGATCCGCCGTTTCCCTCCGCCACCACTTCACAAGCCAGGTCGGCACCGCCCCCCGGAACTATCGAAAGACCTTCGGTGATCCGACCCTGTCCGTCCGCACGGCGTCCTGAGCCACGTCGATGCTGAGGAATTCCGGCACCCGGAGCACGTACCGCAGCATGAAGCGAATCACCATCGGCATGGCCGAAGCGGTTTCATCGCGATAGACAGCGGGATTCGTCGCCTCGTACCGGTGACCGCGGGCTACGAGCTCCCAGCCGCAGGCGGCGAGAACATTACGGACCCAATCGGATTCGGACCCGTACGTCAGGGCGATGACATACCCGCCGTCGCGCCGGAAGGCCCAGAGCGGGGTGCGGAAGGTGCGGCCGGATTTGCGGCCGCGGTGGACTATGACCGCCCAGCCCGGGGCCCAGGGGGCGATGAAGCGGGTGAGCTGGTTGATGCCGTAGCGGTTGGCTTTGGCGACCCAGCGGGGAGTAGGCATCGGAAGAACTCCTCAGTTGTGGAATTTCTGAGGCCAGGTTAGCGCTGCGCGCGTTTGAAAGTCAACGCTCGTAGAATTCCTGGCACTATGCCTCCGATTGGACGACGACCCGGTAAGACCGATACCCGTGACGTGCTGCTGAGCACCGCGCGGCGCAGGTTCGCCGAGGGTGGGTACGAGAAGACGACAGTGCGCGAGATCGCCTCGGCCGCAGGGGTTGACCCCGGGCTGATCAGGCACTACTTCGGGAGCAAAGCGGAGTTGTTCCGCGCGACCATGGGATGGCCGTTCGAACCGGCCGATATCGCCGCCCGCATCACCGCGGGTGATCCGAGCGGCATCGGGGAGCGCCTGACCCGGGTGTTCTTCGAAGCCTGGGATCGACCGGAATCGCGGGCGCCGCTACTGGCGATTCTGCGGGGTGCCGTGACGCGCGAGGAGTCCGCGACATTGGTCCGCCAGTTCATTCAAGGCCAGGTGTACGCGCAGGTCGCCGCGGCCCTGCCCGGCCCGGACGCGGAACTGCGTATCGATCTCGCGATGGCGCAACTGCTGGGCATCGCCTACCTGCGCTACATCCTGCGGGTCGAACCGGTCGCCTCGGAGCCGCTGCCGACGCTGACCGCGCGGATCGCGCCGGTGATCACCGCCCACCTTGCCGGGTGAAGTGCCACAGAATCATCATCGGGACACCGGAATTCGCGGCTGCCGCCGCGACCGGCTCCTCGCAGGAGCGAGGCTCGAATCCGGCCGATAGCGCGGCCCGCAGGTAGTCTCCCGTTCGGTGCTGGTAGGAGCGCACACGCGCGGGAGTGCCATCCGCGCGGTGCACGGTCGGGACATGGGTGCGGGCAACCTGTTCCGGGTGCACATCCGCCACCACCAGATGACCGCCCGGCCGCAGCACGCGAGCGAATTCCGCGAAGGCGGGGCGCAGATCCGCGACGTGACTCAAAGCCAACGAGCATGTCGCGATATCTACCGCACTGTCCCCGACCGGTACCCGGTCGATAGTGCCGATCCGGAAGTCACCGTCGGGCAATCGTTTTCGCGCGATATCGAGCATCTCCGGCATCTGGTCCACGCCGATGACCGCATGCCCGCAATCGGCCAGCAAGCTCGCCACCCGCCCGGTCCCACACGCCACATCCAGGGCGACGCCCGCAAGCACACTGCCCGCGACCGCACGAACGATCGACCCGTCGTAGTCGAACGCCGGATTGTCCGGCCGGTCGTAATCGGCCGCCCAAATGCCATATCCCTCAGCGACATCCACATGGTCGACATCCACCCCGGCGGCGCCGATCGTCCCGTCCTCCAGGATCTTCCGGATCTCCTCGATCCGCGCCTCGGTGAACGCCCGATCATGCTCACCGGCAAAGGCCCGCAGCAGTGCCGCCCCTTCCAGACCCAGCACATACGCCAGCGCATGTTCGTATGCCATGGTGGCCAACCTAACGCCGTCTCGCCACCACGCCAGTACCTGTCCTTATTTCATCAGCGATAGCAGGCCGAGGCCGGGGTCCAGGGCGCCATCCTGACCGAGTGCCCGGAAGTCCGCTGCCACGGCGGAGAGGTCGAGCCTGCCCGCGCGGACGGCGCGGTAGCGGACGTAGGACCACACGAAGACGTCGAGGTTGTCGAAGCGAGTACCGCCCTCGAGTACTTCTTCTTCGTGAAACCACACGGCCACTTGCCCATTGGTCAGAACGACATACAGATTCCCGCCGCCATCCGCGCCGATCGAGTACACATCGTCGTCGGTGAGCTCGGTGCTGTAGTCCGAATCCCGAATCCCGCAATCGTTTCCGGCGAAGTCGAACCCGTAGGACCAATCGAAGACATCCAGGAACTGCGGCATCTCCCCCGACCGAACCCGCCGATCGAGTGCGGCGAGCGCCGTCGCGTCCGAAGACTCCAGCTTTTCGAGAAACGGTGCGATGGACCGTGTTTCCGCCGGAATCCGGACCGGTTGCGCATCGGGGAACCAGCGAGCCAGATCGGAATCGAGGTCGCGATCGATATAGCCGACGAGATCGGCGAGCGTGAGCGTCACGCCGAGGATTGTAGAAGCGGCGGCCGACAGGCGCCTGTGAGCTCTTGCTAACTCATTGGTTACGCGATGTGATCATGAGGAAATGGCTGGTCCATAGCGTATACAGGCATGTCGACACCATTGGGTACGCGTTCGGATGCGGCCGGGGGGCACCTGCGGGACACGGTGTATGCCGCCTTGCGAGACGATCTCATGAACGGGCGGATCAAGTTCGGGGAGCGGCTGACCGAGCCGAAAGTTTCGGCTCGGTTCGGGATTTCGCGGACGCCCGCGCGGGAGGCGCTGGCCATGCTGTGCGCGGATGGGCTCGTGCAGCGGGAGGAGGTCGGGTTCACGCCGGTGCGGCCGAGCATTCCGAAGGTGCGGGATCTGTATGAGCTGCGGATCACGTTGGAGTTGGCTGGAATTCAGCGCACCATCGACAATCCGGGGGTCGGGCACGATCGGGAGTTGCTCGAGCTGGAGCGGGAGCGCTGGCTGGCATTGCAGGCCGATCCGCCCGCTCAGGAACCCGGGTTCGTGATCGTCGACGAGGAGTTCCACGTCGCGCTGTTGTCCGCGTCCGGCAATAGCGAGCTGGTGCGGGCGCTGGTGGCGGTGAACGCCCGCATCCGCCATGTGCGGATGTACGACTTCATGGTCAACAACCGCATCGAGGTGACCATCGAGGAGCACCTCGCGATTCTGAATGCCGTACTGGCCGAAGATCTTCCGCGCGCCTACACGCTGCTGCACCGCCATATCGGCGAATCGCTGGATGTCGTTCTGGACCGGGTCACGCGCGCCATTGTCGCCATGTCCATGGCAACCGAACAGGAGTAGCTGGTGAGTTCGACTTTCGACACCGTCCTGATTGCCAATCGCGGTGAGATCGCCTGTCGCATCATGCGCAGCGCGCAGCGCCTCGGGATGAAATCGGTGGCGGTGTACTCCGATGCCGATCTGGGCGCGGCGCACGTCCGCATGGCCGATGCGGCCCTGCGGCTGGGTCCGGGCCCGGCCGCCCAGTCGTATCTGCGGGAAGACCTCGTGATCGAGGCGGCGCTGGCCTCCGGGGCGGGCGCCATCGATCCCGGATACGGATTCCTTTCCGAGAACGCCGATTTCGCCTCGGCCGTCGCGGAGGCGGGACTGGTGTTCGTCGGCCCGACGCCCGAGCAGTTACGGGTATTCGGGGACAAGCACACCGCGCGAGAGGCCGCCCGCGCCGTCAGCGTGCCGCTCGTTCAGGGCAGCGGCGTCCTGGAGTCGGTGCACCATGCCGTGGCCGAAGCCGACCGGATCGGCTATCCCGTCATGGTGAAAGCCGTGGGAGGCGGCGGCGGTATCGGCATGCAGGCGTGTTTCGACGCCGATGAGGTGCGCGCCGCGTTCGAGCGGGTGCGGCGCCTGGCCGTGGCCAACTTCTCCTCCGCCGGTGTGTTCCTGGAGCGCTTCGTGGCGCGGGCGCGGCACGTCGAGGTGCAGTTGTTCGGTGACGGCCTCGGGCGCGTGGTCAGTCTCGGCACGCGGGACTGCTCGCTGCAGCGCCGCAATCAGAAGGTGATCGAGGAAGCGCCCGCGCCCGGTCTGTCCGAGGAGATCACCGCGGAGCTGCTGGCGACCTCCCGCGCCCTCGCGCGGTCGGTCCACTATCGCTCGGCGGGTACCGTCGAATTCGTGTACGACACCGAGCGCGAGGTGGCGTCGTTCCTGGAGATGAATACCAGGCTCCAGGTGGAACATCCGGTTACCGAGGCCATTACCGGAGTGGATCTCGTGGAGTGGATGCTGCGGCTGGCGGGTGGCGACACCGGCCTGCTCGACAGCGTGCCGGACAGCGGCCCGGCGCCGCGCGGGTGGGCGGTCGAGGCGCGGGTCTACGCCGAGGATCCCGGGCACGATCACCGGCCCAGCGCCGGACTGGTCACCGAGGCACGGTTTCCCGCCGAGGCCCGCGTCGATACCTGGATCGGGACCGGCACCGAGGTGAGCGCGTTCTATGATCCGCTGGTCGCCAAGGTGATCACGCACGGAACGACCCGCGAGGACGCCTTCGAACGGTTGACCTCCGCACTGGGCGAGACCCGGATCTATGGCGTACAGACCAACCTCCCGCAGTTGCGGGCCGCGGCGACCGCCCCGGTCGTGCGCGCCGCCGCGCACATCACCGGCACACTCGCCGAACTGTCCTGGTCCAGCCGCCGCATGGAGGTGCTGCGGGCCGGGACGATGACCACCGTGCAGGATCATCCCGGACGAATCGGCTTGTGGGAGGTGGGAATTCCGCCCTCGGGGCCGATGGACGATCTGTCGTTCACGCTGGCCAATACCGCGGTCGGCAACCCCGCCGGGGTTCCCGGCCTGGAATGCACATTGCAGGGACCGCGGATTCGATTCGCCGGTGCGGCGGTCGTATGCGTCACCGGCGCACCGGCCCTGGTGACCGTCGACGGGGAACCGGTGCCGATGTGGGAGCCGATCACCCTCGACGCGGGCGCGGTGCTCGATATCGGCGCGCCGTCGGGCGCGGGGCTGCGCACCTATCTGGCGGTTCGCGGGGGTATCGACGCACCCCTGTATCACGGCAGCGCTTCGACCTTCACCCTCGGCGGATTCGGCGGCATCACCGGCAAGGCGGTCGCCGACGGTGATGTGCTCGGCATCGCTGCCACGCAACCGGATACATTGCACACCCCGGGCCGGGTCCCGATGGAGCAGCGGCCGCTGTTCACCCACGAGTGGCAGTTGGCCGTCGGTGAGGGACCGCAGACCTCGCCCGCGTACTTCACCGACGCCGATATGACGCAGTTCTACGCCCGGTCGTGGCGAGTCGGCAGTCACGCCAATCGCACCGGCATCCGCCTGGAGGGCCCGAAGCCCGAGTGGTCCCGAACCGACGGCGGTGAGGCCGGACTGCACCCGTCCAACCTGCATGACAACCCGTACAGCGTCGGCGCTTTGAACGTCTCGGGCGACACCCCGATCCTGCTCGGCCCCGACGGCCCGAGCCTCGGTGGTTTCGCCTGCCCGCTCACGGTGGTCTCCGCACACCGCTGGAAGCTCGGCCAGGTGCGACCGGGTGATTCCATCCGATTCGTGCCCGTCGGCGACGACGCCGCCACGGCGCTGCGCGGCTCGCTGCGCGAGCGGGCCACCGGATCGCTCACCGATACCGGTGCGGCCCTGCGTGATCGGGGCGTACTCGGCACCGTCACCGCTGGCGCGGATCGCCCGTCCGTGGCGTATCTGCGCGGTGGTGACGACAATATTCTCGTCGAATACGGCGAGATGGTGCTCGATCTGGGCCTGCGCATGCGGGTGCACGCCCTGCCGCGAGCCCTCGCCGCCGCGGCGCCGTCCGGCATTCTCGATGTGACGCCGGGCGTGCGATCGCTGCACATCCACTTCGATCCCGATGTCCTGCCGCAGTATCGGCTGCTCGGACTGCTCGCCGACCTCGAGGAACAACTGCCCGCCACCGGCGATCTGGTCGTCCCCAGCCGCACCATCCGTTTGCCGCTCTCGTTCGACGACCCCTCCATTGCGGAGGCCATCGACCGCTACCGCAATGGAATTCGCGACACCGCCCCGTGGCTGCCGTCGAATGTGGAATTCATCCGCCGCATCAACGGGCTCGACAGCATCGAGGAGGTGCGCCGCACCGTCTTCGACGCCGAATACCTCGTACTCGGCCTGGGCGATCTGTATCTCGTTGCGCCCCTGGCGGTTCCGCTTGATCCGCGGCACCGGCTGGTGACGACCAAATACAATCCGGCGCGCACCTGGACCCCCTCGGACGCGGTCGGCATCGGCGGCAAGTACCTGTGCGTGTACGGCATGGAGTCGCCCGGCGGCTATCAGCTCATCGGGCGCACCGTGCCGATCTGGTCGAGCTATCGCCAGCACGCGCCGTTCGAGGACGGAACTCCGTGGCTGTTCCGCTTCCTCGACCGCATCGTCTGGGAGCCCGTCACACCCGAACAGCTCACCGAATTCCGCGCCGCCGCCCGAGCGGGCCGATTCGACGCCGAGGTCAGCGACGGCACCTTCGCCCTGGCCGACCATCAGCGGATGCTGCGCGACAATGCCGAGGCCATCGCCGCCTTCGAAACCCGGCAGACCGCGGCCTTCGAGGCGGAGAAGCGCGCCTGGCGCGCGGCGGGCGAATTCGACCGCACCGTCGACGCGCCGCCGCCGGTCGAGGCGCGCCCGGACCTGCTCGCCGACCTGCCCCCGAACGCCACCGTGGTCACCGCGCCCATGGTCGGCAATGTATGGCGCGTGAATATCGAACCCGGCGCCAAACTCTCCGCCGGTGACCCCGTCGCCGTGCTGGAAGCCATGAAACTCGAACTGCCCGTGCCCAGTCCGGCCACCGGCACCGTCCTGCGGGTACTCGCCGCACCCGGTGCCACAGTGGAACCCGGAACCCCTCTCGCCGTGATCGGAGTCGACTGAATGACCACTCGCCAGCCCGAGGCCAGCACGCTCCCCGTCCCCACCGCACGCGTCACCGCGGCCTTCGCGCGGATCGCCGAGGTCGACCGGCCCGAAGTGTGGATCACCCTGCGTGACCGCGACGAGGTGCTCGCCGAGGCCGCCGCCGTCGAGGCGCACCTCGCCGACGGAGCAAACCTGCAGCTGGCCGGACTGCTCGTCGCGGTCAAGGACAATATCGATGTCGCGACGCTGCCGACCACCGCCGCCTGCCCCGAATTCACCTACACCCCAACCGAAACCGCCGTAGCCGTGCAGCGGCTCGTCGCGGCCGCGGCGATCGTGCTGGGCAAGACCAATCTGGACCAGTTCGCCACCGGACTCGTCGGCACCCGCAGCCCGTACGGCGCGGTGCGCAATGCCCTCGATCCCGAACTCGTCGCGGGCGGTTCGAGTTCCGGTTCGGCGGTCGCCGTCGCCCTGGGTGTCGCCGATATCGGAATCGGCACCGACACCGCGGGATCCGGGCGGGTACCCGCGGCATTCCATGGTCTCGTCGGCCTCAAGGCGACACTGGGGATCATTCCCGCGCACGGCGTGGTGCCCGCCTGCGCCGACTACGACGCCGTCACGGTGTTCGCCGCGACGCTCGATCTCGCGACCCGCGCGGCAGCGGTCATGTCGGGCTCCGACACCCGGGACCCGCGCAGCCGGACCTGGCCCGCCGATGTGCGTTTCGCCGCACCGCAGGTGCCGCGCCTGGCGATTCCGGCCCCCGCCAATCTCGCGCTGCTGAGCCCGGCCTACCGTGAGGCGTTCGCCGCCAGCGTCGATGCGGCCATCGAGGCGGGCTGCAAGATCGACGCGATCGATATCGACCCGCTCCTCGACGCGGCCCTGCTGCTCTACGACGGCGCGATCGTGGCCGAGCGGTACGCCGCCGTCGGCGAATTCCTCGCCTCCCGGACCGCCGGAGCGGATCCCACTGTGGCGGCGATCATCTCGGCCTCCGCGAACACCACCGGACCCGATTTCGCGGCCGATCTCGACACCCTGGCTCGCACCCGCTCGGCCGCCGCCGCCCTGCTGGCCCCCTTCGACGCCCTGCTGCTGCCCACCACCACCGAACACCCCACCCTCGCGGCGGTGCGGAGCGACCCGGTGGCCATCAACCGCCGCCTGGGCACCTTCACCAATTTCTGCAATCTCCTGGATATGGCGGCCCTCGCGATCCCCGGCTCCCCCACCGCCACCGGCGCGCCCTTCGGCATCATGCTCGTGGTCCCGGCCTTCGCCGACCAGGTGGCCGTCGATATCGCCGCCCATCTCCAGAATGTCACGCCCCCACCGCTTCTCGTCGACGGCGGCGTCGACCTGGCGGTCTTCGGGGCCCACCTGCGCGATCAGCCGCTGCACTGGCAGTTCGAGGAGCTTGGCGCTCGCTTCCGCGGCGCCGTCCGCACCACCGACGCCTACCGCCTCACCGCCCTCGACACGACCCCGCCGAAACCGGGCCTGGTCCGCACCGCCCCGGGTCGGGGCGCTCCGATCAGCGGCGAACTGTTCCGCCTCTCCGAAGCCGCCCTGGGCCGCTTCCTCGCCGCCCTCCCCGCCCCCATGGCCCTGACCGCCATCGAGCTCGAGGACGGCCGCACGGTCGTCGGCTTCACCGCGACCCACGACGCCACCTCGACCGCGGCCGACATCACCGAACACGGTGGCTGGAAGGCATATTTGAGCACGCTGTGATGCGCCGTCCGCCCACTCACGGATTCGTGGCGACGAATCGCCGCTGCGATCAACGATGTTCTGACAGAGTGGGCGGATGAGGCGGTGGCTTGTTGCGGTAGCGGCCCTGGTTTTCGTGACGGGATGCAGTGGAGCGGAGCCTGTTTCGGAGTGGCGGGAGTTGGAGGTTCCGGCCTAGGGGGCGCGGGTGATGGAGATGGCGCGCGTACCGGAAGGCGTACTGGCGCTGGGGTCGGTGCCGGGGCCGGAAGGTCGCGCGCCAGCCGCTTGGGTGACCGGAGACGGGAGTGAGTGGCGGGGGGTGAAGGTTGCTCCGCAGAGTGGCTATGGATCTGTGGCGGAGTTGATTTCGGCGGGGGTGGGTGAGCGGGTCGTGGTGCTGGGCCAGGCATTCGGTGGGGCGCACAGCAATCCGCGAATGACAGTGTGGAGCGGCGGCACCGGGGGGCTGGTGGAGCATCCACAGGTGGTGGAGATGTTCGGCGGGCCGCGAGCCATTGCGGTGCTGGGGGCGGCAGCGGTCGGGGGTGTGGATCTGCTGATCGGCGGGTGGGGTGGGCCGAATGGGTACGGGGCAGCGGTGTGGACGTCGACGGACGGGGCCACGTGGACCAAACGGGCGGATGATCCCGTGCTGGCATCGGCGGTCGGGGAGCAGACGGGGACGGCCGATGTGACTGCCGGGCCGGGTGGTTTCGTGGTCGTCGGGCATACGTTGCGGGACGGGGCGCCGCGGCCGCTGGAATGGACTTCGGCCGATGGGGTCGGCTGGCAGCGGGCTGAATTGGCCGGGGGCGATGCGCTGGCGACGCGGGTGGGTTGTGGTTCCAGCGGCTGCACGGTTCTCGGTCAGACGGCGGGTACGCCCGCGCAGGTGCTGTGCTGGCCGAGCGTTGGCGCCGCGGCCGTTACCGGGCCTTCGGCGAGCTCTGTCGACATACTGCAAGTACTCGCTCAGGAGGAACGCGTCGTGACGGCATACAAGCTCGACGGTTCGATGCATCTGGCCTCGATCGCATCGAATTGTTCCGACTGGCACGAGATTTCGCTGCCGGTCCAGGCGGCCCAGGCCCGGACGGCCGAGTTGCCCGGCGGGCTGTTGCTGGCGACCACCGACGACGACGGCAGCAGGCTCTGGCTGCGCACCCGCGGCCATTGACGATCCGAACGGAGGAAACCGTGTCCATTATCGATGCCTGGGCGCAGCACCCCACGCTGCGTCTCGTCCAGCACGATATGTTCGACTCCCTGCGCCGCTGGGGCGCGCCGCTACCCGCCGAGCAGCCGCCGGTCGCGGCGACACACACCCTCATGGATGCCGCCGGTGTCGATACCGCGCTGATTTCCGCCTGGTACGGACCGGAGGGTGTGCTGATCTCCAATGACGAGGCGGCGAGCTTCGCCGCCGACTCCGGCGGGCGATTGATCGGGGTCGCCTCGGTCGATCTGCGCAAGCCGGTGGCGGCGGTCCGGGAACTGCGCCGGGCCGTCACCGAACTCGGTATGCGCGCGCTGCGGATCGTGCCGTGGCTGTGGGGACTGCCGCCCAACGACCGGCGCTACTATCCGCTCTACGCCGAATGCGTGGAACTCGGCATCCCGTTCTGCACGCAGGTCGGTCACACCGGCCCGCTGCGCACCTCCGAGACCGGCCGCCCCATCCCCTATCTCGACGATGTCGCGCTCGACTTCCCGGAGCTCACCATTGTCGGCGGTCATATCGGATACCCGTGGACCACCGAGATGATCGCGCTCGCGACCAAGTACCCGAACGTCCACATCGACACATCCGCCTATACCGTCCGCCGCTATCCGTCGGAACTGGTCGCCTATCTGAAGTCACACGGTCGTCGAAAGGTATTGTTCGGCACCAACTTTCCCATGATCATGCCCGAGCACGCCCTGAAGGGCATCGACGATCTCGGCCTCGACGACGAGGCCAGGGAGCTGTTCCTGTCCGGCAATGCCCGCCGCGTATTCGGGCTCGATGCCGAACACGCGGCGTGACGGTACCGATCACCGATCGCGGTGGGCGACCAGTTGCGCCAGGGCGGTCAGATCGCCCACCGCCAATTCCGGCGGCAGGGCCGCGAGCGCGGAGCGCAGGGCCGCATCGGCGCGGCGCAGGGTGCGATGACGGCCGCCCGCCTCCTCGATGAGGTCGGCGGCGCGCGCCGCCCGCGACGGCGTCATCGGATGCCGGGCCTGATAGATCCGCGCGAGCTCACGGCCGGTCCCGGTGTCGGAGGCGAGGGCGCACACCACCGGGAACGACTGTTTGCGATGGATCAGATCACTGTGCGCGGGCTTGCCGGTCACGGCCGGATCGCCCCAGATATCGATCGCATCGTCGATGAGCTGGAATACCGGCCCCAGTTCGGCCCCGAAGGTATGCATGGCCGACACCACCCGGTGATCGGCCCCGGCGCACAGGGCGCCCAGCGCGCAGGCACAGGCCAGCAAGGCCCCGGTCTTGCCCGCCGCCATATCCAGATACTCGTCGATGCTCACCGTGGAGCGGGTCTCGAAGGCGCAGTCCGCGTACTGTCCCCGGCACAGCGTGACGGTGGCGCGCGCCAACCGGATGACGGCCTCGGAGGTCACCTCCTCGGGCACGCCGTCCGATAGCACGCCGAGTGCCAATGCCTGTAGAGCGTCTCCCAGCAGTGTCGCATTGGTTTCGCCCCAGATTCGCCAGACGGTGGGCCGACCGTGCCGCATCGGGTCGGTGTCCATGACGTCGTCGTGCACCAGGGAGAAGTTGTGCAGCAGTTCGACGGCCGCCGCCGCGTGCACGGCCTGCTCGGTCCCGCCGCCGCAGGCCGCGGCCGCCGCGAAGGTGAGTGCCGGGCGTAGCGCCTTGCCCTGAACCCCGGAGATCTCCGCACCCTCGGTGTCACACCACCCGAAGTGATAGCCCGCCATTCGATCCAGCGGCTCGGCCAGCAAGGCCACCGCAGAGCGCAGGACGGGTTCTATCGCCTGTCTGGCTTCGGTTAACTGCCTGCGTGCCAGCCACTCTATTCGGCCGTCGAAGGATGGTTGCCCGGATTCTGCTGCCCGTGGGCAGGTTTCGCTGTGCCCGGCCAGATTGGCCACCGCCGGCCGCGACAGTCCCCACCGTCGCCGCCCCTCATGCCATTGTCCCGCTATGGAATTGGTGTGTTTCGACGCTCGCATAATCGGCCCCGTTCACTTTCGGACACGGCCTCCCGACCACCCGGTGACAGACGGGCGGCCATGCGTAGCAGGTAGCTCATGGTCCCATCGGCAAGCGAAAGGATCGGGTGGCCTGCGGATTTCAGTTCGGCAACAGCCTGGGGACCGCTGCTCAAGTGAGCGGCAATCCGTGTTCGAGAGCCTCCAGCGGGGCGCTCGTGTAACGCGCGGCCTGATAGTGATAGTCCAGGTTGGCACGTACGTAAACGGTGTAATTAGTTGCGGTAGCGAGAGTGTCGTCCTTATCGCGCCCAGAGATGCCCGCGTCGTCGAGCTCCACCGGCAGGCGTTCGAGGGCATCGTTCATCCGCTGGATGCATTCGGTCAGCATCCCGTTCACGAGGTCATAGGCCTGTGCTCGATCGTAGCCGTAATGGTACTCGGCCAGTAGTACCGAGTTGTAGAGGCACCCCGAGGCCTCGTCGGAGGCCACCGAGAGCACGTCGTTGAACAGCCCCATATGCTCCACCGCGGCCTCGCGCAGCCCGCGCATGGATGGCACGTACCGCGCCCCGGCCGAGAGGTCCACGCCCTCGGCGATCTCGCTGATATCGAGAAAGACGAAGAGCGCCACACCATCTCGCCGATGCGCCCGATACGTCTGCAGATCGGGCAGATTGCCCGCGAGCCGCCCGACGGACTCGGTGTAGTAGGTCCCTGCGAATCTCGGCCTCCACGCTGACTTTCCATTGCGCCGAGCGGCCCTCCGACAGCCGCCGCCACAGATCAGCGAATGCGATACCTAGTACGCCGGATGTTTGCCCCACACCGTCGAATACCGCGCTGAGCGCGGTGATCGTATCCAGACATCGCCGCGGATCCGGGATTTCGATATCGAACTGATCGTCCACCGCGAAAGCCCACGCCGTGTATTGCGAGAGCAGTGCGAGATCGTCCACTCCGGCGCGGGGGCACCACAGGGCGTACATTCGCGTCGGGCGGGTGCGTTCCATGCGTCGGCGCGTGAGCTCCGACGGGACCAGTTCGAATGTCTCGAGCCAGGCCCACATTGCCGCCTCTGCCTCGAGCTCCGCGGGATTTAGTCCCGCCGACTCGAAGGGCATGAAGAATTCGGTCGGTTCCATCGAAACTACCTATCCTCCTGCCTACCCTACCCACCCATTTGGAATCATTGCGACATTTCGGACAATCATCTCTCAAAGGTAGCCCGAACCAGGCGGGGAGGGGAGCCAGGGGTTACTCCGACGTGCCGAGGGCGCCGCGGGCGCAAGATCAACCAATCGCGACCGGTCTGAACGAGATCGATTGCATACCCGTATCTTTCGGAAACCGCAAGATCAGCCCCCGCCTCGCCGTACGCTGGCGCACCGACCCACGTATCGGCACAACCCGGAGGCACCATGCTGTCCCTGCAGGAGATTTCGGACCGCCTGGAGATCGAGGACCTCATGGTCCGCTACTCACATGCGGTGGATACCCACCAGTGGGAGTTGCTGGACGAAATCTTCACCCCTGATGCTCATATCGACTACACCGCCATGGGTGGCCCGGCGGGCGACCTCGCGTCCACCAAGAGTTTCCTGGCCACCGTCATGCCGAACTTCTCCGCCTTCCAACACCTGATCAGCAACTCCTCCATCCGCGTCGACGGCGATCACGCGACGGCCCGCACCATGTGCCACAACCCCATGCTGGTCGCCGGGTCCGACGGGCACAGTCGGCTCATGCTCTGCGGCCTGTGGTATCACGACACCTTCGTGCGACTCGGCGGCGGCTGGCGCATCCATCAGCGCGTCGAGGAGAAGAGCTATATGTTCGTCGCGCCCACCGCCGCGAACTGAGCCTCAGCGCCGGTAGCGCTGCAGCACGACCCCCGACTTCGGAAACTCGCGCGCCTGCACGAGGCGCAGCGCGCTGCGCGGTCCCGGCGCGAAGAAGCGTTGCCCGAACCCGAGCAGGACCGGAAACACCGCCAGCGACAGCTCGTCCACCAGCCCGAGCCGCAGGAACTCCTGCGCGGTGGTCGCGCCCCCGAACAGCACCAGCGGCTTGCCCGGCCGTTCCTTGAGCGCGTTCACCTCCGCGGCGAGATCGTCGCCTATCCGCACCGCGGGCTGCCACGCCAGCTCCCGCCGCCCGTGCGACACAACATATTTCGGAAGCCCGTTCACCCGCGACGCCAGCTCGTCCCCCGGCGCCGTGGGCTCCCGCTCCGCCTGCGGCCAGTACTCCCCCAGCTCCTCGTAGCACACCCGCCCGAAGATCTGCCCGTCCACACTGTCGAGCAACTCCCCGAGATATTCGTGAAAGTCCGGATCATCGATCTCGATCCAATCCATCACTCCCCCCGGCCCCTGGGTGAACCCGTCCACCGACACCATCATGTGCAATACCACTGCGCGCATGCGAACCCCTTCGATTGGATTTTCGCTTCGCTGTGGTGACCGGCCGAGCCCGCGAAATTAATCGGTGCCGATTACCCGCCCGCCCGTCCCGAGGCGGTGGCGAGGACCTGATCGAAGAGATCGCGGTAGCCGCGCAGGGCCTGGCGCAGGTCTTCGGTGTCGGCGTGTTCGCCCTTGGACCAACGGTATTCGATCTCCTGGCGGCGCTGGGCGCAGGTGTCGGCCAGTATCCGGATGGCGTCGATGACGAGTTCGTCCGCGTGGGTCACGCAGTCCTGCGGGTCGTCGACGAACCCGGTCTGCACCTCGCGCCACTGCTCGCGCAGCCGCTCGAGATCATGCTCGGCGAGCAACCGGCCGCGATCGCGCTCGACGGCTGCCGAATCGGCCGCCGGGGACGGCCGCGGCTCCGCATCGGTCACCGCTGGATTGGGGGCGGTCGGTGCGGTCCGGTCGGTGACGATCGGCGTGGCCGGATCGGTTGCCCGGGTGTCGGCGGGCGAATCGGCTCGGGTGTGGTGATTTTCGGGATGTTCGGATTCGATGCTCATGGCGGTGTCTCGGGTGTCTAGTTGGTGGATGTGCCGGATTCGGCGCGGTGGCCGTTCATCAGGTCCTCGAAGAGGGCGCGGTAGTGCACGATGGCGGTGCGCATGTCCTCCGTGGTCACCTGGCCCTGACCGGCGCGGCCGGTGATGTCGTGGGCGATCCGGTATTGCTCGAGCGGTTGGGCGTGCTCCACGGACAGAATGTCCAGTTGCTGGTCGTAGTCCTCGGCGGGGTAGCCGCGATCGGTCATGACCGCGGTGACGAGGTGGTCGGCATTGGTGAGCGCGGCGACCGGATCGTCGATGAACTGCTCCTGCACCTGCGCCCATTGCATGGTGTAGCGGCGCTTCTCGTCCTCGGACAGATCGCGCAAATCCAGCTGACTGTGCTGCTTTTCGCGTTCGGTCAGTGCGCGTTCGGCGACGCGCCGGTTCTGGGCGTGCTGGACCGTCCGGTCGTATTCGGGGCCGAAGCGGTCGCGCAAGCGGCGACTGCGTGCGCGCGGTATGAGAGCTACCGCCAGCAGCGCCAGCACCGCGATCGCCGCCAGCACGATAATCAGGGTCATTACTGCACCCGACATGTGATGCCTCCTGGTCGAGTCCGTCGTTTTGGACGGAATGCCTCGATCCGGCGGCATCAAACGCTGGTGCGCGGGTTCAGGTTCCGCGCAGCAGCGGGATGAGGGGGGCGAACTTCTCGAGATTGCGTTCGTTGACGGTGATGTAGCTGAATCCGTAGCGCTCGCGGCGGGCGCGCAGGGTCTCGGCCTGTTGTTCGGGGGTGCCGATCAGCAGGACCGGGATGTCCTCCGGCTCGTCCGCGCTGGCCGGTGAGATGTGCGGGGCGAGCTGCTCCAGGAAGGCGGTGCGTTCGGCGGGGGCGGCGAGACCCTGGACGAGCAGGTTGAATTCGACCGTGTCGGCGCGGGAACCGAGCAGGCCGCGCACGTAGTCGACCTTCTTGGCGGTGGTGATCGAATCGGCGACGGTGATGTGACCGCTGTCGGAGGTATGGCCTGCGACCAGGGCGATGGTCCGGGCATACTCGGCGGACAGGCGCAGGGTGCGCTCGCCCCAGGCGGCAATGAGCAGCGGCGGGCCGCCCGGCTGGACCGGGCACGGCGTGTACTCCGGGTCGGCGTAGAGGCGGCGCAGGGTTGCCACCGTCTGTTCGACGTGATCGACCCGGCGGCCCGCGGATGGGAACGGCATTCCGGCGGCCTCGAATTCGGACTGCACATAGCCCGCGCCGAGACCCAGTTCGAACCGGCCGCCGCTGAACTGATCGAGTCCGGCGACATCGCGGGCCAGCAGCACCGGATTGTAGAACGGGGTATTCAGCAGGAAGGTGGTGAGCCGGACCCGCTCGGTCACCTCGGCCGCCAGCATGAGCGCGGGGAACGGGGCCGCCATTCCCAGATGGTCGGCCACGCCGATGACATCGAAGCCGAGACGCTCGGCGCGGCGGCATTTCTCGACCCACGCGCTGCGGGAGGTTGGAGCCAGCATGTTCAAACCGAAGCGGAACGGGAGCACCATAGTTCTTGTCTACCAGTCGAATCCGTTCCCCGTCTCGACTGTGCGCGCGGGTTGTGTCCGTAATGACGGAAACATGACGATCGGCGAACTCTGCGAAGCAGCGCCGGACGAATTAACGCGGCGAGTGCATCGAATGCGGTCCGCGCGGTCGCCGGGCGCGCCATCATGAGTTATCGCAATTCATCGACCGCTGCGAGGAGTTTGCACGATGGCCCAGTTGCCCGCTCTCTCCCAGCAGCGTGCGGAGCTCGAGAAGGTCTGGGCGCGCTGGTCGGCGGGCACCGGTCGGCCGCCGGGTCAGGAGATCGCGCTGCGCCACGAGGTGGCCGAATCCTGGGAGCGGTCACTGCGCACGGTGGATCCGGGGCGTGCCGTGGCTCCCGCCACCGATCGCGACGAATTGGGTTCGCGCTGGGCGGAATCGCCGCTGCGGACGCCGGTCACCGAACTGGCGGGCGAGCTGCGCGCCATCACCGAGGACGCCGGAATGATCGCGGTGGTCACCGACGAGGTGGGCACCGTGCTGTTCTGCTGCGGGGATCGCGCTGTGCGGCGACGGGCCGAACAGGTGAATCTGGCGCCGGGCGGCTGCTGGGACGAACCCTATATGGGAACCAGCGGCGTGGCGCTGTCGCTGCAAACCGGGCAGCCCAGTTCGGTCTGGGCCGCCGAACATCTGGTGGAGGCGCTGCACGGGTGGGTCTGCTACTGCGCGCCGATTCGCGCGGCCGACGGCAGGCAGTTGGGCGTGCTGGATCTGTCGACCTATTGGGACCGCTCCCATCCCATGATCCTGACCACGGTGCGGGCGCTGGTCGCCGCCATCGAGGCGCGGTTGCACGCCGAGCAGGCGCGGCCGCGGACGCGGACGCGGCTGGAATGCCTGGGTGTGCCGCGCCTGTACAAGGAAGGCAAGCAGGTGGCCATGCGGCCGCGGCAGCTAGAAATCCTCACCCTGCTGGCCCTGGAACCCGAGGGGTACACCCCGGAACGCTTGCACGAGGCCGTGTACGGCGAGCGGTCGGTGTCGTCGAGCACGCTCAAGGCCGATGTCTCCCGGCTGCGCCGCGCCACCGACGGCCAGGTCGCCGATCGTCGCTATATGCTCACCGAGCCCATGGCCTGCGATGCCCTCGAACTGCTCGCGGCCCTGGAGGCCGGGGATATGACCACCGCCGTCCGCCTGTATCGCGGTCCGCTGCTGCCGGATTCGGATGTTCCGGGCATTGTGCAGTGGCGCGAACACCTCGACGTCTGCCTGCGCACCGCCGTGCTGGCCGATCGGAATCCCGAACACGCGCTCCGGTTCGGGCAGCGCTGCCCGGACGATATCGAAATCCACGAGCACGCCATGCGTTTGCTGCCCCACGGGGACAGTCGGCGTGCCTTGGCGACCGCCCGTCTGCACACCGCGATGCGCGCGTAACCCCTTGCAACCCACAGGCTGTGACTAGCCGACGTTTCACCAACCTCGCGCCAACCATACGCCAACCTTCGCGGTTCATAGTGACCCCCGTCACCCACAGGTCTGCGATCAGGAGCCGCGCCATGATCTACGCCAAACCCGGCAGCGACGGCAGTATTGTCAGTTTTGCCCGCCGCTATGACAACTTCATCGGCGGTGACTGGAAAGCCCCGATAGAGGGCCGGTACTTCGACAATCCCTTGCCCGTCGACGGTGAAACCTTCTGCGAGGTAGCGCGTTCCAGCGCCGCCGATATCGATCTGGCCCTCGAGGCCGCCCACCGCGCCGCCGACGCGTGGGGTGCCACGGCTGTGACCGAGCGTGCCAATATTCTCAACCGCATCGCCGACCGACTCGAAGCGAATCTGGAGAAGCTCGCGGTCGCGGAGACGTGGGAGAACGGCAAACCGGTCCGCGAAACGCTTGCCGCGGACTTGTCGCTGGCCGTCGATCACTTCCAGTACTTCGCGGGATGCATTCGCGCACAAGAGGGTTCACTGGCCGAAATCGATGCCGACACCATCGCGTATCATTTCCACGAACCGCTCGGCGTCGTCGGGCAGATCATTCCGTGGAACTTCCCCATTCTCATGGCGGCCTGGAAGCTGGCGCCCGCGCTGGCGGTGGGCAACTGCGTCGTCATCAAGCCCGCCGAACAGACCCCGGCCTCACTGCTGCTGGTCGTCGAGATGATCGCCGATCTGCTGCCGCCCGGAGTTCTCAATGTGGTCAACGGTTTCGGCGTCGAAGCGGGCAAACCCCTCGCGTCCAGTCCGCGCGTGGCCAAGGTCGCCTTCCCCGGTGAGACCACCACCGGGCGGCTCATCATGCAGTACGCCAGTGAGAACATCATTCCGGTCACCCTGGAGCTGGGCGGGAAGAGCCCCAATATCTTCCTGCCGGATGTGGCCGCGGCCGACGACGACTTCCTGGACAAGGCGGTCGAAGGGTTCGTCATGTTCGCGCTCAATCAGGGCGAGGTCTGTACCTGTCCGTCGCGTGCGCTGATTCACTCGTCCATCTACGACGAGTTCATCGGCCGCTGCATCGAGCGCACCAAGGCCATCAAGGGCGGGAATCCGCTCGACGATTCGACCATGATCGGCGCGCAGGCCAGCAACGATCAATACGAGAAGGTCCTGTCCTACATCGATATCGGCCGCAAAGAGGGCGCCAAGGTGCTCACCGGCGGCGAGATGCGCAAGGTCGAGGGCCTGCCCAATGGCTACTACATCGAGCCGACCATTTTCGAGGGCCGCAATGACATGCGGATCTTCCAGGAGGAGATCTTCGGCCCGGTGGTGGCGGTGACCCGCTTCGACAGTGAGGCCGAAGCGATCACCATTGCCAACGACACCCTGTACGGTCTGGGCGCGGGCGTCTGGACCCGCGATGGTGGCGCGGCTTACCGCCTGGGTCGCGCCATCAAAGCCGGTCGGGTGTGGACCAATTGCTTCCACGCCTATCCGGCGCACGCGGCCTTCGGCGGTTACAAGAAGTCCGGTATCGGCCGCGAGACCCACAAGATGATGCTCGACCACTACCAGCAGACCAAGAACCTACTCGTCAGCTACTCCCCCAAGAAGCTCGGATTCTTCTGAAGTCGAGTCGTGTTGCCGCATCACACACTTGGAGGATTAGCATGAAAACGGGTTCGGTGTCCCGCGTGGGCATCACCGACGCCGCGGCCGACGTCCTGCAGGGACTGATCACCCACCACGGTCCGGTCATGTTCCACCAGTCCGGCGGCTGCCGCGACGGCAGCTCGCCAATGTGCTACCCCCTGGGCGAGTTCCGGGTAGGCGCCGCCGACGTCCTGCTCGGCCGCGTCTTCCCCGACACCTCGTTCTGGATGAGCGCCGACCAATACGAATACTGGCGCCACACCCACCTCACCGTGGACGTGGTCCCCGGCCGCGGCGGCGGCTTCTCCCTCGAAGCCCCCGAGGGAGTCCGATTCATCATCCGGTCTCGGTTGTTCACCGACGCCGAAGCGGCGGCGTTGGAAGCGGCTCCCGCCCCACCGCGCGGCGCGGACTTAGCCGGATGAGAGATGGCGCGGCCGGTTTCTCCGGGCCGGCCGCGCTGTCGCCCCCCCCCCGCCGAGACTCGCGGGCAGGCCCCGTTATGCTCTGCGCCATGGGGAGGAACTCCGCGGTCTGGTTTGTGATTGCTGCTGTTGTGCTGGGTGTTTCGGGGTGTGACAGCGTCAGCGGGGTGCCGGGTGACGGGGTGTCCGGCGCGGCCACGAGTACGACCGCGCCGTCAGAGGTGACGGACCAATCGACCACGGCCGCAAAGCCTTCGACGACCACCGTCACCCCGACCGGCAGCCCCGAGCCTGTCTAGGGTGTGCTCCCGGTATGCGTGCGCACCACCTCGGCCGAGCCGCTCCCCGATTGCCGAGTCGAATCCGCCGATCCCACGGGCCCCGACCTCGAGGTGCGTCGCGGCATTTCCGGCCGCACCGGTGTCCTCACGATCGATGTGATCGCACCGGATGGCACTCCCCTGCAAACGATTACCGAGCATAACGTCTACACCGCCTGGTCCATCCCCCAGTTGCTGGACACCGACGCCGACGGCCGCGACGAACTCCCCGTCCCCCTGGACCTCTACGCCTACTCGGTCACCTACGCCGTCTACCACGCCACCGGCACGACCGCCGACTTCACGCGAACCGGTGAATTCAACGGTCTCGGAATCGAATCCACCGAGGCCGGATACACCGTCACCGACGGAAAACTCCCGGCCGGAAAAGGATCGTTCTACAGCTTCTGGATCTACGAGGACGACCAATTGGTCCCCATTGTCACCGCCGAAGTACTCCTGACCCCCGACACCACCGGGACCGCCACCGGTAAGGAATGCACCGTTACCGACGACGGCGGCCGCTACCGCACCGGCCTGACCCTCACCCAAGCCCGCGACTACTTCTGCGCCCTCGTCGAATCCGAATAGCACCCGGAACGACCTTCGCCGCCCCGCCCGCGAGAATGGCTCGGTGGACACCGACAGCGACACGCTGAGCCCCGACCAGGACGCCCGCCTCCGCGCCAGCATCGCCCGCCAAACCCTGCTCACCACACTGGGAATCGGCATCGCAAGCCTGGCCCCCGGCCGCGTAGTCCTCGAACTCCCGTTCCGCGCCGACCTATGCCAACAGAACGGCTTCGTCCACGCAGGCGCCCTCACCACCCTCGCCGACTCCGCCTGCGGCTACGCCGCCATGTCCCTCCAGCCCCTCGACCACGACATCCTCACCGTCGAATTCAAGGTCAACCTCATGAGCCCGGCCGTCGGCGACCGCTTTCAAGCCATAGCCACGGTCATCCGCTCCGGCCGCACCCTCACCATCTGCCAAGCCGAAGTCACCTCCGACACAACCGATTCCCGCCCAATGGCCCTCATGCAAGCCACCCTCATGGCGATTCCCTCCGCGTAGTCCCCCAACCCGGTCCTCGACGGCCGGTCGCAGCACATCCTGGCCCGGCCAGTGCTCACCCAGGGCGATCACCGCAATGGGCTGCTCCGCGTTCCCCCAACCCTGCTGGACTAGCTGTCCTCCGGGTCGTCCAAGCCTTGTGCGATCTTCATACGCCTGTTGAGTGCCGCTATTTCCTCACTCGTCAGGGCTCCGACCTGGGTTGTCAGCCATGGACGGACAACCGCTTCTTCCCGAGTACGTCGGCCCAGCCGTGCGACGTGGAGGTAGCGAGGGCGTGGCCAGGATCCGCTTCCGAGATCGGGGCACCTTGGAGCCACTGGTACGGGGAGTTTATTACGGACTGATCCGAGACGATGACCACCAACTCACGGCGTGGTGAGGGGGTGTCGCTGACGGTCAGGGCGTGGATGTAGACATCGCCTCGGTTCATGCGGCGGTGTCGCGGGAGCGGCGCCGGGCTTCAGCCTCGGCCGCCTGCGCAGCGGCGAGGTCGACCGCGGGATCGACGTGCAGCCGGGCCAGGCTGTCGGCGACCTCCTGCCGGGTCGGGATGGACTCGCCCATACGTCTAGTGTACCAGATCTCGGCAACTTCGGCCCGGTTTCCTGCGCAAATACATCCGAACCCCGGCGTGGCATCGCCGGGGTTCTCACTCGTGTCGCCGGTTCAGCGGCCGGGGAGGAAGCGGATGACTCGCGCAACCCCCATGAGGAAGGGCTGCCATTTGTCCTGCGAAATCAGTGGTGGGGCATCGAGATTCAAGAAGCGGGTGACGACCACCGTTTGGGGTTCGGTGAACTTGAGGAGACCGTCGGGGCCGTGGCGGCGGCCTATGCCGGAGATGCCCATGGGGGCGCCGGTGGTGCCCCAGGCGGGGGCGTAGCCCTCGTCGATGTTGACGGTGCCCGCGTGGAGGCGTTCGGCTATGCGCTCGCCTTCGGATTTGGAACCGGCCCAGACGCTGGCGTTGAGGCCGTATTCGATGTCGTTGGCGCGGGTGATGGCCTCTTCGATGTCGGCTACGGGGTAGATGGAGACGAGGGGGCCGAAGGTTTCGTTGCGGCCGCATTCCATGGCGTCGGTGACATCGGTGAGGACGGTGGGTTCGAAGAAGAGGGGGCCCAGGTCGGGGCGGGGGTTGCCACCGGCCAGGACTTTCGCGCCCTTGGAGACGGCGTCGGCTACGTGTTTGGTGACGGTTTCGAGCTGGGCTTCGGAGATGAGGCTGCCGATATCGGCGGAGAAGTCGTAGGACGCGCCGAGATTGGCGGCGTGGACCGCGGCTACGAATTTGTCGGTGAAGGCGGCGGCGACCGACTGGTCGACGTAGAGACGTTCGATGGAGATGCAGAGCTGGCCCGCATTGGAGAAGCAGGCGCGCACCGCGGCTTTGGCGGCCTTGTCGAGGTTGGCGTCGCGGGTGACGATCATGGGGTTCTTGCCGCCGAGTTCGGCGGAGAAGCCGATGAGGCGGCGGCCGCACTGTTCGGCGAGAGTGCGGCCGGTGGCCGAGGAGCCGGTGAACATGAGGTAGTCGCACTGGTCCACGATGGCCGTGCAGACGACGGTGCCGGGACCGGTGACCACGGCGAACAGGTCGCGCGGCAGGCCCGCGCGCGCCAGCAGTTCGGCATTGGCCAGTGAGGAGTACGGGGTCTGGCTGTCGGGCTTGACCACCACGCCGTTTCCGGCGAGCAGGGCGGGAATGGAGTCGCCGATGGACAGCAGCATCGGATAGTTCCACGGCGCGATCACGCCGACCACGCCCTTGGGCACCGCGCGCACCGAAACACGGTTCAAAATCGGGAAGGCGCCGGGCACACTGTGCGAGGACAGCAGTTGCGGTGCGACGCGGGAGAAATAGCGGGCCGCGAAGATCAGGCCCATGATCTCTTCCTGAGCCGCCCAGCGCGCCTTGCCGGTCTCGGCCTGCACCACGTCCATGAGGTATTCGCGGTTCTCCACCACCAGCGCACGATAGCGCTCGAAGACCGCGGCGCGATCCTTGGCGGGGCGGGCGGCCCGTTCCTTTTGAGCGGCGCGCGCTTTGGCGACGGCGACGGTCACATCGGTTGCCGTGCCCACCGGAACAGCGCCCAGCGTGGTGCCGGTGAACACTTCGGTGATCGCGCAGACATCACGCTCCTCGGTCGTGTCCACCGCCGCGAACGTCTTCAACCGTTCGAACACCGCGGGTGCCGGCACGGGCATCGTCGCCTCCTACTTACAAGTAACTTCCAGTACACCTAATCTACCCCGGAGGCCGGAGCCAGGCCGTGAGTTGGCGCGGATCCGGGCGTCGCCCGCTGACGCTATCGGCCACCGCGAGCGCCGACATCGACATTTCCAGCCACTCGGGTTGCGCTGCCCGCCAGGGTTTCTCGCATCCGGACGCACCAACGAAACACGGTCGGCGCGACTCCGGAGAGTCGCACCGACCGTGTTGTCCGAGGAACGGCTGCGCGGTGGGATCAGGGCTTGGGCGCGCAGTCGGCGGGCTGTACGAGCCCCTGGTTCGCCACATTGTTGCCGAGCAGCACCGTCACCTTCGCCTCGACGGGCGCCAGGCCATTGGCCGTGATCTTGACGGTGAAGGATTCGGTCTTCTCGGTCGCCGTCGCGGTGCACAGCGCTGACCAAGCGATCTTCTGGCCATTGTCGATGATCGAGGACATGACGTAACCCTTCTTGGGCTCCGCACTGGTCACCAGTTCGATCTTGGGGGTGACCCCGGCCGGGGCGTCGACCAGATCCGAGATCGGAGTCTCGGCCTTGCCGAAGGTATTCACCGACGCCCGGTCCTCCTTGGCCACCAGCGTCCCGCCCTGCCCGGCACCGGTGGTGGTGGTCGTGAGCGTATTGGACGCCGCGGTGGTGTCGAACGCGCCGTTCGGCGCGAAGCCCTTGACCACGGCCTCACTGGAAACGGCGGTGTTGGCGGGCGTCTGGCCGTTGACCATGACGGTCAGCGTGGCGGAACCGCTCTTGGCCTTGGTGATCTCACCCAGATTGAACACGACCTTCTGCGTGCCCTGCAGCGTGCCGCCGGTCTGATAGGTCGTGCTGGCCGGAATGGTCACCTCGGCAACCACATTGGTGAACGTGTCGTTACCAGCGGTGCTCACCGTGAGCGTGCACGCCACTTCCTCACCGGGGAAAAGGCTGCCGGGAGTTTGCACATCGCGGCACTCGTACTTCGAGGTCGGGCCCGCCACGGCGTACGCCGGAGCCGTGCCGAGCTGAATCGCGCCGACCGCGAGCGCGAATGCCGAAGCTGCCATCGCGGCACGCTTCAGCGCGGATTTGGGGGCGCTGGACATGGTCTTCTCACCTTCTCGGTTGGTTGATAAGCCCCCGCGCCGACCGCGGTTCGGATCACCCGTGCTGTTTGTCTGCACAGATGTTCAGCGGTGCGACTCTGCATCCACCAACGAACCACTAACGGCAACCGGCCGAACCTCCAACGGTGCGGCATCGAGCGACCGTGAATATAGAGGTCCCTACGCTAGCCACGACTCCGTGGCGGCTGTCACATTTCCACGCACTGGAGAATCATCCCCAGCACTTGAAGAAGGACGCGGTATGGGATTAGTCAAGTGGCGTCGGAATCAGCCGGAATCGAATCGGCCGGAGGACGCGAAACACTCGCCCGGACAGCTGGCTGCCTATGGGACCCAACACATTCTGACCATGTACGGCGGCGTGATCGCACCACCGCTCATTGTCGGCGGCGCGGCCGGGCTCTCCGCCGCGGATATGGCCCTGCTGGTCACCGCGGCGCTGTTCGTCTCGGGTCTCGCCACCCTGCTGCAGACGCTCGGCATCGGTCCGTTCGGCAGCAGATTGCCCATCGTGCAGGGCGTTTCGTTCGCGGGCGTCTCGACCATGGTGGCGATCGCCAGCGACGGCGGACTCCGCCCGGTATTCGGCTCCATCATTGTCGCCGGTGTGATCGGCCTGGTGCTGTCGTCGTTCTTCGCGCAGTTGGTGCGATTCTTTCCCGCGGTGGTGACCGGCACGATCATTACCGTGATCGGCCTGTCGCTCATGCCGGTCGCCTTCCGATGGGCGCTGGGCAACAACCAATCCGATCCCGAGTACGGCTCGATGGGCAATATCGGATTCGCCGGTCTGACACTGCTGATCATTCTGGCGATCAGCCGCCTGTTCCAGGGCGCGATCTAGCGGCTGTCGATTCTCATCGGCCTGGTGGCCGGTACCGTCATCGCCGCCGTGGCGGGCAAGGCCGATTTCTCCAATGTCGGTGACGCCGCACTCGTCGCGGCGCCGCAACCGCTGTATTTCGGTTCCCCGACATTCGAACTCGGCGCCATCGTCGCCATGACGATCGTCATTCTGGTGACGCTCATCGAGACGACCGCCGACATTCTCACCATCGGCGAAATCCTGGAGACCGATGTCGATTCCCGCCGTGTCGCCGACGGTCTGCGCGCCGATATGCTCTCCACCGCGGCCGCACCGATTTTCGGATCCTTCACCTGTAGCGCGTTCGCACAGAATGTCGGCCTGGTGGCGCTGACCGGAATCAAGAGCCGATTCGCCGTGGCGGCCGGTGGCCTCATTCTGGTGCTGCTCGGCCTGCTCCCGGTGGTCGGCGCGATTGTCGCCGGAATTCCGTATCCCGTCCTGGGCGGCGCGGGCCTGGTGCTCTTCGGCACGGTGGCGGCGAGCGGTATCCGCACCCTCGCCCGGGTGGATTACAAGGACAATCTCAATCTGATCGTCGTCGCGGTCGGCATCGGATTCGGCCTCATTCCCGTTGCGGCCCCGGAGTTCTGGCACGCCTTCCCGTCCAAGATCGCCGTGGTCCTGGAATCCGGCACCTCCGCCGCCGCGGTCGCCGCGGTCCTGCTCAACCTGGTGTTCAACGAATGGAAGTTCGGCAAGCGGCAAGGCGCGTCGGTGCTGGCCGCCGCCGCGGACGAACGCGACCGGCTCGGCGAGCGCATGGACGACGACATCCACCAGTAAGCACCCCCGGGCCGACACGGTGAGGACCGGAGACTCGCCGTGTCGGCCCGCAAACAGGACATCTCCGGCCTCCGGCTCCCCTACCGTTTGAAGGGGCAAGCTGCTCGGGCCGGCTCGAGGAAGCGCTGGCACATCACTCTGACCGGAGGAACTGCCATGTTGACAACGAACTATGTTCCGGGCACTCCCACCTGGATCGACCTCGGATCTCCCGATATCGACGCCTCGGTCGCCTTCTACGGGCAGGTGTTCGGCTGGGACGTCCAGTCCGCGGGACCGGAGTCCGGCGGGTACGGATTCTTCCTGTCGGACGGCAAGATGGTGGGCGGTATCGGCCCGCTCACCGACGAGGGCGCGTCACCGGCATGGACGCTGTACTTCCACACCTCCGATGCGGACGCCACCACCAAGCTCGTCGAGGACGCCGGGGGCGCGGTGCGCGTGCCGCCGGGCGACGTATTCGAATTCGGGCGCATGGCCGCCTATACCGATCCGACCGGCGCCGAATTCGCCGTGTGGCAACCGGCGCAGACCCGCGGCATGGAAGTCGCCGGGGTACCGGGCGCGCTGTCCTGGACGGAGCTCTACACCACCGACGGGCCGGGGGCGAAGGACTTCTATCGCGCCGTATTCGGATGCAATGCCGACGACAAGGACATGGGTGAGGTGGTCTATTCGGTCGTCTCCAGCCCCGAGGCCGAGGGCGCCGACACCGGGCAGGGCGGCATCATGCAACTGCACCAGGACAATCTGGACGCCGGGAATCTCTCCGAATGGCATCCGTACTTCGGTGTGACCGACTGTGACGCCACCGCCGCCAGGGCGACCGAGGCCGGTGCCGCCACGCTGATTCCGGTCATGGACGTCCCGGGGATCGGGCGCATGGCCATGTTCCAGGATCCGATGGGCGCGCCGTTCGCCATCCTGCAGGCCGAATAGCCTTCGCCACCCATCCGACGCGTCGCGGGCGGGCTTACCGGATGCCCGCCGCGCGCGTCAAATGTGTTCCTGCTCAAAAGGACTCGGCCCATGAATTCCGAGGCCGGATAGCTACCCTCGGGCAATGCTCAGACGGCGGCTCGGTGTCCGGATCCGGATTATGGCGATCGCACTGGTGCCGAGCCCGGCGTTGGTGGTCGTCGGCGCGGGCGCGGCGGGCGCGCTCGTCGATCGCTCCGCCGAGGCCCGCACCTGGGCCGATGAGCTCCAGGCCGGTATCACGCCCACCCGCGAGATCATCGAGGCCGTCCAGGCCGAACGCCGGATCTCGCTGTGGCACACGGTCGGCGCCGCACCCGATATTCGCGAGCTGACCGCAGCGCGGCTGCGCCTGGACAATGCGCTGCGCCTGCTCGCCCCGGCGCAATCGCGGCTTGCCAGTATCGGCCCGAGCGAAATGGGCGACGCCACCGCGGCTTTCAGCGCGCTCGGCGAGAGGCTCACCGGCATTCGCGCCGGAATCGATGCGGGCACCCTGCCGCTCGGCGACGCCTACGCCTTCTACAGCCGGATGCCCGAACTGGTGGCCGCCGGTACCGAGATCGCACAGCAGACCGCCCCGGACGCCGCCACCGCGACCGAATTGGCGGATGCGAGCGAGGTGCTCCAGGGCCTCGAATCCATGAGCCGCGCCACCGCATTGGGCGCGGCCCTGGCCACCGATACCGGCCTCACCGCCGAGCTGTCCGACGAGTTCATTCGCCGGGTCGGCTATTACCGCACGCGGATCGAACGCCTGCTCGTCACCACCGACACCGACCAGATGGCCGCGGTGCAGGCGCTCATCACCGGCGCGGCCTGGCAGCGGCTGGGCGCCATGGAAGCCGCACTGGCGCAACGGGCGCTGGCCGATCTCTGGCAGTCCCAGAGCGCGCACGCGCAGCGCCTGGCCAGCGATGCCGCCGCCGAGACCACGCGCAATTCGCTGTGGGCGGGCGCGGGCATGCTCGTGATCGCCCTCGGCGCCATCCTCGTCGCGCTGGCGCTGGCCAATCGGATCATCCGCCGCCTCAAGCGTTTGCGCGATCAGACCTTCGCCCTCGCCGAATCCCGCACCCGCGAGGGTGTGAAGGCCGTCTTCCTCGATATCGCCCACCGCAGCCAGGTGGTCGTGCACAAACAGCTCGAACTGCTCGACGAGGCCGAATCCCGGCAAGAGGATCCGGCGCTGCTCGATATCTTCTTCCGCCTCGATCATCTCGCCACCCGGGAACGCCGCAATGCCGAGAACCTGGTCATTCTCGCGGGTGGCCGCCCGGGCCGCCAATGGCGCAATCCGGTCCCCCTGATGGAACTGGTCCGCAGCGCCGTCGGCGAGACCATCGACTACACACGCGTCCGAACCGGCCGCCTCCCCGAGACTTTCGTCGCCGGGACGGCAGTCGGCGATCTCATCCATCTGCTCGCCGAGCTCATGGACAATGCCACGGCCTTCTCCCCGCCCCAGTCCCAGGTGTCGATCAGCGGCCATACGGTCGGCCGCGGCGTCGCCCTCGAAATCAGCGACCAGGGCATGGGTATTCCGGGCTCGGAACTGGCTCGCCTCAATACCCTGCTCGCCACCCCCGCCGATTTCGGCGTCACCACGCTCTCCGAAGACTCGCGCCTGGGCCTGTTCGTCGTCTCCCTGCTCGCCGAACGCAACGGCATCGCTGTCAAGCTCGCCGAATCCGACTACGGCGGCATCCGCGCCATCGTCCTGATTCCCGCCGGTCTCATCGCGGGGGCACAAGCCGGTCCCGACTACGACTCCGAACAACTGGCCCTGCGCCGCCGCATCGACTCCAGGACAGCCGAATACACGCCACCCACCGCCGCACTCCCGCGCGCCGATACCGGCCAGGTCCAGCAGCTCGCGCCGCCCGTCGCGCGCTCGCAGCCGGATGCCGCCCCGCACACGCCCGGTGGCGACAGCCGCCCCGCCCTGCCGCGCCGTGCTCGGCAAGCCAATCTCGCAACGGAATTGGCGCACGAGCCGGGACCCGCCGGGACCGAGGCCCCGCCCGCGCCTGGACAGCGCACCGCCGAGCAGGCGCGAGACCTCATGTCCGCCATCGAGATCGGGACCCGGCAGGGTCGGCAGGCCGATCCAGATGGAACTCCGCCCAACCACTACCGACAGGAAGGTGATGGTGACCAGTTCACCCGCCGGTGACCTCGACTGGCTACTCGACGATCTCGTGGACAAACTGGCGGGCGTCCGCCATGCCGTGGTGCATTCCACCGACGGCTTGCTCCTGGGGCGGTCGGCCGGGATGGACCGCGAGGAAGCGGAGCACTTCGGGGCCATGTCCTCCACGCTGTACGGGTTGTCACGCAGTGCGGGGCATCGGTTCAACGGGGGCGGGGTCCGGCAGGCCGTGATCGAACTGGAGCGGGCGGTGCTGTGAGTGACCGCCGCCGGATCGAATGCGTGCCTGGCCCTGCAGGCGGGGCCGCAGGCCAATCTGGGCATGGTCGCCTACGAGATGAATCTGACCGTCCAGCGGGTCGGCGCCTTCCTTTCCACGAAGGCCAGGCGATTCGATTGAGCCGCGACGCCACTTTCGGGCCGATGCGCGATTCATTCCGGTGCACGCATAGCGCACCTTGTCAATTACTCTCCCGCTCAACGGGATCGAACCGGCGAGTGTGACCTACGTCCCGATACGTTGCGCAAATGTTCAGAGCGAGGCTCGGTGTCCGGACCCGTGTTCTCGCCATCGCATTGGTTCCGAGCGCGGCGCTGCTCGTGATCGGCGTGGGTGGCGCGGGATATCTGGTGGCACAGGGCAATCACGCACGTGAGTGGGGGGCCGCGCTACAAGATGCCACCCCGACCACCCGGGAATTGGTCAACGCGGTCCAGGCCGAGCGGCAGGTGACGCTGGCGCAGCTGGCCGGAGAGGAACCGAATCCGAAAGCCCTGTCCGAAGCCCGATTACGGATGGACGCGGCCATCATCCTGCTCGAGCCCATCACGGCGAAGATGGAAGCCCTGGGGCCGCAAGGGGTTACCGGTGACGTCGGCGGCTTCCAGACCTTGACCCGGCAGCTGGCGGCCGTCCGCACCCAGGTGGACGCGGGCGTGCTGCCCTTCGCGGACGCCTACACCTTCTACGGCCATCTGCTCGATCTGGTCTCGGTCGGCACCAGCGTCGTCATGATCACCGCGCCAAGCTCCGAGGTCGCCGTCGAGACCGGCGAAACCCTCACCCTCATCTCGGCCTCCGAAATGCTGACCCGCAGCGCGGGATTGGCGGAAGTGCTGCTGCACGACGGCACGCTGCCGCCGGAGCTGGGCATCGAATACGCGCGCCTGACCGGCGGTTACCGCATCAGCGTCGAAGCCCTCGCGCGCGACGAGGACGACGCCGAGACCATCAATGCCGCCACCCTCATCAACGGCCAGAACTGGCAGCGCCTGATCATGATGGAGAACTCCCTCATGGCACGCGCGCTGGACCCGGTCACCAACCCGGATCCGAAACCCGTGCCGCTGGCCTTCACCGAGGCGGAATGGCGGGATACGGTCAGCAAGGTCAATCAGGCGTTGCTCACCCTGTGGGACGTCCAGAACCTGCACGCCCAGGGCCTGTCCGAGCAAGCGGGAGAGGAGTACGCCCGCAACTCCCTCATCGCCGGTGGCGGCATGTTCCTGGTGGCCGTCTCGGCGTTCGGGGTCGCGCTGGTGCTGGCCAACCGAATCATTCGCCGCCTCAAGCGCTTGCGCGACCAGACCCTCGCCCTGGCCGACGACCGGCTGCCGCAGATCATGACCCAGCTGCGCGACGGCAAGGATGTCGACGTCGCCGCCGAGACCCCGCCGCTGGACTTCGGCAGCGATGAGATCGGCCAGGTGGCCAAGGCTTTCAGCCACGCCCACGAGGCCGCCGTCGAGGCCGCCGTCACCGAGGCCCGCACCCGGGAGGGCGTGAAGGCGGTGTTCCTCAATATCGCCCACCGCTCGCAGGTGGTCGTGCACCGCCAGCTGGAAGTGCTCGACGACGCCGAATCCAAGCAGGAAGATCCGTCCCTGCTCGAAATCTTCTTCCGCCTCGACCATCTCGCCACCCGCGAGCGCCGCAATGCCGAGAACCTGATCATTCTGGCGGGCGGCCAGCCGGGTCGGCAGTGGCGCAATCCGGTGGCGCTGGTGGAGGTCGTGCGCTCGGGTGTCGGCGAGGCGCTCGACTACACCCGCGTGAAGATCACCCGCCTGCCCGAGATCGCGGTGGCGGGCAGCGCCGTGGCCGACCTCGTGCACCTGGTGGCCGAACTGGTCGACAATGCCGCCCACTTCTCCCCGCCGACCTCGCAGGTCGAGGTGCGCGGCAATGTGGTGGGCAAGGGCATTGCCGTGGAGATCGTGGACCAGGGCATGGGCATGCCCGAGTCCGAGCTCGAACGGGTCAACGAGATGCTGCGCAATCCACCGGATTTCGGCGTCAACACGCTGTCGGAGGATTCCCGCCTCGGCATGTTCGTGGTCGCCCAGCTGGCGGTCCGCAATGGCATCTCGGTGCGGCTCACCGAATCCGATTACGGCGGCGTGCGCGCCATCGTGCTGATTCCCTCCAGCCTGACGGTGGCCGCCCCGGGCACCGGGGAGATCCCGGCCGTGCCCAAACAGCTGGAAGCCGTTGCGGCGCAGCCGCAGGCCGAGTCGTTCCATGCGGCGGAGTCGTTCCCTACGGCAGAGCCGTTCCCTACGGGAGAGCCGTTCCGTACCTCGGAGTCGTTCCACACCGGTGAGATGCGCCAGCTCGACGCCCCTCCCGCGCTCCCGGCCCGGCCCGGTCCGACCGCGCCCGAACGCCCGCTCACCCCGCTGTACTCCCCCGCACCCGCTTTCGACGCGTTCGCCTCCCCGGCCCGCTCGTTCGAGGAGTCCGCCAAACCCTACGAACCCCCCACCGAGCCGAATCCGCCACACCGGCCGAGCATTCCGGCGCCGCAACCGGAAATCGGTTTCCGGCCTCGAGAATCCCGGCGCGCCCAGTACACTGGCTCCGACGTCCGGCCCGCGCTCCCGCGTAGGCGCCGGCAGGCAAGTCTCGCACCGGAATTGGCGCAGGACACGACGTCCCCCGAGACTTCGTCCCAGCCCACCCGCACGGCCGAGCAGGCCCGAGACCTCATGTCCGCCATCGAAAACGGAACCAGGCAGGGCCGCCGGGCCGATCCCGGTGCGTCCGAGCCTGTGTCCAACCCATTCCCCGACCGACAGGAAGGCGACGGTGACCACCTCAAACGCTGGTGACATCAACTGGCTACTCGACGATCTGGTCGATCGGCTAGCTGGCGTCAGGCACGCCGTTGTGCACTCCACCGACGGCCTGTTACTGGGCCGTTCCTCCGCCATGAGCCGTGAGGACGCCGAGCACTTCGGCGCCATGTCCTCCACCCTCTACGGACTGGCCCGCAGCGCGGGCGCCCGATTCGACGGTGGCGGTGTGCGCCAGGCGGTCATCGAACTGGATCGGGCGGTGCTGTTCGTGACCGCCGCCGGGAGCCACGCCTGTCACGCCCTGCAGGCGACCGAGCAGGCCAATCTCGGCATGGTCGCCTATGAAATGAACCTGACGGTGCAGCGTGTCGGCACCTATCTGTCCACCACCCCGCGCCACCATCTGGCCGGACAGGTCAATCCCCACCTGTCATGATGGCGGGGCCGGGGGAACATTGGTTCGATGACGCTGCCGGTCCGTTGGTGCGCCCCTACGCCCGGACCGGCGGCCGAACCATGGGCGCGGGGCACGATCTGGACATGCTCACGGTGGTGGTGGTGCCCAATGCCGCCCCGCCGCTGCGCCGTGTCGAGCCGGAATACACCGATATCGTGCGGTTGTGCCGGCTCCCGCTCTCGGTGGCCGAGGTATCGGCCGCCATGCGGCTACCGCTCGCGGTGACCAAAATCCTTGTCGGCGACCTCATCTCAGACGGCATCCTCAACCTCCGTGCACCGGCCTCCCCCGAGACCACACCCGGTGACCTCAACATTTTGCGAGCAGTTCTCGATGGCATCCGAAAACTTTGACAACTCCCGGCCCCTGGCCGCCTCGGTGAAGATCCTCATCGCGGGCGGTTTCGGCGTCGGCAAAACGACCATGGTGTCGACCATCAGCGAGATCACCCCGCTGCGCACCGAAGAGCTCATTACCGAGCTCTCGGCGGGCGTGGACGATCTGCGCGGCGTGGAGGGCAAGACCACCACCACGGTGGCCCTCGACTTCGGCCGCATCACCATCGACCAGAGCCTGGTCCTGTACCTGTTCGGCACCCCCGGCCAGGACCGATTCTGGTTCCTCTGGGACGAATTGGCCCGCGGCGCCCTGGGCGCGGTGGTCCTGGCCGACACCCGCCGCCTGGAAGGTTCCTTCGCAGCGATCGACTTCTTCGAACGCCGCGGCGTCGCCTTCACCGTAGCGGTCAACTGCTTCGAAGGCGCACCCCTCTACACGCCGGTCGAGGTCCGCGACGCCCTCGACCTCGACGAGCACATACCGGTCCTCCTGTGCGACGCCCGTGACCGCGGCTCCTGCAAGAACGTCCTCATGCCCCTGGTCGAATACCTCATCGACCGCGCCGCCGCCAAGGTCGTCAGCTGAGCCTTCCCCTACATATCCGATAGCAGTCGAGCCCGCTCCAGTTCTCCGGAGCGGGCTCGAGTGTTGGATATCGCTGTGGCCGAACCTAGTAGACGCCGGGGACGAATCGTTTGGTGTGGCCGATATAGGACGTGTACCGGTTGCCGAACACCGAGCGCAGCACACCTTCCTCGGTCCGCGCCCGATAGTCGTGCACCACCGCGATGAGCACAACGGCGATCAAGAATCCGACCGTCGGCACCACGAACAGAGTGCTCGCGTAGACGCCGACAAGCCCGGTATAGATCGGATGACGAACCAGGCCGAACGGTCCCTCCGTCATGAGTTCATGATTCTCGTCGATCTCGGCGCGCAGCCGCCAGGAGGCGAAAACCGTGAACGCCCAGACGATCAGCGCCGTCGACAGCAATGCGAGAACGATTCCCACGCTGGCGGACCACGGTCGCGGATCAGCGAGATAAGGTCCCGCCAGGCTCGGCCGGATGACCCAGGCGCCGAAGACGAGATAGTAGATCACCATAGAGGCGGTGGCAGCAACGAGCACCGCGTCGGCGCGCGGCGCGGTGACCGTCCCGGCGCTGTCCGTCCGGGCGGGTGGCCGCGTACGACGGCCCACCACCATGCGGACGAGGATCACCAGCAGCAGAGAACTGTTGATCGCACCCACGATCCCGATGTCGACGAGTCGGCTGAAAGCCATTGTTCCCCCAAATGATCCAACCGATCGTCTCAGTCGGTTCGCGTGCCGTCAACGGAGTCGCCGTTGCGCAGCCCGAACCCAGCAGACCGGGTCGCGCCGGGACGAGCCCACCGATCCGGCGCGGTCGAGAACCCCGGCTGCGGCGCGGGCCTACTTGAGATTCGACTGGACCGCATCGGCTTCCGTTGCCGCGCGGCCGTGTTCGGTGGCGGCGAAGGCGCGGCGGATGACGGGGCGCAGGAGCGGGGACTGCACCGTGCGCATGACCCAGGCGTTGAATCGGATGCCCAGCGCCGATTTCGGGGCTGCTGCGGCCACGCGGCCCGGAGGCAGTTGTTGCGCGGAGGCGGCGCGGGGGCGCATGACCGCCTCGAATGTCGTCAGTGCGTCGGGTAGGTGGCCCAGATCGTCGGGCGCTCCTGCCGCGTGGAGAGCTGCGGCCAGTTCGGCGGCGCCGCCCAGGGCGAGGGCGGTGCCGAGGCCGCTGAGGGGGCTGGCGCACCAGGCGCTGTCGCCGAGGAGGACCACGCGGCCGTCGTGCCAGCGGGGCATGTGGACCTGGTCGTAGGTGTCCAGGGCGAAGTCGGGGGCTTGGCGGGCCGCGGTCAGGAATTCCCGGGCGTGCCAGCCGACATCGGCGAAAGTCCGTTCCAGCAGGGCGAACTGGGCGCCGCGGTCGCCGCGGGGCGGCAGCGTGTCGGCGGCGAAGGTCAGGCCGATCTCCTGCTGGCCCGGATGACCCGGGCGGGCCTCGAGCGCGCGGCGTCCGGGGGTGTTGTACAGCAGGAACCAGCCGTCCAGTCTCGGTGTGCTGGGGCCCTCGACGAGGGTGAACCAGGCGTGTGCCAGGCCGAGGGGCTTGCGGTAGTTCTCCTCCGAACCGAATCGCAGGGCGCGCACTCGCGAGTGCGCGCCGTCCGCGCCGACAACCAGGTCGAACTCCGCGGACTCGCCGCCGCGGAACCGCACCAGCACCCGATTCCCCGAATCCTCCAGCGCTTCGACGGTTTCGCCGAAGCGGTGCGTCACGCCGGGCCCGATGGCGTCGTGGAGGATGCGGGCGAGATCGGTGCGGAGCAGTTCCTCGCTCGACACCAGGCCCTGACCGCCGAACGCGGTTACCGGCATTTCCGCGAGCCGCCGCTCGTCGGCGGCGATCCACGCCGCGCCGCGCTGCGGCACAAGGCAATTCCGTGCCTGGTCGAGGAGCCCGGCTTGCCGGAGCACCTCGCGGCTGTCGCCGCGCAGGTCGACGGTCTGGCCGCCGGTGCGCAAGGCCGGAGCGATTTCGGCGACGGTCACCTCCCAGCCGTCTCGTTCCAGGAACAGCGCGAGCGTGTCCCCCGCGATGCCGCCGCCGACGATGAGTGCTCGTGCCATGATCCGATCCCCTTGCCTGCTGATGCAAAGTATTCGCATTAACAGTAGATCCGCTACGGCTCTAATTGCAATAGTTTCGCGTTAGACTGTGGTCATGGCACAAGCGACAGGAACGGCGCGCCCAGGCGGCCGCACCGCCCGCACCCGGGCGGCGGTGCACGAGGCCACGCGGCAGCTGCTGGCCGAATCCGCCGACGGCACCATCGAAATCGCCGCGGTGGCAGCCCGTTCCGGCGTCCACCTCGCCACGATCTATCGCCGGTGGCGGACGGTCGAGGGCCTGGTCATCGATACGATCATGGAGGAGCTGACCGCCAACTCACCCGTCCCGGCCACCGGCGATCTGCGCGGGGACCTGCTCGCCTGGACCACGAGTATGCTCACCGACCTGACTCAGCCCCGGCAGCGGGCCTTCTTCCGGGCGATGGCCCGAGCGAGCAGTGCCGAGCAGGGCCTCATCGACATGGCGGAATTCACCGCGCCGCGCATGCGCCAATTCCAGGCCACCCTGGACGCCAGCGGCACCACGGTCCTCGACAGCCGCGACATCGCCGAGCTCATCCTGTCCCCCGCCTACATTCGCGCGCTGGTCGCCATGCCCCTGAACCCGGCCACCGATGCTGAACGCCTGGTCGACAATGTGATCGCCGTCCGGGATCACCGGGCCGCCCGCGACTGAACGCATACGGCCCCGGCGCGCGGTGCGCCAGGGCCGAATGAGAGTGATTGCCGTACGGGCGATTACAGGTCGCCGGACGGGTCGACGTCGGCGAAGTCGCTGATCCAGCGATGCGGGGGCCGGGGGCTGTTCGGCTCGCCCGGGCGGGTGACGCCGATGGCCTGCCAGCTCGCGCTGACGGCGGCGTCCAATTCGTCGGGGTGGTCGGACAGGAACAGGATGTCCTGTGCCGGAACGCCGATGGCGCTCGGGATCTTCTCGTAGGAGGAGGCCTCCCGCTTCGGCCCGGCGGTCGACAGGTCGAAATGACCGCTCAGCAGCGGGGACAGACCGCCACCACGGGCGAAGGCGAACCAATCCTTCTGGTTGCGAACCGAACCCGAGGAGTAGATGTATAGCTCCAGGCCGGATTCGCGCCAGGCGCCCAGCACCGGCGGCACATCGGGGAAGAACTCACCGAACAGCGCGCCGGAGCGGAAGCCCTCCGCGCAGATGATGCCCTGGGCCGCCTTGAGCGGCTCGGACTTGACATCGGTGTTCAACCAGTTGATCAGGATATCGGCCACTTCGGCGGCATCCGCGTCCGGGCGCTCGGCCTGGATCCGGGTGGCGGCAATAATGGGATCCGCTGCCCCGCACTGGTTTTCGGCCAGCCATCCCGGCAGCCGGTCGCGGGTGTACCCGTACAGGTCCTCCCGCACCGAACTGGTCGGGCTGGTGGTGCCCTCGATATCGAGAACGACGGCCTTGATCATGCGGTCAGCAGTTCATCGAGAGTCGGGAAGCCGCTGGAGATCTTGTCGCCGGTGAAGTCGCCGATCCAGCCGTCCTCTTCCTCGAAGAAGCGCACGGCCACGAATTCCGGGCGGGTTCCCATATCGAACCAGTGCAGAGTGCCCGCGGGCACCGAGACGAGATCGCCTGCGGTGCAGACGGTTGCCAGGACCTCGTCACCGAGATGCAGATAGAAACAGCCCTGCCCGGCGGCGAAGAAGCGCACCTCGTCCTCGGCGTGGCGGTGCTCGTCGAGGAACTTGGTCCGCGCGGCAACGGCCTTGGCGGGCCACTCCGGATCGGCGTCATCCGGGTGGATGCGCGCCACATCGATGAACTTGTACCGGCCGTCGGCATTGAGTTCCTCGATGCGCCCGGCATACTCGGCCTGAATATCCTCGGTCGAGGTGGCGGCGGTGAGCGCTTCCAGCACGGGCCACCGCTCGAAGACGATGCCGCGCTTGGCCAGCTCGGCGGCAATCACGGCGTCATCGCTGGTGCGCAGCTTCACGTCCGCGGAGTCCTTGTCGGACATGATCTGTAGCAGAGTCATAGTGGGTTCCTCCTCGGAACTAATTGTCGCCCGCCGGAATCTCACGGCGTCCGGTCGATATCGCCAGCTGGCACATGGCCTCGAGGTATTCCGCGCGATCACGCGCCTGCGGCAAACCCGCACCCCATGCCGTAATTCCGTGCCCGGCGATGAACAGCACGGGCGGGGCATCGGGATGCTCGGTCAGGTACTTCTCGATATCCGCGCCGATCCGCGGCACGTCCGCGTGATTGGGGAACACCGGAATCTCGATGGCGTCCGGGCGATTTCCGCCCAGCCCCTTGATCAGCTCGTACCCGGAGAAGCGCACGGTCCGCACATCGGCGCCGCCCACACCGATCGAGAGCGCGGTGGCGTGCGGGGGATGCACATGAACCACGGCATCCGCCTCGGTCACCCGGTAGACCGCGGTGTGAATGGTCGTCTCCGCCGACGGCCGCTTACCGCTCGCATCGACCGGCGTCGAATCCGCGACCGCGACGGTCACCATGTCGGATGCGGCGAGCTCACCCTTGGACAGGCCGCTCGCGGTGATCACGGCCGTATCGTCCTGGCGCACCGAGATATTGCCCGCAGTACCCGGCATCCAGCCATTGGCGTACAGCCCGCGCGCCACCGCGGCGATCTCCGCGCCCGCCCGGATCGTCGCGGCGGCGGGAAGATCGGTGCGGGTGGCCGGATCCGTCGCGGTCCGGGCGACGGCCGGATCCACGAGCACTCCGAATTCGGTCACCACGGCGGTCACCAATTCCGGTGGGGTCACATCGAAGGCCGGGTTGAAGGTCGCGGTGCCCTCGGGAGCGGTTGTGACGCCGCCGAATCCGGTGACCTCGGCGGCGGCGCGCTGCTCGACCACGATATCGCCGCCGCGCGCGGTGGAGATGTCGCGCGTGGATTCGGGTGCGACCACGATGAACGGGATCCCGTGCTGCTTGGCGGCAATGGCCAGCATGTAGGTGCCGATCTTGTTGGCGACCGAGCCGTCGGCGGTAATGCGGTCCGCGCCGACAATGACCGCGTCGACCTGTTCGGTGGCCATGGCCCAGACGGCGGCGGAATCGATGGTGAGCCGATGCGGGATACCGGCTTCCGCCATTTCCCAGGCGGTCAGTCGCGCGCCCTGCAGCAGCGGGCGGGTCTCGTCCACGATCACCTCGGCCAAGGCGTCGCGCTGGTGCAGCACGCGCAATGCGCCGATGGCGGTGCCCCACGCGGTGGTGGCGAGGCGGCCGGTATTGCAGTGGGTGAGCAGGCGCAGCGGTCGCTCACCGCACAGCTGCTGCAGCAGATCCGCGGCATGGGTGGCAGCGGCGAGATTGACGCGGCCGTCCTCGGCCTGCATCTCCTGGGCTTCGGCGAGCACGGCGTCCACGCCCTCGGGCAGCTTGCCCAGCGCGCGCCGCACACCCCACGCCAAGTTGACGGCGGTCGGGCGGGCATCGGCAATGCGCGCGGCTTCCGATTCCACGGCGGCGGTATCGACCACGCCGTCGGTCGTGTGCGCGAGCGCCGCGATCACGACACCGAACGCCCCGGACACGCCGATCGCCGGGGCGCCGCGAATGGCCAGGGATTTGATGGCCTCGATGAGTTGGTCGACCGTGGTGATTCGCAGCTCCCGCAATTCCTGCGGCAGCACCCGCTGATCGATGGTGACCAAGGTCCCGTCGACCCACTCGATCGAACTCTGATCCATCTAGTTATGACCCCTCGGCTGGCGTTTTGCGGCGCGCCCGCCGACTGCGGACGCACGCTCACCGTATCGAACCAGGATCGCCGCGTGACCGGCAAGTTTCGGATCAAGCGAATCCGAAACGCCCGAATCGAACGTCGCGCGCGCATCCCGGTCTCCGAGATGCGCACGATGTGGTCACGCGGCACCCGCCCATACCCATCTACTATCTCGGTATGGCGAGAGAACGGCGCACCCGCAAGATCACCGTATCGGTGCCCGAGGAAATAGCCGCCACCCTGGACGATTGGCGGCGCAAGGGCCGGATCGAGTCCGTGTCGGCGTTCGTCGCCGAATCCGTCAAGGCCCGGGTCAACCGCGCCGAATCGCTCGCTCGCATCGAGCAGATCTTCGGTGGACGCCCGCCCCTGGACCTCATCAATCGCGCCCGCGCGGTGCAGGGTCTGCCCCCCTTACCCGAGGAGGATGCCGCAGGCGACCACGCCGGCGCGGCATGACCATCGTCGGCGCGACCCTCGGTGGCGTCGTCTTCGATACGGCAGCACTGACCGCCTGGGCCCATCGCGTCGCCTATGTGCAATCGGTGGTGTGGGCGACCGCCGACGCCGGACACACCATCATCATCCCGGCCACCGCGCTGGCCGCCGCCCGCGCGCTCATCTCCCCCGGACGGCACGACATTCTCTCGGTCCTGCTGGATCTCCCGAATACGGTGATCCTGCCCCTGGACCGCCCGGCCAGCGATCACCTGGGCGCGGCACTGGCGGACCGGCCCGACGCGGACGCCCTCATCCCCGCCGGGCATGCCACCATCGAGGCCGTCAGCCGCGACTGGCCCTGCCTCACCGACCGCCCGGATACGCTGCGGAAATTGGATCCCCGCGTCCAAACCGACATCCTGCCCTGATCCGCACGCGCCGGGACGAATCCGGTGAGAGCCGCGGCGGCACGGATCAGGCGCGGCCCAGCGCCAGGGTCACATTGTGGCCGCCGAACCCGAAGGAATTGCTCAGCGCGTAGTCCAGGCGCTGGCGGCGCGGAGCATTGGCCACGACATCCAATTCGACATCCTCGTCGAGCTTTTCGAAGTTCAACGTGGGTGGGACGAGCTGTTCGCGCAGGGTGCGCAGGGTGAGGATCGCTTCCAGCGCGCCCACCGTGCCGATGGAATGGCCGAGCGCCGACTTCGGGGCGTAGACCGAGGCATCCGGGGCGACCGACATGATGGCCTTGGCTTCGGAGGCGTCGCCGATGGGAGTGGAGGCCGCATGCGCGTTGATGTGCTGGATATCAATGGATTTCAGGCCCGCCGAGGCGATGGCCTTGCGCATGGCGCGGGCGGCCCCTTCGCCGTCGGGCGCGGTGCCGGTGATGTGGTAGCCGTCGGAGGTGATGCCCGCGCCGAGGACCCGGCCCTCGATGGTCGCGCCGCGGGCGCGGGCATGCCGCTCGGATTCCAGGACCAGCAGCGCGCCGCCCTCGCCGAAGACGAAACCGTCGCGGTCGCGGTCGAAAGGCCGTGAGGCGCGGGCGGGTTCGTCATTGCGGGTGCTGAGGGCGCGCATCATGGCGAAGCTGGCGATCGGGACGGCATCCATATGGCCTTCGACCCCGCCCGCCACCACGATGTCCGCCTCGCCGGTGACTATGAGCCGCCAGGCGTGGGCAATGGCCTCGGTGCCGGATGCGCACGCCGAAATCGGTGCGTAGACACCGGCTTTCGCACCGAGTTCGAGGCCGATGGTGGCGGCCGGGCCATTCGGCATGACCATGGGAACGGTCAGCGGCGGCACTTTGCGATAGCCGCCCGCGCGCATGACGTCCACCGCGTGCACCAGCGCGTCGCCGCCGCCGAGCCCGGTCCCGATCACAACCGCCAGTCGTTCCGGATCGACCTCGGGAGCCCCCGCGGACTGCCACACCTGTCTGCCCAGCACGAGCGCGAGCTGCTGCACGAAGGACATGCGCCGCTGTTCGATCCGGGTCAGCTGCTCCCCCGGCCGCGCGGTGAGGCGGCCGCCGATCCGCACCGGCAGCTCGTACTCGGTGACGAAATCGTCTGCGAGAGCATCGATTCCGCTCTCCCCGGCGAGCAGCCGCGCCCATGTGCCGTCCAGATCCGCCGCCAGGCAGGTGGTGGCCGCCATACCGGTGACCACGACGCCGCGCCCAGTTTCTGAAGCAGTTGTTACACCCATGTCGTCAAGGAATAACTGTAGCACCCGCTACAGTCAACCCGTGCACCGACCACTCGACCACGCTCGCCGCGCCGAACTCCTCGACGGCGTCATCGCCTACATCGCCGACCACTGCCTCGCCGAGGTCTCCCTGCGCCCCCTGGCCGAATACCTGGGCACCAGCTCCCGCATGCTCATCCACTACTTCGGCACCAAAGAGGCCATGATGGTCGCCGCCCTCGAAACCCACCGCCCCGATATCGGCGCCCTCTTCGCGGACATCGACGACCTCGAAACCCTGCGCACCCGACTGCTCGAATCCTTCACCCTGAACACCACCGGCCCCGGCGCCGCCAGCCTCCGAGTCCTACTCCAAGTCCTCGGCGCCGCCACGGTTCCGGACAGTCCCCTGCGCCCGTTCGCCACCCAAGCCATCGAAGCGGTCGTCACCCCGCTGGCCGAGTCGCTCCGCCACATCGACCCGACCCTGGAAGACCCGGAATCATCAGCCACCCTGTTGGTCTCCGGAATGCGTGGCCTGATCCAGGATTGGTGGATCACCGGCGACACCGCCCGCGTGGAACGCGCCGTCCGCCAACTCGTCGACGGTGCGGTGTTCCGAGCCTGACCAGCGCGCCGTACTTCCGGCAGCGGTCCCGATGACAGCCTCCCCCGTACGGTGGCGGATTGTCGGTAGCGTGATCCGGGACCACGGAGAGGAGAGCTCGATGCTGGAAGTCGCGCATTTGGTGCGCCGGTTCGGGGAGCAGGTGGCGGTGAACGATGTGTCGTTCACCGTGGCGCCCGGGGCGCTGACCGGGTTCGTGGGCGAGAATGGGGCCGGGAAGACCACGACCATGCGGATGATCATGGGCGTGCTGGCCGTGCACGGCGGCGAGGTGCGCTGGGACGGGCGGCCGGTCACGGCGGCGGATCGGCGGACGTTCGGGTATATGCCCGAGGAGCGCGGGCTGTATCCGAAACAGCCTGTGGTCGATCAGCTCGTGTATCTGGCGCGGCTGCGCGGCATGTCCGCGGCGGCGGCGCGGGTGCGGGCGGGTGAGCTGTTGCGGCGGTTCGATCTCACCGAGCGCGGCAAGGACAAGCTGGAGTCGCTGTCACTCGGCAATCAGCAGCGCGTGCAGATCGCGGCCGCCATGATCGCCGAGCCCGCGGCGCTCATCCTCGACGAACCGTTCTCCGGGCTGGATCCGGTGGCGGTCGACTCGATGGCGGAATTGCTGCGCGAGTATGCGGCGCAAGGGGTTCCGGTGCTGTTCTCCTCGCACCAGCTCGACCTGGTCGAGCGGCTCTGCGATCAACTGGTGATTCTCGCGAGCGGCACGGTGGTCGGCCAGGGCTCGGTCGAGGAGCTGCGGGCCGCGAATTCGACGCGCTATCGACTGGTGCTCGGCAGCGATCCGGCCTGGCTCGCCGGGTTCGCGGGCATACGGGTGCTCGAAACCAATGGCGCGCGTGCCCTGCTGGAGCTGGACGGCGCGACCACCGACGAATTGCTGCGCGCCGCACTCGAACACGGTTCGGTGCGCGAACTCGCGGAAGTGCGCCCCTCCGTGGCGGAGATCTATCGAGAGGTGACGGCATGACCGAGCCGACTTCCACCGCAACGGAATCCGCCCCCGGCGGCGTCTGGCGCATAGTCGCCGCCCGCGAGATCGCCGTGAAGGTGCACGACCGCAACTTCCTCATCTCCACCCTGGTCACCATCATCGCCATCGTCGCGTCCCTCGCACTGAGCGGTTTCATCAGCGGCCGCACCGAAACCATCGACGTCGCGGTCCCCGGTGCGCCCGCCGGTCAGGTCATCGACACCGCCGGTGCGCTCGCCGACACCGCCGACAAGAACATCGATTTCACCACCCATGTCGTCGCCGATCCGGCAACTGTCGAACAGCAGGTCCGCGACGAAACCGTCGATATCGGCCTCCTCCCCGCCGATTCCGGCTGGCGCCTGCTGGGCAAGTCCGCCAAGAACACCGAAGCCGCCACCTACATCACCGCCGCCGCCCAGCAACTCGCCCTACAACACAATGCGCTCGCCGCGGGCACCTCCCTCGAACAACTCGTCCGCGGCGGCACGGTCACCTACGACCTCCTCGACAAGGCCACCGTGGACCCCGGCCTGGCCAAGGTGGTCGCCATAGTCTTCGCCTTCCTCTTCTACCTCGCCTCGGTCCTCTTCGGCATGTCCATAGCCCAGAGCGTCATCGAGGAAAAGCAGAACCGCATAGTCGAAATCCTCGCCAGCGCAATCCCATTGCGCCAACTCCTCATCGGCAAGGTCATCGGCAACACCGTCATGGCCTTCGCCCAACTCGTCCTCTTCGTAGCCGCGGGCCTCATCGGCCTGGCCGCCACCGGCCGCGCCGACCAGATCGACCAAATCGCAGGCGCCGCAGGCTGGTTCATAGTCTTCTTCGTTGTAGGCTTCCTAGCCCTAGCCAGCCTCTGGGCCGTAGCAGGCGCCCTCTCCACCCGCAACGAAGACCTGCAATCAACCGCCACTCCCCTGTCGATGTTCATCATGCTGGTCCTGTTCGCAGGCGTCTTCCTCTCCGGCACGGCCCGCGTAATCGCCTCCTACATCCCCATAGTCTCGATCGTCTCCATGCCCGCCCGCCTAGCCGACGGCACAGCCACCTGGTGGGAACCCCTACTCTCCCTAACCATCATGGCGATCACCACCTACGCGATCGTCGTCCTAGCCGAAAAGATCTACCGCCGCTCCCTCATGCAAACCCAAGGCCGCCTGACCATGCGTCAGGCCCTGGCAGTAGAGGACTAACCCCTCCCACCCCGCGGCTGGGGGAGGTAGGTGGCTTGGCGGAGGAGGTATTCGATGGGGCCTTGGCGGTGGGTGCGGAGCCACGTGCGCGCTGCTGCGAGTTGGGCCGCGTAGAGGACAGCCGCCATGGACAGGACGGTCCAGTCGGAAAGGCGTCCCGCTAAGGCGAAGCCGTAGCCGGTGAAGATGATGGACGCGATGACCGACTGGGTGATGTAGGTGGTTGCGGCGATCTTTCCGGCGGGGGCGAATACGGCTGCTATCCGCGGATCACCGTGAATGATGCGCAGGAAGGTGGCGGCGTAGGCCGCGGACAGTAATGGGGCGGTCAGGGTGCTCGGGCCTGCGAGCAGGGGCCAATGGGTCAGGGCGGACAGGAGGGAAATCGGAGCTCCCAGCGCGAATCCGAGCCACTGGATACGGGGTAGTCATGGCAGGTACCTGGCTGGATCTTCGAGTGCGCGGGCTTTTCCGGCGGCCAGACCGACCAGGAAAAGGGGCAGGATATTGACGATGCCGAAGAGCAGGTACAGGGGCAGTTTTTCGACGAAGAGATCCCAGCGCCAGGTCAGTGCCGGGCCCCAGCCTGCCCGCATGATGTCGAGCAGTTCGTCGCGGCGTGCCGGTTCGGGCGATCCGGTATTCGAGTCGAGGAGGCTCAGGATCGTGACGGCGGCGACGCCGAAAGCGAACGTCACCCCGGCGACCCAGAGGGCCGCGCGAGGGCGTAATCGGCTGAGCAGCAGGAGAACCAGGCCGATCACGCCGTAGCCGAAGAGGACATCGCCGGTGAAGAAGAACACCGCGTGCACCGTGCCGATGGCCATCAGGGCCAGACAGCGGCGGACCGTGCGGGCACGCGCGCTGACGCCGTCGCGGGCGGCGGAGCGGAATTGCATGGTCAGCGAGTAGCCGAACAGGAAGGAGAACAGGACGTAGAACTTGTTGTGGAACACCGCGTCGACGAGGGTGGCGGCGCCGTCCGGGAAGCCGCCCGGGTCGGACATGACGGTGATGTTCACGACAAGTATTCCGCCGAGGGCGAATCCGCGCAGCGCGTCGAGTTCCACCAGGCGGGGCACCGTGATTCGGGCGGCGTCCACCATGGGTCGACGATAGGCGGGCCGCGCGCGAAGGGAATCGGTCTGCGGAATGATCGCGGGATCGCTCCGCTGGGGGTTGCCCCGGAGGAGGGTGCGGTGCTCTCAGTCGGTGCGTTCGACGCCGACCAGGTGTCCGCTGATGCCGTCGGCGGTGAGGTCGCGCAGGCATCCGACCAGGCGGCGTTCGGTATGTGTACCGAGGGCGGGTTCGACTGTCACGGACCAGAGTCCGTCGTGCTCTACCGGGCCGTCGGTGATGCGCACATTATTGACGTGACTACGGCATGCGCGCCACAGCAGCAATGCGGGGTCCTGGTCGGGTGATCCGGTGCGAGCCTTCGCGTCGAAGGTGATCACGCTGCGGCTGCCGGGACCACCGCTGTCGGTATGGAACTTCATGGCATCCGACATGGCCGTCACGCCCGCGACCGCGACGACCGCGAGCACCACCGCCAGCAGCGCCGCGCGCATCCGGATCACCCCTATCGCACCAGCGGCCCGCGGAGCAGTCGCGTTCCATCGTCGACGGGGGCGAGAAACCCGTTGGCGGGCAACTGCAATCGATCCAGGCCCGAAATAATGCGTTGATCCACCGCAGGTCCCGCGGTCACGCGCGCCACTCGCTCGACCACCCACACGCGATGCCCGTCAGCAGCACTCCGCCCGCCAGCAGCACGGGCACGAAGACGGTCATCCGATCCGGCCGTCCCGCCAGCCAGTCGAAGGTCACGCGGGGTTGCGGCGAGGCCGCCCGCACAATCCGTGCGGTCGAATGCCGTTCGCCCCCGCTCTCGTCCAAGCGGGCCTGCACGGTCCGCAGCCGATTGGTGAGCAGCATCGCCGCCAGCGCCACCTCCGCCGCGATGAACAGCGTCGCCGAGAGAATCGCCCGATTCCACTCCCACCGATACAGGTACACGAAAACATATGCCCCCGTGGCGATCACAGTACCGACCGCCAGCAGCACCCCGATCCGGCGAGCCATCATGACAACCCTCCTTCGCTCTCGGGCACGACCCGCACCTCACCCGTGCGCCCATCGACCTCCACCATCGCCCCGTCGGGCAGCCGCCGCGTCGCCTCCGGGAATCCGACCACGGTCGGCACCCCGTGCTCGCGCGCCAGAATCGCGAGATGACTGAGCGGGCTCCCGGTCTCGGCGACGAGCCCGCCGAGCCCCGGCACCACCGCCGCCAGCCGCGGATCCAGATGCCGCACCACCAGCACCGACCCCATCGGCGGCCGATCACCCATGTGCACGATCCCGCGCCCGGTACCCCCACCGGCCCCGACCCCCTGCGTCATCGCCCCACCCGACCGCAGGGCCGCCACCGGCACCCCTTCGGCGCTGAGCCGGAACATCGTCGGCAGCGAAACCGCTTCGATCCCCCGACGATCCCCGAGGTCGGCGGGTAGGACCCACCGGACAACCGCCGCCCGCAGTTCCGCGAACCGCAGCAACGTCACATCCGTCGCATCCTCGAGCACCCCGCGATCGGCCAGCCGCCGCCCCAGTTCCGCCGCAGCGCGGGCGCTCAGTTCCTGCACCCACCGCGCCCGCAAGCGCAGCGCCTCCCGGAGCACCGCGAGTTCGCCGTACCCCTCCTGATCCACCGCCTCGGCAAAACCCATCCGCGACAATCCGAAACGCGACTGCTGCATCTGCGGCCTCGCGCTTGCCGGAGCAGCCGCATCCACCTGCCCGCCGACGATTCCGGCGTCACCAGCGGCGAGCGACGTGCGTTCGGGAGCCGCAAGGCTGTCGTGATTCCCGTTGAGCAGCGCATTGTCCGGCGACGCCTCGTTCGCTTCCGCGCTCGACATCCGCGCAGCGATCAGCCAGGACCTGCCGTCGAGCGGCTGCCGGTCGCCGTCTCGCGATCGACCTCCCGCAGTATCGATTTCACGGCTTGCCGCTGCGTCGGTCGTCTTGTCCTCCGAGGGCGTGATCGCCGCGGCCGCTTCCCCGTTGCGAGGGCGCGATCCCTTGCCGTCGGGTCGCTCATCTGCCGAATCGTTCTGGTCAGCGAGTCCTGCGGCCGTATCGCCGGTGATTTCCGCCGTCACCCGGTCGGCGTCGAGTCGCCGATGCCACGACGGTTGGCCTATCGGAACCCCGGGCGCGGTAGCGGATCTCGCGGCAATCTCGGGTGTCCCGGACGTGCGCGCGGTGATGTCGTGATCGGCTGCGGCCGTCAGTGTTTCTGTTGTTCCTCCGCCGATGCGCGGTGGAGTCAGGGCGAGCAGGACCGGATACTCCTCGATCATCCGGCCGACCGGCACACCGGCCGCGCGGGCCTCGGCCAGTGCGGTCAGGGCCATGGCCGCCGCCGTCGGGGCCGGGCGGCGGTCGTGGTCGAGCACTCCAGCGAGCGCCTCGTACCCGTGCAGGCTGGTGAGGGCGGTTGTGCTGTGGTGCGGCAGGTCCAGGAGGGTGTCGTTCGAGAGGTCCTCGAGGCGTGGAACTTCCGCGAGGTCGGTGTCCACTCGCTCGCAGATGCGGCGGCTCAGTTCGGGGAGGGCGGCGGTGAGGCGGCCCACTCGGACGGCCGCGGCCAGGCGGCGCGCGCCGGGGCGCGGATCGAGCCAGCGCAGCGGGCCGGAGCGGCGGATTGCGCCGAGGGCGTGCAGATCCGCTACCGCGAAACCGGCGACCGGGCGGGCGATCGGGTTGGGGCGCGGCCGTGCCGGAGAGCGACAGGGCGGTGCGAAGCCCCGCGTCGAGCGGGGTCAGCCAGAGGTCTTGTTCCAGCGGGGAAAGCGGGTCTGGGAACGTTTCGGCGAGGGGGCCGGGGCCGAGGATCGGGCCTTCGCCCGGACCGTGCAGCGCGGTGACGGGGCGCGCTTGCAACAGGATCGGGTGACCTGCGGTATCGATGGCCCATTCGATATCGAGTGGCCCGCCGAAGACCGCCTCGGCGCGGATCGCCATGCGAACGATTCGGCGGCGCAGCTGCTTCGGGAGTTCGTCGCCGTCCGCGGTGAGGACACGGCGGACGCGAGCGCCGCGCGTGAGGGTCGCGGTCCAGCCCGCGTCGATCCCGCCGACCACTGCGGCGGGCCCGCCCTGGACCGCGGTGAGCACCATGCGATCCCGCCGCCCGCTGACCGGGTCCGCGGTGAAAAGCACTCCGCCCCAAGCGGCCCGGAGGAACGGCTGCACCAGCACCGCCATATTCGCCGCGCCGTGCGGTACGAGCGTGCCCGGCATGTCCTCGGGAGCGCCGGTCAGCGCGAGCGGGCCGTCGAGCCCGGAACCGGCGGTGGAGGCCACCGCGTGCAGGGCCGACGCCCGCACTTGCGCGACCGCGCTGCGGAAGTTCTCCCAGCCGCGCACGCCGAGCACGGAGGTGAACAGTCCGGCCATGGAATGCTCGGCGCCATCCTCGGCGACCGAGGACGAGCGCACCACGAGCGGTCTGAGTCCGTGCCGGGTCAGGCGCAGCCATTCGGATTCGGGCGGTTTGCCGAGATCGGGCCAGGCCGTGGTGAGTACGAAGCCGTCGAGGACCGGGATGCCGTGTGCGGCGGCCCGGGCGAGGGCGGCCGCTTTCGCGCCGGTGAGGGCGGAATCGTGGGCCCGCGGATCACGCAGGGAGACGACTCCGGGTTGCTGAGTGGCGGTGAGCGTCATTGAAACACTGCCTTACAGAAGCGATTTCCCTAACTGGAGAGATTTCCTCCGCGTAACTTCGATGTTCACCGCTCATTCATCGACTGTCAAGAACGTCCGTTCGTTTTGGGATGACAACTAGGTCACAGGTGCGGACGTAGAACGCGTTTCAGTATTGTGACCGCCATGGCTTTCGTTCTCGATTACCGCGTCGATATCGACGCACCCGCGGAGCTGGTGTGGCAGGTGCTCACCGACCTCGGCAGCTACGGGGAGTGGAACCCCTTCGTGGCCTCCTGCTCGTCCACGCTGGAACCGGGTGCGCCCATCGATATGCAGGTGCGGCTGATCGGTTCCAAGCCCAAGACGCAGCGGGAGTTCATCCACTCGCACACGCCGGGCAAGGAATTCAGCTATCGCATGAAACCGGTGCCGGGCGTGCTGCGCAGCGAACGCTCGCACACCCTGACGCCATTGAGCGACGGGCGGACTCGCTACGACTCGCACTTCCAGCTGGAGGGACCGCTCAGCATTGTCGTGAGCACAGTGCTCGGCGCCGCGCTGAGCCGCGGCTTCGACGGGATGACCACCGCGGTCAAGCAGCGCGCGGAATCGCTGCGCGCCTCGGCGCACTGATCGCGCGTCAGGCCTCGAAGGGAATCCGGTTTCCGGCGGCGTCTCGCAGCCCCTGGGCGGCGGCGATCGCCGCCGCCAGGTCCTCGACCGAGGTCCACAGCAGCGGCGGCCGATCCTCGAGATTGCCTATGGTGTACCGGGTGTCGGTATCGCGGTAGCGCACCAGGCCGGTGCCATCGTCGCCGACCGCGATATCAAGCTCGCCCGACACCGTCCCTTCCTCGCGGGTCATGACGGCGGTTGCGGTGAGGAGCTCGATGACGTCGATTATTTGAACCCTCCTTGCGCGATACAGTCATTGACCGCGGTACGCAGTGCGGTTTGCTCATCGGAATCAACGGACAACCCGTATTTTATCTTGATTTTGATGTATCGATCGATATAGCCACACCGGAAAGCGCCGGGCGGCAAGTAGTGTGCCGCGTCCTGATCGCCCTTGGAACGGTTGGGCGTCGGATCGGAGGCGACGAGGTTGACCGCGTCGTTGGCAATGCGGCGGCGGGTGTCCTCGTCCATCTTGGCTGCGCCGGAGCGCCAGGCCTCGGCGAGTGCGACGATGTGCTCGGCGTCCACGCTCGACGGGTCGGTAATGAACTTGTACGGCTTGAGTTGCCCGGTCTTCGAGTCGAGCACACCGTACTGGTCGAGCCAGCCGCCGTCCTTGCCGACCTTCAGATCGCAGGTCTTGGCGTCGAGGGCGACCGGGCCGGTGGCGTCGCGCAGCATCATCACCTCGCGGGTGGTGCACTTGGCGTACTGCACGTATTCCGGGCCGAATCCGTGTTCGGCCTTATTCGTGTCCCAGTGCGGGAACTTTTCGCGGGAGTATCCGGTCATCGCCAATTCTTGTGCGACAACCAGTTTCGACAGCGACGCGGTGACTTCGCTGCCGACCGCGGCGGGCGTTCCGGCGGGGGCCGGGGCGGTCTGCCGGCTGTCGCCGCCGCCCCGCTGTTCGAGAATGACGTAGACGACGATCAAGACCAGGGTCAGGACCACCCCGGCAATGGTGGACAGTCCTCGGCGTGACGGCTTCTTCTGCAACATATCCCGACCACCATCACAATCCACTACCTCAAACAGCAAGCCGCACGGTCGGTTCGGAGACGGGTCTCACACCGAGGCCCCGAGAATACAGGTCTGTCGGCGAACGCGACGCAATCTCCATACTGAGGCCCGCCAAGATCGAGAACAATGGAGGGCCCGATAAATTCGCAAAAATTGCTAGCCGCGCTCACTGTTTCGACAGCCCTGTTCGCCCCCGCGGCGGTGCTCGCCGCACCCGCCTACGTGGAACCCCTCGCGCTGGTCGAAGCCGAGCAGATCGACGAGAGCGGATCCGCGAGCGGGTCGGCCACCTACTCCGCAGAAGGCGTCGAGTTCCTGGTATGCCTGCTGAAGGGCGGCTTCACCGGGTCCAAATACCCGCTCTGCTGAGGTCTTTGAACTGCACCGACGCAGGATCGCCACGCCGACAGTGCTGTTCGGCGTGGCGATCCGTGCGAGAGGTCAGGCGTTGTTCAGCTTGTTCAGGCGATCGCAGGATTCCAGGTATTCGGCGATCAGGCGCTGGACGACGTCGGCGGAACGCTCGACCTTGTTCATCAGGCCGACGACCTGGCCGACCGGATTGAAGTTCAGGTCTTTTGCGGCTTCCGGATAGCGGTGGCCGCGCTTGACGTCGTCGAGGGCCACCATCATCTGCAGCGGCATGGGCAGCGGGTCCGGGGTGTCGGTCTGCTCCCAGGCCTCGGTCCAGTCGTTCTTGAGCATGCGGCAGGGCTTGCCGGTCCAGGAGCGGGAGCGCACGGTGTCGTGGCTCGTCGCATCGATATAGGTCTGCATCTGTGCCGGAGGCACATTCGCCTCTTCGACCGTCAGCCAGAGCGATCCGGTCCAGGCGCCCGCCGCGCCCATGGCCATGGCAGCCGCGACCTGACGGCCATTGCCGATACCGCCTGCCGCGAGCGCGGGCATATCGCCGATCGCGTCGATCACCTGCGGCCACAGCACGAGTGAGGAGATCTCCCCGCAGTGGCCGCCGCCTTCGGTGCCCTGCATGACGACGAAGTCGAGCCCGGCGCGCTTATGGTTCAGCGCGTGCTTGACCGAACCGCAGAGCGCGCCGATGAGGCGGCCGGAGTCCTGGATCTGCTTGATGACGTCATCCGGCGGGGTGCCGAGGGCATTCGCGACCAGCTTCGCCTTCGGATGCTTCAGGATGACCTCGATCTGCGGGGCGACCGTCGTCGCGGTCCAGCCGAGCAGCTGATTGTGGTGCTCCTCCGGCGGCAGATGCGGCACGTTATGGTCGTTCAGCAGCTTCTCCGCGAAATCGCGATGCCCCTGCGGAACCAGTTCGGCCAGTTTGGCTTCCAGCTCCTCCGGGCTCAGCCCGTCGACGCCCTTACCTTCGTACTTCGACGGAATGACCAGGTCCACACCGTAAACCCCGTGCACGTGCTCATCCAGCCAGGTGAGCTCGACCTCGAGCTGTTCGGCGGTGAACCCGACCGCGCCGAGCACACCCAGCCCGCCCGCATTGCTGACCGCGGCCGCGACATCGCGGCAATGGGTGAAGGCGAAGATGGGGACATCGATGCCGAGGCGGTCGCAGATCTCGGTACGCATATGTGGTGGGCTCCTCTAACTAATTCCCGGCACTGGAAACCTTGTGCCCACCACTTTAGAACATGTTATACATTCAAACCAGACTATCGACGCCAGCCATCGATCAGATGGGGCAACCCGTTCTAGTTACAAGCGTTAACAAAAGCCTCGCACGCTGGGGTTTCCCGCTACTCGGCCAGCATCCCGCCCGCCACGAGATCATCGAACAAGAGCTGATCGACAGGCGGCACATGCGGCCGATCCGCATACGTGAACCAGGCGATCTCCTCGATCTCACTGCTGACCGCGAGCGTCCCGCTGTAGTCCGCGCTGTAACAGGCCATCCGAACAACCGCCCCCGGGATATCCGCCTCATACGTCCCGACATGCTCGACAGTCTCCTCGACGAGCGCCACCGTGAGCTCTTCCTTGATCTCCCGCACAAGCGTCTCGAGATCGGATTCGCCCCCTTCCCGCTTCCCACCCGGGATATAGAAAACACCCTTCCCCGCAGGCCGAGCACAAAGAATCCGCCCACCTTCAATCCGAACCCAGGCCACAGTATCGATCAACCGCCGCTCCATCCGCATCCCCGCACCCTAACCACCCGACGAGCAGGTACTGGTGCAGGGCTCTTCTCGCGATTTCCCTGCACCAGTACCTGCCCCCGGGATTGCCTCGTACTCGGATCTGGGTCTTCGGGCGCGGGAAACCGGCCGCGACGAGAAGTAGCCGAGTTCTGGACTCGCGGGGAGATTCGGCACCTGGATCGGAGGCCGCGAGAACCGCGCGAAGCGCCGGGTTGCCGCGCGCGGCTGTGCCGGTCCGCGATCTCGGCAATCCGATCGGCTGGCACGCCTGTCGTATTCCGAATCGCATCGACCACCTCGACCGCCGTACCGAAGGGGAGCCGCCGACCGAGGTCATATGCCGTTCGAGCCGGGTTCGTCACACGCATCCCGCGCAGCCATTCCACCTCCTCGGGATCGATTTCGTGCTGCCACACCCGGATTCCATGCGGCGGACGAGTCAGATTCCGGTCGATCACCTCGGCGGGTTCCTCGTCGAACCACCGCACACCGTGCAACGCAGCCGCGGAGAACCCGCAGACAACCGAACCATTCGCCCAGCATTGAGCAGCGAGCGCCCGCGCACATGCATCGAGCCGAGCCGCCTTACGAACTATCCCGCTCCCTCCCACCCCAATTCCCCAACCTCGCACCCCCAATAGCGCGGAGAAGGTAATGGTGCGGCCCGCTACTCGACGTTTGCCTGCACCATTACCTGCGCGACGGTTGGGGGCGGGCGAAGGTGGGGGCGGGTTCTGGGCGGAGGCCTATGGCGCCTAGGTAGGCGGTTAGGGCTGAGAGGGCGGGGATTCGGTTGAGGAGGCGGAGGGGGGTGGGGACTTTGGTCAGGGTGCCGTTCAGGGAGCGGCGGAGGATGTCGTGGTCGCCGCGTTGGGATTGTTGGGTGAGGGCGGTGGGGAGGCGGCGGCGTTGGACTTTTGCTAGGGCGGCGGTTGTTACCGCGCCGGATAGCAAGGGGGTGGCGAGGATTCGGGCGGCGGCTACGGCGTCTTGGATGGCTAGGTTGACGCCTACGCCGCCGACCGGGGACATGGTGTGGGCGGCGTCGCCCAGGCAGAGGAGGCCGTTGGTGTACCAGCAGGGGAGGCGGCCTACTGTGACGTTCAGGAGTTTGACGTCGTCCCAGGTGCGGATTGCGGCGAGGGTTTCGTCGGGCCAGTCGAAGAGGGTGGCCAGGTCGTTGCGGAGCCAGTCGATTCCTCTGGCGCGCAGGCGTTTGTCGGAGCCTTTCGGGATCAGGTAGGAGGTCTGGTAGTAGTCGCCGCGGTCCAGGGTTACGGCGGCGCGGCCCGCGTCGAAGCGGGCGTAGACCTGGCTGTTTCGGGCGGGGGCACCTGTCGTCGGGATGCGGAGCCACCAGACGTCCATGGGCATGTCGTCGAGTTCCTAGTGCAGGCCCGCGGCAGCTGCGGCGGCGGAGCCGCGGCCGTCGCAGGCTAGGACGAGATCAGTGGAGAGAGCTTCCGTTTCGCCGTCCGCATTGCGGAATTCGACGCCGGTGACGCGGCCGGATTCTTGTCGCAGGCCGGTGAATTCGGCGGAGAGGCGGAGGGTGAAGGTGGGTTGTTCGAGGGCGGCGGTCGCGAGCAGGTCGAGGAAATCCCATTGCGGGACCATGGCGATGTAGCGGTGCGGGCCGGGGATGCGGCGGAAATCGGCGACGGTGATGGTGCGGTCGGCGATCCGCATTTGCATATGCTCGAGTTTGCGTTGCGGGAGCTGGGCGAAGCGCTCACCCAGGCCGAGCTGGTCTAGCAGGCGGAGGGTGGCGGGATGGACGGTGTCGCCGCGGAAGTCGCGCAGGAAGTCGGCATGCTTTTCCAGGACGGTGACGTGTACTCCGGCGCGGGCCAGCAGCAGGCCCGCCATCATCCCGGCGGGGCCGCCGCCGATCACGCAGCATTGCGTGGAATCCATTGCGTTCACTCCATTTCCGTCAATCGATCCTATTACTACGTAACGTAGTAAACAGGTCCGGTGGACGGCAAGAGCTACGCCGGGTTACGGGCAGAGTGCGTGGCCGAGCAGGTCGTCCATGTCCAGCTCGCCCTCGGGGCTCTCGGTCATGGCAATGGTGGCCGCGCGGCCGTCCCGGGTCGCCCCGGAGAGGGTGAGGTAGCCGTAGATTCCGCCGGAGTGGCCGAAATACTCTGCCCCGCAGGATAGTTCGCCGGTGATCAGGCCCATGCCGTAGCGCAGCGGGCTGTCGGGCGCGATCTCGGACTCGGCCGTCATCATCTCCTTCAGCTGCGCCTCGGCCACCACCCGACCTGCGACCAGGGCCAGATAGAAGCGGTTGAGGTCGTTGCCGGTCGAGATGAGCGCGCCCGCGGCCCACGGGACCGAGGGTTCGGTGCGGGACACATCGACGCGCACACCGTCGATGGTCGCGTAGCCCAATGGGTGCGGGCCGCGGAAGTCCAGCTCACCGGCGGCGGGGAGGTAGGTGCCCGTCAGCTGGTTCGGGGTGAGGATACGACCGGCGAGTTCCTCGGTATACGGTCTGCCGGTGACCTTTTCGACCAGCATCCCGGCCACGGTGTAGTTGGTGTTGGTGTACTTGTACCGCTCCCCCGGCGCGAACTGGGCGGGGCGGCTCAGCGCGAGCGCGACCAGCTCGCCGGGTGTGAATGTGCGCCCCTCGATTCCGGCGCGGTATTCGTCGATCTCGGGCAGATCGCTGAACTCCGGCAGCCCGCTGCGATGCTGAAGCAGCTGGCGCACAGTGATCTTGCGGCCGTCGATGCCGTCGCCGGTCAGCAGTCCCGGCAGATAGGTGTCGACCGGCTCGTCCAAGCGGACCCGGCCCTCGGCGACCAGCTGCATGATGATCGCGGCGGTGAACGATTTCGAAATGCTGCCGACCCGCACCTCCTGCGGCGGCGACAGCGGAATCGGCGCTCCCGTCGCGCGATCGGCGACACCCGAGGTGAGGGTGACGGTCTGCCCGTTCTCGGTAATGGTCGCGATGGCTCCCGCGACACCGGAACGCGTCAGGCCGTCGATATCGTCGCGCACCCGGTCGACCGTGCTCGCGGACACCGTGGTCGGACTGGTCGTCACGGCCGTCGGCGGGCTGCTCGGCGTGGTCGAACATCCCGCCGCGGCGAGGAGAGCCAGCACGATCAGCACCGGTACAGTTCACATCCTTAGACGGTAGGTGCAGCACGAGGACCCGGACATCCGGACAACCCCTGAGTCCGCCCCTGAGAACGCCGAGGGCTCGAACCCACCCGCAGTCGGATGTGCGGACGCCGCCGCCCTGTCACAGGACGACGGCGTGCGGTCCGCGAGACTCATGCGGCAGTGGCCGGTCGCGGCAGCCGCGCCGCCAGTCCGACCACACCGGCCAGGACCGCGGCGCCCGCGATCACATACCAACCGCGTTGGAATGCTTCGAGAGTCGCGTCCGGTCCCGCGGGCGAGCCCAGTACCGCCACCAGCACCGCGACGCCGACGGCCAATCCGATCTGCCGCGCCATGCTCGGCACCGCCGAACCGGTCGCGAATCGCTGCGGCGGCAACCCCTCCGACCCGGCCGCGAAGCTGGTCGGCATGGTGAGCCCGACGCCGAGCCCGGTCACGAGCATGCCGCCGAGCAGCCCGCCCACATAGTCGGGCGTGAGCGTGACAGCCGTTGCCCACCAAACGATTCCGGCCGCGAACACCAGACCGCCCGCCGCGAGCACCGGCCCGGCCGATGAGCCGCCCGGCCAGCACCGCCACGATCGGCACCACCAGCGGACCGGGGGCGATCGCCAGGCCGGTTTGCAGCGCCGACCATCCCCACACGTTCTGCGACCAGAGCACCCCCGAGAGCAGCATCCCGGCGAAGGCGATATTGAACAGCAGCGCATTCCCGATCATGAGCGCGAAGTTCGGCAGCCGCAGCAGAGCCGGATCGACCACCGGGCTGGCATGGCGGCGCGAGGACACGATAAAGGCCCCGGCCAGGACCACCGCCACGGCGAATCCGCCGAGCACGCCCGCCGAGCTCCACCCCCAGTCCTCCCCCTTCACCAGCGCCAGGATGAACGCGGCCACCGAACCGATCAGCATGAGCGCGCCGAACAGGTCGGGCAGGCTGCCGCCGTCACCCGCCGGATTGGGCAGCAACCGCAGTCCGACGATCAACGCCGCCAGCCCGATCGGCACATTCACCAGAAACACCCAGCGCCAATGCAATTAGACCAGGAGACCGCCGAGCACCGGCCCCAGCGCGGCCCCGAGCCCACCGAAGGCCACCCACAGCCGGACCGCCATGGCCCGCCGCTCCGGCGGCGTCGCGGCCATGACGAGCGCGAGCGAGGCCGGAGTGAGCATGGCTGCGCCCACCGCCTGGAGCACCCGGAACGCCACCAGCGCACCGGTATTCCAGGCCAGCGCGCACAGCGCCGAGCCGAGCACGAAGACCCCGAGCCCGATCAGAAACGTCGTGCGATTCCCGCTCCGGTCCCCCAGCCGTCCAGCCGGGACGAGCAGGGCCGCGGACACGATGGCGTAGGCATTGAGCACCCAGGACAGTCCGGCGATCTCGGACCCGCTGAAGTCGGCCGCGATCTCCGGCAGCGCGACATTCACGATGAACAGATCCAGACTCGACAGCAGCACCCCGATCGCCACAATGCCGAGTACCGCGCGAGGTGAGACCGTGCGCGGATTCTTTTCCACAACAACGCTATTCACTGATTTCTCCCAGTTCAGCCGACGACCCGGCGCGTCTGCCGGGCCTGGACGAGCAGCCTGCCCGCGCGGTCGCGGATATCGACGTCGTCCACCGACCAGCCACCGCCGGTCGATACGTTCGATGCGGTGACCAGCACCGGTTGCGCCGGGGCGACGGCGAGATCGGTGTGCGCGTACAGCGACATGGCGACGGTCGGAACCGCCAGCGGCACGGTCAGAGTCGGAAAGATGGTGGGCGGCAGCGCATCGGCCAGCACCGCGAGACTCGCCGCATCGGTCACCAGTTCCGGCACCAGCGCGATCCACGCGCACATCCACGCCCGGTCGGATCCGCTCAGCGGCAAGGGACCGGCCGCGGGCCGAATCTCGAAATGCGCTCCCACGGGCACGATCTCGGGCGGCAGCGCGAACAGGTCGCAGTCCTCGGGCGGCGCGACGTCCAGCCCGGCGCCATCGGCCCGCGCATGCCCGCCGCTCGCGCCGGGACCGCCCGCACCGGCACTACGCTCCGCGACACCGCTGACAGTGGTGCGCCCCAGCGTGATCGATCCGGCGGCCACGGCTTCACGATTCTGATAAGCCGTCACATCGACGATCGTGGTACTCCGCCCGACGGTGTGCACACAGGGTTCGAAGACGAACGCCCCATCCCTGGGCCGCCCCAGAAACCGCATATCGACCGCCCGCACCGCACCCGCCGCCGCCCGTGCGACGTCGACGAGCAGCCCGGTGATCACCCCGCCGTGCGGGCCGGTCCATCCCCGCCAGCTCGGATCGACCGTCGCCGTCCATGTCCGTGGCCCGACCGCATCGAGTGCGAACTCCGTCCGCACCGACCGCCCAGTGAGTTGCATCATGAAACGGACCATAGGCGAGTGAGTCTTTTGAAGCAACTGACTATGCTCAACGGCATGCGGCGAACCAGCTTCGAGGACATGAACTGCTCCATCGCCCAATGCCTGGAGGTGGTCGGCGAATGGTGGACCCTGCTGATCGTCCGCGACGCCCTCTTCGGCGTGACCCGCTTCGACGACTTCCGCTCCCGCCTGGACATAGCCAGGAACGTACTGACCCAGCGCCTGGAACACCTCGTCGCCCAAGGCATCATGGACAAGGTCCCGTACCAGGAGAACCCCGTCCGCTACGACTACAAGCTCACCCGGAAGGGCCGTTCCCTCTGGCTGGTCCTGACCGCCATGCGCCAATGGGGCGATGACTGGGCCGCTCCCGACGGCCCGCCCGTCGAAGCCGTCCACGACACCTGCGGCCACACCATGACCATCGAACCGGTCTGCTCCGCGTGCGGCGACCACCTCGCCGGGCGCGATATCCACCCCGTCCTCGGCCCCGGCGCCCGCACCCCCGACCTACTCCCCCACCTCCCGGCCTGATTCCACGCACGCCACGGGCTGCGCGAGGCGCTGATATCGCGGACCTTATGCAGTTCGCAGCGCGAGGCCCGGTTGACCGAGGGCGCGGGCTACCTGCACCGTCTCTGTTTTCAGCTGGGCCAGTGGGGGTTTGGCACTGTCGAACATAGTGACGACAAGGTCGTCGACTTCGGCTTCCCAGGTGCCCGCGATGCGGCCGTTCACGAGGACCAGGGTTGAGATCCAACCGGCGGTCCGGCTCACCTTGCTGCGGTGAACCTTCGGGAGGAGCGCCTCGTCGCCGGTGCCGGGGCCAAGGACGTACTGGTCGAAGGGGCCCAGGAGGTGCACCGAGGGAACGGGTTTGGTCGCGGTGAGCGCCTCGAGGTTCTCGGTGAGCAGGTAGCCGGTGCGGCCCTCGATCTCGATTTCGGTGATGCGGTCGCCCAGTTCGGCGAACCAGCGGCGGATGGTGGTCTTGCGCAGGCTGTTCCGGGTGAGCCAGGCGTCGAAGGATTCCGGGGTGGCCGGGCCGTAGGCGGCGAGATAGGCGGTGATGACCGTGGGGGCCGCCGCGTCGGGATCCGGCGTGCCGGGCCAGTCGGGGATCAGATGGGCCGGGTTGGCGAAGGTGACGGTGCTGCCCTGGGCGGGGCCGTGGCATAGCGCGCCTTGCCAGGCGAGGGGCTTCAGGACCGCGCCCCAGCCGGAGCGGAGTTGTTCCTCGAGGTGATGGAAGCGCCGCTCGGCGACGATCGCGGTGACCAGTTCGTCGCGGGTGAGAGCGTCCTTGCCGAGAATATCGCCGAGCGCGGCGACGAGCGCGGCGATATCGTCCGGCGTTGCGCCGAAGTTCTTGGTCCAGACCGGTTTTTCCCAGGTGCGTGCCGAAGCCATGAGTGACAGCACGCCCGCCCACAGATCGGGGGTCATGGCGTGCAGCGTGCCGCGCATCGCCCAGGTCTTGACCAGCTTTCGGTCCGCGAGCGCCTTCACGACCGCGCCCGGACCGCCCTTCGTGCGCCGCAGCGCCACAGCGGTTTCGGCCGCCGAGGTGACCTGGGCCTGCACCCCGCACATCTGCCGCACGATCTCGACGGGGTTCGCGCCACCGCGCGGGTCGACGAGTTGCTGCCGCATGCGCCAAGTGAAGACCTGGTCCCAGGTAGCCCGTGCCATGGCTTCACCCTACGAGGTGGCCCCGACAGGCTGCGCGACCCGGCTTCCCGTCGGCCGCACACCGCCCGGAGCGATTGTGCGGCCGACGGTTTCGTCAGAGCCGTTCGATAATGGTGGCGTTGGCGAGGCCGCCCGCCTCGCACATGGTCATGAGGCCGTAGCGCCCGCCGGTCTGCTCCAGGTGATTGAGCATGGTGGTCAGGATGCGGCCGCCGGACGCGCCGAGGGGGTGGCCGAGGGCGATCGCGCCGCCGCGCGGGTTGAGCTTGGCCGGATCCGCGCCCAATTCGTGGGCCCAGACCAGGGGCACGGGGGCGAAGGCCTCGTTGACCTCATAGACGTCGATGTCATCGATGGTGAGGCCGACGCGCGAGAGCGCCTTGCGGGTGGCGGGGATGACGGCGGTGAGCATGAGCAGCGGGTCGTCGCCGAGCACGGCGAAGGAATGGAAGCGGGCGCGGGGGCGCAGGCCCAGCTGAGCCGCCTTCTCCTCGCTCATGATGAGCGCGGCCGAGGCGCCGTCGGTGAGCGGGGAGGAGTTGCCGGGGGTGATGGACCATTCGATTTCGGGGAAACGGGCCTTGAATTCGGCGTCGGCGAAGGCGGGCTGCAAACCGGCCAGGCCCGCGGCCGTGGTGGTGGGCCGGATGGTTTCATCGGCGGCCAGGGTTCCCGCGGGCACGAGTTCATCGTCGAATCCGCCCGCGGCGGCGGTGCCGGCGGCCAGGCGGTGCGAGCGGGCGGAGAACTCGTCGAGGGCGGCGCGGTCGCACTTCCAGCGGGCGGCGATCACCTCGGCCGCAATGCCCTGCTGGACAAGGCCGTTCGGGTAGCGATGGGCCAGCGGCCCGCGATTGGCGTCCTTGCCCTGGGCATTGGAGAACATGGGCGCGCGGGACATGGATTCCACGCCGCAGGCAATGGCGATGTCGTAGGCCCCGGCGAGAACGCCCTGGGCGGCGAAGTGGGCGGCCTGCTGGCTGGAGCCGCACTGGCGGTCGACGGTGGTGGCGGGCACGGATTCCGGGAATCCGGCGGCCAGGGCCGCGGTGCGGGAGATATTGAACGCCTGCTCACCGCTCTGTGTGACGCAACCGCCGATCACATCATCGATCAGGGCAGGGTCGATGCCGGTGCGCTCGACGAGGGTTTGCAGCACCCCGGACAGCAGCGTCACCGGGTGCACTTCCGACAGTCCAACACCGGCTTTCCCTTTACCCGATGGCGTGCGGACGGCGTCGACGATGACGGCGGAGGTCATGGCTGCTCCTTCTTCGTGCCTACCGGATCGGATGTGAATTCCGGTTAACATCAGCACTGTACCGCACCCATACGCGCCCGGTCGGCGGGTGGATATTGCTCACACGGAATGTTTGCCAATTGATTGCTAGCCTGGGGGCCATGACATCGACCGGCACCGAGCCCACCGAGCCCTTCTGGGATCTCGAGACGCGCCTGTCCGCCGCCCTGTCGATGCTCGCCGGATTCGTCGGCGCCGCCGCCTACGCGCACTCCGCGGGATACTTCGTCACCTTCATGACCGGCAATACCGAGCGCGCCACCGTCGGCGCCTTCCTCGGCGACTACACCCTGGCCCGCAGCGCCGCGCTGCTCATTCTCTGCTTCGTGGCGGGCGTGATCATCGCGTCGGTCTGCCGCAGGCATCTGTGGACCAATCATCCGCACGGCGCGACCGTGCTCACCACCCTCGCGCTCATCTGCGCCGTGATCGTGGATTTCGTCCAGGAGAAGCAGGGCGTCGGAATCGGTTTGGGGCCAATCCTATTGGTGGCCTTCGGCATGGGCGCGCTCAATACCTCGTTCGTGAAGAACGGCGAGGTGTCGATTCCGGTGTCGTATGTGACCGGCACCCTGGTCAAGCTCGCCCAGGGCATCGAGCGGCACATGTCCGGCGGCAGCTGGCGCGATTGGATCGGCTATGCCGTGCAGTACGGTTCGTTCGCGCTCGGCGCGGTGATCGGCGGGCTGGTCAGCCTGGTGGTGGACGGCCCGTTCATGCTCGATGCCGCCGTCGTGGGCTCGGCCCTGGTCGCGGCCTACACGTGGCGCGCCGATATTCGCTGGGTCCGCCGCCAGGAGCGGCGGCAGGCCGATGCCGGTTGAGGACCGTCACAGCTCGGCACCACACCGGGCAAATTAAGCGAAACCGACACTATCTGGGCATATCCTCACGCTCATGACAACCAGCAAAGAGGAAGTTACCGAAGGGCCGCTGCATGCACTGGCCCGCGGCGCATGGCAGTCGATCCTGCTCACCGGCATCCTCGCGGTGGTGCTGGGCATCCTGCTCCTGGCCTGGCCCGGGAAGACCATTCTGGTGGCGGGCGTGCTGTTCGGCGTCTATCTCATCGTTTCCGGTGTCTTTCAGCTCATCGCCGCATTCGGCGTCCATATCAGCGCGGGAATGCGCATCCTGTCCTTCGTCAGCGGCATTCTGTCGCTGATCCTGGGCTTCCTGTGCTTCCACGATTGGCGCGACAGCGGCGAGGCCACCGCGGTTCTGCTGCTGGCCATCTGGATCGGCATCAGCTGGATCTTCCGCGGTGTCGCCTCGCTGATCACCGGCGTCTCGGCGGACGGCCTGCCGGGCCGGGGCTGGATGATCTTCTTCGGCATCGTGCTCATCATCGGCGGCGGCTGGCTGATCGCTGTGCCGTTCTCCTCGATCGTGGCCCTGACCCTGGTCGCGGGCTGGTGGCTGATCTTCATCGGCATTATGGAGATCATCAGCGCCTTCCAGGTCAAGAGCAGCACGAAGAAGGTGCCGCAGGAGCTCTGACTCCCGCACCGTGATCCGGCGGCCGTCCCTCGGGGCGGCCGCCGGATTCGTTTCAGCGCAGGCGTTTCGGCCGTTTGTCCATCAACCGCAGGATGAGCGGGGTGAAGATGAGCTGCATGGCCAGATCCATCTTGCCGCCCGGCACCACGATGCTGTTGGGCCGCGACATGAACGAATCGTGCAGCATGGACAGCAGATACGGGAAGTCGATGACCTTCGGATCGGCGAAGCGGGTGACCACGAAGGATTCGTCCGCGGTGGGAATCGTCCTGGCGGTGAACGGATTCGAGGTGTCGACGGTGGGTACCCGCTGGAAGTTGACGTAGGTGCGGGAGAACTGCGGGCAGATGTGCTTCACGTAGTCGGGCATGCGCCGCGGGATGGTGTCGATGATCGCCTCGCTGGAGTATCCGCGTTCGGTCTTGTCGCGGTGCACCTTCTGAATCCATTCGAGGTTGACGATGGGCACGACGCCGACCAGCAGATCGGTGTACCGCGCCACATCGATGCTCCCGCTCACCGCCGCACCGTGCAGCCCCTCGTAGAACAGCAGATCACTGCCCGGTGCGAGCTCCTCCCACGGCGCGAACGTACCCGGCTGCTGCCCATAGGGTTTCGCCTCCTGCTCGTCGTGCAGGTACCGGCGCACCGACCCCACCCCGGTCTCGCCGTAGTCGCGGAACAGCGCCTCCAGTTCGCTCAGCAGGATCGCCTCCGGCCCGAAGTGCGAGAAGTGCAGGTTCCGTGTATGTTCGGCTTCGGCCATGGCCAGTTGCATCTCGTTGCGGTCGTAGCGATGGAACGAATCCCCTTCCACGATCACCGCATTGATTCCCTCGCGGCGGAATATCTCCTGGAAGGTCCGCGTGACGCTGGTCGTCCCCGCACCGGACGACCCGGTGATCGCGACCACGGGATTTTTGACCGACATGGCACCTCCTCGATTGCCGGACAACGGAATACGCGCCGCGAATCAGCGCCCCGCCGAGCGGAACAGCGATCGCGAGCCGAACAGCGAGGCATCGAAACTCGGGCCTTCGTCGGGTTCGGCGTGATAGCGCACGATGCGCTCGACCTCGTTGCGGGAGCCGAAGATGAACGGCACCTTCTGGTGCAGTTCCTCCGGATGCGCCTCCAGCACGCGCGCGTGACCCGTGGTGGCCGCGCCGCCCGCCTGTTCGACGATGAAGGCGATGGGATTCGCGCCGTACAGCAGCGATACCCGGCCGGGGCGGCCCGGATGCCGGGTGTCACGCGGGTAGAGGTACATGCCGCCGCGGGTGAGGATGTGGAAGGTGTCGGCCACCAGGGAGGCGACCCAGCGCATATTGAAATCCCGTTCCCAGGGGCCGTCCACGCCTTCGAGGCATTCGTGGACGTAGCGGCGCACCGAGCGTTCCCAGAAGCGCTCGTTGGCGGCATTGATGGCGAATCCCGAGGTGTTCTCCGGAATGCGCATGCGGGGATGGGTGAGCACGAACGCGCCGACCTCGCGATCGAGGGTGAATCCGTCGACGCCATTGCCCACGGTGATGACGAGCATGGTCGCGGGACCGTAGAGGGTGAATCCGGCGCACACCTGCTGCACGCCCGGCTGCAGGAAATCCGCGGCCGAGGATTCGCGCCCGTCCTCGGGGGCGCGCAGCACGCTGAATATCGTTCCGACAGGCAGATTCACGTCGATATTGCTCGAGCCGTCCAGCGGATCGAAGGCGAGCAGGTACTTCCCGCGCCGGTATTCGGCGGGCACCGCGTGGAATCCGCTCATCTGTTCCGACACCAGCGCGGAAAGCAGCCCCGTCCACTGGCTTTCGGCCACCATGATGTCGTGCGCGATGGCATCCATCTTGCGGTGCACGGTGACCGGCAGATTGTCCGCCTCGGCCGCGCCCAGCGAGCCCACGATGGCGCCCCGGGTCACCTGATTGGCAATGATTTTGGTGGCGGTGGCGAGCACGTTGAGCAGCGCGGAGAACTCGCCCGAGGATCCGGGATGGCGATGCTCGGACTCGATGGTGTAGCGGGTTAGGGTCTTCAGTCCTTCGGGCATATGCCCTCTCATTTCCTCATGGTGAGGCCCCTTCGATCGGGGCATCCGCGAACACACTGCTGCCGTACACGTCGCCGTCGGTGAGGGTGATCAGATCGGTCCGGCTCACCCGGCGGTGCAGTTCGACGAGGCGTTTGGCCTGGCGCAATCGGCAGCGGTCCAGGGCATTGCGCACACTGCGGGCATTGGCGAAGCGCGGGCGGGTCATGCGCAGCGTCAGATACTCCCAGAAGGCGCGCGCGGCCTCGTCGTCGAAGCGGAAGTTCTCCTGGCGCACCATGAGTTCGGCTATGGCCATGAGTTCGGCGTGGGTGTAGTCCGGGAACTCGATATGGTGGGCGACGCGGGAGGACAGGCCCGGATTGGCGGAGAAGAAGGTCTCCATCAGATCGGGATAGCCCGCGAAGATGACCACCAGGCTGGTGCGGTCGTTCTCCATTTCCGGGAGCAGGATTTCGATGACCTCCTGGCCGTAGTCGCGCTCGTTCTCGGGGCGGAACAGGTAGTAGGCCTCGTCGATGAACAGGACGCCCCCGGCGGCTTTGGCGAGGGCTTCCTTGGTCTTGGGCGCGGTGTGGCCGATGAACTGGCCGACCAGATCGTCGCGGGTGACGGTGTGCACCTTGGGTTTACGGATATAGCCGAGGGCGTGCAGCATTTCGGCCATGCGCAGGGCGACGGTGGTCTTGCCGGTGCCCGGGCCGCCGGTGAAGCTCATGTGCATGGTCGGGCGGGTGGCTTGCAGGCCGAAGCGCTGACGGGCGCGGTCGATGAGCAGCAGGGCGGCGATTTCCCGTACGCGGCGTTTGACATTGGCCAGACCGACCAGTTCGGCATCGAGGCGGGTGAGCGTGTCCTCGACGTCCTTACCGGCGATATCCGTGGACAGCTCGAGCAGCGCGTCTTCGGCGAGTGGAGCCTGGTGGTCGGCCGCCGCGTCCTCCGGTCGGGGACCGTCGGCGGCCGTACCGCGCGCCGGCGCGGGGTTCGTGGCCCCGGGCCGATGCATATGGAACCCGTTCGCGGAGTGTCCGGTTGCAGGCGCCCGGGCACCCGGCATCGCGGGGAATTCCGTGCTCACAATAAACCTCTCACATTCGACGCCATTCAGCCGCCGTATCGGTGACCTGAACGGTCATCCAGTGCGTAGGAGTGGAAGCCGTAGCGCTGCCGCCGGTCGTCGGACTCGGTGCGGTCGATCCGGAAGCCGGGTTCGGCGGGCGGGCGCTGCACGATGAAGCTCAGCGCCGTGGACTGCCGCCCGTAGGAGGCGTCGTAGGCATTGACGCGAATGTAGTGGCGCGGGAACGTCGCCCGGCAGGCGTCGATCTCGGCGAGCACGCCGTCAGGCTCGTCCAGATCGAATAGGGGCAGGCCCCACATCTCCCAGTAGACATTGCGCGGGTGCGGGTCGTCGGTGTACTCGATGGAGACCGGCCAGTTGTTCAGTAGCGCGTAGCGGACCTGCGCGGCGATATCGGCGTCGGTGAGTTCCGGCAGGTGCGAGAAGGTGCCCTGGCGCAGATGCATTGGTACTCCTGGTATTTCGGTGCGCTCAGCGCGTGACGGTGGGCACGGCGTCGGGGGCGTCGGTGGAGGTGTACTCGAAGGTGACATCACCCCACACCTTCAGGGCGACCTCGAGCGGGCGGCAGAGCTCGGCTGCGCGGCGCAGCACGTCCGGGCCTTCCTTGAGCAGATCGCGGCCTTCGTTGCGGGCCTTCACGACTGCTTCGAGAGCGACGCGATTGGCTTCCGCGCCCGCGGCGATGCCCATGGGATGGCCGATGGTGCCGCCGCCGAACTGCAGGCAGACGTCGTCGGCGAACAGGTCCAGCAGTTGATGCATCTGCCCGGCGTGGATGCCGCCGGAAGCGACCGGCAGCACGCCCGGCAGGCTCGCCCAGTCCTGGTCGAAGAAGATGCCATTGCGCGGGTTCATGGGAATGTGGTTGTCGCGCAACGTGTCGTAGAAGCCCTTCACCGTGTACGGGCCACCCTCGAGCTTGCCGATGACGGTACCGGCGTGCACGTGATCCACGCCGATCAACCGGCACCATTTGGCCAGCACCCGGAAGCTCACGCCGTGCGTCTTCTGCCGGGTATAGGTGGAATGTCCCGCGCGGTGCAGGTGCAGCAGCATGCCGTTGCGCCGGGCCCACTTCGCCATGGACTGCATGGCGGTGTAGCCCACCGTCAGGTCCATCATGATGATCACGCTGCCCAGCGATTTGGCGAACTCGGCGCGCTCGTACATGTCCTCCATGTCGGCGGCCGTGACATTGAGATAATAGCCCTTCAGTTCTCCGGTATCGGCGATAGCGCGGTTGACGCCCTCCATGGCGAACAGGTATCGATCACGCCAGCGCATGAACGGCTGGGAGTTGATGTTCTCGTCGTCCTTGGTGAAATCCAGTCCACCCTTACAGGCTTCGTAGACCACGCGCCCGTAGTTGCGGGCCGACAACCCCAGTTTCGGTTTCACCGTGGCGCCCAGGAACGGCCGACCGTATTTGTTGAGATATTCCCTTTCCATAACGATTCCGTGGGCCGGACCCTGAAAGGTCTTGACATACGCCACCGGAATCCGCATATCCTCCAGCCGCAATGCCTTCAATGGTTTGAACCCGAATACATTGCCGATGACCGAGGAGGTCAGATTGGTGATGGAGCCCTCTTCGAAGAGATCGAGATCGTAGGCCACATAGGCGAAGTACTCCCCCGGCCGTCCCGGGACCTCGTCCACGCGATAGCACTTGCCCTGGTAGAGGTCGTGGGCGGTCAACCGGTCGGTCCACACCACCGTCCAGGTGGCCGTGGAGGATTCGCCCGCCACCGCGGCCGAGGCTTCCACCGGATCCACGCCCTGTTGCGGGGTCACGCGGAAAACAGCCAGCACATCGGTGTCCTTCGACTGATAGTCCGGGGCGTAGTATCCCATCGACGCATACGACTGCACGCCCGGATCCCAGCGACCGCGTCCACCGTTCTGATCGGCCATCATTCCTCCTGCGAACCGGTTGGGCCACTTGCGATTCCCAGGATAACGGGCGCGTTAACGACAAACAATTCGATTGTTCCTGGACTCGCTCAACCATTTAGTCGGGTTTGCTACCGTCATTGGATGGGTAGCGTGAGTGCGGTCCGCATGGAAACTTTCCTGGCCGTCGCCCGCCACAGCAGCATCCGCCGCGCCGCCGCTCAACTCCACATCACCGAGGCGGCCGCCTCCGCGGCCGTGGCGCACATCGAAAAACAACTGGGCGCCAAACTCATTGCCAAATCCGGTCGCGGCATCGCCCTCACCGAAGCCGGTCGTGTCTATGCCGACTACTGCCGCAGCATACTCGGGCTCATGAAGGAGGCGCACGCCGCCGTGCGCGCGGCCGAAACCGGTCGGTTGCGTATCGGCGTCGTGGCCACCGCGGGCGAATTCGTCCTGCTCCGCCTGCTCGCCTCCTTCCGCAATCGCTATCCCGATATCGAACTGGGCCTGTCCATCCAGCCCCGCGACGTCCTCTTCGTCGAATTGACGCACCACGAAACGGATCTCGTCATCGCGGGCCGCCCACCCCGCGACGCGGGCCTGGTCACCCGGGCTCGCCGCCCCAGCCAGCTCGTCGTCGTCGGCGCCCCGGCCACTGGCCCGACCCCACCGAGGCCACCTGGCTCCTGCGCGGCAAGGGCTCCGGCACCCGCGACACCACCCTGTCCCTCTTTGACCGCCTCCAAATCCGCCCGCCCACACTGACTCTCGGCACCCACGGCGCCGCCCTGGCCGCCGCCCGCGAGGGCTTGGGCATCACCCTCATCCACTCCGACGCCATCGAAACCGACCTCGCCGACAACCACCTCGAAGTCCTCACCCTCGAAGGCACTCCCCTCAATCGCCCCTGGCACGCCGTCACCACCCGCACTCCCGCACCGGCCGCCCGCCTGTTCCTCTCCCACATCACCGACCCGGCCCATGTCGGCGACAAAGCCTTCCGCGCGGCCTGACCGGAGTATCGCGTGGCGGCATCGGTAGACCGGCCCACCCGGTATCCGCTGCTCGGGAATCGGAATTTCGCCTGGTTCTGGACCGCCGACACGGTGTCGCTGTTCGGCACCTATGTCACCACGCAGGCCCTGCAACTGCTGGCGGTTCTCCTCTTGAGCGCCACCACCGTCGAACTCGGAGCGCTGCGTGCCGCACAGTGGGCGCCCTATCTGCTGTTCGGATTGATCGCCGGGGTACTCGCGGATCGCCTTCGCCGCCAACCGATTCTGGTGACCGCCGACTTGGCGCGTGCCGTCCTGCTCGCATTGATTCCGTTGGCCGCCGCGTTCGACATCCTGGGCATGCCCCTACTCATCGCGCTGATGCTCGGCTACGGGACCATCTCGGTCCTCTACGACGCCGCCTATCAGTCGTTCCTCCCGAATCTCGTTCCGGCACGCCTGCTCACCCAGGCCAATGCGCGCCTCGAACAGTCCGCGGCCGTGGCGCAGGTCGGTGGCCAGGCCGTGGCCGGTGTCCTGATCAAGCTGCTGTGTCCGCCGACGGCCATCCTGGTCGACGCGTCGTCCTATCTCGTATCCGGCGTCATCCTGGCGCGATTGCGTGTCACGGAGCGGACGCCACCACCGGATCCCGCCGGACGCAACCTGCGCATCGAGCTCATGGAGGGCGTGCGCTGGGTCTACCGGCACCCCGCGCTCGGGCCGCTGGCCCTGTCGTCGCACGCATGGTTCTTCTGCACCTCGATGGTCTCCACGATCTATCCGTTCCTCGTCGTGCGCGAACTCGGATTCGACGCCGCCGCCTACGGATCGACCCTCGCCGTGGGCGGCCTCGGCGCCGTCGCCGGGTCGTTCGTCTCGGTGCCCCTCGGGCGGCGGTTCGAGGTCGGCCCCGTGGTCATCGGGTGCCTCTGGCTCGCACCGGCCGGATATGCGCTGCTGCCATTGGCGCGCAATGGAATCGGCGGATTCGTGCTCCTGTGTGCGGCGCAGTTCGTGTTCTGGTTGTCCGTGGCGACCGACAGCCCGTTGGAGATGGCCTATCGCCAGCTGGTCACACCCGATCGGCTGCTCGGCCGGATGAGCGCCACCATCCGATCCATGAACCGCGGCGCGCTGGTGATCGGCGCCCTGGCGGGCGGGGTGCTCGCCGATCGAATCGGGGTGCGCCCGGCGGTGTGGGTCGCGGTGATCGGGCTGTGCGGGGCGGCGCTGGGGTTGACCGGATCGGGCTTCCGCCACGCTCGCTTACACTGACCCTCAGCGCGGCGATTCCAGCCGATCGATACTGCCGAGAACCTTTTCATGCCCCAGGCAACACCTGGCTCCCCTACGCGGACGCTTCGGCACCGTCCTAGCACAACCTCGAGGTCCAGGTTGGGACTGATTGTGGCAGTGAGGGTTTCGCAGGCACATTGCCTGAGCTAACTATTCGGCTACGATCGGGCTCCGTGGCTGACACGGTGGTGTGGGCGGGGCGGCGTTCCGTCGAGGGTGAGATCGGGCCTGGGAACAGACGAGATCGGGTGCGGCTGATCGCTGTACTCAGCGGGCTGCTGGGTGCGGTGCTGGCGGTGGCTATTCCGTTCCTGGCGGTGCGACAAGAGGCCGCGGCGATCGCGTGGCCGCAGGATGGAACGCTGAATAGTGTTGAGGCGCCGCTGATCACGTATGCGCCGACGCGGTTGTCGGCGCAGGTGCCCTGCACGGTGCTCGATGAGCTCGCCGGTGCGGGCGGAATCGCTTTTTCCACCATTCCACGGCAGTCGGCCGAGATGGAGCGCTACGGGTTCGCCGTCAAGGTCGTGCCCGACGCCGCCGACAAGGCAGGGCGGGTCGATGTGGTCTCGCGCAACACCTTGCTGTGGTCGGCAGCACTGGAGTCGATCCGCGGGCGGGATTGTGCACTCGCCGTTGATATCTCATCGACCGCCGCGACGGTTTCGACCATCGGGCTCAGCGGTTCCACCAGTACGGTCGGCGCGGATGTGCGTCCCCAGGTGGTCGGAATCTTCAGTGATGGAGCCGGTGTCGCACCGGCGAGTCTGCGGGTGGACATCGATGTCGATTCCCGGTTCTCAACCTCACCCACCGCGCTGAAATCGATGGCGATCGCGCTCTGTCTGGTCGCCACCGCGCTCTCGTTGGCGGCATTGCATCGGCTCGACCGGCGCGACGGCCGGACGGCGCGACGGTTCCTGCCCGCGGGGTGGTGGCGGCTGCGTCCGACCGATGTGACGGTGTTCGCCGTTCTCGCGGTGTGGCATGTCATCGGGGCCAATACCTCCGATGACGGCTACATCATCGGAATGGCCCGCGGGTCACGAAGTTCGGGCTTCATGTCGAACTACTACCGCTGGTTCAGCGTCGACGAGGGCCCCTTCTACACGCCGTACACCGACGTGATCGCGTGGATGACGCAGGTGTCCGCCGCGAGCGCCTGGGTGCGGTTGCCGACCTTGGCCGCGGCCGTCATCACGTGGTGGGTAGTCAGTCGTGAGATCATTCCCCGATTGGGTGTCGTGGTCCGCAACGACGCGGTGGCCGCATGGACGGCGGCGCTGATCTTCCTGGCCTTCTGTCTGCCGTACAACAATGGGCTGCGCGCCGAGCCATTCGTCGCGATGGGCGTTGTGCTCACCTGGGTTTCGGTCGAGCGCGCCATCGCGACCAGGCGCTTGCTGCCCGCCGCCGCGGCCGTCATCATTGCCGCGCTGACGCTGATCGCCGCGCCGTCGGGCCTGATCTGCCTCGGCGCGCTGCTGGCCGGAGCGCGCAGCCTGACCGCCATGATCGTGCGGCGCGCTCGAACGGACGGATATCTGCCGCAATTGCTTCCGCTGCTCGCCGCCGGAACGGTGGTCCTGACGGTTGTCTTCGCGGATCGGACGCTCGCGTCGGTGCGGGAAATCATGTATGTCCACGGGCAGATCCCGCCCGGCGAATCCTGGTTCTTCGAGTTCCTGCGCTATCAGTATCTGCTGCAGATCAATTCCGATGGCTGGCTCACGCGCCGGTTCGGCATGTTCGTCATGTTGCTGGGCCTGGCCGTCTGCGTGGTCACCATGCTGCGCCGCGGCGGGCATATCCCCGGAACGGCCGCCGGGCCATCGCGCCGCATTGTCGGTATCACCGTCGCCGCCATGGCATTGATGATGTTCTCACCGACGAAGTGGACTCATCAGTTCGGAGTGTTCGCCGGGCTGGCCACCTGTGTCGCGGCCTTGACCGCCGTGGCGGTGGGGTCCCGGGTCATGCGGCCGGTTCGCAACCGGGCCCTGTTCGCCGCCGGGCTGTTCTTCGCATTGGCGCTGACTTGCGTCGGGGCCAACGGATATTGGTACGTATCCGCCTGGGGCATCTCCTGGTGGGACAAGCCGCCCACCATTGCGGGCACGGGGTTGTCGACCGTGGCGGCGGGTCTGTCCGTCCTGGCCCTCGGCATTGCGGCGTGGTTCCATATCCGCCCGCACTACCGGCTGCGCGACGATTCGATATTCGGGCGGCTGGCACGCATTCCCGTGCTGACGGTCACCGCGGCCCTCATGGTGCTGTTCCTGGTCGTATCGTTCGTCAAAGCCGCAGTCACGCAATACCCCTCGTACTCGATCGCCGAATCGAACCTGTCCAGCGTGTGGGGCGGCGGCTGCGGTTTGGCCGATGACGTCCTCGTCGAGACCGACCCCAACGCCTCGATGCTGCCGCCGCTCACCGGTACCGCCGGTACAGCGCTCGCCGGTACCGAATCCTTCGGGTTCGGCTCGAACGGCGTCGCGCCCGTCCTCACCTCCGACGAGATCGAATCCACCACCGGCCGCGCGAATTCCGTCTCCGACGACCGGGACGAACTCCGCGACGCCACCGAGTCCGCGGGATCGGGGTCCGGCAAGGTCGCGCTGCCGTTCGGCCTCGATCCGGCGACCACACCCGTACTCGGCAGCTACCGCGAGGGCGATCAGACACCGGCCGCCCTGACCACCGGCTGGTACCGGCTGCCGGAACTGGTCGGCGGCAGCCGCGGGCAGATCATTGCGATCGCCGTCGCGGGCCGGATCCGCTCCATCGACTCCGACGGCATCGCGCATCCCGGCCAGCACCTCGAACTCGAATACGGCACAACCCGATCCGACGGAACCGTGACGGCGACGGGCAGCGTTCTCCCCATCGATATCGGCCCCTCCCCCAGCTGGCGCAACCTGCGCGTCCCACTCGATCAGCTCCCGCCGGACGCCGATGTCGTGCGACTCGTCGCCGAGGACAAGGACCTCGGCAAGGACCAGTGGCTCGCCGTGACGCCGCCGCGGGTCCCGCACACGAAATCCCTCAACACCGTGGTCGGCTCGCGCACCCCCGTACTCCTCGACTGGACTGTGGCACTGCATTTCCCGTGCCAGAATCCCCTCGCCACCCGCGCGGGCGTAGCCGAACTCCCGCGCTACCGGATCCTCCCCGACCGCGACAACGCCACCATCACCAACCTCTGGCAAGGCCACGATGGCGGCGGCCCGCTCGGCTGGACCCAGCTCCTGTTCACCGCCCGCACCCTGCCCGCCTACCTGAACAACGACTGGGACCGCGACTGGGGCTCGATCGAGCAGTTCATCCCGCTCGACCCGAACGCCCGACCGGCGCAGCTCACCATCGAAGAGGTACGGCGCTCGGGCACGTGGACGCCGGGCCACATCGTCACCTCGTACTGACCGCGTCAGCCGCCGCTGGAAGCGGAGCTTTCGACAGGGAGACCGGCCAGGGACCACTCGAGCATTCCCTCGTCCAGGCGTTTGAGCTCGCGGCCCGCCTCTTCGGCGATGCGGATGGCGTCGGGGGCCAGGACGCAGAAGGCGCCGCGGCAGTAGGCGACTATGTCGTGGGTGGTGGGGAGGTCGGCGAGGTGGGCTACGTCGGGGCCTGCGAGGCGGTAGTACTGGCGGGTGCGGTCGCGGCGGGATTCGACCAGGCCGCTGGATTTGAGGGTTTGCAGGTTGGCGGAGGCGGTGGTCAGGTTCGTTCCGGTGGCGGTGGCGATGGATTCGACGGTGCGTTCGCCCTGGGCCAGGAGGTCGAGGATCTGGAGGCAGCGGCCATTGCCCAAAGCCTTGCCGACGCGGGCGATCTCGTCGAAGAGGGCAGCCTTGCGGCCGGCGGCTGATGCACGCTTGCTTCTCCGATGGGTCTTGGAATAGCTTGTTCCAAAGTTCTTTGGAATAGCGTAGAACATGAGGGTCGTGTTCGCCTCACAGAGTTGGCCGTTTCAGCGAAAGAATCCCTGTGTCCCGCACCGCAAACAGCATCGCCTCCGAGACCGGACCCGATACCGCCGACGCGCAGCGCCGGATCCTGCGAGTTCTTGTCTCCGCACAGATTCTCAGCGGCGCGGGGCTGGCGGCGGGCATTACCGTCGGCGCACTGCTGGCGCAGGACATGCTCGGCTCCACGGGGCTGGCCGGACTGCCGAGCGCGCTGTTCACCGCCGGATCTCGCAGTCGCGGGGCCGCCGCCCGGGGCTGGCCGCCGGGTATCTCACCGGCGCGATCGGCAGCATCGGCGTGCTGGTCGCCGCCGTGCTCGACAATCCGATCCTGTTGTTCCTGTCCCTGTTCGTCTACGGCGCAGGCACCGCGACCAACCTCCAAGCCCGTTACGCCGGAGCCGATCTCGCCACCGCCTCGCACCGTGGGCGTGCCGTCTCGACGGTCATGGTCGCCACCACGCTCGGTGGCGTCGTCGTCCCGAACCTGGCGGCCCCGACCGGCGCGCTCGCCGAGGCCGTCGGGATTCCGCACCTGGCCGGACCGTTCATGCTCGCCGCGGTCGCCTATGCGATGGCGGCGCTCGTGCTGGCGGTGTGGCTGCGCCCGGACCCGCTGCTCCTGGCCCGTCGGCTGGGCGATACCGCCACGGCACCCGACTCCACCGAGACGACGCCCGCGCCGTCGAACGGCTCCGAAAAGGGCGTCCTGGTGGGCGGTTCGGTCATGGCTGTGACCCAGTTGGTCATGGCCGCGATCATGACCATGACCCCGATCCACATGCACGCCCACGGCCACGGCACCGCGGCCACCGGCCTGGTGATCGCCATCCACGTCGCCGCCATGTATCTACCCTCCCCGCTGACCGGATGGCTGGCCGACCGCTACGGCCGCCTCCCCGTGGCCTCCACCTCCGGCATTACCCTGCTCGCCGCCGGAATCCTCGCCGCCACCGCACCCGACGATTCGGTCGCCCTCCTCTCCCTGGCCTTGGCCCTGCTCGGTCTGGGCTGGAACCTCGGCCTGGTCGCTGGAACCGCCATCATCACCGACACCGTCCCCCTCGCCACCCGCGCCAAAACCCAAGGCGCGGTGGATGTCTCCATCGCCATTGCCGGAGCCACCGGCGGTATGGGCTCCGGCCTCATGGTCGCCGCCACCAGCTATCCCGCCCTGGCGCTCGCCGGAGGCGTCCTGGCCATAGCGGTGGTGCCGATCGCCGCATTCACGGGAAGGCAGCGAAACCCGAGTCAGTCGGTCACGTAGCGCTCCAGCACAACCGTGTCGAAGTGCTTCCTCTCGGCCAGCCGGAGCTGGATTCGCTTGTCGAGCAATGGGAACATCGGCGTGCCGCCACCGAGAACCACGGGATACCTGAACAGCCAGTACTCGTCGACGAGCCCGTGCGGCAGCAGCGAGCTCGCGAGCTCCGCTCCGCCCACCTCCATCACGCCGTCCCCCGCCTCCTTGAGCCTGCGCACCTCCTCGACCGCATTCTTGCGAACCAGAGTGCTGTTCCACCCGACCTCGGTGAGCGTCCGGGAGAACACGACCTTGGGCTTCTCCGTCCAGAGCCGGGCGAACTCCCGCTCGATGGGCGGCGCATCCTCCGTCACCTTCGGCCAGTAGTCGGCCATCAGTTCGTAGAGCCGACGTCCGTGCAGCGAGATGTCGATCTCGCGGAACCTGTCGTTGTGGAACTGGTGCAGTTCGTCATCCGGATTCGTCCAGTCGATACTGCCGTGGCGATCGTTGATGAAGCCGTCGACGGACACGGTGAACGTATAGATCAGTTTCCTCATGACGTGTAGACGCCCCGGACGCGCAGAACTCATCGCTCGGATCACCCCCCCAGTTGGTTAGTTAGCAACATGCAACTATATTGAGGCGCTGTTCCTTCTGTTCGATTCCGGGAGGCGCCATGGCCTCGACTGTCACCACCGACCTCGATGCCGGGGATGTTCAGACGATTCGCCGCCGACTGCGGGTGGATCATGATCATCCGCGGTACAAGTGGATTGCGTTGTCCAACACCACGTTGGGGATGCTCATGGTGACGATCAACTCGTCGATCGTGATCATCTCACTGCCCGCGATCTTCCGGGGGATTCATCTGAATCCGCTCTCGCCCGGGAACGTGGGATATCTGCTGTGGCTGCTCATGGGGTTCCTGCTGGTGTCGGCGGTGCTGGTGGTGCTGTTCGGGCGGCTCGGGGACATGTACGGGCGGGTGCGGATCTACAACCTCGGGTTCGTGGTGTTCGCGGTGTCGGCGGTGGCGCTGTCGTTCGTGCCGTTCGACGAGGGCGGCGGGGCGCTGTGGTTGATCGGGTGGCGGCTGGTGCAGGGCATCGGCGGGTCCATGTTGATGGCCAATGCGGCGGCCATCCTCACCGATGCGTTTCCCATCGAACGGCGCGGGTTCGCGCTGGGCATCAATCAGGTGGCGGCCGTGGCGGGTACGTTCCTGGGGCTGGTGATCGGCGGGGTGCTGTCGGAATGGCATTGGAAGGCGGTGTTCTGGGTGACCGTGCCGTTCGCGGTGCTCGGGGCGGTCTGGTCGTATCGGTCGCTGCACGATGTGGGGACGCGGACGCCCGGGAAGCTGGACTGGCCGGGGACGATCACCTTCGCGCTGGGGCTCACCGCGCTGCTCACGGGGATCACCTATGGGATTCAGCCGTACGGGGATGCGAATACGGGGTGGACGAATCCATGGGTGATCGGTTCCGTCGCAGGCGGATTCGCTGTGCTCGCCCTGTTCTGCTGGATCGAGACGCGGGTGGCGGCGCCGATGTTCCAGCTGTCGCTGTTCCGGCGGCGCGCGTTCGGGCTGGGCAATCTCGCGGGATTGATGGCCTCGATCGGACGCGGCGGGCTGCAATTCATGCTGATCGTGTGGTTGCAGGGCATTTGGCTGCCGCTGCACGGCTACGACTATGAGGTCACGCCGCTGTGGGCGGGAATCTATCTGCTGCCCTTGACGATCGGATTCCTGGCGGCGGGACCGGCGTCGGGCTGGCTGTCGGATCGCTACGGCGCGCGCTCGTTCGCCACGGCGGGCATGCTCATCGTGGCGATCACTTTCGTTCTGCTGGTGGTGATCCCGGTCGACTTCGACTACTGGGTCTTCGCGCTCATCGTGCTGGTGAACGGTCTCGGCTCGGGCATGTTCACCTCCCCCAATACCGCCGAGGTGATGAACAGCGTCCCCGCCGCCCAGCGCGGTGTGGCCTCGGGCATCCGCGCCACCCTGCTCAATGGCGGTATGGCCCTGTCCATGGGAATCTTCTTCTCGCTCATGGTGGTCGGCCTGTCCACCCCGCTGCCCGAGGCCATGAACTCCGGCCTGCGGACCGAGGGCGTGCCCGCGGCGGTCGCCGAACAGGCGGCGGGGCTGCCTCCGGTCGGCAGCTTGTTCGCGGCCTTCCTCGGTTACAACCCGATCGAGGAGCTGCTCGGCCCCAGCGGCACCCTCGACCATCCGGGCGTGAACACCGAAACCCTGACCGGGCAGGAGTTCTTCCCGCACTTGATCTCCGGCCCCTTCCACTCCGGACTGGTGGTCGTCTTCCTGGGCGCCGCGATTATGATGCTCATCGGCGCGGTGGCCTCGTGGTTCGCCGGTAGCGGCCCCGCGCACGGCGAAACCGCCGAACTGCGCGCCGCCGACCGCGCGGGGATCTGACCGATGACCAGGAGGCCGTGCACCCGATGAGCTCGAAGGCCGCGAGCGTCGCCGACCAGACCGTGAGCGTCGCCGACACCGACCAGCTCAGCGAGGCCGCCGAGCTGTATCACACGATCGGCCGCCTGCTGCGCCTGTTGCGGCACTCGGGCGATCTGGGTGCGCTCAGCCCGGGCGCGGCCTCGGCCCTGGCCTCCCTGGCCCGCTCGGGTCCCATGCGCCTGGGCGATCTGGCGAATATCGAACGCGTCAGCGCCCCGACCATGTCGCGGGTGGTGACCAGCCTCGAAAAGGGCGGCTACATCGTCCGCGACGCCGACCCGGAAGACGGTCGCGCCCAACTGCTCTCCGCGACCCCGAGCGCGAAAGACCTGGTCACCGGCCTGACCTCGGCGCGCATCCAGCGTTTCGCGGCCGCCATGGAACGCCTCGACGGACGACAGCGGCAGAACCTGCTGTCGTCCTTGGAGACGCTCATCGATGCGCTCGACGAGAGCGATCAGGCCCGCTCGTAGGCATCCCACAGCGTTGTCAGATCGACCTTCTGCATGGTGCGCAAGGCCGCGTCGACCGCCGCGATCTGCTCGGGCCGTCCGCTCATGAGGGCGGGCATACCGGCCGGAACGATCTGCCAGCTGACGCCGAACTTATCGGTCAGCCACCCGCACGGACCGGGTTCGCCGTCCGCGGTGAAGGCCGCCCACAGCCGGTCGACCTCCTCCTGGGTCTCGACGATGACCTGCACCGAGGCCGCATCGGTGAACTGGTGCCCCGGCCCGCCGTTGAGCAGCGTCACCGAATGCCCGGCCAGTTCCAGCGATACGACGAAGACCGACCCGTCCGGCAGCCGGGTGATGTCGGTGATCTTCGAATCGGGCACCAGCGCGGTGTAGAAATTCGCGGCCTCCTCGGCCTGATCGTCGAACCAGAAGTAGGTGGTGACGGTGGTGGACATGATCTGCTCCTAACGAGTGGGTGAGCTGCTTTTACCCTCTGGTCGGAGCCGATCACATCCCTTCGACGTATCCGCGCACATTTCTCGAAAGATTTCTTCGAGGCCGGTCCGGCGGCCATCTACGCGGCGGTTGATCGTTCCGAAACCGGGTAGGCCGCTCGGGAGGGGATTGGCGAGCGGCGAACGGAGACGCGAATGTCCATGGATGTTTCGGATCATGTGGTGCAGCGGTTGCAGGAATGGGGGGTCGAGCAGATCTTCGGGTATCCCGGCGATGGGATCAACGGTCTGATCGGCGCGCTGGGGCGATCGGACAATCGGCCGCGGTTCGTGCAGGCCCGGCACGAGGAGACGGCCGCGCTGGCCGCGGTCGGGTATGCGAAATTCAGTGGGCGCGCAGGCGTTTGCCTGGCCACCTCGGGTCCGGGCGCGATCCATCTGCTCAACGGTCTCTATGACGCCAAGCTCGACCATGTGCCGGTGGTGGCCATTGTCGGGCAGACGGCGAGCAGCGCGATGGGGAGCAGCTATCAGCAGGAGGTGGACCTGCAGGCGCTGTTCAAGGATGTCGCCTCGGACTATCTCGTCGAGGTCAACGTGTCCAGCCAGTTGCCCAACGCCCTCGACCGGGCCTTCCGCACGGCGCTGACGCGTCGGGCGCCCACGACGGTGATCATCCCCTCCGATCTACAGGAGGAGACCTTCGAGCCGCCCCGGCACGAGTTCAAACAAGCTCCGTCGAGCGCGCCCAGCGCGCTCCCGGCCACGACCGTCCCGCCGCGCGCCGAGATCGAACGCGCGGCCGAGGTGATCAATGCCGGGAAGCGGGTGGCCATACTCATCGGTCAGGGCGCCCGCGGCGCGCGCGAGGAGGTCGTGCAGGTCGCCGACATCACCGGCGCCGGGGTGGCCAAGGCGCTGCTCGGCAAGGATGTGCTGCCCGACGATCTGCCGTTCGTCACCGGACCCATCGGTCTGCTCGGCAGCCGGCCCAGCTACGAGCTGATGCGCGACTGTGACACCCTGCTGATCATCGGCTCCAATTTCCCCTACACCCAATTCCTTCCGGATCTGGACCAGGCCCGCGCCGTGCAGATCGACCTCGATGGCACCATGATCGGCATCCGCTACCCGACCGAGGTCAATCTCGTCGGCGATGCGAAAGCGACCCTGCGGGAACTGATTCCGCTGCTGCGCTCGCAACGGGATCTGGAGTGGCGCGAGGACGTGGAGCGCCACGTCACCCGCTGGTGGGAAGCAGTCGAGCACCAGGCCATGCTGGACGCGAAACCGGTCAACCCCATGCGCGTGGTGTGGGAGCTGTCCCGGCGCATTCCCGATAATGCCATCGTCACCGCCGATTCGGGTTCGTCGACCAACTGGTACGCCCGCTGCCTGCGTTTCCGCGGCGATATGCGCGGCTCGCCTTCGGGCACCCTGGCGACCATGGGCCCGGGCGTCCCGTACGCCGTCGGCGCCAAGTTCGCCCATCCGGACCGGCCGGTGGTCGCCCTGGTCGGCGACGGAGCGATGCAGATGAACGGGCTCGCCGAACTGCTCACCATCGCCCGCTACCGGCACTGCTGGCCGGATCCACGCCTGATCGTGTGTGTCTTCCACAACAACGACCTGAACCAGGTCACCTGGGAGCTGCGCGCCATGGGCGGCGCACCCAAATTCGAAGAGTCGCAAACTCTTCCGGATGTCTCCTATGCCGACCTGGCGCGTTGCGCGGGCTTCGCGGCGCTGGTGATCGACGACCCCGAAGCCCTCGCGCCCGCCTGGAACCAGGCCCTGGCCGCCGAGGGTCCCGTCCTGCTCGACGTGCACTGCGATCCGGAGGTCCCGCCGATCCCGCCGCACGCCACCTACGAGCAGATCAAGGATATGGGCCTGGCCCTGCTGCGCGGCGATCCGGAGGCCTGGCACGTCATGGTGCAGGGTGCCAAGACCAAGGCCCAGGAATTACGGCCCTGACCTACTGCCGGTAGGTCGACAGGAAGCGTCCGATGCGTTCGATGATGGCTTCCAGATCGTCGGCGTGCGGGAGGGTGACGATGCGGAAGTGGTCGGGGCGGGGCCAGTTGAAGCCGGTGCCCTGGACGATGTGGATCTTCTCCTGGAGCAGCAGATCGAGCACGAACTGCTCATCGCTGTGGATCGGGTACATGTCCAGATCGATGCGCGGGAACGCGTAGAGCGCGCCCTTGGGCTTCACGCAGGAGATACCGGGCAGTGCATTGAGCGCTTCGAAGGCGCGGTCGCGCTGTTCGCGCAGCCGCCCGCCGGGCAGGGTGAGGTCGAAGATGCTCTGATGCCCGCCGAGGGCGGCCTGAATCGCCTGCTGGGCGGGCACATTCGCGCACAGCCGCAGACCCGCGAGCATGGTGAGCCCCTCGAGATAGTTCTCGGCGTGCTGGGTCGGCCCGGAGACGACCAGCCAGCCGGAACGGAATCCCGCGGCGCGGTAGGACTTCGACAGTCCGGAGAAGGTCAGCACCAGCAGGTCGGGCGCGAGCGCCGCGGTCGCGGTGTGGGCGAGGTCGTCGTAGAGGATCTTGTCGTAGATCTCGTCGGAGAACACGACCAGGTTGTGGCGGCGCGCCACTTCGAGAACCTCGCGCACCACCTCGGGCGAATACACCGCGCCGGTGGGATTGTTCGGGTTGATGAGCACGATGGCGCGGGTGCGGTCGGTGACCTTCGACTCGATATCGGCCACATCCGGGAACCAGTCGGAGCCCTCGTCACACACATAGTGCACGGCACGGCCGCCATTGAGGGTGGTCGCCGCGGTCCACAGCGGGAAATCCGGTGCGGGAACCAGTACTTCGTCACCGTTCTCCAACAGCGCCGTCATGGCCATCATGATCAGTTCGGAGACGCCGTTGCCCAGGAAGACATCCTCGACGTCGACACCGTCCACGCCCAGGGTCTGGTAGTACTGCACCACGGCGCGGCGCGCGGACAGCAGGCCCTTGGAGGTGACGTATCCGGCCGAGGCGGGCAGGTTGCGCACGATGTCCTGCAGGACTTCCGCTGGCGCCTCGAATCCGAAGGTCAGCGGATTGCCGGTATTGAGCTTCACCACGTGATGCCCCTCGGCCTCCAGCCGGGCGGTGTGCTCGGCCACCGGTCCGCGGATCTCGTACGACACTCCCGCCAGCTTGCTCGACTGCTTGACCTGCATGAACATCCTCTTCTCGAAGTCGTTGCCGGACACTCTACTTTGTTTTTCAAAGTTTGTACTTTTGATTTCCAAGTTCTTGGCTACAGTGGGAGCGTGCCACGCCGAAGCTATGACCACTACTGCGCCGTCAGCCGAGCTCTCGACCTCGTCGGCGACCGCTGGAGCCTGCTGATGGTCCGCGAATTGTGTTCCGGGCCACGCCGATACAGCGATCTGTTCGCCGACCTACCCGGCATCAGCACCGATATGCTGGCGGCGCGCTTGAAAGACCTGGAGCGGGACGGGATTCTGACCCGCCGCAAGGTCGGGCCGCGCGCCTCCACGGCGGTCTACGAGCTCACGGCAGCCGGTGCACGATTGCGCGCGGTGCTCGATGCCCTGTCCGACTGGGGAACTCCGCTGCTGGGTGAGCGCCGCGCCACCGATGCGGTGCGCGCGCACTGGTTCGCCCTGCCGCTTGGACGCGCGGTCGCCGAGGTGGTCCCGACCGGCACCGTCACCGTGCACATCGGCGAGAGCGTATTCCACTACGTCATCACCGGCACCGGCATCACCCATCACGACGGCCCGGCCGCGAGCGCCGACCTCGTCCTGCACCTGGACCTCGAGCGCGCGACCGATATCGCCACCGGCTCAGACACCCTCGCCGATGCGCTCGAGGACCGCGCGAGCCGACCGGCCCGCCGCGACATTTCAGCCCTGTAGGTACCGCACCAGATGCTCGCGATCGGTCTCGAGTTCGGAGATCTGACTCTTCACCACATCGCCGATGCTGACGATGCCGACCATCCGCCCGTCCTCCATGACCGGCAGATGCCGGATCCGGTGCCGGGTCATCGTGTGATTGAGCGTCTCCACCCGATCCTCGGGCGAACAGGTGTGCAGGGTCGCCGTCATGATCTCCGAAACCGGCACATCCAGCAGCGCCGCCCCGTCACTGTGCAGATTGCGCACGATATCGCGCTCCGACACGATGCCCGACATCTCCACCCCGTCCGGCGACACCACCACCGCGCCGACATTGTGCGTGGCCAGCACCCTTAGCAGTTCGCGCACCGTCGCATCCGGTGCGATCGTGATGACGCCGGTCGCCTTACGACGCAGGATTTCCGAGATTCGCATATGTCCACCACCTGTGTGATTCCGATCACCGCTGCCTATCAGCATGGACCGTTTACGAGCCGGTGAACAGCAACGATTACGCGGCGATGTCTAACCGGAAACGAGGGCGTCGAGAGCAGGCTCGATGGCGCGGTGGAAGGTGGGGTAGGCGAAGATCATCTCGCGCAATGAGCTGGTCGGGACCTGGGCGTGCACCGCGACGGCCAGCGCGCCGAGCACTTCGCCGCCGTCGGGGCCCATGGAGGTGGCGCCGACCAGAACGCCCCGGTCAGCGTCCTCGACGAGCTTGATGAATCCCGCATTGCCGGATTTGTGCAGCCAGCCGCGGGTCGAGGCGGGGATGTCGAAACTGGCGGTTCGGACGGTCAGACCGGCGGCCCGGGCCTGGGCCTCGGTGAGCCCCACCGACCCGACTTCCGGGTCGGTGAACGTCACCCGCGGCACGGCCCGGTACTGCGCGGGCTCACCCAGTTCGCCCAGGATGTCCTGCGCGGCGATCCGGCCCTGATACATCGACACATGCGTAAAGGCCCCCTGACCAGCGACGTCGCCCACTGCCCATACGCCGTCGGCGACACGCATGCGCGCATCGACGGGAATGGTTTTCGCGTTCTCGTCGAGTCCGAGGACGCCGATTCCCAAGCCCGCGATATTGGTTCGCCGTCCGGTCGCCACCAGCACCTGCTGTGCGCGCACCGGTTCGCCCGAGTCGAGTTCGACGGTGAACCGCTGCCCGTCGTGTGCGACCGCGGTCCCCCGCCCGCCGCGCACGGTGATCCCTTCCGCCGCGAACACCTCGGCCAGCAGCCGTCCGGCCTCGGGTTCGTCCTGTGGCACCAGCCGATTGGCGACGATCGTGACTCGCGCCCCGAAGCGGGCGAAGATCTGGGCGAACTCCACGCCCACCGGCCCGCCGCCCAGCACGATCAGCGATTCGGGCACCGCGACGGCCTCCCGATTCGTCCAGTAGGGCGTGTCCGCGAGCCCGGGCAGCGGCGGAACCAGCGGTGCGGTACCGGGATTCAGCACAATGGCCCGCCCGGCCCGCAACACCCGCTCCCCCGCATCCGTCGCCACGGTCACCTCGCCGGGTGCGGAGATCCGGCCCCAGCCGCGCACGACCCGGCCGCCCGCCTTCTCGAACCGTTCGACCGCGGCCGTATCGTCCCAGTTGGCGGTGATCTCCTCCCGGATGCGCGTCGCCACCACGCCCCACTCCGGTGTCACCGTCGCCGATCCCGCCAGCCCGCCCACGCGCCGCGCCTCGGCCAGCACCCCCGCCGCCCGGACCATGGCCTTGGTCGGCACGCACGCGAAATACGGGCACTCCCCGCCGACGAGCCGCCCCTCCACCGCGACCACCGACAGTCCGGCCCCGGCCAGCCGCGTCGCCGCGTGCTCACCACCCGGCCCCATTCCGATGACCACCGCATCCACGGTTTCAGCAGGCATGACCGCTCCTTTTCGCTCGTCGGCGTTTGGTCCACCGTAATGCGCGCGCCCGATGAGGCGGGGTACCGGTATTACGACGGTGTTTGTGGGCAATCCGGCAACCAATGTGCGGTCGTTTGCGAAACAGCTTTGAATAGTGCCGCTTTCGTGTCCGAATTGTCGAGATCGTCTGTGCAAGCGACTAATTGGGGCGCACCCTTGCCGGAAATCAAGCGGCAGCACCGGTCTCGAATCGGCAGTCAGGCAGGAAATGCTATGGCGGACAGTAGGATTGACGATTGTTGTTTGGCCATCGACCGTGGTGATCCGGTACGGCGAACACCGTGGCCGACCTATGACCGCGGGGCGGTGTGCGTGTACCCCGAAGACGAGGAGGCCGCCCAACGCGCCATTCGCAGTCACCTCTACTTCCGGTACGACTACCGGGCGCCGCAGGAAACGGAGTGCGCGCAGTTCGAGGCGGAACTGTGCGAGTATTTCGGGTCCCGGCACGCGCTGGCGACCTCGAGCGGCACCACGGCGCTGGCATTGGCCATCATGGCCGCCGGAATTGAGACGGGCAGCCTGATCGCTTGTCCCGGATTCACTTTCGCGGCCACCCCGAGTTCCATTCTGCTGGCCGGATGCACCCCATTCCTGGTCGATGTCGACGAGAATCTGCATCTCGACGTGGCCGATCTGCACCGCCGGTGGACGCCCCGGATCAAGGCGATCGTCGTGGTGCACATGCGCGGCTTCGCCGGGGATATGACGGCACTGCTGCGCTTCGCCGACGAGCAGGGCGTGCCGGTGTTCGAGGACGCCGTCCCGGCGCTGGGCGCGGAGCTGGACGGCCGCAAGCTGGGTACCTTCGGGCTGGCGGGAGCCTTCAGCACCCAGTCGGATAAATCGCTCAACAGCGGTGAGGGCGGGTTCCTGGTCACCGACGACAGCGCGCTGTTCGCGCGCGCCACAGTGCTGTCCGGGGCCTACGAGGGGCGGCTGCGGCGGCATTTCCCCGACGGTGATCCGCCCCTGGCCACCGATCTGGATCTGCCGCTGCTCAGCTTCCGCATGGACGAGATCCGCGCGGCCCTGTTGCGCTCGGAGCTGGCGCGACTGCCCTTGCGCCTGGCCGCGTTCCACACCAATTACGACTTCGTCGCCGCCGCGCTCGCCGACGTCGACGGCATCCACATCCGGCAGCCGGTCGCGCCCGGGGCCTATCTCGGCGAGGCGTTCATCTTCCGGGTCGGCGGCGGGCGGGCGGCCTGGTTCACGCGGGCGCTGCGCGCCGAGGGTATCGAGGCGCGCAATCTGGGCTCGGACTCCGACCACAATATCCGGGCGTTCTGGAATTGGCGGTTACTGTTCCGGGGTATGGAAACCATTGCGGTCCAGCAGCTTCTGCCCCGGTGCACCCGGTATCTGCGTGAGGCGGTGGACATTCCGCTGTCCTCCACCCTCACCCGCGCCGATTGCGATGATCTCGTCGCGGCCGTCCGCAAGGTCGCCGCGGCGCTGCCCAATTGAGCATCTTCAGCGCGGTCTACGCGGGCACCCGGCTGTTCATCGGCCATCTGCCCGACAAGCTCAGCCCGCGCCGGGTGGCCACGGTCTCCGGTATCGGTGAGGCGGCCGGGCTGCTGATCATCGCCGGGGCCCCGAATCTGCCCGTGGCGATTGTCGGCGTCATCGTCATGGGAGCCGGGTTCTCGCTGCTGCATCCGTCGCTGGCGCTCATGGTCATGAACCGCACCGACGGCGCGAAACAGGGTGCGGCGCTGGGGGCTTACACCTCGTTCTGGGATCTGGGCCTGTTCGTGTGGGGCCCGGCCACCGGAGCGATTGCGACCGGATTCGGCTATCGGGCCGTCTTCTTCGCCGCCGCGGGCTGTGCGCTGGCCGCCGCGGCACTGGCCTTCACGATCGGTCAGCAATCGGTCTCACGACCGGCGGAGAAAGGAGTCTGCAGATGACGGCCACACCGCAGATCACGGTCCTGTGCATCACCGGCTGGTGCCGCAACGGCAGCACCATCATCGGCAATATCCTCAATGAGATTCCCGGATTCTTCCATGTCGGCGAACTGCATTTCCTGTGGAAGAACGCCGCCGGGCGCGGCGTGAACGAACAGTGCGGCTGCGGGCACAAACTCGTCGACTGCCCGTACTGGTCGCACATCCTGACCATCGGCAGACCGCCGGGCGCGACCCTGGAAGATCACGCCGACACCGTGATCCGGCGTCAACTCGCCGCCGTCCGCACCCGGCACACCTGGCGGGTGCTGCGCAGCGGCGTGTACAACGCGGATCTGCGGGCGCACACCGATCTCATGACCGGAGTCTATCACGGCATTGCCGAGCGCAGCGATTCCCGCGTCATCGTGGACACCTCGAAGATGCCGGGCGAGTCGGCGCTGCTGCACCATATGGACGGCATCACACCGTATTACGTCCACCTGGTGCGCGATGCCCGCGCGACGGCCCAATCCTGGAGCAAGCCCAAGGAATACGTCTACGCCCTGCCGCCGGGGAAGAGCACCGGGTACTGGACCGGATTCAATCTGGCGGCGCATGCCCTGACCCGGCGGCATCGCGAGCGGTCGACCTTCGTCAGGTACGAGGACTTCATCGCCGATCCCGCCGGGACGATCGACGCGCTGCTGCGATTGTGCGGGACGGATCCGGCGGCCAATCCCATGCGCGGCCGGACGGTCGAGTTGCATGCCAATCACACGGTCACCGGAAATCCGGACCGATTCCGTACCGGTGAGACCCTCATCCGTCCCACTGACGACTCCTGGCGCACCGGGCTTCCCATGCCCGCGCAGCGCACGGTCAACGCGCTGTCCTGGCCGCTCGCCTGGCGCTACGGCTATCTCGGACGCAATGGAAAGGGCCGAGCGAGAGTGGATCTGGGACTGACCAACAAGGTCGCGCTGATCGCGGGCGGTTCGAGCGGCATCGGCCTGGCCATTGCCCGCGAACTGGCCGCCGAGGGCGCGCACGTGGCCCTCGGCGCGCGTGATCCGGGGCGGCTCGCCGAGGCCGAACGCCTCGTCAAGGAGGTGGCGCGCGCCCGCGTGCACGCCACCGGCGTGGATATCACCGATGCCGCGGCGACGGCCCGCTGGGTCGAGGAGGTGGCGGCGGAGTTCGGGGCCGTGCACATCGTGGTCGTCGGCGGTGGCACGCCGCCGACCGGTACGGCCGCGGCCTTCGGGCCCGAGGACTACCGGGCGGCCGTCGACACGGTGCTCATGCCCGCGGTCGGCCTGGCCCTCACGGCGCTGCCGCATCTGCGCGCGGCCGGGTGGGGGCGGGTGTTGTTCGTGGCCTCGGAGACCGCCGCCGTTCCCATTGGCGGGCTGGCGCTTTCGGGTGTGACGCGCGCGGCCATCGTGCGGTTCGCCCAGGCGCTGGCCGCCGAGACCGGGCGGGACGGCGTGACCGTCAATGTCCTCGCCCCCGCCGCCACGCATACGCCGCTGCTGGAACGCGTGGTGGCACAGCGCTCCGGGGCCGCGGGCGTGGCCGCGGCGCTGGCGGCCGTGGGCGCGCACACCGCGGTCGGGCGCATTGCGCGGCCCGACGAGATCGCCGCCGCGGCAGCGTTTCTGGCCAGCGCCCGGGCCGGGTACATCACCGGCACCGTCCAGCTCATCGACGGCGGCTCGAGCGTGCTCGGGGCCTCCTCATCGCATTACGTTTCCCAGGAGTAGACATGCTGCACACGGACGCCATCAAATCGACGCTGGCGCAGGTCGTCGCGGACCGCAAACAGGAACTCTCGCCCGGACGCGTGTTCGTGGAAACCTGTGTGCGCGACGGATTGGACGCGGTGGTCGACTACGACGTCACCATTACCGATTCGCTGACCAGTTCCCGGCGCAAACCCCGCAATCCGGCGCGGAACATGTTGCGCACCGTCGATCTGTCCCGGGATCCGCGCCAATTCTATTGGCACGAAACCCCGCCCACCCCGGAGGACACGCCCATTGCCGGGGCGGACGTGCGACGTGAGCTGGCCAGCCGCTTCCACAAATCGCCGATTCCGGACCTCCTACCCACCACCGCGTGGGTGCAGGTGCCCGATGGGCTGTAGGAGGATCCGGAAACCTCCGAGACCTTCGTCAACTACCGCTTGATCGTGCGATTGTGCACCGCCGAGAACCACACGATCCTGCGCGGCGAGGGCGGCATCCTGAACATGCCGGGCATCGAACGCATGACCTCGCCCGGACCGTACGCCTCCACCATTCTGCGGGCCTGCAATGAGATCGAGCAGATGGGCGGCACCGCCGACGGCATGATCATCAACCCGGTCGACTACTACCTGGCCATGGGCGCGGGCACCCTGATGGACGATCTCGAACGCAACGGCGTCTTCATCGTCCGCACCCGGCTGGTCGATCCGGGCACCTCCCTGGTCGGCGACTTCGGGCACGGCGCACAGCTTTTCGACGCCGGACGCTCGGTCATCCGCTTCGCCGAACCGCCCGCCGGGACCTTCACCGAACCCGGAATCGCCCTGCAGGCCGAGATCTACGAGCGGGTCGTGGCGAATCTGCCCACCAATTTCTTCCTCGTCAGCATCTAGGCCATCGTGACGAGCCAGGAGGCCGCCTTCGGGCGGGCGGATCCGGATGTCGTGGTCATCGGCGGCGGGGTCGCGGGTTTGTGGTGCGCCCGCGCACTACGCTGCCGCGGGGCCACGGTCACGGTGCTCGAGCGCGGCGCGCTGGGCGGCCCGCAGTCGTGTTCGACCGGAAACACCGGTTTCGTCGGGACGCACGGCGCGGCGCCGCTGGCCGTCCCGGGCATGGCGGAACTCGCCGTGCCCGGCGCGGTCGATGCGGACGAATCCTGGCGTGTCACACCGGATGCCGATGCCGGGCTGCGGCACTGGCTGGAGCATTTCCGGCGCAGTTGCACCGCCGAGGCTGCGGCGGCGGGCTTCCGGACGCTCATCGCGCTGAAGAAGCGCAGCCTGGAGATTCTGCTTGAGCTGTGTGCCACGGACTGCACTGCCGCGACCTTCGAATCCCCCGGCATCGTGCTGGCTTTCAAATCGGCGGAGGGGTTCGCCGAGGCGAGCCGCGCGGTGGCGCGCACGGTGGCCGGTGGGGTGCCGCTGCGGGTCCTGGGTCCGGGAGAACTCGACGAACTCGAGCCCAAGACACGGTTCGACATTCACGGGGCGCTCTACAACCCGGAGGGCGCTTATCTGCATGTCCCCGATTTCCTCCTCGAGTTCGGCCGGTTGCTGAGGGCCGAGGGGGTCGAGATCGGCGAGCACACCGAGGTCACCGGGTTCACCGTGCGGGATCGGAAGGTGTTGCGGCTCAGCACTACTCACGGTGACCTCCGGCCCGGGCAGGTGGTTATCGCGGCGGGGGCGTGGTCGGGCGAATGCGCACGCATGGCGGGCATGGACCTGCTGGTGCAACCCGTGAAGGGGCACACCGTCACCGTCGACCGGCCGCCGAGTGCGCCGACCCGCCCGGTGCTACTGAGCGAAGCCCGCGTGGCCATGGTGCCGCTCGGTGATCGCCTGCGCATCGGCGGCCAGCTCAAACTGGCCGGAATGAGTACCGAGACCTCCGCAGACCGGGTGCGGGCCGTGCTGGGGGCGGCCCGCGAATACCTTCCGGCGCTGGAGGATACGGCGACCGTGGCGACGTGGAGCGGGCTGCGCCCGTGCACCCCCGACGGCCTCCCGCTCATCGGCCGCGCCGCCGCACTCGCCAATATCCTCGTGGCCGCCGGTCACGGCCATATCGGCATGGGCCTCGCCCCCGCGACCGGCGAACTCGCCGCCCAGCTCCTCGCCGGAGAGCAGCCGACCACCGACCCGAATCCCCTGCGGCCGGACCGTTTCGGCACACCCACCTGAGACGGCACGACATGACCAACCGAAACAACCCGACCGCGCAGCACAACCCGGCCACGCGAGACAACCTCCCCACGCGGGACAACCTGGCCGGGCGGGACAACCTGGCCGGGCGGGATGACATGGCCGCGGAGAGCGACAGGCGCAGGCCGGTGGATATCACGATCGGTGTGCTGTGCCTCGACACGGCTTTCACCAAGATTCCGGGCCACATTCGGAATCCGGTGACGTTCGGCTTTCCGGTGCGCTACCGGGTGGTTCGAGGTGCTACTCCGCGCCGGGTGGTGACCGAGGCCGATCCCACACTGCTCGACCCGTTCATCGATGCGGCGCGCGAACTGGAAGCCGCAGGCGTTGCGGCCATTACCGCTGCCTGCGGCTTCCTGGTGCTGTTCCAGCAGCGGCTCGCCGACGCCGTGCGAATCCCCCTCTACAGCTCGAGCCTGATCCAGCTCCCGATGGTGCATCGCATGCTCGCAGCGAACCAAAGGGTCGGTCTGCTCGTTGCGGACGAAACCGCGCTCACCCCACGCCATCTCGCGGCAATCGGCGGCGAGTCCGTTCCGATCTGCGTCGCGGGGATGTCCGGCTATCCGGAATTCCGGGAGGTCATCCTGGAAGGCCGCCGTCCGGACCTGAATGCCGACCGCCTGGGCAGCGAGGTACTCGGCGCAGTGGAGAAACTGGCCGCAAGCAACCCGGACCTGGGCGCCTTGGTCATCGAGTGCACCGACCTGGTGCCGTACGGCCATGCCATCCAGCAGCGCCTCGGGCTCCCGGTCTTCGACATCGTGAGCCTCACCGAAATGGTGCACCGCACCCTGTCCCATAAGCCTTTCCACCGCGAGGAGCGCACTCGCCGCTCCGAAGCCGAACTGGGCAGATGATCACCGGGAAATGGTGTCGGCATCGCCCGAGTAGCCCCCGCCATCAGTTCCCGGTCGGCGCACTGAGCGTCAGATCGTGCCGAGCCAGTCGATGACGGCGGCCTGGTAGTCGCGGGTGTCGAGGGCGAGGTTCACCGATGTCCGAGAGCCCGGACAGCGCCTGCGGGAGCGGGCCGCGGTGCAGGACGCCCAGGCGCTGGGTGGCTCGGGTCAGCGCGACATAGAGTTCGGCCGCGCCGCGCGGGCCGTCCGCGAGGATCCGGTCCGGATCGACGACGAGGACGGCGTCGAATTCGAGGCCCTTGGTCTCCGAGGCGGGGACCGTGCCCGGGACGCCGTGCGGTCCGATCACGATGCTGGTGCCTTCACGTCCGGCTTCGTCTCGGACGAATTCCTCGATGGCGGTGGGCAGTTCACTCTCGGTGACCTGCCGGGACCAGGGCTGCACGCCGCAGGAGCGCACCGATTCCGGCGGCCGGGTGCCGGGCGCGAACTCGGTGAGCACGCGGCCCGCGACGGCCATGATCTCCGCGGGCGTGCGGTAGTTGACCGTCAGGGCGCGGTAGAGCCAGCGGCCGGGGACGTAGGTGTCGAGCATGTCGCCCCACGCGGTCGCGCCCGCCGCGGAACGGCGCTGGGCGAGATCGCCGACAATGGTGAAGGAGCGGCCTGGGCAGCGGCGCATGAGCACACGCCAGTCCATGGCCGACAGTTCCTGCGCCTCGTCGACCACGACGTGGCGGTAGGTCCAATCACGGTCGGCGGTGGCGCGTTCCACGAGTTCGCGGGTGTCGCGTTCGAGGAAGCGCTCGGCCAGATCCTCGGCGTAGAGCAGGTCGGTGGCGAAGAGGTGGTCCTCGTCGTCCATATGGTCTTCGCGGCCGACCATGAGGTCGAGCACGCCCGCGGCGTAGGCGGCCTCGGCCTGGCGTTCCTGATCGGCGGTGCGGTCGACGGGCTTGTCGCGGCCGAGCAGATCGACCAGCTCGTCGAGCAGCGGGACGTCCGAGACCGTCCAGGCCTCGCCGTCGGCGCGGTACAGCGCCTCGCCCGCGCCCGCCGCGGCGAGGCGTTCGGTGGAGGTGTACAGATCGGCCAGCAGGGTCTGCGGTGTCAGGATCGGCCACAGTTCGTCGAGCGCGGCGGTGAACGCGTCATTGTCCGCGAGCTCCTCGCGCAGATCGCCGCGCAGCTGCTCCCAGGCGTCGCGGTCGGAGCGGGTCAACCAGCCCTGCCCGATCTTGGCGATGGCGCGTTCGGTCAGCGCCCAGGTGAGCACCTCCACGAATACCGAGCGAGCGTCGTTGTGCGCCAGCCCACTTGCCCGCGCCTCGTCGCGCGCCCACTCCGCGATCTCGGCATCGATGCGCGCGGTCACATCCGCCAGTTCGATGGCCAGGGGGTACTCCGGCAGCCGTTGCCGATCCCCCACCGCCGCCTTCAGCACGTCCAGAATCCGCAGCGACCCCTTGAACCGCGCGGCCTCCGGCGCGTCCTCCGCGGTCACGCTCAGCCCCGGCACGAAGTCACCGGTGGTCATGAACACCACATCGGACTCGCCCAGCGACGGCAGCACCCGGCTGATATGCCTGATGAACGCCGGATTCGGCCCCACCACCAGCACCCCGTGCCGCTCGATCTGCTCGCGCTGCGTGTACATCAGATACGCCACCCGGTGCAGCGCCACCACGGTTTTCCCGGTGCCGGGCCCGCCCTCGATGACCAGCACGCCCGCGTGATCGAGCCGGATGATCTCGTCCTGCTCGGCCTGCACCGTGGCCACGATGTCGCGCATCCCCTCCCCGCGCGGCGCGTTCACCGCCGCCAGCAGCGCCGCGTCCCCGCTCGCGTCGCCACCCGGCCGCCCCAGCATCTCATCGGTGAAATCCACCAATTGCCGCCCCCGCGTATGGAATTGCCGCCGCCGATGCATCCCCTCCGGCGACGCCCCCGTGGCCACGTAGAACGCCCGCGCCGCAGGCGCCCGCCAATCCAGCAGCAACGGCTCGAACTCGTTCGCATCGTCGTAGATCCCGATCCGCCCGATATACAGCCGCTCCCCCGCATCGCTGTCCAACCGCCCGAAGCACAGCCCGTTGTCGGCCACATCCAGCCGCTTCACCTCTTTGCCCAGCGCCCGCACCTCGGCATCCCGATGCAGCATCGACCCGTCGCTGCCGCGCAATGCCGCGCTGTACCGCCCCCGCGCCCGCCCCCGCTCGCCATCGAGCCGCGTGTAGAGCCCGGCCACGTACTCACGCTCCGACTGCAATTCGTCGTCATACCCTCGTACGGTCACGTCGCCCTCACCTTTCCCACAGCCACAACCAGCTACGGCCAGCGATTGTGCAGCATGACCCGCCCCTTGCCGCAACCCCAGGTATGCGCTATATGTTTAAAGGGGCAAGGAGTCGAGTCCCCTCCTCCTCCATTCCCCCGCAATCCCGAAGCTACTTCCCCGAGCTCGTGCCGTTTCTCCCTGAGGTCAGCCGATCTGGCCGTGCTGGGAGTCGAAGGTGAAGGTGCGGCCGCCGAGGAGGATTTGGGTGCCGGGGTCGAGGATTACGGGTTGGCCGGGGGTGGCTCGGATCCAGTGGGGGTGGTTCGGGGGGGCGGATGTGGGTGCCGTTGGCGGAGCCTCGGTCGATGACCGTGACGTCCCAGTCCATCAGGCGGATTTCGGCGTGGACTCGGGACATGCCGCCGGAGGCGTCTTCGATGCGGATGGGGTGGGCGCCTTGGCGGACCTGGGTGGAGCGGTCCGGCTCACGGCCGATGACGATGTCGGTGTCGAGGACGTAGGAGGTGCCGTCGTCGAGGAGCAGGACGCCCAGGGGTGGGCGGATGCCTTCGGTGAGGACGCAGGTGAGTTGGTCCATGCGGATGCCGCAGACGGCGCAGAAGGAGACGCGGGGGTCGTTGAGGTGGTGGTGGGCGCATTTGAAGCCGCGGACGGTGACACCGTGGGGCGCGGCGGGGGTGGGAGTGGGGTGTCGTTGCGGGACTGCGGGATTGGCGGCCGCGCGGGAGGCTTTGGCCGCGGCGGCACCGGCGCTCGCGGCTTTGGAGGCGACCTTCGCGCCGTTGACCTGGTGGGGCCTGTCGAGTTGGTCGGTTTCGGGATCGGCGGCGGGAGCCGGATCGGCGGGGCGGGGGGGGGGTTTGCGGAGTTTGGGAGTTGCTGCGGCGGGCGGGGTTTCGTCCGCCTCGTGCAGCCACAGGACGGCGCCCGCGCCGGGGATGCGGCCGTCGCGCAGGGAGCAGACACCCGGATCGGGGAGGGTCTCGCGCGCGGTATCCTCGTCGATGAAGACCGCGGCGGCGCGCGCTGGCATGGGGGGTGACCACACGGTCCACGCTGAAACCGGCGTCGCGGCCGTGCAGGATCTTGGTGCGGTCGGCGTGGTCGAGGACGGCGGTGACGCGACCGTGCAGGAAGACGGCCAGGCCGCGCTGGCCGGGAGTCAGCACGCCGAATTCGACTTGCTCCTCGTCGTCGCGGCTCATCAGCCAGGTGCTGACCAGGCGGGCGAAAGTGCGTCCGGTGCGCCGGGTTTCGCGGGAGGCCGCTTCGCGCACCAGTCGCAGCAGGGTCTCCAGCACCGTGATCGAGGTCGACTCCGCGGTGACCGGATCCGCATCCCGGTGCGCGACGACCACCACGACGCCGTCGACCCGGGCCACCAGGTGGGTGCCCGGGACGACCTCCGCGCGGGCGCTCATACGACGCGTCCCCCGTTGTAGCGCCAGCGCGGCAGCAGCGCCCGGACCGGACCGTTGACGAAGAACCAGAACGCCAGCCAGGTCACCGTGAAATGAATGGCGAAGGCGGACAGGGATGGTCGCAAGTGCTGCGGTAGCACGATCGTCGTGTGGCGAACCAGCACCCACATGAGCAGACCCTCGTTGACGATGGTCACCAGCCCGAACAGGGTGGGCCAGTCCTTTTCCCATCGGAATTGCTGCAGGAAGTGATACAGCAGTTCCCACGCTACCCCGACCACGACGACCGCGAGCAGGATCGACAGCGTGACGCGGTAGGACTGGGTCAGGGACAGCGATCCGGTGGGCAGCACGGGCGTGATCAGCAACGCGACCAGCAGCCCGATGGCGCCGAGGAGCACGATGCGGGTCTGTATGCGGCCGTTCAGTGTCGGGGTCATGCACATCCTTGCGTGAGGCTCACCAGAATCCTCGCCGGATTCGGCAGCCCGGGTGAGCCGAAGTCAGGAACCGATCTTCTTGTTCATCACCCACAGGCGCCACTGGCGCAACGAACGCAGCGGGCCGAAACGCGGGCAGAAACCCTGGGCGGCCAGATCGTCGGAGATTTCCAGAGCGGCGTATTGCAGTCCGAGGAAGGTGTCGACACCGGCGTAGTAGCCGCAGAGAGTGGCGCTGCCCGCGGCGTAGATGCGTCCGGTCCCGCTGCGGGTGCCGATGAGTTCGAAGGTGCGGTCCACATCGAGGCGCCCCAGCGGATTGCGCCCGGCCCCGGTGTGATCGAGCAGATCGGCGAGCAGGCGGTGTTCACGGATATCGGCTTCCAGACCGGTGCAGTCGATGATGTAGTCGGCGTGCACATCGGTGGGGCGGTCCGGCTGCTGGAAGGGCAAGGGCGCGTGATTGTCCGGCAGCACGGTGGTCAGCACCCCCGGGCGGGTGCGGTCGGGTTTCAGCTCGCGCACGGTGCCGACCATGATCTGATACCAGCCCTGGGTGCGCCCCCGCTTCAGCTGTTCCTGCCAGTTCTTCCGGATCGGAGTATTGGTGCCGCCCATGATGTTGAGCATGTTGGCGCGCTCGCGGCCCTCCAGTTTGCGCAGCCGCTGCTTGTATTGCCCGCCCCAGGTCTCCTTGGGCCAGTTGAAGCCCTGATACGCCCACCCGTGCCCGCCGCGGCGGCGCATGAAGATGCTCGGCCCGTGCGCCCCGGCCACATAGGTCCGGAACAGGTGCAGGATCTGGGTATTGAGCCGCAGCCGATCCCGATCGTCGATGAGCCGTTGCAGCACCCGGCTGGCAACAATGCCGCCCCCGCGCACCATGACGGTCCCCGGCCGCCGTTGCAGCGCCTGATACACGTACTCGTGCGGCTCGTAGGCGTTCACCACCCGCGTCGGATCCCGGTACTTCTCCCGATAGTCCTGTAGATCCGGCAGCAGCCGCAGCCCGGGATACCCGACGGCGACGTGAACATAGTTGCTGCGGAACGCGATTCGCTTCGTGGCGGCCGCCCCCTCCGGCGGTGTGAGAATGGTGAAGTACCCCCCGCCGTGACGCTTGCGCACCATCCGCACCTGCCCCTTGTACAGCGACCGCGCATAGTCCACGCGATGGTATTCGCGCTCCATCGCCACGAACACCTGCCCCGCCCGCGGCGTGAAGTAGGTGGCGAAAACGGGCTCCACCAACACATTCCACAAAGGCTTCAGCGTCTTCTCGGCAATCGCCTCGCGCACCGCATAACTGGGAAATCCCCAGATATTGTCCGGCGTCCCCGTGGAATCGCTGCGCAGCCTTTCCCTGCGCGGAATCTGCGATACCCGCGTCAGATATTCATAGAACCCCCACGGCACCTACTGCGGCCCCAGCACCGCCATGGCCGCGGCGGGCACCCCGTAGATGCGCAACCTGTCGAACAGCGCGAACGACCCGATCCCGCTCCCAACGCTCACCAGCGGAACGTCGATCACCGGAATTCCGGCCTCCCCCACCATCTCATCGGTCCACACATCGGTCGCAATGAGCCGTTGCGTGAGATCTCCCCTCATTCGCCGGATGGTACCGGTCGCGACTTGGTATTCGATTGCCGTCAACTTGTGAGGCAGCCCGCGAACCTCTCGTTTCACCGGGCAGACGCCGCGACGCGCGCACCGGTTCGGGCGAAGCTGCCACGCGGGGACCACCCGGGCACGTAGCATGCGGAACGTGGCCGATGCGAAACGTCCCGCCGCGGTGCGGGTTCTCGTCTACAGCAATGACGCCGATACCCGGAGCCAGGTCATGCTGGCCCTGGGCAGACGCCCGCATCCGGACCTGCCGCCCATCGAATACCTCGAGGTGGCCACCGGTCCGGTCGTGGTCGAGCGCCTGGACGCGCACGATCCGGATCTGCTGATCCTGGACGGCGAATCCGCCCCCACCGGCGGTCTCGGGCTGGCCAAGCAGCTCAAGGACGAGATCGCCTACTGCCCGCCCATCGTGGTGCTCACCGGCCGTCCCGACGATGTCTGGCTGGCCAATTGGTCGCGCGCGGATGCGGCGGTCTCGCATCCCATCGATCCGATCCGGCTCACCGATGCGGTGCTCGGTGTGCTCCGGAGTCGCTCGGCGGCGTGAGCCGCGGCCGAGGCGCTCTTCTTCCGGCCGGGATCCCTCATGGGTCCCGGCCGTAAACATGCCCGCGGAACGGGCATTCGACGTCACGTGACATTCGCGATTCCGTCCAATCGGTCATAAAAGACCGTTCCGAATTCGATCAAACACCCCCCGCGAAACGTCATGTATGTTGTCGTCCGAGTTGTAGGCTGTGCCGTAGCTCACACGAGCGCGGGATCGGTATCAGTGGAGCCGCCGCGTCAGTCCCCGAAGTCCCGTGTCGTCGATGAGCGGCGCCCTGGGGTGTGACTGGCACGGCAGACGACGATGTCGGCCCGCCTCGGCAGCTGCCGTCCGTACGCGTCCAGTTCGCAGGAGGGGTTGTCGCAGTGAATATCGAGGTGCCGACGCTTGTGCTCGGCGCGGTAGCCGCCGCGTTCGGGTTGTTCTCGGTGGGGCTAGCGGCCCTCATCGGCCCCAGGCGCTACAACCGGGCCAAGCTCGAGCCCTACGAATGCGGTATCGAGCCGACCCCGCACGCCGTGGCGGGCGGCCCGGAAAATGCTGCCGGGCAACGCTTTCCGGTGAAGTACTACCTCACCGCGATGTTGTTCATCATCTTCGACATCGAGATCGTGTTCCTCTACCCGTGGGCGGTGCATTTCGACTCGCTCGGGGTGTTCGGGCTGGTCGCCATGGCGTTGTTCATCTTCAATGTCTCGGTCGCCTACGCCTACGAGTGGAAACGAGGCGGACTCAGCTGGGACTGATTGGCGCTCAGGGGATTCGATACAGCTCCCCGCCCGCAGGCGGGGATGAGCCACGGGAGATGTAGTCCGATATGGGTCTCGAGGAGAAACTGCCCAGCGGGTTCCTGCTGAGCACGGTGGAAGATCTGGCCGGGTATCTGCGCAAGAGTTCGCTGTGGCCCGCCACATTCGGCTTGGCGTGCTGCGCGATCGAGATGATGGCCACCGGCGGCGGGCGATTCGATATCGCCCGCTTCGGCATGGAGGCGTTCCGCGCCTCCCCGCGCCAGGCCGATCTCATGATCGTGGCGGGCCGGGTGAGCCAGAAGATGGACCCGGTGCTGCGCCAGGTCTACGACCAGATGACCGAACCGAAATGGGTGCTGGCCATAGGCGTCTGCGCTTCCTCGGGCGGCATGTTCAACAACTACGCCATCGTGCAGGGCGTCGACCATGTCGTCCCGGTCGACATCTACCTGCCCGGCTGCCCGCCGCGGCCGGAGATGCTGTTGAACGCGATTCTCAAGCTGCACGAGAAGATTCAGGAAATGCCGCTCGGCGTCAATCGCGAGGAAGCCGTTCACGCCGCCGAGGCCGCCGCGCTCGCCAGCCCCACCACCATTCAGATGAAGGGGCTGCTGCGATGACCTTCGATACACCGGCAGGCACGGAGAGCCCCCCGGAGGACACGGTGAACGACCAACACGGGGATCGGCCGGTCGATCCCGAAGCCGCCGAGAACCCATCCGGCGCAACGGAAGCCGATGCCCCAGCCGACGAGGTGATCGGCGTGCGCACGGGCATGTTCGGCGTCTCCGGCACCGGCGACACCTCCGGCTACGGCCGCCTGGTGCGCACCATCAGCCTGCCCGGCGGCACCCCGCCCCCGTACGGCGGCTACTTCGACGAACTGGTCGCGGTCCTGCACCGCGTGCTGGAGAGCACCGGCGGCGTGCGGTTCACCGACGCCGTCGAGAAGATCGTGGTCTTCCGCGACGAGCTCACCCTGCACGTGCGCCGCGAACACCTGCCGCTGGTGGCGAAGACGCTGCGCGACAACGAGGCCCTGCGCTTCGAGCTGTGCCTGGGCGTGAGCGGCGCGCACTACCCCGACGACACCGGCCGTGAACTGCACGCGGTGTATCACCTGAACTCCATCACCCACAACCGCCGGGTGCGCCTCGAGGTGTCGGTCCCCGATGCCGATCCGCATCTGCCGTCGCTGTATTCGGTGTACCCGACCTGCGATTGGCACGAGCGGGAGACCTACGACTTCTTCGGCATCCTCTTCGACGGTCACCCCTCGCTGACCCGCATCGCCATGCCCGACGACTGGCGCGGGCATCCGCAGCGCAAGGACTACCCGCTCGGCGGGATCCCGGTCGAGTACAAGGGCGCGCGCATCCCGCCGCACGACGAGCGGAGGGCTTACTCCTAATGAACGGCACCGACATTCAGTCCCCGTCGGAGACCTCGGAACGGCCGGAGCGCACGGTCACCCTGGTCGGCAACGACTGGGACGAGATCTCCGCGACCCTGGACGGGGTCGCCGAGGAACGCATCGTCGTGAACATGGGCCCCCAGCACCCCTCCACGCACGGGGTGCTGCGCCTGATTCTCGAGATCGAGGGCGAGACCGTCACCGAGGCCCGCTGCGGCATCGGCTATCTGCACACCGGTATCGAGAAGAATCTCGAATACCGCAGCTGGGTGCAGGGCACCACCTTCGTCACCCGCATGGACTACCTCTCGCCGTTCTTCAACGAGACGGCGTACTGCCTGGGCGTGGAGAAGCTGCTCGGCATCACCGACGATATTCCCGAGCGCGCCACGGTGATTCGCGTGATGCTCATGGAACTCAGCCGCATCTCCTCGCATCTGGTGGCCCTGGCCACCGGCGGTATGGAGCTGGGCGCGCTGACGCCCATGCTGTTCGGCTTCCGTGAGCGCGAACTCATCCTCGACGTGTTCGAGACCATTACCGGTCTGCGCATGAACCACGCCTACATCCGCCCCGGCGGCGTCTCCCAGGATCTGCCCGACGACGGCGAACAGAAGGTCCGGGACCTGTTGGCGCTCATGCCCAAACGACTGCGCGATCTGGAGCTGCTGCTCAACGAGAACCCCATCTGGAAGGCCCGCACCCGCAATGTCGGGTACCTGGACCTCACCGGCTGCATGGCGCTGGGCATCACCGGCCCGGTGCTGCGCTCCACGGGGCTGCCCCACGATCTGCGCAAGGCCCAGCCCTACTGCGGCTACGAGACCTACGAGTTCGACGTCATGACCGATACCGGCTGTGACTGCTACGGCCGCTATCTCATTCGCGTCAACGAGATGAAGGAATCGCTCAAGATCGTCGAGCAGTGCCTGGACCGGCTGCGCCCCGGCCCGATCATGGTGGAGGACAAGAAGATCGCCTGGCCCGCCGACCTGGAACTGGGCCCCGACGGTCTCGGCAACTCCCCCAAGCACATCTCCAAGATCATGGGCACCTCCATGGAAGCCCTCATCCACCACTTCAAGCTGGTGACCGAGGGCCTGCGGGTGCCGCCCGGCCAGGTGTACGTGGCGGTGGAATCCCCGCGCGGCGAACTGGGCGTGCACATGATCAGCGACGGCGGCACCCGGCCCTACCGGGTGCACTACCGCGACCCGTCGTTCACGAATCTGCAAGCGGTGGCGGCCATGTGCGAGGGCGGCATGGTCGCCGACGTCATTGCCGCGGTGGCCAGTATCGATCCGGTGATGGGCGGTGTCGACCGATGACAGAGATTCTGCTGAACCTGACGACCCGGCCGATCCCGTACCCGCAGGAGGTGCACGACCGGCTGCAGCTCGAAGCCACCGAGATCATCGAGCGCTATCCGCATTCGCGCTCGGCGCTGCTGCCGCTACTGCACCTGGTGCAGTCGGTGGAGGGCTATGTGTCGGGCACCGGCATCGAATTCTGCGCCGAGCAGCTCGGATTGACCAATGCCGAGGTGACCGCGGTCGCGACCTTCTACTCCATGTACCGGCGCAACCGCACCGGCGACTTCCACGTCGGGGTGTGCACCAATACGCTGTGCGCGGTCATGGGCGGGGACCAGATCTTCGCGGAACTGAAGGAGCACCTGGGCATTCGGCACGGGGAGACGACCGCCGACGGCGCGGTCACCCTCGAGCACATCGAATGCAACGCCGCCTGCGACTACGCGCCGGTCATGATGGTGAACTGGGAGTTCTTCGACAACCAGACTCCGGAATCCGCGCGCAAACTGGTCGACGACCTGCGCCGCGGCGAGCAGGTGACCGGCTCGCGCAGCGGGATTCCACTGTGCACCTTCCGCGAGACCGCCCGCATTCTGGCCGGATTCCCGGATGCCCGCCCGGGCGCCACCGAGGGCGCAGCCGGACCCGCCACCCTCGCCGGTCTGCATGTGGCCGAACAGGATTCCACCGACGGAGGCGCCCAGTGAGCACTGCCCTCACCCCCGTCCTGTCCAAGCACTGGGCCGATCCCGACGGCTGGACCCTGGCGGCGTACCGCCGCCAGGGCGGCTACCGGGCGCTGCCCAAGGCGCTGAAGATGAATCCCGACGAGGTGATCGCCACCGTCAAGGACTCCGGTCTGCGCGGTCGCGGCGGCGCGGGCTTCCCGACCGGTATGAAGTGGGGTTTCATTCCGCAGGGCCCCGGCCCGGACGGCACCGTGAAGCCGCACTATCTGGTGGTCAATGCCGATGAGTCGGAACCCGTTACCTGCAAGGACATTCCGCTCATGCTGGCCGCCCCGCACACCCTCATCGAGGGAGTGATCATCGCGGCCTTCGCCATTCGCGCCTCGCACGCCTTCATCTATGTGCGCGGCGAGGTCGTCCCGGTGCTGCGGCGCCTGCAGGCCGCGGTCGAACAGGCGTATGCCGCAGACTATGTCGGCCGCAATATCCAGGGTTCGGGCTACAACCTGGAAATCGTGGTGCGCGCCGGTGCGGGCGCCTACATCTGCGGTGAGGAGACCGCGCTGCTGGATTCCCTCGAGGGCCGCCGCGGCCAGCCGCGCCTGCGTCCCCCGTTCCCGGCCGTGGCGGGCCTGTACGCCTACCCGACCGTGGTCAACAATGTGGAATCCATTGCGTCGGTTCCGGCGATCATCGCCAATGGCGTGGATTGGTTCCGCTCCTTCGGCACCGAGAAGTCGCCGGGCTTCACCCTGTACTCGCTCTCCGGTCACGTGACGAGACCCGGACAATACGAGGCGCCCCTCGGAATCACCCTGCGGGAGTTGCTGACATACGCGGGCGGCGTCCGCTCCGGGCACACCCTCAAGTTCTGGACCCCGGGCGGTTCCTCCACGCCCATCTTCACCGCCGAACATCTCGACGTCGCCCTCGACTACGAGGGTGTGGCCGCCGCCGGATCCATGCTGGGCACCAAGGCGCTTCAGATCTTCGACGACACCACCTGTGTGGTGCGCGCGGTGCTGCGCTGGACCGAGTTCTACGCCCACGAATCCTGCGGCAAGTGCACCCCCTGCCGCGAGGGCACCTACTGGCTGGTCCAGCTCCTCGAACGCCTGGAGAACGGCCACGGCGACGAGACCGATCTGGACAAGCTGCTCGATATCGCCGACAACATCAACGGCAAATCCTTCTGCGCCCTCGGCGACGGCGCGGCCAGCCCGATCTTCTCCTCCCTGAAGTACTTCCGCGACGAGTATGCCGAGCACATCCGCCTCGGCGCCTGCCCGTTCGACCCGGCCCGGTCCACCGCCTGGGCTGAAGGAGTGCGATGACAGCCACAGCCAACTCCACCACCGGCGGCGGCGTCACGCCCACCGATATGGTGAGCGTAATCATCGACGGCACAACGATTTCCGTGCCCGCGGGCACACTGGTGATCCGGGCCGCCGAACTCGTCGGCATTCAGATCCCCCGCTTCTGCGACCATCCGCTGCTCGATCCGGTGGGCGCGTGCCGCCAGTTCATCGTCGAGGTGGAAGGCCAGCGCAAGCCGGTGGCGTCCTGCACCATGGCGGTCGCCGACGGCATGGTGGTGCACACCCAGCTCACCTCCCCCGTGGCCGAGAAGGCGCAAGAGGGCGTGATGGAGCTGCTGCTCATCAACCACCCCCTGGACTGCCCGGTGTGCGACAAGGGCGGCGAATGCCCGCTGCAGAACCAGGCCATGTCCAACGGGCGCGCCGAATCACCGTTCGACGGGGTGAAACGCACCTATCCCAAACCGATTCCGCTGTCCTCGGCCATTCTGCTCGATCGGGAACGCTGCGTGCTGTGCGCGCGCTGCACCCGGTTCTCCCAGCAGATCGCCGGTGACCCGTTCATCGAGCTCATGGATCGCGGCGCGCTCGAACAGGTCGGCATCGCGAACGGGGAGCCGTTCGACTCCTACTTCTCCGGCAATACCGTGCAGGTGTGCCCGGTGGGCGCGCTCACCGGCAGCACCTACCGCTTCCGGGCGCGGCCGTTCGACCTGGTGTCGAGCCCGGCGGTGTGCGAGCACTGCGCCTCCGGCTGCGCCCAGCGCACCGATCACCGGCGCGGGAAGGTCATGCGCCGCCTCGCCGGTGACGATCCGCAGGTCAATGAGGAATGGAACTGCGACAAGGGGCGATTCGCCTTCACCTACGCCACCGAGCGGGACCGGCTGACCACGCCCCTGGTGCGGTCCTCGGACGGCAGCCTGCAACCCGCCTCCTGGTCGGAGGCCATTGCCGCGGCCGCGCGCGGGCTCGCCTCGGCGCACGGCAATGCCGGTGTGCTGCTGGGCGGGCGGATCACCCTCGAGGACGCCTACGCGTACTCGAAGTTCGCTCGAGTCGCCCTGGGCACCAATGACATCGACTTCCGCGCGCGCGAGCACTCCGCCGAGGAAGCCGACTTCCTGGCCGCCAAGATCGCGGGCCGGGGCGTGACCGTCGATTACGCGGCCCTGGAACGCGCGCCCATCGTCTTGCTCGTCGGGTTCGAGCCCGAAGAGGAATCGCCGATGGTGTACCTGCGGCTGCGCAAGGCGGCCCGCAAGGGATCGACCGCCGTCTACTCCCTGGCCCCGTACTCCACGCGGGGTCTGCAGCGCATGTCCGGCACCCTGCTGCCCACCGCGCCGGGCACCGAACCGCATCACATCGAGGCGCTGCGCACCGGCGAAACCGATTCCAGCACACTGGCTTACGAGGACATCAAACTCGTCGCCGCCATGCTGCGGCAGCCCGACGCCGTCATCCTGGTCGGCGAACGGCTCGGCGGCATTCCCGGCGGGCTCGCGGCCGCCGCGCGCCTCGCCGACGAGAGCGGGGCCGGGCTGGCCTGGGTCCCGCGTCGCGCCGGGGAACGCGGAGCCCTCGAAGCCGGAGCCCTGCCCGTGCTGCTGCCCGGCGGCCGTCCGGTCGCCGATGCCGATGCGCGCCAGCAGGTGCGCGACGCCTGGGGCGTCGAGGACCTCCCGGCCGTCCCCGGTCGCGACACCGGAGCCATTCTGGCCGCCGCGCCGACGCTGGGCGCACTGCTCATCGCCGGGGTCGAGGTCGGCGATATGCCCGATCCGCATGCCGCTTTGCAGGCCATCGACGCCGCCAGTTTCGTGGTCAGCATGGAGTTGCGGCGCAGCGATATCAGCGATCGCGCCGATGTGGTGTTCCCGGTCGCCTCCGCCATGGAGAAGACCGGCACCTTCCTCACCTGGGAGGGCCGTCACCGCCAATTCGATGCCGCGCTGCGCGACGCCACCGTGCGCCGCGAGGCCGCGCCCATGCCCGAGTACCGGGTGCTCGACGCCATCGCGCAGGAGATGGGCATTGCGCTCGGCCTGCCCGATGCGGCCAGCGCCCGTGCCGAACTCGCGGATCTGAGCGCCTGGAACGGACCGGCCGCCGCCACCCCGGTACACCGGCCGCATCCCATTGCCCTGCCCTCCTCGGGCACCGCGCTGCTCGCGTCGTGGCGCATGCTGCTCGACCGCGGCAAGATGCAGGACGGCGAACCCAATCTCGCGGGCACCGCGCGCCCGCCGGTGGTGCGCCTGTCCCCCGCCACCGCCGCCGAAATCGGCGCCGCCACAGGCGATCCGGTGACGGTCAGCAACGATCACGGCCAGATCACCCTCCCCTTGGTCATTACCGAGATGCCCCAGCGGGTGGTGTGGCTGCCCATGAATTCCCCTGGCTCCGACGTGCTGGTGCAGCTCGGCACCACACCCGGACACCTCGTGCGCATCCGACGGGAGGACCACCGTGAGTGATCTGAGTATGTTCGGCCACGATCCGTGGTGGCTGGTGGTGGTCAAATCCATCGGCATCTTCATCTTCCTGCTGCTGATTCCGATGCTCGCGGTGTACGCCGAACGAAAGATCGTGGCGTACATGCAGATGCGCGTCGGACCCAACCGGGTCGGCCCGCGCGGGTCGCTGCAATCCATTGCCGACGGCGTGAAGATGCTCCTCAAGGAGGACATCGTCCCGGCCATCGTGGACAAGCCGATCTTCATTCTGGCGCCGGTGATCTCGCTGATCCCGGCCGTCATGGCGTTCGCGGTCATTCCGTTCGGGCCCGAGGTGTCCATCTTCGGGGTGAACACGCCCTTGCAGCTCACCGATATGCCGGTCGGCGTGCTCTACATCCTGGCCATGGCCTCGGTCGGCGTGTACGGCATCGTGCTGGCGGGCTGGGCGTCGGGCTCCACCTATCCGCTGCTGGGCGGGCTGCGCTCCACCGCGCAGGTCATCTCCTACGAGATCGCCATGGCGCTGTGCTTCGCGGCGGTGTTCCTGCTCTCGGGCACCATGTCCACCTCCGGCATCGTGGACGCACAGTCCGGGACCTGGTACGTCTTCCTGCTGCTGCCCTCGTTCCTCATCTACGCGGTGTCCATGGTCGGCGAGACCAACCGCGCGCCCTTCGACCTGCCCGAGTCCGAGGGCGAACTGGTCGGCGGCTTCCACACCGAGTACTCCTCGCTCAAGTTCGCCATGTTCATGATGGCCGAATACATCAATATGGCAACGGTTTCCGCGCTGGCCACCACGCTGTTCTTCGGCGGCTGGCACGCGCCGTTCCCGATCAGCCTGTGGGCGGGCGCCAACTCCGGCTGGTGGCCCATGCTGTGGTTCACCGCCAAGGTGTGGGCGTTCCTGTTCGTGTTCATCTGGCTGCGCGGCACGCTGCCGCGCATGCGCTACGACCAGTTCATGAACCTGGGCTGGAAGCTGCTCATTCCGGTCTCCCTGGCCTGGGTCATGTTCGTGGCCACGCTGCGGGTGCTGCAGAACGAGGGCATGAACGTGCAGACGCCGGGCATGGTCATCGGCGGCATCGTGTTGGCGCTCTTGCTCATCGGCCTGGTGCTGCGGTCCGGGCACGCGGGCGACGACCGCACCGCGGCCGCACCCGATGCGGACGCGACCGCCATGTACTCCGATTTCCCGGTGCCGCCCATGCCGTCCGAGCCACCGGCCAAGGGACCCAAACCCGGTCTGCTGGAACCCTTGGGCGGCTTCGCGGTCACCGCGGCCACCATGTTCAAGAAGCCGAACACCGAGCTGTATCCAGAGGTGAAGACGCCGACCGCGCCGCGCTATCACGGACGGCATCAGCTCAACCGGCATCCCGACGGACTCGAGAAGTGCATCGGCTGCGAGCTGTGCGCGTGGGCCTGCCCGGCCGACGCCATCTATGTCGAAGGCGCGGACAATACCGAGACCGAACGCTTCTCCCCCGGTGAGCGGTACGGACGGGTCTACCAGATCAACTATCTGCGCTGCATCGGCTGCGGCCTGTGCATCGAGGCCTGCCCGACCCGGGCGCTCACCATGACCAACGAGTACGAGATGGCCGACGACAATCGCGCCGACCTCATTCTCGAGAAGAAGAACCTCCTCGCCCCCATGGAGCCGGGCATGGTCGCGCCGCCGCACGCCATGTACCCGGGTGCGGACGAGGGCTCCTACTACCGCGGTGAAGTCCCCGGCGCGGCAAGCGAACTCGCCGGAGCCGAAGGGGGGACCAAGGCATGAGCACGGTCCACTCGCTCGCGAATCAGGCGCAACCGGCGCAGGAACTGGTCACCCACACCGGCACCGGCGAGGCCGTCATGTTCTGGATTCTCGCCGTCATCGCCGTGGTCGGGGCGCTGGGCATGGTGAGCGCGCGCAAGGCCGTGCACTCGGCACTGTGCCTGGCCGCCACCATGATCACGCTGTCGGTGTTCTACATCGCCCAGAGCGCGCTGTTCCTGGGCGTCGTGCAGATCGTCGTCTACACCGGCGCGGTCATGATGCTGTTCCTGTTCGTGCTCATGCTCGTCGGCGTGGATTCCTCGGAATCGCTCAAGGAGACGCTGCGCGGGCATCGGCTGGCGGTGCTCATTGTCGGCGTCGGATTCGGCATGCTGCTCATCGCCGCCATCGCGCGCGGCATGTCCGCACCGAACGTCGCCGATACCGGGCCGGGCCTGGGCGGCGACAACACCATCGGGGCGCTCGCGGAACTGATCTTCCTGCAATACATCTGGGCCTTCGAGCTGACCGGCGCGCTGCTCATCACCGCCACCATCGGGGCCATGGTGCTCGCCCACCGCGAACGGTTCGGGCCGCGCACCGATCAGCGCGAACTGTCCAAACAGCGCTTCCGCGAGGGCAAGCGGGTCACGCCGCTGCCCACGCGCCCGCCACAATGCCGTCGACGCGCCCGCCCGGCTGCCGGACAGCTCCTTCGAAGAGCTCTCGGTCAGCACCATCCTGCGGCATCGCCGCGACCGCGCGCACGAGGAAGCCGCCATGCTCTCGGTCGGCAACGGCAATGGCCACAACGACTCCGGCGATGACGCGGACGGCGACGACTCCCACGAGGAAGGCTTGCGGTGAACCCGGACAACTATCTGTATCTCTCCGCCCTGCTCTTCACCATCGGCGCGGCCGGGGTGCTGGTGCGGCGCAATGCGATCGTCGTATTCATGTGCATCGAGCTCATGCTCAACGCCGTGAACCTGGCCTTCGTCACCTTCGCCCGGCTGCACGGCAACCTCGACGGGCAGGTGTTCGCCTTCTTCACCATGGTGGTCGCCGCCGCCGAGGTCGTGGTCGGCCTGGCCATCATCATGACCATCTTCCGCGCCCGCCGCTCGACCTCGGTCGACGACGCCAACCTGCTGCGGTACTGACATGGATACCGCACAGATGATGCTGTGGCTGCTGCCCGCACTGCCCCTGGCCGGGGCCGTCCTCCTGCTGCTGCTCGGCAAATACAGCGACAAGTGGGGGCATCTGCTCGGGTGCGTGATTGCGCTGGCGTCCTTCGGGGTGGCGGCGTGGGCGTTCACCGAGATGCTCGGGCGCGCCGATCCCGAACGGGCCGTGCACTACAACCTGTTCAGCTGGGTGCCGGTGACCGGGCTCGAGGTGGATTTCGCGCTGCAACTGGATCAGCTGTCGATGTGCTTCGCGCTGCTGATCACCGGGGTCGGCTCGCTCATCCACATCTACTCCATCGGGTACATGTCCGATGATCCGGAACGGCGGCGATTCTTCGCCTACCTCAACCTGTTCCTGTCGGCCATGCTCGTGCTCGTCCTGGCCGACAACTTCCTGGTGCTGTACCTGGGCTGGGAGGGCGTGGGTCTCGCCTCGTACCTGCTCATCGGGTTCTGGTACCGCAAGCCCTCGGCCGCCACGGCGGCCAAGAAGGCGTTCATCGTCAACCGCGTCGGCGATATGGGACTCGCCATCGCCCTCATGGTCATGTTCGCGACCTTCGGTTCCGTCGACTTCCAGACGGTGTTCGGGGCGGCCGATCAAGCGGGGAGCGGAACCCTCACGGCTATCGGACTTCTGCTGCTGCTCGGCGCGTGCGGCAAGTCCGCGCAGGTGCCGCTGCAATCCTGGCTCGGCGACGCCATGGAGGGTCCGACCCCGGTGTCGGCGCTCATCCACGCGGCCACCATGGTCACCGCCGGTGTGTACCTCATCGCACGCTCCGGGCCGATCTTCGATCTCGCGCCCGGCGCGCAGGCGGCGGTCATGGCGGTCGGTGCGGTCACGCTGCTCTACGGCGCGATCATCGGCTGCGCCAAGGACGACATCAAGAAGGCCCTCGCCGCCTCGACCATGAGCCAGATCGGGTACATGATCCTGGCCGCCGGTCTCGGACCGGTCGGCTATGCCGCGGCCATCATGCATCTGCTCACGCACGGATTCTTCAAGGCCGGACTGTTCCTCGGCGCGGGCTCGGTCATGCACGCCATGGACGACGAAACCGATATGCGGCGCTACGGCGGACTGCGCAAGCTGCTGCCGATCACCTATGTCACCTTCGGATTCGGCTATCTCGCCATCCTCGGAGTGCCGCCCTTCGCGGGCTTCTTCTCCAAGGACCGGATTATCGAAGCGGCCTTCGCGCACGGCGGATTCGGCGGCATCGTCACCGGATTGGCGGCCCTCGCCGGTGCGGGCATCACTGCCTTCTACATGACCCGCGTCATGCTGTTCACCTTCTTCGGCGAACGGCGCTGGAAGGAAGGCACCCATCCGCACGAGGCGCCCGCCTCCATGACCGGGCCCATGATCCTCCTCGCGATCGGGTCCGTCGCCTCCGGCGGGCTGCTGGCTTACGGTTCGGCACTGCAGAATTGGCTGGAACCGGTGGTCGGCTCCCATCACGGCGAACCCATCATCCCGGTGTGGGCCATCACCTTCTTCGCCCTGGCCGTCGTGGCCGCGGGCGTGTGGGTGGCCTACGACCAGTACGCGCACCACGAGATCCCGAAGGTCGCCCTGGCGGGCACGCCGCTCACCGAGGCCGCGCGCAAGGACCTCTACGGCGACGACTTCAACGAAGCCGCCTTCATGCGGCCGGGCCAGCATCTAACCCGCTCGCTGGTGTTCGTCGACAATCGCGGCATCGACGGACTGGTCAACACCACCGCCGCCGTCATCGGCGGACTGTCCGGCCGAATCCGCCGTGTCCAAACCGGTTTCGTGCGCTCCTACGCCCTGTCCATGTTCACCGGCGCGGCCCTGGTGGCCGCCGCCCTGCTGGCGGTGAGGTTGTTTTGAGTGACTTTCCCTGGCTGACAACGCTGTGGGTGGTTCCGCTGGCCGGAGCCGCGCTGGTACTGCTGTTCCCCGTCGCGTGGCGGACGGCGGCGCGGTCGTTCGCGCTGGCGGTCTCGCTGGGCACGCTCGGGGTCGGGATCTGACTCGCCGTCGAATTCCAACCCGGCGGGGAGCACTACCAGTTCGTCGAATCCCACCAGTGGATACCGGCTTCCGGGGCCGGATACACCCTCGGGCTCGACGGCATCGCGCTGGTGCTGGTGCTGCTCACCGCCGGACTGGTGCCGTTGCTCATACTCGCCGGATGGCAGGACGAGCGGGAGGTCGGCTCCGGGCGGCGGGTCGCGCACTACTACATGGCGCTCACCCTGGTCGTCGAGGCCATGGTGCTGATCTCCTTCGTGGCCTTGGACATTCTGCTGTTCTACGTGTTCTTCGAGGTCATGCTCATCCCGATGTACTTCCTCATCGGCGGCTTCGGGCCGCGCGCCGAGGATGCGGCCATCCGAGCGCAGCGCTCGCGGGCGGCGGTGAAGTTCCTGCTGTACAACCTGTTCGGCGGGCTCATCATGCTGGCGGCGGTCATCGGGCTGTATGTGCTCACCGCGCGCGAGGGACTCGGCAAGGACGGCAACGGGACCTTCGATTTCCGGGCCGTCATGGAGGCCGCCAACTCCGGGCAGCTGGGCGCCGGGCCGGTGGTGCTCAACGCCCTGTTCCTCGGATTCATGTTCGCGTTCGCGGTGAAAGCGCCGCTGTGGCCGCTGCACACCTGGCTGCCCGATGCCGCCGTGGCCGCCACCCCGGCCAGCGCGGTGCTCATGATGGCCATCGTGGACAAGGTCGGCACCTTCGGCATGCTGCGCTACTGCCTGCTGCTGTTCCCGGATTCGTCCTCCTACTACGCGCCGGTGATCAGCGTGCTCGCGGTGATCGGCATCATCTACGGCGCGCTGCTGGCCATCGGGCAGACCGATGTCATGCGGCTCATCGCCTACACCTCGATCTCGCACTTCGGGTTCATCATTCTGGGCATCTTCGCGCTCACCACCCAGGGCGGGACCGGGGCGACGCTGTACATGGTCAACCACGGCATCTCCACGGCGGCGCTGTTCCTCATCGCCGGATTCCTGGTGTCGCGCAGGGGAACCCGGCTCATCGCCGAATACGGCGGGGTGCAGAAGGTGGCGCCGGTGCTGGCCGGAACCTTCTTCATCGCCGGTCTGGCCACGCTGTCGCTGCCCGGGCTGGCGCCGTTCGTGAGTGAATTCCTGGTCCTCATCGGCACATTCACCCGCTACCCGGTCGCCGCCGTCTTCGCCGAGTCGGCGCTGGTGCTGGCCGCGCTGTACGTGCTGTGGATGTGCCAGCAGATGATGACCGGTCCGGTCAAGCCCGGCAACGAACGCCTCTACGACCTGCTCCCCCGCGAACTCGTGGTGGTGGTGCCGCTCATCGGCGCGCTGCTGTTCCTCGGCTTCTATCCGAAACCCGTACTGGACACCATCGATCCGGCCGTGGCCCACACCCTCACCACCATCGGCCAGCACGATCCGGCGCCCGCGGTGCAACCGGAGGCCGCCCAGACGCAACCAGGAGGCGGACACAAATGAGTGCACCCCTGATCCTCACCGCAGCAGCGCCGGATATGCGGCTCGCCGCAGCGGTACCCGCGCCGCCCATCGAATACCGTGAGCTCTCCCCCATGCTCATCGTCTTTGGGGTCGCGGTCGCCGCGGTGCTGGTGGAAGCGTTCGCGCCCAGGCGATCCCGCTATCTGGTGCAGGTGATTCTGGCGCTGGGCGGTATGGGTGTGGCGCTCGGCGCGGTCATCGGATTGCGCGGCACCAATTCGACCGCGGCGGTCGGCGCGGTGGCCATCGACGGGGTGACCCTGTTCCTGCAGGGCGCCATTCTGGTGGTTTCCATCCTCGGTGTTCTGTTCATCGCCGAACGCCGCGCGGATCGGATGCCGATTCGCCGGGAAGGTCCGGGCACCTGGAGTCTGACGGCCTCACGCGGGGTGGACGCGTTCACCCCGCAGGCGGCCGCCACGCCGGGCAGCTCCGACGAAATCGCCGCCACCCGAGCGGGAGTCGCCACCACCGAGGTCTTCCCGCTCATGCTGTTCGCGGTCGCCGGGCTCATGCTCTTCCCGGCGTCCAACGACCTGCTGACCATGTTCATCGCGCTCGAGGTGCTCTCGCTGCCGCTGTATCTGCTGTGCGGGCTGGCACGGCGCCGCCGGTTGCTGTCCCAGGAAGCGGCGCTGAAATACTTCCTGCTGGGCGCGTTCTCGTCGGCGTTCTTCCTCTACGGCATGGCCCTGCTCTACGGCTATGCCGAGACCGTCCGGTTCTCCGGTATCGCCGACGCGGTCGCCCGCGACACCACCGACTCGCACACCCTGGCCATTCTCGGTGTGGCGATGCTGGCGGTCGGCCTGCTCTTCAAGATCGGCGCGGTGCCGTTCCAGTCCTGGGTGCCCGATGTGTACCAGGGCGCGCCCACCGCGGTGACGGCCTTCATGGCCGCGGCCACCAAGATCGCGGCGGTCGGGGCGCTGCTGCGCATCCTCTACATCGCGGTACCCGGCCTGCGCGACGACTGGCGGCCCATTCTCGCGGCCGTCGCCATCGCCACCATGGTGGTCGGCGCGGTGCTGGCCATCACGCAGACCGATATGAAGCGCATGCTGGCGTATTCCTCTGTCGCGCATGCGGGTTTCATTCTCACCGCCCTGGTCGCCGCCAATGACGCGGGCGTGTCCTCCACCCTGTTCTATCTGGCGGTCTACGGCCTCGGCACGCTCGGCGCCTTCGCCGTGGTGAGCCTCGTCCGCGACGAGAACGGCGACGAGGCGACGGCGCTGCGCGCCTGGGCGGGCATGGGCCGCCGCTCCCCCTGGCTCGCCTGCATCTTCTCCCTGTTCCTGCTGTCCATGGCGGGCATCCCGCTGACCAGCGGCTTCATCGCGAAGTTCGCGGTCTTCGAGGCCGCGTCCTCGGGCGGCGCGGTACCCCTGGTGATCGTCGGCGTCGTCACCAGCGCCATTGCCGCCTTCTTCTACATCCGCGTCATCGTCCTCATGTTCTTCACCGATCCCCCCACCACCCCACCGACTCTCGTGTATCCGACCCTCACCACCACGGTCATCGCCTTGACCGCGGCGGCCACCCTGGTGCTCGGCATCTTCCCCCAGCCCCTGCTGGACCTCGCCGACAAGGCCGCCACCCTCACCCGCTGACCCGCATCCCCGAAAGGCCCGCCGCGATTCGCGGCGGGCCTTTTCGCATCCGGCGCCGGGCAGTCACACTACTGGAGGCACGTGACAACCGAGCAGTACGGAGGGACACGAGAGTGAAGCGGATCGGCATTATCGGGGTCGGCGAGATCGGGCGGGCGATCGTGGACGGGCTCCTGGGTGGAGACGACGACGCGCCGGAGGTGTTCCTCTCCCCGCGCGGTGCCCGGGCGGCCGCGGAACTGGCCGGGCGATACGAAGCCGTCCGGGTGTGCGCCGATAACCAAGAGGTGGTGGACCGTTCGGAGCTGGTGTTGATTGCCGTGCGGCGTGCGGACCGGCACGAGGCGCTCGCGGGACTGCGGGTGGGCGCGGACAAGATCGTGATCAATGTGATGGCGGGCGTCGGGAACGACGACCTGCGTGCGACATTGGGCACCGACGCGCCGCTGGTGCGGGCGATTCCCTTGCCCGCCATCCGGGACCGGCGCTCGGTCACGGTGACCTATCCGTCGCATCCGGTGGTGGATTCGCTGTTCGACGGACTCGGCGGGGCGCTTCCGGTGGCGGATGAGGCGGCCTTCAACGTGCTCTCCGCACTGACCGGAACCCTGACCACCCATTACTCCTATCTCGCCACCCTCGCCTCCTGGGCGGCAGGGCACGGCATCGCCGCCGACGACGCGGATGGCTACGTGCGCAGCCTCTTTCAGGGCGTCGGCCGGTCGCTGAGCGACGAGACCCGGTCGTTGCACCGGCTAGCGGCCGATCACAAGACGCCCAACGGCAGCAATGAGCGCATCCGCACGACCTGGTTCACGCCCGCCAATGCCGAAGCCCTCGAGACGGCGCTCGATGATCTCCTCGCCGACCTGAAATAGCGAATCAGGCGGATTCGCCAGGGATTTCGGTGGCCAGCGGCGTGGCGAGGAAGGTGAGGCGGCTGGGGTGGCGGGGGTCGAGGACGATGGTCTGGTCCTCGATGTGGCGGGAGACGGCCGGGGTCAGGAAATAGCGAGGCCAGCTGGTACGCGTGACCGCCACCCGCAGCCGGTGGCCGGTGCGCAGGACCGCTTCGGTGGGTGTGAGGTCGATATCGAGATCGTGTGGGAGACCGGGTTTCACCGGGAGGACGGACTCGGCGGTCAGCGGGTGGTCGGGGACGAGCAGTTCACCGTCGCGGTAGTCGCTGGTGGTTTCGTTGATGGCGCGGCGGGTGGAGCGCAGGGCGCCGCGGGCAATGACGGTGGAGGCGCCGTCGGGGCCGACATCGCAGACGGTGACGGCCCAGAAGGCGTCGGCGCCGCCGGTGACCACCCGCAGGTGCAAGTTGAGCGGGCCGGAGACGAGCAGGTCGGCGAGCATGGGCTCGCTGGTGAAGGTGGCGGCCGCGGCCTCGTGGGCGCGGTCGTCGACCGACCAGTCGCGGCCGAGCAGGGTGGGCAGGCCCATGAGGATCCAGCTGCTGGTCTGCGAGGCGATGGTGGGGCGCTTGCGGGGCAGGCGAATTCGATGCGTGTACCGGTCCGGGTGCGCGCCGAGAGAGCCGTCGGAGGCGGCGTGCGGGGCGGTCCCGCTGGAGTGCGCCGAGAGCTGCCAGGTGTGCACGCGGGCGGCGGGATGCGGGTAGTCGTCGCGGCTGACCCAGTCGCCGCCGAGCTGGCGCACGGTGACCGGCCCATAGGCGTCGATGCCATTGTCGATGCCCTTCACCCAGCGGTCGAAGAAGGCGCATTGCAGCTCGTCGAGGCGCTGCGGGTGATCCGGACTGCCGAAACCGGTGCCGGGGCCGACGTGATAGCTGTCCTCGACCACGAGTTGGGCTGCGCCGGAAGGCAGTTGGAGACGCCGGTGCAGGGCTGGCGCGGAGCGGGCGAACACATCGTGCCAACCCGCGTGGATCCAGGTGGCGGCGGTGAAGTTCTCCAGATCGGGACGGCGGGCGCGCGCGTCGTCGTTGTAGTAGTGCTCGCGATGCCGGTCGTCGACCATGGCTCCGGCGATATCGGACAGGCGGGTGAAAGGACTGGCCAGGCGATCACGCAGATAGCGCGGGGCGGCACCGGATTTCAACAGGCCGGGCACCGACGGCAGCCACTTCATGCCATTGACGGCGGCGAACCAGGCCAGGGTGAACGTGGATTGGGCTCCGCCGGTGGGAATGATGTCGCGGGTGGGGTCCTCGGAGCCGGCGAGCGCGAAGACGGCCTTCAGGCCGGGCGGGCGATGCCCGGCGGTCTGCAGCGCGGTGATGGCCAGGTAGGAGATGCCGGTCATGGCCAGATCGCCGTCGCACCACGGCTGCTCACGCACCCAGTTGAGGACTTCGAGATGGTCGCGCTGCTCGCGCTCGGACATGATCTCCATACGACCGGTGGAGGTTCCGGTGCCGTGCACGTCCACGGCGACGTGCACATAGCCGCGCGAGACCAGAGTTCGGCTGGCGCGCACCGATTCCAGCGCACCGCCGCCGAGGGCGCGCAGCATTTCCCGGCCGCCCGCGCGGCCGTGGGAGGAGGGCGGGACGACGCGGTAGACCAGCGGCCCGAATGCCGACACCACATTGATGAGCGGATTGGCGCGGGTCATCAGCGTCTTGTTGTACGGCGTGAGGGTAATGACGGCGGGCAACGGATCGGTGACCGGTGCGCCGTGCCGGTCGGCGGGGCGGGTGATGTCGGCGGAGAGAATCGTGCCGTCGCTCAACTCGATTCCGGCGCCGCGATGCAGATGGATACGCGGATACCGGACCGGTTGCAGCGGGAACCGCGCATTCGGCGGGAGGGCAATGCCGCGCGCGGCGGGCGAGGTCGACGACAAGTCGTGCGGATGCGCCATGATTCGGCTCCTTTGCCGATGCGGCCCGCCACCACGCGGGCGCGTTGTCTGAGACGGTAGCGGGCCGCCGGGCATCCTGTCACTACGGCAATGCGCTCGAGAACGGATCGCGCTCTTGTGCAGCGTGACAGTCGTTGATCCGTTGCCGGACAGTGACTTTCGCGAGACTCACAGGGTGCGGATGACGCGGGCGGGATTGCCAGCGGCGAACACCTTTTCGGGCAGGTCCTTGGTGACGACGCTGCCCGCGCCCACAACGGTGTTCGCGCCGATGGTCACGCCGGGGCATACGATCACTCCGCCACCCAGCCACACATTGTCACCGATCGTGATGGGCGCGGCGGTTTCCCAGCGTTGGCGACGCAGCTCGTGGTCCTCCATCGGGTGCAAGGCGGTCAGCAGTTGGGCGCGCGGGCCGATGGAGACATCATTGCCGATGGTGATGGGCGCGCAGTCCATGAGAATGGCGTCGTAGTTGAGGAAGCTGTTGTCGCCCAGGCGAATCAGATACCCGTAGTCGCATTGGAAACGCGGCATGATCCACGAACCCTCCCCGATCGCGCCGAGCAGATCCTCCAGGATGGTGCGGCGTTGCGCGTCCTCCCCCGCGCCGGTCGCATGGAATTTGTCCAGCAGCTGCTGACACCGCTGCCGCTCGGCGACGAGGACGGGATCGTTGTCGCGGTAGAGCTCGCCAGCCAGCATGCGGTCTTTATGTTCGCTCACGATCCCATCATGCGTGCATCACCGCGCGCTCCGCCGCCGCGGGGGCGCGGGACATCCTCTGGTATCCAGGAAGACGTGAAAATCGGCTTCTCTCTCCCAGCACGGTCCGCAGGCACGCGAAGGCGCGAAGATCGCGCGGTTGGCGGGCGAACTCGAACGCGCGGGTGCGGACAGCCTCTGGGTGGGTGAGCGGCTGATCGCGGCCACCAATCCGAAGGTCGGCTACGCGGGCAAGGACACCATTCCCGACGAGTTCAATCTCGTGCTGGATCCGTTCCTGGTGCTCGGGCTGGCCGCGGCGAACACCGAGCGGGTGCGGCTGGGCACCAATGTGCTGATCGCGCCGCTGCACCCGCCCGCCCTGCTGGCACGGTCGCTGACCACCCTGGATGTGGCCAGCAATGGCCGACTGGTGCCGGGCTTCGGGATCGGGTGGTCGCCGGAGGAGTATGAGGCGGCCGGGGTGCCGTTCACGCACCGCGGGGCGCGCCTGGACGAGACCCTCGACGCCCTGGAAGCCATCAGGACCACCGATCCGGCCGGATATCGGGGACGGTTCGTGACGGTGCCGGAGCATCGCAGCGAATTGAAGCCGGTGCAGCGGCCGCGGCCGCCGATTCACTTGGGCGCGTTCAGCGCCGAGGGCCTGGCGCGCATCGGGCGGCGCGGCGACGGCTGGCTGCCGGTGGTGCCGGTGCCCGGCCCGCCCGGATGGGGCAAGCAGTTGCTGCAGCTGCGGGCCGTCATCGACCAAGCCGCCGTGACGGCCGGGCGCGATCCACAGGCCATCTCCACGATCGTGCGCGTGAATGTCGCGGCGGGCACCGACATGAGCCTGGTTGCCGACACCATCGAACAGGTCGCCGCCGACACCGGATTCGACGATTTCTTCATCGACCTCATGTACGTCTGCGATTCGGTCTACGCGACCTTGGCGACCGCGCTCGGGCTGCTGGAACGCCTGCGCCGCTGACGGGCCCGCCTCGGCACGGTGGCCGCGCCGCTCGCACGGCAGCGCGGCCACCGAACTCAGCGCGCGGCCGTGCGCGACCAGTTCCAGCCCTGCCAGGTGTCCGAGTCGAACATGCCGTCGCGAATCGCCGCGGCGATCAGCCCGCGCTGCGGTTCGGGCAAGCGGTCGACGGCGGGCAGCGCATCGGCGGACAACTCACCCAGGTAATCGATATCGAGGTCCTGCGTGATCTCCCGGCTGCCGCTGCCGGTGCCCACCTCCACGGTCGTGCCCGAGAGCCAGCGATCGATATTCCGGTCGGCGATGAGCCCCTCCGGATTCACCAGGGCCAGCCCCAGCAGGGTCGCCGCACCCTCGCCCACCGCGGCGCGCGGCACCCAATCCCGGCGCAGCCGCACCAGACTGGCCAGCACCAGCAGATAGACCAGCCCGATCCACACCTCGAACACCTCCACCAGCAGCCGCAGCACCGTGAACCCGTACGCCTGCTGATAGGTCCACATCCGATGCAGTGCCGAGGCCACGATCACCAGCGTCAGCACGCTCACCGCCGCCACCACGATCCGCAGCCACCGCCGATCCCCCGCCGATTCCTGCGCCGCCCACGCCTGCACCACCGCGATCACGCCCAGCGTCAACATGCTCACGATCGACAGCTGCCAGAACCCGCTCCGGGCGTACTCCGCATACGTCAGCTCCGCCGTCCGCTGTACATACCCGTTCCCCCCGAACAACACCGCCAGCTGCGTGGCCACGAACACCGCGAACACCACGGTCAACACGCCCAGCGGCAGCCCCCACTCCAGCCGCGACCAGCGCTTCCGAACCAGCCGCCCCGCAACCGATTCCGTCTCCCCCGCCACCGGCGGCGGCCCCGCCAGCAGATACAGCGCCCCCGCCGCGCCCAACCCCGCCACGGTGAACACGAACCCCCACCGCACCACCGAATCCGCGTCGAACTCCGGAATCACACTCTCGACCAGCCGCGCGAACACCGCATCGGCCCCCGCGAGCAATGGCACGAACACCGCCAGCACGATCACCGTCGCCAGCACCGACCACCCCACCCGCTGCGTCGACGACACCCGCCACCCCCGCACCCGCTGCATCCCCCGATACACCCACGGCACCGCCAGCACCGCCAGCACCGCCGACACCGGCACCGCCACCATGTCGAACACCACCCCGTACACCGACCGCCGCACCACCGCCAGCGATCCGGCCACGGCAGCCCCCACCAGGCACGACGCGACCAACCACTCCTCCGCCCGGAAGGCGCCCACCGCCAACAGCCCCACCGCGATCACGGTCCACCACACCGGCGCCCACCGCCGCACCGAGAACGTCGAATCCCCGCCTGCCCCAGTCACACCCACCCCTGTGGCCGACGCCCTCGATACGGGCTCGACACCCGACTCCGAGACCGGCGGCGCCGCAGCCCCTCCCACCGCTTCAGCGGAGATGACATCGTCCGCCTCGGCCGCCGGGCGGGCGGCGCGGCGCGCGATGCGGTCCACCGTGTATATCGCGCCGACCGTTGCCAGGCCCGCGAGGACCCAGCCGATGCCGGGGCGGTCGAGCGGGATGAACACGGCCGCGGCTGTGCCTGTGAAGACGGTGGCGAGCAGAGCACCGCGGGGCATGGGCACACGCGTCGATCGGGGCGGGACGCGCGGTGGCAGTGGGGCTCTCGGGTAAGGCGCGGGGCCGAACAGGTCCTGGGAGACGTTTCCGTTGCCGCTGGCAGCCGGTACTTCGGTATCGTGCGATGTCGCCGAGGGTGCCGGGCGCTTCTCCGAGACGGCCACCGCGACTTGCGGATTCGCCGCAGCCGGTGCGGCGGCGTCCTCGGCCGCGCCACGGGGCGTGAGGCGCTGGATCGGCATGACCGGCGGGCGTTTTCGCTTGGGCCGAGCGGCCGGGGCCGGATTATCGGGTTCGGATGGGTTCGTGGTGTCGGGCATGGGTACTCCGTTTTGGGTGTGCGGGACCGTCCCGGCGACCGGATGGGCCGAGAGGTGGTTGCCTGTACTTCGGTTCAGGTGGTGGGGAGGGTTACTCGGATGCGGGAACCCGGGTCGGCGACGGCGATGGTGCCGCCGTGGAGTTCGACTATCCAGCGAGCAATGGCCAGGCCGAGGCCGGTGCCGCCATTGGTGGTGCGGCCGCGGGCGAACCGTTCGAAGACGCGGGCGCGTTCGGCGAGCGGGATGCCGGGGCCTTCGTCCTGGACTTCGATGACGACCTGACCGGGGCGGGTGTGGGCTTCGATCCGGACTTCGCCGTGGGCCAGACCGTGACGGGTGGCATTGTCCAGGAGGTTGAGCAGGACCTGGTGCAGGCGGGCGCTGTCGGCGCGGACCAGCAGCCCGGGATCGGCGAGGTGAATGGTGAACCGGACGGGGCGGTCGACGGCGGCGGCCATGACCTCGGCTTCGGCGACGACCTCCTTCAGCAGGGGCTCCAGCGGGGTGGTTTCCAAGTCCAGGCGCACGGCCCCGGCTTCGATGCTCGACAGCGCCAGCAGTTCCGACACCAGCAGGCTCAGGCGCTCGGTCTGCGCGAGCGCGGTGCGCAGCGTTGCCGGATCGGGTTCGGCGACACCGTCGACCAGGTTCTCCAGCACCGCGCCCAATGCCGTGATGGGCGTGCGCAATTCATGGGACACATTGGCGATGAAGTCGCGCCGCTGCTGGTCGGCCGCGGCGAGATCGGCGGCCATCTGGTTGAACGCCTCCGCGAGCTGACCGACCTCGTCACGGGAGGTGGCGCGCACGCGATGCGAATAATCGCCCTGGGCCATGCGTTTGGCGGCGGCGGTCATCTGCCGCAGCGGCAGGGTCATGCCGTGGGCGAGAATCTGCGACAGCAGCAGCGCGATGAGCATGGCGTAGACGGTGGTTCGCTGCGGCAGCCAGCCGATGACCCAGCCGAAATAGCCGAACGCGGCGGCGCCGGAACCCACCATGAGAATGGCCAGCTTCAGTTTGATCGACCGAACCCGGTCCAATGGCCGGGGCAGCCACGCGGAGAGCCGGTCGGCCAGCGTGCGCAGCCGCGAGTCGGCGGGAATCAGCTCGGGCCCGCTCATCGTTCGTCTCCGCGACCGCGACGGCGCGGGCCCAGCGGCGAGACCGGTGTGGCACAACCGCGCCCGCCGGGATCCGCGCTCCGGGCCGTCGCGCGACGATCACCGGGATATCGTGTCCGCTGCGGGTTCTCGCACACCGCGCGCCGTCCCGGTTGCGGCCTCATCGAGTCTCCAAGGCGTAACCGACACCGTGCACGGTGCAGATCAGGTCCGCGCCCAGTTTGCGGCGCAGCGCTTTGATGTGCGAGTCGACCGCGCGGGTCCCCGACGCGTCGGCCCACCCCCACACCTCGCTGAGTAATCGCTCGCGCGCCAGCACCGTGCGCGGCCGCCGCGCCAGATGCACGAGCAGCTCGAATTCCAGTGGCGTGAGCTGTGTTTCGGCATCCGCGCGCCACACCCGCCGTTGATCGATATCTATCCGCAGATCACCCACGACCAGCGCCGCACCCGGTTCGGCGGTGCGCTCGACCCGGCGCAGCAGCGCATGCACCCGGGCGGCCAGCACCCGCATGGAGAACGGCTTGGTCAGATAGTCGTCCGCCCCCACCCCCAGCCCGACCAGCATATCGGTCTCATCGGTCCGCGCCGTCAACATGAGCACCGGCACCGGACGCCGAGCCTGAATACGACGGCACACCTCGAGCCCGTCGAACCCGGGCAGCATGACATCGAGCACCACCAGATCCGGATCCAGACTCTCGGCCGCCGCCACCCCCGCGGGCCCGTCGTGCGCCAGATCCACCGTGAACCCTTCCGCACGCAGACGCGCGGCAACCGACTCCGCGATGGTGGGTTCGTCCTCCACCACCAGAATCCGCCGCGCGGTGCGCTGCTGGCTGTGTTCCATGCAGGTGACCCTACGAGGTGGGCGTGGAGATGGGTTGCACCGATTGTGGAGATCGTGTGGAGACCCGCCTTCTCACGTCCAGAAACCGCGGTACAGCAGGTAGAAGCCGAACGCCGAGGCCAGCGCCATATAGACGTAGACGACCACCGCATGATCATTCGTCTTGCGGACCGCGGTGCGCGCGAAGCCGAGCTCGTAGAACCGCACGAAGCCCTTGATCACATTGACCCATCCCATCGCGGTCAGCACACCGACCAGCCCCCACTCCCATCGGTGTTCCACCGCGAGCGAGGCCGCCCCGGTGACAAGGCTGATCAGCCCGGACAGGATCACGAACTGCTCGTTCTCCTTGACCCGCAACAACGCGTCGTAGAACTGCCTGCTCGTGAGCGCGGGCAGATAGGTGCCCACGGTGATCAGGCCCCAGAAGATTGCCAAGTCGTGTGAGTCCACAGGCCCCCCTATGGTCGCTCGGTTCAGTTCGCCGGCGACGCCTCCGCCGCGAACTGACTTACCGGAAGGTAAGCCTAGCACTTACCTTCCGGTAAGTCAGCTACTGTGGTCAGGTGGCCCGATCAACACCTTCCACTCGCGAGCGCATACAAGAGGTGGCGCTCGAGATGTTCGCGCGGCAGGGTGTGCAGCGCACCAGCCTGCAACAGATCGCGAATCGTCTCGGAATCACGAAACCGGCGCTCTACTACCACTTCTCGTCACGGGAGGACCTGGTGCGCAGCATCGTGCAACCGGTGATTCGGGAGGGCGAGGAACTGGTGGCGAGCCACGAGCGCCGAGACAGCGTGGACGTGCCCGAACTCCTGGCGGACTACTTCGACTTCCACTACCGCCACCGCGACAAACTCATGCTCGTCCTCGCCGAGCTGCGGATCCTGGGCGACCCCGAACCCATCGACGCGGCACTGAACTGGCGCCGCCGATTGGTCACCCTCGTGTTCGGACCGAACCCCACCCTCGACCAATCGGCCCGAGCGATCATGGCATTCGGCGGAATCCAGGACTGCTGCCTCCAACTCGCCGACACCGCACACGACCAACTACGCCCGGCCGCGGTCGAAGCCGCGCTGGCAGCGCTCGGAACGACAACGTAAGCCGCTCAGCGCGCTCATTCCTGCGCGATATCGGTATCGGTCCGGGAGCGCCACGGCGTCAGGTCCAGACCCGGATATCGCAATGCCAGCCCGGCCAGCGCGTCAGCGGTCCAGAAAGGATGCCCGCGAGGCGGGAACCCGAACAACTCGAGTTGTCGCGGACCAGCGCGCTCGACGAACCGATACCACGCAGGCTCATGACTGCGTGCCGCCCACGCCTGACGTTGACCCCACTCGGCGTGCACCGGCCGATAAGCGAGATGCATCGTGTAACGAGCTCCGCCGACCCGAGTCATACCGGTACCGCGATGAAACGTACCCACCTCGAAGGCCACCACCGTGCCCGCAGGCCCAGCCGCGGAAACCTCGTGCTCATACCACTCCGGCCGCCCCGCCCCGCGAAACCTGCTCTCCTCCCCCTCCACCGCCGACCCGGTGAAATCCTTGCGAGGGAACCAATTCGGCGCCGCGGCGGCACGAGCGGTGTGCGTCCTGGAAACCAGATGCGGCGGCCCCAGATCCTCGGGCACGTCAACCAGATACACGAACATCTCGACCTGTCGGCACCCGACCGCATCATTCGGCACCAACACCGTGTGATTCAGATAATCCCGATGCAAATCCTGCTCGTAACCGGCCGCCCCCGCGAATTTCGCCCACGCCTCAGCCGAAGACAACCGCACCTCGTCACCACCCAGCAGAGTCCGAGCAAGCGAGATCAAGGAGTCGTGCACCGCCAACAGGCTGACCTCGGTACTGGCGAACGGAAAACAGTCGATCCCGGCGAACTCGTCACCAAGGTAGCGGCCCCGACGCGGATCGCTGCCGTCATGGAACCCCTGCGCCGACGGAAACATCAAGCCCAGTTCCGCCACCGCTGGCCTCAGCACATCGACATCGAGAAATCCGGGCAGTATCCCAGCGCAATGCCACTGCGAGTCAATGAATTTCCGCCATCCTGAACAGCCGAACCCCAGCACACCGCGTGAGATGAACGTGAACACATCAGCAATACATGCTTTAATGCGCATATGGCCGTGTGCATACATCGCTGTTCAGGGCCCGGGCCGTGACTGCGCGCATCGTGCGTTACGCAAGTCATACGACCTGGGCGCGGCGTCGACTACGGGCGGTCGTAGCATGTTCGGGTGCGCTCATCGACGGATCACACCGCGCGCCTGCGCGGCGCTGCCGTCGGGGCGGCTTCGGGGGCGGTCGCTATATTCGCGCATGCGCTGGGTGGGGGTACCGCTGCGCCGGGTGGGGCTTCGGTGGCGCTGTTGCTCGCGGCGTGCGCGTTGATCGGGGTGGTGGTGGCCGGGGTGCGGCCGCGGGGCGGGCTCGCCGCGATCATGGGGATGCTGACGGTGGGGCAGGCCATCGGGCACGGCGCGCTGTCGGTGGGGCCTACTCATCACCATCATGCGGTGACGCCGGTCATGCTGGCGGCGCATCTGGTGGCGATACCGGTGGGCGCGATGCTCATCTCGGCCGCCGAGGCGGGGATGCGGCGCGCGATCACCAGCGTGCGGCGGTTCATCGTGGCGCTGGGGTTGGCGCCGCTGCCGCCCGCGCGAACCATGCGCACCCGGGTCACCGATGAGCGGGCGGTGGTGCGCCGCCTGTTGGTGAGTCCCGGGATCGGACGGCGGGGGCCACCTGTGGACACGAATCTCTTTCTTCACCTCACTCCGGCCTAGCTGGCGGCGCGTCTGCGTCGCGCGGCCGGAGCGAATTCCCTATCTCTCTCGATGATTCGGAGTCATTCGTGTCCAAGTCTGTTCTCGGCCGCCTGCGTTCGGCCACCACCGCCCGCCGTCTCGGCGCTGTCGCCGCGCTCGCCGCCGTCGCCGTGTTTCCCGTCGCCTGTTCGTCGGATTCCGGTTCGTCTACCAATGCCGCCAAGGCGGCCGACAGCGTCAGCATGAACGATCAGTGGATCAAGGCCGCCGACAGCGGGATGTCGGCGGCGTTCGGGGAGTTGAAGAACTCCAGCGACTCCCCCGTGCAGTTGGTCGCGGCGTCCAGCCCGGTGTCGGCGCGCGTGGAAATCCATGAGGTGGTGGCCGATTCGGCCACCGGTGACAAGACCATGCGCCCCAAGGAGGGTGGGCTCACCATTCCGGCGCACGGGTCCGCCACGCTCAAGCCGGGCGCCGACCATCTCATGTTCATGGAACTGAAGGAGCCGCTGCGCACGGGCGCGGAAACGCCTATCACGCTGACCTTCTCCGATGGCTCCACCACCGCCGTGACCGCGCAGGTGCGCGACTTCGCAGGCGGTAAGGAGAATTACGAGCCCAGCGCCGACAATGCCGCGCACGGTGGCTGAGCCGGTCACTCCGCATCCCAAGGGGCTCTCCCGGCGGCGTCTGCTCGGTACCGGCGCCGCCGTGGCGGGCGCGGCCGGGGCGGCCGGAATCGGCTGGGGTGCGGCCACTCTCACCCATCGCGAGCACGATCGGGATCCGGCGGTCGAGACCGTCGCGTTCTACGGCGACCATCAGGCGGGCGTCGACACCGAACCGCAGGATCATGTGGCCTTCGTCGGCTACGACCTGGTCGACGGCGCCGACCGGAACGATATCGTCGGCGTGCTCAAAATCTGGACCGATGATGCGGCGCGGCTCACCCAGGGCAAGCCCGCCCTCGCCGATACCGAACCGGAACTGGCCGTGCGCCCGGCCCGGCTCACGGTGACCGTCGGGTTCGGGCCGGAGCTGTTCGCCAAGGCGGGGCTGAGCAATCAGCGCCCGCATTGGCTGAAACCGCTGCCCGCCTTCGAGAAGATCGATCGCCTCGATCCGGCCTACGGCGGCACCGATCTGATGCTGCAGATCTGCGCGGACGAGGCGACCACCGTCTCGCATGCGGTGCGCGTGCTGTCCAAACATGTGAAATCGCTGGTCACGGCGCGCTGGGTGCAGCAGGGATTCCGCAATGCGTCCAAGGACCAGACCATGCGCAACCTCATGGGCTCGGTGGACGGCACCGTCAATATCGCCCCGGGCACAATCGATTTCGATCGACTGGTGTGGGACGACGGCTCCTACCGGCCGTGGCTGGCGGGCGGCACCTCCATGGTGTTGCGGCGTATCGAGATGATTCTCGATACCTGGGACGAGCTCGACGCCGATGCCCGCGCCATTACCGTCGGCCGCCGCGTCGACAATGGCGCACCCCTGGGCGGCGAGCGAGAATTCGACGATCCGGATTTCACCGCGGTCGACAAGTACGGCATCCCGGTCATCCCGCCGTCCTCGCATATCGCGCGCGCTCACCATCAGCACGACGGTGAGCGGTTCCTGCGCCGCGGCTTCAACTACGACGACCCGCCGCCACCCGGTCAGGTGTCGAATTCGGGCCTGTTGTTCGCCGCGTTCCAGCGCGATATCGATGCGCAGTATCTACCGGTTCAGGTGCGGCTCAACGAGTTCGACGCGCTCAACCAGTGGACGGTACCGGTCGGTTCGGCCGTGTACGCCATCCCGCCCGGCGTCCCCGCGCCGGGCGGATATCTCGGACAGCAACTGTTCGAAGCCGGTTCCGCCGGTAGCTGACGGCATCCGGCCGGGTCGCGTACGAGGGGCGGCCCGGCCGGGTCCTAGATTATCGATCATGGTCCTACGTTCGATCGTGCTGTTCGCCCTGGCCGCCGTCGCCGAGATCGGCGGCGCCTGGCTGGTCTGGCAGGGCGTCCGCGAACACCGCGGCTGGATCTGGATGGGCGCCGGGGTCATCGCCCTGGGCCTCTACGGCTTCGTGGCCACCCTCCAGCCCGATGCCAACTTCGGCCGTATCCTCGCCGCCTACGGCGGCGTCTTCGTCGCCGGATCCCTGCTGTGGGGCATGGCCGTCGACGGCTTCCGCCCCGACCGCTGGGACGTCCTCGGCGCCCTCGTCTGCCTGGCGGGCGTCGCCCTCATCATGTACGCGCCCCGATCCACGTGAAACCACCTGTGAACAGCGTGCATTCATGCATTCCACGCAAAATGCAGACTCGCGCGGAGTGCGAACTTGCACTCGGCGAAGCGATTACGCATCCGCCCCGATCAGCGCGTCGATAATGCCGCGCGCGGTGGCGATGGCGGAGTCCTCCCCCATCCGCGCCGCGGTATTGGCGGCGGCCACGACGGCGTCGAATTGGAAGGCCAGGGCGTGCGGGTCGCGGCCGGTGAGGAAGCCCTGGTCCTGGGCGCGGCGGATTTCCTTCTCCAGCAAGGCGAACCAGTTGTCGAGCAGGGCGCGCAGGCGGGGCATGCCCTTGTCCACGCTCAGGGCGGGGACGATGACGTGCTGAATGAAGACCTCGCGGGCTGATTCGACGGCCGCGAGCTGAAGTTTCTCCTTGGTGCCGAAGAGCGTGGCTACACCGCTCTTGCTCACGCCCAGATCGGCGGCGAGGCGGCGCAGGCTCAGGCCGGTCAGCCCCTCGGCGGAGGCGACCTCGGCGGCGTGACGGGCAATGGTGGCGCGAGCGCGGGCGCCCTTGAGCAGGCGCTGATCGGAAATCTGCGCGTCGGCGGGAGGCATCGGCTCGGTCACTCCTCCATCTTGGCACCAGACCCTTGCAAAAAAGCACGATCGGTCGCACTTTTCAACAATACGAACGATCGTACGTACAGTTTGATTCCGCCTCGCTGATCCTTCGCTCGAAAGTCGCTTCATGACCGAGTTGACGCCGCGGCAGCATGCCGCGACCGACGCAGTCCCACCGTCCGACACCTCCCCCGCCGCCCGGCGCGCACTGCTGGTCGCCTGCGGCGCGGCCTTCGTCGCCTTCCTCGATCTGTCCGTCGTCAATATCGCTTTCCCGGAAATCACCCGCGACTTCCCGGACACCTCCGCGACCAGCCTCACCTGGGTGGTCAGCGGGTACGCCGTCGCCTTCGCCGCATTCCTCACCCCGGCCGGGCAACTGGCCGACGCGCTCGGTCGCGCCCGCGTATTCCTCTATGCCCTGGCCGGATTCGCGCTCACCTCACTGCTGTGCGGACTCGCGCCCGGCGCCGAATGGCTCATTGCCGGGCGCTTCCTGCAGGGCGCGACCGCCGCCTTCCTGATTCCCGCCGGACTGGGCGTGGTGCTGAGCGTGACGCCCGCCGAACACATCGGCGTGGCCATGGCCGCCTGGACCGCGGCGGGCGGATTCGCCGCCACCGTGGGACCGGCCGCCGGTGGCGCGCTGGTCGAATGGTTCGGGTGGCGTTCGGTTTTCGTGGTCAACGTGCCCGTCACGGCCGCGCTGCTCGCGGTCGGATGGCGCCTGACGAGCAAGGACGTGCGCCACGGTGACGGCCTGCCCGACCTGATCGGGACCGCCGCCACCGGGCTCGGCATCGGCGCGGTCGTCGCCGCGGTCACCCAGGGGCAGCAGTGGGGCTGGGGCTCGTGGCGCACGCTGGCGTGCGGGATCGGCGGGCTCGCCCTGCTGGGCCTGGCGCTGTGGCGGTCGCGGCGGCATCCGCGCCCAGCCATTGCGGTCGGACTGTGGCGGCATCACCGCTACGCGCTGGTCAATGCCGTCGCATTCGTATTCGGCGCCACCATGTTCGCGTGGCTGCTGGCCGGGCCGATCTGGCTCGACGCGGTCTGGGGGTATTCGGTGCTGACCTCGGCGGGCGCCATGACCGTCGGCGCCATCGCGGCCATGGTGACGGCCGTGCTCGCCGGACGCGCGCCCGAGCACTGGCACCGGTGGCTCGCCGTGGCGGGCGCACTGCTGTTCGCGGCCTCCACCCTCTATATGAGCACCGGCGCCTGGAGCGCCACCCCGGCGTTCTGGTCGGCCTGGGTGCCCGCCGGAATCCTGGGCGGCAGCGGCATCGGCATTCTCATTACCGTGCTCGCCACCATGGCCGCGCGCTCGCTGCCGCCGCGGCAGTTCGCCGCGGGCATCGGCATGAACCTCACCGCCCGCCAATCCGGCGGCGCGCTCGGCGTCGCGATTCTGGCCGCGGTGTTCGCGGCGAATCCGGACGACGGGCTCACCGCCTTCCACACCCTGTTCGCCGTCTGCGCGGGCATCGCGGCCGCGGCCGCCGTGCTGGCGGCCCTGCCCGTTCGAAGCGAGGAGATCAACGCATGAGCCACAACGATATTCACACCGACACCGATGTGCTGACCGATACCGGTGCGCGCACCGAGGCCAATGATCCACTGTGCCTGTCGGATTCGGAGGGCGCGGCCCTGCTCGCCGGGGCGCCGTGGCGGCGCTTCGCCATTATCGGCGGCTCCACCGCCGCGGGCATCGGCGATCCGGTGCCCGGTTACGAGACCATCCCGTGGGGGCACCGCCTGGCGCGCTGGCTCACCGCCGCCCATCCGGATGCGGTGTACCACAACACCGGGCGCATGGGGGCGACCATCCCGGAGGTGGCCGCCGAACAGTTCGCGCCCCTGGTCGATTTCCAGCCGGATCTGGTGCACGTCACCTGCGGCGGCAACGACCTGTTCCGCAAGAATGCCGATCTGGCCCTGGTCGAACGCGACCTCGACGAGCTGTGCGCCGCGGTCGCCGCCACCGGTGCGCGGCTGTCGCTGTTCACCCTCGCCGACGCCTCCACCGGCCCGCTGCTCCCGCTGCGCCCGCTGTTCGAGGCCTTCACCGGCAGCGTGCGCCGGGTCGCCGCCCGCCACGACGCCATCCTCACCGAATTCTGGTACCATCCGGCGCGCCTGCGCCCCGACTGGCTCAGAGCCGACCGCATCCACCTGACCATGGCCGGGCAGGCGGCGGTCGCCGCCGAAATGGCGAAAACCTATGCGGCGGTCACGTCCACAGCGCGGCGATGAACACGTTGAGAATGGCCAGCCCACCGGCGGCGTGGGTCATCCACGGCACCGCCTTGCCGCGCTTGGCGTCGGCCCGTCCCATCTCCGCGAAGGCCGCGACGGCCACGGACACAACGAGTTTCACGCCGATCTTCGTCATATTCGGATCCTTGCCGAGCGAATCGATCGACTCGGCCAGACCCACCAGGACGATGCCGGTGATTAGCTGGGCCCGCGCGCCCCACACCATCAGTTCCGACACCCGCGGCTGGGAGGCGGCATATCCGCCGACCACCGCCGCCATACCGAGCAGATGCGCCACGACCATCAGGTTGTAGACGAAGTCCATGAGGCACGCCGTAGTTGATCACCCCGGTCGTACGACAGCCGGTAGTACAACTTTCTCCGGCGAGTCGCCCAAGATCGGCCGCCGGGCGCCCCGACGGCCGGGCCGGGACGGCGGTGACGGGCCGAGATCGTGTTTCGTGGGTGCGCGCACCGGGTAGTCACCATCCAATGGCCCTCCATTGTTGGTTTTGGAGGGTCGTCCCGTTGTGGGCAGTGTGACCGGCTAGGAGATCTCAAGGTGGCGGTTGTACTCGTGCTACGAGCACGTGGACTGGGTGATCTGCTCACCGCGGTCCCCGCCCTGCGTGCGCTGCGTAGGGCGCGGCCCGAGGATCACATCGCGCTTACCGCGCCGCATCGGCTGAAACCCATTGTGGATCTGATCGCGTCGGTCGACGAGATGGTGCCCACCTACGATCCCATTGTCATGCGCTGGGACGGCGTACCGCCCGCGCTCGCGGTCAATCTGCACAGCGGGGGCGCGGAAGGGATCGTGGAGCTGGTCAAGACGCGGCCCGAACGCATTCTCACCTACCGCAATCCCGCCTTCCCGGATCTGGACGGGCCGGAGTGGGAGGCGGATATGCACGATGTGGACCGCTGGTGCCATCTGCTTGAGACCGACGGTATGACCGCCGATCGCCGCAATCTCGGGCTGGTGCCGCCGGTCGCCACCACCAGTCACCGCGATTGCGTGGTCGTGCACATCGGGGCCGGGGCTCCGGCGCGGCGCTGGCCGCCGGATCGGTTCGCCGCGGTGGTGCGGCATCTGCTGGTGCTGGGGCGCGAAGTGGTGCTGACCGGGGACGAGAGCGAACGCGATATCGCGCTCGGGGTGGCCGCCCGCGCCGGGCTGTCGCCGAATCGGGTGCTGGCGGGTCAGCAGAACCTCATCGAACTGGCCGCGACGGTGGCCGAGGCTGCGCTGGTGGTGTCCGGAGATACCGGGGTCGCGCATCTGGCGACGGCCTTCGGCACCCGCACCGTCCTGCTGTTCGGCCCGACCCCGCCCAGCCGCAGCGGGCCGCCCCCGCATCTGCTCGGACGGCATGCGGTGCTGTGGGCCGGGCAGACCGGCGACCCGGACGGCGCGGCCCCCGATCCGGGACTACTCAAGATCGGCGTGCCCGAGGTCGTCAACGCGGTCGACAAGCAACTGCGCAAACGCCCATGGCCCGGTACGGGATTGGATCGCCGCTCCCAGCAGGCGTATCTCCGGGTCGGCTGAGCGTCCTTATATATGTCCTACATATCCGCGAGATCGGCGCGGGCACTGAACAGTGCGGCCGAGTAGGCGGCAATGGCGCTGGGCCAGAACTGCTCGAGGTAGTCGCGGGCGTCGGCCAGCCCGCGGGGGTCCAGGGAGTAGAGCCGGTGGTTGCCCGACGGTTGCACCATGACGAGCTTGGCCCCGCGCAAAACCTTCAGATGTTGCGAGACCGCCGAGCTGCTCACGCCCGCCGCGGCCGCCAAATCACCCACTGACCTGGGACCTTGCGGTAGCGCCTCGAAGATCGCGCGGCGGGTGGGGTCCGCGAGCGCGGTCAGCACCTTCACTCCGTTAGTCGGCACTTAAATAGAGTGCCCCCAAGGCGGCATGTCGGTCAATACAACCTTTCTCAGCATTTCCCAAGTTCATCACAAAATTACCGGCGTGTCGTTATCTAGCTGTAATACTTCACCTGGGCTTTTGTACCGCTGTGACGGTAACAAAACGGTTTCGAAACGACCATCACGCTCCCATACATTCGGTGCATGCCCGTAACCGTTCCGTTATCTCGCCACCTCAAGGTCGGCGGTAAGTGCGGTAAGTATCGAACGGCCGCTACCCGTGCTGTGGCCGTTACCGCCGTCGTGAGCGCCTCCCTGAGCGTGCTCGCGGCCGCCGATCAGCGTGCCCAGGGCGCGCCGGCCGAGCCGTCCGTCACCACCGCCGCGCTGCCCGTCGCCTTCACCCCGCCGGAAGCGCAGATCCCGCAGATCGTGCCGCCGGAGGTGCTGAACATCCTCAACGGCCTGCAGCACGAGCAGGCCCGCCCCAAGACCGTGCGCCCGGTCGCCGGACCGCTCAGCTCCGGCTTCGGCATGCGCTGGGGCGCCATGCACGCCGGTCTGGACTTCGCCGACGGCTTCGGCGCGCCCATCCTGGCCGCCACCGACGGTACCGTCATCGAAGCGGGCCCGGCCTCGGGATTCGGCCTGTGGGTGCGCGTGCAGCAGGACGACGGCACCATCGGCGTCTACGGCCGCATGCAGGACATCCTGGTGCAGGTCGGCCAGCAGGTGCGCGCGGGCGATCACATCGCCACCGTCGGCAGCCGCGGCTACTCCACCGGTCCGCACCTGCACTACGAGGTGCACACCGAGGGCGGCCCCATCGACCCCATGCCCTGGCTGGCCGGTCGCGGCGTCGATGTCGGCGCACCCGTCGACTGACACCGATGCCATTGCCACGCACCGGGAATCGATGAGGGGTTCCCGGAATGCGACCCTGATCAACTGAATACCGCCACGTCCCCCGGACCCGGGTACCGCGTGCAACTCGACTGATACCCGAGTACTACGTGCGAACCCCACCGCCGGGGGACGTGGCGTCTGATCACCCGGTCATAGCGTCGCGATCATGACCACCGCTCCCCTGGTTCCCGCCGCCCGACGGCTGCATCGCCCATTGCTCGCCGCCACGGCCGCCATGGCCGTGCTGACCGTGGTCTGCCTGGCCGCCATGGCCGTGGACGATCGCCTGCTGTTGCAGGAATCGGTGTGGCTCAAACCGTTCAAGTTCGCCATCGCCTTCACCCTCTACACCGCCACCCTGGCCTGGCTGCTGTCGTTCCCGCACCGCGGGCAGCGGGTCACCTGGTGGATGGGCACCCTGTTCGCGCTCACCGCGATCGTGGACGTCGGGTTCATCACCGTGCAGGCCGTGCGGGGCACCTTCAGCCATTTCAATATGCAGACCGATGCGGTCAACACCATCGGGCAGAACGTCTTCATGTCCGGCGTGCTGGGGTTGTTCGGCGCGAATCTCGTCATCGCCGTGATGCTTTCGTGGCAGCGCGTCACCGATCTGCCGACCGCCCGCGCCATCAAGGCCGGACTCGGTATCGCCGTGGTGGGCATGGCCTTCGGCTACATCGTGGTACCGGGCACCGGTAAGCAGGAGGTCACCGACGCCTACGGCAATCCGGTGACCCTGGCCGCCGGGCACACCGTCATGGAGGGTCAACCGCTGGTGCGCGACGGTGTCGCCGGGATGCCGGTCACGCATTGGAGCACCGCGGGCGGCGATATCCGCATCGCCCACTTCCTCGGCATTCACGGCATCCAGCTGCTGATCGTGGCGGCCATCCTGCTCGCCCGGTTCGCGCCCCGGGTGCCGTGGCTGCGCAGCGAGCGCACCCGCGCCGACCTGATCGCCGTCCTCGCCGTCGGCGTCGCCGGGCTCATGGGCGTGCTGCTGTGGCAGGCGCTGCGCGGTCAGCCGGTGACCGCGCCGGACGGCCTCACCCTCATGGCGTTCGGGGTGCTCGCCGCCGTCACCGCCGCAGGCGTCGGCCTGGTCTATGCGCGCCGGGACCGTGCGACCGTCCTCAGCGCAGCCGCTCCGCATCGCGCGCCAGTTTCACCAGTATCGCGGTGAGATCTGCCAGCTCGATGGAGTCCGCGCCCTCTGCGACGGCCGTGGCCACATCCTCGGCCGCGCAGCGGGCGGCGAACCAGCGATCGGACAGGTCGGCAACCTCCTGGGCGCTGAGTACCACCGAGTCCTCGGGAATACCGGTGCCCTTCACGCTGTTTCGATGTTCGTAAGCGCGCTGGCGACAGGATTGCCGGCAATATCGTCGGCGACGCCCCATCTCGGATTCGGTGATCTCCCTCCCGCACCACATGCAGGATTGGCGTCGCGACATGACCGGAGACCTTAGCCGTTTGCTCGGATTTGCGGGGGCGGGGCACGCCGGACGAGGCCATTCACCGCCAGCCGGTAGAATGGCAGGGTTCTCCCCACGGGAACCACAGCTGGCGCTCGCGCGTTGATGGATGCGGAAGCGCTGAACTGAACTAGACGTTGCCGACAGGTGAGAAGGGACCGCACTCATGGCAGATCGCGTACTCCGGGGCAGTCGGCTCGGAGCGGTGAGCTACGAGACCGACCGCGACCACGACCTGGCGCCGCGTCGGGTGGCGCGGTACCGGACGGACAATGGCGAGGAATTCGACGTTCCCTTCGCCGATGACGCCGAGATCCCCCCGACCTGGCTGTGCCGCAACGGCCAGGAGGGCGTACTGATCGAGGGCACCACCCAGGAGCCCAAGAAGGTCAAGCCGCCGCGCACGCATTGGGACATGCTGCTCGAGCGCCGCAGCAAGGAAGAGCTCGAGGAGCTCCTCCAGGAGCGCATGGAACTGCTCAAGAACCGCCGCCGCGGATAAGAGCGAACGACGGACAGGGGCCTCGCACCGAACGGTGCGGGGCCTCTTTCGCGTGCACGGGTTGATGCGGTATTACTGTTGCCTCACAACTCATCTTTCACGCGGGGGCACCGTTGGCCAGGGTGTTCATCAGCCATTCCAGCGCCGATCGGGAATGGGCACAAGAGATTCGCCGGTGGCTGATCGCCGAAGGTCACGAGGTATTTCTCGATCTGCACCCGGTGGACGGGCTCGTGGTCGGCGAGGAATGGGAGCCGCGGCTCCACGAACGACTGCGCTGGGCGGACGCTGTCGTCTGCGTCATCACCCCGGCCTTTCTGCAATCCGTTTGGTGCGCAGCCGAACTCAGCATCGCCAAGGAGCGGAGCAGCCGATTGCTGCCGGTGCGGGTCGCGAAGGGCGTCACCCATCCACTGCTGAAAGCAGTGCAGCACGCCGACGCGGCTGCCGATGCGCCGATGGCGCGGGAGAAGCTGACGCTGCTGTTACGGACCGTCGATGTGGGCGGGGGCCGGGGCTGGCCGGACGATCGGTCGCCCTATCCCGGATTGCTGCGCTTCGACACCGATCAGCATCGTGTGTTCTTCGGGCGCACCGTGGAGGCCACCGAAATCGCGGAACGGCTGCGGCAGCCGAACCATCGATCGGAGCGGTCGATACTCTTCGTCATCGGCCCGTCCGGATACGGTAAGTCGTCCCTGGTACGGGCGGGCGTGATTCCGCTCGTCGCCGACGACCCGCTGTGGTTGCCACTCGAACCCCTCGAGCCGGGTCGCGATCCGGTCGGAGCACTGCATCGCACACTGCTCGCCACGGCCCGGCGGGTGGGGCTGTCGTGGCAGCTCGACACCCTGCGAGATCGGCTGGTGCGCTTCGGTCTCGGGGATGTGGCGAACGAACTGCTCCTCGCGGTAGACCCGAGTCCACATCGCAAACTGCTGCTGGTTCTCGATCAGTTCGAGGAGCTGCTCGCGCCGGAGGCCGCTACGCGCCGTGCCGATTTCGCCGCGCTGCTCACGCCCGCTATCGGTGGGCCCGTGCAGGTGCTCGCCACCGTGCGCCCGGAGTTTCTCGCTCAGATCACCGGCGCCCCCGAGTTCTCAGACCTGCGGTGCCACACCTAGGTGCTGCGCGCGCTGAACTCCGACGGACTCCGGGCCGCGATCGAAGGCCCGGCGCGGGTCGCCGGACTGCGGCTCGACGACGGCCTCGTCTCGGACCTGCTCACCGGTACCGGCGGCGGTGCGGGCCTCCCACTGCTCGCGTACACGTTGGAACAGCTGGCCGACGGGGTGGCCCGGGGTGGCGTCCTGTCCCGCAAGCGGTATCACGAAATCGGTGGTTTGCGTGGCGCTTTGGTGCGTCAGGCCGAGGCCGCCCTGGCGGAGGCGAGCGCCGGGTCCGGGCTGTCGCGGGAACAGGTCATCTCGACGTTGCTGCAATTGGTGACCGTCGATGAGGGGAAAACACCGGTTCGAGGCCAAGTGCACCGTGACGAATTCTCCGCGGCGGCAACGGTCGTCATCGATGCCTTCATCGAGCACCGCCTGCTGACGACCGATGTCGAGGACGAGCGGGTCGTTGTTTCCGTGGCGCACGAGGCGTTTCTCGAACACTGGCCGCCCTTGCACGCGGAAATCGAGAGGACCGCGGTCGCACTGCGCGCTCGCCGTGAGGTCGAGAGCGCCGCGGCCGGATGGGCAGAGGACCCACGGCCCAAGGCACGCCGCTGGGAGGGTCTCCGACTCGAAGCCGCCATGCACGATCTCGGCGCGCGGATGCGCGCGATTCCCTTCGCGCGCTGGACCTGGCCGCCCCGATTCCGGCGCCTCGTCGCCGAACGAGTCGAGATCAGCACGCGCGCACAGCAATTTCTCGAATCGAGCTACCGTCACGATCGCCGTCGCCGCACCACGGCCGTCGTCGTGCTGTCCACGCTGCTGACGGCCGCATTGATCGCCGCCGCCATTGCCGTCGTCCAGCAGTGCACGGCGGTGGCCCAGCAGCACCGCGCCGTCGCACGACAGTTGCTCGCGCAGGCGGATCGGCTGCGCGAGGCGGATCCGCGCACGGCGCTGCGGCTGGGTGTGGCCGCCAACAGCATCGATCCGAGCGAGGAAGCGCGCCGCTGGCTCATCGACGCGCTGTCGGCGACGCGATACCTCGCGACATTGGACGGGTCGGGTTCGGTACGGCGGGTGGTCCACTCGCCCGACGGGCACTTGCTGGCGGTGCAGCACGAGGGCGGGACGATCGCGCTGTGGGACCTGTCCGGCGCGGCCGGTCCGCGCCGCATCGGAGATCCGATCGATGGCGTGAGCGACAGCGCGCCACCGGCTTTCACCGCCGACGGCCGGACCCTGCTGGCCGGCGCGGGACGTCCGCCGAATGCGACGGGTCTCGGCGGCCTACTCGCCTGGGACCTCGGCGAACCCGAGAAGCGCACCATCGCGACGTACGCGCTGCCGGGCGTCCCGGAAGATGCCTGGCTGGCGTTCGCTCCCGGTGCCGCCATCGGGATAACCAAGGGCGACGGGCAAGCGACGCTGCTGTGGAGCTTCGGCGACATCGCCGAGCCCCGGGGTGACAGCGACATTGCTGCCCGCGGCGGAGCGGCAGCCAACCGTCGCCTTCTCGCAAGATGGCAGGATGGCGATCACCGCCGTTGCGGAAAGTGTTGCGCTCTGGGATATCACGGATCCGGGTGCACCCCGGCAAGTCGGCGGGCTCACCTTGGAAAGGGTCGGATTTCCGCCGCGGATGGCCTTTTCCGCCGACGGCCGGACGCTGGCCATCGATGTGTTCGCCGTGGGCATCCTGCGCTGGGACATCAGCGATCCGGCGCGCCCGCGCAGCCTGGGCGCACCGATCATCGACGATTCCTGGGGGTACGACCAGATTGCTTTCACCAGGAACGGCAGCACCCTCGCGACCGCACCGGAATCCGACAACCGGGTCTTTCTCTACGATTTGACCGACCCGAGCGCTCCCGTCGACATCGGCGAACCGCTTTTCGGACCGGAGGGCGCGGCCGCCGTGCTCGAATTCGCGCCGAACGGGCAACTCGCCGTCGGCAGCGATGATGGCCTAATCACCTTGTGGGCGAACGGCATTCGTGCACAACCTCGAATGGAGTTGCCACCGTTGGCCGGAACCGGGGAGGCCGTCGCGGGTGATTGCGGCGTCGCGACGGACGGTTCGGTCCTGGCCGTAGGCGGTACCAACGGCAATGTCGATCTGTGGGACGTGCGACCGGATCGCGCGCCCAGCCGAACCGCGACCTGGAACACCGAGCACATCGATTTCATGAACGACCTCCGGATCAGCTGCCTCGCGCTGTCACCGGACGGCAGGACGCTGGTGACCGGCGGCGCGGACGACACCGTCTCCCTGTGGGATATCGGTGATCGGCGCAGCCCGCGCCGACTTGCCCCGCCCCTGGCCGGGTTGAACGGCGCGGTGCGCGCAATCGAATTCTCACCGGACGGCGAACGTCTCGCCGTGGGCAGCGACGGCAAACTGCTGGTGTGGGATATCGCCGACCGCACCGCTCCGCGTCGGGTGGGACGCGGCCTCTACCGTCAGCAGGTGTGGGACGTGGCGTTCCATCCGGACGGCCGACTACTCGCGTTCGCCGGGCAACAAACCCTTGTGGCCTGGGATATGACCGACCCGGACAAGCCGGTACGCCTGGGCGAAGCGCAGGTTGGCGATTCGGCGGCGATCGCCTACTCCCCGGCCGCCGGTGTGCTCGTGACCACCGCCCGAGATGAGACCGGACAGCTGTGGGACGCACGGGATCCAGCGCATGTGCAGCGTATCGGTGGTCTGCTGCGGCCTGGGATCGGAACCTTTCGGGCGTTCTTCGATTCCACCGGCGGCCTGCTGGCCGGGCTCGGGATCGACGGCCGAATTGCGATCTGGGACATCACCGATCCTGCTCATCCCGCGCTCCTCGGTCAGCCGGTCGAGGCCGAGGCAGACGTGGATGCCGCGAGTGCCGGGCAGTTCACCGCCGATGGCACCAGACTCATGGTCGGGTACAGCCAGGGCGATGCCATCGCCTGGGATCTGACTCTCTTGCGCGATCTATTGCGGCGGCCGGTCGATCAGGCATGCGCCGCTATCGGGTCCGGGCTCGATCCCGCCGAGTGGCGGCAGTACATACAGGGCATCCCCCATCGCCGAACCTGCCCGTGACCTCCCGTCATGGTGCGGGCAACAGCCGCAGCACGCGGCCTCCGTCCCCGTCGATGACGACCACCGAGCCGGTCGGATCCACGGCGATACCGGTGATCTCGCCGAGGTCGGTGTAGGGCAGCCGGACCGGCTCGGTCGCGCCTTTCACCAGCTTCCAGAGCCTGCCGTCGTAATCCGAGACATTGTCCGCGTCCGCCGGGAGGTCGAGCCAGGTGTTATCCGCCAGCAACAGATTTCCGTCGAGATCGAACGCCAGAGCGCCGAACGACAACGACTCCGGCACCACCGTGATGAACGGGGTGGTCGCTCCTACCGGCAACGTCAGAATCCTGGACGGCGAGCCGTGCGAAATGACGGCCAGCTCCCCCGCGCTCGACACCGCGATGGCCGCGCCCAGGCCGTCGACGGTCAGCAACTCGATCGCCGTATCGGATCCGCTGGGCAGCTTCAGAACCCGCGAACTCTCCGGGTCGGTGACGAACACAGTGCCGGAACGGTCGACCGCGACGCCTGCCGAGATCGAAATCGACGAGTCGTTCGGATCGCGATCACCAATGTCCGCGAAGGTAAGAACAACCGGATCCACAACGCCCGCAGACATTTTCAGAATTCGCCCGTTTCCGTAGTCCGTGGCGTACAGGCCGCCCTGCGAATCGACGGCTATACCGTACGGATGCTCGAGGCCCGTGATCGACACCCGCTCCGGGGTGTACCCGCCCGCGGGAGGTTTCTGCATGTGACCGTACTCGGCCACATACACGTCGCCATTCGCGGCGATCGCGATTCCCCGGGGACCGAATACCGGCATCGGCAGATCGATCTGGGCCTCCCACCCGATCGACGCCTCCTCGTGAGGCTACGCCCTCGGCCACTGCGTACCCACCACGACAGCGAGCGCGGCGGTCACGACGACCGCACCGATCGCCAGCTTCGCCCGAACGTTCACCCCCAGATTATCGAAGCACCCTCCCCTTCATGGAAGACCGGTCGGCGTCCGCACAGGGTGCCTACACTGGGTGCGACGCGGAGGCATGGTCACAATGAACCCCGAACGAGCCGGATACCCGGACGAGAACGACCCGATCTGGGCGCGTCTCCTCGAGCAGATCACTTGGTACAGCACGAAAAGCCTTGCCGCACAACATCTCTACAAACGGACCAAGATCGGTCAGATAGCGGTGGGAGCAATAGTCCCCGTCGCCGCCTTGTCCGCCCCACCGGTCCTCACCGCCGGGCTGGCCGCGATCGTCGTGATCGCGGAGGGAGTTCAGCAGTTGTTCCAGTGGCATACCGACTGGCTGCTGTATCGGTCCACCGCGGAAGCGCTCAAGACCGAGAAAGCCCGATATCTCGCGGGCGGTGATCCCTATTCGACCGCCGACCGCCGTGCCGTCCTGGCCGAGCGCATCGAGCACATCGTCTCGAGTGAGAACCTCAGGTGGATCGCCGAACATCAACCGAGCCGTCCGGGCACCGAAATCCCGGCTCCGCAACAGAGCCGAACGATCGAATAGCGCAGGACGGCAGCGGCCGGAAAAGGCCGCTGCCGCACGGTATTCGCATGGTCAGTGGCTGGCGACCTTGCGGTATTGCAGCAGCGCCAAGGGCACGGCGATGAGCAGGATGCCCACCGAGCACATGGTCGCGGTACTCCACGCAGTGATCCGCGGGCCAGCCCTGGGCCGGGTTGAAGGTCGGCGGGGAACCGTTCTCGAAGAGTTTGCGGCCTGCGGCCGAGACGGCGGTGATGGGGTTCCATTCCGCGATGGTGCGCAGGGGGCCGGGCAGCGACTCGCCGGAGATGAAGGCGGAGGAGATGAAAGTGAGGGGGAAGAGCCAGATGAGACCGGCGCTTTGGGCCACTTCGACGCTGGGGGACATGAGGCCGGTGAGGGCGCCCACCCAGGACATGGCGAAGGCGAAGAGCAGGATGACGCCGAATGCCAGTGCGGCGTCAGCTATTCCGCCATTGATGCGCCAGCCGACGACGTAGCCGCAGCCGACCATGACGGCCAGGGCGAGAATGTTCACCACCAGGTCGGACAGAGTGCGGCCCATGAGGACGGCCAGGCGCGACATGGGCAGCGTGCGCATGCGGTCGATCATGTCCTTGTGCAAGTCGTTGGCGAGGCCGACAGTGGTGAAGGCGGCATTGAAAGCGACTGTCTGGGTGAAGATTCCGGCGAACAGGAATTCGCGGTACTGGCCGCCGCCCAGGGAGGCGCCGAAGATGTAGGCGAACAGGAAGACGAACATGAGGGGCTGGATGGTGGCGGTCACCAGCAGGGTGGGCACGCGCAGGATGGTGAGCAGATTGCGGTAGGCGACAATGGCGCTGTCGCGGAAGACACGGGGGAACAGCAGGGCGGACTCGGCGCGCGAGCGCGCGGTCCGGTCCGGTCTGGCCGCGGGCTCGGCGGACAGGGTCGTCACGACAGGATCTCCTCTTGCACGGTATCGGTGGTGCGCATCGGTGACTTGCAGTCGGCGGATTTGCCGGTGAGGGACAGGAATACGTCGTCGAGACTGGGGCGGTGCACCGCGGCGTCCAGCACGCAGACGCCCGCGTCGTCCAGTCGCCGCAGCGCCTCGACCATGGTGCGGGTGGAATCACCGACCACGATGCTCACCGCGTCCGCGCCCGGATCGTGCCCGGGTTCGCCGATACCGACCTCGGATAGGACCTGCATGGCGGGCTTGGGATCCTGCCCGGCGGCCAGGGTGACGGTGAGCTTGTCACCGCCGATGGAGGTCTTGAGTTCGTCGGCGGAGCCGCGCGCGATGACTCGGCCGCGGTCGATGACGGTAATGCGGTCGGCGAGGAGGTCGGCCTCCTCCAGGTATTGCGTGGTGAGCAGGACGGTGGTGCCGTCGTCGACGAGTTCGCCGATGACGCGCCACATATCGAGCCGCCCGCGCGGGTCGAGCCCGGTGGTCGGCTCGTCGAGCACCACCACCGGCGGACGGCAGACGAGCGCGCCCGCCAGATCCAGTCGGCGGGCCATACCGCCGGAATAGGTGCCCGCCCGCCGCCCGGCCGCGTGGTCGAGGCCGAGGACGGTGAGCAGTTCCCAGGCCCGGTCGGCGGCCTGTTTCTGATTCATGCCGTAGAGTCGGGCCACCATGCGCAGATTCTCGAAACCGGTGAGATTGGCGTCGACGGCCGCGTACTGCCCGGACAGGCCGAGCCGCGTGCGGGCGCGCGACGGATGCTCGAGCACGTCGATGCCCGCGACCCGGACCTCGCCCGCGCTCGGGCGTAGCAGGGTGGTGACAATGCGGACCGTGGTGGTCTTGCCCGCCCCGTTGGGGCCGAGCAGCCCCATGACGGTGCCGGACGGTATCTCCAGGTCGATGCCGTCCAGCACCCGCACCTTGCCGTAGTACTTGACCAGGCCGGTGACCTCCACCGCGAGGCTCATCGGGCCTCCTCCCGCGCGACGCGGGCGGCACTGTGCTGCAAGAACTCTCGCAGCACCGGGCCGATGACCGACAGCGATTCGGGCGTGGTCATGTCCGAGTGCCGACAGCGCACCAGCTGATCGTGCACGACGCCGGTGACGTGCGGTTCCCAGGCGGACGCACAGCGTTCCGGATCGGCGCGGTTCACCTCGTCCTCGGCGGCGGTGAAGAACAGCAGATCGCCGTCGAAGATGCGCGGGTGGAAGGCATTGGCCAGCATGGCGCCGTCGATGAACCCGCTGTAGATGCGCTCGAGGTGCTCGGCGGTGAGCGCCGCGAACGCGCCGGGCCGGTTGCGCAGCAGCTCCACGGCTTCGTGCAGATTGATGCGCGGGTCGATATCGGCGGCGTCGCCGAGCAGATCGCTGCCGAATTCGCCGACGATATCGGCGATTCCGGGGCGGGCGCGGTCGAGCCATTCATCCGACAGCCGGAAGCTGTCCATGAGCGCGAGCAGTGCCACCTCGTCACCAGCCTCCTGCAACTGCACGGCCACCTCGTGGGCGATGAGCCCGCCCAGCGACCAGCCGAGCACATGGTAGGGTCCCGACGGCTGCACCGATTTCATTTGTGCCACATAGTATTTCGCGGCTTCGGCAATGGATCGATGACCTTCCTCGCCGTGCACGTGCGGCGCCTGCAAGCCGTACACCGGCTGCTCGGGCGGCAGTTGCGCGAGCAGTCCGGCGAAGCACCAGGACAGGCCGATGGCCGGGTGGATGCAGAACAGCGGCGGCATCCCGGGTTCGTGGATGGGCCGCAGCGGCAGCACCGGTCCCAGCGCCGCGGCGAGCGCGGCGTCGGCGTCCCCGTGCACATCGGCGAGCCGCCCCGCGATGGCGGCCGGGGTGGATTCGCCGAACATGGCCTGCACGGGCACGTCGATGCCCTCGGTGCGCACGTGCGCGACCACCTTGGTGGCCAGCAGCGAATTGCCGCCCAGTTCGAATAATCCGTCGTCCGCGCCGACCTGTTCGACGCCGAGGACATCGGCGAAGGCCCGGCACAGCGCCTCCTCGATGGGCCCGGACGGCGCCCGGTAGCCCTCGCGGGCCGCGAAGACCGGTTCGGGCAGGGCCTTGCGGTCCACCTTGCCGACCGGCGACAGCGGCACCCGGTCCAGCAGCATGATCGATTGCGGGACCATGTAATTGGGCACCAGCTGCGCCACGTGCGTGGTCAGCTGCAGCGGGGTGGGCGCGGCCCCGGTGCGCGGTTTCACATACGACACCAGCGCCGTGGATCCGGCGGCGGTGCGATGTCCGATGGTGGTGGCGAACTCCACCGACGGGTGCTTCGACAGGGCCGCGTCGATCTCGCCCAGCTCGATGCGGAAGCCGCGGATCTTGACCTGGTGGTCGGTGCGGCCAGCGTACTCCAGATCCCTTGTGCGGCCGTATTTCTCGACCCAGCGCACGAGATCCCCGGTGCGGTACATGCGTTCGCCGGGCTTGCCGAACGGATTGGCCACGAACTTCTGCGCCGTGAGCCCGGGCCGCCGCAGATAACCGCGGGCCAGGGCCGCACCGGCCAGGTGCAGCTCGCCCGTGACACCGGCCGGGGCCGGATGCAGCCGCCCGTCGAGCACGGATGCGCCCACACCGCGGATGGGTCCGCCGATGGTTATGTGGCAGCCGGGCGTCATGGGCTGCGAGATCACCGTGACGATGGTGGTTTCGGTGGGCCTGTACACGTTGTAGAACTTGCGCCCCGGCGCCCAGCGGGTGACCAGATCCGGTGGCAGCGCCTCACCGCCGACCAGGATGTGCCGCAGCGCGGTGACACCGGTCGGATCGACGGTGCCGAGCGCGGCGGTGGTGATGAAGGCGTGGGTGATGCCCTCCTCGATGAACACCTGCCCGAGTTCCGCGCCGCCCACCACGCCGGGCGGGGTGATGACCAGGGTGGCCGCGCCGCCGAGCGCGAAGAGCAGGTCGAGCATGACGGCGTCGAAACTCGGTGTGGCGAAGTGCAGGACGCGGCATCCGGGCCCGACGTCGAAGCGCTGCGCGGTTTCGGCGGCGAAGTTGGACAGGCCGCCGTGGGTGACGACCACGCCCTTGGGGATGCCGGTGGAGCCGGAGGTGTAGATCACGTAGGCCGGATTGTCCATGCGCAGTGGCGAAATGCGCTCGGCATCGGTGATCGGGGCATCGGAGGTGGTGAGCACGCGCCGCCGGAACGAGGGCGCGTCCAGCACGGTCCAGTTGGTGCCGTCGGGCATGCGCTCGCGATGCGTGGACAGCGTGATACCCACGGCCGCACCGGAATCCAGCAGCATATGGCTGATGCGCTGTTCCGGATAGGTAAGGTCGACGGGCACGAACGCCGCACCGGCCTTGGCAATGGCCAGCATGACCGCCACCGATTCCGCCGAGCGCGGAATGCCCATGGCCACCAGGGTTTCCGGGCCCACGCCGTAGCCGATGAGGACGCAAGCGAGGCGGTTGGTCCAGCGGTCGAGGGCGTCGTAGGAGATCTGGGTGCCCGCGGCCCGCACCGCCACGGCCTGGCGGTTGAGGTTGGCGGCGGCCTCGAACACCTCCGGGAAGGTGATGGGCAGCCCGGCCTCGGCGCAGCGCACGGGCGCCAGGGCCGACCATTCGACGGAATCCAGGAGTTCCAGATCGCCCACGGCGGTGGCCGGGCTCGCGGCGGCCGCGCCGAGCAGCCGTACGAATCGCCGCGCCAGCCGCTGCGCCGTCGCCTCGTCGAACAGGTCGGCGGCGTAGTTGACGGCGACGGTGATGCCATCGGGTTCGCGGTTGCGCGTCCAGGATTCGGTCAAAGTGAACTGCAGATCGAATTTGGCGATGCCCGGATCGGCATCGTCGGCCTCGATGCGCAGGCCGGGCAGTTCGAGCACGCGCAGCGGCTGGTTCTGCACCGACAGCATGACCTGGAACATGGGGTGGTGCGCTTGCGAGCGCACCGGGTTGAGCACCTCCACGAGCCGCTCGAACGGAACGTCGGCGTGGGCGAAGGCTTCCAGGTCGGTATCGCGCACGGTGCGCAGCAGATCGCCGAAGGCGGCGCCGCTCTCGATCTCGGTGCGCAGCACCAGGGTTCCGACGAACATGCCCACCATGCGGTCCAGGGCCGGATGCCCGCGACCGGCGATGGGCGTGCCGACGGTGACATCGTCGCTGGCGGTGAGCCGGTGCAGCAGCGCCACCAGGGCGGCGTGCAGCACCATGAACATGGTGACGCCGTGATCGGCCGCGAGGCTGCGCAGTTCGCGGTGGGTGAAGGAATCGATATCGCATTCGACGATGCCGCCGCGATAGCTCGGCACCGGCGGCCGCGGCCGGTCGGCGGGCACCGCGAGGAGTTCCGGAATGCCGTCGAGGGCGCGCCGCCAGTAGTCGAGCTGGCGGCTGATGACCGATTCCGGATCGTCCTCGCGGCCGAGGACGTCCTGCTGCCACATCGTGTAATCGGCGTACTGGATGGGCAATTCGGGCCACTGCGGGGCCTCACCGCCGGTGTGGGCGCGGTAGGCGGCGGCCACGTCTGCCGCCAGGGGTTGCAGCGACCAGCCGTCCATGGCGATGTGGTACACCACGAGCACGAGGATGTGCTCGTCGGCGGCGGCTCCGGTGACCCGCAGCAGAGCGGCGCGCAGCGGAGCCATGGAGCTGAGATCGAAAGCGGCCGCGGCCAACCGGCGGATCTCGATATTCACATCCGCGGCGCTGACCGTCCGCAGCGGCAGCGAGGCGGCGGCCTCGCTCGGATCCAGGACGTGCTGACAGGGCTCGCCGTCGATCTCGGGGAAGACGGTGCGCAGCGTATCGTGCCGGGCCTGCACGGCGTGCAGGGCGGCACGCAGAGCCGCCACGTCGAGCTGCCCGGTGAGGCGCAGCGCGACGGGAATGTTGTAGGCGCCCAAGGCTTCTCCGGTATCGCCGGAGGCATTGAACTTCTCCAGGAACCAGAGCCTGCGCTGGGCCACCGACAGCGGGATGCGCTGCGTGCGGGTGCGGCGGCGCGGTTCGGGCCGCAGATCGGCCGAGCCGGTGCCGGTATCGAGGGCGGCCGCGAGCCCGGCGACGGTGGGCGCGGCGAAGACCGCGCGCACCTCCAGGCGGACGCCGGTGGCCGCCGCCAGGCGCGCCACCAATTGGGTGGCGAGCAGCGAGTTTCCGCCGACCTCGAAGAAGCTGTCGTCCGCGCCGAGAGCGCCCGCGCCGACCAGATCGCCCATGACCTCGGCGACCAGGCGCTCGGTATCGGTCTCCGGATCGCGGGAGACCACGGCGACCACCGCCTGCGGTTGCGGCAGTGCATCGCGGTCGAGCTTGCCGACCGGGGTGAGCGGAATGTGGTCGAGCAGGGTGAAGCTGCCGGGCACCATGTGCGCGGGCAGGTGCTGCGCGCAGTGCGCCCGCAGCTCCTCGGGATCGAAGGCCACGGTGGCCGCCTCCCCCACCATGCCGTGCAGGGGCACGTCGGCGAGCTGCACATAGGACACGATGCGCGGGGTGCCCGCGATCTCGCGAACCTCGGTGTGCGCGAAGCGGATCGACCGGTGCGCGGTGAGCACGGCATCGATCTCGCCGAGTTCGATGCGGAAGCCGCGCACCTTCACCTGATGGTCGCTGCGGCCCAGGTACACCAGTTCCCCACCCGCGGTCCAGCGCACCACATCGCCGGTGCGGTACATGCGCGCGCCTTCGGGACCCTACGGATCGGCGACGAAGCGGGCCGCGGTGAGGCCGAGGCGATCGAAATAGCCGCGCGCCGAACCCTGTCCGCCCACATACAGTTCGCCGGGCACCCCGACCGGGACCGGCCGCAGCCGCTCGTCGAGCACCAGCGCACGCGCGCCGCGCGCCAGGGTGCCGATGGTGACCGGCTCCCCCGGCGTGAGCGGGGCCATGGTGATGACGACGGTGGTCTCGGTGGGCCCATAGCCATTGAGCATGGTGCGCCCGGGCGCCCAGCGCGCCACCAGTTCCGGCCCGCACGCCTCGCCGCCCACCGTAATGGCGCGCAGGTGCGGCAGGGCCCACTGATCGCGGTCGATGGTGCCCAGCGCCGCCGGGGTCATGAAGGTGTGGCTGATCTGTTCGCTCTCCATGAGCGCGGCCAGTTCGTCGCCGCCGTAGACATCGGGCGGGACGATGACCATGGTGGCCCCGGAGCCCACCGCGAGCAGCAGGTCGAAGATGGCGGCGTCGAAACTCGGCGAGGAGAAGTGCATGGTGACCGAATCCCGGTCCACCCGCATGCGTTCGCGGATCTCGTCGGCGAAGTTGGACAGCCCGGCGTGCGAGACGGCGACGCCCTTGGGCTTGCCGGTGGAGCCGGAGGTGTAGATCACGTAGGCCAGATCCGCGGTCCACAGTGTGGCGGTGCGGTCGGCGTCGGTGATCGGGCCCTCTTCGAGCACCTCCAATTCGTCGAGCAGGGACGGATTATCGAGGGGCAGCCATTCGATAATGTGGTCCCCGGCGGCGGTGTAGAGCCGGTCGACGTATTCGCTCATGCTCACCCCGACCCGGCAGCCGGAGTCGGTGAGCATGTGCCGCACCCGATCCGCCGGATAGTTCGGATCGATGGGTACGAACGCAGCGCCGGATTTGGCCACCGCCAGCATGGCGAGCACCGATTCCACCGACCGGGTCAGGCCCAGCGCGACCCGATCGCCCGGGCCCAGGCCGCGCGCGATGAGCGCGCGGGCCACCCGGTTGGAGTAGATGTCGGCGGCCTCGTAGCTGAGCTCGGTCTCGCCGCCGCGCAGGAAGACCCGTTCCGGATTGAGGTGCGCGGTGGCGGCGAAGTAGGCGGCCAGGCTGCACTGCGGTTCCGGGGCGGGACCCCAGGCGGGGGTGAGCAGTTCGCGTTCGTGTGCGGTGCGGGCGTCGATATCGCGGACGCGCATCCGCGGGTCGGCGGTCACCGCCTCGAATACCAGCAGCAGGCGCTCGGCCAGGGTCTGCACCGTGTCCTGGTCGAAAAGCTCCGCGGCGTAGACGAATTCGAAGACCCGGTCGCCCGTCTCGCCGGGCCCGGCATGACGGTCGGCGGGCAGCACCCGCAGTTCGAGGTCGAATTTCGCCAGCGCGATATCGAGTTCCTCGGCCTGCAGGGCCAATCCGGGAAGTTGCAGTGCGGGCAGCGGGGTGTCCTGCACGGTGAGCGCCACCTGCAGGGTGGGCCGCAATCCGCCCGTACCACTGCCGAATTCCTCCACCACGCGTTCGAACGGCACCTCGGCATTGGCCATGGCGGCGAGTTCGGTATCGCGGTCGGCCTGCAGCAGTTCGGCGAAGCTGCGGTCGGGGTCCACATCGGAGCGCAGTACCAGCGTATTGACGAACATGCCGACCAGTTCGTCGAGGCGGGTGTCGCTGCGCCCGGCCACGGCGGTGCCGATGACGATATCGCGGCCGCCGGTGACCACGCGCAGCAGGACGGCCAGGGTGGAGCGCAGCATCATGAACAGGCTGACGCCGTGCGCGCGGCCAATATCGTCGAGCTTGCGCTGCAACTCCTCCGGCACCTCGAAGCGGACGGTTCCGGCGCGCTGGGTGGGTTCGGCCGGGCGGGGCCGGTCGTAGGGCAGCGGCATTTCCTCGGGCAGATCCGCCAGCGCGTGGCGCCAGTAGGCGATCTGGGTGGCGGCGGCGCTGCCCGGATCCGATTCCTGGCCCACGATCTCGCGCTGCCACAGGCTAAAGTCGGCGTACTGCACCGGCAGTGGCGTCCAGGCCGGGGCGACGCCGCCGAGGCGGGCGGCGTAGGCGACGGCCAGATCGCGGGTGAGCGGGCCGAGCGACCAGCCGTCGGCGGCAATGTGATGCAGTGCGATGCCGAGCAGATGGCGGCGGTTCCCGGTGCGCAGCAAGGTCATTCGCAGCGGAATGTCGCGGGTCAGGTCGAAGCCGCGGCGCGCCAGCGAGCGCAGGGTGGTGCGGGCGCCGACATCGTCGGTTTCCACGGCCTCCAGCACCGGCAGGCAGCGGGCGGTCTCGAGCACCACCTGCCGGGCGCCGTGCGCGTCCTCGGGGAAGACGCTGCGCAGCACCTCGTGCCGCTCCACCACATCGGCAAGAGCGGCCTGCAAGGCGGCCACATCCGGATCGCCGTCGATCCGAAGTACGAAAGCAATGTTGTAGGCGCTGGATTCGGGGGAGTATCTATTGAGGAACCACAGGCGCTGCTGCGGCAGCGACAGTGGGATGCGCTCCGGACACGGGGCATGCACAGCCAGCGCCGCCCGTCGCGTCCGGGGCGCTTCCGCCAGCCGGGCCGCCACCCCGGCCACCGTGGGCGCCTCGAAGACGGCGCGCACCGGCAGCTCCACCCAGAATTCCCCGTGCAGGGCCGCGGTGAGCCGGGTTGCGAGCAGCGAATTGCCGCCGATCTGGAAGAAGTTGTCCTCCGCACCGTGCACGGGGGTGCCCAGCACGGTGCCGAAGAACTGTGCGACCTGCTGTTCCAGCTCTGATTCGGGGGCGCGCGAGGGGGCCACGGCCACGAAATCCGGTTCGGGCAGGGCCTTGCGGTCCAGCTTGCCCGACGAGGTGACGGGCAGGTTCTCGAGCACCTTCAGCGCCGAGGGCACCATATAGCCGGGCAGGCGGCCGCGCGCGGTATCGAGCACGGCGGCGATATCGAGCTCGGTGTCGGCGGTGAGATAGGAGACCAGGCGCGGGATTCCGCGTTCGTCATTGTGGACGACGGTGAGCGCGAAGGTGACTCCCGGATGCGATTTCAGCACGTGGTCGATCTCGCGCAGTTCGATGCGGAAGCCGCGGATCTTGATCTGATCGTCGGCACGGCCCAGGAAGCGCAGCTGGCCCGCGCCGTCGGCGACCACGAGATCGCCGGTGCGGTACATGCGTTCGCCGCGGCGGCCGTGTGGATTGGCCGGGAAGGCCTGGGCGGTGAGGCCGTGGCGGCCCAGGCAGCCGCGGGCCAGACCGGGTCCGGACAGGTACAGCTCCCCCGCCACGCCCGGCGGGACCGGATGCAGGCGCGGGTCGAGGACGAACAGTCGCATACCGCGCACGGGCAGGCCGATGGGGACGGGCTGCCCGGCCAGCATGGGTCCGGTGGCGGTGGCGGCGACGGTGGCCTCGGACGGGCCGTACATATTGTGCATGCGGCGCGGAACCGCCGGGGCGGGCCGCGATTCCGGATCGGTCCATACCCGGACCAGATCCTCCGGGCAGGCTTCGCCGCCGACGATGACGGCCTCGAGGGCGGGCAGGTCCTGCGGCGGCACGGTGGCCAGGGCGGCGAGGGTGACGAAGGCGTGGGTCACCTGTTCCGCGCGCAGCAGCGTGGCCAGTTCCGCGCCGCCGAAGATCCCTGCGGGCGCGACCACGATGGTGGCCCCGGCCGCGAAGCCGAGCAGCAGTTCGAGCACCGAGGCGTCGAAGCTCGGGGACGAGAAGTGCAGGGTGCGTGCGGAATCGGTGACGTGGAACAGGTGCATCTGCTCGTGCGCCAGCGAGGCCAGGCCCGCATTGGTGACGACCACGGCCTTGGGTTTGCCGGTGGAGCCGGAGGTGTAGATGAGATAGGCCGGTCCGGCGGTGCGCAGCGGGTGGTGCCGGTCGGCATCGGTCAGCGGGGTGTCGGGGAACTGCGCGCATTCCGCGGCCAGTTCGGTGGAGCCGAGCAGCAGCCAGTCCACATAGGACCTGCGGTGCCGTCCCCGGTTGCCGGGCCAATCCGGCAGGTCCGCACGGCATTCGGGGGTGGTGAGACCGAGCATGGCGCCGGAGTCGGCGAGCATGTGGGCAATGCGGTCGGCCGGGTAGTCCGGATCGATGGGCACGTAGGCGGCGCCGGTCTTGGCGACCGACCACACGGCCAGGATGGAGTCCAGGCTGCGCGGCAGGGCGACCGCGACGACCACCTCGGGACCCGCGCCGTGCTCGATGAGCACGCGCGCCAGGCGATTCGAGCGTTCGTCGAGCTCCCGGTAGCTGGTGTCGTGGCCGAGATAGCGCACGGCCGCGGCATCGGGGACGCGTTCGGCGGTATCGGTGAGCAGGCGGGCGAGGGTGCTGGCGGGCTCGGCGGGCGAGCCCATGATGGGCACCAGTTTGGCGGTCTCGCGCGTGTCCAGGATGGGCAGGTCGCCGACCGGGACGGTGGGGTCGGCCACGGCGGCGGCCAGCACCGCGCCGAAGCGGCGGGCAATGGCCTCGACCGTGCCGTGGTCGAAAACATCGGCGGCATAGCCGAATTCGGCGGTCAGCCCACCGTCGTCGGCGGCGGCCGGTTCGTGCACGGTGAGTTGCAGGTCGAACTTGGCGACGTCCACGGCCATGGGCAGGACGCGGGTGTGCACGCCGGGCAGGTCCACGCGCAGTTCGGGGGTGCTGTCGTAGGACAGCACGACCTGGAACAACGGGTGGCGCGCCGCGGAGCGTTCCGGGTTGACGACCTCGACGAGACGTTCGAAGGGGACGTCGGCATTGGCGAAGGCATTGGGGTCGGTATCGCGGACCTCGGCGAGTATGCGGTCGAATCCGGCGGCCGGATCGACGCGGGTGCGCAGTACGAGGGTGTTGACGAACATGCCGACCAGATCGTCCAGATCCGGATCGCTGCGCCCGGCAATGGGCGTGCCGATGGCGATATAGGTCGTATTGCACAGGCGCGCAAGGACGGCCGCGAGCGCCGCGTGCAGCACCATGAAGGTGCTGACGCCGCGGTCGGCCGCCACCGCGGCCAGGGCGCGGCGGGTGTCGGCGGTAATGGTGAACTCGACGCGGCCGCCGTCGGTGGAGCGCTGGCGCGGGCGGGGCCGGTCCAGCGGGAGGTCGAGCTGATCGGGCAGGTCGGCCAGGGCGGCGCGCCAGTAGGCGAGCTGGCGGGACAGGGCGCTGGCGGGATCGGCCTCGTCGCCGAGCAGTTCGCGCTGCCAGAGCGCGAAGTCCGCGTACTGCACCGGCAGCGGCGTCCACCGCGGTGCGCGGCCCTCGGCGCGGGCGGCGACGGCGGTCATGATGTCGCGGGTGAGCGGGGCGATGGACCAGCCGTCGCCGCTGATGTGGTGCAGCACCACCAGGAAGACGTGCTTGTCCGGCGCGGTGGCGTACAGGGCCACCCGGATCGGGGCCTGGCTGCGCAGATCGAAACCGTACCCGGCGAATTCACCGGCGAGCGCGAGCACGTCGGCGTCGGTGGCGTCGATGGGGTCGAGAGTGAGCGGGATCTCCGCGGCCGGATGCACGACCTGGCCCGGCCCGACCGGGGTGTCGGGGAAGGTGGTGCGCAGGCTCTCGTGGAGGTCCAGCACGTCCACCAGACCGGCCCGCAGCGCCGGAATGTCCAGGTGCCCAGTCAATTCCACCGCCAGGGGCATGTTGTAGGCGGCGGCGTGCTCGGCGAAGCGGTTGAGGATCCACAGCCGCTGCTGTGCCAGCGACAGCGGCAGGTGTGCGGGCCGCTGTGCCGCACCGAGTTTCGGCGAGGCGGCCTCGGCCAGCGGATTGGCGACGCGCGCGGCCAGGGCCGTGACGGTCGTGGATTCGAACAGGTCGCGAATGGTGAGTGCGACACCGAGGCTGGCATTGACCCGGGCAATGGCGCGGGCGGCGGTCAGCGAATTGTCGCCGAGGTCGAAGAAGCTGTCGGTGACGCCGACCTCGTCGAGGCCGAGGACTTCGGCGAAGATGGCGGTGAGCTGCTGTTCGGCCTCGGTACGCGGGCCCGCGGCGGGGCGGGCGGGGCGACGCGCGGCGGTGCCGGGATCGGGCAGGGCCTTGCGGTCCACCTTGCCATTGGCGCTCAGCGGTAGTTCGTCGAGCATCATGAGCGTGGCCGGGACCATGTAGCCGGGCAGCATGCGACGCAGCCCGGCGGCCAATTCGGCGGTGTCCAGGGGTCCCGCGCCGGGGGCGGCCACGGCATAGCCGATGAGCTCGTCCCCGCCGCGGCCGCGGCGGGCCACGCAGACGGCGCGGGCGACGCGCTTATCGGACAGCAGGGCGTTCTCGATCTCGCCGAGCTCGATGCGCAGACCGCGGATCTTGACCTGGAAATCGCTGCGGCCCAGGTATTCCAGGACGCCGGAGCGGCCGCCGCGCCAGCGCACCAGATCGCCGGTGCGGTACATGCGGGTGCCGGGGGTGAAGGGGTTGGCGACGAACCGATCGGCGCTCAGGCCGGGACGGCCCAGATAGCCGCGGGCCAGCTGGACGCCCGCGAGATAGAGCTCACCCACCACACCGGGGGCGACGGGTTGCAGCCGGGCGTCGAGGACATAGGTGCGGGTGTTCCACACGGGCGCGCCGATGGGTACATCCGTCGCGCCGGGCGTGCAGTGCCAGGCGGTGACGTCGACGGCGGCCTCGGTGGGGCCGTAGAGATTGTGCAATTGCGGTGCGTCCGGGCCATTGCCGAGGGCGGCGTGGAATTCGGCCACGGTGGCGGCGGGCAGCGCCTCACCGGAGCAGAACACCCGCGACAGGCCGGTGCAGCCCGCGACATCGGTGTCGGTGAGGAAGACCGAGAGCATGGACGGCACGAAATGCGCGGTGGTGAAGCCCTTCTCGGCAATGACCCGGGCCAGGTAGCCGGGATCGCGGTGCCCGTCGGGGGTGGCGATGACCAGTCGGGCGCCGATCTGCAAGGGCCAGAAGAACTCCCACACCGAGACGTCGAAGGTGGCGGGGGTCTTCTGCAGGACGATATCGCCGCCGTCGAGGGGGTAGGCGTGCTGCATCCAACGCAGCCGGTTGACAATGGCGGCGTGGGTGACGCCGACGCCCTTGGGGCGGCCGGTGGAGCCGGAGGTGAAGATGACGTAGGCGAGGTGATCGGCGCGCAGCGGGGCGGTGCGGTCGGCATCGGTGACGGGACGGCGGGAGCGCTCGGACAGCTCGGCGGTGTCGATATCGAATCGGCGTGCCGCACGGGGCAGTTCGAGCCGGTCGCGGCTCGCGGTGAGGACGCACAGCGGCCGGGCCTGCTCCAGAATGGCCTCGATGCGATCGGCCGGATGGTCCGGATCGATGGGGAGGTAGGCCGCGCCCGACTTCATGATGGCGTACATGCCGACGAGCAGGTCCAGGCTGCGGCGGATGGCCAGGCCGACAATGGCGTCCGGGCCCGCGCCGCGGTCGATGAGTTCGCGGGCCAGGCGATTGGCGCGTTCGTCGAAGGCGGCGTAGGTGAGGGTCTGCCCCTCGAAGTCGAGCGCGATGCGGCTCGGGCACATGGCGGCGCGGTCGGCGAACAGACCGGCCAGGGTGCCCTCCTGGCGGGCGACCTGGGTCGAATTCCATTCGTGCAGGACGCGTTCGCGTTCCAGATCGGTGAGCACCGGCAGATCGCCGACCACGTCCTGCGGGGAGGCTCGCAGGAACCGCTCCAGGAAGTCGAGGAACCGGCCGTGATGCATGGCCAGCTCGGCATCGCCGTACAGGCGCGGATTGGCCTCGAAGTCGATGTGAATGCGATTGCCGACGCCGTTGTAGAGGTTGATGGACAGGTCCTCGACCGGGCCGGTGGAGAGCACATTGAGCGAGCCGACCAGGCTGCCGAACTTCAATTCGCTGTGGAACAGCATGAGATTGACCATGGGCCCGAAGACGCCGCGGGCGTCGCGGGAGTAGCCGGAGTCGCGGCGGATGTCGTCGCTGCGGTAGCGCTGATGGCGCAGGGCGCCGGTGATCTGCAATTTCACCGCGCGCACGGTGTCGGCGACGGTGGCCGCGCCGCCGAACCGTACGCGGATGGGCACCACATTCGACACCACGCCCGCGGAGCGGCGCAGGGCCACGGTGGTGCGCGCCGAGACCGGCAGGCTCAGCACCACGTCCTGAGTGCCGGTGACCGCGCGGACGTAGCAGGCCAAGGCCGCTACGACCAGCGCGGAAGTATTGGAGCCGTTGGTGGTCGCGGCCGCCGCGAGGGCGGCCTCGACCTGTTCGCCGAGCACGGCGGTGGCGCTGCGGCGGCCCGCGTCCGAACCGGAGGTGATGGCCCCGACACTGGAGAGGGTCAGCGGTTCGGCCACGTCGACGAGCTGTTCGGTCCAGTATTCGCGGTCGGCGCGGCAGCGACTGGTCTCGCCGTAGCGGTTCTCGTCGGCGTAGATGGTGGCCAGCGGCGTGGCGCGGGAGACAACGGGTTCGGTCTGGTTCTCCAGGGCCGTGTAGATCTCGGCCGCGCGGGTGGTGCCGTTCATGGCGCCGTAGCCGTCGATGACGATGTGGTGGCCGCGGATGTACCAGAGGTAGTCCGAATCCCCGGTGCGCAGCACCACATTGATGGTGAGCGGATCGTGCTCCATATCGATGGGTGAACTGGCGTGATCGTTCATCCACGCCAGGGCGGCCGCGCGCGGATCCGGCTCGTCGCGCAGGTCGATGCGCGCCCAGCCGGGCCGCCAGGCCGGATCTACCACCTGATGCGGCACCCCGTCGATCTCCAGCAATCGCACATGCCCGACCCCGGTCTCCGAGCCGAAACGCTCGATGGCATACAGCAATCGGCCGACATCCAGATCACCGTGGATCTCCACGTACTGCGCGATGGTGAGCGGAATGTCGGGCCTGATGCGTTGGGCGTACCAGAGTGCCGATTGCGCGGGCGAGAGCGCGAAAGGTTGAGCCGAAAATTCACCCGAAGAACATTGGTCGACACGGTCCGTGGCCAATGAACTCATCAATCACTCCGTTCTGCCGCTGTTGACGCAACTCCCCGAGCCCCAAATACCCCGACCACTGTGGTCTTTTCGAAGGACCACTCCGGCTTTCGCGCACGCGCGAGCCGTAGGACGTGACCCACGTCCTATGATTCGGAGCACCCCGCCGACTGGATCGGTGGTGATCTCGAGTTGTCCGCAACGAACGACGTTGGCGGAGCGCAGTATTAGGTAGCTACTTCAAAGCAAACTTCACGATGTTCGCTTAATTCGCATAGAGAACCGCAGTAAACTCGGACATTCGGGACACGTAGCGGAGAGTCGGCTACGTTCTGGCGAATTACTGTCGCCCGAGCGGGACGGCCCTCGTCACACGTGCCCGCCGCTGAATCGCCGCCGCCACAGCGGCAGCCGCGGCAAGAATACACAAGACGGCTTCGGGCGCGGGGCCTATCCGTGTCGCGAGTGTCGTATCCGTCCGCAGCGGCAACTGCGCGACCAGGGCCGCCGGAACAAACTGTTCAGTCTGTTGTTGAATGACGCCGTCGGCGGTGATGATGGCGCTCACGCCGGTGGTCACCGAGACCACCACGGCGCGGCCGTGCTCCACCGCGCGCACCCGCGACATGGCCAGCTGCTGGAAGGTCATCTCCGAATCGCCGAAGGTGGCGTTATTGGAGGGGACGGTGAGAATCTGCGCGCCCGCGCGCAGGGCGTCCTCGAAGGCGCGGTCGAAGGCCACCTCGTAACAGGTGGCGACGCCGATCGGCACCGCCGCCCCGCCGGTGGCGGGCTGGACGTGCACCACGCCGTCGTCATTGCCGGGGACGAAATAACCTGCCCGGTCGGCGTATTCGGAGAACAGCCGGAAGAACGAACGCATCGGCAGATATTCGGCGAAGGGCTGGATGATCTTCTTGTCGTGCCGCTCCCCCGGCCCGTCCGCGCCGTTCCACACGATGACGGAGTTGGTGGTGGTGCGATCGTCGTTGACGAGCACGGCCCCGACCAGGATGGGCGCCTTGATGTCTCGGGACGCCTTGGTGATGAGCGCGGCGGCGTCGGAGTTGCGCAGCGGATCGATATCGGAGGAATTCTCCGGCCAGATGACCACATCCGGCTGCGGGGCCCGCCCGGCCGCGACCTCGGCGGCCAGTTCCTCGGTGCGCTTGACGTGATTGTCGAGAACCGCGCGGCGCTGGGCATTGAAGTCCAATCCCAGGCGCGGCACGCTGCCCTGGATCGCGGCGACCGTGATCGGCCGGTTGCCGTCCTCCGGGCCGGGCAGCGCGGTCCGGAGGATCACTCCGGTGAGGGGAACTATAGCCACAAGCATTGCCGCAGCAACAATCCGGTACCACGATGTGAGATGTCGCGCTTCCGATCTGGGGGTTTCCCTCCGCAAGATCGCCAGCAACCACACCGCGAGCGCGGCCAGCCCGGTCCCGGTCAGCGCCACCACGAAACTCACCAGGGGCGCTCCCCCCAGCATGGCGTAGGGCAGATACCAACCGTCCGACTGTCCGAAAGCCAGCTTCCCCCAAGGGAATCCCCCGAACGGAAAGCTCGCCCGGATCCACTCGGTCAGCGACCAGCACGCCGCCACCCACAGTGGCCATCCGGGCAGTCCGCTCACCAGCCGCGCCAGCCCCCCGAAAATCCCGACATACACCGCACAAACGGCCGACAAAGCCAGCCACGGCACCGACCCCACATAAATGCCCGTCCACGGCAGCAAAGGCAGAAAGAACCCCAGCCCCGCGATAATTCCGTACCCGAATCCCCCACGCACCCGCCCACTTCCACGCACCACGAGCGTGAGAATCGCAATCCCGACCGGTGCGAGAAACCACAGTGTCCGCGGCGGAAAACTCGCGAACAACAACAGCCCCGCGACAACCGCCGCCAGCAGACGCGCGACCACCGGATGCCCGGCCACCCGGTCCCGCAGGGTCACGGGAGCGGAGTTCTCGGTCGGGGAATCCAACGATGTTGCGGGAGCGGGGTTTTCGGGTAGGGGCTCAGGCTTCATGGATGGTGGCCCCACGATGCACGGTGCGCAGGCAGCGCGGGAGGGTGGCCTCCGGGGTCAGCGGCGGAAGGCCGGGGAGGCGCGAGCGGGGGTCGGTGGACCCGCGCTGGACGGTGTCGGCGGCGGCCGCGACGACGAGGGTGTCGGCCTCCCAGACGGCGTAGGTGGCGGGTGCGCCGGGGACGAGGGTGCCGGTCACACCGTCGCGCAGCCCGCCCGCGCGCCAGGCGCCACGGGTGGCGGCGGTGAAGGCGGCGCGGGGGGAGATCTGATGGCCCGGGGTGCGATGGTTGGCGGCGGCGCGCACGGCTTCCCAAGGGTCGAGGGGGGTGACCGGGGCGTCGGAGCCGATGGCCAGGGAGACCCCGGCCGCGGCGAGCGCGGCGAAGGGGTTGAGAGTGGCGGCGCGGTCGGGGCCCAGGCGGGTGGCGTACATGCCGTCCGAGCCGCCCCAGGTGGCGTCGAAACCGGGTTGGACGCTGGCGATCACGCCCCATGCGGCGAGTTTGGCGATCTGGTCGGCATCGACCATTTCGGCGTGTTCGAGGCGGTGGCCGCGGGCGGCGAAGGCCGGACCGCCGACCTCGGCGACGACGCGTTCGAAGCCGGTGACGACCGCGTCCATGGCGGCGTCGCCGATGACGTGGAAGCCGGTCTGAATGCCCGCTTCGGTGCAGGCGAGGACGTGGGCGGCGACGGTGTCGGCATCGATATAGGAATTGCCGGTGGTGTCGCGGTCGGCGTAGGGCGCGCGCAGCCAGGCGGTGCGCGAGCCGATGGAGCCGTCCACGAACAGGTCGCCGCCGAGGGCGTGCACGCCGAGTTCCTTCACCAGGCCGCGGGCCTCGTCGGCGGTGCGCACCGCCTGACCCCAGTAGGCGCGCACCTCCACGCCGTGGGAGAACTCCAGCAGCTCACGCACATCGGTCTCGCCGGAGATCTCCGGGCCCGCGCATTCGTGCACGGCGGCAATGCCGTTCGCGGCCGCGTGATCGAGAGCGGCCTGCCGCGCCCGCTCCCGCTGGGTGAAATCCAAGGCCCCCAGGGCCGCCGCCCGCACCCGGTGATGCGCCTCGGCCCGCACCGGTTCGCCGCGCGTGAAGCCGTGTGCCGCCGTGATTCCCGGCACGGCGTCCAGCAGAGGGGTGGACACCACCGCCGAATGCGCGTCCACGCGAGCCAGATACACAATCCGCCCGGGCGCGGCGGCATCGATCTCCGCGAGCGTCGGCGAGCGTCCCTCCGGCCAGGCGGTCTCGTCCCAGCCGTCGCCCAGAATCGCGCCGTCCGGCTGCTTCGCCGCGTGCGCGCGCAGCATCTCCAGGCACTCCCCCAGTGAACGAGCCTGCGCCAGATCGAGTCCGGTGAGTTTCAACCCCAGCGCGGTGACGTGCACGTGCGGATCCACGAAGGCCGGTGCGACGAAGGCCCCGTTCAAGTCGATGACTTCCGCGTCCGGATGCAGTGCCCGTCCCGGTCGCTCCAACCCGACCCACACCACGGTCCCGTCGGTCACCGCCATGGCAGTGGCATCGGGGTTACTCGAACTGTAGATACGGCCGCCGACCAGCAACTGGGTACTCACGGCAACCCAGTCTGCCTGACGGCACTCTCCGGGACACATTCACACTGGCGAGAGAACTCTGTACTTTGTACTCTAATTGCCATTGGCGTACAGAGTACAGAGTTTGGAGTCGGGGATGACCAGCGTGATCAGGTGCGAGCAGGTGCGGAAGCGGTACGGCGAGACCGCGGCCTTGGACGGGTTCGACCTCGAGGTTCCCGAGGGGATGGTGTACGGGCTGCTGGGCCCGAACGGGGCGGGGAAGACCACGGCCGTGCGGGTACTCGCGACGCTGGCGCGGCCGGATTCCGGGCGGGTGGAAGTGGCCGGGTTCGACGCGATCACCGAGGCCGCGCGGGTGCGGGGGCGGATCGGGCTGGTGGGGCAGCACGCGGCATTGGACGAGGTGCTGTCGGGACGGCAGAACCTGGAGATGTTCGGACGGCCGCGTCACCTCGGGGCCGCGGGGGCGGGCCGGGGAACTCCTGGACTGGTTCGGGCTGGCCGATACCGGGGACAAGCCCGTGAAGCAGTACTCCGGCGGCATGCGGCGGCGGCTCGACCTGGCGGCGAGTTTCCTTGTGGCTCCTGCGGTTCTGTTCCTGGACGAGCCGACGACCGGGCTGGATCCGCACAATCGCAATCAGGTGTGGCAGGCGGTGCGCAATCTCGTCGCCACGGGCACGACGGTGCTGCTGACCACGCAATATCTGGAGGAGGCCGATCAGCTCGCGGCGCGGATCTCGGTCATGAACCACGGGCGGGTGATCGCGACGGGCAGTCCGGCACAACTGAAATCGCGGATGGGCGGGGACCGCATCGACCTCGTGACCCACGATGCCGCCGATCTGGGCGCGGCCACTTCCCTACTGCGCGAACACCTTCGCGGCGAGCCGGTGGTCGATCTCGCGGCCCGGCGGGTCAGCGCGGCGGTCGACGATCCGGTGACCGCGCTGGCCGATATCGCCTACGCGCTGCGGGATGCCCGGATTCCCGTCGAGGACATCGCCTTGCGCAGACCGACGCTCGACGAGGTCTTCCTGCATCTGACCGGCGCATCGACCGAGACCATTGCCGAGGAGGCCCACGCATGATCGCCACCGCCACCATCGATTCCGCAGTACCGTCCCGCTCGCGCCGCGCAGCGTGGGCCGCCTACGACGCGCTCACCATCGCGGGACGCGAGTTCGCGCACTGGCGGCGGCAACCGGGCGTCGTCATCGCCAACACGCTGCTCTTCCCGATCATGATCGTGCTCATGTTCGGGTATCTGCTCGGCGGCGCCATGACGGTCCCCGGCGGCGGTGATTACCGAGAGTTCCTGCTGCCCGGCATGTTCGCCATGACCATGGTCTTCGGCATCGGCACCACCATGGTCGCGGTGAGCTCCGATGCCGCCCGCGGCATTACCGACCGCTTCCGCTCCATGCCGATGGCCGCATCGGCGGTCCTGGCGGGCCGGGCCATCGCCGATATGCTCACCGCCGCCATCACATTGCTCGTGCTCATCGGCTGCGGCCTGGCCGTCGGCTGGCAGCCGCACCGCGGCTCGGGACCGGCCCTCGCGGCGGTGGGCCTGCTCCTACTGCTCCGCTTCGCCTTCCTGTGGATCGGCGTCTACCTCGGCCTGCTCACCTATTCGAACCCCGAAGCGGTCACCGCCGTGCGCACCTTCGAATTTCCGCTCGGCTTCCTCGCCAACCCGTTCGTCGCCACCGCCACCATGCCGCTCTGGCTCGGCGCCATCGCGGCCTGGAATCGTTTGTCGGCCACGGTCACCGCCACCCGCGAACTGTTCGGCAACCCCACCGGCGAGGACCCGTCCTGGATCGCCGAGCACGCACTGCTCATGGCCGTCGTCTGGCCCCTGCTGCTGATCGCGATCTTCCTGCCGCTGTCCGTGCACCGCTACCGCCGCCTCGCCGACTAGCCGAACGCCGAGGGACCGGGCACCTGCGCGGTGCCCGGCCCCTCGGCGTCGAAAGAACTTACGCCGGAATCACTTCGGGTCGATCATGCGATGGGCGGTGCCCTGGCCGTCGTCGTAGTACTCCGTCACGACGGTGGCGTCGATGATGTCGCCGTCCGGGTCGATGACGGCAGTGCGGGCGCCGAAGGGGCCCACGGCGGTAGCCACGCGGTTGAGGCGGCGGGCCGCGAAGGCGGCGACGGCCGGGCGCAGCAGGAAGCGGGTGGGCGGAGCCAGGGCCAGCAGGCCCAGGGACGAGGTGAGCAGGCCCGGGACGAACATGAGGACCGCGCCGATGGTCACCAACGCGCCGTCGGCGACGTCGGTGGTCGGTTCGATCTCGCCGCGGGCCGCCTTGCGGAAGCCTTCGAAGACGCGACGACCCTGCGACCGCACCAGCATCAGTCCGGCGGCCGAGCCCGCGATGAGCAGCAGAATGGTCGGGAAGACGCCGATCACATTGCCGACCAGCACCAGGGTGGCGATTTCCGCGACGAAGTAGGCGACGAACAACAGGGCAGGCATTACACGATCCTTTCGATCGATCTACCTGGGTAACGCCGCGGGCGGCGGAATTTCTCCCGGATGCGGGATCTCTCACACAAAACTCAGGCGCTGCCGGGGCGGACCAGGCCGGTTTCGTAGGCCAGGACCACGGCTTGCACCCGGTCGCGCAGACCCAGTTTGGTGAGGACGCGGCCCACGTGGGTTTTGACCGTCGCCTCGGACAGGTACAGCTCGCCCGCGATCTCGGCATTGGATCGGCCCGCCGCAATGTGGTCGAGGACCTCGCGTTCGCGGGCGGTGAGGACCTCCAGCACCGACGGATCGCGGCCCTCGGCGGGATCGTCGGCAATGAGGCGAGCGAGCAGGCGCTTGGTGACCTTCGGGGAGACCACGGCATCACCGGCGGCGACGCTGCGGATAGCGGAGATGAGGTCTTCGGGCGGGGTGTCCTTGAGCAGGAACCCACTCGCGCCCGCGCGCAGCGCGCCCAGGGCGTGTTCGTCGAGGTCGAAGGTGGTCATGACGAGAACGCGGCTGCCGCAACCGGATTCGATAATGGCCGCGGTGGCGGTGACGCCGTCGGTGACGGGCATGCGGACATCCATGAGGACCACATCGGGCCGCAGTTCGGTGGTACGGGTAATGGCGGTGGCGCCATTGTCGGCCTCGCCGATCACCTCGATGTCCGGATGCGCGCCGAGCACCATCTTCAATCCGGCGCGCATGAGTTCCTGGTCGTCGACTACGAGAACGGTGATCGGCACAGCCCACACCCTATCGGCCCGCGTCCAGTGGTTATTCGTCGGGAATTCGCTGCAACGGGATGGTGGCGCGCACCGACCAGCCGCCCTCGGGGCGGCGGCCGGTGGTCAGGGTGCCGCCCAGCACCGCCATGCGCTCGCGCATGCCGACCAGGCCGAGACCACTGCCGGGGATACGGCTGCCCGGACCGGCGGGCACGGCGGGGAGATGCGCACCGGCTGCGCCGGAATCCACGACCTCGATGAGAATGTCCGCATCCCGGCGGGCGACACGCACTTCGGCGCGCGGGTCGGGACCGGCGTGGCGCAGGGTGTTGGTGAGCGACTCCTGCACGATGCGGTGAATGCCGAGACTGACTTCGGGTGTGACGGCATCGATTTCGCCGCTGAGTTCGAGCGACACCTGCAATCCGGCGCTGCGCATCATGTCGATCAGCTTGGCGATGCCCGCGGTGCCGTGCTGCGGCAGCTCCTCGGGTGCGTGTTCGCTGCGCAGCAGCTCGACGGTGCGGCACAGCTCGCGCAGCGCTTCGCGGCCGGTGCCCGCAATGGTGGTCATGGCCTTCTCGGCGGTATCGGGATCGTGCCGCAGCGCGTACCGCGCCCCGTCGGCCTGCACGATGATGACGCTCACCGCGTGCGCGACCACATCGTGCAGTTCGCGCGCGATGCGGGTGCGTTCGGCGGCGACGGCGTCATGGGCGCTGCGTTCCCGGTCGTAGTCGGCGACCGCCAGTCGCGCCGCCACCTCGGTGTCGTAGGCGTGCCGCGCGCCGATGAACTCGGCCAGCGTCCAGCACAGCGCGTAGTACAGTACGGTGAAGGCGATGTCGTTGCCGTCGGGCGTACCGACCAGCCACCGCGCCAGCACCCCGTCGATGAACAGCGCGCCCAAATAGATGAGCCCTTCGCGCCGCCCCACATAGGCGACCAGGGTGTAGAGCATGATCCCCAGCCCCAGCAGCGCCGGATGCACCGATTCGTCGAAGAACCCCCAGTGCACGACGGTCGCGGCCGTGGAGATGAGGAACAGCGCCAGCGCGGCGGCCCGGGGATAGGTGCGCCGGAAGATGATCGGCATCGGCAGCAGAATGCTGAACACCAGATAGGTGATCTTCGACTTGCTTTCGCCCATGGCGAGCACATCGACGGCGAACAAGGCCAGCGCCAGCATCGAATCGGAGACCAGCGGCCTGTCCCGCAGCCACAAACTGAACCGGCGCACACGACCACCCTAATCACGCAATCGCGGTGCGGGCGCGAGGACCTCACCACCGAGTTGCTCCGGGTGTGCGCGGTCTGGTTGGGTCGCGTGGTGGGCGTTGCGGACTGGGCGGTGTTGTTGACGGCGGCGACGGCGGCCGGGTGGGTCGATGCGGTGGTCGGCGGGGGCGGGTTGATCATTCTGCCGACCTTGTTCGTGGTGTTGCCGGGAGTCGCGCCCGCGACGGCGCTGGGGACCAACAAGCTGGCGGCGTTCTCGGGGACGAGTGCGGCCGTGATGACATTCGCGCGCAAGGTGCCGATGCGGTGGAAGGCGTTACTGCCCGCCGCGCTGATCGCGGCGGTGGTTGCCGGGTGCGGGTCGGCGGCGGTATCGCTCATCGATCGCGAGTTGTTCATTCCGATCGTCATGGTGGTGCTGGTCGGGGTGGCGATCTTCGTGACCATGCGGCCCGCCATCGGGGTCACCATGGCCACGCATCCGCCGACGCGACGCAAGACGATCTATGTGATCGGTATTGCGGCCGGGGTCATCGGCCTGTACGACGGGCTGTTGGGGCCGGGGACCGGCACCTTTCTCATCATTACCTTCGCGACCCTGCTGGGCACCGAGTTCGTGCGGGCGGCAGCCATGGCCAAGGTGATCAACTGCGGATCCAATCTCGGATCGCTGATCTTCCTCGGTGCGACCGGGCATGTGCTGTGGGCGCTCGGCCTGGCCATGGCGGTGGCCAATATCGCCGGATCCATTGTGGGTTCGCGCATGGCGCTGGCGCGCGGCGCCGGATTCGTGCGCATCGTGCTGCTGGTCGTGGTGGTGGCCATGGTGATCCGGTTGGGCTGGCAGCAGTTCGGCTAGACCGGCCGCGAATCCGGTTACACCAGGGCGTCTTCGGGCCTGCCTAGCTCGTGGTCGGTCTCCCGGTGCCGGTGCTGGGGCTGTTCCGCGGTCGACAGATGGTGGATCTGAATCGGGCGAATGCTCTCGCCGCCCATGCGCCGGGACAGTTCGGCGGCGGGACGGTTGAGCAGTTCGGTGGCGGGACGGCCCGGCAGCTCGGCGGGACGGCGCGCCTCGAGGGCGGCCTCGCGGGCCGCGTCCACGCTCGGCCGCGGCTGCGAAAGCCACGGCGCCAGTACCTTGTTGGTCGTCTCCTGGATGCGGCGCTGCAACGTTGCCGGATCCTCGACGCACTTGGGGTCCTGGAACAGCACGGTCAGCGCACCCGATACCGCGCCGACGACAGCACCCACCAGGGCGGCCGAACCGACCTCGTCGAGTTCCTCGGGAAAGGCCACGCGCAACTGCTTGGCGATCTCCTGCTGCGCGGCCAGCTGGGCGTGCGCGGCGCGTCCCCTCACCGCGGGCACGGTGCGCGACACCTGCGCGCGCACCACGGCGATCCGCGCGGCCAGGGTGTCGCCCAGATGATCTCCGGGATTGTCGCCCGCGGCGCGCAGCGCCCGCAGCAGCACCTCCACCGGGCGCTCCCCCGGGCGGCGCGAGTCGATGGCGCGCACCGCCGAGGTCACCCGCTCGTCCGGTTCCGGAAACAGCAGTTCCTCTTTGGAGGCGAAGTAGTTGAAGAACGTTCTGGTGCCGACCTCGGCGGTCGCGGCGATATCGGCGACGGTCGTCGCCTCATAGCCTCGGTCCTCGAACATCTCGACGGCGGCCTCGAGCAGAGCCCGGCGGGTACGTTCGCGTTTGCGGTCGCGGAGAGCGGATGGCGGCACGCGGGCAGACCCTACGGCGTCCGCCCGGCGAAACGCGGCATATCCAGCACTTCTCGCGCGCCGTTTCATGGTGTGCCGGTTCACACTTCGTGCAATATTGCATCGCGTGCGCGATTGCACGGGATGTATTTCACTCCGCTCGAGTGTGTTCTTGAACCTTCGGTGGATCGCCCCCTAACGTGGAGCGGGTGAGCATCACAACCAAGGTCGTGGACGCCGAGTTCCGCGCACTGCCGCTGGCCGCGCTCGCCGACGCCGCCTTGAACGCGGCCAAGGCGGCCGGGGCCGAGTATGCCGATCTGCGCGTGCATCGACTGCTGCAACAGTCCATCCGCTTGCGCGACGGGCGGGTCGAATCGGTGCGCGACAGTACCGATCTCGGGTTCGCGGTGCGCGTGATCGTCGACGGCACCTGGGGATTCGCCTCCCATGCCGACCTCACCACCGACGTGGCGGCCGAGGTCGCGCGGCGCGCCGTTACGGTGGCGACGACGCTGCGGGGCCTGAATCGCGAGCGGGTCGAACTGGCGGCGGAACCGCGCTACGACGGTGCGGAGTGGGTGTCGGCCTACGAGGTCGATCCGTTCACGGTGCCGACGCCGGACAAAGTGGCGCTGCTGCTGGAGTATTCGGACCGGCTGCGGGCCGCCGACGGCGTGGACCATGTGACGGCGAGCGTCCTGCAGGTCAAGGAGCAGACCTACTACGCCGACTCGTTCGGGTCGCGGATCACCCAGCAGCGGGTGCGGTTGCATCCGCAGCTGGAGGCCATCGCAGTCGATCCGTCCGCGGGCGTGTTCGAGACCATGCGCACCCTGGCCGCTCCGGCGGGACGCGGCTGGGAGTACGTCACCGGAGCGGACGGAACCTGGGACTGGGCGGGCGAACTCGGGCAGCTGCCGGAATTCCTGGCCGAGAAGGTCAAGGCGCCGAGCGTGCAGGCGGGGCCGACGGACCTGGTCATCGATCCGAGCAATCTGTGGCTGACCATTCACGAATCCATCGGGCACGCCACCGAATACGACCGCGCCATCGGGTATGAATCCGCGTATGCCGGAACCTCCTTCGCCACCCCGGATCTGCTGGGCAAACTGAAGTACGGCACGCCGATCATGCACGTCACCGGTGACCGCACCCAGCGGCACGGCCTGGCCAGCGTCGGCTACGACGACGACGGCGTGGCCGGGCAGCAGTGGGATCTGGTGCGCGACGGCATCCTCGTCGGCTATCAGCTCGATCGCGTGTTCGCGCCGCGGCTGGGGCTGGAACGCTCCAATGGCTGCTCCTACGCCGACTCCGCGCATCACGTGCCGATCCAGCGCATGGCCAATGTGTCGTTGCAAGCGGATCCGGACAATGACACCTCCACCGCGGAACTCATCTCGCGGGTGGAGAACGGCATCTACATCGTCGGCGACAAGTCCTGGTCGATCGATATGCAGCGCTACAACTTCCAGTTCACCGGCCAGCGCTTCTTCCGCATCCGCAATGGCGAACTCGCCGGGCAGCTGCGCGATGTCGCCTATCAGGCCACCACCACCGACTTCTGGGGATCCATGGAGGCCGTCGGCGGCCCGTCCACCTGGGTGCTCGGTGGCGCGTTCAACTGCGGTAAGGCCCAGCCCGGACAGGTCGCGGCGGTCTCGCACGGCTGCCCGCCGATCCTGGTGCGCGGCATCAATGTTCTCAATACCCGCGCCGAAGCCGGGCAGTGAGGAAGGACTACAGGTGAGTGTGCTCCCCGCCCCCGAGGTCGTCGCGGCCGCCCTGGCCGCCTCGCGCGCCGACGAGGCCATGGTGATCGTCACCGACGTGCACGAGGCGTCGCTGCGCTGGGCCGGAAATTCCATGACCACCAACGGGTCCTCGGTGGCCCGGGACTGGGCGGTCGTCTCCATCTTCCGGGATGGGCCGCAGGCCGCGCGCGTCGGCAGCGTCAGCTCCACCAGTGTGGATCCGGCCGATATCGAGGCCGTGGTGCGCGCCAGCGAAGAGGCCGCGCGCACCGCCGAACCCGCCAAAGACGCCATGCCGCTGCTGGATCCGGACAGCCTCGACAAGGACAGCCTGGATTGGGCGCTCGACTGGGACGGCGCGCCCGGGACCACCGATATCGCTGTGTTCACCGATCTGGCCCGCGATCTCGCCCCGGGTTTCGACGGCGCGGACAAGCTGTACGGGTTCGCGCACCATCAGATGCATTCCACCTGGCTCGGCACCTCCACCGGGATCCGGCGGCGCTGGGTGCAGCCCACCGGATCGGTGGAGATCAATGGCAAGCGCGGCAGCGGTGCGGAACTGGCCAGCGCGTGGGTGGGCACCGGCACCTACGATTTCACCGATGTCGACGTGCCCGGCCTGCTGGCGGAGCTCTCGCGCCGCCTGGACTGGAGCAAACGGCGCGTCGAACTGCCCGCCGGACGCTACGAAACGCTGCTGCCGCCCTCGGCCGTCGCCGACCTCATGATCTACATGGCCTGGACCATGGAGGGCCGCGGCGCCCACGAAGGGCACACCGCGTTCTCCCGTGCGGGCGGCACCCGAATCGGCGAGCGGCTCACCGATATTCCACTCACCCTCTATTCCGATCCGAGCGCGACCGGCCTGGAGTACCGGCCGTTCGTGGCCACCCCGTCCTCCTCCGAAGCGCTGTCGGTCTTCGACAACGGCCTGAGCGCCAAACGCAGCGACTGGATCCGCGACGGCGTCATCGAATCCCTCGTCTACCCCCGCGCCACCGCCGCCGAATTCGACGCCCCCGTCACCCTTCCCGGCGAAAACCTGCTCATGACGGGCGGCACCGACGCCACACTGCCCGACATGATCGCGAACACCGAACGCGGCCTGCTACTCACCTGCCTCTGGTACATCCGCGAAGTCGACCCGGCCACCCTGCTCCTCACCGGTCTCACCCGCGACGGCGTGTACCTGGTCGAGAACGGCGAAGTAACAGGCGCCGTCAACAACTTCCGCTTCAACGAAAGCCCCCTCGACCTCCTCCACCGCGTCTCGGAAGCAGGCCGCAGCGAGATCACCCTCCCCCGCGAATGGAAAGACTGGTTCACCCGAACCTCCATGCCCCCACTTCGCATCCCCGACTTCCACATGTCCTCGGTCAGCCAGGCAACCTGATTCGGCCGGAAGCGGCACAACACGAATCGGCGGCGAACAGTTTCACGGCTTCGGCACGTCTCAACTCCCAGCGGACCATCGAATCCTGGAGGAGCGCACCGTGAGCAAGGTCATCGCGAACGCCACCATGTCCCTCGACGGCAATATCGCCGGGCCCGGCGAAACCGGTTTCGAGCACCTCTTCGCCTGGTACTCGACCGGTGACGTCGACTACCCGAGCGCCAACCCGGACGTGCCCTTCCGCATGACCGCCGACGACGCCGCCTACCTGCGCGCACTCGTCGACTCATCGGGCGTGCTCGTGGTCGGCCGCCGTCTGTTCGACATCACCAACGGATGGAACGGCATCCACCCCCTCGACAAGCCCATCGTCGTCGTGACGCATCGAATCCCCGAGCAGTGGATCGCCGAGCATCCGGACGCGCCCTTCACCTTCGCCACCGGCGGCATCAAAGAGGCCATCGACACCGCACGCCAGATCGCCGGGGACAAGACCATCGCCGTCAACGGCGGCGCCATGGCCCGCCAATGCCTGGAAGCCGGACTCCTCGACGAACTGCTCATCGACCTCGCCCCCGTTCTCCTCGGCGACGGCGTCCCCATGTTCGGCCACTTCGACAATGCCCCCGTCCTCCTGGACGGCCCCGAAATCGTCCCCGGCAACCGAGTAACCCACCTCCACTACCGATTCACCTGAATTTCCGCCGCCTGCCAACCCCTTTCGCTGTCGGCGAACCAGTTGTCGGCACGCCGGAACGCGCGCATCCTGGACTCACAGACGTAATCATGTAATCGGGAGGGTGATCGTCGTGACCGACGACGCAACCTCCTCGTCGACGGCGCAACCCGAAGACGCCGCACGGCGGCCGAATCCGGGCAACAATGCCGGGCGCGACGGAGATTCACGAAGAGCAGAAGCATGGCGGGAAACCCCTGACGCCACGGATTCACGGGCCCGCGCGACAGGTTCCCCGGCCGGGAACGGCGGTACGACCGGACCCCGCGGCACGGCCGGAGCCGACGATGCGAGTGGGCGCGCCGGAATGGGTGCGCACCCGAGTGCGAGTGGCGCCGACAGCCGGGCCGCGGATGCCTTGCCGCCGGAGATCCTGGGCGGGCCACCGGATTCGGCTGCGCTGGATGCGTATTCGCGCACGGTGATCGCGGTGGCGCGGTCGGTGACGCCGCATGTGGCCAGCGGCGGGGTGGCGGATCTGCGGTGGTGTTCACCGATGACGGGTTCCTGCTGACCAATGCGCACGTGGTGGGGTCCTCCGGCAATGGGGTCGTGGTGTTCGCCGACGGTGCGGAGTCACGATTCGACGTGGTGGGGGTGGACCCGCTCTCGGATCTGGCGGTGCTGCGGGCGCGCGGCGGAGCCCCGGCGGCCGCCGTCCTCGGCGACGCCGATCGCCTCGCCGTCGGACAGTTGGTGGTCGCCGTCGGGAGTCCGCTCGGCTTGGCCGGGTCGGTCACCGCCGGGGTGGTGAGCGCGCTGGGCCGGTCGGTTCCGGTCGGCAGCCGCCGCACCACCCGCGTGATCGAGGACGTGATCCAGACCGACGCGGCCCTCAACCCCGGCAATTCCGGTGGCGCACTCGCCGATTCCGGCGGCCGCGTGGTCGGCATCAATACCGCCGTCGCCGGAATCGGCCTCGGCCTGGCCATTCCCATCAATGCCACGACCCGCCGCATCATCACCACGCTGCTCAACGAAGGCCGCGTCCGCCGCGCCTATCTCGGCGTGGTCGGCGTCCCCGCTCCCCTGCCCGCCGCCGTCGCCGCCCGCCACGGCCAGGACGCCGGACTGCGCATTGTCGAAGTAGTCCGCGGCGGCCCCGCCGAACGCGCCGGACTCCGCCGCGGCGACCTCGTCCTGAGCGTCGCCCGCACCGAAGTCCGCGACGCCCAAGGCATCCAACGCCAACTCTTCGGCGACGCCATAGGCCGCTCACTCCCCGTGACAGTGCTCCGCAACGGCGCAATGGTCGATGTCATCGCCGTCCCGGTCGAACTCACCGTGGACTGACCCGAGCGCTGTGGCGCGCAGGTCGAGGATCTCAGGAGGCGGTGCGGTGGGCCTCGGGGGTGGCGGGCTGCCAGTGGTCGGCGAGGTTGTCGAGGGGGATGGCGAGGGTGCGGCTGAGGGCTACGACGGTGCCGAAGGCGGGGGTGGGCATGCGGCCCGATTCGATTTTGCGCAGGGTTTCGGGGGAGATTCCGGCGCTGGCCGCGACCTCGGCGAGGTCGCGGTCGGCACGGGCGGTGCGCAGGGCTCGGCCCAGGCGGCGACCGGCTTCGAGTTGGGCCGGGGTCAGGGGGAGGCGAACCATGGCGGTCAGCCTACGGTTGGTATTTAAATACCGCAAGGCGCTAGGGTCGGTATTAAAATACCGAACTGGAGGTTGTTGTAATGGTGGAACTCAAGACCGCGGCGGGGATCGAGCGCATGCGGGTGACGGGGCGGTTCATTGCCGGGGTGCTGGCGGAACTGCGAGCGAAGGCGCAGATCGGGGTGAATCTGCTGGAACTGGAAGCCTTTGTGCGCGAACGGATTCGCGAACGCGGCGCGGTGTCGTGCTACTGGGACTACTCCCCCTCCTTCGGGCGCGGCCCCTTCCGCAACACCATCTGCCTGTCGGTGAACGATGCGGTGCTGCACGGACTTCCGTTCGATTACGACCTCCGCGACGGCGACGTGCTGAGCATGGACCTGGCGGTGAGCATCGACGGCTGGGTCGCCGACTCCGCCACCACCGTCATCGTCGGCGAGGCCGCTCCCGAGGACGTCCGCCTGGTGCGCGCCACCGAACTCGCCCTCGACGCCGCCATCGAGGCCGCCCAACCCGGCAATCGCATCGGCGATATCTCCGCCGCCATCGCCGCCGTGGCGCGCGAGCACGGCTACCCGGTGAACACCGAATTCGGCGGCCACGGCCTGGGCCGCACCATGCACGAGGATCCGCACATCTCCAATGACGGTGTGGCGGGCCGCGCTTTCCGCTTGAAGCCCGGCCTGACCATTGCCATCGAACCGTGGTTCGCGCGCACCACCGATCGGGTCGTCACCGATGCGGACGGCTGGACCATCCGCTCCGCCGACGGTTCCCGCACCGCCCACTCCGAGCACACCGTCGCCGTCACCGCCGACGGCCCGCAGGTCCTCACCCGCGCCTGAGCCGCTCACCACGGGGTCCGCGCGACCGCCCGGCCCGGTCGCGCGCCCGAAAACCCCTCCCCGCGATAATGATTCGATGGGAAACGACGACATAACGCCCGGAACCGGCACCGGCGCACCGTTCTCCGCGTCGGCGAACCTGGAGCGGAATCCGCGCCGCTTCCCCGATGGCCGCAATCGCATCCTGCACGCCGCCGTATCCGCCTTCGCCGAATACGGCTTCCATGCCACCACCACCCGCGATATCGCGGCCCGCGCCGGTCTCTCCCCCGCGGGCCTCTACGTGCACTTCAACTCCAAAGAGGAAGTGCTGCACCGCATCTCCCAGTCGTCCATCCGCACGACCCACTAGGTCGCCCGAACCGCGGCCAGCACCCCCGACACCGCCGCCGCCCGCTTGTCCGCCACCATCGCCGACCTCGCCGCCTGGCATGCCCGCCACCACGCCGAAGTCCGCGTGGTCCTGCACCACCTGACGGCCCTCACCCCCGACCACCGCAGCGAGGTCCTCGCCATCCAGGACGATATCCACCGCATCCTGCGCGATCTGGTCGCCGCAGGCGCGGAATCCGGCGAATTCGCCCTGGCCCCAGCCGATCCCACCACCACCGCGATCGCCCTGTTCTCCCTCTGCGTCGACACCGCCCGCTGGTACCACCCCACCCACCACCCCACCCACCACCGCACCCCCGACCAGATCGCCGCCGACTACGCCACCGTCGCCCTCCGCATCGTGGGCGCGCCCCCGCAACCCGAAACGCCCCCTTCGCCACGCGCATAGGCGCCAACGGCTCGGCCCGCCCGTCGGCCTCCTCGGCGCGCGCCCGCAGCAGTCAGCCGAAGGCCACGGCGGCGACCGCGGCACACCGAACTCCCTCGAACACGCCACATTCGCCCCATCCAGCGCCCGCCACCCATATCCGAGCCGCCGCCACTCCCCGGAGCGTCGCCCTCCCCCAATCCGAAACGGCGACGACCGGGAACTGGTGGCGGCGGCTACTCGCGAAATGCCGCCACCAGTTCCCGGTCGTCGATGCTTCACATCCGCGCGGGATCAAATGTCGGTGAGCCAATGCTGGAGGTCGGTCACGAGTTGGAGTTCGGCGGCGACGGCGGCGCGATCTTCGGCGGAGAGGTCCAGTTGCGCTATCTCGCCGATCATTTCGGCGACGCGGGCGGAGTCTTCCGCGGCGGCGGCGATTTCGGCGAGCACGGCCAGGGCGCGGCCGCGCAGGACCGGCGTGGAGGTGGCGCCGTGGCGGCGCAGACCTGCTTCGACGGCCCGGGCGGCGGCCTTGTCGTCGTTCTTGGAGTCGCGCAGGATGCGGGCGTTGTCGAGAACCTTGGCCAGGCCCTTCAGGGACTTCGAGCCGCCGTATTCGGGGTCCGGTTCGTCGCGCCGGATGTAGATGACGGAGTTGCCGACCGGGTCGACCACGGTGAATCGGGTCTGGCCGGGCCGGAAGCGGGTGATGCGGGGAATGCCGCGGGCGGGGATCCGGCCGTACTTCGCGCGCAGGGCGGCGGTGAATTCGGCGTGCAGGGTTTCCACCTCGTCCAGCAGGACCAGGCAGCCGATATAGGCCTGTTCGGCGGTCAGGTCCTTCGGGGTGGGACCGAAATGAAGGTCGTAGCCGTCACGAGTCACCGCGCCGTAGGTGTAGGGGCGGGTCTGCTCGTAGGTGACGGTGTAACCGAGCGTCTTGTAGAAGTCGAGCGTCTCGGCCAGGTTCCCGCCCCACATGGTCGGGATCGATACAGCGGCCATTGCGTGCCTCCTCGTGGTTGCCTTCGGCAATCGAAGCGCTATCCAGACTCGACCCGCACATGCACATAACTCGTTGTGGGCGGATGCGGGCCGGGACCGCTAGGCTGCGGGCGTGGACAATCCCTTCGGGCCGGTGGGCACCGCCAATTACGTTCTGCTGACCACGTTCAAGAAGGACGGCACCCCGGTCGCGACCGCCGTGTGGGCCGCGCTGGACGCCGGGCGGCTCTACGTCTGGACGGTCACCGACAGCTGGAAGGTGAAGCGCATTCGCCGCAATCCGCAGGTGACCCTGCAACCGTGCGATGTACGGGGCAAGGCGCACGGTGAGGTGGTCAAGGGCACCGCCACCGTCCTCGACGGTGCGGGCAGCGATCGGGTGCGCGCGCTGGTCAAGAAGCGCTACGGATTGCAGGGGCTGCTCGTGGTGACGGGCAGCGTGCTGCGCCGGGGCAAGAGCGGCACCATCGGCATCGAGATCGCCCCGGCGTAGCGGCTATACGGGCGCATCGGGCACGACGGCAATGCCGACCGAACGATGCGCTCAGCGAAAGAGCTTGTGCGCCTTGATGGCCAGCGTGCCGATCAGGCCGTACTTACGGCCGACCACGCCGCGGACGTGCTCGATGCCGTCCGCGTCGAGGATGCGCGCGGCGCCGGTGATCACCTCCTCTCCGCGGATGCGGCCGCGCCCGTCACAGGCCTGCAGCGTCACCGCCGGATTGCGCGCGATGCGCTTGACCTTCCAGGTGCCGGTCATGGTCCAGATGACGATGCGGTCGCCGTCGGGCGCCACCCACACGGGGGTGGCGACGGCCGTGCCGTCCTTCTTGTAGGTGGTCAGGGCTGCGAAGGTGGTCTGCGCCACGTCGTTCCACGTCATGCGGAAAACGGTATGGCCGGGGCCCGGGGACCCACATCCGTCCGCGATCGCGCCCGCGCGTACGTCCGCAGTCGTACGGCCGCGGCGCCGGGGTGCGCCGCGACCGCATCGACTGCCCGACGCCGCTACCGCTGCTCGGCCGCGATGATGCCGCCGATGACCGCGCCGATGATGCAACCAGGAATCGCGCCGACCAGGAAGAAGATCAGCCCGATGAGGGCGCCGACCACGCATCCGATGGCGATGCCGGCAATGATCTGACCGGCCGAGGCGATATCCTTCAGCACCACCGCCTCCGGCGAGGTCGCCGCGGGTGCGGTGGCCGGCCGGTCGATGGTGAGGGTGGTCCCGGCGGCGTCGACGCGCGGATCCAGCCGCACTTCACCGAGAACCATGGGGATGGAGGCGATCACGGCGCCGCTCGGGGCGGCGACTTCGACCGCATCCGGTGTGATCCGGAAGATGCCATTGTCGAGCGTGGTGCTCACGCTGCTGTAATCGGACGCCCACCCGGCGGTGTAGACGACCCCTTGATCAATTCCGCGCACGGCGTTCGCGGCCTGACCCTGCGCCGTGGCCGTGGTAATGCCGAGGCCCGCGGCCACCAGCAATGCGGCTATCGCAAACTTCTTGATACCCATGACGATTACCTTCAATCGAAGCGCCGGTCCACCCGAAAACGAGTAGGCGTATCCGATCGAATCCGTCGAATGGCGACGACTCGATTATTCGGCGAACCGGGGAGATGCGGGTTCCAATATTCCGGCCCAATAACAAGATTGGGTTTGCCCGGCGCCTCCCCGAGTATGACGCCGAACCATTCTTATGATGCTCTTAAGTTGGCGCGCAGGGAAGCCCCCTGAACCGGGGTTGTCCGCCCTTGTCCTGATCAAGACCGTCAGCGACGCCCCTGCGCACCCAACTCGAACCCGCTCCGAATGAGGAATTCCCTTATTCCAGTTCGCCTTCGGTCTCCAGGTAGACCTCACGCAGCCGATCCAGGGTTTCGATCTCCGGCTGCTCCCAGAGTTTACGCTCGGCCGCCTCCAGCAAACGTTCCGCAATACCGTGCAGGGCCCAGGGATTCGACTGCTCCATGAACTTGCGGTTGATATCGTCGAAAACGTAGCTCTCGGCGAGCTTCTCGTACATCCAGTCGGCGACCACATTGGTGGTGGCGTCGTAGCCGAAGAGATAGTCGACGGTGGCGGCCATTTCGAACGCGCCCTTGTAGCCGTGTCGGCGCATGGCCTCGAGCCAGCGCGGATTCACCACGCGCGCACGGAAGACGCGAGTGGTCTCCTCCGAGAGGGTGCGGGTGCGCACGGCGTCCGGGCGCGTGCTGTCGCCGATGTAGGCCTCCGGATTCTTGCCGGTCAGCGCGCGCACCGCGGCCACCATGCCGCCGTGGTACTGGAAGTAGTCGTCGGAGTCGGCGATATCGTGCTCGCGGGTGTCGGTGTTCTTGGCCGCCACCGCGATTCGCTTGTACGCGGTGCGCATGTCGTCGGCCGCCGGTGCACCGTCGAGATCGCGGCCGTAGGCGTACCTGCCCCAGGTGGTGTACACCTGCGCGAGATCGTCGTCGGTGCGCCAGCTCTTGGAATCGATGAGCTGCAACAGACCCGCGCCGTAGGTGCCCGGCTTGGAGCCGAAAATGCGTGTGGTGGCGCGACGTTCGTCGCCGTGCTCGGCCAGATCCGCATTCGTGTGCGCGCGAACGTAATTCGACTCGGCAGGCTCGTCGAGCCCCGCGACCAGCCGCACCGCACCGTCGAGCAGCGCCAGCACATGCGGGAAGGCATCCCGGAAGAATCCCGAAATGCGCACGGTCACATCGATACGCGGCCGCCCGAGCTCCTCCAGCCCGATGGCCTCCAGCTTCGTGACGCGGCGGCTGGCCTCGTCCCACACCGGCCGCACACCCAGCAGCGCGAACACCTCGGCGATATCGTCACCGGAGGTCCGCATGGCCGAGGTGCCCCACACCGACAACCCCACCGAACGCGGATACTCCCCGTGATCGGCGAGATACCGCTCCAGCAGCGAATCCGCCATGGCCTGACCGGTTTCCCACGCCAGCCGCGACGGCACCGCCTTCGGATCCACCGAGTAGAAGTTGCGCCCCGTCGGCAGCACATTGATCAGCCCGCGCAACGGCGACCCACTCGGCCCCGCCGGAATGAATCCGCCATCGAGCGCATGCAGAATCCGCGCGACCTCCACTCCCGTCTGCCGCAACCGCGGCACCACCTCGGTCGCAGCGAAGCCCAGCACCTGCCGCACCGCGGTAAGGCGCGCCTGCCGCGCCGAGTCCTGCTCGCCCGCACGCTTGAGGGATTCCGGCGCCTGCGCGGCCGCCTCGGCCTCGGACGTACTCGCGTCGGCGCTGGAAGCGGCGGCGGCCCCGACCAGAGCGGACTCCGCTGTCGTGGCATCGCCGCCCCCCATCGAGGCGGAGGCCGACGAAAGAGCTTCCGGCGAAGTCTTTTCCGCAGTGGCGCTCGGCGCGTCGCCGGTGACGCTCGCAGCGACCGAACTCTTCGACGTGCTCATCGCGCCGCCGACCAGCGCCTCGGTGATCGGGTCGATCGACTGGACATCCCAGTCGACCTCTTGCATGGCTGCGACCAGTTCGCGGGCGCGTGCTTCGAATTCGTCGACGCGGCCGCGGGATTCGTCGCCGGATTCGCTGAGACCGAGGGCTTCTCGCAGGCCGGGAACGTTGGTTTCACCGCCCCAGAGCTGGCGGGCGCGGAGCATGGCCAGCACGAGGTCGACTTCGGCCTCACCGGCGGGAGCCTGGCCGAGGATGTGCAGGCCATCACGGATCTGGACGTCCTTGATCTCGCAGAGCCAGCCGTCGACGTGCAGGAGCATATCGTCGAAGACGTCCTCTTCCGGGCGCTCGGACAGGCCCAGGTCGTGGTCCATCTTGGCGGCGCGCATGAGCGTCCAGATCTGCTGGCGGATGGCGGGCAGCTTGGCCGGGTCCAGGGCGGAGATGTTCGAGTGCTCGTCGAGCAACTGCTCCAGACGCGAGATGTCGCCATAGGTTTCGGCGCGCGCCATGGGCGGGATGAGGTGGTCGACCAGGGTGGCGTGGGCGCGGCGCTTGGCCTGGGTGCCCTCGCCGGGATCGTTCACCAGGAACGGGTAGATGAGCGGCAGGTCGCCGAGGGCGGCGTCGGTCCCGCAGGAGGCGGACATGCCGAGCGTCTTGCCCGGCAGCCATTCCAGATTGCCGTGCTTACCCAGATGGACCATGGCGTCGGCGGCGAACCCCTCCGGGGCGGCCAGCCAGCGGTAAGCGGCCAGATAGTGGTGCGAGGGCGGCAGATCCGGGTCGTGGTAGATGGCGACCGGGTTCTCGCCGAACCCGCGCGGGGGCTGCACGATGAGCACGACATTCCCGAAACGCAAGGCGGCGATGACGATTTCGCCCTTGGGGTCCTGCGACCGGTCCACATACATCTCGCCGGGCGGTGGGCCCCACGCCTCGACGACGGCCTCGCGCAGATCCTCGGGCAGGGTGTCGAACCACGCCGAGTACAGGTCCGCCCCGATGCGTATCGGATTGCCCTCCAACTGTTCGGCGGTCAGCCAGTCCGGATCCTGGCCACCTGCCGCGATGAGCGCGTGGATGAGCGCGTCACCGTCGGCCTGCTCCAAGCCCGGGATCTCACCCTCGGCACCGAGATCGTAACCGGCGGCACGCATTTCGGTCAGCAGCTTGATGGCGCTGGCAGGGGTGTCCAGGCCGACGGCATTACCGATGCGCGCGTGCTTGGTCGGGTACGCCGACAGAACGATGGCAATGCGCTTGTCGGCGGCCGGAATATGGCGGAGTTTGGCGTAGCGCACCGCGATTCCCGCGACACGAGCGGCACGTTCGGGATCCGGGACATAAGTGGACAGCCCGTCGGCGTCGAACTCCTTGAAGGAGAACGGAACCGTGATGATCCGGCCGTCGAACTCCGGAACAGCGACCTGAGTGGCCACATCGAGCGGCGAGAGACCATCGTCGTTGGCTTCCCACTGGGCGCGGCCGCTGGTCAGGCAGAGCCCTTGCAGGATGGGGACATCCAGATCGGCGAGAGCGCCCACATCCCAAGCCTCGTCGTCGCCACCCGCCGAGGCGGTGGCGGGTTTGGTGCCGCCCGCGGCGAGCACGGTCACCACCAGCGCGTCGGCCTCACGAAGCTTGGCGAGGAGTTCGGGTTCGGCGGTGCGCAGGGAGGCACAGTACAGCGGAATCGCCCGTGCGCCCTTGTCCTCGATGGCGGCACACAGCGCATCGATATAGCCCGTGTTCCCCGCCAGATGCTGCGCGCGGTAGTACACGACCGCCACCGTCGGCACATCCCCGGCAACCGCACTGTTCGCGCTCGAAGTGGCCGCCCGCGCGCCATGGCGGGAATCGCGTTCCAGCTCACCCCAGCTCGGCATCTCCACCGGCGGCTCGAAGCCGTGCCCGGTCAGCAGCACAGTGTCGGACAGAAAGTTGTGCAACTGCAGCAGGTTCCCGGGCCCGCCCGCGGCCAGATAATTGTGGGCGTCGGCCGCCACCCCGCCGGGAACAGTCGAGGATTCCATCAACTCGGCATCCGGGGCGATCTCACCCCCCAGAGCCACCAGCGGGATTCCGCTGGCGCGCAGAGCCTCCAGGCCGTCCTCCCAGGCCCGCTTGCCGCCGAGGATACGCACGATCATCAGGTCGACGTCCTCGAGCAGGCCGGGAAGATCCTCGGTGAGGATCCGCGCCGGATTGGCAAGCCGATAGGCAGCCCCGCTCGCGCGAGCACTCAACAGATCGGTATCGGACGTGGACAGCAGCAGAATCACAGGGTTCGAGCCTTCCTAGGGTTACGCGCCCAGCACGGGTTGGCGCCTGCCGGGAAGGTCTGACTGTCACAGTGGCGCGACCGCACCGGAATTCCACCGGCTTCTTCCATTCGACAAGCTGTTGGATGCTATCGCGACCGCATCACAGTGCGGCAAAGGCTGCTCCGCAGACCTGTCTCGAACCCACCCCCAGGCGTACGCTCTCCGTATGCCGAACACCCCGGGTTGGGTCAGGCGGAACAGGTTCGCCGCCTGGTCAGGATACTTTTGCATACTGGTTGCCTTCGCAACGCTGGCAATGGCCCTGACGGCCGCCGGCTCCGGCCACACACAGTACGCAATGCTCGCAGGAATCATCTGCGCAGCAACCGTACTGTTCGGTGTCACAGTCCTCGGAACAACCATCCACCGAGACAACATGGAACACCACAACGTCCCCAGCCTCCTGAACGACAGCTGGGAAAAATCCCCAGCCTTCGCCCGCCGCCGAGGAGCCCCCAAAGCCATAGAACCCCACCGCGCGGGCTAACCCCTCCCCACATACTCCCTCTCAGCGGGTGTCCCTGCCATACAGGAACACCCGCTGACCAACGTCCCCGCCAGTCCGCCGCAGGCGAACTGCCAAGACCCTGGATGTGCGAACGGTATCAAGAGCAATTCCTCCAAGAATCGCTCGTGCTGTGTTTAATTTGCCCTCCGCTTCGCTCCGGGCGGGGTTTGGGCCCCTGAAGTCTCGATTTTTCCCTCCCTCCGCGCACGCCGGAGCTCCTCTGCTTCGCTCCCCCGTCCGACGCACGCTCCGCTCAGTCCAAAATCGAGACAGCCCAAACCCACACAGGCTTGCACCAATACTTTTCCCTGTAGTTACCTTGTTGTGCGCGGCGGATAGAACTCTGCCAACAGGATTGCTGTCGACCGCCGTGTGCAGCGGACGGGCTTGCGTCACCTGTGGTTCGGGGTTCGCCTTCGGCGGACAGACGAGACCGCGAAAATGACCCCACCCGTCGGCGGACCAACCCGGGTGTGGATCACGGGCAAGGATCCCGCCTGGGATGCACCAACTGGCTTGCCACCTGTTGATGGAGGAGTTCGCCTGCGGCGGACGGATCAGGACCAGCTGGCCGGGAGTCGGCGGGGTGTTGCGCTGGCAGGCCGGAGTGTCGGCGGGCTGGTGGCAATACGGGTGGACCGTAAAACAAGGTCGGTTCGAGTTGGTCCGCCGGAGGCGAACTGTCGAGGACAGTTGATGCAATCCCGATCCGCGTATCAAGCCAGTTCGTCCGTCTGTAGGGAATTCTTTTCGGGCAGTTCTGGGTGGGTTTGGGCCGT
>NZ_BDCH01000016.1 GCF_001613405.1 Nocardia crassostreae
TCTGATCAGACCAGCCCTCGCACCCGTCACCGCAATCCCCCTCCAGACCACACCACCCGCCCCATACCCAACCAGTGAAATCCCCCACCCCGCCCGGTCGTAGGCTGGCAGCGTCATGACTCGATCCGAACCCGACTCCTGCCCAGGTGTCCTCCGACTGCACGAAGCAGCCGACGGCCCGCTAGCCCGCATCCGCGTGCCCGGCGGCCTGTTGACCCCCGAGCAATTGCAAGCACTAGCGAGCGCAGCAGTCGATCTAGCAGACGGCAATATCGAACTGACCTCACGCGGCAACGTGCAGTTGCGCCAAGTCCGTGACGCAAAAGTACTCGAGACCAAGCTGCGGACGGCAGGACTGCTCCCCAGCACTTCCCATGAGCGAGTCCGCAACATAATCGCCTCCCCTCTCTCCGGCCGACTCGGAGGCTTGACCGACGTACACCCGCTGGTAACCGCGCTCGACGCCCAGCTGCAAACAGACCCCCGACTAGCGCAACTCCCCGGCCGAGTGCTCTTCACCCTGGACGACGGCCGCGGCGATGTCAGCGGCCTCGGCGCCGACATCGGCCTACACGCCGTGGACGACAACACCTACGCCCTGCTCCTCGCCGGCGTCGATTCCACCCTCCGAGCGACCCCCCACGCGGCAGTAGATCTCATCCTCGCCGCCGCCCACGGTTTCCTCGACCTCCGCGACGACCAATGGCGCCTACACGAGATCCCGGACGCAGCCAATCGACTCACCGAGCACTTGCTGAATACCCGCCCCACTCTGACCCCTGCCGATGAGCGCCTGGAAATGGTTACCCACCAAGACATCCCAATCGGCTGGCTAACCCAATCCAACAACAACGTCTCCCTAGGCGCAGGAATCCGCCTAGGCTCCCTCCCCGCCCGCACCGCCGAATTCCTCGCCGCCGTCGACCGCCCCATCCTCATAACCCCCTGGCGCACCGTACTCATCACCGACATGGACGAGTGGACCGCCGAACAAGTAGTCCGAGTCCTAGCCCCCATGGGCCTGATCTTCGACGCCACCTCCCCCTGGCTCCAGGTCACCGCCTGCGCAGGCATGCCCGGCTGCGCAAAATCACTGACCGACGTCCGCGCCGACGTATCCGACGCCGTCGAATCCGGCCGCGTCACTCTCACCGCTGAGCCAAATACCCCACAAGAGTCCCTGAATCCCACCGAGGTAATCGCCTCCGGCCGCCAGCACTGGTCCGGCTGCGACCGCCGCTGCGGCCGCCCGCGCGGCGCAGTCACAGAAATCACCGCCACCCCCAACGGCTACCGCCTCACCCCCGGCAACTGAGCGACCCCTCGCTGGGTGAGGCTCCGCCACAGTCAGATCCACAACACCGCCGCACGCACCCAACGGAGACAGGATCCGGCCCGTTCCACCTGTGACCGCCACTGCGGTCGTCTCCCGACACGGTCACCGTCATAGCCCCCGAACAATCACCCATCACGCACGCTGACCGCCGAAGGCCCACACAAAATGTCATCTCACGAGCGGCGCAGCAGAGTCGCCATCTGTTCGGAGGGCACGCAACCGGCAGCATCGCCCGGGATGTAAACAACATCATCGCGATGGCGGTAATAAGGCGTGTTCCAAACCCCCCGAGCCCGCTGATTGTGTTCCTTGGCCTTCCGATGACCGGCAAGGCTCGCCGCGCTGCCGATCGCGAGAACCACGCAGAGCAATCCGAGCACGACCGTGATCACCAGCGGCGCCAGCGTCCCGTTCCGCTCGCGTTCCTCGATCGTGAACGGCAGAACCCACGCGAACGCCCCAGCCATAACCGTGGCCCCCACCAGTCGAAGCACATCCCCCAACCCAGCTTCCGCCTCTTCGACGAGCATCAACCGTGTGCTCAGATCGGTGCGCGTGGACTGCTGGGACCACCCGAACGGCAACCCCATCGTGAAATCCCCCGAAGTCGACATCCCCGGTGACAGTCCGGATGTCGAGCCGGACGTGGTCGTCGTCCCGCTCGCCACGATCGCCGACACCTTCGCGACCTGGGCGATCCGTCGGCAGCTCGGACACCTATTGCGATTCGCGGCGCCTGTCCCCCGCATGCGCCAATGATATGCGGGGGATTGCACGCCTGTACCGCGAATTATTCAGCGTCGATAGCGATTTCGGTGCGCCGGCTCAGGCCGCCGAGGAGTCGAGCACGGTCCCGGCGCGATGCAACTCGAGGGTGCAGCACTTCACGCTGCCACCGGCCCGCAACAGCTCGGACAGGTCGATTCCGATCGGGTTGTAACCGCGCGACCGGAGTTGCTCGGTCAAGGTGGTGGCGCGGTCGCTGAGAAACACGTTGTATCCATCGCAAACCCCGTTCAGCCCGAGCACCTCGGCATCGGCCTCGGTGGCGATGATGGCGTCGGGATACATGCGCGCCAGCAGCCGCGCACTGTCCCCGCTGAATGCCGCCGGATAGTAGGCGATGGTGCCGTCGAGAACCATGACGGCGGTGTCGAGATGGTAGAACCGCGGGTCGATGAGCTCCAGCGAGACCACGGGCAACCCGAAGAATTCGGCTACTTCCGCATGCGCGGTCCGGGAAGTCCGGAAGCCGGTACCCGCGAGGATGCGATCCCGTGTGACAGCGAAATCGCCTTCGCCCTCGTTGGTTTCGCTGGCGGCGGTCAACTGGTAGCGACCCCGGGCCGACATCCAGTCGTGGTAGGCCGGGCCTTCGGCGGTGCGCTCGGGGTTGGCGAAGCGGGCGGAGATGGCGCGGTCGCCGATGACCAGGCCGCCGTTCGCGGCGAACACCATATCGGGCAGGCCGGGCACACCGTCGATGACCTCGACCTGATGGCCGTGGCGTTCATAGATCGCCCGCAAGTTCTCCCATTGGGCGAGAGCGAGCGCGCGATCGATGGGGGTGGAGGCGTCCATCCACGGATTGATGACGTAGGTGACGTCGAAATAATCCGGGCGGCACATGAGGTACTGCCGCGGGGTGGAGCGGCGAGCACCGGTCGGTTCGGGGGTGGGAAGGGTAGTTACGGACGTCAACGGGGACTCCCTGGCAAGTCGGCGCGGACAGGCGTTGACACGAAGGTAAATGGCGTACCGTTGCGCCAGAAATAGCGATTCATTGCGGAGATCTTGAAATCTGCAGCGATTCGTTGCGCAGTAGTGAAAGGATCAGCGTGGACGATCTGGACCGGCGAATTCTCGGACACCTCCTCAAGCACGCCCGCGCCTCGTTCCAGGAGATCGGCGCGGCCATCGGCCTCTCGGCCCCCGCCGTGAAGCGCCGAGTCGACAAGATGGTCGCGGGCGGCCAGATCACCGGCTTCACCGCGGTCGTGAATCCGGCCGCATTAGGCTGGCGCACCGAGGCGTACGTCGAAGTCTTCTACCGCGACAACATCTCTCCGGCCGAACTGCGCCGCAGCCTCGAACCGATCCCCCAGGTAGTCGGCGTCTGGACGATCGCAGGCGAAGCGGACGCATTGGTCCACGTCATGGCCACAGATATGGCCGAAATCGAATCAACAGTCGAACGTATCCGAGAAAACGCCCGAGTAGGCCGCACCCGAAGCAGCATCGTCATGTCCCGCCTCCTCGAACGCCCCCGCACCTGACCCCGAGCAGGTACTGATGCAGGGCTCTTCTCGATGTTTGCCCGCACCATTACCTGCACCCCGGGCGACCCCTTGTGTGGGGGTGTGAGCGGGGCGACTTAGGGTGGGACGCATGTCCGATGTGCGTACCAGCTACCTGACCGACGGGGCCGAGATCTATCGGCGATCGTTTGCCACGATTCGCGCCGAGGCGGAGTTGACGCGCTTTCCGGACGATGTGTCGCGGGTCGTCGTGCGGATGATTCATGCCTGCGGGCAGGTGGATCTGGCGGAGGACGTCGCGTTCAGCACCGATGTCGTGGCGAAGGCGCGGGCGGCGCTGCTAACCGGCGCGCCGATTCTGTGCGACGCGAAGATGGTTGCCTCGGGCGTGACGCGCAAGCGGCTGCCCGCGGACAATGATGTGCTGTGCCTGCTCGACAATCCGCGCGTGCCGGATCTCGCCGCGGCCCTGAACAACACCAGATCGGCTGCGGCGCTGGAGCTCTGGCGTGATCGGCTGGATGGCGCGGTGGTAGCGATCGGGAATGCGCCGACCGCGCTGTTCTATCTGCTCGACATGCTCGATGCCGGTGCGCCGCGCCCCGCGGCCGTGCTCGGTATTCCGGTCGGGTTCATCGGGGCCGCGGAATCGAAGCAGGCCCTGGCCGAATACGGCGGGGTCGAGTTCCTGACCGTCCGCGGCCGACGCGGCGGCAGTGCGATCACCGCGGCCGCCCTCAATGCGATTGCGAGCGAACAGGAATGAGCGGCAAGCTCTGGGGTATCGGGCTCGGCCCGGGTGATCCGGAACTGGTGACGGTGAAGGCCGCGCGGGTCATCGGCGCGGCCGATGTGATCGCCTTCCATAGCGCGCGCCATGGGCGCAGCATCTCGCGAGCTATCGCCGCGCCGTATATGCGCGACTGGCAGCTCGAGGAGCATCTCGTCTATCCGGTCACCACCGAGACGACCGATCATCCCGGCGGATATCAGGGCGCGATCGACGAGTTCTACGAGCGCGCCGCCGCGAGGCTCGCCGAGCATCTCGACGCCGGTCGCTCGGTGGCTCTGCTCGCCGCCGGTGATCCGCTGTTCTACAGCTCCTTCATGCATATGCACCGCCGTCTGGCCGATCGCTTCGAGACCGAGATCATTCCCGGCGTCACGTCGGTCAGCGCCGCCTCGGCCGCTCTCGGCACCCCCTTGGTCGAAGGCGAGCAGGTCCTCACCATCCTGCCGGGCACCATGCCCACCGCGGAACTGACGCGCCGCCTGCGCGAGACCGACGCCGCCGCCATCATGAAGCTCGGCCGCACCTATCCCGGCGTGCGCCGAGCGCTCGCCGATTCGGGCCGTCTCGACGACGCCTACTATGTCGAGCGCGCCAGCAGCACCCGGCAGCGGGTGCTGCGCGCCGCCGATGTCGACGACGCCGAGGTCCCCTACTTCGCGATCACGATCGTCCCCGGCCCGGCCCCGGCCACTCGAATCCCCTTGACGGGCAACGCCTCCGATTCGACCGATCCGGCGGCGAGCGCGGCGACGAACCACACCGTGACGCACAGCGATTCGCGAGGCGAGGTGGTGGTGGTCGGACTGGGACCGGGCGATGCGGGCTGGACCACCCCCGAGGTCGCGGCCGCAGTGGCCGCGGCGACCGATATCGTCGGCTACACGACGTACGTGAATCGCGTACCGGTGCGACCGGGTCAGCGCCGCCATGCGAGCGATAACAAGGTCGAATCCGAAAGGGCCGGAATGGCTTTAGATCTGGCCAAGGCGGGCGCGCGGGTCGTGGTGGTGTCCTCGGGAGATCCGGGCGTCTTCGCGATGGCGGCCGCGGTGGTCGAGGAATCCGCGGATCCGCAGTGGCGGGATGTGCCGGTGCGCGTCCTGCCGGGGGTGACGGCCGCCAGCGCGGTGGCGAGCCGGATGGGCGCGCCGCTGGGGCACGACTTCGCGATGATCTCCCTCTCGGATCGCCTCAAACCGTGGGATGTGGTGGCGCAACGCATTTCGGCCGTGGCCGCCGCCGATATGGCCTTCGCCGTCTACAACCCGGCGTCTTCGCAGCGCACCTGGCAGGTGGCGGCCATGCGCGATCTGGTGCTCGAGCACCGCAAGCCGGAGACGCCGGTGGTGATCGGCCGCGACGTCGGCGGACCCACGGAGACGGTGCGCGTGGTCGCGCTCGGCGATCTGGATCCGGCCGAGGTCGATATGCGCACGCTGCTCATTGTCGGCGCGTCCACGACCACCGTGTTCGACGCGGCCGATGGACCCCGGGTGTTCACCTCGCGGCGATACGGTGACTAATATTCCATAGTGGAATGTAGGCTGGAAGGAGTGGCAGTGGCAGACAGTACGACTCGGCGCCCGCTCAATTCGACGGCCGCGTCCTTACTGGGCTTCCTACACCAGGGCGATATGTCCGGATGGGATCTGGTCGCCCTCGCGCAGGAGCGCATCGGCGACTTCTGGACCATCACCCAGAGCCAGGTGTACCGGGAACTCGCCACCATGCACCAGCACGGCCTGGTCGAGAAGGGCGAAGCGGGTGCGCGCGACCGCACCCCCTACCGCATTACCGAGGAGGGCCGGGAGGCGTTCGCGGAGTGGATCGCCCGCGATCCGGGCGCGGAGACGATTCGCGTCCCGCTGCTGCTGACCCTGTCCTTCGGCGAATTCGTCGACCGCCACCGCCTCGACCGGATCATCGCCGCCAATCGCTCCATCCACGAACATCGCCTCTCCGGCTATATGTCCGGCCACGACGAACAGCGCATGTCCCCGTTCGAACGCGCCACCCTCGATTTCGGCATCCGCTACGAGCGCGCGGTCCTCGAATGGTTCGACCGGCTACCCGAACTACTCGAACGCACCAGCCGCCTGAGCTGATCCGGCTCAGCCCCGCCGCGACCGCAGCTCGGCTTGGCGGCGCAGCCACTCCCAGGCGGCGGCCGCGGTCTCCACCGTGGCGGCCTCCGCGGGCAGCAGGGGGCGATCCACGACCACGACCGGCAGCCCCAGACCGCGCGCGGCGGCGAGCTTGGCTTCGGTCTGCGCGCCGCCGCTGTCCTTGGTCACCAGCACGTCGATGCAGTGCTCGGTCATCAATCGGACTTCCTCGGCAATGGTGAACGGTCCACGCGCCAGCAGCAATTCGTGCCGCGGCGGCAGCGCACCCTCCGGCGGATCGATGGCGCGGATGAGAAACCACTGCCGATCCAATGCGGCGAAGGCCCCCACGCCTTGCCGCCCGATGGTCAGAAAGACCCGCTCCCCCACCTCGGCCACCGTCTCGGCGGCCCACGCCAGATTCGGCACTCGAATCCAGCGGTCCCCCTCCGTTTCGGTCCAGGCCGGGCGGCGCACATGCAGCAGCGGCAGACCGAGGCTTGCCGCAGCGGCCGCGGCATTGGCGGTAATGCCCTCGGCGAACGGATGCGTGGCGTCCACCAGGGCGTCGATCGCATTGCCCGCCAGCCATTCCCGCAGCCCGTCGGCCCCGCCGAAACCCCCCACGCGCACCTCGCCGACCGGCAGCAGCGGGTCGCGCACGCGACCGGCGAGCGAGGAGACGATCTCGAATCCTCGCTCGCCGGCCGCGAGGGCGGCCAGATCCCGGGCTTCCCGGGTGCCGCCCAGAATCAGCGTTTTCAGGGTTGCCCGCTGAAATATGCCGAGCCCGAAGCGATCAGCGGCTGACCACCGGCGATCAGCAGCCCGATGATCGCGCCCGGGATGGCGCCGACGCCGAGCACGAAGAAGCCGATGATGCCGCCGATGAGCGCACCCAGCGAGGCGCGCTGCAGTTCGGCCATGAACCACTCCTGTGAGCTGATGTCCTTGATCGTCCCCGCGGGAGCCGAGACCGGGCTCAAGGTGAGCTTGCCCCCGTCATTGTCGACGGCGGCGGCCAGCTCATACGGCTTACCCTCCCACTCGCCCACCAACGGCACCTGGAAAACGGTATCCCCGGCGGTGTTCCGCAACGCCACCGTCTTCGTGGCCGCATCGAGCCCGAACCGCCCGCCGGTCACCTCGGTAATGATCTGATTGCCGATTTCGGCCATCGTCACTTTATAGTCGACGCCCTGCTCCTGCCCCTGGAATTGCGGCTTGGCAGGTTGCACCTGCTCGATCGGAGCCGGTTCCGCCGACGCCGCATATCCGGTCCCCGCGGCAATACCGGTAGCAGCAATAGCCATCAACGCGGTGGCAGCGAACCTCTTGTGCTTCATGAATCTCCCAAATTGGCTGTGACGCAACCCGTTAACGCCCGGGTTACCGCAGGCCACCCTACCGTTGACCCGATGACGTTTCAGTATGAAACCCTCTAGTCCGTTCCGGAGGTAGACGGGGAAGGTAGGGCGAAGCAGAGTGCGGAGCCGACGACGAGCGCGGGGATGATCGTCCAGGCGCTGGCGATCAGGGCGCCGCTGAAGTCGCCGTCGGCGGCGTAGCCGAAGAAGATGGCGCTGAGGGAGGCGACGCCGACCGCGCAGTGGCCGCACCGAGGATGGCGAGAGTGCCGATCGCTCCGGTCAACGTGCCCACGGCCACGGTCAGGCGGCCGAACCGCACCGTGAGGCGACCGACGAGCGGGGCGATGGCCAGGCCGCCGACCGAGAAGGCGACGGTCACCACACCTGCGCGAAGTGCGGTGTAGCCCTGGCCTTCCTGCAGCCACAGGACGAAGACGAGCAGGAAACCGCTGAAGGCGGCGAAGGCGACCAACTGCACCCAGAGCGCCACACTGCTGGTGCGTGCGCGCAACAGGTCCAGCGGCAGCAGCGCTCCGGCGCGCCGGGCGGGATTGCGATGTTCGCCGATGGCCACCAGCGCGACGAGCGCGATGCCCGCGATGAGCAGCAGCCAGGTCCACGGCGCCCAGTCGTAGGTGCGGCCCTCCAGCAGCGGGAACACGATGGCCACAAGCCCGCGGTCAATCCGACCGCCGTGAGCCAGCGCGGCCGCAACGCGTCTTCGGAATCAGCCACGCTCCGAAGCCCAGCAGTATCAGTGCGGCCGGAACGCTGATCCAGAAGATCGCCCGCCAGCCCAGGCCCGCGATGTCCACGGTGACCAGCACACCGCCCAGCAACAAGCCCCCGGCCTGGGCGAGTCCCGCGACCACGCCGAATATGCCGAGCACCGTGGCCCGTTCGGGACCGCGGAACAAGACGAACAGGCTGGTCAGCACCTGCGGCGCCAGAATCGCGGCGGCGGCGCCCTGTGCGGCGCGGGCGGCGATGAGTTCGCCGGGCCCCTGCGCGAGCGCCGACCAGGCCCCGGCGAGCGCGAAAGCGGCCAGGCCGATGAGGAATACGCGCTTGCGCCCGAACAGATCACCGAGGCGGGCGGCGGTGATCAGGGCGGCCGCGAAGGCCAGCAGATAGGCCGTGGCCATCCACCCGACCTGTGAGGGCGTGCCGCCGAGATCCGCCTGAATGGCCGGGAGCCCGACATTCACGATCGTGACATTCAGCAGGTCCAGCGTGAACACGAGCACGAGCACGACCATGGCCGCCCAACGCCGCGGAAACACCTCCGCCGACGTATCGCCCTGCGCGGAAGTCGTTGTGGTCATTGCGATTTTTCCCTGAATGAACGAGCGTGCACCGTCGCGGTGCTGGCGGAAAACCTGGCCGTGGTCGAACGCTTGCGCACCCCGGGCCCGGACGTGCGCGCCACCCTCGAGGACGTGGCCTACCGGCTCATCAAGGCCTGCTGCGCCGACCGGTCGCGGTCCCTACGCTGGCTCACCTACGCCCAGGTCGCGCAGTTCCCCGACCTCATCGACATCGTCGTCTCCCGCACCTCGGACCAACTGGCCGAAGCCCTCGCCGACCGGCTGGCCCGCCTCGCGCTCTCCAGCCACCTGCGCGCGGGCGATCCGGCCACCGCCGCCGAACAATTCCTGGTGCTGATCACCGGCCCGATGGAGGGCCGCTCCCGCCTCGGCACGCGCAAGGTCCCCACCGCCGAGATGCGCACCGTCGCCACGGCGGCGGTGGACACTTTCCTGCGCGCCTACGGGGTGCCGGAAAACTGACGCGCCCCAGCGCTTTCCGCTTCGCTCTGGCCGCAACGACCGCGGCGGAGATCCACCGGGGAACCGTGTCGTGGACCGCGCGTAGCAGGTTCGCCCGAAACGAGAAGGGGATTGGGCTGCGAAAGACCCGTATGGTCAACCGGAGTTGCCGAAGCCCAACTCGCAGAGCGCAACTGCGGTCGCCGCAGGCTTCATCGCGCTGATCCTCGGTCTGCTGACCGGAAGTGCTGGAATCCCGTGGACCGTCTATGTATCGGCCGACGCCGCGGGCCAAGTCTTGTTGATCCTGGCGTCCGGAGTGGGGCTGATCGCGGGCATCGCGCAACTGTTCAACACCGATTCCGCCTACTTGCTCATCCCGACGATGGTGAGCCTGCTGATTCTCGTCCTGTGCGTGGTCCCGGCAACAGGATGCAACGGCATTCGCGGTGTCAGAGGGTTTTTCCGGCCTCGGCGAGAACGCGGGCCAACAGGTCGTAGTCGGTGTCCTGCCCTTCGGTGATGTCGGCGGTCTTGCGCTCACCATTACCCATCGACCGGAGCACTCCCGGCACCGGGTCGATCTCGGCGGCATTGAACACCAGGAACGACACCTTGTTCCTGGCCACATGGATCAAAGCGGCGTGCTGGCCGTTCATCAGAAAATGCGGTTTGCCGTACAACATCTGCTCTTCCACCCCGGGCAGTGTCGTGGCAACCATCGCCCGCAGCCGTTCGCAGACCTCGACCTGCCACGGCAACGCCTTGTCGATGTATCGAGTGACTTCGCTGTTCATACCGTCCTCCTGAACCCGACCGCGGACTGCATCGGTATCGATTGGTCCTGCAGGAGTGAACGTACGGAGCCGGACGCGACCGGCGCATCGGTCGGACTACCGGCGTTCCAAGCCAGCGCGGAACTTCGGATAAGTAATCGACCGCGCAAGACAGCGGCCGACCTCATCGGCCGATGGTCCCCTGCTGAGCTCGTCGGGTTCCGGACGTAGGGTGAACTCCCGTGGAGCCGGACAGCAACCTGGAAGACTTACGGTCAGCGCGCTCATGCGTTTTCGAGAAGCTCGACGCCGAGAGCCTCACCGAGCCCGACCGGGTCGAGCTGGTGGCGCACGGCGAGGCCGTTCAGAATCAGATCGACGCGATTCAGGATGTCATCGACGACGAGGTGCGCATGCGGACCATGCCCGTACCGGAGCCTTCGGATGATCGGCTGTTCTGAGGCGGTACCGCCGATACGATGCGACGTCATGAACCTTTTCGGGGGCAGATGCGCCCAGGTGGCGTGACTGAAGTAACGTGCCGTCACATGAGCGATGATCTGAAGGGCAAGGGGGCGCTGGTCAGTGGCGCCAGCCGGGGTATCGGGTTTGCGGTGGCGGCGGAGCTGCTCGGGCGGGGGGCCAGTGTGGTAATCACTGCGCGGAAGCAGGAGGCGTTGGAGGAGGCTGCGGAGCGGCTGCGGGGGTTGGGGCACCCGGGGAAGGTTGTCGCGGTGGCGGGGAACTCGGGGGATGCGGGGGCTCGGGCGGAGCAGGTGGCTACTGCGGTGGCGGAGTTCGGGTCGTTGGATATTCTGATCAACAACACCGGCATCAATCCCGTCTACGGGTCGCTGATGGAGGCGGATCTGGATGCGGTGCGGAAGATCTTCGATGTGAATGTGCTTGCGGCGCTGGGGTATATCCAGGAAGCCTATAAAGCTTGGATGCGGGACAACGGTGGGGCCGTTGTCAATCTGGCCAGTGTGGCAGGGATCCGCTCGACCGGGGTGATCGCCGCGTATGGGGCCTCCAAGGCGGCGCTGATTCGGTTGACCGAGGAGCTGGCTTGGCAGTTGGGGCCGAGGATTCGGGTGAATGCGGTGGCGCCGGGGGTGATCAAGACGAAGTTCGCGGATCCGTTGTATTCGGCGGATGAGGAGGCGGCGGCCGATGCTTATCCGATGAAGCGGTTGGGGTCGCCGGAGGATGTGGCGACGCTGGTGGGGTTCCTCGCTTCGGATGCGGCCGGGTGGATTACCGGGGAGACCGTGCGGGTGGATGGCGGGTTGCTGTCCACGGGTGGCATCTGATCCAGGCGGAAGACGCAGCGGGTGCCGGTGTAGATGGTGGGCATGCACTCGTTGCAGTGGGTGCAGGCGGAGCGGGTCGACGGGTCGGATTGGATGCGGCGCAACAGGTTCGGTTCGCGCAGCAGGGCCCGGCCCATGGCGACGAAGTCGAAGCCTTCGGCGCGGGCCAGGCGCATGCCGTCGAGGTCGGTGATGCCGCCCAGCAGGATCAGCGGCATGGACAGTTCGCGGCGGAATTGGCGAGCCCGCTCCAGGAGGTAGGCGGCGCGGTACGGGTATTCCTTGAGGAAGGCCCGGCCTGCGGCGCGGAAGCCCCAGCGGGCCGGGCCCGGAGGGACTTTCGCGAATTCGCGGCGGGGGGGCCGCGCCGTGGAAGAGCAGCATCGGGTTGAGCAGGGAGCTGCCCGCGGTGAGTTCGAGGGCGTCGAGGGCGCCGTCGGCCTCCAGCCAGGCGGCCACGCGCAGCGATTCGGGGACGGTCAGGCCGCCTCGGACACCGTCTTCCATATTGAGTTTGGCGATCACGGCCAGCCGGTCCCCCACCGCGTCGCGGACGGCCCGGACGATCTCGCGGGGGAAGCGGGCGCGGGCGGCGGGCGAGCCGCCGTAGCCGTCGGTGCGGCGATTCAGTAACGGGCTCAAGAACGAGCTCGCCAGATAGTTGTGGCCCACGTGGATTTCGACGGCATCGAAACCGCTGTCGGCGGCCAGCCGGGCGGCATCGGCGTGCGCGGTGACGAGGTCGGCGATCTCGGCTTCGGACGGAACCCGCATGGGGCGCATGCCGAGTGGGCTGAACATCCGGCTGGGGGCAAGGGCGGGAAGATGATTGGAGGCCGCATTGGCGACCGGCCCGGCGTGGCCGATCTGCACGCTGGCGGCCACGCCCTCGGCGTGCACGGCATCGGTCAATTCCCGCAGTCCCGGAACGGCTTCCGGGCGCATCCAGATCTGATGCCGGTCGGTGCGGCCGCCGGGCGCGACGGCACAGTAGGCCACCGTCGTCATCCCGACACCGCCCGCCGCCACCTCGCGATGGAAGCGGATCAGGTCCTCGGTGACCAGCGCGTCCGGCGTGCGGCCTTCGAAGGTCGCCGCCTTGATCACCCTGTTGCGCAAGGTGATCGGCCCCAGCCGCACCGGCTCGAACACATCGTCGTGCATGGTTCTTCCTACCTCTGTTCGGGCGCGGTCAGCCCGGCGATCACGAACGTCTTCAGCGATTCGACGGCCTGCTCCGGCAGCGCGCGCTGCTCGGCGCTGCCGAACCTCGCGATAATCAGATCGAAGGCCAGCTGCCAGCGCCGACGGCTCTCCGACTTGCTCAGTTCCGGCAGCAGCGGCACCCACGAATCCATGCGAAACCACGGCTGCCGCCAGGTCGTCGCATGCCTGCCGAGCACGAATCCGGCCAGCAGCCGCAGATGCAACCGCCCGATCGGATCCCCGGCCAGATCCACGAACGGTGCGATCACCGCGTCGACGATCGCGGGCACCTCGACTCGCCGCGCCGTCACGGCACCCAGCCGCTCGGCCCACAACGGCCCGAGTCGATCCTCCAGCAGCGCCCCGACCAGCGCGTCCTTCGACCCGAAGTGATAGTGCACCGCAGCGGGATTCGCCCCCGACTCGGTGCACACGCCGCGCACCGACACCTCCTCGTAGGGCCGCGTCAGCAGCAACCGCTCGGCGGCGGCCAGCAGCCGCTCACGGGTATCGAGGGAGATCCGGTCCGGCATGCGGACCAGTGAACCATGTCTCAATCACCGATTCAATCATTGATTGAAACTGTCGGTTGCCCGACCCGCACCGAGATCCGGTGGTGTCAGGGCGCTGTGAGCGGGGTGGCACAGCTGGCGGGAGGGTCGACCAGGCGGCAGTCGGTGGGTGGGCGGAGCGGTAGATAGTCGGCGGGCACGCCATTGCCGGTGATGATGTCGCGGTAGGCGCCGACCGCGTCGGTGGGTATGCGGTTCAGGGTCGGGTCGGTGCGGACGTTCACCGTGTAGAGTCCGGATCGCGGTGTTTAGGAGGCCCATTCGTAGTTGTCGGTCAGACTCCAGTAGTTGTAGCCGATGATGTTCATGCCGTCGGCCTGCGCACGCTGCAGCCAGTAGACGGTGTCGCGCAGATGGTCGGAGCGGGTGTAGCCGTCCGTGCGGGATTGCCCGTCTTCGGTGGGCATCCCGTTCTCGACGATCCACAAGGGCTTGCCTGGAAACATCTGCGAATAGCGTTGCAGCGCATAATAGATGCCCTCGGGATAGACCGGCAGATCCCAGATGCCCACGGGCACCGGGCCGCCGGGCGTGATCGCGGCGAGTTCCGGCGTCTCGTAGCCGAAGTAGTAGTCGATGCCGACGAAATCGAGTTTGCCGCCGATGAGCGCCATGAGTGGTCCGTTCACCTGTGGCTCCGCTCCGGCGACGTAGCCGATTGCTGGTGACCATCGCGTTCGGCCGCACCTGGTGGATGTAGTCATAGATGCCGTTGTGCGCCTGCGCCACCCGGTTCAGCATCTGGTCGGCGTCGGTCCCGTTATGGCGTAACTCGTGCATGATGTAGGCGACCGGCTCGTTGATGGTCACCCAGATCGGGTCGCGGCTCACGTAGCGGTCGACGACCTTGCGCATGGCGGTGAGCCAGTCCGCCACCATGGCGGGGTTGCGCCAGCCGCCCCGGTGGACCTCCCACCCCGGATACACCCAGTGGTCCAGGGTCAGCATCGGTCGCATTCCGGCCGCCGCGATGGCGTCGATCACCTCGTCGTAGAAGGCGAAGGCGGACGGATCCCACTCTCCCGGTCGAGGTTCCAGCCGCGCCCATTCCACGCCGATTCGAAAAACCCGCACACCGAGCTCCTCGGCCAGCGCGATGTCGGACCGGAAGCGGGATCGGAAATCGACGGAATCGCCGAGACGGTCCCAGCCCGGATTGGCTTCGATATAGCGGGTCCAATTGCTGTCGGGTGACCGGCCTTCGGATTGGAATCCAGAAGCCGCCACACCCCAGAGGAAATCGTCGCCGAGCGTGCCGCCGTGCCCCTCCGGTATGGTGCCCGCGGCCCCGGCGACCAGGAGCAGGACAGCGGCCATGACCAGCACGGCCGCGACGAGACAGCGAAATCGAGTGCGCATCGGCACTTCCCCGGGACCAGTACTCGAAATGAGTGAAAGCGGCTACTTACTTCCTGGATAGCTGCGATTTGTCTCGGTAATGTGCCAGGTAGATAGTGGTTTGACACACGCTCGAGCGATACCGCCGCCCCGCCCGGCAGGCCCCGGGGGAATCTCTGTGCCGCGCAGGGGTTCCGGCCTTGGTTGACGACGGCCGCTGGCGGGTCGCGCACGAGCACCATTCGTTCGCCGACACCACGGTCACCCCTCCGGACGCATAGCCCCGGCGATCCGCGTGTTGACCGCACCACCTCGGCGCGGTCACGACGGCGTGGTGCGCCGCGCGCCTGCCGCCGATCCGCGGCGCCGTCTGTCAAGCTGTCGGAATCAATCGGCGAACAGGAAGGCTGCGATCATGCGAGTCATTGCCGAAATACTGGTCGGACTGCTTGCCGCCCTGCACCTCTACATCCTGGTGCTGGAGATGTTCCTGTGGACCACCCCGCGCGTCCGTGCCACCTTCGGCACCACCGCCGAATTCGCCGAGGAATCCAAGGCCCTGGCCGCCAACCAGGGCCTCTACAACGGATTCCTCGCCGCCGGGCTCCTCTGGGGCCTGCTCGCCGCTGACCCGGTCGGCCATGCCGCTCAGGTCTTCTTCTCCGCGTGCGTTGTGGTCGCGGGCCTGTACGGCGCGGCCACCGCGAGCCGCCGCATCCTGTTCGCCCAGGCGCTTCCGGGTGCGATCACCCTGGCTGCGGTGCTACTCGCCCGATGACGCCGCACGCCACGGTTGCGGCGCACGGCGGCACGGGTAGGTCCGGCTAGGCCGGTGTGTTCACGCTTTCCTTCGCGCGCCGCGGCTCATAGGTCTCCCAGAACGTGGCGCCCGGAATGCCCAGGGCCAGCGGATCGAAGACCGGATCCTTCCCGTCCTTCTGCTGCCGCTCGTAATCCCACAGCGCCTTGTAGGCCGGGCCCTGCAGGATGATGATGCCGATGATATTGAGCCACGCCATCAATCCCACGCCGATATCGCCGAGGGTCCACGCGGTCGTCGCGGTGGTGACCGCACCGGCCGCGACGGAGGCCAGGATGAGCGCCTGCAACACCATGGTGGCGTTCGATCCGACCGTCCCGCGCAGCAGCGGAACCGGGGCCGAGGCGAATTTGCCGAGCAGGAACCGCAGGTTGGTCTCGGCCATGTAGTAGTACGCGATGATCGTGGTCAGGCAGAAGAAGAACAGCGAGACCGCGATGAAGGTCGAGCCCGCCCCGCTCCACATCGAATCGAAGCCGACCTGCGCGTAGGCCGGTCCCACCGCGGCGTCCGAGGGCAGCACACCGCCGTCGCCGAGCACCCGGCCCGTGGCGCTCTCCCCCTCGAACACGCGGTAGGCGCCGGTCGAGAGAATCAGGAATCCCGTTGCGGTGCAGACGAACAGGGTGTCGACGTAGACCGCGAAGGCCTGCACCAGGCCCTGCTTGGCCGGATGCGACACCTCGGCGGCGGCCGCCGAATGCGGCCCGGTGCCCTGCCCGGCCTCATTGGAGTACACACCGCGCTTGACGCCCCACAGCACGGCCGAGCCGATGATCGCGCCGAACACCGAGTCCACGCCGAATGCGCTGGCGAAGATCATGTTCAGGACCGCGGGGATCTCGCTCGCATTGACCAGCACCACGACCAGCGCCAGGCCGATGTACACGATCGCCATGAACGGCACCACGACCGAGGCGAACACCGCGATGCGCTTGACGCCGCCCACGATCACGAAGGCCAGCACGATGACCGTACCGACGGCCACCGGCCACTTGCCCAGACCCCACGCCTGGTTCATCGACGAGGCGATCGAATTGGATTGCACGCCGGGCATCAGCACACCGCAGGCGATCACGGTCACCGCGGCGAAGATCGCGCCGTAGACCTTGAACAGCCCGGCGGCGCGGGTATGCGCCATGGCCTTGCTGAAGTAGTACGCGGGCCCGCCGCGATATTCGCCGGTGAGCCGATCGCGGGTCTTGTAGATCTGGCCGAGCGTGCATTCCACGAACGATGTCGACGCGCCCAGGAAGGCCACCGCCCACATCCAGAACAGCGCGCCCGGCCCGCCGAATGCGATCGCGGTGGCCACACCGGCGATATTGCCGGTGCCGACGCGACCCGCCAGCGACATGGCCAGGGCCTGGAACGATGTCACACCCGACGGCGAGTCCTCGCCATTGCGCATCAACCGGATCATCTCCGGGATCTGCCGCACCTGGACGAACCGTGAGCGCACGGAGAAATACACTCCGACCGCCAGGCACAGGTAGATCAGCCCTTTACTCCAGATATAGCTGTTGATCGTGTCGAGAAACGCTGTCAACGCTGGTGCTCCCAATTCGACGTGCCATTGCCGCCGCACAGGATGGCATGCGCCGGGTTACCAATTGTTACAAACCCATAACAACGGCGTTTACCCGCAGTCCACCAAGCAGCAAATCGGCAGCGACCAGCGTGTCCCGGGCGCTCGTCAGCGGAACATCAGCGCGCCGACGGTGTCCTGATGGCGGTAGCGCAGGTACTTCTCGACGGTGTCGGCATCGACGGCCGCGGTGGCGGTGGCGAAGGTGATGACCAGGAACTCCTTCTCGCTGCCGTCGCGCCACTTGCCGGTCTCCCAGTCGGCGATGTAGCTGCCAGGGTTCAGGCGGATGTCCTTGTCGTCGAATTGGCCTTCGGCGCCCGAAGCCTTGGCGGCGTCGCCCATGCCGAGGACGTACTGGGTGAGCATGAGGGCGCCGCCCTCGGCCTGCCAGACCAACTCGGCGCTGTACTGGCAACCGAGGCTGGTGAGCTTGCCGGTTTCCTCGACGGGCGCGCAATCGCTGTAGTCGTTGCCGGTGACCCAGTCGGCCTGCAGCGCCACGTCGCCGAGCCGGAAGTTCCAGGCGCCGCTGTATTCGGTGTAGCTGAAGTGACCACCGGCGGGTGCGGCCTTCGTGGTCGTCGTGGTGGTGCGGCGCGTGGTGGTGGGCGCGCTGGAGGTGGTGGTCGTCGTGGCCGAGGCGACGGTGGTCCGGCCGGAGTCGTCGCCGCCGGTGAAGACGACGATCGCGCCCACGGCCACGGCGAGCAGGGCCACCACGCCGACGGCGATGCCCACGATCATTCCGGTATTGGATTTCCGCGGCTGCGGCGGCGGATAGCCGGGCTGCTGTGGATACCCTTGCTGCGGATATCCTTGCTGCGCAGCCCAATCCGGCTGCCCGGGCTGTCCGGGCCAGGCCCCCTGCACGGGCTGCCCCTGCCACCCCCCCTGCTCCGGCGCGGGCCAGACCGGTTGTGCGGCCGGGGGTGTCGCGGGCCCCTCCCACCATGCCGCGTCCGGTTCCGGCTGCTGGCCGTGCGCATTCGGGTCGCCACCGAATCCGGGTCCGGACGGCGGTCCGGGGGGATACGTCATCTCTCAACCTTTCGCAGTTACCGGCCCTCCCCGGCCCGGCAATCGTTACCGAAGCGTATGACGGGCGCCCGGCATGATCCAATCGCAGGGTGACCACCAGTGATCTCGTCGTCTGCGGATCCGGCCCGGCGGGCCGGGCGCTCGCGCATCGGGCGCTGTCACGGGGACTATCGGTCACGGTGATCGATCCGCAACCACACCGGCGGTGGACCGCCACCTATGCGGCCTGGGCCGATGAACTGCCCGGCTGGCTGCCGCCGTCGGTGGTCGCCGCAGGCGTCGACCGGCCGGTGGCCTGGGGCACCCGGCGGGCCGAATTGGATCGTCGCTACGTTGTATTCGATACCGCGCGGCTGCAGGATTCACTCGATCTGAGCGGGGCGCGGATCATTGCCGATCGCGTGGTGCGGATCGCGGGCCCGGCGCGCAGCGGGCACGCCCTGGATCTGCCGTCGGTGCGGCTGGCCTCGGGCGCGATCCTGGCGGGCGGGCGGGTGATCGACGCCCGGGGTGTGCCGCGCTCCCCCGCGCTCGCCGAGCAGACAGCCTTCGGCGTGGTGGTCGACCGGCGGCGGTGGTCCGAACCCGACACGTTGTTCATGGACTGGCGCGCCGACAATGGCGCGGATCCCGATGCGCCACCGTCGTTTCTGTACGCGGTGCCGCTGGGCACGGACACCATGCTCCTCGAGGAGACCTGCCTTGCCGGACGCCCCGCGCTGGACACCACCGAGCTGCGCACCCGGCTCGAATATCGATTGCGGTGCCGCGGAATCACTCTCACCGGCGACGAGCCGATCGAGCGGGTGCGGTTCCCGGTGCAGGGCGGGCGTCCCGGTCCGCACGCCTTCGGCGCCGCGGGCGCGCTGATGCATCCGGCCACCGGCTACAGCGTGGCCACCGCCTTGCTCCTGGCCGATGCCGCCGTCGCCGGTGACGCCCTCTGGACCGGCTCGGCCCGCACCGTGTACCGGCTGCGCTCGGCGGGGCTGCGCGCACTGTTGTCGCTTGCGCCACAGGACATTCCGCTGTTCTTCGACGCCTTCTTCGCACTGCCCGCGCCGCGTCAGCGCGCCTACCTGTCCGGCCGCGACGATCTCACCGGTATGGCCGCCGCCATGACGACCCTGTTCGCCGCGCTGCCCTGGCGGCTGCGCCGCACGCTCGCGACCGCCACCGTCGGCCTGGGCCGCGCGCCCAGCCGATAGTTCTTCCACCCCACCTTCTGGGGCTGGTGACTTCTGGGTCTGGTCCAAGCACGCGGGCGACTCGAGGATTGTGCGCATGCCAAGTCACAGCACCGATTCCGTGGTTCTGTCCGTTGTCGTACCGGTGCTGAACGAAGCAGCCGGTATCTCCGCCACACTCGACCGAATCCTCGAACAGCAGGCGGTGGACGAAATCATTGTCGTGGACAACGGTTCCACCGACGACACTCCCACAATCCTGCGCCGCTACCAGGAGGCCCACCCGAGGATTCACATCGTCGAGGAATCGCGCCGCGGGCTCGCCCGGGCCCGCAATACCGGATTCGATTCCGCGCGTGGCGAATTCATCGCCCGTACCGACGGCGACACCCTGACCGACCCCACCTGGGCGGCCACCATCCGCCGCCACTTCATCGAGCATCCGGAGACCGCTGCGGTCACCGGAATCACCACCTACCACGACTCCCCCGTCGGCTTCTTCCTGCGCATCGGCTTCTGGATCCAGATCCGCCGCGGGAAACTCGGCGGGCGCGTCGGCAATATGCACGGGCCGAATATGGGTATCCGCAAAGCCTCCTGGGAAGCGATCCGCGAATTCACCAATACCGGCTCCCATGTGGTGGAGGATCTGGATCTAGCCCTGTGCCTCACCACCCGCGGACAGCGCATCGATCAGTTGCTCGATATGCGCGCCACCACCTCCCCACGCCGCCGCCGCACCAATCCCCGCGACTGGTGGCAGTTCCAGCTCTCCGGATTGCGCACCATCTCCGAACACGGTTACGACGTGCTCCCCTATCACCGCGCGGTGGTAACGGGAGCGTGGCTGGCGCACACCGCGCAATGGCCGATCTACCTGTTCTGGGATTTCGACCGCCGCCGCTTCACGCTGCGGCCGATCCGGGCGCGCGCGATTTCCTGAGCACGGCACCGATTCTCGGGGCACCATCGAGAAGATGAACGATTGGGCACCGGTGACACCGCGACGACTGGCCTTCGCAGGCGACTGGCACGCCAACCCCTGGCATTCGGTCCGGGCCGTGGAGTGGGCCGCCGAACAACAGGTCGAGGTCATCCTGCACGTCGGCGACTACGGCTACGATTTCAATCCCGGATTCATGGCCCGCGTCCAATACGCACTGGAACAGGCGGGCCTGGTACTCGGATTCGTGCCGGGCAATCACGAGGACTACAACTACCTCGATCGACGCGAGCAGACCTACGGTTGCACCGCGATCGCCTTGCGCCCCAATATCTACTATCTTCCGCGCGGCTATCGCTGGACCTGGTCGGGCGTGCGATTCCTGGCCATGGGCGGCGCGCACAGCGTGGACCGGCCGTGGCGCGAACCCGGAAAGTCCTGGTGGGCACGCGAGTTGATCACCGCCCCCGAGGCGGAGCTCGCCGTGGGCGGCGGTCCGGCCGATGTGATGCTCTGCCACGATGTGCCCGCAGGCGTCCCCATTCCGGCCATCGACGGCAACCCGCACGGCTTCCCGGAAGCGGAAATCCGTGCCGCGCACCAGCATCAGGAGCTGCTGCGGGCGATCGTGGACGAAGTGCGGCCGCGGCATCTGTACGCCGGGCACTATCACACCCGGCATTCGGCCGTGCTGGACGGCGTGGGCTATCGGACAGCGGTGACGATTCTGGATGACGATTCGTCGCCGCTGTCCGACAACCTCGTGGTGGTGGACCTGCGTGAGCTGGCTCGCGCGAGCTAGGGCGGGTTGGGCCCGACTCCATCGCGATACCGGCGACCGCTCCCCCGGCGGGTGTGAGAGAACCGAGGGTGCGGCGGCGGGCCACGCCACCACCGGGAGGGATGCTCGAGCGCACGTGTATGGCCGCGCGCCGGGCATCCGGGCGGCCCCGGAGGCTGTACGGCCTCTTACAGGGCGTTTCGAGTCAGTGGCTCGATCGCTCCGGTCTCGGCGATGCGCAGGGCCAGCTCTTCGAGCAGGCGTCCCGCCTCGGCCATACAGACCTCGGGATCGGATTCGATATCGGTGAGCGCGAAGGCGTCCTCGAATCCGAAGCGGCGCAACATGCTCCGGGCGACCTGGAGTCGTCCGGACACCGCGAGCACGGGCACCTCGGCGCGCGCCGCCGCGCGAGCGACGCCGATGGGCGCTTTACCGTGCAGGGTCTGCTCGTCGAGCGAGCCCTCGCCGGTGATGACCAGGCGTGCGCCGCTGAGCAGGGCATCGAAATCGACGTGCTCCAGGATGATTTCGACGCCGGGACGCATGGTCGCCCCGAGGAACGCCATGGCACCGAAGCCCACGCCACCGGCCGCGCCCGCGCCGGGGCGCTCCGCCAGATCCACGCCGAGATCGCGCCGGGCGACCTCGGCGAAGCGGGTCAGGCCGCGCTCGAGTTCGGCGAGTTCGTCCGGGCCCGCGCCCTTCTGCGCACCGTAGGTGTAGGCGGCGCCGTTCGGGCCGAGCAGCGGGTTGTCGACATCGGAGGCGATGGTCACCGGAACCCGGATCAGTTCGCTCAGATCGATGGTCTCCAGCCGGGCCAGCGCCGCACCGCCGGGCGGCAGCGGCTGCCCGTCGGCATCGAGCAGTCGCGCCCCGAACGCGGTGAGCAGGCCCGCACCGCCATCGGTGCAGGCACTTCCGCCCAGCCCCAACAGGATTCGGCGGGCGCCGCCCTGCACCGCGGTGCGGATGAGTTCCCCGGTGCCCACGCTGGAGGCGGCCAGCGCGGACGCCGGGGTGGGTCCGCCGGGCAGTCGCCGCAGCCCGGAGGCCTCGGCGAGCTCCACGACGGCCGTCTCGTCGCGCACGGCGTACGACGCGACAACGGGATTGCCGACCGGTCCGGTGACGGTGGTCTGCAGCCGGGAGTACCCGGAGGCCACCAGGGCGTCCACGGTCCCGTCGCCCCCATCAGCGACGGGAACGGTGAGCACCGGCAGCTCCGGGCGCGCCCGGCGGAGTCCGGCGGCGAGGTGCGCGGCGACCTGCGGGGCGGTGAGCGAGCCCTTGAACTTGTCCGGGGCGATGATCACATCCCCTTCCTGCCACCCCTTGCGGGCACCGCCGCGCACCCCGATCACCGTGCGCTCCCAGCCGATTCGTACTCCGCCGCACCGGCCGCGGCCGGGGACAGCGCCGCAATGGCGGTGGGTGCGTCGACAACGGATTCGGCGAGCTCTTCGAACTCGTTGATGCTGTCGACCTCGAGGCCCATGGAGACATTGGTGACGCGTTCGAGGATGACCTCGACCAGCACGGGCACCCGGTGCTCGTCACGCAGTCGCTTGGCCTCTTCGAACGCCGCGCCCAGCTTGCCGGGCTCGGTGACACGAATCGCCTTGCAGCCCAGTCCTTCCGCGACCTTCAGGTTGTCGACGCCGTAGACGCCGAGCTCCGGGCTGTTGATGTTCTCGAAGGACAGCTGCACGTAGTAGTCCATGTCGAACTGCCGCTGTGCCTGACGGATCAGGCCCAGGTAGGAGTTGTTCACCACGACATGGATGTACGGAATGTTGAACTGGGCGCCGACGGCCAATTCCTCGATGAGGAACTGGAAGTCGTAGTCACCCGACAGCGCGACGACGGTGTAGTCCGGGGCGGCGGTGGCGACGCCCAGGGCGGCGGGCAGCGTCCAGCCCAGCGGTCCGGCCTGTCCGGCATTAATCCAGTGCCGCGGTTTGAACACGTGCAGCAGCTGCGCCGCCTGGATCTGTGAGAGCCCGATGGTGGTGACGTAGCGGGCGTCGTTGCCGAAGGCCGCGTTCATCTCCTGGTAGACCCGCTGCGGCTTGATCGGCATATTGTCGAACTGGGTCTTGCGCAACAGGGTTCGCTTGCGCTCCTGGATCTTGGCGGCCCATTCGCCGCGGTCGGGCAGCGGGCGCTCCTCCACCAGATCGCGCACGACCTCAAGGAATGCCGCCAGCGCCGCGCCCGCATCGGAGACGATGCCGAAATCGGGGGCGAAGACCCGGCCGATCTGGGTCGGCTCGATGTCGACGTGCACGAAAGTGCGGCCCTTGGTGTAGGTGTCGATGCCGCCGGTGTGGCGGTTGGCCCACCGGTTGCCGATGCCCAGCACGAAATCGGCTTCCAGCATGGTGGCATTGCCGTAGCGGTGCGAGGTCTGCAGGCCGACCATGCCCGCGTGCAGCGGGTGATCGTCCGGAATGGTGCCCCAGCCCATGAGGGTGGGAACCACCGGAATGCCGGTCAGCTCGGCGAATTCGACGAGCAGGTCCGCAGCGTCGGCATTCACGATGCCGCCACCAGCCACGATCAGCGGCCGCTCGGCCGCCATCAGCATGGCAATGGCCTTCTCGGCCTGGGCGCGGGTGGCGGCCGGGCGCTGCACATCCAGGGGCTCGTAGGTGTCGATATCGAATTCGATCTCGGACAGCTGCACATCGATCGGCAGGTCGAGGAGCACCGGACCCGGGCGGCCGGACCGCATGAACTGGAACGCCTTCTGGAAGGCGCCCGGCACCTGCGCGGGCTCCAGCACGGTGGTCGCCCACTTGCTGACCGGGGCCGCGATGGAGGCGATATCGACCGCCTGGAAGTCCTCCTTGTGCAGTTTGGACACCGGGGCCTGGCCGGTGATGCACAGGATCGGAATGGAATCCGCACTGGCGGAATACAATCCGGTGATCATATCGGTGCCCGCCGGGCCCGAGGTGCCGATGCAGACGCCGATGTTCCCGGCGGCGGCGCGGGTGTAACCCTCGGCCATGTGCGAGGCGGCCTCCACATGGCGGGCCAGCACATGCTTGATGCCGCCGTGTGCCCGCATGGCGCTGTAGAAGGGGTTGATGGCGGCGCCGGGCAAACCGAATGCCTGTGTCGCACCCTCTTTTTCGAGGATCAGCACCGCCGCGTCCACGGCTCTCATCCGTGCCATATCAGTTCTCCCGGTTTCCGTGTGCCAATGGACGCTCCGACCACCAAGGCGGTTCGATCGGAGCGGAAGTGTGCACCCACCCCGCGGGCAGCCGGGTGCCGCACATGATGTGGCGGCGGTCCGGCGCCCGCAGGTCGGTGGCGGTTGTCACGCCTTGCCCTTACCGGCCAGCGATTCAGCGACCAGCAGCAGGGCGGAGTGATCGAGCGAGCCG
>NZ_BDCH01000017.1 GCF_001613405.1 Nocardia crassostreae
GTTGATACCGTTCGCGCATCCACAGTCTTGCGGCACCAGCCTTCTGCAATGCAGTTTGTCCCCGAACCGTCTGTGCCCCACACCTATTGGTGCAGGGCACAGACTTGTTGGACACAGCCGGTCACGGCACCAGGACTTCCAGGGCTCCAGCGTGTGCCTTGAAGGTTACGGGGAGCGTGCCCGCCGGGTCACCGTAGGCCGTTGCAGGTGCCCCCGGGGCGGACAACGTGATCATGGCCGCACGGTACTGAGTGGTGGCCGGGTGATCGATTCGCTTTCCGGACGAGAGCGCGGGCAGCAGCCGCAGCATGTCCAGACGGGACATGGCGCTGACCACAGTAAGATCCAGCAACCCGTCATCGATCACAGCGTCGGGCGTGATCAGCATGCCGCCCCCGTAGGTGCGGGTGTTCCCCACCGCGACCATCACCGCAGCCTGCTCTATAACAGTCCCATCCGAGTGATCCGGCGACCCGTGCAGTTCGATCCGGTATGGAACCGCCAGCCTGCCCATCAACTCGATCAGCGCCGCCACCGTGTAGCGCATAGGCCCCTTCGGCCACGTCAACCGGTTGGCCCGCAGCGTGACTCGCGCATCCAGCCCGGTACCGGTCACGGTCGCAAACCACATCGGGTCCTTCGCCCCGTCGGTCTCGACCGTTCCGAGGTCGATCGTGCGGGTCTTGCCCCCGAGCACCACGTCAACCGCCGCGGCGGCGTCCTCCGGAACGCCGACCTCGCGAGCGAGGTCGTTCCCGGTGCCGCCAGGCACCAGACCCAAGGGCGTCCCGGCACCCACCAGGGCTTGCAATGCCACACAGGTCAGTCCGTCGCCACCCGCGGAGACCACCGCGTCGGGACGGGCACCGGGATCAGCCAGGGCTTCCCGGAGCAGTGCTTCGGTGTGCGCCGCGGAGTCACCGCGGATCTCGGTGACCTTGATACCGCGCTGCCCGAACAGCCGGGCCGCGGCCTGCCCGACCTGTTCGCCTTTGCCCTGCCCGGAGAGCGGGTCGGTCACCAGCGCGATGGAGCTAATCGTCTTCACGGAATCAGCTTTCCCGGGTTGAGGATTCCGGTGGGGTCAACTGCCTGTTTCACAGCGCGCAGAACCTGAACGCCGAGGTCGCCGATCTCATCGGTCATCCACGGCCTGTGGTCGGCCCCGATGGCGTGGTGATGAGTGATGGTGCCTCCCGCCGCGACAATGGCGTCACCGGCAGCGCGCTTGGCCTCGGCCCACTGCGCGAGCGGATCGTCGGCTTGCTTCGCGACGACGGTGAAGTACAGCGAGGCGCCGGTCGGATAGGTGTGCGAGATATGGCACATAACCAACGCGGGCGCACCCCCGGCGGTGAGCGAATCCACCAGCGCGCCGGTGACTTTCGCCTTCAAGTTGGCGAGATTCGACCAGCTCGTGGCGGTTTCCAGGGTTTCGCAGAGGATTCCGACGTCCAGCAGCGAGTCGCGCATATAAGGCGCCGAGAAGCGACCATGCTCCCATTCGCGGGCCGGGTTTTCGCCCAGCGCGGTGCCACCGGCGGCCGCGAGCAGCGCATTGGCTTCCGCGCTACGAGCCGCGACATGCGCTTCGGTGCCTTCGTATGTCGTGACGGCGAGGCAGCCGCCGACGCTCGCGCCGCCGATATCCCCGGCGCGCGCCATGTTGAGCCCGGTCTCGGCTTCGTCGGACATCCGCATGACGGTGGGGGCCGCCCCGGCCTGGATCACGGTGCGCAGTGCGGCGGCGCCGGTGGCGAAGTCCGGGAACGACCAGGCTTGATACGCGGTGGTTTCCGGGATCGGATGCACGCGCACCGTGACCTCGGTAATGATGCCGAGTGTGCCTTCCGACCCGGAGAACAGCTCCCGCAGATCGGGTCCGGCAGCGGAGGCGGGCGCGCGCCCGAGGTCGAGAGTGCCGCTGGGCGTGGCGATTCGCAGTTTCTGGATCATGTCGTCGAAGCGCCCGTACCCCGCCGACGCCTGCCCCGAGGATCGGGTGGCGGCGAAGCCGCCGATAGTGGCGTATTCGAAGCTCTGTGGGAAATGGCCGAGCGAAAGACCTTGTTTACCAAGCAGTTCCTCGGCCTGCGGACCGGTCAGCCCAGCGCCGAGGGTAGCGGTGCCGCTGATGGCGTCGACGTCGGTGACCCCGTCCAAGCGGCGCAGGTCCAAGGCGATGACGGTGTCGAAAGCGCCTCGCGCCGGATCCAATCCGCCGACGACGCTGGTGCCGCCGCCGAACGGCACGACGGCGATTCCCGTGGCCGCGCAGTAGTCCAGCAGCGCAAGCACTTCGGCGTGATCGCCGGGGAACACGACGGCATCGGGGGCGTCCTGCGGCCCATCGGCGCGGCGGCGCAATAGATCCGGGGTGCTCTTACCGCCCGCATGCTGCAGCCGATCGCGGTGGCCGACCGACACGTTCTCCGTGCCGACCACCGCGACGAGCCCGGCGTGCTTTTCCGGCGTGAGCGCCGAATCACGCAGCGGCACGTCGCCCTCATCGCGACGGGTCACCGGGTCACCGGACACTCCGAATACCTGCGCGAGCAGTCCCCGAATCTGCTCGGACAGCGGTTTGTGTCCGGACGGGGAGCCCCAGGCGTCCCACACCATACTCGGGCGCGATTGCGCCACGCCCGGGTTTTCCGTCGAAGCGGACGATGCTCGCGTGTCGACCATGCGTTACAGTCTGACATAGAATGTCAAGCAGTAACGAAACCCGACCCGAAAAGACCCTCTAGCCTCTCCATGGTGGCATCCATGACATCGACCGAACCGTCCTCCGCCGTCGATCGAGCGATCCTCGACGCGGCCCGGGCCTGCGTGGCCGAATTCGGCGTCCGGCGCACCACCCTCACCGAGGTGGCCAAGCGCGCGGGTGTCAGCCGCCCGACCGTATACCGGCGCTGGCCGGATACCGGATCGCTGGTGGCGGACTTGCTGGTGCGGGAGCTGCGCGAGATCATCGCGGCGGCAGTGCCTTCCGGCGGCGCCGCGCGCGACCGGCTGGTGGCGGCGATTGTCGGCGGCGGCGCGCTGATCCGGCGGAACCCATTGTTCGCCAAGATCTTCCGCACCGACGCCGAGGTGATGCTGACCTATGTGTTCGAACGGCTGGGCCGCAATCAGCGGGCGCTGATCGGACTGTTCGCCGACGGTATTCGAGAAGGCCAGGGCGACGGGTCGATTCGCGACGGGGATCCCGAGCGGATGGCCACCATGCTGCTGCTCATCGCGCAGTCGGCGGTGCAGTCGGCGGGGACCGTCGCGGCACTGCTCGACTCCGAACATCTCGATATCGAGCTCAGCCACGCGATCGACGGCTATCTGGCGCCCCGCTGACCTCTCCCTCCACCTGTACCGCATCGAAAGGCCCCGCTATGACCGGTAATTCGGCCCAGCCCAGTTCGGCGCTCAATGCCGCCCGGCGGCAGCGTGAGCTGCTGGCGCTCGGCGACGGCGGGACCATCGACCTGCTGGTCATCGGCGGCGGCATCACCAGTGTCGGTGTGGCCCTGGACGCCGCGGCGCGCGGGCTGCGGACCGTGCTGGTGGAGAAGCGGGATCTGGCGTTCGGGACCAGCCGCTGGAGTTCCAAGCTGGTGCACGGCGGGCTGCGGTATCTGGCCAGTGGCGGCGTGGGTATCGCGCACGAGAGCACGGTCGAGCGCGACATCCTGCTCACCCGCACCGCACCGCATCTGACCCGCGCGCTGCCGCAGGTGGTGCCGCTGCTGCCGAATATCGGGGCGGCGCAGAAGGCCTTGGTGCGCATCGGGTTCGCGGCCGGTGACGTGCTGCACCGCACGGCCGGGACCTCGGCGGCGGTGCTGCCGCGGTCGCGGCGGGTGGCGGCGGCCGAGGCCTTGCGGTTCGCGCCCACGGTGAAGCGAGCCGGGCTGCGCGGCGGGCTGATCGCGTGGGACGGGCAGTTGGTGGACGACGCGCGGCTCGTGGTGGCCATCGCACGCACGGCGGCCTTGGAAGGGGCGTCCGTTCTCACCCGGGTCGAGGCCACCGATGTCACCGGGACGTCGGCCACGCTGACGGATCGGATGACCGGTGAGACCCTCACCGTCACCGCTCGCTGTGTGGTCAATGCCACCGGCGTGTGGGCCGATCAGGTCGACCCCAGCATCGAACTGCGCCCTTCGCGCGGCACCCACCTGATGTTCGACGCCGCCGCGTTCGGCGGGCTGACAGCCTCGCTGACCGTGCCGATTCCGGGCAGCACCAGCCGTTTCGTCTTCGCCTTCCCCGCCGCGCACAATCGCGTCTACCTGGGCCTGACCGATGAGGAAGCCCCCGGCCCGGTGCCGGACGTGCCGCACGCCACCGAATCCGAAATCGATTTCCTGCTCGACACCGTCAATACGGTGCTCCGGGAACCCCTGACCCGCAAGGATATTCGCGGCACCTTCGCGGGCCTGCGCCCGCTGCTGCGCACCGGCGGCGACAGCACCGCCGACATCTCCCGCGAGCACGCCATCCTCACCTCCCCCACCGGCGTGATCACCGTCGTGGGCGGCAAGCTCACCACCTACCGCAAGATGGCCGAAGACGCCGTGGACGCCGCCGTCGCCCACGCCGCACTTCCTGCCGCGCCGTGCCGCACCCGCGACCTCCCGCTCATCGGCGCGGTCACCGGCGCCTTCCGCGACGGCATCGCCGCACCCACCCGACTGGTGGAGCGCTACGGCAGCGAGGCCGCCACCATCCTCGAACTCACCCGCCAGCATCCGTTCATGGCCGCCCCCGTGGCCCCGGGCATCGATGTGATCGGCGCCGAATTCGCCTTCGCCACAACCCACGAGGGCGCCCTGGACAGCGACGACATCCTCGATCGCCGCACCCGCATCGGCCTGGTCGCCGCCGACCGCGAAGCCGCCGCCCCGGCCGCCGAAGCCGCTTTCGACCGGGCCTGACTTCATCGGTCGCGGGGATCAGCCGCCGAAGACGTTGCAGCCGGAGCCCGCGTTGAGGCCCTGGGCTACGTGGATGTCGACATAGGGGAAGACGTCCTCGCCGGGGCCGCTGTGCTGGACGGCTTGGAGGCGGTGGGCGCCCTGGTATTGGGGAGTCCATTTCACTTCGGCGAGGCGGCCGGAGGGGCGGGCCCAGGCGAAGGGGACTCCATTGTCGTAGAAGACGACCGGGGTGGTCGGGTCGTCGACGTAGCCGTTCACCATGTAGGTGCAGCTGGTGCCGTAGTTGGTGGCGGATCCGAAGCTTATGCCCGGATCCACGCCCACCTGGGTGGCCGTCGCACCGGCGGGTGCGCACAGCAGGGTGATGGCGGAGGCGGCGAGCGTCGCGGCCGCGAAGGTCGAGAGCACGCCGCGGGGAGTGGCGGCGCGCCGGTTCCTGTCGATCGTGCCCATGGGTTGAGTCCTCATCGCGGTGCCGGAGCCGGGTGCTCCGGCACGATCACTCGATCCTCGCGTCCGAGTCGCCGCCGCGCGGCATATTGGTCAAGTTGGCGAAACGTGTCGCACCGAACGGCCCGCGCGCTCGCCGCGTATGTCCTGGATAGCGCACCGGCAGCGGCGCCGGATGCGGTCCGAGCACGACCGGGGCATATTCGATGGGGTGAGCGGATTCCCGCCACCGCGGCGGGCGGCCCGGTGGATACCGGTCACGTTGTTCGACAGCCGCTGCCGGGGCGGGTTGTGGGACTTATGCTGACTGCGATGTTGTGAGCGCCCGGCTGAGGAGGCGCGGATGGGGCGGATTTCAACCACGGTGGGATTGGCGCGCGGCGACGGTCTGGTCGCGCGCTTCGGCAATGTGGTGATCTTCCTGGCGGGTGAAAGTCCTTCCACCGAAAGGGTTCTCGGCGCGGCGGAGACGGCGTCCAGCGCGGGCGACCCGGGCGTGGCCATTGCCCAGCGCCTGGCCGCGGCGGTCTTCAGCAGCGGTTCCGCGCACCCGCCTGCCTTCGGCGTGGTGGCGCCCACCTCCGGCGGCATTCTGGTGCTGCTGCGCGGCCCGGTCCGCGCCATTGTCGACGGCCCGGAGGGCACCCGCCAGCTATCCGGCGTCCGCGCCATGACCTGGGCGGACGAGATCCTGCGAGATCCGGTGCGCCGCCTGACGATTGCCGCCGACACCCGCGCGACCACCGAAATCCCGCACACCGACCTACGCGCCGGTGTGGCCGCCGCCGGCGGTTTCATCCTGCACGCCCCGCCCACCGGCGTCACCGTCCACTCCCGCACCACCAGCAGCTCCATCCCCAAACCCGTTCCCCCACCAACAGATCCGGCCGTCCCCACCCCCGACATGACCCGCCGCGCCCCCATCCCCACCCCCTCCCACACCCGCTTCACCCCACCCACCTCGGAAACCCCACCCCCCGAACCCGCCGTCACCCGCCCCGAATCCCGCCTCCCCGACCCACCCGAATCCCCCTCGGGCCCACAACCATCCCCCCACCCGCAACCCCACTCGACACCCCCTGCCCGCCCCCAAACCCGCCCGACCGGTCCGAACGCACCCCCCACCCCCTCCACCGCACAAGCCGAAACCCAGACCACAGCCGCCGACGCCCAACCCGTCGAGCCCAGCCGCCCACAGACACCGGCAACCGGATGGCCTCCCACCCGCCCAGAATCCCCCGCGCCCGGATCGACACCGGGCAGACCGGCAACCTCCACCCCTGGATCAGCACCCGCTCGCGCCGAAAACCCATCAGCCGCATGGCAACCCGCGCGCCCGGAAACACCGGCGGGCAGACCAGGACCCGCTCGCTTCGAAACCCCAGCGGCCGGACGGCAAGCCGCGCGTTCGGAAACGCCCGCGAGTGGGTCGGGACCCATCCTTTCCAAGGGGGCGGCAGCCGGAACGGCGGAGGCGGGCTCGGAGGGGCGCTCGGCAGGTTCGGCGGCGGGGCGCGGCGGACCCGCTGCGGCGCCGGTGGAGACGCAGGCAATGGCTGCGGCCGATGCCGAGGCTTTCGAGTCCGCGGCGGGCGGGCACGCCGAGGACCTGGCGGCATCGGCCGGGGCCGTTCGCCCGCGCGATCCGCAGTCCGAGGTGCCGACCGTGACCCGGACTCCGCGACCGCAGACGCCGGATACGCCGGAACCGGCATCGGATCCGCAGGCGCTCATTCCGACCGTCGATCGGCCGGTGCCGTCAGCGCAGGCGTGGTCCGGGCCGGTCTTGTCCGATCCTCCGCCGTATCCGTCACCCGGTAAGAAAGCGGGGAAGCCGCCGCGGGAGGCCACCACGGAGACGCGCATGCCAGGCCATCCGGCGAGCCAGCCGGACACCGGTGCTCCACAGCGCCGAAGCGGGTCCTCCGCAGGCGATTCCGGATCTCCCGCCGATCCGGCGAACGACCCACTCGGTGTGCGGAAGACCATTCCGGCGGCGGGGCGCGGCTCCACGCCGCCTCGCGGTCTCGACGAGACGCGGGTCAGTGGGTCGCCAGACGTGCCGCGCACCGGCTCGGGCTCGGGCTCGGGCTCGGGCGAGAGTTCTCCGGATACGGCACTGATGAACCAGGAGACGCTCAAGGACACGCCTCGAGGGGAGGGCGCCGCCGGTGGCGGTGCGGCCGGGGCGGACGAGGCGACACGCAAGGCCGGTGCGCCGAGTCAGGGTGGCGGTGCCGCCGGTGCGGAACGGGCGGGCGGCCGGGCCGCGCGCACGTCGGCGCCGGAACCGGATGCGCCGCAATCGTTCGGCTGGAAACCCGCGAAATCCACACCGGGCGAGGCCGGTTCCCCCGCTGGGCAGGATCGCCCGGACCCGGATGCGCAACCGCCGACGGCCGCCTTCGACGCGGAGGCGGCGGCCTTCGAGGATGTGGCGTCCGGCCCACAGCGGGCGGCCGGTCCTGCGGCGCAACCGGTTACGGGAGCGCTGACCACGTCGGACGGGTCGGTGTACCCATTGGATCGGCCGTATGTGGTCGGCCGCGATCCCATGATCGACGATGCCGTCCGGCGAGCAATGGCGGCGCCCATCGTGATTCCGCGCAACCGTCATGTCTCGCGGGTGCATGCCTACGTCTACGTCGAAGGCGGCACGGTCTTCGTCCGCGACGCGGCAACCCCCGGCGGAACGTTCGTCGCGGCGCCCGGCGCCGCCGACTGGATCCGCGTGGGCCAGCGCCCGATCGAACTGAAACCCGGCTGGAGCGTCCGCATAGGCCAGCGCATCCTCACCTACCGGGCAGACCCCGGCCGCCGCTATCTGGACGGCTGATCACCGGGAACTGGTGGCAGCATTTCGCGAGTAGCGGCCGCCACCAGTTCCCGGTCGAGGATGTTTCGGATCAGGCGCGCACCCGGTCACGGTCGCGATCACGGTGCAGGCGGACATAGCGGAAGCGTTTGCCGACGCGGCGGCAGGCGATGGCCAGGGCCAGGCCTGCGGCGGAGCCCGTTGCGGCGCACGCGATTACGGAGGCCACGGTGGGTTCGTGGCCGAGCAGGATCCAGGATGCGCCCGCCGCCGCGATGCCCAGCAGGCCCGCCGAGACCGTCAGGCCGAAGGTGGCGGCGAAGCGGGCGCTGCCGCGGCGGAGCGTGCGGGCATTGGATTCCGCGTACGCGACGGCGAAGAGCAGGAGCAGGGCCAGCGCGATGGCGGTGGCCGTGGTGGTGGCGCGCTGGGTGGTGTCGACGTCGAATTCGTACGTGGCGGTGGTGGTTCCGCCTCGTGACAGGGTCAGATGTGCGGTGAGGTCACCGGCGAGGACGTACTGGTTCACCGGGGCGGGTAGTTCGGCGACGGCCGGATTACCCGGTTGCAGCGGCGTGACCGCGCCGCCGACACCATTGCCCAGCACGCTCAGGCCGAGTTTCACCGAATCGGCGTCACCCCCGGAGATCTCGATCGGCACCGGTTTGGACAGGTCGAGCTCGACACTGCTCACGGCCGGGTCAACGCCCGCGATGCGAACCACACCGGCGGGCGGCGTATTCGACTCGGGAGCGGCACCGACCCCGAGCACGGCGACCCCACCGGCCACGACCGTAAGGACGGCCGCCGCCAGGAACGGCACCCGCGGTGAGGGCAGCGTGACCACCCGCTGGATCGGCACCAGATCACCGCGATCCACGTCGACGAGCCGAATCCCGTTGTGCTGCATCGGCTGCAAGGGGCGCACCCGCGCGGTCGGCACGGTGCGGAATCCGGCACCCGGCTGCCCCCAGCCGCTGCCCGGCGGTTGCTGCATGGGGTACCCGCCCGGCGGCGTCCCCTGCTGCGCCCGATACCCGCCGGGAGCCGCCTGCCGCGGCGGTCCATTTACCCTGTCCCGCCCCGGCGGCGGCCGCCCTGGCCGCAGATGATCCGGCCGCGCGGGCTGGGGCCGGATCATCTCGCTGTGCGGTGCGACGGGCTCACCCGCCCTGTGGGCCGCGGGCGCGGCACCCTGGGACCCCGCCCGACCAGAACCCTGATGTGCGGCGGGCTCACCCGCCCGGTGGGCGGCGGGCCCGCCACCGTGTTGTCCTGGGGCTGCGCCCGGTCGGGCCACTCCGGGGCCGGTCCGCCGGTCGGGTTCCCTCGCGGGATAGGGCGGGGTGGGGGTGGATGGGCCGTGTTCCTGAACCGGTGCGCCGGGTGGTGGTGTCAGGTTCGGGTTGGAGGTGTCGCCGGATGGGGGGATCGAGGAGGGGGCGGTGGTGGCGTAGGGGTCGGGGAGGGGGCGGGGGGTGTGGGGTGGGCGGGGCATCGGCCGGGGGGTGAGGACCGAGCGGGTGCCGCCCGTTGCGGCGGCGACGATGGTGTCGGCGCCGATCACTGGGATGCCTACGGGCGTGAGCCAATCCGCGCCCCAGCAGGAGACGGCGGGTTCGCCGAGGGCTATGCCGAAGGATTCGGCGGAGTCGAAACGGTTGACCGGGTCGGGGGCGAGGCCGTGCATGACGACCTCGGCAATGGCCTGGGGCACCGTGGGGGCGACCTCGTCGAGGGGTACGGGTTCGCCGTAGGCGTGCGCGAACAGGACCGCCAGGGCATCGGCGCCGGGCGGGAAGGGCAGCGTGCCGGAGAGCAGCTGGTAGAGCATGGTGGCCAGCGCGTAGACATCCGTGGAGGGCGAAAGCTGCTGGCCGCGAACCTGTTCCGGGGCGATGTAGGACGGTGTGCCGACGATCTCCCCGGCGCGGGTCACCAACGTCTCGTCGCCGCCGACGATCTTGGCGATGCCGAAGTCGGTGAGCTTGAGCGTCCCATTGGCGGCGAACATGAGATTGGACGGCTTCACATCGCGGTGCAGTACCCCGTGCCGGTGCGCCGCATCCAGTCCGGCAGCGCAGGACAGCGCCACCGCGACGGCCGCCGTCGCCTCGAATCCGGCTGTGATGAACCGGCTCTCGACGGTTCCGCCGGGCAGGTACTCCAGCACCAGCAGGCACAGATCCTCGTGCTCGATGTAGTCGTACACCGGCACCACGTGCGGATGGTCGAGCGCCGCCATGACCCGCGCTTCGTCCACGAACCGCCGCCGCACCTGCATATCGTCGGCGAACTGCGGCGGAATCTGTTTGATGGCGACCCGGCGGTGCAGGCCGCGATGCGTTCCGGCCAGCACGACCCCGCACCCACCGCGCCCGACCTGCCCGTCGATGTCGTATCCGGGCAGCGCCGCGCGCACCCGCCCGATATCGGTGCTGTTCAGATCCTTCACGCTCATCCGACCGCGCCCCCCGGTCGCAGTCTGTGCGTCCCACCCGGCCCGGTGCGGATCGTCGGCTCCTCGGAGGGGTCACCGATTACTTTGTGCGGCTGAGCATCTCGCCCGATGGTCACATCGTCGGGACCGCCCACCGCGGGCCCGAAGACCGCGGTGCCCGAACGCCCGACGGGATACCGGGGCGGCCCCGCGCCAGGCGCCGCGGCCGGATCGGGTGCGCCGCCGGGATATCCGGGTCCGTGGTGACGCGGCGCGCCCGGATCGGGGTGGCCGCCGACCGGATAGCCCTGCGCGCCCAGGTTCCAGGCGACGGTCAAGTCCTCGGCGCCCGCCGGATAGCCTTGCGCGGCATCGAGTTCGCGGGCGGCGGCGAGTTCATCGGCGTCCAAGCCGAGATCGTCCTCGTCGCGCGGGGTGGGTGAGAGGTAACCGGCGAGGAAGAACACGGTGGCGGTGACGCCCGCCAGGGCCAGCCACAGCCCGGTGCCGGGCACCCACCAGCGGATGATCGAAGCGGTGAAGCCCGCCATCAGCCCGATCCCGACGCCGGGAGCCAGCAGCCGTAGCCCGCGCTGCCAGCGGTTGGCGGCAAGCCGGTGCCGCGCCACCGTCAGAGCGGCATCGGTGATGGCGAGCGCGGTGAGCACCGCCAGGATGATGCCGAACAGCCCGTACACCGACAGCAGTGAACCGCGCACATCGATGACGGTCGCCACGCTGGTGATCGGATCGCCGTTCGAGCCGATGAGCGTCAGATCGGAGCCGATCAGCCCGGTGGCCTGCCCGTCGAGCCCGGCCGGATCGAGGCGGTAGGTGAGCTTCTCGGTTTTGCCCGCCGCCACGGTCAATTCGACCGAGGTCGAGTAGGAGAAGAAGTTCAGCCCGAGCACATGCCCGGCGAGATCCACGCGCCGGATCGTCACCGGATTCGCGGAGCCATTGGTGATCTCGACGGTGACCTCGGTGACCTTGGCGGGATCCAGACGCACCGGATTCTGCGCGTTCGCTCCGGCAATGGCGCGCCCGTCCATGGTGGCGGTGGCGCTCACCGAACCCTCGGCCACCGCCGGTCCGGACCCGAACAATGTTGCCGCACCCCACAATCCAAGTACGGCGAGAAGTGTCACGACGGCTTTCCGGAGCGGGTGACGGCTGATCATCGGGGCCTCCGGGCGGGCAGGTGGGATACCAGGCGGTGGCCGTAGAACCAGCCGCCGATGAGCAGGAAGAACAGCAGGACGGTCGCGGTCGCCACGCCGCCGCCGACCCGGCTGACGAGCACGACGTCCAGGGCCGCGGCGAGCTTGACACCGCATTCGGCGGTCACCTGGTGATGGCCGATCTCGGTGGCTCCGGTCGGCAGCGTCGCGTCGAAGACGCCGTCCGATCCGGCGCGGGTGTCGGCGACCTTGGTGTCGCCGATCGAAAGCTGCACCTGCGCACCGGGATCGCAGCCGCGCCCGGTGGCGGTGACCTCGGTGCCGGGTATCGCGGCGGGCGGATCCAATTCGAGCCCGGTGGTCACGGCCGGGTTCGGGAAGACGTCATTGGAGCCCGGATTCGTGGGCTCCGGCTGACCGGTATTCGGATCCGGCTGCGCCGGTTGGCCGCCGGGATTCGTGATGTCGCCGGGGTTTCCGGAGCCCGGATTCGTCCCGGGATCGGTGCCGGGGTTGGTCCCGCCGCCGCACTGTCCATTGGACGGTTTCACGCTCCCGTCCGGGCACTTCTCCGGCACCGTCGGGCACTGCCCGTTCGCGGGCTTCACGCTCCCGTCTGCGCAATACTCCACCGGCTTCGTCAGGCACTGCCCGTTCGACGGCTTGTCACTGCCATCCGAGCACTTTTCCGGCACCGTCGGGCACTGGCCGTTCGCGGGCTTCACACTCCCGTCCGAGCAGTACTCCACCGGCTTCGGGCACTCCCCGTTGGACGGCTTCGCACTGCCATCCGAGCAATACTCCACCGGTTTCGGGCACTGCCCATTCGACGGCTTCACACTGCCATCCGAGCAATACTCCACCGGCTTGGGGCACTCCCCGTGTGACGGCTTCACGCTCCCGTCCGAGCAGTACTCGATCGGCTTCGGGCATACCCCGTTCGACGGTTTGACGCTGCCGTCCCAGCAGTACTCGATCGGGGCGGGGCATTCTCCGTACGAGGGTTTCAGGCTGCCGTCGGAGCAGTATTCCGGTGTGACTCCCCCGCAGGACGGCTGTCCCCAGTCACCGCACTGGGGTGTCGATCCGGAGCCGTCCGGGTATTCCCCGTCCGGGTTTCCGCAGGAGGTTCCGCACGGTTGCTGCTGGCCGGGGCCGTCCGAGGTGCCGGAACCGTCGTCCGGGTACTGGTTCGAATCACAGCCGCCGCCACTACAGTCCCCGCCGGTGGTGCCGGGATAGCTGCCGCCGTCCTGGGTTCCGCCGCCGTCCTCGGGTTGCGCCGGGACGGTGGTCACCGGGGCGCTGGTGGCGACCGGTGAAATCATCGTGGCGGGAGGCGGATTCACCGGCAGCTGGGCCTGCGGTTGGTCGGCCGGTGTGGTGAACGGTATGGCGGGAATGGCGATTCCGGGCCCGGCCGCGCCCATGGCGGCGGGTACGGCAATGGTGAACAGGGCGGCCAAGAGCGCGAGAATCCGGGCGGTGCGGTTCGAATACCGCTCGCCGCGTGGCGGTTTCGCCTGCCGGTGACGAGCCCCGGCACGCCGACCGTATTGTGCACGTGTCATCATCCGGCGTGACCTCGCTCGTTCGATGGTACGACCCGGAACCCCCGCTGCGGAGACTTCTCACCCAGCCTTTACCTGCTGGACGCCAACCGCATTGGACCCCCTGGCCGATTGGGCGACTACGTGAAACCGTCGCCCCCTATATCGCGGACGCGGGGCGCAATGTTCATGCGTTCGGCAGAATCCGAAGGCCACGGCATACCATCGACCGGGGTACCGACTGAGACAGCCGCTTCCACCGAGAGGACAATGGTCGTCATGCATCGTGCCGCGCCGAAAGCCGATATCGACGAGTCAGCGCTGACGGTTTCCGCACCGAAGACCGAGGCAGCGGGCGTCAAGGCGGTCACCGTCGCCTTGGAGCGCGCCGTCGAGGAGATGGGTGTGGTGCGCACGGCGCGCACGCTGACCAGGGTCAATCAGCGGCACGGCTTCGACTGCCCCGGCTGCGCCTGGCCGGAACCGACCGGTATGCGCAGGCCCGCCGAATTCTGCGAGAACGGCGACAAGGCCGTGGCCGAGGAGGCCACACTGCGCACGGTCACCCCGGAGTTCTTCGCCGAGCACTCACTCCGGGAGCTGTCCGAGAAGTCCGGATACTGGCTAGGGCAGCAGGGCCGCATCACCCATCCGATGGTGCTGCGCCCCGGCGCCGACCACTACTCCCCCATTGCCTGGACCGAGGCCTACCGCCTCATCGCCGAGACCCTGCGCGGCCTGAGCACACCCGACGAGGCGGTCTTCTACACCTCCGGCCGCACCGCCAACGAGACGGCGTTCCTCTATCAGCTGCTGGTGCGCTCTTTCGGCACCAACAATCTGCCGGACTGCTCGAACATGTGCCACGAGTCCTCGGGCGCCGCGCTCACCAGCTCCATCGGCATCGGCAAGGGCTCGGTGACCATCGACGACTTCAAGAAGGCCGATCTCATTATCGTGGCCGGGCAGAACCCGGGCACCAACCACCCGCGCATGCTCTCCGCGCTGGGTGAGGCGAAGGCGCACGGCGCCACGGTGATCGCGGTGAATCCGCTGCCCGAGACCGGGCTCATCGGCTTCCGCGATCCGCAGACCGTCAAGGGCTTCACCACCGGCATCACCATTGCCGACGACTTCCTGCAGATCCGCCTCGGCGGCGATATGGCGCTGTTCCAGGGCCTGGCCAAGCTGCTGTTCGAGGCCGAGGACCGCAAGCCCGGCGCGGTCGTGGACCGCGTCTTCGTGGACACCCATACCGCGGGTTTCGACGAGTACGAAAAGCACATGCGCGCGGTCGATCTCGGCGTCGTCGAGGAGGCGACCGGCCTCACCCGCGCGGATCTCGACCGCACCGCCGCGCTCATCGCCGAATCGGGCAACATCATCATCTGCTGGGCCATGGGCCTCACCCAGCAGCTGCACGGCGTCGCCACCATCGAGGAGGCCACCAATCTGCTGCTCCTGCGCGGCATGATCGGCAAGCCCGGCGCGGGCGTCTGCCCGGTGCGCGGCCACTCCAATGTGCAGGGCGACCGCACCATGGGCATCTGGGAGAAGATGCCCGAGACCTTCCTGGCGGCCCTCGACGACGAGTTCGGCATCCGGAGCCCGCGTGAACACGGCTGGGACACCGTCGATGCCATTCGCGCCATGCGCGACGGCCGCGCCAAGGTCTTCTTCGGCATGGGCGGCAATTTCGCCGCCGCCACCCCCGATACCGAGGTGACCGAGGCGGCCCTGCGCGGCTGCGAGCGCACCGTGCACGTCTCCACCAAACTCAACCGCAGCCATGTGGTGCACGGCCGGACCGCACTGATCCTGCCCACCCTCGGCCGCACCGACGAGGATCTCCAGGACGGTGTGCGCCAACAGGTTTCGGTCGAGGATTCGATGTCCATGGTGCATCTGTCCACCGGCCGCCTGAAGCCGGTCAGCGAGCACCTGCGCAGTGAGGTCGCCATTGTGTGCGAGCTGGCGGCCGAACTCTTCGGTCCCGGACATCCGGTGCCGTGGAGCGACTTCCGCCGCGACTACGACAAGATCCGCGATGCCATCGCCAATGTCGTGCCCGGCTGCGCCGGATACAACGACAAGGTGCGCGGCCGCAATGGCTTCGAGCTCCCGCATCCGCCCCGCGACGCCCGCGAATTCCGCACGGCCACCGGCAAAGCCAATTTCGCGGTCAACGATCTGCACTGGCTCCCGGTCCCCGCGGGCCGCCTCATCCTGCAGACCCTGCGCAGCCACGACCAGTACAACACCACCATCTACGGCCTCGATGACCGCTACCGCGGCATTCACAACGGCCGCCGCGTGGTGTTGGTCCATCCCGAAGACATCGCCGCCCTCGGTTTCGTGGAAGACGAACTGGTGGACCTGATCTCGGAATGGACCGATGGCAGCGAGCGCCGGGTGACCGGCTTCCGCGTGGTCGCCTACTCCACCCCGCGCGGCAATGCCGCCGCCTACTATCCCGAGACCAACCCGCTCGTACCGCTGGATCATGTTGCGCTGCGGTCGAATACCCCGGTCTCCAAAGCAGTCACCATTCGAATGGAACGGCACGTCAACACCGCATGAGCCGAGTCACCGCCCGCCGCCCCACGCTGCGCATCTCACCCGAGGGAACGATTCAGCGTCCCGACACCCTGGCCGTCGAGGAGCCGCTGGAGATCCGCACGCGCGGAGAATCCCTGGCGGTCACCATGCGCACGCCCGGCGCGGATATCTACCTGATCCACGGTTTCCTCTTCAGCGAGGGCATCATCGCCTCCGCCGAGGACATCGTGACCGCCCGCTAATGCGCCGGTACCGACGAGAACGGCCGGAACACCTACAACGTGCTCGACGTCCAGCTCCACACCCCGGTCCCGATCACCCCGCGCAATTTCCTGACCAACAGCGCCTGTGGCCTCTGCGGCAAGACGGCCCTGGACGAGGTCCGCACCCGCACCCGCTACCCCCTCCCCGCCGACTCCCCCGTTCTCGAGGTCGACACCCTCGCCGAACTGCCCACCGAACTCCGTTCCCGCCAACAGGTTTTCGACGCCACCGGCGGCCTGCACGCGGCCGGGCTCTTCACCGCCGACGGCGCCGCCCTGGTCGTGCGCGAGGACGTCGGCCGCCACAATGCCGTGGACAAGGTCATCGGCTGGGCCCTGCCCGAAAACCGGCTCCCGGCACACGATCTCGTCCTCATGGTCAGCGGCCGCGCATCGTTCGAACTGGTCCAGAAGGCGGTCATGGCGGGCATTCCCGTCCTGGGAGCCGTCTCCGCCCCCAGTTCCCTGGCCGTGGACCTGGCCATCGACGCGGGCCTCACCCTCGTGGGCTTCCTCCGCGGCGACACCATGAACGCGTACTCCGGCGCCGAACGCCTCGCCCTCTAATCCGAAACATCCACGACCGGGAACTGGTGGCGGGGGCTTCTCGCGCGATACCGCCACCAGTTCCCGGTGATCGCACGTCCAGGAATCCCACGGAGTAGCTCACGGTGTGTGGTGGGCACGAGGTCCTTGCTAGGCTGCGGACTAGAACACGTTTCAATCGAGTGGGAGTCGTCGTGGCAGTGCAGCCTCATGATGTGGTCGAACAGTACGTGAAGTTGGTGGCCACGGGGCCTACCGAGGAGATCGTGGCGTTGTATGCCGCCGATGCGGTGGTGGAGGATCCGATCGGCAGCGAGCGGCGGCACGGGCACGAGAAGATCCGGGAGCTGTACACGGCGCTGGAGAATCTGGAGCGCGAGACCGAGTTGCACACCGTCAAGGTGAACGGCAAGCATGCCGCGGTGTCGTTCACGCTGGTCACGACGTTCAACGGGCAGAAGATGACGCTGTCGCCCATCGACGTGATGGAGTTCGACGAGAACGGCAAGATCGTGCTCATGCGCGCCTACTGGGGACCCGAGGATCTGAAGATGGAGCAGATCTAGCGCGGGTGCTTGTTACCGCCCGTCGCGCGAATTACCTTGAGCACAGAGCGATTCGGCGATGGGAGCAGGGCCGATGCGGATCTCGTTTCGCGGCACCGGGGACGGCATCAATGTGCGCATGCGGCTGGAGGTGAACCGGCGGCGCTGGCTGGCCCTGCTCATCATGCTGGGCATACTGGCGGCGCAGGGCATCCTCATCGGCTTGTGGGCGGTACTCGCGCCCCGCTCGTTCTATGAAGATTTCCCGGGCTTCGGCCTGCACTGGGTGAGCCCGGACGGGCCGTTCAACCATCATCTGGTCGGCGATGTCGGGGCGTTCTTCCTGGCCCTCGGGGCAATCTCCGCGTTCGCGCTGTACTACCGGGACAGCATGATCGGACGCGCGGCCGGGCTCGGCTGGCTGGTGTTCGGGGTGCCGCATTTCATCTATCACGTGGCGCACCGGCCCGAGGCCATGAGCACCGGCAGTTATGTATTCAGCCTGATCAGCACCCTGATTCCGACCGCCCTGGGCCTGGCCTGCCTGCTCGTCGCACCCCGCGAACGCCACCCCGTCCCCGAACCCGCCCCGATGAACATCCGCTTCCCCCGCCGCCGGACCACCGACACCACCCGCCGCCGCGGCCCCTCGAACCGCTGAATTCTCCCCTCTCGCACCGTCGTAACAGCTGAAGCCGCCGCGCCGATTCTCGAAATATCGGAGTGAAGGTTCAATGGCGAACCACGGGGGATCAGCGTCGATCCCCGGCAATGGGCACGATCGGCCACACCGACCGTCACCAACTCCGCGACCGACAACCGGATACCGATGAGTTCACGGCGCGCCCCTCGTCAGAGCAGGTGAGACCGCCCGCATCAGGCGGGTGAGCAGTCACAGGAGCACGTCATGGAACGCTCGGTCACCCAGTTCGTCACGCTCGACGGTGTTTATCAGGCGCCGGGCGGGCCGGAGGAAGACACCACCGGGGGATTCACACACGGGGGCTGGTCGGCGCCCTTTGATGACGAACCGGCTCATTGACCTGCCGAAGTATGTCGCCACTCGCACCCTCGAGCGGGGCGACTGGGCGAATACCGAGCTGCTGCACGGGGATCTGGTGAAAGAGGTCACCGAGCTCGAGGCTCGGCCCGGGCGCGAACTGCAGGTGCACGGTAGCGGCAATCTCGCGCAGACGTTGCTTGCGAACGGCCTGGTCGACACGCTGAACATCCTGACTTTTCCGGTTGTGCCGGGTACGGGTAAGCGGTTTTTCGCCGAGGGTGCTCAGCCGACCGGTTTCGCGCTCACCGAATCCCGTACGACGTCGACGGGTGTCGTGATCGGGACGTACCGCAAGCAGGGCGCGCCGGTTTACGGCGATTTCGGCGCCTGATGGCGTATCGGCGGACGTGAGTGTGACGCAGGGAATATCCATCGGCCGTCACGTCCGGCGGCAGTGTCACGTCCAAGGGGTAGCAGCACACCCTCGGATCGAAGGAGACCGCAATGGGCGTCACTCGCATTCCCGCCGTCAACCCGAAGCAGGCTGGCCTGCTGACGCGAATCACCTACTGGTACAGCAAGCGTCAATTCGGTGAGGTGCCCGAGCCGTTCGCCGTGCTGGCCAATCATCCGAAGCTCATGCGGGCGGCGGGGGTTCACGAGACGCTGGTGGAGCGTGCGTCCACCACGCTCCCCCACCATATTCGTGAGATCGCCGTGTATTACGTGGCTCGTACGGTCGGCTGTTCGTGGTGCGTCGACTTCGGATCCATGCTCATGCGGCTGTCCGAGCTGGATATCGAACGGCTGCAACACATCGACGAGTATCGGACGTCCCCGCACTACAGCGAGGACGAACGCGCCGCCATCGCCTTCGCCGAGGCCATGACCGCCACTCCGCCGACGGTCACCGACGAGCAGGTCACCGATGTGAAGAAGCGGTTCGGCACCCAAGGGGCGCTGGAGTTGACCTACCAGATCGCCCTGGAGAATTCGCGCGCTCGCGGCTACCACGCGCTCGGCATCACCGATCAGGGGTTCAGCCAGGACGCGTGCCGCGTGCCCTGGGCGCAGTAGCGACCGAATACCGACAGCCCCGCGATATCTCGCGGTGCTGTCGGTGCTGCTCGCGCCCGTCGTGGCGGCGCGGGCGGCGCTCAGCCGACGGCCTTGCGGGGCAGGAACAGCGCCGGGACGAGAGCCAGCACGGCCCAGCCGTAGGTGCCGCGGAAGGCATCCGCGAGAGGTTCGGCAATGGCGGAGCGCTCGACGGTGCGGGCCACCGAACCCAGTGTCGCGCCGGGGATCTCACGGGTCATGGCGGTGGTCAGCAGGACCGAGAAGGTCGCGACGTCCACCGAGCTGGCGACCTGCGAGACAATGCTGAGGGTGGTATTGGCGGCGGGCATCTCGTCCTTGGGCAGGTTTCGCGCCGCGGTGGTCATGGTCGGCATGATGGTCGAGCCGACGCCCACACCCATGACCGCGCCCGCCAGCGAGACCGCCCAGTAGGGGCTGTCCGCATGGATCTGCGTGGTCAGCAAGCCGAAACCGAGGGCCGCCAGCGAGATTCCGCCGAGCACGATCCGGCCGGGCGGGATCTTGTCGATCAATCGGCCCGCGACCTGCATGGTGATCCCTGTGGCCAGCACCTGCGGGATGCCCAGCAGACCGGCCTCGGTGGCGGTGGTGCCGCGGACCAGCTGCCAGTACAGCGGACCCAGCAGCATGGAGCCGAAGTACGCGCCGTTGAACAGCGTCAGGGTGACGGCGGCCGAACGGAAGGCACTGTGGCGGAACAGGTTCAGATCGAGCAGCGGGTTCTCGGTGCGCAGCGCGCGCAGCACGAAGGCGATCACCAGCGCCAAGCCCGCCAGGGTGGGCAGCAGGATGGACGGCCGGGTGAAGTCGGCGTGTTCGCCGCCGGTGGCGACACCGTAGATGAGCAGGGCCAAACCCGGGGACAGCATGAGCAGGCCGGGCAGGTCCAGGCGGCGGCCGGGCTGCGGCGGTTCATCGGCCAGCACCCGCACCGCACCGACCAGGGCGACCACGGCGACCGGCAGATTGATGAAGAAGGCCCAGCGCCAACCGGCATTGTCGACCAGCCAGCCACCCAGAATGGGTCCGGCCAGCGGGCCGACGAGCACCGGGATGCCGAGCAGCGCGGTGGTGCGACCCATGTGCTTCGGGTCGGCGGCGCGCATCACCATACTCATGCCGACGGGCATGAGCAGGCCGCCGCCGAGACCCTGCAGCACGCGGAAGGCAATGAGCGACGGCGCATTCCAGGCCAGCCCGGCCAGCAGCGAGCCGAGCGTGAACAGGATGATCGCGGTCAGGAAGGTGCGCTTGGCCCCGAATCGCCCCATGGCCCAGGCGGTGAGTGGAATGACGGTGGCCAGGGCCAGCAGATAGGCGGTGGACACCCAGGCAATGGTGGACAGCGGCACGCCGAAGCTGGTCGCCAACTGGTTCAGCGCCACATTGACCACGGTGGTGTCGAGCACGGACATGAGCCCCGCCGCGATCACGACACCCGCGATGGCATTGGCGGAGGGCGCGGGGCGGGCGGTCTTCGTCACCGCCGGGACCGGAGCGTAGGTCGTTTTCATGAGCTAGATGCTAGGAATCGGGCAGCAAGAGTTCCGCCGTACCGAGGAGATCCCGATGTCCACCACCCCGCTGCGCCTGGCCGTCATTGTCGCCAGCACCCGCGAAGGACGCTTCGGCCCGACCGTCGCCAACTGGTTCACCGCCCGCGCCACCGAACACGACGGCTTCGACCTCGACGTCATCGATGTGGCCGACCACCCCCTGCCCGCCGTGCTCGGCTCCGATCCGGACCCCGCCCTGCACCCCCTGCGCGAGCGCCTGGCCGCCGCCGACGCCGTTGTCGTGGTCACCCCCGAGTACAACCACAGCTACCCGGCCTCCCTCAAAACCCTCATCGACTGGCACTACGAGGAATGGCGTCTCAAGCCCATCGGCTTCGTCTCCTACGGCGGCATGGCGGGCGGCCTGCGCGCCGTCGAACACCTCCGCCAGGTCTTCGCCGAACTCCACGCCGTCACCGTCCGCGACACCGTCAGCTTCCACATCGACTGGGACCGCTTCGACACCGACGGCAACGCCACCGACCCGGACAGCGCCATCGCCGCCAAAACCATGCTGGACCAACTCACCTGGTGGGCCCACACCCTCCGCGAAGGCCGCGCCGCCCGCCAATACACCCACTGAGTCCCGCCTACCTCGCTCCCCGATTCGGCCGGGCCCCCGGATTCGGGCGGCTGACCGCCGCGCCCGGGGTTTGATTAAAGTCGCTAACCGTGTTGTTCGGTCGTGGCGACGAGACCGCCCTCGTCGCAGAGTTGCTAGGGCGGTCCGTCGCGGGACAGGCGGCCACGCTGGTCATCCGGGGTGAGGCGGGGATCGGGAAGTCCAGGCTGCTGGAGCATGCGGCCGAGACGGCGACCGGGCACCGGCTGCTGCGGGTCACCGGAACCGAAGCCGAGAGCGCACTGCCTTTCGCCGGATTGCATGCGCTGCTGTCCCGAGCCCGTGATGGGATGGAGGTCCTGCCCGAGCAGCAGGCCGTTGCCTTACGCGCCGCACTCGACTCGGGCGGAACCGAACTACCCAACCCGTTCCTGGTGGGCGTGGCCGCACTGACGCTGCTCGCCCAAGTGGCCGAACAAGCTCCGCTGCTGTGCCTGATCGACGATGCCCAGTGGCTCGACCGCGCCACTCTCGACACCCTGCTGTTCGTGGCGCGCCGTCTCGACGCCGAGCCCATCGCGCTCGTCTTCGCCATCCGCGGCGACCATCTGCCCGAACTGCACGACCTGCCCGGCACCCAACTGGTGCTGCGCGGCCTCGACGACCAGGCCGCCGCGGCCCTGCTCGGCGAGCAGGGCGGCGCACTGCCACCCGCCACCGCCCACTGGCTGCTGCACGAATCCAACGGCAATCCCCTTGCGCTCCAAGTACTCCCCACCCTGCGTCGCGCCGAACAGATGTACGCCTCCCCGTTCAGCCGCGCCACGCCTACGCCACACCGCATCCAGCGCGCCTTCACCGACCGCATCCGCGCTTTACCCAGCGCCACACAGGATTTCCTGCTCATCGCCGCCGCCGACGACACCGCCGACCCCACGGTGATCCTCTCCGCCACCGCCCAGCTCGGTGCGCCGCACGCAGAACATGTCGCCGCTGCTGCCGAGGACGCTGCCCACTCCGGCGTGCTCCGGACGAGTGCCGGAGACGCCGCATTGTCGGTGGCGCGCGGCGAGGACGAGGGTGCGGCGCTGGATTGGACGGCGGCTCGCGCGGCGATGGAGACCGCTGAGCACGCGGAGTTGGTTCGGGTGCGGGATGGGCGGATCGTGTTCTCGCATCCGTTGATTCGGGCTGCGGCTTACGAAAGTGCCGGGGCTGGGCGGCGGCGGGAGGCGCATGGGGTGCTGGCGGCGCGATTGGTGGCGGCCGAGCATGTGGATCGGCGGGCTTGGCATTTGGCTGCTGCGGCGGATGCGCCCGATGAGGTGGTGGCTGCCGAACTGGAGGAGGCGGGGCGGAGGGCCGCGGCGCGGGGCGGGTTTGCCGAGGTGACGGCCGCGTATCGGCGGGCGGCCGATCTCACGCCGGATGCGGCGGCGCGGGGGCGGCGGCTGGCGGCGGCCGCGCGGGCCGCGGTCGATGCCGGGAATCTCGGCGCCGCAACCGAACTCGCGGAATGGGCGGCGGCGCTGATCGCGGCGCCGGTTGCGCTGGCGGAGCTGTCGCGGTTGCAGGCCGATATCGCGGTGGAGCAGGATCGGCCGCAGGCCGCTTACCAGATGCTCAGTACCGCGGCCACTTTCGTCGCGGCGGCCGATCCGGGGCTGGCGGGTCGACTGTTGTTCGATGCGGCGGACGCGGCATGGAGTGCGGGCGACCTGACCGCCGTGGCGCAGCTCGCGGCCCGCGCCGAGCGGACGGGGCTGCCCGGGGCCGATCGGTTGCAGGCCATGGCGGATCTGGTGGCGGGGCTCAACCCCGGGGCGGACGCCGACTTCCGGCGGTCGATCGCGGCGCTCCAATTCTTCATGAGCGATATCGCGCCCGATCAGTTGCGGGAGCGGGCGACCGTGGCGTTCTGGCATCTGCTGATCGCCGATATTCCCGCAGCCCGGGATCTTTCGGCCGCGCTCGCCGAGGACTGCCGGAGCACCGGAGCGATCGGGGTGCTCACCCGCGCCCTCATGATCCAGGCCCGCACGGATCTGCTGCTGGGCCTACTCACCGCGGCCCGTACGGCCGCCACGGAGGGCCTCCGGCTCGCCGCCGATACCGGCTACCGGGCCACCCACATCTACCAATCCACCACCCTCGCGCTCCTGGCCGCGATCCAGGGCGACGAAGCGGCGTGCCTGGAATTCACCGCCGAACCCCTCGCCCGCGATATCGCTCCGGGCAATGTGCACGCCAGAAACGCCCTGAGCCTGCTGGATCTGGGTGTCGGCCGCCCGGACGCCACCGTGGACCGGGTCACCGCCGTCCTGTCCGGAGCCAATCGCAGCGGCGCCATGGTGAGCATCCCGGACCTGGTCGAGGCTGCCCACCGCACCGATCGGCTCGCCGAGGCGCGCGAGCCCTTCGAGTGGTATCGCATCTGGGCCGCCCATATCGACCGGCCGTGGGTGCAGGCCGTCTCACACCGCTGCCGTGCCCTCCTGAGCCAGGACGACAGCGCCGAAACATATTTCGCCGAGGCTCTGCGCCTGCACAACACCGAAGCCGACTTCGTTTTCGACCGCGCCCGCACCGAACTCCTCTACGGCGAATGGCTGCGCCGCCACCAGCGCCGCGCCGAGGCCCGCCCGCATCTGCGCACCGCCGCGGAAACCTTCGCCCGCCTGGGCGCGACACCCTGGGCCGAACGCGCCGAGGGCGAACTCCGCGCCACCGGCGAAACCCGCGCCACCGCCGCCCCCGTGGACGTCCTGAGCCGCCTCACCCCAAAGGAACTACAGACCGCCCAGTTGGCGGCAACCGGCCTGTCCAACAAGGACATCGGCGCACAGCTGTTCCTGAGCCCTCGCACCGTCGGCTACCACCTGTCGAATGCCTACCCCAAACTCGGCATCACCTCACGCCGCGAACTGGTCACCCTGTTCCAGCGCCAGTGAGGCGACAGCCGTCGCGCGCGGACATCCTTGACGGGCAGCCGGGCGTGGCACTGCTCCCTCGCCGACGCCCGGGCGGCGACACACCGTCCGGCGCAGGCCGAAACGGCAACGGCCCCGCGATTTCTCGCGGGGCCGTTGTTCGTGAGGCTTGTGGACTACGCCGACTTCTCGCGACGCTCCGGGCCGGACTGGCGCTTGCGCGGCACGATGGTCGGGAGGACGTTGTTATTGACCGTGTCCTCGGTGACGACGACCTTGGCCACGTCATCGCGGCTGGGGATGTCGTACATGACCGGGAGGAGGACCTCCTCCATGATGGCGCGCAGGCCGCGGGCTCCGGTACCGCGCAGGATGGCCTGATCGGCAACGGCTTCCAGGGCGTCCTGGGTGAATTCCAGATCCACGCCGTCCATTTCGAACAGGCGCACGTACTGCTTCACCAGCGCGTTCTTCGGCTCGGCCAGAATGCGGACCAGGGATTCCTTGTCCAGGTTGGTGACCGAGGCGACGATGGGGAGGCGGCCGATGAACTCCGGAATCAGACCGAACTTGATCAGATCCTCGGGCATGACATCGGCGAAGTGATCGGCGGTGTCGATCTCGACCTTGGAGCGGACCTCCGCGCCGAAACCGATGCCGCGCTTGCCGACTCGATCCTGCACGATCTTCTCCAGCCCGGCGAACGCACCGGCGACGATGAACAGGACGTTCGTCGTATCGATCTGGATGAATTCCTGATGCGGATGCTTGCGGCCGCCCTGCGGGGGCACCGACGCCTGCGTGCCTTCCAGGATCTTCAGCAGCGCCTGCTGCACGCCCTCACCGGAGACGTCTCTGGTGATGGACGGGTTCTCCGACTTGCGGGCGATCTTGTCGACCTCGTCGATGTAGATGATGCCGGTCTCGGCGCGCTTGACGTCGTAATCGGCGGCCTGGATGAGCTTCAGCAGAATGTTCTCGACATCCTCGCCGACATATCCGGCCTCGGTGAGCGCGGTGGCGTCGGCAATGGCGAACGGCACGTTCAGCATCTTGGCCAGCGTCTGCGCCAGATAGGTCTTACCGCAACCGGTGGGGCCGAGCATGAGGATGTTGGACTTCATCAACTCGACGGCTTCGCCACGGGAATCGCGGCCCTTGTCACCGGCCTGAATTCGCTTGTAGTGGTTGTACACAGCCACGGCGAGCGTGCGCTTCGCGGCATCCTGCCCGATCACGTACTGCTCGAGAAAATCGCGGATTTCCGCGGGCTTGGGCAACTCGTCGAGTTTGACCTCGCTCGATTCGGCGAGCTCCTCCTCGATGATCTCGTTGCACAGATCGATGCACTCGTCGCAGATGTACACCCCCGGTCCCGCAATGAGCTTCTTGACCTGCTTCTGGCTCTTTCCGCAGAACGAGCACTTGAGCAGATCGCCGCCATCACCGATGCGCGCCATCTCCTGGGTCCCTACTTCCTTGTCCGCGTGCAACCGTCTGTCCCCGGTTGTCGGCGAAGTGCCTTCTTCGAGCGTAAGCCGTGACCCCCTGTGAGCGGATCCGGCGATGTGGCCAATTTTCACCACAGGGCTGTGTTTCCAAAAGGCAGAGCCGACAACCACGAGCAAAGGTCCCTAGAGTGACCGTACCCGCTTCCCGCGACCGAGGTCGACAACTTGGGCACGTTTCTCACCGGACATGTGTGTGGCCTCACCCCTGCCCGGGTGGCGAGGACGGACCCGCCCCGCCACCCGTAGCCCTCACTTCTGGGCGCTGAGCTTGCGGTACTCGAATACCGTATCGATGATCCCGTATTCCTTCGCCTCATCGGCGGTGAGGATCTTGTCGCGATCGGTGTCCTTGCGGATCGTGTCCGCATCTTTACCGGTGTGGCGAGCCAGCGTGGTCTCCATGAGACGACGCATGCGCTCGATTTCCGCGGCCTGGATCTCGAGGTCGGAGACCTGGCCCTGGATACCACCCGAGGTGGACGGCTGATGGATCAGCACGCGGGCGTTGGGCAGGCAGGCGCGCTTGCCGGGGGCGCCCGCGGCCAGCAGCACGGCGGCGGCGGAAGCGGCCTGACCCAGGCAGACGGTCGCGACATCGGCGCGCACGTACTGCATGGTGTCGTAGATGGCCATCAGCGCGGTGAACGAGCCACCGGGCGAGTTGATGTACATGGTGATGTCACGGTCGGGATCAAGCGACTCCAGCACCAGCAGCTGCGCCATGATGTCATTGGCCGAGGTGTCGTCCACCGTCGCGCCGAGGAAGATGATGCGCTCCTCGAACAGCTTGTTGTACGGGTTGGACTCCTTGACACCGAAGCTGGAGTGCTCGATGAACGAGGGCAGGATGTACCGCGACTGCGGCATCTGGGCGGCCGACCCGGCTGCGGCGAAGGTGATGCCCGCGGACCGCGGGTCGATCAGGTTCGACATGTGCGTCTCCAAAAAGTCTGGTGGATGGGCGTGATCAGTTGGCGCCGTTGGCCTGGCGCGCGTGCGTGATCACGTGGTCGATGAACCCGTACTCGAGCGCTTCCGTCGGGGTGAACCAGCGGTCGCGGTCGGCGTCCTGGGTGACCTGCTCCACGGACTGGCCGGTGTGCAGCGCCTGGAGTTCGTTCAGTTCGCGCTTGGTGTAGGCGAACTGCTCGGCCTGGATGGCGATATCGGCCGCGGAGCCGCCGATACCGGCGGACGGCTGGTGCATCATGATCCGCGAGTGCGGCAGCGCGTAGCGCTTGCCCTTGGTACCCGCGGCGAGCAGGAACTGACCCATGGACGCGGCCAGGCCCATGCCGTAGGTCGCGATATCGCACTCGGCGAACTGCATGGTGTCGTAGATGGCCATGCCCGCGGTCACCGAACCGCCCGGGGAGTTGATGTAGAGCGCGATGTCCTTGGTCGGATCCTCGGCCGTCAGCAGGAGAATCTGCGCGCACAGCTTATTGGCGATGTCGTCGTCGACCTGGCTGCCCAGGAAGATGATCCGGTTGCGCAACAGGCGCTCGTAGACCGAGTCACCGAGGTTCAGACCAGCAGTCTCGGATGCCATGCGCACCCCTGCCTGATTGATTGTCACGGATACCTGCCCTCTCTCACCGGCTCGGTCCCACCAAGCCCCTACTGATTCGCTGACACAAACCCTAACGAAACAGGGCGGCACCGAACTCCCGGTACCGCCCTGCTTCGCTCACAGCGCAAACTTACTTGGCCTCGGCCTCGGCGGTATCGGCGACCTCGGCGAGCTCCTCGGCGGAAACCTCTTCGGCCTCCGCGGCCGGGTTGCCGAACATTTCCGCGGTGTCGACGGCATTGCCCGCGGTGTCGGTGACGGCGGCCTGGACGACCACACCGGCGAGGGCCTTACCGCGACGCACATCGGCGAAGACGGCGCCCAACTGACCGGCCTGCTGGATCTGCTGGATGAACTGATCGGGCGACATGCCGTAGCGCTGCGCCTGGAAGATGATCCGCTCGTACAGCTCGTCCTGGCCGACCTGAGTGTTCTCCTGCTCGGCGACGGCGTCGAGCAGCAGCTGGGTCTTGACCAACTTCTCGGCCGACTCCTGGGTGTCCTTGTTGAACTCCTCCAGCGAGGAGCCCTGGGCCTCGAGAGCCTCGGCCAGCTTGGCCTCGTCGTGATCGAAACCGTGGACGGCGTCGTGCTTGACGGCGTCGTGCTTGACGGCGTCGACCTCGGCCTGCACGACCTTCTCCGGCAGCGGGATCTCGACGGTCTCGAGCAGGGCCTCGAGCACCTTGTCGCGGATCTGACCGGCCTGCTCGACCTTCTTGACGCGCTCGACGCGCGACTTCAGATCGGTCTTCAGCTCGTCGATAGTGTCGAATTCGCTTGCCAGCTGGGCGAACTCGTCATCGGCCTCGGGCAGCTCGCGCTCCTTGACCGACTGCACGGTCACGGTGATGACGGCTTCCTTGCCCGCGTGCTCGCCCGCGACCAGCTTGGAGGTGAAGTCCTTGGACTCCTCCGCCTTCAGGCCGATCAGGGTCTCGTCCAGGCCCTCGATGAGCTGGCCGGAGCCGACCTCGTGGGACAGGCCGGTGGTGGAGGCCTCTTCGACCTCGACGCCGTCGACGGTGGCCGACAGGTCGATGGAGACGAAGTCGCCGTTCTCGATGGCGCGCTCGACGGCGGTCAGGGTGCCGAAGCGCTGCCGCAGCGAGGTCAGCTGCTCCTCGATATCGGCATCGGTGATCTCGATCGGGTCGACGGTCACCTTGATATCGCCGAAGGCGGGCAGGGTGACGTCGGGGCGGATGTCGACCTCGGCGGTGAAGGCCAGCTCCTGGCCGTCCTCGATCTTGGTGATCTCGATCTCCGGCTGGCCCAGGACCTTCACCTCGGTGGCGATGACGGCCTCGCTGTAGCGCTTGGGCAGCACGTCGTTGACGACCTGCTCCAGCACGGCGCCGCGACCCAGGCGGGCCTCGAGGAGCTTGGCCGGGGCCTTGCCCGGACGGAAGCCCGGAATCCGAACCTGCTGCGCAAGCGCCTTGTAGGCCTTGTCGAAGTCCGGCTTCAGCTCCTCGAAGGGCACCTCGACGTTAATCCGGACCCGGGTCGGGCTCAGCTGCTCGACGGTGCTCTTCACGGACATGCTCCTTGTTCGTAGTTCATGGTTGACGGCTAGTTCCCCCCTAACGCATCCCGACCAGGTTAGTTGACGGGTTGCGGACACCGGTAACCGGTCATGGCAGTGGGGAACGCGGCGGCTGACGCACTGCTCAGCCGCCCTGGTACAGCGCTTACGGATCCGGCCGGACGGTCCGGAGATCCAGCTAACCGACCTTGACGGCGTCGGTGACGAAGACCAGCGTCTCGTTCGGCTTGATGCCATTGCCGCCCGCGCCGTAGCCGAGGTCCGGCGGCACGATCAGCAGTCGCCGCGCACCCTCCTGGACGCCGATCAGGCCCTGATCCCAGCCCTCGATGACCTGGCCCGCGCCCAGCTTCAGCGGGAAGGGCTTACCGCGGTCGAACGAGCTGTCCAGCTTCTTCTTGTCCGACCAGGTGACCAGGCTGTAGTTCATGGTCAGCTGCTGCCCGGCCGCCGCGCCCGGCCCGCTGCCCGCGACCAGATCCTTGACGATGAGCTGCTTGGGCGGATCGCAGTCGTCCGGAATGGTGATCTTCGGGTTCTCGCCGAAGCCGCCGTCGACCTTGATGTCCTCGGCGGTGCACTCGCGGCCCTTGCTCTGGGCGGCGGCCGAGGTCGTGGTCCTGGCCGAGGTGGTGGTGTCCGACGCCGAGGTGTCGTCACCGCCGCCGCAGCCCGCCAGTACCAGCGCTGCCGCCGCGATCGTGCCGATTGTGCCTGCCAAGCGCATTCCCGCTCCTCACCGAGTCCCGGACTGCCGCAGGGTGCGGCACCGCGCCGAACCTACACGTGTCGGGGTGCGAGGTTGGGAATTGGGTTGCGGTGCTGGGCCGATGCCGTGAATCTGGGCTGATGCTGTTGACGATCACCTGTACCCGTCCGGAGGGGGCCGCCTGGGTGGCCTCCGATCTGGGGTTTCTGCTGCACAAGAACCCCGCGCGGATACAGGGATTCGAGCAGTCCTACGGCACGGCGCGGGTGCTCTACCCCGAGGCCGGGGACGAGCGCTGCACCGCGGCCCTGCTGCTGGCGATCGACCCGGTCCGGCTGGTGCGCGGAAAGCCCAAGAGCGCACCGGAATTCAGCCTCGGCCAGTATGTGAACGACCGTCCCTACGCCGCCTCGTCGCTGCTGTCGGTGGCCATCTCGACCGTCTTCGGCACCGCGCTGCACGGGCGTTGCAACGCGCGCCCGGAACTCGCCGAAACCGCCTTGCCGCTGCGCATCGAACTGCCCGCCGTGCCGTGCAAGGGCGGGCCGGAACAGGTGGTGAAGATCTTCGAACCGCTCGGCTGGACGGTCACCGCCACTCCCCTGCCCCTGGATCCGGCATTCCCCGACTGGGGCGAATCCCATTACGTCCGTTTGGAACTCACGGGCGTCATGCGCCTGTCCGAGGCCCTCTCGCACCTCTACGTGCTGCTCCCCGTCCTCGACGGCAGCAAACACTATTGGCTCGACACCGCCGAGATCGACAAACTCCTGCGCTTCGGCGAAGGCTGGCTCGCCGTACACCCCGAGCGCGCCTGGATCGCACGCCGCTACCTGGCGCGCCGCCATTCCCTGGTCCAGGCCGCCCTGGCCCGGCTGGCCGAGCTGGATGACGCGGAGCCGGAGGAATTGGGCATCGTCGACGACGACGCCCTGGAGCAGACCGATGACCTGCCGAGCGCCTCCGACGCGGCACTGCTGGCCACCGACGCGAAACAGCCCGCAGCCGTTGCCACTCCGGTACAGGGCGAGGAGGCCGGGCGGCGGACCGGCGGTGAGGCGATGGGCAGCGGCCTCGACTCGGAGACACATGGCGCACCGGCTGGCGCCGAGCCCGGGTCGGGTGAGCGCGCGCCGTCGCTGGCGGTGCTGCGCCGTGCGGCTGTGCTGCGGGCGCTGCGTGAGGTGGGTGCGAACCGGGTGCTGGACCTCGGGTGTGGCGAAGGAGCGCTGCTGCGGGAGTTGGTGGCGGAGAGCAGCTTTACCGAGATCGTGGGCGTTGATGTGTCGATGCGGTCGCTGCATATCGCGAAACGGCGACTGCGGCGATTGCCGGAGTGGCAGGCGCGGCGGGTCACCGTCCGGCAGGGGGCGCTGACGTATACCGATGCGTCGCTGCGCTGGTATGACGCGGCGGTGCTCGTGGAGGTGATCGAGCACGTGGACGAGCCGCGATTGCGGGCGCTCGGGCATGCGGTGTTCGGGGCGGCGGCCCCCGGAGCGGTGATCGTGACGACGCCGAACGGGGAGTACAACTCGCTCTACGAGGGCATGACGCCGGGTGCGTTCCGGCATGCGGATCACCGGTTCGAGTGGAGCCGTGCGGAGTTCACCCGGTGGGCGGAATCGGTCTGTGAGAAGTTCGGGTACGCGGTGCGCTTCGAGCCGGTCGGGCCGGTGCATGCCGAGCTCGGGGCGTCCACGCAGATGGCCGTGTTCACCAAGACGGTGAGCGGCGCGGAGAAGGGGGTGGCGTAATGGCCGAGTTGTTGGTTCCGGAGTTGTCGCTGGTGGTGCTGGTCGACAGCACCGGGTCGGGGAAGTCGACGTTCGCGCGCAAGCATTTCCGGTCGACGGCCATCGTGTCCTCGGATGCGTGCCGCGGGATCGTGAGCGATGACGAGAACGATCAGGCGGCGACGCCGGAGGCGTTCGCGCTGCTGCATCACATTGCGGGGGTGCGATTGCGGCGCGGGCTGCGCACGGTCGTGGATGCCACCAATGTGCAGCCGAAGGCGCGGCAGGCGCTCATCGAGCTGACGCGCGACCATGACGTGCTGCCGGTGGCCATCGTGCTGGATGTGCCGGACCGGGTGTGTGTGGAGCGCAATGCGAATCGTCCCGATCGGGCCGATCTGGGTCCGCACGTGATCCCCCGGCAGCAGCGGGATTTGCGGCGCAGTCTGAAATTCCTGGAGCGCGAGGGTTTCCGGAAGGTACACGTGCTGCGCGGGGTCGAGGAGATCGATGCGGCGACCATCGTGGACGAGCGGCTGTGGAACGACAAGCGCGAGCTCACCGGGCCGTTCGATGTGATCGGCGATGTGCACGGCTGCCGGTCCGAACTGGAGACGCTGCTGGGTGAACTCGGGTACGCGCTCAGCCGCGACGGTGCGGGGCGGCCGGTGGACGCCCGGCATCCGGATGGCCGGACCGCGGTGTTCGTCGGCGATCTGGTCGATCGCGGTCCCGACACCCCGGGCGTGCTGCGTCTGGTCATGGGCATGGTGGCATCCGGAAACACCTTGTGCGTCACCGGAAATCACGAGTTCAAGCTGGTGCGCGCCCTGGACGGCCGCAAGGTGAAGGTGGCCCACGGGCTGGCCGAATCCCTCGCGCAGCTGGAACTCGAAGACGCCGACTTCCGCAAGACCGCCCACGAGTTCATGCGCGGCCTGGTCAGCCACTACGTGCTCGACGGCGGCAAGCTCGTGGTCGCGCACGCCGGTCTCAAGGAGGAGTACCACGGGCGCGCCTCCGGGCGGGTGCGGTCCTTCGCCATGTACGGCGAAACCACCGGGGAGACCGACGAATACGGCCTGCCGGTGCGCTACCCCTGGGCCGACGACTATCGCGGCCGCGCCCTGGTGCTCTACGGCCACACGCCCATGGCCGAGCTGTCCTGGGTGAACAACACGCTGTGCCTGGACACCGGCGTGGTGTTCGGCGGCAAGCTCACCGCCCTGCGCTATCCGGAGAAGGAACCGGTTTCCGTTCCGGCCGAACAGGTCTGGTACGAGCCCGCGCGCCCGTTGCAGTCCGCCGCACCGCAGCGCGATCCGGGCGTCCTCGACCTCGAGGATGTCATCGGCCGCCGCGTGGTGGAAACCCGCCATCTCGGCCGGGTCGGCGTCCAGGAGGATTCGGCCGCCGCGGCGCTCGAGGTCATGAGTCGCTTCGCCACCGACCCGCGCTGGCTGATCTACCTGCCGCCCACCATGTCGCCGTGTGCCACCTCGGCACTGGACGGCTATCTCGAGCACCCCGCGCAGGCCTTCGAGTACTACCGCGCCGAGGGGGTGACGACCGTGGTGTGCGAGGAGAAGCACATGGGCTCGCGCGCCATCGTGGTGCTCGCCCGCTCGGCCGAGGCCGCGCGCACCCGCTTCGGCATCGAGGACGGCAGCACCGGCGCGCTCTACACCCGCACCGGCCGCCCCTTCTTCGACGACACCGCCCAGACCGAGACCTTGCTGTCCCGCGTCCGCGCCGCCGCCGAAAAGGCCGGTCTCTTCGAGGAACTCGGCACCGACTGGCTGCTGTTCGACACCGAGCTCATGCCCTGGTCGGCCAAGGCCATGGGCCTGCTGCGCAACCAGTACGCCGCTGTCGGCGCGGCCGCCCGCGCCTCGCTCGACGCCACCTCGCAGGTACTGGCCGCCGTAGCCGAACGCGGCCTGGACGTCACCGAACTCGCCGACCACACCGCGGCCCGCCACGCCGACGCCGCGGCCTTCACCGCCGCCTACGGCCGCTACTGCTGGCCCACCGACGGCCTGGACGGCATCCGCCTGGCCCCGTTCCAACTGCTGGCCGCCCAGGGCGCGAACTACGCCGTCCGCGAACACAACTGGCACCTGGAACGCATCGACCGCCTGGTCACCTCCGACCCGGACCTGTTCACCCGCACCGACCGCCGCCTGGTCGACCTCACCGATCCGGACAGCGAGGCCGCGGCGACCACCTGGTGGACCGATATGACCGCCGCGGGCGGCGAGGGTATGGTCGTGAAACCCCTCGACTCCCTGGTCGCGGGCGCCGCCACCCGCAGCGCCCGCCCGGTCCAGCCGGGCGTGAAATGCCGTGGCCCGGAATACCTCCGGATCATCTACGGCCCGGAATACCTACGCCCGGCCAACCTGCACCGCCTCCGCCAGCGCGGCCTGGGCGCCAAACGCTCCCTGGCTCTGCGTGAATACGCCCTGGGCCTGGAAGCCTTGGACCGCTTCACCACCGGCGAGCCCCTCTGGCGCGTCCACGAAGCCGTCTTCGCCGTCCTGGCCCTGGAAACCGAGCCCGTCGACCCCCGCCTGTGATTCGGTCTGGTCAGCGGACCGGACCGACGAGCGGTGACCGCGGCCCCAGGCCCGGTCACCGCTCCGTGCAGCTGCCGCCCGCCATACCCTCATCAGCCTGTGCGACGGTCACGAAAGAGCGCCGAGTCCAGCGACACGAAAGAGCGCTGGGCACAGTGGCACGAAAGTCCGCGGGTCCAGTCGGCGCGGAGGTGGACTGGGCGCGGCGGCGCTCGGATTGGGCCAGCTATTCCCGCGGCGTGAGTGTTGTTCCCGTGAGGTGGTCGGTCAGCCGGTCCAGGAAGGCGCGCTGGCCTTTGCCGAGCTTCTCGTAGGCGAGGTCCGGGGCGAACCAGTCGGCGCGGTCGATTTCGGGGAACTGCTGGATGCGGCCGGAGAGGGGTGGCCATTCCATGTCGAAGTGGCCGGGAACGACCTGGGTCGGGTCGAGGTCGCCCTCGACGGCCCAGACGGTGACCTGCTTCTTGCCGCGGCCGCTGCCGTATTCGACATCGCCGAGGGGAGTCCAGTCGCCGTCGGGGACCGGGAGGCCGAGTTCCTCGGTGAACTCGCGGGCGGCGGCGGCCCGCGGATCCTCTTCGGCGGGTTCGTATTCACCCTTGGGGATGGACCAGGCGGCGGCGTCCTTCTTCGCCCAGAGTGGACCGCCCATATGGCCGAGGAGGACTTCCAGGCCGGATGTGCGGCGATAGAGCAGGACTCCCGCGCTGTACCTGAGACTCATGGACGCAGTCTGCCGTGTTCGGGACGCACGGGTGTGGTCGGGGCGTTAGAGTGAGCGGCAGCGCGGCGAACCGGTCGGCCGGATAAGTTATCGATCACGACCGAATAATTTTCGTCCGTTTTCGCGCGCCCGAAACTCTTTCGCTATCTGCGTCTTCCACTAGGCTGCCAGGTTGGACCCTCCGAGGGGTTGGGGACGTTTCCACACCTGATGACGGATTGGATAACGCATGGAGTTCCGCAGCGCCACCGCGGCCGCAGCGTTGGTGATCGGCGCGCTCACCGTGGCAACCGGTTCGGCAAACGCCGAGCCCACACCGCAAGAGCACATCACCTATTCGACCAAGCTGGTGGACAAGGCGGTCGTCACCACCCTCGAGGGCGGCACCTTCGCACTCTCGCGGGCCCTCGACAGCCAGCTGGAGGCCGGGGGCGGCGAACGGCTCGTCGAAAAGGACGGCGTCCTGCTCGCCCCGGACGGCACCCCCGCCGATCCGGCCGCCGTGGTGGACGTGGTCGATGTCAAGGACGGCGAGGGCAATATCCTGCTCACCCTCCCCCTGGATTTCCGTCTGGGCCCCATCGCCATCCCGGTCAAGTCCGAGGTCGACAAGGACGCCACCGTCCTGTCCCTCACCCCCGACAAGCCCGCCGGGGTCGATCTCACTCAGCCCCTGGCCGTGAAACCCGTTGCCTCGCAGCTGGAGAACCAGCGCGCCCTCAACGACTTCACCACCCAGTTCGGCCTGGCCACCAGCATCGGCGGTTTCGTCGGCACCGCTATTGGCGCCACCATCGGCTGTATCGCCACCCTGGTGGCGGGCTGCATCCCCGGCCTCACCACCGGCGCCACCGCGGGCGGCATCATCGGCACCATCGCCGTGGGCGGCCCCACCCTCATCGCCTCCGGTATCGACCTGCTCACCACCATGAACGCCGCCGACGGCACCACCAAGTGGGCCGACAAGCCGAAGGTCACCACCCAGGCCCCCCAGCCCGAACAGCCGAAGTAGCGCCCACCCCACACGAGAACCGCCGCCCAACGGGGCGGCGGTGACTTCTGGATACCCGAGAGCCTCGGCGATCACATTGTCGCCGAGGCATTCCGGCGACCGCCCACTCGGGCGCTGACGCGCGATACGGACAAGAATCGAAAGATGGTCGGGGTGACAGGATTTGAACCTGCGACCCTCCGCTCCCAAAGCGGATGCGCTACCAAGCTGCGCTACACCCCGTCAGACATCCCGAGGGACAAGAGCGGGTGACGGGAATCGAACCCGCACCATCAGCTTGGAAGGCTGAGGTTCTACCATTGAACTACACCCGCAGGCCGCACATCGGACGCTGCCGATGCCGCATGCGTTGAGCACTGTACCGAACCTCACTCGCGGAATGCCAATCGGGCCCTGTTCTCCCATGTCGGTGCCGGTCAGGCGGGCGCGGCGGCGCGGCGTGGGGGACGCGCGGAAATTGGTTGTAACACCGCCGAGATCTCAGCGACCAACCATCCGATCGCCATTCGCGAGGTTACGGGAACCTGTTCTGAATCAGGGGTTTTCGAAGCCGGGTGGCTTGCTAGGATCCTTTTTGTCCGGACGGGGGTATCTGGAAAGGGGGCGGTGAGCATGCACCAGTGGTGTAGCCGACCGCGAGGCAGTGAGTTCCAGCCGAAGGGCGCGACCGGCGCTGCCGGCACCGACACCACGTGCGCGGGGTGATCGGCATGCCGGTGCGACTGGATATCCGAACCTCGGCCGTGGTCGCGGCCACCGTCCGGGAGTGGGTGCGCGCGGTGCATCCGGCCTGGAACGGCGACGGACCCGAACTGACTCCCGACGAGCTCGAAACCATCTTCAATCACATTATCGACGAGCTGCTGGAATTGGCTGGGAACGAACCGTTCCCGGTGCCCGCCGCCCGCGCCGTCGGCCGCAAGCTGGCCGAATCACCGTTCGACCGGACCCGCATGCTGGCCCCCGCCAGCCGCGCGCTGCTGGGCCTGGCGCCCGGCGATCCGGGCTCGCTCATCGCCACCCGCTGGCCGTTCGTCGCCAGTCAGGCCATCGACAGCTACGCCGAGGCGCTGCAGCAGCGGGCCCTGGCGCAGCAGGAGCGTAGCCTGTCCGAGGCGGTCTCGGTGCGGGTGCAGGAGATTGCGGCGCTGCAGACCCGGCTGCGGCACGAGGCCACCCATGACGCGCTCACCGATCTGGCGAACCGGTCGCTGCTGCAGGAGCGGGTGCGGATGATGTCGACCGATCCCGCGCGCGGGGTGGGGCTGATGCTCATCGATCTCGACGATTTCAAGGCGATCAATGACGGCTACGGCCATTCGGTCGGCGATGAAGTGCTGGTCACCATTGCCCAGCGGCTGCGCTCGACCTGCCCGCCGGAGACGGTGATCTCCCGCTACGGCGGCGACGAGTTCGTGGTCGCGCTACCCGCCCGGCGCAATATGCTCGGCGAACTGGCCATGCGCGTACTGGCGGCGCTGTGCGAACCGGTGCCGACGGCGGCCGGTCCGGTGCCTGCCTCGGCCAGCGTCGGCACCGCCTTCTGCCCGCCCGGCCGGGATTGCGATTTCTCGGATCTGCTGCGCAGCGCCGATCGCGCCATGTACTCGGCGAAATCGGCGGGCAAACGACAGTTCGCGGTGTCGGAGTTCGATGCCGAGGAGGTCGATGCGCGGGGGCGAGATTCCCGCTTCGCGGCGGTCGCCGGATGAGGGCAGCATAGAGCAATTCGTCAGCAAACTACGCCGCGTAGGCTGGTCGGCGTGGCTACGGTAGTCGTTCTGCTCATTGTGATGGTGGTCGTGGCGGTGGCGGTGCTGGCCGTCGGCCGGGTGCAGCGCTCGCGCGCCGATACGCGGCTCGCGGATGCGAAAGCCGATGCGCGGCGGGTGATCGAGCGCCTCGGCGGGCAGGTCTACAACCTGACCGGCACCGACGATCCGTCCAAACAAGCCCTCGCCGATGCCGCCGAGCGCTTCACCGCCGCGGGGTCGCAGATCGAACAGGCGCAGACCCCCGCGCAGGCGCGACTGGCCAAAGAGACTGCGCTGGAGGGCCTCTACTACGTGCGGGCGGCCCGCACCGCCATGCGCATGGACCCGGGTCCCGCCGTTCCCGAACTCGACGGGCAACGCGGCGCGGGCCGGGTGACCGAGGATCGCGTCGTGAACTACGACGGGCGCAGCATCGAAGCCTCGCCGACGCCGACCTCGCGCACGCCCAACTACTATCCGGGCGGCCGGGTGGCCGGACGCCCTGTACCGGCCGGTTGGTACTCCGAACCCTGGTGGAAGACGGCACTCGTCGCGGGCGCCTGGGGCGTCGGCTCGGTCCTGCTGTTCGACGCGCTCTTCAGCGGTATGGCCGGAGTCGGCTACGACGCCGCCGCTTTCGAGAACGGTTACGGCGACGGCTTCCAGGCGGGCCTCGACGCCGGTAGCGGCGGCTACGACGGTACGGATCCGGGCTACGACCCCGGCTCCGACGCGGGCGGCAACGATCCCGGCTACGCCGACGCCGGATACGATCCCGGCTACACCGATTCGGGAACCGACTTCGGCGGCAGCGATTTCGGCGGATTCGACGGCGGCGGCGACTTCGGCGGCGGATTCTGAGGCATCGATTCGGTTCGGCCTCGCCACGAGCAATAACCCCGGCTGCGACACCGGCGGCGCCACGGCGGGCGGCAACGATCCCGGCTGCGCCGCGGCCGGATACGATCCCGTCCACACGGCTCCGGCAACCGATCTCGGGGGCGTCGACTTCGGTGGATTCAACGGCGGTGGTGACTGCTGGCCCCGATCCGGTTGCCGAACCGGTTCGTCTCGGGGAAGTTGGAGCGCGATGAACTACGGGCAGACGAACCACAGCCGGACCGGCTACGAACCGGCGCAGTACTCGCACGCGGGCGACCTCGGCTGGATCGGCTGCACCGCGACTTTCATCGGCGGTCTCGTCAGCGGCGCGATCATGACCTTCTTTTGCTTCGCCGTCTGCATATGGCTTTTCGCCTCGGCGCTGTGGGTCGCCTCCATTTATGTGGGCCCGGTCATAGCGCTGCTGTTGTGGCTGGCCATCGTCGCGATCCTGATTCCACTCTGGCGCCGCACCGGCGGCAGCCCGGCGGCCATGGTGTTCCTCGGCGGCCTGGGCGCGGTGCCGGTGACCTTGGGCGTCATTGCGGGCGCGGTGTGGCTGCTCTACGCGATGGCCACTTAACGCGGTATTTCGAGGAGACCCAGCGCACGGGTTTCACGATGGCGCGATCCGCAGCGGAATTCCCGGCCGACCACTCTGACCTGCGGATTTTCCACTGATTCGGCGCAGCGGCGTTGTTCGCCCGGTGCGCCGATCCGCACTCTGGTCTCCGCCCCGACGGGCAAGCATCTCGGTTCACCTCGAACCGACGGAGGGTTCCCAACCTGCCCGATGGTGCACACACCGGAAGGAAACGACCATGAGCATCACCAAGTCGAAACTGGCCATCGTGACTGCCTTCGCCGCCGCCGTACCGGTCGCGGTCTGCGCCGCCACCGCCTCGGCTACGCCCCTGGCTCCGGCTTCCGTGCAACAGGTCGGCTCGGCGCCCAGCGCCATCTCCGCGCCGCCCGTCATCCTGGCGCCGTCGGACAGCGCCGCCTCCTGGGAGGCGACTCCGGCCGACCCGACCCGCGCGCTGCGGAACGAGGTCAAGACCGGTCCGGTGACCATCGGCAATGCCGCCACCGCCGGTGCGGCGCGCGGCGCGGCCGTCGGCGGCGTCGTCGGCGCGGTGGTCGGCGGCGCGTCCGGCACACTGCCCGGCGCGATCGTCGGCGCCGGTGCGGTCGGCCTGGCGGGTATGGCCGCCGGTGGTCTGGCGGGCGCCGCTATCGGTGCGGGCGTCGGCTGTCTGGTCGGCCTGCCGTACTTCCTGGTGGGCTGTATTGTCGGCGCGCCCATCGGCGCCGCGCTGGGCTTCCCGGTCGGCCTGGCTATCGGCGGCACCACCGGCGCTGTGCTCGGCGCGGCGACCGGTGCGGCCGCCACCGCACCCATCGCCTTCCCGATGGGTGCGGCCGTCGGCGCGTTGGTCGGCGCGGGTGTGGGCGCGCTGGCGGGTGCCGGACTGGGCGCGGCCGACTTCTTCGCCATCGACGAAATGACCCCGGGGCCGGTCACGAGCCCCGTCTCCGCGCCGGTGATCCCGGCCGCGGCCCCGGTCGCGGCGGATCCCGCCCCGATTCAGGCCGATCCGATCGCGGCCGGTATCCAGCAGATCACCGATGCGGGCACCGCGCTCGCCGCGTCGTTCGGCGTGCAGCTGCCGGTGTTCTGATCCACCTGGATGCGGCGGGTCCGGCTCATGCCAGCCGGACCCGCTTCGCGTCGTTTTCGGACATCCGATCGTTGTCTGAAAAGTAGCTGGTTAGCACCTGCGGCCTGCTAGCGTCAGTCGCACGGAATTGCCCCGGTGTTCACAGCGAGTCACAAGACTTTCCGAGGAGCCAGCGGGTGGTAGCAGCCGGTGCGCGCAGGCGCTTCGCCGAGAGATTGACCGAGCTGTTCGAGACAGCCGGATCGCCGACCATTAAGTCCATTGTGCGACGGGCGAATGCGCGTGGCGTGCCGGGCAGTTCCCCGGTCACGGTGCAGCGGGTGAGCGATTGGCGCCGGGGCAATCGGGTGCCCGCCACCTGGGAGTCCGTCCTTCCGGTGCTGGCCGTGCTGATCGGCGACGCCAAGGCCCGCGAGCTGCCCGAAACCCTCGATCCCACCCTGCTGGAGCTGCATCGCTGGCGGGTTGCCTGGCAGCAGGCCAAGGATGATCAGGGCGATCTGGCCCTGCGGGTGCGCGAGCCCGGATATCCGCCCTATCGCGGCCTTTCGCCCTACGGCGCGGCCGATGCGGACCTGTACTTCGGCCGCGAGAACGACCGGGAAGCCGTCTTCGACGCGATCGGGGTGTTCGAGGAGGACGACGGCCTCCCCCGGCTGGTGCTGCTGGTCGGCGTGTCCGGCGCCGGAAAGTCCTCCCTGCTCGCGGCGGGCCTGCAAGCCCGGCCCGAAGACCATGCGCCCGTATTGTTCACCCCCGGTGCGCATCCGGCCGCCGCGCTACGCGAAGTATTGACTGGTCTACCCGAGACCGGCGATGTACTGCTGCTCATCGACCAGGGCGAGGAACTGTTCACCCTCTGTACGGACGAGACAGAACGCCGGGAATTCATCGCCGAACTCGCGCGGGCGACCAATCCGGCGGCCGAGCGCCCGCTCACCGCGGTCATGGCCATCCGGTCCGACTTCTTCAACGACGTCATTCAATTCCCGATGCTGGCGCACGCGATGCACCAGAGTTCGGTGATCGTCGGCGCCATGAGCGAGGACGATCTACGCCGGGTCATTACCGGACCCGCCCTGGCCTGTGGCCTGAAGGTGGAACCCGCGCTCGTCGATCTCATCCTGCGCGATCTCGCGACCGCCACCTCCGAGGACGGCAAAGCCGCACTGCTGCCACTGCTTTCGCATGTGCTGGAGACGACCTGGGCCAATCGCAGCGGTCGCACCCTGACCCTGGACGCCTATCGCGGGGCGGGTGAGATGGCGGGGTCGGTCGCGGCGGCGGCCGAGCGCATGTGGTCCTCGCTCACGCCCGCGCAGCAGGACACCGCCCGTTCGGTCCTGCTGGCGCTGACCATTATCGGGCCGCGTTCGGTCTCGCGGAATCGCTTGTCCCGCAAGGTCATTATCATCGAGTCCGAGGACGCGGCGGCAACCGAGGCGGTGATCGATCGGCTGGTCGCCGCCCGGCTGGCGATCGTGCACGACGACGAGATCGAGCTGCTGCACGACGCGATCCCCCGGGCCTGGCCGCGCATGGCCGAATGGGTGTCGGCGGAAAGGGAACTCGCTCCGGCCCGGCACCGCATCGAGGAGGACGCCCGCGGCTGGTACGCCGCTGGGAAACCGGATGCGATGCTGTACGGAGCAAAGCGACTGGAGCCCGCCGAATCGGCGCTCGGCGGCGGTTCGATCAATCGCGTCGCCCGGGAGTTCATCACGCGCTCGCGGCGGCGGCAGCGCGAAATCCTCAGGCGGCGAAGGCTGTTGCGCGCCGCCGCGGCGCTGCTCGTGGTGGGCGTGCTGGTCGCGACCGCACTCGTGGGCACGCAGCGCCGGGCCCTGGCCCGGGAGCAGAGCGATGCGCGGATCGCCGCCCTGGTCGCGGAGTCGCGGCGGGCGGTGGACTTCGATCCGGCGGACGCGACCCGGATGGCCTTGGCCGCCTATCGACTTCGCCCGGGCGATCCCGAGGCCCAGGCCCGGCTGCTGGCCACCCAGTCCACCTCGGTCATCAACGCGTCCTCCGATCGCCATGCCGGACGGGTGAACGGGCTGGCCTATCATCCCGGCACCCGCCTGCTCGCCAGCGCGGGCGACGACACCCTGGTCCGCCTGTGGACCACCCACGGCGGCCAGCGGCCGATGGCCGTGCACGCCGGATTGCGCGGTCATTCCAAGGCGGTGAGCTCGGTCGCCTTCGCACCCGGCGGTACGGTGCTGGCCAGCGCCGGGTACGACCGCACCGTGCGGTTCTGAGATATTCGCGATCCGAAAGAACCTCGCGCGCTGGGTGTTTCGGAGATCGGCTCGGCGGTATTGGCGCTCCTGTTCACCGCGGACGGCAGGTCGCTGATCACCGCGGACGACAGCGGCGCGCTCTCGCTGCTGGATGTCACCGATCCGACGGCGCCCCGCCTGCGGAAAACCGTTGCCGCGCATACCGGTCCGACCTCGGCGCTGGCGCTGAGCGCGGACGGGACGCTGCTCGCCAGCGGCAGTGACGATCGCACGGTGCGGCTGTGGGATATCACCGATCCGGATCGCCCGGCGCCGGTCGGCGCACCGCTCGCCGCCGAGCGCGACGGTGTGCGCGGACTCGCCATCAGCCCGGACGACTTGCTGGCCGCCGGTTTCGCGGACGGCTCGGTGCGGCTGTGGTCGCTCGCGGACCGGAATGCGCCCCGGGAGTTCGGTATTCAGCAAACCCGGCACGGCGGCGCGGTGGACGCGCTGGTCTTCGGCCCGGGTCAGCTCACCTCGGGCGGCGCCGATGGCGCGGTGGCCCTGTGGCAGCTCACGCCGTCCGGATTCCAGCCCGTGGGGCATCCGGTCCGCGGCAACCGGGGCGCGGTGCCCGCCCTGGGGCTGACCCAGGACAACAATCTGATCTCCGCCGGTGGCGACGGGCGGATCCGGGTCTGGTCGCTCCCGCCCGCCGATATCCCGGTCCTCACCGATTCACCGTTCACCTCGGTCGATGTGGACGCCACGGGCGATCTCCTGATCACCGGCGAGGACGATGGCGACTTCCAGTTGTGGTCCATCGACGATGCCCACCGGGTGACCTTCGCCGGTGCGGCGCATGCCGCGGTGGCGCCGAACAGCGGTGTGTGGGTGGGGATTCGACCCGACGGCCGCACGCTGGTGGCCGCCGACTCCGGTGGCGGCGGATTCCAGCTCTGGGATGTGGCCGACCCGAGTCACCCCACCCCGCTCGGATCGCCGCAACGACTGCGCACGCGCTATTTCACCGCCGCCGTCTTCGGCCCGGACGGCAGCTTCCTGGTCACCGGTGATGACGACACCTCGCTGCGCCTGTGGGACGTCCGCGATCCGGCGCGCCCGGTTCCGCTCGGATCGGCCGCCGCGGACACCACGAGGTCCTTTCGGTCGCTGGCCATTTCCTCGGACAGCAAGCTCGCCGCGACGGGAGCCGGTGATGCGATCATCTACCTCTGGGACATCAGCGATCGCAATCATCCGGAATTGCGGGCCCGCCTGACCGGCCATTCCGGTCCGGTGGCCGCACTCGCCTTCGCCCCGAACGGCCGCTACCTCTTCAGCGGTGGCGACGACGAGTCGATTCGCTCCTGGGACATCAGCGATCCGACCGATCCGCGACCGTCCGGCCGAACGCCCGCCCACACGTCGCCGGTCACGGATCTCTCACTGGACCAAACCGGTCGCCGCCTGGTGTCCGCCGGTGTCGATCAGACCGTCCGGCTGTGGGATGTCACCGATCCCACCGCCATCGATCCGATCGGCAGCAGCTTGTCCGCCGAATTCGGCTGGCGCTGGTTCACCCGCTTCGACCGGAAGGCGGACAATCGCGTCTTCGGCATCGGCGACTCGGTCTCGGAGCTCTGGGTGACCGATCCGGCGGAGGTGGCCGCGGACCTCTGCCGCCGCGGCGTCGGCGCCACCGGCGACGATGTCGGGCACAGCGAACTCCTCGAGGGAATTACGCTCTGCCCCGAACCTTCGTGACAGGAGGTCGCCGCATGAGCACCGCCACTGTTTTGACCGACCGGGACCGCGCGAACCTGCACACCGCGATCGCCATCGCGCGACGCGCGCGCGAACACGGCAACCACCCCTTCGGCGCGCTGCTGGCCGGACCCGGCGGCGAGGTGCTGCTCGAAGCGGAGAACACCGTCACCACCAACCGCGATGCGACCGGTCACGCCGAGACCAACCTGGTCCGGCTCGCCACCGCGAAATACGACGCCGAATTCCTGCGCACCTGCACCCTCGTCACCAGCACCGAACCGTGCGCCATGTGCGCGGGAGCCATCTACTGGGGCAATATCGGCCGCGTGGTCTACGCCCTCGGCGAGGACCAATTGCTCGCCCTGACCGGCGCCGACCCGGAGAACCCCACCATGGCCCTGCCCTGCCGCGAGGTCTTCGCCGCCGGACAGCGCGATCTGCCCGTCATCGGGCCGATCGACATCCCGGAAGCAGCCACCGTCCACGACGGCTTCTGGACCAGGTAACGACCTAGCTGGGCTGACAGGTGGGGCACCAGAACAGGTTTCGGCCCTCCATCACCGTGTGGAGAACAGGACTTCCGCACAGTCGGCAAGGCTCCCCCGCACGCCGGTAGACGTAGGTGCGAGGGCGATCGGTGGCGTAAGACGGTGCGCCATGGTCGTGTTCGGGACGCACGACGTGCATCCGCCCGCGGCGGACACCGACCTTCATCAACTCCACGAGGTCCAGCCACATCGCATCCCATTCGGTGCGGGACAACGACTTTCCGGGACGATGCGGCGAGATGCCGTGCCGGAAGAGAACTTCCGCCCGATAGACATTGCCGACCCCGGTCAGTATCCAATTAGTTCACCCTAGCTGAGCCGACGATATCCATCCAGATCCAGCGATCGCATCTGCTGGCGGCGTACGATTGCGGATCGCTCAGTCGCAGCGGCCCGTGCGCTGCACGCGACGGCAAGGCTCGAGGCCAGCGGGAGCCTTCGGTCTTCGCCGCAGGCATCGAGCACGCGGTCCACGCACGGGGCTCGGGTGGCCACTCGCAGGACCTTGTGCTGGGCCACGGCGTCGAGGCCGGATATCAGGTCCGCTGCATGGTCGAGGAGGTCTGCAACGGCTGGTTCATCGCACAAGTAGCACTACTGACGCGCCTGGTGGCGACCGAGCTGGTCGAACAAATGCTCGCGCACACCGATCCCGGTGACGCCTTGACCGTCGGGCTCGAACTGCGCGGTCCACACCTGCTCGTCTGTGTCCACACCCCGCGCGCAGTGCCCGCACCCCCGCTCGTGCCGCCAACCGACGTCGTCGACATCCCCGCCATCATGACGCGTCTCACCACCGCCTGGGGACAGGCCCCGCGACCCGACGGCGGCTACACACGATGGGCGAGATCGCCGTCGATCAACCCGCCTGCGGCTCGCACCGGCCCGAACCGGAACCTCGACGTGCCGTGGTGGCGTAGGGTCGGGGACATCGAGGCCGTGTAGGCCTTCCAAACAAAGGACCAACCAGTTGTCCGACAAATCTCCGCGCAGCAAAATGTCCAAGGCTCAGGGCAAATCCCTGAAGGCGAAACGAGCGGAGAAGAAAGCCAAATCGGCTGACTCGCAACCCGGAGTCGAGGGCTTCGAGAACAAGAGTAAGAAGGGCCGGTAGCCCGCGGTCGACTGCGCTCGCCGCTATTCGAGGTAGTCATGGAGCAACCGCGAGCGTGATGGGTGGCGGAGCTTCGACATCGTCTTCGACTCGATCTGGCGGATCCGCTCGCGGGTGACACCGTAGATCGTCCCGATGTCGTCGAGGGTCCGGGGCCGCCCATCGTCCAGGCCGTAGCGCAGGCGCATGATGCTGGATTCACGCTCGCTGAGTGTGTCGAGTACTGCCCGCAACTGCTCCTGCAGCAGGGTGAACGCCACCGCCTCGACAGCCTCGACGGCCTCGACGGCCTCGGAGTCTTCGATGAGATCACCGAACTGGGTTGTGCCATCGTCACCGAGGGTCTGATCCAATGAGATCGGTTCCCGTGCGATCTGCCGAATTTCGAGAACCCGCGCGGGGGTAATCTCCAATTCGTCGGCAAGCTCGTCGACGGTGACCTCACGCCCCAGCTGCTGAAACAGTTCGCGCTCAACACGTCCGAGCTTGTTGATGATCTCCACCATGTGCACCGGTATCCGAATGGTGCGGGACTGGTCGGCCATGGCGCGAGAAATCGCCTGGCGGATCCACCAGGTGGCATAGGTCGAGAACTTGAATCCTTTGCTGTAGTCGAACTTTTCGACCGCCCGCACCAGACCCAGATTGCCCTCCTGGATCAGGTCGAGGAAAGCCATACCGCGTCCGGTGTAGCGCTTGGCGATCGATACAACCAGGCGCAGATTCGCCTCGAGCAGATGATCTTTGGCTGCGATGCCGTCGCGCACGACCCAGGTCAGGTCCCGGCGGCGCGCGACCGTGAGACCCGAGGGATCGCAAGACTCGGCACACAGCTTCTCCGCCGCGTACAACCCGACCTCGATGCGGACCGCGAGATCGACCTCTTCGGCCGCGGAGAGCAAGGGAACTCGCCCGATCTGCTTCAGATACGCACGGGTCGAATCCCCCGCGGCGGTGAGCTCGGCCTCCTTGCGCGCCCGTAGCAGCGCCGGGGACTTCTCCTCATCCCAGACGCCATCATGCTCCGCCACGGCGGCCGTGGAGTCTCGGTCGTTCGTTTCGCCCGCGGTCTTTGCCACATTCGCCTCTCCGAGAGATTCGGGTGGCATCGCGATTCGAGAAACTGGACCGCAGAGAGGCCTCGAGCGGTTCGGCAATCACCGGAACCACTGACCAGCCTACTGGCAACAGACCAGTCCAAGCGACTACCGCACGCGGCGTACCTCAGGCCACGCCCGGCACGGCCCTCGTCACCGCGCAGTGTGAAATGGTTCAACGCTGAAAAAGGCTTCGGCTTCATCGCCCAGGACGGCGGTGGCCCGGACGTCTTCGTGCACTACTCGGCCCTGAGCGGCGCGGGTTACAAATCCCTCGACGAGGGTCAGCGCGTCGAGTTCTCGGTGGAGCAGGGCCAGAAGGGCCCCACGCCACGGACGTCCGCGCCGTCTGATTCCGCGCGATCGACTCCTGGAGAGTTTCGCATCGAGGTCGGTGCGAAGCTCTTCTACATCGGGCGGTCTGGACCGGGACACGATCAGGGGCCGGGATTCGGCTCTTCGATGAGCCTGGACGGGTGCTACCGCATGTTACCGAGCAGTGCGGTAAAGGTGGCGAATTCTCCTGGAGGAACACAGATTCGCCGGTGTGGTAGCTGGTCGAGCGCGACAGGGAACCGGTCGCTGGGAGTGACTACTGTGCGGCGTGGCCGGTCGGTTGTGGTGTGCTGACGTCCGATCCAGGCGTGCATGTCCGGTGAGTCGATACTGGGCAGAGGGATGACCGCGTGTGCCCAATCCAGTCCGACGACCGCTGGGGCAGCGGCTGCCACGCTCACGATCACAGCGTCGGTGCTGTGCCAGTCTAGACGCATTGCCGGACCCGCCTTTCGCTACACCCACTGAGGAAGAGGTCCGTAGCGAATGGACAGGCTCGGCAGCGGTGAAAGCCCCTGCAGTCAACGATAGGCGCAATCGTCGGACGCATGTCGGTCATGGACGAAGTTCGCCGTACCGGGTAATAGTGTCGGCCGGGCTCGATGGGTATAACGTGAACTGATGGTGACCGCTCGTACATCGCCGTCCCGGCGGTGTCCTCACCTCTTACCCGGCCGGTCGATGGCCAGACAGGAGCGCCTCGATGACGCTGCTCCACAAAGGTTTTCATGATCGAACAACCCCGGACCGGACCAGGTGCGGTCGATGAGCACCCACGATGAAACGGCAGGCGACCGGCAGGCGGCGTGGAACGACAACGCCGGCGAGCTCACCGACGACGACGCCGGGGTCGCAGCGTTTCTGACCCTCGGTGACGATGTCGTACGCAACCTGCTGGATGTGCTGCAGCGCCTGGACCGGATCCGCGGCGTCGTCGAGGACACCAAATCCACACTGCTACAGGTGGGTTCGGCCAGCATCGACCTACGCGATCTGATCGCGCGACTGGAGACCGACCTACGTAGCGCGAACACCGCGATGCTCGCCATCACCGGCAACTGGCTGATGTCCTTGCCCGAGCGTCAAGGACCCCTCACCATCCGCTCACCCCGCTGAAGTCCTGCACGAGCCCGAAACACGCCCGATCGGAGAGGCGGGTCCGGTTATCTCGGGGCGAGGTTCCGCGCCTGGACACGCAGGTTGACGACGCCCCCGGCTGGGGCGCTGACCCGCCGGAGCTTCGTCACATGGTGAGAGAAGTCGATCCAGCCCTGATCGGTGTTCAATGGGGCTGGCAGGTCGGGCACCAGAACAGGTTTCGGGCATCCAGAACCGAGTGCAGAACCGTGGTACCGCATAGGCGGCAGGGGTTTCCGGCTCGGCGGTAGACGTAGGTGCGCGGCTTGTCCTTGGCGTAGGCCGGTGCACCGTGATCATCCTCGGGGCGGACGACGACGATCTTACCGCTGCGAACGCCGACCTTCATGAGGTCGACCAGGTCGGCCCACATCGCTTGCCATTCTTCGTAAGCGAGTTCGGCACCGGGGCGGTCCGGCGAGATGCCGTGGCGGAAAAGAACTTCGGCTCGATAGACATTGCCGACCCCGGCCAGGATCTTCTGGTCCATGAGCAGGGCGCCGATGGGACGCTGGGAGCGGTGGATACGGGCCCAGGCGCGATCCGGTTCGGCGTCCTTGCGCAGCGGGTCGGGGCCGAGGCGGTCGATGAGGGCGGCGACCTCGGGTTCGAGGAGGATTTCGCAGGCGGCGGGGCCGCGCAGGTCGGTGCCGTAGACCTCGCCGGTGCGGCCGCCGCCGATGAGGCGCATGCGGACCTGGCCGACGGGTTCGCCGAGGGGATAGGGGGATTCGGTGAAGGCGCCGTACAGGCCCAGGTGGACGTGCACGATCAGGCCCGAATCGTAGTGGTGCAGCAGGTGTTTGCCCCAGGCTTCGGCGCGGGTCAGGACCCGGCCGTCGAGGCGGGCCGCGTCATCGGCGAAACGGCCCTGGGGGCTCGACACTCGAACCTGACCGTCGGCGAAACGCTTGTGGTGCAGTTTCGCCAGGCGGTGCAGCGTATGGCCTTCCGGCACAGGTCAGTACGCGGGGACGGCGGGGGCGACGCCGGTCTTCTCGTACTCGGCGAGGATGTCGATGCGGCGCTGGTGGCGCTCCTCACCGGACCAGGGGGTGGTGATGAAGGCGTCGACGATGGCGAGCGCCTCGGACAGCGTGTGCATGCGGCCGCCGATGCCGGCGAGCTGGGCATTATTGTGCTGGCGGGCCAGCTGGGCGGTTTCCACGCTCCAGGTCAGGGCACAGCGGGCGCCGGGGACCTTGTTGGCGGCGATCTGCTCGCCATTGCCGGAGCCGCCGAAGACCAGGCCCAGCGAGCCCGGGTCGGCGACGGTGCGGCGGGCCGCCTCGATGCAGAAGGCCGGGTAGTCGTCGAGGGCGTCGTATTCGAGAGCGCCGCAGTCGACGACCTCGTGGCCCTGCCCCTCCAGGTGAGCCTTGACGTGGTTCTTCAGTTCGAAGCCGGCATGGTCGGCACCCAGGTATACGCGCATGGCAGCGATTCTGTCAGGAGCCAACTCTCGGGACTCTCAGGGGGCTCCGCCCCCGAACCCCCAGGCAACTCCCGCGGGCTCCGCCCCCCGAACCCCCAGGCAACTCCCGCGGGCTCCGCACCCAAACCACCAGCGCACCGGCGGGCGCGTCGAGAACTGAATAGAGTGCAGGTCATGACGTCCGACGATCGACCATTGCCGCCGACCGCGCATGCGGGGGGACCTCCGGCCACCGGGCAGCCGGGCTGGAATCCGGTGACCGGTATGTCCGGGTGGAATCCGCACGTGGGGCCGCCGGGGTGGGCTCCGCAGCAGGCTTATTCGCCGCCGCAGATTCCGCCACATCAGCACACTCGCGGCCTGTCGCCGTTCGGGATGCCCGCGCGGCACAGCTGGGAGATCCCGCTGCTGGTGGTCGTGGTGGTGATGACCGCCCTCGTGTATCTGTTCGCCGTGCTGATGCTGGTCACCGGCACGCTGAACGACTATGTGCTGATCATGGTGTTCGCGCCGGTACTGCTGTGGATCGGGCGCGGTATGAACTACGCGACCCTGCGCGTGAACGGCGTGAGGATATCGCCGACGCAGTTCCCCGAGGGCTATCGGATGGTGCAGGAGGCGGCGGCGCGCCTCGGTATGAAGGAAGCGCCGGACGCCTACGTGGTGCTCGGCAACGGCGCCATCAATGCCTTCGCCTCCGGGCACGGGTTCCGGCGATTCGTGGCCGTCAACAGCGATCTGTTCGAAATCGGCGGCGCCGCACGGCAGCCCGATGCGCTGGCATTCATCATCGGCCACGAGGTCGGGCACATCGCGGCCGGGCACGTCTCCTACTGGCGGCAGTTCGGCATGTTCCTGGTGCCGTTCCTGCCGGGCCTGGGCAGTTCGCTGATCCGCTCGCAGGAGTACACGGCCGACAACTACGGCTACTGCAACCGGCACACCGGGGCTCCCGCCGCCATGCAGACCCTGGCCGGGGGCAAGTACCTCAACAGCCTGGTGAGCTTCGACGAGATGGCCGATCGCGCCGCCGTCGAGAAGGGCGGCTTCATCTGGTTCGTGAATGCCATGTCCAGCCATCCGGTGCTGACCTGGCGCATGTGGGCGCTGCGCGACCGCAGTCGGCACGGGCGGCTGTTCCTGCGCCCGAGCGCGCCCATGCAGCCGCCGACCCCGCCGCCGTACGGCTATCCGCCGTATCCGCAAGGGCCACAAGGTCAGCCGTACCCGTATCCGCAGGGTGGATACGGCGACACCCCGACGCAGTACAGCGTCGGCGGACCCGGCGGCGGACCCATGCCGTACCCCAACCCCGGCGGGTACGGCGGCCCGCCGCCCTACTCCCCCGGCGGCTATGGCGACAGCGGCTGGGCCGGTCCGGGCGGATACGGCAGCCCGGCCGATTCCGGCGGGTACACCAGTTCGCCGACACAGTCCGAACCCGGGTCGGGATCACCGAGCTCGTCCGATTCGGGCAGCTCGTCGAGCTCCTCCGACTCGGGCGGCTCGTCGGGTTCCTCGGATTCAGGCTCGTCGAGCTCGTCGGGCTAGAGCGCCGTGGTCAACCGGCGGGGTCCGGCAAGTCCGGACCCCGCCGGAATCCGCTTCAGTCGAATTCCGGATCCTCGGTGCGGGTGCGCTTGAGCTCGAAGAAGTGCGGGTAGGAGGCGAGGGCGACGACGCCGTCCCACACCTTGCCCGCCTCCTCACCGCGCGGAATGCGGGAGAGCACCGGCCCGAAGAAGGCCACATCGTTGACGTGGATGGTCGGCGTGCCGACATCCTTGCCGACCTTGTCCATTCCGGCGTGATGCGAGGCGCGCAGGGCCTCGTCGTGGTCGGTGCTGTCGGCGGCCTCGATCAGTTCCGCGGGCAGACCGGTCTCGGCGAGCGCCTCGGCGATTACGGCCTTCAGCAGGTCCTCGCGGCCCTCGTACTCGGCGCGGCGATTGTGCAGGCGGGTGCCGAGCGCGGCGTAGAGCGGCGGCAGCACCTTGTCGCCGTGCGCCTGCGCGGCGGCGATGGCGACGCGCACCGGACCCCAGCCGGTCCGCATGAGCTCCTGGTACTGCTCGGGCAGGCCCTCGCGGTCCTCGTTCAGGACCGACAGGCTCATCACATGGAACTGGACCTCGATATCGCGCACCTGCTCGACCTCGAGAATCCAGCGGGAGGTGATCCAGCACCACGGGCACAGCGGATCGAACCAGAAATCGACCCGATCCTTCTTGGCGTCGCTCACGGGAGCTTCCTTTCGCAGGGAATCCGGCCGGTGGGGAACGGCCGTTCCCCATGCGCAACAACAGACATTCTTCCCGGTATTTCCGCCGGGCCCCCGCAATCTCGCGTTAGGGTCGGATATCAAGCCTCATCGTCGGCGGCCGCCGCGCGCGGCGCAGGGAGGTTCGGCCATGACCACACATTCCAGGTTCGTGATCGCGGGCGGCGGGCTCGCGGCGGCCAAGCTCGCGGAGGCCTTGCGGGCCAATGATTTCGACGGCACCGTCCATCTGATCTGCGCGGAGGAGCGGCTGCCCTACGAGCGGCCGCCGCTGTCCAAGGACTGTCTGCTGGGCAAGAAGACGCCCGAGGACGCCATCGTGGATCCGGCGCAGTGGTATCGCGACCACCATATCGAGGTGCTGCTGGGCACCACCGTCACCGCCATCGATCGCGCCGCCAATACCGTTGCGCTGCCGGACGGTACGACCCTCAACTACGACAAACTGGCGCTGGCCACCGGATCCCGGCCGCGCAAGCTGCCGATTCCCGGCTCCGACGCGACCGGGGTGTACACGCTGCGCAATGCCGAGGACACCGAGGCGCTGCTGGAGATGTTCCGCGCCGCACGGCGATTGGTGGTGATCGGCGCCGGGTGGATCGGCCTGGAGGTGACGGCCGCGGACCGCAATGCCGGACTCGAGGTCACCGTGCTGGAGTCCTTGGCCGTACCGCTGCAGAACGCCCTGGGCCCGGAGATGGGCGCGGTCTTCGCCCAGCTGCACCGCGATCACGGCGTGGATCTGCGCTGCGAAACCCGGGTGGCCGAGATCGTGACCGCCGACGGGCGCGCCACCGGCGTCAAACTGGCCGACGACACCGTCATCGATGCCGATGCGGTGCTGGTGGCGGTGGGCGCGCGGCCGAATATCGAGCTCGCCGCCGACAGCGGCCTGGCCACCGACGGCGGCGTGCTGGTGGACGAGAGCCTGGCCACCAGCGATCCGGATATTGTCGCCATCGGGGATATCGCCGATCAGCAGCATCCGCTGCTGGGGCAGCGGATCCGGGTGGAGCACTGGGCGAATGCCCTCAATCAGCCCGCGGTCGCGGCCGCCACCATGATGGGCAAGCAGGCCGTCTACGACCGGCTGCCCTACTTCTTCACCGATCAGTACGACCTCGGGATGGAGTACACCGGATATGTGGCGCCCGGTCAGGACGCCCGCGTGGTGGTCCGCGGCGATCTCGGTAAGCGGGAGTTCGTGGCGTTCTGGCTGGATTCGGGCAATCGGGTGCTGGCGGGCATGAACGTTAATGTCTGGGACGTGACCGAGCGGATCAAGGAGCTGATCCTGAGCGGCGAACCGGTCGATCCGGAACGATTGGCCGATACGAGCGCGCCGCTATAGCCACCGACGTGATGACCGTCACATCGATCGAATCCGAAAGTACGTCGAAGACGCGGGTGGGGTTCCGACCTGTCCGTGAGAGCGCCACCGCGGCGCACCGCACCATAGGAGCCCCACCATGAAGTACATGCTGATCAAGACCTACGCCCCCGCCGCCCACTGCGATACCCCGATGAACGAGTGGTCGATGGAGGAGATCCAGGCGCACATCGACTTCCAGCGCGTGCTCGGCGAGGAGCTCGCCAAGTCGGGCGAACTGGTCGACGCCCAGGGTCTCGCGGGTCCGGACGAGGCCCGGCTGGTCAGCTCGGACGGGCGGTCCGCACCGGTGATCACCGACGGCCCGTTCCCCGAGACCAAGGAATTCCTGGCGGGCTACTGGATCGTGGATGTGGACAGCCCGGAGCGGGCGATCGAGATCGCGGCCAAAGCCTCCTCGGGCCCCGGTCCAGGTGGTAAGCCGATCGGTGAGTACATCGAGGTGCGGGCGATCATGGGCGCACCGGCCACCGAGCTGTAGCCGTTCGCACCGTAGATGTCTGCCGCTACCTACGAAATCGAGGACCTGCTGCGTGAACTCGCGCCGCAGGTCCTCGGCGTACTCGTGCGCCGCAGTGGTGATTTCGACGCCGCCGAGGACGCCCTGCAGGAGGCCATGCTCGCGGCGGCGGCGCAGTGGCCCGAGGGCGGGCTGCCGGAGAATCCGCGCGCCTGGCTGATCTCGGTGGCCCAGCGCAGGCTCGTCGATACGATCCGCGCCGAGGTGGCTCGGCGCAATCGGGAGGCCGCCGATGCGCTGCGCGAGGTCCCGATGCCCGCCGATGTGCTGTCCGACGGCGATGCCGAGCGGGACGACAGCCTGACCCTGTTCTTCCTGTGCTGCCATCCGGTGCTGACCCCGGCGAGTTCCATTCCGCTGACCTTGCGGGCGGTGGGCGGGCTCACCACCGAGGAGATCGCCCGCGCCTTCCTGATCCCGGAGGCGACCATGGCGCAACGCATCTCGCGCGCCAAGAAGCGGCTCGCCGGAGTGGATCGGCCCTTCGCCGGATCCGGTGGGGAGGGCGAGTATCCGAACGAATGGCGCGACCGGGTCGGGGCCGTGCTGCATGTGCTCTATCTGATCTTCACCGAGGGCCACACGACCACCGGCGCGCACCTGCACCGCACCGACCTCTCCGCCGAGGCGATCCGCCTGACCCGCGCCCTGCACCGGCTGCTGCCGGGCGACACCGAGGTCACCGGCCTGCTCGCGCTGCTCCTGCTCACCGATGCCCGCCGCGCCGCCCGCACCGGACCGCACGGTGAACTCATTCCGCTGGCCGAACAGGACCGGAGCCGCTGGAACAGCACCGCCACCGTCGAGGGCGTCAAGCTGGTGACCGCCACACTGTCCACCGGCCTCACCGGGCCGTATCAGATCCAGGCGGCCATTGCCGTGCTGCACGCTCAGGCGCGGCGTGCCGAGGAGACCGACTGGACTCGAATCCTGGTGCTGTACGACAAACTCGAAGCCCTCGCACCCAATCCGATGGTGACGCTGAATCGCGCCGTCGCCACCGCCATGGTGCACGGTCCGCAGGCCGGACTGGATCTGGCCGCCAGCGTCGCCGAAACCCTGTCCGGCTCACACCGTCTCGACGCGGTCCGCGGCCATCTCCACGAAATGGCCGGTGACCGCGAACAAGCCGTGGCGCACTACCTGGCCGCCGCGAACCGCACGCACAGCACGCCCGAACGCAATTGCCTCACCCTGCGCGCGGCGCACCTGCGGGACGCCTGAACTCAGGCCGCGACCGCCGCGCTGCGAAAAGCCTTGGGGATCATGCCGCGATGACGCTTGAACGCGGCGCTGAAACCGAAAGCGTCCGCGTAGCCGACCTTCTTGGCGACCTGGGCGACGGTGAGATCGGAATCGGCGAGGAGTTCCTCGGCTTCGTCCATCCGGCATTCGGTGAGGTAGTTCAGCGGCGGCTGCCCCATGACCGCGGCGAAGCGTTTGGCGAAAAGCGCCCGGGAGACACCGGATTCGGCCGCCAGGGCGGCCACCGTCCAACCCTTGCCGGTGTAGGTGTGGATGGCTTGCAGGGCGGGGGCGACGATCTCGTCGGCCATACCGCGGTACCAGTGCGGGGCATCCGCGCCCGCCTGCTCGAACCAGGTGCGCAGGGTACAGACCAGGCCCCAGTCCAGCAGGCGGTCCATCATGGCCTGCGATCCGGCGCTGCGGGCGGTGGCATCGGTGGCGGCGGCCTCCAGCCAGGGGCAGACCTCGGTTTCCTCGCTGATCACCAGGACCTTGGGCAGCGCGCGCAGCAGCCGGTCGTGGCGGCGGGCGGGGGCCTGATACGCGCCCACGATCAAGGCGGTCGCATCCGGTTGTGCAGTGCCCCAGTGGATTCCGCGCAGCTACTCACCGGCGCAGTCGGAATCCGGAGTGAAGCAGGAGATTTCGTAGTCGGTGTTCGGTCCGGTGAGCGAGGCCTGATCGTCGACCAGGCGGGAGGGTTCGGGACCCTGCACGATCGCGGTGTCTCCCAGGCTGATCCGGGTGCGGGTGCCGTCTGCGAGAATCAGGGTGCCGCCGCCGCGGAAGACGCTGATCATGGTGAGCGGGGCACGGTCGGCGAAGTGAATGGTCCACGGGCCGTCCAGCACCGCGGAGGTCACGACCGAGCCTTCGGCGCGAATGCCGCTCAGCAAGCAACTCAAGGGGTCCACACCTCGAGCGTAGACGATCTCCTATCGATCGGAGCTTTTCACCCATGGAACGTCCATGGATTTCCCGATGTACTGGATCTACCGAACAAGATCGCATCGCAGGAGGAAAGCCCATGTCGCAGTCCGAAACCCGCACCGCCCTCGTGGTCGTCGCACACCATCGCAGCGATTCGCTCACGGCGTATCTCGCGGGCCGCACCGCACGGCGGCTCGAGGCGCAGGGTTATACGGTCGACCTGCTCAACCTGCACGAAGAGGGCTTCGACCCGCGCATGACCGTCGCCGATCAGCCCGATTGGGGCAATCGCGAGAAGGTCTACTCCGAGGAGACCGAAGCGCATATGCGCCGCGTTCTCGCCGCCGATATCGTCGTCGCGGTGTTCCCGATCTACTGGCAGAACGTTCCGGCCATCCTCAAGGGCTGGATCGACCGGGTCTGGAGCTACGGCTTCGCCTACGGTCGCAGCAAGCCGCGACTGGCCGGAAAGCGCATGCTGTGGCTGGGATTGGCGGGCGCGACCGAGGACGACGCCATCATTCCGGCCATGCGGGAGGTGCTGGAGAACCAGCTCAGCGCGGGTATCGCCTACTACTGTGGGTTCACCCGATCCACCGTCGCCATCCTGCCCGACGCCGAGGAGCGGCCGCAGCGCCTCGACGCCGAGGGCAATCTGTCGATCGGCGAGGCGGTGGCGGGCGCCGCGCGTGACGCCCACTTCGCCGCGCTCGAACTGCGGGCGCTCGGTTACGTCGACGAATTCGTTGCGCTGGAGCGGGTTCCGGCCTGAACGACACCGGCCGCGCATGCCCGTGGGGATGCGCGGCCGTGGCTTCGGGAACCGCCGGTCAGCTCCAGCTGCGACCGGTGATGAGTTCGTAGGCCTGCATGTACTTCCGGCGGGTCGCCTCGACGATCTCGGCCGGAATCTCCGGGCCGGGGGCCTCCTTGTTCCAGCCGGTCGAGGTGGACCAGTCGCGCACGAACTGCTTGTCGAAGGAGGCCTGCGGGCGGCCGGGCTCGTAGGAGTCGGCGGGCCAGAAGCGGGAGGAGTCGGAGGTCAGGACCTCGTCGGCCAGGGTGAGAACGTCACCGTCCCAGCCCCATTCGAGCTTGGTGTCGGCAATGATGACGCCGCGGGCGGCGGCGTGCTCGGCGCCGCGCGAGTACACCTCGATGGTCAGGTCGCGCAGTTTCTCCGCGACCTCCTTGCCCTCCTGGTTCACCACATCGTCGAAGGTGATGAACTCGTCGTGGGTGCCGACCTCGGCCTTGGTGGTCGGGGTGAAGATGGGCTCGGGCAGCTTGTCGCCCTCCCGCAGGCCCGGCGGCAGCGCGATACCGGAGACCTCGCCGGTGCGGTTGTACTCGGCCAGGCCGGAGCCGGTCAGGTAGCCGCGGGCGATGCACTCGACCTTCACCATGGTCAGCTTCTTGGCGCGCACGGCGCGGGCGCCGAACTCGGCGGGCACATCGGTGGTGGAGATCAGGTGATTGGGCACGTCCGCGAGGAACTCGAACCACCAGTTCGACAGCTGGGTGAGCATCGATCCCTTGTCCGGGATCGGGGTGGGCAGCACCACGTCGTACACCGACACCCGATCGGAGGCGACCAGGATCAGCTCGTCGCCGTCCTCGTACAGGTCGCGCACCTTACCGGCGTGGATGTGTTTCAACGGTCCTCCTCGAACTGGATGCTGGCGCTGCCGCCGCACAGCCTACCGACGTGTGGTGCCGGTACCTGGCGCGCATCGGCCATCGGCGACCACAACGCAGCCATGGGCTCCGGCGACGTGGCAAGCTGGGCAACGTCGCGCCCGCGGCATCGCGTGAACACCGCGTTCCGGGTCCGGGTGGGCGCACCGCATGACGGTGGGCAGCGTCGCCCGCACCGCTGCGTGAACGCACGGCACAGTTCTCCGAGAGCGAAGGAGCCCCCTTGTCCGCACCGAATCTCACCCGCGAGCAGGCGATCGAACGCTCCGCGACGGTCCAGGTGGAGAACTATCGCGTCGAACTGGATCTGACCGGGCAGCCCACCAGCGCCGAGGCCACGCGCAGTGAAACCTTCTTCTCGCGCTCGACGGTGAAGTTCACGGCCACCGCGGGTGCGCGGACCTTCATCGATATCGTGGGCGCGGGCGTGCGGTCGGCCATCCTGAACGGGACGCCGCTGGACGTGAGCGGCTACGACGAGTCCGAGGGCCTGGCCCTGACCGGACTGGCCGAGCGCAACGAGCTGGTGGTCGAGGCCGACTGCGAGTACTCGCACACCGGTGAGGGCCTGCACCGGTTCGTCGATCCCACCGACAACAAGGTCTACCTGTACTCGCAGTTCGAAACCGCCGACGCCAAGCGGATGTTCGCCTGCTTCGATCAGCCGGACCTCAAGGCCACGTACGACGTGATCGTCACCGCGCCGCAGGACTGGGAGGTCATCTCCAATGGCGCGACCACCTCGACGCGCACCATCGGCACGGTGGTGGAGCACACCTTCGACACCACGCCGCGCATGAGCACCTATCTGGTGGCGCTGATCGCGGGTCCGTACGCCAAGTGGACCGACACCTACGTCGATGAGCACGGCGATATCCCGCTGGGCATCTACTGCCGTGCGTCGCTGGCCGAATTCATGGACCACGAAAGGCTTTTCACCGAAACCAAGCAGGGTTTCGGCTTCTATCACGCGAATTTCGGTGTGCCGTACGCCTTCGGCAAGTACGACCAGCTGTTCGTGCCCGAATTCAATGCGGGCGCCATGGAGAACGCGGGCGCGGTCACCTTCCTCGAGGATTATGTGTTCCGCTCCAAGGTGACTCGCGCGTCCTACGAGCGCCGCTGCCAGACCGTGCTGCACGAGATGGCGCACATGTGGTTCGGCGATCTGGTCACCATGAAGTGGTGGGACGACCTGTGGCTGAACGAGTCCTTCGCCACCTTCGCCTCGGTGCTGTGCCAGGTGAGCGCGACCGAATACACCAATGCCTGGACCACTTTCGCCAATGTGGAGAAGTCCTGGGCGTACCGACAGGATCAGCTGCCCTCCACCCATCCCATCGCGGCGGACATCCCGGATCTGGCGGCGGTCGAGGTGAACTTCGACGGAATCACCTACGCCAAGGGCGCTTCGGTGCTCAAGCAGCTCGTGGCCTATGTGGGTGAGGAGCCGTTCCTGGCGGGTCTGCGCGACTACTTCGCCGAACATGCCTACGGCAACGCCACTTTCGATGATCTGGTGGGCGCGCTGGAGAAGGCGTCGGGGCGCGATCTGTCGGACTGGGGCGCGCAGTGGCTCAAGACCACCGGCCTGAACATCCTGCGGCCCGAGTTCACCGTGGACGCCGAGGGCAACTACGACACCTTCAGCGTCATCCAGGAGGGCGCGGCCCCCGGCGCCGGTGAGCGCCGCGTGCACCGCCTGGCCATCGGCGTGTACGACGAGCAGGACGGAAAGCTGGTGCGCACCAAGCGCGTCGAGCTCGATATCGATCCGGCCGAGCGCACCGCGGTGCCCGAGCTGGTCGGCGTCGCCCAGGGCAAGCTGGTGCTGGTCAACGATGACGACCTCACCTACTGCTCGGTCCGCCTGGACCCGGCCTCGCTGGAGACGGTGGTGGCCCGCATCGCCGATATCGCCGAACCGCTCCCCCGCACGCTGGCCTGGTCGGCCGCCTGGGAGATGACCCGCCAGGCCGAGATGCGCGCCCGCGACTTCGTGGCCCTGGTGCAGCGCGGCGTCGGCGAGGAAACCGAGATCGGCGTGGTGCAGCGCCTTCTCATGCAGGCCCACACCGCCCTGTCCAGCTACGCCGACCCGGCCTGGGCCGACACCACCGGCTGGCCTGAATTCGCCGACCGCCTCCTGGACCTGGCCCGCGCCGCCGCACCCGGTTCGGACTACCAGCTGGCCTTCGTGAACGCCCTCACCGGCGCCAAGCTGGCCGTCCGCCACGTCGAGGCGCTGCGTCAGATCCTCGAAGGCGATCTCACCGCCGCCAACCTGCCCGGTATCACGGTCGACACCGACCTGCGCTGGCGCATCATCCAGGCCCTCGCCGCGGCAGGTGACATCGACGCCGACGGACCCCAATCCCCCGTCATCGACGCCGAACTGGAACGTGACCCCACCGCCGCGGGCCGCCGCCAGGCCGCCGCGGCCCGCACCGCCCGCCCCCAGCTCGGCGTCAAGGAATCGGCCTGGGCCACCGTCATGCACGACGACGCGGTCCCCAACATCACCGCCCGCGCCATCGTCAGCGGCTTCGCCCCCGTCGGCCAGTCGCACCTGCTGTCCGGCTTCACCGAACGCTACTTCGCCGAAATCCCCGGCGTCTGGGAACGCCGCTCCAGCGAAGTAGCCCAAACCGTCGTAGTCGGCCTCTACCCCCACTGGTCCATCACCGAGGAATCAGTCGCCATCGCCGACAAATTCCTCTCCGCCGACCACCCCCCGGCCCTGCGCCGCCTGGTAGTGGAAGGCAAGGCCGGAATCGAACGCTCCCTCCGCGCCCGCGCCTTCGACCAGCAGTAGCAAACCCCGGTCACGCCCCCTGCGAAACCCGCAGGGGGCGTACCCATTTCCCGCGCCAGGATCAGCCCATGAACAGCCCCCAACCCCGCTCACGGTCGGGCCGAACCACAGCGATATCACCCGCCAACCACCCCGCGCTCCGCGAGCTGGGTCGAGACACGACGGAAGTCTCTGTGGCCATGCCGTTCCCGGTGATCTCGCTGGAGGGCGCGCTGCTGGCCGCCGACACCCGGTTCGCCGACACCACCGGACGCCGAACAGGCACACCGCGCGGGCAGCGGCACACGGTCCGTGGGAAGGTGGCGCCTTGATGGATAGCCCTCGGCTGCGGGGACTGCTGCATGCGGTGCGGGGGCGGCGCGGTGCGGCTGTCGATGAGTTCTGGGACGAGATCGGCAGGGGTGGAACGCCGCTCATCGAGCCGAGGCGGGAGGCGGATCGTCGGCTGGTGACGCTGCTGTGGCGGGAACGGGAGCCGATCGCGGGGGTGTATGCACTGGTCAATCGGCTGACCGACAAGGGGCGCGTGGCAGCGGGGATGATGCGGCGGATACCGGATACCGATATTTGGTTCGTCACTTTCGAACTCCCGGCCGCGCTGCGCAGCAGTTATCGGTTCTATCCGTACGGCGAGTGGGATCGGTTCTTCGGCAATGGGGTTCCCGCTCATCTCGATGCCAAGGCGCTCATGGCTCGGACGGTGGCCGATCCACACAATCCGGGGTCTGAGAGTTCCAGCGGGCGAGGGTTCGGGTCGGTGCTCGAGTTGCCTTCGGCGCCATCGCTTGCCGAGTGGGCGAACATGGATGCGGTCGCGGCCGGGACACAATCCGCATTTTGAATTCTCCACGACTGCTGGCGATCACGCCTATCGCATTCGGCAATACCTTCCGGCTGCGCCCATTCCGGAGGGCGGACTGCCGATGCTGGTGCTGCTCGATGCGCAGCGCTGGTTCGATGATTTCAATCTGCCTGCGGCCATCGACGCGGCAGTCGGTTCCGGGCGGTGCGCGCCGATCGGTGTCGTCGGCGTGGAATCGCCTGCTGCGCCACAGGATCGAATGCGGCAGTTGGGGGCTGATCAGCAGTTCGTTCGAATGCTGGCGGAGGAGCTCATTCCGTTCGTCGAATCTCGCGGGGCGGAGTGGGCGGGGCGCGAACGGCGAATTCTGTGTGGGCAGAGTCTTGGGGGGCACACCGCGCTGGCGGCCGCGTTGTGGACACCGGAGGCATATGGGACCGTGCTGGCTCAGTCGCCGTCGGTGTGGTGGCGGCCGGATGGGAGCGTGAATCCGAATACCTACTCCGACAGTTCGACCTCCTGGCTGTTCGAGCAGTTTCAGGAAGCGACGGTAGGGCCGGTGCGCCTCCAGATCGCTGCCGGTTCGAACGAGGGGTTGCTAACCGAGCACCTGTACCGGCTCCAGGATCTGCTGTCGGACAGGGGTTTTCGGAACCGGTTGCAGGTCTACACAGGCGGTCATGATTACGCCTGCTGGGCTGCCGCGATGATGGGCGACTTGGCCGAGGTGTGCGGTGTAATGCGCGATCATCGGTCAGCACTCTGACCTGCTCTTTCGTCCACGCTGCCGTGAGCGGATCTGCTCACAGCAGCGTGGGGCGAAATCCGGGGCGCCGCTGCGGCACGGTGGATTCATGGGAGACAACAAGCCGATGTTCAACTGGTGCACACACGAACAACTGTTCAGCCGAAGGATTCTGGTGCTCGACGGGGCGCTGGACGACGACAACGGGGCGCTGCTCATGACGCAGTTGCTCACCCTGGCGACCGAGGATCCGGAGGCGGGGATCTCGCTGTGGATCCATTCGCCCGGCGGATCGGTTCCGGCCATGCTCGCCATCCGCGACGTCATGCGCCTGGTGCCGTGCGACGTGTCCACGCTGGCGCTCGGATTGGCGTGCAGCGCCGGGCAATTCCTGCTTTCCGCCGGAACCCCGGGCAAGCGTTTCGCCCTGCCGCACGCGCGCATCCTGATGCATCAGGGTTCCGCGGGCATCGGCGGCAGCGCGGTGGAGGTCGAGGTCCAGGCCGACGATCTGCGCTACACCGTGCAGACCGTGCTCGGCCTCATCGCCGAGGACACCGGCCAGCCCTTCGACCAGATCTACGACGATTCGCTGCACGATCGCTGGTTCACCGCCACCCAGGCCCGCGAGTACGGATTCATCGACGGCATCGTCGACTCCTTCTGGCAGGTCGTCCCGCAACGCCACAAGGTAGGTATCTCCTGATGACCAGCTGCACCATCCCCAATGTCATCGCCCAGCGCCCGCGCGGCGAGCGCATCATGGACGTCTATTCGCACCTGCTCACCGAACGCATCGTCTACCTGGGCACCCCGATCGACGCGGGCGTAGCCAATGCCCTCATCGCCCAACTCCTGCACCTGGACGCCGACAGCCCGGGCCAGGACATCAACCTCTACATCAACTGCGAGGGCGGCGACTTGTCCGCCATGCTCGCCGTCTACGACACCATGCAGCACATCAACTCCCCCGTGGTCACCACCTGCGTGGGCCAGGCCATTGCCGTCGGAGCCGTGTTGCTGGCAGGTGGCGCCCCGGGCCGCCGCACCATGCTCCCGCACGCCCGCGTCGTCCTGCACCAACCCTCCGCCAGTGGCCGCGGCACCATCCCGGACCTCATCATCCAGGCCGACGAAATCGTCCGCATGCGAGCCGCCATCGAACAGATCCTGTCCAAACACAGCGGCCAGTCCGCGGAAGCCCTCCGCCGCGACACCGACCGCGACCGCGTCTTCACCGCCGAAGCAGCCCTCGCCTACGGCCTGGTCGACCAGATCCTGGGTCCGCGCTGATCTGAAACACCATCGACCGGGAACTGGTGGCGGGACCTTCTCGGCAAACGCCGCCACCATTTCCCGGTCGATGAGCTAAGCGGCGAGCGCCATGAGAACAGGACCAGTTGGCCGGTATCCGGCGGGCGGCCGCGTGATGGACGCCAGCCGTTGACAGCGCAACTCGTCGGCGACCTGCCCGGTGAGATCGCCCAGCGTAGTCCCCAACGCCCCCGCAAGATTCGAGATCATCTCACTGGAGGGGTCCTTCCGCCCGCGCTCCACCTCCGACAGATGCTGCGGCGAAATCCCGGCCCGCCCAGCAGTTTCAATGAGCTTCTCCCCCTGCTCCTGCCGCAACGCCCGCAACTGCTCCCCCAGCACCTCCCGCCACAACGGCTCCCGCCCGGCCTCCTCCCGCGGCCGCTCCTCCCGTCCCCCGGGAATCGAACGCAGACGCGGAAACTCCGGCGCGGCCGGAACAGCAGGCTCGGACATAGCCCGAGCCTAAGGCGACAGCAACCCCCGCACCCGCCATTACGCTCTGGGCGTACAAGCAAACCGTGCGCTCACACCCGCTACCGGGTGTGGGCTCAACGGAATCAGCCCGCCACCCTGGTGTTCGGGTGCGGGCCGCGGCCCCCGGGGTTCAGGGGTGGAACCCCTGAAATCACCTCTTCTCCCGGGGTTTCAGGGGCGTAGCCCCTGAAAGACCACGAGAGTTGGGGTATCCCACGAGAGTTGGCCGGTCAGATGCGGCCGATGGCGGCTGCCATTACGCGGACGGCGGAGACCAGGCCGTCGATGAGGTCGCCTTGGCGGATGGAGCTCAGGGCGGCGGTGGCGCCGAGTTGGCAGACGCGGTCGTTGGCGCGTTCGGCTACGTCGCGGCCGGAACGGACCTCGATGGAACCGGTGTTGGGGTCGACGGCCAGCAGGACGGAGCGGGTGGCCTCGGGGGTGCCGGGGAAGAGGGCGTCGGCGCCGGTGGCGGAGTCCTGGCCGAGGTCGCCGATGAAGACGTTGAAGCGGACCTTGGTGGCGCGGGTGGCGTCGGTGAGGGCGTTGTCCATGAGCAGGCGCTCGTGGTCGGTGAAGGGGACCTCGTTGAAGACGTCGCCTGCCTCGTGCACGCCGGACACGCGCCCGCTGGTGGTGATGGCGTAGCCGTGCGGTAGGTCGGCCGCGTTCACCGCGGGCCAATTAGAACTTGCCACTTGCCCGGCCTCCGATCAGGTCCGCCTCGGCGGATTCAATAGCCGCATGATTGCCATGCGACGACTCAGCAACATCGTGATGACCGGCGCCGGTCACCTCGTCGGTTGCGCTCCACAGCACCGGCGGCTGGGTCCACTGCTGTCCGAGCTCATAGTGATCCGGCTTCTTGCCCGGCAGCGGCTTGCCGAGATACGACAATCCAGCGATCACCAGATAGATCGCAACCGGGATGCCGACGTAGATCAGCACTGTCTGGAGAATGCTCACGGCACAACGGTAATCGATGCCCGGATCCTCATCGTAGACCGGTGAGCGAGCCCACGCTCGTGTCGTCGCGTCGCTGGTCAGATCAGCCAGGCCGCAGAGTTTGCCGGAAGTTTTCTAGCGGTAATCGGGGCGCTCGCCAGCAATACATCACCGGCGGGCAGCAGGACGGGGGCGTCGGTGGTGTTCAGCACACACAGCAGTCCGCCGCCGCGCCGGAAGGCCAGGCAGCCGGGCGGGCTGCCGTACCACTCCAGGCCCGGAACGCCGAATCCCGGACGCACGGCCCGCAATTCGATGGCCATGCGGTACAGCGACAGCATGGAGTCCAGGCGTTCCAATTGCCGCTCCACGGTCAGCTGGGCCCAGTACGGCGGCATCGGCAGCCACGGGCGACCGGCGGTGAAACCGAGGGGCGGCCGGTTGCCCTCCCAGGGCAGCGGCACCCGGCAGCCGTCGCGACCGCGTTCGGTGTGCCCGGACCGCTCCCACACCGGATCCCGCAGCGCCGCCTCGGGCAGGTCGTCGACATTGGGCAGGCCCAATTCCGCGCCGTTGTAGATGAATACGCTGCCGGGCAGGGCCAGTTCGAGCAGGGCCATGGCCCGCGCCCGCGCCAGCCCGACGGGGCCGCCGCCGTAGCGGGTGACCTCGCGCTCGATATCGTGATTGGACAGCGTCCAGGTGGGACTGGCGCCGACCCCCGCGACCGCGCGTAGCGAATTGTCGACCGCCGCGCGAATCTTGTCCGGATGGAAGGCCGTTTCGGCTAATCGGAAATTGAATGCCAGATGTAGCTCGTCGGGGCGGACGTATTCGCCGAAGCGGGTGTTGTCGTCCACCCACACCTCGCCGATCGCGACGGCGTGCGGGTATTCGTCCATGACCTTGCGCAGTCGGCGATGCAGTTCGTGCACGCCGGGATTGTTGAAGCGCGGGTCGTCATCGTCGTGCCCGAACATCTTGGAGTTGGGGTGCGCCATATCGGGCAGGCCCTCGGGCTTGGCCATGCCGTGGGCGACATCGATGCGGAACCCGTCCACCCCGCGATCCAGCCAGAACCGCATGGTCTGCTCGAAATCGGCGGCGACCTCGGGATTGTCCCAGTTCAGATCGGGCTGCTCGGCGGCGAAGATGTGCAGGTACCACTGCCCCGGCCGCCCGTCCGGCTCGATGACGCGGGTCCAGGCGGGTCCGCCGAAAATGCTGGGCCAATTGTTCGGCGGCGCAGCGCCATCGGGGCCGCGCCCGTCACGGAAGTGGTAGCGGGCGCGTTCCGGACTGCCCGGTCCCGCCCGCAGCGCTGCCCGGAACCACGGATGCCGGTCGCTGCTGTGGTTGGGCACCAGGTCCATGGTGACCCGCATGCCCCGGTCGTGCGCCTCGGAAATCACCGCGTCGAGGGCCGCGATCCCGCCGAACAGCGGGTCGATATCGCGCGGATCGGAGACGTCGTAACCGCCATCGGCCATGGGCGAGCGCATGACCGGGCAGATCCACAGCGCGTCCACCCCCAATAGCTCCAGGTACCCGAGCTTTTCGCGCAGCCCGCCCAGATCGCCGACGCCGTCGCCGTCGGAATCCGCGAACGAACGGGGGTACACCTGATAGAAGACGGCCGATCGCCACCACGGCATTGCCTGCGCAGCCGCGGCCCCCGGCCCGGCGGATGTTTCGGTCACAGCCGTAATGGTGCCAAAGCACACCGTCGCTCGAGGCCGCAAAGACGACACTTGTCCAGATTCAGCAAATCGTCAGCTGTGCCGAAGTTGAACCGGAAACCGTCTGGGCGGCTTGAGCTTCTGCCCTACGAATTCAGAAGGGCGAGTTCATGAGCGAATTGGCGGCCATCTCGAAGTAGTCGAGCAACTGCTTCCGATGCTGGTCGTCGAGCACCTCCGGCTCGATCTCGGCCACCGCGATGTGCATGGCCCGCAGCCAGGCGTCCCGTTCGATGGGCCCCACCTTGAACGGATGGTGCCGCATCCGCAACCGCGGGTGCCCCCGCTCCTCGCCGTAGGTCCGCGGCCCGCCCCAGTACTGCTCCAGGAACATGCGCAGCCGCCGCTCGGCAGGACCCAGATCCTCCTCGGGGTACAGCGGCCGCAAAACCTCGTCGGCCGCGACCTCCCGGTAGAAGGCCGCGACGATCCGACCGAACGTCGCGGCGCCCCCCACCGCGTCATAGAAGGAGGTCGTCGTCTGCTCACCGGAAGTCACGCCAACCATTGTGCCCACATCTCGCGTATGCGGCTCATCGCGTCCCCACTTCGTCCCCGGTATACCCCCGCATCGGGACCGGCGCGGTCGCGGCGGGCCCGGTTACGTCCTGTTCACCCGTTTGTGCCCGAGAATCTGCAAAATCACCGTGCATTCTGGGGACTTCCATGGTCAACTGGGTGGCAGTCTGCCGAGACGAAGCACCCATCGGACGAATACGGATTCGGGGTATGCCCATGAAGCAGCGGCACAGCGCCAGGCATGAGGCGCGGACACATCGACAACTCCAGCCCGCCGACGTCCACAATCGTGGGTCGGGGGCCATTCCGCTGCATGTTTTGTCCGATCATCATCCGGGTGCGCATCATGATCATCACGCGCATCGCCCGCCCGAAGTCTCCACCGGTTCCAGCTGGGCCAAACGCCGCGTCCTGCTGTTGAACGCAACGTACGAACCTCTCACCGCCCTGTCCGCGCGCCGCGCCATCGTGCTGCTGATCTGCGACAAGGCCGATACCGTCCATGACAATCCCGAGGGCCCGGTCGTGCATTCCGCCGGCACCTCGGTCGCATTGCCCTCGGTCATCCGATTACGCAACTACGTGCGTGTCCCCTACCGCGCCCGCGTCCCGATGACCCGCGCCGCGCTCATGCATCGCGATCGATATCGCTGCGCCTATTGCGGCGGCAAGGCGGAAACCATCGACCATGTGATTCCGCGCAGCCGCGGCGGGCCTCACACCTGGGAGAACTGCGTCGCCTCCTGCGCGCCCTGCAACCACCGCAAGGCGGACAAGTTGCTGAGCGAACTGGGCTGGACCCTGGTGCACGCCCTGGAATCGCCCAAGGGCCCGCATTGGCGACTGCTGTCCTCCAGCTCGGAGCTGGACCCGACCTGGTTGCAGTACCTCGGCGAGGGCGCGGCCTGACGGGGCGGCGTCAGCTGTATTCGCTGACGAGCATGGCCCAGGTGCCGGGCTCGAGCGCGTCGAAGAGATGCGGCATATCGCCCGGATAGCAGATGTAATCCCCCGGGCGCAGCTCGACCGGCGCATCCATGAGCCCCGCCCTGGCATGGCCCGCGCACAGCATCACATGCTCCATGACGCCCCGCGCATGCGGATCGGATCGACGGGGCTGCCCGGGCTCGGCGGTCATGCGGTAGATGTCGCGCCGGACATTCGACGGCGCGGCCGACAGCAGTGTGATGCGGTACTCGGCCTGCGCCGAAGCCAACTGCGCGCCCTCACCGGCCCGGATCACCTGCACCTGCGGCCGCGGCGGATCCAGCAATTGCGAGAACTGGATACCGAGCGCCAGGCACAGCGCCCACAGCGTCTCGATACTGGGATTACCGGACCCCGATTCCAGTTGGGACAGCGTGGATTTGGCAATACCCGCGCGTTTGGCCACCTCGGTGAGCGACAGCCCCGAACGGGCACGCTCCCGACGCAAGGCGGCCGCGATCGCCTCCTGCGGCGAGGCAGTCGCCGAGCTCTCGTGCTGGATCATTATGGCTTCACACAGTACCGGCTCGCTGCCGTACCCCTTTGACTATTCGGACTCGATGCGTTCATTATAGGCAACATGCGTTCGATATGGCGAACACTGGATCGGGGTGTATTGACCGGTATCGCGGCGATCTGCCTGGCAGTCGCCATGATCGGCATTTCCTACGGGGCCACGGCCGTCACGGCGGGGTTGCCCGCGTGGCTGCCGATTCTGCTCAGCCTGGCCGTGGTGGCGGGCAGGTCGGAGTTCGTGTTCATCGGGATTGTCACCGCGGGCGGCGGGCTCATCACCGCGGTGCTGGCGGGTTTGCTCGTCAATGCCCGCCACCTGCCCTACGGCCTGTCGGTCCCCGATGTCGTCGGCACCGGATGGCGTCGCCTGGTCGGTACGCAGATCATGAACGACGAATCCGTCGCCATGGCGCTGGCTCAGCCCGATCGCGGCCGTCGTCGCGCCGCGTACTGGCTCTGCGGCCTGTCCGTGCTCGCCGCCTGGCCATTGAGCGCCGCGATCGGAGCCCTGCTCGGCTCGATCGTCCCCGGCCCCAATGCCTTCGGCCTGGATGCCGTCTTCCCCGCGGTGCTGATCACCCTGGTCATTCCCGCGCTCAGCGATTCGCAGACGCGCATCGCGGCCCTCGCGGGCGCCGCGGTCGCCGCGGTGACCACGCCATTCCTCGGCGCGGGCCTTCCGGTCCTGCTGGCCCTGACCGCCGTCCTCCTGGTGGCCCGCCGCGCCGACCCCGAACCGGCCGCCGCGCCGGAACCCGCAACCGCGGAACCGGCGTAATCTATCCGGCCCCCTGATCACCGCGCAGTCCAACCACCTACTGGAAGAAGGTTTTCCGCATGACCAAGGCCCTGCTGCTCGGCGTGTGCGCCCTGGCCGTCGGCACCTACGCCTTCCGCTTCGCGGGCCCCGTACTCCGCAGCCGGGTCAAGGTCTCCGCCCGCACCGTCAAACTCCTCGAGATCGCCTCGGTAGTCCTGCTCACCGCCCTGGCCGTCACCACCCTCATCCCCTCCGGCGACAGCCAGGTCGGAATCGCCCTCCCCGCAGGCGTTCTCGTGGCCGCCGTCCTGGCCTGGCGAAAAGCCCCACTGCTCGCCGTCATCCTGGCCGCCGCCGTCACCACCGCGGGACTGCGGCTGCTCGGCCTGCACTGACCAACTCGGCCACCCCGCCGACCGGCAGGTCGACGCGATTGTCGGGCCAGAGGATCTAGCGGTTCAGCAGGTTCGCCAGGCGCTTCCAGGCGTCTTCGGCGATGTCCGCGCGGTAGGAGTCGCGGCCGGGGAAGAGGAAGCCGTGCGGTGCGCGGTCGTATACGACGATTTCATGGTCGATAGCGTTGGCGCGCAGCGTATTCGCGAGTGACTCCCGGGCATCTGCGGGAATGAGCGGGTCGTCGCCGCCGAACAGGAGCAGCATCCGGCCGGTGATGCCGGAGGTGGATCGGACGGTTGGTTCGGGTGTCGACAAAGGGATGTCGGTGTTCGTGAGCCAGCCCGGGTAGATGGCGGCCGTTGCGGCGAGCGGGAGTTGGGTTGCGGCGTAATAGGCTACGTGGCCACCCGCGCTGAAGCCGACCATGCTGGACGAGGTGGCGCCGTGCCGGTGCAGTTCGGTGAGGCAGGCGGAGATGTCGGCCAGGACCTCGGGGCGGCGCAGGGTGCGCAGGAGTTCCAGGCCGCGGTCGCGATCGACGCTGAATTCGAGTTCCGCGCGCGGTGCGACGCGATGGAAGAGATCGGGGAGAATGGCGATCGCGCCCAGGGCCGCCAGGCGCTCAGTCGCCGCGACGACGGATTCGTGCCGGCCGTAGATCTCGTGTCCGACAACGACTCCCGGGTAATCACCCGGGGTTTCGGGCCGGGCGAGGTACGCGGTCAGCACCGTATCGCCGACCTTGAGCTCTATCCATTCGCTCACGATCGCGGTATCGCTCATGCCGCCAAGGTAGTTGGACGCCGATGGCGCGACCAATAGGCGGTGCGATACCGGCCATCGGAATCTCGATGGCCGGTACGGGTCAGCTCGTCAGGAGCGGAAGCGCCTGGCCGCGGCGGCGTGCGACGGAGCCGTAGCGGGCGTCGAGGCGCAGCCAGGTGCGGGCGGCTCGGACTCGGACGATCTCGTCCACCGAGATGCGACGGGAATCGGTCTTCTCGCCGCCGTGCGGGATGAAATCCATTGCGGCGAGGGCGAAGACGACTCGCATGGGGACTTCGACGTTCTCACCGGCATTGGAGACGGTGAGAACGGTCTGGTCCAGCAGGGAGGCGGGCGGGCCGTGGCCGGAGGAGTGCTCCTGGGCCAATTCCGCTCCGCGCTCGGCCAATTCGACCAGCATGCGCGCCGGGACATCGTCGACGTGGACGAATCCGGATTCGGGCGGCAGCGCCGAACGCCAGGCGGAGTCCATGCGGTAGCCGAGCTCCAGCGGTGTACCGGGTTCGGGGCCGTGCAAGCCGGACAGCACGATATCGCCGCCGACGGTCACATCGTCGGTGCCGAGCGCGCCGACAACCGTGCGCACCGCGAGGGCCTCGAAACCGGTGGCGGCCCAGGCGGATACGTAGCGGTCACCGCGGCGGCGCAGCCGAATGACGGCGGCGGGATCCAGGCGCACCGCGTGTGAGACGAAGGTGGCCAGGTTCTCCCGTTCCGCCGGATCCGGGATGTGCAGGGTGAGTTCGGACGTCACTGTCACGGGACTCGGTTCAGTCGTTCAGCCACAGCGACAGGTAATCGCGTTCCTCGGTGGTGAGGCGGCGCAGGCGCTGGGTCTCGATATCGAAGGCGGCCAGCTGGGTGGAGGCGATCACCGCGGGCGGCGAGGCGGGATCGGCCGCGGCGGCGCGCACCTCGTAGGCCACCGTGAAGTCCACGGCCCGCAGCCGCTCGACCCACAGTGAGATATCGAGCGGCGAATCCTCGTGCCGCAGCTGGCCTTTGTACTGCACGCGCAGATCGGCCAGCACACAACCGGTCTTGAGGCCCACGGTGGGCCGGTCGTCGAGGAACAGCCACGGAATCCGGGCCTCCTCCAGCAGGGTCACCATGCGAGCGTGGTTGATGTGCTGGAAGGCGTCCATATCCGACCAGCGCACCTCGACCTTGGTGTGGAAGCGCTTGGGCATGCCGGACGCCTGCTCCTCCGATTCGAGGGCCGAAATCTGCCCGTCCAGGGACTTGCTATGCCCGTTCAGCGAACCGACACTGGTCAACGCGGTACCTCCGATTGCGCACCCACCCCGCTCACCATGCTGCGCACCTGCCGCGCCGCAACCGACAGCGTGGCCAGGTCGTGGGTTCCGGACTCGAACAGTTCCGAGAGGGCGCTACGCGCGCGGCCCAGCCGGGACTGATTTTTCGACTCCCAGTATGCAATCTTCTCCTCGGCCGTCTCCTCCGGGTCACCGGCGGAGAGCACATCGAGGGTCAGCGAACGCAGTGACCCGTACATATCGTCGCGCAGCGCGAGCCGGGCCAGTGCGCGCCAGCGATCGCCGCGTTCCAGGTGGCTGACCGCCTGCAAGAGCCAGTCGATCTTGAGGTGGTCGTTGAGCGCGTAGTACAGCGCACCCACCTCCTCACCGCGGCGATCGGTGATATCGGCGATATCGATCACATCGAGCAAGGGGAAGAGGTTCAGCAGCCCGAACACCTCGGTCGCCAGCTCGGTGGGCGCGCCCTTACCGATAATGGCCTGCGACTGCTCGTTCAAGGTGTCGATGTGATGCCCGCGCAGCCAGCCCGGCACCTTGGGCGCCAGCCGGTGCACCTCGGTGGCATAGCGGTGGATCTCGGCGCCCACCGCGACGGGCTGCGGCCGGTTGTTGAGCAGCCAGCGCGAGGCCCGGTCCAGGGTGCGCTTGGTCTCCAGCTCGAGGGCGTCCTTCATCCCGGTGGAGATCTCCGCGGCGCGAATGCGATCCCAGATGGTGTGCAGCCCGAAGATCTGCGTCGCGGCGGTGAAGGCCCGCACCGCATCGGAGGCCGTGGCCCCGATCTCCTCGTTGAGCCGGTGCGCGTAGGTGATGCCACCCAGATCCACCACCTCGTTCACCAGCATGGTGGTGGTGATCTCGCGCCGCAGCCGATGCCGCTTGATGGCGGCGCCGAACCGATTGCGCAGCGGTGTCGGGAAGTACTGCACCAGCCGCGCCGAGAAGTACGCGCTATCGGGCAGATCGCTGGTGAGCAGGTCGGCCTTGAGCGAAAGCTTCACGTGCGCCATGAGGTTCGACAGCTCCGGCGAGGTGAGCCCGGCGCCCTCCTCCAGGCGGCGCTTCATCTCGATATCGCTGGGCAGCGCCTCGAGGTCGCGGTCCAGGCCGCGGCGGTCCACCAGATCGTCGATGACGCGCTGGTGCACATTGAGCATGCGCGGCGCTTCGGCCCGCGACATGCCCATCAGATAGTTCTGGGACACATTGTCGCGCAGCACGAGTGCGGCGACCTCGTCGGTCATGGACGCCAGCAGCGGATTGCGCTCGTTCTCCGAGAGCTCACCGCTGGAGACCACACCGTCCAGCAGGACCTTGATATTGACCTCGTGGTCGGAGCAGTCCACGCCCGCCGAATTGTCGAGGGCGTCGGTGTTCATCTTGCCGCCGTGGCGGCAGAACTCGATGCGGCCCAGCGCGGTGGCGCCCAGATTGCCGCCCTCGCCGATGACCTTGACCCGCAGGTCGTTCGCGTTCACCCGCACCGCGTCATTGGACTTGTCGCCGACCTCGGCATTGGTCTCGGTACTGGCCTTGATGTAGGTGCCGATACCGCCGTTCCACAGCAGTTGCACCGGCGATTTCAGAATGGCGCGCATGAGCTCCGGCGGCGAGAGCGCCGACACGTCGGCGGCCAGCCCGAGCGCCTCGCGCGCCTGCTCGCTGATGGGGACCGACTTCACGGTGCGGTCCCACACGCCGCCGCCCTCGCTGATGAGCGAGCGATCGTAATCGGCCCAGGACGAGCGCGGCAGCGCGAACATGCGCTCGCGTTCGGCGAAGGAGCTCACCGCGTCCGGATTCGGATCCAGGAAGATGTGCCGGTGGTCGAAGGCCGCCACCAGGCGAATGTGCCGCGAGAGCAGCATGCCGTTGCCGAACACGTCACCGCTCATATCGCCGATGCCGACGACGGTGAAATCCTCGCCCTGGGTGTCGATATCCATTTCGGCGAAGTGCCGCTTGACGCTCTCCCACGCGCCGCGGGCGGTAATGCCCATGGCCTTGTGGTCGTAGCCCGCCGAACCGCCGGAGGCGAAGGCATCGCCGAGCCAGAAACCGTACTGCTGGGCAACATCATTGGCGATATCGGAGAAGGTGGCGGTGCCCTTGTCGGCGGCGACCACCAGATAGGTGTCGTCGCCGTCGCGGCGGCGCACTCGCGCGGGCGGGATGACCTGACCGGTCGCGCGGTCCACATTGTCGGTGACATCGAGCAGACCGGAGATGAAGGTGCGATAGCAGGCCACGCCCTCGGCCTGGAAGGACTGCCGATCGGTGACCGGATCCCCGCTGGCCGCCGGTGGCTGTTTGACCACGAACCCGCCCTTGGCGCCGACCGGCACGATGACCGCGTTCTTCACCGCCTGCGCCTTGACCAGGTCCAGGATCTCGGTGCGGAAATCCTCCAGGCGGTCGCTCCAGCGCAGCCCGCCGCGCGCGACCGGGCCGAAGCGCAGGTGCACGCCCTCGACCCGCGGGGAGTACACGAAGATCTCGAATTGCGGCCGCGGCTTGGGCAATTCGGCGATCTGATGCGGCTCCACCTTGAACGACAGGTAATCCCGCGACCGGCCCTCGGCATCGGTGACGTAGTAGTTGGTGCGCAGTGTGGCCTTGATCAGGCTCAGGATGGCGCGCAGGATGCGGTCGGCATCCAGGCTCACCACATCGTCGATGCGGCGGCGCACCGCGGCTTCCAGATCCGCAGCATGGCTCTCGTCGGCGGAATCGGGATCGAATACGGCGGTGAACAGGTCCACGAACAGCCGCGCCACATCCGGGTAGGCGAGCAGCACACGGCCGATATTCGCCTGGGAATAGGGGAAATCCGCCTGCTGCAGATATCTGGCGTAGGCGCGCAGGATCGATACCGAACGCCAGTGCAGCCCGGCGCGCAGCACCAGCTCATTGAGACCGTCGGCCTCGGCACGGCCGTACCACAGCGCTTCGAACGCCTCGGTGAAACCCTCGCGCAAACCGCGCACCTGGTCGTCGAGCACGTCCAGGCGGGCCGAGGACTCCACCAGCTGGGCGTCCATGCTCTGGTCCAGGGCGCTGCGCAGCAGTTCCGGGCGGGCGAGCAGACCGAAGTCGTAGATCCACTGTTCCGGCCCGCCCTCCAGCTCGAGCTGGTGCGGGCGTTCGTCGATGACCTCCACGCCCAGGCTCTGCAGAACCGGCAGCACCTGGCTCAGCGAGATGCCCTTGCCACCGATGTAGAGGGTGAAACGCCAAGAGCCGGGCTCGGAGTCGGCATCGCGGTACAGGTACTGATCGATGCCGCCATCCCGCAGCCGCTGCAGCCGGACGATATCGGCCAGGCCGCGCCCGGCCGGGAAATCCTCCTTGTAGCTCTCCGGGAAGGCGTCGGCATAACGCTCGACGACGGAGGGCTCGAGCACGGTGGAGGTCTGCGTCTCATCGCGCAGATGGTCTTCCCAGGTGCGGCTGGCCTCGGCGAGCAGATGCTGGATGCGCAGCCGGTTGGGCTCGGCGGTATCGGCGACGGCGGCCTCGTCGGGCAGGCGCACCGTGAAATACACACTGGCGAGGTCGCTTTCGGAGACGCGTGCCGAGTAGTCGATCGAGACGCCGCCCAGTTCGCGCACCAGGATGTCCTGCATCTCCAGGCGCACGCGAGTGGTGTAGCGGTCGCGCGGCAGGTAGACCATGCAGGCCACGAAGCGGCCGTAGCCGTCCATGCGCATGAACAGCCGAACCTGGCGGCGCATACCGACATTCAGGACCGCGCTGGCGGTGCGGCGCAGGGTTTCTCCGTCGGAGGAGAACAATTCGGTGCGCGGGAAGGACTGGATGACCTCGAGCATCTCCTGACCGGAGAAGGAGTCCATATCGAAACCGCTGGCCTCGATGATGGAACGCACCCGGCGGGCGATGACCGGAATGTCGAGCACGTTCTCGTGCAGGGCATTGACGGTGAAGACGCCGATGAACAGGTGCTCGCCGCGCAGGGCGCCGGAATCGTCGATCTCGGCCACGCCGACGAAGTAGGGGTACACCGCCCGGTGCACGGTGGCCGGGACCAGGCCCTGGGTGAGCATGAGCAGCGGCTGGTCACCGCTGTTGTCGGGGACTCGGAAATCGGTGCCGACCCGGGGCTGCAGGACGCCGAGGCTGGTTTCCGGCAGGATGACCGATTTCGCCTGCCCGTCCACGGTGGTGCGTTCGTAGCGGGCGTAGCCGAGGACGGTGAAGTTCCCGTCGGCCAGCCAGCGCAGCAGATTGGCGCAATCGCCGAGATCGGTTGCGCTGAAAGGAGATGCGCCGTGCTTCACGGCGGCGTCGAGCTGTTCGGCCACGTGCTGCTGGGCCGCGCGCATGGCCTCGGTGTCCTCGATGACGCGGCGGACGTCGGTGAGCACGTCGGTGAGGGTGCTACCCACCCGCTCCAGCAGTTCGCGACTGGTGGAGGGATGCAGTTGCACGTGCATCCAGGATTCGCGTAATCCGGTGGCGCCGTTGCCGTCCACCTCGTGCGGGACGGCGGTCTCGAGTGTGCCCTCGCCGTCGCGGGTCACCTCGAAGATGGGGTGCACCACCTCGCTCACGCTGACGCCCATGCGGCTCAGCGAGGAGGTGACCGACTCCACCAGCAGCGGCATATCGTCGGTGACCATTTGCACGGCGGCGCCCAGGCCGGACTCGTCCTCGGGATGATGCACTCGGACGTTCGCAATGCCGGGAGTGCGGTGCATGGCGAGATCGACGTGGCAGCGGAAGATCTGGGTCGAGATCGCGGGGATGGCGCAGTCCGCGTCCCCGGCGTCGACGTGACGGAAGTACGCCTCCTCGGGAGCAACCAGATTGCCGCGCAGTGAGGCGGGCAAACTCGCAGCCCACGCCGCGCTGGACAATTCGGACGAGACCGTCATTTTCGCCAACTCCTGGGATTCGGTTCCGTAACAAAGTGACGCCGGGTCCGAGAGTAGCTGAGCGGCGGATGTGCCGGGCTGAGTTCTTGGCAATGCCGCGCCCGCGTCGCACACTCCGGACAAACCGGACGGTTCGGCGGATTACCGTGCCGCGCGGAATCGCCAGGTGGAGTACGACAAACCTTGCACCAAAAGGGATTTCACGCACAAATGCATACGCGAAATCGATGAGTTCGCTCTTTGATAGCCGTTCACTCTGGAGACATGGAAGAGCCCCCTGGCAAACGCCGAGCTGTCCGGCTGTCGACTCCCGGCCGACGCGGGGATGACGCTCGTCATCCCCGCGCGAGCCGGGGCGTGGTCCGGGCCCGTGGGCCCGGAGCGGATAACGGGTCGAGCTATCCGCGGGTGAGCTTGCGGTGGGTGACCCGGTGCGGACGCGCCGCTTCCGGACCCAGCCGCTCGATCTTGTTCGCCTCGTAGGCCTCGAAGTTGCCCTCGAACCAGAACCACTTGGCCTCGTTGTCGCTGTCACCCTCCCAGGCCAGGATGTGGGTGCAGGTGCGGTCCAGGAACCAGCGGTCGTGGGAGATGACCACCGAGCAGCCCGCGAAGTTCTCGAGGGCGTTCTCCAGCGAGGACAGGGTTTCGACGTCAAGGTCGTTGGTGGGCTCGTCGAGCAGGATCAGGTTGCCGCCCTGCTTGAGGGTGAGCGCCAGGTTCAGGCGGTTGCGCTCACCACCGGAGAGCACACCGGCGGGCTTCTGCTGATCCGGGCCCTTGAACCCGAAGGCGGAAACATAAGCGCGGGAAGGCATTTCCTGATTGCCGACCTGGATGAAGTCCAGACCGTCGGAAACCACCTGCCACACCGTCTTGTTCGGGTCGATACCGGCGCGGTTCTGGTCGACATAGCTCAGCTTGACCGTCTCGCCGACCTTCACATTGCCGCTGTCGGGCTGCTCGAGACCCACGATGGTCTTGAACAGGGTCGACTTACCGACACCGTTGGGGCCGATGACGCCGACAATGCCGTTGCGCGGCAGGGTGAACGACAGATCCTTGATGAGCTGGCGGTCGCCGAAGCCCTTGTCCAGGTTGCCGACCTCGACCACAATGCTGCCCAGGCGCGGACCGGCCGGGATCTGGATCTCCTCGAAATCCAACTTCCGCATCTTCTCGGCCTCGGCCGCCATCTCCTCGTAGCGACCCAGGCGCGCCTTGTTCTTGGCCTGACGGGCCTTGGCGCCGGAGCGGACCCACGCCAGCTCGTCCTTGAGGCGCTTCTGCAGCTTCTGGTCCTTCTTGCCCTGGACCTCGAGCCGCTCGGCCTTCTTCTCCAGGTAGGTGGAGTAGTTGCCCTCGTACGGGAAGGTGCGGCCGCGGTCGAGCTCGAGAATCCAGCCCGCGACATTGTCGAGGAAGTAGCGGTCGTGGGTGACGGCCAGCACGGCGCCCGGGTAGGAGGCCAGGAACTGCTCCAGCCACAGCACCGACTCGGCGTCGAGGTGGTTGGTGGGCTCGTCGAGCAGCAGCAGATCGGGCTTGCTCAGCAGCAGCTTGCACAGCGCCACGCGGCGGCGCTCACCACCGGAGAGGTTGGTGACCGGCTCGTCCGGCGGCGGGCAGCGCAGCGCGTCCATGGCCTGCTCGAGCTGGGAGTCGACATCCCACGCGTCCGCGTGATCCAGCTCCTCCTGGAGCTTGCCCATCTCCTCCATCAGCTCATCGGAGTAGTCGGTGGCCATGAGCTCGGCGATCTCATTGAAGCGATCCAGCTTCACCTTGATCTCGCCGAGCCCCTCCTCGACATTCCCGCGAACCGTCTTCTCCTCATTGAGCTCCGGCTCCTGCATGAGGATGCCGACGGTCGCGCCCGGCGCCAACCAGGCATCTCCGTTGTTCGGCTGGTCCAGTCCCGCCATGATCTTCAGCACGCTCGACTTGCCGACGCCGTTCGGGCCGACGACACCGATCTTGGCGCCGGGAAGGAAGTTCAAGGTCACATTGTCGAGCACGACCTTGTCGCCATGCGCCTTTCGAACCTTCGTCATCTGGTAAATGAACTCAGCCATATCGGCAAGCCTATCTGTGTTGAGTTGCCGGTTCTCCGGCAGTATCCGCATCGTCGGGTGGCCCGGGCACCGGCTCCGGTGGAGCGGTGGGGGCGAAGTGTTTCCGCTGCACCCGGGCGGTGCAGCGGGCCAGGTCGGGGCCGAGGGCGAGGGCTCGCATCTCGAGATCGCTGCGCTCGGCGCCGTCCCGGGTGGTGTATTCGTTGGAGCGCAGTTGACCGTAGGCGATGATCGGGTCGCCGCGCTGCAGGGAGGCCTCGACACCCTCGACGAGTCTGCGCCAGCAGGTGACCGTCAGATACAGCGTGCCGCCGTCGACCCAGTCACCGGCGTTCTGGTCGTACCGCCGTGAGGTGCTGGCCAACCTGAAGGACAACAACTGATCCCCGTTCCCCAATTCCCGCCGGGTGGGATGGGTGACCACTCGCCCGATCACCGCGGTATTCGCCTCGTACATCGCGCTCCCCCTTGCTGTTTCGGCTCTGCTTCGTTCGTGCCTCCAGCTTTGCCCGTGCCGAGCCCGCGCGACAGCCCCAATCCGGGGATTGTGGATAACTTCCGAGATGTGAACAACCGCCAGGTCAGCGGCGTGAATCCGGTTACAGCGTGGCGAGATCCGTATTGGCTCCGCACAGCACGATGACCGGCCGCTCCCCCGCGGCGGGCACATACGCACCGCTCTGGATGGCGGCCACGGCGGTGGCCCCGGCCGGTTCGACCACGATCCGGAACTCGCGCCACAGGTATTCGCGCGCCATGACGATGGCGTCATCGCTGACCAGCAGGGACCGTACCTGGTAGCGCTGCGCGACCTCCATGGCGATATCGCCGATCCGGCTGGCTCCCAAGGCATCCGAGGCCACACTCGAGACGTCGACCTCCACCGGCCGACCGGCCGCGAGCGCGGCGTGCAGGGTCGGCGCGCCCTGCGGTTCCACGCCGATCACCCGGCCGCGCAGGCCCAGCGCGACGGCGATACCGGCGACCAGGCCCCCGCCGCCCACGGCCACCAGCACCGGCGGACGGCCGCGCACCTGCTCCTCGATCTCCAGGCCGACCACACCTGCCCCGGTCACGATGGCGGGCTGATCGTAGGCGTGCAACTGCATGGCGCCGCGTTCCGCGGCGAGCTCCCGGGCGTACCGGTGCGCCTCGGCGTAAGTGGTTCCGTGCCACAGCACTTCGGCGCCGTGCGACCACATGGCGGCGACCTTGGTGTGCGGCGCCGATTCCGGCACCACCACGGTGCAGGACTTACCGCGCAGGGCGCTGGCCAGGGCGGCGGCGATCCCGGCATTGCCGCCGGAGGCCAGCACCACGCTGGTGTTGTCCTCACGGGCCTGTAGCAGCGCATTGAGGCAGCCGCGCACCTTGAAGGTGCCGCCGTGCTGCAGATGCTCGAGCTTCAAGGTGACCGGCACCGGGCCGTTCGGGCCCTGGATGTCGGTATGGAAAACCGGTGTCTTGCGGGTGTGCCCGCGCAGCAGGCGCCGTGCCCGCCGAACGTCGGATCGATAGAGCCGCTTGACTTTCCGCGTCAAGGCGACATCACTCACTTGGGTACCTCTCGATCACGCCGGGCTAACTCGGCGAACATGGCGTTGTGCGCGGCCAGGGCCGCGTCGTCGTCCCGGTCGGCCTGGCGATCCAGGCGTTTGGCCATGCGGTCGTCGCTGCGTGACCACTGGATGAGCAGTGCGAGCATCACCACCACGAGCGGGATCTCGCCGCTCGCCCAGGCGAGACCGGCGCCGGTCTTCTGATCGTCGAACAGGTCGTGGTTCCAGCCCAGGCCGAGGCTGCGATAGAACCAGCCGCCCATGACCGTCTGCATGCTCATGAGCGCGATGCCGAAGAAGGCGTGGAAGGGCAGGGATCCGAACACCATGCCCAGCTTGGTGAGTGGCTCGACCTGCCGCGGTTTGGGATCGATGCCGATGACGACCCAGTAGAAGAGGTATCCGCTGAGCAGGAAGTGCGCGTTCATGAGCAGGTGCGCGCCGTGCGAGTCGAGCACCTTGTCGAAGATGCCACCCAGGTAGAGCGCGTAGAAACCGCCCACGAAGAAGACCGAGGCGACCACGGGCTGGGTCAGGAAGCGCGATACCGGATTGTGCACGGCGGCCAGGATCCATTCGCGCAGACCCGGCGGCTGATCGCGACCGGCGGGCTGGATTGCCCGCAGCGCCAGCAGGACCGGGCCGCCCAGCGCGAACAGGATGGGCGCGAGCATGGACAACAGCATGTGCTGCGCCATGTGCACGCTGAACATGGCCGGGGCATAGCGGCCGACGCCGGAGCTCGTCGCGATCAACAGCGTCACACAGCCCGCGATCCACGCGATGGTCCGTCCCACCGGCCAGGCGTCGCCGCGGGCCCGCAGCCTCGCCACACCCCGCAGGTACAGAACGGCCAGCACAATCGAGAGCGTTCCGTAGATCAGATCGAAGCGCCAGTCGAACATGATGCGCGCGACGGTCGGCGGACCGGCCAGGTTGTAGCCGATCTCCACCTCCGCCGGAGTGGGCACGGTGAGCAGGGGCGGGGGCGGGGTGCGGCCGAGCCCGACGGCCAGGCCCATGGTGGCCGCGAAGACCAGCGCCTCGACGCCCGCGAAGCGGATCAAAGCCGCGCGGTCGGTCGGGTCCTTCTCCAGGTCGGGCAGCGCCCGCTTCCGTTGCAGATAGCCGATGAGCCCGAGCACCAGCAGCGCCGCGGTCTTGGCCAGAATCAGCTGGCCATAAGTAGTACTGAACAGATCGCCGAACTCGGGCAGCCGCACCCAGGAGTTGATCACGCCGCTGGCCGCGATGACCACGAACGAGACAGTCGCGATGAGCGAGAACCGCCGGGTTGCCAGCGCCGTGTACTTACCGTCGCGCAGCGCGTAGGCGAGCACCGCGAACAGTCCGCCCACCCAGAAACACGCCGCCACCAGGTGCAGGATCAGACTGTTGGTCGCCAGATCGTGCGCGCCACCGGAGGACGAATGCCCGGTCAGCGCCACCGGTAGCAAGCAGATGATCGACAGCCACAGCAGCACCGGAGTCCAACCCCAGCGCAGCGCGAGCCGACATCCGATCGCGAGCGCCAGCACGAAGAAAATGGTCAACCGCCACGACGACGCCACATCGACCTGATTCGCCGCGCGCCACACCGACTCCGGCCGCAGATTGTCCAGCACCGGTTGCCCGGTGGTGTCCGACAGTGTCAGCGGCACCAGCAACACCGCCGCGGTCGCCCACACCACCGCCGCATTCCCGGCGCGCCGCAACGCCCGATACCCGCCCACATCGAGCACCCCGTCGCCCTGCGGCGGCACGAAGAACGCCGCGAACAGCAGCGATCCCACCGTCACCGCGGCCGCCAGATCCGCGACCGCCCGCACCGCGGGCAGCCCGTACGTGGTGAGCGGCCCCGGATCCGGAATCCCCAGCAACGTCAGTGCCTGCGCCGCCGACAACGCCACCACCAGCGCCGCGGTCATGGCGGCCACGGCTCCGCCCACAGCGGCGATCGCCGCGAAGGTCACCCCCGACCCCGACCGGGTAGCTCGAACATCCACAGCTGCGGGCGGGTCCTGCGGTGACGACATACGCCCAGGGTAGTTCGAACCACCCGTCCCAACTCCCCTGGGGTTTCCCGTCCCTCGGTCTGCACTCCCGCACCGACGCGCCGATCAGTTGCTAGGCGACCACCCATTCCCGATCTGGACGCTCGCTATACTTAACGCGCTGGACACCAAGACCGATTTCGGTCAAGGTGTTTGGTGCCCGCATCAACGCCGATGCCCCGCACTGCCTCCGTAGCTCAGTTGGATAGAGCAAGGGCCTTCTAATCCCTAGGTCGCAGGTTCGATTCCTGCCGGGGGCGCTTCTCCACCCTGCCGTGCGCACAACACGACAGGTTCACAGGTACCCATACCGATCGGCTCTCAAACCGGTCGGGTTGTGGTGGCGCTCCTATTCCTTTTATATGGCCTCCGGCTTGGGTCGGTTGCGGCCTACTGTCTCTCGGAGACGGCTTCGTGGCGTCCTGGGGGGTGGGTTGATGGGGCGAGGGTGGCGGTGGCTGGGCTGGTGGGGGCGGTGGCTGGTCGTTGTTGTTGTGGGGGGTTGGGGGTGCGGCCGGGTGTAGTTCGCCGGATCGGCGGGGGGCGGCTGAGGAGTTGGAGCGTGGGGTTGCCGGGATGGCGGGGGTTGCGTCGTTCAGGGTCGAGTACGTCGCTGAATTCGGGTATGGCGCGAATCTGAATGTGTCGGCGGATGTGGGGGGTGCCAGTGCGGAGGAGATTGCGTCGTTGGTTACGCGGATCAATGAGGTGAAGGGGGATCGGTTCGAGGGGGTTCCGCAGTATGCCTGGTTCCGGGTGGGCGGCGGGACGGTTCTGGCGCGGGGGGGCGCTGGATGTTGGGGAGATCGTGGCGGATGCGGGGCGGGTTCGGGCGATCGGGGCTGCGGTGGGCGAAGGGGATGTCGAGGCGACGCGGGATCGAGAAGGTTTGCTGGGGTTGACGATCCGTGAGGTTGGGGATGCCGCGGTGGCGGTGGCCGCGGCGCGCGAGGCGCTGTCGGGGGAGGCCGCGCGGGTGGAGGTTTTCGCGGATGGGCGGCCGTCGAACTGGCGGGTTGATTTTCCCTTCACTGCCGAGGACCAGCGACGGGTCCTCGAGCAGGTGGACCGGTTGCCTGCCCGCTCGGCGGCCTGGCTCGTCGGTGCACAGGGTGACCACCTCACCGAGCTCGCGATCGAGGTCGGTGTCGAGGATCCCTATCGCGAGATCGCCGCGGCAATCGAAGCGCTGGCTCTCGATCCGGATCGCCCGCTGCTGTTGTACTGGACCGGAGGCGGCGGATTCGGTGCTACGGGCACGGGTTTTCAGGGCAGTGCGGATATCGGCGGGTGCCGGGGCGGTTACGGGATCGGCATACCTTCGCCGGACGGCTTCTTTTACGGTGTCGACCAGGCCCTCCAGGAGCGAGTTCGCGCCGAGTACGACGCCTGCTCGCGTTAGACTCGTACTGCGGTGCTAGATGGTGTGATACAGCGGTCCAATGTGCTTGCGGGCCTGCGGTTTCTAGCGTCGGTCCATGCGTATGCGAGCCTTCGCACTCACGATCTGCACTGCCACGGTGGCGTTGTCCGCCTGCACGACGAGCGCGGGTGAGTCCGGGTCCGCGCCGTCGGGCTCCTCCGAGCGCGCCGACGCGGCGCGCGCTGATCTCGACGCATTGGTGCGGGCGGGCGCGGTGGGGGCCATCGCCACGCTCACCGACCGTGACTCCACCGCTACCGCGGCCGCCGGACTCGCCGAAGTGCCCGAGGGAAAGGCGATGCCCGCCAATGCTTCCGAATACGTACGGGTCGGCAGCATAACCAAGACCTTCACAGCCGCGATCGTGCTGCAACTGGTGGCCGAACATCGGATCGACCTCGATCGGTCCGTCGACACGTACTTGCCCGGTCTGCTCGTCGGCGACGGTGTGGACGGGCGCGCCATCACCGTGCGTCATCTTCTCAGCCATCGCAGCGGACTGCCCGCGCCCGCGGCATCCCGGGAGACGGACGAGCACGCGGCCGCACTCGACGGCCGCACCTACACCCCGGCGCAGGAGATCGCGCTCGCCTTGCGGTACCCGGCACGGTTCGCTCCCGGAACGCGATTCGAGTACTCCAACGTCAACTACATCGTCGCCGGGATGTTGATCGAGGCGGTGACCGGACGCCGCTACGCCGATGAGCTACGCCACCGCATTCTCACCCCGCTGAACCTTGCGGGCACCTACTTGCCCGCCACCGGCGAAACCGGTTTGCGCGAACCACATCCGAGCGGCTACGCCACCGTCGACGGTGTCGTGACCGACCAGACGCGGATGGAACCCTCCCTGCCGTGGGCATCGGGGGCGCTGATCAGTACCGGCGGCGATCTGAACCGATTCTTCTCCGCGCTGGTGGCCGGACAGGTTGTGCCCGACGCTCAGTTGCGGGAGATGCTCGACGGGAGCGATATGGGCGCGGGCGACGGCATGTTCTATGGGCTCGGCATCGGATACACGCAACTGCCGTGCGGCGCACAGTATGTCGGCAATGTCGGCGGCGTGCGCGGGTTCGACGCCATCTCCGGCGCCACCGCGGCCGGACGCGCTGTAACCATCTCCTATACTGGCTCGCCCACGGCCGTCGACATCGGCGGCATGCTCACCCACGCACTGTGCGAGTAACCGGAGACGTGCCCGGTCGGCTAGGTGAGCGGGTCGGCCGCGATGGGCAGGCGGAGTTCAACTCTGAAACCACCGTCGGGTTCGGGACGGGCGATCAGGGAGCCGTTGAGAAGTTCGGCGCGTTCGGTCAGGCCGCGCAGGCCGTGACCGGCGCTGGGCAGCGCCATCCGGGGACGGCTGGCGGGGGTGTTGAGCACGGTGACAATGACATCGGCGGCGTCGGCGCCCAGTTCGACGGTCACCTCGGCGCCGGGCGCGTGCTTGCGGATATTGGTGAGCGCCTCTTGGACGGTGCGGTAGATCGCGCGTTGCGTGGCCGCGTCCAGGCCACCCGGCAAGGCCCCGGCGGTGGTGACGGGTAGGTCGCTGTCGCGCAGCAGTTGCGGCAGGTCCGCGACGGTCGGTTGCGGCGCCAAGGCTGTCGCGGTGGTTCCCGAGGCGCGCAGGACCGTGACCATGTGCCGGAGTTCGTCGAGGGTCTTGACACTCAGTTGGCGGATCGTCGCCGCCGCGTCGGCGGCCTCCGGGTCGGCGCTCGTCATTTCGAGCACGCCCGCGCGCACCGCGATCAGGCTCACCTGATGTGACACCACATCGTGCATCTCCGAGGAGAGTTCCGCGCGATCGCGGGCGAGGGCGGTCTGGATGCGCGGTGCATCGCCCTCTTCATGAGCCCGGGTCAATTCGACGATGTTGTCTTGCAAGGCTATTCGCGAACTGATGAGCCGACCGAATGCGGCCGGGGCCGAGGCGAGAATGGCATTGAAAAGGAAATCGCTGATAAACCACCGGGTTTCGGCTTGCCAGCCGACGGGTCGCTCCCAATCGATGGGGTAATGGGCGGCCAGCAGAATTCCGGAGAATACCAGTGTGCAGAACACTACCGTAATGCCGCTTCTGCCGTATCGGCCGACGCTGTACAGCGCGATTCCCGGAATGATCAGCGAGGCGAATCCCGCCGGGAACGCGATTACGAAGGCCGCCAACGGATATCGTCGGCGCGCGAACAGCGCCGCCAAACCGATCAGCGCGGCGACACTGTCCCGTGCACTCAGATCCTGATGGACGAGTAGCAGATCCAGTATCGCGACCACGATGGGCGCGAGATACAACGCGGTCGCGTAGCGTTCCGGTATTCGGGCGTTCATTGCGCCGATCCGTCGATCAGACCCGCCCGCTGGGCGATGAGCGCGGCCTCCACTCGGGTGCCGACACCGAGCTTGACCAGGATCGCGCCCATATCGTCCTTCACCGTCCCGGTGCTGTGCTGGATCAACTCCGCGATCTCCCGATTGGACAGACCCGCGGCGACATGCCGCAATACCGTGCGCTCACGGTCGGAGAGCTTGCTCGTCGCGGTGGCGGCGGCGGCCACCGCCGCGGAGTCCGAGAAGCCGCGGATCACCGACCGGGTGACGGTGGGCGACAGCACCACTCCCCCGGCGGCCAAGGTCTTCACCAGCATCGACAGCTGTCGCGGATCGGTGTCCTTGAGCAGGAAGCCGGACGCGCCGAGTTCGAGCGCTTTCAGGACATATTCGTCGGCATCGAAAGTGGTCAGCATCGCCACCACCGGTGGATTCTTCCGTCCGAGCACTTCGCGAAGAATTGTCAGCCCATCCACCTGCGGCATTCGAATATCGAGCAACACCACATCGGGGTGATGCCGGTCGATTTCCTCGATCGCCGATTCGCCATCCGCGGTGGCAACGACCTCGATACCCGAATCCTACCCGAGGATCAGCGCGAATCCGGAGCGCACCAGCGCTTCGTCGTCGATCACCATGACTCGGATCATAGTTTTCGACGATACGGCAGCCACCTGGCTATTGTCCGTCCAGCCGGGTGGCGGCCGGAATCGAACCTAATCGGCGATGCGGCCGACGGGTGCACGCAAATACCGTGATCACGGAAAGAAAAACGACTATCCGAGAGGTTATCCCGTGTCCGAGAAAATCGCTGTCCGCAACTGGAAACATAAAACCGCGCTGTCCGCCGCGGTCCTCGCCCTGGCCGTGGTTCCCACCGCCGCGGTCGCCGCTCCGGCCTTCGCGGAACCCGCCACCGGCACCACGACCACCACCGATCGGGCCGCCGACACCACCTCGGCCCCCTACAACAAACCGAGCAAGTACGGCGTCGACGGCTACGACAGCTCCGGCTACGACCGCCGTGGTTTCGACCGCTTGGGCCGCGACCGCATGGGCTATGACCGTCAGGGCTTCAACCGCGAGGGCTTCGACTCCTACGGCTACGACAAATACGGCTACAACCGCCTCGGCTACAACAAGTACGGCTATGACCGCCACGGCAACCGCAAGGGCGCCGATCGACCGGGCACGCCGCCGCCCGCCGCCCCGAAACCGCTCCCCGAACCGGTTGAGCAGTTCCTCCGCCAGCTGCCCCCGCCCGCCGAACAGGCTCTCCGCCCGGTCGTGCAGTCCGCATTCAACCTGCTGCCGTAGACCCTTCGTGAACGCTGGCTAGCCTGCCTCGACGACCTCACCCGGGCCTGGCTCCGACCGGCTTCCTGATCTGGCCTCGGCATTCGCGCCCCGTTCACGCGGCAGCAGGGTGATGCGGGCGTTGTCGGCGGGACTGAGGCCGTGTGGTAGCGGCGTGGGGGTTCCAGGGTGCCGGGGGTGGGGACTATGCGGCGTTGTTCGAGGACGGTGCGGAAGAGGATGCGGGCTTCGGCCAGGGCGAATTGGGCGCCCAGGCAGCGGTGGGGGCCCGCGCCGAAGGTGAGCCAGGTGTGGCCGTTGGGGCGCTCGTCGAGGAAGCGTTCAGGGCGGAAGGTCAGGGGGTCCTTGTAGTGCTCTTCCGATTCGTGGATGAGGAGGATGGGGACGATGACTATGGCGCCCTTGGGGATCCGGACACCGTTCACGACGGTGTCGCGGAGGGCGCGGCGGCCGGTGAAGGGGGAAACCGGGCGCAGGCGCATGGTTTCGGCCACCACGGCATCGAGGTAGGCGTCCAGGCGGGGTTGGTCGTCAGCGTCGTCGGCGGCGTCGACTTCGGCCATGGCTTCGGGGTGCCCGGCCAGCATGGCGGCGATCCAGCCGAGGGTGATGGCGGTGGTTTCGTAGGCGCCCAGCAGGACTCCGCGCATATTGCGGGCCAGGGCCGGGTCGTCGTGCTGGTCCAGGTCGGTATTGATGTAGCGGGACAGGACATCGCGGCGGCCCGCTTCGGCGGGCGCGGCACGACGGGCGGCGATCTCCTCGAGAATCACGACGTCGACCTCGTCGCGGCGGCGGTTCAGCGGCGGATAGGGCGGGGTGTAGCCGCCGAACAGCGGGGTGAGCAGGGTGACGGCCAGGAAGCCGCGGCTCTCGATCTCGCCGAACCAGGCGGCGATGGCGTCCTTCAGTCGATCGCGGCGTTCGGGGGCGACATCGCCGAAGACCACGCCGAGCAGGACGCCGATGGCCAGGTCGTAGCCGACCTTCAGGAATTCGAATGGTTCGTCGAGGGGCCAGGTGGGCACTTCGCGGCGCACCACCTCGACCATGAGCTCTTCATAGGATTTGAGCGCCTTGCTCTGGAACGGTGGCGAGAACAGTTTGCGCTCGCGGCGGTGGGCGTCGCCGTCGAGGAAGATCAGGACCTGTTTGCCGAACATGCGGTCGTGGCTGGACAGGCGGCTGAGCACCTGGCCGACGGAGAAGTCGTCGTGGTTGGTGAAAACCTCACGCACATCGTCCATATCGTGGGTGATGAGCATTTTCGGCAGGCCGGGCGCGGAGACGACGAACCGTTTCCCCAGGTCCAGCAGCGGCGAGCGGTGGGTCCCCGGACGCAGGAGCGTCCCGAGTTGTCCCAGCTCACGCAGGGGTAGCCGGGGCAGTTGTCGCAGCGATACCGGGTTGTCTGACACGTAGCCATCCTCACTGCAAGATCGTCGACAGGCAAACGCGAAATCGCTTCGGCGGCAACATCTGTCACAGCCGCCGGTGCCCCCAGTTTTCGGGGCTCGAAGTGGTGGTCACGGGCTCGCGGACGCCGTGCGCGAGGTGGTAAAGATGGCTATGTTGTGGTCGCCGCTCGATCACAACACGCCGTCTGTACTTCCTCGCCCGGCAGGGTAGCGAGGACCGGCCGAATCTCGAATTTCACTGGTAGAGGATGTAGTTCGTGCTCAATACTTTCGTCGCAACGCTGTTCTCCCAGGTCGACAACCGGCCCACCGATCTGGTGTACCGCTTCCTGGACAGCGGTGACGTCGATGGTGTCGTGCGCGAACTGTCCTACGCCGATCTGGGAATTCGAGTGCGGGCCGTGGCCGCCGCATTGCAGGATTCCCAGCCGCAGCGGGCGCTGCTGCTGTACCCTGCGGGCCCGGAGTTCGCCGAGGCATTCCTGGGCTGTCTCGCGGCGGGCGTGATCGCCGTGCCCGCTCCCCTGCCCGAATGGGACAATCGCTCATTGCGCCGATTGCGGCGGATGGTGGCGCACGGCGAGGTCGAGGTCGTGCTCGCACCCCAGCGGGTGGTGGCGGATGCGGCCGCATTGTGCGCGGAGATTCCCGAATTGGCGGCCGTGCCGTGGCTGGCCACCGACCGCATTGCCGATGCCGAGGGATCGCGCTGGCGGGAACCGGATCTCGGCCCGGATGCGGTGGCGTTCATCCAGTACACCTCCGGTTCCACCAGCGCCCCGCGCGGCGTCCTGCTCACCCACGAGAATCTGCTGCACAATCAGGCCGCCATTGCCGACGGGCTCGGGCACGATCGCGCGTTCGCGGACTCCTGGGACGGCGCGCTGTTCGCCAGCTGGCTGCCGATGTACCACGATATGGGACTCATCGCCCCGCTGCTGCACACCATCTATCTCGGCGCCAATTCCGTACTCATGTCGCCGCTGCACTTCCTGCAGCGCCCGGAGCGCTGGTTGCGGGCGATCTCGACCTTCCGCGCCCACACCAGCGGCGGCCCCAACTTCGCCTATGAGCTGTGCGCGCGCAAGATCACCCCGGAGCAGCTCGACCGGCTCGATCTGAGCCGGTGGCGGGTGGCGTTCAACGGCTCCGAGCCGGTGCGCGCCGCGACGGTGCGCAAGTTCGCGGATACCTTCGCCCCGGCCGGATTCCGCGCCAAGACCCAGCAGCCGGTGTACGGCCTGGCCGAGGCCACCCTGATCGTGAGCGCCTCCGACACGGCGACGACGCCCACCATCCGCGAGATCGCCGGGACGGATACCCGCCGCGAACTGGTGGGCGTCGGCAGGGCGGTCGAGGGCATCTCGTTCGAAATCGTCGATCCGGAGCGCGGCATCGCACGCACCGACGGGGAGGAAGGCGAAATCTGGGTCGCCGGAAAGAGTGTCGCCGCCGGGTATTTCCGGGACGAGGAGGCCACCGCCGAGGTGTTCGGCGCCACGCTGCCCGGCGACGAGCGCCGGTTCCTGCGCACGGGTGATCTCGGAATCCGCTCCGCCGGTGAGCTTTTCATTACCGGCAGGCATAAGGACCTGTTGATCGTGGACGGCCGCAATCACTACCCGCAGGATATCGAGGCGACCGTCGAGGCCGCGCACGCCGCTGTCCGGCCCGGGTGTATCGCGGCCTTTTCCGTCGAGATCGGCTCCGCCGGTGAGCAACCTGTGGTGGTGGCCGAGGTGCGCGGTGAGGATCCGGCTGAACTCGCCGATATCGAGGCCGCGGTGCGGGGCGCGGTCTCGACCGAGCACGGGCTCACGCTCGCGACGGTGCTGCTCATCCGGCCGGGCACCATATTCAAGACCAGTAGCGGGAAGATCCAGCGTTCGGCGTGCCGGGCGGCATATCAGTCCGGTGAGCTGCTCGCATTGACGGCGGGTCCGCTGCGGTCGCAGGAGGACGAGCTGTTCGACGTCGAAACGGACACCGCAGGTGCGGAACTCGCCGAGACCGGGCCGTCGGCGGAGGCGATCCGATCCTGGCTGGTGCTGGAGATCGCGCGACAGGCCGCGCTGGATCCGGAACGCATCGACGTGAACCTGCCGCTGGTCGAATTCGGTTTGGGTTCACACGATCTGGTCGATTTGGTCATCGAGCTGTCGGACTTCGTCGGCAGTTACGTCGATACCAATATGTTCTTCGACCATCCGACGATCGCCGGTGTGGCCGCAGCGCTCGCGCCCGCCGAGCCGATCGCGCCGCAGGCCGAGCCTCCGGCAGCGGAGGCAGCGGAGCCAGCGGAGAGCGGCGATACCGCGAATCCCCTCGGCGACAATGCCGATGACGACGCGATCGCCATCCTGTCGATGTCCTGCCGCTTCCCGGGCGCCGCGGACTCCCCCGAGGCGCTGTGGCGACTGCTGGACGGCAATGACGACGCGCTCGGCGAGGTTCCCGCCGGTCGCTGGGATATCGACGGACTCTACGACCCGGATACCACCGCGACCGGTAAGGCGTACACCTTCCGCGGCGGATACGTCGACGGCATAGACCATTTCGACGCCGCGTTCTTCGGCATCGGACCGCGCGAGGCCGCCGTCATGGATCCGCAGCAGCGCATGATGCTGCAACTCGCTTGGGAGGCCATCGAGCGGTCGGGGCGCGATCCACGGACCCTGCACGGCAGTGCGACCGGCGTGTACCTCGGCGTCTACGGCACCGGCTATCTGGCCGCTCCCGCGCCGGAGCAGCTGAACGGTCAAGTCGGGACGGGACTTTCGCCGAGTGTGGCGTCCGGCCGGATCAGCTACACGCTCGGGCTGCACGGCCCGGCGGTCACCCTGGATACCGCGTGCTCCTCGTCGATCGTCGCCATGCACTCGGCCATGGCCGCACTGCGGGCGGGCGAATGCGATCTCGCACTGGCCGGTGGGGCCACGCTGCTCATGTCGCCGATCGCGCATATCGAACTGCGCAAGCTGGGCGTGCTGTCGCCGACGGGACGCTGCGCGCCGTTTTCGGCCGATGCGGACGGGACGGTGTGGGCCGAAGGGGCCGGGCTGGTGCTGCTGAAGCGGCTCGGCGACGCCCGGCGCAACGGGGATCGGGTGCTCGCGATCATTCGCGGGTCCGCGGTCAATCAGGACGGCCGCAGCCAGGGGTTGAGTGCGCCCAATGGCGCTGCCCAGGAACAGGTGCTGCGCTCGGCGCTGCGGGTCTCCGGGCTGGCGCCGCACGATATCGACTATGTCGAGGCGCACGGCACCGGCACCGCGCTCGGCGATCCGATCGAGGCGCGAGCCTTGGCGCGGGTCTTCGGACCGGATCGGGATCCGGCTCGGCCGCTCGGCATCGGATCGCTGAAATCCAATGTCGGGCATACGCAGGCGGCCGCGGGCGTGGGCAGTGTCATCAAACTCGTTCTCGCCGTGCAGCACGAGCGCATTCCGGCGACCTTGAATGCGAGTGTGCCGTCGTCTCAGGTCGATTGGGAGCGCAGCGGCATGGCGGTGGCGGCCGAACCGCTGCCCTGGCGGCGGGGTTCCCGGCCGCGGCGCGCCGGGGTGAGCGCCTTCGGGCTCAGCGGCACCAATGCGCATCTGATCCTCGAAGAAGCGCCGATCGAGTCCGACGCGCTGCCGACAACTCCGTCGGATTCGGATACTGTTGCGCTGCTGCCGCTTTCGGTGCGCAGTCAGGTATCTCTGCACGGCCAGGCCGAGCGGCTGCTGGACCTGGTGACCGCCGACCCGGCCTTGGAGCCGGGACCGGTATCGCGGGCACTGGCGTTGCAGCGCAACCAGTTCGAGCACCGTACCGTCGTGGTGGCTGCCGACCGGGACGAAATGGTCTCCGCCCTGCGTGATCTGGTGGACGGCAGGTCCTCGGAGAATGTCGTCGCCGGTGCGGGCGCGGTGCTCACCAATGCCAAGACCACGTTCGTCTTCCCCGGCCAGGGCATGCAATGGGTCGGCATGGGGCGCGATCTGCTCGCCGCCTCCGAGAAGTTCCGCGCCGAATTCGAGCAGTGCGACAAGGCTTTCGGCGCGCACACCGGCTGGTCGCTGATGGACCGGTTGAACACCATGACCGCCGCCGATCTCGGCGATTTTCCCGTCGTCCAGCCATTGCTGTTCGCCACCATGGCCGCGCTGGCGGCCACCTGGCGCGCGGCGGGCGTGGTCCCGGATGCGGTGATCGTCCACAGCCAGGGCGAGGTCGCCGCGGCGTACTGCGCCGGAGCCATCGAATTGAGTGACGCGGCACGGATTGTCGTGACCCGCAGTCGGCTCATGCAAGGCGTTACCGAACCCGGAGCGATGGCCATCGTCGGCCTGCCCGAGGCCGAGGTGACCGAGCGATTGGCGGGCTTCGACGGCCGCGTGTCGATCGCGGCGGTCAATGTGCGGCGGTCGACCGTCGTCACGGGCGAGCAGGCCGCGGTGGAAGAACTGCTGGCCGAACTGGACCGTTCGGGGATCTACACCCGCCTCGGCGCGGCGGGCGCCGGGTACGGCGGTCACTCCCGATTGATCGACCCCATCCGCGAGCCGCTGCTCGCCGAGCTGGCCGATCTGACAGCGGGTTCTCCTGCCACACAGTGGTATTCGACCGTGACGGGCGAGCCGGTGACCGGCGCGCTGATCGACCCCGCCTACTGGTACCGGAACGCACGCGAACCCGTGCGATTCGCCGCCACCATCGAGCGCATGATCGCGGACGGCTTCCGGTACTTCGTCGAAATGGGCGCACACCCCTCCCTGACCGCCGCCGTCAAGACCGTGTCGGAGGAGCTCTCCCGCGAGGTCGTCGCCGTCGGCTCGCTGGTGCGCGACCAGGACGGCCCGACCAGCCTGGCCAGGGCGCGAGCCGAACTCCATGTCGCGGGCCACGACCTCGACTGGACCGCCCTGGTCCCCGAATCCGGCCGCGTCGACCTGCCCACCTACGCCTTCGACGAACGCCGCTTCTGGACCGAACGCCTCAACCGCGACACCACCGCCCTCGGACTCGACGATGCAACCCACCCCATCCTGGGTGCGGTTGTACCGCAGCCGGATTCCGATGGCGTCACCCTGACCGGCCGGATATCGCACCGGCTGCAACCCTGGCTGGCTGATCACGCGGGACCCGCCACGGTCCTGCTCCCCGGCTCGGCACTGGTCGAGATGGCCGTCCGCGCCGGTGACGAAGTGGACAGTCCCGTGCTGCGGGAGTTGGTATTGCGCGCCCCACTGGTCGTCCCTCCGCGCGGAGCGGTCCAGATCCAGACCGTGGTCGGTGGCGCCGATCCGGATAGCCGCCGCACGGTCCGGATCCACGCCCGCGATGAGAACGACCCGGACGCCCGCTGGACCCTGCACGCCGACGGCGTTCTGGCCGAGGAATCCGAAGCTCCTCTGCCACAGCTCGATTCGCACGAAGTTGCACAGACCGAACCCGCTCCGTGGCCACCAGCCGATGCGCCATGGCCGCCCGCGGATGCGGCCCGAGTCGACGTCGATGCCTTGTACGCCGAACTGTTCGCACGCGGCCACCAGTACGGCCCGATCTTCCGCGCGATGCGTTCGGCGTGGCGACGCGATGAGGACATCTTCGCCGAAGTCGAGCTCCCCGAATCCGCACAGGCCGAGGCCGCACAGTTCGGCATCCATCCGGCTTTGCTGGATGCCGCCCTGCATGCCACCGCTCTGTTCGCGGACAACGGTGCGCACGCTCTGCTGCCGTTCGTGTGGACCGATGTGGCACTGTGGGCCTCCGGCGCCACCGCATTGCGCGTCCGTCTCACCAAGTCCGGCGCGGACACCGTCACCATGTCCGCCACCGACCGAACCGGCCGCCCGGTCGTCTCGGTGGGTTCGGTCCTGCTGCGACCGGTCGCCGCCGCTCAGTGGGATGCGGCCGCCCTCGCGCCCGCCTATCGCCGCCTGTTCCGGATGGAGTGGTCGCGGCTCGCGCTCACCGCACCGGATCGAACGCTCACCGTGCGCGACTGGGACTCCCCCGACGCGGCCACCGCCGACACGCTCATTCTGACCGTGCCCCAAGGCGATTCGCCGGACCAGGTGCACACGGCCGCCCAGCACGTCCTGTCGGCGCTGCAAACGATCCTCGGCGACAGCCGATTCGACACAAAGCAACTGGTCGTCCGCACGCGTCACGCGGTAGCCGTCATGGCCCATGCGGAGGTTCCCGATCCGGTGGGTGCGGTTGTGTGGGGACTGGTGCGGTCGGCGCAGTCGGAGAATCCGGGGCGGATCGTGTTGATCGACACGGCCGATGAGGGCGTGGATGTCGCCACGCTGCTCGCCGGTGGGGAGCGGCAGGTGGCCGTCCGGGACGGGGTGGCGTTCGTGCCGCGGCTGACTCGGCTGATGGAGGCCACGGAGCGGCCGCTCGAAGGACGGGTGTCGCTCGGGGACGGCGCGGTGCTGATTACCGGTGCGCCGGGACGGTTGGGATCGGCGCTGGCTCGGCATATGGCCGGGGCGTATGGCGTGCGGGATCTGGTGCTGGTCAGTCGGCGTGGGATCGACGGCCCGGGTGGGGTCGCGCTGCGCGAGGAACTGGAGAGCCAGGGAGTGCGGGTGCGGTTCGCGGCCTGCGATATCACCGATCGGGCGGCGCTGGCGAAGTTGCTCGAGGGGTTGCCGCTGGCGGGTGTGGTGCATGCGGCGACCGTGCTCGAAGACAGCACCCTGGGGGCCATGACGCCGGGACAGCTGGAGCGGGTGCTGCGGCCGAAGGTTGATGCGGCGCGGTATCTGCACGAGCTGACGGTGGATCGGGAGCTGTCGTTCTTCGTGATGTTCTCGGCGGCGGGCGGGTTGTTCGGGACGCCGGGGCAGGCCAATTACGCGGCGGCGAATGCCTATCTCGGTGCGCTGGCATTGCGGCGGCGGGCGATGGGGTTGCCTGCCCAGGCGCTGGCCTGGGGTGCGTGGGAAGTCGATATGCACGATCACTACGCACTGGCCGATATTCGGCGGATCGAGCGGGCGGGTGTCCGGACGTTCTCGGTGCCGCAGGGTATGGCATGTTTCGATGCGGCGCTGCGGGTCGGGGATCCGATTATTGTTCCGCTGCTGCTGGATACCGAGGTGCTGCGGCGGTCGGCGGGGATTCCGCCGCTCTTGCGCGGGCTGGTGCGGCGGGCGCATCGTCGTGCGGTGGCGGATGCGGCGACCGTCGATGCGGCGGCGGGATCGCGGTTCGCCGAACAGCTTCGGCGGGTGCCGCGGGCGGAGGCGGTCGCCTTGGCGATAGCGGCCGTGGCCGACTGGACCGGGCAGGTGCTCGGGCACGGCGGGGCCGAAAAGGTCTCGGCGGAGGAGACTTTCCAGAGTCTAGGCCTGGACTCGCTGATGGCGATCGAACTGCGCAACAAGGTGCGCGAGCACACGGGTATCTCGGTGCCGCTGGGCACCATCCTGGCCGAGCGGAATCTGGCCGAACTCGCCGACTACCTGGTCGGAGAAGTCCTGCAGCAGAACGCATCCGGTGATCGGACGGTCGAGGTCGCCGAGGTGCCCGAGATCGAGGTGCTGCCGGTCACCCGGGACATGATGCGGCTGTTGCGGACCGAACAGCTCGGCATACCCAGCGCCGCGCAGACCGGCGGCGTCGCGGTGCGGCTGACCGCGCCGGTCACTCGGCCGCAGCTGGCGCAGGCGCTGGCTCGGCTGGCGGGGCGACATGCGGCGCTGCGCACCACCATTCGACCCAGCGAGGAACACGGGCGGCAGTTGGAGGTGCATCGCGAGCCCGGCGAGTTGGCCGGGTGGCGCGAACTGGAGCGCCTCGATGACGCGGTGGTGCAGGAGCGCTTCCGCGAACTGATGGCGCGGCCGTTCGACCTGGAGACCGGGCCGCTGTGGCGATTCGAGCTCCTGCTTGCCGAATCCGCCGATCCGGTACTGCTTTTCGGCGCGCATCACAGCATGAGCGATGTGCAGTCCATGCTGCTCGTGGCGGGTGAGCTCGCGGCGGAGCTGTCCGGGGTGCGGCTCGGCGATGTCGTGAGCAACCGGGATATGCACCAGTTGCTGGCCGCGCAGCAGAGCAAGCGCGACAATGCCGATAGCGTGGTCGCGCAGTGGCGTGAGAGCTTCGCGGGGGCCCGCAGGCTCGAATTGACCTTGGCGCGACCGCGTCCGGCGCATCGCAGCTACGGTGCGGGAGCGATTGCCCTCGATATGCCCGCCGGACTGCACGATCGGGTCGCCGACCGTGGCCGCGAACTCGGCCTCACCCCGGCCGCCATCTTCCTCGGCGCTCTGAGACTGCATCTGGCACGCAGGCAGCAGGTCGATCGCTTCGCGGTGGCGGTTCCGGTGGACACCCGCATGCATGCCGATGCGACCGATGCGGTCGGCTATTTCTGTGTGCCCGTGCCGTTCCCGGCGACGGTCACCGCCGATGATCTCGTCACCGACGTGCTCCGCCGCACCGGCGAGCGGCTGCGAAATCTGCTCGCCCCGGGCGCGGGCTTCGCAGATGTGCTGGCCGCGCTGGCCACCGCGGACCTGCGCCGCGACAACGCGCCGTTGATCGAGGTGTACTTCAACTACCTGCGCGCCAACTCCGCCGTCGCGGCGGCCGAAATCGTTCCGGTGAGCACGGGCTACTCCGATCTCGACCTCATGGTGGCGGTGCTGCCGGATACCGGCCAGGTGTGGTTCACCTACAACAGCGACATCATCGACGCGCGGACCTGCGCCGAATTCGGTGCGGAGTACCTGGATACGGTCGCGGCGGTCATCGGGGATCCGAGCGCACCGGCTCGGCCGGAAATCGGCGGGCAGGCACGCGCTGTCGAGCAGCCTGCGGCTATCCCTGCTGTGCAGCAGTCCGTTTCGGGGGTCCGGGCCGCACTGGGTGCGACCTTCGCCCTGGGCAGATTGCCCGAGCTGCTGGTGGCGGCGTCGGCGGACACCACCGCTATCACCGTCGCGGAAGCGCCCTACCACCACGTCCTGGCCGGACTGCGCGATCCTTCCGGCGTCTTCGCGCAGTCCTCGACAACGCTCGGCATCGTGCTGCTGCGGGCGGCGGATCTGGAACGGTTCGGCCCGATCACCGACGACCAGCTCACGGAGTTCGGCACCGAATACTCCGCTGCCGTGCGCGATCTCGCCGAGCGGACCCGAAAGCGCGTCATCGTCGGCATCCTGCCCTCGGCCGAACCGCAGGAACGGCTGCTCGCCTGGGAGCGGCTCGTCATCGCACAGCTGCACGAGATTCCCGGTGTCGCGGTCGTGGATTCGAACGAGTGGCTGCGAGATCACCCGGTCAGCACTCCCTTCGACGACCGGACCGAGATCCTGGCACACCTGCCCTTCTCCCCCGAATTCCAAGCCGCCGTGGCATTGACCCTGGTCGACATCGTCGCGGCCGTCACCGAACCCGCGCCCAAGGTGATCGCCGTCGACGGCGACGACACCCTGTGGAGCGGCACGGCGGGTGAGATCGGATCCGCCGCCGTGACATTCGATGGGCCGCGGCTGGCGCTGGCCGCGCGGCTCGCGCAGTGGCGAGCGGCGGGCACGTTGCTGGTTCTGGTGACCAACAATGACGCTGACATTGTCGAAGCCATCCTGGATCGACCCGAAAGCCCGCTGCACCGAGCTGATTTCGCCGCCGTCTCCGCGGGCTGAGGCAACAAGCCACAGCGGCTGGAAGATATCGCACAGACCCTGCGGCTCGGCCTCGACTCCTTCTGCTATCTCGACGACAACCCCGTCGAAGTGGCGCGCATGCGCGCACAACTACCCGAAGTGCTGTCGGTGACCTGTCCCCCAGCCCCGGAGCTGGAATCCTTCCTCACTCGCCTGTGGCCCATGACGCCGAGGGCGGCGACGGCCGAGGACCGCACGCGAGCCGACTTCTACCAGCAGGAAAACCTGCGCGACCAGGCCCGCGCCACCGCCGAATTCACCGATTTCCTGGCCCAGCTGAACCTCGAGGTCGACATCGCCCCACTGGCCGACGCCACCCTCGAGCGCGCCGCACAACTCGTCCGCAGAACCAATCAGTTCACCCTCGCCGCCGTCACCACCGACGATCTCGATCGCTGGCGCGAGGATGGCGAGGTCTGGACCGCGACCGCCCGCGACCGCTTCGGCGACTACGGCCTGATCTCGGTCCTCGCCCTGCGCCCCGACAACCACACCCTGTGGATCCAAGGCTGGCAACTCAGCTGCCGCGCCCTCGGCCGCGGCATCGAGGAACACCTGCTCACCTGGGCGGCGGATCGAGCCGACAGCCTCGGCTGCACGACAATCCGCATATCGGTCGATCACACCGCCCGCAACGAACCGGCCCGCAAGCTGGCCGCCCGCCTCCTCGGCACACCCACCACCGACCAGCCCCTGGACGTCACGGTGACACCGGATCGCCCACGGCAGTTCCGCTCCTGGGAAACCCACCCCGACCGCGCGGAGGCCGCCGAATGACCGCCCAGGACGAACGCCCACCGGTCCGCAACCCGGCCATCGACCGCCGCACACGCGCAGAGAACCTCGAACGCGGCTCCGCGGCAATGGATGTCGCCGCTCTCCTTGCACGCACCGGCCCCACAGCCCCGGTGAAATCCATCCCGCCCGCCGAAGAGCCCCGGCCCACAACACAAATGGGACAGAGCTGGGACATCGAAATGTTGGCCGCGGCGATCACCGAGGTGGCGAATCGGTTCAGTGTGACGCCGATGGATGCCGATACGGACTTCTTCGATGCGGGCGGGACCTCGCTGGCGGCGGTGGAATTGCTCGCGACGCTGGGGCGTGAGCTCGGTGTCGAACCCGATCTCGACACGGTGTTCTTCGATGCGCGGCCGCGGCGGTTGGCCGGTCGGTGGCTGGCCGACCATCCCGAGCTCGCGCGATCGCGGACCGACGGGCAATCCGACACCGATGATCTCGCGCAGATGTTCGCCGATCTCGCGGGTGCGGATCGGCTGCCGATTGTGGCGGGGGCGGAGTGGGTTGCGCCGCAGCGGATTCTACTGACCGGGGCGACGGGGTTTCTGGGGAGTCATTTGTTGCTGGATCTGTTGCGGCACAGTCGGGCTCATGTGGTGTGCCTGGTGCGCGCCGAGGATTATCAGGATGCGGCGCGACGGCTGGAGAGCGCTGTCCGAGGGTACGGGCAGCCGTGGTCTCGGGAGGTGTTGCGGCGGGTGACGCCGCTGGCGGGGGATCTGCGACTGCCGCGGCTCGGGCTGTCGGAGGAGCGGTGGGAGGCGCTGGCGGCCGAGGTTGATTCGATCGTCAATTCGGGTGCCGCGGTGGATTTTCTGCGTGGTTATCCGTCACTGCGGAAGACGAATGTGCTGGGGCCGTTGACGTTGGCGGAGTTGGCGTGCACCGGCAGAACCAAACCGGTGCATCATATTTCGTCGCTGGCGGTGCTCAACGGGTCGGATGCGGAGGTGCTGGGTGAGGACGAGCCGACGGCCAATGTCGCGGCGCTGCCCATCGGGTACGACCGGTCCAAGTGGGCCGCGGAGGCGGTGCTGCGGCGGGCCGGTGAGCACGGGGTGGTGGTGACCGTGCTGCGGGCGGGCGGGATCGGGGGTCATCCGGAGACCGGGGCGCACAATCCGCGGGATCTCAATGCCGGAATCACGGCGGCGCTCATGCGATTTCGGACCGTGCCGGGGTTCCGGTATCTCAATGCGGCGCCGGTCGATTGGGTGAGCCGGGTGGCGGCGGAGATCGTCGGGACGCCGAGTGCGTGGGGGCACACCTATCACCTCACGGGAGCGCCGACCTCGCTCGAGCAGATCGTCGCCGAAACCACGCTGGGCGGGCTGGGGATTCGGGTGCAGCACTGGGAACAGTGGTGCGAGGACGTGGTGCGGGCGATCAAGGACGGTCCGGTGCCGGAACTGGAATCGCTGGCGCAGGTCTTGCAGAGCCCGGTGGCGCGGCGGCAGCTGGCGGCCATGGTGACCGCGCCGCCCGCGACCTCCGCGCGCACGGATGCCTTCGTGGCCGCGCGGGGGCTGCCCGCGCCCACGGCGTCCGGGGTGGCGGCACGCGGGAAGATGATCGCGACCCTGGCGGGGACGGGATCTCGGGCAGGGCAGGATCCCTATCTGCGGTTCTACGAAACGCTCAGCGGCACAGTGGGTCCGGTCGGCGAAGCGGCCGATGTCCCCTGCGATCTGCGGCTGGCTCTCTCGGTCGCGAGCTCCGCCCAGGTATTCGGCGCACGGACGCTGGACGTGAGCGGCGAACTCGTGTGCGCCCGATTGCACGACGAACCGCTCACCGTCGAGGGCACGGCGATCGTGCGACCTCACGACGGTATTCCGCTGCGCCACGAACTGCGGCATCCGATCATGCATTACCAACTGACACTGCGTGATTCGTCCGGCGGCGCCTGGTGGCTGGAGGGCTACAAGTTCGCGGCGGCACAGCGGCGGCTGGTGCGCCAGCTCGGCACCCAGGTGATCGAGATCGGGCGCACCGGGGAGCCCGCGGCATTCCGCGGCGAGGTCGCGGTCCCCCTGCACACCTATCTGCCCGACCAGATCGACGGCATCGAGATCGATCCGCACCTGCCCGAACGGCAGCGGCGGCTGGCGAAACTGCTGTGGCTCAGCTGGTTCGGCGGCCAGCTCGGCAAGAGCCTGCTGGAGCCCATGCTGCGGGTGGGCACCGATCTGCTGGATCTGCGCCGTGCCATGCGTAAGGAGCACCGCCGGTGACCGACATCCGTTCGAACAACGCCGAACTCGCGGCCGGAGAGGCGATGTCCTTCCGCACCGCCGACGGCGTCGACCTGCTGCTACGCCGCGTCGGCCCGGCCGACGCCCCCGCGGTGCTGCTGGTGCACGGGCACGGGGTGTCCTCGGAAATGTTCGCGCTCCCCGAGATTCGCAATGTGACCGAGGTGCTGGCCGATGCGGGCTATCAGTCGTGGCTGCTCGACTGGCGCGGCAGTTCCCGGCTGCCGCACAACGAGTCCGGGCGGCCCTACACCTTCGACGATGTCGCCCTCTACGACCTGCCCGCGGCCGTTGCCGAGATCCGGGCGCGGATCGGGGAGCAACCGCTGTTCGTCGTGGCACACTGCATCGGCGCGCTGGCCCTGTCGCTGAGCCTGACGGGTGGACTGCTCCCCGGCGTGGCGGGCGTGGTCGCGCAGGGCATCTTCCTCACCCCGAAGGTGAGCACCGCCGCGCGCCTACGGGTGTTGGTGGGCAGCGAACTCATGGGCTCCCGCGTCACCCATATCGAATCCGACTTCCGCAAGGTCAGCCTGTGGTCCAAACGGACCCTGCTCTACGCCGCGCTGTCCCGCAAGGGCGACTGCCCGGACCCAACCTGCCGCATGGTCCACCACGGCTGGGGCATGGGCGCCAAGCTCTTCGAACACGATCACCTGGACACCCGCACCCACGACCGGCTGGCCGAACTGTTCGGCCCCATCCCGCTGTCGGTGCTGCCGCATCTGCGCCAGATGGAACTGGCGCACGCCGTCCTGCGCTGGAATGTCGACGACGAGCGCTATCACGCACTCCCCGAGAACGCCCTCGACCAGGCCGATCGCATCGACTGCCCGGTACTGCTGCTGTCCGGCAGCCGCAACGAGGCGTGGCTGGATTCCAACCGGCTGTGCCACGAGGTGCTGTCGGCGCGCAATCCGGGGAATCGATGTGCGCTACACCGAAATCCCGTCCTACGGCCACCTCGACACATTCATCGGCCGCGGCGCGGCGCTGGACGTCTTCGGCCACATCGTCGATTTCCTAGGCGAGCTGTCAGCTCGGCAGGCGTAGGGGCAGGCCCGCGGCGTGGTAGACGGCATCGATGACGGTCATGGTGTGCACGGCGTCCTCCGGCCCGGTGGCCACCGGCTCACCGTGCAGCACCGCACCGGCGAAGGCATCGAGTTGATAGTCGTAGGACGGCCGCTTGCCGAACCGCTCCGTCCGTGTGCCACGGTCGGTGCGGACTCGCAGGGCGTGCCCCAGATGCGGCAGCACCGGATTGAACAGGCGCATCCGGCCGCGTTCGCCGATCACGGTGGCGCTCACGCGCAGCACATCTGACGACCACATGGAGCATCGAATGCCGCCGGTGTGCCCGGCGGGGAACCGCAATTCCGCCGTCATGGCGCGATCGATGCTCGGATCACGCAGCTTCGCCTGCGCCGCAACCACTTCCGGCGTCTCGCCGCCGAGCGTGCGGGCCAGGTGCACGGCATAGCAGCCCGCATCCATGAGCGCGCCGCCCGCGAGGTCGTAGTCGTAGCGGATATCGGAGAACTTGGGCAGCGGGAAGCAGAAGGCGGCCTCCACGCGCAGCAGCTTCCCCAACTCGCCCGAGGCGACGACCTTCTCGGCCGCCGCCATGAGCGGGTGGTAGCGGTAGTGGAACGCCTCCATCACCACCCGATCGGAATCGCCCGCCAGCGCGGCGATCTCGCGCGCCTCCTCGGCATTGGCGGTGAACGGCTTCTCGCACAGCACATGCTTCCCGACCCGCACGGCGGCGGCGGTCCAGCGGCCGTGCAGCCCATTGGGCAGCGGGATGTACACCGCGTCGAGATCCGGATCGTCGATCAGCGCCGCATAGCTGCCGTGCACCCGCGCGATACCGTGCTTGTGCGCGAACCGCCCGGCCCGCACCCCATCCCGGGCCGCGACCGCCGCCACGGTAACTCCCGGATTCCGCCCGGCCGGTTGAATCACGGCGGCGGGCGCGATGCGGGCCGCACCGAGAATCCCGATACGAAGCCCGGCGCACATGTCTTCGGTCATCAGCCGACATTAACAAGATTACGAACGGAGTCGAGAGTATGCGCATCGCATTGTTGACGGCGGGCACCCGGGGCGATCATCAGCCGTATCTCGCCCTGGCCGACGAATTCCGTTCCCGCGGACACCATGTCGAGATGACCGCCACCGAGAACTACGCCGATGTGGTGCGGCGTTCGGGTTTCGAACCGCATGTCATCCCGTTCAACTCCGCGGAACTGCTGGAATCGCCCGCGGCCAAACGCGGGCTGTCCTCCGGCAATCCGCTGCCGTTCCTGCAGATCATGCTGGACACGGTGAAGATCATGGCGGGTGAGCGCGGGCAGCGCATGCACGAGATGCTCAGCGGCGCTTGCGAATCCGCCGATTTGACCGTCTCCTGCGCCTCGACCCTGCCGTGGGCCATGGAGCGCCGGGAGAAGACCGGGCAGCTGGTGATCGGCGGGCTGCCCTATCCACTCGAGCGCACCGCGGAGTTCCCGTCCTCGTTCATGGTCAAGCACATGATCTCGTCGCGCCGACTGCGGCTGGCCAGCTACTCGGCCTTCGAGCTCGCCTACGGCGTCGCGTACCGCAAGATGGACCGGCGCGTGCGCGAGATGATGGGCCTGCCCGGTAAGCCCCGCAATCCGTTCCGCCGCATTCGCGAGGACGGAATTCCGCTGGTGCACATGGTGAGTCCGGTGCTGCTGCCCAAACCCGCCGACTGGCCCGAGCGCTCGACGGTCGTCGGCGCGCCGATCCTGCCGCAGCATATGCGCGGGGCCTGGGGCGAGGCCGAGGTCGATCCGGCGCTGGACGAATGGCTCGACGAAGGTGAGGCGCCGGTCTACTTCTGCCTCACCAGTATGCCGATTCTCGATCCGGCCGGATTCTGCGACATGATCGCCGCGGTGTGCCGCCGCCTGGGCGTGCGCGCCCTGGTGACGGTGAAGGGCGAGGGCTATCCGCGCGGTATCGGCTACGACCGCGGGCTCTACGTGCTGGATTCCTTCGACTACGACCGCGTGCTGCCGCGCTGCGCCGCAGTGGTCCATCACGGCGGCAGCGGGAACTCCCACGATGTGCTGCGCGCGGGTCTGCCCGCGGTGGTGATCGGCGTGCACAGCGACCAGTTCTTCTACGGCTGGCGCATGTCGGCGCTGGGCATCGGCGCCGATTTCCCGTATCCGTCGCTCACCGCGGATCGGCTGCACGACGCCCTGGCCACGACCCTGACCCCGGGCGCGCGCGTCCGGGCCGCGGAGCTCGGCGAACAGGTCGCCGCCGAGAACGGCATCCGGGCCGCGGCGGACGCGGTGGAGAAGCTGGCCGTGACGACCCCGGCCCGCCCGTGACCGATCCCCTGCACATCGCGCTCTTCACCGACTTCCACCCGGCGCCCCTGGGCGGGGTGCAGACGGCCATGCGCTCGCTGTGCGACGGCCTGCTCGGACTCGGCCATCGCGTGACCGTATTCTGCCCGCCCGCACCGGAATCCACGCCCGCCGATCCCGAGACGATCGCGCTGCGGCCGGTACCGGGCCTGCGGCTGTCCAGCGGCGGGCCGGTGGTGCTCCCGACCCGGGCCAACCGGAAGCTGATCGATGCCGCGTTCGACGACCGCGGGCCCGTCGACCTGGTCCACACCCTGACCACCTAAGGCTGCGGCATCGCGGGCATTCGCGCCGCCCGCAGGCACGCGATCCCGGTCGTGCAGACCATGCAGAGCCGCGACGACACCGTCATCGAGAAGTATTCGCCGTCACCGTATCCGGCCGCGCTGACCATGCGGCTGCTGCACGGCGCGTTCGTGCCACTGCGCCACCGGCCGCCGCATCCCGGTGACAGCCGGACCACGCGGTTGGCCTGGCGGCCCCTCATCGCCCAGGCGCAGGCCGCCGACCGCGTCGTCGTCCCTACACAGCACTTCGCCCGCCGCCTGGCCGAGCGCGGCGTCGACCGCCCGATCCACGTGGTGTCGAACGGCATCGACGATGTGCTGATCGACCGCATCCGCACCGCGGCCGCGACGACGGCGACCACCGACGGGCCGCTGCGCGCCCTGTGGTGTGGACGGCTGTCGGCGGAGAAGCGCCCGCTCGAAGCCATCGAGATCGTGCGCCGCATCGACGGCTGCACCCTCGACCTCTACGGCAGCGGACCGCTCGCCGATCAGGTCCGCACGGCCGCGGCCATGACCGACCGCGTGCGCCTGCACGGCGAGGTCACCCAGTCCGACTGCCTGGCCGCCATGCGCCGCCACGATGTCCTGCTGCTCACCTCCGACTGCGACACCCAGGGCATGGTGCTGCTCGAGGCAGTGGCCATGGGGCTGCCGATCCTGTACTGCGATCCGGAACTCGCCGAGACCGTGCCCGCCCAGGGCGGCGTCCTCGCCCCGGATTCGTCGGTTGCCGCGCTCGCCGACGAGCTGCGGTCGCTGGCGCTGGACCGCACCCGGCTCCCCGCCCTGCGCGCCGCGCTCGCCGACCACGCCGACGAACCACGGCAGTCCCGGCACCTGACCCGAATCCTGGAGGTGTATTCCGACGCGCTCGCGGCGGCCGGTGCGGAACGGCAGATCACCTGATCGGAGACCGGGTGGTCTGCACGGTGCGGGCGGGCTGATAATGGTCCGGTAGTTATCAGGCTCGACGTGCTTAGGAAATGCGTTTGCACAATCAATTCCGGCCGGTCGACGCGGGAAAAATCCAGCAGCCCACCTTCGGATCGGCATTGCGCCGTTTACGCGACGAGCGCGGGGTGAGCCGGGAGAAACTGGCCGCGGCGACGAATGTCAGCGCGAGTTACATCACCCACCTGGAGAACGGTCAACGCGATCGGCCCACCCATTCGGTCGTCGACGCGCTGAGCGGATATCTGCACGCCGTCCAGCCGCTCAGCAATGCCGAACGCAGGCACCTGTTCGATCTGGCCCGGCTGGACGCCGCACCGCAGCCCTCGCTCGACGATTTGCGCGCGGCCCTGTCGCCCAGCGCCCTGGACGCCCTGCACCGGCACGAGCCCTGGCCCGCGGTCTACCTGGATACTCGCTCGAATGTATTGTCCTGCAACGAGTCCTACGGTCGCACCTTTGCCGGAATCCTCGACAACGGCAGCATTCTGCGCTGGCTGTTCCGCGATCCGCGCTCGCATGAGGTGCTGGTCGAATGGGAGCACGAGGCCATGCTGACCGTGGCGCTGGTCCAGGGTTTCATGGGCAGATCCGAGTACCCGGAGTGGTGGGCCGAAACCATCGAAGACCTCGCCGACAGTCCCGAATTCCTGCGCATCTGGAATGCCGTCGAGGCCGGATACGGCCGCGATCCGGCCTGGATGGCGCTGCGCCATCCGGAATCCGGCGAGCCGTACCACCTCGATTTGCGAGTATTCCAATTCGATTCCGTCGACTATCGCGACCGGATTCTTTTCGTGGCGGGCTTCGGCACCACCTCCGAGGTCACTCGCTGAGCCGCCGCGCCCGATATGCCACCCGGCAGGGCGCGGCGGGCCAGCGCGACTTGTTGCCGATATCGGGTTTCGGCGTGCCGGTGGTCAGCTCCAGGTCGTAACTCCGCAGCAACCGCGCCAGAATGATGGCCATCTCGAGTTTGGCGAACCGCGTGCCCAGGCATTTGTGGACGCCGCCGCCGAAGCCCATCAGTTTCGCGCGTTCGTGTTTGGCGTCCGGCCCGAGGTAGCGGCCGGGATCGAAGACCTCCGGGGCGTCATGTTCCTCCGGCAGTAGGTGATTCACCCTGGGCGAGGTGAGCACCTGGGTGCCCGCGCGAATGGTGTAGCCGTCGAGGTCGACATCGGCGGTGGCCTTGCGCAGCAGCACCGGCGCGATCGGATACAGCCGCTCGGATTCGTGAATGCACGCGTCGATGAACCGCAGCCGCTTCACCGCCTCCAGATCCAGGGGCCCGTCACCCAGTTCATCAGCTTCGGCGCGGGCGCGCTCGAACAGTTCCGGATGCCGCAACACCTCGATCACCGCCCAGGACAGATGCCCCGTGGTGGATTCGTGCCCGGCCCACAACAACAGCAGCACCAGATTGACGAGCACCTCGTCCGGCACCGCGGAACCATCGGAATAGGTTGCGGCGGCCAGTGTTTGCAGAAAATCCGGCTCGTCGAACGGTTGCTCGCGGCGACGCGTGATCATCGCGGTGAGATCCGCCTTCAGACTGGCCCCGGCCCGCGCCCCGAGAATCTTGCCGACGGTGGGCACGAACCGGGGCACGAAGGTCATCTGCTTGGAGAACCACCGGAACCGGCCGAAGACGTCATCGCCCATCTCGGCGGTGAACCGATCACCGAGAAACGAGAGCGCCGCGATATTCATGACCAGAATGCCGAGCTCGTGCGCGAGTTAGAATTCCCCACGCGCTCCGAGCCTTTCGACGAAGGCCCGCGCCTGCGCGTCCATGACCGCGGCGTACACCTCGTGCTGCCGCCCGGTGAACCGGGGCAGGATGATGTTCTTCTGCTCGCGGTACTCCTCTTTGCTCGCCAGGCTGAAGAAGTCGGGCGCGAACATGGTGCGAAAGAATGGATACGCCGCTTCGGTGGAGAGGTTTTCATCGTGAAAGAACCGCTGGCAGTTCTCGTTTCCGAGCACCACCACCGGATCCGGGTTCCCGGGCAGTTTGATCCGGAAGACCAGTCCGCGTTCGGCATAGCCGCGCGCCACCAGCCCTTCGGGATAGGCGGCCAGCTCACGAACGTGACCTAGTAGCGGCAGCCCGCCCGACAACAATGGCGGATGGTTTCCCGCAGCGGAAATACCGGTGGATATGGGCGTTTTCACACTTCCCCCTCGACGATTCGAGCGTGCCCCCTCTCGGACGCTCGAAATCATCATGGCACCGAAGGCATTCGGCCGACATACACCAGTCAGTACATATTAGATGGTGCAAGCAGTGCCTGGAGGGTTTCGGTGGCCAGGTCGCGCAGCCAGATGTGGGCGCGGTCTTCGTCATAGCGCTGGTGCCACAGCAGGTACAGCGAGACATCGGGCAGCCTGAGTGGCAGCGGCAGTGTGAAGAGGCCGAGTCGGTTCCGGGACGAGCGGGTGACCGCGTCGGGGACGGTGACCACCAGGTCGGCGTCGGCGGCAAGTTGCAGCGCGAAGGCGGCGGTGGGCCCGGCGGCGACGACGCGTCGTGTGAGGTCACGCGGGGCCAGGGCGTCGTCGATCGGGTCGCGCAAGCGTCCGCGCCGCGAAACGGTGACGTGTTCGGCGGCTGCGTACCGCTCGAGGCTCAGCGGGCCTTCGGTGAGCGGGTGGCCCGGTCGGACGGCGACGACCAGCCGGTCCGTGCCGACGAGGCGGTGGCGGATGTCGGGGAGCGTCGGCTGACTGGAGCTGGATTCGAGGTCGACCTCACCCCGGCGCAACTCGGGGGTGTCCGTGCCGGGTTCCGCGGGCAGGCGCAGCTGGACGCCGGGCGCTCGACGGTGGACGGCCGTGGTCAGCGCGGTGCCGCAAGCAGCGGTCAGAGCGTCGTGCAAGCGCACGGTGAACACCCGCTCCAGAGCCGCCAAGTCGAGTTCTTGCTGCGCGGACAGGAGTTGGTGAGCCTGCTGCACGAGGGCATGGACCTGGGCGCGCATGGCCAGCGCGCGGGTGGTGGGAACCATGCTGCGGCCGGTGCGGACCAGGATCTGGTCGCCTGTGGCCTTGCGGATGCGGCCCAGGGAGCGGCTCATCGCCGGTGCGGTGACGTGGAGCCGGGCCGCCGCGCCAGCAACACTGCCCTCTTCCAGCAGCGCGTCCAGGGCTGTGAGCAGGTTCAAATCCAATTGCATGACAGTAACTCTATAAGTGACAAGCATGCACTTGTTGTTAATTGTCGGGCGGCCTACCGTCGAAGTGCGGGTTCGAACGAACCGCCCCACATTCACGAACTCCAGGGAGCCCACGATGAGCACAGTCATGCCTTTCGACGCCGACACGACGCTCATGGCCGATGTGACCACGGCGGTGAAGACCGCTGGCCGCACGCTGCGCGGCCGCTACACCACGCACGCCCGAGGCGTGAGTCTGGACGAGGTCGTCGATGAGATTCACGCCAACGACGACGCGGTGCTGGACGTGCTGCGGGAGCCGCTGCTGAGGGCTCGACGGGGATCGCAGTGGGCCGAGGACGAGCTGGCCGGTGGCGAGCTCCCGCCCGGGGAGTGGTGGGTCGTCGACCCCGCCGAGGGCAATATCAACCACGTCCACGGCATGGAGGACTGGGCCGTCACCGCCACCCTGGTCCGCGACAACAGGCCGGTGCTCACCGTCGTCCACCTGCCGCTGACCGGCGACACGTACACCGCAGTCGCCGGCGGCGGCGCCCGCCTCAACGACCGGCCGCTGACGGTGTCCGCCAAGACCGATCTGGGCGCCGCGCTCACCGGCACCGGCCAGGCCAAGCCCGGCGAGGACGAGCGCACCTTCCGGCGGATCGGTGACTCCGTGACCGCCATGCTCATCAACGGCCTGGTCGTGCGCGTGTCCGTGCCCGCCACGATGCAGCTCATCCAGGTCGCCGCCGGACGCATGGACGCGTTCTGGCAGTTCTCCGACGTCCGCTCCGGCCTGGTCGCCGGCGCCCTGCTGGTCGCCGAGGCCGGAGGCGCCGTCACCGACCTGGCGGGCGAACCCTGGAACACGGGCAGCCGCGACTTCCTGGCCGCCGCCCCCGGCATCCACTCCGCCGCCCTCGAGGTCCTCGCACCGATCGCCTAGCCGGACGCCTCGGCATTCCCACCCGATACCGCAAGGAGTATCACGTCATGACCAGCATCGGCATCCTGGGCACCGGCCGCGTCGGCGCCAACCTCGCCCGCAAGCTCTCCGCAGCCGGACACCACGTCACCCTCGGCAGCCGCAGCCCGGAAGACGCCGCCGCCCGCGCCGCCGGGCTCACCCCGCGGATTGCCTTCGCCGACCAGCGCACCACCGCCCGCACCGCGAACATCGTGATCAACGCGACGCCCGGCGACAGCTCCCTGGACCGCCTGACCGACCTGCGGACCGAGCTCTCCGGAAGAATCCTCGTCGATGTCTCCAACGCCACCCGCGACGCCGCGGACGGCCTGCCCGGCGACCTGTGCTATCCCGGCAGCAGCCTCGCCGAAAAGCTCCAGGCCGCACTCCCCGACACCCATGTGGTCAAGACCCTCAACACCATGCTTTTCATGGTCATGACCGCTCCCGAAGCCCTGGCCACCCCACCCACCATCTATGTCTCGGGCGACGACGAGAAGGCGAAGCGGACCGTCACCGGCCTGCTCGGCGACCTGGGCTGGCAGCCCGCATGGATCGAGAACCTCGGCGACATCACCACGGCCCGCGCCACCGAGGCCATGATCCTGGCCGTGCCCCACATCCTGCGCCGACACGGCTTCGAGCCCTTCGCCATCTCCCTCGCCCGCTGACCTCGAGGAAACCGGATCAGCGCCGCCCAGCGCCACGGCGACATCGATGGCGCCGCGGATCCGGAGTTGTTGGCGGCACTGCTACTGACGGTGGTCCGAGGTATCGAGGCGGTAGGCAAGGCTGGCATGGACCCGGACGCGCTGCGGAACATCGCGAACACCGCACTGGCGGTCCTGCCCAGGCCGGGCGCTTCTCACGCCACCTTGATGACAACCTTGCCCGAAGAGTGACCGTTCTCGACGGTGGCGAGGGCGGCCGGGGCGTCGGAGAGCGGATAGACCGCGGTGATCACGGGTGCGAGGACTCCGTCGAGGGCCAGCTCGGCATCGGAATAGTGACGCTGCGCTCGGACAGCTCACCGATCCGCATCTCTGTTCATTCCGCGGCAGTGATGGCCGCGATGCGCGGGGTGGCCAGGCGAACGTAGTCCTCCGTGGCCAGTGCGATGGAGCGGTCCAGGCGGGCGGCGTTGAAGTAGAGCTCGGGGAGGTCCAGCAGGGCCGGGTCGGCGACGAGTTCCAGGTCGGGGTGGTAGCTGACCGGCAGGACGGTGCCGCTGACGCTGCCCGCCAGGGCCTCGGCCTTGTCCTGACTCGCGAAGGCGACGTAGGTGCCCTCGTGCAGGGCCTTGACGGCCTGGAGGTCGACGCGCGCATGGCCGGGCACGACGGCGAGAACATGGCGGGTCTGCTTCTTGCCGATCTTGACCATGACGATCAGGCATTTGGCGGCCTGCGAAACATCATGGCCCCGAAGGGCGCTCACCAGTTCGGTGCGACCCTCCGGCGCGTGGTCGATGAGCCGATAGCGGGCCCCCGCCGCGTCCAGATCCGAGATCAACCGGTCGTACAGCTCACCACTCACCGCTCAGCATCTCCTTCGCCTCGGCAATACGATTCTCGTTGCGCTGGTAGAACACCCACTGTTTGATCTTCGTGCCGGTGACCAGGCCCGCCTGGGCGAGCACCTTCAAATGCTCACCGCAGGTCGGCTGGCTCACGCCGAGCTTCTGGGCGATGAGCATGGAGCAGACGCCGTCCAGTACGAGATCCCCGTCCCGCTGCTTCGGGAAGTGCGCCTCGGGGTCGCGCAGCCAGTCCAGGATCTGCAATCGCTTGTCATTGGCCAGCGCCTTGACCAGGTCCACCTCCAGCATTTAGGCATTATGGCAATTAGCTAATTAATTGTCCAGCCTCGGGCGCCGGACCGGTGCCGAGGTACAGGTCGCCGATGGTGGGATCGTCGGCTATCTCGCAGGCGGCGCCCGCGCGGGCGATCTGACCGGCGACGAGGACCACGCCGCGATCCGAGATGCGCAGGGCGGCATGGGCGTTCTGTTCGACCAGCAGGACCGTGACGGCGGTGTCGTGGCACAGGTCGCGGACGGATTCGAAGAGCTCGTCCAGCAGGCGGGGCGAGAGGCCCGCGGAGAGTTCGTCGAGCAGGAGCACGGCGGGCTCGGGCATGAGGGCGCGGGCCATGGCCAGGAGCTGGCGCTGACCGCCGGAGAGGGAGTCGGCGCGAGCGTGCGGGCGGCGGGCCAGATCCGGGTACATGCCGAGGATTTCGGTCATGCGGCGGCGCCGGGTGCGGCGCGGCAGGGTGATGCCACCGATTTCCAGGTTCTCGAGGATTGTCATGGGGGCGAAGACATTCGAGAGCTGTGGGACGTAGGCGATGCGATGGTCGAGGACGCGGGCTCGTTCGGAGACGGTGGTCAGATCCGCGCCCGCGACGAGCAAGGACCCGGAGGTGCAGCGGGCGGTACCGGCGACGACCTTCAGCAGTGTGCTCTTACCGGATCCGTTGGGGCCGATCACGGTGGTGATGGACGCGGCGGGCGCGGTGAGCGAGATATCGTGCAGGAACGCGGATTTGCCGTATCCCGCGGTGATGTTCGACAGCGTCACGGCGGTCATGCCGACACCACCTCCACAGCCGGTGCGAGATGCTCGGCGGCCGAACCGAGATAGGCGCGGCGGACCGCCTCGTTGGCCGCCAGTTCGCGCGGGCTGGAATGGGCCACGACCGCGCCACGATCGAGGACATACACCGAATCCGCCGCGTGGGCCACGAATTTCATATCGTGCTCGACGAAGACGACGGTGGTGCCGCGAGCTTGCAATTCCCGCAGGCGGTCGGCGAGCTTGGTGCGCAGCGTGGGGTTCACACCGGCCATGGGTTCGTCGAGCAGAAGCAGCCGCGGCCGCCCCATGAGGGCCGCGCCGAGTCCTATGAGCTTCTGCTGACCGCCGGACAGGTCCCCGGCGCGATGGTCCTCGAAATCCGGCAGCTCCAGCCAGCCCAGCAGCTCGCGGGCGTGCGCCACCGCCGCCCGCCGCTCCTGCAGGGCCGTGCGGTGGCGCAGCGCCGAGCGCAGAACCGAATTGTCTTGCGGCAGTGACGCACTGGCGACAAGCAGTTCCAGCACCGTCATGCCGACCGGCAGCCGCGCGTGCTGGAAGGTGCGCCGCACGCCGTGGCGCGCGATCCGCCACGGCGCCGATCCCTCGACGCGGACCCCGCCGACCGATACTGTCCCGGCATCGGGGGCGACGAATCCGGACGCCACATTGAGCAGCGTGCTCTTACCGGATCCGTTGGGCCCGACGACGGCCACCGCCGCGCCCGCCTCGACCCGCAGGCTCACCGCGTCGAGAGCCTTCAGCTTCCCGAACGAGCAAGAGATATCGGATGTCTCGAAGATGATGTGCTCAGACATGAACCCTCCTCGGCCGATCGGCCACCAAACCCTGCGGCCGCACCAGCAGGAACCCCAGCAGAATCGCCCCGACCAGCAGAATGCGCAGCGCCGCGAACTGGTCGTCGGCCAGCCCCAGGAAGATGTCGAAATAGCGGGTGCCGTTGTAAACGGTCTCCACCACCACCGCGCCCGCGATGGCGCCGCCGATCCGTCCCAGCCCGCCGACCACGATCATGGTCAGCACCAGGAAGGTCTCGAACGGCAGCAGCTGATCCGGTCCGACGAAGGAGATGTCGGCGGCATAGAAACCGCCCGCGGCCGCCGCCATGGCCCCGGCCAGGGCCAGCGCCCGGCTCTTGGCCGACACCACATCGATGCCCACCGCGGCGGCCATGGGCTCGTTGTCCCGGATCAGCCGCAGCGACCGGCCCAGGTCCGACCGGTCGACATGCCGGGCCACCAGCACCGTCGCGCCCAGGAACAGCAGGGCCAGGCCCAGGGTGGCGAGGGTTTCGGCGGTGCCGTGCAGCTCGCCCCACAGCGGTGCCACATTGCCGATGCCCCACATGCCGCCGGTGAGGCCGTCGGTGTTCGAGATGACCAGGCGCAGCAGTTCGGCCACGGCCAGCGTCACGATGGCCCAGTACACGCCGCCGAGCGTGCGCCCGAGGCGGCCGAGCAGATATCCGGCGGCCGCCGCGAGGGCCATACCGAGCAGCAGTCCGAGCCAGACGTTGTAGCCCGCGTGGCCGACGATGGCGACGGCGTAGCCGCCGAGGCCGACGAAGGCCACCTGTCCGAAGTTCACGAGTCCGGCGGTCCCGGATTGCAGATTCAGGCTGATCCCGGCAATGGCGTTGACGCACACCAGGATCGCGATCCAGCCGAGGTACTCAAACATGCCGCGACCTCGTCCCGAGCAGCCCCTGCGGGCGGAAGATCAGCGCCAGGATCAGGAAGACGAATCCGATGGCGGGCCGGTAGCTCACCGGAATGGATTCGACCGGAACCGCACCGGCGCCGAAATCGAGGGCCAGCGCCAGGGATTCGAGCAGCGCCACCCCGTAGGAGGCCAGCACCGCGCCCAGCACACTGCCGAGACCGCCCACGATGGCGGCCGAGAACACCGGCAGCAACAGGGCGAAACCCAGTGTGGGACCGGCCGCGGACTGTAGCGCCAGCCCGATACCGCTGAGCGCCGCGAGCCCGCCGCTGAGCACCCACACCGTGGCCACCACCCGCCGGTGATCGACGCCGGAGATGCGCGCCAGCACCGGATCGGCGGCCACCGCGCGGACCTGCTTGCCCAATGAGGTCCAGCACAGCACGGCCCCGGTCAAGGCCAGCGCGGCCAGGCTCAGCGTCACCAGCCGCACCTGTCCGGGTGTGATGGTGGCGCCCAGAATCGTTGCCGCCCGCTCCAATTCGTGCGGTATCTCGCGTGGCCGCGAACCGTAGACCAACTGGATCACGGCCTGCACCACCACCGACACCGCCAGCGAGCCGATCATGGCGGGCATCTCGCCCATGGCGAGCAGGCGCCGGAAGATCAGCTCGTACAACGCGATACCGAGACCGATGGCCACCGCCGCCCCGATCAGCCCGGCGACCGGCACGATGAACAATCCGGACAGCGAGACCGTCGCGTACGCGCCGACCGTAGCCAGCTCCAGCTGCGCCACATTCGCGAACCGCATGGTGCCGTAGACCAGCGTCAGCGAGACCGCCAGCAGCGCGATGGTGCTGCCCCGGATCAGGGCGTCCGCAATGAGATCCGGGGGCGCCTGCGTGATCATCGGAACTCGATCTTCCCGTCCTTGACGGTGCCCAGCGCATAGGGCTGCAACAATCGCTGCCCGTCCGGTCCCACCGCCAGCGGCCCGGTCACGCCCTGATAGGAGGCCGCCACCTCCGGAATGGCCGCGGCGATCTTCGAGGCATCCGGCGCGCCCGCCTTCTCGATGGCAAGGGCCGCCAAATGCACGGCGTCATAGGTGAATCCGCTGAACGAGGTGATCAGGGTCTCGCCGTAGGTCTGCTGGTAGTAGGTCCCGTAGACGCTGCCGCCGACCGCGGCCTGCACATCCATTCCGGTGCGCCCCTCCACCGCCGTGGCATCGGAGTCCGGCACGTCCTGGGACATGTAGATGTCGAAGACGGGCTTACCGGTCAGGCCCAGCTGGAACATCTCGGCATTGATGGTCGCCCCGTCCTTGCCGTAGGTGGTCACCACGTAGGCGTCCGGTTCGGCATTCTGCAATCGCGTCAGCTCGGCCCGGTAGTCGGGTTGCCCTTCGGTGTAGAGCGAGCTGACCGCCACCGTCCCACCGCGCGCCGCGAACACATTCGCGACCGATTCGGCGATGCCGCTGCCGTAGGCATTGTTCGGCGCGAGAATCGCGATCGATCGGAATCCACGGTCGTACAAGGTATTCGCGGAGAACTCCCCCACCTTGTCGTCGAGTCCGATGGCGGAGAACTGCAATTCGCCGGTCTGCCGCAGCTCGATCGACGAACTGCCCACATTGATGCCGACCACGCCGCTCTGCTGGAGATACTGCTGCAGCGGAATGGTATTGCCCGAGGCGTATTCACCCAGGACCAGCGGCACCCGCGATACGGTCACCAGTTTCCGCGCCGCCGAAATCGTGGCCGTCGTCTGCCCTTGCGAATCCTCGACCTCCACGACGAGTTTGCGCCCGAGCACGCCATTACGGGCGTTGATCTCGGCGACCGCGAGTTCGATACCGCGTTGCAGATCCTTTCCGACGGTGGCATTGGTGCCGGTCATGGGAATCACCGCGCCCAGCGTGACGGTGCCCTGCAAGGTGGGATTGGCGGTCGGCAACGGTGTGGTCTGCACCGCGGGCGAGGCCGCGTCGCCGTCTTTCTCGGCGCGCCCGGTGAGCAGCGTCATGGCCACGGCCGACGCGGAAAGCAGTAGTAATACGGGATTTCGCCGAAACAGCTTCATAATAGAACTCTCTTCTCTATTGCATGCAGTGTCGCATGCAGTCAATGCTCCCGCACCTTGGCGGCGAGCAGCGGTACCGAACGCAGCCCCATGCTGCGATAGAGCGCCACGGCGGGAATGTTGTCCTCGTCCGCGAGCAGGCCGACGGTGCCGAAGGTGCGCAGCGCCTCGTGCACCAGGAAGGTGGCGACGGCGCGGCCCAAACCCTTACCGCGCAAGGCGGATTCGACGGTCACGCCGGAGATCAGGCCGACGCTCTCCTCCGACCAGGCCCACGCCCCGGCCGCGACAATGCGCTCGCCGATGGCAATGCGGGCCCAGCGCTCCACCCCCGCCCGGCCGGGCTGGGCATAGGAGTCGGGAAAGTTGGCCGTCAGCAGTCCGGCAATGCCCGCCATATCCCGGCGGTGCGCCCAGCGGACCGGCGAGGACACCGACAGCCGCTGCGCCGGAAGCACATTCGAATAGCTGAGGCGCAGCTCTGCCCGTTCCTCGGCGACACCGGTCCGCCACATCCAGTAGAAGTCACCGCGGCGTTCCAGCTCGGGGAGCCGGGCCACCAGGTGCTCGATCAGCGTCCGGTCGCCGAAGGGACGGTAGGTCGGGCCCAGCAGGGGCAGCAGCTCCCACAGCAGTGCGGCGGCCGCGTCCGGATCACCGATCATCAGGACTCGATCGCGTTGCGCGAGCGCGGGTCTGGCAATGGCGGCCGCGGCGCCGTCGTCGGAGTACCAGGCCCGCGTGGACGACGCACCGGTGCGCGCCCGGATGCCCTGCGCCACCCAGCGGCGCAGCGGGTCACCACCGACCAGGACCGAGATCTGCGGTGGGCTCAGTTCAAACATGGCGCCGCCCTTCGTCTCGGGCGGGCCGCACCAGCGCCGCGGCCGCCAGGACCGACAGGCCCGCGGCCGCGCACAGGTACACCAGCAGGGTCGGCACGAAACCGAATCGGGTGGCGCACACCCCGGCCAGCAGCGGCGGAACGGCGAAGGCCAGATAGTTCACCACGAAGATCACCGACAGCACCCCACTGCGCTGGGCGGGCGGTATGGCCCGGCCCAGCACCGCCGTGGCGAGGAACAGCGCCGCGCCGAAGGCGATTCCGGCCAGCAGGCAGCCGAGCAGGAACACCCCGGCGCTCCCGACCCCGACGCCCATGATCAGCACCGCCGTGCCCGCGGCCAGACCGGCGCAGGCGATCAGGGTGCGCCACGCGGTCGCCGGTCGCGGCCGCAGCAGGCTCGCGGTCACCGCACCCGCGCCCGGCAGGACGACGATCGTGAGCGCTCCGGCAATGCCGCCGCGCACCCCGAACACCACCGGCATGAAGCTCGGCGCGAGCGCCAGGAACAAACCTCCCACGCTCCACGCCGCGATCAGTGTCGGCGCGAAGCGCAGGAAGGGGCCGCGGAAGCCCGGCGGCAGCGCGAAACGGATCCGGGTGCCGCCCGCCACCGGCCGCCGCACGTCGAGCGAGTCGGCGCGCACCCGGTGAATCAGCAGCGCCACAACCAGATACAGCGCAGCCAGCGCCACGAACACGGTGCGCCGCGGCCACGGCAGGACGTCTATGAGAATCGCCGACAGCAGCGCCCCGGCGCCCGGCCCGAGCGTGGGCGCGACCGCCGTGACATACGACCCGAGCTGCGGCCGGGTCTGCAGATCGATCACCGACGCCCCGAAGGCCCCGGTGGCCGCGCCGGTCGCGAAACCCTGGACGATCCGGGCCAGCAGCACTTCCGGCAGCCCGCGCGCCGCCGCGAACAACAGCATCGCGCCCGCCAGCACCAGCAGGGAGACCACCAGCACCCGCCGCCGCCCCACCCGGTCCGACAATTCGCCGAAGCCCAGCAGCGCCGCCAGCAGCGCGATCACGTACACCACGAACACCAGCGCCACGATGGAGGGCGAGAAGCCCCAATCCTGCTGGTAGACACGATAAACCGGGGACGGGGCCCCGGCCCCGGCCATCATGCCCAGGAAGCCGCCGGCGACCAGCCGGAACGCACCGGCCGCCGCGCGGTCCCGAGGTGGTGCGCCCGCGCTAGCCGGCGAGTTCGAACTCGGCATCGATCGTCGAACTGTGGTACCAGGAATTTCCGGCCGCCGAGGAGATCAGATCCCTCGACTCCACATCGCGATACCGCCCGAGTGCCAGGCTCGCGCGCTGGATGATGTCCAGCGCGCTGAAATAGCGGCTCAGGAAGTCCTCACCCCGCAAGGGCAGCACGGTGACGGTGATGCGATCGTTCTGCGGTCGCGCCGCAGTGAGCAGATCGACCAGATTGCGCCCCTTGGCCTTGGTGTAGTCGTCGTCCTCGGGGTCGGCGACCCACAGCACGCTGTGTTTGGTCTCCGGATCCGAGAGCGTGGCGACCTCGCTGTGACAGAACTCGTGGAAATAGTTCCGCGAGGCGGGCACCATGGCCATTTCGTTGATGTGCATCTTCGCCAGCTTCAGCAGGCTTTCGAACCATTTCGGCGAGGCGATCATGAGAATGTTCGCGTCCTGGCTCTTGAAGGCGAATTCCTCGACGAGCGCGCGGGATTCGTCGTCGTAGACCTGCTCGAGCTCCTCCGACAGCGCCGCCAGCCGGGCGTGGTGATCGTCGGCGATCAGCCCGAACTCGTGGAACATGTCCATGAGGATCGCGAAGTACTGCGACACGTGGAACAGCGGATACTCCCGGTCCGGCTCCTTCAGCCGCCAGTAGGCGATGGAGGTGCCGTCGCGGCGACCGGCCTCGGCCAGCGGACCACCCGAGGTGAGCAGCATGGTCCGGTCGTGCGCCTCGCGAATGGCTTCGTAGGCGCGCAGCGGCTCGTTGGAGTAGCCGCTGTAAGAGCTGATGATGAAGACCGTGCCCGGATCCTCCAGCACCGATTTCGGCGCCAGGAAGCGGAATTCGTAATCGTTGAGCACATACACCTCCACCGGCAGGCCGATTTCGGTGAAGTAGCCGCGGACGATATCGGACACGATCGCCGAGCAGCCCATACCGGTGAAGACGATGCGCTTGACCTTCCCGGTGCGGAACATGTCGACGAGTTCGGGCCGCATGGCATCGATGGAGTACTCGTCGAATTTCCGCAATCCGGCCTTGTACTCGCGTTCGATGAATTCTTCGTATCTATCGAGACGTGGTTTCACAGCGTAGGTCCCCACTGTTTGTGATGGATATGAACAAAGGCGCCGTTGCCCACTCCCCGGCCCGCACCCCGCGCGGGAAGACTCGGTGCTACCGCCGGAACGCGCGCACCGCGAAGGGCGCCACATCGACGGCAGGCTGCCGACCAGCCATGAGGTCGGCGAGCGCGCGGCTCGATCCGCACGCCATGGTCCAGCCCATATGGCCGTGGCCGGTGTTGTAGTAGAGGTTGTCGTGGCGGTGGCCGCGGCCGATGATCGGCGGACCGTCGGGTGTCATGGGACGCAGGCAGGACCGCATGCGGGCGGTCTCCCAGTCAGCGGCGGCCGGGAAGAGCTCGCGCGCCATGGCGAAGATATTGCTGAAGTCCTCGGGCGTGAATTGACGGCTGTAGCCGCCGAATTCGGCGGTCGAGGACATGCGCAGCCGGGAGCCCATGCGCGACCAGGCCACCAGGGTCGCCTCGTCCACGCCGCCGTAGGTCGGTGCGGCCGTCTCATCGGCGATATCGACGGTCAGCGAATAGCCCTTCGCGGGATACACCGGCAGCCGCTGCCCGACCGTCCGGGACAGGAAGGGACTGCCGACGCCGGTGCAGATCACATAGTTGTCGCCCCGGTAGAAGTCCTTGTCGGTCTCCAGTCCCGTGATCCGGCCGTGGTGCTGCACCAGTCCGCGCGCCGTGACCCCGGTGTGGAATTCGACGCCCAGCTTCTCGCACACCGTGGCGAGATTGGCGCTGAACTTCTCCGAATTGCCGGTCCCGTCGGTCTTTCCGTAGATGGCGCCCTTGATGATTCCGGTCGCGCCCGCGAAGGCCGGATCCATGCGCGCCACCTGCTCGGCGGTCAGCGCCTCGATCTCCTGCCCGTGGTCGGCGAGCAACCGCATCTTGCGCAGACCGAGGTCGAGTTGCGCATTGTCGCGGTAGAGGTAGAGCGCGCCGCGGCGGTCCTCGTCGTAGTCGACGCCCTCCTCGTCGACGAGGCGGTACATCTCGCGCTGGCTGTACTGGCACAGCGCGAGTTTGGCCAGGGTATTGGCCCGGGCCCGGCCCGGCGTGCACTCGCGCAGGAACTGCAGACCCCAGCCCAGGAAGCGCGGGCTGAGCGTCGGTTTCACCCGGATGGCGGTGCGCTCCCCGCGCAGTGAGCGCACCAGCATGCGCGGCGCCTGCGGCGAGGCCCAGGCGAAGGAGTGGCTGGGCGCGATGAGCCCGGCATTGCCGCCGGTGGCGTCCTGCCCGAGTTCGGCGCGCTGTTCCAGCACGGTCACGCTGTGGCCCTGGGCGGCAAGGTAATAGGCCGTCGTCACGCCGACGACGCCGCCTCCGATCACTACCGTGTGCATGGTCCCGGCCCCCTCACGCCACCGCGATGGATTGGACTTCGACGACCAGGCCGTCGAGAAGCAGGCCCGCCACCACCGTCGCCCGGGCCGGGCGATGCGTGCCGAAGCCCTCTTCCCACGCCCGGTTGAATCCGGGCAGAGCCTCGAGCGAGGTGACGAAAACCGTTGCGCTGGCGATGGCCTTGAGATCGAGGCCGAACTCGGACAGGATCACCCGCATCCGGTCCAGGATCACCGTCGTCTGCTCGTACGCGTCGCCCGGAGCCACCACCGCATTGCCCGCGTCGAGGGCGACCTGACCGGCGAGAAACACGAATCCGCCCGCCCGCGTCGCCTGCGAGTACGGGAACAGGGCCGGACCGAGGGTTGCGGGATTGACCATCATGACATTCGACATCGACTGCTCCTCAATAGATTCCGTGATAGACCTTGGGCACGACGGCGCGCTCGACGAAGTCGATGAGCGCCACCCAGTCGAAGACCGGGATGCCGACGGCCTCGTGCACCGCCCGCGAATAGACCGGCAGATCACTGCATTCCAGGAGCAGGGCGCCGATATCCGGATGCTCGACCAGCAACTCGCGACAGGCCTGGACGACCTCGTCGCGCATGACATCGCTGTCGAGCTTCCCGGATTCCTCCAGCACCACCGATCCGAAGTGCGAGTAGGACTCCAGCCCGGCGAATACCGTCGCGGCGTCCCGGCGCACGCCGACCGATTCCAAGAGCCGGTCGGTGACGGCGGCCGAATTGGCCACCACCACACCGATTTTGCGCTCGGCGCCGATGAGCGAACGCAGGAACGGCGTCAGCAGCAGACTGCTCATGAACACCGGCACCGCCACCGCGTCCGCCACCGCCCGCTGCCACAGCCCGAAGAATCCGCAGTTGCTCGTAATCGCCCGCACGCCTTCGGCTTCCAGCCGCCGGGCGGCGCTCACGATCACCTCGGTGAAGGTCTCCTGCGCGGCGGCGCCGCGCAGGATCTCCGCACCGGGCACCTCCACCGGCAGATACCGCACCGGATAGTCGAAGCTCGCGGCGTGATTCACATCGCCGGGAATGAAGGGAATGTGCCACTGCGCACAGATGATTCCAATCGGGTAGCCGTAGGCCGTCTGGCCGGAGCGAGCGGTGAAGAGTGCCATTGGCACCTCCTAGATGCATTCAACTTTGCATGCAGTCTATGAGCAGTCGTATGCACCGGCAACCGCTGGCGGCAATTCGCGCTGGGGCGCAAGGGGGTTGGCGGCCCGTTCGGCGGCATCGCCGTCGCGCTTCTGCAGGGCGGCCTCGATCATGCGATGCCCCTCGATCGAGGCCACGGCCTCCTCGTCGCTGTAGAGGTCGGCGATGCGGTAGTTGAAGAAGTGCTCGCTGTTCTGGCCATTGAGCTTGCTGAGCCGGGCATTGCCCGCGGCGGTCAGGATGGCTCGATGGAACTCGGTGTTCTTGTCCACCAGCACTTGCCGGGCTGACCTGGCCAGAGTGACCGTGCCCGCGCCGACCTCCAGGACGGCGTCGATGGCCTCGCGGGTGGCCCGCTCGGCGGCCAGCCGGGCAGCCATACCCTCGAGCGCCGCGCGCACCTCGTAGATCTCCTTGATCTCCGACGGGGTGAACTCGCGCACCGCGAACCCGCGCTTGGCGGGCACCACGAGCCCCTCGGACGCCAGCAGGTACAACGCTTCCCGCACGGGCGTGCGCGAAACCTGAAGCTTGTCCGCGAGATCCGCGGCGACCAGGCGCTCCCGGGGGCGCAGGTCCCCTTCGATGATCTGACGGCGAAGCAGATCCCGGGCCTCGAGCGTCAAGGACGAAGGTTCGGACACGGTTCGGGCCCCTCTCGAGCGGCAGAGCAATTTACCTGAGTTTACATGCATTACTGCATGCTCCGATTCGGATGCTGTGGCGGCGTCCTCATTTCGAGAGTGATTGTGTCGTGGGATACATCCGGCTACTATGCGGTCTGAGACCGGCCGGTGCCAGAACTCGGGGCGGCCGGTCGGACAACGTCGTCAGGCAAAAGGTTGTATTCATGCGGTTGCTCCGGGGGTCGTGGGCGGGTGGGCTCGGCGCCACCGTGCTCGTCGCCCTGTCCTTGATCTCACCTGTCGCCGGGGCCGAACCCGCTGATCCGGGCTGCGCCGATCCGGGGGCCGGGCGGGCGTTCGAGCGCCGGGCGGCCGGAGCGGTCGGGATGGACGCGGCCGCGGTGACCGACGCACTCGACTTCGGTACGCGGACCGGCGGATTCGCGGTGCAGGTCTATCGGCACGGCTGTCTGGTCGGCGAGCGCACACCGACCGGGAATCTGCCGATGCCCTTGGCCAGCGCCAGCAAGGGGGTGGCCGCCGTCGCCGTCGGGCGCGCGGTGTCCATGGGGTATTTCGGGGTGGACGATCCACTGGGGAAGTTCTTCCCGCAGGCCGATGCCGCGCATGCGGCGCTTACGGTGCGGCACATCCTCACGCAGACAAGCGGTTTGCACTTCAGCTGGCCCGCGGATATCGCGGGACTCCAGACCGACCAGGTCTTGCAGTCGCTCACTACGCCCTTCGAGTACGAGCCGGGGACCACCTTCCAGTACGCGCAGGCCGTGCTGACCCTGCTGCCGAAGATCGTCGAGCTCACCACGGGCCTGGACTTCCAGGAGTTCGTCCAGCGAGAGTTGATGGGTCCCTTGGGAATCGACCGCGACCAATGGATCTGGTTGCGCGATCGCAGCGGGAATACCGCGGTCAACGGCGGCCTGGCCATGCGGCCCGGCGATCTGGCGCGCATCGGGCACCTGCTGCTGCGCGAAGGGCGCTACGGCGACCGGCAGCTCATCGACGCCGACTACGTGCGGCAGGCCGTGCAACCCACCGCCGCCAACGGCGGGTACGGCTTCCTGATCTGGCTCAATGCGGGCGATACCTACCGCGGCGTCAATTCCCCTGTTCCCCAGCACTATTCACACGGTGTCTTCCCTGGTTCGCCCCGCGATATGTACGCCTTCTCCGGCGCGCTGGGGCAGTTCGTCGCGGTCGTGCCGAGCCGCGATCTGGTGATCGTGCGGCTCGGCATCCCCACCCGCATGGAACCGGGCAATCTCACCGGCCTGCTCACCGGCACCTCCAACCCGGACAACAAGGAGTACTTCCGCCGCATGAACGCCGCGGTCGACGATGTGCCCGACGAACCGTACGTGGACCCGTACGCCATTCACGACCCGGCGGTCCCGCTGGCCCGCAACCTCGAGGACCTGGCCCGGCTCGCCGATCCGGTGAACTTCGCCTCGATCCTGCTCGGTGTCGGCCCCTACGCCGCATCGAACTGCAACATCCTGTGGTGCAACGGGAAAGCGTTGCCCGAGGACGTCTTCCGCCTGCTGCTCGATATCGCGGCCCAGGTCGGCCCGGCGGCGCAGGCGCTCGGCGACACCCCGCGATAGCGGTCAGTCCCGGAGCCGGGCCGCAGCGGGATGGCGGCGGAATTCCTGTGGCGGGCAGGAATTCCAGCGCCGGAAGGCCCGGATGAAGGAGGCGGCGTCGGCATAGCCGAGCCGCACCGCGACCTGTTCTGTGGTCATATCGGTATGGGTGAGCAGTTCCTCGCCCAGCACGCGCCGCACCTCGTCACCGAGGGCGCGGAAGGAGGTCCCCTCCGCGCTGAGGCGGCGCGCCAGGGTACGGGGGCTGACGCAGAGCGCGGCGGCCACCGCCACCTGATCGGGCAGCACGGCCGGATTGCGGGCCAGTAGATTCCGCACCGCGCCCGCCATTCCGGTCCGGGCCCGACGGCGGTCCAGCAACTCGCGGCACAGCTGTTCACAGGTGCTGCGGGCCCACTCGTTGGCCTGTGGCAGCGGCAGATCCAGATAGCCGCTGTGGAAACCGATGGCGTCCTCCGCGGCCTCGAAAACCGGTTCCACGCCGAAGACCTCGCGATACCGCGCGGTATCGGCGGGCGCCGGATGACGGAAGGTCACCACCTCGGCGGGCACCCCGGCCGCGAACAGCTCCCGGCCGATGGTCTGAATGCCGGACATGATCCGCTCGGCGAGGAACGGGTGCACATCGGGCGGCACCTCGGCGCCGTCGAAGACCAGGCGGCTGCGCTCGGGGCCCTCCACGAAGTTCAGCTGGCCGAAAACGAACGCCAGATCCAGATACCGCAGGGCCACCTCGATGACCTGGCGCAGGCTGCCGCTGGACAGCAGCGCCAGACCCCAGGGCCCGTACAACGAGATGTGGTAGCGCGCGCCCGCCGCCACGCCCAGACCGGGCTCGGCGCCGAAGCGGCGCAGCACCGTCCGCACCACCACCAGCTCCTCGCGCGCGGTGACCTCGGCATTCGGATCCAGCACCGATTCGGGGGTGAGCCGGGTCCCGGCCAGGGCCTCCGATACGGGCATGCCGCGCTCGGCGGCGAGTTGCGTCATGACGTGGACGCTGGAGGTATTGCGAACCAGATCCCAGTCGAACATTCCCACATGGTCCCCGCCGCGACCAGCACGGACAACGACCGCCACGAGCGCATGTCGCGCGGCCGGATCCGCCAACAGATTTGCACCTTCCGCCACCGGCCGCACAGCGCCCGCCGTCCCGGGGCCGACCGGCAATCCAGTGATCCAGGCCACATAGCTGGCGATGCTTTTCCGCTATTAGCCTTCTGATGCGCTCAGGTTCGCACCAGCTGGAAGAACACCCGCCATATCCAACCCACACCGGCACGAGTCTCCAGAAAGGTGGCTCTCCATGTTCGCTTCCAGTAAATCCGCCCTCGCGGCCGTCACCCTTGCCGTCGCCGCCGTCGCGGCTCCCCTCGCTACCGCGACTCAGGCCGCGGCCAAACCCATTTCGGGCAGTTGCGGCGGCGGGAACATCGCCTTCCGCAGCAGCCCGATCGGACTGGCCGCGGCGCCCGCCACCGCGACCTTCACCGGCGATCTGACCGGCTGCCAGGGCACTCCGGCTCCCACGGGCACGTTCAGCGGCACCTTCGCAGGCAATGGCAATTGTTTCGACATCAATGGCCAGATCGACGGGGTCGTCAATTGGTCCGACGGCAGGGTCAGCAGAGTGTCCGGCCCGTGGGACGTCCCGGGCGGTATGGGCGCTCCGAAGACCAATACCGTGACCATTACCGACGGTCCCGGCGCGGGCCAGCGAATGTCGGTCTCCCAGGGGCCGATCGACGGGGGTTCCCAAGTCGGGCCCTGTCTGACCGACAATGTCCGGGACGCGGGCCTCACCATCACGAATGTTCAATTCAGCTGAGCGGCGATGCCTTCGGCGTGCGGCCCCCGGATTCTCCCGGGGGCCGCACGCCGTGAGCGGAGCAGCCGAGCTGTAATCGGAAATTTCCCGGCAAACAAACAGCCGTTCACGAGGACATTCGATGCGCTCGAGTACCGTGACTTATGGAGTTGTCACGCCGCCAGTTGTTACGTTTCGGCGCGGCCGGATCGGCCGCGGTGCTGGTCGGCGCCTCCGCGGCCAGCAGCATCAGATTTCCCGCACCGCGGTTCCCGGGCGATGATCCGTTCACATTGGGTGTGGCCTCGGGTGATCCGACGCCCGACGGCATGGTGCTGTGGACTCGGCTCGCGCCGGATCCGCTGGCTCCCGACGGGCACGGCGGCATGGCCAACGCACCGGTCACACCGTCGACTACGAAGTCGCCCACGACGAGAACTTCAGCCGGATCGTGGCGCGCGGCAGCGCGGTTGCCACCCGGGAACTGGGGCACAGCGTGCATCCGGAAATCAACGGTCTGGATCCGGATCGGTGGTATTTCTACCGGTTCCGCGCGGGCTCGGCCATTTCGCCGATCGGGCGGACCCGCACGGCTCCCCCGGCCGGTGCGGCCATTGCGCGCATGCGATTCGCCTTCGCATCGTGTCAGTCGTGGAGTTCGGGATATTTCACCGCCTACGACCATATGAGCCGCGAAGACCTCGATCTGGTGGTGCATCTGGGCGATTACATCTACGAGCGGTCGTGGCGGCAGGGCAGGCAGGGCGCGGACGCGCCGGATCTGCCCGGTGAGGCCGTGGATCTGCGCGGCTACCGATTGCGCTACGCGCAGGCCAAATCCGATGCGCCGTTGCGGGCCGCGCATGCCGCCTTCCCGTGGCTGGTCACCATGGACGATCACGAGGTCGACAACAACTGGGCCGGGGACAAGGGCGGGATCGGGATCGACATCTACCGGGTGCCTGCCCTGTTCCGGCGCCGCCGGGCGGCGGCCTTCCAGGCCATGTACGAGCATCAGCCGCTGCGTATCGCGCAAATGCCGTCCGGGCCGAACATGCTGCTGCACCGGCGGTATCGGTTCGGCGATCTGGCGGAGATCACCATGCTCGACACCCGCCAGTACCGCACCCGGCAGGCGTGCGGGGACGGCAGCCTGACCTCCGACTGCGATGCCCGCTTCGCCGGTGATCGCACCTTACTCGGTGCGCGACAATGAGATTGGCTGCTCGACGGCTTCGCCGACTCGCCCGCGCGCTGGCAGATCCTGGGGAACCAGGTGGCCATGACGCGCTCGGATTACGATCCGGGCGAGGAGGTGCTGCTCGGCAACGACGCCTGGGACGGATATATCGCCGACCGCAATGCCGTGCTCGGTTCGGCCGCCGCCTGCGGTGCGCGCAATCTGGTGGTCCTGACCGGCGACCGGCATCACAACTACGCCGCCGATCTGCGCCGCGATTTCGCGGATCTGCGATCACCGGTGGTGGGTGTGGAATTCACCGGCACCTCCATAACCAGCGGCGGTGACGGCATTGATATGAACGAGACCGGGCGGAATCTGCTCGCGGCCAATCCGGATATGAAGTTCTTCAACGCGCAGCGCGGTTATGTCCGGGTCGACGTGGATCACGGCCTGTTGCACACCGATTTCCGCGTCATGCCCTTCGTCCACCGGCCCGGCGCGCCGATCGTCACCCGCGCGGGCTATGTGGTGCAGGACGGCGTGCCGGGGGTCGTCGAGGCCTGGCGGCCCGACTACCCGGCCGAGACTCCGCCCGGCTCCGAGACGGTCGCGGCGCCTTCCGGGGACACCCCGCGCTGAAGAAAGGCGACGGCATTCGAGCCCGCGGGCACGGTCATGCGAATTCGCGCGGCCGCCACGCAGTCCGAGGGCCGGTCACCCGTGCTGCCGAGCCAGATTGTGTTCGCGCTCATCGCGCACCTCCAAAGTCCTCCGGAAAAGTCGGTCATGCGGATGTTCGATTGCGGAGAGGTAACCGAGACCAACATTACCCCCGAAATCGGTGTGCGATATGCCACCGTGGCCAATTCGACACGCAACCGCCACGCCGAGGGGGTGAAGACATTGTGGCGCAACAACACTCGATATGCGAAATGCGCATTGGCCTCGGCGGGGCGGGACGCGATAACTTATACGGGTGATGAGGGATTCCGCACCTACAACGGCAGGAGCATGGCGAGCAGCCGACGGCACGGCGGTGCCGTTCCGCGAGGCGACGGTGGCATGGGCCTTGGCGGCGCATGCCGAGCTGGCCGAAACAGCCACCGGGTACGGATATTTCGTCACGGTCAACGAACTGGCCGAGCGGGTGCAGGAATCCTCCGGCGTGCACACCGAGGCACCGACGCGCACCTGGATGGACGCCATTCTGCGCAAGGTCGCGCGCCGCTGTCACAGCGCGGGTGAACCGCCGCTGACGGCGCTGTGCGTTCGCCAGAACCACACCATCGGCGACGCCTACAAATACGTGCTCGAACTCGCCGGGCTCCCCATCCCCGACGATCTGGAACTGCACGCCGCCTACGCGCGCTGGCAGTGCTATCAGCATTACGGCGCGGCCGTGCCCGCCGACAGCGGCGTCCCGCCGCTCACCCCGAAGGTCGCGGCCAAGCGCCGGGTCACGCTGGGCACGCCCGCCCCCGAGGTCAAGCCGGAACCCGCCCGCGCGCCGGTGTGCGCGGACTGCTTCACCCAGCTGCCCGCCAACGGGATCTGCTTCACCCAGCTGCCCGCCAACGGGATCTGCTTCTACTGCGCCTGATCGGCCCGTTCACGAATAGTCGCGGAAGGTCATGACGAAACCGACCGCGGCAATGACGAACAGCGCGATGTAGGCGATGACCTGTAGGACCGGGCTCGGCCAGTCGCGCACCCAGAGTCCGGTGAGCATGGCCGCGAGAATCATGACCACGCCGTAGAACGGTGTCCGCCGCGGGTGGCGGCCCAGCCGTTTCGGATGGCTGCCCATCACTCCTGGATACGCCTGTCATACCGCGAATGTCTGGCTACTCCGTCACACCGTCGTGTCACACCCGCGGCCTCCCCTCGGGGCGTGTCACCATTGCGGAGTGATTCCGGCGGTCGATGCCCTGTTCACGGCCGCCTCGGCAACGGCCGAATCCGGTTCTTCGGCGATTGTGTCGCTGTTCTGGATCGCAGCGGTAGCGGCCATTTCCCCCATCGCTCCGATTGCTGCGCGGGTTCGTTCCCGATGTGGTGATCCTGCTGGTAGCGGGCATGGTGCTCGGACCGTTCGTGCTGGGCTGGGCCGGATCCGGTGGCGGCGTCGATCTGCTCAGCGAGCTCGGGCTCGGGATGCTCTTCCTGCTGGCCGGATACGAACTGGATCCGCGGTTGCTGCGCGCCAGGTCCGGACGGGTGGCGTGGGCGACCTGGCTGGTATGCCTGGCGCTGGCGCTGGGCATCGTGCACTTCGCCGCCCGGGATTCGAGTTTCACCGCGCAGCTCGCGGTGGCCATCGCCCTCACCTCGACGGCGCTGGGCACCCTGCTGCCGATCGTGAAACAGGATGGGGTGCTGGACAAGCCGCTGGGGCGCGCGGTGCTCGCGCACGGTGCCGTCGGTGAGCTCGCGCCCATCGTGGCCATGTCGGTGCTGCTGACCAGCCGCAGTCCCGGCGCGGCGATCGTGGTGCTGGCATTGTTCGCCGTCGCCGCGGGATTCATCGCGCTGGTGCCGCGGCATCTGCTGGGCCGGATACATGGTCTGCCGCGGCTGCTCGATGAACTCAGCGGTGGCACAACACAATTGCCGGTACGCGTGGTGTTCCTGTTGCTGCTGGTGCTGATGGCCATCGCCGGTGTATTCGATCTGGATGTGGTGCTGGGCGCGTTCGCCGCGGGCCTGATCCTGCGCAGCCTGGTCGACGAGGAGCTTCCGGAAATCGAGAAATCCCTGGAGACAATTGGTTTCGGGGTGCTCATCCCGATCTTCTTCGTGGTCTCCGGCATGGGCATCGATCCGGCGGCGGTGGCGCACGAGCCGCTGCGATGGGTGTCCTTCGTACTCGCCATCGCCCTGGCTCGCGGTTTGCCGGTGTGGCTCAGCGAGCGGTTCGTGCCGCACGGCGCGAATCTGGCGCGGGGCCGCGAACGCGCGCAGCTCGCGCTGTACGCGGCGACCGGTCTGCCGATCATCGTGGCCATCACCCAGGTCGCCACCGACGCCGGACTGATGAGTCAGTCCATGGCCTCGACGCTGGTGGCCGCCGGGGCGACCACCGTTCTGCTGTTCCCCTTGCTGGCCAAGGCCATCGGGGCCACCGCGCCGCGGCCCGGACCGCCCGCGGACGAGACCCGCTGAGGTCAGCGCATCGGCACCCGCACATCCGCGCCGCCCTCGGGCGTGACGCGGGTGCGGACCTTCACCAGCGCGGGCGCGGGCACGAATCCGCCCGCGAACAGCGCCTCGCCCTGCCGGAACCACGGTGAGCGCTCCAGCAGCGCGGCCGGTGCGTAGCCGAAATAGGTGCCGAGCTCGTCCAGGTCCACCGGCGAGGTCATCTTCATGAGCGCCAGATTGTCGCACTGCGAGATGATTCCGGGGTGCACCTTGGCGGGCCGCTGCGTGGACAGCAGCAGCCACAGCCCGAATTTCCGCCCCTCCGCGGCGATCTGGATGAGCCGCTCGCGCACCGCCACCGCGATCGGCGAATCCAGCCGCGGTGAGGCCAGATTGTGCGCCTCGTCGATGACCAGCAGCACCGGGCGGCGTTCCTCGCGCCGCTCCCAGAGCTCGTCCAGCAGTGCCAGCGCGATCACGAGATGCTGTTCGGCCGTGGCGAATCCGCCCAGATCCAGCACGGTGGCATCGGGCCGCTCGGCCACCACGTCGGTGACCGCGATATCGCGCTGCGCCCACACCTCCCAGTTCTGCAGCCCCAGATTCTCCACCCGCAGGGCGAGCCGTCGCTGCGCCGGGGATTCGGCGGCCCGCAGGCGCGGCACCACATCGTCGAGCTCACCGGCGGCCATGAGCGGAGCCAGACGCAGGAGTTCGTTGAATTCCTCGCGATCGGCGATGGGATCGATGCGCAGAATCGCGGCCTTGGACGCGAGCGGCATATCCATGAATCGGGCGGCCAACCGCGTACCCGGTTTGCCATTGGGCCGCAGCACCCGGATATCGCGCTCCCGCAAGGCCGCCGCCGTCGGCCCGTCCGCATCCGGATTCAGTTCGCCGAGCCGGACGAAATCGGAATTCGGATCCAGGATCACCACCGGCAGCGCGGTGTGCGCGATCAACTGCTCGAGCAGTACGCCCAGCGCATAGGTCTTCCCCGACCCGCTCTGCCCGCACCAGAAGGTGTGCCGGTTGAACCGCTTGGGCAGCAGCCGCGCAGGCCCGCCCGGCGCGGTGAGGTTCACGCCCACACCTCGAGCATGGCGCCCGTCGTCTCGTGCAACGACGCCACGGTCTTGGCATCGGCCGGTTCGAGGGTCGCCCGCTCGAAGGCGTGGCTGCGGCGGGTGTCTATACCGTCCTCGGTCAGCTCTCCGATGAGCCGCCCGCGCAGCCGCACCGGCGGGGTCTCCGACCGCTCCTCGATCAGCGCCAGCTGCCGCCACCCCTCGTCCACCAGAACGACGAGTGATCCAGCAATGAATGCGCTACCCGCAGCGTTCGAGACCACGAACGAGCGACCGTCATCAGAACGAGCCGATACACCGGCGGATTCGATAGCCATTCTTCGATAGTGCCACCGGGTCGAGGGTCGGCTCGAAATTCCCGAGTGCATAGATAGGAAACTGCTGGCAACAGTCCGGCGGCATCAGCCGAGGAACCAGCCGGAGGCGCCGACCGGGGTACCGGACTCCATGCGCGGAATGTATTGGTCGAAGAAGAGTTTGGCGGTGAGCTCGGCGCGGCTGCGGACGCCGACCTTGCCGAAGACGTTCTTGACGTGGTCGTTGACCGTATGCGCGGACAGGCGCAGCTGTTTGGCGATCTCGGCGCGGGAGTGGCCGCTGCTGAGCAGGCGGACGATATGGCGTTCGCGGGCGGTGAGCTGATAGGCGTCGGCAATGAGCTGGGCGATGTCCTGGGGCCGGGTCGGTTCCACGATGACCGAGACGCGGCCGCCGTCGAGGGCCTCGGCGTGCAGGGTGAGCCAGCGACCGGTGCGGGTGCGAATGCGCGTGCGGCGCGGGCCGCCGCCGACCTGCCGCGCCAGATGCAGCACGCAGTACGGCACGCCGCTGAAAGCCGCTGTGTCGTCGTCCATTTCGCTGAGCCAGCGGCGCGCCGCGAGGGTGGTGCTGATCTCCCGGTAGCGGTCGTCGAGCAGGACCAGGCCCGGACCGTCGGCGTGCTGATCGGCGTCGATCTCGGCGAGCACCAGTTGATGGCGCAGCGCCGCACCGACATCGGCGGTGGCGCGGCCGACCAGTTCGGCGTCGGCTGGGGTGAAATCGGGGCTGTCGCTGGTGCGCAGCATGATCAGAGCGCCCCACACATCGGCCTTCGAGGTGAACAGCACCCGCATCTCGTCGCGCAGCCCGACGGGCACGAACACCTCGTTGTAGCGCTGACTACGTTCGAAGCGGCCCTCGGTGACCAGGCCCAGGGCGGCGGTGCGGATCGCGGCATGCGCCATGGCCGGGACCGCGCACAGATCGTCGCCACGCGCCTCGATCTCCACCAGGCGCGGCGCGAACGCCTCCGGAATGCCCTCGCGATGGAAGCCGCCGGTGGGCAGCAGAGTCGCCGGATCGAGGGTGATCACACACCAGGAGTCGAACGGCACGGCCGCCCGCACCGCCGCCGCCACCGCCCGCCCCAGCCCGACCGCACCCGGCTCCGCCGCATTCGTCCCGGCCCCACCCGCATTCGGCCCGGCCGCGCCCGCATTCGTCCCGGGTCCGCCCGCATTGGTCCTGGACCCGGCATTGTGGGATCCAGCGGCCGCATTCGCCCCAGCCGCGGTGGCATTCGATCCGGCCCTGGCCGCGTTCGGCCCACCACCGACCCCATTCGACGCGCCACCCGCCGGATTCGATCTGGTCCCGGCCGCATTCGATGCTGGCGCGGCCGGTTCGCGCGGAGTTCCGATCGTGCCGACCCCGCCGCGGCACGCTCGGTCCACCTCGGCGCTCAATCTGCGCAGGACGTCGTCCATGGACCCAGTATGGGCGCGCGCCGGGTCGCGGTAACCCCCTGGAAGTGGGGATGGCCGCTGGCCGGTTGTGCGCGCTGCACTGGATTCATGAACATCTCTGCAGCTCAGCTCACCGATTTCAGCGGCGTTCTGCTTCGGCCCGGCGATCCCGCCTATGACACCGCGCGGCGGGTGTGGAACGGGGCCATCGATCGGCAGCCCGCCTTCATCGCCCAGTGCCGGGGTGCGGGCGAGGTAGCGGCGGCGGTGCGGTTCGGGGTGCGGCACGGACTGCCCATCGCGGTGCGCGGGGGCGGGCACAATGTGCCCGGGTTCTCGGTGTGCGAGGGCGGGCTGATGATCGATCTGAGCCCCATGAAGGGGATCCGGGTGGATCCGGTGGTGCGGGCCGCGTATGTGGAGCCGGGGGTGCTGTGGCGCGAATTGGACTCCGCCACAAAGTAATACGGTCTGGCGGTGCCCGGCGGGGAGGTTTCGCACACCGGGGTGGCGGGGCTGACCCTGGGCGGGGGCGTCGGCTGGCTGTCCCGCGCGTACGGGTTGACCTGTGACAATCTTCTCGGTGCGGAACTGGTCACGGCGGACGGCGAGATCATTACCGTGACCGAGGAATCCGATGCGGAGTTGCTGTGGGGTCTGCGCGGCGGCGGTGGCAATTTCGGCATCGTCACCTCGTTCACCTTGCGCCTCAACGCGATTCCGGTCCCGATGCTCACCAGCGTGCTGCTGCATCCCTTGGCGCACGCCCGCGACGGCCTCCGGGTGCTCATGGACGTGGCCGCCTCCGCACCCGACGGACTGGGCCTGAGCGCCTCCCTCATCACCGCCCCGCCCGCGCCCTGGGTTCCGCCGGAGTTGCAGGGCCGCCCGGCCATGGTCCTCGCCTGCACCTATACCGGCGACCTTGCCGCGGGCGAGGAGCTGATCCGTCCGCTGCGCGAATTCGCCTCCCCCACTGCCGATCTGACCGGTCCGATGCCCTACACCGTGCTCCAATCCATGATCGACGAGGCGGCGCCCGCGGGCCTGTCCTATTACATGCGATCGGAATTCCTCACCCCGCTCGACGCATCCGGCATCGACCGCCTGGTGGCCGCCGCCGAGCGGTCGACCTCACCGCTGTCGCACGTGCTGGTGCGCATTATGGGCGGCGCGATCGAGCGCGTGCCCGCCGCGGCCACCGCATTCCGCTTCCGGCACGCCGCCGCCCTGCTGACCCTGGCGGCGGTCTGGCCGGATCCTGCTGATTCCGTTGCGGCGCAACGGGACTGGGCCAAGTCCGGCTGGGAATCGATGCTGCCGTGGTCGGCCGGTGGCGCGTATGTCAATCAGCTCAATGACGAGACCGACGAGGGGCTCGATCGCGTCCGGCAGGCGTACGGGCCCGCGACCTGGAATCGCCTGGTGGCCCTCAAACGCCGCATGGACGCCGACAATGTCTTCCACCTCAATCAGAATGTCCCGCCGCTGTCCTGACCTCCGGGTCGGGCGCGCTGATCAGGGTGTCGACCCAGCGGGTGGCCGGGTCGATATCCAGTAGCACGGCCTTGACCAGCAGGGTGAGCGGCACGGCCAGAATCGCGCCGAGCGCGCCCAGGATCGAGGACCAGACGATGAGCGACAGGAAGGTGGCGGTGACATTCAGCCCGACCGCATTGCCGACGAATTTGGGCTGGATGATCGACTGCAGCACGAAATTGATGACCGAGTAGAGCACGATCACCCAGATCATCTGTCCCACACCGCCGGACAGCAGCGCCAGCAGCGCGGGCGGCACCAGTCCGATGAGGAAGCCGATATTCGGAATGTAGTTGGTGATGAACGACAGCAGCGCCCACAGCACCGGCAGCGGGACGCCCATGAGCCACAGCACGCCGCCGTCGAGCACCACGACGAGCAGGCCGAAGACGGTGGTGACCACCAGGTAGGTGCGCGTGCCCTCGGCGAAAGTGGTGAACGCATAGGCGATTTCGGGCCGCGCCCGGCCGATGATGTCGAGTTTGCGGCCGATGGTCATACCGTCGATGGCCATGAACAGCAGCAGCGCCAGCACGAACAGCAGGTTGGAGAAGACGCCGAGCAGACCGGTCAGTACCGACTCCAGCAGGCCGACCAGTTTGCCGAGATCGAGTCCGCTGAGGGCATTGCGGATCTGGTCGCCGCTCACCCCGAGATCGGCCAGCAGGCGGCGCACACCGTCCAGCAGCTCGTTCAATCGGTCCGTGTAGCCGGGCAATTCGGTGGCGAGCTGGGCAATGGACACCACCAGCAGCACCGCCATGCCCAGCAGAATGGTGGTCACCGCGATGACCGCCAGCACCATGCCGAGCCAGGCGGGCAGTCCGCGCCGCTGCGCCCAGGTCTGAATGGGCTGCACGGCAATGGTCAGCATGAGCGCCAGGAATACCGGACCGAGCAATCCGGCAGAGAACTTCATTCCGGCAATGGCGATGACGGCGGCCGCCGCCGCGAGCAGGACGATGAGGCCGCGCGGTATGGCCCACGGGGTCTCGGCCAGGGTGGGCACCGGTCCGGTCCGAGCTGACGGTGTACGACGCATCGACCCCTCTTCTCTACGGCGAAACCGCAACATAACGCCGACCGGCCGGTGTTTGTGCGACCTGCGAGCGGTGCCGAAACGTGTCGCGGCGGGAACGGCTTTCGCCTCTAGACTGGGGGCCGTGCGTTATCGACGGCTGATTGCCATTTCATCGTTCGCCCTGCTCGCGCCGCTCGGCGTGGCCGCGTGCTCCGCGGAAGGGCCGGGCTCCAAGTCCGAGTGCACCGTCAGCGGCTGCACCGTGACCTTCGACCGCGGCGTGGACGCCAAGGCCAGCATTCTCGGCATCGAGGCGCAACTGGTTGCCGTGAACGGCAACAATGTGACGCTGAAGGTGGCCGGGCAGGAGGTCAGCGTGCCGGTCGGCCAGACCCAGCCCGCCGACGGCATGAATGTGACGGTGCAGGAGGTCACGGCCGACCAGGTCGTGGTCAAGATCGCCACCGGCATTCAGACCAACTGACCGTCGCTCACCCGCAGAAGGCTGGGATCCCGGATAGATCGGTCCGGGAATGCGCTTCGGCCAGGCAGCCCACTGCCGCGCCGTCGAGTGTTCCCGGCCCGAATTCCAGGGCCGCGTCGGCGATCGCGCCGCCGCTGCTGCTGGTGTGGATGAGCCGCTGCCGGGCCCCGGTGATGGCGGTGCGCTCGACGGTGCCGCGCAGGACCGCGGTATCGCCGATATTCACGATATTGATGCCGTTGGCGGCCACCCCGTCGATGGTGGTGTCGCGAATATCGAAGGCCAGCCGGGCGGTGGACGGGCCCGCGCCGCTGGGCGTGTAGGCAATGAGCCCGATGCCGTCGGCGGCGCACTGTCCGAAATCGGAATCGGCAATGGTCAACTCGGTCGCGCCGGACCGGCCCATATTCGTGGTCACCACGCAGCTGCCGAGATTGGCGGGCACCACCGGGTTGAGCAGCGCACCGGCCGGGAATTCGGAGTGGTGCGCACTGACATCGGTCAAGGTGAGCGCCATGCGCGCGCCCTCGGTGCTCAGGTTGTAGTTCTCGATGATGTCGCCTTCGACGGTGTCGAAGCTGCTGTCGGTCACGGTGACCCGGCTGTCCGGGGTGCCGCTGGTGCTCACGTATTCCAGGCCGTTGGCCGAGAAGTTCCCGTAGCCATTGCGGAAGCGGTTGTCCGCGATGGTGACATCCATGCGCGCCTGCCCGAGCGCATTGACGAAAATGCCCTCGCTGTCGGCCAGCTTGTTGAGGATCGTGGTGGACAGCGGCGCGATCTCGGTCTGGGAATTGCCGGTCAGCTCGGCGGTGAGCCGGGCGGAATCACCGGCCTGCAGGCCCGCCGCCAGCACCGACAGTTTGACCAGGCCCAGATTGATATTCCGCGTCGAGTTCCCGGCGAGCCGGGCGGTGACGCGGCTGGCGCCGTGCGCGCGCAGATCGATGCCGTCGCCGCAGGCGGTGTCGTGGACGTCATTGCCCTCGATCCGCACGGTCGTGGCCGCCGCCGAGTAGTCGGTCATGATGGCCGCCCACCCGTTGTTTAGGGTGATGAAGTTCGGCAGCGGCGGCGCGGACACCCCGAGCGGCAGGGTGGGCGGCAGCGTGAAGGGGCCGATCATGAAGCCGTCCGCGCACTGCCGATTCGTCTGGGAGACATCGTTTCCGCTGATCACCACATCGGCGGCATCGTGGCCGTAGATACCGCCGCGCTGCGCTCCGGCAATGACCAGATTGCTGACCTCGACACCGTTCGCCAGCCGGACCGCATCGCCGTCGTGATTGCCGGTGGTATTGGTGATCCGCGGCAGCGCGCTGCCGCCCGGTGCGCCGATCACCGCCGGACCGCCGCCGATCAGGCGTTGTCCGGGTTTGAGGGCGATGCCGCCGTCCAGGGCGGGCGCGGTCGGCGCGACCGGCTGCACGACAATGGTGTCGCCCTCGCGGGATGCGGCCTCGGCTCGGGCCAGGGAATCGAAGGGTGATTCGGCGCTCCCGGCGCCACCGGCGGGCGCGGTGGCGCTCACATACCAGGTGGTCGAATCCGGCTGGGCCGCAGCGGTTGCCATGGAGTGACTCCCGCAGACGATCAGCGCGAGCAACAGTGCCGCGCCGCGACCGGGACTAACAGTATTCATAATGCTCCGAGGAGTGCGGGAATGCCGTGACAAGCACCCTGCCAGGCCACCTCGAAGCCCGTCCATCCGGCAAAATGCCAGGAAAAAGGCGGTGCCGCTGGCTGTCTGCACAACCTGGGCACGATCCGGTCGGACGGTTCGTTCCTAGAGTTCGTCGGTGCTGGGCTTCCAGTCCGGCAACGGCTCGGGCATCTCCTCCAACGCTGCCAGTTGCAGGTGAATGAAGGCGGCTATGCGGTGTCTGGCGGAGGATGGCAGCCGCGCGATATCGGCCTCTGCCAGCGGATTCTCACCGAATGACGGCGGGGGTCCGGGATCGAGCTGGGCATCTGCTTCGCTCACCCCGGGAACGACTTCCAAATGGGGCCGCTGTGCTTGATTCGAATGCTCGGGGTCATCCGGATCGACGGCGGCGAAGGCGGTTCGCACCATGTCTGGACCATAACCCCTCGAAACACTCACGCGGGAGCCGTTGGCGCAGTTGAGCCTTCAAGGAGAGATCGTGGTCACAGCGGACGTCGGGCGATAGCGTACAGGTCGCGCGCCGGACCTGTGGGGCGCTGCCCTTTCGGCCATATGGCGCGCAAGGCGCGGTCCAGATCCAGCCCCATTACGTGCGGCGACACCAGCAAGCCCTCGGCGAGTTCATTGGCAACGGCGAGCGAGCTGAGCACCGCGGGGCCGATGCCCCCGGCGACCGCGGTCTTGATGGCGGTCGTGGAAGACAGTTCCAGCACCACGTTCGGCCGCCAGTCCGGCAACTCCCGGGTCATCGCCCGCTCGAACGAGATCCGGGTGCCCGAGCCGGACTCCCGGCAGATGAGCGGCGTGGCCGCCAGTTCGGCAATGCTGATCTCGGGCCGCCGCGCCCATTTGTGCTCCGGCGGCACCACCACGACCAGCCGGTCCCGCGCCACGATATGACTCTCGAGATCGCGCGGAACCTGCGGACTCTCCACGAATCCGATTCCGGCGCGCCCGTCCAGCACGGCCCGCGCGACCTCCGCCGAATTCCCGGACTCCAGCGCGATCGAGGTATCCGGCACCCGCGCCCGCAACCCCATCAGCCACTTCGGGAACAGATACTCCGCAATCGTCTGGCTGGCCGCCACCCGCAATCGCGAATCCCGCTGCGCCCGCAGGGTGTCGATGCCCGCATCGAGGCGCGCCGCCGCATCCACGACATCCCGCGCCCACTCCGCGATCAGCGAGCCCGCCGCCGTCGGGCGCGATCCCAGCGTGGTCCGCTCCAACACCGGAACGCCGACCAGTTGCTCCAGGTAGCGAATGCGCGAACTGGCCGACGGCTGACTGATCGCATGCGCCTTCGCCGCCCGCCCGAGACTCCCCAATTCGATGACCGACAGCAGCAGATCGAGCGCGGCCAGGTCCGGGACCCGAGGCGACAACGTCATAGACGCATCCTATGCCCCCGCCACTCGCGTGATGACCGGGAGCCAGGTGGACAAGGGGTGGACCTCGAGCCCGACGACCTTGCCCGCATCGTCGGCGCGGCGCAGCGCGATGGCGGCGTGGAAGTCCGGGTCGGCTTCGAATTCGGCGATCTCCGCGGCGGACATGGGGCCGCCCTGGGCCACGAGGGTGCGTTTGCTGGAGTCGGAGAGGGAATCCGCGTGCACCGAATCCGTCGCGGCCAGATAGCGTTTCGCGGTCACGTGCAGTTCGATCAGGCGGGCCACCCGGGGGCCGAGCAACGCGCGCACCGCGTCCGCGCCGTGGCGGCCGTGCCCGGCGTCGTCGCCGGGGACCAGGACATGGCCGATATCGTGCACCAGGCCCGCCACCTGGAGTTCGGCGTCCTCGGGGAAGTCGCGGCGGAGCAGTTCGGCGCACTGGCTGTCGTGGTCGAGGATGTCGACCGGGTCGCCGCTGCGGTCGGGCATATCCCAGGCGTCTTCGCAAGCGGCCAGCAAAGTCATGAGTTCGTCGATGGTCGCGACTGGTTGCACAGACATGTCCGCACCTTACGGGCCGACGGTGAACCGACAGTTAACAGTGAAATGCCCAGGGCTCACGCCAATCCGGCGCGGTGCACCAGGATGGCGAGCTGGGTGCGGTTCTCCAGGTCGAGTTTGGCGATGATGCGGCTGACGTGGACCTTCACGGTGGACTCGCTCATATGCAGGGTGCGGGCGATATCGGCATTGGCCGCGCCGGTGGCCACGGCGAGGGCGACCTCGCGTTCGCGGTCGGTGAGCAGCTCGAGCCGGGCCCGCGCTTCGGGCTGCTGGGAGCCGGGGCTCGTGGCGAACGCGGTCAGCATGCGCTTGGTGACGGACGGCGCGAGAATAGCCTCGCCGCGCGACACCACCTCGACCCCGTGCGCGAGTTCACGCGGCGGAGTGTCCTTCAACAGAAATCCGGCGGCCCCGGCTTCCAAAGCGGCATAGACGTATTCGTCGAGCCCGAAGGTGGTGAGCACCACGACGGCGGGTGGATCCGGCAGCGCCCGCACCCGCCGCGTGACCTCCAGCCCGTCCACATGCGGCATGCGGATGTCTGTGACCACCACATCCGGCCGATGCTTCTGCACCAGTTCGACGGCATTGCGCCCATCCACATCCTGGGCGACCACCTCGATTCCGCCTCCGGCCTCCAGAATCATGGCGATCCCGGACCGCACCAGCTCCTCGTCGTCGAGCAGCACCACCCGAATCACGAATCCTCCTCCACCACGACCACTCCCAATGAAGTCACGGCTGCTCCGGCAGCGGGAAACTCGCGTGGACGACGAAGCCGCCGCTGGGCAGCGCTCCGGAATGCAGTGCGCCACCGGCGAGTTCGACGCGTTCACGCATTCCGACCAGCCCGAATCCGGAGCCCTGCGCGGCCAATGCGCCCGGCTCCCCCGGGCCATTGCGCACATCCACCTCGAGGCTGTCGCCGCGGACGGTGACGGCGACCCGGGCCTCGGCTCCCGCCGCGTGTTTGGTCGCATTGGTGAGCGCTTCCTGCACCACGCGATATGCGGCACGACCGACCACGCCGGGCACCGCGGGCAGTCGCGCCGGTATCGACACATCCACCCGCTGCCCGGCGGCCACCGCACTGTCCACGAGTTCCGTGATGGCGGACAAGGTGGGGGCGGGTCGCAGTGGCGCACGATCATCCGCGCGATCGGGCAATGCCCCAGCGGATTTCACCGGCGTCGGGGGCGGCGGTCCCGCCGGGGCGTCGGTTTGCCGGAGTACGCCGAGGAGTTCGCGCATTTCGGTGAGGGCTTGGACGCCGGTTTCGCGGATGGTGTTCGCCATCTCGGCGGGTTTGCCGTCCGCGGAGACCTCGAGGGCGCCCGCGAGGACGGTGATCTGCGAGATGCGGTGGGCCACGATGTCGTGCATTTCGCGGGCTATGCGCAGGCGTTCGGCTTCGACGGCGGCGGCGGCGAGCAGGTCGCGTTCGCGTTCGGCCTGATCGGCGCGGTCGCGCAGGCTGGCGAGGGTCTGCGCGCGCTGGTTGGTCCACAGGCCGATGAGCGCCGGAACCAGGACCAGCAGCAGGGTGATGGGCCCGCGATTGATGAGGAGGTCCCGCGTGGACATCGACAGGCCCCACGGAATGGTGGCGGCGACAACGGTAATGGCGGTCGCCACCCAGGTCCGGGTGCGATTGCCGTAGCGATCGGCCACGCTGAACACGGCGAGCAGCATGGGCCAGGTGGCGCCGACCAGGACTTCCGCGGCCACGGTGACCGCCAGTACCGGCAACGGCCGGTAGCGCCGGAACAGCAGGGCCGCCCCGGCCGCAATGGCCAGGGGCGGCCCGGCGGCGGCCGGAAGCAGTCCGACCGAGGAGCCCTGTACACCGTCGAAGGCAATGAAGCCGAAGAGCAGTGCGAGCGCGACGTCGAGGATCAGACGTCGAATTCGCTGCGCTCGGCTCACTCCGGCAACCTTAGTCATTCGAACGTTGTCACACATCACGACGTGCGAGCAGCACGCCACCGATACACAGCAAACCTGCGGCAAGACCCAGTAGCGGGAGCGACATGAGCGCGGCGACACCGGTGTAGGGGCGCACCAGCATGGCCGCGGAGGTGAACGGCATGAGCTTCGGGCTGACGCCCAGGAGCATGGCCCCGACCTCCACGACGGTGGGCACGCCGATGGCGGCGACCATGGCGAGGACGGCATTGCGGGTCACCGCCGCGATACCCAGACCGACCAGTGCGGCCAGCACCGTGTACAGCGTCACCGCGCCGAGAGCCTGTGCGATACGCCAGATTTCGCTGGGGACGCCGCCGTTCACGGCCTGCATCGCCAGGGTGAGCGAGACCATGGCGACCGCGCCGAATGCGGCCACCGCGGCACTGGTCAGCGCCTTGGCGGCCAGCACACGGCCGGGGCGGCGCAGGGTGAGCATGGTGGTGGTGATGGTGCGGTAGCGGTATTCGTGACCGAAGGAGTTCACCGCGATGGCGGTGAAGCACAGGGTCACCAGCACCAGCGGCAGCCCGCCGAAGGCGCCGACGAATTGCTCGCGCGGGGTCATGTCGTCCTTGGTGGTGAAGCCGAAGGCGATCAGACCTTGCAGGAGCAGTCCGGACAGCAGCAGCACCCAGGTGGAGCGCACCGTCGTCAAGCGGGTGAGTTCGTAGCGAATCGCGTTGTACATGAGGGGAATTCCTTCTCGTGCGGGCGGATCAGGCGGCGTGCCCGCGATACCGGGCCGCGCCGTCGGTGGCTCGGAAGTACGCTTCCTCGAGGCTGGTCTGCCGCTGGGACAGCTCGGTGACGAGCAGTCCCGCCCGCGCGGCGATGGCGGCCACGGCCTCCCGGTCGCCACCGGAGACGACGACCGCGCCATCCGGTTCGACCTGGACATTGAAACCATTGCGGGACAACGCATCCACCAGATCGCGAGGCCGGTCGGCGCGGACGATGACGCGCGCGGCCGAGTTGCGGGCCACGAATTCGCGCACCGATTCCGCCGCGATGAGCCGCCCGCCGCCGAGGACGATGAGCGAATCCGCCAGGTGCGCCATCTCATTGAGCAGATGTGAGGAGACGAAGACGGTGCGCCCCTGCTGGGCCAGTCGCCTGAGCAGATCGCGCAGCCAGCGCACGCCTTCGGGATCGAGGCCGTTGGCGGGCTCGTCCAGGATCAGGGTCGCCGGATCACCGAGCAGGGCGGTGGCCAGGCCCAGGCGCTGCTGCATGCCGAGGCTGAAACCGCCCGCCGCCTTGTCGGCCGCGCTGGTCAGCCCGACGATATCGAGGACCTCGTCCACGCGGCGGCGCGGGATGCCCGCCCCGGCGGCGACCATGCGCAGATGCCCGCGCGCGGTGCGCCCGGGGTGCACGGCGCGCGCGTCGAGCACGACCCCGACCGCGCGCAGCGGGTTCGGCAACTCGGCATAGGTCCGGTCGTCGAACAGGGTCCGCCCGCCGCCGTGGTCCAGGCCGAGCATGAGCCGCATGGTGGTGGACTTGCCCGCGCCGTTCGGGCCGAGGAAGCCGGTGACCACGCCGGGTCGCACCGTGAAGGACAGATTGTCGACGGCGATCACATCGCCGTACCGTTTGCTCAAGCCCTGGGCCTGGATCATGGTCGATCCCCTCGCAGTCATCGGTGCCGCCGCTGCGGCACTCGTGTCGGGACCGAATCTGCCGGATTCGGGCAGATCATCCATCTGCCGACGGCATACCGTCAGCTAACACTTTCGGCTTATGCCCGCTGCGCCATCGGCCGATGTGCTGCCGGATTCGACCCGGCAGTCTCGAGGCCATGACCAGTCAGCCGACGGCCACAGCCATTACTTCGCGACCGCTCGAACCGACCCGCCACATTCGGTACGCCAACCTGGATGTGCTGCGGGCGCTGGCGCTGTTCGGCGTCTTCATCGTCAATATCGGTTTTCTCACCTTCACGGTCGACGGTCCGGCCGACACCGCCGTCATGAACGTGGAAAAACTGCTGCTGCAAGACAAGTCGCGCACCCTGCTCTCGCTGCTGTTCGGGGCGGGCGCGGCGCTGCTGTGGGCGCGGGGCGCGACCCGGGCACTGCTGTGGCGGCGCTATGCGGTGCTGTTCGCCGTCTTCGGCGTGGTCAACCTGCTGTTCTTCCCTGCCGACATTCTCACCCACTACGCGGTGATCGGCGCGCTGCTGGTCCCGGTGTTGCCATGGCTCATGACCGGCTCGCGGGCGCGGCCGCTCTGGGTCGCCGCCGGTTTCGCCGGACTGGAGGTGCTCACCCGCACGATCGCCCCGCCCGCACTGGAATTCGGCGGCGCGCTGCTCACGGACTCCGGAATGTGAACCGCGCGCACCGTGATCGCCGCGAATCAGCTGTGGACCGGCCTCGTCCTGCAAGGACCGTGGACCGCCGCCGCCTTCGCCCTGGGCATCTGGCTGGCCCGGCGCATGATCCACACCGGTTCCGCCGCACCGGGTTCCACCTCACAGCGCCGCTCCCTGCTGCTGATGTGCGGCGGACTGGCCATGGCGGTCCTGGGCCATATCGGCCAGTCGCGCACGGCTTTCACCGGCGACGAAGCGGTCGAAGGCATGCCGCCGCTGTTCACCGCCGCCTGGCTGGCGGCCGGATTCGGCGGCGCGCTGGCCTATGTCGGCCTGGTATCCCTGCTGCTCGAGCGTGGCGGCGCCGCCGCCCGCGTGCTCGCCCGCCTCGCCCCGATGGGCCGTCTCACCCTGACCGCCTACCTCACCAGCACCTTCCTGTTCGTCGTCCTCCTGTACGCCGATCCCGTCGGCGGCCTGCCCCTGGCCGGTGGCCTGGCCCTCATGACCGCGCTCTGGATCGCCTTCGCCGTGCTCGCCCCGCTCTGGTTCCGTTCGCACCGCTACGGCCCCGCGGAATGGTTGTGGCGCAAGCTCATTGGCGGACGCTTTGATCAGCGCGGTTAGTCGATCATTAGTCGCCCGTTGGTGCGCGTGCCCAGTGTCGATACCGAGCCGTCGAGGCGGCTGATATCGAGCAACGGAGGGGAACGTCATGACCATCAACCGCACCGCACTGAAGGAACGTCTGGCACTGCTCGCCGCAACCACCCTGGTGCTCGGCGCGGTGGTGGGCCTCTCGGCCGCCACCGCCGACGCCGCGCCGGGCTACAGCTGCCCCGGCGGCGTCTTCTGCGGCTGGGACGACGCCAACGGGACCGGCAGCATGATCGTGCAGGTCGATTCGAACTGCGTCCTGCACGACATCGGCAATGGAGGCGTCGGCGACCGCCTGAGCTCCTACTGGAACCGCACCGGCCAGGACGTCGGCGTCTACAACTGGACCGGCCAGCAATGGCAGCTGCTCGCCGCCATCCCCGACAATTCCCGCGGCAACTTGCTCGGCGAGGCGAACAACCGCGCCGACGCTGTGAAGATCTGCGACTGACGCCGATGAATCCCGGGGAGCCGCGTCCGAATCCGGACGAAAACCGCGGATCCGGAGCGATCTTCCCCCGAATGGGCGCCAGAAGATCAAGATGGATGTGGGGCAGGGCAATTCGTTCCGGTACCGGGCTGGTTCTCCCGGGACAACCAGGACTGCGGCATCGCGATCGGGGATATCGACGGGGACGGTGGGATCGATGTCCTCGTCCTGATGATCGATGATCCGCCGGAACAGAACAGCGGGTTCTACCGGGTCGGGAAGGACCTGGCGGCGGATGGGACGGTCCGGGAGTGGGGGCCGTCGCTCACCGTCCCGGACTGGTGGGGCTGGGAGAACCAGGGCGCGGGGGTCGCGCTCGCGGATCTGAGCGGGAACGGGCGGCTGGACCTGGTGGTGTTCCTGGTCGACAATCCGGTCGGGCAGAACCAGGGGTACTACCGGGTGGGGCGGGATCTGGCCGCGGACGGCACGGTCACCGGCGGCTGGACGGCCTGGCTGCCGGTGCCGGACTGGTTCGGATGGGAGAACCAGGGGGCCGATATCTGCCTGACGCGCATCGACGGCCGGGACACGCTGGTCGTGCTCACCGTGGACAATCCGCCGGGGCAGAACTCGGGGCAGTTCCGGTTGGCCAAGGGGCTCACCGCCGATGGCGCGGTGGCGGAATGGACGCCGTGGCTGGCGGTTCCGCAGTGGTACGGGTGGGAGAACCAAGGGGCGGGGATCACGGTCGCGGATCTGGACGGTGACGGGCGACCGGAACTGATCGTGTTCGGCGTCGACAATCCCGCGGGCGGGAATGCGGGGGTCTACACGATCGGGTGGGGGCTGGACGGGACCGGGCACGCCGTGGACGGGTGGAGCCGCTGGTCCGTGCTGGCGGACTGGGGTTTTCAGGAGAATCAGGGTGCGGCCGTCGCACTGCGGCCGGGCGGCGGGGGCATGCCGGAACTGGTGGTGTGCACCATCGATCACCCGGCGGGCGGCAATGCCGGGTATCTGCGAGTGCTCACGCTGGAGACCGATCTGGATCAGGCGCAGGCCGAAGGGCTCTGGCGGGTCCTGGATTTCGGGACCGAGATCAATCCGGTGCACGCCGCGCTGCTGCACACCGGGGATGTGCTGTTCTTCGCGGGATCCGGCAATGACGTGGACCGCCATCACGCGCGCGAATTCCGCACCCGGGTGTGGCATTACCCCAGGCCCGGGCTGGACGCACCGGCCACGCCCATCGACCTGTTCTGCGTCGGGCAGGCCTTCCTGCCGGACGGGCGGCTGCTCGCGGCGGGCGGCACCGAACGCTACGACCCGTTCTACGGGCTGCCCGACGCGCTGATCTTCGATCCGGCGGATCTGACCTGGAATGCGGTGCCGGATATGGCCTTCGGGCGCTGGTATCCCACCTTGGTGACCCTGCCGAGCGGTGATGTGGTGGCCGTTTCCGGATTGGGCGCGGACAATTTCCTCTCCAACACCCCGGAGGTGTTCGACACCGCCACCGAGACCTGGTCGCAGCTGCCGGTGCCGGGGCCCATCCCCATGTACGCCCACCTGTACCTGCTGGCCGACGGCCGGATCTTCTATGCCGGTGGCCAATACGGCGGCAACAATGGCGTGCGCCCGTCGATCTGGGATCCCGCCACCGGCGCGCTCACGGCGGTGCCCGGCCTGACCGATCCCGGTTCGCGCAATCAGGCCGCCAGCGTCCTGCTACCACCGGCCCAGGATCAGCGGGTGCTGATTCTGGGCGGCGGCGGCTTCGATATGCATTCGCCCGCACCGGCACTGGCGGATACCAAGATCGTGGACCTGTCCGCCGCCGCACCCGCCTACGTGCCCGGCCCGCCGCTGCACCACGCGCGCATGCATGTGAGCGCCGTGATCCTGCCGGACCGTTCGGTCCTGGCGACCGGCGGCTCCGGTATGGAGGAGATGGCGCATGCCGCGCCGCCGCACGCCGAGATCTTCCATCCCGCCATGAACCATTGGATGCACACCGCGCCGCAGCGGATTCCACGGCTCTACCATTCGGTCGCCCTGCTCACCCCGGACGGCAAGGTGATCACGGCGGGCTCCAACCCGGTGCGCAAGACCGAGGAACTCCAGATCGAGATGTTCTGGCCGCCCTACCTTTTCCAGGGCCCGCGGCCGGAATTCACCCTGGCCGCCGATTCCGTGGGCTACGGCGCGACGTTCACCGCGACCGCCACGGCCGCCCTGCGCGAGATCAGCCTGGTCTCCCCGAGCGCGTGCACGCACTCCTGCGATACCAGCCAGCGCCTGGTCGATATCGAGTTCACTACCGCCAATGGCACGGTCACGCTGACCATGCCGGACAATCCGGCGCTGGCGCCACCGGGCTGGTATCTGGTCTTCGCCGTCGACACCGCCGGTGTGCCCGCCATCGGCCGGTGGCTGCACCTGACCTGACTCAGCTGCTGGACGCCCCGGCGAACGGAATCGACGGGCGAACCGATGGACGGCGAGTGGGGTGCTGCCACAGGCCCTTTCGCTCGAGAATGGGCAGCACGCCCTCGCCGAACCAGTACGCCTCCTCGAGATGCGGATAGCCGGAGAGCACGAAGTGGCCGATGCCCGCCCTCGCGTACTCAACGAGACGTTCGGCGACCTCCTCGTGCGAGCCGACCAGCGCCGTACCCGCACCGCCGCGCACCAGCCCGACGCCCGCCCACAGATTGGGCGCGATCTCCAGCCGATCGGTGCTGCCGCCGTGCAGTTCCAGCATGCGGCGCTGCCCCTCGGATTCGCTCTGGTGCAGGCTGGCCTGCACGCGCTCGATATCGGCCGGATCGATGCCCGCCAGCAGCTTGTCCCCCACCGCCCACGCCTCTTCGGAGGTATCGCGGGTAATGACGTGAATGCGCAGGCCGTAATCCAGCTTGCGGCCGTTGTCCACGGCCAGCCCGCGAATCCAGTCCAGCTTGCGGCTCACCGCCAGCACCGGCTCACCCCAGGTCAGGTAGGTGTCGGCATAGCGCGCCGCGACCGGACCGGCGGGAGCGGAGGAGCCGCCGAAGAACACCGGCGGCACCGGATCGGGATGATTGGCGAGCAGCGCGTTCTCGACCCGAATGTGCTCGCCCTCGAAGGTGATCGGCTCCCGCGAGTTCCACAGCGACTTCACCACGTGCAGGAACTCCCCGGTCCGCGCGTACCGCGTGTCCTTGTCCACGAAGTCGCCGTAGGCCTTCTGTTCGGCCGGTTCGCCGCCGGTGACCACATTGAGCAGCAGCCTTCCCGCGGAATGCCGCTGGAAGGTCCCGGCCATCTGCGCGGCCAGGAACGAGCTGATCAATCCGGGTCGCAGGGCCACCAGGAATTTCAGTGTCTCGGTGGTGTCGACCAGCATGGCCGTGGTCAGCCAGGCGTCCTCGCACCAGGATCCGGTCGGCGTGAGCACGGCCTCGAAGCCATTGGATTCGGCCGCCGCCGCGATCTGGTTCAGATAGTGCAGCGAGGCCGGGCGATCCCCCGACATGGGTGTGCCGTGCCCGCCGACCACCAGGCCGCGCGAATCACCGGATGTGGGCAGGAACCAATGGAACGACAGGCTCATTCGAGGATCTCCTAGGCGGTGAAGCGGTCGTTGAAGCGGGTGTCGACGAATTCCGTGATATCGACCTTGCGCGGAATGAGTTCGGCGGCGGCGAAGGCGTCGGCCACCTCCTGCTCACCGGCGACGGTCCCGGCGTCGAGCGAATGATGGTCGTAGACGGCGCGTTTCACGGCCACCAGGGTGACGTCGTAGGGCACGCCGGTAATGGCGGAGGACTTCTCGGCCCACGCCTCCGGATTGGCCTTGATCCAGGTCTGCGCGCGCTGAATGCGCAGGAGCAGATCGCGAATGGCCGCCGTCGTGGCCTTGTTCTGCAGGGCCTTGGTCCCGGCGACATAGAAGCTGTCGCCGCGCACATAGCCCGCGCCGTTCACCAGCACCCGATTGCCCTGCTGTTCGGCCTGGGCCACATAGGGATCCCAGACCGCCCAGGCGTCGACCCGGCCGGTGGACAGCGCCGCCAGCGCATCGGCGGGCTGTAGATACTGCGGCTCGATATCACCGAAGCTCAGCCCGTTCTTGGCCAGCACCGACAACAGGTGATAGTGGCCCGAACTGCCCTTGGTGATGGCGATCTTCTTGCCGCGCAACTCCTTCGGATCCCGGATAGCGGAATTGCCGGGCACCACGACGCCCTGCCCCTCGAAGCCGGTCGTATAGGCGGCCACGATCTTGATCTGTGATCTGGCCGCCGCCGCGAAGACCGGCGGGGCATTGCCCACGCCGCCGAGATCGACGGATCCGGCATTGATGGCCTCCAGCATCGGCGGCCCGGCAGTGAACTGCGACCACTCCAGGTTGTACGGCAGGTCCCGGCCCGCACCGGAGACCTCGAGCAGCGCCGAGAGCGCATTCGCCTTCTGATCGCCGATGCGCAGGGTCACCTGCGACAGATCCACCGAACCGTCCGCGCGCACACCCTTCTCGTTGTCGTCGCCGGAGCCGCAGGCCGCGGTGGCGAGCGCCGCGGTGACGGCCAAGGCGGCGAACAAGCGTCGGGTGATCATGCGGTTCCTTCCGGGGTGACGCCGAGTTCGGCGCGCAGCGCGAAAAATTCGGGATGGTCGCGGCGGCGCGGACGCGGCAGCTCGATGGCCAGATCACGCGCGATACGGCCGTCGGCCAGGACCAGGGCGCGATCGGCCAGCAGCAGCGCCTCGTCGACATCATGGGTCACCAGCAGCACACCGGGCCGGTGCCGGGCCCACAGGTCCAGCACCAGCAAGTGAATGGTGATGCGGGTCAAGGCATCCAGGGCGCTGAAGGGTTCGTCGAGCAGCAGCAGATCCGGCTCCCGGACCAGGGCCCGCGCCAGTGAGGCCCGCTGCGCCTCACCGCCGGACAGCGTCAGCGGCCAGGCGTCGGCGCGGCCGCTCAGCCCCACCACCGCGAGTGCGGCCCGCGCGGCCGCCTTCGGATCCGAATGCCGCAGTCCCAGGGTGATATTGGCGTGCACCCGCTTCCACGGCACCAGCCGCGGTTCCTGGAAGGCCACCGCGACCTCACCGGAGACGTCGAGCTCACCGCCGGTCTCGGTATCGAGACCCGCCAGCGCCCGCAGCAGCGTCGATTTGCCGGAGCCGCTGCGCCCGAGCAGTGCCACGAACTCACCGGGCCGGATATCCAGATCGATGCCGTACAGTACCCGCCGCTCGCCGAAATCCTTGGTCAGCCCGCGGATTCGAGCGATTTCTCCTACTGCGCCAAGAACTCGCGTCGCCACGACAGCGCTCTCCTCTCGATCAGCCGGACCAGGGCATCGGTGAGCAGGCCGAGCACGCTGTAGACCAGCAGCCCGACCACGATGACGTCGGTGCGCAGGAATTCGCGCGCGTCATTGATCAGAAAGCCCAGTCCCGCATCGGCATTCACCTGTTCGGCCACGATGAGCGCCAGCCAGGCCACGCCCAGCGACTGTCGCAGCCCCACCAGGGTCTGCGGCAGCGCCCCGGGCAGCACGATGTGCGCGATGAGCGCGGTGCGGCCGAGCCGCTGCACCCGCGCCAGTTCCGCCAGCTTGCCGTCCACCCCGCGAATTCCCGCGAAGGTATTGAGATACAACGGAATCGCCACACCGAAGGCGGCCAGCACGATCTTGGGCAGCTCGCCGATCCCGAACCACAGGATGAACAGCGGGATGAGCCCGTAGAACGGCAGCGTCCGCAACATCTGCATGGTCGGGTCGACAATGTACTCACCGGCCCGGCTCAGCCCCGCCGCCAGCGCCAGGCCGACGCCGACGACCGCGCCGATCAGAAAACCGACCACCGCGCGCTGTAGCGATACCGCCACGGCCTCGCCGAGCGTGCCGTCCTGAATCAGCTCCCAGCCGGTCCGCAGCACCGTGACCGGCGCGGCCAGCAATCGCTCCGGCAGCACGCCGGTCGAGCTGGCGGCCTGCCATATCACGACCAGTGTCAGGGGGCTGACCAGCCGAATCCAGGCAATCGGGGGGCGGGGCAGCCGGATTCGGCGCGGCCGGTCGATAACGGCACTGGCCTGCACGGCAATTAAGGACAAGACGGCACCTCGGGCAGCGGGGACGAATGCGAGGGGGCGGCCGAACCCGTCGGCCACATGATCCGAAAGCGTGCCGTTCGCCGCTCGAATCGTCACCGGTTGTAATCCGTGTGATTCTTGGTCGGCCGGATCCCCTGAACTGCCACAATGGATCCGCGACGAGGAGCCGAGGACGCAATGACCAGTTCCGATCACCCGCTCACCGTCGGATCACGATTCGGGCCCTACCGGCTCGATCGCTTGATCGGGCGCGGGGGTATGGGCGAGGTGTATCAGGCCTACGACACGGTCAAGGACCGGACCGTGGCCATCAAAGTGCTGCCGGAGCGCATGGCGCAGGATCCGGTGTACCGCCAGCGATTCCAGCGGGAATCGCATGCCGCGGCCCGGCTGCGGGAAGCGCGTGTCATTCCCATTCACGACTACGGGGAGATCGAGGGACGGCTGTTCATCGATATGCGCCTGGTGGACGGCGACAGTCTGCGCGCGCTCCTGCAGCACGCCGGACCGGGCTCGCCCGAGCGCACCGTGCGCCTGATCGAGCAGGTCGCCGCCGCGCTCGACGCCGCACATGCCGACGGCCTGCTGCACCGTGATGTGAAGCCCGACAACATCCTGCTCACCAAGGAGGGTTTCGCGTACCTGGTGGATTTCGGCATTGCCCAGTCCGCCACCGACGACACCCTCACCAGTGCGGGCGGCGCGGTCGGCTCCTACCGCTATATGGCGCCGGAACGGTTCAGCTCCCGCGAGCTCACCCCCGCCGCCGATGTCTACGCCCTGGCCTGCGTGCTGTTCGAATGCCTCACCGGCACCCGTCCGTTCTCCGGCGAGACCGAGGCGCAGATCATGAGCGCGTACCTGTTCGCGCCGGTCCCCCGGCCCAGCCAGGTCCGCTCCACCACTCCCGAAACCTTCGACCCGATCATTGCCCACGGCATGGCCAAGTTGCCGCAGGACCGCTACCCCACCGCCGGGGCCCTGGCCGCGGCCGCCCACGCCGCCCTCAGCGCGGCCCACGCCGCGGCGGGTGTCGAGCCGAGTCCCGGTGCGCGCACCGGCGAGTGGGCGCGCACCGGCATGGGTCCCAGAGACCCGCAGCCGCAGCGCGACGCCACCCCCTCGGGGCCGCGCCATCCCAGCGAAGCCAGAACCGAGGCCGACCCGACCGCGCACACCACCGGCGCCGTGGCTTGGGCCGGTGGGCCGCCCCCGTCGGTCCCGGTGCGCCCCGGAACGGATCCGGCTCGGCCGCAGACGGACCCACACCGGCCGGGCACCGATCCCGGGCGAGGCGGTGCTGATCCGTCCCGGCCCGGCACCAATCCGGGACGGCCCGCCACCGGTCCGGTGTGGACCGGCCCGAATTCCCCCGGCACGACCACCGGTTCGGGGCAGTTCACCGCGGCGGGCGTGCGAGGGCACACCGACCCCGGCTCGACCGGAACAGCCGAGCCCCATCCCGGGACCGACGGCACCGGCGGGCACGGCGGCATCCGCCGCGGACGACGGTGGCGGCGGGTCGGCGCGATCCTCGCCGTACTGGTATTGGTCGTCGCCGCATGGGGATTCGCCGGATGGGCCCATGTGAGCGGAACCAAGGACGGCGCGGCGACCGCGGACGGCACCGCGCTGAATGCGGCCGATGTCGAACTGCTCTCCCTCATCAACGGCGCCGCCTACCGGCGGGCGGGCTGCTATCACGAGCGACCCGACACCACCATGACGGCGATCTTCTTCTGCCCGTCCCGGCCGGAGGTCGCCGCACCGTCGGCGCGCTTCCTACGCTTCAAGACCGCCGACGGCATGCGCGACCACTACAGGACGCTGCTGAACACCATGGGCAGCACCAACTGTCCGGGTGATCCGGCGGGATCGGACGCGCCCTCGCTCGTCGACGGCAAGGAGGTCGGCCGCAAGTCCTGCTACGCCAACCGGGCCGAGACCCCCGACTCGCCCAAGCCGACGCTCATCCTGACCAATGAGGCGGCCATGGCCATCGTGCTCTACATCTATGCCGACCCCACCGAAACGACCCTGCGCGACTACCGGGCCAAGACCAATGGCGGACAGTTCCGCACGCCCGACAAGGCGCAGGATCCGGATGTCTTCACCGCCGAGGACCTGGAGCTCATGGCGCACACCGGCGACAGCTACCGCGCACCCAACTGCCGCCATATCGATCCGCCCGCCGGACCGACCGCCGCCATGGTCGAATGCGGCACCCCCCTGGGCGAACCCGGCATCGGCTTCCTGGGTTTCGTGGACCGCCAGAACGCGAACGTCCTGTATCAAGCCAATCTGGGCCAGCTCCCCGGCCACGCCTGCGGCGGCAGCCCGGGCTCCGACGACGTATGGCGCAAGAGCGGCAGCGCCGCGGTGGGCAGGTTCTTCTGCTTCACCAGCAAGGACCCGGCCAATCAGGTCCCCTGCCTGATGGCCATGCACGACAACCTGTCTCAGATCGTCATGATCTGTGCCCTGCCCGAGGACAGCCCCGAGAACGGCCCCAAAACCGAAGCGGCGGTACTGACCTGGTTCCAGGAGAACTTCGGGTAGACGAGAATGCACGAATGACCGATATGCGCCTATCCCTATCGGTCGGCTCGCTTTTCGGCCCGTATCGACTCGTCCGGCTGGTGGGGCGCGGCGGTATGGGCGAGGTGTACGAGGCGTACGACACCGTCAAGGACCGCACCGTGGCCATCAAGGTGCTGCCCGATCGGCTGGCCCAGGATCGGGTGTACCGGCAACGGTTCCAACGCGAATCGCATGCCGCGGCGCGGCTGCGCGAAGCGCACGTGATTCCGATCCACGACTACGGCGAGATCGACGGCCACCTGTTCATCGATATGCGGCTGGTGGACGGCGAGAGCCTGCGGGAATCGTTGCGGCGCGGCGGATCCCGGCCTGCGGAGTGGTCGGTGGATCTGATCCGGCAGATCGGCGCCGCCCTGGAGGCCGCGCACGCCGACGGGCTGCTGCACCGCGATGTGAAGCCGGACAATATCCTCGTCGCCCGGGACGGCTTCGCGTACCTGGTGGATTTCGGTATCGCCCAATCGAATTCCGACGAGTCCCTCACCGGTGAGGGCGCGGTCGGCTCGTTCCACTACATGGCGCCGGAGCGCTTCGGCTACCACGATCTCACCCCGGCCGTCGATGTCTACGCCCTGGCCTGCGTGCTGTTCGAATGCCTCACCGGCACAAGGCCGTTCCCGGCCGAGACCAATGAACAGATCATGCGTGCCCACCTGTTCGATCCGCCGCCGCGGCCCAGCGCTCTACAACCGGGCATTCCGGCGGCCTTCGATGCCGTCGTAGCCCGCGGCCTGGCCAAGAATCCGGACGACCGCTACCGCACCGCCGGTGAGTTGAGCGCCGCCGCCCGTGCCGCGCTGCCCGGCGCCGCACCGGCCACTGCGGATTCCACGACGGTATGGGCACCGGCCGTCGGCCCTACCGAATCGATTCCGCGGCCGGATCCGGTGACCGTCCGGTCCGCTCCCCCGGCGACGCGGACCGGACGGGGCCGCCGCATTCTCGCCGTGCTGGGCGTACTGCTGCTGGTCGCCGCGTCGACCGGTTTCGCCGGGTGGTCGACGACCCGGTTGACCACGGCGGGCGCTGCGGTGCCGGATGCCACCGCGCTCCAGGCGGCCGATATCGAATTGCTGTCCCGCGCGGCGAGTGCCGGATACAAACGCGCCAACTGCACGCACACCGCGCTGGACGACACCACCGTCGCCGCGGTCACCTGCGCCGCGAATCCGGCGGCGGACACGCCATTGACGCAGTTCTGGCGTTTCCGAACCCTCGACGGTCTGCGCGATCACTACGAGTCCCTGGTGCTGAACACCTTCCGCGGCGAGAGCTGTCCCGGGGAGCCCGCGGGACAGGACGGTGTCTCGCTCGGCTTCAACGGCGCCGCCGCGGGCCGTCAATCCTGTTTCGCGAACCACGCGGTTTCGGCGGGCGCGCCGCTGCCCAGCCTGGCGGTGACCAACGAGACCTTCCTGGCCATGGCGATCTACACCTGGGTGTATCCCTCCGATACGCCGCAACGCGACTACACCGCGCGAAACCACTTCGGCCAGTTCCTCACCGAACCGGAGCGCGGCGATCCCGATGCCTTCACCGACGCCGACCGGACCGTGTTCGCCCGCACCGGCCCGGCCTACACCCGCGCCAACTGCCTGCACAATGAACCGGCGGAACCGATGTCGGCGCTGCTGACCTGCATGGGCCGCGCGGACGGGCCCAATGTGCTGATCATCGGCTATCCCGACAGCGCCATGGCCTATGTCGGCTACCAGTCGCGTCAGCGGCAGCTGCCCGGACGGGAGTGCGGCGGAACCGGATCCGATGCGGAATGGGTGCGGTCGAGCATCGTGACAGGGCGCTTCTTCTGCTTCACCGAAACCGTCGGCCAGCGCGAACGCCCGCGCCTGGAGGCCGTCCACGACGAGTGGAACGTGGTGTACAAGTTCTGCGGCCAGCGCGCCGACAATCCGTCCACCGGGCCCAAAACCGAAGCGCAGCTACTGGCCTGGTTCCGTGCGAACTTCGGGTAGGGGTGGTGCCGGGTTCCCTCCGCAGCGGGGAACCCGGCACCGGCCGGGCACCGGTGTGGGCGGTGACCGACGTCAGTGGGAATCGCGCACGGTTTCCACGGCGCGGGTGAGGAGGCCGAGGCCGTAGTCGATCTCGTCCTCGGTGGTGGTCAGGGGCGGGAGCAATTTCACCACTTCGTCGGCCGTTCCGGAAGTCTCCACCAGCAGGCCGAGTTCGAAGGCGATGCGGCAGACCTTGGCGGCTTGGGAGGCGTCGTCGAAGACCAGGCCGTGCACGAGGCCGCGGCCGCGGGTGGTGATGCCGGGGAAGTTCTCGGTCAGCGCGGTCAGGCGGGTGCGGATGCGTTCGCCCTTGGCGAGGGTCGCGTCCTGCAGGCACGCGTCGGACCAGTAGTGGCGCAAGGCGATATCGGCGGTGACGAAGGCGGCGTTATTGCCGCGGAAGGTGCCATTGTGCTCGCCCGGGGCCCACTGGTCGAGCTCGGCGCGCATGAGTACCAGGGCCATCGGAAGGCCTTAGCCGCCAATGGATTTGGAGAGTGTGACGATATCGGGGGCGATACCGGCGACCTCGAAGGAGAAGAACGGGCCGGTGCGGCCGCAGCCTATCTGCACATCGTCGACAATGAGCAGGATGCCGCGCGCGGCGCAGAGTTCGGCCAGGCGGCGCAGCCATTCGGCGCGCGCCACATTCACCCCGCCTTCGCCCTGCACCGTTTCGACAATGACCGCGGCGGGCTTGTCCAGTCCGGAGGACGCGTCGTCCAGGGCGCGGCGCATCCACGAGAAGTCCTCGGACTCATCGACGAAACCGTCGTAGGGCATCGGGGTGGCGTGCACCAGCGGCACGCCCGCGCCCGCGCGCTTGGCGGCATTGCCGGTGACCGACAGCGCGCCCAGGGTCATGCCGTGGAAGGCATTGGTGAAGTTCAGCACCGCGGTGCGGCCGGTGACCTTGCGCGCCAGCTTGAGCGCGGCCTCCACGGCGTTCGCACCGGTCGGTCCCGGGAACTGCACCTTGTAGTCCAGACCGCGCGGCGTGAGCAGCACCTCGCGAATGGTCTCCAGCAGACGGCGATTGGCCACCGTCGACATATCCAGACCGTGCGTGATGCCGTCCCCGGTCAGATAGTCGATCAGCGCCCGCTTGAGCACCGGATTGTTGTGCCCGTAGTTGAGCGCGCCCGCGCCGCGAAGAAGTCCAGGTAGTCCTTGCCGTGCTCGTCGGTGAGCCAGGAACCGCGAGCGGTATCGAAGACCGTCGGCCAGGATCGGCAGTAGCCGCGCACATTGGATTCGAGCGCCTCGAAAACAGTCGTCTCGGCAATCGTCATCGGTGATCCTCGCGTCGCAGCAAAGTGAAACGTGGTTGTTTCTACCACCGGCGGCCGTGGCCCCGGATGGTTTTCGGCGTTTTCGGCGCGGGCAGGGGTTTCCGGGGGCATGCCCGAGCGGCCCGCGAGTTGGTAGTGTCAATCTCTTGTGCGCGCCGACGTGGGGGTTTATTGGCAGTTGATCAGAGCCGGGTTTCGCAGACAGTCGCAGTACCGGCTCGCCATGGCCGCCGGACTGATCACCAATGTCGTCTTCGGCTTCGTCCGCGCCGCCGTGCTCATGGCCGCCGTCGAGGTCAATCCGACGTTCGGCGGCTACTCCGAGGGCACCATCGGCGCCTACATCTGGCTGTCCCAGGGCCTGCTCGGGGCCATCGCCTTCTGGCATCTGCCCGATATCGTCGGACGCATTCGCACCGGCGATATCGCCATCGACTTCCTGCGGCCCATCGATATCCAATTCGCGCACACCGCCGAATATCTCGGCCGCGCCACCTGCACCCTCATTCCGCGCGGCCTGCCCAGCATCGCCGTCGGCGCGCTCACCTTCGGGCTGGCCTTCCCGAATACGCCCGGCCCCTACGTGCTCGGCGCGATCAGCCTCCTGCTGGCCATGGCGGTGTCGTTCCTGTCCATGTTCGCCGTCTGCCTGACCGGCTTCTGGCTCATCGAGACCCGCGGCATGCGAGCGCTGCACATGATCCTGGGCACCTTCCTGGCCGGACTGTTCGCGCCGGTGCACCTGTTCCCCGACTGGCTGCGCATGCTCGCCTACGCCACCCCGTTCCCGTCCATGCTGCAATCGCCCATCGATGTGCTCTCCGGGCGCACCACGGGACTGGACGCGGTGCAGAACGTTGCCGTGCAGTGCTTTTGGCTCATCGCGCTGGTGGTGCTCGGACAGCTGATGCTACGCGCCGGACGCCGCAAGCTGGAGGTGCAGGGTGGCTGACGCACGCCCCTCGGCCCTGGCTCCCTACCGCGCGGTGCTGGCCTCCCGGATCCGCGCGCAACGGGCCTATCCGCTGTCCTTCGCGACCGAGGTGCTCAGCGCCTTCCTCATCGGCCTGGTGGAATTCGCCGAGATGTGGGTGATCTTCACCAATGTCCCGCACCTGGGCGGGCTGACCCTCAATGGCATGCTGCTGCTGTTCGGGCTCAGCAATACCTCCTTCACCATCGCCGATATGATTGTCGGACATGCCGATACGCTGCCCACCTACATCCGGATGGGCAAGCTGGACGCCTTTCACCTGCGCCCGCAACCCCTGCTGCTACAGCTCATGACCAGCGATATCGCCCTGCGCCGGGTGGCGCGCATCGCGGTGGCCGTCACCGTGCTGGGATTCGGCCTGTCCCGCAACGACATCGATTGGACCGCAGCGCATATCGCGCTGTTCGCCATCACCCTCATCTCCGGCATCGCCATCTTCGCCGGGTTGTTCATCTGCGCGGCGGGCGCGCAGTTCTTCCTCATCGACGGGGCCGAACTGACCAATGCCTTCACCTACGGCGGGTCCTATGCCTCGATGCAGCCCACCTCGGTCTTCCCGACTTCGATGAAACTCGTATTCGCACTGTTGATTCCGGTCGCCTTCACCTCGTATCTGCCCACCATCGCGCTGCTCGGACTGCCCGGTCCGGCGCTGCTGCCGAACTGGCTGGCGTGGGCGTCCCCGCTGGCCGCGCTGTGGGTGTGGGCGGCGGCGCTGTGGGTGTGGCGACTGGGCACCAGGCACTATCAAGGAGGCGGCGGGTGAGCGAGCCCATTATCGATATCGAAAGCCTGACAAGCACTTTCGTACTGCACCGCAAGGAGGGCCGCTGGCGGCGGCGCCGCGAGGTGCTCACCGCCGTGGACGATATGAGCTTCCGCGTGGAGCGCGGCGCGGCGGCCGGGTACATCGGCGCCAATGGCGCGGGCAAGTCCACCACCATCAAGATGATCACCGGAATCCTGGTGCCCAGCGCGGGGCGGCTGCGCACCTGCGGCCTGGATCCGGTGCGGCAGCGGCGCGAGCTGGCCTCGCGCATCGGGGTGGTGTTCGGGCAGCGGTCGCAGCTGTGGTGGGATCTGCCGCTGCGCGAATCGTTCTCGATCCTGGCCGCCATCCATCGGCTGGAGCCGGGCGCCGCCGCGGCGCGAACCCACGAACTGGTGGCGCAGCTGGAGATGGAAGGCACCCTGGACACCCCGGTGCGGCAGCTCTCGCTGGGTCAGCGCATGCGCGCCGAGGTCGCGGCGGCGCTGCTACACTCGCCCGAGCTGATCATTCTGGACGAGCCGACCATCGGCCTGGATGTGCTGTCCAAGCAGCGATTACGGGAGTTCCTGCGGCAGGAGCGCGCCGAGCGCGGCACCACCCTGCTGCTCACCACCCACGATATGGGCGATATCGAGCGCCTGTGCGAGCGCGTGCTGGTGGTCGATCACGGCCTCCTGGCCTATGACGGCTCGCTCACCGGACTGGCCGCCACCGTCGGCGCGCACCGGGTGCTCACCGTCGACCTCGCCGAGCCCACGCCCGATCTCACCGATCTGCCGGTGGCGAAACTGCTGGACACCGAGGGCGCGGGCATGCGGCAGCGGCTCGCCTTCGATACCGAGAGCACCACCGCCGCGCAGTTGCTCGCGGCGGTCTCGGCCCGCGCGGAGGTGCGTGACCTGTCCATCGAGGAACCCGATATCGAGGACGTGGTGCGCCGGATCTACGAGGCTGCGGGTTCGCTGAAACCCTGACCGCCGCTCCTGTGAGCCGTTGTTCACGCCGATGTCTCCTGCCCGACGCGAGCAGCACATCTGCTTCTCATGGAATATGACGAGATTTGCAGGTTGGCCGATGTCAGGAGTGAGCGTGGCTTTGCGTGCGGCGAGTTTATTGCCGAAAGGTAGCGTGAGGCTCTCGGCGGCAAGTGATCTCACCCGGCCGCGCACCATTCGCGCGCGGTTGCGGCGCATTCTCGTCGTCTCGGTGGCGCTGGTGCTGGCGCTGCTCACCGTCATCATCGTCACCGAGGCCGACCGCTATCGCGATACCGGCGATGCCGTCGGCGCGGTGAATCTGGCGCTGGCGGTACAGGATCTGGTGCACGAGCTACAGCGCGAGCGCGGTCTCACCAATGGCCTGCTCGGCGGTGACGGCACGCTCCACAATACCGTCAACGATCAGCGCGCGATCACCGATCTCACCCTGCACGCGCTCTCCGGCACCCTCGACGCCCGGCCCGCGGGCGCCGACAAGGTGCGGGCGGCGCTCGAGCAGCTCTCGGGTCTGAGCGCCAATCGCTCGGATGTGGACGGCGGCCGCATCGGCGCCTCGGTCTCGTTCAGCTTCTACACCAATGCGATTCTCGGCCTGAACCAGGCGCGGCCCAGCCCGGACGAAACCTGGGACACCGCGCTGTGGCGGGGACTGCAGACGCTGTTCGCGCTCGGCGACGTCAAGGAGTACACGGCGCAGGAGCGCGGCTTCCTCAACGGCGTGTTCACCCGGGGCGAGTTCGTCGGCCGGGAGTACGTGCAGTTCCTGGACATTCGCGCTGGCAAACAGGTGGCGATCACCGCCTTCGCCCGCGACGCCACCCCGGTCCAGCGCTCCCGGCTCAACGACATACTGCGCTCCGATGCCGCCCTGCAGGTCGGTGAGGCGGAGGCGGTCGCCTACGACTCGGTGCGCGGGCCGCTCCTCGAACCGGTGGACGCGCAGCTGTGGTGGCGGCACATGACCGAGGTCATCGATGCCGAACACGGCGCGCAGGGCGTCATCGGCGCCGAGATCCGGGACCGCGCCGCCACATTGCGCCAGGACGCCTTCACCTGGCTCGCGGGCTACGCCCTGGCCGCGGCGCTCGCCCTGGCCGCGCAGATCGCGCTGGTGGTGGCCACCGTGCGCGCCATCGTCCGACCGCTGGCGGACCTGGTCGCCGAGGCCGACGAGGTCGCCGAGCAGCGGCTGCCGCAGCTCATTGCCGCCTGGCACGACGACTCCGGCAAGGAGCCCGATCCGCCGGAGCCGGTGCGCGCCGACGAGAGCGCCGGTACCGAGATCGTCTCGGTGGCGCACGCCCTGGATCGCGTGCAGGCCACCGCCTTCGACCTCGCCTCCGCCCAGGCCCGCCTGCGCCGCAACACCACCGAGTCCATGGCCAATCTGGCCCGGCGCAATCAGAACCTGGTGCGCCGCCAGCTCGGGCTGATCAGCGATTTCGAGCGCGAGGAGCTCGACCCCAAGGCGCTGTCCAATCTGTTCGAGCTCGACCACCTGGCCACCCGCATGCGGCGCAATGCCGAGAGCCTGCTGGTGCTGGTCGGCGAATCGGCGCCGCGCCGCTGGTCGCAGCCCATTCCGCTGAGCGATGTCATACGCGCCGGTCTGTCCGAGGTCGACGACTACCGCCGCGTGGTGCTGCGCCGGGTGGACGAGGTCGCCATTACCGGCGCCAATGTGAGTGATCTCGCCCATATGCTGGCCGAGCTCATCGAGAACGGATTGTCCTTCTCCCCACCGGATCTGGAGGTGGAGATCTACGGCCGCCGGATGGGGCAGCGGTACATGATCGCGGTGGTGGACCACGGCGTCGGCATGCCGCCGGATCAGCTCGCCACCGCCAATGCCCGGCTGCGCGGCGAGGCCGACTTCCTGGTCGCGCCGACCCGATTCCTGGGGCATTTCGTGGTGGGCCGCCTGGCCAAGCGGCTCGGCGTGGAGGTGGAGCTGACCGTCTCGCCGGTGAGCGGCGTGGTGGCGCGCCTGCTGCTGCCGCACACCCTGCTCGCCGATGAGAGCTCCACCGCACCGGATCTGCCCGCCGAGCCGAAACATGCTGCAGCGCATGCGCTTCCGGCAACCAAACCGGCGGCTTCGAAATCGGTCGCGGCCCTACCGGCGGCAACCACACCGGCCACGCCCGAGACCGGGCGGCACAGCTCCGCACAGCCCGCCCCGAGCGAGGACAAGCGGGCCTCGATCACCAATGGCGCGGTCATCGAGGCCGTCAACGAGGCCCGCAGCCCCCGCACCAACGGCGAATCGCTCGTGCCTCCGATCAAGTTGATTCCCTTGGCCGACGCGCCGGATTCCCGCGCGGAGCAGGAGCTCTCGCCGAGCGCCGAGCCCGCGCCGTTGAGCGCGAACACATCTCACGGCACAGTTGTCGAAACGGTGCCGGAGGTGCAACGTACGCGAAACGGTCTCGTCAAGCGCAACAGGAAGACTCGTGAGCATTCGGGCGCCGCGCCGGGCAGCGCCCCCGCATCGGGCACCCCGCCCGACGCGTCCCCCCGGCCCACCACGCCGCTGACCGACCGCTCCCCCGACCAGGTGCGCAGCAGGCTCGCCGGTTTCCGGACCGGGCATCAGCGCGGCGAGCGTGGTGAGCCACCCCGCCCGGGCTCGAATCCCTAGGAGGACCCGCACGTGACGACCCACTACACCGAAACCGATCCGCACACGTTCAACTGGCTGCTGGCCGATTTCGTGCGCACCACCGACGGTGTCCAGGACGCCGTCGCCGTGTCCTCCGACGGTCTGCTCATGGCCATGTCCGCCGGGCTGGACCGCACCAGCGCCGACCGGCTCGCCGCCATTGTGTCCGGGCTCACCAGTTTGGGCCGAAGCGCCTCGCGCAGTTACGATTTCGACGGCCTGCGGCTCATCATGATCGAGATGGGGCGCGGGTTCCTGTTGGTCTCCGCGGTCGCCAACGGCAGCTGCATCGGCGTCATCGCCGACAGCAGTGCCGATGTCGGCCTGGTCGGCTATCAGATGGCCGTCCTGGCCGATCGCGTCGGCGCGCTGCTCACCCCGGCGCTCATCACCGAATTACGGGAGTCGTTGGGCCGATGACCGATTCGCACCGGCTGCCGGACCCCCGGATGATCAGGCTCAACCAGCCCGTGGGCTGGACCGGAGCCGCCTCGTCGCTGCCGCATCGGGCGGGCGGCGAGATCGACGAGCAGGTGGTGCGGCCGTTCATGATGACGGCGGGACGCACCACACCCCTGGTGGACGGCCTGCGTATCGAGACCCTGGTCCGCGCCACCCCGGCCGCGCTCACCGCACCCCTGCGGTTCGAGCTGGAGCGGGTGGTGCGGTTGTGCCAGCGCCCGCATTCCATTGCCGAAATCGGTGCCGCCCTGCGGGTGCCGGTCGGTGTGGCCCGGGTGCTGGTCAGCGATCTCGTCTCGGCGGGCCATGTCGCGGTGAGCGAGGGAAGTGAACTCTCCGTCGCCGCCATCGAAAGGATTCGAGATCTTGTTCGCGCACCCTGAGAATTCCGCACCGGCGCTGGCGTCGTCGGTTAAGATCGTGGTCAGCGGCGGTTTCGGCGTCGGCAAGACGACGCTCATCGGAGCCATCTCCGAAATCGAGCCGCTGGCCACCGAAGCCGCCATGACCGAGGTCTCGGTGGGCGTGGACAATCCCGGCCTGGCCACCGGGAAGACCACCACCACCGTGGCGCTGGATTTCGGGCGCATCACCCTGGATTCGTCGCTGGTGCTCTACCTGTTCGGCACGCCGGGGCAGGAACGCTTCGAATTCCTGTGGGACGACCTGCTCGACGGCGCGCTGGGCGGGGTCATCCTGGTCGATACCGCGCGCGTGGAGGACTGCTATCCGGTGCTCGACTTCTTCGAACAGCGGCGCACGCCGTTCGTGGTGGCGGTCAACCGGTTCCAGGCCGCCGAGCACTTCGAGCTCGAGGAGGTGCGCGAGGCCCTGGATATCGCACCGTCCATTCAGATGATGGATTGCGATGCGCGCGACCGGGAATCGGTCAAGCACGTGCTCGTCGCGCTGTTGGAACAGATCCTGCAGGCCCGCCGCACGCCCGCCCTGCTGGGCTGAGCCCGGACCCCCGCAGCAGGTCCGGGCCCGTGGGGCAAAAAACGCCCCGGGTGCCTCGCACCCGGGGCGCTGCCCGAAAACCCTTGGAAATGTAAGGCTTTAGCGGCCGAAAGAGCCGGTGAAGAGGGTGTCGAAGATACCGCTGAAGGCCGCCGAGCCGGTGTTGAGCAGGCCGTTGAGGGCAGCGGAACCAGTCTGGATGATAACCGGGATCATTTTTCAACCTCTCTGTTGGTAACGCCGTCGATCGGGATTTCCGGTCGGCGACGTGACCCACTTTGCCGAGGCAGCCTTACGAGACCCTGGTCTGTTGCTGTGAGGTTGCTGAGACGGAGCGTGTCCCCGGACACACCGGCGAGCGCTACTTCGGGGCAGTGCCCTCCGCCGAGTACAGACTCACTTCACCGTCTTCTCCCAGAAACGCGTTGACCAGCATCGTTCCGCTGGAACGCAATTCATCGGGGGTCGGCGCGGCCGTGGTGATGGAAATCTGCGGGACCGCGGCCCAGTTCACGACATAGCGTTCCGGCGGGCCATTGTCGCCGGAGAGATGCGCCAGCCGGAAGACCGACACCTGTCGGCGAACAATCAGACTCCGCACGACTTCGGCAATTCGCTCCGGGTCTTCCAGCGCGAACATGAAGCCGAATCGCAGCTCCGGTGACGAGGCGTAAGCGGGCATGAATACCGAGGCTAATCGACCACGGCCGCTCTCGCCCCCGGCGCGCCGCACCGATAGCTATTCATAAGCCTAAGAAACAGACTGCTCGGACTACCCGGCGGTACAACCGGACACCGACCTGTCCGCACCCGTTCCGGCAAGCCCCGCGAAGGTGTCGATCAGCTCCCGAACGCAGCGCCCACGTGACCCTACCGAGATGCTGTATAACGATTTTCAGGCAGCTTCCCCGATCACGCGCCAGGCGGTTGCGCCGTTTCGACTATCGCGCTTTCCTGAATATGTCCCGCATTTCCCGGACAGTCTTCTCATCGCATCGTCGCGGTTTTCCCGGTTTCTTCACCGTGCCCTTGGTGATGGCTGTGCGTCCCGGGATGCGGGACTGCGCCGGAGCCGAGGGGAGCCCCTCCCCGAAACCCCCTCGGCCCTGGCGCATCCAGTCGACTACGGCCTAGGGGCTAAGGGTGGGACACATGGCAACCGACTACATCGGTGCGGGATTCGGGGCCGAGCTTCCCTCGCCATCACTATTGTTGCGCGCCTTCCGCGATCCGGTATCCGCCGACCGCCCCGATCGGGAAGTCCTCGATTCCGCCTATGAGCTGGCCAGATGCCACGAGCGCCGACACCGCGCCCACGAGGCCGCCCACGCCGTCGGCGCCACGCCCACCCGCGTCGCGACCTGCAGCCAACTGGTAGAAGACATCGACGAGCGCCGCACACAATTGGTCGCGCGCATCGACGACTGGGTCGCCGGGCACATCCCCCACCGCAACGGCGCCTCCCTCCACACCGAAACCCTGGGCGCCGTCATCGACCGCATGGCCGCCAAATGGGTTGCCGCACAACAAGCTCTAGGCGGCCCCCTCCCGGCGACCCGCTCGTCCAAGAGCACCGACGGCCGCGCCCGCCCCCGCACCGGCCCGCACCGCGTGAGCGACGACCGCCCCCCGCAACGACGACAGCGAAGCCCACATGCACTGGTACCGCCTGGCGGAACTGGCCGACGGCTACAAAGACCTGATCACAGACGTAGCCCAACACCGGCGGCGCCTGCCGGTGTGGTGATCAGTAGCGGCGGGTTTCCACGACCTCGGCGTCGATGACGTCACCCGTGTTCGCCGCAGGTTTCGGCTCGCCTACCGAATCCTCCTGTGCCACAGGAGCTTCCGGCTCGTCGTCGAATTCGTCGGCGTCCTCGCCACGCTGCGCGGCGGCGTCCCGCGCGGCGGCGGCCGCGGCCTCCCGCATCTCGATGGCGTCGGTGATCCAATCCCCGATCTCCTTGGTCACCTCGGCGACCGTCCCGGTAATGATCGTTGCGATATTGCCGACGTGCCGCGCTCCGGACGCCGTCAATTCCTGGATCAGATCCTTGTTGCTTTCGAATTTCCCGATCATCTATACGCCCACTTCGCTAGCCTGCCCCCGGCGCATCACAATAACACTCGCAGGTTGCGATTTCCCGGTCAGGAACGGCGGCAGCGCCAGCTTGAACAGCTTCGCCCACACCGACCCGATCTGCTTCGAGAACCGCCCGGTGTTGTACGGCAGGCCGTGCTTTTCACACAGGGCCCGTACTTCGGGCGCGATATCCGGGTACCGATTGGCGGGCATATCCGGGAACAGATGGTGCTCGATCTGGTGCGACAGATTCCCGGACATGATGTGGAACAGCTTCCCGCCGGTGATATTGGCCGACCCCAGCATCTGCCGCACGTACCACTCCCCCCGGGTCTCGTTGGCGGTCTCCTCCTCTGTGAACGTCTGTACGCCGGTCGGGAAGTGCCCGCAGAAGATGATGGAGAACGTCCACACATTGCGCACGATATTGGCCGTGAAGTTCCCGGCCAGCGTCGACAGGAACAGCGGCCCGGTCAGCGCGGGAAAGATCACATAGTCCTTGAGCACCTGCTTGCCCGCCTTGCGCGCCTGCCCGGTGACCAGTTCCTTGATCTCCTTCCAAGTGCGCTTGCCCCGGACGATGTTCTCCACCTCCAGGTCGTGGCCCATGACGCCCCACTCGAAGGCGAGCATGAGCGCGAAGGCGTAGAGCGGATTCCCCAACCGCAGCGGATTCCACCCCTGCTCCTCGTCCACCCGCAGGATCCCGTACCCGATATCGCGGTCCATGCCGTGAATATTGGTGAAGGTGTGGTGCATGTAGTTGTGCGAGTGCCGCCACTGATCCCCCGGACACACCGTGTCCCACTCGAACTCGCGCGAGTTCAGCCCCGGCTCACGCATCCAGTCCCACTGACCGTGCATGACATTGTGGCCGATCTCCATATTGTCGAGGATCTTGGACACGCTGAGCGCGGCCACGCCCGCCAGCCAGAACGGCGGCAGGAAGCCCAGATACATGAGCCCGCGCCCGGCGATCTCCAAGCCGCGCTGCGCCTTGATGATCGAGTAGATATATTCGCGGTCGCGGTCGCCCAGATCGGCGGTGATGCGGGCGCGCAGTTCGTCGAGTTCGCGGCCGATCTCCTCGACCTGCTCGGGACTCAGGACCAGAGGTCCGGCCTTGGTTTCGGTGAGTATCGCCATGTTGAACCCTCCTTTTTCACAAATGGCGTCAGATGGCGAGGTCTACATCGCCGACGGCGGCATTGATGCAGAGTTGAATGGGTTGATCGGGATCGGCGTCGAGTTCGCCGGTGCGCAGATTGCGGGTGCAGCCGGATTTCTTGACCGCGGTGCAGGTGAAGCAGATGCCCATGCGGCAGCCGTAGGCCGGGCTGAGCCCCGCGGCCTCGGCCTGGTCGAGCAGGCTCGCGCCGGTGTTCTCGATGGACGTGCCGCTGCCGGAGAAGCTGACGACGCCCTCCGCGGTGGCCGGATCGGCGGGCGCGACGGTGAGCGTGAACTCCTCCGAATGCAAGCGGTCGGCCAGCTGTTCGGCCTCGTAGACCGTGCGCACCGCCTTCATCAGGCCGGGCGGGCCGCACAGGTAGGTCTGGGCGAGGTGGAACCAGGGCGCGAGGCGCTCCAGTTCGTCGTAGCCGAAGTGCGGATCGCGCTGCAGTTCCGGATACCGGAATTCGATCTGGAAGTTGCTGTGCTGCATGGCGATCGCCTCGAGTTCGGTGCGATGGGGCACCCATTCCGGCGAACGGTTGTAATGCAGGAACAGCACCCGGCCCCGATACCGCTCGGTGGCCAGGGTGCGCAGCATGGACAGCACCGGGGTGATGCCGCTGCCGCCGCTGATGAGCACGATCCGGTCGGGGCGCTGTTCGGGCAGATGGAAGACCCCGGACGCGGGCGCCAGATCCACGACCATGCCCGGGATGACATTGGCGTGCAGGTAGTTCGAGACCAGGCCCTGCGGATGCGCCTTGATGGTGAGCTCGATGTGCCGGTCACGGCGGGACTGCGTATTCACCGGTGAGTAGCAGCGGGTATGGCGGATCCCATCGATCACCACACCGATCTGCACGTACTGGCCGGCCCGATGCCCGGCCCACTGCCTGGTCGGCCGCAGGGTCAGGGTGACCGATCCGACCGCGCTGCGCCGCACATGGGTGATCTCGGCGCGCATCTGGCGCAGGGTCAGGGTCGGCCGCACCAGCTCCAGGTAGCGATCCAGCGGATGAGGGGTGGTCAGTTTCTCCACGAGGTCGATGAGTCCAACCATGCGGGCCTCCTGTCGTGTCGGTTGGCTGTGAACCCGACACCCAAAGTTTTCGGTGCACATCTGTACACTGAGTTAGTGTGCCCGCTGGAGGCCTTCCACTTCAACCGGCAGTTCGTGTGAGCCACGCGACATCTCTCGAATGGAACGAATGTGAACGGATGTATGCTCATCGAAATGAGTGAGCAGGCGGCAACCCGAGTCGAGCGCAAGGAGCGCACCCGTGCGGCCCTGCTGGACGGCACCCTCGCGCTGGCCGCCGACCGGGGCTTCGCGGCGCTGAGCCTGCGCGAGATCGCCCGTTCCGCCGGGATCGTGCCGACCGCGTTCTACCGGCACTTCACCTCGCTCGACGAGCTCGGCACCACGCTGGTCGAGGAGGGGGTGCGTCAACTCCGCTTGGCGCTGCGCGAAATGCGCCGGACCCCGTATGCCCGGCTGGCGGGCACCGTGCGCTTCGTGTTCGAACAGGTCGATCAGCGACGTGACCTGTGGGGCTTCCTGATTCGGGAGCGGCACGGCGGTTCGGCGCCGCTGCGCGGGGCCATCGCGGTCGAAATGCAGCTCATCGTGCGCGAACTCGTGGTCGACCTGTCCCGCATTCGGGCCCTGGACACCTGGTCGCCCGACGATCTGGAGCTGGCCGCCGATCTCATCGTCTCGACCGTCGCCGATCGCATTGCCGACTATGTCGTCGCGGATCCCCGCGAGCGCCCGCGCATCATCGACCGCGCCGTCCTCCAGGTCCGGCTCATCGCCCTCGGCATGGGCGCCTGGAAACCCTGACGGTCAGCGCCCCTGCAAGTCGTTGGCGCGCAGTGGAATCAGCGCCGCCAGACCGATGGCGAGCACCAGCACCAGGCCGATAATGCCGAAACGGTCCTCGCCCGTGGCCCATACGAAGAGGCCGAACAGCATGGGCGCCATGAAGGACACCGCGCGACCGGTCGTGGTGTAGAGGCCGAAGAGCTGGCCCTCCCGGCCGGGCGGGGCCAGGCGGGCCAGGAACGAGCGGGCGGAAGCCTGTGCGGGGCCGACGAATACGGCCAGGATCAGGCCGAACATCCAGAACATCAGCGCACCGGAGACCACCAGCAGGGCCAGGCCGCAGGCAATGATGGCGGCGAGGGAGAAGACGATCACCGGCTTCGGGCCGATACGGTCGTCGAAGCGCCCGGCGACCAGGGCGCCCAGGGCAGCAACGACATTCGCCGCGACGCCGTACAGCAGCACATCGGAGTCGGCGATGTCGTACACGCGGACCGCCAGCACCGCGCCGAAGGTGAAGACACCGGCCAAACCGTCGCGGAAGATGGCGCTGGCAATGAGGAAGCCGACGGCGCGGCGGTCGGTGCGCCAGAGCTCGCGGATATCGCGCCACAGCACGCGATAGGAATCGCCGATGGCGTGGAACCAGGCCACCAGCCAATGCCGACGCGGCCCGGCCTCGAGGTGGACGGCGGCGCCCGGATCGGCATCGGTGGGCGGCAGTTCCGGCACCGCGAAGAACAGCGGCAGCGCGAATGCGGCGAACCACACCGCCGCCACCACCGCGACCAGGCGGATATTCAGGCCCTGATCGGTGGGCACACCCAGCAGGCCGCGGAAATCGCCTTCCCCGCTGATGAATCCGAAATAGCAGATGAGCAGCAGGAAGATGCCGCCGAAATAGCCCATGGCCCAGCCGAATCCGGAGGTCCGGCCGACGGTCTGCGGGGTGGACACCTGACGCAGCATGGCGAAATACGGCACGTTGGACAGTTCGAAGAAGGTCGCGCCGAGGGCCAGCAGCACCAGGCCCAGCCACAGATAGTGGTAGTCGTCGCGGACGAAGAACAGCCCCGCCATGGACAACACGGTCAGCGCGGTCAAGATGCCCAGCGACAGTTTGCGGCGCGCCGTGGCATCGAACCACTGCCCGCTCACGGGCGCGGTTGGGTGATCGGCTGGGGCAGCGGACGATGTTCGTGGCGGGCCTGGCTATCTTCACGGTGGCGTCGCTGGCGTGCGGGCTGGCGTGGAATGCGCCTGCGCTCATTGTGTTCCGGTTCTTGCAGGGCATCGGGTCGGCGGCCATGGTGCCGCAGGTCATGACGATCATTCAGCGGACGTTCACGGGAGCCACACGGGCGCGCGCGATTTCGGCGTATGCGGCGGTGACATCGGGGGCTATGGTCATCGGGCAGATCGCCGGTGGGCTCATCGTCAGTGCCGACCTGTTCGGAACCGGTTGGCGCGGGGTGTTTCTGGTGAATGTGCCGATCGGGTTGGCGCTGCTCGTGATGGCTCCGCGACTGCTGCCCGTGACCGCTCGGGTGGAGCGGAAGCTGGATCTGGCCGGGCTGGCGGTGCTGACGTCGTCGGTGCTGCTGCTGGTGGTGCCGCTGGTGCTCGGGCACGAGCAGGACTGGCCGCTGTGGTCGCTGCTCGCATTGGGCGGGGCCGCAGTGGGATTCGGGGTGTTCGCGGTGGTCGAGCGGCGGGTGCATCGGCGCGGCGGGGAACCGCTGTTCTCGGATCGGGTGCTGCGCGCGCCCGGGCTGGTGCTCAGTGCCATCACGCTGTTCCTGGTGATGTGCACGGTCGGCGGATCGCTGTTCGTCATGGCCATCCACCTGCAGAGCACGCTCGGATACAGCGCGCTGCACGCCGGATTGTTGTTCCTGCCCAATGGGATCGCCTTCGCCGTCGCCAGCGTGAACTGGCAGCGGGTCCCGGCGCGCTTCCACGCGGCCGCGGTGCCCGCCGGATTGGCGCTCGCGGCCCTCTCCATGGCGAGCATGGGCCTGCTCCTGCGGGACGGGAGTGAGCCCGGCGTATCGGCCCTGGTGGTATTCGCCGTCCAGGGTGCGGGCCTGGGCCTCGGATTCGGTCCGCTCGTCGCCCGGGCCACCAGCCGGGTCCCGGTCGCCGTCGCCGCCGACGCCAGCGGGATCCTGGTCACCGGCACCCAACTGGGCGTGGTGGTCGGGATCGCGAGTTTCGGGTCGCTGTTCCTGAGCCTGGCGGGGACCACGACCCTGTCGGCGTCACACGCCTTCGCCGTCACCGGCCTCGCGACGGGTGCGATTGCGCTGGTCGCGGCCGTTTTGGCGGTGCGGGCGGCACGCTGACCCGCTCTATGCACTAAGTTGCATAGTACGTCTAGTCTCAGTTACCCTGGCGGCATGGCCCTCGAACATGCGCTCCTGGTATCGCTGACCGAACGCGCCAGTTCCGGGTACGACCTGGCGCGCCGGTTCGATAAGTCCATCGGCTTCTTCTGGAACGCCACCCACCAGCAGATCTATCGCGTGCTCAAGCGCATGGAGGAGCAGGGCTGGGTGACGGCCGAGGCCGTGGCGCAGGCGGGCCGCCCCGATAAGAAGGTCTACTCCGTCAGCGAGGCCGGGCGGGACGAACTCACCCGCTGGATCGCCGAACCCATCGATATCGCGCCCATGCGCAATGAACTCGGCGTGAAACTGCGCGCCGCCTCGCTCGGCGATATGCCCGCCCTGTGCGCGGAGGTGAAGCGGCATCGCGATCAGCACGCGCACCGCCTCGACCTGTATCGCACATTCGAGAAGAAGGACTATCCGGCCCCGGATCAGCTCTCCGGCCGGAAGCTGCACCAGTACCTCGTGCTACGCGGCGGTATCCGCGTGGAGGAGGGGATTGTCGACTGGTGTGACGAAGTACTAGACGCCCTGCAGCGGGACACAGCCCAGTCCCCCGCGTCCGACCCGAAAGGCACTCAGCGATGAGCGCGTACCCCCATCTCTTCGAACCCCTGGACCTGGGATTCACCACGCTGCGCAATCGCGTGGTCATGGGTTCCATGCACACCGGCCTCGAGGATCGGGCCTGGCACACCAATCGCCTCGCCGCCTACTTCGCCGAGCGCGCCAAAGGCGGTGTGGGCCTGATCATCACCGGCGGCTACGCCCCCAACCGCACCGGCTGGCTCATGCCCTTCGGCGCCAAGCTCACCAATAAGACCGAGGCCTACCGCCACCGCGCCATCACCAAGGCGGTGCACGCGGAGGGCGGCAAGATCGCCCTGCAGATTCTGCACGCGGGCCGCTATTCCTATATGCCCGGCAGTGTTTCGGCCTCCGCCATCAAGGCGCCCATCAACCCGCTCAAGCCCCGCGCACTGTCCTCCAAGGGCGTCGAGGAGACCATCGACGATTACGCCCGCTGCGCCTACCTGGCCAAGTTCGCGGGCTACGACGGCGTCGAGATCATGGGTGGTGAAGGCTATTTCATCAACCAGTTCCTCGCGCCGCGCACCAACAAGCGCAAGGACAAGTGGGGCGGCAACTCCGAGAACCGCCGCCGCATCGCCGGTGAGATCGTCCGCCGCGTCCGCAAGGCGGTGGGCCCCGACTTCATCATCGTGTTCCGACTATCCATGGCCGACTTCGTGGAAGACGGGCAGACCTGGGACGAAATCGTCGATGTGGCAAAGGATGTGGAGGCTGCCGGGGCCACCATCATCAATACCGATATCGGCTGGCACGAGGCCCGCGTCCCCACCATCGTGACCTCGGTTCCGCGTGCCGCGTTCGTGAAGTGGACCGCGAAGGTCAAAGACGTGGTGAGCATTCCGGTGTGCGCCTCCAACCGCATCAATATGCCCGAGACCGCCGAGGAGATCCTCACCCGCGGCGACTCCGACCTCATCTCCCTGGCCCGCCCGCTGCTCGCCGATCCGGAATGGGTCCGCAAGGCGCAGGAGGCCCGCAATGACGAGATCAATACCTGCATCGCCTGCAACCAGGCCTGCCTGGATCACGCCTTCCAGATGAAAACCGTGTCCTGCCTGCTGAATCCGCGCGCGGGTCACGAAACCGAACTCCAGTTGCTGCCCACCCGCCGCACCAAGAAGGTCGCCGTCGTGGGCGCGGGCCCCGCCGGTCTGTCCGCCGCGGTCAGCCTGGCTCAGCGCGGCCACGTGGTCGACCTCTTCGAATCCGATGACAAGATCGGCGGCCAGTTCGATATCGCCCGCCGCATCCCCGGCAAGGAAGAGTTCAGCGAAACCGTCCGCTATTACACGCGCCAGATCGAAATCACCGGCGTCCGACTACATCTCGGCACCCGCGCCACCGCACAGCAACTGATCGACGGCAACTACGACGAGGTCATCCTCGCCACCGGCGTGAAACCCCGCATCCCCAATATCCCCGGCATCGACCATCCCAAGGTCCTCACCTACGCCGAGTTGGTCCGCGAGGGCAGGCCCGTGGGTAGGAAGGTCGCCGTCATCGGCGCGGGCGGCATCGGTTTCGACGTCAGCGAATTCCTCACCGTCGAAGGCCATCCCAGCCTCAAGCTCGACGAGTGGAAGGAAGAGTGGGGCGTCTCCGACGACCCGAACGCCCGCGGCTTCCTCACCGCACCCAAACCCTCCCCCGCCGCCCGCGAAGTCGTTCTCCTGCAACGCAAGAGCTCCTCGTTCGGCAAGGATCTGGGCAAGACCAGCGGCTGGGTCCACCGCGCCGCCGTCAAGGCCAAGGGCGTCGAGCAGATCGGCGGCGTGAACTACGAACGCATCGACGATCGGGGCCTGCACATCAGCTTCGGCGAGAAGCGCCAGCGCCCCACCGTCATCGAATGCGACAACGTCATCCTCTGTGCCGGACAGGAATCCGTCCGCGATCTGGAGGAGCCCCTGAAGGCCGCGGGCGTCAAGATCCACCTCATCGGCGGCGCCGACCTGGCCGCCGAACTGGACGCCAAACGCGCCATAAACCAGGGCACCCGTCTGGCAGCAGCCATCTGATGCCCAACCTCACCCGCCTGGGCCTGCCCGGAACCGAGCAGGCCTGGGCGGCCCTGGGTTTCACCGTCACCGACGCCACGATCCGGATCGGCCAAGTGACCTGCACCCTCGGTACCCCCGCTTGGGGTTTCGACGAAGTTCACGCCGATCCGGCCACCCTCGGCGTGCCCGCCCTACCGGGCGACACCGAGGACGCCCCGCCCGCGGCGCACCCGAACGGCGTCACCCATGTCGACCACATCGTCTACTGGGCTCCCGACCTGGACGACGCCGTCACCAACCTGACTGCGGTCCTTGGCATCCCACCGCGCCGCCGCTTCTTCCCCCGCGGCCCCGAAGGCCCGGAGATGGCCTTCTACCGCGTCGGCGAGCCGTTCATCGAAGCGGTCACCTCGGGCCTGCCTCCCGCCCTGGTGGGCGTGGCCTTCATGACCTCCGACCTGGACGCCGCGGTCGAGGCGATCCGCGCGGCGGGCGGACCCGTCGGCGACCCCAAACCAGCAGTCCAAGGCGGCCGTATCGCGAGCGTCTGGCGCGGCCACGCCAACTGGGGCATCGCCTTCATGGAACCCGAACCCCGCGCCTGACCGCCACCTCCCCACCACCTCACCCTGAGATAGACTCCCTACCCGTGAGCTTGCCTGCACCCACCGCTGAGAACCGCGCCGTAGTCACCGGAGCCTCCTCCGGCATCGGCACCGCCCTCGCCGAAGAGCTCGCCTCGCGCGGCTACTCGCTGATCCTCGTCGCCCGCCGCGAGGACCTCATGAATCAGCTCGCGGAGAAGCTGACGAAGAAGTACGGCATCACCGCCGAGGTCCGCGCGGTCGATCTGTCGAACCGCGACCAGCGCGCCCCGCTGGCGGAGGAGCTGGCCAAGCGCGATATCGCGATTCTGTGCAATAACGCCGGTGTGGCCACCTTCGGCTCGCTCGCGAAACTGGATCTCGGCTACGAGCGCGACATCATGGAACTCAATGCGGTGGCGGTGCACGACCTCACCCTCGCCGTCCTGCCGAGCATGATCGAACGGCGCAGCGGCGGCATCCTCATTACCGGCTCGGCCGCGGGCAATATGCCGATTCCGAACAATACGACCTATGCGGCCTCCAAGGCGTTCACCAATACCTTCGCCGAATCCCTGCGCGGGGAGATGAAGGAGCACAGCGTGCACGTCACGCTGCTGGCTCCCGGTCCGGTGCGCACCGACAATCCGGACCAGGAAGAGGTCGGGAACAAGATCCCCGAGTTCATCTGGGTCACCGCCGCACACACCGCCAAGATCACCATCGACGCGCTCGCCCGGAACAAGATGCGCGTCGTTCCCGGCCTGATCAGCAAGGGTATGAGCCTGGCCGGGCAGTTCGGCCCGCGCTCGATCACCTCGGTGGTGGCCGGTGCCGCGTACAAGAAGCTGGGCGGCTGACCGCCTGCGCGGTCAACATTCCGTCAAGATCGGATACTCGCTCGTCAAGGGCGTGTAGCCAGGTGTTTCCGGACTCCCGGAACAGGCGTACTCCTGACAGTGGCCCCGCATACCGAACGGCGGGGGCGACTCAGGAGACATCGTGACGCTGCTCGACATATTCCCGTCGCTGCGGTCCGGGGGCATGCTGCCGCGGCTGGATCCGGCGGTCTGGCCGCGCGAGACGCACTACGACGCCGACGGGCGCATTACCGTCGGCGGCGTGGCGCTGGCCGATATCGCCGATCAGTACGGCACGCCCACCTATGTGCTCGATGAAAGCGAAGTGCGGGCCCGCTGCCGGGCGTACCGCAAGCGGTTCCCCGATGCCGAGGTCATCTACGCGGGCAAGGCGCTGCTGACCCGGGCGGTCGCCGAATGGATCACCGACGAGGGGCTCTCGCTGGACGTGTGCTCGGCCGGTGAGCTGGCCGTGGCACTCTCCTCCTGGGTAGATCCGCAGCGAATCGTGTTGCACGGCAATGGGAAACCCTTCGCCGAGCTGAAGACGGCCATCAATTGCGGCGTCGGGCGCATCGTGGTGGACTCCATGACCGAGATCACGCTGCTCGCCGCGCTGGCCACGCGGCCCCAGCAGGTGATGTTGCGGGTGACGCCGGATATCGACGTGCACGGCCATCCGGCGGTGCGCACCGGAGTCACCGATCAGAAGTTCGGATTTCCGATCGGCAGCCACGCGCTGGCCGAAGCCGTGGATCGCATTGTACGGCAATCGAATCTGGAGCTCGTGGGATTGCACTGCCATATCGGGTCGCAGATCTACGATACCTTTCCCTATGGCGAGGCGGTGCGGCGCATGGTGGGGGAAATGGCGCGCATCCGCGATGAACACGATCTCACCCTGACAGAGCTCGACCTCGGCGGCGGGCATGCGGTCGCCTATCGGAGCGGCGATGCGGAGATGAATCTGCCCGAACTCGCGGACATCATCGAGGACTCGCTGGATGCCGCCTGCCAGCGGCACGGATTCCCGCGGCCGCATATTTCGCTCGAACCCGGACGGGCCATCGTGGCGCGGGCGGGGATCACCCTGTATCGGGTGCTGTCCATCAAGCAGGTCGAGGGCGGGCACACCTATGTCACCGTGGACGGCGGGATGGGGGACAACTCCCGCGTCGCGCTCTACGGCGTGCGGTACGACGCCGTCGTGGCCAACCGGCATCCGACCGGGCCGATGATGACGGCGACCATTGCGGGCCGGTATTGCGAGGCCGGGGATATTCTCGCCACCGATGTCCGGCTGCCGGTCGACCTGCGGCCGGGGGAAGTGCTGGCCATGCCGTGCACCGGCGCGTACCACCACAGCTTGGCGTCGTCGTACAACGGCGTCGGACGGCCGCCCATTGTCGCGGTTCGGGATGGCGACTGCCGGGAGCTCATTCGGCGCGAGACCATCGACGACCTGCTTGCTCGCGATATCGGACGCTGACAGCGGCGGTGTGGGGGGGACATCCCCCACACCGCCTCGGCAGGTCAGCGTTTGCGGGTGCCGAAGATGCTGCGACTGATTTCGCGGCCCGCGACGGTGGCGGCGGAACGGAGCAGGTTCTTGAACGCCGGGTTGTTGACGATCTTTTCGGCCATGGACTCGTCCGGCGGGGGCTGCTTGGAGCGGGAGGAACGGGCCGGGGGCGCTTCTTCCGCTTCGGCTTCGGCCTGTTTGGCGGCGGCGGCCATTTTCTCGGCGAGGATTTCATAGGCCGAGTCGGCGTCTATGGTTTGGCCGTATTTGGCGTAGAGGGTGGACTATTGTGCGCGGGAACGGATTCCGTCGTCGCCGATGGTGTCCATGAGGGAACGCGGTGGCTGCATGCGCGCCCAGGCGACCGGCGTGGGCGCACCCTTTTCGGAGAGCACCGTGACGACGGCTTCACCGATACCCAGTGAGGTGAGCGCCTTTTCGAGATCGTAGGTGGCGGTCTTCGGATAGGTGTGGACCGTTTTCGACAGGGCCTTCTGGTCTTCGGGGGTGAAGGCGCGCAGGGCGTGCTGGATGCGCGCACCGAGCTGGGAGAGAACGGAATTGGGGATATCCGTGGGGAGCTGGGTGCAGAAGAATACGCCGACGCCCTTGGAGCGGATGAGCTTCACCGTCTGCTCGACCTGGTCCAGGAACGCCTTGGAGGCGCCATTGAACAGGAGGTGCGCCTCGTCGAAGATGAAGACCAGCTTGGGTTTATCCATATCGCCGATCTCGGGCAGGGTCTGGAAGAGGTCGGCCAGTACCCACATGAGGAAGGTCGAGAACATTTGCGGGCGGGCCGCCTGCGCGCCCAGTTCGAAGAGGGTGATGACGCCCTGGCCGCCCGCTGTGCGGATGAGATCGGCGGGGTCGAGTTCCGGTTCGCCGAAGAAGGTGTCGCCGCCGTCGGCTTCCAGATTGACCAGGGCGCGCAGGATGACGCCCGCCGTGGTGGCCGAGACGCCGCCGATGCCCTTCAGGTCCTCCTTGCCCTCGGGGCTGGTGAGGAACTGGATAACGGCCCGCAGGTCTTTGAGGTCGAGCAGCGGGAAGCCGTTCTGATCCGACCAGTGGAAGATCAGGCCGAGCGTGGATTCCTGAGTTTCGTTGAGGCCCAGGACTTTCGACAGCAGGATCGGGCCGAATGCGGTGATCGTGGCCCGGATCGGCACGCCGATGCCCTCGGTGCCCAGTGAGACGAACTCGCACGGGAAACCGCTCGGCGCCCAGTCCGCGTCTCCGGTTTCCCGTGCGCGCGTGAGGATCTTGTCATTGGACTGCCCGGGCATGGACAGGCCGGACAGGTCACCCTTGATATCGGCCAGCACCACCGGCACCCCGGCCTCCGAGAGCTGCTCGGCGATCCCCTGCACCGTCTTCGTCTTACCGGTACCGGTCGCGCCCGCGACCAGCCCGTGCCGGTTCATGGTCTTCATCGGAATCCGCACCCGCGCATCGGGATGCACCTTGCCGTCCACCAGGACGGTGCCCAGCTCGAGCGCCAGCCCTTCGAAGGCGTACCCGGCCGCGATCTGCGCCGCGGCCTCATCGCCGCCGCCGGGATCGGCCTCGCCCTTCGGTTTCTCCGCGGCCGCGGCTGTGGCCTTGTCCGCCGCGTCCTGCGCCGCCGCCTCCTGTTCCGCGGCCTCGGCCGCCGCCGCTGCCTCCGCCGCGATGCGCGCGGCCTCCTCCGCGGCCTTGCGGGCCGCCGCTGCCTTCTCCTGCGGGGTGGTCATCGCGCTTCCTCCGTCTGCTCTGCCAACTGCACTGCTCGAGAGAATTGCCCTGCCAACGAACCGACCGCTATCGATGCCGGATGCAGCAACCATAATCCCCGGTCAGGCCCCAACCCAGCCCCGACGCGGCCGGGCGACCCGGACGATGGGAGCGAAACGACTACCCTTTTCCGAGTGTCCGACAAATTCGTGGTGTGGATGGATTGCGAGATGACCGGCCTACGGCTGGACAGCGACAAGCTGATCGAGGTGGCCGCGCTCGTGACCGACAGTGATCTCAATATCCTCGGTGAGGGCGTGGACATCGTGATCCATGCCGATGACGCCGCGCTCGCGGCCATGCCGCCGGTGGTGACGGAGATGCATGCCCGGTCGGGGCTGACCGAGGAGGTCCGCCGCTCCACCGTGCCGCTCGACGAGGCCGAGCGGCAGATCCTGGAGTACATCAAGGAGTACGTGCCCACCCCGCGCACGGTGCCGCTGGCCGGTAACTCCATTGCCACCGATCGCGGCTTCATCGCCCGCGATATGCCCACCCTGGACGCGCACCTGCACTACCGCATGATCGATGTCAGCTCCATCAAGGAGTTGGCCCGCCGCTGGTATCCGCGCATCTACTTCGGCCAGCCGGAGAAGGGCCTCGCCCACCGCGCCCTGGCCGATATCCAGGAATCGATCCGCGAACTCCAGTACTACCGCCGCACCGCCTTTGTCCCCGCGCCCGGCCCGTCCACCGCAGAGATCGCGGCCGTCGCAGCCGAACTCGGCAGCAGCGCCAAACAGGCCGGAAATACGGCCCAACCAGCCGATTAGGATCTGAGAGCCGGATCGCGATACGATCTACCGCGCCGGAAACGCCCGGCAATGGTGGCTGTAGTTCAGTTGGTAGAGCACCAGGTTGTGATCCTGGCTGTCGCGGGTTCGAGTCCCGTCAGCCACCCGAAGTGAAGGCCCCGGTCCTGTCGGACCGGGGCCTTCACCGTTTTCGCCTCAACCGGTGCGGATCTTCAGTCCGGGCACTTCGGTCAGCATGATGTCGATCGGCTGCGCGTTGAGATAGTTGCCCTTGTCACAGTGGTAGGCGGGCCAGGCCGAAGCCGAGACGCCCAAGGCCTTGGTTCCGGTGATGACCGACCCGCCGCTGTCCCCGCGCACGGCACAGGTATCGATCTGGAAGTGACCTTCCATACGGGTCCTCTGGGTACCGCCGTCGGACTGGTCGTAGGTCCGACCGATCGCGGTGACGGTTCCGCAGGTGAGACCGGTCATCGCACCGGACTTGCACGCCGGTGCGCCGACCACCGGCGACGCGGTGCCATCGATGCGAATCGGATCGGGTTCGCCGACAGCGAGAGCCGCACCCGGCTCCACCACCGTGCCCTGCGCCGGACCACTGCTGCCCGCCGGTGGCGCGGACGCACTGCCCTGGGATCCGCTCGGCGATGGCGCGGGCGGGTTGGGCGGCGGCGGACCGGGCAGCGGCAGCGTCTCGGCGCCTACCAGGTTGTTCCGGAAACGCGAGGCCTGCGCGTCCAGGACCCGCACAACCGCATAGTCCCGTGGACCGTACTTCGAGACCGTGAAGGATCCGACTTCAACACCCCGCTTGCCCGTGCTGTAGTCGTACACCTTCGCCGGTTCGGCAGACCCGCCGCCGGATTGACCGTCCTGGTTGGGATCACAATGCGCGGCGGTAATGAAAACCGCCTTCCCGTCCCCATCGGTGGCATTGAAACCCAGTGAGCAGCGGCCGGTTCCGCCCTTCCTGACGACGGCGTAGGCGCGACCGCCGATGTAGTCGGCGCCAGCCTCTGCAATGACCAGTGGTCGCACATCGGGTGATTCCGGATCCGGTTCACCTTTCGGCTCCTCCGGCACGGTGACCACCGCGACATCCCCCAGCTCCCGCGGCAGCGCCGGATCCCTGGTGGCGTGCAGGACAACGGTATTGCGCGCGACATCGATACCGTCCCCGAGCATTGCCCCCGCGAGATCGGCAGGCTGCGCCGCAATCCACCCCCACAGCGCATCGCGACGCTGCCACAATTCCGCCTCACTGTGCGCCACCCGCTCGACGACGAACCCAGCCTTCTCGGCCTCCCCCTCGACAATGTCCCGACTCGGCCCATCCGCAAGCGCCACGATGGCGCGATCCCCGTCCATCCACACACCCGCGAACTCACGGTCGTATGACTTGCGCGCCCGATCCCGAAACGCCGCCAGCCGCTGCCCCTCCTCGGCCCGCTTCAAATATTGAGACCCCCCGATCCCGAGGTCACGGGTCACGGCAGCGGCCAGCACCCGCGGTATCACCTCCTCGGTATCCGATGCGGGTTGCGCCGCACCGACCCCGGTACTGCTCGCAAACAAGGCAAGACAACAGCCGCAGACCATCCGACGACCACTCACGCAGACCCGCATTCACCGACCTCCGCAGCATGAGACCGTTCGCTATCAGCGGCCTCGACCCTACGACTGGATCGGACAAACGAGACGCACGCACCGTCGCGCGCGTGTCACATTCTCAGCGGCCTGATCGCCGAACCGGATCTGTAAGTTCCGGGCCATCTGGCGCCCTCGGACCCCGCCCGCCGATCCGGCCGACCTGCTCGTCCGGTACGCCGAACGGTTGGAGCGGTCACTCGGTGAGCGGCCGACCGAATAGACGTCGGATACGTTACGGTGCAAGGGATCTCGGCTCGCGTCCATTGTGCGGCGGGTCGAATTAGCCTGCGGATTGCGGAGATTCGGCGCGGGGGCGGTGCACTTCGATCAGTAGCCGCGCCATGCGCTGTGCGCGGCGGGCGGCCAGCAGGTCGCCTTCGGCGGCGGCAATGATCGAGCCCTTCATGAGGATGTGCCAGGAACGGGAGAAGTTGTCGACGTCGGTGAGCCCGGCGCGTTCGGCGCGGGTGCGCACGATATCCCGAATGTGTTGCAGGTAATCGATTCCAGCCCGGCCCAGCGGGTGGTCCGCGCCCATTTCCAGCAGCACGTTGATGAAGGTGCACGCGTCGAAATCGTCGGCCGCGAACCACTCCTCGAAGACATCGAACATCGCCAGCAACTGGTCCTCGGGAGTCTCGCCGCGGCACCGTGACTGCTCTTCGATCAACCCGAAGGTCCACAACCGTTCCCGGCGCTCGAGCACCGCCAGGACCAGGTCGTCGACCGTCGCGAAATGCTGACGCAGCACGGCTTCCGCGGTACCAGCCCGATCGGCGATCTCGGCCACGTCGACGGCGCGCACGCCATGGCGGGTATACAGCTCGTAGGCGACACCCAGGATCCGCTCACGCATTGCCAGAGCCGAATCGGCGGCGGCGGTCATCAACGAATTCTACTGCGCCGAACCCGGTGAATCACCGGCGGATAGTCGTGGAATCAAAAAGGCACGCGGGGTTGTTTCGCGTGAGAGCGAAACAGATTTTCCACCGGCGGGACACCCGATAGCCTGCCTGGCGAGAAGCTTGAAAGTCGCTGGGGGTGATGGCCGATGGCCGCCTATTACGGATCCGATGCCTACGCCGTGCGCACACCGCCGACGACCGTCCTGCGGTCACTGAGCGGCCTGACGTTCGCCCTGACCGTGGCCGCGGCCGCGGTCGTGGGCGCGCTCGTCGTTCAGGTGGGCATCTTCGTGCAATTCTGGCTGCTGCTCAGCGACTTCGAAGCCGGGACGATCGACGTCGACGAGTATCTGGCGTCCCTCGACGCTTCCGAACAATGGATGAACTGGGCCACGCCGGTGACGCTGGGCCTGCAGGCGATCTTCGGCATTCTCTTCGTGATCTGGTTGTACCGGGCCCGGTCCAATGCCGAATTGCTCTGCGCGACACCGCATCGCATGTCCAGAGGCTGGGTGTTCGCGGGCTTTCTCCCGATTGCGAACTGGTTCGTTCCACCCATTGTTCTCGATGATGTGCAACGGGCCAGCGATCCCCGTACGGCGCCGAACTCGGTGCGGCTGCCCGCGAATTCCACCACGCCGATCGTGGTGCTGTGGTGGGCGAGCTGGTTCGTGGGCCTGCTCCTGTGGTTCATCGGATTGCTGACGAGCATTTCCGTTCGCTACGGGTGGTCCGATGATTCCGGGCGCGCCGCGATATCGGTGGCGCTCTTCGCGGGGGCGGTGATCGCCGCCGCCGTTTCGGCGTTCGCCGTACGGACGGTGCTGTCCCGCGTCACCGAGTGGCAGCGCGGGCGAGAGGTCCCGGATATCCCCGCTCCGCAACCCTATCCGGGAGCGCCGGGGCAATTCGGCGGCGTCGTGCATCGGGAACCCGTTGCCGTGGGCCGCTACCTCGGCCCGGCGGCCTCGTTCCTGCTGTTTCCGGTGCTGCTGGGTCCGGTGGTGATCGCCTCCGCGATGTCGAAGTACGACTACCTCGACAGTCTGTCCGAGGACTCGGCCGAATACGATGCGGCCCTGAGCGATTGGGCCATACCCACCATGCTCGGTTTCGCGGCGCTGCTGATCACCGTACCGATCGCGGCCGTGACCCTCATCTGCTGGCAGTTGCGCGCGAACCGCAATGCCGAGACCCTGAGCCCGGGCGGGCCGCGCCTCGGCCGCTCCTGGGTGGTGGCGGGCTGGATCGTCCCCCTCGCCAATCTGTTCCTCCCGGTCGTCGCCATCCATCAGCTGACCCGGCCGGGTGGTTCGGGTGTTGCGACCGCGCTGGCCGGAGCCTGGTGGGTCACCTGGATCGGCGGCTGGATCGCCTTCTGGGTCGGGTTCTCGATCGGCAGCGCCCCGGCGTTCTGGGTCTCCTGTGGGCTGCTGTTTCTCGCCGCCGTCCTCTTGTCGGTCCTCGTCAATGGGATCGACCGCGCCCAGCGCGTCGCCTGAGCACGCGCCCGGACCTGCGATATGCGGTGGCCTCTTCAGAGTGTCATGCGAAAATGCGGTGTGGCCATCAAGATCGACAACCTGGATGCCGCGCTGCTGAAGGAACTGGCGGCCGATCCGCGCACGCCGATCCTGGAGTTGGCGGCGCGCTTGGGTATCGCCCGGAACACGGTGCAGGCGCGCATGAAGCGGCTGGAGTCGGCGAGGGTGGTGCGGGGCTATCCGCCGACGATCGATCTACAGGCCATCGGATTCGCGGTGCACGCGTTCCTCGGCGTGGAACTGGATCAGAACAAGATCGACGACATTGTCGACGCCCTGCGGGCGTTCCCCCATATACTCGAGGTGCACGCGACCACGGGCCGATCGGATCTGCTGGTGCGCATCGGGGCACAGACACAGCAGGATCTGCTCGGCATCATTCAGCGAGTGCACGCAATCCCGGGAGTGCGGCACACCGAGACCATGCTGGCCCTGGCGACGCCCATCGAATACCGCTCACTGCCGTTGGTCGAACATCTGACGAACAATCCGGATTCCGCCTGATGTGACCGGGGACACCCACCACCGAGCAGATTGACTCATTAGCGGTAGTGCTCCAGATCACTTTTGAGCAGTCTGATCAACTTTCCGGGCGGCTATTGACACAAAACACACATCCCGGCAGATTTCGCTGCACCGATTGCAAGTCCCTTCGTTTGCAGCTCACGATCTGGGCTGTGGAAAGTGTGGTGACTGTCCATGACCAGCGTTGCCTGCCCGTCATCCCGCCCGCAGGCCGAGACAACCGCACCGTACGACCTCGCCGACCGCTATCGCTCCGGCGCGGGTCCGGTTCTGCTCACGGGCGTACAGGCCATTGCCCGATTGCTGGTCGAACAGCACGTCAGAGATATTCGCGCCGGTCGCCGGGTGGCGACCTTCGTCTCCGGTTATCAGGGCAGCCCCCTCGGCGGCGTCGACAAGATGCTGCTCGGCATGCCGAATGTGCTGTCCGAGCACGACATCACCTTCGTACCCGGACTCAATGAGGAACTCGCCGCCACCTCGGTATGGGGCAGCCAGGCCGACCTTCCGGCCGGGCGCGCGACCCACGACGGCGTGGTGGGCGTGTGGTATGGCAAGGGCCCCGGCGTGGACCGCGCCACCGATGCGCTGCGGCACGCCAATATGTACGGCGTCAATCCGCGCGGCGGCGTCCTGCTGCTGGTCGGCGACGATCCGGCCTCCAAATCCTCGACCGTGCCCGCGGTGAGCGAGCGGTCCCTGGCGGCCATGGGCATTCCGGTGCTGTTCCCGCGCAATGCCGAAGAGATCATCACCATGGGCATGGCCGGGGTGGCGCTGTCGCGGGCCTCGGGCTGCGTGGTGGCCATGAAGATCGTCGCCGATGTCGCCGACGGCGCCTGGACGGTGGACGCCGCGGTCGCAGACCTGCCGCTCACTGTGCCCGAAGTGCAGTGGGAGGGCAAGCCTTTCGCCTACCGGCAGCGGCCCATGGCCGCGCCGACCGACAGCGTGCTGGCCGAGGCGGATCTGTACGGCCCACGCTGGGAGATGGTCCGGTCCTTCGGCGCGGCGAACGATCTCGATGTGATCGAGGTGAATCCCGCCGATGCCACGATCGGCATCGCGGCCACCGGCACCACCTTCGATTCCGTCCGCCAGGCGCTGCTCGATCTCGGTGTCGACGATGCGGCCCTGCACCGCGCGAGCATCCGGCTGCTGCGCATCGGCATGCCGTATCCCGTTGGGGCGCAAAAGGTCACCGAGTTCGCCCGGGGCCTGGAGCAGATCGTCGTGGTGGAGGACAAGACCGCCTTCATCGAGACCCAGATCCGCGAGATCCTCTACGGCACCGAGCACACCCCGCGCATCCTCGGCAAGCACGACGAGCGCGGCGCACTGCTCATGCCCTTCGACGGCGAACTCACCCCCGGCCGCCTGCTCGGCCCGCTGCGCCGCGTGCTGCGCGACCGCGTCGAGCTGAAAAAGGCCGCGCCGCCGCCGCTTTCGCTGGAGGTGCTGTCCACCAAGCGCACCGCGTACTTCTGTAGCGGCTGCCCGCACAACCGCTCCACCGCGCTGCCCGAGGGTTCCATCGGCGGCGGCGGCATCGGCTGCCACACCCTGGTCACCATGTCCGGGCGCGCCGACAGCGCGGTCACCGGGCTGACCCAGATGGGCGGCGAGGGCAGCCAGTGGATCGGCCAAGCCCCGTTCACCGATGTGCCGCACCTGTTCCAGAACATCGGCGACGGCACCTTCTTCCACTCCGGACAGCTGGCCGTGCAGGCCTGCGTGGCCGCCGGGGTGAACATCACCTTCAAACTGCTCTACAACGAGGTCGTCGCCATGACCGGCGCACAGGACGCCGTGGGCATCCTGTCGGTCGAGCAGATCACCCGGAAGCTCGCCATCGAGGGCGTGAAGCAGATCATCGTCTGCGCCGACGAACCCCAGTGGCACAATAAGAAAGCCCTGGCCAAGGGCACGCTGCTGTGGCATCGCGACCGGCTCGACGAGGCGCAGCGGCTGCTGCGCGAGATTCCGGGCACGACCGTGCTCATCTACGACCAGCACTGCGCGGCCGACGCGCGCCGCCAGCGCAAGCGGGGCACCCTGCCCACCCGCAATACCCAGGTGATCATCAACGAGGCCGTGTGCGAGGGCTGCGGCGACTGCGGCGTGAAGTCGAACTGTCTGTCGGTGCAACCGGTCGAGACCGAATTCGGGCGCAAGACCCGCATCGATCAGACCTCCTGCAATACCGATTACAGCTGCCTCGACGGCGACTGCCCGTCCTTCGTGACGGTCGAGCTGACGCCGGACAAGAAGGGCCGCAAGGGATCCAAGCGCAAGACCGCGGAGCCGCCCACGGTGTCCGATCCGGGGCTGGGCGCACCGCAGGGCACGCAGAACGTGCTCATCGCCGGAATCGGCGGCACCGGCATCGTCACCGTCAACCAGGTGCTGGCCACCGCCGCGCTGCGGGCCGGATACGAGGTGGAGAGCCTCGATCAGATCGGCCTGAGCCAGAAGGCCGGTCCGGTCGTATCCCACCTGCGGTTCTCGGCGACCGAACTGGAGCCGTCCAACCGGCTCACGCCGGGCAATGCCGACTGCGTGGTGGCCATCGATCTGCTCACCGCCACCGATCCCAAGAACCTGCAGTACGGCAATGCCGCGAGCACCATCGCCATCGCCTCGACCAGCCAGACGCCGACCGGCGATATGGTCTACGACAAGAACGTCGCCTACCCGCCGACGCAGACGCTGCTGGATCGTCTTGGCACGGCGTCGAATTCGCTGCATCACTTCGATGCGCTCGCGGCGGCCGAGAAGCTGTTCGGCAATACCGCGGCCGCCAACTTCCTGATGGTCGGCGCGGCCTTCCAGTCCGGCGGCCTGCGCCTGCCCGCGGCGGCCATCGAGGAGGCCGTGAGCATCAACGGTGTCGCCGTGGCCGCCAATATCGCGGCCTTCCGCTGGGGCCGGGTCGCCATCGCCGATCCCGCCGCCTTCGCCGCGGCCGTCGGATCCGTTCGGGCGCAGTGGGTTCGGGCCGAGGTGCCCGCCGAACTGCTGGCCGGGACCACCTTCGACGGTGAGGTCCGGCGACTGGTGGAGCTGCGCGCCGCCGAACTGATCGACTTCCAGAGCGCGAAGGTCGCCCGGCGCTACATCGATACGGTGCAGCTCGTCTGGTCCGCCGAGAGGACTGTTACCGAGCGCACCGATTTCAGCGCGGCCGTGGCGCGCGGACTGCACAAGTTCACCGCCTACAAGGACGAGTACGAGGTCGCCCGCCTGCTGGTGGATCCGGCCTTCCTCGACCAGGTGCGCGAGCAGGTGCCCGGCGGCGAGAACCTCACCTACAAGCTGCATCCGCCGATCCTGCGCGCCATGGGCCGCAAGAAGAAGATCGGTCTCGGGCCGAAATCGCATGTGGCGCTGAAGCTGCTCGCCAAGGGCAAGAAACTGCGCGGCACCCCCCTGGACCCGTTCGGCTACGCGCAGGTGCGAAAGGTGGAGCGGGAGTTGCTGTCCCACTACACCGAGATGGTCCGGCACTTGGCGGTCGCGCTGAGCACCGGCAACTACGACACCGCCGTCCAGGCGGCCGGACTGCCCGATGTGGTGCGCGGCTACGAGGACGTCAAGCTCGGCAATGTCGAGCAGTACTGGGCCGGTCTGCGCGCGCTCGGCATCGAGCACTGACCCAGCCCCCAACACCCTCGTCGTTCCGGCCACATCCACGCCGGAACGACGAGGGGCGGCCGCCGACAGCGGCGACCAGCACCGCCACACCCCGGCGGTAACCGAAACACCGCCACACCCGGCGGTATCAAGAGAGGAATCGATCGTGACCGCAATGCACACCGAGACAGGGGTTTTCGGCCGCTCGCACGAGCTGAGCCGCCGCAGCCACGAACAGGTCGTGTTCTGCGAAGACGACAAGACCGGCCTCAAGGCCATTATCGCGATCCATTCGACCACGCTGGGCCCCGCGCTCGGCGGCACCCGCTTCTACCCCTACGCCACCGAGGGCGCGGCCCTCGAGGACGTGCTGCGCCTGTCCTGGGGCATGACCTACAAGGCCGCCGCCTCCGGCGTGGACCTGGGCGGCGGCAAGGCCGTCATCATCGGCGATCCGGCCGTGGCCAAGACCGAGGCGCTGCTGGCGTCCTACGCGCGCTTCGTGGAAACCCTCGGCGGGCGCTACATCACCGCCGGTGACGTGGGCACCAATACCGACGATCTCGACCTCATCGGACAGCACACCGGGTACGTGACCGGCCGCAGCAAGGCCGCGGGCGGCTCCGGCGACAGCGCCCGGCTGACCGCGCTCGGCGTCTTCCACTCCATGCGCGCGGGCGCCGAATCCGTCTGGGGCACACCGTCGCTGGCGGGTCGGACGGTCGGCGTCGAGGGCGTCGGCAAGGTGGGCCGCGAACTCACCGCCATGCTGCTCGCCGACGGCGCGGAGGTGTGCATCACCGATGTGAACGAGGCTGCCATGCAGCGGGTCTCGCAGGAGCACCCGTCGGTGCGGCTGCTCAGCCACGTCGCCACCGCACCGGTCGACGTGTACGCGCCGTGCGCGCTGGGCGCCACGCTCACCATGTCCAGCGCCGACGCCATCGCGGCCAAGCTGGTCTGCGGCGCGGCCAACAACCAGCTCGCGCATCCGGAGGTCGAGCAGGCGCTGCGCGGCCGGGGCATCACCTGGGTGCCGGACTTCGTCGCCAATGCGGGCGGCCTCATTCAGGTGGCGGGTGAACTGCGGCAGGCCGAACCGGCCGCCGTGGAAGCCGATGTCACCAGCATCTTCGATCGCGTCCGCGACATCATCGCGGCCGCGCAGCACGAAGGAATCGGAACGGGCGAGGCGGCGAACCGGTTCGCCGAGCGGCGTCTCGACGCCATCCCGCGGTCGATCTGACCGCAGCACCGGAGTTTCAAGGAGGAAACCAAGAGTGGCGATCACGAGCGGATTGTTCCGCACCAAATCAGTCGAACAGTCGATCCGGGATACCGATGAACCGGATTCCAAGCTACGCAAGGATCTAACCGCACGGGATCTGACGATCTTCGGCGTCGCGGTGGTCATCGGCGCGGGCATCTTCACCCTCACCGCACGGACCGCGGGCACGGTGGCCGGACCGTCGGTCTCGCTCGCCTTCGTCTTTGCGGCGATCGCGTGCGGGTTGACCGCGCTGTGCTACGCCGAATTCGCCTCGACCGTGCCGGTGGCTGGCAGCGCGTACACCTTCGCGTACGCCACCTTCGGCGAGATCATCGCGTGGATCATCGGCTGGGACCTGATCCTCGAGTTCGCCCTCGCGGTTTCCGTGGTGGCCAAGGGCTGGTCGCAATACCTCGGCGAAGTGCTCGGCTCGCAGCCGCCGGTGCTGCAACTGGGGTCGATCACCTTCGACTGGGGCGCGGTGCTCATCATCGCCGTCGTCGGCGTGCTGCTGGCCACCGGCACCAAGCTGTCCTCGCGGGTGTCGGCCGTCGCGGTCGCCATCAAACTGGGGGTGATCGCCCTGGTGCTGGTCGTCGGCGCCACCTACTTCAAGCCGTCCAACCTGACGCCCTACATTCCCCCGGCGCAGCCGACCGAGCACGCCGACGGTCTGCGGCAGTCGCTGTTCTCCTTCCTGACCGGCTCCGGCGGCACCAGCTACGGCTGGTACGGCCTGCTCGCGGCCGCCTCCCTGGTGTTCTTCGCCTTCGTCGGCTTCGACGTGGTCGCCACCGCCGCCGAGGAGACCCGCAACCCGCAGCGCGATGTGCCGCGCGGCATCTTCGGCGCGCTGGCCATTGTGACCGTGCTCTACGTGGGCGTGTCCATCGTGCTCACCGGCATGGTGCCCTACACCGAGCTGGCCAATGGAAATGCCACCCTGGCAACCGCTTTCGCACTGCACGGCGCGACCTGGGTGAAGTCCATCATCTCCATCGGCGCCATCGCGGGCCTGTCGACGGTCGTCATGGTGATGTACATGGGTCAGACGCGCGTGCTGTTCGCCATGGCGCGCGACGGGCTGCTGCCCCGCGGACTCGCCCACACCGAATCCAAGGGCACGCCGGTGCGATTGACCGTCCTGGTGGGCGTCATCTGCGCGCTGCTGGCCGGGTTCGTCGACTTCGGCACTCTCGAAGAGATGGTGAACATCGGCACCCTCGCGGCCTTCGTGCTGGTGGCCATCGGCGTGCCGATCCTGCGCCGCACCCGCCCGGATCTGAAGCGCGGCTTCCGTGTTCCGCTGGTCCCGCTGGTCCCGATCCTGGCGGCGCTGGCCTGCCTGTGGCTCATGCTCAACCTGTCCATCGAGACCTGGCTGCGCTTCGTCATCTGGATGGCGCTGGGCACGGTGCTCTACTTCGCCTACGGCCGTAAGCATTCGCTGCTGGGCAAGCAGCGACAACCACAGCCCGACGATCGCACACCCCCCTCGGTGCGCTAGCGGGATCCCGGCGGCCGAGTGTCTGCCGGGACACCGGCCGCCCGGCGAGCCCCGGTCCTCCACCCGGACCGGGGCTTCGTCATATTCGGGAATTCAGTACGGCGGCAACCTGATCGGGGCTCAGATAGGCGGCGGAGCGTTCGAAATCGCCGATGGTGTGCGGGGCGTCGTCACCGAAGCCGAGGCGAATGAAGTCGTCGCCGGTGAGGGCGTGCAAGGCCCAGTTGAAACCGATACGGGCACGGGCGGCGAAGGTGCGGGTGGCCATCAGGTGATAGCCGCGGGTCACGAATTGCGCCGGGGCGCCACATAACCCGATGCCGAGCGGGAGGGCCAGGGCATCCCAGCCGCCCAGGTCCACAACCATGCCCAGATCCTTGTGGCGATACTCGGCGCGGGGCTTACCGCGCAGTGTCGCAACCAGATTCGCACCCATGCGGCGGCCCTGGCGCATGGCGTGCTGCGCGGTCGGCGCGCAGAACGCGCCCGGCGCGGTCACATCCGGGACGGCGGCGACATCACCGCAGGCCCAGACATTCGCCAGACTGGGCACGCACAGGTTCGTATCGGCGACAATGCGGCCGCGCACCGTCTCCGCGCCGAGATGATCGGCGAGCGGGCTGGGCGTCACGCCCGCTGTCCACACCACGGTGCGCGTCGGAATGACCTGTCCCGTGGTCAATGTCAGCGTGCGCTCGCCGACCTCGGTGGCCGACGCACCGGCAATGAACTCGATACCGCGTTTGGCCATCAGCTTTTTCGCGCTCTCCCCCAAGCGCTCGCCCAGTTCCGGCATGACGCGCCCGCTGTGGTTGACCAGACAGCAGCGCACCAGGTCCGGATTCAGGCGCGGAAAGTACTCGCGGGCGGCGGCCTGGGTGAGCCGCGCGAGCACGGCCATGGTCTCGGTGCCCGCGTATCCCGCGCCGACGGTCACGAAGCTAAGGCGCTCGCGCTGCTCGTCCGGATCATCGGTGACGGCGGCCATATCCAGCTGCCGCAGCACGTGATCGCGCAGATAAGCGGCCTCGGCCAGCGTCTTCATCCCGAAACCGTGTTCGGGCAGGCCCGGAATATCGAGGATGCGGGTGACACTGCCGGACGCCAGCACGAGATGGTCGTAGTCCAGCGCGTATTCGCTACCCGAGGGCCGCCGCACCACGCACTGCCGCCGCGCCGCGTCCGCCCCCACCACCATGCCGGGAATCAATTCGGTGCGCTTCAGCACCCGCCGCAGCGACACCACCACCGATTGGGAGGGCAGCACCCCGCCCGCAACCTGCGGCAGCAGGGGCAGGTACAGCTGAGCGGCCCCGTACGCCCCGACCAGGCGCACCTCCGCCTCGCCCGGCCGCAACCGGCGCTCCAGATATCGGGCGCACTCCACTCCGGCGAAACCGCCACCCACGATCACGATTCGTGCGGTACTCACCAGGACGACGCTAGTTCACCGAGGGCCTCCGCCATAATCAACGCACCGTTCGCCGCCAAGTAGCCACTCACCGGCCCACCCACCCGATCGGGGTCAAGGGGCGGAGCCCCTTGTGGGGGTGCGGGGGCTAGCCCCTGTGGGGGTGTGGGGGTGTCCCCCACAAATCCAACACGGATCAGGCACGGTTCGGATACCGGGCCGTTCGGGCAGCGACGTGCGAGCTAACGTCAGCAGATAGCTCCTGAACGTGAATCCCGTCGCTAGCTTCGGCCGAAGGGGAATTCCATGATGAAGTTCGGGAAGGCCGCTCTGCTCGCAGCTGTCGTGTGTTCCGCCCTCGGTGTCGTCGCCGTTCCCGCCATCGCGGAACCCGAGGAGGTCACCGTCACCGCCAGCCTGGCCGGGCGCACCGGCAAGGTGGTCATCGCACACGGCAACGTGGAGCTACAGGACGGCAATGTGGTCGTCCGGGATGCGGCGGGCAAGATCGTGCGAATTCTGGCGGGGTTCTACAAAATCGACGACCTGCGATTTTCCATCGAGGCCGATGTGCAGGGCAATACGGTGGTGCTGACGCCCAATGCGGATGCCACCCAGGCGGCGTTCGAGGCGCCCTCGGCCACCCAGCCGGGGACCGAGCAGGCCGAGCGCGCCCGGGTGGCCAAGACGGTCGCCGACGGCGGGGCCATCGGGGCGATCGCGGGCGGAATTCCCGGCGCCGCAACCGGATGTTTCCTGGCCGCCGGGCCGGGTGCGATCGCGGGCGGGGTGCTCGGATTCATTGCCGGGGGTATCACGGCGGCGCTGCTCTCCCCCGTGCTGCTGCACGATGTTCCGGCGATAGATCCGGTGCTGACAACGACTGTGGAGACCATGGGCGTCGAGAGCGGGGCGCTGAGCGGAACGATTTCCGGATGCGTGCTGGCGGGCGCGATCATCGGCGCGACCACCGCCGTGGCGGGGGCGCTGGCGGGTGCGGCCGTGGGGGCGGTGGTGGCGGCCTTCACCACCAAGCAGCCGTAACCGAAACCCGATCGCGCACCACTTGCGGCGGGTGCCCGGGTTCGCGAGGCTGACATCGTGCGCATCATCGACCTGTCGGTTCCCTTGGTAACGGGCATGCCCGTGTATCCGGGCGATCCGGAGGTGACCATCGCCCCGGCGCTGACGGTCACCGCGGACGGGGTCAATGTGCTGCATCTGAGCATGGGATCGCAGACGGGAACGCATGTGGACGCGCCCGTGCATATCGACGACTCGCTGCCGACGCTGGACGAGCTGCCGCTGGATCGGTTCCTCGGACCCGCGGTGGTGGTGGATGCGCGGGGGTTGGCACCGCGCAGCGCGATCGGAGTCGAGTTCTTCGAGGGGCGGGTCGCGGCCGGGCAGGTGGTGCTCATTGCCACCGGCTGGTCGGCGTATTGGGGGCGCTACGACTATCAGGGGCATCCCGCGCCGACCCCGGAGGCGGCCGCCTATCTGGTGGACGCGGGGGTGCGGACGGTCGGGATCGACGCCCTGAGCGTGGATCCGACACCGGCGCTGGATATTCCGGTGCATCGGATTCTGTGCGGGGCGCATGCGGTGATCGCGGAGAATCTCACCAATCTGGATCAGGTGCTGGCGGCGCAGAAGCTCGGGCATCGGATCGAGGTGTCGCTGCTGCCCATCCGGCTCGCCGGGGCGGATGGGGCGCCGGTGCGCGCCATTGCGCGAATCCACGCCTGACGTGCGGATTGCCGCGCCGGGGCGGGACTGGATCATCATCGTTTCGGATTTTGCGCCGCAGCGCACCCGATCTTCGTAGACTCAGGACGACACCGGGGGGAGTCGGGGCCCCCAAGACAGAGCTCGACCAGAGAGACCTCACGTGAACCGTTGTGCCGTAACCACATTCCTAGCGACGGCCGCCATTCTCGGCGCGGCCCCCGCCGCCTCCGCCGATATCGTGCTGACCGAGCCCGCCACCACGGTGTCCGACGATCCGCTGGAGTCCTCGGTCACCGGATCGGCCTCCGAGTCGGCGCAGACCGGGTCCAAGGGCGGGCTCATGACCACCGGATCCACCGGGACCGGATCGTTCGGGCTGCCCAACCTGGACAAGATCCTCTTCGGCGACGGGCCGCTGTGCGCGGTCTTCGGCAGCGCCATCGCCATCCTGGGCGATTCGAGCATGGGCTGCGGGCCGATGGGCGTCGGGACGAAGTAGTCGGACAGCTCGAGCAACAGATCGGGGCGCCAGCACTGCTGGCGCCCCGATTCAGGTTCGGCTGGTCCTATCGGTTGTCGTCCGCGTTCCCGGCCTTCCACTCCCCCCCCCCCCCCCCCGGGGATGTTCCAGTCGCCCAGACCGTCCACGCCGGACAGCGTGCCGCCGACCGTGTTCTTGATGATGGTGATGTCGCCGCGCTTGGCGTTCTCGAACACCCAGCGCGCGTCCGACGGGCTCAGGTTCAGGCAGCCGTGGCTGGTGTTGTACGAACCCTGCGCGCCCAGCGACCACGGTGCGGAGTGGAAGAAGATGCCGGAGTACGAGATTCGCGTCGCATAGTCAACCGGGGTCTTGTAGCCGTCCGGTGAGTTCACCGCCACACCGTAGGTGGAGGAGTCCATGATGATCTTCTCGTGCCGGTCGGCCACGATGTAGATGCCATTGTCGGTGGGGGTGCTGGACTTGCCCATCGAGGTCGGCATGGCCTTGATCACCTGGCCGTTCTTCTCCACCGTCACCATGTGGGTGTTGTCGTCGGCGGTGAAGACCACGGCGTCGCCGACGGTGAAGGTGGATGTGATATTGCTGTCACCCACCAGGCCGTTGCCCAGGTCCTTGCCGTAAACGTTCACGGCCACATCGACCTTGGTGCCCGGGGCCCAGAAATGCTCCGGCCGCCAACGCAGTTCGCGATTGTTCACCCAGTAGAAGGCGCCGGTCACGGCCGGTGTGGTGGTGACCTTGATCGCATCCTGGGTGGCCTTGCGGTCCGGGATGTTCTCGTCGAACTGGATGGCGATGGGCTGGCCGATGCCGACGACCTCGTTCTCACCCGGGAGCAGGTACGGGTGGGTCTGATTGTTCGGCGAGATTGTGGTGAAGCTCATGCTGGTGCTGGTCGCGCCGCCGAGCCCGATGGCCTCCACCGCCAGCTTGTAGGTGCGCCCGAAACCCAACGCCTCGGCCAACTTCCAGGATCGGCCGTCCGCGGCGAGCTCACCCGCCACCGCCCGGCCCTCCGGATTGGTGAGCGCCACATTGGTGATCTTGCCGTCCTCGACCTTCAACTCCAGCGGATCACCGGGCGATACGCCCTTCTCGCCATCCTTGACCGGCGAGACCAGCTTCGGCTTCATGAGCTCGCTGATCGGATTGGAATCGATTGCGACCGTGGAGGAATCCCCCGAACCCGAGGAACACCCCACCAATGCCAACGCCAAAACCGACGCCACAGCCGTAACGACCAGCCACTTCCTGGAAGGTCCCCGATTAGTATGCCGTCGCCTCGAACGGTCGCGGCCCTGACCAGCGCTCATAGCAACCCCACTTCACGTCTCTCGGTGCGCAGTCGGCCCCGGGACTTCGACCCCGACCACGCCTGCTCGACCCACCACGCCCGCGGGGATCGGTCGAGACCACGCCCGTGCCATTCTGCCAGGCAACCCAGCCCCGACCAACGACATTGCGCTCGCCCCCACAGGGCTCGCCCCCTACATCCGTTCCGCCCCCCACTCCGTTAACACCCATCACCAACTTCCCCCCACCACTCAAAAACCCCCTCCAACCTGGCGATTTCACATTCCCCACCCCAGCCTGTTAATGTTCTTTCCGCACCGCAGAGCGGCCAAGCCCCCGGGCCAAGGCCAATCCGCAGGTCGCACGCGCCATTAGCTCAATTGGCAGAGCAGCTGACTCTTAATCAGCGGGTTCGGGGTTCGAGTCCCTGATGGCGCACCACAATGAAGCCCTCGACCAAGTATTCCGGTCGGGGGCTTCATTCGTTGCGGGTCGTCGACCACGCTATCCGAGCCGATCACGACCGGTGACCTTCCGCACATCCTCGTCGTAGTCGGAGGGTTCGAAACGCCTGGTCTTCCAACGGAACAGGGCTGTGGGGGCGGGCCAGTTGTTGGTGATGCGGCCGGAGGTGTGGCGGTACCAGCTGGAGCAGAGGTTCCAGGGGGTGTCCTTCAGGCGGTTTTGCAGCCAGTCGTCCCAGGACTGCTCGGTGGTGGGGCGGGGGGATAGGAAATGGCCGGGGCGGGTGGTCAGGTACTGGATGGCCTGGCGGATGTAGCGGGCTTGGGATTCCAGCATGTAGAGGACCGAACCGGGGGCGACGTTGGTGTTCGGGCCGTACATGAGGAACAGGTTTGGGAAGGCGGGGATCGAGATGCCCAGGTGGGCGCGGGCGCCCTGGGGGGACCATTCGTCGGCGAGTTTGCGGCCGCGCAGGCCGTAGATGTTCATGGGGGCCAGGAACTCGGCGGCCTTGAAGCCCGTGCCGTAGATGATGACGTCTACGTCGTGGTGGACGCCGTCGGCGGTGCGGATGCCGGTTGGTGTGACGGCGTCGATGGGGGTGGTTTCCACGGTTGCGTTCGGCTGGGCTAGGGCGGGGAAGTAGTCGTTGGAGAAGAGGGCGCGTTTGCCGCCGGGGGCGTAGTCGGGGGTCAGCTTGGCACGCAGTTCGGCGTCCGGCACCTGCTTGGCACGATGGAAGTTCGCCAGGGCCACCACCGGACGCATGAGCGCCGGAACATCGTTCATTCCCAAGGCCAGTACCTCGAAGAAGGCCCAGAAGGCGAAACGCTCGGCCCAGCGGATGGGCGGCACGTACTTGAACAGGGTGTGATGCGCGATGGTGTAGCGGGCGTCGAATTTCGGGAGCACCCAACCGGCCGAACGCTGGAACAGGGTCAGGTGCTCGACCTGCGGCTGGATCGCTGGAATATATTGGACCGCACTGGCTCCCGTGCCGATGCAGGCCACTCGTTTGCCGCGCAGGTCGACGCTGTGATCCCAGCGCGCCGAATGGAAGGACGGTCCGGCGAAGGTGTCCAGGCCCGCGATGTCCGGCATTGCGGGGCGGGACAGCTGGCCCACCGCTGGGATGAGGACGTCGGCGGTGACGGTGCTGCCGTCGGCCGTGCGGATCTGCCAAGTACCCTGCCGCTCATCGAATTCCGCGTCGGTTACTTCGGAGCCGAAGCGGATCTTCGCCGGGAGGCCGTGCCGCTCGGCGACGGTGCGCATGTATTCGTGAATGTCGCGCTGATGCGAATACCGCCGCGGCCAATCGGATTTCGGATCGGACGACCACGAGTACAGCAGCGAAGGCACATCGCACCCGGCGCCGGGGTAGGTGTTCTCGCGCCAGACGCCGCCGAGATCACTCGCCTTCTCGAGAATGGTGAAGTTGTCGATCCCGGCGCGCTGTAGCTCCAGCGCCATGCCGAGCCCGCCGAACCCGGCTCCGATGATGACGATGGAGGGCTGGTGTGTCAGAGATTTCGTTTCCACGTTGAACATCACATTCGTTTCAGGTCGGATATCCGTGAGCTACAGGAGGGCTCGCGATGTCAGGTCGCTGGCGTACTTCTCGATCAATTCCGGTGTCAGGTGCGGGATATCGTGACCCGGGCCCAACTGCGCGACCTGCACGGCCGATTGGAACTTCTTGGCGGGCAGGGGCGTACCGGGGATCGGTGCGGCCGGTCGCCGGTAGGCATGCAGCAGCGGCAGCACCGAATGCCGCTGCTGCCGCTCCGGCAGGCCGCGCAGCGCGGTCTCGAACCGGGACAGCCATTCGGCGTAGTCGTCGATCCGCTCGATCGCGTGCCCGGCCGCGATCAGCCAATCCACGAACTCGTCCAGCGAGCGACCGTCGTCGTGGGGATTGAGCACATTGAAGGTTTCGAAGCCTTCGGTGACCTGGCTACCGAGCACCGTGATCGCCTGCGCGGTGAAGTCCGCTGGCAGGCCGTCGTAATGCGCGCGCTGCCGATTGCCCGCGCCATCGGTCTCGTAGAAGGAGTTCGGCGCCAGACCCGTGGCCAGCACACTCAGCAGCAGGCGGGTGAACATGTCCGGAACGTTCAGCTGACCGGCGAAACGGCTGTGCGCCAGGATCATATCCGAGCGGAACACCGCCACCGGCAGCCCGCACAGATCGTGGGCTTCGCGCAGCAGTACCTCACCGGCCCATTTGCTGTTGCCGTACCCGTCGGCATACCCGCCGTCCAGCGATCGGACCGCGCTGATCTCGCGAATATCGCCATCCTCGCCGAACTGTTCCGGCGCCGCCTGCGCGGCCACCGCCACCGTCGACAGATAAGTGATCGTCTTGACGCGCGTCGTCAGCGCCAGCCGGATGATCTCGGCGGTACCGACCACATTGGGCCCGAACAGCTGTCCGTAGGGCAGCACGTGATTGACCAGCGCCGCGGCATGCACGATCAGGTCGACGCTGTCGGCCATCCGCACCCAATCCTGCTCGCTCAGGCCAAGATTCGGCTCACCGATATCGCCCGCCAGCACCTCCAGGGTGCCCTCGGCGAGTGCGCGGTAGCGGTCCGGCAGTTCGGGATCGCCGCTGTCGAACACCTCGTCCAGGCGCCGGTGGGCCGCGGCCGCGTCGGCGCCGCGGACGACACAGACCAGGGTGCCGCCCGAATCATGCAGTCGCTCCAGCCATTCCAGGCACAGGAACCGGCCCAGATAACCGTTGGCGCCGGTCAACAGCACCGTGCGCGGCGCGCCGGTCCTCGGCAGCGTGGGCGCGGCCGCCAGCGTCGGCGCATCGATGAACGTGCCCAGCGCGAGATCCGCGGCCCGGATCTGCGCGCCCGTGCCGTGCACCGCGGCGACGGTGGGCCGAGTCCCGCCCGCACTGCGTTCCGCCGCTATGTAATTCGCCAGACGCCGCAGATCATTGGCCGGGCTGACAATGACTCCGACCGGCACTTCCACACCCAACAGCGCGTGCAGCAGTGTCGAAAACGACAGGGCCGACAGCGAATCTCCACCCAGATCGGTGAAATGGGCATCGGGCCGCAGCTCGGATTCGGAAAACCCCAGCAGCGCCCGCGCCGCCCGGCTCACCGTCTCCAGCACCGGCAGCGTCCCGGCCTGCCGACGCAGCGTCTCCAGCTCCCGGGACCGCGCGCTCTCCCGCTCCCGGTACAGCGCCTCCAAACGCTCGCCGTACCGCTCTTTCAGCTTGGGGCGCAACAGCTTCGACAAGCCGGACAGCAATCCGTCGTCGACTGTGAACGGCCGGGTCTCCAGCACGAAGTCGCGCGGAATCTCGTAGGAGTTCAGCTCGGCGTCCTTGGCGACCCGTCGCAGCGACTCGCCGATCGCGGCCTTCAGTCGCGTCGCATCGGCGTGTGCGGCGAGAGCTTCGGCGGTCGGCACGATGACCGCCAGCAGGTAGGCGCGCTCACTGGAGCCGTACACGTAGATCTGCCGCACCAGCGGGCTGCCGGTGTAGACGGCCTCCAGCTTCGACACCGCCACGAACTCGCCCTGCGACAGCTTGAGCACATTGTTGCGGCGATCCACGTACACCAACTCGTCGGGCCCGGTCCGGGCCATGACGTCACCGGTGCGGTAGAAGCCCTCGGCATCGAAGATCTCCGAGCTCAGCTCGGGTCGCTTGTAATAGCCCGGAATCACAGTGCGCGACTTGATCAGCAACTCACCGCGGGGATAGGGCCGATCGGTGGAGAAGTAGCCCAGCTCGGGGACGTCGACCAGTTTGTAGTCGAGGATCACCGACCGCTCCACCTTGTTGTTCCTCAGCACGCCACCGGTTTCGGTGGCGCCGAACGCATCGATCAACGCGATATCGAGCACCGACGCCATGAACTCGCGCATCTCGGCCGACAACAGCGCACTGCTGATCACGGCGATCAGGAAGCGGCCCCCCAGGAGCTGCTCGCGCAGTTCCGTTTTCACCTCCCGCTCGACGATGGCAGGATCCTCGCCCATCCCGACGCGCCGGACCATCTCGCTCTGGAAAACCTGAAAGACCATGTCGCACACGCGCGGCACGAACCCCAGCAGCGTCGGGCGAACCAGCGCGAAGTCATCGAGCAGGGTCGACATGTCACTGCGGGCCGTGAAGTACACGGTGCCGCCCCGAGCCAGGCACATCAGCAACGATTGGCGGCCCATGGTGTGGCTCATGGGCAGATAACCGAGTGCGATGCTCGGCAATGGGGCCTCGGCACTGGCGCGCCACGCGTGCGTGAGCAGCCGCTGCGGGTATATGGCGCCGTTGGGCGTTCCGGTGCTGCCGGAGGTGTAGATCAGCAACGCCAGCTCGTCCGGGTCCGTGGCGGCGTGCAGCGGCGCGCCCGGCAGATCTCGCCCACGCGCGAGCAGCTCTACCAAGGTCTCGACCACGATCGGGGTGCCTGCGAGCCGTCGGCGGGCCGATTCCACTGCGGCGCAATGCTCATCGTCCTCGGCGTACAGATCGAAGATCAGCAGCGAACGCACCGAATCGCTCGCCGACGCCAGCTCGACGGCCACCCCGAGCTGTTCGAGGTCGGTGGCGAGCACCGTCGGTTCGGTCTCCCCGACGATGGGCGCCAGCTGCGCCGTCGACGCCCCGGCCTGCAACGGCACCGGCACCGAGCCCACGCGCATGCATGCCAGATCCACGACCGTGTAGTCGATGCCCGTGAAACCCAAGACGGCGACGAAATCCCCGGCGCGCGCACCGCGTTCGGCGGCGCCGTGCCACGCGGCCGCCACCGCACCGGCCCGCTGCCAGAGCTCCCCATAGGTGATGGTGTCGAACCGCGGTAGCAATCGCGCTCGCCGACGCCCGTTCTCGTCCGGGACGAACTCGACCGCGCGCTCCCCCAACGCCGGTCGATCCGCATAGCCTTCCATCACCCGCGCCACCGTCGGCGCCAACGGCCCTTCCGCGCGCCACAGTTCCGCAGTGATCACCGGATCCGGTAGCGCGGGACGCACCTGCGCGTCACGCTCGACCAGTTCTCCCACTCGGCGCCGCAATGTCGCCAGTACTTCCGCCTCGGGCTCCATCCCCGACCTTCCTCGGCCACATGGGACCTTCTATAAGTCGGCGGCGCGATTCGACCGCACCGCCAATTGATTTACTGCACTGGCTTTTTCATATCGGGGATACCCGGATACGATCACGCGCTCAATGCGGCGACCATCTCCTGATAACTCGGCCCCTGGCCGGTCGGACGCCAACCGCTGCCCGCCAGATCTCTCAGCCGCACCGCGACTTCCGCGGTATTGACCGCGGTCGGCCCGTCGAACATATTGAGGCTGCGTTGCGCGATACGCCACAGTTCGGGATCGGCTTTCCCGGCCTCGAGCAAGGCCAGCGCACTGATGGAGTTGACGTCGAGGGCGGGTGGGCTCGTGACCGAATTCGTCCTGATCGCCCGCCAATACGCCGTGCGCCGGGCATCCATCCGAACCGCGTCGTCGAACCAGGGCCGAACGATATCGAGGGCCCCACCGGTGGCCCGGATCGACTGCTCGCGCAGGCTCACCATGGCCCCGGACAATTCCACCGCCAACTCCACGGCCTGTGCCAGGGCTATCGGGCTGCCACGGCCGAAGCTGGGATCGGTCGTGCACAGCGCGTCACCGATGGGGAAATATCCGGAGGGAGCATCCGGCCCGAGATCACGAATCGTGTTTCGCAGACCCGCGATCGGAGTGACGCGTGAATGCGGCTCGGGCAGACGGTTGCGAAGCCACTCCTCGAGCCGCGGAATGATCGCGATGGCCTTCTCGAATCCGTCGTTCTCCCGCAGCGGCTTCAAGGCTTCGTCCTCGGGCAGCCTGCCGAGCGTGATGCTGAAGAATCCGTTCTCATGGCAGAAGAGCGAGCCACCGAATCCGTGACCGCCGACCTTCGATACCGAACCTTCGTGCAGTGTCGGCTGCTCTACACCGGGCGCGAGTCGATAGAAACGACTGTGATAGATGACATCGCATGATGTTTCGTCACGCACCTCGGTGAATGTCCTGGCCAGCCGGGAGCCGCGACCGCAGGCATCGACGAGGATCGACGTCGGCAGTAACTCGCCGTCGACGACGACGCCGACGACGGCGCGATCCTCGACAATCACCTCCCGGACTGTCGCCCCCGAGCGCAGCGAGATATTCGGTTCTTTGCCGATGGCACGATGCAGGACCCATTCGACCGCGATCCGACGGGCCGCGATCATGCACAGATCCGAATCACCCGCCGCGCCGCGATGTATCTCCGGACGCTCCACATTGATATCCCCGGCACCGATCTCGAGCAGTTCCTCGTAGACATCGGGAAGCCACTTCTGCAGCAGACTGCGGAACAGCCCGAAAAAGACATGCGGATGCCGGTTCTGCGGCGCACCCGGCCGCGCCCAGGAATCCACTCCCTCGAACGTCTCCGGAGGCCCGTCGTCCCGCTCTATCAGATCGACCTGGAATCCTGAGCGCGCCAGCAGCAAAGCACTGCTCAAACCGGCGATTCCGGCTCCCGCCAATACAATTCGCACGACATTCTCCTCGTCGATAGTCAGGCGGCGCCCGGTAGCGCCGCCACCAATTCGGTCACGGCGGCCAGCGTGCCGCGCACCGGCTTGCCCTTGACCACGACCGGCAGTGCGGTGACGCCGTCGAGGTGTTTGCGGACCAGCGCGCACAAGGCGTTCTTCGCGCCCGACTCGACAAAGTCGCGGACGCCATCGGCCTCTGCCCGCAGTAGCGCGCTGTGGAACCGCACCCGCCGCGTGAAATGGGTGGGCAGGATGTCCAGCAGATCGTCGGCGTCGGTGTATTCGCGTTCGAGGATCGGCGAGTAGACAGTGCTGCGCATCGGCTGCTGCGCCAGGCTCGGAATATCGGCCAGCCGGTCCCGGAATCGGTCTGCCGCATCGCGCAGCACGGGGCTGTGAAACGGGTACGGCGATTGCAGCCTGGTGCACAGGATCTCCTCGGCCGCGGCGATTTTCGCGAGGGCGGCCAGGGCCTGTTCGGTCCCGGACACAATGGTCTGGTCGGGACCGTTCTCCACCGCGACCGCCCATTCCGTGCCGGGCACCGATTCGGCGAGCGATTCGATTCGAGGGACGTCGGCCCGCAGGGCCAGCATTCCGCCCACCCCGAGATCGGGTTTGAGCGCTTCGGAGCGGGCGGCGACCACCTGAGCGCCCTGGGCGACATCGAAGGCCCCGGCCGCCACCAGGGCCGCGATCTCGCCCATGCTGTGCCCGATCAGCAACTTGGGGCGCAGGCCCTCGTTCCAGAGGATGCGGTGCACGGCGACCGAGATCCCGTACAGCGCCACCTGCAAGGTGTCGGCGTCCTCCCGGACGAGGTGCGCGAGGCTCGGGGGACGGCCGGACAGAAAGGTGGATGAGACCGGTGCGGAACCGATTTCGATCAGCGCCCGGTCGATCTCGTGGAACACCGCCGCCACTTCCGGCCGCAGCGTCGCGAGCTCGGTGAACACCTCCTCGGTGTAGGCGCCCTGCCCCGGAAACATCAAGCACAGTGTGGAATTCATCGCGGATCCTTCCGCTCGTCGGTCAGCGGACACCGGACCACGCCTCGATCTCGGTGTCGGACAACGGATATGACACGCATGCGTGCACGTGGTTCGTGGCTCGATCCGACATGCGCAGTTTCGTCTGGGCGGCTCCGATCACGTCGCCGTCGACGACCCGGACCCGGCACAGTCCGCATTCGCCCGAGCGGCAGCCGGTCGGGGTTCGAATCCCTTCGTCCTCCAGTGCGTCCAACAGCGCTCGCCCGCACCGGGTTTCGAAGGTTCGACCGGCGACGGTCAGCAGCACCGGCGCGTCGGGATCCGCGTAGGCGGGCCAGTTGGGGTCCCGTTCCGGATGCGGCGGCGCGCCATTGGCCTCCGTCCGGATCCGGCGGGCAGGCTGTCCGAGCGCCCGCAACTGACCGATGGCGAAGTCCTGGAACGCGGTCGGCCCGCAGACGTAGCACATCCGTGCGCGCAGCGCCCCGACTACCGATTCGATGGTCGCACCGTCGAGGAATCCGGTGCGGCCGGACCAGCCCGCGTCCGGTTCGCTGAGGACGTAGTCGACCCGGATGCCGGGGTGCGCGGCGGTGATCGCATCCAATTCCGCCCGGAACAGGATGTCCTCGGCCGTCCGGGCTCCGTAGATCAGATGGAACCGGCGATCCAGGCCGCGATCGACGATCTCACGGATCATGCTCATCGCCGGGGTCACTCCGGAACCACCGGCCAGGAATACGACGTCCTCACCGTGGAACAGGGGGTTGTGGAAGAAGCTGCCCATCGGCCCGGTGATGGCCAATTGGTCACCTGCACCGGCGATTTCGAGCAGATGCCCGCTGACCCGGCCGCCCGCCACCGCCGCCACCGTGATGTCGTAACCATCCAAAGCCACCGGGCTGGACGAGATGGCGTACGGCCGGGTCGTTCCGGCGACATCCACGCCGATGTACTGCCCGGCCATGAAGTAGGGCAGCTCCCCGCCGTCGCGGCGGCGCACTCGCAGGGTCCGGCATCGCGGGGTCTCCTCGACCACGCGGTCGACGACCACATCGATCGAGGTCGGGCTGTGGCGCTGGATCGCGGCGGCGGTCTCCGACTCGTAGTCGCGGTCGTCGATCTCGCGGTCGGCGAGGTCGGCACGGATCTCGGCGTGGCCGTCGAACAAGGTGATGATGTCCGAATCCGCCGTCGTCTCCGAAGTTCCTGTTGTCATCGTTTCTCCTACAGTGCGCTGAGCAGCTTCAGAGCGACCCGCTCACCGGCTTCGAGGGTGTATTGGAATCCGCCGTTGCCGGACCAGGCGCCAGCGAGATGCAGTCCGGGGACCTGGCTCTCGCGGTCCAGGCCGCGCAGCTGCCAGATGTCGGTGGTGTCCTTTTCGTAGCCGTAGATCGCGCCGCCCGGGGTGCCCAGGTACCGCATGACCGTCAGCGGGCTGGCGACCTCGGCTTCCTCGATGACGTCGCGGATTCCGGGTGTCGCCTGTTCGGCCAGGCGCAGCATGCTGTCGGCGTAGGCGTACTTGGCCGCCGCGTAGTCGCGGGGTGCGAGCCGTTCCCAGGCGGCGCCGTATTGCAGGGTGACGATGGCGAGATGGCTCGCCCCCGCCGGGGCGAATCCGATCGGATCGACGTCGAAGCACGACACGCACACACTGCGGGCTGGACTCAGCGACCGGGTGCCCTCGAAGAGGTAGTCGTCGTCGGATCCGGCATTGACCAGGGTTGTGCCGCTGGTGATTCCGAGTTCGGCCGGAGTCGCGGCCAGACCCAGATGAATCACCACCGCCGACACGCCCACGCGGCGCAGGCCGAGGTCGGCGCGCACCGACACGGGAACGTCTCCGGGGGCGAGCATGCGGTAGGTGATGGGAGCCGAGGCGTTCGAAACCACCTGCGGTGCGGTCACTTCGGTGCGGTCACTTCGGTGCGGTCACTTCGGTGCCGTCCGCCAGCACGACGCCGCGCACGACACCGCGTTCGGTGCGTATCCGATCCACTCGGGTGTTGAACCGCACCTCGCCTCCGGCGGCGCGGAACGACTCGAGCACCGCCGACGACATGGCCTGCGAACCGCCGCGCACATGCCACGGCTTGAGCTCCAGGTAGCCGTACAGCATCATCGCCATCTCCTGGAACGGCAGCCGCGACGGCGGCATCCCGAGGTACACCCAGTAGGAGCCGAGCACCGATTTGATGCCCTCGTCCTGGAAATGGTCGTCCAGCACGTCCCGGAGCGGGCGCAGCGCGTTCTCGAACAGGGTGGGGCCGAGCTTGTCCAGCGCCAGCAGACCGCGGCTGGCGACCATGTTCCACATGGCCACCCCCTTGACCAGGGCGAAGAAGCGCTCGATCCGTTCGCGGTTCCCAGGGAACGCCGCCTCGAGGGCCTCCGTGGCGCCCTGCCAGTCCGGGGGCAGCCGCACGTCGTACACGCCGGGCACCACGACGCGGCACAGGTCGGACTGTTGCACCAGTTCCAGCCGATCGAGAGCCCCGACCCGGCGGAACAGCTCGCGCAGCGCCACCGACCGGTGCTGCCCCTCGGCCGCGACTCCGGACAGCTGGTGCAGCGCCACCGACCGGTGCTGCCCCTCGGCCGCGACTCCGGACAGCTGGTGCAGCGCCACCTCGAACTCGAATCGACCGCGCCGGAAGGAGGTTCCGGCGGCGCCTGGCACATTGTGCCGTTCGAGCAGCAGCGTTCGTAATCCATTGCGCTGCAAGGTCGCCGCGGCGGTCAGCCCCGCGTTTCCGGCGCCGATGACAATGGCGTCGTAATCGGTCACGCCACCCTTCTTTCCTACTGGTAGTAGACGAGATCGGTCGTGCGGACCAGTTCCGCCGCCGACGCGTCGTCGAGCTCGTCGACGCAGCCGCGCAGGAAATCGGCGCGGCCGCTTCGGCGGTCGTCGTCGGGCAGCGCGTCGATCAGTTCGGCCAGCGAACAGTCGGTGACGTAGCCGACGCCCAGCCGATGGCTGTCCGCGAGGACGGTCGCCGGGTTCGTGTACCGCGGCAGCACCGAATCGGCCGCCTGGTATCCGCCCTGGTCCAATACGATCTGCTGGAGTGCGAGTCGCCGGAACAGCACGGTGACCGGCCCCATGCGCTGGTGCATCACCAGCGCGTCGAACAGACCCTTACCTGCGTGGTCGAGCAGCCCCCGGTCCATGCGGGTCACGATGACGAGTTGACGTTTCTTCATACCCGCCCCACGAAATAGACCTTGTCCGCGGCGTCGAGATAGCGGGCGTAGTGCGACAGGTAGCCGGTGCGGAAGAGCTCCCGATCCACCGAATATCCGCATTCCCCACTGCATTCGGCGCAGCCGACAATGGTGAGCTCGGCGCCGAATTCCGCGCGCATCGCCGCGAGGATGCCCTTCATCGTCGGGGGGCGGCTCTTGTCCAGGCACAGCAGCGCCGAGGTCTCGGTGCCCGCGCCCTCATTGCAGGTGACGGTGGCCAAACCACACATCCACAGCGTCACCGAGGCACCCCGGCACAGCATGGCGGAGACGGTCTCCACCACCAGGGAGAACAAATTCGTCTGGTACGGAGGGTATTCGGAGACGATGAGCACCGAGGTCCGCTCCTGGAGGTCAGTGCCAGACACTCCGGGACCCCCCGTCGAGCAGCTCGGCGGCCAGGTCGTCGACGCTCATGGTGGCGATACCGTCCTCGCCGATCCAGTTCGCCGCCTCCACCGTGTCGGCTTCGCTGCGCACCACCACCCGGAACGCGCCCGGGTGCTTGTCCAGGATGTCGTGGTAGCGCTGCCGCACCTCGGGCGCGGAGAGCTGGGTCAGGGCTCGATTGGTGAAGACCACCGCCAGTTCGAGATCGGAGGTTTCGGCGACCCGGGACCACCAGGCGATCTCACGCTGGGAAACGGTCAGGTCCTCGGTCCCGGTTTCGACGAAGGTGATGGCGTTCGCTGTTTCGGTCATGATTCCTCGCTCAGCCACAGCCACCGGCGCTGTCGGTGTCGTAGCCGCCGACGGCGGCGCGCCCCCCGTCCGGCACCCCGGCCAGCGGGTCGGTCCGGTCGCGCTCCTTTTCCTGCCAGGCGTCCAGGGCCTCCAGGAAGTCCGGCACTCGGTCCAGGCCCCAGAACCGATGCGGCCCGATCTTGAAGTACGGCATCCCGAACACATCGTCGAAATAGGCGGCCTCCATGGCATCGATCCCCTCGGCGCGCAACTGCGGATCCTCCGGCGCGGCCACGAGCGCCGCACCGTCCAGGCCCGCGTCGGTGGCGATCCGGCGCAGCGTGTCCGGATCGCAGATATCGGCCCCCTGACCCCAGCGCGCCTCGATCAGCGCCCAGTACAGGCGGTGCTGATCGCCGGTCCGGCGGGCGGCCAGCCAGGCGTGATGCGGCAGCACCCACCAGGGATCGCGGTCGATCGGCCAGCGCATGGTCAGATCCAGCTGCGCCGCAAGGCGTTTGGTGTCCTGCACGATGTACAGGTGCTTGGCCTTGCTCATCTCGACATAGAGCGGCTCGACCCCGCGGTCGTCGAGCGCCGCCTTGGCGGGCTCGTCCACCCGGAACACCGGAATCATGTCCACGATGTCGAAGACCTCGGGGCGACGACGGCGCAGCACCTCGGTGGCCATCCAGCTGTACGGACTCTGGAACGAGAAGTAGAACTTCGGATTGCGGCGGCGGCTCATGCGAGTGCTCCGATCGTGCCGTTCAGCAGGGCCCGCTGCACCTCGTCGTCGAGGGGAACCATCTGCTGGAACCTCTCCGGGCCGCGGGCGAGCGCCCAGCCGTGCAGGATGTCGAGGGTCGCGACCTTGACCAGTTGGTCGCCGCGCCGGACCCAGCAGGACAGGGTGGAGTCGTAGGCGATGTCCCGCACGATGTCGTGCACGACATAGGAGATGTAGAGGGTCTCCCCCATGAACGCGTCGGCGTGCATCCGCACCCGCGCCCGGGACACCACCGGGATCCAATCCCGTTCGGCCAGCAGGTCGGTGATGCCCAGGCCGACGTGGGCGAGGAAACGGTCGGTGCCCTCCTCAAGGATCCGCACGTAGGCGTTGCTCTGCATGCGGGTGTACCAGTGGCAGAAGTAGTAGGGGATCTTCAGCTCCCACAGGAAACCGTTCTCCGGGGCCAGGGTCGCCACCGGGTCCGCGGGCATGGGGATGGTCTCGGGAGCGTCGTCGTTGATCGACGCCACCTCGGGAACGACGATCCGCGCGAGGTCCTCCGGCACCGGTTCGATTGCGGTCCCGTCCGGTTCGGTGACCAGTACGGCGCGCACCTTGCTGCCCGCCACCTGCACCCGCCCGGTCGGCCTGATCGCGTCCAATCGGATCTTCGCGGTGATCCCGGGTCCGCGCCGGGGCTCGACGGCCTCGACGACGGCCTCGATCCGGTCGTCCAGGGTCATGGTGTTCGTCAGCCTGGTCGAGATCTCGACCAGTTCGAGCCCGACCCCATGGTTGGCATACAGGTGTTCCGGGCCGAATCCCTTGTCGCGGAGGTGATGTAGCAGCGCATCCTCGACGAGGAACATGAAATTCTTGAAGCCGATGTATTTGCCGATATTGGCGCCGTTGAAACGGGGACCACCGACGTAGCTGGTGGTGGTGCCGATCAGTCCGGTCATGAATTCTCCTAGGAGCGGATCTCGGGCAGGTGGGCGGACAGGAACTCCGACACCTGCTCGTGGACTTGGTCGGTGTGCTCGACGTGGCTGAAGTGGCTCAGACCGGCACGCCGCACGAGGTGGACATTCCCGATGTCGGCGACGAGCTGCTCGGCGCGCCCGCCGTCGAGCCCTTCGTCCTCGGCGACGGACAGCACGAAGATGGGAATCGTGTTGTTCCGCAGGTCATTTCCAGCGGTGGACAGGAAGATGTCGGCCAGCCCGAACAATCCCGGCGGGCCCATTCGGTCGAGGAACTTCCGCACCATCAGGTCCAGCACGTCGGGCTCCACCGAATCCAGCCGGGCGCCGAGCAGGCTGCGCATGGAACTTCTTGCGGCGTAGTTGATTTCGTCGATGGCGTGCTCGAAGGTGCGCAGCGGATCTGTGAGTGGTGCGGCGCGATAGAAGGGTGACAGCAGGACCACCGCGTCCACCCCGCTGTGGGCGCTCGCTGCCAGCCAGCGCAGCACCGCGACCGCCCCGAGCGAGTGCGCGACCAGCACCGACACCCGGCCGGGAACGAGGCCGATCGCGGTGTCGATCAGCCCGGCGGCGGTGGTCCGATCGCCCCAGCGGTAGTCGCTACCGGCGTGCCACGGCAATTCCGGTGCGTAACAGCGGAACCGGTCCGCCATCCGGTCCGCGAACGGCTGCCAGGTGCGCCAGCTGTCCTCGATACCGTGCAGCAGCAGCATCGCGGGCTTCTCGGCCGGACCGAACAGCTGCAAGCCGCCGGATCCGATCTCGGAGCGGGCCACCGGCCCACAGACCGGTCGCGATTCCAGCGTGGTCATGTCCGGACCCGCCGATTCTCCAGCCGCAGCCAGCCGTAGCCGTCCTGCGGGTCTCCATCCGTAATCACGGCTCCCACAATGCCTTCGGTGGCGAGTAGATGCGCCGCGATCGCGGTTTGCAGCACACCGAGCGCACCGTAGGCATCGCCGAGCCGCTCGGTGAGATCGATGCGCCGCTTCGCCCCGAGGCCCAGACCTGCCGGGACCATGCGCAATTCGTCGTCGCCAGCGGGAATGGCGTCGACAGCGTCGGCGAATCCGTTCGCGCCGACCTCGATTCCGGTGCCCCCACCTGGTCCGAGTACGACGCAGGCCGCGGCGGCCCGCAGCCGAGCCGAGTCGGCGCCGCCCGGGCGGGTGCTCAGCAGCGCCGCGGCGGTCTCGTCGGCGGGTTCGACGCCGACGACGACCACCCGATCCGCCCGGTCGGCCGCGATCAGCGATGCCCCGATCCGCATCGCGTCCACACCGGAGGTGGCTCCGTTGCAGATCATCAGATTCGGCCCGGTGAACCCGTAGCGCAGTGCGATGGCCTCGGCGATCACATTGCTGGAGGCGTTCGGCAGTTCCAGTGGACTCACCGCCCGGTAGGACTCCTCGGCTACCCGCTGCACGATGCCGGTCACGGTGTCGACATTGCCGAGATTCGAACTCACCACCACCGCGGTCCGGTCGGCGCACGGTAAGGGCAGCTCGGGGCGTCGCCCATCCGGCAGGCCGAGCGCCCGCTGGACCGCGCACAGCGCGAGCAGGGTCGCCGGTTCGAGATACAGCAGGCCCTTGCGGCCCAGCACGGTTTTCGCCTCGGCCGCCGCCACCATTGCGGCGGCCTCGGCCGCGCCGCACACGTCCTCGGTGCTCGCCCCGGGCACGTGCACGCTGTATCCGCTGACAGCCACCGGCCGCGACGCGACGGCCGACCCGGCACCGGTGTCCGGGCCGCGCCCGATCACGGCCACCGCATTGACCCCGCCGAATTCGAATCCGTTGATCTGGGCAAGGGATATATCGGCCGCCTGTGCCGCACCGGTCACCAGTGACAGGTCCGCCGCCTCCGGAATCGGCTCGCGCAGACCGGCAATGGCCGGAACCCGGCCGTACCGAATGGCCTGCAGGGCGACCACCAGGCTCATCATCGACGCCGCGCCGGAGGTGTGTCCCAGATATCCCTTCACTCCGGCGACCAGCGGATGGTCGGCGTCGTCGCCGAAAACCTCACGGTGCGCGGTCGATTCGGTCACATCGTTGAGCACGGTCGCGGTGCCGTGCATGACCACCAGATCCAGGTCGGCGGGGACGATTCCGGCACGGGTGTGCGCATCCGACATGCTGCGCGCCATTCCGTGCACGTCGGGTGCGGTGGGATGGTGGGCGTCGCAGGACAGTCCGACCGATCGCAGCCAGCCCTTCGGATCGGTCACCACATCGCCCGGTTCGAGCACCACCGCGGCGGCGCCCTCACCGAGCAGGGGCCCGGTCCGGTGCGCATCGAACGGCCGCACCAGGTGGGTGCGTTCGGGCGCGGTCCGGCCGATGGAGGCGAGCATGCTCTCCGTCATCCCATCGCAACCGGCGACCACCGCCGCGTCCGCCGCACCGGCGGTCAGCAGATCCGCCGCCACCGCGAGCACGTGATTGCCCGCCGAGCAGGCGTTGCAGATGGTCAGCACTTCCGTGACGCCCGGCAGCGCCCGGCGCACGGCGGCGCCGAAATGCAGCTCGTGAACCTGCATCGGATCCCCGTCGCGCCGCCACCGCTCCACCGACGCCAGTTCACGCAGCCCGGTGCCGACCACCACGATCACCCGGCGGGCGACCGTGTCCAGACCGGCGTCGGCGGCGGCCGCGGCCACCACTTCCGCCAGCCAGGCACTGGCCCGTCGCGTTTTCGGGCTGTCCGGGATCTGATGGGCGTACTCGACACCGAGGTTCGCGGCGTCGCCGCGGTCCGGCCACAGCGGCGCGACGCCGAGGACACCGCGCGTCATCGCGGCGAAGGTCTGTTCGGCGTCCCCCAGGCAGGTTCGGGACGCGTATCCGCTAATCGCCAGTCGCACGGCTGAACCCCCTCACCACGGCGACGCCGACGAGTCCCTCGGTGGTTATCGAGGTCACCAGCGATACGGCGCCGTCACGGTCGCGATCGTTGCGATGTTCGGCCAGCACCGCCGCCAGCTGTAGGCCGCCGGAGGCGCTGTAGGTCTCACCCAGCAGCTCCTTCACCGGCAGCAGCGTCGGCAGGGTGTCCCCGAAAACCTTTGCCAGTGCCGCACTTTCGATCGCGTCGCGACGCGGCGATCCGCCCAGCGACGGCGCGATGGCGGACACCTCGTCCACGCGAACCTCGGCGATCTCCAGGGCCCGTTCGATGCATCCGGCGAACCCGGTCACCGGATCATCCGGGGAACCGGCGGCGCCGTCGAAGAGTCCGGTGACCACCGCCGGAATCTCCGCGTCCGGGGTGCGGCCCTGCGCCCGGACGGTGTCGGCGTCCTCCACGAGGAATATGGCGGCGCCCTCACCGAGCGGTGCGCGCCCCGCGGTCGTCCCGGCGCGAACCTTCGCCGCGGCCCAGGCACGGGTCGGCGCGAATTCGTCGACCACTCCGACCAGCGCAGCCTTGCCGTGTCCGCCCAGCACATGCCGTCGGCCGTAGGCCATGGCCGCCGACAAAGCTGCTTGCCCACCGGAGACGGTGACGTTCGCACCGCCGAGCAGGTACCGGATGGCGGCCGCACTGGCGGGGCCGTTCATGACGACGTACGGGAATTTCACCGGGTTGACCAGGTAGGGCTTCTCGCTGACGATCGAGTCGCGGATCAGCTCCCAACTCGCCTCCAGCGCACCGGTGGTGGTGCCGAGCACCACGCCGATATCGTCGTCGCGTTCGCCGGGCCGGTACCGTCCGGCGTCCTCGAGCGCCAGCTTCACCGCCACCACCGTCATGGCGGTGGACCGGTCATAGAAGCTGGTTCCCTTGCGGCCCAGATGGTCTCGGTCCTGGAAGTCGACGATCGCGGCGGCGCGGTCCACCGGCAGCTCCTGATCGGGATACATCCCCGACACGTCCCGGACGCCGCTGGTCCGCGAACACCATGCGGTGGTGAAGTTCTCGGCGCCGATGCCGATCGAGGACACCACCCCCCATCCCGTGATGGCGATCGCACTCATTCGTATCTCCCGATGATCGTGATGGCGTTGTTGCCCCCGAAGGCGAACCCGTTGTTCTGGACGATGCGCACATCGGCGTCGCGGGCGGAGTTCGCCACCAGGTCGAGATCGGCGAACTCCGGATCCACGGAGTCCAGGTTGATCGTGGGCAGGATGAACCCGTCCCGGACCGCGAGGCAGGCGGCGATCACACCGAAACCGCTTGCCGCGCCGAGGGTGTGGCCGAGCATCGACTTGATGGAGCTGACCGGCGGCACGGTCTCGCCGAATACCGCCCGCAGCGCGGTCGTTTCGGCGACATCGTTGGCCGGTGTCCCGGTGCCGTGCGCGCAGACGTAGTCCACGTCGCCGGGTTTCACCCCGGCATGGTGGTGGGCGCGGCGGATGCATTCGGCGATCCCCGACGGATCGGGTGCGATCGGGCTGCCCGCATCGCAGTTGACGCCGTAGCCGAGCACTTCGGCATAAATGTCGGCGCCACGTGCCAGTGCCGAGTCCAAGGACTCCACCACCACCGCGCAGGCGCCCTCACCGAGGATGATGCCCTGGCGGTTCACGTCGAAGGGCGAACACGCGTCCTTGGCGAGCGTGCCGAGCCGGTAGAAGCCCGCCATCGTGTACAGCGTCACGAGGTCGACGCCACCGGCGATCATGAAGGTGGCGTCGCCGCAGGACACCGCATCGTAGGCGTAGCCCAAGGCGAAATTGCTTGCCGCGCAGGCGCTGGCGAGCGTCATGGTCTCGCCGTTGAGCCCGAGTTCGCGGTTCACCGCTACGCCGAGCCGATAGGTGGGCACTTTGCGCACCAGATCGGCGCCGACCGCGTCGCGGCCCGCGTCGACCTCCTGTTGACAGGCGATCTCGATCAGGCCGGACTCGCCGCAGGTGGTGCCGATCGCCGAACCGGCCCGACCGCGCCGCAGTGCGGCGCGATCCAGTCCGGCGTCGTCCACCGCCAGGCGGGCCGCCGCGGCGGCGGCCACGCTGGCCGGTCCCCACTCGTCGGGATCGATGACGGTGACATGGTCGGCCGGGTCGACATCGCCGAACTCGGATACCGTGTTGTGCGGCATACGCGAACCGTCGACTCGACGGACCCTCCCCAGACTGCTCGCGCCGGTTCGCAGTGCGGTGGCGAACGAGTCGACTCCCACACCGATCGGCGCCACGGGACCGATGCCCGTGATAACTACCCGGCTTCGCATGTCAGGCTGTCACGCCGAATTCGACCATGGTGTCGTACACGGCCCGCAGGTTGAACATCTCCGGCAGGCGGTCCTGCGGGATGGTGATCTTGTACTTCTTCTCGATGCGGGCGAGGATTTCGATCGCGCGCAGCGAGTCCGCCTCGTGGTCCTCGACGAAGTGGCTGGTATCGGTGAGCTCTTCGGGCTCGATTTCCAGCACTTCGGAAATCATATCGCGCAGGTATTCCATCGTTTCGGTGTCGGTCTGTACAGACATGGGTCTCCCCTTGTGGGTATTGCCGCATTCGGCGGCGGTAATTGAAATGCCGAATTACGAGTGGCTCCGATTCGGAGCAGACTCAGCGAATTCCGGCCAATTCGACCGTCGGTCGAATCGATACGATCGCCTCACCGACGGTCATGACCGGTTCAGCGCCGATCATGGTCTCGCCGGAGACGAAGACGTTGTCGCCAATAATATGATCGACTCGCACGATATGCCGGACGGTATCACTCGGATGGACGAGGCGATGAAAGCTCGTATTCCGAAGCGCGGCGAATATGAGCTGACCCCCGAAATCGATATTATCACGCCGCAAACTTTCGAGCCAGAGTACCGCGCCGGATTGTCCGAAGGATTCCAGGAGCAATGAGCGCGGGTAGGCGAGCTCGGTCTGTGACAGTCCGGCGGACAATTCCGCATAACACGGTTCGCAACCCGATATCGCTTTTCGTGCGACCACGCGCTCGTACGGAATCAACTCGTCCACGGCGTCGACCAAGGCGATCGGATGGCCGTGCGGCAGGATATCGCGAATCGCACTGTGGTTCAGCATTTCGGGTCCCGGTCGCCGATCGTATAGACGGTCCTGACCTTGGCCACCTTCACCTCGGCGGCATTCACGCACTCGGCCCGGACCTCGATCGAGTCACCGGACATATCCGTCCGGCAGCGCATCGTGATCGTGTCGCCGGGCAGCATCGGCGCCAGGAAGCGCGCGGAGTGCACATGCGCGAGCTGCACCATCCTGTGGTCCTGGGATCGTGCGGCCAGGCCCTCGTCCAGCAGTTGCGTGATCCCCTCCAGCAGGAAGATCGCCGGATACAGCGTGAAGTCCGGGTAATGCCCGTTCATGTACGGATCGCTGTGCCGCACGGTCTTCGACCCGGTGATTTCCGTGTCGCCGTGCTCGATCACCCTGTCCACTGCCCGCAGCGGTGCGCTGCGGGCGCCCATCGTTGTCGGCATGTTGTACACCACCATTATTGCGGCCGTCGTCAGAACGAAATGCCGCCGTCGACCTGGATCACCTGTCCTGTGATATAAGCGGATTTGTCGGATACCAGGAAGGAAACGAGTTCAGAAACATCTTCGGGTTTACCGACGGTCTTCATCGGAATTCGCTGCATCAGAGCCTTCATCTGTTTCTCCGAGATATCCGCAGTCATATCGGTTTCGATGAAACCGGGCGCTACGACGTTGACCCGGACACCGTATCCGGCGACCTCTTTGGCGATCGCCTTGCTCATACCGTGGATGCCGGACTTCGAGGCCGAGTAGTTCGCCTGGGTCGGATTTCCGTACACGCCGGAGACCGACGATATGTTGACGATGACGACCGACTTTCGCTTCATGAATCCGAAGACGGCGGTGCGGCAGAAATTGAAGGTGCCGGTCAGATTGGTATCGATTACGGATGACCAGTCCTGCGGCGCCATGATGACCAGCGGGCTGTCTTTCACGATACCGGCGCAGTTCACCAGGACCGCGGTTTCGCCGAGTTCCGCCTCGGCCTTCTCGACGAATGTCTGCACTGCCGCCAAATCGGCGACATCACATTGTGTATGGAAGGCTCGAACGCCGTGTTCACGGATTTCACCTTCGGTCTGCATCGCCTCATCGACATTGCTGCGATAACAGAAAGCGATATCGTAGCCATCGGCGGCCAATCGCACCGCGATGGCCCTGCCGATTCCGCGCGACGCGCCTGTGACGATCGCGGTCCCACGCCTGTCCATCGATCACTCCTATTCGGGCCGTCCGCAAAACCTGCCGGGCAGGAATCCCGGCGGGTTTCAGCGGACTCACCGGATGGTCAGGAAGCGGCGCCGATGCGGGCCCGCAGTTCGATGGCGAACTCGTGCGCGGACGCCAGGTCGGCGGCGTCGGGGTGACCCTTCTTGATGCCACCGACAATCTTGAACGGCCAAAAGGTGTCGAGCGCCCTGCTCGAGAAGTTGCCGACCACCTCGAAACCCTTCTCCTGCAGCAATTCCACCAGCGGGCCGGAGAAGGCGGTGGGACCGGAGTCCTTGAAACCACGGGAGGCGAACACGAACGCCTTACCGCGCTGCCCCTCCGGCAAGTACTGGACGAAATCTTTCAGCTCCGCATGGAACTTGCTCAGGAAAATGCCCGAACCGAACCCCACCAGATCGTAGGAGGACAGGTCGGCGGCGGTGATGTCCGCAGGATCGACGACACGCGCGTCCAGCGCGCTGGCGATCACGTCGGCGACTTTTCTGGTATTGCCATGGGACACCGACTTGCACACGAGGATGGCCTTCACGTCATTACTCCTTCTGTTCTCTCGAATTCGTTGTCGCACAAGGGAAATCTGGCCCGGGCTCACCGCTCCCTATCGCCCCGACTGCCACTCGTCCAGCCTATCGGTGCGATTTGCCGAGCTAAATGATCCGTACGGGATATCGAGTACTCCTTTCGGACCACTGCGCAGTTCAGGAGCCCGGAGCGCCACGAGAAAAGCGTGACGGTACGGGCCATTCCGGCGACTTCACGCGGCTATCGGTGAGCGACAGCGGTGGTCATCTCACATCGCCCGGCTCAGCAGGAGCCGTGCGCACCCCGAGGGGTCATCGTAGAAGGGGGTGTGGCCGCTGCCCGTCAGCGTGACGTGCTGGGCATCGGGCAGCTGCCTCCGGGCGCGGCGGCTCTGGGTGGCGTAGGTGAGCAGTATGTCGCGGCTGCCCCAGGCGATCGTGACCGGAATACGATCGAGCTCCCCGCCGCTGGGCGGGCGTGCGGTCTCGAAGGAGGCCAGGGCGGCCGCGAAGCCCGGAGAGTCCATCCCGCCGTGCGCCGAATCGAGCGCGACCTGCGGACCGACCGCCCACGCCTTCCCGAAGAAGAAGCTCAGAAAAACGGTCCGACCGACCGCGGTGCCGAGAACGGCGGGCAACACCGGCCGAATCCACCGCCCCATCCGCGCGGACCCGCCCAATGCCAGCCGACACCACACCCGACCGGGCGTAGACCAGAAACCGATCGGGGAGAACGCGGTCACCGACCGAGCCGAACCGCGAGCACCGAGCGTCAGCGCTATCAACCCGACCATGGAATTGCCTGCCAGATGCGGTCTTTCGAGCCCCTGCTCCGCGATGAAAGCCGCCAAGGCATCGGTGAGAGTGTCAACGGTGTTGCACGGCACCGATTCCGACTCGCCAAAGCCCGGCAGGTCGACGGCGAACACCTCGAACCGCTCCGCGAGCATGTCGATGATCGGTTCCCACACCTGCCACCGACTCCCGACGCCATGCACCAGGACCAGTGGCTCCCCGGAACCGATCCGGTAGTGGTTCAACATGCGCCAACCCCTCTCACCCAGCACCAATATCTGTGCACCACAGACTAATTGACCGAAACTCTCGATCAGCGGGGGGAATTCTGCGGGTTCGGTTGGGCGGCGTGGTTGATTCGGTTTGCCAGTTCCATGACCACTACCGGGCAGCCGGTATCGACGACCAGGACGGTACCCAGGGCCAGTGGGGCGGCCCAGGTGGTCCATCGGTCCCAGTCTTCGGCCAGGTGCCGGTCATCCTGGTACCAAGGTGCTCGGCGGCGCCTGGCGTACCGGGTTCGGGCGATTTCCGCGGGGAGATCGCACCACACCTCGAGTACGGTGTCGGCTTCGGTTTTCGCGATGCCGGTCCTGGCGAATTCCAGGTCGCGGGGTTTGAACCACCAGGAGTCGATGACGACCGGCTCGGGGATCTCTCGTGCCATTGCCCAGATGGTGTCCATGGCCAGGCCACCGAGTGCTCGCGCGCGAATGGGCTCGTCGATGGATGCTGCCAGGGCCTGTTTCACGTCGTCCTTCGACAGGAGGCTGGCGCCGAGGACCGGCGCGAGCGACCGGGCCAAGGTTGTTTTTCCCGACCCTGGCAAACCATTGATCAGAACCAGCAGCTTCCCCATCTGATCATCATGTGCCATCAGCCGTTTTGTAACAGTCGTTCAAGTACGTGTTAGGGTGCCGACATGCCTCGCCCCAAGGGATTCGATCCGGACCTCGTGGTCGACGCCGCCATGACGGCCTTCTGGAACAAGGGTTATGCGGCGACGTCCGCGCAGGATCTGGTGGACACCACCGGGCTGGGGCGGGGCAGTCTGTACCACGCGTTCAGCGGGAAGCATCAGCTGTTCCTGGAGTCGTTGCGGCGCTACGAATCCGAGTGGATGACGCGGCAGATCGAGGTGCTCAGGGGTTCCGAGCCCGTGCGTGACCGGGTGCGAGCGGTGCTGATGACCGTGGTCGACGAGGAATCCGGGGCGATATCGGCCAATCGCGGGTGCTTGGCGGTGAATGCGGTCATCGAGCTCGGTGGTAGCGACGCCGAGGTGACGACGCGGGTGCGGCGCATTTTCGAGCAGATGCAGGACGCCTTCGAGGAGCCGCTCGGGCGGGCGCGCCGCGAGGGGGAGATCGCGGCGGATCGCGACCCGCGCGCATTGGCCGCCTATCTGCTCAACGCCATGTACGGGTTGCGCGTGCTCGGCAAGACGGCGAGCCGCGACCTCATGATCGATATTGTCGAGGCCAATCTGCGATCGCTGTAAACGCGGCGAATCACCTTTCGGGAAACGAACTTTCATCTTGAGTGGCCGAGTCGTGGCCACATATTGTAACGATCAGTAAAAATCAGTGAGGAGTCCTCATGACCGCACACCACCGGACCGCCGCCGTGCTCGGCACCGGAATCATCGGAGCGCCGGTCGCCCGGAATCTGCGGAAGGCCTTCGCCGTCCGCGCTTGGAATCGCAGTCGGTCCGCGGTGGAACCGTTGGCCGCCGAGGGAATTCACGTCGCGGAGACCGCCGCCGAGGCGGTGTCGGGCGCGGAGGTCATGATCACCGTGCTCACCGATGCGGCGGCGGTACGTCAGGTGCTGGAAGCCGCCGCACCCGCACCGGGCACGGTGTGGATTCAGCTGAGCACGGTCGGTGACACCGATACCGCCGAGCTGGCCGACCTGGCCGCCGAACTCGGCCTGGTGTTCTACGACGCGCCCGTTCAGGGCACCAAGCAGCCCGCCGAACTGGGCCGCCTGGTCGTGCTCGCGGCCGGGCCGGAGAGCGAACGCGCCACGGCCACAGCGGTCTTCGACGCGATCGGCAGCCGCACCCTGTGGATCGACGAGAAGCCCGGCGCCGCAACCCGGCTCAAGCTCGCCCTGAACAGCCTGGTCTTCGCACTCACTCACGGGATTGCCGAAAGCCTGTCCCTGGTAGAGGCTTTGGGCGTCGACCCGCGACTGGTCGTCGAAGCGGTCTCGGGCGGTCCGCTGGACAGCGGCTTCTTCCAGGCGAAAGCGGGCGCCACCCTGTCCGGCGACCTCACCCCGGCCTTCTCGATCACCAATGCGGTCAAGGACGCCCGCCTCATCGTCGCCGCGGCGGATCGCGCCGGGATCGCCGTCGATGTCACCGCCGCCGGACTGGACCGCTTCCGGCGGGCCGCCGACGCGGGCCACGGCGCGGCCGATATGGCCGCCTCCCACCTGTCCTGGTCGCCGACCGCGCGCCGCGCTGCGATAAACCCCAGGACATCGGCTACTCTCGGGCCGATCCGGCGGCCCGCGGGCGGCGGCGCGGAATCCGACGCCATGTAAAGCAATGTTTCAATTTCAATCGAACAAACCGGAGATCGGGTAAATGTGAGCAGATGAAATTTGCCACTGCCCTGAAGACCGTAGTCGCCGGCGGTGCCGCCGTCGCGCTCGCGCTGGTGTCTGCCTGCGGATCCCCGCCGGCCGACAAGGACGCCAAGGGGTCGGGTAACACCTACGGGTCCGCGGATGCGAAGTTCCGGGCCTGCATGGTCACCGATGCGGGCGGTGTGGACGACAAGTCGTTCAACGAGTCCGGGTGGAACGGCGTGAAGGCCGCGGTGGACGCCAACAAGGACATCTCCGGCAGTTACCGGCAGTCCAACAGCACCGCCGACTACGAGCCCAACCTGCGGGCCTCGGCCGACGATGCCGCGTGCGGTCTCGTGATCGGGGTCGGCGGGCTCATGGCCGATGCCGTCGAGACGGTGGCCAAGGAGAACCCGGACAAGCGGTTCGCCATCGTCGACTCCCATGTCGACCTGCCGAATGTGTACTCCATGGAGTTCAATGCCGCGCAGTCCTCCTACCTCGCGGGCTACCTGGCGGCGGGCACCACCAAGACCGGCAAGGTCGCCATCTGGGGCGGTATGCAGATTCCGGCCGTCACCATCTTCATGGACGGGTTCGCCGCCGGTGTCGCCAAGTACAACCAGGCGCACAATACGAATACCGCCGTCCTCGGCTGGGACACCGCGGCCCAGAAGGGGTCGTTCACCGGCAATTTCGACGACACCAGCGCCGGGCGCTCGCTCACCGAGAACTTCCTCGCCCAGGGCGCCGACGTGATCCATCCCGTCGCCGGTCCGGTCGGCCTGGGCGGCGCCTCGGCCATCAAGGATGCCGGGAACGCCAGCATGATCTGGGTGGATTCCGATGGCTACCAGGCGGTTCCGGAATACAAGCAGATCATGCTGTCCTCTTCCATGAAGGACATCTCCTCGGCCATCCGGGTCTCGATCGACAATGCCTTCAAGGAGGGCGCCAAGGACGGCCGGTACGTGGGCACGCTGAGCAACAGCGGCGTCGCGCTGGCCCCGTTCTACGACTTCGACAGCAAGGTTCCCGACGCGTTGAAGCAGGAGATCAAGCAACTGCAGGCCGATATCGTCGCGGGCACGGTGACGGTCTCCTCACCGGCCGCGCCGAAGCCGTAGCGTATGCGCCTCGAACTACGCGGTCTCACGAAGAAGTTCGGCGATTTCGTCGCGGACGACGCGATCGACCTGGTGGTGGAACCGGGACAGATCCACGCCATCCTCGGCGAGAACGGCGCGGGCAAATCCACGCTCATGAATATGCTGTACGGGATTCTGGAGCCCACCGACGGCCGGATCCTCATCGATGGCGCGCCGGTGCGGTTCCGATCGCCCGGCGATGCCATCGCGGCCGGAATCGGCATGGTGCATCAGCATTTCAAGCTGGTCGGCCCGTTCAGCGTCGCCGACAATGTCCAGCTCGGGCGTGAGCACGCCAAGGCCGGGATTCTCGACCGCGCGGCGGCCCGCCGCGCGGTGCGGGAGGTGTCCGAGCGCTACGGGCTGGCGCTGGATCCGGATTCCATCTGCGAGAACCTGCCGGTCGGCGTGCAGCAGCGGGTGGAGATCGTCAAAGCCCTGTCGGGACATACCGAATTGCTGATTCTCGACGAGCCCACGGCGGTGCTCACGCCCTCGGAGGTCGCCGAACTGCTGGCCATCATGCGCAACCTGGCCGAGTCGGGCATGTCGATCATCTTCATCAGCCACAAGTTGAAGGAGGTGAAGGCGGTGGCCGACACGATCACCGTCATCCGGCGCGGCAAGGTGGTCGCCGAAGCCTCACCCGAGGACGGCGAGGCGGCATTGGCGGCCGCCATGGTGGGCCGCGAGGTGTCCCTCACCGTCGCCAAGCCCCCTGCCCAGCCGGGCGAAAAAGCGTTGGAGATCACGGATCTCACGGTGCTCGACGATCGCGGCATCCCGGTGCTGAACGGCCTGAACCTGACCGTGCGCGCGGGTGAGATCGTGGGCCTGGCCGGTGTGGAGGGCAATGGCCAGACCGAATTGGCGCGCGCCATTCTCGGCACCGTCGCACCGGTCGGCGGCTCCATCGAGATGACCGGGTCCGAGGTCACCCGCTGGCACCCCTATCGGCGCATTGCGGCCGGGCTGGGATACATCCCCGAGGATCGCGCCCGCGACGGCCTGGTCGGCGATTTCACCGTGGCCGAGAACATCGTGCTCAATCAGTACCGGGAGGCGCCGCTGTCCCGGCACGGCGTGGTCGACGAGAAGGCGGTGCGGGCCGTCGCCTCGAAGTCCATCGCGGAGTTCGACGTGCGCACCCAGGGCCCCGAGGAACGGGTGTCCGCGCTGTCCGGAGGCAATCAGCAGAAGGTGATCATCGCGCGCGAATTCTCCTGCCCGCGTAGGGTTCTCGTGGCCGCACAGCCCACCCGCGGCGTGGATATCGGCGCCATCGAGTTCATCCACGCCCGGCTGGTGGCCGAACGCGACACCGGCACCGCCGTATTGCTCATCTCCGCGGAGCTGGACGAGATTCTCGCCCTGGCCGATCGGGTGGCCGTCATCTACAACGGCCGAATCGTCGGCGAAGTGGCGCCCGACAGCCCGAGATCGGTCATCGGCCAGCTCATGGCCGGTCACCGGCCCGACACCTCCCCAGGCGACGCGTGAATACGACAACCACCGAACCCGAGACCGAGCCGAGCCGAAAAGGCTTCGGCCCCACCTTCGTTCGCTATCTGACCGAAGCGAACAACGTCATGGTGACGATCTACTCGCTGCTGCTGGCCTTCGCCATCGGCGCGATCCTCATCATCGTCTCCGATCCGAATGTGCGCGAGACCTGGAGCTATCTGTTCGCGCGCCCCTCCGATGCCATCAGTTCGTCCTGGTGGGCCGTCACCACGGCCTACCAGGATCTGTTCGAGGGCTCCATCCTCGATATCGGCCGCCTGCAACAGTTCTTCGCGGGCGATGCCACCCTGGCCCAGGTGCTGCGGCCGCTCTCGGAGACCCTGACCTATGCCACCCCGCTCATGTTCACCGGTCTGGCGGTCGGGCTCGCATTCCGGGCGGGGCTGTTCAATATCGGCGCGCAGGGGCAGCTCGTCTTCGGCATGCTCGGCGCGCTGATCATCGGCTTCTGGATGAAACTCCCACTGCTGCTGCATCTTCCGCTGGCGCTGCTGGCGGGCGGACTGGCGGGCGGGCTGCTCGGCGCGATACCGGGCTATCTCAAGGCGAGAACCGGTGCGCACGAGGTCATCTCGTCGATCATGCTGAACAATATCGCCGCCTACTTCCTGATCTGGGCGCTGGGCACCACCTTCATCCATTCGGTCACCTCCCAGGAGCTGGTCTCCAAACCGGTGGCCGAATCGGCGCGGCTGCCGCAGCTGCTCGGCTGGGCCGGGTCGGGTCTGCGGGTCAGCGTCGGACTGCTGCTCGGGCTCGCCCTGGCGGCCGCGACCTGGTGGCTGCTGAGCAAGTCCACCTTCGGATTCCGCATTCGCGCGGTCGGCGCGAACGCGCACGCCTCCGAGACCGCGGGCATGGATAACGGGCGCACCTTCACGACCACCATGGGCGTGGCCGGTGCGCTCGCGGGGCTCGGCGGCGCGGCGCTGGTGCTCGGCCTGAACCCGTACACGATCAATCCCACCACCGCCGTGGAGTACGGCTTCGACGGCATTACCGTGGCGCTGCTGGGGCGCGCGCATCCGGGCGGGATCGTCGCCGCCGCACTGGTTTTCGGCGCGCTCAAATCCGGCACGCTGCATATGCAACCGGCCATCCCGGTGGAGATGTCCACCCTGTTGCAGGCCGTCATCGTGCTGTTCATCGCGGCGCCCGAGCTGGTCAAAACCCTGCTGCGGCTGCGGACACCGCGCGGCGGGCTCAACACTCTGGAAGCGAGGGGCTGGTGAACGCATCGACCGGCGCCGAAGATCAGGTCGTGGCGCCCGACGAGGTCCTGCGACGGCACACCGTGGCGGCCTACGGCCTGATCGGCATCGGCATCGTGCTGGGAGGTCTGGGTCTGTTGCTCATCGACGGCGGGCGGACCACCACCTATCGGCTGGACCAGACCGTCGATGCGAGCTGGACGGTCAATACGCTCGTGGTCGTCGCGGTGCTGAGCGTCCTCGCGGCCCTCGCCGGGGCCGCCCTCCTGGCGCTGCCGAAACACGTCCTGCGGCGGTTCGACGGCTATCTGATCGGCGGCGGGGTGGCCGCGCTGGTGCTCGCCGCACTGTCCTGGACGGTCACCCCAGACGTCGGGTTCCCGGTCGAATTCGTCTTGGCGACAACGCTTTTCCTGGCGCTGCCCTTCATCTTCGGCGCGCTCTCCGGTGTCGTCGCGGAACGCTCCGGCGTCATCAACCTCGGTATCGAGGGCCAATTCCTCACCGGCGCGTTCACCGCGGCGCTGCTGGCGTCCATTTCCGGCAACGCCTATGTCGGAATGCTGGCCGCGACCCTCAGCGGTGTCTGCTCGACACTGCTGCTGGCCTGGCTGGCGACCCGGTTCGAGGTCAACCAGGTCGTCACCGGCATCATCCTGAATCTGCTCGCGCTCGGTCTGACCGGCTTCCTCTACGAGCGGCTCATGCGCGCCGACGGGTCGCTCAATCAGCCCGCCACCGTGCAGAAGGTCGGCGATTCACTGGGCTTCCTGGCGCGCATCCCGATTCTGGGGCCGGTCCTGTTCGACCAGAACATCTTCGTCTACGTGGCCCTGGCCTGCGTATTCGTGGTTTCCTACCTGTTGTTCCGCACCCGGTGGGGGCTGCACACCCGCGCCGTCGGCGAACATCCGGCGGCCGCCGACGCCGCGGGTATCAATGTCAACCGGCTGCGCTTCTGGAATGTCACCGCCGCCGGGGCCCTCTCCGGTTTCGGCGGCGCGTTCTTCACCATTGCCAACAATGTGTCCTTCAGCAAGAACATGACCGCGGGCCTGGGCTTCGTCGCCCTGGCGGTCATGATCGTCGGCCGCTGGCACCCCTTCGGCGTCCTCACCGCGGCCCTGCTCTTCGGTTTCTCCAGTGCGCTGCAACGGTTTCTCAACACAATGCCCGGCAATCCGATCCCGACCGAATTCCTGGGCATGCTCCCCTACGCGGTCACCCTCGTCGTGGTCGCCGGATTCATCGGCAGGGCCGTGGCCCCGGCGGCCGACGGCATTCCGTACACGCCCGGCAGCAAGTAACCGCCGCTCTCAGTTCACCCAGGGCGGGTTCACGATGGTGCCGTCGGCGAGTTCGCCGGTGAACCCGACCGAGGTGGTGACCAGAACCTTGGCGGGCTGATCGCCGGGATTGTCGAGGCCGATGCGGGAGTCGGCATTGGCGACGGCGGCGTCGCCGGGGACGAGGGTGGCCGATTCGCCGTCGATGGTGATGACGACCGAACCCTCGAGGACCACGAAGGCCTCCTCGCGGTGAATGCGGTGCGGGACGCCGGTGGAGCCGGGCTGCACCTCGACCGTCCAGACATTGAGTTCCTTGCTGCCCACGGACGGGCGGATCAAGGAGGTGAAGCGGGCATTGTGCATATCGAAGACTTGGGCGTCGGCGGAGTAGGTCACTGGCATGTTCTGATCCTTTGGTCAAGTAGATTGTCTATATAGTCAAGCTTGTTGTCTTTCTTGTCAAGTGCCAAAATCTGGGACATGACCGCGTTCGCTGGGGATCTGCCACTGCTACTGCTCGCGGCCGCCGCGGAGGTCACCGACAGCATCCACGAGGGAGTGACGGCGGCCGGTTTCACCGATGTGCGGCCGACGCACGGGTTCGCCTTCGTGCGCATGGCGCCCGCCGGGGCGACGGTGGGCGAGATCGCCGAGCACCTGGGGGTGACCAAACAGGCGGCCAGCCAATTGGTCGACGAGCTCGTGAAAAAGGGCTACGCACAACGGAATCCACATCCGACCGATGCGCGGGCCCGTTTGATCACACTCACCGAGCGAGGGTGGGCGTGCACGCGCGCGGCGGATGCGGCGGCCGCACGATTCGCCGACCGGTGGGCAAGCGTCCTCGGGCCCGACCAGATGGTGGCACTGCGCAATTCGCTGGCGCGCGTGGTCACGCCGGGGCGGGTGCGACCGGCGGCCTGGTGAGCGAAGGGCGCGGTCGGCGGGACCGTCTCGCGCGGCGGTGGGGTTGGCCATAGGCTGTCGCGGTGAGTTCCGGGCGGACAGTGGTCGACGGGCGATTCGAGTTGCTCGAGCCGCTCGGCAGTGGCGGTATGGGGACGGTGTGGCGGGCATACGATCTCGCCCTGCACCGGGAGGTCGCACTGAAGGAAGTGCTCGCGGCGGAGGCCGACGGCACCCGCGGAGACAGTGTGGCGCAACGGGAGCGCGTGCTGCGCGAGGCGCGGGCGCTGGCGCGCATCCGGCATCCGAATGTGGTGGCCATTCACCACATCGTGGACTCCCCTGCACCGGCGCATCCGTGGATCGTGATGGAGCTGGTGGCCGGGCGCGGGCTCGACGATCATCTCGCGCGCGGACCGATGACACCGGCGCGGGCGGCGCGGCTCGGGCGCGGAATTCTGTCCGCGCTGCGGGCGGCGCATGCCGTCGGGGTGCTGCACCGGGATATCAAGCCCGCCAATGTGCTGCAGCGCGAGGACGGTTCGCCGGTGCTGACCGACTTCGGCATTGCCGCCGTCGAAGGATTGCACGGGCTCACCTCGACCGGCAATGTCATGGGATCCCTGGATTACGTTGCGCCGGAACGACTCGACGGGCGAGAGGGGCATCCCGCCTCCGATCTGTGGTCGCTCGGGCTGCTGCTCTACGTAGCGGTGGAGGGCTACCACCCTCTGCGGCGCGAGACGACGGCCGCCACCCTCGCGGCCGTGGTGCGCGGCGATGTGCCGCCGCCGCGGCAGGCCGGAGCACTGGCCCCCGTCCTGGCCGCACTCCTGATCACCGAGCCGGATCGACGGCCCCCGCTCGAGCACGTGGACCTCATGCTCGCGCGCGCAGCCGACGAGAGTGCCTCCTCACCCTTCGCCCCGCCACCCCCAGCCGTATCCGCGCCCTGGCCCCCGGCAGCAGCCGCATCGACCCCGATATCGACCGCTGCACCGGCGAACCAGGCCCCGCATCCCAGCCAGACCCAGCACCCCGGCCAGTCCCCATATCCCGGCCAGACCGCGTATCCCGGCCAGACCGCGTATCCCGGCCAGACTGCGCATCCGGGCGCGGGCAGACGGTGGCTGCCGATCGGGGCTGCGGCAGCGGTGCTCGTCGCGGCTCTGGTGGCGGCGATTGTGTTCTGGCCGGATCGGTCCGGCTCCCAGGCGAATCCGGGCCAGCCGCCCGGCACCAGTGGGCTGCCGGATGTCGGGCAACCGGCCGGGTCGATCCCCACCACCGCTGGCGCACCGGCCGATTCGGTGGACCTGCTCACCCCCGATGGCATTCGACAGGTGATCGCGGCTTTCGAAAATGCCTCCGGGGTACAGGAATTCAGCGAGGTGACGTTCTATCCCTCCTACGCCAATGCCGGTATGCCGATCTCGGCGGGATCCAAGCGCTACGACAGCTACACCTACCGCGACGGGACCGTGAGCAAACAGGGTCCGGGCGGCACCCTGACCGGAGACGAGACCACGGTGCGGCTGGGCTCGATCGCCTGGAGCGTGCTTCCGGCCCTGCTGCGCGCCGCGGACGAACAGCTCAATGTGCCGGACGCGACCATGCGTTATGTGATCGTGGACCCGGCGTGGACGTTCAACGACGACAAGCCGACCATCATGGTCTACCGGATCGACGCCTACAGCGGGGCCGCCTATCTGGCCGCCGACCTGGACGGCACCATCGTGAAGGTCTACCCCCGGGAGAGCTGACCCGCCCTGTCGCCCGGATCACAGTAGCTTTAATGTAGCCAGCGTCCTACCGTCAAGTAATAACGCCAACCGACATGGGGCGCTCGATGACACACGGTCGATCCATGTTCCGGGCCTGGTGGCGAGAACCCGTCGACTACCGCGGCTTGGTCAAGACCTTCGAATCCCATGCGGCGCTGAGCAGATTCAAGTTCATGCTCGGCGCTGGCGGCATCGTCATGCTCGTGATCGCATTGCTGGCCATGATCAGCCAGCACGAGCTGACCGGCCCGGGCGGCATCGCGCAAGGGTTTCTGGAGGCGGCCGTAGCGGGCGTCTGGACCTGCCGGTGGTGGTTCCTGCCCTGGCCGCGACGGTTCGAATCGCTGATCTGGATCGCCCTGTTCGATCTCGACGCCATCGTCAACAGCATTGTGGTGCACGATGCGGTCATCGGCGTGCTGGGGCTGGTGCTGATGGTCGCCATGGGCGCGTACGTGACCGTCTTCCACGGGCCTCAGGTGCTGCTGGCGCATATCGGCGCGTCCCTGGTGGCGAGCACCGTCCTGGCGGTGCGCATGTTCAGCCTCGCCGAGGGCATCGCCGTGGTCCTGGTCATCTTCGTGGTCGTCGGGGTCATGCTGCCGTTCATGCAGTTCGGTCACTGGCTGCTGCGCGTCGACGCGCTCTCGGATCCGCTGACCCGGTTGCTGAACCGGCGCGGGCTGGATTCCTATCTGTTCGCGCACATCGACCGCTGCCGTCATCGGACCGCCTATGTCGCGACCCTCGATCTGGATCGCTTCAAATCGGTCAAACGACACCTACGGGCACCCGTTCGGCGACGAGGTGCTGGTGCGCACGGCCGAGACGCTGCGCACGGCGACCGAGCCGCGGACTCTCATCGCCCGCACCGGCGGTGAGGAATTCGTGGTGGTCGGCTGTCTGCGCGAGCCCGCGGCGGTCGTCGGGGAGCGGCTGCGCGGGGCCGTCGCGACCATCCCCGACCTGCCCGTCCCCATCACCGCCAGCGTGGGCGTCGCGGTATTCGACGCCTCCCACCCCGGCACCGCCTACACCGAGGCCACCCATCGCCTGCTCATGCGCAGCTCCGATTCGGCCATGTACCGGGCCAAACACCTCGGCGGCAATACCGTGGTGGTGGCCGCGGACCAACCGCTCCGTGCATTAGCTGATCGGTAACCAATTCTGAAGCGCGGACGATGTCACCCCTATTGGGTCAAATCCGGTTTCACAGTGAGAGGGGTAGCACCATGGAGCGGTCGACAATCGGTCGGACTGTGCGGCGCGCCGCGGCGGCGGCCGCGGTGGTGGGCTGCGGGTTCGCTCTGACGCCCGTCGCGACGGCGAACGCGGATCCCGGTCCGCTGTACTTCCGCTACGGCGGCACCAACTGCGTCCTGCACGACAATGGCGGTTTCGTCTGCAACTCCGATTACGCCTATCAGCCGCCGAATGTGCGCCAGACGATCGGGGCGGTGGAATTCCCGCTGCCGTTCGCTGTGTCGCAGGTCGCCTACGACGGCAATCCCGCCTTCCCCGCACATCCGAACTTCGCGCCGCCGAGCGCCTATCTGCTGCCGGGCGGCAATCCGGATATCGCCGACGTGGCCACCGGACAGGGGCCGTGGGGGCCGATTGTCGAGCACGGCGGAACGCGCTGCGAGGTGAGCTTCCGCGCGAGTTTCGGCTGCTCCAACGGGGATCACGGACTCAGCATGTGGTGGCAGAACCTGGCAATCCGCTGATGGCGGCAATCCACTGACGGTGGGCGTGCGGCTCAGCCGAGTTCAAGCGTGGTGACGCCGAAAACCTTTTCCCGGCAATGGGATCGGGTCGGGCCGGTGTACATGCGGGCGGTTTCGAAGCTCGGGGACAACCCGGCCGCCCGCATGAGACGGACCGCGGGTTCATTGGTGAGCGGCACGTCCACCGCCAGTGGCGTTTCCCCGGCCAGCGCCGAAAGCAGTTGGCGCGCATCGGCGTCCGAGTCGGCGAAGAGCGGACCCACGCGCAGCCCGTCGCGGGCCGGGCGGGAGGTCGCGAATCCGGTCAGGGCGCCGTCCACGATGCGCACCACCGTGCGATGCCCGGGTTCAGCGAGCCAGGTGGTCAGGAACTCCGGGCGATCGGCCGGTAGGCAGGCGGAATCGTAGCGATGCAGGGCGGGGATATCGCCGGGGGCCAGCGGCCGCACCGTCGAATCCGGCGGCGGCAGATCCGGGATGCCGATGAATCGCGCACTGCAATAAGCGAGTTCGAATCCGCTGCGCCGATAGTTGTCCTGCTGATCGGGCACCCCGTCCAGGCCGACGACGCGATGCCCGGCGTGTTCGAGCCCGGCCTGCCAGGTCACCATGCCCAGTCCCAGCCCGCACAGCTCCGGCCGCACGAGATAGAACCCCAGGAAGGCGTAGTCGGCGCCGTAATTGACCACCGAGACCGCCGAGACGGGCGCACCGTCCACATACCCCAGGAAGAACCCCTCCGGATCCTGGGCGAAGAAGGCGGCGGCATCCCGCTCCCCCGGATTCCAGCCCTCCGCGGCGGCCCATTCCCTGACGGTCGCCCATTCGGCGGGCGTGGCCCGGGCAATGACAAGATCCGCGGGTCCGATTCCGGTGTCCGGCATACGTTCACGGTAGCCGCAATCGGACCGCTATCCCACCGATTCGCCGCGCGCGAACGAGGATTAGGCGGCGATGCCCGCACCCGCCGCCAATGCGAGGCACAGCGACGAGTAGAGGGCGAGCTCCAGCTGCCAGTAGGTCTCGCCGAGTCCGGCCGCGGCGACGGAGCCGAGGCCCCCGAGACCGCGGGCGGCCAGCACGCCCGCCACGGCCCAGGCGGCCAGGCGGGGTAGCCGGTGGGCGTCGACGGTGGCGGTGGCCACCGCGCCCGCGGCGGCCACGAGCAGACCCGCGACCACGTAAGTCAGTCCCGCCGAAGGGAGTTCGGAGTTGGGGCCGACGACGCGCTGGGCGAGGGTGACGTCGTCGTGGCCGGGCCAGCGCCAGCCCTGTGCCCAGGCGGCGTGAATGCCCGCGATACCGGCCAGGGCGGCGGCGCTGGTCCAGCCCGCCAGGCGGGCGGAGCGGGGATCGGGCCGCCAGGAGCGGCGGCGGTGGGCGAGATCGGACCACAGCGTCTTGCGAATTGTCGTCATTGGAATCTCCGAGTCTCTCGCCATACGCTACCGTATGGTCGCTGCCCATACGGTAGCGTATGGTTCGTGGCACTGTCGAGAGAGAACTGGATACAGGCGGCCCTGCTGGCGATCGCCGAGAACGGGACCAAGGCCGTGGCGGTCGAGCCGCTTGCCACCCGGGTCGGGGCCACGAAAGGGAGCTTCTACTGGCATTTCTCGAATCGGGAGGCGCTGCTCACCGCGACCCTCGAGTTTTGGGAACACGAGATGACCGATGTGCTCATCGAGCAGCTCGAAACCCTCGAGGATCCGACCGAGCGGCTGCGCAAGCTGCTCGTGGTGGCCATGGACGACGAGGATCCGGTGCGACCGGTCGACTTGGCGCTGGTGTCCGCGGGCAGCGATCCGGTGGTGCGGCCCTATCTCGATCGGGTGCAGCGCAAGCGACTCACGTTCCTGGAGCGCTGTTTTCGCGATATGGGGCTCTCCCCCACCCAGTCCCGCCACCGCGCCCGCCTGGCCTACGGCGCCTACCTCGGCTGGGTCGAGCTCACCCGGGCCCAATCCGGCGCACCGCCCTCGCGCCGCGATCTGATGGGCTATCAGCGCACCGCCATCGACCTGCTGACCCGGCCGGACCGGTAGGCCAGGCCGGTCGTGTCGGCCCGCTGCGGTAGGATCTGGCACGAGAGCGAACCACTTTGACCTGCGGGGTTGCGATGTGGCCGACTACGCACACTCCGATCACGCGAGCCGCAGCCGTGAGGAGAAGGCCCGACGATTGGCGGCCTACCTCTGGGTGCGCGGGATCACCGGCCCGGAACTGCTGGAGCTGCCGATGCCGCAGCGCCGAAAACTGGCGCGGGCGGCCGAGACCAATCCGCCCAGCACCGATGAGACCTGGCAGGTCGTCGCGCGGCTGCTGACCGAGAAGGACGCCTGGGCCGCGCGCAATCCCGAGCATCCCGCGGCCAGGCGCGACCATCTCGACGAGAAGATCCTGTGGGTGAAACCGCCGGTCAAACCCTGGGAGTAGCGCGCGACGCGCGGGATCCGGCTCTTGACAGCAAGAAATGAACCGGGGTTCACTGCTTGAGTGTCACCCGATTACGAGAACCACGCCGGGACCCGGCCCGCCGCCTGGCGCGATGACCTGACCGGCGGGGACGACTCGCTGTTCGCCGGGCGGCCGGAGCCGGAGAACGAATTCACCGGTCGCACACTGACCTACGAGGTGACCGGCCGGATCGCCCGGATTACCTTCAACCGCCCCGAGCACGGCAATGCCATTACCTCGGATACGCCGATCGAGCTGGCGGCGGCGGTCGAGCGGGCCGATCTGGATCCGCGCGTGCACGTCATGGTGGTGAGCGGGCGCGGTAAGGGCTTCTGCGGCAGCTACGACCTGTCGATCTTCGCCGAGAACAGCTTCGCGCCCACCGCGGGCGCGCAGACGGCCGAGGGCACCATACTCGATCCGGTCGTCCAGGCCCGCAATCACAATCCTTGGGGCACTTGGGATCCCATGGTCGACTACGCCATGATGTCGCGATTCAACCGCGGATTCGCCAGCCTGCTGCACGCGAACAAGCCGACGGTGGCGAAGGTGCACGGTTTCGCCATTGCGGGCGGCACCGATATCGCCCTGTTCGCCGATCAGATCATCTGCGCCGCGGATGCGCGTTTCGGATATCCGCCCACCCGCACCTGGGGTATTCCGGCGGCGGGCATGTGGGCGCACCGGGTCGGCGATCAGCGCGCCAAGCGGCTGCTGTTCACCGGCGACAGCCTCAGCGGCGCGCAGGCGGCCGAGTGGGGACTGGCCATCGAGGCCCCGCCCGCCGATGAGCTCGACGCGCGCACCGAGGATCTGCTGCAACGCATTTCGCGGGTGCCGATCAATCAGCTGGTCATGGCGAAGCTGGCGCTCAACAGCACGCTGCTCCATCAGGGCGTGGCGAACTCCGGCATGATCAGCACGGTGTTCGACGGCATCTCCCGGCACACCCGCGAGGGCTATGCCTTCCAGATGCGCGCCGCCACAGCCGGTTTCCGCGAAGCGGTGCGCGAGCGCGACGAACCGTTCGGCGACTGGAAGCGTGCGCAGTTCGACAGAAACGCACAGGACGAGGCCGCACAGGACAAGCCCGCGGAGTAGTCGCGCCGGATCAGGCCCCGCCAGGCAGATCCGTCCGCTCGACCTCCGCCACGACCTTCTCCCCCAGTGAGCGCAGCGCCTCCGCCTCCCGATCGGTCATATCGTCGATGAACAGCCGCCGTACCAGCAGGACATGGTTGGGCGCGGCGGCCTCCAGGGCCTCGCGACCAGCGTCGGTGAGGTGCACCTCCCGGCCGCGCGCATCGTCGGCGGCCTGGCAGCGGTCGACGAGACCGCGCGCGGCCATGCGCGTCAGATGCTTGGACAGGCGGCTCTTGTCCCAGCAGATCTCGGCGCCCAATTCCTTGGCGCGCATGGTGCCGCCCGCCGCCGAGAGCGCGACCAGCACTTCGTAATCGGACGGGGAGAGCCCGTCCTCGGCAAATCCGGTCGCAATGGCGGCGTCGAGGCGCTGCCGCAGCCGGATGTAGGCCTGCCAGGTCGTCTGTTCCGCATCGGTCAGCCAGCGCGTCATGGAATACATCTTAACGACGCTTGGTTGACATAGACACCAACAGTGTTCCGAGTGTCCAGCGCCCTTCGAGGAGGACCAATGCCCGCCATCACCGTCGACAACATCCTGGTGCTGCCGCGGCTGCCGCGCCCCGACGTCACCATGACCGACCGGCCCGTCCGGAATGTCGTCACCGCCGAGTATCAGACGGAGGGCGCGGGCTTCCAGGTCCGCCGCCCCTTCCCCAGCCTGGGCCTGCGCTCGGCCGACCCGTTCATCCTGCTCGACGAGATGGGGCCGGTCACCTATGAACCGCACGAGGCCAAGGGCGCGCCCTGGCATCCGCATCGCGGATTCGAGACCGTCACCTATGTCATGGACGGCACCATGGTGCACCACGATTCACACGGCGGCGGGGGTGTCATCAGCGAGGGCGACACCCAGTGGATGACCGCCGGGTCCGGCATCCTGCACGACGAGGTGCCGTCGGAGGACATTGTCGTCCGGGGCGGGCGGATGCACGGTTTCCAGCTCTGGGTGAATCTGCCGCGCGCGGCGAAAATGGCCGCGCCGCGCTATCAGGATCTGAAAGCCGGGGAACTCACCCTGGTCAGTTCGCACGACGGTGGTGCGCTGGTGCGGCTCATTGCCGGGAGTATCGGCGGGTTCGAGGGGCCGGGGTCCACACATACCCCGATCGCCTATGCGCACGCCTCCATCAGCCCGGGCGGACGGCTGGAAACGCCGTGGCCGCAACGGTTCACGGCCATGGTGTACGTGGTGTCCGGCAGCGGGACGGTCGGGGCGGAACGACGTCCGGTCCGTGCCGGGCAGTTGGTGATCCTGGGGAACGGGGATTCGCTCACAGTTTCCGCCGATCCGAAACAGGACTCACGCACGGGTGATATGGAAGTACTGCTGCTGGGCGGACAGCCGATTCGGGAGCCCGTCGTGCAGTACGGGCCGTTCGTCATGAATACCCGGCAGGAGATCATCGAAGCCATCGAGGATTTTCAAGCGGGACGAATGGGACATATTCCGGCGGAACATATTCCAAACGAACATTAGTAATTTACCAGGATAAATAGCTCATCCGGTTGACAATGCAACGGTCCGCCAGAACAGTAGACGCCGGACCCGGACCGGTCACCGTTGCCGTACCCGCGCGACGGTGGCACCCGCGCCGAACCGGGCCGCTACCAACCTATTGCGCCGACATTGAGGAATACATGAACGTTCGCCGGCTTCTCGTCACCGCCAGCGTCGCGGCACTGACGACCCTCGCAGCCCCCTCCGCCATCGCCCTCGCCGATGTTCCGACCGGGTCGTCCGGCACCGGCTCGTCCACCATCGACACCGGCTCCGGCGCCACCGGCTCGGCCAACCTGGCGCAGACCGGTTCCGCCGGTGGATCCTTCAAGAACTGCGACGAGGCCCGCGCCGCCGGTCGCGCCCCGCTGTTCCGCGGCGAGCCGGGCTACGGCCCCCACCTGGACCCGGACGGCGACGGCTTCGCCTGCCCCACGGTTTAACCCAACTCTCGGGACGCCGCCTCGAACTACGGGCGGGCTCGGGGTTCCCGCCGGAGCGGCGGAGCAACCCGGTCCTACAACACGAACACCCGATGTCCCACGGACATCGGGTGTTCTTTTTGTCCGCTGGTCAGCGGCGGAAGATCTTGACCAGGGTCAGCAGGACGATGAGGGCGCCCGCGCCGATGAGGCTGTACTTGATCTTGGGCTCGTTCACCTTCGCGACCAGGGCGTGCTTGGTGTTGTCGGCCAGTCGTTGGGGGTCGGCGCGCACCGCGAGTTCGTCGAGGGTGCTCGCCAGCCGGTTACGCGCGGCCTCGATCTCCCGTTCGATCGCCTCGGTATCTCTCGCCACGTCACACTCCTGTCTGGAAGCCGCCTCGGCGGGCGGCATTGTCGTCTCGAGGTCGCTCGCCGTCATCCACGGGCCGACCTGCACCGAAGTGTATCGCCCACACACTGTCCGGCCCGTCCACTACGGTGGCGGCATGACCGAGAACCACCGACTCAGTCCCGGCGATACCGCGCCCGCCTTCACCCTGCCCGATGCCGACGGCACAGAGGTCTCGCTGTCGGACTATCGCGGCCGCAAGGTGATCGTCTACTTCTACCCCGCCGCGAGCACGCCGGGCTGCACCAAGCAGGCCTGCGACTTCCGCGACAGCCTGGCCGCGCTGAACGGCGCCGGGATCGACGTCCTGGGCATCTCCCCCGACAAACCGGCCAAGCTGGCCAAATTCCGGGACAACGAGCAGCTGACCTTCGAACTGCTCTCCGACCCGGACAAGGAGGTGCTGCTCGCCTACGGCGCGTTCGGCGAGAAGACCATGTACGGCAAGACCGTCACCGGCGTCATTCGCTCCACATTCCTGATCGACGAGAACGGCAAGGTCGAGGTCGCGCAGTACAACGTGCGCGCCACCGGCCACGTCGCCAAGCTGCGCCGCGAACTGTCGGTGTGACGGCTGAGTCCCGGCCCCTTCCGGGGCCGGGACTCGAATCTCGGCAGTGCCCTGAACGACCGAGATCCAGCTATACGCGCGGCAGCATCTGCGCCGCCCACTGGAGCATCATGCGCCAGTGGTTGTCCCACCACTTCGCGAATTCGGGGGTGCCCAACGGGGGCGGTGTGGTCTCGCCCGGGAAGAGACCGGATTCGGTGGGCGACCCGACCGGATGAGTGGGCGCGGGAATGATCGACTCCGGATGGGTCGCCGCCTCACCCTCCGGCTGTGATTTCACCAGCGGCTTGGACGGCACCAGTTCCACGCCCGGATCCGGGCCCCAGTTGAGAGTGGCCGGATCGATGGTCACGATCTCGGGCTCGGCCTCGGGCAGCGGCTCCACCGTGGGCGTCTCCGCATCGGTGAGCGTGGGCTCCATACCCGGCAGGCCCTCGGCGATCTCCCCGGCCGAGCCGCTCTCGGGCGGCGCCACCGGATCACCGATGGGCTGCTCGGGCGCGGTGTGCGCATCGGCGGAGACCCGGGAATCGGTGAGGATGGGCTCCGGCACCGCCTTGGAGTTATTGCTCGCCGCGTACACGCCGCCGGTCACCAGACCGCCCGCCAGCACGCTCGCGGCGGCGAACAGGGCGGCGGTGCCGCGGGCGCGGCGAATGCGTTCGGCGGCCTCACCGGCGAATTCGGTCTCCGGCAGCGCGGCGAGGGCGGCGCCGATGGCCGGTGCGGCGGCGGCCACCGAGCACGGAATGACCGGCGCGCCGAACTCGGCCTCGAGCGCCGTCACCACGGCGGGTTCGCTTGCGGCCGAACCGATCAGCACCACGGCGTCCGGCTTCACCCCGGCGGCGTCGAACTGATCCCAGGCGGCGGTGACGGCGGCGCGCATGGCCTCGTCGGTGGTGGCGCCGCCGGTGAGGGTGACCGCGGCCAGCACCCGGGCCCGGTCGGGATCGATGAGCGAGAACGCCTGGAATCCGGGCACCACCTCGCAGATGGCCAGATCCTCGAATTCGTCCACCCAGGTCATGGCCCGCGCCACCGACAGGTGCGCGGCCTTGGCCGACACCAGCGAGGCATCGTGCCACGGCCCGGCCGCCAGCCGGGTGACAATGGCGCGGCGCTCGGCCGCATCGCGATAGGCGACGGCCGCGCCCAGGATGTCGCGTTCGGTCCCCATCTCGTCGGCAATGGCCTCCAGCGCGGTCTCGACCGCCGCCGCCAGGTCGGCCTTGGTATCACCGGTGACCGTCACCACCCGTTGCAGCACCACGCGCTCGGGCAGCTTGTCGCCTTCGTCGGCGAGGGCCACGGCGCGCACGGTGCCGCGCTCGGTGGCGACGCCGATGGTCACCGCGGATCGAACAACAGCAGAAGCAACCACAGATCGGCCTTCCAACGTCGTCGCGCTCGATGAGATGAAGCCCCTGGGGGTGCGGCCAGGAAGCAGCTGCGATGGAAGTTCGTCACCGCGACCGAGTCGGATGGGTACAAAAACACCGAGATAGACGGACACACGAAGGACCGCAGCGTGTCATCCGCGTGTCGCTACCTCTAGGCTGTTGAACGTGGAAGCGCGCGCGGGAGCCAGGTCGACGAGACGACCGGACCCTGCGTTGGAGCTGCAGGACGATCCGCAAGAACTCATGCCCCGTCGCCGCCCGACGCAGGAACGGAGCAAGAGGAAGTTCGACGCCCTGTTGCACGCGTCCCGGGAACTGCTGGTGGAGGTGGGTTTCGAGTCCTTCACCTGTGAAGAGGTCGCCTCCCGTGCGGAAGTCCCGATCGGCACCCTCTACCAGTTCTTCGCCAACAAGTACGTCATTGTCTGCGAGCTGAATCGCCAAGACCTGGTTGCGGTTTCACAGGAGCTCTCGGAGTTCCACGGCGAGATCCCGTCCATGGACTGGCTGCGGCACATGAACGCCCTAGTCGATCACCTCGCGGATCTGTGGATGACCGATCCGTCCCGGCGCGAGGTGTGGCTGGCCATGCAGTCCACGCCGTCCACCCGGGCGACCGGCGCCATCCACGAAAAGGAGTTCGCCGAAGCGGTTTCGCAGATGCTGCGCCCGCTCACGCCGCGCGGCCGCCGCTCCATTATGGCGCAGGTGCTGGTGCACGTGGTCTATTCGATGCTGAATTTCTCCGTCCAGGACGGCCTCAGCCACGAGGACGCGGTGGCGGAGCTCAAGCGGCTCATGGTCGCGTATCTGCTGATCGCCGAAAAGGAATCGCGCTCCGGCGGTCAGCGCACGACCTTCGAACCCGACGCCAACTGACCGGGCGCTGATTCAGCCCTGGATCAGGTCCGCTAGTTCCCCGGGATCTTCCAGCACCACCATGGCGGCCGCCGTATCGCCATCGTGGGTGAGCGACAGGTGAACTCGCACCCGGGGCAGGAATTCCGCTGCCAGCCCCTGCAATTTGATGCTGGGCCGCCCCCACGCGTCGTTCACGACCTCGATGAGCGGATACGGATTGTCGCCGACCTGCGGGCTGCGCGCGAAGCGGGAAGACGCCCACGCCTTGATGACCGCCTCTTTGGCGGCCCAGCGGGCGGCATAGCTGCGCGCCGGATCGGTGCCCTTGCTCTGGCAGTAGCGCCGCTCACCGGCGGTGAAACTCTCCCGGATCATGGTGGTGCCGGTGCGTTCCAGCTGTTCGGCGAATTCGGAGATGCTCACCAGATCCAGGCCGATACCAAGGATCGTCACGTTTAGGGTTCCTCCAACTCTCGGCGTTACGCACGAAGGTACCAGCGGAGCCTACGGTTGCGTAGGCTCCGCTGGTCGGGAGTTCAGTTGTGCCGGTCCGGCATTACCGGCAGGCCGGTCCCTTCGGGACGGCGACGTAGACGCCGTCGTTCAGGCGGGCCTGCGGCGAGAGCAGGGTGTCGGCTTCGAGCTGACGCACCTTCTTGGCCGGGGTGCCGTCACCGCCGAGGCGGCGGTCGGCGGGGCGCTCGTACATCGGCGCGCCGCCGCACATGGCCTCGCTGAGGCGCTGGCGTCCGGCGAGCTGACGCTCCTCGGCGCGGCGCTGGTACTCCTCGCGCTTGCCGGGCTCGATGGCCGCGACGAACGCCTGCGGGTGTACCACCGCGAGCAGGCCCGACACGTGGCCGAAGCCGAGCGAGGTGGCCAGACCGGCCTTGAGCGGGAAGCGATCTCCCAGCTCCAGCGCCTCGCGCACCCACACCAGGTTCGGGTAGGCCAGCATCTTCTCGTCCACGCAGTCCAGGCTGCGGTTCGGCGGGATGACGCCCTGTTCGAGCACCTGGCACAGGCCGATGAGCTGGAAGGCCGCCGCGCCGCCCTTCGCGTGACCGGTGAGGGTCTTCTGCGAGATCACGAACAGCGGAGCGCCTTCCGAGCGGCCGATGGCGGTGGCGAGGCGCTCGTGCAGCTCGGACTCGTTGGGATCGTTTGCCGCGGTGGAGGTGTCGTGCTTGGAGATCACGGCCACCTCGTCCGGGGTCACGCCCAGCTTGCGAAGTTCCTTGGCCAACTTGGACTCCGGCCCGCCGCGGCCCGCGCCCAGCGCACCCAGGCCGGGGGCCGGGATGGAGGTGTGCACGCCGTCGGCGAAGGACTGGACGTAGGCGACCACGCCGAGCACCGGCAGGCCCATCTCCAGCGCTACGCTGCCGCGGGCGAGGAGAATCGTGCCGCCGCCCTGGGATTCGACGAAGCCGCCGCGACGGCGATCGTTGGCCCGGGAGAAGTAGCGGTCGCTGATGCCCTTGGCGGACATGGCGGCCGAATCGGCGGTGGCGGACATATCGCCGAAGCCCACGATGCCCTCGATGCCGAGATCGTCGTAGCCGCCCGCTACCACCAGATCAGCCTTGCCGAGCCGGATCTTGTCCACGCCCTCCTCGACGGAGACCGCCGCGGTCGCGCAGGCGGCGACCGGGTGGATCATGCCGCCGTAGGAGCCGACGTAGGACTGAACCACGTGCGCCAGAGCGACGTTGGGCAGCGCCTCCTGGAGGATGTCGTTTGCGCGCGGCTCACCCAGCAGGTTGTCGATGTAGAGCGAGCGCATGGAGGACATGCCGCCCATGCCCGTGCCCTGGGTATTGGCGACCAGCGCCGGGTGCACCCACGCCATGAGTTCGGCCGGGCTGAACCCGGAACCCAGGAAGGCGTCCACGGTGCAGACGATGTTCCACAGCGCCACGCGGTCGATGGAGTTCGCCATATCGGCGGAGATGCCCCACTTGGTGGGATCCCAGCCGGTGGGGATCTGACCGCCGACGGTGCGCGACAGCTGGGCCTTGCGCGGCACCCGAATCTCGGTGCCCGCCTTGCGCGTCACCTGCCAGTCGCCCGAATCGGCGACCGGCGTGACGACGGTCTGCTCCGGGTTGGCGGCCTGGAAGGCGCAGGCCTCGGCCTCGCTGTTGACCACGAAGGAGAGATCCTTGTCGAGGAACACCGAGGTGAGCAGCGGCGCGGTGTTGTCGAGCATGGCGCCGTCGTCGCCGTAGCGGCGCACGCCGCAGCGCTCCACCACGGTGTCGTGGTAGCGGTCGGCGAGCTCGGATTCGTCGACGTAGTCACCGGTTTCGGCGTCGTACCAGCCGGGCTTGGGATCGTTCTCCCAGGTGACCAGGCCGGTGGTCCATGCCAGTTCCAGCACGCCCGCGGCGGAGAGGCGGTCGGAGACCTCCATCTCGAAGCGGGTGCGCGCGGAGCCGTAGGGGCCGAGCTCACCGGCGCCGACGATGACGACCATATCGTCGAGATCGGCGGTGACCGAACCCCATTCGGGGACCGGCAGCGCGGAGGTCTGGGTCGGCGGGGCGGGCAGGGCGGCGATGGTCGCGCCGTCGATGCCCGTCTCGGCCTCGTCCTCGGCTTCCTCGGCCGCGGCGTGCGCGTCCTTGGCCAGCGCGGACAGGTCCAGCTTTGCGCGCGCCAGGCCGCCGGTCAGATCGATCTGCTGCGGTCCGGTGGCGGTGACGATGCGGGCCCGCATGGTGCACCACTTGAGCAGCTCGTCGGCCATCTCCTGGGTGGACCAGGTGTGCACGCCCGCCTTCTCGACGGCCTCGACCAGCGGATCGTTATGGCCCATGAGCCCGGTGCCGCGCACCCAGCCGATGAGCGCGTGCACCAGGGTGACCCGCTGCGCCCAAGACTTCTCGGCGCGCCACTTGGCGACCACGGCATCGAGGGCGGCCTTGGACTCGCCGTAGGCGCCGTCACCGCCGAACAGGCCGCGGTTGGGCGAACCCGGCAGCACCACATGCAGTTTGGCGTCCACATCGTGGTCGGCGCCCAGCTTGGACAGGCCGCCGATGAGGCGTTCCACCGACCACAGCAGGACCCGCATCTCCATTTCGGCGCGGGCTCCGGCGTCGGCGAGGTCACCGGCCACGCGCGGCGCGGCGAACGGCATGAGCAGCGTGGGGGTCATCGCCTCCTTGACGAGAACCTTCGCGCCACCGGCATTGTCGACCTGTTCATTGCCGACCCAGTCGATGAGGGCGTCGATATCGCTGTAGGAGGCCATATTCGCGGGCACCACCCACAGCGCGGCGCCGTGGCGGGCATGCTCGCGGTACAGCTTCTTGTAAAAGCCCAGGCGGTTGTCGTCCAGCTTGGAGGTGGTGACGATGACCGTGGCGCCGCCCGCCAGCAGGCGTCCGGTCGCGGCGGCCGCGATGGAACCCTTACTGGCGCCGGTGATCACGGCGATATCGGAGGACCAGACGCCGGGCTCCGCACTGCCGACGGCGGCCTCGGCGATCTGCCCGTAGACACCGGCCAGCACCGAGCGGGCTTCGCTCTTGGCGCGTTCGCGCCACCAAGTGGCCTGGGTGGCAACGGCTTCGCCGGAACCGAGGTAGCCCTCGACCGGGAACTCCGCCAGGACGGCGTCGTCGCCCAGCCACAGCCGGGCCAGATCCTCACGGGCGCTGGCCCACCGGTCGTCGATGAGCACGGCCTTCTTGGCGTCGAAAGCGGGCGCCACCAGGCGCGGCCAGTCGGTGCCGAGTTCGGCGGAGACCAGATCGACGAGGGTCTCGTCGGTGGCCTCGGGCGCGGACGCCTGCTCGGTCAGGCCGAGCTGTTCGAGGATGATGCGGGCGGTGGTGGCGAGGACGCCGTTCTGCCCGGTGATCTGCTCGGTGAACTCACCCAGCGCGGCGGCGTCGACGGTCGCGCCGCCGCCGCCACCGACGGAGGGCATGGAGACCGCGACTCCGCGGCGCGCGGCCACGGCCTGCACGGCGGCGTCGATGGCGGCGTCGACGGCGGCGCCGTCATTGATGCCGCCCGAGACCAGCCCGCCCAGATCGCCGCCGCGCACGCTGGCGCCCTCGCGGGTGCCGAGCGAGACCTCGGCGGTGACGTGGTTGGCCCAGCCGTCGCCCAGACCCCAGGTCTTCTTGACCCGGTCGGCAATGGCGGCGGGCCGCTTGCCGGACGGGCCGAAGACCTTGCGCAGGTGATCGCCGATGGCGTCGGAGAGCACCGAGCCGAACGGCTTGTAGGTGCGGGCCAGGCGTTCCACGGTGGCGGACAGCGCGCCCATATCGGCGTCGGCCGCACCGTCGATGGCGCCCAGCGACAGTTCCGCGCCGAGGTCGACCAGCAGCTGATTGCGGCGCGAGGAGACGCCGTCGCACAGACCCTCGATGGTGTCCACGGGGCCGATCTGGTCCAGCCGCAGCTTGGTCCACAGCGCGATGAGCACGCGGGTGGCGTCGGCGGCGGAGAACGCGATGTCGTCCGGACGCGGGCCACCGGCGGGGGCGGCCGGGGCCGCGGCGGGCGCGGCGGCGGCCGGAGCGGCTGCGGCGGAAGCGGTCTCGGCCGGAGCCTCCTCCACGTCCTCGACCGGAGCAGGATCGGTATCGGTCGAGTACACGATGCCCGCTTCGCGCTCGATATTGAGCACCTCGACGGTGGCATCGGCGAACTGCGGCAGCTTCAGCGTATTGGAGGCCAGATTGGCGACGGTCGGCGTTGCGGCCAAACCGATTTCGACGAACCGCTCGACGCCCACGCCGCCGTGCTCGGCATCGGTGAACAGCAGGTCCTGGGTCTCGATCCAGCGCACCGGGCTGGCGAACTGCCAGGCCAGCAGCTCGACCAGCACCACGCGGCACAGCTCGGTGGGCTTGGCGGCCCACTCGTCGAAGTCGGCGAGCACCTCGGCCAGGGGCTCCGAGGGCACCAGTTCGGCGATCTCGGTGATGAAGTCGCGGTCGAGGGAGAACGGCCGCGGCACCAGGTTCGGAATATAGCGGCCCGCGAGGATTTCCGGGTGCAGGTCCGAGGGCAGCAGCTCCTCGAGCTTGGACCGGAACTCCGGCACACCGGCGCGCAGCACGGTGGAGTGGAACGGGACGTCGATGCCCGGGATGAGCACGAAGGCGCGCTTACCGCCGAATTCGGCACGGCGGCGCTCGATTTCCTCCTCGAGGGCCTCGAGACCCTTCACGGTGCCCGCGATGGCGTACTGTGCGCCGCGCAGGTTGAGGTTGACGACCTCCAGGAACTCCCCGGCCGCTTCGCCGATGCCGGTGACGAAGCCGATCACATCGTCGTCGGCCACGCCGATCTGGGACGGGCGGATGGCTGCCATCCGATAGTTGCTGCGGCCCTGGGCATCCCGGGGCACCAGCTCGTGCATGGCGGAACCGCGCTGGAACACCACCTCGAGCGCGGCGGCCATGGGCAGCACGCCCGCGACGGCGGAGAGCGCGTTGTACTCGCCGACCGAATGCCCGGCCAGCATGGCGCCCTCGATGAACGCGCCCTGCTCGCGCAGTTCGGCGACCTGCGCCACGCCCAGGGTGGCCATGGCGACCTGGGTGAACTGGGTCAGGTGCAGGACGCCCTGCGGGTGCCGGTATTCGACGCCGCGCGCCTTGAGGTAGGTCGGGTTGTCGCGCACCACGGCCAGAATCGAGAAGCCGAGGGCCTCGCGGGTGTGCTTGTCGGCGCGGTCCCAGACCTCCTTGGCGGCCTTGGAGCGGGTGCGCGCGTCCAGACCCATCCCCTTGGTCTGAATGCCCTGGCCCGGGAAGGCGTAGACGGTCTTCGGGGGCGCGATGCGACCGGTGGCGGTCATGACCAGATCGCCGCCGATGCGGCAGGAGACCTCGACGATCTCGCTGCCCTGGTCCACGGCCACTCGCTCGAGCCGCACATCGATCTGGGCGCCGAGGCGAACCATGCCGAGGAATCGGGTGGTCCACGCGGTCAGGGTGCGCGGCGGCACCTTGTCACTCAGGTCGATGGCCGACACCGCGTGCTGGGCGGCGGCCGAGAGCCACATGCCGTGCACGATCGGGCTGCCCAGTCCGGCCAGCTTTGCGGCGGAATCCGAGGTGTGGATGGGGTTGTGGTCGCCGGAGACCTGCGCGAAGGCGGCCATGGCGCGCGGCGCGGTGATGGTGACATCGCGGCGACGGCGGCGCGGGGTGTCGGAAGCCTTGTCCGACAGGATGCCCGCGGCACGCGGCGGATCGGTGAGCTCGCCCGCGCCGGTGCGGCCGCGAATGGCGAAGCGCTCGGTGAGGGTGGCGATGGTCGGCATGGACATGCCGGTCCCCGGCTTGTCCAGCATGCCGGTGATCTTCACCCGCACCTCGACGACGCGGCCCAGATCGGTGTCCAGGGTTTCCCCGGCCTCGGCGCGGACGGCGAGAACGCCTGCGCCATCGGGGAGTTGGCCGACGAGGGCGATCCGGTGGTCGAGGTGGACCAGGTCCAGCATGCCCTCGATGACGCTCGCACCGGAGTCGGTGCGGGTCGCGCCGAGCACGGCGAACACGGCGGGCCAGCAGGCGCCCACGAGCACGTCCGGCACGGTGCGGCCGATGGTGCTGAGGTTGGCCGGGAGTCCGGCGCCGGTGACGCCCGCGTGATCGGCGATGAGGTCCGGGGTCCAGGCCAGGTTGATGTGCGCGACCTTGGTGCCGTCGACGGTCTTGACCTCCGGCAGCGACTGCCCGGCGGCCACGGCCAGCAGCGCCGACATGGCGGTCTCGGCATCGTCCTCGGTAATGACCGGGGCGCCGCCGTTGTAGACGCTGACCGGCACGGTGATGCGGATGCGCACCGCATCGCGGCTGTGCACATTCTCGCCCGAGCGGGGGCTCTGCGTGGTTACGCGGGCTGCCTCCTCCGAGCCCTGACCGGTCGGGCGGCGCAGCGGCACCGTCAATTCCACACAGGCGTGGTCGGTTTCGGGGCCCTCCGCGGCGCTCAGGGTGGCGCCGGTGGGCGGGTGGACGGCGCCCTTGCCGTTCATGGTCCACTCGGCGAGGTCGCCCAGGCGGTGGATCGGGTTGACGGTGGTGCGACCGGCCCACTGCACATCGGGGGCGGCGAGCACGGTGTCGATGGCGCCGGAGGTGACATCGGCGCGGCGGCGGCCGTCCACGGCGGCCGGGACGATACCCGCGCGCACCAGGGCGTAGGCGGTGTCCTGTTCGAAGCGGTCCAGGAGTTCACCGACCGGTTCGTCCACGCGGGTGATGCCCGCGACGGAGACGGTGCCGGGGATGACGCACACCTGATCGGCGCCGTAGCGCGGATCATGCGCCTGCCACAGCGAATCCGAGCGCCACCAGCGGCGCACATCGCCGTCCACGACGGGCACGAAGTTGACCGGCTTGCCCGGGGTCTTGCACAGCGAGACGAAGAACGGGACATCGGCCGGGTGCAGCACGGTGGTGTCGGCGGCCGGGTAGGTCTCCTTCAGCGTGCACAGGGCGCGCACCGGCTCCTCGAAGGCGGCATCGTCGGCGAACAGGGTCGCGATGGCGCCGCGGTCGGCCGGGTTGAGGCGGGATTCGGTGCGGCGCATCATATCCGCGAACCGGTCGCGCCAGGTGATGTCCAGCCACACCGAGCGAGTGGCGTCGGCGATGGCGTCGCCGAAGTCGCCGCCGCAGTCGAAATCCTTGCGGCGGTCCAGGCCGACGGCGAGTTCGACGTAGCGCTCCAGCCATTCGGTGTAGGTCATGGCGGCGACATCGCCGAAGTACGGCTTGGCGGTGCGGTCGAGCGCCTCGATGATCTCGGCGCGGCGGGCGGCCACGGCCTCGGCGTCACCGGCGACCTCGTCGAGCAGGCGGCCGGTCTGTGAGGCGGCATTGTCGATCTCGTGGATATCGGCGCCCAATTGGCTGCGGCCGGAGGCCATTCCGCCGGTGGCGGTGCCCGCGGCGACCCAGTCGGGGGTGCCGGGGGTGTCCACGAGGAGCTGCTTGACCTCGGGGGCGGTGATGGCCTCGAGGGTGGCCATGGCGGCGGTGCCGACCAGCACGCCGTCCAGCGGCATGGCCGGGTAGCCGTGCTGCTCGGCCCAGGCGCCGGTGAGGTATTCGGTGGCGCGCTCGGGGGTGCCGATGCCGCCGCCGACGCAGACGATCACATTGTCGCGGCCGCGCAGTTCGGCGTAGGTGTCGAGCAGCAGGTCGTCGAGGTCCTCCCAGGAGTGGTGGCCACCGGCCTTACCGCCCTCGACGTGCATGATGACCGGGTAATCCTGGACGGCGTCGGCAATGCGCAGCACGGCGCGGATCTGGGCCACGGTGCCGGGCTTGAACGCCACATGGGTGATGCCGACCTCGGACAGCTCCTCGATGAGGGCGACGGCCTCGTCGAGTTCCGGAATGCCCGCGGTGACGATGACGCCATCGAAGGGCGCACCGGCGGTGCGGGACTTCTGCACCAGGCGCTTACCGCCCAGCTGCAGCTTCCACAGGTACGGGTCGAGGAACAGCGAGTTGAACTGCACGGCGCGGCCCGGCTGCAGCAGCGTGCGCAGTTCTTCCACGCGATCGGCGAAGATCTGCTCGGTGACCTGACCGCCACCGGCCAGCTCGGCCCAGTGGCCCGCATTGGCCGCGGCCGCAACGATTTTCGCGTCGACCGTGGTGGGGGTCATGCCCGCCAGCAGGATGGGCGAGCGGCCGGTGAGGCGGGTGAAGGCGGTCTCGACGACGATGCGGCCATTGGGCAGGCGCACCGGCTCGGGCGCGAAATCGGCCCAGGCGGGGGCGATTTCGGGGGCGGCGCCCGGGGTGAACAGGCTGCGCTGGCCCGCGCGGGTGGAGGCGGCGAGCACGCCGACGCCGGTGCCCTTCAGCGAGCCGGAGGTGAGGCGGGAGAGCAGATCGCCGGGACCGAGGTCCAGAATCCACTGCGCGCCTTCGGAAACCGTCTCGTCGACAGTCGCGACCCAGTCGATCGGATCGACCAGCACTTCCTGGGCGAGGGAACCGGCCAGCTCGGCGTCGATGCCGCACTGCCCGGCCCAGCCGCGCACCAGTTCGACGGTGTCGGCCAGCGCGGGGTGATGGAAGGCGACCTCGACCGGGATGTCCTCGAAGACCGGCGCGAAGATGGCGCCGCCGCGCTTCTTGGCATCGCGCTCGCGCGCCTGCACGTCGTGGATCTCGGCGCAGCGCCGCCGCACCCGGTCCAGCTGTGCAACCGGGCCGGAGAGCACGGCGCGGCGACGGCCGTTGCGAATGGAGAGCACGGCGGCCTTGTCCGGGGCGACATCCGCGGACAGCTGCTCGACAACGGTCCGCAACTGCTCCGGATCGACATTGGAGACGGCGACCATGGGCGAACGCTCGCCCACCGGCATGAGACCGCGGCGGCGGGCGACCAGACCGGCGGCGGCACCGACGAGCTGGGCGATCGCCAGCAGTTCGGCATCGCGCTGCCCGTGCGCCTGCGCGGCGGTGGCGGCGATCCGGCCCTGCGAGTGCCCGATGACCGCGACCGGAGCCTGCGCGACGATATCGAGGCCCTGCAACCGCAGGGCGCGCAGCGCGGCGACCTGGGTCAGGAACACACCCGGCATGGAGACCGCGGCGGAACGCAACACCTGCGCTGTGGGCGCCGCCGACACCTCCCCCTGCTCGGGATCGGCGAGTTCTTCCTCCAGCATCCAGGCAATGGGGTCGAAGCCGACCGGCCGCACCACGAGTAGCTGCGCGGCAACGGGTTCGAGCATGCGCGCGGCCTCGTTGACCAGTGCCGTCAGCTCGGGTTCGAGCGCCGAGTCGCGCCCGATCTCCTCCAGTTCGGTGAGCCACGCAGCCCCCTGCCCGCCGAATGCGAGGGCGTACGGCGCGCCCCCCAGCAACCGATCCAGCAGCGACGACCTGACTCCTTGTTCCCGGTTCTTTCCAGCCGCCTTGGCCTTCGCTCCGGTCCCGGTGCTCTCGTTGATCGTCAAGACTTCGACTTCCTTCTCCTGGCGTCCCCATCCCCACAGGACTGGGCCGCGCTCACGGTGCGCAGGTGTTCCTCCGGCCAACTGGCCCTGGTAGATGACGAGGATTCCACAAAATCATGAGGATCTCCTCATGTTTGGCGTCGCCTAGCACCGCTACTACTGGGTATTTCGAGACGCCCGTACCAGAATATTCAGAAACATGACCCTCCCTCATGTTTGAACCCCCTGGCGAGGCCGGTTACACCCGTGAAGGAAATGCGAGGGCCCCTCACATTGCCCGTTATAAAATCGTTATAACCCCTGGTAGGGTTACCGACCAGTACGCCACACCTCCCCGGTGCTTCGCGATCCCGCTCAGGCCCGGTAAAGTTTGGACGGTCGTACCATCAGCGCGAGTGGCGAAATTGGCAGACGCGCCAGATTTAGGTTCTGGTGTCCACGGACGTGGGGGTTCAAGTCCCCCCTCGCGCACAACCTCCCGAGGCTCGGCGGCAATCCCCGCCGAGCGCCCGCTTTGTCCGGTTCCCCGCCGCGGGCTCCCCGCCGAATCACACGGCCGTAACTCTCCAGCAAACGCCACAGTGCATTCGCGCATCGGGCGTTTGTTCGCCGTACTACCGTCCTTGGTGACCGGCTGTGGTGACGGGCAGGGCAGCGGCGAGGTGGTCGTTGTCGGCGGAGATTCGGAGGGCTTGGACCAGGCTGCGGTAGAGGTCGTCGGTGGCGAGTAGGTGAGAGTGGGTGCCGGTGGCTCGGATTCGGCCCGATTCGAGGACGACGATGGTGTCGGCGTCCATGACCGTGGAGAGGCGGTGGGCGACCGTGACCACGGCGGAGTGGGTGGCGCGGCAGCGGATGCAGTCGTGGATGGCGGCTTCGGTGAGGCCGTCCAGTTGGGCGGTTGCCTCGTCGAGGAGGAGGACGTCGGGGGCGCGAAGGATGGCGCGGGCCAAGGCGATTCGTTGGCGTTGGCCGCCGGAGACGGCGGTCGAGCTCAAGGGGGTGTCCAGGCCTTGTTCCAGGGTTCGGACCTTGTCGGTCAGGCGGACCTCGTGGAGGACGTGGCGCAGTTCCTCTTCTGTGGACTCGGGGCGGGAGAGGAGGAGGTTTTCGCGGATGGTGCCGGGCACCAGCGGGGTGTCCTGTTCGACGTAGGCCAGGCGGGCGCGGATCTGGTCGTGGGTGAGTTCGCGGTAGGGTCGGCCGTCGAGAAGTAGTTCGCCGGTTCGGGTTTCGAGGAAGCGCAGGATCAGGGAGAGCAGGGTGGTCTTGCCCGCGCCCGAGGGGCCGACGATGGCGGTGTGGCCGCGGCGGGGGATGGCGAGGTCGATGTCGGTCAGGGCGGGGGGCGCATCGGGGGCGAATGCCGCTGTCACGCGGCGTAATTCGAGGACAGGTCCGGCCGGGTTCGGCTGGGCTGCGCGCGGGTGGGCGGGTGCGGTGTCGGACTCCAGTTCCAGGCTGTCCATTTCGCGGATGCGGCCCGCGGCGGCGATGCCGGATTGGAGGGTGGTCATGTGCTGGCCCAGCATGGTGATCGGGTCCAGTAGGCCGAAGGCGTAGAGCAGGAAGGCGATCAGGGTCGAGACCTGCATGAGGCCCTCGCTCACGCGCCAGGCGCCGATACCCAGGATGAGCAGGATGGCGAGCTGGATGCCGCTCATTCCGACGCTCCAGGCAATGGCATCGCGGCGCACCGCGCGAATGCCGTGCCTGGTGGATTCCCGCGCGTCGGAAAGGATTCGGTCGGATTGGCTGGTTTCGGCGCGGCTGGCCTTGACCGTCCGGATGGCGCCCAGCGCGCCCTCGAGCAGGCCGCCGAGCCGCCCGACATGCTCCTGGGCCCGCTCCTGCGCGGTGGCGATGCCCGGCATGAGGGTCGCGAACAGGACGACACAGACGAGGACGGCGGCGATCGTGACGCCGAGCAGGACCGAGTCCAGCACGGCCATCAGCACCAGCGTGCCGATCAGCATGATCGCGCCGTTGATCAGGCCGATCACACTGGAGGACGCCGCCTCGCGCAGCAGCACCGTATCGGAGGTGACCCGGGCGACGAGCTCACCGATCGGGCGTCGGGTCACGGCGGGCACGGTGGCGCGGAAGAACCTGCGCACCATGGACTCCCGCGCTTCCAGCACCACCCGCTCCCCCAGCGAGCCGAGCAGGATCCACTCCCACGCCTGCACCACCACGCCGATCAACAGCAGCCCCAGCAGGACGAGCATCGGGCCGAGCAGCGAGGCCGAGGTGCCGAGCGAGTCGAGGACCCACTTGGTGACCATGGGCGTCGCCAGGCCCATGGCCGATGCCAGCAGCGCCAGCACCATTCCGAGCCCGATCGTGCGCAGGTGCGGACGAGCGAAGGACCACAGCACCCGCAGCCGAGGCCAGCGCATGGTTTCTGGAACGATCATCGTCAAATTAGAACATTATGTTCCAGTTCGGTCAATCGAGTTATCGTATGCCCATGAGTGAGACCATCGCGGAGTCCGGCACGCGGGCGCGTACGCGGCGAGCCATCCTCGATGCCGCGGTCACTGTACTGACCCGCGAGCCCGGCGCCTCCATGGCGACGATCGCGGGCCAGGCGGGCGTGGGCCGCACCACCATGCACCGGTATTTCCCCGAGCGTTCCGACCTCATCGCCGCCCTCAGCGCCGACACCATGGAGAAGGTGAACGCCGCGCACGCGCGAGCCCGGCTCCAGGACGGGCCGATCCTGGATGCGCTGGATCGGCTGTGCCAGGAGTACTTCGAGCTCGGCGATATCTTCATGCTGTCCTATACCGAGCCGCAGTTGCTGTCCGGGCCCGAGTGGAAACAGCCCTCTCCGCAGGACCGCGAATTCCTGGACTTGATCGACCGCGGCCGCACCGAGGGCGTCATCGACAGCCGCCTCGACCCGGCCTGGGTTCAGCAGGTGCTCTGGTCGATGCTGTTCTCGGGGTGGGAACACATCAAGGAAGGGGCAGCCAGGCACGATGCGCTGAGCCTGTGCCTGCTGACATTCCGTAAGGCCATCAGCCGCTGAGCGGTGTGGGAGCGACCGGATTTGCAAAAATATGTAGACCGGTCTAGTTTTTGGTCATGGGAAGCAAGGGAACCGAGACTCGGCAGCGGATGATCGACGCGACCTTGTCGCTGATCGAGCGGCGAGGTTACTACGGCACCGGGCTCAATCAGGTGCTCAATGAGAGCGGCACGCCGCGGGGGTCGTTGTACTTCCACTTTCCCGGGGGGAAGGACGCGTTGATGAGTGCGACCATCGAGCAGGGCGCGGAACTGGTTGGGGCGCTGATCGATGCGGCTGAGGACAAGGATGCGCGCACTGCGGTGACGCGGGTGCTGCGGGCGCTGGGTGATCGGCTGGAGTCGTCGGGGTGGCAGAGCGGATGTCCGGTGGCGACCGTCGCGCTGGAGGTGGCGGGGACCAATGACGCGGTGCAGGCCGCGTGCTCGGCCGCGTACCGGCGGTGGACGGAAGCGCTGCGGGTGCGGCTGGAAGCCGATGGGCGGCACGAGAATCCGGGTGATCTGGCGGTGGCGGTGCTCGCTCTCATCGAGGGGGCACTGCTGCTCGCTCGGACGCATCGGAGCCGTGAACCGCTGGAGCAGGCGAAGCGGACCTTGCGCACGTTGCTCTGACACAACACATCTCGGACCTGGCACATTTCGAATGCGCCGCCGCTGGGCGGCGTTTGCTTCGGCTTAAAAATATGTAGATCGATCTACTAGGAGTGGTCATGACACATCCCGACAGCATTGTGTTCGGCGCGGCCGGGTTCATCGGGCGCGCTCTGGTCGCCCGGCTGCTGGGCGATGGTCACCGCGTGGCGGCGGCGGTGCGGCCCGGCGGTGCGGAGCGCTTGACCTCGTGGCTCGCGGAGCAGGGCGTCGATCAGGCCGAATTGACCGTGCTCACCAGCGATATCGCCGTTCCGGGCCTGGGTCTGGATCCGGCGGCGGCACTGGACGATATTCGCGAAGTGTACAACTGCGCGGCCCGATTCGCCTTCGGCCTCGACCCGGCCGAGGCTCGGTGGGTGAATGTGGACGGAGCGCTGCATGTCCTCGACTGGGCGGCGGCGCGGCCGGGGCTGCGGCGGCTGGTGCATATCAGCGGGTATCGCGTGGATTCCGATATCGCGGGCGACATCGATTACGGCACAGGCGCTTACGAGGCGTCGAAGGGTGAGGGCGATCGGCTGCTGCGGGAGCGGGCCGCAGCCATCGGCGCGCCGCTGACCATTGCCAATCCCAGCACGGTCATCGGCCCGGGGCAGTACATCGGGCTGGCGGAGATGGTCGAGGATCTGTGGAACGGACGCCTGCCCGCGGTGCCGGGCGGCACCGAAACCTTTGTGCCCATTGTCGATCTGAACTTCTTCGTGCGATTCCTGGCGCGGCTGCCGGAGCTACCGGAATCGGCGGGGCGGTCCTACACCGTGCTCGATCAGAACAGCCCGACGCTGCCCGGCCTCGTCCGATCGATCGCCGCGCATCTGCATGTGCCCGCGCCGCGCTTCACCGTCCCCACCCGCTTGGTCGCCACCTTGCCCAAGGCCGTGACCGGCGCCGACCGGGAGCGGCTCGCCTTCCTGGCCGAGGACGGCTACGACACCGGGGCCGCCGATGCCCTGGCCCGGTCGGCCGGAATCCACATGCCGCCCACCGAGTCGGCCCTGCTTGCCTGGGCGGATCACCTGGTCGCCGCCCGGTTCGGACGCGCGCACGCCGATCCCACCGCCGGATCCGCGGACGGCACCTGGCTGTCGGGCGACCGCCGCGCACCCGATTACGTTTTCCTGCACGGACTTCCACTGGACGGCGATTCGTGGAATCCGGTGCGCGAACTGCTCCCCGCGTCGAGCCTGGCAATGGACCTGCCCGGTCTGGGCCGGTCGGCGCCCCGTCCCGGATCCTCGACCGAGTGGCTCGACGAACTGCTCGCCGGAATCACCACCCGTCCGGTGCTCGTCGGCCATTCCCTCGGCTGCGGCCCTGTGCTCCGCTACGCGGCCGCGCACCCGGAGAAGGTCTCCGGAATCGCGCTGGTGTCACCGTATTTCCTACAGGACCGGCCCGGAATGCTGGAGCACTCCCCGCTGGCCGCGCCGCTCCTGCGCCGCCTGCCCGCGGCACGCCTGGCCGAACGGCTCGCGGTGCCGCACGGTCCCGCCATCGACAGCGCCGCCGCCAACCTGCATCGCCTCGGTGTCGCCACCCGTACCGCCACCGCCCTGCGCGCCGCGGCCCGCGAGGACCACCGCGCGGAACTGCGAGAGCTCTTGCGCGGCTCGGCCGTTCCCGTCCAGCTGATCGCTGCTTCGGACAATCCACTCACCGTTCCGGCCGATGCGCCGGTCACCGTTGTCGACAGCGCCGGGCACTACCCCCAGCTGACCCATCCGGCCGCCGTGGCCGCGGCCGTGTCGGAGGCTTTGATCCGCACCTGACACCATGGGTGGCGGATATCGCTCACAGACAGAAAGGTCGGTATGCCGGAGCGGGATACGGTCGCGTCACTCACGCCGGACGAGGCGCTGGACGAGCTCGAGGTTCGCTACGACCGGGCCGTCGCCGCGCTGCGGGAGGCGGTGGCGGCCTTCGTCGAGCACAGGGTGACGCCCGACAAGGCGGCACGGGCGGCCGGGGCGTTCGTCTATCCGGAACTGCGGATCAGCTGGGGCGGAGTGTCCGCGCCGCGGCATCGATCGCGGGCGTGGGGGCGGCTGACCCGGCCGGGGACGTATCGGACCACGATCACGCGGCCCGCGCTGCTCCGGGACTGCCTCGTCGAGCAGTTGACCGCCATCGCGGACGACTACGACGTCCGGATCGAGGTCGGCCGCTCGGAGCAGGAGATTCCGTTTCCGTATGTGATCGACGGCGCGGACCTGGCCCTGGACCGTTCGGTGAGCGCGGATCTGGCGGCCCACTTCCCCACCACGGATCTGGCCGTGATCGGTGACGAGATCGCGGACGGGCTCATCGACACCGCAGGGCCCCTGCCACTGGGGCATTTCGACGCCTTGCGCACCGATTTCTCGCTGGCGCGTCTGCGGCATTACACCGGCACACCGCCCGAGCATTTCCAGCCGTACGTGCTGTTCACCAACTACACCCGGTATGTGGACGAATTCGTGCGCTGGGCGGCGGAACAGATCGCGGACCCGGACAGCGAATTCGTTGGATTGTCCTGTGCGGGCGGGGCTTTGATCACGCCCGAGACGCGCGATCGGGAGTCGGCGGTCTCGGATCTGGCCTGGAAGCGGCATCAGATGCCCGCCTGGCATCTGATGTCCGCGCGGGGGCCGGGCATCACACTGGTCAATATCGGTGTGGGCCCGGCCAATGCGAAGAACATCTGCGACCATGTGGCGGTCCTGCGCCCGCACGCCTGGCTCATGATCGGGCACTGCGGCGGGTTGCGTGAAAGCCAGCGGATCGGCGACTACGTGCTCGCACACGCCTACCTGCGCGATGACCACGTGCTGGATTCGGTACTGCCGCCGGATATTCCGATCCCGTCCATTGCCGAGGTGCAGCGCGCGCTCTACGACGCCACCAAAACCGTCAGCGGGATGCCCGGCGAGGATGTCAAGCACCGGCTGCGCACGGGCACCGTCGCGACGACCGACGACCGCAATTGGGAACTGCGCTATTCCGCGTCGGCGCTGCGGTTCAACCTCAGCCGTGCCATCGCGGTGGATATGGAGAGCGCCACGATCGCCGCCCAGGGCTACCGGTTCCGCGTCCCCTACGGCACGCTGCTGTGCGTATCAGACAAACCGCTGCACGGGGAGATCAAACTGCCCGGGCAGGCCAACCGGTTCTACGAGGGCACCGTCTCCGAGCACCTGCAGATCGGGATTCGCGCGGTGGAACTCCTACGCGCCGAACACGACAGCCTGCATTCGCGCAAGCTACGGACCTTCAACGAGCCGCCGTTCCGCTGAGCGTACGGTGACCGAACCCGCCTGGGCCGAACGACTTTCGTGCCAAGGCGGCTGATCACGGTGAACCGCAAAGGCTGCCGTGCCGTACTACGGGGTGTTCCACACATACACTTCCGTGGGCAGAGAACTCATGCGGAACGCATCGTTCGATGAACCTCTCGACTACCTCGTCATTGGCGCGGGCCCCGGCGGATTGCAGCTCGGACAGCTGCTGCACGCCGCGGGGCACACCTACGAGATTCTGGAATCCGCTGGCAGGCCGGGCAGTTTCTTCGAGACCTTTCCCCGGCACCGGCGGCTGATCTCCATCAACAAGCCGCATACCGGCAGCGTCGATCCGGAGCTGAATCTCCGGATGGACTGGAACTCGCTGTTGTCGCCCGAGCCCGAGCTGCTGTTCACGCGGTACAGCGCACGGTATTTCCCGGACGCCGACGATCTCGTGCGGTACCTGGCCGACTTCGCGGACACGCTCGGGCTTTTCATCCGCTACCGGACGCGCGTCGCCCGAATCGGGAGGGCGGCAGACGGTTTCACCGTCACCGACCGGAATGACCGAACGCACCGAGCCAAGCGGTTGGTACTGGCGACCGGGCTGAGCCCGAACACACCGGCCATTCCCGGTATCGAGACCGCCGAGCACTACGCATCCGTCTCCGTCGATCCCGCCGACTTCACCGATCAGCGGGTGCTGATCATCGGAAAGGGGAACTCGGCGCTGGAGACGGCCGACAACCTGATCGAATCCGCCGCGGTGATCCATGTCGCGGGGCGCAGTTCCGTCCGCATGGCATGGAACAGCCACTATGTCGGGCATCTGCGCGCGGTGAACAACAACTTCCTCGACACCTATCAGCTCAAATCGCAGAACGCGCTGCTCGATGGCGATGTGGTGTCGATCGAGCGGGACGGCGACGGATATCTGGTGCGCTTCAGCTTCTCCCGGGCCGATGAGGTGGTCAAACAGCTGCGCTACGACCGGGTGATCGTGTGCACCGGATTCCGGTTCGACACCGCCGTTTTCGCGCCGGACTGTCGGCCGCGCCTGGTGATCGACGACCGGTTTCCCGAGCTGACCCCGGCCTACGAGTCGGTGAACGTACCGGGCATGTACTTCGCGGGAACGCTCATGCAACAGCGCGACTTCAAGAAGTCGACGGGCGGGTTCATCCATGGTTTCCGGTACGCCGTGCGCGCCCTGAGCCGCATCCTGGACCAGCGATATCACGGCCGGGAGTGGCCCTATCGGCTGATCGAGGCATCGGCAGGCGCGCTCGCCGCGGCGGTGATCGCCCGGGTCAACCGCAGTTCGGCACTGTGGCAGCAATTCGGGGTCATCGGGGATCTGCTGCTGCTCGCACCGGACGGGCCCGCCCGGTACCTGGAGGAGGTGCCCGTCGACTACGCCCGCGAAAACGACTACGGCTGTGACTATTTCACCATCACGCTGGAGTACGGTCCCGATCACGACAAGGTGGATCCGTTCGATATCTCGGTGCGGCGCACCGCCCAGAACGCGGCGGACCAAGCGGTCGACGCGTCGTATCTGCACCCGGTGATCCGGCACTGGAGCGGCGGACGGCTGCACGGCGTGCACCATATGGCGGAGAACCTGGAGAATCAGTGGGACGATCCCCGGGCCCACCGCGCACCGCTGGCCGAATTCTTCGGCAGCGCTGTGACCGCCCCGGCCGTCGGTGCGCGTCAGTGAGCGCCGCCATGCCCGACCTGCGGAATCTGCTGAACCTGAAGGATATCGAGGACGCGGCGCGGACCGTCCTCGACCCGGTGTACGCCGATTACATCGCGGGCGGCGCGCGTGACGAGATCACGGTACGGGCGAACACAGCCGCGTTCGAGAAGCTGCGGCTGCTGCCCCGGATGCTGCGCGGCGGCGGTAAGCGCGACCTGGAAACCACGCTGTTGCGCAGTCGGGCGAGCATGCCGATCCTGCTGGCGCCCAACGCATTCCACAAGCTTGTCCATCCGGACGGCGAACTCGCCACCGCGCGCGCGGCCGCGGCGGCGGACACCATTACGATCGTCGCCATGGCGGCCACGGTGGCCGTGGACGAGGTGGCCGCCGCGGCCCGCGCCGCCACCGGCGGGCGCGCGGCGCTGTGGTTCCAGCTCTACATTCAACCGGACCTCGAACTCACCGAGATCCTGGTGCGCCGCGCCACGGACGCGGGCTGCGAAGCGCTCGTGGTCACCGTGGACTCACCGATACTCGGTGTGAGCGAGCGCAATCGGCGCAATGGCTTCACCGATCTGCAGCCGGGTCTGGCGTGCGAGAACCTGCGCGATCTGCGCGACGGCGAACCCGGCCACGTCCGCCGGATCGTCATGTCGCCGGAAATCGCTTGGTCGCATATCGATTGGCTGCGCGGAATCACCACCCTGCCGATCCTGCTCAAGGGGCTGATGCATCCCGAGGATGTGCGCCTGGCGGTGCGGCACGGCGTCGACGGGCTGGTGCTGTCCAATCATGTTGGGCGGCAGCTCGATTCCGTGCCCTCGACGATCGAGCTGCTGCCCGAGGTGGCCGGTATCGTCGGCGGGCGGATTCCGATCGTGCTCGACGGCGGCGTGCGACGCGGCACCGATGTGGTGAAGGCGCTGGCCCTCGGTGCGGCCGCGGTCGGCATCGGCCGCCCCGCGCTCTGGGCGCTGGACTGCGGGGGCGAGGCGGGGGTGCGGCACATGCTGGAACTGCTGCGCACGGAGCGCGATGACGCGCTCACCCTGTGCGGGGCCGTCGGCGTGCGCGATATGACCTCCGATCTGGTCCGCGGGGTGCCGTGATGAGCGCCTGGTGGTTGCTGATCCCGGCGTTCGCGGCGGCGGTGAGCCTGCCGTACTGGCTGCCCCCGGCGGTGGTCGCGCTGCGTGTCCGAATCTTCACCCTGGTCAATGGCGAGGCCGGGCTGCCGGCGCCCAGCGATCGGCTGCCCGCCGGGGTGTTCCGGCGGCTCTACGGACATCCGGCGGCGAACGGCCGCAGCCGGGGAGCCGCGCTGTCGGACCTGTTCTGGTACTGGCTGTCCCCCGGCGCCGAGGTGCACCAGGAACACCTGGAGCCCGGCCCGCGCTACGACGATGTCGCCCGGACGACCCGCAGGATTCTGGCCGGACTCGGCAAGGCGCAGTGGGCCGAACTGGTCGGCCGCTGCACCCGCCGGGTGCTCGATGACTACGAGGCCGGGCGCGGACGCCGGAGCCGCCGGGTGCGCCTGCGCGATCTGGTGATGCCGATCTGGGCGGAGGCGTATTACGAACTGGTCTTCCATCGGCCCTGCCCGCCCGGGGCCGGAGCCTTGATCACAGCGCACGCCGAGGATGTGGTGTCCGCGCTGAAATGCGCTCGGCTGCGGCACATGAACCGGCGTGACCGGCTCACCCGCTACCTGCGCGAACAGCTCGCCACCGACCCGCCGCAGCCCTTGCCCGCCACCCTCTCGGCCGATGAGCGGGTGTACTACCTGCAGGGCACTTTCTTCAATACCGCCGTGGTGCAGATGTCCGAGGCGATGGCGCATCTGCTGCTGGCCATCGCGACGCACCCCGAGGTGCAGCAGCGGCTGGCCGCCGATCCGTCCGATGACGCCTACCTGGACCGGGTAATCTACGAAACACTGTGGCATTAACCGCTTTTCGGAGTAGCCCATCGCATCACCACGAGCGAGATCGCCGGTGACGCGGAGCACGCGGTGATCCCGGCCGGTTCGGTGCTCCTGTTCGACTACCTCCGCTATCAGCGGACCGACGGGCACCGGGGGTTCGACCCCGATCGTTGGGCAACGCCGGAATCCACACCGCCGCATTACATTCCATTCGGCGTGAGCACCAATCGCCCGTGCCCGGCGCGGGGCTTCGCCACCCTCACCATGCGGATCTGCGCCCAGGAGGTGCTGGCCCGCTATCGTCTCGATTCCACCGCCGAGCACACCCGCTCGCTGCCCAACCGCGGACCGTGCCTGCTGACACCCCGTTCGGCCCGATCGCGCCCGCCGGGCCTCTCGCTGACGCTCATGCGATGGCGTGATCGCTGGGAAGCGTTGCCGCGCAGCGTGGTTCAGCTCGTACTCGGCAGCTGGATGGTCTTCGACGCCCGGCGCCTGCGGCTGTGCACCGGTTACTTCGCCGAGCGTGAGGCGGGCGTGCGGTGAGCGCGAGCGAACTGGCGCCGGTCTTCTTCGCGGCCGCCGTGGTGATTCTGGTGACCTGCCGCCTCGTCGCGTTCGCCGTGACTCGGTTCGGCCAGCCCGCGGTGGTCGGCGAGATGATCGCCGGGGTGCTGCTCGGGCCATCGGTATTCGGATTGCTCGCACCCGGCCTGTCGGATCATCTGTTTCCCGCGGAGCTGCGGCCGCTGCTCTATGTCGTCGGGCAGATCGGGTTGGCCACCTTGATGTTTCACGCCGGGTTCGAGTTCCGCAGGCATGCGGGGCGCGGGCTCACCGGTAGCGCGCTGGTGATCTCGGCGGCGGGCGTACTGTTCCCGGCGCTGCTGGGGCTGGGCCTGACGATCGCCGCGCACGGCCGGGTGGACATCTATGTCGAGGGTGTCCCGCTGGGCGTGACCGCGGCCTTCGTCGCCGTCGCCCTCGCGATCACCGCATTCCCCATGCTGGCCCGGATCATTACCGAGCGCGGGCTGTCGGGCACCCGGCACGGCTCGCTCGCGCTGGCCGCCGGAGCCTCCGACGATGTGGCCGCCTGGATCATGCTCGCCGGGGTGCTGAGCGTGGCCGCGGGCCATGCCCGGCCCATTGTCGTCGCGGTCGGTGGTGCGCTGGTCTTCGTGGCCGTGCTACTGCTGGCGATCCGGCGCCTGCTCGCCTGGAGTCTGGCGCGCCCCGGGTGGAGCCACGAGTCACGCCTGCTGCTGGCCATCGCGGTACTGTTCGCGGCCGCCTGGTTCACCGATGTGATCGAGCTGTACGCGGTATTCGGGGCATTCTGTGTGGGATTGGCCATGCCGCAGAGCGAGACCGCCGAACAGGTGGTGGACAGCACACATTCGGTGACCCGGGTGATCTTTCTGCCCATGTTCTTCACCTATTCGGGTCTGCATACCCGGTTCGATCTCTTCGCCGAGCCGTCCGTGCTGGTGTTCGGCGTCGCCGCGGTGGTCGTCGCCGTGGTCGGCAAGTTCGGTGGATGCTGATGTACCGCCCGATTGTGCGGCGAGGACCGCGCCGTGGCGCTGCGGGTCGGGGCCCTGATGAATGCCCGGGGACTGATGCAGCTCATCGCGCTCAATATCGGCCTGCAAGCCGGAATCGTCTCCGGCTCGCTGTTCGCCGCGCTCGTACTGGTAGCGCTGGTCACCACCACGATGACCGTGCCGCTGTTGAGCTGGTTCGATCGCCGGGATGCCCGCTCCGGCACCGGGATCGGCCAACCCGCCCGGGCGGAGACGGGTGATATCCCGCGATCAGCTGTCAGCAGGCCCGAGGGGTAATGCGATGCGCACGCGCAGACCGCCGGACGCGTTGGGGTGCAAGGTGACCGCGCCATTGTCATCGGTGACGAGTTGTTTGACGATGGACAGGCCCAGGCCGGATCCGGTGGGGCCGGTGACGCCCTGGCCGCGCCAGAAGCGGTCGAAGGCGCGGGCGCGGTCGGGGGCGGACATGCCCGGACCTTCGTCGGAGATCTCGAGGACGGCCGTGCCCGCCCGCGCGTGGGCGCCGACCGTCACCGTGCCGCCGTCCGGGGAGACCTCGAGGGAGTTGGACAGGATGTTGTCGAGGACCTGCTCCAGGTTGCCGGGGCTGGCCAGTGCGAAAAGGTGCTCGTCGCAGTCGGTTCGGCGCAGACGGACGCCGCGGTCGTCGGCCACGGTGTGCCAGACGTCCAGCCGCGCGGTCACGATGGCGGCAAGGTGGATCGGCTCGGGGGTGCCGACCGCGGCCTCTGCCTTGGCCAGGGTCAGCAGGCCGGTGACGAGCTGGTTCATCCGGACCACCTCGGCCGTGGCCTGATCCACGTCCTCGCGCACGCCCGGGTCGTGTACGCCGTCGGCGATATTGTCCAGTGACAGGCGCAGGGCCGTGAGCGGGGTGCGCAGTTGGTGCGAGGCGTCGGCGACGAAGGTGCGCTGTGCCCGCACCAGGGTATCGATGGTCTCCGCGGCGTTATTGAGAGTTCTTGCGAGCGTGAGTGTTTCGATCGGGCCCGATTCGTCCGTGCGGGCGGCCAGATCGCCGTCGCGCAGGCGGGCCGCCATCTGTTCCAGCCGCCGCAGCGGGCGGGTCAAGCCGCGGGCGAGGACGGTGCCGAGCAGCGCGGCCACGAGCAGCACCCCCACCGCCATCACGCCGCGGAATCCCAGGATCTGCAACTGCCGCTGCCGCAGCGGCGCGGCCGGAAAACTGATCCGCACCGCACCCGCCACCTGCCCCTTCACGGTATGCACGGGTATCGCGAGCACCAGGCCGTCGGCGGCCAGGGCCTGGGCGTAGGTCCACCGCACCGATTGGCGGCCGGACAAGGCTTCCCCGAACGCGAGGTCACCGGCGTCCACGGGCATCGGCAGCGGAGCGGGAGGCAGGCCGTCGGCCAGTAGCGCATCCATCCGGCCGGGAGTCTCCAGTCGATAGGTCTCCGCCAGCCGGGCCAGGGCCTGGCGGGACGGCTCGTCCTCGGCGGCCAGCAGAAGCGCCGCCATATCCGCCTGGCGGCGCACCGCCGCCTCCAGATCCGCGCGCATCCGATCGGTGAGTACATAGGCCACCGGCACCGTGAACGCGGCGATCGCGAGGGCGACCAGCAGCACGTAGCTGACCACCAGGCGCCGGTTCAGCGATGCCGGTCGCCCGGCCCGGGGGCTCACTCGACGACCATCCGAAACCCCACGCCCCGAACGGTTTCCAGCACCAGGGCGGCGCCGAGCTTGCGGCGCAGCGCGCCGATGTGGACATCGAGGGTCTTGGTGGTCCCGAACCAGTTCTGGTCCCAGACGGCCTCCATGATCTGTTCCCGGGTCAGGGCGGCCTCCGGCGCTTCGGCCAGGAAGGCGAGCAGGTCGTATTCCTTTGGCGCCAGCGCCACTTCGTCGCCGTCCAGCAGGAACCGCCGGGCCCGGCGGTCGAGCACCAGGCGGCCGCCGGACAGGATCTCCGGCTGTGGATCACCGGCGGGATCGGCCGCCCGCGCGCGCCGCAGCACCGCGCGCATCCTGGCGATCACCTCACGCACCCCGAACGGCTTCGAAACATAGTCGTCGGCACCGAGTTCCAGCCCGACCACCCGGTCGAACTCGTCGGCGCGGGCACTGATCACAATGATCGGCACCTCGCCCCGCGCCCGCAGTTCCGCGCAGACATCGAGCCCGTCCATATCCGGCAGTCCCAGATCGAGCAGCACGATATCGACCGGCGCGGCCGCCAGCGCCGCGGCGCCGGTGCGCACCCAGGTCACCTCGAAGCCGTACCGGGCGAGCCCACGTCGCAATGAGTCGGCAATCGGTTGATCGTCTTCAACGAGCAGTACACGCACCCCCCCGATAATGCCAAACAGCCAAGGGAGGTAATGGTTACCGGTGCTCGCAAGGGCTTCCCCGCACACTTCTTGGACATACCTTGACCGTCTGCTGTCGGCTTGCTGGAGATCGCGCTCCTACCGTCGAACCCATGCGCACCAGATACGCCATCGCTGTCACCGCGACCACCGCGGTACTGACCGGCTGCTCCATGATTTCCGAACCCGAGACCATCACGACCACCGGCACGAGCCCCGCCGCGCCCGCGGATATCCGCGGTATGCCGGTGTATCAGTCCGGCGAAAACAGCCCGAAATTCATTCTGCCGTCCGATAATTCGGCCGTGGTCGTCACCGCCGCGCGCACCGGAGGGCATCCGGGTTTCACCCGCGTCGTCTTCGATCTGGCGGGTCCCGGGCGTCCCGGCTGGGATGTGGCCTGGGTGGATCGGGCCCTGCAGGACGGCAGCGGCGACGCACTGCGCATTCACGGGCAATCCATCCTGGAAGTGCGAATCCTGGGCGCCGGAATTCCGGACGGCAGCATTCCCGTCTTCACCGGCGGCCCTTCCGATCCCACCGTGCCCGCGATTGCCGATATTGTTCCCGCGGGAGTCTTCGAGGGCGTCCATCAGGAGTTCATCGGGGTCAACGGCCCCCGGGTCGGGTTCACCGTCACCGCCCTGTCCAACCCGACCCGCCTGGTCATCGATATTTCCGCATAGGCCGGTCAGGACGGCAGAGACGCTATGGCGGCGGTAATGCCCTTGCGGTCGTAGGCGCCGGTGGGCATGGTGGCGGCGTGCCCGTGCCGGATCCTGCCCTGGGCGTCGACGAGGATGCTGCCCGACTGTTGCATGGCGCCGAACAGTTTCCGGGTGAGGCCGACCATTTCGTGTGGGGTGTCGTCGCGGGCGGTCAGAACCGGGAAGGGAATGCGGTGCTTGGCCTTCCACGGTGTCGCCGCCGCGCGGTCCTCGGGAACCGCGATGAGGACGCGGACATCGGCGGCGGCGAATTCGTCGGCGCGGGCGACGAGATCGCGGATGTGGCGGTTGCAGACCGCGCAGGTGATCGATCTGGTGAAGTACACCAGGACCGGGTGCGCGCCGCGGAAGTCGGCCAGGCGCACCCGCTTGCCGGTCGTGTCCTCGAGCACCATATCGGGTGCGAGCGAACCGGTTTCGAGCATGACGAATCATCCCTTTCGAAGGAAACGGTTGGGGTGGCGGAGACCCGGCCGGATCAGTCCGCCGGACCGGCGGGACCGTCGACGGACCCGGGTCCGTGACGCAGGTTGGCGCGGAGCGTGGTGCGGGCCCGGTGCAGGTTCGATTTCATGGCGGCGGTGCTCATTCCGGGCGAGCCCGCCACGCTGCGGCCCGGGTGGCCGAGAACGTCCCGCATGATGAGGACTCTGCGCTGCACCTCAGGCAGCGACTGGATCGCCAGGGCGACCGCCTCGCCGTCCAGGTGCCGCAGTGCCTCGTCCTCGGCCGAACTCACCCACTCGGGTTCGAGATCCACATAGCGCGCCACGAATCCGCGGCTACGCCGCAGACATTCATTGCGCACGATCCGGAACATCCAGGACGCCAATGCTGCCGACGCGCGCAGGGTGCCGATCTTGCGATACAGCACGATCAGCGCCTCCTGCGCGGCATCCTCCGCATCCTGCGACGACGCGCACAACTGCTCGGCGAACCGCCGCACATGCGGATGAGCGCAGGACACCACCGCGGAGATGGCCTCCAGGTCCCCCTGCTGAGCAGCCTCGATCAACTGCTCACTCGCCCAGCTCTGCGCCATCGCCCTGCCCCCGCTCCCGTCATTCCGCCTCATACCTACTGTCACCCCTATAAGAGGGGCCGGTACGCGAAAAGGATTCACCATTCCCCACGCCGGGCGCGGTGACGAGCGAGTGTGACACAGATCGCCCTCCGGGGCCGTGGTTCGGAGCCGGGGCACGGGTCTAGCCTGGGTTGGGTCGGAGCGCGAAATACCTTGTGACAATTGGACATTCGTTGCACTCAACACAAACCAGACGGTTCGGTCGGCGGCAGCTCTTGCAGGGGGTGGCGCTGGTGGCGATATCGGGGTGCGTCCCGGCGGGGCGATATCCCGCGGAGGATGTGCCGCATTGGGATTACGATGCCGAAGGGCCTGGGCACTGGGCCGATCTGGACCGCGCGTACCTGGTGTGTCAGGCCGGGCGGGAGCAGTCGCCGATCGATCTTTCCGCGCAGGCGCGGCTCGCGCCCGGGGGTGATATCGGCATCGAGTACGGGCCGGTCTCGGCGGTGGAATTGGTGAATACCGGGCATACGATTCAGGGCAGCCCGGTCTCCGGGGATCATCGCCTTGCCATCGGGAACCAGTCGTTCCGGCTGGCGCAGTTCCATTTCCACCTACCGGGTGAGCACACCGTGGATGGGGTGGGGTCGGTGATGGAGTTGCATCTGGTGCACAAGAGTGAGACCGGGGCGGCGGCGGTGCTCGGGATTCTGCTGCAGCAGGGGGCGGGGGCGTCGGTCTTCGATCCCGTGCTGGCCGATATTCCGGGGCGGCCGGGCGCGAAAGTGACGACCGGGCCGATCGATCTGCGCGCCTTCGTGCCCGCCGATACCAGCCACTTCCGCTACCAGGGATCGCTGACCACGCCGCCGTGCAGCGAAGGCGTTGCGTGGACGGTGCTGCGCGCTCCGGTTGCGGTGTCCGCCGCGGTGGTCGACCGCTATCGGGCCGTGTTCCCGCACTCGAACCGGCCCGTCCAGCCGCTCAACGGTCGCACCGTCATCGTGTCCAACCGATAGCGCCGCCCGGAAACGGCATTGCCGCACAGGGCGGATGCCCTGCGCGGCAATGAATTCCGGCTCTGCGACTAGTCCGGAATGACGGCGCTCAGCGGGATGTTCACCCAACTGGGCTCGTTCGGATCCAACCGCAGGTGCTGGGGAGCCAGCCTGCTGTCGAGCAGCACCAGGGTGGGCGGCAGCGCCTTCGGGAAGTCGCTGGCGTAGACGTCGACGCGCAGGCGATGGCCGGGTTGCAGGACCGCCTGGGTCGCGCCGATGGCGATATCGAGGACCACCGGCTGGCCGGGCAGGACCGTTTCGCGGCGATCGATGTCCATGTAGTACTCGGGCCGGATGTAATCGCCATTGGCCGACCTCGTGCTCTGGGATTCGTCGATCTGCCGGATCGAGGTCACCAGCTGGCCCGAGCTGAGCTCGCGGGAACGGCCGTCGGGCGAGACATCGTTGACGGTCACGACCCAGAAGCCGTCCGGATTGTCGAGCACGGTGTTCAGGTGCGCATTGATGGCGCCGGAGATCACCGTCGGCTCGGTGACCGGGCTACTGGTGAAGGTGAGCCCGTTCATCTCCCAGATCCGCGAATCCTCGCTGCACGCCATGATGATCGACGGCACGCCCGCCCAGATGCGGGCGGTATCGCGCGAGCACAGGCTGAGAATGCCGGGGGCCACGGTCAGATCATTGACCGCGCCCTCCTTGGGCGTCGCCGACAGACCGCCGTCGTACACCGAATTCGCGGTGCCCGAACGCAAGTCGTTCAGGTACATGCGCTGATAGGTGTCCTCGGGCTGGGTCGGGTAGGCATCGGAGGAGATCCATTGCCCGCCCTGCTCTTTCAGCGTCAGCGGACTGTACTTGTCGATGCCGTTGTCGATCCCCTTGAGCCACTTTTCGAACCAGGCGCGCTGCAAGGCGTCCAGTCGCGGCGGCATACCCGGATCACCGAAACCCGCTATGCCCGCACCGACGTGATAGCCCTCCCCGACGATGAGCTTCTTCTGCTCCGGTGCGGTCGGCATGTCGTTGTAGGTCTCGGTCGGCGTGCTGCCGAAGAGGTCCCACCAGGCGCTGACGATGAACGACGGCGCGGTGATGCGATCGGTATTGGACTTCAAGCCATTTCGCAGATCCGAATCCGCGCCGATCAGCGCGCGCGTATTCGGGGTGAGCTGCCCGGTGTTCATGGCCGTGTAGGCATTGGCGATCACGTCCATCATGGTGAGCGGATCGGCGAGCCTGTCCTGCAACCATTTCAACTGCTGCGCCGGATCGAACCTGCCCGCGATGATCGCCTCCACATCGGGAGCGAACTTGGCCATATTGACCGCCATCGGCCAGAACGCGGCGAAGCCGAAGCCGACGCCACCGCCGGGTGCGACGATATCGTCGATCAGATCGCCACTGGGCACATAGCTCCAAACCGCCTTGACGGCCGGATTCCCGGTGTCGGCGGCGCGCAGGGCGGCAATGCCCGTGGCGGAGGTGCCGGTCAGGCCGACGCTGCCATCGCTCCACGGCTGGCTGGTAATCCAGTCGATCACCTCCGCCGCGTCCTGACGCTCCTTGTCGCCGAACATCTGCCATTTACCCTCGGAGGTGCCGGTGCCGCGAATATCGACGTGCACCAGGTTGTAGCCGCCCTTGACCAGGTCGAAGTTGTGCGCCGCGGCTTGCAGCACACCGCTGTCGAGCTGCTGGCTCAGCGCGGTGAGGTTCTCCAGTCCCGACCCCGGCGGCGCGCCGATGGAGGCGATGAACGGCAGCAGCACCTCGTCGACGCCGGGAATCTGCAAGAGCGCGGAGGCCAGATTGACCGCGACCTTGCTGTAGGTCTCGAACTGCACGATGGTCGGCAATGCGGCGTCGGCCGCCCGGCCGCCATTGCCGGGCCGGGCGACATCGAGCTTGAGGACGGTGCCGTCGCTCATGGTGACCGGAATCGCGAGGTCGTTGTAGATTTCGCCGTAGGGTTGCGGGCCGTCGACCGCCGCCGTCCAGGCTGCCGCATACCCGCCGCCGTCGATTCCGGTGAACTCACCGGATGTCTCCGCGTCCGCGATGGGAGTCAGCAAGGTGACGGTGACGGCGAGCGCGGCGAGGACCGCCGCGCGACGGGCGAACCGCTGCGTTCGCGCCCGTAGTTTCATCTCATCCATTCCTTCGATCATGCGAATGCCGTTTGCGCCCAGGCACATTGCCGAAGTGTTTGCTACCGGCGAGTAGCGACTGTAACGCCCACCACAACGGGGCGGCAAGATAGCGACTGATCACCAGCTAACCGTTTTCCCGCGATTTCGGCGGGCCCATTTGCGGGTTTATCTTTAGGCGACAATATTTTTCGCAGAACTGCCCACCAAGGGAATTGGGGCCCATCGATACCGGGTGGGTCGCGGCGGGCTGCCGCGGCGGCGACTGACCGAACGCACCAAAGTTCGATAGTGAGACATCACAATCTTGAAAACCGATTCTGGGCGGGATTACAGTTCTTACTCACCGGTAACCGAATGACTACCGCTCGCCCCGAGCGAGCGCACGCAGCCACCCCCGCAGCCAGTCGGTCGTGGTCTCGCCGTCCGATCCGACCACATAGCTGGAGTACGACTGGTGCACACCGGATTTCAGGAAGGCGTCGATCTCGGCCGCACGCGCCTGCAGCGCCTGCTCGCCGACCTGCTGTTGCAGGATGTCCGCCCCGCCCGCGGCCAGCTCACCGGCCAGCGCGCCGATATCGCGCAGGGTGGCGTTCAGGGAGTTCGGCGACGGGGCCGAGTTATTGGCGATGAGCCCGCCGATCCGCGCCAGATAGTCGGTCGATTCGGTGGCGCAGTAGATGTCGCCCGCAATGCAGAAGGTGCGGGTCGCCCCGGACAGCAGGCCGAATCCGGCCGGGCGCGGTCCCATGATGCCCTCGCCCACCACCCCCGGTCCGATGAGAATATCGGCGGGTGCGCGGCGGGGATCGGCGACCAGCGTGACGGCCGCCACCCGATTCGGCTCGACAATCCCTGTGCCGGAACCGATTTCGGCCTCGAGATCACCGGCGGCCTGGGCGCCCTGGCTGTAGCCGAGCAAGGCGAAAAGGGCGTCCGGGCATTGCCCGGCCGTATCCGCCACCAGTTGCCGCGCGGCATTGCGCGCCTCGCGCACGGACGCGCCGTAGACCTCGGACTCCCACGGGAAAGCCGTTGCGGCATAGGGCACATAGTCGACCCGCACGGCCCCCGGCAGACCGTCGACCGCCGCCGAGAGCAGACTGCCCCCGGCATCGGACTGCCCATCGGCGGCGGACTCCCAGGTGCCCGGAACCACGACGACGGCCAGCGCCGGACATCCGGCTCCGGGATCGGCCTGCGCCGACGGGACCGCGATCAGGCCGGAGAACACGGCCGCCACGGCCGCGATAGTCGTGCGCCACATACTTCCCGCCCATCGCTGGTGATCTGCGCCCGATCCTCACGGCATTCGGGCGCGAACACCTTGATCCGCCCCGACAATGTTTTGCCATTGGACGACAGCCCCGGTCGGGGCCGTGTATTTGCTGATTGCTTGCCGCTATTGCCGAAACGGGATTACGATACTAACTAGGCTCGTAATTGGAGCGAGCCGACGGAGGTGTCAGACATGGCGATCATGGCCCGGGCCGCGAGCCTGCGGGGTTTCTGCGCACTGGTCGGTGAGCTGGGCGGCGACGGACCGTCCCTGCTCGACCGCTTCGCCATCACCACCGAGGCGATCGCCAATGACGACGCCCTCATTCCCGGCGACGCCATCGGCTGGGTGCTCGAGGCCGCGGCCGCCGAATTGCACTGCCCCGACTTCGGGCTGCGCTTGGCCACCCGCCAGGATCACGCCGTCCTCGGACCCCTGGCCGTGGCCATGGCCAATGCCCGCTCGATCGGCGATGCCGTCTCCTTCGCCGCGCGCTTCCTGTTCACCCATCACGCCGGGCTCTCGATCGCCTTCGTCGCGGACCCGGAACAGCAGCCGGGCGTGATCGCCCTGCACTACGGCGATCCGGGCGAGATCGGCGGCTTCAGCCAGGGCATCGACCTGGCGGCGGGCACCATTCACCGCACCCTGTAGCAGGCGCTCGGCGGCAATTACGGGCTGCGGTCGGTGCGGCTCCCGCACGCGCCGGTCGCCCCACCCGCGCGCTATGCCGAATATTGCGGCGCCACAGTGCAATTCGATGCCGAGACCACCATATTCCGGGTGCCCGCGGAGCTGCCGTCACGCTCCGTGGCCGGGAGCAACGAGCTGCTGCGCACCATTGCCCTGGACTATCTCGAACGGAATTTCTCGCAACCGCAACGCACCGTGAGCACGCGGGTCCGGGTCGCCGTCGAGCGAATGCTCACCGCCAAACCCGATATCGCCGCCGTCGCCCGTCTGCTCGCCATGCACGAGCGCAGCCTGCAGCGCGCGCTGGCGGCGGAGGGCACCACCTTCAGCGAGATACTCGACGACGCCCGTCGCGAAGTCACCCACCGACTGCTGCGCGACACCGATCTACCCATGTCCCGCATTACCGCCCTGGTCGGCCTGCGCGAGCAGTCCGCGCTCACCCGGGTGGTGCGGCGCTGGTTCGGCACCACGCCGCAACGGATCCGAACCGCCGCCCGCGCGCAACGGCCCCCGATTCCGGTGCCGCGCGGTCACTAGCCCGGCATCCGCCCGCTCGGGCGGCCAGGTTGTGCGTCGGGCGTGAGCGCGGCCATTACGATACGGCTCGGGCACGGAACTCTGACCGCAAGCAGATGGGAGCGCACCGTGGGCGACGGCACCCGATCGGCAGGCCGTCCTCGCGATACCGATCTCGACCGCCAGCTCCTCGTGGCGGCCCAGCATCTGCTGGCCGAATCCGGCTACGACAAGCTGACCATGGACGCGGTCGCCGCGCGGGCGGGCGCCGGGAAGACGAGCGTGTACCGGCGGTGGAAGTCCAAGTCCGCCTTGGTGATCGACGCCATTCGCGACCTACTGCACTTCGGCGACCCGCCCGATACCGGGACCCTGCGCGGTGATCTGCTGGCCATGGGCGGATTCCAGCAGGGCAATCCGCTGCGCCATCGCATTCTCACCGGACTGGTCACGGCCACCACGCGCGAGCCCGCCATCCGCGACGCCCTGACCGAGGTCGCCGACAAGCCGTCGCTGGCCTCCTTCGCCACCATTGCCGCGCGCGCCCGCGACCGCGGCGAAATACCCGACACCGATCGCTGGCAGGCCATTGTCGAGATCATCCCCGCGGTCGTCTTCTACCGCACGGTCATTCGCGATCAGCCTCTCGACGAAGAGTTCTTCACCCACCTCGTCGACGACATCCTCATCCCGCTGCTCACCGCGCAGCCGTAGCCGCGGCGGTGAGCACGGGCTCGAGTTCGGCGGCGATCTCGTCCAGGGGTCGCAGCGAACGGGTGGCGCGGCACAGCACGATCGCGCCCTCGACCGAGGAAATGGTCAGGGTGGCGAGACTTCCCGCGCGGGCCTCCGGGACGCCGGTGGCGGTCAGTGACGCGGTGAGCGCCGCGCGCCAGCGGCCGAAGATGGCGGCCACCTCCGGGTGCAGGGCGCGGTCGTCGTCGGTGCCGCTCACGGCCACCGCGACGGCCGGGCAGATCGCCTGGAAATCGCTGGCCTGCAGCAGGTTACGCCAGAAGCCGACAAAGCGGCGGAGGGTGTGGGCCGGGCCGGTCGCGGCGGCTTCCTCGATGATCGCGGCAATCGCGTCGGCGGCCAGTTCCAGGGTCTCGCTCAGCAATTGACGGCGGCCGCCGGGAAAGTGGTGGTAGACCGAACCGCGCGGGGCGCCGGTGCGGGCGAGGACGGCGTCGATGGTCACCCCGGCCGTGCCGCGCTCGCGGAGCAGTTCCACCCCGCCCAGCAGCATCTTCCGCTTGGTCTCACCGCGCGAGACCATTACCGGTCCGCCTGCGGTTCGAGCGCGGTCTTGACCGCGGCCAGATTCGCGCGCATGTTGCGTTCCCATTCGGCGAGCCGGTTGGCGACGATGCGCGCCTCCTTCTCCGGCATGGCGGCAATGGCCGCGTTCAGGCCCGACGGGCCCGGACCCATGCGGCCCCACTGCCGCAGGATCACTCCGGAACTGGCCGGATCGACCTCGAAACCCCAGGTGGCACTGATACCCATCGGCCCGTGCACCTGCCAGACCCAGCGCCGTTCCGGTTCCACCTCGGTGACTTCGCATTCGGTGGACCAGGCGCCCAGCGCGCTGTGCCGGTTCGTCCCGCGGAAACGTGCGCCCACCGCGACCCGATCCGCGCCACCGAGCCATTCGGCGGTCTCCAACTCCTCCGAGACGCGGGAGGGCAGCGTGATATCGGTGACCAGCGCCCACGCCTGGGCGGGCGTGCACGAAACCCGTTCGGATACTTCGACGGTCGGTTGATCGCGGTAGCGCACGGTGCGGCCTTTCGGGTTCCGGTCAATGTTTCTATGGGGTATAACATAATCCATGATCGCATCGGAGCCCAGCCGGAAACCGCTGAGAGTCGGCGTCGTCATCGAACCCCGCTTGCCGGGGGCCGCGGACTTCGCGGTGGAGGCGGAGAAGCTCGGCGTCGCCTCGCTGTGGGTGCCGGAGGTGTGGGGGTACGACGCCTTGACGGGGCTGGCTTTTCTGGCGGCCAAGACCAGCACGATCGGGTTGGGCACCTTCGTCGTTCAGCTCGGCTCCCGATCCCCCGCCCTACTGGCCACCTCGGCGCTGAGCTTTCAGGAGCTGTCCGGCGGCCGCTTCCACCTCGGAATCGGGGTGTCGGGTCCGCGGGTGATGGAGGGCTGGCACGGGGTGCGCTTCCGGAAACCGGTGCGCACCACGCGGGAGACCATCGAGATCCTGCGCCTGGTCAGCCGGGGCGAACCATTGCATTACGACGGCGAGGTCTACACGCTGCCGCTGCCCGACAGTGCCGGTCGCGCGCTGCGGCCCCTCATCGCGCCGCGCGAGGTGCCGGTCTACGTCGCCGCCATGGGGCCCGCCAATCTGCGGCTCACCGGTGCCGCCGCGGACGGCTGGCTGGGCAATGCCTTCATTCCCGAAGCGGCGAGCGTCTTCCTCGACCCGCTGCGCGAGGGCGCGGAATCGGCCGGTCGCACCCTCGCCGATCTCGATCTGGTCGCCCCCGTCGCGGTCGAGTTCGCCGCGGACGACGCCGATGCGGTGCAACGGATCCGGCGGCACGCCGAGGGCTATGCCTTCACCATCGGCGCCATGGGCGCGGCCGGGCGCAACTTCTACAACGAGGCGTTCACCCGACTCGGCTTCGGACCGGCGGTGCAACGCGTCGCCGAGCTGTGGCAGTCCGGCAATCGCGAGGAGGCGCGCCGCGCCGTCCCGCTCGAGCTGGGCAGCCACACCAATCTGGTCGGCACCCCCGAAGCCCTGGCCGAACGCGTCGAACGCTATCGGGCGGCGGGCATTTCGACGCTGCTGGCGAAGATGGAGACGCCGTTCGAGGAGCAGTTGGAGACCCTGCGCCGCCTGCTGGACCTGGTGCGCGCCTGATCGGGACGGGCGCGGCGGCCGCCGGATCGCCGTCGCATAGGGTGCCAGTGTGTTCGTGAAGCTGTGCGGTCTGCGGACCCAGGAGGATGTGGCCACCGCCGTGGCGGCCGGAGCCGACGCGGTCGGATTCGTCTTCACCACCAGCCCGCGGCAGATCTCCGTCGACGCCGTCCGGGAACTGCTCGCCGAGGTGCCGCCGCGGGTGCTGTCCGTCGGTGTGGTGCACGGTATTCCGGCCGCCGAAGCGGGTGCGCTGGCGCGCGCGGCCGGGGTGGACGCCTTGCAGTTGCACGGTTCTTACCCAAGGTCGGCCTTCGAAGAGCTGGCCGGGCTGCGACTGCTGCGGGCGACCTCGCTCACCGCCGATACGGCGGTGGACACGGGCGCCTACGGCGAGGAGTGGCTGCTGCTCGATTCCCCCGTGGCCGGATCGGGGTCCCGCTGGGATCTGACCGCGCTGGCGGCCGCCCGGCCGACCGGACAGTGGCTGCTCGCGGGCGGTCTGGCCCCGGCGAATGTCGCCGAGGCCATTGCCGCCGCCCGGCCGTGGGGCGTGGATGTGTCCAGCGGCGTGGAATCCAGCCGGGGCGTCAAGGATCACGACCTCATGCGGCAGTTCGTCGCCGCGGCGCGCGCGGCCGGAGACTAGTCGCGGTCAGGCGTGCGGACCGCGGCCTCGAGGACATAGAGCTTCTCGCGCCCGCCCGCAATGAGATCCGCGCCGCCGACCCGATCGCGGTAGCGGGTGAACAAGGCGTCCAGGGTGTCCTCGGTGAAGCGGCGCGGCTGCGCGCCCTCGCCCGCATCGGTGATCCGGCTGCCGAGATAGGCCAGGAACGGATTGCGGCTGCCGGTCAGATTCCGGACCGGTTCGGCGAGAATCACCCGGACGCGGGCGGCGGCCAGCATGCGATCGAGCACGGGCTCCGGATCGGGCAGGAAGTGGTAGAGGCTGGCCTGCATGACCACGTAATCGGCAGTCGGCAGCGGGGTTTCGGAGCGCATGTTCCATACCCGGCCGTGCGCGCCGACCGCGGCGAGGCGGGCGACGAAACGCTCGTTGAGGTCCAATCCGGTGTAGCTCACGGCTTTCCGGCGCAGGTGTCGGGTGTAGAGGGTGGCGGGGCCGCAGCACAGGTCGAGCACCTCGGCGCCGTCCGGGATGAGGGCCGCGACGGCGCGGAACCGGTCGTCGTAGTTGCGGCGGTACAGACCGCGCATCAGAAGGTTGTAGATTGTCTCGTGCCGGTAGATGAAGCTGGTGCTCACGAAGTTCCTGCTCGCTTGGCGATTGCCGGAACCCCTTGCGGGACAGAGGGGGTCCCGATCACCGGGAACTCTAGTCCGATGCCGAACAGCGTGCCACCCGGTACGGTTGGGAACTCGTGAAGGACAGTGCGGTGCGCGACCCCGAGCAGGATGCGATTTCCAGGCGAGACGTCTACCGCTGGGGAGTGATCACCGCGCTCGGCGTGGTGCTCGGTTATGCCGCGGTCCTGCTCGCCAATGCCCGGCACTTCTTCACCGACGACACCGAATCCCAGTACACCGCCCTGTGGGTGGATCTGGGTCGGCAGCTGCGCGAGGGCACCTTCCCGGTGATGGTGCCCGAGCAGTGGATGGCGGGCAACAACACCATGGACGATGCGGGACTGTTCAATCCGCCGCAGCTGCTGATCGATCTGATCGCGCCGTCGGTGGACAATGCCGCGCTGTACGCGACCGTCGTGAAGCTGATCTTCTCGATCATTGCCGCCCGGGGCGTGTACCGGATCTGCCTCGCCTACGGCGGGCGGCCCGTCTGGTCGGCGGTGGCGGGAATCGCCTTGCCGCTCTCCGGATTCTTCCTGTTCTTCGACGAGGCCAGCTGGATGACGGCGCTCACCGGCACGGCGTGGATGGTGCACGCGTGGGCGTCGTCGGTGCGCTACGCACGCGGGCAGGGCGGTCCGATTCCGGTATTCGTCTTTCTGTACCTGACGATTACGACGCAGTACATCTTTCCCGCGGTCGAGGCGATCCTCATGCTCGCGGCGGTGGCGGCGGGCGAGCTCATCCATCAGCGCAAGTGGCAACCGGTGGCGTGGCTGGCGGCGGTGGCGGGCTGCGCGGGGCTCGCGGGACTGCTGACATTCCTGCCGTCCATGCTCTCGGCCAAGGTGACCTGGCGCGGCGTCTTGAGCATTGTCAACGACCAATTCCTCACGGTGCCTTGGTCGGAATCGGTCAATGCCAGCCTGCCGAGTTCGCGACCGGCGTTCACCTCGTGGTGGGGCTATGTGCAGCCCATGCCGGTCACCTATATCGCCTGGTTCCTGATTCCGGCGCTGGCCTTCATCGATTGGCGCCGGGCGCGGGCGGCGTGGCGGGAGCTGAGCGCGGTCGCCATCTTCTCGATCATCGTGCTCATGTGGACGGCCGGACCGGGGACGATCGGTCCGCTGCGCTGGCCGGTGCGCGTGCTGCCCATGCTGGCCATCGGCCTGCTGGTGCTGGTGTGCGTGCTGCTCGGGCGGTTCGGCACGGTGTCGAATCCGAAGGCGCGCGGCATCGCGGCGGGTGTGCTCATCCTGGCGCTGTGGGTGCGCTCGTTCTCCGCCGATCCGCACGCGGTCATCAGTCATGTGATCGCCGCCCTCGTACTCGGCGCACTGGTGACCGCGGCAATGTGGCTCGGGCGCACCAGGGGTGGCGCGGCGGCGGCCCTGCTGACCGTCGCCGCCATGTTCCCGATTGCCTTCTACCAGGTCGAGGCGGCACAGCCCACGCCCATGACCTGGAATCTGCCCGCGAAACGCTCCGATGCGCAGGCGGCCTTCCCCGATTTCTCCGGAACCACAATCCAACTCGGTGACCGCGCCCTGGTGCAGCCGCAGGACAAGAGCGTCGAGGGCGCGTACGGGTCGCTGGTCTTCGGCAACTACGCGCGAGCGGTCGGGCTGCGCTACGTCAACGGCTACACCCCGAGCGGGCACTACTACTTCGGCGAGCTGCTGTGCATGCGCTGGGACGGCAGCGTCTGCCCCGACGCCTACCGCCGCATGTTCGCGCCGGAAGCGGCGACCGGGCGGCCCCTGGTCGACCTGATGAAGCTGGATCGGGTTGTGCTGCAACGGGCGCTGTTCCCCGAGGCGCCGAACCAGCCCGCGCCCAGCGGATGGAAGTGGGTCGACTATCCGGGCCACGAACGGTTCATCGCGGTGCTGGAGCGGGCGGACGGGCCGATCTCGGGCAGCAACGGCCGGATTTCCGATACCGAGAATGTCACCGCGACCTCGATCTCCGAGACCGATACCACCAGCCGGGTGCGGGTGTCCTCGACCGAAGGCGGCCGCATCGCGTTCTCCCGGCTCGGCTGGCCGGGCTATCGAGTCACCCTGAACGGCAATCCCGTTCCGATCACCACAGTCGCCAAGTCCTTCGTCGCGGTTCGGATCCCCGCCGGGACCCAGGATGCCGAGCTCGTGCTGACCTGGCGGCCGCCGGGCTGGAAGATCGGCATCGCCACCGCGGCGGCGGGCGTGATCGGCCTGGGAATCCTGCAGTGGCTCCACATGCGATCGCGACGGCGGCCGGATCCGGAGTCGGCCGAGGCGCCCGCGACCGGCGAACCGGAGCCCGAATTATCGGACGTCGGGTCCTGAAGGCGGCGGAAGAACCTGCGCGAGCTGATTTCCCGGCTCGGTCCATCTGCGAACATGGAGGGGTGAAGCGTGATGTCTCCGCTCATCTCGACGTCCAGGTCCATGCCCCCACCGCACTCGAACTGCAGATCGCTGTCGCCAGGCAGGCCGGGGTGGATCTGATCGAATCCCTGCGGCTCACACTCGACGGGCGTGAGTGCGTGCCCAGCGAGATTCTCGGGCCGCACGGCACCAGGTTGCACAGATTCGATTCCGGTGCGGGCCATCTGCGGGTGGAATACCGTGCGACGGTGCTGGGGGCCGCGCTGGCCGAGCAGGCTTCCGACTACGACCTCGCGGTGTATCTGCGGCCCAGCCGGTTCGTCGAATCCGACAAACTGCTCGGATTCGCCGGGGCCGAGTTCGGGTGCGGCATTGGAGATCCGGAGATGGCGGCCCGGGTCTCGTCCTGGGTCGGGCGCAGGATCCGCTATGTCCCGGGGAGCAGCGATCCGGTCGACGGCGCGGTGGAGACCCTGCTGTCGGGCGTCGGCGTCTGCCGTGACTTCTCACATCTGGTGGTGGCGCTGCTGCGCGCGGTCGGGATGCCCGCGCGCGTGGTCTCGGTATACGCGCCCGGCTGCATGCCGATGGATTTCCATTCGGTCGCCGAGGTCTACACCAATGGCGGCTGGCAGGCGTTCGACCCCGCCGGTCTGGCCCCGCGCATGAGCCTCGTCCGCATCGCCACCGGTCGCGACGCCTCCGATATCGCCTTCCTCGGCAACCACGGCGGCGATATCACCCTCAACGCCCTGTCGGTGAACGCCACTATCGACGGGCCGCTTCCGTTCGACGATCTGCGGCAGCCAGCGTGGATCTGCTGACCAGGAAGAGCACCACCAGCAGCACACTGAGCCAGATGTAGGTGTTGCCGATGACGTGCTGCCAGGGCGTCCAGGAGGCTTCGCGGTTCTCGTCGCCCGGCAACCAATTCTGCGGGCCGTAGACGAAGACGGCGGTGGTCACGGCCGTGGCCGCGTACCAGCCCACCGCGCGCCGCCACGGTTGCAGGGTGGCGTAGCCGAGCATGGCCAGCAGGGCGGGCGCGATCCAGATCCAGTGGTGCGACCACGAGATCGGCGACACCAGCAGCATGAACACGGCATTGATGGCCAGCGCCAGCGGCGGGAAGTCGGCCGCGCGGCGCATGGCGACCACCACCAGCGCCAGCAGCGCCGCCCCGAACGCCAGCCACAGCACGGTGAACAGCGGCTTGTGAATCTCGAATCGGGCCAGCACGGCCTGGATGGACTGGTTGGTGTGGAAGGCCGAACCGCTCAGGCCCTCCACATTGCCCATACCGCCGAACCAGTACTTGATCGAGGTCGTGGGCAGCACCAGGAAGCTGAGCGCGGTCGCGGCGGCGCCGGTGACGGCGGCGGTCGCGGCGGCCTTGTAATCGCGGCGAATGAGGAAGTAGAGCACGAAGGCCGCGGGCGTCAGCTTGATGGCGGCGGCGATGCCGACCAGCATGCCGCGCCGCCACTTGGGCTTCTCGGTCAGGCAGTCGGCCACCACCAGGGCCATGAGCAGCAGGTTCACCTGGCCGAAGTCCAGGGTCGAGCGAGCAGGTTCCAGCAGCAGCGCCAGGGGCGTGGCCGTGGCCGTCACTCACAGCGCGAGCCGCCGCCGATCCTCCCCCGGCCACACCCGCCGCGCGACCAGATACAGCGACAGCGCCAGCGCGGCCACCGAGGCCACGAAGAACGCGACCGAGGCCACATTCCACGGCAGCAGCGCGAACGGCGCCAGCGCCAGCGCCGCGAACGGCGGATAGATGAACGGCAGCCCGATCCCGATGGTCGTCTGCGGCAGATGCCCGTACATATCGCCGCCGTCGCGCAGCGTCTCGATCCCGAGCCGATACACCTGCAGGTCGATGAACCCGCCGGAGATCTCCTTGAACTGCCAGAGGGGCGCCATCAGGGACCACGCGGCAAGACCCGCACACAACGCCGGAACGAGCCACATCACACGCCCGAACCGGCGATCCAGCGACTTCGGCACAGCAACAGCAGTGGAACAACTCATCCGCGGCGACTATACCGGCCCGCCCCGCCCGCCACCGACGCTATGCGGTCAGGGGCCGGTCCAGCGGTAGCGGCGTTCGGGGCGGCCGGTGCCGCCGTAGCGGAGGGTGACCGCGGCGCGGTCGGTGTCGACGAAGTGCTCGAGGTAGCGGCGGGCGCTGGCGCGGGAGAGGGCGGAGGCATCGGCGCATTCCTGGGCGGAGAGGTCGGTGGGGGCGGCGCGCAGGACTCGGGCGACGAGGTCGGCGGTGTGGGTGGTGAGGCCCTTGGGGAGGGCCACGGTGGCGCGCGGGCGGGCGCCGAAGACCTGGTCGATATCGGATTGGGCGGCGCGGTCGAGGGTGGCCAGTTTGGTGTGCAGGGCGGCGAAGTGGCGGAGCTGATCGTGCAGGGCGCTGTAGGTGAAGGGCTTGATGAGGTAGTGCAGGACGCCGCCGCGGACGGCGGCGCGAATGGTGTCGACATTGTCGGCGGCGCTGATGACGATGACATCGGTGGCCTCGGAGGTTTCGCGAATGCCGCGCAGCACCGACAGGCCGTCCAGGTCGGGCAGGTAGATGTCGAGCAGGACCAGGTCGGGGCGGAGGTCGGCGATCAGGCGTAGCGCGTCGGCGCCGGTGTGTGCGACGCCCGCGACCTCGAAACCCGGTGTCCTGGCGACATATCCGCTGTGCACCTTGGCGACCATGAAATCGTCGTCGACGACCAGCACCCGGATCATCGCCGTGCGACCGGGGTCAGCGGGAGGGTGGCGGTGAAGACCGCGCCCTCGGCATTGTGCACCGAGACCGAACCGCCGCGGCGGACACAGGTCTGGCGGATGATGGCCAGGCCGAGGCCGCGCAGGCCCTGTTCGGCGGCCTTGGTGGTGAAGCCGTGGCGGAACACCTCCTCGGCGATATCGGGTGCGATGCCGGGACCCGAATCGCGCACCACGACCCGGACCTCCGCGCCCACCCGGCGCAGCTCCACCTCGATCCACCCGGCCGGACCGTGCAGGGCGTCGAGGGCATTGTCGACCAGATTGCCGAGCACCGTCACCAGATCGGCGGAGAGCGCGTCGTCCACCTCGGGTAGCGCGGTGGCGGCGGCAAGCCGCAGTCCCACACCCTGTTCGGCGGCGCGGCTGGCCTTGGCGATGAGCAGCGCCGCCACCGCCGGATCCCCGATCCGCCCGGTCACCTCGGCCTGCCATTGATCGCGTCCGGCGCTCACCAGTTCCACGAAGCGCCGCACCTCGTCGTATTCGCCCAGTTCGATGAGACCGGCGATGGTGTGCAGCCTATTGCTGAACTCGTGCGCCTGGGCGCGCAGCGTATCGGTGGTATTCCGGTTCTCGGTCAATTGATCTCGCAGTTGCATGAGTTCGGTGCGGTCGCGCAGCGTGATCACCGCGCCGAGGGTGCGCTGATCCCAGCGGATCGGGGTGCGGTTCATGATCAGCACCCGGCCGCGGCGCAGACCGATCAGATCGGTGCCCTCGGCCCGCCCGGTGAAGACGTCCAGAATGCGGTCGTTGAGCCCGAGGTCGTGCACGCTGGATCCGACCACGTCCCCGAGCGAGAGCAGCGCCCGCGCCTGATCGTTGACCAGCGTGATCCGCTGCTGCTGATCCAGACCCACCACGCCCTCGTGAATGCCGTGCAGCATGGCCTCGCAATGTTCGACCAGCCCGGCGATCTCGGCCGGTTCCAGGCCGAGCGTCTGCCGCTTCACCCACCAGGTGACCGACAGCGAGCCCGCGATACCGAGCGCGCAGGCCAGGCCCAGCAGCCCCAGCAGGCGCGGGAACGATTCGGTGAGAATGGTCCAGAAGCCCGGAAGCTGTTTGCGCGCCGCGACATAGCCGACCAGTTCGTGACTGGTCTGTCCGATGACGGGCACGTGCGCCACCACCGCGCCGTCGATCTCGCCGACCCAGGCCCGGCCCTCGGTGACCGTGGAATCGGCCAGCGCCAGCGGCGCGCCGATCTCGGAGGGCCGCTGGGAGGTGAGCACCGTGCCGTCGATGCGGGCGATGGCCACCACCTCCGCACCCGAGGCCACCTGCGCCGAGGTGGCGAAGGGCGCCAGCCGCAGATGCTGTTTCGGATCGGCGATCATGACCCGCAGGCTGGGATTGGCGGCCACGTCCTCGGCGATGCCGAGCATGCGCCGGGATTCGGTGGCGCTGAAAGTATCCTCCACCTGGGCCACCGCCACCGCGGCCACGGCCGCGAGCAGCACCACGACGATCGTCAGTTGCAGGGCCAGCAGCTGTCGTGCCAGCGAGCCCTTCTTGCCCACGTCTCTCATACCTCCCGGCGCCGTCGCCTGCCGCCAGTCTGGCCGCCCGACCGGTATGCCCGGGTCGTTTTCGCCGCGAACACTATGAACAAAACGAACAATGCGGACGCAAAGCAGACAGCGCGAGTGGCCCGGCTCACAATTCGACCCAACTCGATAATGCGAGATGAGGATCCACAGTGAGAACTTCCAAGTTGCTGACCGGTGTGGTCGCAGCCCTCGCGGCCATTGCGCTGACCGCGTGCAACGGAACCGGATCCGGTGGCGGCGACAAACTGACCGGCGTCCGGATCATGGTGCCCAACTCCCCCGGCGGCGGATACGACATCACCGCCCGCACCTCCGCCAAGGCCATGGAGGATGCCGGAATCGCGCGCTCGGTCGAGGTTTTCAATCTGCCCGGGGCGGGCGGCACCGTCGGCCTGGGGCGCCTGGTCGGCGAGAACGGCAATGGCAAGCTCGTCATGCAGATGGGCCTGGGTGTGGTCGGCAGCGTCTACACCAACAAGTCCCCGTCGAAACTGACCGACACCACGCCGATCGCCAAGCTGATCGAGGAGCCCGACATCATCGTGGTGTCGAAGAACTCCAAATACACCGATATCAAACAGCTCATCGCGGACTGGAAGGCCAATCCGGGCGCGGTCCCGGTCGGCGGCGGCTCCTCGCCCGGCGGGCCGGACCATCTCGCGCCCATGCTGGTGGCGAAAGCCGTTGGCATCGAGCCGAAGTCGGTCAACTACGTGCCCTTCGACGGCGGCGGCGAACTACTGGCCTCCATTCTCGGCGACAAGATCGCCTTCGGCGTCTCGGGCGTCGGCGAATACCTCGATCAGATCCAGGCCGGTGAGCTCCGGGTGCTGGCGGTGACCGGGCCCAAGCGGATCACCGATGTGAACGCGCCGACGCTGAAAGAGGCGGGTATCAATGTCGAGTTCACCAACTGACGCGGCGTGGTGGCCCCGCCCGGCATCAGCGACGCCGACCGCAAATCCCTGATCGACGCCTACAGCCGCATGCACGACTCCCAGGAGTGGAAGGACGCGCTCGCCACCAATGGCTGGGACGACGCCTTCGTCGCCGGAACGGATTTCGGGACCTTCATTCAGAATCAGACCGATCAGGTCGGCTCGGTGCTGACGGAATTGGGGCTGGCATGAGCGAGCGCAGCGAGCGATCAATAGGCATAGCCGAGCTCGGCTCGGTCATGCCGGAGCCGAGCGCCAGCGAGGTGGAGGTATGACCGAGCCCGTCGATCCCGCGGGGATCGACGGGGCCGCACCGGCGGGATCCGCGCCGCCGAAAACACCCGCGCCCACCGGATTCGCCTGGCTGAAGGAGCGTTCCGAGCTCGTCGTGGCCGCCCTGCTGGCCGGGGCGGGCGGGCTGGTGCTGTTCGACGCGCTGACCATGTCGACCGATTTCACCCAGCGCGGTCCGGTCGGGCCCAAGGCGGTCCCGGTGCTGGTGGGCCTGCTGCTGCTGGTGGTGGCGGTCGCGCTGGCCATCGATGTGGTGCGCGGCGGCAGCGGCGAGGCCGAGGCGGGCGAGGACATCGATCTGGATACGCCGTTGGAGTGGCGCACGGTGCTGCTGCTCATCGGCGTCTTCGTCGCCAACATCATGCTCATCGATCTGGTCGGTTTTCCGATCTCGGGTCTGCTGCTGTTCTGGGGGGCCGCCTATGCGCTCGGCAGCAGGCATTTCGTGCGGGATCCGCTTGTCGCGGTGACGCTTTCGCTCGTGACCTATGTCGTATTCGTGGATCTGCTCGGCGTGGCGCTGCCGGGCGGTCCGCTGGAGGGGGTGTTCTGACTTGGACGTTCTCGGGGATCTACTGCAGGGGTTCGGCACCGCGCTGACCCCCACCCATCTGCTGCTGGCGGCCGTCGGCGTGCTGCTCGGCACCGCCATCGGGGTGTTGCCGGGCATCGGGCCCGCCATGGCGGTGGCGCTGCTGCTGCCCATTACCTACAGCGTAGAGCCGACCAGTGCGTTCATCATGTTCGCGGGGATCTACTACGGCGGCATGTTCGGCGGATCGACCACCTCGATCCTGTTGAACACGCCGGGCGAGACCGCCTCGGTGGTCACCGCCATCGAGGGACACCCCATGGCGCAGAAGGGCCTGGCGCACAGGCTTTGGCCACCGCCGCCATCGGGCACTTCGTGGGCGGCATCTGCGGCACCCTGCTGCTGGTGCTGCTGGCGCCCGCGGTGGCGAAGGTCGCCGTGAAGATCGGCGCGCCGGACTATTTCGCCATCATGCTGCTGGCGTTCATCGCCGTCACCTCGGTGCTGGGCAGTTCGCGGGTGCGCGGCTTCGCCTCGCTCGGAATCGGTTTGATGATCGGGCTGATCGGCCTCGATCCCATTACCGGGCAGCAGCGGCTCACCTTCGGCTCCCTGCATCTGGCCGACGGCATCGACGTGATCATCGTGGCGGTGGGGCTCTTCGCCGTCGGCGAGGCGCTCTGGGTGGCCGCGCATCTGCGCCGGAATCCCGGCACCGCCATCCCGGTGGGCCGAGCCCTGTTGAGCAGGAACGACTTCCAGCGCTCCTGGAAGCCGTGGCTGCGCGGCCCCTTCATCGGCTTCCCCTTCGGCGCGGTCCCCGCGGGCGGTGCGGAGATCCCGACCTTCCTGTCCTATGCCACCGAGAAGCGGCTGTCCAAGCACCGCGAGGAATTCGGCAAGGGCGCCATCGAGGGCGTCGCCGGACCCGAGTCCACGGCCAGCGCCTCGGCGGCGGGCACCCTGACCACCATGCTGCCCCTGGGCCTGCCCACCACCGCCACGGCCGCGGTCATGCTGGCGGCCTTCCAGCAGTACGGCATCCAGCCCGGACCCCTGCTCTTCCAACGGGAATCGGAGCTGGTGTGGACCCTCATCGCCAGCCTCTTCATAGGCACCACCCTGCTACTGGCCCTCAACCTGCCGCTCGCCCCGCTGTGGGCGAAGCTGCTGCTCATCCCGCGCCCGTACCTGTATGCCGGAATCCTGTTCTTCGCCAGCGTCGGCGCCTACGCGGTGAGTGGCGACGTCACCGATCTGATCCTGCTGCTGATCATCGGCCTGATCGGATTCCTCATGCGCCGCTACGGACTTCCGCTCCTCCCCGCCATAATCGGCGCCATCCTCGGCCCGAACGCCGAAGGCCAAATGCGCCGCGCCCTCCAGATCAGCAACGGCGACCTCAGCGGCCTGATCAACACCTGGTTCTCGATCACCGTCTACGCCGTGATCGCCGCAATCCTGGTATGGCCGCTCATCGCCCGCCTACTGCGCGCCCGCCGCACGGCACGGCAGCCCGTCACACCTGGGACTCGCGGATGACGGCCAGCGCCCGGTCCCGCAGGTCCGGGCTCGCAGTCGCGGCATTGCCGGAATCGAACGGCGGCTGCGGGTCTTACTCCACCGCCAATTGCACGGCGCGGGCGGTGTTCTCGTCGCTGAGCCGGGCCGCCAGGTAGAGGGCCATATCGAGGCCCGCCGAAACGCCCGCGGCGGCGAGAATCAGTGATCCGGTGCAGACGGAAGTCGTCCACGTGGTCGTCGCGTCGATATCCCGAATCCATTGCAGCAGAAGCTGATTCCCGATACCGGCGAGAATTCCGCGATCACCCGCGCGCCCGGAGACCCGGGACAGGATCAGTGGGTTGTCCCGGTAGATGGGTCGAACACCCGGACGCCGCGGCCGATGAAGTCTTTAACGTTCTGCGTGACGACGGTGCCCCCGACCGCAAGCGCGATTGCCGCAATCTGCGCGTGCCATGCACTCAATGATACCGATATGCCCTCATTCTGCACTCAATCAGAATGCGAGGGGACTGTGCGCCGGGTGTGGCCGTGACCGCCTCGGGGCGTCCGGTAGCCATGGCGAGGCTCGCGGAGGTCAGCACCGGCCGTCCGCCGGGCGACACCAGTTCGATGCGGTATCGCGGGTCCGTGCCGAACCGGTTCGCCATATCGAAAGCGCCGCTCGGACAGGCGATATCCAGAATCTGGGCGTCGTCATAGGCGATGAGGAGCACACGTCGGGCCGCATCCATACCCGGCGACGCTAGCGCAGAATACTCGGCGCGAGCCATTGACCGAGTCACGGTGTCTCACTATTTTGAATGGGACAGCTTGTCTCATGACGATTAGGTCAGCAAGGGAGCCAGATCATGGCCGATTCCTCGGGTTCGCTGCATCCGCCCAGGTGGGCGCCTACTCCGCTGCGGTGGCACAACACGCGCATCGGGTGGTGGGAGTCGTGGCGGCTGGCGCTGAAGGTGTTTCCGCGGGTGCGGGATCACACGGTGGTGGATTATGCGGCGGGGCTGCCGGGGGCCGATGACGTGCTGGTGGCGCGGGTGCCGTTCGCGCGCTTCGTCGTTGTGCGGAGTCCGAAGCTGGTGCGGCAGGTGCTGGTCACCAACCAGAACAACTACATGAAGAGTCCCGAGTACGACATGCTCGCGGTGGCGTTCGGGCGGGGGCTGGTCACCGACCTCAACGAGGAACAGTGGCAGCGCAATCGGCGGCTGGTGCAGCCGATCTTCGCCAAGCGCAATGTGGACGGGTTCGCGCCGGTCATGGTGGCGGCCGCGAACGATGCCGTGGAGCGCATTCGCGGGCTGGCTGCCGAGGGGGAGATCGTCGATGTGGGGGCCGAGATGAACCGGCTCACACTGGATATCACCTCGCGCACCATGTTCGGTACCGATATCACCGGGCCCATGTCGGAGGTGGTGCTGGAGCGACTGCTGCGATTCTTCGGGCGCGGGTTCATGACCAATCTCAGCCATCCGCTGCACAATGTCTCGACCTGGGTGCTGCGACGGCGCGGGCGGACCGATCCCGTCAATTCCCGCTTGCCCATGCGCATCATGCGGCTGGCGGGCTGGGTCATCGAACCGCGGGCCATGCGCGATCTGCGCCATGCCGAGCGGGTGGTGGACGGGCTCATCGCCGACCATCGCAGCGGCCGCATCGATCGCAAGGACAATCTGCTGGCCCTGCTCATGGACGCCGCCGATCCGGAAACCGGCTACCGCTACAGCGTTCAGGAGATCCACGACGAGCTGATGACCTTCATCGGCGCCGGAATGGAAACCACCGCAACGGCTTTGAGCTGGGTGTGGCAGCTGCTGTCGGAGCATCCCGAGGCCCGCGAGCGGCTGCGGCAGGAGGTGGCATCGGTGCTCGGCGCGCGACCGGCCACCGCGGCGGATGTGGAACGGCTGCCGTGGACGCAGGCGGTCGTCTCCGAGACCATCCGCCTGCTGCCGCCGGTGATCGGCCTGGCCTGCACCGCCAAGGGCCCGGACGAGCTGGGCGGCTATCGCATCGAGCCGGGCACCACCGTGGCCGTCATCCTGCACGGCCTGCACCACCGTGGCCGTCATCCTGCACGGCCTGCACCACCATCACGGGGTGTGGGAGCGGCCCGAGGAATTCGATCCGAGCCGCTTCCTGCCGGAAAACCTGGAACGCGAACAGAGGCGGGCCGCCATCCCGTTCGGTGCGGGCAAACGCATGTGCGTCGCATCGGGTTTCGCGAGCATGGAGGCCACCCTGGTGGTCGCGACCTTCGCACAGCACCTGCTCTTCGACGCGGTATCGCCCGAGCGGGTGCGCCGCCAGATCTCCTTCACGGGCGGCCCGGACGGCCCGCTGCCCATGCGCCCGCACTTCCTGCCGGATCCGCATGCCGCCGGTGCGGCCGTATCGTCGGTTACCGTGAGACCGCCCATCGACCTGCGACCGCATCGCCGACGATCGGGCGGTCAGCGCTGGCACGAACACAATTCGGCGCGCCGGACCACCATCCTGGAGGCCGCGGTCGCGCTCCTCGAGGAACAGCCGCCCGGCGCGGAGATCTCCACCGCGCAGATCGCGGACCGGGCCGGACTGGCGCGCTCGGTCATCTACCGCCAGTTCGAGAACCGCGAGCACCTCGACGCCCATGTCCGCGAGTTCATCCTCCACCGCTACCTCGAGGAATTCGAGGAGAGCCTGGTGCTGGATCCGGTCAAGACCGTCGAGCAGATCGTGCTCGACATCATGCGCACGGTGGTGCGCTACGCCACCGAGCATCCGCATCTGTACCGCTTCGTCCAGCTCGGGCCGCTCCCCGGCGCGGAGGCGGCCACCGATACCGTCGCCACCTTCCGCCAGCACATCGCCGACACCCTGTGGCAGCGCTTCACATCCTGGACCCGGATGCTCGGCATCGACGTCGCGCCCTTCCGCCCCCTGGCGTACGGGCTGGTCGGCCTCGTCGAGGGCATTGTCACCCAATACCTCAGCCGCCCAGCGGATTCCGTCGCCGAGCGCCCCGAGCCGGAGACCATCGCCCGCCTGCTCACCTCTTCCACCTGGTACCTCTTCGACGGCCACGCCCGCGAACTCGGCTACGCCTTCGACCGCGCGACCCCCGTCTCCACCATCCTCGGCGCGCTGTTCGAGGCCGCCGGTCGCGCCGAAGCGAGCCCGACCGGCGGCTCCGAGTGACGCGCGCGGAGGCTAGACCCGGCTCATGACCGGGTTCGCGCCCCGCCGAATCACCCTGCCCGGCAGCAGAATCGGCAGCGAGAGCGGTTGCGCGACGGTTTCCAGCGCCCGGTAGTAGACGCTCTCGTAGCCCGCGCCCAGCTTGTCGACGCCGAAGAGCCGCTCGACGCGTTCGCGGCACGCGTACGGATTGAGTTCGCCCGCGCGGGCAATGGCCGCGGGCAGTTCGACCGGATCATCGCAGATGATGCCGGTGACGCCGTCTTCGAGCACTTCCGCCACCGCACCGCCGCGCAGCGCCACCACCGGCGTGCCGCACACCATGGCCTCGATCATGACAATGCCGAAGGGCTCCTCCCACCGGATCGGGAAGAGCAGGCAGCGGGCCGAGGCCAGCAGTTCCCGCTTGGCCACCGCATCGGCCTCGCCGTAGACCGAGTCGGTATCGGTGAGCAGCGGACGGATCCGCTCCTCGAAGTACGCCTTCTCCGGCGGCTCGTTCAGCTTGGCGGCCAGCACCAGCCGGATCCCGGCCTCGTGCGCGGCTTCGAGAGCCAGATGCGGGCCCTTGTAGGGCGCGTAGCGCCCGAGAAACAGCGCATAGTCCTCTTTTTTCGGGCGAAACGGCCATTCCTCGGGGCGCAGCGCATTGTGCACGCGACCGATCCAGTTGAAATCGAGAGTCAATTCCCGTTGCCGGTCGCTGATGGCCACGAGCTGCACACACTCGTCCAGCGATCGGTAGTAGTCGAGCATATCGGCGTCGTCGACCGGGCCGTGCGCGGTGACCACGGTGGGAATTCCCAGCTGCCGATAAAAAGGAGCATTGATCGGACCGGTGAAGGTGCGGTCGTGGATGATATCCACGGAATTGTTTCCGGCCAATTCCGCGATCACCTTCTGCACCCGCATGGCATGCAGTACCTAGGGAAACGGCTGGCCGAGCCGTTCACTCAGCGGATCCTGCCAGATTTGCACGAAATCTGCCTGAGTGCCCGATTTGCCGGAAGCCAGGAGCGTGACACGGTGCCCTCTGTTCACCAATTCATCGGTCAGTTCGGCGACAATGGCCTCGATACCGCCATAACCGGCGGTCGGAATGTCGAAATAGGGCGGGGCGACCATAACGATATGTAGTGGACGGCCCTTGGCTGTGGAACACGAAAAAGCGGAACTCATCGCTAATCTCCTCGTCGTTGAGGGGCGAAAGAAATACAAAACCCCATCCACCATTGCAGCAGCGACCAGAGTTATCAAGACCACACGCCAGACAATTGTCACGGCCGCACTACAGATGGCCGGTCAGCGCGTCAAGGGGGCAGCACAGCCCGGAATCCGATCTTGCGCTCGATACCCTAGGTGGGTATTGTTCCTTCTGTCGTCGCCCGGCGACCTCGAGAAAGGGACCTCCAGGAGCACCACGACCGTCTCCGTGACCGGCATGACCTGCGGCTGCTGCGCCAACTCCGTCAGCAAGGAGGTCGGCAAGCTGCCCGGTATCACCGGTGTCGATGTCGACTTCGTCAGTGGCCGTGTCTCATTCGACAGCGAGAGCCCCGTGGACCGGGAGTCGATCGCCGCCGCGGTGAATACGGCCGGTTACCAGCTCGCCGACTGAAGTCGACGCCCGCCGGTCGACAGCGACCGGCGGGCGCGAAGACTCGTCCGACCACTAGCTCCGGGACAAACCTCATGATCACCTCCCTGTTCACCCACCGCGACTACACGCGACTGTTCACCGCCCAGGTGTCGGCCCTGTTCGGCACCGGATTGACCACCGTCGCACTGGGATTGCTCGCCTACGAACTCGCGGGCGCGGACGCCGCCGCGGTACTGGGCACCGCCCTCACCATCAAGATGCTGGTCTACGTCACGGTCGCCCCGATCGTGGGCGCCTACGCCGACCGCTTCCCGCGCCGCCTTTTCCTGGTGAGCCTCAATGCGATTCGCGCCGCGGTCGTGCTGGCGCTGCCCTTCATCGACCAGATCTGGCAGATCTACGTGCTGATCGCGGTATTGCAGACCGCCTCGGCCGCCTTCACCCCAACCTATCAGGCCGTGATTCCCGACATCCTGCCCGATGAACGCGATTACACCCGCGCGCTCTCGGCCGCACAGCTGGCGGCGACCATGGAAACCCTGCTCAGCCCCATGCTGGCCGCGGCCGCGCTGACCCTGATCAGCTTCCACTGGCTGTTCGTCGGCACCGCCATCGGATTCGTCGTCTCGGCCGCGCTGGTGCTCGCCACCCGTATCCCGGACGCGACCGCCAAGACCGCGGGCGGCTTCCGCGAGCGCATCACCCTCGGTATGCGGATCTTCGCCGCCACCCCGCGCCTGCGCGGACTGCTCGGCCTGAACCTGGTGGTCGCGGCGGCCGGGTCGGTGATCATGGTGAATACCGTCAACTATGTGCGCGACACCCTCGGCGGCACCCAGTCGGGTGTGGCGATGCTCCTGGCCGCCAATGGTTTCGGCACCATGCTGGTCTCGCTGACACTGCCCCGCGTGCTGGATCGCGTCGGCGCCCGGCCGGTCATGCTGACCGGCGCGGCCACGCTGCTCACCGGGCTCGGCTCGGGCATCGCGCTCTCGACCGCGACGGCGGGCGAATGGCGCTGGGCCGCCGCCATCGCGGTGTGGTCGGTGATCGGCGCGGGCACCGCCGCCATCCTCACCCCGACCGGTCAGGTGCTGCGGCGCTCGTCGCAGGCAGCCGACCTCCCCGCACTGTTCGCCGCGCAGTTCTCGCTGTCGCACCTGGCCTGGCTGCTGACCTATCCGATCGCCGGATGGCTCACCACCGCAGCGGGTTTCACCGCGACCTGGGTGACCCTGGCGGCGCTCGCGGCGGCCGGAGTCACGGTGGCGGTGCGGATGTGGCCGAACGCCGATCCGGCCGAGATCACCCACCTGCACGCGGCGGGCACCATCGATCCGGCCCGGCTGACCGACGCCGAACCCGTGGGCGAGGGACTGTTCCGGCACACCCACGTGTACGTGATCGATGCCGAGCACCCGCGCTGGCCCGCGCACGCGGCCCGGCAGCCGGTCCTCGCCGCCTGAGGTCAGTGGCCGGTCGGTGCGGCCCGTCCCGGTGGGACGGGCCGCACCAGCGGCGTTCCGGACCGCGGATCGCCCGCCTCGTGCATGCGGGCCCAGCTGTTGCGCACCGCCTCCTTGGTGGCCGGGCGCACGCGGTACAGCAGGGCGATCCCGCTCGCACAGCCGACGGTGACGGCGAGCGCGACGACCCCGGGCGCGACCGCCATATCCGGTTCGATGGGCCGGTACCAGTTCGGCGAGTAGGCCACGCGCTCGAAATCCCTGCCCCACAGGGCAACCGCGCACGAGGGCACGAACAGGGCCGCGATGGCCAGCGGCGGAATACTGGGGAACAGCGGGGTCATGGCGCCGAGACAATAGCCGCCGACGAACGCCACCGCGGTACCGCCGAGCACGGCGATGAGCGCACCGTGCGCGCCGGTGACCACCGTGAGGATCGACGCCACGGCCAGCGCCGCCGTCACCGCGGACGCCACCAGCGGCAGCCCGCGCCGATACCCGACCAGCAGGCCGAGCGCGATGGCCCCGATGAAGAGGACGACGGCCCAGTCCGGCCGCGGCACCGTGATGGGTGTGCTGCCCGCCGCGGCGAAGGCGACCATGAGCAGCAACAGCATGCCGTCCCGGCCGGGCAGGACGAACGCCCCGGCGGTGGTGGCCAGCACGATGAGCACCACGCCGACGCACAGCACCCGTATGTCGTAGCCGTCCTCCGCGAACCATTCCGAGGTGAGCAGGATGGTCGGGAAGACCAGGCCCGCCGCCAGGATGGGGCGCAGCGGCACCACGTCCACCAGCCTGCGCACCCGGACCGGGCGATGCCGGTTCGCGATCGCGCACGCCCCGTTCAGCACCGCCAGCACGGCCATGGACGCGGTATGCGGCGAATCGAGCAGGAATCGGTCCAGCAGCGAGGGCGTCTCGCCCGCGCTCGGCGAGGGCGTGAAGTCGCCGACCAGAATGCCGGTCATGGCGCCGAACAGGAAGGCGCTCGCGGTCGATCGGCGCGACCAGGACAGCGTGCCGAACAGGCCCATGAGCACCCCGGCCCACAGCGAGTCGACGTAGGTGAGCGCGGACTGCGAGCCGATCTCATTGCTCCACAGCACCTGATCGACCAGCAGCGCCAGCGCGACCAGCGAGGCGGTGATCCACGCCGCGGCAATGCTCATCATGACCGCGAAGACGGCGGCCAGCACGGCCACGAACGCCGCGGCCGTCGTCGCCCTCGGGACATTGAAGACCGCCAGGTCGACCCAGGGGGCAGTGTCCTGCGAGGAGTCCCGGGTGGGGTCGATCGGCACCATGACGGTCAGTCCGGCGAGCACGGCCGCCAGACATATCGCTACAGCTTCGAGCGCTTCCCGCAGTCGCCGCACCCCACCACAATGGCCCACTCCGGACAAATCGGCAATCGATAGCTAGGTCACCCACCAGCACGAATACATCTCAGCGACTTTCCGGCAACGCATCGCGCGGCCGCTCAGCCGAGGCTGCGGAGGAACAGCGCCAGCTCCCAGCCGCTGTGGTCGGGCCGCCCGTCGTTCTGCGTGCGCGCCGCGCCGATGGTGTCGATGTGGTTTTGACGTCCTCACTGCCCTTAAGAGCGGCGATTCCTGCCGGGTCCACGCTTCGGACCCCTCGGTGGGTTCCCGCTTCATCGGCCGGTGCCGAACCAGGTTCGGTCTTATCTGGCCTCCACGAGGCGTTTAGCCTCTCCGCCCGTCCGGCGGCGAGGATGTTTTGAGCGGCATTGGCGTCCCGGTCCATCACCGCACCACAGCCGGGGCATGTCCAGACCCGCACCGACAACGGCTTTGGGCCGTCCCGCTCTCCACAGGCATGACAGATCTGCGACGAAGGAAAGAACCGATCTACCCTCGCAAAATGCCTCCCGTACCGGCGGGCCTTCTCGCCCAGCAGCTGCAAGAACAGTCCCCAGCTCGCGTCGCGCACACTTTTGGCGAGCCGAGCGCTCGCCAATCCTTTGACACATAAGTCCTCGACGTACACCGCTTGGTTGTCGCGGATGATCGCCGTGGTGTGCTTGTGCGCCCAATCCATGTGGGCGTCAAGGACTTTCGCGTGTGCCTTGGCAACTCTCACTCTGGCCTTGGCACGGTTTTTCGATCCTTTCTGCTTGCTCGACAAGGCTTTCTGCGCCTTGCGCAATCGACGTTCGGCGCGGTGGAAGAACTTTGGCGACTCGATCCGATCGCCGTTCGACATGACCGCGAAAGTGGTCAACCCCAGATCGATCCCCACCTCCGCGTCCAGCTCAGGCAACGGCCGGTCCTCTACTTGAACCACAAAGCTAGCGAAGTACCGGTCAGCTGCGTCCTTGATGATCGTGACCGAGGACGGCTCGGCGGGCAGTGGCCGCGACCACCGAACCGGAACATCGCCGATCTTCGGGAGTCGCAGCTTCCCGCCTCCGGTCACTGCGAAGCGTGTGTTACGGGTGAAGCGGATGGATTGCCGGTTGTCCTTACGGGACCGGTAACGGGGCGGAGCGACCTTCGCACCTTTTCGTTTGCCGGTGATAGACCCGAAGAAGTTGCGGTAGGCGGTATTCAAGTCAGCCAGCGCCTGCTGGAGTACCGCCGCCGACACGTCGCTCAGCCAAGCGCGCTCCGGGGTTTTCTTCGACTCAGTGAGCAGCTTGGACAACTCAGCGTCGGTCGGATACGGCAACCCTGCCGCCCGAGCGTCCTGCCTTGTGCGCAGTGCGTCGTTGAACACCACTCGCGCGCATCCGAACGCCTTGGCCAGCGCTGTCCGCTGACCAGGACTTGGATCAAGTCGGTATCTGTACCGAAGCTGCACATGGCGACAGTAGGGCGCAACAGCTTTGCCCGAGAACGTATTTCGTGGGCACGAAGGTCGACGCGCCGATCGAATTGTCACTGATGCCACAAAGTTCAGCAGGGCGACCGCGCCACCGTGCAATCCCGCTGCTGGATGACCACGCGTTCGGCATAGCGCGAGCGTACGCAGGTCCGTCGGCCGGGCGATAGCACACCACGGCACGCCGATTCGGTCGCAACTCGGCGGATCCACAGGTGCGCTCTCGGGCACCGACAGCTCGAAAATCATGTATGTGGTGATGATTCCGTTGCGGTTGGACAGCACCCCACCTTCCGCGCTTACCGGCCCGCATCAGCGGTGGCGACCCCCGCACACGTCATGGCAAGCACCGCCGACAACACTGCGGCCTGGCGAACAACCTTGTTCATGTCCCGCACGCTGCCAGCGAACTTCCTTGCCTACCAGAGGAAATAGCACGAAGAACCGCGGGTGCACACCGTCACAGTGCCCAAATTCCGCCACGGCGAGGGACCGCGACTACCCTGAGCCCTATTAGAGTATCCCCTCTAATAAGGAGGACCGCGAGATGACCCGAGCCGACCTGGACAAGCAGCCCGCCGAGGTGGCGGCCATATTCGACCGCACGGCAACGCGATACGACTTCCTCAATACGCTCATGACCGCCGGACAGGACCGGTATTGGCGGCGGCGGGTGGTGGCGGCCGTGGGAGCGCGGCCGGGTGAGCGGGTCCTGGATCTGGCGGCGGGCACGGGCACCTCCTCGGCGGCCTTCGCGGCGGCCGGGGCGCAGACCGTCGCCTGCGATTTCTCGCTCGGCATGCTGCGGGTGGGCACCGAGCGGCAGCGCGGGACCGAGCGCATTCGCTTCGTGGCGGGTGACGCGCTCCGGCTTCCGTTCGCGGACGGGGTTTTCGATGTGGCCACCATTTCCTTCGGGCTGCGCAATGTCGCCGATACGGTCGCGGCGCTGCGCGAGATGCGCCGCGTGACAAGGCCGGGCGGCCGCCTGCTGGTGTGCGAGGTGAGCCATCCGCCCAATCCGGTGCTGCGGCTGGGTCACCGGATCCATCTGAAGGTCGGGCTGCCGACGCTGGCGCGCGTCAGCTCCAATCCCGACTCCTATACCTATCTGGCCGAATCCACCCTGGCGTGACCCGAACAGGCCGCGCTCGCCGGACTGATCGCGGAGGCGGGCTGGGCGCGGGTGCAGTGGCGGAACCTGACTTTCGGCGTGGCGGCCATGCATCGCGCGGTCAACCCCGCCTGAGCGCGCGCCGCGTCTCGTAAAGTGGTGGTGGACAACACCGGCGGCGGAGGGGCGAGTCGTGTCGACACTGGTGAAGGGGCAGAACGGGCCGCTGGGCGGCACCGAACTGGTGGTGTCGGTGCAGGTCGCCGCGGGGGCGGATCTGTCGGCACTGCTGGTGACCGAGCGGGGCACGGTGCGCTCGGACGCGGATTTCGTCTTCTACAACCAACCCACGGGGCCCGGGGTGCGATTGCAGCGGATGCGGGCGGGCGAGCCCGCCAGTCTCGCGGTCTCCCTGAATCAGGTGCCCGCCGATATCGCGCAGATCCGGGCGGTGATCACCCTCGACGATGCGCGCGGCACCTTCGGGCGGCTCCCCGCACCGGTCGCGACCGTCTCCGATGCGAGCGGAAATCGGTTGTACGAGTACCGGATCGATGGGCTGAGCAGCGAGTCCATCGTGATCGCGCTCGAGCTCTACCGGCGGCAGAACACCTGGAAGGTGCGCGCGGTCGGCCAGGGCTACGCGGGCGGATTCGCCGATCACGGGGTGAGCGTCGACGACGCGCCGCAGCCCGCGCAGCAGGCGCCGCCGCAGCCGGTTCCGGAGCCATCCACGACCCGCTACGCGCCACCGCCGCCCCCCACCGGATACCCGCCGCCCACGACCGGGTATCCGCCACCCTCCTCGGCGTATCCGCCACCGGTCTCCGCGCCACCATCCTCCGGATATCCGCCACCGGTCACCCCGCCGCCGCCCTCCGGGTATCCGCCACCGGCATCGCCGCAATCCGGTTATGCGCCACCACCGCCCGCGGGCGAGGTCAGTCTCGCCAAGGGCCGCCGGGTCGAGTTGACCAAGGGGCAGAAGGTCACGCTCCGCAAGGAGGGCGGGGTCGCGCTCACCCGCATCCGGATGGGGCTGGGCTGGGATCCGGTGAAGCGCAGCGGCCTGTTCGGCAGCCGCTCGATCAATATCGATCTCGACGCCTGGGTGGCCATGTTCGCCGACAATCAGCTCGTGGATGCCGCGTACTACAACCAGCTCACCTCCAAGGACGGCTCCATCCGCCATCAGGGTGACAATCTCACCGGTGAGGGCGAGGGCGACGACGAGGTGATCCTGGTCGACCTCACCCGGGTGCCGCGCCACATCACCACCCTGCTGTTCCTGGTGACCTCCTATCAGGGGCACACCTTCCAGCAGGTCAGCAATGCCTACTGCCGCCTGGTCGACGAGACCACCGGCAGTGAGCTGGCCCGCTACTCGCTGACCGGCGGCATGCCCTTCACCGCCATGGCCATGGCGAAAATATTCCGGGTGGGCGGGGATTGGAAGATGCAGGCCATCGGCGAGGGCTTCCACGCCAAACATCCGGGCGAGGCGGCCCCGCAGCTGCTCGGCTTCGTCACTGCCCGATGACCGTGGGCGGCGCCGGAACGGCCGGGCTGTCCCGGCTGGGCCGGAACACCGACAGCAGCGGTCCGGTGGCGGCCGTCGTCACCAGCGCCATGACCAGCATGAGGGCGTAGAACGTCTCGTCGATGATCTCGAGTTGCAGTCCGACGGTGAGGATGACGACCTCGGTGAGGCCGCGGGTATTGAGCACAGGATGGCGATCGTGCGCGCCTCCCCGTGATCGATTCCGGCGAGGCGCGCGCCGAGATACCCGCCGCCCGTCTTGGACGCGATGGCCACGAACAGCACCGCGATGAGGATCAGCGCCGCCGTGCCGTCGATGCTCTGCAGCACCACGCTGTAGCCCGCCAGCACGAAGTAGATCGGCATGAGCAGATCCGCCACGGCGCTGAATTGCCCGGTGACCGCCTGCGGTTCGCGCACCAGCCCGGCGCGGGGGAAGGCGACGCCGAACGCGAAGGCGCCGAAGGCGAAATGCAGCCCCATCCATTCGGTGGCGGCGCAGGACATGGCCAGCAGCAGCGCGATCACGGGCAGGGTGGCGCTCGCATCGTGCCAGGACCGGGTCTCGCCGTCGGGAGCGGCCATCATGCGCCGCAGCAGCGGCCGGATCACGAAGACCAGCACCACCAGATACACCAGCAGGAACGCCATGCGCCAGCCGTGCGAGCCCGCCGCCGCCCCGGCGCCCGCGGCGACGGCCGCCAGCGCGATCCAGGCGGCGGCGTCGCCCACCGCGGCGACGGCGAAAGCCAGTCTGCCCGAGTCGGTTCCGTCCAATCCGGTATCGGCCAGAATGCGCGCCAGCACCGGCAGCGCGGTCACCGACATGGCGACGGCGACGAAGGCCACGAAGACCGCCGACGATCCGGGCCCGTGGCGGCCCGCCAGCGGCAGCGCCAGCAGCGCGCCCGCGATGAGCGGAATCCCCACCGAGCCCAGCGCGATGGTGATCGGCCGCCCGCGCCGCCGCCACAGCTCGGCGAAGTCGAGTTCGAAGCCCATGACGAACATGAACGCCGCCAGCCCGACCGCCGCCACCGCGGCCAGCAGGGCCTGCTGCTGGCCGGGGAATTCCTCCCGCACGAACGGGATCGCGCCGAGCGCGACCCCGGCCAGGATCTCCCCGACCACCGGCGGCTGATGGATGCGGCGGCAGAGGATCCCGATCACGCGCGCCGCCGCGAGGACGACGGCGAGGCTGAGAAAGAACGCCGTGGTGCTGTTACTCGTCACGAGATCGTCTACCGAACAGCTGGATTCACGCCTGGAGGAAGGTGGAGATGAGCTTGCGTACCTTCGATGATCCGACAATGTCGAAGTGATCGGCGCCCTCGATCAGCTCGAGCGTCGCTCCGGGCCAACTCGCGTGCAGCGCCTCACCGTTCGACGGCGGCACGTAATCGTCCTGCGCACCGTGGATGACCAGCGATGGCACATCGACCATTGCGGCGTTCTCCGAGGGCGAGAACACGGTCCACACATCCGCGCCCAGCCGCTCCTCGATGGCCGCCGCCAGCTCGTCGAGCTGATCGCGCTCGATGGGCATGAAATCGGCCATCTTGTCGACCAGGAAGCGCATGGTCGCGGGCGCGGAGATGGAGACGAAGGCCTTGGCGCGCAGCCCCTCACGCCACGCGTTCAACGACCACAGCGACCCGAGCGAATGCCCGACCACCGCGTGCAGCTCCGGGAACTGCCCCGCGATACCGAGAATCGCCTCGCGCACCTCGACGGGATCGGTGCTGTCCCCGAGCGCCTCGCCGTGCGCGGGCGCGTCGAACAGCACCACCCGGTAGTTCTGCTCCAGCAGGTCCTCGGCAATGGCGGTCATGCTGCCCAGATTGCTGCGCACGCCGTGCACGTGCAGCACGGTCGGCCCGCTGCCCGCCTGGTAGTACTTGTACGCCTTGCCGTCCACTTTGACGGTGTGCGATTGGCAGCGGCTCAGGAAGGCCTTGGTGGCCGGATCGTGCGGCAGCTTGGCGATCCGGAACCATTCGCGTACCAGCCGACTGGTTTCGACTACACGGGTCATACGACCAATCCTTCTGTGTGAGAACGTCGTTCAGTTCGAGAGTGCATCGAGATACTGCTTCGCGCGAGCCGGCAGGACATATTCCCCCTCCTTCTCGATCCGCTCGTACAGGCGCTCGACCCGCTCGTAGTGGTCGTCGAGGTTCTGGTCCAGCAGGTGATATTCGGACTTGTTGTAGACCCCGAACTGAAGATCGGTCATCAGCCCGAAAGGGTTAATGTGGTCGTTGTGCCTGCTGCCGAAGACCAGTCGCAGGAACTCGTCGATATCCTCGTAGCCCAATGTGGCCAACAGGAATTCGAGCGAGGCGCGTTTCCGCTCGATCTGGTGATTGCGTTCGGCGGGATCCACGATGAAATCGAGACCGCTGGTCATGCCCGCCGGGTAGTGCACCTTGTTGAAGCAGCGGAAGTCGATGGTCAGCCGGTCCTTGGGCGAGCTCGGCAGGGTGCCGTCGCCGTGTGCGCGGTAGTTGTCGAACACCAGCGCGTCCCCGATGCGGGAGTCGCAGTAGTAGCCCGGTGACGGGGTGTCGGCGTACCGCTTGGACCAGTACTTGGCCATGAGGAAATCGCGCACCGTGGGCAGATCGATCTCCGACAGCTTGCCTTCCAGGAACAGATAGAGGTCCTTGTCGACCGCGGCCTTCTCCTCGCTGTCCAAACCGTATTCGAGCATCTTCTCGTAAACGTACTGGAGGTTGGGCGCCTCCTGTTCGGCCTCCTCGAAGATCACGAACGGCTGCCGGTCCAGCGGCGTCGGGGTCAGCGCGGTGTGGAAGCTGCGGTATTCGGTGGGGAATCCGAGCTGCTTCTTCACCAGCGACGGAATCTGCAGCGCGATACCGCTGGCGGCGTGCGTACCGTAGGAGCGCTTGTCGGCGGTGACCACGAAGGCGTTCACCACCGCGGTCTCGACCTCGGGGAAGTGCTTGTAGACGATGTCCTGGTTGAGGTCGTAGAAGCGCTTGGCCGAGGGGATGAACAGCACGCAGTTCTCGAACATGGTCGACAACGGGAAGTAGTTGCCGATGGAGGCCTGCGCGTAGCTCTCCTGAATGACGGCCTGGCACCGCAGTGGCCGCGCCAGGTTGTCGGCGAGATCGTCGTCGAGGTTCATCTGCTCGACCACGGTCGGGGTGTTCTCGGGATAGAACACGCACGGGTTGAGCGCGCGGTGCGACGGCAGCCGCAATGCCACCTCGGCGGCGTCCACCGGGTATTTGTCCAGCACCGGCACGAGTTTCTCGGCGTGGGCGGCGGCGGACGAGTGCAGGAAGGTACCGCTCTTCTGATAGGTGCCGGTCATGGCCGCGGCCGCGGCCCGATCCTGATCCAGCGTTTCACTCATGACTGCTCTCCTGTCGATCCGATCCGGTGCGCGTAGCGCCGGACGTACTGCTCGTCGATCGGCGGCGCCGGATGCCGATCGGCTCCGAAGACGTGCTCGCCCACGGGCATTCCGGCGAGCATCCCGGCCGCCTCATCGGCGGTGAGGCCGTCCACCACGGCCGCGATCCGGGCCAGCGGACTCGCCGAATGCGCGGCGGCGTGGGCCAGTGCCCGATCCCGCCAGTCGGCGAACGGCACGATCTCCGTCCCGCCGAGGACCGTGCCGAGCAGCTCGAAGAAGCCGCCGAAACTCGGCGCGTGCGCATTGACGTAGTCGTAGTCCCGGCCGGTCCCGGGATCGTTCAGCACCACTTCGGCAATGGTCCGGCCCAGGTAGTCGACCGGCAGCACGGCCGCCAGATCGGTGTCCAGGGCCGGGAAGCTGCCCATCTCGATACCGCCCGCAATGAGGTTGTGCAGGAAATCGCCTCGGTCGAGCCGGAAGTGGCCGCTGCTCGCCGCGGCGCTGACGAACGGCAGCCGGTGCACCGAGGCGCGCGCCCCGCGCCAGCGGGCCGCGGCCGCCAGTTGCTCGGCCATGAACTTGGAGGTGAGATAGCCGAATTCGCGATCGTCCTCGCCGACCTCGTAGCCGAGGTACTTGGGCAGTGTGGCGAAGGTGGAGATGACGTGCACCGTCTTGGCGCGCCCGCGCGCGGCCAAGCGCAGGGCCTCGTGCGCGCCGATCACATTGGGGCCCAGGTAATCCTCCAACGGCCGCATCCAGTCCACCAGCGCACCGGAGTGGCAGATCGCGTCCACCCGGTCCGCCAGGTGATCGAAGTGCTCCGCGCTCAGCCCGAACAGCGGCTGGGTCAGGTCGCCGACCACCGGATTGAGCAGCGGTGCGAACTCCGGCCGCCACAGCCCGTAATCCTCGAGGGTGGTGACGAGGCGCTTCAGGGCCACTTCGGCGTCGTCGGCGCGAACCAGGCAGTAGGCGATGCGATCCGCGGCGAGCAGTTCGTGCAGCACGAAGGCCCCGACGAAACCGGTTGCGCCGGTGACGAAGACCGCGTCCGGCCGGGCCGCGATCGCGGCCGTATCGCCGAACCGCAGGTCCGGATCGAGGAAGCCCCTGCGGACCGCCGTCATATCCCATCCCGGAGCCTCCGGGACCGGTTCCGCCGCTGCCGCCTCGACCGGAACGGAGGCCCCGGCTTCGAGCAGTTTGGCCAGCAGGAACTGGCTGAGCGCCTTCAGGTTCGGATGATCGAACGCGATCTTGGCGGGTAGCGCCAGACCGGTCAGATCCGCCAGCTGATTGCGCATGAGCACCGCGGTCAGCGAGTCGATGCCGATGTCCTGCAACGGCAGATCGACATCCACGTCCTCGGGTGCGGCGAAACCCAGTGTCTTGTCGATCTCTTCGCGCACCAGCCCGAGCACCACGGCCGAATGCTCTTCCGGCGCGGCCTCACTCAGCAGTTTGCGCAGATCCGCACCGCCCGCGCCCCGAGCCCGGCCGGTGGAGCCGCCGCTCAGCAGCGTGCGCAGCAAGGGCGGAATGCCGCCGCGCTCCTCGTAGTAGCGCTGCAACCGATTCAGATCGAAGGCGGCGGCCATGGTGAGCGCGCGCCCGCCCCGCACCGCCGTTTCGAGCAGTTCCAACCCTTCGTCGGGCGCGAGCCGATCCAGGCCCAGTTGCGCGAACCGGATGCGATCTGTCTCGCTCAGCCCGGCCGCCATACCGCTGCCCTCCCAGGGCCCGAAGGCCACCGAGGTGGCGGGCAGGCCCTGCGCCCGGCGCAGGTGCGCGAGCGCGTCGAGGAAGGCGTTGGCGGCGGCGTAATTGCCCTGGCCCGGCGCGCCCATGATGCTCGCGATGGAGGAGAACATCAGGAACAGGTCCAGATCCAGATCCCGGGTGAGCGCGTGCAGATGCCAGGCGCCGTCGAGCTTGGGCGCGCACACCGTGTCCAGGCGTTCCGGCGTCAGCGCCGACAGCGCGCCGTCGTCCAGCACGCCGGACGCGTGGACCACACCGCGCAGCGGCCGGTGCTCGCCGAACAGGGTCAGGACGGCTTTCAATCCGTCCGGATCCGCCGAATCACAGGCGATCACGGTCGCTTTCGCGCCGAGATCGGCCAGTTCGTCCAGGATGGCGTCCACGCCGGGGGTGTCCAGGCCGCGCCGCGAGGTCAGCACCAGATCGCGGACGCCGTGCGCGGATGCGAGCCAGCCCGCCACGCGGCGGCCGAGATCACCGAGACCGCCGGTGATCAGCACCGCGCCATCGGTGCGCACGAACTGCCGCTGCTCGACCGGCAGCAGCACCACCTTGCCCACATGCCGGGCCTGGGCCATGAAGCGCAGCGCCTCGGAGGTATCGGTCATGGGGAAGGTGCGCAGCGGCAGCGGCTTCAGCTTGCCCGCCGCGAACAGTTCGGCAATGGCGGTCAGCATGCGCCGGGTGCGGTCGGGACCGGCCTCGGGCATGTTGTAGACGGTATAGGTCACGCCCGGGTGGTGCTCATCGATCCAGGACTGATCGCGGATATCGATCTTGCCCATTTCCAGGAAGCGGCCGCCGTCGCCGAGCATGCCCAGACCGGCGTCGATGAATTCCGTGGCCAGCGAATTCAATACGACATCGAAGGCATTGCCCGGCAGCGTCTTTCCGAAGTGATCGACGAAGCCCAGATCGCGCGAGGAGGCGATGTGGGCGTCGTCCAGGCCCATGTCCCGCAGCGCATCCCACTTCGGCTCGCTGGCGGTGCCGTAGACCTCGGCCCCGTGCAGTCGCGCCAATTGCACGGCCGCCATGCCGACGCCACCGGCGGCGGCGTGCACCAGGACCCGCTCCCCCGGCCGCAGCGCGCCGAGTTCGTGCAGCCCGTACCACGCCGTCAGGAAGGTCATGGGAATGGTCGCGGCCTCGTCGAAGCCGAGCCCCTCCGGCTTGCGCACCACCAGGCGGGCGTCGGTGCTCACCTCGGAGCCGAAGCTGCCCCGGGCCAGGCCCAGGACCGGGTCGCCCACGTGCAGATCCTGGACATCCGCGCCGACTTCGGTTACCACACCGGCGAATTCGAGACCGAAGGCCGGAATCTCGACCATGCCGAGGGCATTGAGCACATCCAGGAAATTGACGCCCGCGGCCTTGACCTCGGCGCGAATCTCATTGGCGGCCAGTGCCTTGGGCTGAATGGCTCGGACCGTCAGCGGCTCGTCCAGGCGGCCCTTGGCGGCGATCTCCAGCTGCCACGCACCCTCGGCCGGAATCTGTGGATCCCGGGATGCACCGGCGCGCCGCAACTTCGGCACCAGCACCTGCCCGTCCCGCAGCGCGCATTCCGGTTCGGCCGCCAGCATGAGAGCGGGCGGGAGCGAGGTCCGGTCGGAGTCCTCGATACCGAGATCGATGAGGCGCAACTGCAACTCCGGATGCTCGTTGCGAGCGGTGCGCATGAGGCCCCACAGCGGTCCCGCGCCCAGCCCGGCGGTCGCGTCGTCGCCGCCGGAGCCGACCGCGCGCCGGGTGATCCACACCAGCGGCGGTGCGAACCCGGACTCGGCGGCGGCCTGCACCTGAGCGAGGGCGGCGGCGGTGAACTCGTGGGCCTGCGTCAGCACGTCCGCATCCGAATCCCACAGGCAGAACAGGCCGTCGAGATCCTCGGCGCCTTCCAGGTCCCGGACCTTGATGACCTGAATACCGGCCCGCGACAAGGCCGTCTTCACCTCGCGCGACCAGGACACCTCACCGGCGGGGCACAGCATGCCCCACGAACCGCCCAGCCCGACGGTGTCGGTGTCGACCGGACGCCAGCCGACATCGAACTGGAAGCGGTCCACCCCGGTCGCGGCCAGCCGCCGCAGTACCGCCCGGTCCACGCGCCGGGCATGCAGCCGATGCAGTCTGCCGACACTCACCCCGGCGGTGTCGTAGATATCGAGCGAGGCCCAGAATTCGCCGTCGCCCAGCTCGAATGCGGCCACCCGGACCCAAATTTCGCCCAGGCCGGGCTCGCGCAGCGACAGCCGTTCCACCTCGAAGGGCACGAACAGGTCGTCACAGGTCTGCTGCCGCAACCGCTGGGTCAGCAGCAGCGAATGCATGGCCGAGTCCAACAGCGCCGGATGCAGACCGTAGCCCGGGGCCGCGGACTGCGCGTTCTCCGGGAGCACCGCCCGGGCCCAGACCTCCCCGCCGACGTGCCAGGCCTCGTCGATGCACTGGAAGGTCGGTCCGTAGCCGTAACCGAGATCGGCCAGATCGGCGTACACGGCCGAGACATCGATGCGCTCCGTGCCACGCGGGGGCACCGCGACGGTGGCGTGCGTGCCGGTATCCGGCTGGACCAGCACGCCTTCCGCATGCAACTGCCAGTCGCCGTCACCGTCCTCCGGCGCACTGTAGACCTGCACCGGACGGCCGCCGCCCGCCGCCGCGCCCACGGTGACCTGCAAGCGCACCGGCACCCCGGCGCTCAGCACCAGCGGCGCGAAGAGCACGACATCGGCGACATCCCACTCCCCCACCGCGACCGCGTGCCCGGCGGCGCGCATGGCCTCGAAGAACGCGGTGCCCGGCATGAGCACCGCGCCCATGACCTGATGCTCGCGCACCCACACCGGTTCATCCGCCGCCACGACCGTGGTAAACACCGATATCTCGGTGCCCGCGATGGTGACGCCGCCACCCAGCAGGGCATGGCCGGTGTCATTCAGGCCCGCGCCGACCGCGCGCTGCACCGGCGGTTCGAACCAGAAGCGCTCACGCTGGAAGGCGTAGGTGGGCAGGGCCACCCGCACGCCGCCGAAGGGCTCGAAGTAGCCGTTCCAGTCGATCGGCACATCCCGCACATGCAGTTCGGCGAGGCTGCGCTGCACGGTGGCCGCGCCGTCCTTCCCGGCCAGCAGCGAGGGCACCCAGCCGACCGATTTCTCCTCGGCGAGGCAGGCCGCGTCCATACCGGACAGCACCGGCTGCGGGCCCAGCTCCAGATAGGTGCTCACGCCCTGCCGATGCAGGGTGCGGATGCCGTCACTGAAGCGAACGGCCCTGCGGGCCTGGCGAATCCAGTACTCGGGTCGTTCCAGTTCGCCCGGTTCGGCGAGCTCCCCGGTCAGGCTGCTGACAATGGTCAGCTCCGGCGGGTTGAACCGCACGGTCTCGGCCACCGCCCGGAAGGCCGCCAGCATGGCGTCCATATGGTGCGAATGGAAGGCGTGGGACACCGTCAGCCCCTTGGTCTTACGGCCCGCGGCGGTGAAGTGCGCCGCCATCCGCTCGACGGCGGCGGCATCGCCGGACACCACGGTCTGGGCCGGGGTATTGAGACCCGCGATATCGACCTTCCCGGACAGCCCCAAAGTCGCTATCGCGTCGGCGGTTTCGTCGGGGTCGGCCTCGAGGGAGGTCATGGCGCCCCCGCCGGGCAGCGCCTGCATCAGGCGGCCGCGCGCCGCCACCAGTCGGCAGGCGTCGCCCAGCTCGAAAATCCCGGCGAGATGGGCGGCGGCGAGCTCGCCGATGCTGTGCCCGAGCACCAGCTCCGGCCGCACGCCCCAGCTCCGCCACAGCCGCGCCAGCGCCACTTCGAGCGCGAACAGGGCGGGCTGGGTGAAGTCGGTGCGGTGCAGCAGGGCCGCCTCGGCACTGCCGGGCTCGGCCCACATCACCTCCAGCAGCGGCCTTTCCAGGTCGGTGAACTGTGCCGCGATCTCGTCGAGAGCCTGCCGGAACACCGGATAGACCGCGGCCACGTCCTTGCCCATACCCGGCAGCTGGCTGCCTTGGCCGGTGAAAAGCATGGCGAGCCGCGGCTCTTCGGCATGTTCCCCGGTGCGCACCGCACCGGCCGGGGCCTCACCCGTGCGGGCGAAGGAGGCCAACTTGTCCAGCAGTTCCCCGCGGTCCCGGACGGGCAGCACCAGCCGCCGCCGGAAATGGGTGCGGGTGGTCGCCAGCGAGCGCGCCACATCGACGAGATGGTCCTGGATCTTCATGCCCAGATGCCGGTGCAGCGTCTCGGCCTGCTGCCGCAGGGCGGTATCGGTATAGCCGGACACCAGGAACGGCACCGTCTCCGGCAGCGGGGCCGCTATCGACTCGGACATCAGCCGCCGCGGCGGTTCCTCCACGATCACATGCGCATTGGTGCCGCCGATGCCGAAGGAGCTGACCCCGGCGCGGCGCGGGCGGCCGTTGGGCTTCCAGGACCGGTTCTCCCGGACCAGCGCCATATTGGCGTCGTCCCAGTCCACCGCGGGGGTGGGCGCGGTGACGTGCAAGGTGCGGGGCAGCGTGTCGTTGTGCATGGCCAGCACGACCTTCATCACCCCGGCCAGACCGGCGGCGGCCTGGGTGTGGCCCAGATTGGACTTGGCCGAGCCGACCCACAGCGGATCCTCGTCGGTGTGACTGCCGCCGAAAACCGCTGCCAGCGCGGTGCCTTCGATGGGATCGCCCAGTTTGGTGCCGGTGCCGTGCGCCTCGACATAGTCGATATCGCCCGGTTGCAGATCGGAGGCGGCCAGGGCCGCGCGAATGACCCGCTGCTGGGCCGGGCCGCTGGGCGTGGTCAGGCTGGCGGCGTGGCCGTCGTGATTGACGGCGGTGCCGCGCAGCACGGCCAGAATGGGGTCGCCGTCGCGCTGGGCGTCGGACAGTCGCTTGAGCACCACCGCGGCGGAGCCCTCGCTCCAGCCGGTGCCCTCGGTATCGGCGGAGAAGGACCGGCAGCGGCCGTCGGGTGACATACCGCGCAGGCGGCTGAATTCCACGTGCAGTTCGGGCGAGAGCATGAGGCTCACGCCCGCCGAGACGGCGAGGTCGCATTCGCCCTGCCGCAGGGCATTACACGCGAGATGGGTCGTCACCAGGGACGAGGAGCAGGCCGTGTCCAGGGTCAGCGTCGGGCCTTCGAGACCGAAGACGTAGGAGACGCGACCGGACATGGTGCCGCCCGCCGAACCCGGCCCCACGTAACCGTCCAGATCGGTCAGGCCACCGGCGAGGGTCAGGCCGTATTCGTGATAGGCCGAGCTCTTGCCGACGCCGATGAAGGCGCCGGTCTGGCTGCCGCGCAATTTTTCCAGGGTGTAGCCCGCGCGCTCGAACGCCTCCCAGCAGGTTTCCAGCACCATGCGCTGCATGGGGTCCAGCGAGCGCGCCTCGCGCGGTGAGATGCCGAAGAACGGGGCGTCGAACAGGTCGATGGGCGAGACGAAACCACCCGCGCGGCAATATGATTTGCCCTTCGCCTCCGGGTCGGCGTCGTAGAGCGCGTCGGCGTCCCAGCGGTCCGGCAGCACCTCCACAATGCCGTCGCCGCCGCGTTCGAGCAGTTCCCAGTACTCCTCCGGCGTGGTCACCTCGCCGGGCAGGCGGCACGCCATGGCGACAATGGCGATGTCCTCGTCGTAGGCGGCCCGGCGGGAGGCCGTAATACGTTGCGGGCCCGACTTTCCCGCGCCCGCCAGATCGGCGGCCAGGGCTTTGACGGTGAAGTGCTCGAACAGTTTCGCCGAGGACACCCGCCGCCCGAGCAGCCGCTCCAGCTCCGCCTGCACGCGCACCGCGCGCAGGGAGTCACCGCCGATCTCGAAGAAGTTCTGCGTAATGCCGATGCGGTCGTGCCCGAGCACCTCGGACCAGATGGCCAGAATGTCGCGCTCGAGTTCGGTGGCGGGCTTGGCCGTGACCTCGATCCCGGATACCGGATCCGGCAGGGCCTTTCGGTCGATCTTGCCATTGGGCGTCAGCGGGAAGTCGTCCAGTTCGACGAAGAACGCGGGCACCATATAGGCGGGCAGGCGCGCGGCCAGCCAGGGGCGCAGCACGCGACCGAGGGCGAGCTTGGCCGGTTCGCCGACGGCGGGCACATTCGCGTAGCCGTCCAGCGCCGCGCGATCCATCGGCGCGGCGGCGTGGTAGCCGAGATCCGGTGTAGCGCCCGGATGCCAGAAGACGGCGTCCATGCTCCACTTGCCGCCGTAGCGGCTGGGCAGCACGGCCATCTCCAGGCCGGACCCGGTGGCGAGCGCGGCGAGATCGCGCGGATCGATCCAGGACGTGACGGCCGGTTCGCCCAGGGCCGCCGCCACCCGGCCGTGCACCTCCCGCAGCCGGGCATTGAGGATGCCGTTCAGGCGCAGTGCCTGTCCACCGGCCGCGGCGAGCAGTTCCGGCAGCACGGCGGTGTCGAGTTGCTCGGCGCGCCAATCGTTTTCGGTGACCTGGGCACCGGCGGCGGGACCGTCCCCGATGTGCAGGGTGACATCGAAGCGGTAGCGGGTCATCTCGTTGACGTAGCGGCCCTCGCGCAGTGCGATATCGACGCGGGTGATGCGCGGGAACAAGCTCGGCAGATTCGCGAAGTACCCGGGCGCCAGCGCCAGCTCGCGCTCCGAGCGCGCGGCGCGGGCGGCCCGCCGGGCCAGGTCCGCGGGATCGATCCGGCCGTCGGCGCGGAAGTCGATCACATCGGCGTGGAAGACCTCGAGCAGCGACAGATCCCTGATGTCCCCGAGGAATACGCGGCCGGTGCCGACCGCCTCGCTGGCCCATTCGAGCACCGAGGTGAGGTAGTCGGCGGAGGGGAAGTACTGGGCCACCGAGTTCACGATGACGGTGTCGAAGGATCCGGCGGCCACCTCCGGCAGCCGGTGGGCCGGGCGCTGTTCACACATCACGTGTGGCAGCGAGGACAGATGCGCGCGGGTCATCTCCACCGCTCGCTCCGAGGCGTCCACGGCGTGATACGAGCGACAGTGCGGTGCGATGGCGAAGAGCATCAGCCCACTGCCGGAACCGATTTCGAAGACATGCTCCGGCGCGTGGGACAGAATCCGGCGCACCGAGCTCATCTGCCAATCCCGCATCTCGCTATTGGAGAACGGCGCGCCGTCATAGCTGTTGTGCCAGCCCGCCGGATTGAAGGTGGCGTCCTCCGCCGCGGTGGCGTAGGCGCGATCCCAGGCGCCCGCCCACTCGGCGACGGCCTCGCCCGGTACCCGCCCGGAATCGGCCGCGGGGACGGTGTCGCGCACACAGTAGGCGACCAGCTGTTCATTGCGCGCCACCACCACGGCCCGGGAGATCTCCTCGTGCCCCGTGACGGCGGCCTCGATCTCCCCGGGTTCGATGCGGTAGCCGCGCAGTTTGACCTGGCTGTCGTCGCGGCCGAGGACGCTCAGCTGTCCGGGCGCGAGGAATCGGGCCACATCGCCGGTCCGGTAGAGCATTAAGGGATGGAAGTGGTTGTCCACGAACCGTTTTCGCGTCTCCTCTGCGTCACCGCGATAGCCGCGCGCGACCCCCGCGCCGCCGATGCACAGCTCACCCGGGAAGCCGAGCGGCACCGGCGTCAGATCCGCGCCCAGGACATAGAGCTGGGTATTGGCGATCGGATCGCCGATCAGCACCTCGGTGTCCGCGCCGACCCGCCAGCTGCTCGACCAGACGGTGGTCTCGGTGAGGCCGTACATGTTCCACACCTCGCCGCCGCAGGCGAGCAGGCGATCGGCCAGGCGGCGCGGCAGCGCCTCACCGCCGCACAGGATCTTGGCCAGGCGGGGTTCACCGCGCCAGCCGGAATCCAGCAGCAGCTGCCAGGTGGCCGGGGTGCCCTGCATCATGGTGACGGCGTACCGGCGCACCAGGGCGAGCAGGGCCGCGGCATCGATGGTTTCGTGCGCCTGGGCGATGACCGTGGTCGCGCCGCAGAGCAGCGGGGCGAACAGTTCCAGGACGGCGATATCGAAGAAGACGGTGGTGACCGCCAGCAGCCGGTCGGAGTCCGCGCAGCCGGGCCGCCGCCGCATCGAGGCCAGGAAATTGCACAGCGCGCCGTGCGTGATCTCCACGCCCTTGGGCCTGCCGGTCGATCCGGAGGTGTAGATGACGTACGCGAGATCCTAGGCGTACACGTCCCGGTCGAGGCCGCCGGTCTCGTCGGAGCTGTCGCGAGCGGCATCGACGCTCAGGCACAGCGCATCCCGATCGGACAGGCCGTCCGGGGCGAGGGCCGGGGTGATGATGAGCTTCGGATCGGCGTCCTCGATCATCTGGCGAATGCGCCGCGCCGGGAAGTTCGGATCGATCGGCACATAGGCCGCACCCGTTTTCAGGACGGCGAGCAGCACCGCCACCAGGTCGATGGAGCGGTCCAGGGCCACGCCGACCAGATCACCGCGCCCGATCCCCTTGTCCACCAGCGCATGCGCGATCCGATTGGCGTCGGCGTCCAGGTCCGCGTACGTCACTTCGACGCCCGCGCAGATCAGGGCGGCATTGCCCGCGTGGGCCGTCGCGGCCTCCGCGTAGAGCCGCGGCAGGCTGTGCCCCAGCACGGCATCGTCGACGGTGGCGTTGAATTCCTCTATCAGAGTGCGGCGTTCGTGCGCCGAGACGACCTGGGCGGCGCCCAGCGGGGTATCGGCGAGCGAGGGCAGCCGATCACACCAGTCACCGAACTGCCCGGCCAGGCGCTCGACGTCCGACCGCGCGAGACGTGCGGTGTCGTAGTGGAACTCGACGGTCTCGCCGTCCTCGAGCACCGCCAGCTCCAGCACCGGCCGCGCCTCGGCGGTGGCGAAAGCCGCTCCGCCACTGGAGATCACCACGTCGGGCAGCGCTTCCCCGCCGTGGCGGCGGAGCGCCTCGTCGCGACCGAAGAGGTCCCGGCGCACCCAGGGCCGCTCCTGCCCGGCGATGTACTCCGCGCCGACGGTGCGCAGATTCTCCGCGACCGACATCGCCGCGTCGAGATGCGCGGGCAGTGGCAGCCAGGCGGTGAACAGGTCACGATAGGCGGCCTCGAGGCCGTCGCGCGGCGCGGCCGTCCCGATGCGAATATCCGGGTTGCCGGTGGCGCGGCTCAGGAAGGCGCACCATGCACCGGCGAGGTACGCCGTCGCGGAAATCTGTTCCTCGTCAGCGATTTCCACGCGGCAGCGCACGGTGACCGGCCCGGTCGCGACCCGGGACCCGGCCTCCGGGGCGGGATAGTGCAGGCGATGGGGATCACCCGCGGTCAGGCGCGCGCGCCAATACTCCCCGGCCTTGGACGCCGCCTTGCCCGCGGCGGTGATCGCGGCGGCGGCGGACTCGTCCGGCGCGGCCAGGGTCATCCCGGGAGCGAGTCCGTAAGACGTTGCGAGAGTGTCGATATCGATCGGTTCGCCGTCCAGGGTGCTGATCCGGGTCAGATGCGCGACCCCGGCGGCGGTGCCGATCCGCACACCCGATGCCTCGTCACAGGTGAGGACCGCACCCGGTGCGACGGCATCGGCGGCGGGCCCGGCGTGCGCTTCCCGCACGGCCACGAAACGGCCGTCGATCATGACCTTGGGCCACACCAGGGGGCCGCTGAACGGACCGTAATCCGCGGCGCGCACCATGGCGGCTATCTCCTCGGCGGGGCGCTCCCAATCGATGAGTCCCTCGGCGGGGAACTGGGTGTGCCGGGAGAAGTACCGGCGCGCCGAAAGATCCTGGGGCGTGGCCGTTTCCCGGCCCTCGACGATCTCGTCGATCAGCTCGGCCAGGCTGGCGACGGCGGCTTCGTCGCACTTCAGGCCGAGCGAGAGCGCCGTCTCGTCGGTATCCATGGGCACCGGCACCCGCCGCAGGATGTCACCGCTGTCGACCTTGCCGCCGATGCGATGCCAGGTGATGGCATAGTCGCGGACACCGTCGGCAATGGCCCAGGAGGGCGCGTACAGCCCGGAATACTCCGGCAGCGGGCCGTAATGGTAATTGACGCTCATGCGCTTCGCACAGGCCAGCAACACATCCGGAACTATCGAATAGTTGCCGATACTCAGCAGCAGATCGCATTCCCACTCCGGCGCGAGCCGCACGGCCTCGCCTATTTCATGGTCCGGAATACCCACCTTGACGGCCCATGCGTGCGCGGTGGCGTCATCGGTAATCACCGCTCTGATACGGTGGCCTTTCGCCAAGAGGACTTCACCGCAGCGCGCCAGCACGCTACCGGAACCGATCAAAAGCACAGCTGTAGTAGACATCGGATTACTTCCGTTTTCTTACGCGAGGTCAAATCTATGTAGCTATTTGCGCATCAATGCGGCCACGACGAGCGCGCACAAGATGTTCACCGACAATGCGGCTATGAATACGTAATGGAATGAGGAAAGGTTTCCCGGTTCCGCGCTCGACAGCATGATCGCCGCGAAGCCTGCGACGCCGACGGCCCCGCCGATCTGGCGTGCCGCCACCGCCATGCCGAGCCCGGCCGCGAATTTCAGCGGTTCGACCGCACCGGCGGCGAGCGTGGACAGGCAGGTGAATCCGAGACCCAATCCGAATCCGCCGAGCAGCGCCGCGGGCAACCAACCGGTCCAGAAATTCGGTGTGGATCCGAACAGATTCGACGCCCAGATGGCATTGCTCGCCGCGAAGAGCAGCGCCGCCGCAATGGCGACCCGGACCTGCGTTCCCGGCGTGCGCAGGCGTCCGGCGGACAGCGAACCGGCCATGGAGGCGACGGCGCCGATGCACAGGGCCGCGCCCGTCTCCAGGATCGTCCAGTCCCAGATGGTGGTGGCGAACAGCGGCGCCGGCAGATTCCACGCGAACATGTTCGCGCTGAACAGGGCCAGCCCGAGGCAGGCGATCCTATAGGTGCGGCTGCGCCACACCGCGAGATCGACGGCCGGACTGACGTGTGCACGGGAACGCAGCACCGTGACGCCGACCAGCAGTAGTCCGGCCAGGCCCAGGCCGATGGTCCGGATATCCAGCCAGCCCCACTGCCCGCCCTCGGTGAGCGCGCTGACAATGCCCGCGATACCCACGCCGAGCGCGATGCTGCCGATCGGGTCCGGCCAGCGCGCCCCTGCCACCCGCACGTGCCCCGGCAAGACGGCCAGGCCACCGGCCAGCAGCGCGATGCCGACGGGCAGATTGACGAAGAAGACCCACCGCCAATCGAGTACGCGCACCAGCAGGCCGCCGATCGCGGGACCGAGGACCGCCGAGAAGCCCTCCGCCGCGGACCAGATCGCCACCGCGCGCGGTATGCGTTCGCGCGGGGTGGTGGCCAGGATCAGGCCGAGGGCCGCCGGGATCATTCCGCCCGCCGCCGCGCCCTGGAGGAATCGCCCGGCGATGAGCAGCCCGATGGTCGGCGCGAGGCCGCAGACGAGGGAGGCGAGCGTGAACAGGCCCAGCGACCAGAGCAGGACGGTCCGGCCGCCGACACTGTCGGCGATCCGGCCGGCCGGGGCCAGCAGCGCGGCGAACATGACCGCGTATCCACTCACGACCCAGGTCAGGGTATCCAGCGGCGTGTTCTCGAAATCCTGCAGAATATCCGGAAATGCGAGATTGACGACGGTGAAGTCGAGAAAAGCCATGAAAGTAATTCCGCTGCACATCGCCAGGACGCGCGCCGGAACGATTTCGCCGATTACACGCTTTCGCTCTAGTCCGGCGTCAGCCATGCAACCCGCTCCGGCCGGAAAGCGGAATCGGGCATTACTGTATTGGATCCGGAATTATCGCCGGATCCGGAATTCGGCACCATTGTGCCTCTTGCGCAGTTGAATAGCGCCCGGTCCGTTGTACGGAGCGGATGCATTGTACTCGGGGACTACGAGTGGTCATGCCCGATGCCTCAAACTAACGGAAAGCGTATGTGATCCAACACCCTTTCGCAAGGGTGATCGAATGATTACGGGCCACATAACCCAGGTCACGACTGTGTGGGATTCCCACACCGATAGTCGGGCGCTCTGAAATGTTAACGCTCCATCTCTATCATTATGAATATGAAATTAGCGACTGGTCGGTTTTATTACTTGTGAGCGGTACAGAAAAAAAGAAGCGGACGGTATTGTCCGATCGCATGAACGAGGCCGTCGTAGTCGGATACGCCCGCATTCCCATCGGCAAGTTCGGCGGGGGCCTGGCCCCCTTCGCAGCCACCGAGCTCGGGAGCAAGGCCATTGCCGGAGCCCTCGACCGCGCCGGGCTGCCGGGTGATCGCGTCGAGTACACGGTCATGGGACACACGCTGCAGGCGGGCGCCGGGCAGATCACCGCCCGCCAGGCCGCGGTCGGCGCGGGCATACCGCTGAGCGTGCCCGCCGAGACCATGAACAAGGTGTGCCTGTCCGGTACCACCGCCATAGCGCGGGCCGCCTCGCTGATTGCGCTGGGCGAGTTCGACATTGTGGTCGCGGGCGGCATGGAGTCGATGACGAATGCGGCCTATGTCCTGGACAAGGCACGCTTCGGGTATCGGCAGGGTGACGGAAACCTCAAGGACACAATGCTTTTCGACGGGTTGACCTGTCCGTTCGACCACAAGCTGATGGGCCTGGCCACCGAGGAGTACCGGGCGCGGTCGCATCACTACAGCCGCGCACGGCAGGACGAATGGTCGGCCCGCTCGCACGAACGCGCCGCCGCCGCATGGAAGAACGGCGCCTTCGCCGATGAGGTCGTCGGCCTCGAGGTCCCGCAGCGCAAGGGCGATCCGGTGGTCTTCGACCGGGACGAGGGCATTCGCCCGGACACCACGGTGGAGAGACTCGCCGGACTGCGACCGGCTTTCGCCCCCGACGGGACGATCACTGCGGGCAGCGCCTCACAGACCTCCGACGGCGCGGCCGCCCTGGTGCTGATGTCGCGCGCGAAGGCGGCGGAGTTGGAGCTGCCGGTGCTCGCGACCATCAAGGCGTGGGGCACCACCGCCGGGCCGCTGTCACTGCTCCCCCAGCCGTCCACTGCGATTCGCAAGGCCGCGGCGAAGATCGGCGTCGACCCGTCCGGACTCGACCTCTACGAATTGAACGAGGCGTTCGCCTCCGTGCCCATGGCCGCGGTCGACGATCTCGGACTGAACGAGGACCTGGTGAACGTCAACGGTGGCGCCATCGCGCTGGGACATCCGCTGGGCTGCACCGGCGCTCGCATTATGGTCACGCTCATCAACGCGCTGCACCGCCGGGGTGGTGGTCTGGGTGCGGCCGCACTGTGCGGTGGCGGTGGACAAGGCGATGCCTTGATCGTCGAAGTGGCCTGACCGCCCGGCCGCCGGATCAGCACCGCTGCGCGATCTTTCGCGGTATCGGCCCCGGGAGAGCATGATCGATCGTACGATCGGCGAGCGGACCGGACGTCCGCTCGAGCACAGTAGCCGGGGTGATCGCCGATGCCTGCCGTCCTGGAAGCCGAGGGGCTGGTCAAGCGGTACGGCGGCGTGGAAGCACTGCGCGGAACCAACTTCCGGGTCCATGCCGGTGAAGTGGTCGCGCTCATCGGGGACAATGGCGCGGGCAAGTCCACGCTGGTGAAATGCTTGTCCGGCGCCGAACAACCCGATGGCGGCCGGATTCTGCTGGACGGCAAGCCGGTGCGCATGGCCTCGCCGACGGCGGCGCGGCGGCTCGGGGTGGAGACGGTGTACCAGGATCTGGCGGTCGCGCCCGATCTCGATCCGGCCGCCAATCTCTTCCTCGGGCGCGAATTGTTCCGGAAGGGACTGCCGGGCCGGTTCGGGATGCTGGACCGCAGCGCCATGAGAACCCTAGCGGCCGAACACTTCCAGCGGCTCGGCGTGATGCTGCCGCGGGCCGATGTGCCGATCGGGGCGCTGTGGGGCGGACAGCGCCAGACGGTGGCCGTGGCGCGGGCGGTCATGTGGGCGAGCAAGGTCGTCTTCATGGACGAGCCGACCGCCGCCCTCGGCGTGGTGCAGCGCGAACGCGTGCTGGATGTCGTCCGGCGCGTGCGCGATCAGGGCGTCGCGGTCGTGCTGATCAGCCACAATATGCCCGAGGTGCTGGCCGTCGCCGATCGCATCGAGGTGCTGCGACTCGGTCGGCGGGTGGCGCGCTTCACCGCCGACGCCACCTTGGAGCAGCTGGTCGGCGCCATGACCGGCGCGCTGACCACCGAGGATGATCCGGCATGAGCGGTCAAGCCCGGAGGCGCCGCTCCACCTCCCTGCGCTTGCGCAGCGTAACCACGCAGGGCTCCGCTCATGCCGCGAATAGGCACAGCATGAGGGAGGCAGCGTGGCCGTGAGTGCCGATAACGATATTGCCGAGTTGCCCGCGCCGACCCGGTGGCAGCGGCTCGCGGGGGCGAGCACGCTGTGGATCGGGATCGTGCTGGTGGTGCTGTATCTCGCGTTCAGCATTCTGCGTCCGAATGCCTTTCCGACCCGGTTCACCTTGCAGACCCTGCTGATCGAGACCTCGGTGCTGCTGGTGCTGTCGATCGGGATGACATTCGTGATCATCACCGCGGGTATCGATCTGTCGGTGGGCATGGTGCTCATCTTCTCCGGGGTGGTGGCCGCCAAGACCATGGAACGGCTCAGCCCGGGCGGGGAGGCCACCGATGCCGGGTGGGGTCTCATCGCCCTCGGGCTGGTGATATCCCTTGCGGGCGGCGCACTGTGGGGGCTCGTCAATGGATTCCTGGTGGCCAAGGCCAAGATTCCGCCCTTGATCGTCACGCTCGGCTCGTTCGGTGCGGCCCTGGGCGCGGCGCAGCTCATCACGGACGGCGTCGATACCCGCACAGTGCCCGAAAAGCTGCGCAACTCACTGGGTTTCGGCACCGTGCTGAGCGGCGTCCCGATTCTGGTGCTGGTGGCCGCGGCGGTGACCTTGATCGGCGCCTGGCTGCTGCACACCACCCGTTTCGGCCGCTACACCTATGCGATCGGCTCCAGCGCCGAGGCGGCCCGGCGGGCCGGTATCGGCGTCACCCGCCATCTCGTCCTGGTCTACCTGATGGACGGATTGCTTTCGGGCCTGGCGGTTTTCATGAACTTGGCGTATTTCGGCACCACCACCATCGCCGGGCACACCACCGACAATCTGGACGCCATCGCCGGTGTCGTGATCGGCGGCACCAGCCTGTTCGGCGGGGCGGGATCGGCGCTGGGCACCGTGATCGGGGTGTTCATCCCGTCGGTGCTGCGCAAGGGCTTCGTCATCGTGGGCGTGCCGGTGTTCTGACAGCCGATCGCGGTGAGCGTCGTGCTCGTGGCGGCCGTGTGGTTCGACCAGATCCGCCGGAGGTCGCGAGACCGGAAATAACACAACGCATTTCGGAAAGAGGGCCTGACGATGAGGACCGGTGGACGAGCGGCCGTGGTGGCCGGGGTCATGGTGACGGTGGCGGCGCTGGTGGCGGGATGCGGTGGGTCGGTGAGCAATTCCGGCGGCGGCGACGCCAAGCAGCTGGTGCTCATTCCCGGCGTGGCCAATGAACCCTTCTACATCTCCATGCAGTGCGGCGCGCAGGCCCGGGCCGAGCAGCTCGGATACACCCTGGATACGCAGGCGCCCACCCAATTCGACGCCTCCCTGCAGACGCCGATCGTCACCGGCGTCATTGCCACCAAGCCCGGCGCGATCCTCATCGCGCCCACGCACGCCTCCGCCATGGCCAGCCCGATCGAGCAGGCCAAGAACAGCGGCATCAAGGTGATCGAGGTCGATACCGCGCTCGAGGACAAGTCCATCGCGCTGTCCTCCATTGCCTCGGACAATGTCGCGGGCGGCGAACTGGCGGCGCAGACGCTGTCGAAACTGGTGGGCGGCAACGGTTCCGTCCTGGTGATCAATACCAAGGCGGGCACCTCCACCACCGATCAGCGCGCCCAGGGCTTCGAGGACGAGCTGAAGCGCAATCATCCCGGCCTGACCTCGCTCGGCGTGCAGTACAACAATAACGAGGCCGCCCAGGCCGCCTCGATCGTCACCGCCACCCTCGCGGCGCACCCGGACCTGGTCGGTATCTTCGCCACCAACCTGAGCTCGGCCGAGGGCGCGGCCACCGGCCTGCGCAATGCGGGCAAACTCGGCCAGGTGAAGGTGGTCGGCTTCGACGCCAGCCCCAAGCAGGTCCAGGACCTGAAGGACGGCACGGTGCAGGCGCTCATCGCCCAGAATCCGGGCGATATCGGCAAGCAGGGCGTCGATCAGGCCGTGGCCGCGCTGGAGGGCAAGCCGGTCACCCGCACCATCGAAACCAATATGATCGCCATCACCCAGGAGAACCTGAGCAGCAACGAGCAGTACTTCTACAAAAGTAGTTGTTGACGGGGCACGCACCCTGGCGGGTCAGAGATCCGACTCACCCCGAAACGAAAGCGTGGCGAAGCAGGGCTCGGCCGGGTCGAGCTTGCCCTGCCGTGCGCGTAATCCAATATCGCGAGCAGCGATCCCAACGGGCCGGGCACTGCGCGCACTGACAGGTAGCTATCGATGCGCAGGCGGTGGCCCAGCGCGATGGCTGCATCGGTGGACTGTAGACCGATTCCGAACGTGGTCGGCTGTCCGGGGATCTGCGGATCACGAGCACTGACGTCAAGCGGGTGGTACACCTGGATGAAGTCGCTTGTGCTGGTGCAGGTATTGCGCGCCGGATCCACGGCCCGCAGCGCGGCGGTGAGTTGACAGCTGGAGATGAGCGTTGAAGTGCCTTCGGGGCACAATCGTTCACCGAAACAGCCCAGACTCCGTGGTCGCGTCCAGAACGGTATTCAGACGCACGTTGATCGGGTTGGACAGCACCGTCGGCGCGATGGCCGGTGCGCCGCTTAAGGTCAGCGCTTTGGCTTCAGCGAAGCGCGAATCCAGTTCACAAGTCGCACCGAACACCGTTGCAGTCAGACCGGCCGTGCCCGCGGCGGCCCGGCGCGAGCACACGCTGCGCGGTCCGGGCCACGGTGAGCCCGTCGGGCGCAGCCACTGCGTTTGCGGCGAGACTGCCGCCGAACAGCGCACGGGCAGCTTTGCCACTGGAATTGACCGTCGGATACCGGTATTGGCAAGCGCATCGGGGATAGGCAGCTGCCGTGGCTGTCCAGCCACGGCTCTGCTGGAACGGGGTGACCGGGCCGAAGGAGTTTGATGCCAATGTCGGTTCCCCTGAGCCACTTGCCGATCCAGTCCGGCCGCAGCACCGGGTCACGGGCGGCGCGCCTGGCGAGCCGAAATCCTTGATGGCGGCGCAATGGTAGCCAGTGCCCTTGACCAGCTACCAATGCCCCGGCAGCACACCAGACGGCCGTCCTAGATACGCAGTTGGCTGCAGTCGACATCGTGCCAGCCGCCGATTAGCAAGTGGGCAGCATGATCCGGCTCGTATCGGATTGGCGTCCCCGATACGATTCACTGTATCTGGCTAGATCGACCGTCGCCAGGGGCAGCGTGGACAGGTCGGCGACGGACGGTAGCACATCCGCAAGCTGCGGCAGCAAGGTCACCGGATCGGCCAGCCATTGTGCGTCGAACCGCCCCTGCACGACAGCTTGTAGATCCCGATTGCCACGTGGTGGCGTTGACGAAGCTCAGCCGCCACCAAGTGCCGTGGAGGCGGTAGGCCGTTGCGCCGATAGTCGGAGACGCCGAGCCTGGTTCACCACCGCGGCTTTATCTTTCACGGTTCACGCTCCTCTAGCAGACCGTGATCGAACGTGCGCTTGGCGTGCAAGTGGCGGCAAAAACCTGGGCGGAAACTACTTCGGCCTCCGGGAGCCCATGGGTAAGGTTGATGCTGTGCAGTTGCGGTACTCGTACCGGATCGATCCGACGCCGTGCCAACGGTTGGCGTTGGCTCGTGCGTTCGGGTGTGCCCGAGTGGTTTACAACGACGCGCTGCGTATTCGCCAGGATGCACACCAGCTCGGCTTGCCGTACCCCACCGACGGGGAACTGTCCCGACAGGTGATTACAGCGGCGAAGAAGACTCCCGAGCGTGCCTGGTTGAGTGAGGTGTCGGCGGCCGTGCTGCAGCAGGCGCTCGCTGACGCGAATGTTGCCTTCCGCAATTTCTTCGCTTCGCTGTCCGGGAAACGGAAGGGGCCCAAGCTCGGTCCGCCCCGGCACCGGTCACGCAAGGACAACCGGCAGGCGATCAGATTCACCAAGAACGCGCCGTTCTCGATCACCGAGACCGGAAGACTGCGCCTGTCGAAGATCGGGGATATTCGGGTCCGCTGGTCGCGTGATCTGCCCGCCGCGCCGTCGAGCGTCACTATCATCAAGGACGCGGCCGGCAGATACTTTGCGTCGTTCGTGATCGACGTGACTGCCGACCCGCTGCCGACAGCAGGTGATGAAACGGGAATCGATCTCGGTCTCGAGCACTTCGCGGTGCTGGCCGACGGTCGCAAGATAGACTCACCGAAGTTTCTGCGGCGCGCGGAGGCGAAGCTGAGGCGACTTCAGAAGTCGCTGTCGCGGAAGGAGAAAGGCAGCAGTAACCGCGGCAAGGCCCGAGTACGGGTCGCCCGCCAGCACGCGAAGGTCGCCGACGCGCGACGGGAGTTCCACCACCAGCTCTCGACACGGTTGATCCGCGAGAACCAAGCGGTCTACGTCGAGAATCTAGCGGTGAACGGTCTCGTTCGCACCCGGCTGGCCAAGAGCGTGCACGACGCGGGCTGGTCGGCGTTCGTGAACATGTTGGAGTACAAGGCTCGACTGTATGGCCGCGCTTTCGGGAAGGTCGATCGATGGTTCCCATCGACGCGCACATGCTCGGCGTGCGGTGTGGTGGGTGCGGCGAAACCGCTGCGGGTGCGGGAATGGGCTTGCGGGTGCGGGGCGGTGCACGACCGAGATATCGACGCCGCCAACAACATCCTCGCCGCCGGACGGACGGAGAGACTAAACGCCTGTGGAGGCCAGGTAAGACCGGGAGTTATTCCGGCACCGGCCGGTGAAGCAGGAAGCCATCGAGGTGCCGAAATGAGCACGGTAGAGAATCTCCGCCCTCCAGGGCGGCGAGCACGTCAAAAGAGCGGTTGCTGACGGCTGGAGTCGGGTCGGGTCGCCCGTCTCCCCGGCGAACATCCCAACCTGACCATCGCTTGCCGGAAACCGGCTCCCGGTGGCATCCTGCATGAGTCGATACAACTGTCGACTCAGCGCCAGGTTGGTTGGTGGAGCGTGCTGACGTTCTTGTTCTCGAAAGGACAGCTCGTGCCCACCGACCATTACGATCTCTCCGGCGATGCCTACATCCCGGATCCCGAGCGCGATGCGACCGCCGTCGTCGACGGTTTCTTCGCCCACCTCGAAGCCGCGCTCGATGCTCGCGGCATCGACAACCTGATACCCGAAATGCGCACCCGCCTACCGGAATCCACCGCCGCCGAGGCGCACCGCAATGTGGACGCGGCGGCCGCGGCAAACCTCCGCATTACCCTCGCCCTGGTGGTCGCGTACCGGCTGTTGCGACCGCGACTCGGCCGCGACGAGTCGATCGCGCTGCTGCGGGCGGCGTTCGTCGAACCGCTCGGCGAGGCCGTGCGGACCGGCACCCGTTTCATGCTGGATGCGGCCCCGGATCCGTTCGCCGCCATGGTGGCGGTGTCCAAGTCGCGCGAAACCCACGCCTTCGGTGCGGGTTTCACCTTCGAGCGGCCGGTCGACGACGACAGCGGCTACCACGTCGATATTGTCCGATACTTCTATCACGAAGTGCTGGAGGCGAATTCGGCGGCGGAACTGACACCGATCATGTGCGATTTCGACGCCAACTGGATCGGCGCGATCGAACCGGATTCCCATGGTTTCCGATTCGACCGCGCCACCACCATCGGGCGCGGCGGATCGCACTGCCCGTTCCACTTCGACCGCACCCGATAGGCGCGGTCGATCAGCTCGGCAGATCGCTGACCGAGGCGGATTCGTTGCGGGACAGCGTGATTCCGAGATTGGCCGCGGCGCGGTCCAGTTCGTCGTCATCGCCCTGCTGTAGTTCGAAGGCGGAACCGGCCGAGAGGACCTCGACATTGAGGCACAGCGACTGGAGTTCCTTCAGCAGTACCTTGAAGGACTCCGGTACGCCGGGCTCGGGGACGTTCTCGCCCTTGACGATTGCCTCGTACACCTTCACGCGGCCGATAATGTCGTCGGACTTGATGGTGAGCAGCTCCTGCAGGGTGTACGCCGCGCCATAGGCCTGCATGGCCCAACATTCCATTTCACCGAAGCGCTGACCACCGAACTGCGCCTTACCACCCAGCGGCTGCTGCGTGATCATGGAGTACGGGCCGGTCGAACGCGCGTGGATCTTATCGTCGACCAGGTGGTGCAGCTTCAGGATGTACATGTAGCCGACCGCGATGGGATACGGGAACGGTTCGCCGGTGCGGCCGTCGAACAGGGTCGCCTTGCCGTCCGACCCGACCATGACCTCACCGTCACGGTTGGGCAGGGTCGACCCGAGCAGGCCCGCGAGTTCCTCCTCGCGGGCGCCGTCGAAGACCGGCGTCGCGACATTCGTATCCGGTTCGGCCGACATCAGCTCCGCGGGCAGCCGCTGCGCCCAGTCCGGGCGCGTGCCGTCGGCGACCCGAATATTCCAGCCGGTCTTGCCGATCCAGCCGAGATGGGTCTCCAGAATCTGGCCGATATTCATACGACGCGGCACACCGTGGGTGTTCAGGATGATGTCGACCGGGGTGCCGTCCGGCAGGAACGGCATGTCCTCGACGGGGAGGATCTTGCCGATGACGCCCTTGTTGCCGTGCCGCCCGGCGAGCTTGTCGCCGTCCTGGATCTTGCGCTTCTGCGCGACATAGACGCGCACAAGCTCGTTCACGCCCGGCGGCAGATCGTCATCGTCGTCGCGCGAGAACACGCGCACGCCGATGACCTTGCCGGACTCACCGTGGGGCACCTTCATCGACGTATCGCGGACCTCGCGGGCCTTCTCACCGAAAATGGCGCGCAGCAAGCGCTCCTCGGGGGTCAGCTCGGTCTCACCCTTCGGGGTGACCTTGCCAACCAGGATGTCGCCGTCACGCACTTCCGCGCCGATGCGCACGATGCCGCGCTCGTCCAGATCCGCGAGGACCTCGTCGGAGACGTTCGGGATATCCCGGGTGATCTCCTCCGCACCGAGCTTGGTGTCACGCGCGTCGACTTCGTGCTCCTCGATGTGGATCGACGTCAGTACGTCCTCCTCCACCAGGCGCTGCGACAGGATGATCGCGTCCTCGTAGTTGTAGACCTCCCACGGCATGATGGCGACCAGCAGGTTCTTACCGAGGGCCATCTCGCCGTTCTCGGTGCACGGACCGTCGGCCAGGACCTGCCCGGCCTCCACGCGCACGCCCTCGTCCACGATCGGACGCTGATTGGCGCAGGTGCCCTGGTTCGACCGCTCGAACTTGCGCAGGCGATAGGACTTCCGGGTGCCGTCGTCGTGCATGACGGTGATGAAGTCGGCCGAAACCTCTTCGACCACACCGGGTTTCTCATTGAGCACGACTTCACCGGAGTCGGCCGCCGCGCGCGCCTCCATACCGGTGCCGACCAGCGGCGACTCCGAACGGATCAGCGGCACCGCCTGTTTCTGCATATTCGCGCCCATGAGGGCTCGGTTGGCGTCGTCGTGCTCGAGGAACGGGATCATGGCCGTCGCCACCGACACCATCTGGCGCGGCGACACGTCCATATAGTCGACCAAGGCGGAGTCCACGATCTCCACCTCGGAGTTCTTGCGGCGCACCGTGATTCGCGAGGCGACGAAGCGGCCCGCGGCATCCAGCGGCTCGTTCGCCTGCGCCACTACGTGCAGGTCTTCCCGATCGGCGGACAGGTACTCGACCTCGTCGGTGACCGTGCCGTCGATCACCTTCCGATACGGCGTCTCGATGAATCCGAACGGGTTGACCCGCGCGTAGACCGACAGATATCCCATGAGCCCGATGCTCGGACCCTCGGGCGTCTCGATCGGGCACATGCGGCCGTAGTGGCTGTGTTGCACATCGCGGACCTCGAGGCTGGCGCGTTCCCGGCTCAGGCCGCCCGGCCCGAGCGCCGACAGGCGGCGCTTGTGGGTCAGGCTCGCAATGGGATTGCGCTGATCCAGGAACTGTGACAGCTGCGAGGTCCCGAAGAACTCCTTGAGGCCCGCCACCACCGGGCGGATGTTCATGAGCGACTGCGGCGTAATGGCCTCGACGTCCTGGGTCGTCATGCGCTCGCGGACCACCCGCTCCATGCGCGAGATCCCCACCCGCATCTGGTTCTGGATGAGTTCGCCGACGGTGCGCAGACGGCGATTGCCGAAGTGATCGATATCGTCCACCTCGACCGGCACCTCGATGCCGCCGGGCGCGGTCATCACGGCCTCACCCGCGTGCAGCCGCAGCAGGTATTCGATGATGGTGGCGAGATCGTCCTCGGTGAGCACCCGCGGACCGTCGGCCGCGCCGGTGTGCAGGCCGAACTTCTTGTTGATCTGGTAGCGCCCGACCTCCGCGAGGTCGTAGCGCTTCTCCTTGAAGAACAGGTTCTCCAGCAGGGCCTGCGCGGACTCCTTGGTGGGCGGCTCGCCCGGGCGCAACTTGCGATGGATATCGAGCAGCGCCTCATCGGTGCCGGGGGTGCCGTCCTTGGTGAGGGTGGTCATCATGATCCCGGAGAATCCGAATCGCTCGGTGATCCGCTCGGCGCTCCAGCCGAGCGCCTTGAGCAGCACCGCGACCGGTTGCCGGCGTTTGCGATCGATGCGCACGCCGATGCTGTCGCGCTTGTCGATATCGAATTCCAGCCAGGCCCCGCGCGACGGAATGACCCGCACCCCGTGCAGATCCTTCTCGGTGCCCTTGTCGGTCATCATCGGGAAATCGCCCATGAAGACCGTCTGGCTCTTGATCTCCCCCGTGTTGTTGTTCATGAACTCCGCGGTGACGAACAACGGCGCCGCGTAGGTCATGTCCTTGTCTTTGCATTCCTCGACCGAGGCCTTGACCTCCTCGAATCGCGGTTCGGACAGTGTCAGCGACATCGTCCCCGCGAAGTCCTCGATCGGACTGATCTCCTCCAGTGCTTCCGCCAACCCGCTGGTGATCAGCCACTCGAACGATTCGGTCTGCACTCCCAGTAGGTCCGGAACCTCCAGTGGCTCACGGAGTTTGGCGAACGAGACCCGCTTGGTCTGACTCGAGACTGCCAAGATGCGTCCTTTGTCTGTCGGCTGCATTTCCCCTTACGCACCGCGCCACGCCACGTCCCACAGTCAATTCTTATTTCGAGGTTCGGACAGCGGGCGCTCGACGCGAAGTCCAAATTACACCCGAACTCGACCAATGTCGAGGGCAGAAAGAAAGAAGGCACGAAATCCTCAGTGCCTTTCCCCTTTAATAATGGCATCTGAAAGTGCCATTCGTCAAGCCGATTTCGCGAATCGGCCGATTCAGCGGGCCTGCCACCGGGGCGGGCGGCGCTCGAAGAAGGCCGTGATGCCCTCCGCGAGATCCTTCGAATCCTGTAGGGCGGCCAGGGCGTCCGCGGTGGCCCCCTCATCATCGGCACAGAGCACGCGCTCGACGGCGCGCAGGCTTTCGCGGACCGACAGCGGCGCGTTGGCGACGATCTGCCGGGCCATGGCCAGCGCGGCCGCGACCGCGCCGCCGTCCTCGGTGAGCTCGTTAACGAAGCCGAGTTGATAGGCCCGTTCGGCGGGCAGCGCCTCGCCGGTGAGCAACAGCTGGCGGGCCACGTTCACCGGCAGGGCGCGGTGCGCCCGGAACAGGCCGCCACAGGTGGCGATGACACCGCGCTTGACCTCGGACAGGGCGAAGGACGCGCCCCGGGCGGCGATGACGAGATCGCAGGCGAGCACGAGTTCCATACCGCCGCCCAGCGCCCGGCCCTCGACGGCGGCGATGAGCGGCTTCTCGCGTGGCCGCCGGATGAGGCCGTATTCGCCGCCTCGCACCGTGCTTTTCGACAGTCCCTCGCTGAGATCCGTTCCGGCGCTGAACATATCGTCCGTACCGGTGAGGACCGCGACCCACAGTTCCGGATCGTCGTCGAACTCGTTGAACGCGGCGTCCAAGGCCGCCGTCATCTCCGCGCCGACGGCATTGCGCTTGTGCGGCCGGTTCATCCGGATGAGCAGCACGCGGTCGTGGCGTTCGATGTCGACGGTCATGGGGCTGCGTTCCTCGCTTCGACGAAGGTCATGGCTCGTTCCGCCATCGCGGTAATGGTGAGGCTCGGGTTGTTGCCGACATTAGCGGGCACCGCCGCACCGTCGCAGACCAAGAGGTTGCGGTAGCCGAAAACCCGGTGCCGGGAGTCAATGACGCCGGTCTCCGGTGTTTCGCCGATGACCGCGCCGCCCAGCAGGTGGGCGGTGGTGGGAATGGCGAAGACGGCCTCGGGGACGGCGGCCATGGTGGTGCCGCCGAGCCGGTCCGCGATCCAGTCGGCCGCACGGTAGGCCTCGGGGAGGAAATCCGGATTCGGATGGGCGCGATCCTGTTCGGTGGTGAGCACCGGGAATCCGGTGGGCAGCCGGAACCGGACCCGTAGGCGCATGGCGCTTTCCACGGTTTTCATGGTGGTCAGCATGATGGTGCGGCGCGAGGTGCCGCGGATGCGCAGGGATCTCACGAACCGGCGGGGGTGCCGGAAGGCGGTGCGCAGGAAGTACAGCGGCCGGGTGCGGCGGGTGCCGCGCGGATTGGCCAGGGTGTAGAGCAGCGACTGGATATCGGCATGGCCGCCGTAGGTGACCGGCTGGATATGGATGTCCGGGCCCGGATAGATGCCCGAGGTGAGCGCGACCGCCGCGCTGAAATCGTGGGTGTCGTCCGGGGCCAGCACGCCGAGGATGGCTTCGCTATTGGTGCGCACCAGCGTGCCGAGCCGATCGGACAGGCGCGGCAGCGCTCCGGACAGCTTGCAGCGCAGCAATAATCGGTTGGTGCCGAGCGCGCCCGCGGCGACGACCACACCGCGCGCGGTGACCGTCCGCCGGTCGCGGCGCACCCACGCGCCGGTGCGCTCGCTGGTGACGGCATACCCGTCACCGCCGTCCGCGGCGCCGAGCGGCCGCACATCGACCACGGTCCGACCCGGAAGTATCTGCGCGCCTTGCTTTTCGGCGAACCACAGGTAGTTCTTCACCAGGGTGTTCTTCGCACCGTAGCGGCACCCGAGCAGACAGCTGCCACAGCGCACGCGGCCGGTGCGGGCGGGGCCCGATCCCCCGAAATACGGTTCCGGGACGGTCTTTCCGGGCTCGCCCAGGAATACGCCCACCGGCGTCTTGCGATAGGTGTGCCCGAAGCCGTGCTCGGTCGCGTACTCCCGCAGCAGTTCGTCCGCCGCGGTGTCCCGGTCGTAGTCGACGACCCCGAGCATCCGTTCGGCGGTATCGAAATGCGGCGCCAATTCCGCATCCCAGTCCCCCAGCCGCGACCACTGCGGGTGGGTCGCGAACTCCGGCCGCGCGCGGTAGAGCGTATTCGCATAACCCAGCGATCCCCCGCCCATGCCCGCACCCGTCACCAAGAACAGATCCTTGAACAAGGTCGGCTTGAAGATCCCCTGCATGCCGAGCGCGGGCAGGAAGTAGTACCGCGCGGCCTGCGACGCCCGCTGGGCGAAATCGGAATCCGCGAATCGCAGCCCGGCCTCGAGCACCCCGACGCGATACCCCTTCTCCGTCAACCGCAGCGCCGACACGCTGCCCCCGAACCCGGAACCGATGATCAGCCAGTCGAAATCGCATGCGGGACCCTCGACCATGACCGGACCCTATCTGCGATCGGAGCCGCCGCCATTGACTCCGTCGGCCGTGCCGGCGACATCTCCGGTCAGGTCATCCAGTCTCGCTCGATGGCCCGAATTGCCATAGTCGTGGCATTGACGCCATCCCCGCGTGGGTCGCAGGCTGGGGAGATGCGGGTCGTGCTGATGGTGGTGTTCGACGGTTTCCAGTTGCTGGATGCCGCCGGACCCGCCGATGTGCTCAGCTCGGCCACCCACCTGGGCGCACAACCCGGGTATCGCGTGGAGCTGGCGGCGACGCGGGCCGGGCCGGTGCGCTCGGCCTCCGGCATTGCGGTCACCGCGGAACATGCGCTTGCGGACTGGACGGAGCCGGTGCACATGGTGCTGGTCGCCGGGGGCCTGACTGCGTGGACGGCCAGCACGGACACCGAGCTTGTCACGGGGATCCAGCGGCTGGCCGGGCTCGCCGAGCGGGTCGGGTCGGTGTGCTCGGGCGCGTTCCTGCTGGCCCGCGCCGGACTGCTGGACGGGCGGCGGGCCACCACGCACTGGGCGGGCGGGGAGATGCTGGCCGGGGCCTTCCCCGGGGTGCGGACCGAGCCGGACCGAATCTATGTGCGGGACGGGCCGGTGTGGACCTCGGCGGGGGTCACCGCCGGAATCGATCTGGCGCTGGCCATGGTGGCCGCCGATCACGGGCCGGAGTTAGCGCGGGAGGTGGCGCGCTGGCTGGTGGTGTACCTGCACCGGCCGGGCGGGCAGAGCCAGTTCAGCGCACCCGTCGCCGCGCTGCCGCCCAAGCGGAATTCGCTGCGCGCACTACAGATTTGGCTGGAGGAGAATCTCGACGCCGATCTGTCGCTGGCCGCGCTGGCCGAGCGGTCCGGGATGAGCAGGCGGCATTTCTCCCGGGTGTTCGCCACCGAACTCGGCACCACCCCGGCGCGCTATGTCGAGCGGGTGCGCATGGGCGCGGCGCGGCGGCTGCTGGAGACCACCGATCAGCCGCTGGACCGGGTCGCGGCCGCCGTCGGCCTGGGCAGTCCCGAGACCCTCTATCGAATCTTCCACCGCCACCTGGGTGTATCGCCGGGCGAGTATCGCGCCCGGTTCACCGTATCCGAAAGAGAGAATGCCCCATGACCTTTCAGGTCGCCATCGTGCTGTATCCGGGTATGACGGTGCTCGACGCCATCGGCCCCTACGAGGTGCTGCGCGGTCTGCCCGACAGCGAATTGCGGTTCGTATCCAATGAAGTCGGCCCGATCGTCTCCGACAGCGGGGTGCTGGTGCTCGGCGCCACGCACACCTTCGCCGAGGCGCCCGCACCGGATCTGGTGCTGGTGCCGGGCTCGGAGGGCGCGACCGCCGCGGCCATGGCCGACAAGGAGCTCATCGGCTGGCTGCGGGCCGTGCACGAGACCACGCAGTGGACCACCTCGGTGTGCAGCGGCGCGCTGATACTGGCGGCGGCCGATATCCTGCGCGGGCATCCGGCCACCACGCACTGGGCCGCGCAACCGGCGCTGGCCGCCTTCGGCGCGCAGTCGCGGCCGCACGACCGGATCGTGCGCAGCGGCAAGATCGTCACCGCCGCCGGGGTCTCGGCCGGGATCGATCTCGGGCTCTGGCTGGTCGGGCAGATCGCGGGGGACGAGGTCGCGCAGATGACCCAGTTGACCATCGAATACGATCCGTACCCGCCCTACGACACCGGCCATCCGGACAAGGCGCCCGCCGATCTGCTGCGCAAGACCCGGCTGGAGCTGACCAAACGCGCCGCCTCCCCGCGACTGCCCATCGACGTGGGCATCGCGCTGTGGCGGGTGACCTTGAATCGGGTCCGCGACCGCGTCGGCGCCACGCGGGGGTAGCTCAGCTCGCGCTCCAGCCCGACCAGCGCGTGACATCGACGGCGAGCACCGGACCGGGCGGCGGCTGCTCGAGGTAGATCGGATAGCGCGTGGACAATTCGCGCAGGGCCCCGCGCGCCTCCTCGCCGTCGGCGATGCGGGCTCGGCCGTCGGCGCGGACCCACCACAGGTGTGTCCAGTCCTCGGTGTAGTGATCGGCCAGGACGGCAACGCCCGGATTGGCCGCGATATTCGCCAGTCGCCGTAGGGCTGTGATCGTCTTCGGCTTGGCGTCGACGGCGGTGTAGACGATGTCGCCGAGCACGGCGAACACGATGGGCACGAGATGCGGCGAACCGTCGCCGGATACGGTCGCCAAGCGCGCTACCCGCTCGGCGGCGAACAGCTCCCGCGCCCGCCGCGACGTCATTCGCATTCCATGATCGTTGCACTTTCCGGGGCCCCGGGCGATCTCTCCTTGCGGGCACAGCACGTCGGCATCGTGAACGTGCCCGTCATCGGGGGATCTCAGGGGGAAACCATGCCGCGTCGTCACCGGCCCGCGCCTGCCGCGCCGCAGCGCTCGGGCGCACTCGTCCACCCGAAGCGCTGGTCGGCGGTCGCGGTGCTGTCCGCCCTACTGCTCGGCCTCGCGGGGTGTGTGACCGTGCCCGAGCCTTCGCCGTCCGAGGGGCGGGAGTTGTTCGCGTACACGACTTCCGAGGAACTGGTGATCGCGGACGGCACCGGGGTTCGCTCGCGGACCCCGGTGCGAACCGACACCCGATCCGAGATCCGGTTCACCGTGGATGCGAAATACATTGCCGCCCGGGAATACACCGACCCCGACAGTCCCGGCGTGCTGACAGCCGTGCCCGTGGCGCAGCCCGACCAGCCCATTCGCATCCAATGCGACTGCCGTGGCTTCGTCACTATTTCCGACAGCACCATCGCATGGCTCACCACCGGCGGAATCATCAATCGGATGAATCTGGTTGCGGCACAACCGTAACCAACCGAATGGCGCGTCCTGCCCGCGCCGATCGCGAAGGACGGATCCTTCTTCACCGACCAATTGCTGGCCGCCGACGGGGATCTGCTGCTGCGGACTCGCACCGAATTCAGCTTCCTGACCCATTCCTTCCGCAGCGAGGTGTCCCTGCTGGGATCGGACGGCGCCGCCCAGACCTTCGGTGAGCTGCCCGAGGTGGACAGCCTCGTGCACGGCGCGGCCTTCTCCCCGGACGGCGCCGCCGCCGTGGTGATCGCCGACGCCGAGCCGTACGGTTACGTCCATCCCTACGGCTGCTACCGGGCCGCCGTGACGGCGGTGGATCTCCGCCCCGGGACCCTGCGCACCACCTATCCCGTCACCGAGAACTGCACCACGCCCCGAAAAGTCCGCTGGGACAGCGACTCCGGACCGACCCTGGTCGTCGCGCAGCGCGAACGCGACGAGCCGACCGGCAACGAGCGCAGTTACCGCTGGCAGTACGCCGATGATCAGTGGTCCCCGGTGGACGGGCCGGTCGTCGACCGCGCCGAGACGGTGAACCGCGCGGTCGTCGAACTCGCCGAGCCCAGCGACAAGCACGCGCACACCCTGTACCGCGTCGCGGCGAATGGCGTCCGCACCCAGCTGGCGGCGGGCGTCTACGCCATGGCCGTCCCCGGCAGGGACCGGTCCTCCGGCTGATGTACACAACTTCGGGGGTACCGTGGCCCGGAGTCGATGGGGATCGTGGAGTGCGACCGCGGCGGCGGACGCCCGCCGGGCCAGGAGAGCATTCATGACTATCGATCCGAACACCGTCGTTCGCGACCTGCTCGCGGAGTATGGCTCCCCCACGGCGTGTGCCGCGGAGTTGCTGTGCGACCGGCATCCCGCCGGGGATATCGCGTTCACCATTGTGGAGAGCGATCTGAGCGCGGCCGATATCACCTACGGCGAATTGCGTGAGCGGTCCGGCCGGTTCGCGGCGGCGCTGGCGGATCTCGGGATCGAGCCGGGCGATCGGGTCGCGACCCTCATGGGCAAGTCGGCGGATCTGCTGACGGTCTTGCTCGGGATCTGGCGGCGCGGGGCGGTGCATGTACCGCTGTTCACCGCCTTCGCACCGGCGGCCATTGCCTTCCGGCTCACCGCGAGCGGCGCGAAAGTCGTTGTGGCCGATGCCGATCAGCAATCCAAGCTGAATCCGGGCGAGGATGTGCCCGCCGATCCGATATGGCGGGTGATCGTCGCGGGCGGGGCGGGCGAGCTGTCGCTGGACGCACTGCTGGCCCGGTACCCCGCGGACGATCCGCGCGGCGCGGCCGTGGCGGTGGGTGCGGACGGCATTCTCGTGCAGCTGTACACGAGCGGAACCACGGGGACGCCCAAGGGGGTTCCGGTGCCGGTGCGGGCGCTGGCGGGCCTGGTCGGCTATCAGCGTTTCGCGCTCGATGTGCGCGCCGACGACGTTTACTGGAATATCGCCGATCCCGGGTGGGCGTACGGGTTGTATTACGCCATCCTGTCGCCGCTGGCGAGCGGAACGCGCAGTCTGCTGCTGCATTCCGGGTTCTCCGCACCGCTCACCCGGCAGGTGCTCGAGAAGTTCGGCGTGACGAATCTGGCCGCCGCCCCGACCGTCTACCGCGCGCTCCGGGCCGATGACGAAAGCGCTTGGGCCGGTGTGCGATTGCGGCGCGCATCCTCGGCCGGAGAGCCGCTGACCCCGGATATCCCGGCCTGGTCCGAGCGGGCGCTGGGCATCGCGGTGCGCGACCACTACGGGCAGACCGAGCACGGCATGCTGATCGCCAATTCCTGGCACGACGCATTGCGCGCCGAGGTGCGGCCGGGCTCGATGGGCAAGCCGCTGCCCGGTACGACCCTGGCCGTCATCGACGAGAACTCCGATCGCGTACTGGCTCCCGGTGAGCAGGGCCGGGTGGTCGTGGATACCCGCACCAGTCCGGCGATCTGGTTCACCGGCTATGTGGACGCGCCCGAGCAGACCGCGTCCCGCTATACCGCCGACGGTCGCTGGTATCTGACCGGCGACGCCGGGACGGTCGACGCGGATGGCTTCTTCTACTTCTCGGCCCGCGACGACGATGTGATCATCATGGCCGGTTATCGCATCGGCCCGTTCGATGTCGAGAGCGTGCTGGTGTTGCACGAGGCCGTGCTGGAGGCCGCCGTGGTCGGCATGCCGGACGACCTGCGCGGCGAGGTGCTCGAGGCATTCGTGGTGCTGGCCAATGGTTTCCGGGGCGGTCCGGAACTGGAGGCGGAACTACAGCGGCTGGTGAAGACCAAGTTCGCCGCGCACGCCTATCCGCGCACCGTGCACTTCGTGGACGCCCTGCCCAAGACGCCCAGCGGCAAGGTGCAGCGGTTCCTGTTGCGGCAGCGCTGAGCCGGAGTCGGCGGGGCCGCCCCACCCCCATTCCGGGGGTAGTTCTACAGTGACGTGGATCACTACGTTTCTCTCACCCAGCGGGACCCGAACGGCCCGCGCCGGGCAGAAAGAGGAACAGCAGTGAAAGTCTCACCCACGACGACGGCGACCCCGGCGTCCGGAACCAGCGTGCGAAAAGTGGCGATTGCCAGCTGTATCGGCACCACCATCGAGTTCTACGACTTCTTCATCTACGGCACCGCGGCGGCCCTGGTCTTTCCGAAGGTGTTCTTCCCGGCGCTGGGGTCCACGGCGGGCACCGTCGCCTCGTTCACGACCTTCGCGGTGGCGTTCATCGCCCGGCCGGTCGGCGCGGTGCTGTTCGGGCACTACGGCGATCGCGTCGGCCGCAAGGCGACCCTGGTGTCCACGCTGCTGCTGATGGGCGTGTGCACCCTGCTCATCGGCCTGCTGCCCAGTGCCGACAGCATCGGCGTGCTCGCGCCGATCCTGTTGGTGCTGCTGCGCTTCGGTCAGGGCTTCGCCGTCGGCGGCGAATGGGCGGGCGCCACCCTGCTCACCGCCGAATACGCCCCGCCCGGCAAGCGCGGCCGCTACGCCATGTTCCCGCAGGTCGGCCCGGCCTTCGCATTCCTGTTGTCCAGCAGCACCTTCCTGATCACCGGCGCGGTGCTGGGCGATACCAATCAGACCTTCCTCACCTGAGGTTGGCGCATTCCGTTCCTGTTCTCCATCGTGCTGGTCGCCCTCGGCCTCTACGTGCGCCTCGCCATCGAGGAGACCCCCGTCTTCCGGGCGAACCAAACCGCCCGCGCCGCGGCCGGTCCCGCCACCGGCCGTCTGCCCTTCCTCGACGCCGTCCGGCACCAGCCCCGCGAGATCCTGCTCACCGGCGGCGCACTGGCCACCCAGTTCTCCTTCTTCTACATGGGCACCGCCTACCTCACCAGCTACGGCACCAAAACCCTGGGCTTCACCCGCCCGTTCGTCCTCACCGTCGGCATTGCGGCGGCCATCGCCTTCGGCATAGCCACCGTCACCTCCGCGCTCTACTCCGACCGCCTGGGCCGCCGCCGAGTCCTGTTGGCCGCCTGCACCGTAGCCATCTTCTGGGCCCTGGCCCTGTTCCCCCTCCTGGACACCGGCACCCACCTGGCCTTCGCCATAGGCGTCATCGTCACCCTCACCATCTTCGGCATCGAGTACGGCCCTTGCGGCGCCCTGCTCCCCGAAACCTTCCAAACCCGCTACCGCTACACCGGAGCCGGTCTCGGCTACAACCTCGGCGGCGTCGTAGGCGGCGCCATCCCGCCACTCATCGCCGCCCCCCTGACCGAAGCCTTCGGCAGCATCTCCATCGGCATCCTCCTCGCCGCCCTCGCCGCCCTCAGCGTCGCCTGCACCTGGGGACTGACCGAAACCAAGGACAAGGCTCTCTGAGATCCCACCGCACACGCCGGGGCGGACCGCCGCCCCGGCCATCGGCATCACGGGACGAGAACCGTTTTGCCCTTGGCGTTTCCGGTGGTGGCGTGGGCCTCGGCGGCGTCGGCGAGGGGGAATTCGCGGTCGACGTGGACGCGGAGGGCGCCGGATTCGGTGAGGGCCACCAGTTCGGCCAGGTCGGTCGCGGAGGGGTGGACCATGACCGTTTCGAAGCGGATGCCTTGCTGGGCGGCTTGTTCGGGGGTGATGCCGGGGTTGTGGCCGACGGTGGTCACCAGGAGGGCGCCGGGCTTCAGGAGTTGGGTGGAGCGTAGGGCGTAGTCGCCGCCGACCAGGTCGAGGACCACGTCGACCGGATCGGTAGCGGTGGTGAAATCGGTTGTGGTGTAGTCGATCAGCTCGTCGGCGCCGAGGTCGGTGAGGAAGGCGTGGTTGGCGGTGCGGGCGGTGGCGATGACGTGGGCGCCGCGGGACTTGGCGATTTGGACGGCCAGGTGGCCGACGCCTCCGGCGGCGGCGTGGATCAGGACGCGCTGGCCCGGTTCGACAGCGGCAATGGTGACCAGGCCCTCCCAGGCGGTGAGACCGGCCAAGGGGAGCGCGCCCGCCGCGGACATGGGGAGGGCGGCGGGCTTGGCCACCAGCTCGTCGGAGGGAGCCACCAGGTATTCGGCATACGCCCCAGCGGCTTTCGGGAACAGTGTCAGGCCGAGCACTTCCGCGCCCACCTCGAAGCGGGTCACGCCGTCGCCGAGCGCTTCGACGACGCCTGCCACATCCCAGCCCAGGGCGAAGGGCGGTTCGGGGAACAGCGGAAAATGCCCGCCACGGACCGCCGCGTCGACCGGGTTCACACCGGCCGCGCGCACGCGCACCAGCACCTCCCCGGCGGCGGGACGCGGGCGCTCGATCTCGGTGCGGTACAGCACTTCGGGGCCGCCGAAGGTGTCCTGGGTGATCGCGTACATGAGAGTCTCCTTTATTTGCCGTGCGGACTATTGCTACGACAAACAAGTACTCCCAGTTATTCCTCGCGTCAACTATCCGCGCGTAAACCACAGCTGCGCAAGGGCGTATGCCCCGGTCAGCGCTTGTTGATGAAGACCACTCCCGCGACCATTGCCACAGCGAGTACGGCCGCCACGCCGCCGAACCACAGCAAGGTGTAGTCCTTCTCGTCGATGACGTCCTGCGGCGGCGCGGTCGGGGTGGTGGCGGGGGCCGGGGTGGTCGCGGTCGGGGGTGCGGTCGGCGGCGGGCCCGCGAGAGTGAAGCCGTAGAGGCCGTGGATCGAATGACCGTCTTCAGAGCGCACCAGATAACTGACGGTGTATTGGCCGGGCGGCATACCGCTGCGCAGCGGCACCTTGAGCTGTGCGCCGCTGACTTCGGCGGGCGCGGCGGCCCAGGCGTCACCCGCCGGGCCGGTGATGGTGAGCGTGGCGCCGGAGCCGTCCACGGACTGGCTGAAGGTCAGGGTCACCCGCTCCGGCGCGGTCCCGAGGACCGCGCCGGAAGCCGGGTCGGCCTCGGTGAGTTCGGTGTGCGCCATCGCGACACCGGCGCCCCAGAACAGGGCCAGTGTCGAAAACAACGCCACCACCTGCGCTTTCACCATGGTAGAGCTCCTCACCCGGGATCGTCGGACGGTGGTCCGCATCCTAGTCAACGGGCGGGTGGCGAGGACCTATTCGGCCGGGTAGACCGCGTCCACCTCCACCTCCACCTCGACGAGCCAGCCCGCCACGGGCAGGCCCGCGACCTCCAGGGCGAACCGGGTGGGCCGCGCCGGATTGCGCAGCAGCGGAGCGGCGGGGGCGGCGGTGCCCAGCGGAACCAGTTCGGTATCACCGGTTTCGAGGTTGGTATTGGCGAAGAACTGGCGGTAGGCGCGGTTCCAGCCCGCGTAGTCGGCGCGGTCGGAGCCGGGGGCATTGTCGAGGAAGACACGCATGGTCGTGACGTTCTCCGGGGACAGGCCCTGGGCTTCGAGGTTCTCCTTGATGCGGGTGAGGACCGCCAGGCCCTGCGCCTCGGTGATGGTGACACCGGCGGGCAGCACGCCGTTCGCGAATTGGGCGGTATCGATGAAGGATTCGGGCGTGCCCTCCTTGGCCGCCTTGTTGGTCGCGGCGGGGCCGATACCGCTGGTCTTGTAGATGGCGGCGTCGGTGCGGATGACCACGCCCTGGGCGATCATCGGGTTCGCCTGGCCCGCTTCGAGAATCGACTTGCTGACCGCGCCGGGATCGGCGGGTTCGGCGTCCGTGGAATCGGCGGAACAGGCGGTGAGGGCAATGGCGGCCGCCAGGGTCGCGGCGGTCACGGTGAGCGGTCGTTGCATGGGGTCTCCTAGTCGAAAGTCGTTCAGCTGGCGGCGATTCGGGTGTGCAGAGCGGTCACCACATCGCGCGCCGAGGTGAAGGCGCCGTGCTGCCAGGCAATGGCATTGGACAGGTGGTCGCCCGCGAAGTAGACGCGGTCGACCGGGGCCAGCAGTTTGGTGTACTCCGGTGTGGCCTCGCCGCCGTGCGCATCGCTGCCGGACCAGCCGACCCAGGCGCCCTCGGAGTATTTGGTGCGCCGCCAGCTGCCGGAGAAGGAGGAGGCGATATCGCCTCGGTACTTGTCGCCGTGAATGGCCGCGCCCTCGTCCACCGCCTTGGCCAAACGCTGCCGGTGCGTTAGGGATTCGAAGGCCAGATGGCGTAGCCCGGTGTTGTAATAGCCGACCACCACGCCGCGATCGGCATTGAAATGGTCGTAGGGGAACATGATCTGGGCGATGTCCTTGTCGGTATTGGTGGCGCCGCCGTAGATGCGATCCTCGAGTTCCCACCAGCGGCGGGAGTATTCGATGCCGAGCTTGCCCGAGGACACCGGGATCGCGGCCTTCAGGGCCAGCAGCACATCGGCGGGCAGATTGTTGCCGAGCCGCCCGACCAGGTTCGGGGGCAGCGTGCAGATGCAGTAGTCGGCGTCGATGGCCTTCCGGTCGCCATCCTGCCGGTATTCGACCCGGACGCCGCTTCCGGTGTTCGTCATGGACGTCACCTCGGCCCCGAATCGAATACGGTCCGTACCGATCTCGCGCTGGAAGGCGTAATAGATGCGGTCCATGCCGCCGACCGGGGTCATCATCATCATGGCCTGGTCGTAGCCGAACTCGAAGCTGAAGTTGCGGCCGATACCGCTGCGAATCACATCCGACATACCGTAGGGCTTGCGCTCGGAACCGAAGTTCAGGCCCGCGCCGGGTTCGGAATCGTAACCGCGGCGCGAGGATCCGAGATACCGGCCATCGCTGGACAGATCACCGAAATCGCGCAGGAAGGTCGCCAGCGCGTCCTTGTCGGCCGAGGTGAGCACATCGTCGAGCGCGCCGCGCGAGGCCGCCTTCTGCAGCAGCTCCGACATGTACCCGTACACATCGGCCTTGGCGGCCCGGTATTGCACCGACTGTCCCGAGATTTCCGTCTCGCTGCGGTAGTTGACCAGCGTATTGGCATTCTGATTGCCGAAAGGCTGGATTTCCACGCCCAATTCCCGGCAATAGTCGAGCGTGATGTGCCCCTGCGGAATCTGGGTCGCGCCCAGATTGAAGTAATGCCCTTCGGCGAAGGTACAGGATTGGGTTTCGCCATTGAGATCGGTCTCGGTCGTCCCGCCGCGCACCGACCACACCCGCCCGCCCGGCCGCTGCCGGGCCTCGAGCACGGTGACGGTATAGCCCGCCTTGCGCAATTCGTAGGCCGCGCACAAACCGGCCGGGCCGCCACCGAGCACGACCACCGAGGAATTCTTGGCGGCCTTGCCGATCAGATCACCCATGGCCGGTGAGCGGAAACGCGGCGTATCCGCGGTCGCGGGCGCCAGCCCGATGGCCGACATCGCGCCGTAGGCCAGTCCGACGCCGCCGGTGGCGCCCAGACCGCGCATGAAAGATCTTCTGGTGACTGATAATTCGAGCTCCATCCGCTGTCGATCCGCGAAATGCGTTCTTGCGGAAAGTCTCGAATCGCTCCGATTCGATTCGGATACGGACGGGAAACGTTTCGACGGTCGGCGAGTGGGACGGGCCGCGCGGAGTTCTCACTCGGTGACAAACGGCCGTCGCGCGACCGAAACGCACCGGAAACGCGTCCTGGATAGGGTCGCCCGCACCCGATGTCTGGTGGAGGTGTGTTGATGGGCGCTCTGGCCGACGCCGTCGCCCGGTCGTTCACGGCCGGGGAGCCCGAGCGACCGGCGGTATCCCCCCTGCGCGCCCTGGGCCGCAGGCAATTGTCCCCCCTCGAATTGCTCGGCCAGTCGGTCGCCACCACCGCGCCCGCGGCCTCCATGGTGCTACTGCCGGTCACCATGTTCACCCACGAGACCTGGCTGCCCGGACTGGTCACCATTGTGGCGGCGACCGCGGTGATCATGCTGATGGCGCACTGCATCGCGCAGTTCACCCGGCGGCTGGCCGCCTCGGGCGGCCTGTACACCTTCACTTTTCAGGGCCTGGGCACCCGGGCGGCGGTCACGTGCGGTGTGGGCCTGCTGGTGAAATACCTGGGCAGCGGGGCGATCACCATGTATCACGGCGGGCAGGCAGTGCTCGTGCTGGCCGCGCAATCCGGCCTCCAGCTGCGCGGCTGGGGCGTCGCGGCGGTCTATGTCGCCGTCGCGCTGGCCATTGCGAGCGCCCTGGTCAGGGGCGTGCGCTTCGCGGCGGTGGCGATCCTGGCGGTCGAGGCGTGTTCGCTCCTCTTCATCGTGGGTCTGCTGATCGCCGGTTCGGCCGGGGTCGCCCCGCCGGTACCGCCGACCGCCCCGGCCGGACCCGGGGTGCTGTTCGTGGCCATGCGAGCGCTGTTCGGGCTGGCCGGATTCGAGAGCGCCACCTTCTTCGCACCCGAGACGCGGCGGCCGCTGGTAACGGTCACCCGTACCGTCCTGCTCACCCCGCTGCTGTGCGGCACGCTGTTCATCTTCGCGGGCTGGGCGGCCTGCACCGGCCGGGCCGATGTGCTGTTCAGCGCGTATCTGCACGGCGCCGCGGGCGGGGTGAGCCCGGTCGTGGTGATCCTGCTGAATATCGGTCTCACCTGCTCCTGGCTGGCCTCGTCCATGGCGTCGTCGAATGCCGCCTCGCGCCTGGTGTATTCGATGAGCCTGGAGGGCGTGCTGCCGGGCGTGTTCACCCGCATCGGCGCGCGCCTGCGCACCCCGCACATGGCGCTGGCCGTCATTGTCGGCATCACCACGACCGGCGGCCTGATCTATGTGGCGGCGGACGGTATTCCCGCCGCGGCCGCTACGGCTGTGCGGACCGCCCTCGTCACGGCCTACATTCTCGTCGCGGTGGCGACGGTGCGCTTCCTGCGGCGCATTCGCGAGACGACCCGAATCGATTGGTACGCGGGCTGGCTCGGCGCCGCCGCGCTGACCGCCACGCTCGCGTGCCTGATGATCACGCAGGCGCGCGACGGCACCTACGCCGCGGCCGCCACGGTGGCCTGCGTGCTGGCCGCCGGTGCCGCCTGGCATCGCTACCTGCGGGTGTTCCACCCCCGAAGCCTGCGCGCCATCGGGGTTTTCGACAGTCCCGAGTCGGCCGATGTGCTGCCCGGCGCCGGGATGTTCGCGGTCAATGCCCGCGGCAGTATCGCCCTGGTCGGCGCGAACCGCCGCGGCCCCGACGAGCCGTGACCACCATCGTGCGCGGCGGACCGACCGGCCACGAGCCGCGCGCCGTGCAGAAGGCCCTGGCATTACTGGAAGCGGTGGCCCAGCTCGGTCCCGGCGCCACCGCGAAGGCCATCGCGGCGCATACCGGCGTGCCGCCCGCCACGGCCTACCGGCTGCTGAATCTCCTGGTGGCCGACGGCTATCTGGTGCGGGTGGAGGACCTCTCCGGTTTCGCCCTCGGCCGCCGCACCCGCGAGCTCGCCGCGGCCGCGACCGCATCGGATCCGGCCGCCGACAGCCGCCACATCCTGGCCGAGCTGCGCGCCCAGCTGCGCTACGGCATTCACCTCGCGTCGTTCACCGGCAGCCGAATCCGGCTGATAGACAAGGATCCCGATCACGAACTCAGCGGTGAGAACATTCTGACCGCGCATCCGCACGCCTCGGCCATCGGCAAGCTCCTCATTGCCGGACACCCGGAACTGACGCCCGGGCGGCCGCGCCGGATCACCGCCTTCACCATCACCGCGCCCGCCCGGCTGGCCGCCGAACTGCGCCGCGTCGGCTCCACAAACATCGCAACCGAAATCGATGAATGCCGGATCGGCCGCAGCGCGGTCGCGGTGGCGGTACGCGGCGAGAACGGCGCGATCACCGGCGCTTTGGCCGCCATCGGCCGCACCGGGCACATTACGATCCACGACCGCGACCTGATCGACCTGCTGCAATCCTTCGCCGCCCGGCTGCGGGTGTGATCGCGGCGGCGGGCGGCGGTGCACCCCGTCCGAGTCGGGGCGGACGATCGGACGGGGGCATCCACCTTGCCGACCTCCGGGGGGCGAGTCCGGGCCGACAGCCAGAAACACTAGGTGAGCAAATACCTGGACACCATGACGATCGAAGCCTGCGAAGCTGACAATCCGTGCCGCCGGGAACTCTTTCGGCGCGGACGGGGGTTCACCGCAAGTTCATGGATGAATATCGTCCCAAATCCCCGGTTTGCCCGGTTTGTGGTTGTAGCTTCCGTTTCGTGAAATATCTGACGACTGCTGCGACCACGGTGGTGGTCGGTTTTTCGCTGACAATGGGGCAGACGACCGCGCTGGCCGAGCCGCCGCCGGTTCCGCCCATTTCTCTCGCGCCGCCCGCCGGGTTGCCGCAGGGACCCAATCCGCTGCAGCAGTGGATCGACGCGACAATTCCGAAACCGACGCAGACGCTGCCGCGGGTGGCGCTCCCGGCGCCGGAGAACGTACCGGCGGATTTGATGCCGCTGTGGCATGCGGTGCAGTCGGCGCCCACCGGTGATCCATTGTTCGACGTGTGGCCCGCCGATCTCGATCGATATGCGCCGGGCGACATTCTGGAAACGCGCGATGTGACCGCGACGGCGCTGCCCATGCTGCTGGTGACGACGGGAACGGTAATTCAGCGGGCCACATTGCTGAAATTCCGCACGACCAATTCCTCCGGCGCACCGTCCATCGGGACCGCGACGCTGCTGCTGCCCGCCAAGCCCTGGACAGGTGCGGGCGGTCAGCCGGTGCTGCTGAACGCCACGGCCATCAATGCGCTGAGCCGGAAGTGCACGACCGGATATGTGCTGGCGCACGGGCTGGAGGTGCCGACCGGACAGGATTTCCTGCCGTCGCCGACGCTGTGGGCGGCCGAGCAAGGCTATGCGGTGGTCATTCCCGATCACGAGGGGCCGCTGATGTCCTATGCGGAGCCGACCGTCGCCGGGCACACCATGCTGGATTCCATCCGGGCCGTGCGGAATTTCGCGCCGGAGCGGTTCGGGGAGAGCCGGTTCGCCTCGACCGGATATTCCGGGGGCGCCATTGCCTCCTATGCCGGGGCCGTGCTCGCCGAGGAATACGCGCCCGAGCTGACGCCCTATCTGGCGGGCGCGAGTCTCGGTGGATTGACCACGGATTACCAGGCTTTCGCGCGGGCTTTCGACGGCTCGTACGCCTCCGGTTTCCTGCTCACCATCGCCCTCGCGATCGCCCGGGAACATCCGGAAATACTCGGCCTGATGAATCATCTGGCGGAGTGGGCGGCGACCTCGCCGGTCAAGGAAATATGCAGTGGCAGTTTCGGCGGGCTGGGCATGGTTCCCGTTACGTTCGAGACCGTGGCCAATATCGACAAACCGCTCGACAGGACGATCGCCGCGGATATTTTCGATCGGCTGAGCCTCAGCGGCCGGAAATCCGCGATACCGCTGTTCGTATACCACGGACTGCACGATCCCTGGATTCCGGTGGCGGGCGCGGAACGGCTGCATCGGGAACAATGCGCGCTCGGCGTCGCGGCGACCAAAAACATTGTCGGCGGCGAGCATCTGCTCGCCTACCTCAACTCCTACACCGCCACCATGGACTGGCTGGACCAGCGATTGCGCGGGGCGCCCGCGACCGGAAACTGCTGAGCTCTGTAACAATCAGATGAGCAGATGAATACGGCGGCATTGGACGACCGGTGAACGGGAATCCTAGGGGCACAAGCATTTCGTCGGCTTTCCCAGGAGGATGACATGGACGAGCCGGTCTGCATCGACTGCTGGCGTCGCGACCACCTCACCTTCGTACAACGGCTGGACCCGGCCTACATCACCCCGGGCCCGGTGCATCGCTGCGCCATGCACCGCCGCCATCTCGAGGATCTGCGCAAGGGTCCCGAGAGCACCGAGGAAGCCGCGTAATCTGGACGTAGTGCCTGGTCGCGGTTGCAGGGGAATGTTATGGCCAAGATGTCCATCGACGAGTTGCTCGATGTTTTCAAAGGGATGACGCTGCTGGAGCTCTCGGAGTTCCTCAGGGCGTTCGAGGACGAATTCGGGGTGAGCGCCGCCGCGCCGGTGGCCACCGTGGCCGCGACCGATACCGCGCCCGCGGTGGACGCGGCCGAGGAGCAGAGCGAATTCGACCTGATCTTGGAATCCTTCGGGGACAAGAAGATTCAGGTCATCAAGGCCATGCGCGAGGTCATTCCCGGCCTGGGCCTCAAGGAGGCCAAGGATCTCGTGGAATCCGCGCCGAAGGCCGTCCTGGAACGGGTGGACCGCAGCGCCGCCGAGAACGCCAAGGCCAAACTCGAGGCCGCCGGGGCTCGCGCGGCGCTGCGGTGATCTCAGGCACCGCGGTGATCCCGGGGACCGCGCGAACTAGGCGGTCCCCGCGGCGAACTCGCGCAGGGTACGCGGCGGGCGGCCGGTGAACTGCTCGATGGTTTCGGTGACGCGGAACAGTTCGTGCCCGGATCCGATGGCGGCGAACATGGTCCACAGATGGGTGAGGTGCTCGACGGTGACCTCGTCGCGATAGCTCGGCATGGCCATGCGGGAGTACTCCTCCGGATGGAGATCGACATAAGGGACACCGAGGATTTCGGCCGCCTGCCCGACCGTCATGACCTCCCCCGCGAGCCAGAGCACCGGATCGACCGGGCCCTCGGCGCGCAGCACCCCGGCCCCCACCCCGGCGACATCCGCGCCCGCGATCAAGGGCAGCACCGTATCCGGGGAGCCCAGCGGCAAGGCCAATTCGCCGCTGTCACCGATGGCGACGCGCAGATTCTCGAAGAACACGGCCGCACGCAGATGCACCGCGCCGATTCCGGCGCGATCGAGCGCCTGTTCGGCGACCCAGTGCCTGCGCATATGCGGTGTGCCCGCCGCCGGATCCGAACCCAGCTGCGAGGTCGCGACCACCCTCTCGAGACCGGCCTCCCGGGCCGCGGCGGCGAAAACGGCCGCCGCGTCCAGCATTCCGGCTGTCACCGGATAGGTGAAGTACGCGCGCCGCACACCCCGCACGGCGGGCCGCACCGCACTGATCTCGCGCAGATCACCCACCACGACCTCGGCGCCGAGATCCTTCAATTCGGCGGCGCGCCCATCGTCGTGATGGACGAACGCGCGCACCGGAAGCCCGTCGCGCACCAGCGTTTCCGCGACGCCGCGCCCGGTGGCGCCTTGGCCGCCGCCGCCCGCGCCCGTGACGAGGATCGGTTCCATGGCCGTTCTCCTCACTGTCGTTTCGGGAGGTCGAGCTCGAATACGCCCTGACCGGCCAAGGCGGTCAGGGACTCGGTCACGTCGAAGGTCTCGGCGGGACTCGCGACCCCGCTCTTGGCGGCGCCCTCGGTGAGCCGGACCGAGGCCTCCACCGAGGCCAGCGCGGCGGCCCGCCACAGATCCCGGCCGCGCAGGTGCCCGGCCGCCGGACGCGCGCCGATAATCTGTGCCGCAATGGTGAATTCGCTGTTGGCGCGCTCTTCGGCCGCGACATTCTCGCTGCTGAAGGCCTGTTCCTCCTCGAAGGTGCGCGCGGTCAGCTGCGCCTCCACCGCCCGCGTGCGGGTGTGCCGCGGAATGGTCACCGCTTCCGGGAAAGGCACCGGCGCGATGACGGTGCGCGGTCCCACCGGCGGCGGGAAGGCGAACACCGCATTGCGCGGCTCCACGAAACCGACCTGCCGCTCGCCGTCGGCGAAGCCGATGCGCTCGGTGTCCGCGAAGAGCAGGCGCGCGGTCTCCACCGCGCCGTGCGTCATCATCCAGTTGGTCACGGCGTAGGCCACGGTGATGCGCTCGATCTCGGGCACGCCCGTGGCGACCGCACCGGCCAGCAGATCACCCAGTCCGCCATAAAAACTCACGCTGGGCAGCATGGTGATCCCGGCGCGCTGGGCCCGCTCCGGGAACTCGTCGAACAATCGGCGCACATGATGCACCTCGACGGCGTGGTCGACATAGTGGCAGCCGCCCTCGACCGCGGCGGTGGCGACGGGCAGTCCGGTCTCGGCGAATGGTCCGGCGCAATGGATCACGACGTCGGCGACCTCCGCCAGCGCGCGCAGCGCGGCCGGATCGTCGAGCGGCGCGGCCATGACGCGGGCGGGCCCGACGGTGGCGAGGGCGGCGGGATTTCGCCCGGATACGACGACATCCTTACCGCGGGAAAGTAGTTCGGCGGTGACCAGCCGACCGGTGTGACCGGTGGCCCCGTAAACGGCGAATACGCTCATGAGGATCAACTCTTGAACTCGGAACGGGGCGTTCGAGCCCCCTTGGTCCCCAGCCTAAGTGAGCCCGCACCGCCGCACGGCCGTTCGGCGAACATACTTTCGAATCAGGTCCGCGCGGTGGCCACGATTCCAGCGAGAATGATCCGCAATCCGTGATCGAATTCCGCGTCCACGTCGGCGGCGGCCATATCGGTCACCAACCGCGCCGTGCGGGGATAACGGCCCGGATCGACCAGCTGCCCGAGATGCTCGGGGCGGTAGGGGTTCTCGGTGTACTCAACACCGCCGCGCGCCTGCTCCTCGATGACGAACCCGGTCGTGTAGTGCAGCAGGATCGGGAAGACCCGCTCCGCGTCGGTGGGCGCGAGGCCCGCGTCCTCGAGCGTGCGCAGCGTCAATTCGACCGTGCGCCACATGGCCTCGTCGCTGACATAGGTTCCGGCCAGCACCTTCGCGCCGTCGCGATAGCGCAGCATGGCCCGGCGCAGCCGCCGCGCGAGTTCGAGCACCCACTCCCCCCAGTCCTCGCCCTGCCGCGGCGCCTCGACCCCGTCGACGGCGACCACGAAGACGTGCACGGCCATGGCGTCCAGGAGTTCGCGCTTGTTCTTGACATGCCAGTACAGCGCGGGCGCCTGCACGTTCAGCGCCGTCGCGACCTTGCGCATGGTCAGCCCGTCGAGCCCGCCCTCGTCGAGCAATCCCAGTGCGGTCTCGGCGATCACCTTGGCATCCAGTTTCACCACGGTCTCCTCTCGTCCTTGACACCTTAACAACGTTCTGTTCTCCTTAACAGCATTAAGGTATTTAACGTTGTTAAGGAGAGAGATCATGGAAACCACCGACGTTGTGATCGCCGGTTCCGGACCGACCGGCCTGATGCTGGCCTGTGAACTGCGGCTCGCCGGAGTTCGGGTGGTACTGGTGGACGGATTGCCCTGCCGCACCGGCGAATCCCGGGCGGGCGGTATTCACGCCCGCACCATGGAGATCCTCGACTCGCGCGGTCTGCTCGACCGGGTGTATCCACAGGGCCAGGCCGGGCACTTCGGCGGTCTGCCACTGGACTTCAGCGATTTCGACACCCGCCACCCGTACACGCTCGCCGTTCTCCAGTCGACGTTGGAACGCGAACTCAACGGCCGCGCAGTGGAATTGGGTGCCGTCACCGAGTGGTCGTCGCCGGTCACCGGATTCCGCCAGGACGCCACGGGCGTCGAAGTGGAGATCGGCGGACCGGACCCACGCCGCCTGCGCGCCGCGTATCTCGTCGGCTGCGACGGCGGCCGCAGCACCGTCCGCAAGCTCGCGGGCATTGCCTTCCCCGGCACCGACGCCACCGTCACCGTCACGGGCATGATCGCCGATGTCGAATTGGCCGATCCACCGGCTCAGCCCTTCTTCGCACAGCGCGCGGGCGCCGGGGACTTCTCCGCCATCCAGTTCGAGCCCGGCTGGTACCGGCTGGTCGTGCAACGCCACGATGTGGTCCTCCCGCGCGGCACGAAACTCACCTTCGAGGATTTCCGCGCGTACTTCACCGAGCTCGCCGGAACCGATTTCGGCATGCACGGTCCCCGCTGGGTGACCCACTACGGCGACGCCGCCCGCCACGCCGAGCGCTACCGCGTGGGCCGCGTGCTGCTCGCGGGCGACGCCGCCCACATCCACTACCCCGCCGGTGGCCAGGGCCAGAATCTCGGCCTCCAGGACGCGGTCAACCTCGGCTGGAAACTCGCGGCCACGGTGCACGGCACCGCCTCCGCCGAACTGCTCGACACGTACGAATCCGAGCGCCATCCCGTCGCGGCGCGCGTGCTGCACAACACCCGCGCCCAAACCGCCCTCATGCGCCCCGGCGCGCACACCGACGCCCTTCGCGGCGTGCTCAGCGATCTGATCGACACGGACCCGGTGCGCCACCGCCTCGGCCTCATGATCACCGCCCTCGACATCCGCTACGACACCAAGTGCGACCACCCTCTCGCGGGCCGCCGCTGCCCCGACGCCGACCTCGTGGTATCGGACGGGCTGGTCCGCGTCGGCGAACTGCTGCGCGCCGCGCGGCCGGTCCTGTTGCTGCTCAACGGAACTCCGGCTCCCGAGCCGACCGGGTGGGCCGATCGGATCGACATCGTCAGCGCCGATTCGCCGACCGCGCAGTGGCCCGTGCCCGGCGTGGGCGCTACCCCGGTCCCCGCCGCCGTGCTCGTTCGTCCCGACGGCTATATCGCCTGGGCGGCCGCCGAGCCCGGCGCCGACGGGCTGGCCGAGGCGCTCACCACCTGGGTCGGCGCGCCCGCCTGACGCGGTCAGGAGGGCGCCTCGATGGTGATACCGGTTCGCGCACCGCGCTTTTCGCCCCACTCGTAGAGCGCGGTCAGCACCGGGACCAGACTCCAGCCCTCCCCGGTGAGGTCGTATTCCACCTGCGGCGGCACGGTGTCGCGGGCCGTGCGCCGCACGAAGCCGTCCGATTCCAGCTCGCGCAGTTGCTGGATCAGCATCTTCTCACTGGTGGCGGGCATCAGACGGCGGAGTTCGCCGTAGCGGTGCACGCCCTCCTTGAGGTGGGCCAGGATCACCGGCTTCCATTTGCCGCCGATCAGGTCGACGGTCACCTCGACCGGGCAGTAGTAGCGCTTCGCGGACATCTCTCGTCTCCGGTACTTACCGAAAAGTGCGTTCTTGTAACACTGTAATCATCGAGCTTCCATGGACTGCGTACCGCGGCGTCCGGCCGCGACGACAGACACGGAGTTCAAATCCTATGAAGGTCATTACTTTCGACCGATTCAAGCCCGGCGTGACCATGGAGACCATTACGCCCTTCCTGCCGGAGGAGGTGGCCAATGTGTGGCGGTTGTGGAAGGCCGGGATCGTGCGGGAGAACTACGCGCGCGCCGACGAGCCCGGCGTGATCATCGTGTGGGAGGTCGACAGCGTCGAGGAGGCCAAGCGCTATATCGACGATTTCCCGCTCAGCAAGAAGGGTTTCCTGGAGTGGACCTACATTCCGGTGACCGCCCCGCTGCCGCTGGAGGCGCTCATGGATCCCACGGTCGACGTGGCCGAGCCCTACGACCGGACCAAGTGAGGCCCGCATGCGCTACGCCTACGGCCTGACCATCCCGTAGACCGTCGAGGACGCCTGCGATCCGGCGCGCATGGCCGTCATCATCTACGACATGCAGGTGGGCATCGTCGGTCAGATCCCGGACGGGGAGCGCATTGCCGAGTCCTGCCGCCGGTTGCGGGATACGGCGCGGGAGAACGGTTTTCGCGTCTTCTACACGCGGCACATGTCGATTCCGGGTCCGGCGGCGGGCGTCGCGCAACTGCGCACCGCCATGGAGTGGCAGCACGTGGACGAACCCACCGCGGTCCGCACCGCCTTCCCGCAGGGATCGCCGCAGTACCAGCTGATTCCCGAACTCGCCCCGGGCCCGGACGAAGTGGTGTTCGACAAGATCACCATGTCCGCTTTCGCGGGCACGCCGCTGGATATCGCTCTGCGCGACTTGCGGATCGACAGCTTCGCCATTGCCGGTATCGCTCTCGAGGTGGGTATCGAACCGACCGTGCGGCACGCCACCGATCTGGGCTATCTCCCGATCATGGTGACCGATGCCTGCGGCGCAGGGCATTCGGAGGCCGCCGAACGCGCGCTGGCCACCCTCGCTTTCGCGGGCGGCTCCCGTACGACCGATGCCGCGACCCTCACGAAACTCATGCGCCGCGACTGAGCGGGAGCGCGTGAGCAATCCCTCATCCGGCCCGTCGAAGTGTCGCGGAGCGCGGCGACTAGCCTAGCGACATGCTGGCAAACTACTCGCGGACTGATGAAGGAGGCGAAGCGCAGATCGTTGCGCTGTGTAATCAGAAGGGTGGCGTCGGCAAGACCACATCGACCATCAATCTGGGTGCCGCGCTTGCGGAATCCGGTCAGCGCGTCCTGCTGGTCGACCTCGATCCGCAGGGCGCGCTGTCCGCGGGACTGGGCGTCCCGCCCAATGACCTGACCGCGACGGTCTACGACCTCTTCGGCACCGCACCGATTCCGATCGACGACGTGCTGCGGAAAACCCGTGTCCCCGAGATGGATCTACTGCCGAGCAATATCGATCTGTCGGCGGCGGAGATCCAGCTGGTCAATCAGATCGGCCGCGAGCATTCGCTGCGGCGGGTGCTGGCCCCCGTGCGCGAGCGCTACGACTACATCCTCATCGACTGCCAGCCCTCCCTGAGCCTGCTCACCGTGAACGCACTCGCCTGCGCGGACGGCGTCATCATCCCCATGGAATGCGAGTTCTTCTCCCTGCGCGGCCTGGCCCTGCTGACCGACACCATGGACAAGGTCCGCGACCGCCTGAACCCCCGACTGACCCTCTTCGGCATCGTGGTCACCATGTTCGACGCCCGCCTGACCCACTCCCGCCAGGTGAAGGCCCGCGTAGCCGAAGTCTTCGGCGACAGCGTCTACGACACCGTCATCTCCCGCACCGTCCGCTTCCCCGACGCCACCATCGCGGGCGAACCCATCACCACCTGGGCCCCGAACTCCGCAGGCGCCGACCAATACCGAGCCCTCGCCCGCGAAGTCGTCCACCGCTCCCCCCACCGAACGCCCTGACGCTTCACACCCTTTACCGCCGGTTCACACCCCTTGTCAGCGGTGAACAACGGGTGTGAACCGGGCGGGAGGGGTGTGAACCGTTCAGAGACGGGCGGAGATTGCTACGGATTGGCCTATGTGGGCGGGGGATTCGACGGTGTCGGCGAGGACTCGGCCGACTGTGGTGCGGGGGACGTGCCAGTTGCCGACTTCGCCGGTGGTGGAGACGAGGGCGGGGGTGGGGGTGGCGTCGTTCAGGTGGACCGGCTGGGTGATGGTCCAGTCGAGGTCGCTGGCGCGGACTATTGCCTCCTGGCGGGCGTGGTCGGCTATCTGGTTGCCGATGACCAGGGGGTAGAAGATTTTATCGATGAGGCGGAGTTTGCCTGCGGTGGGGCCGATTCCGTAGGAGCTCTGGACCACCAGGCGGCGGACGCCGTGGCGGCGCATGGCCGCTACGGCGGCGGCGGTGCCTTGGGAACGGATCTTCGAAGAGGTGTGGGCGGGGCCGAGGAAGCGGACGCGGAGCGGGTTCTCGGTGATGCCGAGCGCAATGACGACGGCGTCTTGACCGGCGACGGCACTGTCGACGGCTGCGGGATCGGTGGCGTCACCGGAGATGGCGCGCAGGGCCGGGGAGGGGCTGGTGTGCAGGAGGGTTTCGGCGTGCCGCGAGAAGGCGGTGACGTCGTGGCCGCGGGTGAGGAGTTCGGTGACCACCGCGGCGCCGGTGCCGCCGGTGGCGCCCAGGACCAGGATTTTCATGAGGTTCCTTCGGAGTGGAGAAGTGATGTCTCCACGCTAGGAAGGAGTGACTGGATGATCCATGACGGTTAGTCTCGGAATTGTGCTCGATCGTCCAGTGCCGGTGGCTCCCCGGATTTCCCGGGATCCCTTGGGAGAAGCGCTGTTCCCGGTGCGGATGCAGGGCGTGTTCTATTCGCACACCGATGCGGGCGCGCCCTGGGGGCTGGAGATTCCGCCGTATCCGGACTGCCTGGCCTTCCATGTGGTGGCCGAGGGCTGCGGCTGGCTCGAGGTCGACCGCGAACCCTCGGTCCAGTTGCGGGCCGGGGATATGGCCCTGGTGCCGCACGGCCGCGGTCACTGGCTGCGCAGCGCGCCCGGCGCACCCGCCACGGGACGCGTGGACGAGTTGCCGCAGCGCATGTTCGGCGAGCGGTACTCGATCCTGCACTGCGGCGGCGACGGCCCGCGGACCGTAATGATCTGCGGCGTGGTGAGTTTCGAACAGCCCGCGGTAGGTCGCCTGCTGGATGTGCTCCCGCCGGTGCTGTATCGCCCGGGCGGCGAGGACGATTCGCACGTCCGCGACATCCTGCGCCTGATGGCGGCCGAACTCCGGCACATGCGCCCGGGCGGCGAGGCCGTGACCGTCCGCCTCGCCGATGTCCTCGTCATCGAGGCCATCCGCGCCTGGCTGGCCGAGGCGCCCGCCGCCCGCACCGGCTGGCTGGGCGCCCTGCGCGATCCGCAACTGGGTCGCGCGATCACCGCCATCCACCGCGAACCCGGCACCCCCTGGACCGTCGCCCTGCTGGCCCCCGAAGCAGCCATGTCCCGCTCCGCCTTCGCGGCGCGCTTCACCGAACTCGTGGGCGAACCCGCCATGCACTACGTGGCGCGCTGCCGCATGGATTCCGCCCGAGCGCAACTCGCGCGCGGCGACACCATCGCGGCCGTCGCGGCCAGCATGGGCTACCAATCCGAGGCTGCCTTCAGTCGCGCCTTCACCCGTATGGCGGGCACCACCCCCGGCGCCATCCGCCGCGCCGGAAGCCGTCCGCCTCAGGCGAACTCGGCGACCACCTCGTAGAGACCCGGATTGGCGCTGGCCACCTTGCGGGCCTCGTCGACGGAGGCCACCACGGCCGGGTTCAGGCCCGCGGCCTCGCAGGCCTCGGCGCTGTCCCAGTGCGCGATATTGACGAGCTGGAAGCGGGCGCCCGGCAGCAGGGCGCGGTGCAGGCGGACGTCGCGGAAGCCGGGGGCGGTGCGCATGAGCGCCGCGCGCTCGCGCCACTGCCGGATGAAGTCGTCGATCTGATCGGCCGGGAGCTCGATGGCATTGATGAAGGTGACACCGTGGTCGGTCATGGGCGGAATCCTCCGAAATTGGTTGTGCGGGTGGGAGAACGGTGGTCAGGAGCCGGGGCGGACGATCATGAGGACGACGACGACGGTCCACAGCAGGTTGTAGATTCCGGCCCACATGCCCAGGCGGCGCAGCTGTTTGCCGTCGTCGGGAGTGCGGAGGGCGTCGCGCTGCAAGGGGTGGATCAGACCGGCGAGCAGGCCGCCCGCGACGGCGGTGAGCAGCATGGCGATGGTGATCCAGATTTCGCCCATGCGGTCCTGGGCAAGGGCCAGGGCAATGCCGACGCCGGGGACGATGAGGCCGAAGATGGCGTAGTTGCCGGTGATCCGGTGCATGGCGCGGGCGACCGCCGGATTGCGGTCGGATTCGGCGGGCGGCTCACCGTCGGCGGCCGGTGCGGCGAGGACGGGGGCGTAGCGGGGAAACAGGCTGGCGGCGACGGCCGAACCGCCGACGAAGACAATGCCCGCGACCACGTGGACGGACAGCAGGAGATGTTCCAAGGATCCGAGACCTTACCTTCAATGCAGCTGAAGCTTCATGGTGCACGCAGACTAGCACCAACCTTCAATGAAGTTGAAGGGTGCCATCGGAAGGCAGTATCAGCGAACTCAGGGCTACCGATTCAGGATTCGAATCCCGCGACGAAGGCGGCGACAATGGCCGAACCGACCTGCTGCTGGATCGGATCCGCCGCGGGTCCGAAGACGCGGTTGTCGACCTCGATCACGACCTTGCGCGCCCGCTCGAGCAGCCGGGTCCCCTTGGCCGTGAGCTCGATGGTCGAGGCGGATCCCGCCCGCGCGGTGCGGTCCCGCACCAGATCGGCCGCCACCAGTGCCTTCACCGCCGTGTGCACGCTCTGCACGCTGGTGCCCGACATGCGCGCCAGATCGCTGAACGAGGCGCCGGGCACCCCGGAGATGTGCCCGAGCAGCGCGAGCCGGGCAATGGTCAGATCCAGCGGGACGAGGGCGGCGGCGAGTTCCGTCTCGACCTTCCGAGCCAGGGTCAGCACCAGGATGGAAGCGCTCGGCGCGGGCGGGCGGGGGCGGTCGTTCTCGGCGGTCACCGACCCATCTTCGCCCACCCGGCCGGTCGGCGCGGCATCACAGTTGGCCAACAATCGGTGTGTTGATCTTGTTGGCTATGAATCGGCAAATAGCGTGACCCGGGTCAGCGCGCTCGTTGGCCGAAGGGAGTGGGCATGGTTCTCACGATAGGTTTCGCCACGAAGATCGCAGTGAGCGGGGCCATCGCCCTGATCGCGGCCGGGCCGACGGCCGCACCGGCGCAGGCGAATCCGCCAGCGGTCGTGGGCGGCGGTTCGGGAATCGCCTTGCAGACCGGGAGTCCCGATCTGGTGGTGCTGTGCACCATGACCGCCGTCGGCTACGACCGGACCGGGCAGCTGGTCGGCATTACCGCGGGCCACTGCGCCGAGGACGCGGGCGTGGCGGTGTGGTCCGAGGCCGCGCCGCAGGGCGGGCCCATAGGATTCGTCGCCGTCAAGGATGTCGGCCACGACTGGGCGGTCGTGCAACTCGATCCGGCGCGCGTGACGCCGGTGCGGCAGGTCGGGCCGTCGGTGGTCGCGAGTATCGGCGCACCGGCCGCGCCCTGGGAGACCGTCTGTAAGAACGGCCGCACCACCGGATTCACCTGCGGTGTGGTGTGGGACGCCTACCCGCAGGAATTCCTCTCCCAGGTGTGCGCCAATCACGGCGACTCCGGCGGACCGGTGCTGCGCGGCGATCAGCTCGTCGGCATGATCAACGCGGGACTCAGCCCCGAGGGCTCGGCCGAGATGCCGTGCACCGGGCCCGGGAATCCGATTCACGAACCGGATATCTCCAATCAGATCACCTCGGTGCTCGCCGAAATCGACAGTCTCGGCATTGTGGGAGCCGGATTCCAGCCGCTGTGAACCCGGCGGGCCGATCCCGGGGCGCCCGCGTAGCCTCGGGATATGACTCTCGACCACGGTGATCCCGGCGACGCTCCCTCGACTCCGCCCCCGCTCGCGCCGGTGGCCAACGCGGTCCGCCCGACCCCCGCCGAAGAGGCGAAAACCGTTGCGGCATCCACGAATACGGCAACCCTGGCATCGCTGACCGGCGACGGCGCACCGTGGGCGTCGTTCGTCACCTACGGTCTGAGCGACGGGCAGCCGGTGCTGTGCGTCTCGCGGCTGGCCGAGCACGGGCGCAATCTGCTCGATGATCCCCGCGCGAGCCTGGCCATCGTGGCGCCCGACGCACCGGCGGATCCCCTTGCCGGAGCCCGGGTCACCCTCGCCGGTGTGATGGAACGCCCGGAGGGCGAGGCGGCCGACGCCGCGCGCGAGGCGCATCTGGCGGCCGTTCCCGCCGCGAAGTACTACATCGACTACAGCGATTTCACGCTGTGGGTGCTGCGCGTCGAGCGGGTGCGCTGGGTCGGCGGCTACGGGCGCATGGATTCCGCCACCGCCGCGGACTATGCGGCGGCGCACCCGGATCCGATCATTCCGAATGCCCAGCGCGCGGTCACCCACGTCAACGAGGACCACGCCGACGCCCTGCTCGATATGGCCCACGCCTTCGGCGGCTATCCCGACGCGACCGCCGCGACCTGTGAACGCGCCGACCGCTACGGCCTGGACCTGCGCGTGCAGACCCCGCGCGGGGTCGCCGTCACCCGCGTCGGATATTTCGCGCCGATCGACGGCATCGGCGAACTGCGGGACGCGACGGTCCAATTGGCGCACCGCGCACGCGAGGCGTGACCTCCGCCATACGGCTTGACCCTGACGCGGCGTGAGGCTCGAGGCTCGGTGTCATGAACGAACACAGTGACACGAAGGAATACCTCGGCCCCGTCCCCATGCCCGCCCTCGATGCCGTGGCCCCCGCGGTCTATCGCGGCTTCTACGGCATGCCCATGTTCCCGATCCTCCCGACCGCCGATTTCGCCGCCACCAAGGATTTCTGGATGCGCGGACTCGGTTTCATCGATCTGTTCTCGGTGCCCGAGCAGGTGACCCACCTGCGCCGCTGGGCCTTCCAGGATGTGCTGTTCGTCCCCGGCGAGCGGCCCGCCGAGGCGCCCGCCGCGAGCATCAGCTTCGCCTGCGTGCTCGGCCAGATCGAGGAGATCCGCACGCGCTGTGAGGAACTCGTGCCGGGTTGCACGAGCGAACCGGAGCTGAAGCCGTGGAACTCGGTGGAATTCGCCGTCGTCACGCCGGAGAACGCCCAGGTGGTGCTGACCGCGGCGCGTCCGATCGATCCCGATGGCGCGGAGGCGGAGTTCCTGCGGTCGATCGGCATCGAGGTCCCCCGGCCGTGACGCGTGGCCGGGTGCTGTGGCCGGTGCGCGATACTGAGCCGATGGCATCCGGTTCCCGCGCACCCGAACAGCCCGAACCCACCGGTGACGCGCTGACCGTGGGCCGCGCGGCCGCGCTCGTCGGCATCAGCGTGCGCACCCTGCACCATTGGGACACCACCGGCTTGGTCCGGCCGAGCGGCCGGACCTGGTCGGGCTATCGCATGTACGCCCCCGCGGACATTGCTCGCATCCATCGCGTCCTCGTCTATCGCGAGCTCGGCCTTTCCCTGGCCCGCATCACCGAACTCCTGGACGACCCGGACGCCGATGCCGGTGCGCACCTGCGCCGCCAGCGTTCGGAACTGGTCGAGCGCATTGCCCGGCTGGAGGGCATGGTCGGCGCGGTGGACCGCATGCTCGAGGTCTCGTCCAAGGGCATCCAGCTCACCCCCGAACAGCAGGTCGAGATATTCGGCGATCAATGGCGGGCGTCCTGGCTCGAGGAAGCCGAACACCGCTGGGGCGACAGTGCGCAGTGGGCGCAGTGGGCCGACCGGACCGGCGAGTGGACTCTCGCCGACTGGACCCGCATGACGGCCGACACCGAGGACCTAAACGCCGATCTCGCCGCCGCGAAGCGCGAAGGACTGGTTCCCGGCGCGGCCGCCGCGAACGCGCTGGCCGAGCGCCATCGCGCCCTGATGTCCCAGTATTTCGACTGCACCCACGCCATGCAGGTCTGCATGGGCAGGATGTTCACCGACGAGCCCGGTTATGCCGACTATTACGACGCCCTGGAACCCGGTCTGACCGAGTGGTTCCGCGCCGTCATCGCCGCGAATGCCCGTGCCCATGGCGTCGATCCGGACACCGCGACCTGGGAGTGAGTGCGCGCGTGGGACTTTCAGCCCTTCAGTTTGCGCCAGCCGCCCGCGCGGTTGTTGCCGATGATCTGCTGGAACATCGCCGACAAGGCTGGGGCATTGAGCTTTTCGCCTTCCTTGATCGCCACCGTGCGGGCGGTCTTGTTGTCGTGCCCGCCGGTAATGATCCCCTCCGGATCGGGGACGATCGCCCCGTCGTAGAGTAAGACGTTCACGTGCGTCTTTGCGGCCAGCAGCGCGCAGATATTGCCTTGGAGGACGAAATACGGCTGCACCGTCCGTTTGATGGTCTCCTCGACCTCCGGATCGGCGGCGTGCACGAGTTCTCGCACCTCGTGGCAGATCCGCTGCTGCCATTCGGGTAGCGCGTCGATATAGGCGTCGACGCGGGGGTCGGCCTCATAGGACATGAGCGGACCCTACCGGTGTTACCAGTCCGACGGCCTCCGCCAGGCGGCGATGCGATTCGAGGCGGGCGGTCCGGTCGAAGGTACTGGTGTGCACCAGGATTTCGTCCGCGCCGGTGCGGGTGACGAGACCTTCCAGGGCCACGGTGACCGTGGCCTCGGTGCCGTGGATGTGGCCGCGCAGGGACTCCTCGAATATGCGGCGCTGGCGGTCGGCCATGGGTTCGCGCTCGATCTCCTCCGGCGAGATCAGGGGCGGGAATTCGCCGTGGGTGCGGGAGTAGGCGGCCGACCAAGCCTCGGGCAGCAGCAGGCGGTGCGCCTGCGCCTCGGTATCGGCGATCACGGCGGAGGCGGAGACGACGACGTAGGGCTCCGCGCCCCAGTAGCCGGGCTGGAAGTTGGTGCGGTACTGGTCGATTGCCTCGGCCATGGCGGTCTCGCCCGCGATCGGGGCGATGACCAGGGGCAGCCCGAAGCGGGCCGCGCGCTCGGCGCCGGAACCGACAGCCAGCAGGAAGGCCGGAATGCGCAGCCCCTCGGCCGGCCAGGCGTGCACGCCCAGCCGCCCTTCGCTCAGGTACTGCTGGAGTTCGCCGAGCTGGGCGTCGAAGTCCTCGGCATCGCGTTTGTCGTGGCCGAGGGCGCGGCGCACGCCGTCGGTGAAGCCGACCGATCGGCCCAAGCCCATATCGATGCGGCCGGGGTAGAGCGATTCCAGGACGCCGAATTGTTCGGCCACCACCAGCGGCTGATGGTTGGGCAGCATGACGCCGCCGGTGCCGACGCGGATCCGGTCGGTGGCCGCGGCGACGGCGGCGGCCAGCACGGTGGGCGCGGAGCCGGAGACACCGGGCACGCTGTGGTGTTCGGAGACCCAGAAGCGGTGGTAGCCCCAGCGTTCGGCCAGCCGGGCGAACTCGACGGTCTCGCGCAGGGCCTCAGGATGGGTCTGGCCCTGTCGGCGGCGCGAACGGTCCAGGATCGAGAAGCGAGTCTGTCGCAGCACCGAGCTCATGATCTATGCCAACGCGTCGGCCCGCGGTTGATTCCGGGCGGGCCCGGACGGGCGGTTCAGCCCAGCCGGGTGATCGGTTTGGCGGCGGCGAGATCGCGTTCGATGCCCTGCGCGGCGCTGCGCAGCCGCGGGAGCAGATCGGCGTGGATCTCCTCGAGGGTGCGGCGGGTGGCGTGGGTGGAGATGTTCACCGCGGCCACCACCGCGCCGGTCGCATCGCGCACCGGCGCCGCCACCGAGCGCAGGCCCTCCTCCAATTCCTGGTCGACGATCGAATAGCCCTGGGAGCGCACGGTTTCCAGTTCGGCGCGCAGGACCGCCGGATCGGTGACGGTATTCGAGGTGAAGCGGTCCAGACTGGTCTCGCGCAGATAGTCGTCGAGTGCTGCGGCGGGCAGACCCGCCAGCAGCACATGACCCATGGAGGTGGCGTACGCCGGGAAGCGGGTGCCGATATTGATGCTCACGGTCATGATCCGCGAGGCCGCGACACGCGCGACATAGACCACGTCGGAACCATCCAGCACCGAGACCGAGCTGGACTCGCGTACCTGCGCGGAGAGCTGTTCCAGGTGCGGCTGCGCCACCTCGGGCAGGGTCATGCTGGACAGATAGGAGTACCCCAGCTCCAGCACCTTTGCCGTGAGCGAGAACCGCTTGCCGTCGGTGCGGACATAGCCGAGATCGGTGAGCGTGAGCAGGAAGCGGCGCGAGGCGGCGCGGGTGAGCCCGGTCGAGCGGGCCACATCGGCGAGCGTCAGCTGCGGGCTGTGCGCACCGAACGCCGTGATGACCGCGAGCCCCCGCTCCAGCGACTGCACGTAATGCGCACCGCGGGCGGTGTCGTCCGCCGCGCCATCGCGCTCGTCTCCGGTCATCGGCCCTCCTCGCCAGCGCCCTCCGCCGCGATCTCGGACAGCACCCGCTGCCCGATCGCGAAGGCGGCATTGGCGGCGGGCACGCCCACGTACGCGCCGGTGTGCAGCAGCACTTCGGCGACCTCCTCCGAGGTGAGCCCATTGCCCAGTGCGGCGCGCACGTGCATGGCGATCTCCTCGTGCCGCCCCAGGGCGGTGAGCACGGCCAGCGTAACGCAACTGCGCGTCCGACTGTCCAACCCCGGACGCGTCCAGATCGACCCCCACACGGCCTCGGTGATGTACTCCTGGAACGGCCGGGTGAAGTCGCTCGTCCGCGCCACCGCCCGATCCACGTGCACATCCCCCAGCACCTCCCGCCGCACCCGCATCCCCTGCTCCGCGCGATCGCTCACGAGTTCTCCTCCAGATGTCGCAGAATCAACGGATTGACCTGATCGGCCGCCTCGGTGGTCGCCAGATGCGCTCCCGGACCGACGATTTCGAACCGCGCCCCCGGAATGCCCGCGGCAATCCTGCGCCCGTCCGCGGTGGTCGTCGCCGGATCGTCCGCCCCGGAGATCACCAGCGTGGGCGTCGTGATCGCACCCAGCCCCGCCGCGATATCCATGGTTTCGATTGCGCCGCAACAGGCCACATACCCCTCCACGGGTTGAGCACCGACCATCTCCTGGAAGAACCGCACCTCGTCGGGATGGTCGCGCTGCCAGTCCGGGGTGAACCACCGATTCATCGACGTCTCCGCCAGCCACCCCATCCCATTGGCCCGCACCGCCCGCGCCCGCTCGGCCCAATTCACCGGCGGCAACTCGGCCGACGTACAACACAACGTCAACGACCGCAATCGCTCCGACGCGTTCTCCCCCAACCACATCCCCACCATCCCGCCCAGCGACAGCCCCACCCAATGCGCCCGCTCGACCCCCAGCCGATCCAGCAATCCGAGCGCGTCCCCACCCAAATCCGCCAGCGTGTACGGTCCCTCGGGCACCGCCGACCCCCCATTCCCCCGATGATCCATCCGAATCACCCGATACCCCGCCGCCACCAACGGCCCCACCTGCGCCCCCCCACATTCGCCCATCACTGCCAATGGACCCGCTGAGCACCACGATGGGCCCATCCTCCACACCCTCAGCCGCATAGCTGACCGCAACACTCACAGCTCCACCGCCTTCCAATTCCGAAGTACTCCCGCGACGAGCTCCGCCGTCACGCCGAGATACCGCTCCGGTTCGAGCAACTCCCGAATCCGCTCCAGGGTCAGGTACTTCCCGATCGCCGGATCCGCGGCCAGCCGAGTCCCGAGATCGTCCGTCGCTCCTCGGGTTGCGCAGCAGGCGGATACGGCGTCGGCGGCCGCCTGGCGGCCGAGTTCGCCGTGGGAGGCCGAGACCAGTTCGACGGCAATGTTTTCCGCGAGGAGCAGGCCGCCGGTCAGGTCCAGGTTGGCGCGCATGCGGTCCGGGTCGACGCGTAGGCGGTTGAGGGAGGTGCGCAGCCAGTGGGCCGCGGAGCCGGTGGTGCGCAGGAGTTCGGTGTAGGGACGCCATTCGGCGTGCCAGGAGCCTGCGGCGCGCTGGTAGTCGTGGGGGGCGGCGGCGAGCAGGGCGGCGACCAGGCCGGGAGCCTGGCCCGCCGATCCGGCGGCGAGGACCGCCGCGACCCGGTTTCGCTTGTGCGGCATGGTGGATGAGCCGCCGGTGCCGGGCGGGCCTTGTTCGAGGACCTCGCCGACCTCGGTTTGCGCGAGCAGGGTGATATCGCGGGCGATCTTGGCGACGGCGGCGCAGGTTTGACCGAGGGTCGCGGCGACCTCGGCGATGCGGCTGCGTTCGATATGCCAGGCCAGGGTGGGTTCCGCCAGTTCGAGGCGGTGGGCGAGGGCGGCGCGTACGTCGAGTCCCCTGTCGCCCAGGGCGGCCAGAGTGCCTACGGCGCCGCCGAATTGGATGGCCAGGCGCGGGCGGAGAGCATCGAGGCGGTCCAGCGCCGCGGCCATGCCGGTGAGCCAGCCCGCGGCCGTGAGCCCGAAGGTGATCGGGGGCGCTTGCTGGAGCAGGCTGCGCCCGGCTTGCACGGTGCGCGCATGGGTTTCGGCGAGTTCGGCGAGCCGGTCGCCGCAGGCGCGCAGATCGGCTGCCAAGGCGGTGAGTGCGCGGGCGGTGACCAGCATGGCGGCGGTATCGAGGACATCCTGGCTGGTGGCTCCGAGGTGGACGTACCCGGCCGCATCCGGCTCGACGCGCGCGGTCAGGGAGCGCACCAGCGGGCCCGCGGGATTGCCGATGGCGACGGCCCCTGCGCCGAGTGCGGCGATATCGTACGAATCAGCGTCGCACTGGCTTTCGATGACGCGCGCCGCCGTCTCGGGGATGACACCGGCCTCCGCCTCGGCCGCCGCCAGCGCGCCTTCGAAGTCGAGCATGGCTTGCACCCAGGCGCGGTCGCTCACCCGCTCGGCGACCGGACCGGCCGCGAGCACGCCGTCGAACAAACCCTCAGACATCGAAGAACACCGTTTCACGCTCGCCTTGAATGCGAATGTCGAAGCGGTAACCGCCGGGTGCAGGGTCGGCGACCAGCGTCGAACGGCGGTGCGGGGGTGCCGATCTCAGCACCGGATCGGTCGCGTGGCGGTCGGCGTGCTCCGGGAAGTAGAGGCGGGTGACCACGCGGTGCAACATGCCGCGGGCGAAGACCGAGACATCGATGTGCGGTGCCTGGGAACGGCCGTCGCGGTCCGGGACCACACCGGGATGCACCGTGTGGATGGCGAATTCACCGAGGCGGGTATCGCTGCGCCCGAAGCCGCGCCAGCCGTGCACCCGCCCGCGCGGATCGTCCGGGTGGTCGAAGCGCCCGTCCGGATCGGCCTGCCAGGTCTCGATCATGGCGTCGGAGATGGGTTCGCCGAGTCCGTCGAGCACCTCTCCGCGGATCCAGAAGCCGCCGGGTGTGCCCTCGGGGACGACCAGGCGTCCGTCGATCACCCAGTCCAATCCGATGTGCAGGTAGGGGCCGACGGTCTGCGAGGGCGTGCCGGGCAATCGGGTCTCAGTCATCGTGCGGCTCCTCGAACGGGGTGGCGGCGCGGCCGCGCACCACAATGTCGAATTCGAAGGCCAGTGCCCAGTTCGGCTTGGTGCGTTCCAGGCTGAAGCGCGAAATCAGCCGGGCGCGTGCGGCTTCCGGGACGGAGTTGTAGATGGGATCCTGACCGAACAGCGGATCGTCGGGAAAGTACATCTGGGTGACGAGGCGCTGGGTGAAGGCGCGGCCGAATACCGAGAAGTGGATATGGGCCGGGCGCCAGGCATTGTGGTGATTGCCCCACGGGTAGGCGCCGGGTTTGACGGTGACGAATTCGTAGCGGCCCTGTTTGTCGGTGAGTGTGCGGCCGACGCCGTCGAAATGGGGATCGAGGGGCGCGTCCCAGCGGTCGCCGATATGGCGGTAGCGGCCCGCCGCATTGGCCTGCCAGATCTCGATGAGCGAATGCGGAATGGATCGGCCGTCACCGTCGAGCAGACGGCCGAAGACCAGGATCTTCTGCCCGATCGGATCACCGCGATGCTGGAAGGTGAGGTCGTGATCGCCGGGGCGGACCAGGCCCTCGCCCAGCACCGGTCCGGTGATCTCGGTCAGCGTGTGCGGCAGCAGCACCAGTGGCTCCGTGGGATGCCGCAGCGCCGTCGACTTGTAGTCCGGGAAGTCCAGCGGCGGATGCGTCCCCGTCCCGTCCGGGCGGTAGATCGGAAGCTGCTGGCCGGTAACGATTTTCACTGTGCCTCCAGGACGACGGCAAGGCCCTGGCCGACGCCGATGCACAGCGCGGCCAGCCCCCAGCGGCTGCCGCTGCGCCGCATCTCGCGGGCCAGCTGATTGACGAGGCGGCCGCCGGACGCCCCGAGCGGATGCCCAATGGCAATGGCTCCGCCGTTCACATTGACAATGGCCGGATCCAGCGCGGGCCACTCGAACAGACAGGCCAGCGCCTGGGCGGCGAAGGCCTCGTTCAGCTCGACGACACCCAGGTCCTCCCAGCCGATTCCCGCCCGCCGCAAAGCGGTTCGCGCCGCCTCGACGGGCCCGATGCCGAAGGCGTCCGGATCCACACCCGCAGCACCGCGCCCGGCGATACGCGCCAGCGGAGCGAAACCGATACGGTCGGCGAGGGTTTCGTCACCCAGCAGCAGCGCCGACGCACCGTCGTTGAGCGGCGAGGCATTGCCCGCGGTGACGGTGCCGTTGCCGCGGAACGACGGCTTCAGCCGCGCCAGCATCTCGACGGTGGTATCCGGTCGTAGCGATTCGTCGCGGGCCAGATCGGTGCCGGGCACGGTGACGACGTGATCGTCGTAGAACCCGCAGTCCCACGCCTTGGCTGTCAATTGATGACTGCGCGAGGCGAATTCGTCCTGCGCCGCGCGATGGATGCCGTAGCGCCCCGCCAGGATCTCGGTGCCCTCACCCAGTGCGACCGTCCACCGCCCGGGCATGGCCGGATTCACCAGCCGCCAGCCCAGCGTGGTGGAGTGCAGCGTCTCACTCCCGGCCGGAAAACCTTTGGCGAGCTTGGACATCACCCAGGGCGCTCGGCTCATCGACTCCACACCGACCACGACAACCGTTGCCGCATACCCGGTTTCGATCATCCGGGCGGCGTGGACGACGGCATCCAGACTCGAGCCGCACAGGCGGTTCACGGTGGTTCCGGGCACGGTGGTGGGCCAGCCCGCCAGCAGCGCGGCCATGCGCGCCACATTCCGATTGTCCTCCCCCGCTTGATTGGCCGCCCCGAACACCACCTCGTCCACGGTCTCCGGATCGAGCCCGGTGCGCTCGGCGAGCGCCCGCAGCACATGCGCGGCCAGATCGTCGGGCCGCACACCGCTCAGCGCGCCGCCGTAGCGGCCGAAGGGCGTGCGGACCCCGTCGTAGAGAAATGCGTTGTTCATGACGCCGCCCGCAATGCGCGCAGTGTCGAAAGTTCCTCGGGCGTAGGCGCTTCGGTCGACGACAACTCGGGCGCGACCCGCAGCTCCCAGCCGGTGGCCGCCCGCACCTGCGCCACCGTCACCCCGGGATGCACGGCGACCAGCACCAGTGCGCCGGTCGCGTCCGGCCGCATGACCCCGAGATCGGTGATCACCAGAGTCGTTCCCGCCCCGCGCATTCCGAGCTTCTCCCGCTCGCCCCCGCCCCGCCCGTGCCCGAGCGAGGTGACGAAATCGACCCGGTCGACGAACGAGCGCCGCGACTGCCGCACCACCACGAACACCTCACCGCAGGAGGCCGCGATCTCCGGCGCGCCGCCCGCGCCGGGCAGCCGCACCCCCGGATCCGCGTAGTCGCCGCCGATGACGGTCGTATTGATATTGCCGTACTTGTCGATCTGCGCCGCCCCGAGGAAGCCGATATCGATCCGCCCCGGCTGCAGCCAGTAGTTGAACACCTCCGGCACGCTGATCACCGCATCGGCGGTCTCGGCGAGAATGCCGTCACCGATCGAGGCGGGCAGCCGATCCGGTTTCGAGCCCAGTGTTCCCGATTCGTAGACCAGCACCAATCCGGGCGCGTGCGTGGTGCGGGCGAGATTGGCCGCGGTCGAGGGCAGGCCGATGCCCACGAAGCAGCGGAGGCCGTCGCGCAGCGCTCGCGCGGCCGCCACGGTCATCATCTCGTCGGCCGTGTAGCCCGGCTCGGTGGCCGGGGCGTCGATATCGGTGAGTGTCATGCCGGGCTCCCGGTGGTCGTGAAGACGTGCCGGTCGAGCCAGCCGGTGAAGGCGTCGCGGTCGCGGCTGATCGCGTCCCATTCCGCATAGTAGGCGTTGCCCCGTTCGCTGTAGCCCTGCGCATAGGAGGGGTGCGCGCCGCCGGGAACAGCGGCGACGGCGGTGACCGCCCAGCCCGGCAGCACGATCGCGCCGGGTACGGGGGTCAGTTCGTCGACGATCTCCTCGACGGTGACCAGGCTGCGCCGCGCCGCCAGCACGGCTTCCTTCTGCACCCCGAGCAGTCCCCAGAGCTGCACATTGCCCTGCCGGTCCGCGCGCTGCGCGTGAATGATCGTGACATCCGGATTGATGGCGGGCACCGCCGCCAGCCGCTCGCCGGTGAAGGGGCAGTCGATGAACTTGATCGTGTCGGTCACCGTCGGCAGATCGGTCCCGGCATAGCCGCGCAGCACCGCGAACGGCAGTCCGGACGCGCCCGCCGCATACCGGTTGGCCATGCCAGCATGGCTGTGCTCCTCGATGGCCAGCGGCGCGGGCCAGGCCCCCTGCACCGCGTCCCGGAATCGGTGCAGGGATCCGACGCCCGGATTGCCGCCCCAGGAGAACACCAGTTTGCGCGCGCAGCCCGCGCCGATGAGCTGGTCGTACACGATGTCCGGGGTCATGCGCACCAGCGTCAGCTCGCGGCGGCGCTGTCGAATGATCTCCTGCCCGGCGGCCACCGGAATCAGATGGGTGAACCCTTCCAAGGCGACGGTGTCGCCGTCGTGGACGAGTTCGGCGACCGCCGCAGCCAAGGACAGAATCCTGGCCATACTCACTCCCTAGTGCATTTGTGTGCGATACGCATACATGGTCGCTATACGCACACACTAACGCGCAGGCGGCAGCGGCTCAAGACCCGCGGGGCCGGTTTCAGCGTGCGGCCGCGCTCAGGCGTCGGAGTCCTTGCTCAGCGCCCGGCGGCTCGTGACGAGAAAGTCACGGAAGTCCCGGCGCTGCTGCGCGCTCAGCTCGGCGACCATCCGCTCTTCCATTTCCGCGACGCGAGGGTTGTACCGCGCCAAGAACTTTCGGCCCTCCTCGGTGAGGCTGATGAGCAGCCGCCGCCGATTGGCCGGATCGACGGCGCGCTCGATGAGCCCGCGCCGCTCCAGCGCGCCGATCAGATCCGAGGTCGATTGCGCCCGCACGAAGGAGGCCCGCGCCAGATCGGCCGAGGACATGGTGGGCCGCCGTTCCAGCACGGTCAGGGCGGTGTACTGCAGGGCCGTCACACCCGACGGCTTGAGCAGGGCGTCCAGCTGTGCGCGATTGGCCAGCTCGAGGCGCTTGATCAGGTAGAGCAGCGAGGCGGGGGCCGGATCGTCGGAATCGGTCACCCGGCCATTCAAGCAGGATCTTGCATAGTCAGGAAACCTGATGCATTATCAGTAAACCTGATGATCTGCTGCTCCGGAGGATTTGTTGAACCCGCCTCGACCGCTCTCCGCCGTCACCCTGCCCGATACCCTGCGCGCCGAAACGAGGGGCGGCGTGGCGGTATTGACGCTGGCCAGGCCACACAAACGCAATGCGCTCAGTGACGACACCGTCCTCGGCATCGAGCGGTTCTTCACCTCGCTGGGGCCGGAGGTGCGCGCCGCAGTGGTGGCGGCCGAGGGCGAACATTTCTGCGCCGGACTGGATCTGGCGGAGATGACGGAGCGGGACACCCTGGACTCGGTCGCGCATTCGCGCATGTGGCATCGGGTGTTCGAGGTCATCGAGAACGGGCGCGTGCCCGTGGTAGCGGCACTCCAGGGCGCGGTGGTGGGCGGCGGTCTGGAATTGGCCGCGGCCGCGCATATCCGGGTGGCCGAGGAGTCCACGTTCTACGCCCTGCCGGAGGGCATACGCGGATTGTTCGTCGGCGGTGGGGGTTCGGTGCGGATCCCCCGGCTCATCGGCGTGGCGCGAATGACGGACATGATGCTGACCGGGCGGACCTACAACGCGCACGAGGGCGCGACCATCGGCCTCTCGCAGTATGTGGTGCCGTCCGGGAACGGTTTCGACAAGGCGCTCGAACTCGCCGAGCGCATGGCCGCCAATGCGCCGCAGACGAATTACGCGGTGCTGCAAGCCTTGCCGCGCATCGCGGAGTCCAATCCGCGCGATGGATATCTCATGGAATCGCTCATGGCGGCCATTGCCTCGGGCAGCGACGACGCCAAGGTGCGCATGGGCGATTTCCTCACCGGGCGCGCGGCCAAGGTGACCGGGGAGCCCGCATGAGTATCGAACAGGGTGAGATCGTCTGGACGCCACCGGCCGATGTGCTTGACAACAGCCGGGTCGGGCAGTTCCTCGGGTGGCTGCGCGAGCAGCGCGGGCTGCAGTTCGGCGGCCACGAGGACCTGTGGCGGTGGTCGGTGACCGATCTCGACGGATTCTGGTCCGCCATCTGGGAATTCGGCGGGGTGATCAGCCATGCGCCGTACCGCAACGTGCTCGCCGAACGAGTCATGCCGGGCACACGGTGGTTTCCGGGCGCGCTGCTCAACTACGCCGAGCACGCCATGGGTCTCGATGCGGACTCCGATCGCACTGCGGTGCTGGGTGTTTCACAGACCCGACCCGATGTAGAGCTGACCTTCGGGCAGCTGCGCGACCAGGTCGCGCGAGCGCGCGCCGTGCTGGCGAGCCTCGGCGTCGGCCCGGGCGACCGTGTCGCCGGATACCTGCCGAACGCGCCCGAAACCCTGATCGCCTTCCTCGCGACGGCCAGTCTCGGCGCGATCTGGGCGAGCTGCGCCCCGGAGTTCGGACCGCGCAGCGTGATCGACCGCTTCGCCCAGCTGGAACCGGCGGTCCTGCTGGTCGCGGGCGGATACAGCTACGGCGACAAGGAGATCGACCGCCGCTCCCAGATCGCCGAGATCCGAGCAGAACTGCCCAGCGTGCGGCACGTGGCCGATATCTGGTACGGCGCATGGCGTGTCGACGATGCCCTCGACTGGCCCGCCCTCCTGTCGGCCGCCCCCGGCGGAGCCCCGGAATTCCTCCCGGTGCCCTTCGACCACCCGCTGTTCGTGCTGTTCTCCTCCGGAACCACGGGCAAGCCCAAGGCCATCGTGCACGGCCACGGCGGAATCCTGCTGGAGCACTTGAAGAACCACACCCTGTCCTGGGACATGGGCCCGCAAGACCGCATGCTGTGGTTCACCACCACCGCCTGGATGATGTGGAACGCCCTCGTCTCCGGCCTCCTCACCCGCTCGTCCATCGTCATGATCGACGGCAACCCGATGTTCCCAGATGTCGGCTGGCAATGGCGTCTCGCCGAGCGGACCCGGGCCACCATCATGGGCGCGAGCCCCGGCTTCGTCATGGCCTCCCGCAAGGCCGGACTCCAACCGGGTGAACTCGACCTCCCACTCCGCGTAATCGGCTCCGCCGGAGCGCCTTTGCCACCCGAGGGCTACGCCTGGATCCGCGATCAGTTCGGTCCCCGGGTCCACCTGAACGTCGGCAGCGGCGGCACCGACGTCTGCTCGGGCCTGGTCCAGAACAACCCGCTACTCCCGGTCCGGGCCGGTGAGATCTCCGGCCGCTGTCTCGGCGTGGACGCCCACGCCTTCGACGAATCCGGCGGCCCCATCACAGGGGCACTCGGCGAACTCGTCATCACCTCCCCCATGCCCTCCATGCCGGTCGCCTTCTGGAACGACCCCGACGACACCCGCCTGCGCTCCACCTACTTCGACCGCTGGCCCGGCATCTGGCGCCACGGCGACTGGATCCGCTTCGACGACAATGGCAGTTGCCACGTGGCGGGCCGCTCGGACGCCACCCTGAACCGCGGCGGCGTCCGCCTCGGCACCGCCGAGTTCTACCGCGTGGTCGAGGAAATCGACGGCATCTCCGACAGCCTCGTCGTCCACCTCGAAGACCGCGACGGCGGCAACGGCCGACTCCTCCTCTTCGTCAGTCTGGACCCCGGCACGGAACTGGACACACCCCTGCGCACAACGATCACTCGCGTCCTGCGCACCTCGTTGTCCCCCCGCCACATTCCCGACGAAGTCCACCGAATCCCCGTGGTGCCACGCAATCTCACCGGCAAGAAACTCGAACTCCCCGCCAAGAGAATTCTCCTCGGCGCCCCACCGGAAGCCGTCACCAGCCCCGACGCCCTCTCCGACCCCACCTCCCTGCATGCCTTCGTCGAACTCGCCGCCGAATATCGGGCGGCCCCGCAATGAGCGCTCCGCAGGCATTCACCCTCCCGGCCCAGCCGGACCACACCCGCAAGCAGCCGGACGCACCGCCCATCCGGCACTGCATCGGCACCCTCGCCTCGGCGGATATCACTGAGCACCAGCACGGAAGGCGGTCGCGAAATGATTGACGCCGACGATATAGGCACCGTGGCCATTGTCGGCGCGGGGTCGATCGGCGCGAGTTGGGCGGCGCTCGTTTTGGCGCGTGGGCTGACCGTGATCGCTACGGATCCCGCTCGCGGAGCCCTGGAGTCGTTGCCCGATGCGGTGGGCGCACGGTTGGCAGAACTCGGCGCGGTGGCGGACTGGCGGGGTCGACTGCACTTCACGGCGGATCCGGCCGAGGCGGCGGCTGCGGCCGATCTGGTGTTGGAGAACGGGCCGGAGCGGCTGGTGGTGAAGCGGGAGATCTTCGCGGTGCTGGATGCTGCCGCGCGGCCGGACGTCCTTCTCGCCAGTAGTTCATCCGGGCTGGCGCCGAGCAGTTTTCAGGGGGTGTGCCGGTATCCGGAGCGGGTGCTCGTGGCGCATCCGTTCAATCCGCCGCATCTGGTGCCGCTGGTGGAGATCGTCGGGGGCGAGCAGACTTCGGCGGCGGCAATCGCGACTGCCATGGCGGTCATGCGGCATTGGGGCAAAGAGCCGGTGCATATTCGACGGGAGTTGCCCGGGCATGTGGCGAATCGGTTGCAAGCGGCGCTGTGGCGGGAAGCGTATTACCTGGTGGAGCAGGGCGTAGTGTCGGTGGCCGATATCGATACCGCCATATCCGCAGGGCCGGGATTGCGGTGGGCGCTGCTGGGGCCGTTCGCGACTCAACACCTGTCCGGAGGACCGGGCGGGCTGGGGCATGTGCTCGAGCATCTCGGGCCCCCGATGGTCGACTGGTGGGCCGATCTGGGTTCGCCCAAACTCACTTCCGAACTGATGGAAAGCCTGGTGACCGGCGTCGCCGAGGAGCTCGGCGATATCGCGGCCGATGAGTTGCCGGATCGCCGAGATCGTGCCCTGCGAGACCTGTTGTCGCTCAAGGACCGCCATGGGCTCGGCTGATATGTCCGAGACGTTGGCAGACAGCGAAGTTTGGAGACATCGATGAACGACCAGGGAATGGGTTCCTGGACCACCCGTCGCGCCCGGATGACGCCGAATCGGGCGGCCCTCGTCCAGGACGGGGTGGCGACGAGCTACCGGGAGCTGGACGAGCGGGCCGTGCGGCTGGCGCACGGGCTGCGCGGGCGCGGGGTCGAACGCGGGGATCGGGTGGCCTATCTGGGCTGGAATTCGGTGGCGTTCGTCGAAACCATGTTCGCGGTGGCCAAATTGGGGGCGGTGCTGGTGCCGTTGAATACCCGGCTGGCCGCACCGGAGACGGCGTTCATTCTCGCGGATTGCGGGCCGCGACTGCTGATCGCCGATCAGGGTTTCGATTCCGTACTCGGCTCCGACGAGGTACGGGCGCTCGGCCTGGACCCGGTCGCGGTCGACGAGGTGCGCGAATCCGGTTCCGGCACAGCGATCGACGAGCCGATCTCGCTCGACGACCTGTTCATGGTCCAGTACACCTCCGGCACCACCGGGCGGCCCAAGGGCGTCATGCTCATCCACGGCAATATCACCTGGAACGTCTACAACCTGCTGGTGGACATGGACGTTCGCGGTACCGAGATCGCGCTGGTCACCGCTCCCCTGTTCCACACCGCGGCGCTCAATCAAGTGCTGTTCCCCGTGCTGCTCAAGGGCGGCACCGCGCTCATCGAGGCTAAATGGGATCCTGCGCGCGCCTTGCGGCTCATCGAAAACGACCGCGTCACCATGCTTTTCGGTGTCACCTCGATGTATCAGTCGCTGGCGCTCACACCAGGATTCGACACCGCCGATCTGTCCTCGCTGCGCAATGCTCTCAGCGGCGGCGCACCGATTCCGGTCGCACTGCTGGAGACCTACCGGGCACGCGGGCTGACCATCATCCAGGGCTACGGCCTCACCGAGGCGTCACCATGCTGCGGGCCGCCGATCCGGGAGCGGACGGCGCGAAACTGGGTTCCGCGGGCACGCCTTGCTTCTTCACCGACGTCCGCCTGGCCGGGGACTCCGGGGACTCCGGGGACTCCGGCGAAATCCTGGTCCAGGGCCCGAATGTCAGCCCCGGCTACTGGAATCGGCCCGACGCGACCGCCGCCGCATTCGAGGACGGGCACTGGCTGCACACCGGCGATCTGGGCCGCCGCGACGACGACGGCTACCTCCATATCGTCGACCGGCTCAAGGACATGTTCATCTCCGGCGGTGAGAACGTCTATCCCGCCGAGGTGGAGCAGGCCATCTACGCCCACGCGGCCGTCGCCGAATGCGCGGTCATCGGCGTGCCCGATCCGGTCTGGGGCGAGGTCGGCCGCGCCGTCGTGGTGCCGCGCCCCGGCGCGACGCTCACCGAGGCCGAGCTGCTGACCTTCCTGGATACCCGTATCGCCCGCTACAAGATCCCGAAATCCGTTGTGTTCGTGGACGAATTGGCGCACAACGCCGCCGGAAAGCTGATCAAGGCCCGCATTCGTGAACTGCACGGTGCGGTGGACGAGGAGACCCCGTGAAGTACGAATGCAAGATCGATGTCGACGCCATCACCGCGCTCGATATGCACGTCCACATCGAACAGGATCACCACGGGTGCCTCTCCCTGGATCAGGAGTTGATGGACGCGTCGGCGGCCTACTTCAAGTCCTCGGACAATCGCACGCCGACGGTGGACGATATTGCCGAACGCTATCGCGCGGCGGGTATGGCGGCGGTGGTGTTCACCGTCGATGCCTCGACTGCCACCGGCCACCCGGCCATTTCGAGCGAGGAGATCGCCGAGCGGGCGGCCGCGCACGCGGATGTGCTGATCCCCTTCGGCTCCGTGGATCCGCTGCGCGGCGCGGCGGCGATCGAGCAGGCCCGGCGGCTGGTCACCGACCACGGCGTGCGCGGCTTCAAATTCCATCCCAGCCTGCAAGGGTTCGCACCCAATGAGCCACAGTTCAATCCGCTCTGGGCGGCCCTGGAGGAGTTGGGCATGCCCGCGCTCTTCCACACCGGCCAGAACGGCATCGGCGCGGGCCTGCCCGGCGGCCGCGGGATCAAACTGCGCTACTCCAACCCGCTGCTGCTCGATGACATCGCCGCCGACTTCCCCGGTCTGACAGTGATTCTGGCGCACCCGTCGGTGCCCTGGCAGGCCGAGGCCATCTCCATGGCCACCCACAAGGCCAATGTCTTCATCGACCTGTCCGGCTGGTCGCCCAAGTACTTCCCGGCCGAACTGGTCAAGGCGGCGGGCGGCATGCTGCGCCGAAAAGTGTTGTTCGGCAGCGATTATCCGCTCATCGCGCCCGAGCGCTGGCTCGCCGATTTCGCCACGCTCGGCCTGAAAGACGACGTGCTGCCCGGCATTTTCAAGGGCAATGCCGCCGGGTTGCTCGGCCTCTTGACGTGAGCTGGACCACACAGCACAATCATCAGGGTACCTGACTATCAGGAACCCTGATCTTTTTGTGTCACCTCTGGGAGCTCCCCCATGTCAACAACTTCCACCGCGGACGCGCGCAGCCATATGCGCCGGGTCGTGGCCTCCAGCTTCACCGGCAGCCTCATCGAGTACTACGACTTCATGCTGTACTCGACCGCCTCCGCGGTCGTCTTCGGCAAGGTCTTCTTCTCCCACCTGGACGGGCTGACCGCCACCCTCGCCAGCTTCGCCACCTTCGCGACCGGCTATCTGGCGCGCCCCCTCGGCGGAATCGTGTTCGGGCACTTCGGCGATCGGCTCGGCCGCAAGCGGATGCTGGTGCTGACCATGACCCTCATGGCCGGGGTGAGCACCGCCATCGGCCTGCTGCCCACCTATGCGGCCATCGGCCTGTGGGCCCCGCTGCTGCTGACCCTGCTGCGCGTGGTGCAGGGCAACGCGGTGGGCGGCGAATGGGGCGGCGCGGTGCTCATGACCGCCGAGCACGCCACCTCGCGGCGCGGGCTGTGGGCCAGCTTCACCAATGCGGGCGCACCGGCGGGCCTGGTGCTGTCGACGGCGGTCATGTCGGCCACCGCCGGTCTCACCACCGATGCGCAGTTCCTGTCGTGGGGCTGGCGAATTCCCTTCCTGCTCAGCCTGGGACTGCTGGCGGTCGGGCTCTACATCCGGCTGAGCGTGCGCGAGACACCGGCGTTCGAACAGCTGCGGGAGTCCGGGCAGGATCACGGCTTCCCGCTGCTCGACGTGCTGCGCAACCACTGGCGCAAACTGCTGCTGACCGTCGGCGTCGACCTGGGCGCGTTCATCGCGCAGAGCACGCTGACCACCTTCGTGGTCGCCTACGCCGTGAGCGTGGGCTTCGCCCGCCCTTCGGTGCTGAACGCGCTCACCATCGCCTCGGCCTTCTCGGTGGTGCTGATTCCGGTGTGGGCGGGCCTGACCGACCGGGTGGGCCGCCGCCCGGTCATCCTGGCGGGCGCGGTCGCGCTGGGCCTGTTCGCCTTCGCGCTGTTCCCCATGATCCGCACCGGCAGCTGGACCATGCTGCTCATCGCGCTCGTCATCGGCGTGTGTATTCTGCATCCGGCCTGGTACGGTCCCCTGGCGGCACTGTGCAGCGAGATGTTCTCGACCTCCTCCCGCTACACCGGCACCTCGCTGGGCTATCAGCTCGCCGGTATCGGCGCGGGCGTCGCACCCTTGATCTTCACGAGCATGCAGAAATCGTTCGGCAACAACACCATCGGCGTCTCACTGGTCGTCGCCGCCTTCGCGCTGCTGTCGGTGGTGTGCGTCCTGGTGCTGTCGGAGACCCGGCACGAGCAATTGTCCGAGCCGGTCGCCGACAATGAATTCGAATGGGAGAGAAAATGATCGACGGCCGCCCCAGCGGCGCACCGAGCCGGCGCCGCTTCCTCACCCTGGCCGGGCTGAGCGCGGCGAGCCTGGCGCTGAACGCGGCGTGCGGTAAGGATCCGGCCTCGTCGACCGTGGCGCAGACCCGCCACGGCGCGGTCCGCGGCATCGCGTCCGAGGGCATGGTGGTCTGGAAGGGCATTCCTTTCGCGGCCCCGCCCACCGGTGCCCGCCGCTTCGCCGCGCCCGAGCCCGCCGAACCTTGGACCGGCATTCGCGACGCCACCTAATTCGGTTTCGCCGCACTGCAAGTGCCGCTGCTGCCGAACGCACCCGAGGCTTCCGCACAGAGCGAAGACTGTCTCAACCTGAACGTGTGGTCGCCCGCGACCGACGGCAAGCGCCCGGTGATCGTCTGGATTCACGGCGGCGCTTTCGTCGCGGGCACCGGTGGCGACTCGGCCTTCGACGGCAGGCCATTCGTCGCCCGCGGCTGTGTGCTGGTCACCCTCAACTACCGACTGGGCGCTTTCGGCTGTCTCTACCAGCCCGGCAAACCGGGATCCGGCAACCTGCGCCTCCTCGATCAGATGGCGGCCCTGAACTGGGTCCGCGACAATATCGCCAATTTCGGCGGCGATCCGGACAACGTCACCGTCATGGGCGAATCGGCGGGCGCCATGTCCATCGGCCCGCTACTGGGCATCCGCTCCGCCCGCCGCCTGTTCCACCGCGCCATCCTCTCCAGCGGCGGCCCCCGCCCCGTCCGCACACCGGAGTTCGCGGCGCTCACCACCACGGCCGTCCTGAAAACCCTCAACCTGACCGATCCCACACAACTCATGGACGTCCCCGCCCAGGACCTGCTGCAAGCCTCGGCCACGGCGCGCACCGATCCCCAACTGCTGGAACCCTATCCACACGTCATCGACGACATCGTTCTCACCGATCACCCATTGCGGACGCTCGACGGCAGCATCGATCTTCTGATCGGCACCTGCGACAAGGAGGCCGACCTGTTCCTGATCAACCCGACCAATCGCGCCCGCTTCGAGACCCAAGCCCGCCAGGCGGTGGGCGATCGAACCTGGAACCACCTGCTCGAGGTCTACGACGGCACCCCGATCGACGGCCACACCCCGCTGAACGACATCCTCAGCGGCTGGTTCGCCGTCATGCCCTCGGTCTGGCTGGCCGAAAACGCCCAGCGCACAGGCGCATCCGTCTGGAAGTACACCTTCGACTACCCCGCCGCGGGTCCCCGGGGGCCGGTGCACGGCGCGGACGTCCCGTACACCTTCGGCAATCTCGACCCCGCCGATCTCACCGAACCGGCCACCGCCCGCACCCTCTCCACCGCAATGATCTCCACCTTCGCGGCCTTCGCCCACACCGGAAACCCGTCGGCGCCGGAGCTGCCCGCCTGGCCGTCCTTCACCCCGGAGAATCGCGCCTGCATGTCCTTCGACGCCCGGCCGCACCTGATCGACGATCGTCTCCCGGCGGCCCGCCGCCTGGCCTGGGCCGCCGCCGATCCCGCCGCGGTCTGCTGACTACTTGGTGGCCGCGGCCAACTCCAGCAGGCGCGCGCGGACCAGATCGGGGCGTTCGTCGGCGACGAAATGCCCGCAGCCCGCGATAAGTTCGAGGGTGTAATCGTCGGCGCGTGCGGTCGCGGCCGATGCCAGGGTGTGGTGGACCGCAGCATCGTCGACGCCGAACAGCGCACGAATGGGAATGGCGCCGCGGCGGCGTTCGGGAGTTCGCGTCGAGGCCGGGATTTCGCGCAGCCAGAAGGTGCGGTAGGTGTCGGTGGCGGCGCGGGCGCAGACCGGATCGCGGAAACGATCGGAGAAGATGCGGACCTGGTCGGGCGTGAGGGCGCCGCGGTCGGAGAGCGCGGTGACGAACATCCGCTCCAGGAATCGGGTGCGCTGCTGCAACGGGACACCGGCCGCGGCGATCAAGGGTTGATACAGCAGGAAGCGCCAGACATTGCGGGCCAGGGTTTTCGCGGGGACCCAGGGGTGCGCCATATTGAGGACCAGATACCCGGAGAAGCGTTCGGGCTCGCGCAAGATCATCAGATACCCGATGAAACCGCCCCAGTCGTGGCCGACCAGCAGCACCCGGTCTAATCCCAGAACATCCAGGAGCGCAAGCACATCCGAGGCCACGTCCTCCTTGGCCCAGCGATGCGGAGCCGGACCGGACCAGCCGTAGCCGGGCAGGTCGGGCGCGATGATGCGCAGCCCCGCGGGCGGGTCGGCCAGCAGATCGCGATAGGCGTAGTGATGCTGCGGCCAGCCGTGCAACAGCACCACGGGGCGGCCCTCGGGATCACCGGCCTCGGTCACGTGGAAACGAACACCCCGGGCTTCGACGAACGAGCGGGTCACGCCCGGGATGACCGGCGGCGCGACGGAGACGGTATCGGCGGCGCGAGACATGAACTCACGATAGCGGCGGATGCGGTGGCGCAGGGCCGGGTCAAGCGGCTTCGAGATCGAGGGATTTACCGCGCAGCGACTGGATCCACGGGGCGACGCGCATCATACCCCAGCGCAGGATCGGATTGCGGGTGGTGAAGCGGGTCATCATCTTCTCGGAAGCCTCCACCTCCTTGAACGAGTAGGCGAGCATCTCCTGCTGATAGGCCGCGACCGCCGACTCGATCGAGGCGCCGGTTCGCGCTGCCGCCTGGAGCTTTTCGCTCAGCAAGGCCGCATCACGCAGGGCGGTATTGCCGCCGTGCGCGCCGAAGGGCGGCATGGTGTGGACGGCATCGCCCATGAGGGTGGCGCGGGACGCCTGCCAGTGAGCGGGCTTGGTTGACGCGCGCAGCGGGACCGCGAGGGTGCAGTCGACATCGGCACGCTCCACCAAACGCTGGAGCACGGGATGGAATTCGCGGGAGCCCGCCAGGGCGAGACCGTGCAGCGCGGTGCTGTCGAGCCGCGCGTCGGTCGGAAAAGCATTGTCGGGGAAGATGATCGCCCACATGACGTAGTCGTCCTCGACGGGCGGGCGCTGCGCGGGAGCCAAGCGGGCGAAGGCTTTCGCCGGAGATTCCTTGAACGGCATGGTGGTGAAGAAGAACGCCGATCCGGGTGCGCCCACCGACAGCACCCCGCTGTCGGCCAGGGCCGCCGGGACCAGCGCGGCGCCGTCCTGAATCAGCTGGGAGCAGCCGTACACGGCGGTCATCCCCGTGCCCTTCGGCGCGCAATCCGGCAGAAGTTGCTCGCGCAGGGGTGAATTCGCGCCATCCGCGCCGACCACGAGATCGGCCCGCACCGACGACCCGTCGGTGAAATGGAGCGTCGCGCCCTCGGAGTCGGTCTCGATACGCTCGGCGGCCTTACCGAAATGCACGCGATCCTCGAGACCGTCGAGCAGTAACGCCCGCAGTGTCTGCCGGTCGGACTGCCGCGGCTTGGTAAGATCCTCCCCGGTCGGATCGCCCTCGAAGGTGAGGCTGAAGATCTCCCGCATGCGCTGATCGAAAAAGCGGAAGTGCCCGCCCGCGCGGGTATCACTGGCGGTGGCGAGATACAGCTCGAACAGCCGCGGCGGCAGGCATTGCCGCAATGCCTCGATCCCGTGCTCGTCGGTGGTGATGCGGTAGCCCTGACGCCGGGCGTGCGGAGCAGCGTCCCGCTCGTACACCCGGACGTCGAATCCGGCGCCCAGCAGCGACTGCGCCAGGCACAACCCGCTCAGTCCGGCTCCGGCAATGGCAATGGTGGTTTCTGAAGTGTTCTTCGACATGCCGCAATAATCATCCACTTGGATGATTGTGTCAAACCACGAGTACAGTTGCACCTTGTTATGGCTGATCAGACGAATGAAGACACCGGCCCCGGCCGCCGCTCCCGACTCGTCCCCACCGCCGACGAACGGCAGCGAGATGCCGAACGCACCCGCGGCAGACTCCTGGCCGCGGCCCTGGATGTCTTCGCCGCCAAGGGTTTCGCGGGCGCGCGCGTCCAGGAGATCGCCGACCGGGCAGGCGTGAACAAGCAGCTCATCACCTACTACTTCGGCGGCAAGGACGGCCTCTACCAGGCCCTCCAGCAGCAATGGCTGCAAATGGAAGGCGGCTTCGCGGCCCCCGACCTGGCCCTCGACGAACTCGCCGCCGCCTACCTCCACAACGGCTTCGAGGACTCCCGCATGGGCCGCCTACTGGCCTGGGAGGGCCTGGCCGAATCCAGCGGCGCCCCACCCATCGACTACGCCCCCGAAGACCTCTCGGACCTGCGCCGCCGCCAGTCCGAGGGCCAATTCCCCGCCGATATCGACCCCGGCGCGTTTCTGCTCACCGTCATGGGCGCAGCCATGGTCCCTACGGTCCTGCCCCAGGCCGTTCGCCGGGTAACGGGCCTGAACCCCGACTCCCCCGAATTCCAGCGCTTCTACACCGAGCAATTGCAGCGCATCATCCGCCACCTACGGGCCTGAACGCGCCGTCGAGACGGTCCGAACGAATCAGACCCGGCCGGTACGCAGGGCGCGGGCGACGTCGGGGCGGTCGTTCGCCTCGGCGCTGCGCGCCGCCGCTTCGTTGTCGTACTCGAGGGCGAATTCGACTGCGGTCCAGAATGGTTCATTGTCGTCGACAATCGTGAATCGGGCGTGCGGCGTGCCGGGTTCCACCAGGTGCGGATACGGATGGTCGTCGTCGTAGGCGGGCCAGCCGACGCTGCCGGGATTGACCACCAGGGAGCCGTCGGGCAGTCGGCGAGTGCGTTGCAGGTGAGTGTGGCCGCAGAGGTAAACCCGGTGGCGGCCATAGGTTTCGCCGAGGCGCTCCACGATCTCGGCGTCGGTCGCCTCGCGCAGGCCGGTCGGCTCGACGGTTTCGGTCAGATAGCAGAGATCGTCGGCCGGACTGCCATGGAAGGCGAGCACGCCCGGCGCGGGTTCGGCTGTGACGGGCAGGCTTTCGAGCCAAACGCGATCATCGGGGGTGGCGAGGCGGGCGGCGAGCCGGTCGGACCGGCTCATCCGATCCGCGGCGAAGGTGAGCACCTGCCGCTCGTGATTGCCGCGCACCGTAATGATTTCGGGCCGCCGCCGCAGCAGGTCGAAGGTGCCCCGGGGATCGACGCCGCCGGAGGCGATATCGCCCAGGTTCACCGTGAGATCGACGCGCTGCCGGTCGATCTCCGCGAGGACGGCCGCGAGCGCGAGCGTATTGCCGTGGACATCCGACAGCACAGCGATTCTCACCATTGCCCGGAGCGTAGGCGGCAATCCGGCGGATGTAAATAGATTTCCGCGACTTCAAATAACTATGCAGTCAGCGATTGTAGTCCTCGATCGCGCCGCGCAGGCTCGCCAGCAGAGCCTCGAACTGACGCAGCACAGCGGGCGAATACTCGGCGAGCACCGCATCCTGCTGCGCGTTGATCGGACCGAAGAAGTCGTCGCCCAACTCCTTGACCAGCGGACTCGCCCGCAAGGTGACGACCCGGCGATCGGAGTGCTCGCGCGTGCGGGTGATGTACCCGGCCTGCTCGAGCCGATTCAACAGCGCGGTCATGGCGCCCGAGGTCAGCGCGATGCGCTTGCTCAGCTGAGCGGGCGAGATCGGGCCGCCCTTGGCTTCGGCGGAGGCGATCTCGAGCAAGGCGAACGCATCCGTGGAGTGCACATTCAGCGCCACGGCGAACCGGCGGCCCAGTTCGGTGAAGGCCGCACCGTAGGCCTGTAGTGCTTCGGCCAGCCGTTCTCGCTGTGCCGCAATGCTTTCGGGCGACTGCCCCGCCATCCGGATTCCTCCTTCGTCATTTTCGATCGGATTGACAACCTACCCGTCTCCGATTTAGCTTCATGATAAATTTACTTTATCATGGAGGTACATTGACCACCGAAACAGAGGCGCCCGCACGGCGGGTGTGGTTGGGACTGATCGCGGTATCGCTCGGCGTCGCGCTGATCGTGGTGGATATTACGATCGTCAATGTGATCGTCGCGCCGATCATCGACGACCTGGGCATCACCTCGATCGAGGCGCAGTGGATCCAGGAGTCCTATGCCATCGTCTTCGCCGCTCTGCTGCTGCTCGCCGGGCGGCTGTCGGATCTGCACGGCGCGCGGCGAATCTTCCTGATCGGCCTGACCGTCTTCGGCCTGACAAGCCTGCTCGCCGCTCTCGCACCCAATGGCGAACTGCTCATCGCCGCACGATTCCTCCAGGGCATCGGCGGCGCACTGATCCTGCCGACCTCGCTGGCACTGGTGAACGCGAGCTTCACCGGTAAGGCGCGCGGCCAAGCCTTCGCAATCTGGGGCTCGACCATCGGAGCGGCCGCCGCCATAGGGCCGCTGCTGGGCGGCTGGCTGGCGGACTTCTCCTGGCGCTGGGCCTTCGGCGTGAACATCCCACTCGTGGTGTTGATCGCCGTCGGCGTGCTGCGCTATCTCCCCGCCCCGCAGCGCATTCCGGGCCGGGTGGACCACCTCGGCGCGGCCTTGTCGATCACGGGCCTCGGACTGCTCGCCTTCGCCCTGATCGAGGGCCGCGCCTACGGCTGGCTGCACACCGTCGCACCGCTGACCATCGGCGAATTTGCCTGGCGCAGTGGACCATCACCGGTCCTGCTCGCCTTCCTGGCCGCCGGTCTCGCGTTGTACGCATGCTGGCGGCGACAGTCCACACTGACGCGCACCGGCGGCGAACCGCTCATGGATGTGCGCCTGTTCGGCATCCGCTCCTTCCGCACCGGCAATGCCGTCACCCTGATCGTCGGCCTCGGCGAATTCGGCATCATCGCCATCCTGCCGCTGTGGTTGCAGTTCACGCTGGGCTACAGCGCATTACAGGCGGGCCTGGCCCTGGTGGCGCTCGCCGCGGGCAGCTTCTGCGCCAGCGGCGCGAGCTTCGGCATGACCGCCGCACCCCTCACCCAGGTGCGCATCGGCCTGCTCCTGGAAGCGGCCGGGCTGGCTCTGCTCGGCCTGATCGCCGGAACCGGCACCGCCTGGTGGGCCATTGCCATCGCCCTGTTCTTCTATGGCATCGGCGTCGGCTTCGCCACCGCCCAGGTGACCAATGTCGTGCTCGCCGAGGTACCCGCCGAATTCTCCGGCCAGGGCTCCGGAATCCAGAGCACCGCCCGCGAACTCGGCTCCGCCCTGGGCATCGCCCTGCTGACCACCGTCTTCTTCAGCCTGCTCGGCACCGGCGTCCGAGACCGCCTCACCGACGCCGGTCACCCGGCCCCCGGCGAACTGAGCCATACGGTCACCGAGAGCGCGGGCGCGGTCATTCCCACCCTGTCCGCCGACCCGGCCACGGCCACCGTCGCCGACTCGGCGCGGTCGGCCATGAGCACCGGTATCGGCATCTCGAGCTACATCTGCGCCGGACTACTGCTGATCGCCTTGGCCGCAACAGCTTTCCTGTCCCCACGCACCCGCGTCAGCCCCCACACCGCCAATGCCAACAAGGAGTAGACCGCACCGGCCCCACACGAAGCCACCCACCCCCAACCGCTGTAAACCCAGGTAGTCGTAACCGCCCCGAGGGCCGAGCCGACCGAATAGAAAGCCATATAGGCCCCGATGACACTGCTGGCGCGGCTGGGATGCGCGGCAGTCAGCAAATGCTGACTGCTGACGTGCACCGCCTGAACGGCGAAGTCGAGCAGGATGATTCCAGCCACCAGCACCCACAGACTCACCCCGAGACACGCGATCAGCACCCAGGAGACGGTGAGCAGCCCCAGCGACCAGCCGGTAATCGCCTGAGCGCGGCCAGCATCGGCCCACCGCCCAGCCCGCCCAGCGCCCAACGCCCCTGCCAAACCCGCCAACCCGAACAGCCCGATCTCCGCGGTACCGAGCTCCCACGGCGCGGCCCCGAGCGGCAGGGCCAGCCCACTCCAGAGCACCCCGAAGGAGGCGAAGAGAAACAACCCGATCACCCCACGCCCCAACAACAGCCGATCGGTCCACACCGCCCGCCCGAGTCCCGCCACTACCCGCCCGTATCCCCCCGCCCTGTAATCCCGCTCATCCGCAGCGAGTTTCACCCGAACGGTCACCGCCAACGCCACACACAGCACCGCGAGCACCGCATAGACCGCCCGCCACCCGACCACTTCCCCCAACACGCCCGCGAGCATCCGCACCCCGAGGATCCCGAGCACCACCCCCGACGTGACCGCGCCGATATTGCGTCCCCGCTCCCCCGGTTCCGAGACCGCGGCGACATAGGCGACCGTCACCTGCACGACCACCGCGAACACACCCGCAACCGCCAAACCGGCCACCGCGACAACGCCATTGGGAGCACCCGCCACCATCGCCGACCCCAGCGCGGTGAGCATCAGATGCACGACGATCAGCCTCCGGCGATTCACCACATCGCCGAGCGGAACCAGCAGGACCAGCCCGGCGAAATACCCGATCTGCCCCGCGGCGACCAGCACTCCGAGCGCTCCGGAGCTCAGCCCCAGCTCACCGCCCGCCGCTTCCAGGATCGGTTGAATCGCATAGATCGTCGCCACCGCCACCGCGCAGACCAACGCCAGCACGAATCGCTGCGCCGCCATGATTCCCGTCGACACCACACCTCCATCGGTAGCAAATTGAAACCAATTTAAGGTAAGGCATAATGGTTTCAAATCGCAACCGATCAGGAGGAGATGCCCATGTCGGCGACCCCGGCCCCGGCCCGCGAGTGGACCGATCCCACCTGTCCCGTCGCCCGCACCATCGACCTGGTCGGCGACCGCTGGAGCCTGCTGATCGTGCGCGATGCCATGGACGGCGCGACGGCCTTCACCGAGTTTCAGCAGCGGCTGGGCATCGCCCGCAATATCCTCGCCGACCGCCTGCGCAAACTCGTCGAGCACGGCATCCTGGTCCCGGCCACCGCCCCCGGCGGCAAACGCCATACCTACGAGCTCACAACGGCCGGGCGCGACCTCTTCACCACCGTGGTCGCCCTGCGTCAATGGGGCGAACGCCACGCCTTTCGCGACGGCGAATCCCACTCGACCCTCGTCGACGCCACCAACACCCCGCTTCCCGAACTACGCCCCGAAACCCTCGCGGGCACCCCCGCCACCTCGGACACCACCCGAGTCCGCAAGGTGGGCGCGGACTGAACAGTCCTGCTCAGATGGTCTGCGCAGCATGGGCATCCACGAGCGCTTGCAGGAAAGCAGCGGGAACATGCGGCCACTCGGGATGCCAGCGGCCCGAGGTTTGGTCCGCCTGCAGGGCGGCGAGGGGGGCCACCACGTGCGGGCCGCCGTCGAGGATGTAGCGCACCGAACCCAGGTCGGCGCATTGGGCGGTTATGGTAGCCAGCAGGGTCTTCGCCTCACCGCCGCGCCCGGCGGCGGCCAGACAGGCCACCAGCAGGCGGCGGGCCTTGAGTAGTTCCCGTGGGCGGTGCACGGATTCGAGCTTGTCGACCCACTCCCGCGCCCACGTACAGGCCAGCGCGATGCTGTCCGGAGTCTCCTCGGCCAGCAGTAGCCGAATCGACGTGAATTCCTCGTAGAGAACCGTGAATTCGTCGATGGCGTCGACCGGGGTCCGGCGGTTGTGATAGTCGACCACGGGCAGCGGGCCGAATTCGGGGTGCGGCGGCAGCCCCAGCCGCAGCCGCTCGTTCTCGACCTCGGCGCGCAGCCGCGGCAGGTTCATCGAATGCGCCACGCGGGCGCCCTCGTTGAGGCGGCGAATAGCAGCACTGCGATCACCCAGCAGAGCTTTGATCCGTGCACCCACCACATACCGGGCCAACTTGAAATCCACCACCCCGGCATCGGGCCCGAGTTTGTAGCCCTCGTCGAGCAGCCGTTCGGCCTCGACGATCTCATTGCGCTCGTAGAGCAGCTCCCCCAGCAGAGATCCGGCCAGCCGCGCACCATAGGAGTGACTGCCTCCGGACTGCTTGGCGACCTTCATCGCCTTGCGGAAGTACTGTTCGGCTCCGGCGATATCGAGTTGCAGGCTGGCCTCGCCGCCCAGAAAACACAAGCCGTGCACATTGTTGTAGAAACCCTTGTTGCGCCGCATATACGGGGCCGACCACTCTTGGATGCGCAGCGCTTCGTCGAAGTCATAGCGGTACCCGGCCGCGAAGCTCGCGACATTCGCCCCGATGGCGATGACGTACGGGGACAGGTCGTCGGCGCGGAAGAAGCAGGGCGCCAATATGTCCTCGACCCCCGCGAGCACATCGGCGCGCACGGTGATGACCGCGTGCACGACCCCGGCCTCGGCGCACAGCAGCGCCGCGACCTCCGGATCGAGCCCGCCGTGATCGATATTCGCCTCCGCCAGCCGTAGCGCCCGCTCGGCCGGACCGGCGCGGTGCAGCAGGATATTGGCCCACGCCAGATCCAGTTGCAGGCGCGGATGGGTGTCGATGACCGTGGCGGGCAACTTGTTGACCAGCCCGATGAGGCTGGCCATCTGCCCGTACTCCAGCAGCGACATGCCGTCGCGCTCCACGATCTCCACGGCCCGCTGCTCCTCCCCGGCGAGCAGGGCGTGATCGACGGCCTCGCTGACATGCTTGTGCGCGGCGAACCATTCCGAGGCCGCGCGATGCAGATCGTCGATGCGTTCGGGCAGATCGTGTTCCAGGCGCTGCTGCAGGAAATCCTGGAAGAGCCGGTGATATTGGAACCACTTACCGCCATCGAGCCTGCGCAGGAACAGATCCTGTTGCTCGATGTGCTCCAGCAGCCCCTGCCCGTCCGGAATCCCGGTGAGCGCGGTGGCCAGTTCGCCGCAGATGCGTTCGGTAATGGAGGTCGCCACCATGAAGTCGAGCGTCCCGGGTTCGAGGGTGTCCAGGACGTTCTCGGCCAGGAATTCGCTGATGGCGTGATGGCGACCGGTCAGATGCCCGATCAAGTGCGCGGGATCGTCACTGCCGCGCAGCGACAGCACCGCCAGTTGCAGCGCCGCGATCCACCCGCCGGTGGATTCGCACAGGTCCTCCACATCCCCGCGATCCAGCTCCAGCTCGCTCAGCTCGACCAGGAAGGCGTAGGTCTCGTCGATATCGAAACGCAGTGCGGCGGTGCCGATTTCCACCAGTTCGTCGCGCCCGCGCATGGAGCTCATGGGCAGCCCCGTCTGGCGGCGGCTGGTCACCACCGTCTGCACTGCCGGACTGCAACCCTCGATGAGAAACCGCAGCGCGTGCGTGGTGGCCGGATCGGTGACGCGATCCCAGTCGTCGATGACGACCACCAATTGCTCACCGCGCCGGTCGATCTCGTTGATCAGCGAGGTTAGCACGAAACGCTCCGCCTCGTCGCCGTGCTCCTCCAGCAGCTCGCCCAGTTCACGCGCCAGCGAGGGCCGCACGGCGCGCATGGCCTCGATGAGATGGGACAGGAACCAGACCACATTGTTGTCGTCGTGATCGACGGTCAGCCAGGCCACCGACGTGCCCTCGGCGGTCAGCGCCGCCGCCCATTGCGCGGCGAGGGTGGTCTTGCCGAAACCGGTGGGGCCGTGGATGACCACCAGCCGCCGCCCGCTCCCCTGCCGCAGCCGATCCAGCAATCGCTCCCGGTCGACGAGCGCCCGCGTGAGCACCGGCGGCCGCAACCGGGTGGCCGGAACCGGCGGGGTCACCCGCGCCGACGAGGTCCCGCGCCGCCGATTGGATCCGGTCGGCGTCGGCGCGGGGCGGTGGCCGACCGGTTCGGCGGCGGGCAGCGGTATCGCCATTTCGTCCGGCGGCAGTCCGTGCCGCTCCTGCACCTCGCGCAGCATCTCCCCGAATTCGGCTGCGGTGCCGGGCCGTTTCGCGCGATCGCGGGCCATGGCGCCCTCGATGGCCTCGGTCAGATCGGCGGGCAGTCCGGCGCCGCTCAGATCCGGGATGGGCTGCTTGGTGATGCGCACGAACTGCGCCACCAGTTGCTCACCGCTGCGGCGCTCGAAGACCGCGTGCCCGGTGCTGGCGCAGAACAGCGTCGAGGCCAGGCTGTACACATCCGCGGTGGCATCGGGCGTCTGCCCTTGCAGGACCTCGGGTGCGGTGAAGGCGGGCGAGCCGGTGATGGTCCCGGCCGTCGTCTCGAAACCGCCCACCAGCCGGGCGATGCCGAAGTCGCCGAGCAGCGGTTCGCCGTATTCGGTGAGCAGGATATTGCCGGGCTTCACATCCCGGTGCAGCATGCCGCGCCGGTGCGCGGTCTCCAGCGCGCCCGAGATCTTCACCCCGATGCGCACCGCTTCCTGCCAGCTGACGGGACCCTGTTCGGCGACCCGGGCATCGAGCGAACCGTGCGCCTGATACGGCATGACGATGTAGGGCCGCCCGGTCGCGGTGGAGCCCACCTCGAACACGCTCATGATGTTGGGATGTCCGGACAGCTTCCCCATGGCTAGCTGCTCGCGAACGAATCGCTCCAGGTTCTCCGATTCCAGATCGGCGGTGAGCACCTTGATGGCCACCATCCGATCCAGGGCAGCCTGAAAGCAGCGATACACGACGCCGAAACCGCCTCGCCCGATCTCGATGGCGTCGGCGAACCCGGCAGCCTCGAGTTCCGCCGCGAATCCGGAGGTCGGCGAACGTTGCGTGGAGAGCGGATCGATATACGCCACGGCAACCTCGATACAACTACCAGCCGGTTACCTCAAGCATATTCCCGTATCGGGCATTGCGCCCAGTGGTCCAGCAAACAGGGCGGTCTGGATTTGCCGGAGGTACGAAATGCGCTGGCCGTCAAGGTCGGTAGGGTCGGGAGGGTGAGTGCGCGGTTGAGGCGGAAGTTCCGCAGGGTGGGTCATGTCGATCGATCGGTGACCGGGATGGTGGCCCGGATGCCCAAGTCCGGGATGGACGGCGGCATGCTGCGCTTGACGACCGCGGCCAATCACAGCGTGCTGTGGACCGTCACCGCCGCGCTGCTGGCCACCAAGACCGGATCGACGCGGCGGGCCGCACTGCGCGGCATGGTGTCCGTCGGCGGCGCCTCGGTGCTGGTGAATTTCGTCCTGAAGTCGGTGTTCGTGCGCCGCCGCCCGGCCGCCGAACTACTGCCCGCGCATCGGCGACTGGTCAAGGCGCCGACCTCCTCGTCCTTCCCGTCCGGGCATGCCGCGTGCGCGGCCGCCTTCGCCACCGCCGTCGCCCTGGAGAGCCCGCGCACCGCGCTGGCGGTGGCGCCGCTGGCGGCGACCGTCGCGTACTCGCGCGTGCACACCGGGGTGCACTGGCCCTCCGACGTGCTGGTCGGCGCGGCCATCGGCTCCGGCGTCGCACTGGCCACCCGGCGCTGGTGGCCGGTGCGCGAATCCGATGAGGCCGAGGCCCACGCACCGGTCCTGGCGGACGGGCACGGCCTGGTGCTGGCGGTGAACCCATCTCGGGCGATCAGTACTACGACCCGACCCTCGATATCGCCACGGCGCTGCCCGCCGCCCTGGTGCTGCGCACCGAACCCGGCCGCGACTGCACCGAACAACTCGAAGAGGCCCTGGCCGCGCACCCGGACCGCCTGGTCGCGGTGGGCGCGGCCGGCGGCGACGGCACCATTGCCGCCGCGGCCGCGGTCGCGGTGCGGCACAAGCTGCCCCTGGTCGTCATACCGACCGGCACGCTCAACCATTTCGCCCGCGACCTGGGCGTCTACGATCTGCGCGAGGTCGTGGACGCCACCGGCGCCGGAGAGGCCGTGGCGGTCGATATCGCGGGCGTGGAATTCGATGCCCCCGACGGCATTCGCACCCACCACTGGATCAATACCGCCAGCCTCGGCTCGTATCCGGATCTGGTGCGGCTGCGCGAGAAATGGCAGGAGCGCTGGGGCAAATGGCCCGCCTTCGCCGCCGCCCTGGTGGTCACCCTGCGCCGCGCCACCCCCATCCGCGTGCGCATCGACGACCGCTGGCACGACGTCTGGTTCCTGTTCGTCGGCAATGACCCCTACCATCCGCACGGCGCCGTCCCCGCCTTCCGCTCCCGCCTCGACGAGGGCCTGCTCGACGTCCGCTGGCTGCGCGCCGACCTCCGCTTCTCCCGCACCCGCGCCGTCCTGGCCCTCGCCCTGGCCGCCGTCGGCCACAGCAAGGTCTACGGCGAACGCCAGGTACGCGAACTCCTGGTCGACCTGACCGAACCCCAAGCGGTAGCCGCCGACGGCGAGGTCATCGGCGACGGCACCCACCTCCGCTTCAGCGTCGCTGGCCGAGTCTCCGCCTACCGCCGCAACGAGGACAACCCCCGCTGGGCCGACCGCTACCGCCCCCACCACCGCCCCCACCACCGCCGCCCCCTCGCCCGCCTCCTGGCCCGCGACTCCTAGGCGTCGACGTACGCGGCGAGGTGTTCGGCGGTCAGGGTGGAGCGGGCGGCCACCAGGTCGGCGGGGGTGCCTTCGAAGACGATCTTGCCGCCGTCGTGGCCCGCGCCGGGGCCCAGGTCGACGATCCAGTCGGCGTGGGCCATGACGGCCTGGTGGTGTTCGATGACGATGACGGACTTGCCGGATTCGACCAGGCGGTCGAGGAGGGCGAGGAGGTTTTCGACATCGGCCAGGTGGAGGCCGGTGGTGGGCTCGTCCAGGATGTAGACGCCGCCCTTGTCGGCCATGTGGGTGGCCAGCTTGAGGCGCTGGCGTTCGCCGCCGGACAGGGTGGTGAGGGGCTGGCCGATGGTGAGGTAGCCGAGACCGACGTCGGCCAGGCGTTCGAGGATGGCGTGGGCGGCGGGGATGCGGGCCGCGCCGGAGCCGAAGAACTCCTCGGCGTCGGCGACGGACATGGCGAGGACCTCGCTGATGTCGCGACCGCCGAGCTTGTAGTCCAGTACCTCGGCCTGGAAGCGCTTGCCCTCGCAGACCTCGCAGGTGGTGGCGACGCCAGCCATGATGGCGAGATCGCTGTAGATGACGCCCGCGCCATTGCAGTTCGGGCAGGCGCCTTCGGAATTGGCGCTGAAGAGTGCGGGTTTCACGCCATTGGCCTTGGCGAAGGCCTTGCGGATCGGCTCGAGCAGGCCGGTGTAGGTGGCCGGATTGCTGCGCCGGGAACCGCGAATGGGCGTCTGGTCGACCGAGACCACGTTCTCCGAGGCCGGAATGGAGCCGTGGATGAGCGAACTCTTGCCCGAGCCCGCCACTCCGGTGATCACGCAGAGCACCCCCGAGCGGGATGTCAACATTCACATTCCGCAGGTTGTTCGCCTTCGCGCCGCGAATCTTCAATGCGCCCTTGGACTTTCGCACCGCGTCCTTGAGCGTGGCGCGATCGTCGAAGTGCCGGCCGGTAATGGTGCCGCTGGCGCGCAGCTTGTCGACGCTGCCCTCGAAGCAGACCTCGCCGCCCGCCGCGCCCGCGCCCGGACCGAGATCGACGATGTGGTCGGCGATCACGATGGTCTCCGGCTTGTGCTCGACCACGAGCACCGTATTGCCCTTGTCCCGCAACTGGATCAGCAGATTGTTCATGCGCTGGATATCGTGCGGGTGCAATCCGGCGGTGGGCTCGTCGAAGACGTAGGTGACATCGGTGAGCGAGGATCCGAGGTGGCGAATCATCTTGGTGCGCTGCGCTTCACCGCCCGACAGCGTGCCCGAGGGCCGGTTCAGCGACAGATAGCCCAGCCCGATCTCCACGAACGAATCGAGCGTATGCTTCAGCGATTCCAGCAGCGGCGCGACCGAGGGCTCCTTCAGCTTGCCGACCCACTCGGCCAGATCGCTGATCTGCATGGCGCAGGCGTCGGCAAGGCTGATGCCCTCGATCTTCGAGGACCGGGCCTCCTTGTTGAGCCGGGTGCCCTCGCATTCCGGGCAGATCTGGAAGGTGACCGCGCGTTCCACGAAGGCGCGCACGTGCGTCTGCAGCGAGTCCACGTCCTTGGCCAGCGTGGTCTTGCGGAGTTTGGTGATGACGCCCTCGTAGGTGAGGTTGATGCCATCGACCTTGATCTTGGTCGGCTCCTTGTAGAGCAGATCGTTGAGCTGTTTCTTGGTGAACTTCTTGATCGGCTTGTCCATGTCGAAGAAGCCGCTGCCGCTGAAGATCCGCCCGTACCAGCCGTCCATGCTGTAGCCGGGCACGGTGAGCGCGCCCTCGTTGAGCGTCTTGTTCTCGTCGTAGATCTGGGTCAGATCGATATCGTTGACCGAGCCGCGGCCCTCACAGCGCAGGCACATGCCGCCGGTGATGCTGAAGCTGCGCCGCTCCTTGACCGTCTGCCCGCCGCGCTCGATGCTGACCGCGCCCGCACCGCTGATCGAGGCCACATTGAAGGAGTACGCCTGCGGCGACCCGATATGCGGTTTGCCGAGGCGGCTGAACAGAATGCGCAGCATGGCATTGGCATCGGTGGCGGTGCCGACCGTGGAGCGCGGGTCGGAGCCCATCCGTTCCTGATCGACGATGATCGCGGTGGTCAGTCCCTCGAGCACATCCACATCGGGCCGTGCCAGCGTGGGCATGAAGCCCTGCACGAAGGCGCTGTAGGTCTCATTGATCAGCCGCTGCGATTCCGCTGCGATGGTCGCGAACACCAGCGAGCTCTTCCCCGAGCCCGAGACGCCCGTGAACACCGTGAGCCGGCGCTTCGGAATCGAGATGCTGATGTCCTTGAGATTGTTCTCGCGCGCGCCGTGCACGCGGATCAGATCGTGACTGTCCGTGGCGGCGCTCTTCTTCGTGGCAGGGCTCATGCGTCGGTACTCCCTTTCAGCCCAGCTGCTTGATGCGGATCATGTTGCCCGAGGGATCCCGGAAGGCGCAGTCCCGCACGCCGTAGGGCTGATCGGTGGGCTCCTGCACCACCTCGGCGCCGCTGCCCTGGAGCTTCTCGAAGACGCCGTCGAGATCCGGGGTGGCCAGATTGATGCCGCCGTAGGTGCCCTTGGCCATCATCTCCTCGATGACCTTGCGCTCCTCATCGGTAATGCCCGGATCGGCGGCCGGCGGATGCAGCACGATGGCGATCTCGGGCTGGCCGGGCGGGCCGACGGCGATCCAGCGCATCCCGCTGAACCCGACGTCACTGCGGATCTCGAACCCCAGAATGTCGCGGTAGAAGGTGATGGCGGCGTCCGGGTCGGTATGGGGCAGGTAGCTTTCGCTGATTCTGATGTCCATGCCGATCACGCTAATTGCTGCCCGAAGACCGATGCTTCTCGATTCCTGACCGGTCTGGTCACCTGTTTGGCCACGCACGACGGCATCCCCGCCGTGGTCCGCTCCGCCTCCGCCTCCCGCTTGTACACACTCGGAGACACGCCGACCAGTTCGGAGAAGCGCGTACTGAACGTCCCCAGCGACGAACACCCCACCTCGAAACACACCTCGGTCACGCTCAGATCCCCCCGCCGCAACAACGCCATGGCCCGCTCGATCCGCCGCGTCATCAAATACGAATAAGGCGACTCCCCATACGCCGCCCGAAACTGCCGACTGAGATGCCCCGCCGACATATGCGCGTCCCGAGCAAGCCGCTCCACATCCAGCGGCTGCGCGTATTCCCGATCGATCCGATCCTTGACCCGCCGCAGCCGAGCCAGATCCTGCAGATGCTGTTGAGTACCGGTCCGGTTGCTCACCTGCAAGATCGTCCCACATCGGAGGGCCGGGGGTCGAACTCTCCACACCCCCGATTCGACGGCGTACGACCGAACGGGCGCGGCTCCCGGCCCTCGCCTAGTGTTGGCGCCGGACGCGAACATGTGAGGGAAAGATATTGGCTGACATCGCCATTGTCGGTATCGGGTGCCGTTACGCGGGCGGGATCGATTCACCGGAATCGTTCTGGGACTTCATTATCGGCAAGCGCGACGGGGTCGTCGACATTCCCGCCGACCGCTGGGATTACCGCCGCTACTACGATCCGGACAAACGCACGCCCGGAAGCATGTACACCAAACGCGCCGCCTTCCTGACCGGCGATCCATGGGCCTTCGACCCGGACTTCTTCGGTATCTCCCCGCGTGAGGCGGCGGCCATGGATCCGCAGCAGCGGCTGGTGCTGGAAGTGGCGTGGGAAGCCCTCGACGACGCGGGCATCGCGCGGCGGGCGGCGGGCGCCCCGATCGGCGTCTACGTGGGCGCGTTCACCCTCGATCACCTCGCGGTATCCAATTCCAACGACGCACTCCCGCACGTCGATATGCACACCGCCGCGGGCGCCTCGTACACCATGCTGTCGAATCGAATCGCGTTCGCGCTCGACCTCATCGGGCCCGCCATAACCGTGGACACGGCCTGTTCGTCCTCGCTCGTCGCGCTGCATCTCGCCTGCCAGGCCCTCGACACCGGCGACTGCGCGACCGCCCTGGCGGGCGGAATCAATATGCTCATGCAGCCCGAGCCGTTCATCTCCATGAGCACGGCGGGCTTCCTCGCCGCCGACGGGCGCAGCAAACCGTTCGACGCCGCCGCCGACGGCTACGGACGCGGTGAGGGCTCGGGCATGGTGGTGCTCAAACCACTGGGCGACGCCGAGCGCGACGGCGACCGGATCTACGCCGTGATCAAGGCGACCGGATCCAATCAGGACGGGCGCACCACCGCCATCACGGTCCCCAATGCCGAACTCCAGGAAGCCCTTGCCAAGTCGGTTACGCGGCGAGCGGGCATCGCACCGCACGACGTCACCTACGTGGAGGCGCACGGCACCGGAACGCCCATCGGCGATCCTCTCGAATTGCGGGCCATCGGGCGGGCGTACGGGCAGGTCGAGGGGCGCGCCCGGCCGGTGGGCGTGGGATCGGAGAAGGGTCAGCTCGGGCATACCGAGGCCGCGTCGGGCATAGCGAGCGTCATCAAGTCGGCCCTGGCGATTTCGAAGCGGATCATTCCCCCGCAGGGCTGGCTGCGACAGCCCGCGCCGGATATCCCGTTCGACGCGCTCGGCATAACGCTGCAGCGGGACGCCGAACCGGTCGGAGCCGAGGTCGAGCGAATGACCATCGCGGTCAACGGGTTCGGCTACGGCGGCACGAATGCGCACGCCATTCTCCAGGAGCACGCACCGGTCGCGCTCCCGGTCCGGGAGCCGAAACATTATGGGATATTCCCGATTTCGGCGCGCAACGAAAAGGCCGCGCGGAAAGTGGCGCGGGGCTATGCCGAACTGCTCTCCGGCGGGGCCGATCCGGCACGTCTGGCCGAGGCCGCCTGGACCCGCCGCCACCACCGTTGCCGCGCCGGGTTGATCTTCGGCGACGATACGGAATTGCTGCGCGCCCTACGGGATTTCGCGGTCGGCACCGGCCGTCGCGCGACCAACGTGGCGACGAGCGAGCACACCGATCCGGTCTTCGTATTCACGGGCATGGGACCGCAGTGGTGGGCCATGGGCCGCGAACTCCTCACGGCGAGTGGAACCTTCGCCGCGGAGGCCGCGCGCATCGACGCGGAGTTCATCGAGATCGCGGGCTGGTCCATTGTCGCCGAACTGCTGCGGCCCGAGGCCGAGTCGCGGGTCACGACGACCGCGGTCGCACAGCCCGCCAACTTCCTGGTGCAGGTCGCGCTGTTCGCCACGCTCGGCGAACTCGGCATCCGCCCCGCGGCGGTGGTGGGCCACAGCGTCGGCGAGGTATCGGCGGCCTATGTCGCGGGCATGCTGTCGCTGCGCGACGCGCTGCTGGTCAGCTATCACCGCGCCCGATTGCAGGCCACCGTGGCGGGCACCGGCGGCATGCTGGCGGTCGCGCTGTCGCCGCACGCCGCCCGGGAGCTCATTGCCGAGGACGAGCGGGTCGATATCGCCGCCGTCAACAGCGCTGGCGTCGTCACCTTGGCGGGCGCGGTGACGCGATTGCGGGAGATCGCCGAAACACTCACCGAACAAGGCGTTTTCGCCAAGCAACTGCACGTCGAGGTGCCCTATCACAGTCACCTCATGGAACCGATCCTCGACGAGTTGCACACCGCGCTGGCCGGGCTGCGGGTCGCGGATCCGGCGATTCCGCTGTGGTCGACGGTCACCGGCGAGCGCGTCACCGGAGCCGACTGGGATGCCGGGTACTGGTGCGCCAATGTCCGGCACACGGTGCGCTTCCACGATGCCGTCACCGCCATGATCGGCGCGGGCCACCGCGTCTTCCTCGAGGTCGGGCCGCATGCCGTACTGGGCGCGAGCATTCGCGAAACCCTCATCCGCGCGGGCGAATCCGGGACATCGGTCGCCACGCTGAGTCGTAAACAGGCCGATTCCGACAGTCTGCGGCAGACGATCGCCGGGCTGTACACCGGGGGCGCGCTCGATGTCGACGCCTTGTTCGACGGTCTGGTGACCCCGCATATCGACCTGCCGCGCTATCCGTGGCAGCGCACGCATCTGCGCAGTCAGGCGCCCATCGTGGCGCGGCTCAAATTCGGCACGCCGGGCGGGTACCCGATGCTCGGCGATCTGGATCCGGAGCTCCCGGCCGGTACCTGGCAGACCCGGCTCAGCGTGGGCGCCATGCCGTGGCTGGCCGACCACGTCGTCGGGGGCGCTCGCATGCTGCCGGGCGCGGCCTACCTCGACGCCGCGCTCAGTGCCGCGGCCCTGCGCACCGCATCGGGGCGGGTGTCGGTGGCGGACGTGCGGTTCATCGCGCCGATCGTCATCGAGGACGGTGCGGCCCCCGTCATGGAGCTGCATGTCGAGGAGTCGACCGGGCGATTCACCATCCGCGCCCGCGATGCCGACGGTGAACTGTGGACCACCCATGCCACCGGGCGGCTCGTCGCGGGCGACTTCGAGCCAGCCACGGTGAAACTGCCCGAGCCCGACGAGCTGCGTACCGTCGACCCGGTGGCGTTCTACGCCGGGTTCGCGGCACGCGGACTCGACTACGGCCCGGCCTTCCGGCTCGCCACCGGCTTGCGGGTATCGGAATCGACCGTGCTCGCCACCCTGGACGCGACCGGCGCGCGGGATTCCGGGCATCTCGTGGACCCCCGCGTGCTGGATGCCGCCCTGCAGAGCCTCGCGGCGCTGCTCTCGGATACCGCCGGAACGAGCAGGGAGGCGCTGGCCCCGGTGGCCGTGGCCGGGGTGCGGGTCTTCGGCGCGCTCCCCGACGAGGTGACGGTCCTGGCCCGCTTCACCGACGCTACGGGGCTCATCGCCGATGTCGACCTGCTCGATGCCGAGCAGAACGTGGTGGTGCGGGTGATCGGCCTGCGCCTCGGCGCGATCGTGCCGGGTCGCGGTGCGCTGCAACGGATGACCGACTACTTCTACGAGGACCGGTGGGAACGGCGGGCACCGGTCGATCGCACCGCACTGCCCGCCGCCGAATCCGGATTCACGTTCATCGTCGACTTCTGCTCCGAGCCGGGTCGTCTCGCCGCGCGCATTGCGGCGGGCTCAGCGCGCAGCGAGGTCCTCGCGGTCGGTGATCCCGGCCGCGAGGACTTGGAAACGATTGTACACGAACGGCTCTGGGCCATCACAGGTCTCGAGGACGCGGAACGACTGCACGTCGTGCTGGTCGCCGGGAACGACTACGACGATCTGGACGGCCTGTGGGCACTGCGCCGACTGGCAGTGGCCTTCGACGAATTCCTCGACGCGTGGCTCGAACGGCGCGGCGCCGAAATCCCCATGATCGGCGACGGTTCCATGCATGTCACCCTGGTCACGGAACACGCCTACGCCCATCCCGGCGAGGCCACCGCGCCGAATCCGGCGCACACCGCGCTCGCCGGTGCGCGCCGGGTGCTGCTGAACGATCAACTGCGCCTGCGCTGGCGCCTGGTGGATGTCGAATCCGAGGTGGACACGGCCGAACTCGCCGCCGAACTCGCCGTTCCGGGCGCCTTCACCTACGACTACACCGATGAAGTGATCCTGCGCTCCGGCGAGCGCTGGTCCACCGTGTTCACCGCAAGTCTGCCGGACCGTCTCGAAGCGCTCGATCAGGCTGTGCCGCTGATGGATTCGGAGGCGAACTACACCCTCGAGGCTCCCGGATCGCGCCTGCTCGCGCGACTGGGCTGGCGGCGCTGCGAGCGGCGGCGGCCCGGACCGTCGGAGGTCGAGGTCCGGATGCGGGCGATCGGGCTCGGCGACCGGAATCCGCTCGAGGTCATCGGCGCGGCGGACACGGAGCCGGACCGAATCCTCCCCGGTATGGCCGGTGATGCGACCGTGGTCCGGATCGGTTCGGAGGTGGTCGATCTGGCCGTCGGCGATCGGGTGATGCTGTTCGCGCGGGGCGGGATCAGCCGCTTCCACACCACCGACCGCGCCCTCGTCACCCGGCCCGGCCACTGCGTGAGCGTAATGTCCTTCGCCATTGCCGAATACGCGCTGCTGGAGCTGGCTCGCCTGCGCGCGGGCGATGTGGTCCTGGTGCACGATGCGGCGGGCGGCCCCGGCGCCGCGGCGGTCCGGATTGCGAAACTGCACGGGGCCGAGGTCATCGGGACCGCGGGTACCGACGAGTTGCGCGCGAGCGTGCTGTCCGACGGCGCCGACCACGCCCTGAACTCGAGCTCGCTCGATTTCGCCGACGATGTGCTCCGCCTGACCGAGGAGCGCGGCGCCGATATCGTGCTCGGCGCCATGCACGGCGAGGTCCTGCACCGGAGTTGCCTGGCGGCGGCCGAATTCGGCCGCATCGTGCGGATCGGGAAGGCGGGCGACCGGGGCGGTGTCCTGGATATGGGGTCCTTCGACAGGAACATCTCCTACCGGTCCTTCGATCTGGACCGCATGCTGCGGGTGCGCCGCGCCGATACCGTCGACCTGCTGCGGCGCGCGGAGACCGCGCTCGCCGCCGGGCAGTACCGGCCACTGCCCGTCGACCTCTACGAAACCGACACCGTGGCACAGGCATTCGAAGATGCCGCGGAGCCGGATCGGATCGGGCGGATCGCGCTGAGTCTCGAGGCCGTCGCACCGGCGGTGCGGCCGCACACGCCGCCGCTCCCCGTGGATCCGGCTGCTCGGTATCTGATCACCGGCGGTTTCGGCGCGTTCGGCCTGGCGATCGGCCGCCGGTTGGTCGGCTCGGGCGCTCGCCACCTCGTCCTGCTCGGACGCGCCGGGGCGAGCACCGAGGCGAGCCGGAACCAGCTCGCGGCCTGGGAGCGGCAGGGCATCGAAATCACCACGGAGCGAGTGGATGTCACCGACGTCGACGCCGTGACCGCGGCACTGGCGCGGGCGCACGGCGTCGATCACCCACTGCGCGGCGTATTCCACACCGCGGGAATCGTCGATGATCAACGCATCGCGGCGCTGGAGCGGGACAGCCTGGCCGCGGTCTACCGGCCGAAGGTCGAGGGAGCCCGGGCCCTGCGACGGGCTCTCGCCGCGACCGGGGCCGAGCTGGACATGTTCGTCCTGTTCTCCTCGATCGCCGCCACCTTCGGCAGTGTCGGCCAATACTCGTACACCGCGGCCAATCTCGCACTACAGGCCATTGCCGATCAGACGGCGCGCGACCGCCTCGGCCTCGCGCCCGGCGGCAAGGCGCTCGCGGTCGGGTGGGGCCATATGGCGGGCGGCTGCATGGCCGAGGCCGACGATCGCGTGACCCAGTACCTGCGCACCACCGGTTTCGATCCCATCGATATGGACGAGGCCACCGAGTATCTGGAGCGGGCTCTCGAACTCGATGTCCAGCACCACGTGGCCATTACCGCCACGGACTGGGGACGGGTCGCGGCTGCCATCCCGCACTTCAAACTGGTGGGCCGCGTCCGGCCCCTCATCGCGGCGGCGGCCGACAATGACTCGGCCGCCGCCAAACTCCGCTCGGCACTGCGGGAACTGGACGAACAGCAGCGCACCGACTTCGTCGCCGGGCTGCTCGCCGAACAGCTGGCGACGGTGCTGGGCGTGGAATCCGGCTCCATCGACCGCACCACCCGCCTGCCCGACCTGGGCGTCGATTCCCTCATGGGGGTCGAATTCGGCGCCCTGATCGTCAAGACCCTGGGCATCGACCTCTCCACCCTCACACTCGGCCGCAGCTTCACCCTGCAGCAGGCCGCAGCTCGCACCGCCGAATCCCTCGTGGGCGGTGGCGACGAACCCTGACGAGGAGCCCACCACCATTGCCTAATCGTACACTGACGCATACGGTATGCCCATGCGTACGATTGATTCCGTCCCCGCCTTCGCCGACGGCACCGTGCTCCTGCCGTGGCAGCCCGGTCCGCGGCACGACATCTCGGGGCAGGTCTGCGTCAGCGTGACGGACTTCCAGACCGGTTCCGAGAGCGGTGTCCGCCAAATCTATGAACTCGGCACGGAGTTGGTCCGGACCTGGCCTGTCATGCAGGGGGCCGTGGGGCTGTGGTTGTGGGGGCGGCCCGCGGAGTTCCGGGGTGGGTCCATCACGGTCTGGGAGACCGAGCGGGATATGCGGCGGTTCGTGCGGTGGCCGGTGCATACCGAGATTGTGCGGGCGTGGCGCAGTCGGGTCACGGTGGCCACCGATCTGTGGCATGCCGACGCCTTCGATCCGGTGCAGGTGTTGACGCGGGCGCGGGGGATGCTGGATCGGCCGCACGGCGGGGCGGCGTAACCCGGAAATGGGGGCGTAGTTCGTCTGCAGAAACAAACTGAGCGTTATATCGTCTCGCACATGTTGGCTGCGCAAGGTGCCAGTACGGGTCTGGCTACGCCGGCCGAGCTCGGGGTTGACGACGAGGAACGGCCCTCGCGGCGGTTGAGCGGGTGGGCGAATCGCTGTGTTGCGGTGTGGGCGTTCGGGATCGGGGTGCTGGCGCTGTGGCAGGTGTTCCGGCCGCTGGCGCAGGGGAGCCAGTACTACCTGGTTCTGTTTCTGGGGCTCACGCTGCCGCTGGTGTTCCTGAGTTACGGGTCGGGGTGGCGGCGGCTGGATCGGGCCGATCGGCCCGTCTGGCTGGACTGGGTGCTCGCCGCCATTGCGCTCCTCGCCTGCTTGTATCCGGTGCTTCCGTTCGAAATCGGTTCGGGGGGCGGGGGTTACAACGCCTTCCTGAATCGGCAGGGGCTGCTCGATCCCGTCGATATCGGGATGGGCGCGGTGGTCCTGCTGCTGGTGCTGGAAGCCTGCCGCCGAACCACGGGGTGGGTGCTGCCGCTGGTGGGCGTGATCTTCCTGGCCTACGGGTATTACGGCGGGCTGCTACCGCAGGACTGGTCGGTGGCGCATGCGGGACTGGACTTCTCGCAGATCGTGGACGCGCTGTACAACTCGGCCAGCGGGTTCTACGGGACGCCGCTCGACGTCGCGGCCAGCTACATCGTGCTGTTCACGATCTACGGCGCGATTCTCGAATTCTCCGGGGCGGCGCGGTTTTTCGTCGACCTGTCGGTGGCGGCGTTCCGGCGGTCGAACAGCGCTCCGGGGCGGACCGCCGTCACCTCCGGGTTCCTGCTCGGGACCGTGTCCGGATCGGGGACCGCCACCGCCGTCAGCACGGGAGCGGTGACCTGGCCGATTCTGCGCAAGGCCGGATACTCGCCGGAACAGGCGGGTGGCATGCTCGCCGCGGCGGGCGTGGGGGCGATCCTGTCGCCGCCCACGCTGGGTGTCGCGGCGTTCATCGTGGCCGAGTACCTGGAGGTTTCGTATCTCCAGGTGCTGGTCTGGGCGTCGATTCCCACGGTGCTCTACTACCTGGGGATCCTGCTGGCGGTCGAGATCGATGCGCGGCGGTTCCATTCGCAGGGCGCGGCTCCCGCCGACGGCGAAGCGGCGGAAACGCCGATACCGGCGTGGAAGCTGCTGGCACGCTTCGGATATCACTTCCTGTCGCTGCTCGCCATTATCGTGCTACTGTTGATCGGAGTCGGCGCCACCAAGGCGGTCGCCTATGCGACGGCGCTCGCCCTGGCGCTGGCCCTCATCGATCGGGCTGTGCGGCACCAGGGTTCGTTCGACCGCGCGGCGGTGCGCGAGTTCGTGACGGGCAGCCTGTCCTCGCTGTCGTCGGGCATTCGCTCGGCCCTGCCGGTGGTGGCGGTGTGCGCGGCCGCCGGAATCATCACCTCCATGACCACCAAGACCGGGCTGGGCGCGCAGCTGGCGGCGGTGCTGGTGCGGACGGCGTCGGCGCTGTCGGACAATGCGACCGTGGTGCTGGCGGCCACGGTGGCGCTGGCCGCCATCGCCCTGGCGCTGCTGGGGCTGGCCATTCCGGTGACGGCGTCGTTCGTCATCGGCTGGGTGATCATCGGCCCGGCGCTGCTGACGCTGGGGGTCTCGGCGCCCGCGACCGCCATGTTCGTCTTCTACTATTCGGTGCTCTCCGAGGTGACCCCGCCGACCGCCCTCGCGGCCGTCGGCGCGGCGGCCGTCACCGGCGCGCGGCCCCTGCCGACCATGTGGCAGACCCTGCGATATGCCTTGCCCGCCTTCCTGGTTCCACTGGTCTTCGTGCTCACCGACTCCGGTGAGCGGCTGCTCGGCCGCGGGCCGATCATCGAGATCGTGACGACCAGCCTGATGGTCGCGCTCGCGGTGGCGGCGCTGGCCATGGCCACCGGCGGCTGGATCCTCGGGGCGGGCGGGGCCGGGCGCGCGGCCCGGATTCTCGCGGCGCTGGCGGGCATTGTGCTGCTGTATCCGAACTTCGTCACGCTCGGCATCGGTGCGGCGCTGCTGGCCGCGGCCTGGGCGCTCACCAGCTTCACAAGTCACCGTCGGGAACCGGCCCCGGCACAAGCTCTTTCGAAGCCGGTCTCACACGAGGGGAAATCATGATCAGATTCGCGACGATCGCGGTGGCGGCGGCGGTCACGGCCGCGCTGCTCACCGGATGCGGTGGCCGGCAGGACACCCCGGCGGCCGATACCGGCGGGGAGATCACCTGCGAGGTGACGCAGGAGACGCGGGTCAGCATTGCCACGGGCAATGCCACGGGCGTGTACTACGCGCTCGGCAATGCCTACGCCGAGCAGATCTCGGCGGCCACCGGCGGCAAGGTGAAGGCCACCGCCGCCGAGACCGGCGCCTCGGTGCAGAACATCCAGCAGCTCGTGCAGGGCCAGTACCAGGTGGCGTTCTCGCTCGCCGATTCCGCCGCCGACGCCGTGCTCTGCACCGGTGACACCTTCAAGGAAAAGCAACCGGTCCAGGCGATCTCGCGCATCTACACCAACTACACCCAGGTGATCGTGCGCACCGGCGCCAATATCAACTCCATTGCCGATATGCGGGGTAAGCGGGTGTCCACCGGATCGCCCAAGTCCGGCACCGAGGTCATTGCCAACCGCCTGCTGCAGGCCGCGGGCCTGAACCCGAATTCGGATATCTCCGCCCAGCGCCTGGATCTGACCAAGACCGTCGAAGGCATGAAGGACGGCTCGGTCGACGCCATGTTCTGGTCGGGCGGCCTGCCCACCCCCGGCATTACCGACCTGTTCACCACCGCGAAGGATTCGGTGAAGTTCCTCGATATCACGGATCTGCTCGACAAGATGCGCACGGTCAATCCGGTCTACGAGCAGGGCGTCATCCCGGCCGCCACCTACGGACTGCCCGCCGATGTGAAATCCATCGTGGTCCCCAATGTCCTGCTGGTCCGCGACAATATCGACACCAACCTGGCCTGCGTCCTGACCAAGGTCCTCTTCGACCGCAAGGACCAACTGGTGCAAGCCAACCCGGCCGCCAAGGGCATCGACCGCTCCACCGCGGGCAATACCGCCCCGGTCCCGCTGAACCGCGGCGCGGAAAAGGCGCTCCAGTAGCTCTGGAATCCCGTGCCCCGCTGCCTGACGGCAGCGGGGCACGACGCTGTACGAGAGGCGTTGTCAGTTCTCGGGTTTCGCCACATCGTGTTCGACGCCCTCGCACCAGACTCGAGTGATCCGGCGGGTGGCGCGGATGTCGGTCAGGGGGTCGCCGTCGAGGAGGACCAGGTCGGCGCGCAGCCCGGGTTCGATCAGGCCCCGGTCGGGCAGGCCGAAGTGCTCGGCGGGCAGTAGGGTCGCGGCGCGCAGCGCCTCGGCCGGTGTCAGGCCCGCGGCGACCAGGAGTTCGAGTTCGCGGTGGATAGCGGCGCCGTGGGGCGGCTGGAACAGAACGCCGGGTTGGGCATTGGCATCGGTGCCCGCCAGGACGGGCACGCCCGCTTCGTGCAAGGCGCGCACCGTGGCGAGACAGCCGTCGAAGGCTTCGGGCGCGCCGACCGCCGCCGCAATGCCCTCCATCATGACCAGGGTCGGGACGACGGTGAGGCCGCGGTCGGCGAGCAGCCGTATCACTTCGGCGGGGACCACGCCGTCCAGCGGCACATGCGTGACGACATCCACGCCGATCTGTGCGGCCAGCGCGTAGGCGCTGATCGCGGTCGCGTGCGCGATGACCCGCAGATCGCGGGCGTGCGCGGCCGCCACCACGGCCGCGGCGGACTCCGGCTCCGGACCACCCTGGCCGGGCGCTTCCAGCACCAGCTTCACGTAATCCGAGCCCGCCGCCGCGCGCTCGGCCACCATGCGATCGGCCTGCTCGGGTCCGGTGATGACGGCGTCGGCGGCCAATCCGGGCAGCTGGGCGTGCACCCCACCGCCGCCGATCACCGGCACGCCCGCGCTGCGAATATCGCTGGCGACGCGCACATTCCGCAGCGCGGCCAGCTTCTCGACCGGCCAGGTCGTCATATCCAATCCGGTCGTGACGCCGTAGGCGGCCAGCTGGTCCAGCGATTCCGGACCGTGCAGATGAATGTGGGCGTCGATGAAACCGGGCAGCAGTAGCGCACCCTGCGCGTCGATCCGTTCCGCGCCCTCGGCATCGCTGCCGACGACCGGCCCGTCGATGACCACGGTCGTCGGCCCGGTGATACCCGACCCATCGAAGACGCGCACGCCGACCAGGGCCTTCTTGGACGAATCAGTCGCCGAGACCAGGGAATTCACGCAACCTCCACACTTCGGATCTGCCGAGCCGTATCGCCTCTCCACGGTATCCACGGCACGGGATTCTCGCGGCCCTCTGGACAATCCGGAAAGAGTGAGTGTATAGTCACTCACATGACAAAGCCCAGAGCCAGCCTCTCCCGATCGGACGTTCGCCGAGATGCCGTCGTGGACGCGGCCATCGTCGAGTTCGCCCGCACCGGGTACCACGGCACGCCGATCACCAATGTGGCGGCGACCGCGGGCATCTCCTCCGCCTATGTCTTCAAGCTGTTCCCCGGCAAGGTCGCCCTGTTCGTCGCCGCCCTCGAGCGCACCTTCGAACAGATCGAGCGCGCCATGTCGACCGGTGCCACCCGCGCCGGAGACGATCCCGAGCAGCTGCTCTGGGAAATGGGCGGGGCCTATACCGAGCTCATTGCCGACAAGAACCTGCTCATGATCCAGGTGCACGCCCTCTCGGTCGCCGATATTCCGGAGGTCGGCGAGGCCATGCGCAATGGCCTGGCCCGCGTCACCGGCTTCGTGAAGCGGCGCTCCGGCGCCCCGGACGCGGAGGTCCAGCGCTTCATCGCCTGGGGCCAGCTGTGCCACCTCATCACCACCCTGCAACTCGACGGCAATACCAACGACTGGGCCACCATCGTCACCGCGGGCATTCGACATCCGAAGCCCCGCTAGAGATTTCGAACGATGCCCCGTCCCGGGGCATTATTTCGAGCCATAGAGTGACTGACCAATCACTCACCATCAGGAAGGGAAGAACAATGACCACTCCGACCATCACCCACGCCACCGAGATCGTGCTCCCCGGCAAGGTCGAACCGCACGGCCTGCTCGTGACCGAGCGCGAAGTGCCCGCTCCCACAGCGCATCAGGCGCTGGTGCGGGTCGACGCGTCCGGCGTCTCCTTCGCCGAGCAGCAGATGCGCCGCGGCAAGTACTACGACCAGCCCGCCTTCCCCTTCGTGCCCGGCTACGACCTGGTCGGCACCGTCATCGCCGTCGGCGACCAGGCCGACCCGAATCTGGTGGGCCGCCGCGTCGCCGCGCTGACCAAGATCGGCGGCTGGAGCAGCCACGTACTGCTGGACGCCGCCGACCTGGTCCGGGTGCCCGAGGCGCTCGACCCGGCCGAGGCGGAAACCTTCGTGGTCAACGGAATCACGGCCTACCAGATGCTCTTCCGGCACACCAAGGTCCGGCCCGGCCAGACCATCCTGGTGCACGGGGCCAATGGCGGCGTCGGTTCCACCCTGGTGCAGTTGGCCCGGGCCAATGGAATTCACGTCATCGGCACCGCCTCGGCCCGCAATGCCGAAGCCGTGGCCCAGTTGGGCGCCACCTAGATCGACTACCGCGGTGATGTGACACAACAGGTTCGAGAGCTCGCCCCCGAGGGCGTGGCCGCCGTCTTCGACCACATCGGCGGTCCGGGCATCGTCGACTCCTGGCGCCTGCTCGCCCCCGGCGGCGCCCTGGTGTCCTACGGCACCGCCGCCACCAAGAACGAGGAGGGCAATTCCCAGCTCCCCGTCCTGAAGCTCGTCGCCCGCCTGCTGCTGTGGAACGCACTGCCCAACAAGCGCAGTGCCCACTTCTACAACCTGTGGTCCGGCAAGCGCAATCTCACCCGCTTCCGCAACCGCCTCGCCGCGGACCTCACCGAGGTCTTCGGCCTCGCCGCCACCGGCACCCTGCGCGCCGTGGTCGCTGCCCGCATACCCCTCTCCGAGGCCGCCCGCGCCCTGGAACTCGCCGAATCCAGCACGGTGACAGGCAAGGTCGTCATCGTCCCCGATGCGCGCCAGCACTCGACAGGCGCATGAGCGGTATCCCTCAACGGGACGCCGCTTCCTCCGGCGCGGCAGTGAAATGCGATCGGATGAGGGTCACGAAATCCTGGATATGCGGGCGATCGTCATCGGAGCGCACGCCCGCGTACCAGGGCCTGGTATCACCCCCGGGGCCGATGCGCACCGTGGCGATCTCGCCGCGCGCCACGAAGGGCGCGGCCACCCAGGACGGGAGGACGCCGACACCCTCACCGGCGACGATCAATTCGATGAACAGTTCGGTGAGGATGGGGATCAGGGTCAGGCGGGCCGGGTGGGCGCCGGGCGGCAGCGGCGGCTGGGTCGGGTTGGGGCGGCTCGGGTCGTAGGTGTCGTAGAGGATCAGGTTCTCGGTGGCGAAATCGGGGCCGGTGACGTGATCCCGGGTGGCCCAGGGATGGGTCGGGGCGACCACCGCCAGCATGTCGTCGTCCATGAGATGGGTGAGGCGGACCTGGTCGGCGGTGGAGTGCAGTTTGGTCACCACGGCCACATCGATGCGCTGCGCGAGCAGGGCGTCGACGGGATCCTCGTCGCCGATGTTCTGCACGCGAATCAGGCTGTCGGGGCGATTGATTCGCAGTTCGCGCATGACCGGGGTGAGCCAGGAGAAGGTGGTCGCGCACTGGGTGGCGAGGCGGATGGTGCGATCGCCGTAGCGGGCGACCTCACGCACCTCCTGCTCCGCGGCGCCCAGATCGGCGAGAATGCGAGAAGCTCTCGGCAGCAACCGTTTTCCGGCCAGATTGGGCACCAGTCGCCGCCCCACCCGATCGAACAGCGGGGTGCCGAGCCGCTCTTCCATCTTGAGCAGCCGCTGACTGAGCGCGGGCTGGCTGACATAGAGCCGGTCGGCCGCCTGTTGCAGGGTGCCGCCGGTCGCCAGCGCGTCGAGCAGCTCCAGATCCCGGACATCAAAATCCATAAGCTCAGCTTAGCGGTTGGCGAACTTTTACGTTGTGGACTTATATAGCGCTCACGGCCGATCCTCGAAGGGCGCCGGTTACCGAAGACCGGCGGAGACGAAAGAGGATGAGATGACGAGCAATTCACGCACCGCCATCGTGACCGGCGGTTCCAGCGGTATCGGCTTCGCCGTCGCGGCGGCCCTCATCGCGCGCGGCGACAATGTGGTGATCGGCGGCCGGGATCGAGCCAAGCTCGCGGCGGCGGTCGAACAGCTGGACGGCGGCGGGCGCAGCCGGTTCGCGGTCGGCGATCTAGCCGACGAGGTCACCGGTCCGGCCCTGGTGGCGACCGCCGTCGAGGCGTTCGGCTCGGTCGACATCCTGGTCAACAATGCGGGGACCTTCGGCTCGACCCCGTTCACCGAGGTCACCCCGGATCAGCTCGACGGGTTCCTGCAGGGCAATCTGCGCGGCACCTATCTGGTCACCCAGGCCGTCGCGCGCCGGATGATCCAGCAGGGCGCAGGCGGCGCCATCGTCAATATCACCACCGTGCTGCTGTCGCACTCCATTGCCGGATTCCCGGCGAGTGCGGCCATGGCGTCCAAGGGCGGCGTCCGCGCACTTACCGTCTCGCTCTCGGCCGAGCTCGCGGCGTACGGCATTCGGGTGAACGAGGTCGCGCCCGGCATTGTGCGCACCCCGCTGCACAGCGCCGATGTGGACGAGCTGGGCGCCCTGGCGGTCCTGAACCGGGTCGCGGAGGCCGCCGAAATCGCCTCCTCCGTCCTGCATCTCACCGATGCCGAGTTCACCACCGGCGCCCAGCTCGACCACGACGGCGGCTTCGTCACCGCCCGCCGCTGAAACCATCGCATTCGAAGGAGTCCCCGCCATGCCGTACGTCAATGTCAAGATCACCCGTGAAGGCGCTACCGCCGCGCAGAAGGCCGAGATCATCGCCCGTATGACCGAAGTCCTCGTCGACGTCCTCGACAAGGACCCGCGGCTGACCTTCGTCATTATCGACGAGGTCGAGCTCGAGGACTGGGGCGTCGCGGGCCTGAGCACCTCGGAATTCCGGAAAGCCCAGGCGCGCTGACGAATCCGCTCAGTGCGCAGCCCGATCGGATGCCGTCGGCCCGGCGAACCGGCCGACGGCATCGAGGTGCCGCAACGCCTGGGCGTAGGAGTCGAACAATCCGGCCTGGCTGTACGGCACGCCGATCTCGGCGCAGAACTCCGCGACGATCGGCTGCGCGCGGCGCAGGCTGGGGCGCGGCATGGCCGGGAAGAGGTGTTGCTCGATCTGATAGTTCAACCCGCCCAGCGCCGCATCGATGAACCGGCCGCCGCGCACATTGCGGGAGGTGAGCACCTGGCGGCGCAGGAAGTCGGTGGCCTCGTCCGCCGAAAGCACCTCCATCCCTTTGTGATTGGGTGCGAAGGTACAGCCCATGTAGAATCCGAACAGGCCCTGCTGCACGGCGATGAAGACCAGGGCCTTGCCCGGCGACAGCACCAGGAACACCGCGGACAGGTACCCGATGGCGTGCGCCGCCAACAGCGCCCCCTCCCAGATGCGGTGGCGCAGCGGCCAGCTCAGCACCGCGCGCACACTCGCGTAGTGCAGGCTCCCCGCCTCGAGCAGGAGCATCGGGAAGAACAACCAGGATTGATACCGGAAGATGAACCGCCGCCAGCCTTTACCGGTCGCGGCCCGATCGCCGGAGTGCGCCAGGATCCCCGAGATATCGGGATCGGCGCCCTCGGTATTGGGATGGGCGTGGTGCCGATTGTGATTGCTGGTCCACCAGCCGATGCTCAGCCCGATGGCGAGATTCCCGGCGAACAACCCGTACAGGTAGTTGGCCCGCCGCGTCCGGAAGATCTGCCGATGCCCGGCATCGTGCCCCAGGAATGCGAACTGCGCGAATACCGCGGCCAGGAATACCGCGGTTCCCAACTGCCACCACGAATCCCCGATCACCGCGAAGGCCGCCCAACCGCCCGCGAACGCCGCCGCGGCGACGGCGGTCAGCCCGCCGTAATACCGCACCCGTCGATCCAGCAGCCGCGCGTGCCGCACCCGGCGCAATAGCACCGCGTACTCACTGCCTCGCGCCCGCACCACATCGGACCCCACCGGCGCAGGCCGAGCCTGCGCGATATCCATCGCCACGAACTCCAGCATGCCTGCCGACGGCCACCATCAGGTGAACGGTTCCTTTCAGTGTTTGCGCAGGCCGTTGAGCAGCAGATCGAGGATGGCGTCGAGATTGTGCGCGCGGGCCTCGGGGCCGAGCGGGCCGGACATCATGTCGACCATGCTGGGGGTGAGCATCATATAGATGGCGCGGCCCAGGGTGCGGGTGTCGATATCGTTGCGGAGATAACCCTGGGCAATGCCGAGTTCGAGGGCGGCGGCGGTGCCCGCGGCGAGGGCCTCGTTGACGGCCAGCAGGCGCGCGGTCAGTTCGGCGTCCACGGCGGTGCCCTCGAACATGAGCATGCGAATCATGCCGGGTTCGTCGTCGACGGCGCGCAGGACCGCTTCGCCAACGGCGCGGACATGGGTGAGGAAGCCTTCGAAGTCCTCCGGCGGGCCGTCGCCCCAGGCCTCGCGGGCCACGTCGAACATCTTCTCGATGCCGAAATCGATGACGTGGTCGAGGATGTCGCGCTTGGAGTCGAAGTACCGGTAGAAGGTGCCGGTGGCCACGCCGAGGCGATCGGTGATGTCGTTGACTCCCGCCGCGGTGTAGCCCTTGTCGATGAAGACAGCATAGGCGGTCTCGATCAGTTCGCGGCGGCGCTGGGCGGCCAGTTCGGCGCGCGGGGGGCGGCCGCGCTTGGGGCGGTCGGGTGCGGTCGATCCTTCGGTGGTCATGGGCGCTTTCTCGGGACAGGTGCGGCGTCGGAGACAGCGTACCGCCCGGAAAATTAGGTGAGTGAGGTCTCGTTCACTTATTTACAGGGGTGTCGCGCGGCTGTTAGATTTTTGGTGAATGAGACCTCATTCATTGATGCATGGAGACGAACATGGCGAAAGATCCCATGGACAAGAAGGTCCCCACCTCCCGCACGGTGCGCACCGCCGCACTCGGCCGTATTGCCGCCGGTCAGGTGCTGCGACAGGCTGGTGCGAAGGTCGCCACGGTGGGGCGCGGCGACGAGAAGAAGAAGGTCGTCATGGACCGCCGCCAGGCGGAGGCCATGCGGGCGCTGGTCAACGGCCTGGGCACCATGCGCGGGGCGGCCATGAAGATCGGGCAGGCGCTGTCGGTGGTGGACGGCGGCATCTTCCCGGACGAGATCCGCGAGGATTTCCAGAAAGCCCTTGCCCAGCTGCGGGATTCGGCGCCGACCGTATCGTTCGAGAAGATGCGCAAGGTGATCGAGGAGGATCTCGGCGGCACGCTGAAGGAACACTTCGCACAGTTCGAGGACAAGCCCCTGGCCTCGGCCTCCATCGGCCAGGTGTACCGGGCGCGGCTGCACGACGGCCGCGAGGTCTGCGTGAAGGTGCAGTATCCGGGCATCGACAAGGCGGTGCGCGCCGATGTCAAGAATATGGCGCTGCTCACCCACGGCTTGAAAATCATTGCGCCCGCACTGGATACGAAGGCCATGGCCGAGGAGATCCGCGATCGCGTGGAAGAGGAGCTGGACTACGAGCTGGAGGCGCAGAACCAGCGGGCCGCCGCCCGGCTCTACCGCGGGCATCCGTTCATCGTGGTACCCGATGTGGTCTCGAGCCTGTCCGGGCGCCGGGTGCTGGTCACCGAATTCTTTCCGGGGCGTGGATTCGAGGAGATCAAGGACACCGATCAGGAGACCCGAAATCGCGTGGCGGAGATCCTGTTCCGCTTCTTCGGCGGCGGCATGCTGCGCTACCGGCAGTTCTCCGGCGACCCGCATCCCGGCAATTTCCTGGTCGGCGACGACGGCCGGGTCGCATTCCTGGATTTCGGACTCTACAAATACGTGGCCGCCGACGCGGTCGAACATCAGCTGCGGATTCAGCGCGCCATGGCCGAGGACGACGCCCCGGGGGTGCACCGGGCACTGAGCGAGGCGGGCTTCATCCCGGATCCCGATTCGGTACCGGTGGCGGAGGCGGCAGGCATTGTCGGCGCGGTGATCGGCTGGCTGACCACCGACGAAAACCTGTGCATCACAACGGAAATGGTGAACGATGCAATGGCACAGACCATTGTCCCCACCTCCGACAGCTTCGGGCTGATTCGCAAGCAATCAGTGCCGCAGGAGCAGCTGGTCACGCTGCGCACCCTTGTCATGGTGATGGCGGCGCTGGGACAGCTACGCGCCGAGGGCAATTGGCATCGCATTGCCCGCGAATGGCAGTACAACGAGGCCCCGGTGACCGAGCTCGGCCGCATCGAGGCGGAATCCGATTGGGCCACCACGACTTTGGTTCCGGTCAGCTGAATCCCGCCAGGAGAATCCCATGATCGCCAATCTGCTGAACGACGTGCTCGGCAATCCCATCGCGCGCGGGGCCATCGACCGGGCGCAGGATGCCCGCGATGCCGCCCTGGAGGCGCAGGAGGCCGTGCTCGGCCTGCTGAACCTGCCCACCGCCACCGGCGTGGACACCATCCTGCATCGCATGAAGTCGATCTCGCAGCGCCTCGAACTGCTCGAGGACGCCATCGACAATCTCAATCGCTCGGCCGCGACCATCGCGTCGATCTCCGCGAAGCTCACCGAACTGGACAAACATCTGGAGCAGGTGCTCGCGGGGAAACAGGCCGCCGAAAGTTAAGCCGGGTAAGCCGAACTGTTATGCACGGGAGTCCGTGCGTTCAAGAATCGGACCTACCGTCGAGTAAAGGGCACGACGGAGGTTCCCATGCAGAACGCACGTCTTCGAACCGCATGGCTGGCGAATGTGACCGCCGGGGCGGCGGCCGTCACGGTACGGGCCTCGCTGCCGCGGTCCGTCTTCACCGTTTACCAGTCCGAGGCCGTGCGCGCAGCGCCATTGTGGCCTCGGACCTCGAGGTGGTCACCGTCACCGATTGCTCGGTGGTCCTCACCTGGACCACCCGGGCCCGGGACAAGACCGGGAGGATGCGGCCCGCGCCCGCCGATACCGAGGTGCGCATCACCCCGGCCGACGGCGTCGCGCCCGCACTGCCGCTGTCTGTGGACGAGCGGCCGACCGCCTTCCACTACGCCGAGATCCACGGACTGGAGCCGGGGCGCGGCTACCGGTTCGAGGCGTACTCGGCGGGCCATCGCGTCGTCCCGGCGCGCACGCGGGTCACGCGGCGCGCCGGAACACCGGAAACCACGGGGGTTTTCACCACTCTCACACCGCCGCCGGGGCGGCTGCTGCGCACCATCGCGCTGGCCAATGACGTGCACTACGGCGAGGAGGCCAGCGGCATCTTCGTGGCCGGGTGGCCGCAGGGCCTGCGGCACGACACCGAGGATCATCCCGAGGTCATGCTCGACGCGCTCCTCGACGATCTGCGCGCGCCGGACCGGGGCGCCGATCACCTGATCGTGGCGGGCGATCTGACCGACAGCGGATCACTGCGAGAGTCGCTGGCAGTCCGCGCCCGGCTGGATCGCTGGGGCGCGCTGGGCCGCGACTACTTCGTGTGCCGCGGCAATCACGATGCGCCGCTGCGCTATCCGGACGATCCGTGGGGTTCGGTCTTCCATCCGCGGCAGCAGCTGGCCGAGCACCGAATCGGCGGATTGCGCATTATCGGCCTCGACACCACTCGGCTGCGCGGTGCGGACGGGACGATCGTGCGGCCGCAACTGGATCATCTGCGCGAGCTGCTGCGGGCCGATCCCGGGCAGCCCACCCTGGTCTTCGGTCACCACCCGGTGACTTCCTGTGCGGCCGTGAGCAATCCGGGCGGACCCGGATTCGTGCTGGATCGCTCGAACTCCGCCGCACTGCACGAGCTCTACCGCGCCGCGCCCGGGGTGTTCCTGCATCACTGCGGTCATACGCATCGAAATCGCCTGGGCCGCCCCGATTCCGGCATTGCCGTCGAATTCCTCGAGGTGGCGGCGGTCAAGGAGTATCCCGGCGGCTATATGCGCCTGCGCCTCTACGAGGGCGGCTATATGGCCAACTTCTACAAGACGCGCTCGGAGTCGGCGCGCGGCTGGAGCACCCGCACCCGCCGCCAGTTCCTGGGCATGTACCCCGATCATGCGCTGGGCAGCTTCGCCTCACGCAATCACGTTGTGCTGCGCGACTTCTCCGGTCTGGAGGCGGCGCTCACCGAGCCGGGAAGTGCTCGTCCAGGAAGTCCGCGAACACCCGCCGCGACGTCTGCGTACCCCAATCGCCCCAGGTGAAGTCGTAGGCGTGCTCGCCGTACGGAATCGGCAGCAGCTGATTGGGCACACCCGCGTCGTCGAGGCGATCGATGAAGGCCACCGATTCGCCGTAGGGGACCACATGGTCGCGGGTGCCGTGCATGACGAGCGTGGGCGGCAGGCCCGGGCGGACGTAGTTGATCGGTGAGGCCGCCGCGTAGTGGCTGGGCGCGCGGTCGGGGGTGCCACCGGTGTAGTCCTCGACCAGATCGCGAATATCAGGTAGCAGACGGGGATTTCGCCATCCGGCGGCGAGATCGGTGGGCGGGTAGAAGGCGGCGACGGCGCGCACCGAGGTATCGGTCACCGCGCAGCTCGGCGCGATGGGCTCGGCGTAGGCGGCCATGAGCGCGAGATTGCCGCCCGCCGAACCACCGGCGACCATGACCCGCTCCGGATCGATCGTGTATTCCAGGGCATGCTGTTTCACCCAGCCGATCGCGCATTTCACATCGGCGGGCGCCTGATCCCAGCGCGGCGGCGGGGACATCCGGTATTCGATGGAGAAGACCGCATATCCCTTGTCGTTCAACCATTTATGCCATTTCGGCGCTTCCCCGCGATCGCCGTGCGCCCAGCCGCCACCGTGTACCCACACCACGGCGGGCCGCGGTCCCGACGGGCCGCCCATGGGCACCTTGGCGTCCAGCAGCAAGGGCGTGCCGTCGATGGTGTTGTAGATCGTGCTCAGCGAATCGACCGGCCGCCCCCGATTGGACCCGTCGGTCAGGTAATCCAGCACCGAGAGCTTCGCGTCGTACCGATCGGCCGTCCGCCACGACGCCACCAGCGGGAACCCGGCCGCCACCACGCCCACCAGGCACACCGCCGCGGTCACCGCCCCGACCAGCCGCAGCGCACCGTGCATGCGCCGCTGGGCCAGCAGCGCCGACAATCCGACGCCGAACAACCCCAGCGGTATCAGGAAGAACCCGTAATTGCTCACCGCGAACGACAGACCGACCATTGCGGCGGGAATGCGCGCGGTGGCGATCACATACGTGAACAGCCCCATCACCACCGCGACCAGCACCGCCACCCCGGCCGACACCCAGCGCACGACCATGCCGCCCATTAACGCACGCCCTCCGACCCCACCTGCGCCGACACGCCCCGGCCGCACACCCGTCTCGCATCCGCACACCGCGCGAACGGCGTGTGCGGAACGCGGACGGAGTGTGCGGCGCACATGTCGGGGACAGCACTCGTAGGGTGGGTCGGTATGAGGCTCGAGGACGTCGCGGACGAGCTGTACGGGGTCCCGCCCGCGGAGTTCGTGGCGGTGCGCGGCGAGCGGGTGCGGCAGGCGCGAGACGGCGGGGACAAGGAGCTGGCCGCTGCCATCGGGAAGTTGCGGCGGCCGACCGTGGCGGCGTGGGCGGTGAATCTGCTGGCGCGGGAGGCGGCGGAGGATGTCGAGGCGCTGCTGAGTGTCGGGGACACATTGCGGGAGGCGCAGCGGCGGCTGTCGGGAGAGCAGCTGCGGGCGCTCACTACCCAGCGGCAGCAGGTGGTCAATGCGCTGACCAGGAAGGCCGGTGAGCTGGCGGCGGCGCGGGGGCAGAGGCTGTCGGAATCGGTGCTGCGGGATGTCGGCGGCACCTTGCAGGCCGCGCTGGCCGATCAGGCGGTGGCCGAGGAGGTTCGCACCGGGACGCTGACCGCGGCCGCCAGCTACGAGGGCTTCGGTCCGGCCGCCCTGGTCGCCGTGGCGGGCGGCGGGACCGACGGCTCCGGCGAAACCGATTCCGGGGCATCGGAAGCCGCTGACCAGCGGCGCGACGCCACCGCCGAGGCCCGCCGGACCGCGGGCTCCGCTCGCGCCGGACAGGCCGCACCGGACGCGGAGGCCGCGGTGCGGCGGGACCTCGAGGAGACACTCGCCGAGGTCGAATCCGCCCGCGCCGAGCGGGCTTCGGCGGCCGCCGAGCACGACCGCGCCGCCGCCGATCTGGCCGAACTCGAATCCCGCATAGCGTGGCTGCGCGAGGAGCTGGACCAGGCCGAGGAACGGCGGCGCTTCAGCGTGGCCGCCGAACGGGCGGCGCGGGATGTGCTCCGCCGCGCCGACCGGCATCTGGCGGGCATCGAACGGCGCGCGGAGAAAGTCCGGGAACGGCTGAGCTCGGACTGACCGGGCAGCCGGTTACGGGCCGATCATGAGCGGGCGGGGCGGGTGCAGTTCGACCAGCGCGACCAGATCGCCGTAGGAGACGGAGCCATTGGCGAGGCGGTGGACCATGCGCGCCAGGGCGGTTCGCGCGCCGTATTTGATGCGCATGCCCTCGTGGATCCGTTCGGCCAGGTAGGGGTCGCCGACAATGCGGGCGGTGCCGTAGTGCTGGCGGGAGCCGAGGGCCGGGCGGCCGCGCCAATCACCGGCCTGGATCACCACGCGGCCGTCGAACGCCAGCTCCTCGGCCTCTGCGCCGTGCGAGGAGAGCAGGAAGGCCAGGCGGCCGTGATCGGCGGGGAGCACCAGGTGCGGGGTGGTGGCAATACTGCCGGGGGCGATCGGGCGTGTCACCAGGACGGATTTGGCGTCCCACCACAGGGATCCGGGGTGCCAGGTATCGGGGGCGGCGGAGGGTCGGGGATGGAAGGTTGCTGCGGGTACCGTACGCGTTGCCATAATCGGTCGATCTCCAAAACTGTTGTTTTCCAATGCCTTTCGAACACGAGTCCGTGGACGTGGGTGGCTTGCGCAGCGGCTAGGCTCGGCTTCCATGACGGGGAGCGCCGTAATTGTCCCGCTCTCAAGGTTAGCCTCGTTAACGAATGCGTGCCACGACCCCCCGCCCGGAATAGGGGGTTGCGGGTTTGATAACTGGGAGTACGCTCATTACTGAGCCTAATCATTTACCAGCCGTGGGTCTGGAGGTGTCCGATGACCACACCGCCCACGTCGGCGCAGGTCGGCCGACGCTTGCGGAATATGCACGATAAGCAGTCGCGGATTTTCGAGGCGGCGGCGACGCTGTTTGCTGAGCGCGGATTCGATAGTGTCACAACACAACAGATCTCCGACCGCGCGGATATCGCCGCCGGGACGCTGTTCCGATACGCCGCCTCCAAGGGCGAACTGCTGCTCATGGTCTACAACGAGGACTTCCGCGCGGCCCTGGAACGCGGCGAGCGCGAGGCGCGAGCGCAGCGGGATCCGATCAAGGCCATTCTCGCCGTGACCGGACCGATCGCCGAGGCCGCGAACCGGCATCCCACGAATACCGTTGTGTATCAACGAGAATTGCTGTTCGGATCGCCGACCGACAAGTACCGCTCGGAAGGGCTCGCGCTGGTGGCCCGGCTGGAGGCCGTGCTCGCCGAGCGGCTGGCCCTCGACGCCCGGGCCCGGCGGCTCGATTCACCCCGGCTCGACAGTCAGGCGCGGCTGGCCGGGCGCAGTGTTTTCGCGGTGCTGCAACTGGCCGTCGTCCAGCCTGCCACCGGCGCGCATCCGGGCCACAATGCCCTCGACGACCTACGCGCACAGATCACCCAGATCGTGGCCGGGTTCTTCGCTTCGCTCGAGAACAGGAGAAAAGCATGACCATTCGCACCGTGACCGTCCTCGGAACCGGAGTCCTGGGTTCGCAGATCGCCTTCCAGACCGCGTTCAGCGGTTTCGAGGTCACCGCCTACGACATCAGCGAGGAGGCGCTGAAGGAGGCGCGGAAGCGATTCGAGAACCTCGCGGCCGTCTACGAGAAAGAGGTCGAAGGCGCGGGCGACGGCAAAGCGGAGCAGACCGCCGCGGAGATCACGCTGACTTCCGATCTGGCCGAAGCGGTTCGCGATGCCGATCTGGTGATCGAGGCGGTGCCGGAGGTACTCACCATCAAGGAGCAGCTCTACACCGAGCTCGCCAAGACAGCCCCCGAGAAGACCATCTTCGCCTCCAACTCCTCCACCCTGCTCCCCAGCGCCATGAAGGACTACACCGGCCGCCCCGACCGATTCCTCGCCCTACACTTCGCCAATCAGGTCTGGAAGTTCAACACCGCCGAGATCATGGGCACCCCCGAAACCGACCCGGGCGTATTCCAAGCCGTCGTCACCTTCGCCTCCGCCATCAACATAGTCCCCATCGAAATCCACAAGGAGAAAGCAGGATACGTCCTCAACTCACTCTTGGTGCCCCTCCTCCACGCAGCCATGGAACTGGGCGAGGGCGGCTACGCCACCCCCGAAGCGGTCGACAAAACCTGGCGCATAGGCACCGGCGCCCCCTTCGGCCCCTTCCAAATCCTCGACGTAATCGGCCTCAACACCCCGTACAACATCCTCGCCAACAGCGACGAGAACAGCAAAAAGCTCGCGAAGTGGTTGAAAGACAACTACATCGACAAGGGCAAGCTCGGCATCGCCACCGGAGAAGGCTTCTACAAGTACGGCTAGATTTCTAGGGTTCGACCCGCACGAAACTGGTCATCTTCCAGCCCTGGGCCGGAAAGTCCTGCCCGCTTCCGATGATCTCGTGCAGCTTGTACTCCCCGGATTCGGGAACGCGCAGAGTCACGCTGCTCGCCGTGAAGGAGTCATCCGTGAGCTCCTCGATCGCGAGCAGCCTCTCGAACTCGGGGTTGGCCGAGCAGTTCGTGAGCACTTCCGTCATTCGCGCCGGAGGCAGCAATCCCGCGCCCATCGTTCGGAAGGTCAATGCCAGCCCACCGGCGACGACCGCCCACGAGTCTCCGAAGACCTCCTTGGCGGCCGGATTGGTGACCACCTCCTCCAGCAGATTGACCGGCCGGTCCGCGCCCGGTGGCGCCGGGCGCAGGAACTCCGCGTACTCGAGCATCCGCGAACTGGCGGCGAGGATGTCCAGGCCCGGAAAGGTGTTGTACAGCGAGGGCTGCGCCTGGATCTCGAGCAATACCAGGTCGGCCTCGGTGAGCTCGCCCGGCCAGCTACCGGCCTCGTAGGTGTAGAGATCGGGCCCCAGTATCAGCCACGGAATCCTGGGGATGAGGATCCGCGGAATCTTCAAGTACAGAAGAATATTCACGATGATGGAGTTCGGGATTCCGAGTCGCCCGTTCTCGTATTTTCTGAGCGTGCTCACGCTGATGTGCAGCGCGTCGGCAAGTTCCTGCTGGGTCACTTTGCGCACCGTGCGAAAGGCGTACAAACCGAGTCGCAGGCTCTCGTTCATCTCCACCGGCTCCAGGCCCATGTACGGATCTCTCTGTCTACCAGCCACCCAGCACTCCCACTCCGATCTTGCGTAATGGCCCGAAACGGTACCGCACCGACCGAAAGGGCCCGCATCCCTTGGGATGCGGGCCCTTTCGGTCGGTCAGTGCTCGAGTCGGTCAGCGGTCGAGCAGGTTGCGGCGGATTCCTTCGGTGGCGATGACCAGGGCGGGGACCAGGGTCAGGTGGGTCACCGACAGGGCGATCTTGGAGGGGGTGTCAAAGTTCGTGCTCAGGGTCAGGGCGATGGTGCCGACGGCGAGGACCGAGCCGATGAGGGCGGCCAGGCGGAGGACGGCGATCCACTTGTAGGACAACAGTGCTGCGGCGGTCAGGCCGATCAGCAAGGGGACGACGGTGAGGGTCACGATGCCGCCGGGGGCGACGTCCTGCACCTGACCGGCATTGCTTATTTCGAAGGTGCCGCCCGCCGCTGCGCCGATCAGCCAGACGATCAGGTTGAGCAGGACGGCGGCGGCGACCGCGCCGAGCACGGCGACCGGTCGGTTCAGCGCGGGGATGCTGAAAGCGCTGCGGGCGGTGCGGGCGGTGATGTGGGTCGCGGTCGTCATGATGACCTCCTGAGTCGAAGCTGTGAAGTTCGTGTGAGTCCATCTTGAAACCTCAACAATTGTTCAGGTCAACGCCGCAACCGAAGCGGGTGTCGCACATCACATCCGGAGCGACGGTCAGTGGTCGCAGGCCCGCCAGCCCGCGGCGACCTCGCGCAGCCGGGCGCCGACCGCCTCGACGTGCGGGCGCGCCGGGCCGCCGACACGGCGGGCCAGGTGGATGGTGTTGATGGGGGCGTCGTCCGGGTCGAGCAGGGTGACGACGGCGCCCGCGGAGAGCTCGCGGGAGCACAGGTAGCGCGGGAGGACGGACAGGCCCGCACCGGCGACCACGGCGGCGAGCACGGCGCGCAGGTCCGGAATGACCAGGGCAGGTTCGGTTTCCAGCCGGGTTTCGAAGACGTGGCGCCAATAGCGGCGCAGGATCGGCAGATCGGGGGCGTAGCTGATGAGCGGCACACCGGTGAAGTCATTGGCGCGCAGGCGATCGACGTCGGTGCGGGCGGCCACGTCCGGGGCGGCCACCAGGACGAATTCCTCATCCGCGAGCGGTTCGGCCAGCACCGCGCGACCGCGCGGGCGAATGGTGGACAGGACCAGGTCGAGTTTGCCGACGCGGAGATCGGCGAGGAGATCGTCGGCCAGGCCGGTGGCGACGGTGAGGCGGATGCCCCGGTCGATCTGCGGGGCCAGCGCGGGCAGCACCAGGGCGGCGAGCAATTCGACCGGGCCGCCCAGCAGAACGGGAGGTTCGGCGGCGGCTGCGGCGGGAGCCGTCATGACGACGGTCGCCAGCGCATCGAGGGGGTCGGCGACGCGGGCGGCGAGGGCGTGCGCCGCGGCGGTGGGGGCCACGCCGCGCGGCAGGCGTTCGAAGAGCGGGCCGCCCAGGCGCCGTTCGAGGGCCTGGAGCTGGGTGGTCACGGTGGGCTGGGACAGGCCGACGGCGGTCGCACCCGCGGTGAGGGATCCGGCCCGATAGACGGCCAGGAAGGTGCGGAGCTGCGACAAATCCAAGGTGCCATCGGTTTGTCTGTATCTCATATAGCCGAGTCTATTGGCAATCCGATCCGGCCCATCCTACCGTTGGCTGCCGGTACCCCGACTTCCCATCCGAGGAGAATCGCATGGCGCGAATCCTGTTCGTCATGACCGGCGTCGACTACTGGACGCTCGCCGACGGCACCAAGCACCCGACCGGGTACTGGGCCGAAGAGTTCGCCGCACCGTACGAGGCGTTCACGGCCGCCGGACACGAGATCGTGGTCGCGACGCCGGGCGGCGTGGCGCCCGCGATCGATCGCGGCAGCCTGGCCCCCGAGGCCAACGGCGGCCCGGAGGGCGCCGACAGGATCGCCGAAACACTCCGCAAGGCAGTCGAATTGAACAATCCGGTGCGACTCGACGAGGTGGATCTCGCCGACTACGACGCGGTCTACTATCCGGGCGGCCACGGCCCCATGGAGGACCTGTCGGTGAATGCCGACTCCGGCCGATTGCTGACTGCCGCACTGGCTTCGGGCAAACCGCTCGGCGTCGTCTGCCACGCCCCGGCCGCCCTGCTGGCCACCGCCGACGCCGCGGGCGAGTCCCCTTTCGCGGGCTACCGGGTGACCGGCTTCACCAATGCCGAAGAGACCATGGCGGGCTTCGCCGACAAGGCGCAATGGCTGCTGGAGGACCGCTTGGTGGCGCTCGGCGCCGACTTCCGCGCGGGTGCGCCGTTCGCACCGCACATCGAGGTGGACCGGAACCTGTACACCGGCCAGAATCCGGCCTCCTCCGCCCCGCTGGCCGCGGAGCTGCTGCGCGCGCTCTGATCCGGATCGCGAACGACCGCCACATCCGCGTTGCGGTGGAGTGAACTTCGGGCGACGACCCTCCACGCGCGAGGGTTTCATCGGTGATGATGCTCGATACAGTCACCGAAAGGCGATTCATCATGTGCGACGGGATATTCACCCGCTATGTCGCCCTGGGCGACAGTCAGACCGAAGGCGTGGGCGACGGGGACGACGCGACCGGCCTGCGCGGCTGGGCCGATCGGCTCGCCGAGCAGCTGGCCGCGGTCAATCCGGAACTGCGCTATGCCAATCTGGCGGTGCGCGGCAAACTGGCCCGCCAGATCCGGGCGCAGCAACTGGACGCGGCGCTGGCGCTGCGGCCGGATCTGGCCACCGTCATGGCCGGTATGAACGATCTGCTGCGGCCAGGCTTCGACGCGGACGAGGTCATCGAGCACATTCATGCCATGTTCGCGGCCCTCACCGCGCAGGGCGCGACCGTGGTGACGCTGACCTTTCCCGATGCCGGGCGGATCATTCCGATCACCCGCCCGATTCGCGGCCGCGTGCACGCCATGAACGCGCGCCTGCGAGCCGCGGCCGATCGGTACGGCGTGATCGTCGCCGAGACCGGGCATCACCCGGTGGTCGCTGATCCGCGACTGTGGAGCCCGGACCGGTTGCACGCCAGTCCGCTGGGCCATCGGCTCATTGCCGACGCCGTCGCCGACGCGCTGGGACTGCCCGGCAGTTCCGACGCCTGGACGCTGCCGCTCACCCCCGCCCTGTCCGAACGCGGCATGCTGGCCACGATCACCGGTGAGTTGCAGTGGGCGGCAACCGCCTTGGTGCCGTGGGCGGTGCACCGGCTGCAGGGCCGCTCCTCCGGCGACACCCGCATCCCCAAACGCCCTGATCTACTGCCGATTCCGCACTCGGATTCGCCGATCCCCCATTGACCCCGCAGGGTTCCTTCGACGGACACCGAATGTTCACCCAACCTCCCTGTTGCCCTGTCTAGGCTGCGGTCATCGAGGGGAAGGTGGCGCCAAGTGCCAGTCCGGCGCACGAAAGTGCTTGTCGCAGTATTATTCACGGTTGCGTCCTTGATTGCGGGCTGCGGCGGCGGGGATGACGAGGGTGGCTCCGGCAGCATCACCGATTACGACCCGAGTTCCGACGTCCTGAATTTCGTGGCGGGCTCCGAGCACGAGGCGGTGTTCGAGCAGATCGTCGGCCCCTGGTGCCGGGAGCAGAAGCTGACCTGCTCGATGACCAAGATGGGTTCGGTGGACCAGGCCCGGATTCTGCAGGGCGGGGATGCGCCCTATGACGCGTTCTGGTTCGCCAGCAGCGTCTTCCAGCAGCTCGGCGACACCGGGAAGAAGCTGTCGCAGGCCCAGCCGATGTTCAGTACGCCGCTGGTCTACGCCGGACGCGGCTCGGAACTGGACAAGCTGGGCTTCTCCGGGCGCGAGGTCGGCATCGAGGAGATCCTGGCGGCGGTCGAGGCGAAGAAGACCACGGTGTGGATGACCAATCCGACCCAATCCAATTCGGGCGCCACCGTATTGCTCGGCTACCTGAACTACTTCGCGGGCAATGGCCCCGGCGTACCGCTCACCCGCGAGCAGCTCGACTCCGAACCGGTGCGCACCGGAATCACCCGCTTCGCGCACGCCTTCGCCCGCACCCCGCCGTCGACCGGCCTGCTCATGGACGAATGCCTGGCCTCCGCCGAGTGCAAGACGATGTTCACCTACGAGGATCTGGTGATCGAGCGCAACAAGGAGCTGGTCGCGGCGGGCCAGGAGCCGCTCGAGGTGGTGTATCCCAAAGGCGTGCTCGCCATTTCGGACGCACCGCTGGGCTTCCTCCCGCACGGCGACAATCCGGACAAGCTGCGCAACTTCCAGAAATTGCAGGAGTTCCTGCTCTCGGCCGACACCCAGAAGCGGCTGACCGAGCTGGGTCGACGGCCCATCACCAGCATCGGCCTGTCCCTGCCCGATGCCCCGCGGGCCGTCTTCAACCCGGACTGGGGCATTCAATCCACCCTGGCCGGGCAGCCCATCACCTTCCCCGCCAGCGCGGTCATCGAAGCGGCCCTGGACAAGTACCAGACCGAGTACCGCACGCCGACCGATCTCGTCTACTGCATCGACGCCTCCGGCAGCATGGGCGACAATGGCGGCTGGGACGGGGTGCTGCGGGCCGCCGATCTGCTGTTCGATCCGGCCGAATCCAAGAAATACCTGCTGCAGACCGGCCCCCCGGGATCAGACCGCGGTCCTGCTGTTCAATGACAGCGCCTCCGGAATATCCTGGCTGCGCGGCAATTCCGACCAGACCCTGCGGACCCTGCGCACTACCGTGCGCGACAGCAGCCCCGGCGGCGAGACCGGCATCTACCGCTGCCTGGACGCGGCGGCCCGCCAGTTCTCCGGCATCGCCGATGTGGATCGCAAGCGGCTCGTCATCCTCATGACCGACGGCCAGGACACCGAGGGCGGCAGCGTGAACGCCATTGCCAGCGCGGGCGTTCCGGTGGTCGCCATCGGTTTCGGCAAGGCCACCAATGCCGATGCGCTGCAACAGATCGCCGAACGCACCGGCGGTTCGTACTTCACCTCCGACGATATGGTCGCGGCCCTGCGCCAGGCCACCGGGTACCGGTAGGAGCCCGCTTGCCCAGCAATTCCGTCCTGATCGCGGCCCTGGTCGTGCTCGCCGCCTCGTTCCTCGGGCTCTACGCGGTACTGGGCTCCGCCCTGGGCGCGGCCCTCGTCGCGGCGGGCGCGGCGGTGATCGTTTCGAGTGCCGGACAGTCGATCTCGGCCGCACGGGCCCGCCGCGCGCTGCAGAGACGCGTGCAGAAGTCCAACGCTCGGGTGGCCTATCTCGCCGGTCAGGTCACCGATGTGCACACCCGCGCCTCGCTGCTGCGCGCCTGCGATACCGTGCCGGTCCTGTTGTCCCGCACCGAAACCGTCGATCCCGCAAGTCTTTCCACGACCTACCGCGCACTGGACGACTACCTCGGCAGCGTCGAAGCCGTACTCGAGCGGTACCTGGAGATCCAGAACCGGCCCGGGCGCTATCACGACGCCGCGGCGCTGCTCGCGCACAGCCGCCAGGTGCTCACCGGTTTCGAGGCGTTCGCCGAGCACAGCGCCGAACAGGTGCGCGGCGCGAATATGGAGTCGTTCTTCACCGCGCTGGCGCATCTGGAATTGCTCTCTCCCCCACCGCTGCCCCGGATCGAGGACCGATGAACCGCTCTCGCCTGCCCCTGCTCATCGCGGTCGTGCTGGCCGCGGTCGCGATCGCCGTAGGTGTCGTGGTGATCCGGGACGCCAATGAACCCCCGGTCGCCGTCACCAGGCTGACCTGCCTGGGCGGCTCCGAGAAGTCCTCGCTCATGGCCGATGCCGAGGTGCAGCAGATCCTGCGCGACAAGTACCGCCTGGAGGTCCGCTTCGACAAGCACGGCTCCTACGATCTGGTGCAGATCCCCACCGACCAGCTGCGCGGCCAGCAGATCGGCTGCCTCTGGCCGTCCTCGGCCAGCGCCCGCAGCGTCTTCGAGCAGACCCACGACACCGCCGACTTCCCGGACTACCGGGCCGAATCCGTGCTGGAATCCCCCGAGGTCGTCTACGCGGGCCCGGCCGCCACCGACGCGCTGCTGCGCGCGGGCATCATCGCTCAGCGCGACAACTCGTACTACATCATCGATCTCAAGCGGCTGCTGCTGGATTACGTACTGCCCAAGGCGAAATGGGAGACGCTCGGCGCGCAGAACCTGGCCGGTCCGATCCGCATCACCAGCACCGATCCCCAGACCTCGAACTCCGGTTTCACCCTGGCGCAACTGGAACTCACCATTGTCGCCTCCGGCGATATCTTCCAACCGCCCACGCTGGCCGAGGCCAGGACCGGCCTCCCGACGGTGCGCGGCCTCTACGATGCCCAGGGCCTGCAATCGGAGAGCTCCGACGGCGGCTTCCGGGAATGGCTGATCCAGGGCGCGAGTTCGCTCTACGCCGGTTACGAGAACCAGGTCCTGCAACAGCTCTCGGCCTATCGCGACAACAAGCAGGCCACCGACGCGCTGCTCGCGGGCACCCGCCTGCTCTATCCGGACCAGACCATCTTCAACAGCAATCCGATTCTGGCCCTGACCGCCGAAGCACAGCAGCTCATTACCGCGCTACAGGACCCGCAGATCCAGCAGATCGCCTGGAAGCGTTACGGTTTCCGCTCGGCCACCGAGCTCGGCGCGGCCACCGTCGCCGACTTCCCGCAGATCCCGCTGGCCGCCCAGCCGCGCACCACCGCGCCGCCCAAGGCCGATGTCACCCTGCTGCTGCTCGCCTGCCTGCGCGACAACGTCTGCTGATCTCTCCCGCGCGTCTCCGGTGTGCCGGGGCCCCTTCCACGGCATGATGTCGGCGATCGGGGGGCATCCGTGACCACTGGAGAGGGGTTTGCTGCTCGTGAATACCGTGTCGAAGCGCTACGTCCACCGCGCCACCCTGACCGTCTCCGCGCTCGGCCTGGCGGGTGCGTTCCTCGCGCCCGGGGCCGCCGCGACCGAACCGGCGCAGAAGATCGCGCTGGACTTCGCCAAGGGCAGGTGCGGGAAGACCACGCTGCTGGCCAGGTCCGGGGTGCCGACCACGCTGGAGATCACCACCTCGGACAACTTCACCGACGGGGCCGTCATCGAGCTGCCCGGCAATGCGGTGGCCCTGCCGGACACCTACCGGCCGGTGACCACCTCGGTGGATCTCGGGGTGCCGGGACCGGGGGTCATGAACTTCAAGGTGTCCTCGCCGGAATGGCCGGGCAGTGCGGGAACCGGGTGCACGGGGCGGATCGTGCTCAGCCCGGTGACGCCGGATTCGCTGCAGCAACTGCCCACGGTGCCCCAGTTGCAGGTGCCGCAGGTTCAGGTACCGCAACTGCCGATCGGCTGAGCGCGAGGCCCGGGTCCATCCCGGGCCTCGGCTGTATCTATGGCCCGTTGTTACTTGCCGTGGGCGCGCAGCTGGTACAGGCCCTCGGTCTCGGCGACGACCACGCCATTGGCGTCGGTGACGACGGCCTTCAGGACGAAGTCGGACTTGCCCTTCTCGTCGGCCTCGGCGGCAATGCGGGCGATCTCCTCCGGCGTGAGCGAGGCCTCGGCCTTCACATCGGTGGCGGCGGGCTTGCGGAAGGAGATGCGCAGATCCTTGACCAGCGGGAAGAACTTGGCGGTATCGAAGCTGGCAATGGCCAGTGCGCCGCCGAGCACCTCCGCGACGGTGAACAGGACGCCCGCGTACATGACGCCGAAGTGATTGCCATTGCCTTCGGCGGGCACCGTGGTGGCCGCGTAGCCGGGCCGCACCTCGGTCGCCTTGACGCCCATATTGTGCACAACCGGGATGGTGGCTTCCATCGCGCCGTTGATGATCTCGTGCAGTGGCGGGGCGGCTTCAGTGGTCATGCGGACCTCCATGTCTTTCACGTATTGGCATCACGACAGTAGGGAGAATCATCGTCGGAACCCGGTGCCCGACGCAAGTGCGGGCAGGTTACCGCAGTTTCCGCCCGGGGTGAGCCCAGCCACAGCCCGGCAAATACCACGTGGTCTGTGCCTAGGATGCAACTTGTGTCTAAGACGTATTCAGCCGCCGAGCGCGCCTATCGCGAGGTCAAGGAACGCATTCTGAGCGGGGCGCTGCCCGGGGGCGAACTGATCAGCGAGGGCGAGATCGCCGAGGCGCTGGGCACCTCGCGGACCCCGGTGCGGGAGGCCTTCCTGCGGCTGGAGACCGAGGGCTGGATGAAGCTCTACCCCAAGCGCGGCGCGCTGGTGGTCCCGGTGCCCTCGCACGAGGCCGAGCACGTGACCCAGGCGCGGTACGTGGTGGAGACGGGCGCGGTGCGCGCGCTGGCGGAGACCGATCGGACCGCGGCCATGAAGGCGCTGCGCGTCTCGCTCGACAAACAGCGCACCCTGGCCGCCGCGAGTGACCTCGACGAGTTCGCGGTGGTGGACGCCGATTTCCATCGCGAGTTCGTGGTGGCCGCGGGCAATCCGCTGCTGGCCGGGTTCTACGACTCACTGCGGGAACGACAGCGGCGCATGAACAGCGTCGCGCTGCGGCACGGCGCCAGCGACACCGCGCGCATCATCGACCAGCACACCCGCCTGGCGGATCTGATCGAGGCCGGGGACGCCACCGGTTTCGCGACCGCCCTGGCCGAGCATCTGACGCATGTGCACGGCGTGCAATTGAGAGGACTGTAATGGCCACCCTGGCCGTTGCCGGCAGCCCGGCGACCGGAACCCGCACGACCACCCGCGCCTGGCTGGCGGTGTCCACCGCCATCTTCGCGATCGCCTGGGGCGGAAACGAATTCACGCCGCTGCTGGTCATGTACAAACGCGACGGACTGCCGCTGGCCACCGTGGATCTGCTGCTGTTCGAGTACGTGCTGGGCATCATTCCGGCGCTGCTGATCGGCGGTCCGCTCTCGGATCGCTAAGGCCGCCGCCCGCTCATGCGCCCGGCCCCGCTGGTCGCCGCCGCCGGATCGCTGCTGCTGGCCTTCGGATCCGCCTCCGTGCCCATGCTTTCCACGGGCCGCGTGCTCTGCGGCGTGGCGCTCGGCCTGGCCATGGCGGTGGGCAGCAGCTGGCTCAAGGAGCTGTCGTCGCCGCCGTTCGCGCCCGATACCGCCTCCGGCACCGGCGCGCGCCGCTCGGCCATGAGCCTCACCGGCGGATTCGGCGTGGGCGCGGGCGTGGCGGGCGTGCTCGCCCAGTGGGGCCCGTGGCCGGGCACGCTGCCCTATCTGATCAATGTCGCGCTCTGCCTGGCCGCCGCGGCCTGGTTGCTGAGCGCGCCGGAAACCGCGGCCCCGCAGCGGAATCCGGGCCGGTTGCTGGACGATCTCAAGATTCCCGCCGTCTCGCTGCACCGCTTCCGCCTGATCGCGCTGCCGGTCGCGCTGTGGCTGTTCACCTGTTCGGCAACGGCATACGCCATCATGCCGACGCTCATGATGCCGAAGGTGGCCGGTGCGCCCATTGCCTTCTCGGCCCTGATCACCGTCGTGACCCTCGGTTGCGGCTTCGGCATCCAGTCGATGGCGCGCCGCCTGGATCGTCCCGGCACCATCCGGCTGCCGCTGCTCACGCTGGCCCTGGTCATGATCGGAATGTCGCTGGCCGCAGCGGCTTCCGCCACGCTGTCGCTGTGGCTGGCCTTCGCCACGGCCATGCTGCTGGGCGCGGGGTACGGCATCGGCCTGGTCGCGGGCCTGCTGGAGATCGAGCGTATGGCCCGCCCCGATGATCTGGCGGGCCTGACCGCGGTCTTCTACGCCGTCAGCTACCTCGGCTTCGCCCTGCCCGCCATCATGGCCGTGCTGCACCAGGACGCGGGCTCGAGCTATCCGGCCATGTTCCTGGCGCTGGTGGTCGCCGCGATCGGCTGTCTCACGGTGGTCGTGCGGGGCCGTCGCGCCTGAGGCGCTAGCCCTGGCGCAGGTGGGTGTCGAAGAAGGCGAAGATGCGCGACCAGGCGTCGGCGGTCGCCTCCTCGTTGTAGCCGATCCCGGCCACCCGCAGCACCGGTTCGACCGGCAGCTGATTGGCGAAGGAGTGGGTGACGCCGGGATAGGTCTTCACATCGTGATCGATGCCGTACTCGGTCAGGACGCGTTCGAGTTTTCGCCCGCGCCCCGGATTGGCCGGATCGTACTGTCCGTAGCTGGCCACGATCGGGCAGGAGCCGCGCAGCATCTCCTCGTAATTGCCGCGGCCGGAGGGGTAGAACGGCGCGGCGGCGGCGAAGCCCTTGGGCGCCACCAGCAGTGCGAAGCCGCCGCCCAGGCAGTAGCCCGCGACGGCGACGCGGCCGGTGCACCGCTCGTCGGCGGCCAGCAGATCGCGGGCGGCGAGAATATCGCGGGTGGTCTGCCCCGCGCGATTGCCCATGAGCTCGCGCAGCATGGACGGCACACAGCGAACGAAACCGCGGGAGAACAGATCCGGGGCAATGGCCAGATAGCCGTTGTCGGCGAGCTTGCGGGCGGTCCGGGCGACATCGGCGCTCATCCCCGTCGAGTCGTGCAACACCACGACACCGGGCCACGGCCCGTTCCCGGCGGGGACTTCCAGCAGCGCCTCGATGGGCCCGTCGGGTGCGGTCAGTTCGATCGTGCTCATCGTCGAGCGCCTTTCCCGTCGAAGGGGATCATGAACTGCCCTGCATCCTAACGTGCCTGGGACAATCGGTCAGCTTTCCAGCGGCAACCCCGCCTCGGCCCAGTCCCGGATGCCCTCGCGGTACTTGCGGACATTGGTGTAGCCGAGCCGCTCCAGCCGGGTGGCCACGTGCTGGCTGTTGGGGCACGTGACATCGCTGCAGTAGGTGACGATGGCGGCGTCGCGATCCGGCAGCAGTTCGGCCGCCCGGCTGTCCATCTCGGCCTCGACCAGGGCGAGCGCACCGGGCAGATGCTGTTTGGCGTAGTACTCGCCACCCAGGGCATCGAGCACGATGACCGATCCGGCCTCGATCTCCTTGGCCAGCTCCTCGCGAGTGATCAACGCGGTCATGGGTTTTCCTTTCGATGGAAATTTATGTGCGTGCGCACGCTATCAATTATGTGCGCGCGCACGCAAGTGGCTATGATCGTGGGGTGCCGAACCGATCCCATCCCGCCATCGGCGCCTGGGCCGCACTGCTCCAGGTGCACGCCAAGCTGGTCCCCGAACTCGACGCCGAACTGCGCCGCGCCACCGGACTCCCGCTGAGCTGGTACGACGTGCTGCTGGAACTCGATGGGCCGCAGCGTTTGCGCATGAGCGATCTGGGCGAGCGGGTGGTGCTCAGCCGCACCCGCGTCAGCAGGCTGGTGACCGAGCTGGAGGCGCAGGGTTTGGTTCGCCGTGGATCCAACCCTGACGACGGCCGCTCGGCATTTGTCAGCATTACCGAGGACGGCCGTCGGCGCTTCCGCGAGGCCGTTCCGCACTATTCGACAGGCATCGAACGCCGCTTCGGGGGCAGACTCGACACCGGAGAACTCGACGCCGTCGCGACCGCGCTGCGGAAGGTGCTCTCCCCCACCGACCTACCCACCCCGACCACCGATACCCCCTGAGCCACAAGCTCGGGAATCACGGACGACAGGAGAATCTCGTGCGCTTCGGCATTTTCATCCCGCAGGGCTGGCGGCTCGATCTCGTCGGGATCGACCCGGCCGCGCAGTGGGACGTAATGCGCGATCTCGCCCAGCGCGCCGATGACAACGACGCCTGGGAATCACTGTGGGTGTACGACCACTTCCACACCGTGCCGGTTCCGACCGAGGAGGCCACCCACGAGGCGTGGACCCTCATGTCGGCCTTCGCCGCCACCACCTCGCGCATCCGGCTCGGCCAGATGTGTACCGCCATCAGCTACCGCAATCCGGCCTACCTGGCCAAGGTCGCCGCCACGGTGGATCTCATCTCCGGCGGCCGCGTCGAGATGGGCATCGGCGCGGGCTGGTACGAACACGAATGGCGCGCCTACGGTTACGGTTTTCCGCCCGCCGGTGAGCGCCTGGCCCGTCTCGACGAGGGCGTGCAGATCTTCCGGCAGGCCTGGACCACCGGCTCGGCCACGCTGGACGGTAAGCACTATCAGGTCAACGGGGCCATTGTGCGGCCGCTTCCCGTGCAGGAGGGCGGTATTCCCATCTGGGTGGCCGGTGGCGGCGAGAAGGTGACGCTGCGCATTGCCGCCAAGTACGCGCAGTACACCAACTTCTCCGCCGATCCTGCGGAGTTCGCCCGCAAGTCCGAGCTGCTGCGCGGGCACTGCGCCGATGCGGGCACCGATTTCGGCGCCATTACCCGCAGCGCCAATTTCAATGCCGTGGTCGGCGCGACCGAGGCCGAGGTGGAGGAACGCCTCACCGCCCTCGCCGCCCAGCTCACCCCGGTCGCCGGGGCCGATGCCGCCAAGCACTGGGTGGACTCCATGTTCCGCACCTCCGCCGCGGTCGGGACCCCGGAGCAGATCATCGAACGCATTTCCGGCGTCCGCGATCTGGGCCTGTCCTACGGCATCTTCAACTTCCCCGAATCCGCCTACGACACCTCCGGTATCGAACTCTTCGAGCGCGAGGTGATCCCCGTGCTGAAGTAGCGACCGTTCAGGTGTTGCGGGCGGTTCACCAACCCAGATCGGAGAAGAACTGGTAGCCGGTGGGATCGCCGGTCATCTTCCAGTGCAGGCCCTGGAGGAAGAAGCAGGCCACGAAGTTGGTGGCGGCGAAGGCGATCAGTACGGCCGGGGTGATCCGGGCGGCGCGGCGCAAGGCCTTGGAGGTGGCGGCCGCGGCGCCCGGTTCGGTGAACTGTGTCAGGAAAAGCATGATCCCGGCGGCCATCACGGCGGCGACGAAAGTGATGAAAGCCCAGGTGTAGAGATGCAATCCGAACAGCGCCCCGGCATAGCCGGGATCATCGGGGGCGATGTGCATGAGCACCTGGGCCAGCGAGACGAAGCTGCCGAGGATCGCGGCGAGCGCGGCCCAGCCCCAGCCGGTGGCGAATTCGCGGGTGGTGACCGTCCCGGTGCGGGAGCGAACAATGATCCAGACCGGTCCGATGGCGCTGAGCAGGAAGAACATTCGTTGCAACAGGCACATCGGGCAGGGATACTCCCACAGACCGAACTGGAAGGTGTAGGCACCGGCCAGGGTGGCGCACATGCCGATCACGTACAGGTGCGCGAACCACAGACCGAGCCGATGCGACAGGCCGGTGGCGGCGGGCTCGGTGGTGCCGCGGCCGGTCTCGGTGGCGGGAATCGCGAAGGTGGTCATGGGGCATTACTCCTGGGTGGGCGGCCTACAGGCCGAGGCTGAACCGGTGGTCGATGACATGCGGCAGGAAGGCCAGCACGGCGAGGGCGAGCGTCGCGGCGCACAGCGACATGGAGTACCGGCGCGGCCACTCGCGGACCACCGCCAGCGCACACAGCAGGATGAGCGCGAACAGCAAGGTGTACATGGTGTCCTGGTTTCTTCGGAAATTCGGTCACCGCTTACTTTTCGCCTATCGGTAGCTGTTCGGTAGCGGCCTCGGGTCGATGGACTCATAGAGCAGAGCTATGACCAGAGGGAATTCCACCCCGGAAGAGCCCTCACACGGATACGGTTCGGCGATCGATCCCGATAACCAAGCAGCCGCTTCAAATTGGGACGGCCGGCAGACAACCCTGCAGCCTGAACGAGGGGACGGACACGTGCGCAGCATCGATATCAGCTTCGATCCGCAATTCGATCCGGCGGCCCATGCGCGCTCGGTGGTCGGACGACGACATCGGGTCGACGATTTCTACGAGGTGGGCCGCGAGAAGGTCCGGGAGTACGCGGGGGCGGTCCAGGATTTCCACCCGATCCACTGGAACGATCAGGCCGCCAAGGATTTCGGCTACGCGGCCACCACCGCCTCGCCGACCTTCACCTGCCTGCTCGGCGGTATGGCCCGGCGGGCGCTGACCGAGATTCTCACCGGCTACGACTTGACCGCCTCGGTGCAGACCGATCAGGTCTACGAATTCCACCGCCCGATCGTGGTGGGCGACCGGCTGACCGCCAATCTCGCACTGCACTCGTTCCGGCAGGCCTTCGGCGGCGATCTGCTGGTCATCGAGATCGCGGTCACCAATCAGCTCGACGAGGCCGTGGTCACCACCCGCACCAGCCTCATCGCCCGCTCCGGCCAGGTGGCCTCGGACACCGGGACCACCACACTGCTGGCGGGCATCGTGCGCAGCGGCCCGCAGCCGCCGCGCGAACGGCTCATCGAGCTGTCCACCTGGCAGCCCGCGGTCGGCACGCACTGGAGCACGCACGCGCGCACGCTGGAGTCGGTGACGGCCGGGGACGAGCTACCCGGACAGACGGTCACGGTGGCGCTCGGCGATCTGGTGCACTACGCCGGGGTCGCCGAGGATCCGAACCCGATCCACTGGCACATCGACGCGGCCCGCCTGTTCGGCCTGGAGCGCGGGGTGGTGGCGCACGGCATGCTGACCATGGCCTACGGCGCGGGCTTCATCACCTCGTGGCTGGGCGATCCCGGCGCGCTGCGGCAGTACAGCGTGCGCATGACCAGCCCGGTCTATGTGACCGACGATCGGCCCAGCACCATCGAGTTCAGCGGCCGGATCGAAGCCGTGGATCCCGATGCGCACACCGCGACCGTCGCGCTCACCGCACTGCACAACGGCCGCAAGATCTTCGGGCGGGCCACGGCCGTCGTGCAGCTCTCGTGATCAGCCGATCCAGGCCGCTACCGCCAGGAAGACGCAGATCAGCACGAACAGCACCGCCATGAGCGGCGCCACGAATTTGACGTACCGGTCGTAGCGCACCTTGGCCAGTGCGATGCCGCCGGTGACCACCGCGGTGGTCGGCGTGACCAGGTTCGCCCACCCGGACGCCGACTGCCAGGCCGTCACCACCAGCGAGCGCGGCACATTGGCGAAATCGGCCAGCGGCGCCATGATCGGCATGGCCAGCGTGGCATGCCCGGAGGTGGACGGGATGAGGAAGGCGAGCGGTATGTTCACCAGGAAGATCCCGACCGCGAACAGGGCCGAGGACGTCCCGGTGACAACGCCTTCCAGCGCGTGCAGGACGGTGGCGGTGATCTGGGTGTTGTTCATGATGACGGTGACCCCGCGCGCCAGCACGATGACGATGCCCGCGCCCACGAAGTCCCCGAAGCCCTTGCCGATGGACTCCGACATCCGGCCCTCGCCCAGCCCGCCGATCAGGCCGATCACCACCGCGCCCACCAGGAACAGCGCGGTCAGCTCCGGGAAGAACCAATCCAGTTCCCACGGGAAGGATTTCGCCTCCGGACCCTTGATGACCGAGGCCCAGGGGATGATGGCGAAGATCATGAACGCGAAGGTGAGCGCCACCAGCCACAGCACCGCGATCTGCCGCGTGGTCATGGGATCCGGTTCGTGCTCTTCGGCTTTCACATCCCGGTCGCCGGGCAGCCAGCCCGACCAGGACTTGTCCGGATCGTTCTTGACCCGGCGCGCGTACCAGAGCACATAGCCGACGGTGACGGCGGTCAGCACCACCAGCATGGCGACGCGCAGCACGATGCCGTCACCGATGGGGACCTCGGCCGCCGAGGAGGCGGTGCCGGTGGCGAACGGGTTGACCGTGGAGCACAGTACGCCCACACCCGCGCCGCAGATGATGGCGCCGACCGCGGTCATGCGGTCGTAGCCGAGCGCCAGGGTGAGCGGTACCAGCAGCGCGTAGAAGCCGAGTGTCTCCTCCGCGAAGCCCTCCACCGTGCCCGCGACGGCGAAGACCACCATGATGCCGACAATGAGCAGGAAGGCCTTCGCGCGCAGCTTGTAGGCCAGCCGCCCGATTCCGGCATCCAGCGCCCCGGTCGCGAAGGCCACCGTGATGAACGCGCCCACCGCCAGCACGAACAGGAAAACCGCTGCCGCGCCGTACAACTCGCCGGACATATCGGGTCCGACCTGACCGGTCTGCGCGTCCTGCACACCGTAGAGACCATTGATGGGCGCAAGGAACAGATCGCGCAATCGCTCGACGAAACTCTTGGTCTCCTCGATGCGGTGATACGACCCCGCGATCGGATGGCCCTTGTCGTCGGTCCGGTAGGCGCCCGGCGGAATCACGAAGGCCGCCAGCCACACCGCCAGGCTGACGCCCGCGAGAATGGTGTAGGTGGAGGGGAAGGAACGCTTCTTCCGGTGCCCGGCCGGTTTCTGGTCCGCTACCGTCGTCACATCGCTCACCGGCGCATCCTGTCCGCGAAGAGCTGGAAGAATTCGGCCTCCGCGAGCGCCACACTGCCCAACTCGCTCACCAGGACTCGTTCGTTGAAGCCGTGCATATTGCACTGGGAATCCTCGACGCCGAGCATGAGCACCTCGGCCTTCGGATTGGCGGCGGCCATGGAGTTGGTCAGCGGAATGGACCCGCCCATGGCCGAGTCGACCGCCGCCGCACCCCACGCCCGGCCCATGGCCTCCCGCATGGCCGAATACGCGGGACCGGTTGTGGCAGCGGCGAATCCGGCCCCGACATCGCCGCCGGTGACGGTGAGCTCGATCCCGTAGGGCTTGACCTTCCGCAGGTGCTCGATCACCGCGCGCTGGCCCTCGGCCGGATCCTGCTCCGGATGCACGCGCACGTTCAAGTACGCGCGGGCATACGGAACCACCGCGGAGGCAGCGGTTTTCGTCGGCGGTGCGTCCAGCCCGATGACCGTGACGGCCGGGCCGTACCAGATGCGCTCCCCGATGGGACCGGTGCCGAGCAGCGGCATTCCCGGTGCCATACCGGTGATTTCGGCGAATTCGGCATCGGTGTAGTTCGCGCCGGTCCAGGTGTCGCGGCGCAGTCCCGGCACCGCGACATTGCCGTTCTCGTCGTGCAGGGTCGTCAGCGCGGCCATGAGCGCCAGCAGGCCATCGGGCGCGGCGCCGCCGAACTGCCCCGAGTGCACCGGGGCGGCGAGGGTGCGCACCTCGACGAAGACGTCCGCCACCCCGCGCAGCGCGGTGACCAGGGTGGGCGTGCCCGCCCGGATATTGCCAGCATCGCAGATGAGCAGCGCGTCGGCCTGGAACAGCTCGGGCCGCTCGGCCGGGTAGTCGTCGAAGGCCGACCCGTACTCCTCCTGGCCCTCGATGACAATGGTGACGCCGACGGGCGGTTTCCCGCCGTAGGCCCGCAGCGCCCCGATGTGGGCCACCACATTGGCCTTGCAGTCGGCGGCCCCGCGCCCGTAGATCGCGCCGTCCCGCTCGGTGGGCGTGAACGGCGGGGTGTGCCACTGGCTTTCGTCTCCCGAGGGCTGCACGTCGTAATGCCCGTACAGCAGTACGGTCGGCGCGCCCGGCGGCGCCGGAATCCGCCCGTACACGACGGGCGAGGTATCGGGCAGGTTCAGGACCTGCAGGTCATTCACGCCCGATTTTCGCAACTCATCGGCTACCAGATCGTGCGCACGCCGCACGTTCTCCTTCGGGTAATCCGGGAAGGCGATGGACGGGATGGCGACGAACTGCTTCAGCAGCTCGGTCAACTCTGGCAGGAGGCCGTCAATGGCGCCCCGAAGCTCCGTTCGCTGGTCCACCGGACCATCGAACCACTCCGTGTCAGAATTTCAGCGAATCTCCAGCGATCTTTCCTTCGGCGCGCCGCAGGGCTGGAGAACGAGACGGCCCGGTGGGTGCCGCCGAAACGCCACCCACCGGACCTCGTATCCGATAGCCCGGTCAGACCGGGCAGTTCAAACAGTAGGGCGTGCAGCCCATTCCGATCATGACCTGTTGCGCCAGCCTAAGGACCTACCGTGTCAATTCCGCAGACTCGACCAATCCACACCGGTCCGCAATGGCGGCAGCTCCTGAATGGCGGCCGCGGTTGCCGCGCCGTAGGCGCGACTGGCCGTGTGCGGCACCGTGGCCGGGTAATTGGACCGGTGCGTGACCAGCACGTCGTTGTCCAGGCGCACGGTGGAATTCACCACGGTCGCAACGCTGTTGCCGCCGGTGAGATCGACGACCACCGCACCGGCGGTGAGCGCGGCGAGGGCGGCGTGATCGAGGAGTCGCGGCGCATGCGCCCCGCGCTGCCCGGCGGCACAGACGACCAGCTCCGGGTCCATCTCGACGATCAGCGCGGTGATCGCCGCCGGATCCGGATTCACCAGGCAGTATCCGGCGCCACGAGCCATGGCCGCCGCTTCCTGTTCCGCACGGTGGACGATCACGATCGGGGACTCGTCGCCGGACTCGCGGGCCGCGGCGACGGCCGCGAGTCCGGCTTGGCCGCAACCGAGTACGAGCGCCCGCACCCGGCGCGACCGGACCCGCTCGGGCAACAGCTCGCGGCCCTCCCGGTAGGCGATCCCACCCGCTATGCGGCTCATGGCCGACAACGGGTCTGGCTGCGCCGCCGCCACGTCGTACGACATGCGTTCGAAGGCAATCGATTCCACACCCCGCTCGCGCAGGGCGGCGATGCGGGCGCCGCGCTGCACCGGATCCTGGAACCCGATGAGCACCTGGCCGCGGCGCAGCGGCATCGAATCCAGGTCGTAGGCGGGCGGTTTCACCCAGGCCACCACATCACAGCGGTCGAAGACCGCGACGGGCCCCGGCGCCAGTTCCGCCCCCGCCGCGCGATAGTCGGTATCCGTGAAATCGGCGAGCGCGCCCGCGCCCCGCTCCACCACGATTGCGGCGCCCCGGTCCGACAGCTGCCGCACATCGTCGGGCGTCAGCGCGACACGCCGTTCACCGGCGGCTGTCTCACGCAACGCCCCGACAATCACGACGCCTCCGCCAGCGCGGGTATCCGCAACTCCGACAGGGCATCCCGATAGCGCAGTCCGCCGCGCATTCGTTGCAGGAGGCATTCGACGCGGTCGAAGAGCTGAGCGATCAGCTCCGGATCCTCGCAGCCGGGGCCGAAGCCCGGGGCCACCACGTTGAAGCGGACGCCCAGGCGCATGGATCCGGTGCGATCCAAAGCGACGCAATTGATTCCGGTCACGGTGAGCAGGAGATCCTCGAGCTCCGAACTGGTGCCGATCCCGGCGGCGGCCAGCAGCCCCGCATCGAATTCGACGGTCAGGAACATGCCTTGCGGACTGCCCAGCGGGCGTAGCAGTTCCGCACCGGCGCGGGTATTGATGGCGTCGACCATCCCGCGGGCGGTCTCCACCTGAGCGCGCATGCGACGGCGATTGCCCGTCAGGTACTCCTCGGAGGTGTGTTCCAGGGTCGCCCGCACCAGGTGGGTGGTCTCGCGCTGGAAGGCGACCTGCAGTCGCTCCTTCACGCGCCGCAGCCAGTCCGCGTCGCCGGAGCAGGCCGCGCCCAGCTTGCACGGACCGAATGCGTTGTACGCCTTGGAATTACCGGTGATGGTGAGCACCCGGTCGTAGAGCCGGACCGGGCCGTCCGGGGTGGGCACGGTGATCGCCGCGATCGGAATGTGGTCGTCCACCACCTGATCGAAGGACATATCGCAGATGACCGGCACCCGCGCCGCGATCAGCACCCGGCCGATCTCGGTCAGATCGGCGACCGAGTACTCCGCGACCACCGGATTGCCGGGCAGGGTGAGCAGGACGCCGCACAGATCCCCTTGGCGGGCATGCTGTTCCAGCGTCGCGGCCAGCGCCGCCGGGTCGATCTTGAACTGCGCGTCCGGCGTGGCCCGGCTGGCGACCATGCGCAGGCCGTACTTGGCGACGTGCACACTGGCGCTCTTGTAGTACCCCTCCGGGCATACCAGCACGCCGCCGGGCCGGGCGATCGTCGCAATGGCCTCTTCCAGCAGCACGGTGCTCGAATACGGGCAGACGATGACCTCGGACCGGTCGACCGAGACACCCGCCAGGCCCGGCGCGGGCTCCGCCAAACGCCGGAAGAGCTTGTCCACGGCCAGCTTCCGGAGCACCTCCGGCTGCTTCTTGTCGTACAGCGCGCTGTCGCGGAACTCGTCGGACCGGGTGCGCGACATGAGCTCCGCCCACGCGGCATTCAATGCGGCGGCGGCGGGTTCGTCCATCAGCGCCGCGGCCTCGCCGTGATAGGCGTCGATGACGCCCGCGTACACGCGATCGCGGGTGCCCAGAAACCGGGGATTCGGGCCGAGGTAGGCGCGGGCGGCCAGCTTTCGCTCATCGGAGCGGATCGTCATGCGCACCGAGTCCGGGCACCGCAGTGCCTGGGATTCGGTCACGGGTGTTCGCCTTCGACGGGCGGCTCACCCGCATCGGTGTTCCAGGCCTGCCGCAATGCGGTGCGGAACAGGGTGCGACAGTCGTCCTGGCCGAGACGCTGGTAACCGGCCAGCTGCGGCAGTGCGACGATGTCGTTGACCACGAGGGCCATTCCGTCGCTCCTGAGATCGTAGAGTTTGTTGAACCTGGTCTGTGCGAACTGAATATCGTGCTTCAGTGCGGAGAAACGGGTCGCGACCCGTTCCCGGCGGGCGTAATCGTATTCGCCGGTCGCCACATAGCTCTCATCGACAATCAACATTCCTTGGGCATTGCTCGCGAAACGGCGATTGACCAGCACCGTCTCGACACCCGCGCGCACCTGCTGCCACAGTTTGTCCTCATAGGATTCGACATCATCGATATTGTCGAGAACATACAACCGCCGCACCCACACGTCGGCACCGGCCAGCCGGAGAATCTCGGCGTGGTACTCATCGCCCACATCGCCGCTGATGGCTCCCAGGTCGGCGGTGTGAATGGCACAAATGCCCTGCTGAGCGCGGCTCAGTACGGTCAGCCAGTCATTGATGGTGTTCCATTCCCACACCGTCGCACTGCCCGAGGGAATCTGGGTCAGCACCTCCTCGGCGCGCTCCAGCTGCCGCTCGGCGATATAGCGCAGCGGTTCGACCTCCGTGCGCGCCGCATTGGCATTGACAATGCTCTCGCCGATCGACAGCACCCGTTCCACCGCGGCCGGATCCTTGCCGAGCAGAATGCTGAAGCGCATCCGGAGCTCGCTGGTCGCGAGATCGGCGGCGGTCTCGGTGCCCTCGGTGGGTAATCGTTCACCGAGCACCGAGCTGAGCCGCTCCTGCAGCGCGAGAGGTGGTACGCGAGTACCGTTTTCGATCTGCTGGATCAGACTGCGCGAGCAGCCGGTCTGATCGGCCAGTGCCTGTTGCGTGAGGCGGCGCTCCTCGCGGAGCCGGCGCACCAGCTTGCCGACCTGCTCACCGTCCGAGGCCGAGCGGGACATGCTGCGTCTCCCATCCATCTGCATCTCTGCGCCCAGAACGTGTCATGCGGGACCCATCCTAAGCATGAGGTGTCAAACGTGCCACACAACTAGAAAGAGTTTTCGGATCCGGATCGTTTCGGGCTCCGAAGAGTGTCACAGGGCAAGGATCTTGATGCTCCCGTCGCCCCCGAGGCCCGCTTCAGGAGCGCCTCCAGCGCCGATATTCTGCGCCAGTTCGCCTTTCTCCAAGCACATTTACGATACTCAGTATCCTGTTTGATACATTTCGAGCCTCACTTGATTCTCAATAGCTTTGCAAGACACAATTACTCGCTTTCAGTCATCAATGTCATGCACTAGCATTGGTGTCACAGGCCCTTCTGAAGCAGGAGGTGTTCGCACCCATGGCCCTTTCCATCACCCCCTGGTCGATCACCAGTGACTTAACTCCCGAAATCGCCGTGTGCGCAGTCGATTCCAGCGAAGTCTGGGTGCTGAGCTGGCTGTCCGAGCGCGAACTCACCCGCTCCCAGGCCATCAGCGGTATGGCCCTCGACGAAATCCTGAGCGATCCGGAACCGGCCGACGGCGAACAGGCCCTGGCCATGGCCGCCGCGCACGCCGCGGAGTTGGGGCTCTCATTGCGGGAAGTGGTTGTGCGCCTGGCGGTTCGGGTGGCCCAACGCGATCTGTATCGCGGCCACCACGGCCACGGCCTCGGTTCCGGCTCCGTTCATGTCCGCGCACACCGGCGCGGCGCCTCCGCGCCGGTCCGGCACTGATCCCGACGCCATCGGCCGATCATGTACGCCGACGCCGACGCCACCGCCCGATCCCGCCGGTCCACCCTCGTCGGGACCGTGACCACGGACCCGGCTCCCATGGAAATGCTAGTGCTGCAACCGTTCTGGTTCGTGCTCGTCACCTTCCTGCTCGTCCTGGAGGCCATTCCGCCACTGCCGCGCACGGTCATGGCGGCCACGGTGTGCGGGGTGCTGGCGGCGGCCGGGTGTGTGCACACTGCGGCGCGCTCCCGGTCGCGGCCGATCGCGCGCATCGCGGGGCGGCTGGCGCCCGTGCGATGGCGAACGGGTATGCGGCTGGGCATAACCGATGACGCCGGAACCCGGTGGATCCTGCACTTCCTGCCGTGGTTCGGCCACGACCTGCATCTGGGCGATCCGGCCTTCGCCGAGGGGCACTCGCGCCACGGTGGCGAGTTCCGCGCCCTGAGCCTCACCAATATCCGGACCGGGAGCAGGCATATCTCCCGCTGGGCCATGGCTTCGATCACGGCCGCCACCTGCACGGTGGTGGTGATCCTGTTGATCGCGAGCCCCACCGGCTGACCCGCCCGCGGTGGCGCCGCTGCCGGGAGGGGAGTAGCGGCGCCACCGCGGGCAGGTCGGCCCATCCCGGGCCGCCCGCATTACGAACAAAGATCCGGGCGCACACCGGCCCCGCTATAGCCTGTACGCACGCAATGCGCCGCCTGAACGCATTGCCGAGGGGTGGCAAACTGGAGGCAAACTCCAGGACGAGACGGACGGACGGTTCCAGATGCTCGGATTCACCCGGTGGGCCGTATCCGCCGCGGTAATCGCCACGGTCGGGCTTTTCACGGCCGCACCGGCGCAGGCCGGTCCGACGGCGGCGCTCGGGGGCGGATCCGGCATCGTGCTCGGCGGCGGCGCCAAATGCAGTCTGACAACCATCGGATACGACCGGGCCGGGCGCCTGGTGGGTTTCACCGCTGGGCACTGCGCCGAGCCGGGCACGCCGGTATCCGGCGAGCAATTTCCCGATGCCGGAGTCGTCGGTGTCGTCGTGACCTCGGACGCCCAACTGGACTACGCGGTCATCGAATTCGATCCGGGCGCGGTCGCGCCGCTGCGAACGGTCGGCGGTACCACCATCGCCGGAATCGGCGAACCCCCGCCCGCCGGAAATGTGGTCTGCCAGAACGGGCGCACCAGCGGTCGGGCCTGCGGGCTGGTCTGGGCGTCCAGCCCTGTGGGCTTCATCGATCAGGCGTGTTCGGGCTACGGCGATTCCGGCGGGCCGCTGACGGTGGGCGATCAGCTGGCCGGCATGGTGTCCGGCCCGCTGATCAATGACACCCGGGTGCTGCGCTTCAGCTGTACCGACGACAACAACCCGCTGCATACGCCGGTGATCGCCGTATCCTTCGACGCGGTCCGCTCGGTGGTCAACGCGAGCAAGGGCGTCGGGGCCGGATTCCGGCCCGTCTGATCCGGCCGAGCTACGCCGTCAGCACTTCCAGCGCCCGGTCGACGTCCTCCTCGGTGTTGTAGAGGTGACAGGCCAGTCGCAGCTTGCCGTCGCGCACCGAACCGATGACCTTCGCGGCCCGCAACGTGTCCATGGTGCCGGGCGGTACCTCGACCGAGAGGATGGCCGAGTCCGCGGGCTCCAGGCCCAGCCCGGCTCGCAGCAGGTTCGCGAGCGCCACATTGTGCCGCTGGATATCGTCGATCCCGATCGAGCGCACCAGATCCAGGCCGATCCGCTGCGCGGTCAGAATGGACCACGCCGGTGACAGGTCGAAGCGGCGCGCGTCCTCGGCCTGCCGCAGCGGCGCGCCGTAGCAGGTTTCCAGGGGGACGTAGCCCGAGTACCACCCGGCGGCCAGCGGGCTCAGCGAATCCAGCGCCGCATCGGTTCCGGCCAGGAACGACATGCCCTTCGGGCCCAGCAGCCACTTGTGGCCGACGCTGACCACCCAGTCCGCACCGGTATCGCGCACCGGGAACCACACGGCCGCCTGGCTGAGATCGAGCAGCACCCGGGCCCCGCTCGCGCGCGCCGCCGCCACCACGGCCGGGACGTCCACCACGCCGCCATCGGCCGACTGCACCACCGCGGCGGCGACCAGATCGACCCCGGGCCGCACCGCATCCGCCAGGTCCCGCAGCGGCACCGTGCGCACCTCCAGGTCCGGCCGAATCAGGAAGGGCCAGATCACCGAGGTGAATTCGTTCTCGGGCACGACAATGGTCGAGCCCGCGGGCAGGCTCTGCGCCACCAGCCCGATCAACTGCGAGACCTGGGTGCCGGTGGCGACCTGGCGCGGCTGGAAGCCCGTCAGTTCACCGAAGGCGGTCCGGCACTCGTGGACCAGCCCGTCGATCAGGATGTCGAGTTCGCCCCGGGCCTGCGCGTCCGCCGCGGCCGCGAGCGCCGCGGCGCCCGGCTCGGGCAGCAGCCCGTAGCTGGCCGTATTGAGGTAGGTCACCGCGGGCGCGAACATCTCCCGAACGACGGCCGGAAACTGAACTGGAGTCGGCACAATCGTCATCACCCCATCCTCCGAGCCGTGGACCGCACGCGAAAGATCCAGCCCGCCCGAAACTGGCATGATCTTGGAAAGCGGTTCAGGCGGAGCGGGTCTCGGCCGGTTCCGGAGCCGCGCGGCGGGCGCCGCGGCCGAATCGCAGAACGCCGTCCTCCAGGGCGCCCTTGCGCAGCAGCGCGCGATCGCGGAAGTAGTTGTTGATGACCATCCACGGCCCGCGCGTGCCCTGCCGGGGCATGACGCCGTCGCCGCGCTGGATGTAGCCGGAGGTCAGCGCGCCGCCCATGAGCGAGGCCTCGGACCGGTCACCGGGCTCGGGGACGGCGACGACCTCGGTGTATCCGTTGTCGCGCATGTGATTGAGCAGGCGGCAGAAGTATTCGGCGGCCAGATCGGCCTTCTAGGTCCAGGAGGCATTGGTGTAGCCGAGCACGACCATGAGATTGGGGACATTGCCCAGCAGCGCGCCCTTGTAGGCCACCAGATCCCGGGTCCGCTGGACCTCGCCGTCCACGTCCAGGACCGCGCCGCCGAGCATCTGCACCGTGAGGCCGATCGCGCTGATGACGATATCGGCCTCGAGTTCCGCGCCCGAGCGCAGCCGGATGCCATTCTCGGTGAAGGTGTCGATGTGATCGGTGGCAATGGATGCCTTGCCGCTGCGCAGCACCCAGAACAGATCGCCATTGGGGACCACGCACAGGCGCTGATCCCACGGATTGTAGGACGGCGTGAAGTGCTTCATATCGATGCCGGAGCCGATCTGGGCCCGCACCGCCGCCAGCATGAGCTTGCGGGACAGCGTCGGATTGGTGCGCGAGAGCTGGTAGCTGGCCCGCTGCAAGGCGATATTGCGGACGCGACCGGCCTTGTAGGCCAGGGCGGCGGGCACTTTCGCCAGCTTCAGGCCGACCTCGACCGGATCGTCGGCGGGCAGCGCGGCGATATAGGTGGACGAGCGCTGCAGCATGGTGACGTGCGCGGCGTCCTTGCTCATGGCCGGAATCAGCGTGATAGCGGTTGCGCCACTGCCGATGACGACGACCTTCTTGCCGGTGTAGTCGAGATCCTCCGGCCAGTGCTGCGGGTGCACGATGCGCCCGCGGAAGTTCTCCTCGCCGGTGAACGCGGGCCGGTAGCCGTTGTCGTAGTCGTAGTAGCCGGTGCAGCCCACCAGGAAATCGCTGGTGTAGTTCTCGGTCTTGCCGGTGCGCTCGTCGCGGACCTCGACGGTCCAGATGCCCTGCTCGCTGGACCAGCTCGCGCGAGTCACCTTGCGGCCGAAGCGAATATGGTCGGTGACGCCGTACTCCGCGGCGGTGTCCTCGATGTACTGCCGGATGTGCGGCCCGTCGGCCAGCACCTTGGTGCCGTGCCAGGGCCGGAAGCCGTAGCCGAAGGTGTACATATCGGAGTCGGAGCGAATGCCCGGGTACTTGAACAGATCCCAGGTGCCGCCGATGGCGGTGCGCCGCTCCAGGATCAGATAGCTGCGCCCGGTCCGCTCCCGGGTCAGGTGACAGGCCATACCGATCCCGGACAGGCCCGCGCCGATGATCAGTACGTCGACATGCCGCGTCATTGAGGTACTCGCTTCGTCTGGTCGCGGCCGGACACCGGCGTCCGGCCACACCGAGTATTACATGTTATTCAGGGTTACGTCCACCAAGGCGAGCCTCAGGCCGCCCGGACCCGCCCGCTCCGCTCCGGTTCCGAGCGATACCGCGTGGTCGGGCCGTCGATGCCGAGCACCTTCCACACCCGCTTGGCCACCGGATTCATCAAGCCGATCCGCGTGGCCAGCGTCCGCACATCACCGAAGTAGCCCGCGAAGGTCTCCTTGGAATCGGGCAGCCCGAAGAAGACCTCCCTGCGCACCGCCGCCGGGATGCCGAACTCCCGGAAGAACGCCCGCGGCGGCACGACGATGGCCCGCCCGCCGATCCACATGACGATCGGGAACGCCAGCGAGAGCACGAACTTGTTCACCGTATTCGACTGCGGCACATGATGTTCCAGGAACTCGTGCGCGAAGGAGATATGCCGGGCCTCCTCGGCGATGTGAATCGCCATGACGCCGCGCATGATCGGATGCACGTCCTCGCCCGCGCACAGGATGGCCTTCTGAATGTGGTCGATCGGCTCCTCACCGGAGAGCACCGCGATGAAGAACAGATTCGGGAACAGCGCCGCCAGCGGCGGCACCACATAGGTGAGCCGCTTGAGGATGGGCCCCATGCCCGGCACGTCCTTGCCGATGCGGTTCACCATCTCCTGGAACATGAGGGTGTGATTGCACTCCTCGATGACCCCGTGGGTGCAGTAGCGGAACTCCGGCGACCCATTGGGCAGCTTGAAGGTGTGCTGCACCATGCCGCCGATGAGCAGCGTCTCGAACTGCAGGCCCACCTTGGCGATATTCGCCTGCCGCCACAGCCCGATATCGATCTTGGCCTGCTCGGGCAGCGCGCGATACCAGGGATGCCGCCCGAACATATCGCCGGACTCCGGGAGAATCCACCGCCTGTCGTTCGCATCGACCTCGAAATCGGGGTTGTCCCAATCGATATCGGTGAACGGATCGAAGTGTTTGTCCACCGACCCCTGCGACAGCAGGAGCAGCTTCTCGGCGTATTGCCGAGCCAGCGCGACCACGGGATCGGTCTTCACGGGTGCCGACGTCATTGTCAGGGCCTCTCCAGAGACAGCAATTTAGATGTACCTCATGGTTACACCTACATAGACGGCCCGTCAACAGCCTATTGTGTCTCGCACCACACTCCCCCGCACGAGACGGCCGAGCCCCTCGGGAGATCATCGGACCATGGATTCCCCCCGGCCCGGCGCCTTCATGATTCGCGCCTGCACCGCGCTGCTCGCGCGGCTCGACGAGGTGGTGGACCGAGTGGCCGATGAGATCCAGCAGATGGAGCCCGTTTACGGGGAGTTGCGGCTGGTCGGACGGGAGGAGCTCATTCGGTCCAACAAGGCCAATCTGTCGGCCGTGCTCGGCTTCCTCGCCGGGAAGCCGGGCATCCATCTGGGCACGCCCCGCGATACCGGGTATCGGCGCGCGGAGATCGGGGTGCCGCTGCCCGCGGTGCTGCGGGCGTATCGCATCGGGTCCGGAGTGATCTGGGACGAGTTGCTGGCCGAGACGCACAATGACCCGGCGGACAATCGGGCGCTGCTGCTGGCGGCCGCGGAGGTCTGGCAGTTGGTGGACGACTACTCCCAGGCCCTGACCGCCGGGTATCAGGAGGCGGTCGCCGAACAGCTGCGGCGCGATGCCCGCGCGCACGATGCCGCGCTGGACGCGGTGCTCACCGGGCAGGTGGAGGGCGCCCGGCTCTGGGAGTGCGCGCGCACGCTGGGGCTGCCGCCGCAGGGCAGCTTCGCGGTGGTGGCGGCCACGGATGCCGAAGCCGCCGAATCGCTTCCGGGCATCGGGAAGGCGCTCACGGTGCTGGGCGTCTCCTCCGCGTGGCGGGTGCGGGTCGACGGTCAGGTCGGAATCGTGGTTCTCACATCGCGATTCACCGAGCAGCGGTTGCTCGCGATCCTGTCCGAACGCGCTCTCGGACGGGTGGGGATCAGCTCGCCGTTCGCGACCCTGACCGAGGCGCCCGCCGCGCTGCGGCAGTCGGAGTTGGCGTGCGCCGCAACCCAACCCGGCTCGCGCGAAGTGCTGCGCTACGACGATGCCCTGCTCCCGGTCCTGCTGGCCGGTTCACCCGAGGTCGCCACGGCGCTGTTCCGCACGGTGCTGGGCCCGGTGCTCGCGCTGCCCGCGCACGACCGCGACACCCTGCTGGACACCCTGCGCGCCTGGTTCGCCCACGACGGCGAGGTCTCGGCCATCGCGGCGGCCCAGTTCTGTCACCGCAATACGGTGCGCCTGCGGCTCAATCGTGTCGCCACGCTGACCGGCCGCCGCCTCACCTCCCCGCGCTCCGCCACCGAGATCCAGCTGGCGCTGGCGGCGCATCGGATCTTCGGCGGCGGCCTCCGCGGCTGAGCCTCAGGAGTAGATGGCGCCCACCTCGGCGGCGTACTTCTCCAGCACCACGGCGCGCTTGAGCGACATCTTCGGGGTGAGCTCCCCCGTCTCCTGGGTCCAGTCCGTCGTGAGAATGCGAATCTTCTTGATGGACTCCGCCTTCGAGACCTTGGCATTGGTATCGGCCACGGCGGCATTGATTTCGGCCAGCAGCGCCGGATGGTCGATCAGGGTCTCGATGGAGGTCTCCGCGGCGACGCCGTTGCGCTGCTTCCAGCCGGGCAGGGTCTCCGGATCGAGGGTGATGAGCACGGCCACGAACGGCTTGTTGTCGCCGACCACCATGCACTGGCTGATGAGCGGGTGGGCGCGCAGGGAATCCTCCATCGGCGCCGGGGAGACGTTCTTACCGGCGGCGGTCACGATGATTTCCTTCTTGCGGCCGGTAATGGACAGGAAGCCGTCGGCATCCAGCGCGCCCAGATCGCCGGTGTGGAACCAGCCGTCGGACAGGGCTTCCGCGGTGGCGGCGTCGTTCTTCCAGTAGCCGTCGAAGACCACATTGCCCTTGAGCAGGACCTCGCCGTCCTCGGCAATGCGCACGGCATTGCCCTCGATGGGCAGGCCCACCGTGCCGACCCGCATGTGGGTGCCGGTGTTCACGGTGATGGCGGCGCTGGTCTCGGTGAGTCCGTAACCCTCGAAGACGGGAATGCCGACGCCGCGGAAGAAGTGGCCAAGCCGAGCGCCCAGCGGGCCGCCGCCGGAGACCGCGCCCTCGCACCGGCCGCCCAGGGCCGCACGGAGTTTCGAGTACACCAGCTTGTCGAAGACGGCGTGCTTGACCCGCAGTCCCAGACCCGGCCCGCCGGACTGCTGGGCCTCGCTCCAGGCAATGGCGGTGGCGGCGGCGAGATCGAAGACGCGGCCCTTGCCCGCATCGTGGGCCTTCTGCTTGGCGCCATTGAAGACCTTCTCGAACACGCGCGGCACCGCCAGGATGAAATGCGGCCGGAACGCGGCGAACTGATCGGTCAGGGTGGTCCAGTCGGAGGTGTGCGCGACGGTGACCTTGGCGGCCAGGGCGCCCACCGCGATGGCGCGCGCGAAGACGTGCGCCAGCGGCAGGAACATGAGCGTGGACTGCCCCTCCTTCATGAGGTGGCGCAGCGCGATCTTGCCGGAGGCGGATTCGGCGAGCAGGTTGGCATGGGTGAGGACCACGCCCTTGGGGCGGCCGGTGGTGCCGGAGGTATAGATGAGGGTGGCCGGGGAGGCGGCGCGCACCTGGGCGCGGCGCTCGGCGAGCACCTCGTCGCCGATGGACTTGCCGCGCTCCACGAGTTCGGCCAACGCGCCCGCCTCGATGGACAGCGTCTCCCGCAGATCCGGGGTGCTGATCTCGGCCACGACGGCCGCATGCCGGTCGTTCTCGACGAGCAGCAGTTTGGTGGCGGAGTCCTCGAGAATCCAGCGGGCCTGTTCGGTGGCCAAGGAATCGTAGATGGCGACTGTGCACACCCCGGCGGTCCAGATGGCGTAGTCGATGAGGGTCCATTCATAGCGGGTGGCGGCCATGATGGCCACGCGATCGCCCGCCTCGATACCGGCGGCGATGAGGCCCTTGGCCAGCGCCCGCACCTCGGTGGCGAACCGCGCCGCGGTGATATCGCTCCAGCCGCCGCTCACCGGTTTCCGGAAGGCCACGAAATCGGGGGAGTTCGCGGCGAGATCGTCGACGACATCGGTCAGCGCCGCATCCTCGGCCAGGGTGTAGGACACCGGCGCCTCGAATTCGCGTGGAGCAACCGTGGTGGAAACCATCTGGTGACGACCTCTCTGTTTCACCGCGCGCCGGACGCCCCCGTCCGGCTTGCGGGCACACTGGTGAACCGGGCCGTTTCCGGTCCGGGCCACCATGCTCTGTCGGTGCGCCGTAGATCACAATGTGCGCGCGACCATGACGGCGGCCCACGGAATGTGCGCCCGCCCACCCGGGCTCGGTGCTGATTACCGCGCGCGGGCCGCGGCCACCACGGCGTCGAGGCGCGTACCGAGCGCCTTGATGCGATCGCGCAGAGCGGTGACGTCCTCGATCGGCATGCCGACCCGATCCAGCACGGTGTGGATCATGTCCTGCGCGCCGCGCTGCAGCTCCCGGCTGGCGGGAGTGGCACGCAGGATGACCGCGCGCCCGTCGGCCTCGCTGCGCACGCTCTCCACCAGACCGCGCGTCTGTAGCCGCCCGACCAGCGGGGACACCGTCCCGTAGTCGAGGTGGAAGTGCTCGCCGAGCTCCTTCACGGTGATGCCGGGCCGCTCCCACAGCGCCAGCAGCACCAGGTACTGCGGATAGGTGAGGTTCATATCGTCCAGGAACGGACGGTACGCGGCGGTCATGGACCGCGACGTGGAGTACAGCGCGAAGCACAACTGCGCGCCCAGGGACAGCAGTGCGTAATCGATCTCCGCGTCCGCTCCGTCCCGGCGCCCCTCGGGTCCGGCAGGCGGATTCTCTTACATTACTGCACTGTACTGCGTATGGCGTCGAGCACCGTCTCCGTGGCCGCCCGGTCGCCGACGGTAATGCGGATCCCGGTCGGATAGTGCTTGACGTGGATGTCGGCGCCCGCCAAGGCGGTTCCGACGCGATCGATATCCGGGGCGGGCAGGGTCAGATACGAGAAGTTGGCATGGCTTTCCGGGACCGACAGGCCCAGCGCCCGCAGTCCGCCGGTGAGGCGCTGCCGGTGGCCGCCGATGGTGGCCACCCGGGCCGCGATCTCGGGTTCGGCCTCGTAGCTGGCCCGCACGGCGACCTCGGCGAGGGCGTTCATCCCGAAGGGCAACTGCCACCGGGCTATTCGGGCAATGAGCTCCGGATCGCCGAGCGCGTACCCGACGCGCAGCGCGGCCAGCCCGTAGGCCTTCGAAAAGGTGCGCAGGACAATCAGATTCGGAAAACGATCGAGCAGCGCCGCCACATCGGCCCGTTCCGCGCCCAGGACGAAATCCACGTACGCCTCGTCCAGCACGACCGGGACCGATGCGGGCACCCGGCGCAGGAATGCCTCCAATTCCGCTGGGGCGACGAGTGTTCCGGTCGGATTGTGCGGACTGCACAGCACCACCAGCCGGGTGCGCTCGTCCACCGCCCGCGCCATGGCGGCCAGATCCTGCCGCCCGTCACCGGTCAGCGGGACCGCGACCGGATGGCCACCGGCCATGGCGGTCAGGATCGGATAGCCGTCGAAGGTCGGCGTGGCCATGACGACATGCGCTCCGCCGGAACCGAACTCCAGCACGATGTGCATGATCACCCCGGTGGCTCCCGCGCCCACCACCACCCGCTCGGGCGCCAGGCCGAGCCGTTCGGCGATCAGCCGCGGCAGTCGCTGCGGCAGGAACTCCGGATACCGGTTCGCCGAGGCCAGGGCGCGCGCCAGCGCCGCGCGCACGGACGGCGGTGGGCCGTAGGGATTCTCATTGAGCTGGAGCCGATGGCCGAGCCGGTTCGCCGCGGCCGCCGGGCCCATATCAGCGCCCGCCCCAGCGCACCGCCGCGGCCGCGGCGAAATCACCCGCGTGCGCGAAACCGGCGAACATCACCAGCGATCCGGCGGGCGCCCGGCCCTCGTCCACGGCGCGGTCGAAGGTCACCGGAATGCCCGCGGCGAACAGGTTTCCGCATTCGTCGAAGGTGTCGGGATGCCGCTCCGGCGGCAGCAGCAGCGCATCGCGCCAGTTGCGCAGGAAGGCCCGGTTGGGCTGATTGGTGACCAGCAGATCCAGCTCGTCGGAGCGCACGCCGAGCCGCCCGCACACCGCGTGCGCGACCTCCGGCACGATGCGGTTGCCGCGTCCCAGCACCTTGGCGATCCGGGATTCGGTGAAGCCGACGTGCATCTGCCCGCTGCCCGCCTCCCAGTAGCGGCGCGGCGGATCGGCGATGACGGTCATCTGCCCCGCGAACTCGGGCAAGTGTTTGGTCTCGATATCGAGAATGGGCGAATCCCCGGATTTCACCAGCAATCCCGCGCCTGCGCCGTCACCGGGAATGGCCGCCTGGGGCTTGCCGCGCACCTGCTCCTGGGTGAACACCTGACCGGCAGCGTTCTGCACGGTCACCACGAGCGCCGCCCGGGCCGCGCTGCCCAGCAGCAGCTGCCGGGCCAGTTTCATACCGTGCACGAAGGCCGCGCAGCCGCCGTTGTGCAGGTCGATCAGCCATTCGGGCCGGATGCCGAGCCGCGCGGCGACCTCACCGCCATTGCCCACGATGGCGGTCTCGGGCAGCTGGGTGTGCACGATGAGAATATCGATCTCGCCCAGTACATCCCGGCCCTGCCGCGCCAGAATGGGGGCCACCGCCCGCTCGGCCATATCGGCGGGCGTCTCCCCCGCCGCGATGTGGCGGCGGAACTTGGGGGCCTTGAACATAATGTTGGCGGTGACGTCCTCGGGATCCGCGTACTGCGCGAAATAGTCCGCGGGAACGATGTTCTCGGGCAGATATCCGGCGACGTCGATCAGGCTGACCGCATTCATATCAGACCATCCATTCCGGCTTGATGGGCAGACCGTTGGCATGCCGGTGTTCGCAAATGGCTTTGAGATTGCGCAATTCCAGGAGATGACCGGCGGCGAAGAGATGCCAGAAATCGCCGACCCACACCGGGCGGTCCGGCGGCGCGGTCTCGGGGTGGCCGTTCGCGTCGTAGAACGGGTGGTGGCAATTGGTCCACAGCACCACCGATCCCGGCTTGCCCAGGACCAGTTGCGCGTCGACGACCCGCATGAGGTAGATCATCCACAAGTGCTCGCCCTGATCCCAGGCGCAGTGATAGTCGACGGTGCGCGCCTCGGGATTGGCGACGGTGCGCGTGTAGATGCGGGTGTGGGAGCCGATGCGGTCGTCGGACACCCACAGGTCCGGCTGCCCGGTGCGCTCGAAACCTCGCATGCTGTAGGTCCATTCGCACAGGCTGCGGGTATCGGCCAGATAGGCGTACACCTCGTCCGGCGGTGCGGCGATGTATTCGTTGACGGTGCAGTACTCGCCGAAGATCTCGTCGTGCGGGTAGACGGCGCGGGTCATGTCGAGCACCATCGGCATGCCCTCCTTCATGGTCAGCGTCTCGATGCGATAGACGCCCGGCACCCCCACGTCCGGGACCTCGACGGGTGCGGCGTGCACGGATTCGGTCATGCGGTGTGCTCCTTCAGAAATGGTGCGAACGGCGGGATCTCGTCGGGATCGCACCGGAGTTCGATGAATGCCGGACCGGCTTCGATCCGGGCCTTGTCCAGGGCCGTCTCGAATTCGGCCAGCGTGGTGGCGGTCCAGGTGGGCAGGTCCGGGAAAATGGCGGCGACGCCGTCGCCGAGCTGTGCCGGGCGGAAGCGGTTGTAGGTGTAGTCGCCGGAGTAATAGAGCTGCTCCCGGGTGACGCACATGGCGTGGGCATTGTTGTTGAATACGACGAAGGTGATCGGGACCTGGTATTCGACCGCCGTGTGCACCTCGTGGCCGTGCATGAAATACGAACCGTCCCCGGCGATCACGACCGTGCGTCGCCTTCGCCCCAGCGCACAGCCGATGCCCGCGCCGAACGAGTAACCCATCCCGCCCATGCCGAGCGCGATGAGGAAGCGGCCGTCCTCGGGCACCGGCAGATGGTGCACCACCGCCGCGCCAGTGTTCCCGGCATCGGCGACCACATCGGTGCCCGGCTCCAGGCGGGCGGTGAGTGCGGCCACGGCCTCCCGATAGCGCACGCCCAGACCGGTCGCTGCGGGCGCGACCAGCTCCGGTATGGGCGCGTGATCCGGCTGCGCCACTAGGGATTTCGGACTGGAGCAGCGTGCCGCGAGGTCGCGCAGGCGGTGCCGGAGCGGTCCGGGCACGCGGACGTGCGCCGCGACCAGGGGCCGTTCGTCACCCAGGTACACGACGGCCGGGCACGCCGCCAGGGCGTCGTCCAATCCGGCGCGCGCGGTCATCGGCAGCGTCGCGCCCGCCAGCACGCACAGCGCGGCCTGCGCCACCAGGCGCGGGGCGTGCGGATGCCCCATGATTCCGACGACGCCCGCGAAACGCGGATCCCGGTTCGGGAAGACGTCTTTGGCGTCCGGGGTGACCAGTACCGACGCATCGATCGCCGCGGCGAAGGCGGTCAGTTCGGCGCGCGCCCCGGCCCGCGCGATCTCCGGCCCGGCAATGATCACCGCGGGCCCTCGGCCGGAGGCGGTGATGAGGTCACCGGCTTTGTCCGTCAATCCCGCTATGTGCGAACGGAACTCGCCGGTCATCCGCCGCAGCTCGCGCCGGATCCGCATCGGCGGCTCGGTCAAGGTGCTCACCGCCGCTTGAATATCCTTTGGCAGCAACAGCACCGCCGGGCCACCGGCGAGCGCGGCGTCGATCGCCCAATCCAGGGCGGCGGGAATGTCCTCGGCGCGGGTGACCTTGGCGCAGAATCGCGAAACCGTCGCGAAGATCCGCTCGGCGTCGAGCCGTTCGCCGCCACCGCTCGTGTCCTGGAACGCGCCGCGCCCTTCCAGCGCGGTGGGCGGCTGCCCGACCAGCGCCAGCACCGGCACGCGCGAGTCGTACGATTCCGCGAGCGCGGCAAGCAGATTCATGGCCCCGCCGCCGGAGGTCGCGACCACCACCCCGAGCCGACCGGTCGCCCGCGCGTATCCGTCGGCCATGGTGGCCGCCCCGAATTCGTGTTTGGCCACAATGCCGGTCATGACCTCCGGGCGTCGCGCCACCGCGTCGTAGAGGTCCTCGATATTGGCGCCGCCCACCCCGAACAGGTGATCGGCGTGCTCCGCCAGCCGCGCCACGATTACATCCGCGACCGTCCGGGTCACCGATCCGTGTTCGGACATGATCTCCCATCTCGAATTGCGTTGTGCGCGATACGTCGCACACAAGGTATCTACGTTTTCACGTCCCGAGCAATGTGTCCTTGGTCACGTTCTTGCTCGAAATATGCTGATAGACAGCACACTTGGGTGCGCGAATACCCGGCCGCGAAGCTCCGGCAGGGCAGCCGTCCCGGACGCGGAACCGCCCCGACGGGCATATCGGCCGCTACCGGATCACAACCAGCGCATCCGGTAGTACGGATCGCGCGCCCGCTCGGTTCAACGCATCGAGGGCGACGGCTCACCGCCTCGCGGGCGACGGCGCTGACCTGCGGAGTTGGCCGAAATTTGCCCTAGTGTTGCCCGTATTGCAACCGCTAGCCCCCAAAATGGGTGGGGGGACGCAAAACGGTAGTTCGCCATATCCTCGGGCCATGGGGCTTTCGTGGCATTCCGCCACGCCTCGTTCGATGAAGGGGCACGGATGCCACGCACGACACGGATCACCGTCATGCTGCTGTTCGCGGCATGGGTAGTCGACTACATCGACCGGACCGTGATCAATTTCGCGCTCCCGGCCATTGGTGAGGATCTCGGTCTCGACCACACGCAGCAGGGGCTGCTGGTGTCGATTTTCTTCGTGGCCTATGCGGCCATCCAGGTGCCCGCAGGGCTGCTGGCAGATCGCTACGGTGCGCTGCGCGTCGGGGTGGTCGGGCTCGTCGCCTGGTCCATATTCACCGGATTGACCGCCGTGGCCTGGTCTTTCGCGGTCCTGCTCGCCATGCGCTTCCTGTTCGGACTGGTACAGGGCGTATTCCCCGCGGCCGCCATCAAGGCGCTGGCCGAGCGCAGCGTGCCCGAGCAGCGCACCACCGCCACCGGATGGATGAACTCCTCGAACGCGGTCGGCATCCTGCTGGCCTCGGTGATCGCGGGCGTCATGCTGCCGACCATCGGGTGGCGGTGGATTTTCGGGATCATCTCCGTATTCGGCGTCGCCGTCATCCTGGCCTGGCGCAAGTGGATGCCCGAACCGCTCACCCAGGACGTGCAGCCCGTCACCCTGGGGCTGAGCTCCGGCGAACGGCGCAGGGTGCTGTTCTCCCCCGCCATCATGGGCTTCGCCGTCATCTTCTTCGGATACGACGTGCTGGTGTGGGGCGTAACGGCGTGGACGCCGACCTTCCTGCACGAGGAGCGCGGAATCTCCATGGCCGCCATCGCCTTCGCCGCGGTGCCGTCGACACTGGGCACGGCCGCGGGTGTGGTGCTCGGGGCGCGCATGTCGGACCGGCTGGGCGGGCGGCCGCGGGTCATCGTCGTACCGTCCATGGCCTTCTACGCCTCGATGCTGTTCATCCTGCCGCAGATCGAGTACTTCCCGCTGTTCGTCGTGGCGGGCACGGCCATGACGCTGGTGGCGGGCCTGGCCATGATGCCCGCGTTCTCGGTGCCGCTGCGCGCCCTGCCCAGCGCGTATATCGGCGCGGCGACGGGCGTGATCATCTTCGGCGGTCAGCTGGCGGGTGCGCTCAGCCCGTTCACCTTCGGCGTGGTGGTCGATCACTACTCGTACACGACGGCCTTCGCGACCATGGCCGTCGGTCCGGCGCTGGCCATTGTGGCATCACTGCTGGTGCCGCAGACCGCCGAAACCTTCCGGGCCTCGGTGGCGGGCCGCAAAAGACCCCTGAGCCTGTCGCTCTGAACCGCTTCAGGCCGCACGCGTGGCGGCGGCGCGGCGCGCGTGACTGTCCGCCGAGCGGGTGATCGCCGGGAGCAGCAGCGAGGTCAGGGTCATGTCCACCGGCAGGCGGAACAGATCCAGGCGGTTGTGCACGAAGCCCACGGCCAGACCGGAATCCGGGTCCACCCAGCCACCGGAGCCGCCCAGGCCGATATGGCCGAAGGCATGCGGCGCGCCCAGCGCGGGGAACGGGTGATAGCCCAGGTGCCAGAAGGTGAGCCGGTTCGGGTCCGGGCTCAGACCGGTCCGGCGGTCGAGCGCGCGAACGGTATCGGCGCCGAGCAGCCGCTGCTCGCCGAAGACCCCCTCGCCCGCGATGAGCGCGTAGGTCCGGGCAATGGCATCGGCGCTGAAAACACCGGTGGCCGCGCCATTGCGGACTTCGCCGAACTCCGGGAAGGGGCCGTGCAAGGTGGCCTCGCCGCCCGCGATATGGGCGGAGCTGATCAGTTTGCCGACCACCGGAATGCGGGTAACCGCGGCGGTCAGCGGCTTGCCCAGCCGGGTACCGGTGAAATCCAGGGCCGGGCCCACCATTTCGGCCACCGCGCCACCGGCGGGCGGGCGGCCCAGGTAGAGGCCCGAAAGACCCAGCGGCTCGGCCAGTTCGATGCGGTACAGCTCGTCCATCTCCTGACCGGTGACCGCGCGGGTCAGACCGCCCAGCAGCCAGCCGAAGGTGACCGCGTGGTACACCGGCAGGCCGCGGGTCCAGTCGGGCGTGGCCGCGGCCAGCCGCCGCTCCATGAGCGCGTGGTCGAGCACCTCGGCGGGATCCTCGAGCAACCGGCGCAGATCCGACAGTCCGGCGCGGTGCGCGAGGACATCGCGCACCGTAATGGAATGCTTTCCGCCATCGGCGAATTCAGGCCAGTACTCGGCGACCGGCGCGTCGTAGTCGAGCCAGCCGCGGTCGGCCAGGCGGTGGATCACCATGGCGGTGATGCCCTTGGTGGTGGAGAACGTCAGGGCGGCGGTGTCGCGCTCCCAGGGGATTTCGCCCGCGGCGTCGGCGGTGCCGGTCCAGATGTTCAGCACCGGTTCCCCGCGCAGGTAGACCGCGAGCGCACCGCCGGTGCGCACATATCGTGCGAAGAGCAGCGCGAAGGCGCGCACGGCGGGGGCGAAGGCGGGATCGGCGGAACCGCGAATCCCGGCGGGCAGGGTGACCATGGGAACCTCGTTGTCTGTCCGCGCCGCGACGGCGCTCATTCGTCGAAGGTTATGTGCAGCTCATCGGATTCCGGCAGGGTCTGGCAGGCGAGGGTGTAGCCGCGGGCCAGCTCCTCGTCGATCAGGGCCTCGTTCAGGAGCATGCGGGTGCGGCCCTGCCGGACGCGGCAGATGCAGGTCCCGCACGCGGATTCACGGCAGACATAGGGTGCGTCGATGCCGCGATCGAGCAGGACATCGAGCAACTTCCGGCTGCGCGGCCAGGGCAGGGTGTGCGTCTCGCCATCGATCTCGACCTTCACGGTGGCGGTGTCGCCCGTCGGTCCGGCGGGGGCCGGGGCGGGTGTCGCCACGGGGGTGTGGTGCTCGAACGGGTTGTCGGTGAGCGAGCGATACTCCTCCTCGCGGATCGCGCGCCCGGGTATCCGCAATTGTGCCAGCGCTTGCTTGGTCACGGTAGCGAATCCCGCTGGGCCGCAAAGGTATACATCAAACCGACGATATGGTTTGGCGAGCGCCGCGAGGCCCCGGACGGTGGGCATACCGCGCTCGGACTCCAGCCAGTGCAGGACCGTCAGGCGGCGCGGATGACGGCGGGCGAGCTCGCGCAGCTGTGCGTCGAAGATGACCGATCGCCGGTCGCGATTGGCGTACAGCAGCGCGATCCGGCCGTTGCCGAGGACCAGCGCCGACTTGAGGATCGATATGACCGGGGTGATGCCGCTGCCCGCGGCGCACAGCAGGACATCGCGATTCCAGCTGCGCGGCACGAAATTTCCGGCCGGTTCCAGCACGGTGAGCAGGTCGCCCGCCGCGAGGTTGTCGCAGATCCAGTTGGAGGCAAAGCCTCCGGGGATGCGCTTGACGGTGACCGTCGGGCAATCACCGCAATACGGGCTGCTGGACAGCGAATAGCAGCGCGCCACCGAACCGGTGCGCTCGCTCGGCACCCGCAGGGTCAGGTATTGGCCCGGCGCATAGGCGAATCGGGGGCCGAGGTCGTCGGGAATGTCGAAGATCAGCGAGACGGTATCGGCCGTCTCCGCGACGACCTCGCGCACCTTGATCCGATGGACGCGGGTCATCCGGACGCTCTCCTACCGAGTAGGTACTCACCCGCCGCCTGGATGCGCTCCATCGAGAGAGGTTGGTTCATACGGCGATTGATGCCGGGGGCGAGGCGCAGCATGAAGTAGCCCAGCCACGCCTCGGCGCGCACCGGGACGACGGCCAGGTCGTAGCGCACCGCGCGCACCACCGCCCGCGCGACCAGATCCGGGCTCAACGGCGAGAACGGCAGCCGGGCCGCGAATTCCTGCATATCCCTGGCGATCTGCCTACCGCGCTCGACCAGATCCGGATCCACGCCGACGGTCACGGCATGCGCGCCGATATTGGTATTGATCACGCCGGGGCAGATCGCGCTCACGCCCACGCCCTTGGGCGCCAGTTCGAGCCGCAGGCATTCGGTGAGCATCTTCACCCCGGCCTTGGACACGGAATAGGCCGACATGACCGGGGTCTGGGTGAAGGCGGCCGCGGAGGCGATGTTCACGATATGGCCGCGGCGGCCCTGGTCGAACATCAGGCGCGCGAAGGTGCGGCAGCCGTAGACCACGCCCAGCAGGTTGACGCTGAGCTGGTACTCCCAGTCCGCCGGTTCCAGGTCCAGAAACGCGCCGCTGACCAGGATTCCGGCATTGTTGACCAGCACATCGGGCACGCCGTGGTCGGCGTGCACGTCCCGGGCGAAGGCCGTCCACGCCTCGGGATCGGTGACGTCCAGTTGCATGGCCACCGCGCGGCGGCCCGCGGCCTGAATGGTGGCGACGGTCGCCAGCGCCGCGTCCTTGTCGATATCGGAGACCACGACCTGCGCGCCCATGCGGGCGAACCGCTGGGCGACCGCGCGGCCTATCCCGCTGCCCGCACCGGTGACCACCACCAGGCCCGGCTCGATGTCATTGAACTTCACGAGACCTCCTCCGGCAGCGCGGCCGGTGCGGGCATCGGCGCGCCCACGGTGTAGCGGTAGACATCGAGATCGAAATGCCGGTTCTGCCAGTACATCTCACCGTGCGTGGACGGGCGGAACGGCGAATCTCCATGGTTGTCGATGTAGTAGGTGTTGGAACCCGCGCAGACCGGCGTGAACAGGAAGTTCTTCTGCTGCCGTCGCAGGCAGGCGGCGAAGTACTCGTCGTGCGCCTGCTGCCGGATCTCGATCTCGGTGGCGCCGCGGCGATTCGCCTCGGCAATGGCCCGGCTCAGATGCGCGGCGGTGGACTCGATCATCCAGATGTAGGAGCCCAGCACGAAGCCGTAGGGGCCGGTAATGGTGAAGGCATTGGGGAAGCCCGGGACCGAAACGCCCTGGTACGACTGATAGCGGTGCTCGTCCCAGAACCGCTGCAGGTCCTTGCCCTCGCGGCCGCGCACCGGGAACGGCGGCACCGCGCCCTGCTCCCAGAGTTTGAAGCCGGTGGCGCACACGAGCACGTCGATCTCGTGTTCGCGCCCGTCCGCGGTGACCACGCCGCGTTCGGTAATTCGGTCGATGGAATCGGTGACGAGGCTGACGTCGGTGCGGTTGAAGGTCTTCAGGTAATCGTTGGACATGGACGGCCGCTTGCAGCCGAGGCCGTATTTCGGCATGAGCCGTTCGCGCAGCGCCGGGTCCGCGACCTGTCGCCGCATCCATTGCCGCACCGGGATTTCCGCCAACCGGCGACCGCCCTCGGTGAGCCAGCGCGGGCCCGCGACCATCCCGCTCATGGCCAGTTCGGTGCCGAGGTTCCCGGCCAGTCGCAGCACCGATCGGATTCGCCTGTTGCCCAGCACCTGCCGCCCGAGCGGGCCGACCGCGGTATCGCTCTTCGGAAACACCCAGATCGGGGTGCGCTGGAAGACGGTGAGATGCCTGGTCTCGTCCACGATGGCCGGAATCAGCTGCAGGGCGGTCGCACCGGTGCCGATGACGGCTACCCGCTTGTCCCGCAGCACCACATCGTGATCCCACATGGCGGTGTGCACCAGCACGCCGCCGAAGTCCTGCAAGCCCTCGATATCGGGCATCTTGGGCCGTTCGAGTCCGCCGATAGCCAGCACCACATAGCGCCCGGTGATCTCCCGCCCGCCATCGGTGGTCAAGCGCCACAGGATGTTCCGGTCATCGAAGTCCGCGGCCACGATGGTGGTGTTCATGCGCAGCTTGTCCCGCAGCCCGTACTTGTCGACCATGCTCTCGGCGTAGTCGCGAAGTTCGTTGCCGGGCGCGAAGATCCGAGACCAGTCCCCGCGCTGCTCGTAGGAGAAGCTGTAGATTAACGACGGGATGTCGACCGCCACACCAGGATAGGTATTGGCATGCCAGGTGCCGACCACCCGATACCATTTGTCGACGATCACGAAGTCGTGAATGCCCTTGCGCTGTAGCGCGATACCGGTGCCGATACCGCCGAATCCGGCGCCGACCACGATGACCTCGCGGTCGGCCCGGCCCCCGGCGGGCGCACCCCAGCCGACGACATTGCTCATGTCATTCCTCGAATCTTATTGCCGCCGCGCTCAGTTGACGCGGTCGAGCAGTTCCCCATCGGCGCCGAACAGTTCCCGCCGCCAGTGCTCGAGCAGCGCGGTGGTGTCGATATCGTCGGGATGGAAGCCGGGCCGCATATACGGCCGGATCTCCTTCATCAGGCCGCGCACGATCGGCCCCCGATAGAGCCGGATGGACTGCCGCAGCACCTTGAACGGCCGCCAGCTGTGCGGATCACCGAGGATCGACGCCGCCACGCCGAGCGAGACGACGGGGATGGTCAGGGCGTAGGTGCCCGCCATAAGCACGATGCGCACCGCTTCCGAGCCGCCGGTCGCGCGGTAGACGTCGAAGGCGACGGATTTGTGCTCGAGCTCCTCGAAGGCGTGCCAGTTCAACAGGTTCCATACTTCCGGATCACCGGGAATGGCCTGGATATCCGGATTGCCGAGCACCCGGTTCGCCAGGGTCGCGGTGTAGTGCTCCGCCAGCGCGGTGACGGCCAAGTGCACCTGCCGCGGCACCAGATTCTCGACGGTGATCAGCGCGCGTTCGCGCAGCGCGCCCGGCTCGAAGGTGAAGACCCGCACAATGGGGAAGCCCATGGCGATGAGCTGCTCGTTCAATGCGCGGTGCTGCTGACCGTGCACAGCCTCCTGGCCTATGAAACCCGCCACCCGCTTCTTCAGCACGGGATCGGTGATCTCACCGGAGAATTTGCGCACCGAGCGGATGAAGGATTCCTCGCCCGGCGGGAACGCGCCCGACAGCAGGGCGATCAGATGGGTCAGCGGAATATCGTCCTGGACGAAATGATGCGTCATGGGTTCGGGCTGGCCGAACCGGAAGCGCATGCGTCGCACCTTGGGATAGGGGGTGAGGGACTTGGCGTCCTGACCGATCGTCATTGGCCGGTCCTTTCTCGATGGAGTTGTGCTACTTCAGGTGGTCGACGAGCGTGCCGTCGGCGCCGAAAAGCTCACGCTGCCAGCGCTCGAGCAGCGCGGTGGTGTCGATATCGTCGGGATGGAAGCCGGGCCGCATGTACTTGGCCAGCTCCCCCATGAGCCCGCGGAAGATCGGGCCGGTGAACAGCTGATACGCCTCGCGGGCGAGCCGCACCGGCCGCCGCCGCGCCACGGGATCGCGGGCCAGCGAAACCGCCAGGGAGCCATAGGTGAACGGAATGGTGATCGCGTACATGGCCGCCATCACCCCGATCCGGGTGCCCTCGGTGCCGCCGACGGCGCGGAACACGTCGAAGGCCACCGACTTGTGCTCGAGTTCCTCGAGCGCATGCCAATTCAGCAGGTGCCAGAACTCGGGTGAGGCCGGAATGCCCTGGATCTCGTCACTGGAGAGCACGCGCTGCGCAAGTACGGCGGTGTAGTGCTCGGCCGCCGCCGTGGCCGCCAGATGCGCCAGCGGGGACAGCCGCTCCTCGATCCAGCGGGCCCGCTCCTTGGCCTTCTCGGTATCGATCCATTCGATGGGATAACCCATTTCGACCAGTTTGTGGTTGAGGCGGCGGTGCTCCAGCCCGTGCATGGCCTCCTGGCCCACGAAGCCGCTGACCCGTTGTTTCAGGTCCGGATCGGTGACCTGGTCGGCCACCCGTCGGACCGAGCGGATGAAGGATTCCTCGCCGGGCGGGAAGCCGCCCGACAGTCCGGCGACGAAATGACTGAAGACCATATCGCCGTCGACGAAGTACTTGTCGTTCGAATCGTGTTGGTCGAAGCGGAATCTGATCCGCCGCGCCTTGGGATATGTGCTCACCATCTGAACCATCCTTGGTGCAACACCAAGTACCTAGTACTGAGTGTTCGATGTGAGCCCAGTGTAGGATTGCCCCAGACAGGCTGCAAGGGGGTGCGCCGTAACGGATCGAATTACAATCTGCCGCATGGCCTCCCACCCGCCTCGCGACCGCCCGGCCGCCCTGAAGGGTGATGCCCGCTCCGACCGCTGGCATGCGCACCGCACCTCGGTGCGCGCCGAGTTGATCGAGGCCACCATTCGTGCCATCGATGCGCACGGACCGGATCTGTCCATCGACGATGTGGTGAAAACCGCTGGTATACCGCGTCCCAAGCTGTATCGGTTCTTCGGAGACAAGGTCGAATTACTGGCCGCGGTCAGCGGGCGGGTACAGGAACTGATCGTCGAACGCGTGACCCCGCTGTTCGATCCGGCGGCCTCCGCCCGCGAAGCGATCCGCACCGCGCTGGCGGCTTATATCGATCTGGTTTCCGAGCGGCCCAATCTATTCCGCTTCATCGTGAGCTCACATGTCGTCGCAGCTTATGGCGCGGCCCGTTTCATCGAGGACGGGCGGCCACTGTCCGATACAGTCGCCGCGTTTCTCTCCGGAATCCTGCGGGTTCGCGGAGCGGACGGCGAGCACCTGCAGTACAGCGTGGACGCACTGCTCGGGGCGATCGGCCTCGGCGTCCTGCGCTGGCTCAACGAACCGGCGATCAGCGGGAAAGAACTAGCGGACCAGTTGGCCGCGTTCGCCTGGGGCGCGCTCTACGCCACGGCCGAATCGCGGGGTCTCACACTCGATCCGGACGAACCCCTGACAGGCTTCGCCGAACTCGCCACGCCCGAACAGAGTTAACCGACGAACCTCTCCACCATCCGTCGCTCACTCGCCGCATCCGGCAGCGGCCAGGCCAACAGGGACAGAACTATTCGGACGATCCATTGGGCGGCTTCATCATCGGGTGCGATACCGGTCAGCGCGGTCGCGATGCGAGCCGGTTCCCGAGAGGAGGCGAAAACCCCGTCCGCCGCACCCGACCGTGCCACGGCGAACCACTGCGCCAACACCGGGTCGGACCGCACAGCCACAACCGAGCCGAGAATGGCTTCGACAATGCGTCGGCGACCGGTGTACTGCTGAAGTTGCGCGGCAACCCGGTCGGTGACCACAACAGCGGAATGCGCCAGCACGGCATCGATCAGCGCGGGTTTACCAGGAAAATGCCGATAGAGAGTCGCGCGCGAGCACCCGGCATCCGTCGCCACCTGCTCCATACCGACCTGATCGAAACCGCGATCCCGAAACAACCGCGCCGCGCTGGTCACGATCCGCTCGCAGGCAACGGACCGCCGAGCGCCGCCTACCAACCAATCCTGCTGATGGGTATCCATGACATCCACTCCTGAGCGGTTCTGCTTCTGCGCATCTCACCGTAAGACATGTTTGGAGGGTTGTCTCATTTTTGCTCGCAACGAGAAGCGCCGGAGAGGAGATGCGCTCGGGAGAAGATGCGCCAGAAGGGAGATGCACGAGCGAGGAGGTGATGGGGTGATGTGTGAGGGAGGAGGTATTGGGAGGCTGTGTTTAATTGCCCAGGGGCTCCGCCCCCGGACCCCCGGGTGGGGGCTAGCCCCCACGGCCCCCATTGGGGGCTGCGCCCCCAAACCCCCTGCGAGGGTTTTGGTGCACTTGGGGAGATTCTCATAGTGAGACATTGATTGACTGCGGTCCCGGCTTGCGGCGAGCGTGTGGGCACTTGCCTCTTGCTCAGGAGTTCACATGACAGTCATATCGCTGGACGCCGTCGATCTGTTCGACCCGAGACATCTCGCCGACCCTTATCCGCTGTACCGCGCACTGCGTGAGCGCTCCCCTGTGTACCGCGTCCCGGGGACCAGCTTCTTCCTTGTGTCGAGTTGGGCGCTGGTTGCCGAGGCGGCCAGTCGCACCTCGGACTTCTCGTCCAACCTGACCGCATCGCTGGTCGAGCAGCCCGGGGGGTGCGCCAACGGTTTTCGACTGGGATGGTCGGCGTGAGGGTCTGCATGTGCTGGCAACCGGGGATGGCCCAGGTCACGCCGTGCATCGCAAGCTCGTGGCCCCGGTTCTGGCCAAACGGATCCGTTCGCTCGGTGATCGGGTGGATGGCCTGGTCGAGCGGTTGTGGCGGGACGGGCTGCGCGACGGGCGCATCGATTGGGCCACCGCCATGGCGGACCGGCTGCCGCTGGCGCTGGTCGCCGAAACCCTACGAGCGGCACCCGGCGTTGATGACCTCCACCATCGAACTTGTCGCCTATCTCCGTACGGAGTTCCTTGCAGCCCAGCCCGATCGAGATGAAAGCCTGATGGGAGTGCTCGGCGGCGCTGTCGCCGCGGGAACAATCGATGATGCGACAGCCGTGTCCATACTGGTCCAATTGGTCGGCGCGGGCGGCGAATCCACGGCGGGGCTGATTGCCAACGCTGCTCGGCTACTCGCCATCGATCCCGGACTACAGCGGCAACTTCGGCGCGATCCCCAGCGGGTCGGCGATTTCCTGAACGAGGCGCTGCGGTTGGAGTCCCCGTTCCGCGGCCACCACCGGCATATCACCGCGGACACCAGGCTCGGCGGCGTCGAACTCCCGGCGGGCGGGCACCTACTGCTGCTCTGGGGCGCGGCCAACCGCGATCCGTCCGTCTTTTCCGATCCCGACGTCGTCGATCTCGAGCGCCGTAGCGGCGCGACCGCACTGGCTTTCGGCAAAGGGGTGCACTTCTGTGTCGGCTCGGCTCTGGCCAGGCTGGAGGCGACGGCCGCGATCACCGTGCTGCTGAACCGCACGAACTCCTTCACCCTCGACGAAGCCGCTCCGCCGCAATGGTTTCCGAGCCTGTTCGTGCGTCGGCATCAGTCCTTGCCGCTGGCGCTCGGCTGACTACACGCGGCCACCAGCGGCCATTTCGCGGCGCACGGTGGTGGTGATCTCCGAGGCGGTCATGATCATGGCGACCAGGAAGTCGATCAGTTGTTCGCGCTCGATATCCAGGTCGCCGCGCAGCCATTCGGTGATCAGCTCCAGGCCGCCGTGGGCGATGGTGCGGGCCGCCAGGGCGGCGTGGATGCCGGTGACGGCTTCGTCGCCGAGGAGTTCGCGGCCTTGGGCGAGCATGGTGTGGGCGGCCAGGTCGACCAGTTCGGTGCGGCGGCGGCGCAGTTCGTCGCCGGACTGGAATTCGACGACCAGGCGGCGGCGCATCGGATCGTCGGCCAGGGCCGCGACACCGTGCTCGACGACGGCGCGCAGGCGGACCCGGGTATCGGCGGGGGCCTTGGCTATGACGTCGAACAGTCCGGCCATGAGTTCGGCCAGTTGGGCATCGACCAGTTCGAACAGCAGCTGGTCGGTATCGGTGTAGTTCTCGTAGAAGTAGCGATCGTTCAGGCCCGCCCGGGTGCACAGCGCGCGGACCTTGAGCCCGGTCAGCCCCTGCTCGGCAATCAGCTCCCGGGCGGCCGCGCGCAGCTTCTCCCGGCGCTGTGCGCGCCGCTCCCCCACGCTCAGCCCGGCGTATCGACCCCGGTCCGATGTCATGTCACCACCCCCTGTTGCCATACCCCGAACTTTGGTGAAGACTATCACCAAATCTTCTGGTGAAGTCCTTCACCAGAATGAGCGCACACAGGAGGCACGCAATGGCGCGTACCGAGCAGCTGCCCGAACCGGTCGTCTTCCAGGAGCCGATGTTCAAGCTGGCCATGAAGGTCCTGGCTCCCGGCGATATCCGCCCGACCCCGGAACAGCGCGACGCCTACCGCAGGTTCACCGCGCTGGGCGATCCGCTCGCCGACGCCGTCGTGGACATGTTCCGCCGCCTGCCCACCGGCCAGGGCCGCACGCTGTTCGAGATCGCCCTGGAACAGGGCATCGACGCGGTCCCGGACGCGCCCGCCGAACTGCGAGCCTTCTTCGCGCACATCGATGCCCAGCCGTTCTGGCTGGACCAGGGCAAGCTCGACCTCGCCGCGCGGGTCTGCGGCCGGGTCAGCCCGTGGGCGACCAATCTGGCGCTGTCCATGTTCTCGCTCAATGGCGGTTATCTGGCCTCCCGCGCGGACAAGGTGCTGGTCGGCACCGGCGGGCTGTCCGCCGAGAACATGGCCCCGCGCCGCGTGATCGAGACCGCCACCTGGTGGATGGATGTGACCGCGTCCGGCGGGATGGGGCGCTTCGAACCCGGCTTCAAGAACACCGTGCGGGTGCGGCTCATGCACGCCCAGGTGCGCGCGGGGATGAACCGCCGCGCGGACTGGGACTACGCGGACTGGGATCATCCCGTCAACCAATCCCTCACCGCGGGCACGCTCATGCTGTTCTCGCTGGGCAGCATTGCGGGCTGCCAAGCGGTCGGGCTCCAGTTCTCCCGCCGCGAGAAGGCGGCCGTCTACCACCTGTGGCGCTATGTCGGTCACCTGATCGGCCTCGACCCGGAGATCCTCCCGGCCGACGAGACCGACACCTGGCGACTGCTGTGGTTGCAGGCCGACTACGAATTCCAGCCCGACGCGGATTCCCGCACCCTGTCCGAGGCCCTGGTCGGCGCGCTCCCGACCCTCTACGGCCTGGACCACGGCGGCCTGCCCGCGCGCCTGGCCGGTCGCGCCTTCACCCTCTACTCGGTGTCGTACAGCCGAATCCTGCTGGGCCACACCAATGCCGACTTCCTCGGCATGCCCTACAGCCGGGTCTCCACCGCCGCAGTACTGGCCACCGCCGCGCTGAACGGCGCCCTCGAAGTGCCCCGCCGCCTGATTCCCGGCGCGACCCGGCTGGCCGAACGCCTCGGCCGCCGCACCACCGAGCGCATGATGGCCCGGCCCGTCCTGGCCAACCGGCCCGACCGCAGCTACGGCCGCCACGACCGCCTCGCCGAAACCCGGGCCGCCTGACAATCCGGGACGTATCAGGCCAGGCGGCGCAGGTCCGCCGTCCGCGCCTGGTCCAGGCATTCGCTCAGGAAGCGCAGGGCGGGTCCGGCGAAGGAGAAGGCGCCGGTGACGTGCTCACGCCGGTGCATGGTGTGCATAGTGACGTCCGCGCCGAGGGCCTTCCAGCTCTCGGCCAGGGCCACCGCCTGCGGGAACGGGATGATCTGCTCGGCGGTGCCACCGGCGGCCAGAACCGGTGCGGCCGGGGCGATTCCGCCCAGTTTGTTCTCCTGCAGGCGGGCCTTGACGGCGGGGACCTCGAACGGCGGTGTGTGACAGTAGGTGTCGACACGGGTGGGGATCACCAGGCCGCCCGCAATGCCGACCACCGCCGCCGCGGCGGCGTGGGTGTGACGGAACAGCGCGGCCAGGGCACGGCCCTGCGGCTTCAGGTATTGCAGGACATCGAGTTCCGGATAGGCGGCATCGAGTCCGAGCACACCGTAGAACAGCAGGAACGCGTAGGGGGTGCCGTCCAGGAAGGCGATCATGTTCTCCAGATCGGCGGGGGCGGAACCGATCGCGCCACCGGCCAACTGGAGGTCGGGGGCGTAGGTGGGCTGCAATTGCAGCGCCCAGCCCGCGGCATTGCCGCCTTCGGAGTAGCCGTAGATGCCGAGCGGACCGTCGGGGTCCAGACCGGCGGCGGGGAGACGGCGGGCGGCGCGCATGCTGTCGAGCACGGACGGGCCGAGGGAGCGGCCCATGACATACGGGTGCGTGCCCGGATTGCCCAGTCCCGGATAGTCGGTGATGGCGAGCGCCCAGCCGCGGCGCAAGGCGGCCCGGATGAACAGCGATTCGTACTCCACGCCGAAGCGCAACTGCCACGAGGAGGCGGCGATCGTATCGGCGAAGCCCTGGGTGCCGACGGCGTAGCCGATGAGCGGACGCGGGCCCGGACCCCGCCACGGTGCGCGCGGCACCAGTACGGTGCCGGTGACCTCGACCGGGTCACCCAGGCCAGTGGTGGAGGTGTAGGCGATTCGCCAGGCGCGGGCGGGAAGTCGCAGGCCGGGCAGCATGCGGGCGACCATGGGCGACGCCGACAGCAGTCGGCCCGGAGCTCCCGCCGCCGCTTCGTCGAAGCGGTAGGTGTATGCAGTCATCATTGCCTGCCCTTCTTGCACGAACGCGCCTTATGCAGTTGTCGCGCAATCGAATCCGGACGTTAACGACTGTCCGGGACAGCGCCCATGATCGTTACGATACCCAAGGCGAAAGAAAGTGACACCTCGTGTTGCAGTAACTCTCACTGAGTGAGACAACACCGTGAAATACGCTCTTGCACCAGCACGTTGCCCACGGGGTGAGCACACCCAGGCGAATCCTGTTGATCTCGGGCAGCACCCGCGACACCTCCACGAATACGGCCGCCCTGCGGACGATTGCCGCCATCGCGCCCCCGGAGATCGAGACGCGGGTCTACGGCGGGCTGGTCGAGCTGCCCGCCTTCATCCCCGGCGATCAGCCCGCACCGCCTGCGGTGGCGGCGCTGCGGACCGAGCTCGGCGCGGCGGATGCCGTCCTGATCTGCACGCCCGAGTACGCGGGCATGATTCCGGGCAGCCTGAAGAACCTGCTCGAATGGACGGTCGGCGCCGGGGATCTGTACGGCAAGCCCGTCGCCTGGATCAATGTCGCGACCGAGGGGCGCGGCGACGCGGCGGTGGCTACCCTGCGCACGGTACTGGGCTATGTCGGGGCCGATATCGCCGAATCCGCGTGCGGGCGCATCACGATGCTGCGCGACATGGTCGGCGTGGATGGGACGGTGGCCGATCCGGGCGTCCGGGAGCGACTCGGGAGCGCCGTGGCCGCATTGGCCGAATACGCGAGCATCGCCGAACCACACGAGGTTTAGATACCCCCATAGGGTATGAAATGAATCACTGCGCGGAGCCATTCCCTCCAGATACCCCCCATAGGTATACAAGTGAGGCCGAATTTCCCTCTGCCAAGGAGTGATTCACATGTCCACCGCACACTCGGCGCCACCGTCCTCGCGACGGTGGATCGCCCTCTCCCTCATAGCCCTGGCCCAGTTCATGGTCATCATGGACACCTCGATCATCGGCGTGGCGCTGCCGGAAATGCAGCAGGCCCTGGGGTTCTCGCAGGAGAACCTGTCCTGGGTCTTCAACGCCTACGTGGTGGTCTTCGGCGGACTGCTGCTGCTGGGCGGCAAGCTGTCCGACATTCTCGGCGCGCGGCGCATCTTCCAGCTCGGCTGGGCCGTACTCGGCGCCGGATCACTGGTGGCGGGTATCGCCTCCACCGCGACCGTCGAGCTCATCGGGCGCGGCGTCCAGGGCGCGGGCGCGGCGCTCATCGCCCCGTCGGCGCTGACGCTGCTCATGATGCTGTTCGGCGGTAATCCGCGCGAGCTGACCAAGGCGTTCGCGGTCTACGGCGCGGCCGCGCCCGCGGGCGGCACGGCCGGTGTCTTCCTGGGCGGCGTCATTACCGAATACGCCTCGTGGCCTTGGGTTTTCTATATCAATATCCCGATCGCCCTACTGGCTCTGATCGCGGCTCCCGCCCTCGTGCCGGGCGGCGCGCTGGCCCCGCACGGCTCGGTCGACCTGCTCGGCGCGGCCACCGCCACCCTCGGCCTGGGCGCGGCCGTGTTCGCCGTGGTGCGGGCGCCGGAGACCGGCTGGTTCTCCGGCGAGACCTGGGGCGTCCTGGGCCTGGCCGCGCTGCTGCTGATCGCCTTCGTCGGCATTCAGATCCGCCGCAAGGATCCGCTCATGCCGCTGGCCATCTTCCGCTCCCCCAATCTGGGCGCGGCCAATCTGGCCCAGGTGCTGCTCGGCGCGGCGTGGGTGCCCATGTGGTTCTTCCTGAACCTCTACCTGCAGCAGGTGCTCGGCTACTCCGCCTTCCCGTCCGGCGCGGCGCTGCTGCCCATGACCGCTCTCATCATGGTCGGGATGATCGCCCTGTCCCCGAAGTTGTTCGCCCGCTTCGGCGCTCGCACCATGATCATCGCCGGACTGCTGGTGCTGGCCGCCGGACTGGCCTGGCTGTCGTTCATCCGTCCCGACGGCAACTTCTGGATCGACGTGCTGCCCGGTTCGCTGGTCGCGGCGCTCGGCATGTCCCTGGCCTTCGTCCCGTCCCTGCAGACCGCCATCTCGTCCGCGCCGCCGGAGGAGGGCGGGCTGGCCTCGGGCATCGTGAACACCGGCTATCAGATCGGCTCCGCGCTCGGCCTGGCCGCCGTCACGGCCATCGCCTCCGCGGCGGGCGCCGAAAAGCTCGGTGACACAGCGGCTCTCACCGACGGCTTCGCCGCCGCCTTCGGATCGGCCGCCGTCATCGCGGTGCTGGCCGCCGCCGCGGCCGTGGCGACCTTCCGCCGCCCGGCCCGCACCGCCGAGGAGGTGAGCGCCGCCGCGTGAGCAGCAATTGTGACGACCGGTTGCCGCGATCCCCAGCGGATCGGGGCAACCGGTCCATACTGGAAAGGTTGACCGATCTCCACCCGAGTAGCCCTTGGGGGTTCGATGGATGTGGGAATCTTCGGCGCGGGCCTCATCGGCCTGAGCCTGGCGGGACTGTTCGATCGGGCCGGGCACACCGTGCACATCGCCAGCCGCCACCTGGAGGCGTTGACGGCGACCCTGGCCGACAGGGGGCTGCGCCATACCCGGGCAGCGCCGGTGGACGAGGTCACCGATGCGGCGTCATTGCTGGTCGGCGCGGTGCAATGGAATCAACTCGCGGCGCTCGCCGCCGAATTGCCGCCGCTGGACGGCAAGATCTGGATCGATCCGACCAATCCGTTCGCGCGCGACGCCTACGGGAACGTCACCGTCGTCGATACCGACAACCGGCCGACCAGTGCCATCGTCGCGGAGCTGGTGCCGAAGGCGCAGCTGGTCAAGGCCTTCAACAACTCCACCACGCCCATGTACCGCTCCGGTCCGCTCACCTCGCTGGGCCGCATCGTCGCCCCCATGGCCGGTGATCATCCCGCGGCGCTGTGCCGGGTCGCGGACCTCGTCAAGACCACTGGATTCGTACCCGTCGTCATCGGCAATATCGACGACAGCGTGGTGCTGGAACCCGGCGGCGCGCTGCGGCAACTGAGCATTCCGCTGATCGCGCCGTAGCTCCCGGTCCCCTGCGGGGGCGGTCAGTCCTTGCGGGCGAGCCCGCCGTAGGCGCCCGAATGCTCCGGATGCTCGCCGACATCGGCCGGATTCTCCGGCCGCCACAGCGGCAGCAGCACCAACCCGGGCTCGAGCACCGTCCAGTCCAGGAAGTACGCCGCGATCTCGTCGCGACCACGCAGCACGATCTCGGTGGAGGTGCGGCCGGACAGCTTCTGCGCGTCCAGCACCTCCTGCGGCTGACCGTCGGAGGTGGCATGCGTGATAGCCACATGGCTGCCGGGCGCGCACGCCGCCAGCAGCCGCGCCACCGCGCCCGCCGGATCGGCCTCGTCCGGGACGAAATGCAGGACGCCGAGCAGCAGGACGGCTACCGGACGGGAGAAGTCCAGCAGCCGCGCCACCTCCGGCGCGTTCAGGATGGAATCCGGATCGGCCACATCGGCATGAATGATGGCGGCATTGTCGTTACCGGCCAGAATCGCCTGGCTGTGCGCGACCGCGACCGGATCGATGTCCACGTACACCACGCGGGCCTGCGGATTGCGGGCCTGCGCCACCTCGTGCACATTGCCGACCGTGGGAATGCCGGAGCCGAGGTCGAGGAACTGGTCGATGCCGACATCGGTCAGATGTCGCACACAGCGGCGCAGCAGATCCCGGTTGGCGCGCATGGTCTCCGCGACATTCGGGGTGAACTTCTCGATCATGTGCGCCAATTCGCGATCGATCTCGAAATTGTGCATGCCGCCGACGAAGTAGTCGTACACTCGCGAGGCGCTGGGGCGATCCAGATCGATCCCCTCGGGAGCCCAACTCGGTCTGGTCATCGGATCGCATCCCCTTCTGCAATCAAGCTACTTCACGGCCAATCATGAAGCGCCGCAATGGTATCGCAACCCGGGCGGGCGGTGCGGCGTTAGCGGCCGCAGACTGGTCGGGCTACCATCAACCCCCATGGCGTCGGATCCCGGGGGTGGGCCGAAGCAGGGTGGCCCGCACGCCGGCTTGGTCGAACAGTGGGCAGCCGCGCTCGACAGCGGAGTCCGCGACCACGTCGTGCCCATGAGCCGCGCCGAGGCCTTCGCCCTGCTCACCAGGCTCGCCAATGATTTCGCGACGGCGGCGCGGGGCGATTCGGCGGCCGATCGGGTGGCCGAACTCGGCTCGGAACTGGCGCGTGCGCATTTCGTCGGCAATGAGGTGCTGGGCCGCAGCGTCGCCGTTCTCGATGCCTACTTCACCCGCGATGGAATACCGACCGACCGGATCGCAGAACTGCTGGGCGTGTTCACAACCGGGTACATCCGCGCCTTCCGGACCTGGCTGCTGGCCGAACAGGAAAGCGTGCGAACCGCCGAGATCACCGCGCGCATGCGGGTCCAGGAACAGCTGCGCGCCAGCGAGGCCCGATTCCGAGCGGTGTTCGCACAGGCCGGAATTGGGACCGGATTGTCCGATATGACCGGACGCATCATCGAGGTGAACGCCGCCTTCGCGGAGATGCTCGACTATACACCGGCTGAGATGTGTGCGCTGTCGGTCACCGAACTCTCCCATCCCGAGGACGATCCGGGCATGTGGCCGCTGTACGCGGCGGTGCTGCGCGGCGATGTCGACAATGTCCAGCTGGAGAAGGCGTATCCGCATCGCGACGGGCGCACGGTGTGGACGAATATCAATGTCTCGCTCATCCGCGACGACCACGGGGAGCCGCGGTACACGCTGATCCTGGTGGAGGACATCTCCGAACGGCGCGCACTGCGCGAACGCCTGCACTACCGCGCCCATCACGATCAGCTGACCGGGCTGGCCAATCGCTCCCGCTTCTTCGACGCCCTGACCGCCGCCTTCGCCGAACCGGGCGCCCGCATCGGGCTCTGCTATGTGGATCTGGATCGGTTCAAGGCCGTGAACGACACCTTCGGCCACGCCATCGGCGACGAACTACTGGTCCAGGCCGCCGCCCGGCTGGATGCCTGCACCACCCCGGACCAGCTGGTCGCCCTGGTGGGCGGCGATGAATTCGTCATTCTGGTCCCGCATTCCGAGGCCGATATCGATCCGCTCGCGCAGTGCGTGCGCCGCACCTTCGCCCGGCCGTTCGAGGTGCACGGGCACCGGCTCACCGTCACCGCCAGCGTCGGCGTCGCGGTGGAGTTCGCGGCCCACACCACCGCCGACGATCTGCTGCAGGCCGCGGACTACAGCATGTACTGGGCCAAGGCGGCCAATCGCGGTCCGGTGCGCCCGCTCTCGGTCGCGCGGCACGCCCCGGGCCGGGATGTCCGCCATGCCGACGGGGGCGTCGTGCCCGCCAAGAGCACGCCGGAGTAGTGGCGCGAACGGGCCTCACAGCGCGCGCAACTGCGCCAGCACCTCGAATGCGACTTCGGCGGAATCCGAGAGCGCGGTGATCTCCAGCGCGGTCGCCTCGCGCAAGGCGGGATCCTGGAGCGCGAGACCATTGCCGAAGATCACCACATTCGCGCCGAGGTCCGCGGCAATGAGCAGTTGCCGGGTGGCCACACCCCTGCCGACCAGCAGATCCAGGCCCTCGCCGAGGAAGTAGAAGCGCCACAGCGGCCCCAGATCCGCGTCGTAGACCCGTTTGGTGCGATCGACGATCACCTCGCCCGCGCCCGCGATGGCAGCGACGATCGTGAAGTAGTCGGGCGCATTGTGTGGTTTCGTGCCGATGGCGGCGATCGAATAGGCCAGATCCACGGTCAGGTGCGCGTTGTAGCCCGACATGGCCACCCGCGCCCCCGACAGCTCGCACCGGGCGGCCAGCGCGAAGTACCGCGCCCAGTGCGATTCGACCGCGCCGCCGGTGAATTCGGCATGCAGATTGTCCAGGTAGCGGCGCAGCAACTCGAAGCTGATGGCATGCGCGAACTCCCGGTCCGCGAAGGCGAGCGGATCGCGCTGCAAGGGCATGACCGCCACCTCCTCGACGCCGTCGAGCCCGATGCCGAACAGCCCGCGCCGGTCGCGGTGCTCGGCCAGGATGCGGGTGATCCGCTGGTTACGCTGCACCGCGAGCTCCAGCCGCGCCAGGGAGTTGCCCGGCAGGTCGGAGGTATCCGACAGACGGGCTATGGTGGCAATCTCGTCGGAGGACAGCGGCGTCCCGCAGACGGCAGGCGCGGGCGGCTGTCCGGACAGGGACGCTGCTCGCGGAGCGGGTGCGGAAAGTGCCAGTAGCGCAGCGCCGACCACAAGGAGGAGCCCGGTCCGGGTGGGAGTCCACACGGCCAGAAAGTGTACGGACCGGTCGGATAATCAGGAGATTACCGACATCTCGTGTCAGGGAGCCTTGACGAGAAATCGTTCATAACTCCGCAACGGTGCGAATAGGCTCGGCTGGCTCATGGCACATTCGCGTCAGCGCAACAGCAAACATCCGGCGGTAGCGTCTTGGAGAACCATGACATCGCGTGCAAGCCATATCGACAACTCCCTGCTGGTGGACAGACCGGGCGAACCCCTGCTGTCCGAACTGGTCGAGCATCTGCGCCAGAACCGCACCCAACTGCGGCAGGAATGGGCGCGTCGCATTACCGATGCCCAATTGCTCACCGCCATGACCCCGGACGAGATCTTCTCCGAGGCCACCTCGGTCTACGACAACTACGTCGACGCGCTGGAGACCGGTAGCGTCGAAGCCCTGCAGAACTACGCCCGCGATCTGTCCGAACGCATCATTCCGCGCGGCGTCGAGACCGACGAGGTGCTCGGGATCGTGCTGCTGCTGCGAGATGTGCTGGCGCGCTCGCTGTTCGAGAAGTATCAGACCGACTTCGAACTGCTCAATCTCGTGCTCGACGCGTACGAGCCCGCGGCCAACCGCATCGCCAATACCGTCGGCGTCTCCTTCGTGGAGGAGCGCGAGCGCATCATCCGCCAGCAGCAGGAGGCCATTCGCGAGCTCTCCACCCCGGTGCTGCAGGTGCGCGAGCAATTGCTCATCCTGCCCATCATCGGCGTGCTGGACTCGCAGCGGGCCCGGCAGCTGACCGAACAGCTGCTGCGCGCCATTCGCGGCAATCGCGCCAAGGTGGTCGTCATCGATATCACCGGTGTGCCGACCATCGACTCCACGGTGGCCAATCACCTGGTGCAGACGGTGGACGCCTCCGGGCTGATGGGCGCCAGCGTCATCATTACCGGGCTGTCCTCGGAGATCGCGCTCACCCTTGTGGCGATCGGCCTGGATCTGTCCAAGATGAACGCGGTCGGCGACCTGCAGGGCGGTATCGAAGAGGCCGAACGACTGCTCGGCTACGAGGTCAGCCGTACCGCCGACACCATGTGAGAGTGCTTCGGCGGCACGGCTTTCCGGCTATTCCGCTTCGTCCGGGAAGGCCTGCTGGCGGTGGCCGCCGCGCAGGGTGCCCTCGACGTAGGCGGCCTTGCAGGCCCGCCGCGCGATCTTGCCGCTGGACGTCCGCGGAATCGAGCCCGCGGGCACCAGCAACAGATCCCGGACGGTCACGCCGTGCCGCTTGGCAATGGCGGCGCGCACCGTCTCGGTGATCGGCTCGGGATCGAGTTTCGCTGCGCCCGTACCGCGTTCGGCCACTATCACCAGTTGCTCGGTGCCGGTGTCGATGCCGCGGTCGAAGACGTCGGCGGGCATCTCGTCGGACGAAACCGAGAAGGCCGCAACGAATCCCGGCCGCAATGCGGTGCTGGACTCCTGCGCGCTGTATTCCAGATCCTGCGGATAGTGGTTGCGGCCGTCCACGATCACCAGATCCTTGACGCGGCCGGTGATGTAGAGCTCACCGTCGAGGTAGGCGCCGAAATCACCGGTGCGCATCCAGTTCGCGTCCGGCTCGGCGCCTTCCGCGTGACTGTGCGGCTGCCGCGCGGTGAGCTTGTTGTGGAAGGTCGCCTCGGATTCCTCGGGGCGGCCCCAGTAGCCGATGCCCATGTTCTGCCCGTGCAGCCAGATCTCGCCGACCTCGCCCTCGGGCCGTTCGGCGCCGGTCTCGGGATCGACGATCACGGCCCACTGCGAGAGCGCGACGTAGCCGCAGGACACCTGTGCCACAGCGTTTTCCGCATCCGGGTTCACCTCGGTCATGCGCCCGGCATTGAGTTCGCCGCGGTCGACGTAGACCACCCGCGCCTCGTCGTCGCGCCGGGTGGCCGAGACGAACAGCGTGGCCTCCGCCATGCCGTAGCACGGCTTGATGGCGGTCTTGGGCAGGCCGTAGGGCTCGAAGGCCTCGTTGAACTTCTTCATCGAGGTCACCGAGACCGGCTCGCTGCCGTTGATCAGGCCGATGACGCGGGACAGATCCAGTTCCTCGCCGGGCTTGGGCTTACCCCGGACCGCCGCGTGCTCGAAGGCGAAATTCGGTGCGGCCGCGTAGATCTCGGCGCCGTCCTCCTGCGCCGCCAGCTCCTTGATCCAGCGGTACGGGCGGCGCACGAAGGCGCTGGGCGACATGACGGTGATGAACTTGCCGCCCAATGTCGGCAGGATGACCGTCAGCAGGCCCATATCGTGGAACATGGGCAGCCAGGTGACCCCGCGCGCCTTCTCGTTGATGCCGATGGCGCTGATCATCTGGAACAGATTGGTGCCCACGGCCCGGTGGGTGATCTCCACGCCCGCCGGGGTGCGGGTGGAGCCCGAGGTGTACTGCAGGTACGCCACGCTGTCGATATTGATCTCCGGGCGCACCCAGGTCGCGCCCACGCTGTCCGGGATCATCTCCACGGCGATGATGCGCGGCCGCTGCGGAGCGGGCAGCTCCCGGAACAGCTCGCGCACCCCGGCCGCGGCCGATCCCACCGTGAGAATGGCCGCGGGCTGACAGTCGTCGAGCACCGCGTGCAGGCGGTCGGAGTGCCCGTGCTCGTCCGGTTCGAACAGCGGCACGGCGATATTGCCCGCGTACACCGCCCCGTACATGGCGACGATGTACTCCAGCCCCTGCGGACAGAGGATGGCCACCCGGTCGCCGGGCTGCGTGACCTGCTGCAACCGGGCGGCCACCGCGCGCAGCCGGACGCCGAACTGATTCCAGGTGAGTTCGAAGTACTCACCGTCGCGTTCGCGCGAATAGTCGACGTAGCGGTAGGCGAGTTCGTCGCCACACTCCGCGGTGTGATGGTCGACCAGGTCGATCATCGTCTTGTTGTCGGGGAGCGAGATGTTGCCGTGCTCGTCCAGAAAGTCATCGAAAGTGGTCTCGCCGATCATTCCCTATCCTTTTTCAACTCACAGCCATGACTGCGCAGTGGCACCGAACAAAGATCGACACAGGAGCCCGGGAATTAGCTGGGGCTGAGGAAGACTAGCAGGTGTGACGATCCCGGACACTCAGTACCGACCGAAGGCGAGTGCGACATTGTGCCCGCCGAAGCCGAAGGAGTTGTTCAGGGCGTAGTCGTAGTTCCCGGGCCGGGCCTGTCCCTTCACCACGTCGAGGTCGATTTCGGGGTCCTGATTGTCCAAATTCAGCGTGGGCGGGATGATTCCGTCGCGCACCGCCAGGACGGTGAGCACCGATTCCAGCGCACCCACCGCGCCGATGGAGTGGCCCAGCGCCGACTTGGGCGCATACACCGCAGCGTGATTGCCCACCGCTTGCTGAATGGCATTGGCCTCCGCCGTATCACCGATGGGGGTGGCGGTGGCGTGCGCATTGATATGTGTGACATCGGATTTGGAGATTCCGGCGTTCTCCATGGCGCGGGTCATGGCGCGCGCGGCGCCGGTGCCCTCCGGATCCGGGGCGACGAGATGGAAACCGTCGGAGGTGATCCCCGCGCCCATGATGCGCGCGTGGATGGTGGCGCCGCGCGCCTTGGCGTGCTCCTCGGTCTCGATGACCATGAGTGCTCCGGCCTCGCCGAAGACGAAGCCGTCTCGGTCCCGGTCGAAGGGGCGGGAGGCGGCCTTGGGATCGTCGTTGCGGGTGCTCATGGCGCGCATCATGGAGAATCCGGCGATCGGCAGCACGTGGATGCCGCCCTCGACGCCGCCGGTGACGACCATGTCGGCATCGCCCATGACGATCATCTGCCAGGCATTGGCAATGGCCTCGGAACCGGATGAACAGGCCGAAACCGGCGTTCGCACACCGGCGCCCGCCCGCAGTTCGGTGCCGACCACGGCGGCCGCGCCATTGGGCATGACGGTCTGCACGGTCAGCGGCGAGACCTTGCGGTAGCCGCCGGTCTCGAGCTTGTCGCGCGCCACGATCAGGCATTCCGCGCCGCCGAGGCCGGTGCCGATGGCGACGCCCAGGCGGTCGCGGTCCACCTCCGGATTCCCGGCGTTCTTCCAGACCTCACGGCCCAGCACCAGCGCCATCTGCTCGATGTAGGACAGGCGGCGCAGCTCGGCGGGGCTGACCTGGTCGCGCGGGGAGACCTTGAGGTGGCCGCCGATGCGCACGGGCAGTTCGAAATCCTGGACCCAGCTGTCCTCGAGGACGTCGATCCCGCTCTCGCCGTTGAGTAGGCCCTTCCAGGTCGAGTCGACGTCTCCCGAGATAGAGGTGGTGGTCGCCAGGGATGTGACGACGACGTCGGGGAACTTGCGGCGGTTGGGCGTCTGCATGATCGTTCACTCTCCGTAGCAATGCTGCGGCGAACCTGATTTCGATCCGCGTGGCTGTCAAGGACTGTTTTGCAACTCGCGAACGCTCCCGGCCGCGAACACTGCGGCGGGTGTTGAAGCCAATCTCCGGCGAACTGGGCTAGATTATCCGAGGCTAAGCCGACCAGTCTCGTTGTTCGACACGCGGGACCCTGAAACCGTTCCAGATGGTCCTTTTCGCCCACGGCGGCAATCGCCGGATCTTTCACCATCATTCCGCAGCGCCGAGCCATTTCGAGGGAGGCACACGAACGTGGCCAGGAATCTGACGCAGCTCGAGTTGCTCATCGAGTTGGAGCCTGTCGCCGAACAGAATGTGAATAGGCATCTATCCATGGCCAAGGACTGGCATCCGCACGACTACGTGCCGTGGGATGAGGGCCGCAACTTTGCAGCTATGGACGGCCAGGACTGGGATCCGCAACAGTCGAAGCTCAGTGAGGTCGCCAAGGCGGCCATGATCACCAACCTGCTGACCGAGGACAACCTTCCCAGCTATCACCGGGAAATCGCCGAGAACTTCTCCCAGGACGGCGCCTGGGGCACCTGGGTGGGCCGCTGGACGGCCGAGGAGAACCGGCACGGCATCGTTATCCGCGACTACCTCGTGGTGACCCGCGGCGTGGATCCGGTCGCCCTGGAACAGGCCCGCATGATTCACATGACCAACGGCTACAACGCCATGCATCTGGTCCGCGACCGCGTCGGCCACAACCACATCTATGCGGCTGCCGGATTCATGTATTCCGTCATCTATGTGACATTCCAGGAATTAGCCACTCGCGTTTCTCACCGCAATACCGGCAAAGTGTGCAATGACCCCATAGCGGACAGGATGCTGCAGCGCATTGCCGCCGACGAAAACCTGCACATGATCTTCTACCGCAATATGGTCGGCGCCGCCCTGGACCTGTCCCCCGACCAAGCCGTCGAAGCCATCGCCAACATCGTCCAGCAATTCCAAATGCCCGGCGCGGGCATGCCCAACTTACGCCGCAACGGCGTCCTCATGGCCAAACACGGCATCTACGACCTCCGCCAGCACCTCGAGGAAGTAATCGTCCCCGTCCTCAAGAAGTGGAACATCTTCGACCGCACCGACTTCACCCCCCGCGGCGACTACTACCGCAACGTCCTCGGCCAGCACATAGAAAAACTCCGCAAAGACGCCCTCCGCTTCGAAGAACAACGCGACCGCTCCCTCGCCCGCGAAGCCGCACGCCAGGAAAAGGATTCAGCCCTCATCAGCTGAACCCATTGCTGGACAACCGATCACAAGGAACTGGTGGCGGCATTCCCCGAGTACCCCCCGCCACCAGTTCCCGGTCACCGTCGTTTCACCTTCGCTGGACCTGTGGATAACCCTGACTCGGCATACATTTCGTGTCGGGTGGGGCGAGTACGAGTTCGAGCGCGTCTTCCCGGACGTCTACGTGCGCAAGGGCGCTGTGCTCGACGCCGCCGGGCGGGCGCGCGCGTCGGCGCACTGGGCGAAGGGGGACTGTGTCGTGGTGGGTTTGTCCGCCGCGGCGCTGCACGGGTTCGGTGGCTCGACGGCGACGGGCCCGCGGAGTTGGCGCGGGCGGGGCATTCCCGGCCGCCACTCGGGATCCGGGTCGTGTGTGCCGACTTCGCGGCACATGAACGGTGTGAGATAGACGGGTTTCGCGTGACGCCCCCGGCCCGGACCGGCTTCGACATCGCCCGGCGGCTGCCACGGGATCGGGCGGTACCGATCCTCGACGCACTGTGCGCCGCAACGGGTCTGGCAGCCGAAGAGATCACGGCGATCGCCTCGGAACATCCGAGGGCTCGCGGGACGAAGCGGCTCGGCGCCGTCATCCCGGTGATCGACGGCGGCGCGGAATCCCCACCGGAATCCCACACCCGCCTGCTCCTGCTCGACAATGGATTGCCGCCCCCGACAACCCAATTGGTCCTTCGCGACGAGTACGGCTGCTTCGTGGCCCGGCTCGATATGGGCTGGGAGGCGTGGCGGGTCGCCGTCGAACTTGGGCCAATGATCACACCGCAGGCTTGGTCCAGGCGAGGGAATACCTCCACATCACGTGTCGCCGGAATCGGCTGCCGGGCAGCATGTCTCGGGCAATCTCGGACATCTCCGCGTAGGTCACCGGGGGCGGCCAGACGATCGTTGAGGGGTGTTCCCACTTCGCCTTGGTCAGGCGAAACCATGTGAATGCGCCTGTGCCCGCGAGGATCCAAGGCAGGTCCCGGGGCAGCACATCACGTGCGAGACCCACGACCGCCAAAGTCCCACCCGGACGGAGCAATTCCTTCATCTTCACCAGCCCGGCGGCCGCGTCCATGTGGTGCAGCGTCGCCACCGAGACGATCCCGTCGAACGATTCCGCCTCGAACGGGTAGCTCAGGAAATCCCCGCACACATACTCGATCTCCCCCTCCGGCGACTGCTTGCGCGCCAACTCGATCCCCGCCTCGTCGAGATCGATCCCCGTCACCCGCGCGCCGCGAGCATGCAATCGCCGAGCGAGCATCCCTTCACCACACCCGACATCGAGCACGGCACCCCCGGCCCGCACCGCCTCCCCCAGCAGCCGGTGATAGTGGATGTTCCCATTCCACCGCTCCCCATCCGGCACCTCGATGCCCCGTCTCCAACCCACGCGCCGTCCTCTCGTCCAGTCCCCCCAACCTAATTGGACCGACGATCACCGGGAACTGGTGGCGGCGTTTCGCGAGTAGCCCCCGCCACCAGTTCCCGGTCGTGGTTGTTTCACACGGGGAGGGCTAGAGGTAGAGCTGGGCGACCAGACCGGCGAGGGCGCCGCCGACCAGCGGGCCGAGGACCGGGACCCAGGAGTAGGCCCAGTCGGCGTTCTTGTGGGTGGAGGAGACCGGGTCGCCGGGGCTCTCGTCAACGACCGAGCGGGTGGCGCCGCCGGAGGCGACCTCGGCGGGCAGGCGCTTGGGGAGGATATTGGCCGATCGCTTGGTGGGCAGGAGGGCGTAGGCGATGCGCGGGCCGAGGTCGCGGGCCGGGCGGGCCGAGGTCGCGGGCCGGGTTGATGGCGTAGCCGGTCGGGCCGCCGAGGGAGGCGCCGATGCCGACGACCAGCAGGGCCGCGGCGAGGGGGCCGAGGCCGCTGGGGGTGTGGCCGAAGGCCAGGATCACGAAGACCAGGGCGAAGGTGGCGATGACCTCGGTGAGGAAGTTCCACGAGTAGGAGCGGATGGCCGGGCCGGTGGCGAAGATGCCCAGCTTCTCGCCCTCGTCGGGCTCCTCGTCGAAGTGCTTCTTGTACGCCAGGTACGCGACGCACGCGCCGAGGAAGGCGCCCACCAGCTGCGCGGAAATGTAGGCGACGGTATTGACGAAGTTCACCGGAATTCCCGGCGCGTACTCCGAAGCGCCGCTGAACAACATGCCGATGGTGACCGCGGGATTGAGATGACCGCCCGTCTTGTAGGCGGCGTACACGCCCGCGAAAACGCCCAGGCCCCAGCCGAAAGTAATGAGCAGCCAGCCGCCGTCATAGCCTTTCGACTTTGTAAGCAATACGTTGGCTACCACCCCTGCGCCGAGCAGGATCAGGACACCGGTGCCCAGTGCCTCACTGACAAAGATAGTGCTGAAATCCATTGATGCGCCTCCCTGTCGGCGGTCGCTGCCAGTCCGGACAAGACTTTACGGTCTTTCGTCCAGCAAATACGTAGAAACACGCTAGGGGCTAAAGCGCCTCGGACACAAGTCCGCAATCGTTGTCGAAAAGCCAGCTGGTACAGCACATTCGATTACGAAACGCCGGACAGCGCCGCTCCGGAATACTCCGGCGCGGCGCTGTTGGCTTATGGAATTGTGTGCCGAATCGAATCAGCGCGCGGCGACCAGGCGCGCGGCATTGGCGGACTCGTCGTCCCGGGCCGCGTTGGCGGCGAGTTCGGCGTGCACGCGGTCGTAGTAGCGGTTGATCTCCGCATTGGCGCGGTCGGCATCCCAGCCCAGGTGGGGCGCGATGAGACCGGCGATCTCGGCGGCCGCTTCCAGACCCCGGTCCGGCACCTCGATGGAGATGCGGGTGCGGCGGGTCAGGATGTCGTCGAGGTGCAGGGCGCCTTCGTGGGTGACGGCGTAGACGGCCTCGGCGGCGATGTAGTCCTCGGCGCCCCGGATCGGCTCCCGCAGGGCGGGAACGGCGGCGATGAGATCGAAGATGTTCTCCGCCAGCGAGCCGTAGCGACCGAGCAGGTGCTCGACGACCTCGACCGGGAGGTCGGCGCGGGCCGCGACGCCGGGCAGATCGGCGAGCATGTCCTGTTAGCCGACCGCGCCCAGGATGGGCAGGCTCTCGGTGGTCGAGCGCGGGGCATCACTGCCGAGGGTCGCGGCGGCCGCGTCCACGACATCGGCGGCCATGACGCGGTAGGTGGTGTACTTGCCGCCCGCGATGACGAACAGGCCGGGGGCCGGTTCGGCGACCGCGTGCTCGCGGGAGAGCTTGGAGGTCTCCTTGTTGGCGCCGGTCATGAGCGGGCGCAGGCCCGCATAGGTGCCGACGATGTCGGCGCGGGTGAGCGGTTCGCGCAGCAGGGTGTTGACGTGGTCGAGGAGGTACTGCACGTCGGCGGTGCTGGCCGTCGGATGGTTCTTGTCCAGGGTCCAGTCGGTATCGGTGGTGCCGATGATCCAGTGCTCGGCCCACGGGATGACGAACAGCACGGACTTCTCGGTACGCATGATCAGGCCGGTGCCAATGTCCAGGCGTTCGCGCGGAACCATGATGTGCACGCCCTTGGACATGCGCACGTGGAACGGGAAGTCCACGCCGGTCATCTTGATCATGTCGTCGGTCCACACGCCGGTCGCGCTGATCACGGTGCGGGCCCGGATGGTGTGCTCCAGACCGGTTTCGAGGTCTTCGACCTTCGCGCCCACGACGCGCTCGCCCTCGCGGATGAGCTCGACGACCTTGGTGCGGGTGAGCACGGTCGCGCCGTGCTGGGCGGCGGTGCGGGCCAGCATCATGGTGTGGCGGGCATCGTCGACCTGGGCGTCGTAGTAGCGGATGGCGCCGGTCATGGCGTCGTCCTTCAGACCCGGAGCCAATTCCAGGGCCTTGGTGCGGGACAGGTGCCGGTGCATCGGCACCGCGCGCGCACCGCCGAGCGTGTCGTACAGCGCCACGCCCGCGCCGATGTAGGCGCGCTCCCACACCCGGTGCTGCAGCGGGATCAGGAACGACACCGGGTGCACCAGGTGCGGGGCCAGCTTGGACAGCAGCAGGCCGCGTTCCTTCAAAGCCTCACGGACCAGGACGAAGTCGAGCATCTCCAGGTAGCGCATGCCACCGTGGATGAGCTTGGAGGACCGGCTCGAGGTGCCGGCGGCGAAGTCGCGCGCCTCGACCAGGGTGACCGACAGGCCGCGGGCGGCGGCGTCCAGCGCGGCGCCCGCGCCGGTCACTCCACCACCGATGACCAGCACGTCGATTTCGGTGTCGCCGAGCGCATTGATGGCCCGGGCGCGGTAGGCGGGATCCAGTTGTGCGGACACGAAATGCTCCTTGTTAGCGGGGTTGTGAGTCATCGGGCAGCGCTACTCGTCGTCGTCATCGATATCGACCCAGTCGAGGGTGCGCGAAACAGCTTTCAGCCAGCGGGCGTACTTGCGTTCGCGCTTCGCCTCGTCCCAGGTGGGCTGCCAGCGCTTGTCCTCGTGCCAGTTGTCCACGAGTTCGTCTGTGTTGTTCCAGAATCCGACCGCCAGACCCGCGGCATAGGCCGCGCCGAGCGCGGTGGTCTCCGCGACCACCGGGCGCGAGACCGGGACGCCGAGGAAGTCGGCCTGGATCTGCATGGCCAGTTCATTGGCGGTGACACCGCCGTCCACGCGCAGGGTTTCGAGCTTCACGCCGGAATCGCGCTGCATGGCCTCGACCACGTCGCGGGTCTGGTAGCAGATGGATTCCAGTGTGGCCCTGGCCAAATGGGCGTTGTTCGAGTACCGGGACAGGCCGACGATGGCGCCGCGCGCATCGGGCCGCCAGTACGGTGCGAACAGGCCGGAGAAGGCGGGCACGAAGTACACGCCGCCGGTGTCGGACACCTGCCGGGCCAGATTCTCGATTTGCGATGCGCCGGAAATGATTCCGAGCTGATCGCGCAGCCACTGCACGGCCGATCCGGTGACCGCGATCGAGCCTTCGAGGGCGTACACCGGCTTGTCGTCGCCGAACTGGTAGGCGACGGTGGTCAGCAGGCCGTGCTTGGAGTGCACAATCTCTGTACCGGTATTCAGCATCAGGAAATTCCCTGTGCCGTACGTGTTCTTGGCCTCACCCGGGCGGAAGCACACCTGGCCGACGGTGGCGGCCTGCTGATCGCCGAGCACGCCCGCGATCGGGACCGCGCCCTTGAAGGGGCCGTCGGGATTGGTCATGCCGAAGCCCTCGGGATTCGAGGAGGGCGCGATGGCGGGCAGCATGGCGCGCGGAATTCCGAAGACCGCCAGCAGTTCCTCGTCCCAATCCAGGGTTTCGAGGTCCATGAGCATGGTGCGCGAGGCATTGGTCGGATCGGTGATGTGCACGCCGCCGCGGGTGCCGCCGGTGAGATTCCAGATGATCCAGGAGTCCGAGGTGCCGAAGAGCGCATCGCCGTTCTCGGCGTGCTCGCGCACGCCCGGGACATTGTCGAGGATCCACTTCACCTTGCCGCCGGAGAAGTACGGTGCGGGCGGGAGACCGGCCTTGCTGCGGATCAGATCGCCGTGCCCGGCCTTCTCCACCTCCGCGATGATGCGGTCGGTGCGGGTGTCCTGCCAGACGATGGCGTTGTAGTAGGGGCGTCCGGTGCGGCGGTTCCACACGATGGTGGTCTCGCGCTGATTGGTGACGCCGACCGCGGCCAGATCGTTCGCGGTGAGCCGGGCGCCGACGAGGGCGCTCTTGATGACGGTGCGGGCGCGTTCCCAGATCTCGTCCGGATTGTGTTCCACCCACCCGGCCTGCGGCATGATCTGCTCGTGTTCGATCTGATGGCGGGCAACCACATTGCCGCCGTGGTCGAAAACCATGAAGCGCGTGGAGGTCGTGCCTTGGTCGATGGCCCCGACATACTGCGTCATCGCGATCCTTTCCGGAATCTCTTCGTTGAGTCCGTTAGCCCAGGTGAGCACGGTCGCGGCCGGGCCCGACGTCCACGCTACGAAGTGAACGACCGCCCCGACAGGGCCGCCGTTCGACAATGCCGAACGGTTAGCTGATAGGTTACGGGTATGCCGGGTTCGATTCAGTCGATCGAGCGCGCCGCGGCCATGTTGCGCCTGTTCGCGCGCGGCCCCGGGCGGCTCGGCGTCGGGGAGATCGCGGCCGCCCTGGGGCTGGCCAAACCGACCGCGCACGGCATTCTGCGGACGCTACAGGGCGTGGGGTTCGTCGAGCAGGATCCGGTCAGCGGGAAGTATCAGCTCGGGCAGGCCATCCACGAGCTCGGCGGGGGCTATCTGGATGCCAACGAGTTGCGGTCGCGGGCGATCAATCGGGCCGATGCGCTGGCCGCCCACAGCGGGGAGTCGGTGCGGATCGCCGCGCCCGCGAACGGCGGGGTGTCGGTGGTGCACCACGTGTTCCGGCCGGACAATACCGAGCAGGCTCTGGACGTGGGCGCCGTGCTGCCGCCGCACGCCACCGCGCTGGGGAAGGTGCTGCTGGCCTACGACTCCCAGCTGTCGGCCATGGTGCGGGAGGGCGAGCTGCCCGCCTTCACCCATCGCACGATCGTGGACCGGGCCGTGCTGGGCCGGGCGCTGACCGAGGTGCGCAGGACCGGATGGGCAGGAGATGTCGGCGGGTACCGGTCCGCGGAGGCGAGCATCGCCGCGCCGATTCGCGGGCGCGGCGGACTCGTGGTCGGCGCGATCGGCATCAGCGGGCCGATCGATCAGCTCTGCGACGGGCAGTTGCGGTTCCGGCCCGGACTGATCGGGCAGGTCCGCGATGCGACGCAGGCGGTGTCCAGGGACCTCGGTGGGGCACAATGATTTTCACGGACACGGCGGCCTTATCGCCCAGTGGCACAGTGGTTTTCATGCGGGACGGGAGCGGGTGCGAATGACGCAACGGTATGTGCTGGCCATCGATCAGGGCACCACGTCCACGCGGTGCATCCTGTTCGATCAGCGCGCCCGGCTGGCCGGGGTGGCGCAGCGCGAGCATCGGCAGCACTATCCGCGGCCCGGGTGGGTGGAGCAGGACGCGCTCGAGATCTGGCGCAATGTGGAGCGGGTCGTGCCTGCGGCGCTGCGAGATTCGGGGATCACCGTCGATCAGGTGGCGGCGGTGGGCATCGCCAATCAGCGGGAGACGACGGTGGTGTGGGACCGGCGCACCGGGACGCCGATCGGGCGGGCCATCGTCTGGCAGGACGTGCGCACCGAGGAGCTGGTGAATCGGATGCTGGAATCGGCTGGGGCGGAACGCATCCGGGAGTTGTGCGGACTGCCGCTGGCGACCTACTTCGCGGCGCCGCGACTGCGCTGGTTGCTGGATTCCGTACCGGGGCTGCGGGATCGCGCCGAACGCGGCGAGGTGCTGTTCGAGACCATGGAGACCTGGTTGATCTGGAATCTCACCGGCGGAGCGGATCACGGGGTGCACGTCACCGATGTCACCAATGCGGGGCGCACACTGCTCATGAACCTCGAAACCCTGGACTGGGACGACGAACTGCTGCGGTTCTTCGGCATTCCGAAGGCCATGCTGCCGCGAATCGAGCCGTCGACCGGTGAGTTCGGGACGGCGCGGCGGGTGGTGCCGGGCGTGCGGATCGCGGCGGCGCTGGGCGATCAGCACGCGGCGCTGTTCGGGCAGACCTGTTTCGCGCCGGGTGAGACGGAATGCACCTATGGCACAGGCGGATTCCTGCTCATGAACACCGGGCGGGAACTGGTGCGGTCGCAGCACGGCCTGCTCACCACCATCGGATATCAGGTCGGTCCGGAGCCGGTGTACGCGCTGGAAGGGCCGATCGCGGTCACCGGGTCGCTGGTGCAGTGGCTGCGCGACAACATCGGCTTGATCGCCAGTGCGCCGGAGATCGAAACCCTCGCGGGCACAGTCGAAGACAATGGCGGCTGCTATCTGGTGCCCGCCTTCTCCGGGTTGTACGCACCGCATTGGCACAGTGATGCACGCGGGCTGATCATCGGCCTGACCTCCTATGTCACCAATGGGCACATAGCCCGGGCCGTGCTCGAGGCCACCGCCTGGCAGACTCGCGATGTGGTGGAGGCCATGAACGCCGACTCCGGCCTGCACGCCGCGGCGCTGCGGGTGGCGGGCGGAATGACCTCCGACAACCTGCTCATGCAGATCGTGGCGGATGTCCTGGACATACCGGTCATGCGCCCGATCGTCGCGGAGACGGTATCCCTCGGCGCGGCCTACGCGGCAGGCCTGGCGGTCGGTTATTGGCCCGATCTCGAAGGCCTGCGCCACAACTGGCGCGTGGCGGCACAGTGGCTACCGCGCATGGACCCCGACCTGCGCGCGGCGGAGTACGACAACTGGCGGCGGGCGGTGGAGCTTACCTTCGGTTGGCTGCGACCGAAGAAGTCCTTGACCTAACGTGGCAGCTATGCGGTTGTACGTGGGATGCGCGATGTGGCAACACCCGGACTGGCAGGAGAGACCTATACCCCCGGCGGAACGCCTGCGCACCTACTCCTCGTGGTGCAATGCGGTCGAGGGCAACACCACCTTCTACGCCACCCCGCAGCGCCGCACCGTCGAATCCTGGGCCCGGCAAACCGATCCCGACTTCCGTTTCGTGGTCAAACTGCCGCGCACCATCACCCACGACCGCCGCCTCACCGGCATCGACGCCGATATGACCGCATTCCTGGACGCCATCGAACCCCTGGGCCGCCGCCTGCACGCCCCCTGGGTCCAGCTCCCGGCATCCTTCACCGACCTCTCCGCGCTGGCCCGCCTGCTCGACGGCCTCCCCGTCCATTACCGTGCCGCGGTGGAAGTCCGCCACCCCGCCTTCTTCCAGAACGACCGCGCCATCCAGCAATTGGAATCGGTCCTCAATGCGGCCGCGGCCGAATGGGTCACCTTCGACACGACGGTCCTCTTCGACACCCCGCCCATCAGCGCCGCCGAGAACGAAGCCTGGTCCAAGAAACCCCGCGTCCCGCGCCGCACCCGCGCCCTCACCGAATTCCCCATGGTCCGCTACCACGGCCGCGACGACCCCAAAGCCACCATCGCCGGGTGGCAACCCTGGATCCGCACCGTCGTCACCTGGCTCCGCGAAGGCCGTTCCCCCACCGTCTTCATCCACACCCCCGACAACTCCCAGGCCCGCACCCTGGCCCGCCAGTTCCACGCCGAAGTCCGCACCCACCTCCCCGACCTGGCCCTCCTCCCCGACCCCCTCCCCACCGACCCCATGACCCTGTTCTGACATCCGTCCGGCTGGAAGGCGAGCGAATGTCGGTGTGGCTTGCTAGCTTTCGCGTCACATCAGTTGACGTGAGGCACGGAGCAGAGCATGACCAGCGGGGCGACCACCTATCTCGAACTGTCCGAGGACAGCGGTTCGGCGCACAAGTTCTATGAAGTTGTCGTGGCGGGGCCGGAAGTGACGATTCGGTACGGGCGGATCGGGGATGCGGGGCAGCGGAGCGTGAGTTCGTTCGCCACGGAGGCGAAGGCGCAGGCGGCTGCGGTGAAGAAGATCAATGAGAAGATGCGGAAGGGGTATGCGCCCGCGGTCATGGGGGCGCGGGGGAAGCGGCCGGTGACGCGGCGGGCCATCGTGAGTCAGCGGTCGACCGCGAAATCGGCTCCGGTGCTGTGGACTTTCGATTCGGGGGCGGCGGCGTTCGGGATCTTCGTGGACGAGCGGCGCTGCTGGGTCGGCAATGAGAGCGGCGATGTGTTCACGCTGACCCCGGGCGGTGAGGTGACCGGGCGGTTCAAGCTGCCGGATGCGGTGAAATGCATTGTGGCGGACGATTTCTGGATCTATGCCGGATGCGATGACGGCCGGGTGTACGACCTGTCGGGGAAGGTGCCGCGCGCGGCCTACGATATCGCCGCCAATGTCGACATCTACTGGCTCGATATTCACGACGGCATCCTCGGCGTCTCCGACCGCGAGGGCGGGCTGACGGTCATCGACCACGAGGAGGAATCGCTGTGGTCGCGGCGCAGCACCGGAAGTTCCGGCTGGATGGTGCGCATCGACCGGGATGGCGTGTACCACGGGCATTCCGACGGCGTCACGACCTACGATCTGGCCAGCGGTGATCAGCGGTGGCAGGTCAAGACCGGCGGCTCGGTGCTGTTCGGCTGGCAGGAGACCGACGCCGTGTACGCGGGCACCAGCCACAATCAGGTGCGGATGGTCGCCAAGAACGGCAAGTCCGAGCGCACCTATCAGTGCGATGCGGCCGTATTCTCCTGCGCCACTTCACCGGACGGCCGCTACGTCTTCGCCGGTGACAACCACTCCTCGGTGTACTGCTTCGATTCCGCCGGGCAGCGGCTGTGGAAGCTGGCCACGCGGTGCGGTTCGGCGTACTCCATGCAGTACCACGACGAGAAGCTCTACCTGGTCACCACCAATGGCACCCTGGCCTGCCTGGATGTGAGCGAAACCGCCATCCACGACGCGGAACAGGGCGTGCTGCCGGAGACGGTCTCGGTGAAGGCCCCGGAGATCTCGGCCGTAACCCCCAGCGCCACCGTGGAATTGGTGGCCGAGGCCGGGGACGGCATTGTGGTCGAATGCGTACAGGAGGGCGTCAACTTGCGCGTGCACGTGGTCTCCCCCAGCTACCAGAGCAACTGGAATGTGCAGTTCCCCCGCGAGATTCACCAGGCGGGCGCGCGCTATGTGGTCGACGCGGTCGCCGAATCGGCTCGCGGCGGCTTCTACCGCGTCCGCGGCGATATCCGCCGCCTGGGCTGAGCGGCCACCGGGAGAGCTCAGGCTCCGACGCTGGAGAGTTCTCCCGGATCCGCACCCAAGCGCGTGAAGTGGGCCGGGTCGACCTCGACGAAGATCGCCCGGCCGGTCGCGACCACGGTATCGCCATCGGTGAGCACCGCATCGATGAACAGCTTGCGCCCGTCCCGGCCGCTCAAGAGGGAAGTTACGACGAATTCCCGATGCAGCCGGGCCGGTGCCCGGAAGTCGACATCGAGCTTCACCGTAACCGCGGGCAGCGCGAGCGGCACCAGGATGGCGCCGCACGCCTCGTCCAGGGCCGCCGCGACAATCCCGCCGTGCGCCACCCCCGGCGCGCCCTGATGCCGGTGATCCAGCATGAATGTGCCGCTTACCGTGTCACCTCGGCGCACGAAGCCGATGAGCGGCGAGGCCGGATTGGACGGCCCGCACCCGAAGCACCCGTGGTGGTGTGGCGGGAACGGTCCGTCCGCGAACCGCTCACCGAGCGGCAGCGCTGCCGCGGCGCGATCTTCGTCCATCTCAAAAAGTTAACCCAGATTCAGCGGCAAAGCGAGATCCGGCGGGCC
>NZ_BDCH01000018.1 GCF_001613405.1 Nocardia crassostreae
ACGCTAGCTCTTTCCGGCGGCCTTGCTCTTGGCCTTCCCACCGGCGCTCTTGCCGTCGCCGTTCTTGGCGTGACCGTTCTTGGCATGGCCATTGCTCTTCGTGGTCATGATCGAACCCTCGCTGGTCTTGTCCCGATCGCGATGGACCGCCTCGACGAGCAGGCCACTGTCATCGGCGTCGATGCGGACCGTGTCACCGGGGGCGAGCGCACCGTCGAGAATCTTCTTGGACAGGTTGTTGTCCAGCTGCTTCTGCACGGTGCGGCGCAAGGGCCGCGCGCCGAATTCGGGCTGATACCCGTTGTCCGCCAGCCAATCCATGGCCTTGTCCGACACATCCAGTTCGATGTCCTGGGCCCGCAGCCGTCGCCGCGTACCGTCCAGCACCAGATCGACGATGGTGCGCAGCTGCGTTTTGTCGAGGCGGTGGAAGATGATCTGCTCGTCCAGCCGGTTGAGGAACTCCGGCCGGAAGTGCTGCCGCAGCCGCTCCTCCAGCTGTGGCGTAATCGAGTCCAGGTCACCGTCTTTCGCCGACAGGATGAGATCCGAGCCGATATTGCTGGTGAGAATGACAATGGTGTTCTTGAAATCCACGGTGCGGCCCTTGGAGTCGGTGACCCGGCCGTCGTCGAGCAGTTGCAGCAGCACATTGAACACATCCGGATGCGCCTTCTCGACCTCGTCGAACAGGATCACCGAATACGGTTGCCGCCGCACCTTGTCGGTGAGCTGCGCGGCATCGTCGTAGCCGACGTATCCGGGCGGCGCGCCGACCAGCCTGGAAATCGTGTGCTTCTCCTGGAATTCGCTCATATCGAAGCGAATGAGCCGGTCCTCGTCCCCGAATACCGCCTGCGCCAGAGCCTTCGCCAGCTCGGTCTTGCCGACACCGGTCGGCCCCAGGAACAGGAACGAACCGATCGGCCGATCGGGATCCTTCAGCCCGGCGCGGGCGCGGCGCACCGCCTCGGCGACCGCGACAATGGCCTCGTCCTGCCCGATCACCCGCTTGTGCAGCACCTCTTCGAGCTTCAGCAGTTTCTGCCTCTCCTCCACGGTGAGATCCGCGACGGGGATGCCGGTCTGCCGCGACACCACCTCGGCGATATCGGTGACCGTCACCTCCTGCACCTCCGCCGGAGCGCCTTCCTCCGCCGACTTCTTCTCCGCCTTGGCGATATCGGCCTTGAGCTTGTTGGCCTTCTCGTAGTCCTCGGAGGCGACGGCGGCATCCTTCTCCCGTCGCAGGCGCGCCAGCCGCTCCTCCTGCTCGCGCTCCTTCGGATCCGGTGTGCGAGTACGCAAGCGCACGCGCGCACCGACCTGGTCCACCAGATCGATGGCCTTGTCCGGCATGAACCGGTCGGTGAGATAGCGGTCGGACAGTTCGGCCGCCGCGATCAGCGCCTCGTCGTCGTAGCGCACCTGGTGGTGTTCCTCGTACACATCGACCAGCCCGCGCAGGATCTCGATGGTGTCGGCGACCGATGGCTCGGACACCATGACCGGCTGGAAGCGCCGCTCGAGCGCCGCGTCCTTCTCGATGTACTTGCGGTACTCGTCGATGGTGGTGGCGCCGATGGCGTGCAGTTCACCGCGCGCCAGTGCGGGTTTGAGCATATTGCCCGCGTCCATGGACCCCTCACCACCGCCGCCCGCGCCCACAATGGTGTGCAGCTCGTCGATGAACACCACGAGCTCGTCGGAATGCGCGCGCACCTCGTCGAGCACCTTGGTCAGCCGCTCCTCGAACTCGCCGCGGTATTTGCTGCCCGCCACCATGGAGCTCACGTCCAGCGCGATGACCCGGCGGTCGGCCAGCGTCGCGGGCACATCGCCATTGACGATGCGCTGCGCCAGACCCTCCACAATGGCCGTCTTGCCGACGCCCGGATCGCCGATGAGCACCGGATTGTTCTTGCGCCGCCGCGACAGGATCTCGACGGTCTGCTCGATCTCCTGCGCCCGCCCCACCACGGGATCGACCTTGCCCGCCCGCGCCTCCGCGGTGAGATCGCGGCCGTACTCGTCGAGCGTGGACGTATCGCTGGGCTCCTTGTGCCCGGGGGCCGCGGGCAGTTTCGCCCCGGACAGCGCCTGCGCGGCCGCGGTATCGGGATTGGCGGCAATGCCGAGCAGAATGTGCTCGGGCCCGATATAGCTGCTGCCCGCCTCGGCGGCGCTGCGCTGCGCATTGCGCAAGGCGACCTTGGCCGCGGGACTCAGGGCCAGCGCGTGCCCCGCCCCGTGCGCGCCGACCCCGCTGCCCGCGGCGGCGCGCATCTGCTCGCGCAGCTCCTCGGGATCCCTGCCGATTTCGGCAATGATGCTCGCCGCCGGTTCGATCTCCGCGGCCGCGTAGAGCAGGTGCTCGGGGGTGATCTCCGCACTCCCCCAGTCGTGGGCGGCCTGCCGGGCGCTGTCGACGATCTGCTTCGCGCTCTCACTCAGCAAACGACCCAGATCAATGCGCTGCACCGGCGGCTGTGCACCCATACCGGATCCGAAGAATCGTTGAAAGATGTCGTCGAAGGAGTCGAACGAACCTCTGGAACTGGGCCAACCCTGAGTCATAGTCACCTCGCGGCGTCGGGCGGCGCGCCGATTCCCAGTCGTGATCAATAAGGCATCGACACGACAGCAAACGGATGGCGAACTCGCTACCCACAGTAGTAGCCTCGGCCACGGCGGCAACCCGCCGTAATGAGTTCGTTTCGACTCTCCGACCTCTCCGACCTCTCCGGCCGAGCCGGGCAGTGACAGGAGCAAGCCGATGACCACGATCTACGACGACCTCGACGCACACGCCAAGGCGGTGGCCGATCAGGTCGTGCAATGGCGGCACCATCTGCACCAGCATCCGGAACTGTCCAATCGCGAGGTGAACACCGCGGCGCTCATCGCGGATCATCTGCGCTCCCTGAAACCCGACGAGGTGCGCACCGGCATTGCCGGGCACGGCGTGGTCGGGGTGCTGCGCGGCGGGCGGCCCGGCGACCGGGTGATCGCCCTGCGCGCCGATATCGACGCACTGCCCGTCCCGGATATGTGCGGCGTCGACTTCACCTCGCACGTGATCGATCAGGACTATCCCGGCGGCCCGTTCCCCGTCTCGCACGCCTGCGGCCACGACTGCCACACCGCCATGCTGATGGGCGCGGCCACCGTGCTCGCCGAAGTGCGTGAACAGCTTTCCGGCACCGTGGTTTTCGTCTTCCAGCCCGCCGAGGAGGGCCCGCCGGTCGACGAGAAGGGCGGGGCCGCGGAGATGCTCGCCGAGGGCGCGCTCGACGATCCGGCGCCGACCATGGTGTTCGGCTTCCATGTCGTCCCACTTCCCAAGGGCTGGATCGGATATCGCGCCGGGGTGCAGTTCAGCGCCTCCTGCCTGGTGAAGATCACCATTACCGGCCAGCAGGTGCACGGCTCCACCCCGTGGATGGGCATCGATCCCATGCCCGCGGCGGGCGCGGTGCTCACCGGCATCGGCCAGCTCTACCGCCAGGTGTCGGCCTACGACCCGGTGACGGTGACCATCGGCCATGTCGAGGATGTGGGCCGGTTCAATATCATCGGCCAGACCGTGACCCTGTGGGGCACCATCCGATCCGCGGTCGAGGCAGATATGCCCGAGGTGCAGAAGCGCCTGGAAACCCTGGCCGCGCACACCGCACAGGCCTACAACTGTTCCGCCACGGTGGAATTCATGCAGGATGTGCCCGCGGTGCACAATCAACCGGCCTGGATCGAGGCCGGACTGCCGACCTTCCGCCGGGTGGCGGGGGCCGACAAGGTGATTCCGGCCCCGCCCACGCTCGGCTATGACGACATCTCGGAGATGGTCAACAAGTACGGCGGGCTCTACGTCATGCTCGGCGTGCAGGATATGCGGATCGACGCGAGCGGAACGCCCTCACCGGTGCCCGGTGGCCGCGGTATCGCCATGAACCACAACCCGCACTTCTACGCCGACGACGACACCCTCGTCACCGGGGTGCGGCTGCATGCGCAGGTGGCCTACGACTATCTCGGCGGGGTTTTGAACCCGAGCCCTCAGAACGCGCCGACGGGCGCGTAGTCGCGGACGTGGCCCTCGGTCCAATCCCAGAGCGACATGGGGTCGACCGCCACGCCGCGCTGCAGCACCAGACGCCATCCGTCCTGCTGCTTCTCCCAGATGTCGCCGTCCCGATCGACGTAGAACCCGGCGTCCTCCGGCTCGGTTCCCGTCTCGCTGAATCCAGCGGGAAATTGGTGCATCACGCCACCACCCTTCCTGAGGTTGCTTCCATCCGAAAGTATCCGCCGCCGCTCTTCCGGCTCACTTCCGATCGGGTTGTGCTGTGGCGTAACACTGTTAGCATTGCGAACTTATTCACGTATCATAAGAAAAAACTAAGTCCCCACCTCGGGCGTAACTATTCCACAACTCTTTAGCAACCTTTTGGCATCTCGGAGTTAATGCGGGATAGTGCTCTTCTTGCGGCGAACGTCCAGTTTGCTTTTGGTTCGAGGAGGGCGGCTATGGGAGCACCTGAGGTTCGGGTACTCGGCCCCGTGTACATGTCGCTGGACGGCCGCGAAATTCCCCTCGGGACTCCCATGCAGCGCGCCGTGCTCGGCCGCCTCATCGTCGCCCACGGCCAGGTCGTCAGCACCGAACGCCTGGTCGACGACCTGTGGTCCGGTCAGCCCCCGGCCAAGGCCGCCTCGGTCCTGCAGGTGCACATCCACAATCTGCGCCGCTTGTTCGAACCGGATCGGGCGCGGCGCGCGCCCTCGCGATTCATAGTGTCCGAATCGTCCGGATACGCGCTGAAGATACCCGAGCGGTGCATCGATGCCTGGCATTTCGAAGAGCAGTTGCGAAACTATCGGGAACTGATCAGCAAATCCGAGATCCGGCCGGAGCCCGCGGTCCGGCACACCATGCTGGCGGCCGTGCTCGCGCACTGGCACGGGCCCGCGCTGGAAGCCTTCGCGGATGCCGAATGGGCGGTGGCCGAAGCGGATCGGCTCACCGATCTGTATCTGACCGCCATGGAACTCGATGCGCAGGCCGAACTCGAATCGGGCCGCGCCGGGGAGGTCGTCATCGCCCTGCGCGGGCTCTGCGACGAACATCCCGGCCGCGAGGAATTGGTGCGGCTGCTCGCGGTGGCGCAATACCAGCTCGGCCAGCAATTGGAGGCGCTCAATACGATTCGGCGCTCCCGCGAATATCTGGGCGCGCAATTCGGGATCGATCCCGCGCCCGCACTGCGGCATCTGGAGACCGCGATACTCACCCACTCCACGGATCTGACGCCACCGGGCGGACTGCCCCCGTTGCCGATGGAGTCCCCGTTGATGACGCGGGAGCGCCCGGCGCCGACATGGTCGCTGCGCGCACTGCTGCCCGATGTCGTCGCCGAGCGGGCCGACGGCTTCGACCCGGCCATCGAATCACCCTGCGCCACCGGCTATACCGGCGAGCTGTCGGAGCTGCTCACGATTGCCGAGGCGGCGCGCGGCGGGCGATTGCGATTGGCGTGGGTGTCCGGTGAGGCCGGGATCGGCAAGACCACGCTCAGCGAAACGGCGCTGTCCGCCCTGGCGGCCACCGGCTGGACCGTGGCGCGCGGGGACTGCCCGGAGATCGACGGTGCGCCGACGGCCTGGGCATGGTCGGAGATACTGGCCGATCTCGACGCGATCACCTCCGCCGCCGACGCGCTCGGCGCCGACGACGCGTTCACCATCTCCCGGACCCTCGCCCAGCGATGTCGGCGCGCGGCCGCCTCCGAACCCGTCGCGCTGCTGCTCGAGGATGTGCATCGCGCGGACAACGCCACGCTGCAGGTGCTGCGCCAGCTCATCACCTGGCTGCGCGACGAACCCGTGCTCATCCTGATGACGTTGCGGCGCTCCGCGGCCGGGCCCGAGGTGCACTCCAGCGCCGCCGCCCTGGCCCAGCACACCGCCGCCTGGCTGGAGCTCGACGGCCTGGATCCGGCCGGGACCCGAGCCACCGCCAGGTCCGCCGGATTGCGGGCGCTCGGCGACGATCTCCTCACCCGGCTGCACGAACGCACCGGCGGCAATCCGCTTTTCGTCCGGGAGCTCGCGAAACTGATTGCCGCCCAGGGCAAATCCGGCGAGTCGGCGCCGCTGGACCAGGTTCCCGAGTCCATTCGCGAGGTCATCGACGACCGCATCGCCCGGCTCCCCGCGGGGGTGGCCGAAGTCCTGCGACATATCTCGATCTGGGGCGAGGCCGCCGATCTCGGCATACTGGGCCTCGCCACCGCGACCCCGGAGGACACGCTCATCGACTTGATCGCCGCGGCCGAGGCCGCCGGGCTGGTCGACACCGGCCGCACCGGGCGCATCGCCTTCACCCACTCCCTCATCCGCGATACCGTGCACCTCGGCATCCCCGCCCTGCGCCGCGGCCGAATGCACTGGGCCGCCTTGGAACTGCTGGAATCACAGGCCGACGCCCACCCGGCCGTGGCCCGCGATCCGAACATCCTCGCCCACCACGCCCTCCTCGGCGCCGGGGTCGACACCGCCGAGCACGCCATCACCTACGTGCGCGCGGCCGCGGAGCTGCGCGCCAACCGCCGGATGCGCACCGAAACCGTGCGCCTCCGCCGCGCCGTTGTCGACCTCCACGTGCTGGCGGGCCATGCCCTCGACCACGCCGACCGCCACCACGAGGCCCGAACCGAACGCGCCGAAACCCTAGCCCTCGCCACCCGCCTCGACTCCCCCGCCTTGATGGACCGCGCCCTCACCTGCTGGCGCGCCCCCGTCATCTTCGCCATCCGAGAGTGGTCCGCCCCCGACCACCGACTACGCCAAGCCCTCTCCCGCGCCCTCGCTCGCCACCGCATCGCCGACGCCGCCTTCCTCGATCACAGCGGACCGCCGGGCAGCGCCGCCGCCACGACGAGGGCGGAGCCGAATGCCATTGTCACGATGGGCGAGCTCGTGGGCGCCGCTGCCGATACCGAGCCGGGGGCGGGTGGGCTGGTGAGCCCGGACGCCGGGAACGGCGGCGACGTGGGCGCGATTGCGGCACGGTCGGGGGAGATGGTGGTGCGGTTGCTGGTCGCGGCGACGTTCGAGGCGGGGTGGGAGGAGTATGCGGAGGGGCAGGTGTTGGCGCGGCGGGCGTTGGAGGTGGCGCGCGAGGGCGGGGAGCCGGAGTTGGTGTGTGCGGCCATCAATGTGCTGACGTATCTGGAATTCGATTACGGGGTGGGGTTTCTGGAGGTCGCGGCGGAATTGGAGCGGGCGGCGGGGGCGGGTGGGCTGGCCGAGTATCAGGGGCTGGCGCACTATCTGAGATATCGGGCGGCGGTGGCGCATGCGGATCTGCGGGAGGCCGGGCGGCGGGCGGCGCGGGCGGTGGAGTGCGCCGACGAGGGGCAATTGCAGCCGCTGCTGGATCTGGTGAGCTGTTTCGCCGCGACGATGGAGTTGCTGCGGGGGGACATCGATTTGGCGGAGCAGTTGTACGCGCAGTTCGGGGCGCGCATCACTCGGTCGGGAACGGCCAACCAGGAAGAGGCGAAGTTGTTCTGCGCGCTCGCCATCGGATGGGCTCGGGGCGATTTGTCCGGACTCGTAGGGCGATTGGCCGAATCCTACGTGGCGCTGCCGGGGGCGATGGGGCCCGCCTATGCGCTCGCGCTATTGCAGGCGGGCGACATCGAGCAGGCGCGGGCGGTATTCGAGGGGGCGGATGCGGTGGCGAATTGCCTGTATCCGGTGTGGATGTCGGCCATGCTGGCGCGGGTGGCCGTGGCATTCGAGGCGGATCCGACGATTCGGGAACTCTATGAATACCTTTCACCGCATACCGGCACGCTCATCGGCATCGAGACCGGGATGGCCGCATTCGGTCCGATGGACACCGTATTGGCCGAACTGGCGGCGGCGCTGGGTGACGATGCCGCGGCGGACGCGCATCGCGATCGCGCCCAGCGGCTGATTGATCGCATTCGGAAGGAACTCCCCGATACCGGAAAGTCACTGCTGAGCGCCGCCTAATGGGCACGGCCGACGCAGTCGCCATCAGCCCGCGCATGGCCGGAGCGAATGCGGAGGTACCGCCTAGGTCGGTAACCAGCGAGAATTCCCGGGGCGGGGGTTTCGATCCGGGGGTTTCACTTCGACTTTGCGGTCATATGACAGAAGCCGGTGGCCCGAGGTCACCGGCTTCGGCCGAAATTCATATGCTCCGCGATTCCGCGCGTTATTTCTTCGCCCGCTGGTAGGCGTCGACGATCTCGGCCGGGATGCGGCCGCGCGAGGAAACCTGGTGGCCCTGGACCCGCGCCCATTCCCGGATGGCCGTGCTCTCCTCGCGATCCACCGCCGGACGGGTACGCCCGCCCGCCACCTTGCGCTTGGAGCGACCCACCTTGCGGGCCTTCTCCGCCCACGGCTCGAGAGACTCCCGCAGCTTACCGGCGTTCTTGATCGACAGGTCGATCTCGTAGTCCATCCCGTCGATCGAGAAATAGACGGTCTCGTCGGCCTTCGATTGACCGTCGTAGTCGTCAACCAGAGTTACGGTGACTTTCTTTGCCATGGACTGCCCTTCGACGTAGGTTGCCGCTTTTCGCCGAAATGCTAATGCCGTGTGATGCAGGTTTCAAACCAGGCGCGTTTGGAATTCCACGAGATCAGACAATTCTGCTATTACCGCAGAGACCGAGCGGTCTTCAGCCCACCCGGAATGCGGTCAAGCGCCACCCGGAACGTCCTCGCACAATGTGCGCGGCGAGCGCGAAATGCCGCGCACCCCGGTCGTAACCGGCGCAAACTTCGGCGGCGGCGGGCCCCGACATGATCACATCCACCCTGGTGAGGGCCGCGACCCCCAGATCACGCCCGGGCACCAGCCGCTCGTTCACCACGGTGCGCAACCCCGCCACCACCGTGGATTCCGCGAACGGGCGCAGCTGGACCGCGGAACGGCGGCCGTCGAGCACCTCCAACGCCACCCGCAGCACGGCCGTTTCGAATTGCCTTGCCGCAGCGTCGACTTCGGTGCGAGGTTCGGATTTCGCAGGGTGCGAAGCCCGCATTATCCGTTGCAGACCAATGGTCGCCGGACGCCGTGAAACCGCATTCGGGGTGACGCCATTGCGACATGGCGGCGCGGACGACGGTTCCGGCCGAGGCGGTTCCGGCGGCAGCGGTGGCGACGTCAGTGGTCGCGACGACGATCGTGGCAGCAGCCGCTGTGGCGGCAGCGGCGACCCGCACGGTTGCAGCGGCGGTTCGAATTCCGGTGCGGGCCGCAGAAATCCGCCCTCGAATGCCATCCGAGCTCCCCTCGACGCGACGGTCGGCCCCACGCGCCGGAGTGACCGTTTCTCAGCACTGCGATGGTTCCTCGGGCGCAAGCCTCGCACGCGTTCGCGCACGACAGGGCCCGGCTGCGAACCTCGCGCACCCGGATCCGGTGCGTCGCGGCGCGTCACCGCAGGTCCCGGCGTGGCGGCGATTACTTCAGCAGCGCCAGACGGCCCGCGAAGTCGGTGGGCAGATACAGTGCGGGACTGGTGGTCCAGAGCTGACCGGACTGCGGATCGTACTGATTCGGCATGGCCACTCCCGCCGGTGCGAAGGCGCGGAACCCGCGCGCGGCCGTCGTACGGGTGGCCCGCCACAGATGATCCTGGAAGGCCACGACCGCGACCGCATCCGATGCCACGGCGGGCCCGCGCGATTCGGCCACCGCCGCGGCCACCCCGTCGGTGGACAGGTAGACCAGCGTCCCGTCCGCCTTACGGGTGGGATCGATGCTGATCACATCGGTCATCCCATAGCGCGCCCGCAGCACCTCCGCGATCTCGGTCTGCGCGTAGACGGGCGTACCGAGATCACCGCGCGCGGTCACGACTGCCGCGGCCAGCGCCTCGTTCACCGGTCCGGGCTCGCCGATATCCCGGGCCGGATCCGCGCCCGCCGGAATGCGATTGCCGAAGCTGTACGCCACGATGAGCGTCGCACTGTCCACCGGCGCGGACGGCACTGTCCACAGATCGACCGCCGCCGGTGCGTCCGCGCTGGCGGCGACGGGCTGCCAGAACACCGATCCCAGGGCCGCGGCGGCCGCGGCCACCGCCACCGTGCGCTTGAAGCTCATGGCCCCGATGCTAGCCATGGGTGTTTCAGACCCGTTGCAGCGCCTTGGCGCCGCGCACCGGGCGCAGTGTCTTGCTCAGATTGGTGCGCATGGTGGTGGCCGAGTCCAGCAGGTAGTTCTGCCGCACCTGCCACGGCCGCCGGTCGCCCTGGCGCGGGAAGGCCGCGATCGAGCGCTGGATGTAGCCCGAGGCGAGATCCAGGAGGGGGCGCTCCTCGAGGGCGCGATCGGGCTCCGGGACCACCGCGCTATAGCCATTGCGGTCCATGTGGCCGAGCACCTTGCACACCAGTCGCGAACTCAGATCGGCGCGCAGGGTCCAGGAGGCATTGGTGTAGCCGATGCACACCGCGAAATTGGGCACGCCGGTGATCATGGTGCCCTGCCAGACGAATTCCTGATTCAGGCGCACGGGCGCGCCGTCGACGGTCAGGTCGATACCGCCGAAGGCCAGCAGTTGCAGCCCGGTCGCGGTGATGACGACATCGGCCGCCAGCACCCGGCCGGACTGCAAGCGGATACCCTCCGGCACAAAGGTTTCGATGTGATCGGTGACCACCTCGGCCTTGCCCTTGCGCATGGCCTTGAAGAAGTCCGCGTTCGGCACCGCGCACAGCCGCTGATCCCACGGGTCGTAGTCGGGGGTGAAATGCTCGGCCACCAGCGCCGGATCCTTCAGGATGCGGGTGGTGAGCCCGGTCAGCATCTTGCGCGCGGCCTCCGGGCGACGGCGGCAGTACTGGTAGAAGCCCACATTGAACAGGATGTTCTTGGTGCGGATCACCCGGTGCGCCAGCTGCGGCGGGAGCAGTTCGCGAATCCGGTCGGCGAGCTTGTCGCGGCCGGGAACGGCGGAGATCCAGGTGGGGCTGCGCTGCAGCATGGTCACCAGTTCGGCCTGCTCGGCCATGGCCGGAACCAGGGTCACCGCGGTCGCGCCGCTGCCGATGACCACGACCTTCTTCCCCGCGTAATCCAGGTCCTCCGGCCAGAATTGGGGGTGCACGACGGCGCCGGTGAAGTCCTCGATGCCCGCGAACTCCGGTTCGTGGCCGTGGTCGTAGTTGTAATAGCCCGAGCACGAGTAGAGGAAGCCGCAGGTCAGCGTGCGCTCCTCGACCCCGTCCGGGGTCCGGACGGCGAGCGTCAGCGTCCACCGCGAGGCGGCGCTGTCCCATTCCGCCGCAAGAACTTTGGTCCCGTAGCGAATATGGCGGTCGATGCCGTTCTCGACCGCCGTCTCGGTGATGTAGCGCAGGATCGACGGCCCGTCGGCAATGGATTGGGCATCGCGCCACGGCTTGAACGGATAGCCGAGGGTGAACATGTCCGAATCCGAGCGGATACCGGGATACCGGAACAGGTCCCAGGTGCCGCCGAGCGCATCGCGCGCCTCGAGCACGGTGTAGCTGCGGCCAGGATGTTCGGTGTGGAGGCGGTAGGCCGCGCCGATGCCGGAGAGCCCGGCTCCGACGATCACGACATCGAGGTGTTCGGTGCTGACGGGAGTGACGGAGCTCATGGTCTCCAGTCTCGGCCGGTCATCACCACCGTTCTTGACTCTGCGCGACAAGTATTTGATTCTGGACGACATGTCGGTAATCCGATCCGCGGGCCTGCGCGGATTCCGCGCGACGGTGGCCGAACTGGGAGGCAATGCCGAGGAGTTCGCCACCGCCTGCGGCCTGCCCGTGGCCGCCCTCGACACCGACGATCTGCTCGTCCCGGACCAGGCGGTGGGCGCGGTGCTCGAGCTCGCCGCGCTCCGGCTGGGGTGCCCGGATCTGGGCCTGCGCACCTCCCTGCGCCAGGACCTGGCCATGCTCGGATCGCTGGCGCTCGCCATTCGCAACTCGCCCACCCTCGCGCACGTGCTGGAGTGCACCTCCCGATACCTGTTCGTGCACGCGCGCTCGCTGAGCCTGACCATGGAACCCGATCCCTACGGCGATCGCGGCGTGATCGCGCTGCGGTACGGCGTCACGGCGCCCGGTGAACTGACCCCGGTGCAGGGCACCGATCTCGGACTGGCGTTCGTACACCACACCATTCAGCTGCTGGCCGACCAGCGCTACGGGCTGCGCTCGGTCGAGCTGCCGTACCGGCCCGCCGCGCCGATCCAGGTGTACGAGGAATTCTTCGGCGCCCCAGTGCGAATCGAGCGCTCCGCCGCACTGCTGCGCGTGCCGAGCGCCCTGGCCAATCGACCGCTTTCCGGCGGCGACGAGAACCTGCACCGGCTCGCCATGGCCTTCCTGGCGCAGCAGTCGGGCGGCGCGGCCACCGCGCTCGCGCCCCGGGTGCGGACCACCCTGCAGAAGCTGCTGGGCACCACCGCACCCGAAATCGGCGTCGTCGCACGCCTTCTCACCGTCCACCCGCGCACCCTGCAGCGTCGGCTCGCCGCCGAGGGCACCTCCTTCGCCGCCCTGCTCGACGAGGTGCGCCGCGGCGAGGCGCACCGCTACCTCACCACCACCGATATGCCCATGAGCCAGGTGGCCTCGCTGCTCGGACTCGCGGAACAATCGGTTTTCACTCGCTGCTGCCAGCGCTGGTGGGGCGCAACGCCCTCCGCCGTGCGCAAGGGGGCCTGACTCGATACGGCAATCTCCACAAGGAGTTTGCGGGTTGCCCGCGTGTCGGTCCGGGCATGGATTCGATCATGGGAGCAGGATGGGCGTGGTGATAGCCGAATGCCCCTCCTGCAGTTGGCCCTCCCCCACGGCCGTGTCCTCGCATCGCTCCGTGCAGTACATGCGATGCGTGTGCGGGCAATGGCTGATCACCCTGCACGGCAAGGTCGTCGGCGCGGCCGGGGGCAGTACCTTCAGCGGTACCGATCCCCTGGCGCAGATCGCCGGTGCACGGGACTAGTTCGGCGCGGGACTAGTTCGAGGGCACGAAGATCCGCACGCCCTCGATCCGCGTGCCGTGCTCGGCGAAGTCCAGCTGGGCGATGCCACGGCCCTTACCGGTCTCCGCGGTCGCGGTGACATGGCGGCCCGCCGCGATGGGCTTGCGCCAGCGCAGCCCCTTGGCGCGCGTGGTGAAATCCTCCAGCGACATCGGATCGCCGGTCGCCCAGCGCAATTGCGGCACCGGGGCCAGTCCCGCGCGGGCCGTCGAGACCTCGCCGCGCCCCAGCGCGTCCAGCAGCCGCCCGGCGGCCGCCTTGCCGGGCGCGCCGACGCCGCGCATGCCCCGCATGAATCCCAGTGCGCCGCCGACCCCTTGATTGCCGAGCAGCTGCGGCCCCAGCTTGGCCCCGGCCAGCAGGCCCTGCGCGCCGGAGCCCAGCAGCTGCCCGATCATTCCGGGCAGCTCCCAATGCGCCCGCAGCGCACGAATTCTCAGTGCGCCCTCCACCTCGGCCAGGTCGTAGCGCAGATGCATGGGCACCCGCAGGGTGACGCCGGTGGACATGGTGGTGGCAATGGTCAGATCCCGGAACACCGTCATTCCGCACACCACATCGTTGTCCACGTCGAAGGCGATGCCATTGGGCGCGATGAAGGTGTCGTAGAACCGGTCGATCGCGTCCCGCCCGATATGCGGGCGCGAGCCGACCGGATCCTCGACACCGGCATCCGGGGCGAACAGGCCGACCCAGGCGTCCTTGTCGTGCGCGCCGACCGCGCGCGGCGAGGCTTCGACGGTCGCCAGCAGTTCGGCGGCGGTGGGGTTCGCGGGCACGATGTCCTCCAGGTGGTGAAGCGAGCGCGCGCGATGTTACCGGCTACTTCACACCGATGGGCTTACCGAAGAAGGATGCGAAGGTCTCGCCGAAGGTGTAGGCGAGCATGGCCGTGCCGTTCGGATCCAGGGCCAGCCAGCCCGCGTCGGTGACGGAACAGCCCTGTGGTGCCGGAATGCCTTCGAGGCGATCGCGCATCCAGAGCATGGCCGGGCCGCCGCCGGAGATCTCGGTGGCGACGTGCTCGCCGAAATGCTCGCGGGTGTATTGCACACTCGCCGACGGGTTCTGGCAGTAGGTGTCCACCAGGGTGTTGACCTGGCCGACCGGGATGATCTCGTCGGGATTGGCATTCCAGATGTACATGGGCATATCGGGGACGGCCTTGCCCATGCAGGTCTTGTCGATCACGTCCACGACGGCCGCGTGCTGCATGGGATCACCGGGAACGCGCAGCATGCCCTTCAGATTCAGGAACGGCAGCAGCGACGAGACGTACTGGACGCACAGACCGCTCTGCACGAACGACAGGCCCTTGCCGAGCAGGTCCATGTTCTCGTTGACGAAACGCGCGAAATCCGGGTACTCGCGGGTGAGGCCGTTGACCGCGGCGAGCACCAATCCGGAGGTGGCCTGGCCGTTGGCGACATTCAGGACGACGCCCAGATCGGCGGGCACGCCGCCCTCGGCCGCGCCGACGATATTCAATTCGGGGGCATAGGACTGTTTGAGTTCCGCCGCATGGCCGGTGACGATGGCGCCGCCGGAATAGCCGTACATGCCGATGCGGGTGCTCTCGGCCAGCCGCATGGGCTCGAACGCGGTGGCGGCGCGAATTCCGTCGAGGGTGATGCGGCCGCCCAGCGGGCCCGCGGCGTAGGCATTGTCGAGACCCTGGTGATCCGGGATCACAACACCCCAGCCCTGCTGCAGCGCGCCCTGCGAAATGATGAATTCCGCGGGCACCACGATCTGGCCGACGAACGGGGCGAGCGACCACTGCTGCACCGCATAGGACGGGGCGCAATATCCGGCCAGCGAATCCTCGGCGATCTGCATGGAGACCAGCTTGTCCGGAGCCGAACCGCGCGGCTTGAGCACGGTGGCCACCGCCGGGACGGCCTCGTCGCGGCTGTTGTTGGAGCGGTAGGACAGCTGCCAGGCATCCACATTCAGCGGGATCAGGCCGAAGTTGGCGACATTCACCTGCCGGGCGGCGATGATCTCGCCGGGCGCCTTGCTCGCCACCAGGTCGGGGGCCGGGTTGTAGAACGCCGGATCCAGTTCCTGCGGCACCGGGATCGGCGCCGCGGGCTGGACCGGAACGGCCTCGTCCGCTGTCGCCGTGGACGGCAGCAGGACCGCCGTCGCCACCATTGCCATTGCCGCCGCGGCGATTCCGGACCGCATCGCAGCCGTCCAGTGCACCGTTTTCCGCCTGATCAAGTCCCCGTAACCCTTCATCAAATGTGATACCACTTCGTCTCACACGGTCCGCAGACTATTGCACGACAGTGACCTGCATCGCAATAGCCGGGTTGCCGCACCGGTAACTTCGAATGTGTGGCCCGGTACCTACGAAACGTTCGCGGGAGTCGTCACCCTGGTGGCGCTCGTGGTCGGCATCGGGTTCGCGGGGCGGCCGGTCTTCGTGCATCCGCAGCTGGATCCGCTGCGACCGGCCGATGCCATCGTGGTGCTGGGCGACACCGCCTATGAGCGATTCGATCTCGGCTTGGCGCTCGCGAAGCGGGGACTGGCACCGGAATTGGTGATCTCGCGGTCGACCGGTCGGGACGATCACGTCATGGACCGCTACTGCGCGGGGGACTTCGACTTCGCCGTCTCGTGCTTCGTTCCGGATCCGTGGACCACCCAGGGCGAAGCGCGGGAAATCGGGCGGCGGGCGCGAGCGCAGGGCTGGCGGCACATCATTGTGGTGACGTATACGCCGCATGTCTCGCGCGCACGATACATCGTGGAGCGGTGTTTCGACGGGGAATTGACTATGGTCGCCAGCCCCAGTGATTCGGGGCTCGCGTTCTGGTCGTGGATGTATGTAAGGCAGTCCGCCGGTTACCTGCGCGCGTTTCTGCAACCCGGATTCTGAAGACGAAAGTTGGTCCACGTAAAGGCAATTGAGCGGTTAAGATGAACGCGGGCAAGGGTAGCGCGTCTGTCTCAGGGGGTGGATGCAGGTGCGGAAGGATTTCCGGTGCGTATCGACGACCTGAGTGCCGTACGGGACACCGAACTGGGGGCCGACGTGTGCATTATCGGCTCCGGACCGGCGGGGCTGACCATCGCGACCGAACTGGCGGGCACGCGGCTACGGGTTCTGGTGCTGGAGAGCGGGGGGCTCAAGCTCGCGCCGGACACCGACGAACTCAATGATATAGACAATGTCGGGGCGCCCCGGGCAATGCCATATCGCAACGCGCGCAACCGAATTCTGGGCGGCAGCTCGCACACCTGGAGTGGGCGGTGCGCACCGCTGGACGAGCTGGACTTCGCCGCGCGCGACTGGGTGCCGTGCTCCGGCTGGCCCATCGGGTATGCCACCGTGGAACCCTATTTGAACAGGGCCGCAACACATTTGGGCCTCGGCTACGGTGGCGGTTATACGGGCGACCGGTTCTGGGAGCTGGCCGACCGCGTACCGCCCGCCCAGGATCTGGACCGGCGCTGGCTGCGGCCGTACTTCTGGCAGATCAGCAAAGATCCGGCTGATCCATTCGACAGCAAGCGTTTCGGGGCGCATGCCGCCGGAATCACGGCGTCGAATGTTCGAATTCTTCTCAATGCAACGGTGACGCATATCGATACGAATCCGTCGGGCGCCCATGTGGAGTCATTACGTGTCGTCGATGCGGAAGGCAATGCGCGCACCGTCCGGGCCGCTCGAATTGTATTGGCCACCGGCGGAATAGAAAACGCGCGACTATTGCTCGCCTCGAATGAGATCGAGCCCGCGGGAGTCGGAAATCGCCATGATGTCGTCGGCCGCTATCTGCTCGACCACCGCTGCGGCGTGGTCGGCACGCTCGACCCGCAATCCTCCGCCGCCGCCCGCGACCGTTTCGGCAAATACGTAGTCAAATCCCGCAGCGGCAAACACACCTTCCTGCACGGCGTCGCCCTCTCCCCCGAACTACAGGCCGCCGAAGGTCTCCTCAACTGCGCCTTGTGGATTCAAGAGGTCCCCGCCGACGACGACCCCTGGGAGGCGGTCAAGAACCTCCTCCGTGGCCACCTCACGCCACACGACGCCCGCATTGTCGCCACCAACCCGGGCCTGCTCCTCTCCGGCGCCAAACGCCGCCTGATCAACCACACGGGCCTCCCCCGCAAACTCGAACACGTCGAACTCCGCTGCATGGTCGAACAAGCCCCCGACCCGAACAGCCGAATCACCCTGAGCGACAAGGTGGACCGCCTGGGCATCCCCCTGGCCCGCATCGACTGGAAACTGAGCCCCCGGGAAGACACGACCGTCCGCCGCGCCGCCGCCCTGGCCGCCACCGAATTCGCCCGCCTCGGCTTCCCCCCACCCGAACTCCACGAGTGGGTCCGCGAAGCCAGCCCCCTCCCCGCCCACCTCACCGACTGGGCCCACCCCACCGGCTCCACCCGCATGTCCACCGACCCCGGCACCGGCGTGGTCGATGCCGACTGCCGCGTCCACGCCATCGACAACCTCTACATAGCGGGCAGCTCCGTCTTCCCCACCAACGGCCACGCCAACCCAACCCTCACCATCGTGGCCCTGGCCGTCCGGCTGGCGGATCACCTGCGCCACTGAGGATTACCGCGAGCCTCCGATCCGGGGCTGGATCGGCCGCGGCAGCGGCAATACGCCCGCCCGCAGGGTGCACTGCTCGGTGATGCGGGCCGCGAGATCCGGTAGAAACGGGTCCAGCGCTGCGGCAATGGCGTGACACGCCCGCACCAGGATGGCGAGAACCGCATCCAGTTCGGCGCTCACCCCGCCATGCCGTTCCGCCGCGGCGAGTTCCCACGGGCGCACCGTGTGGATGTACCGGTTGGCCGCCACGGCAATGGCCCACACGGCCCCGGTCGCGCGGCGGAAGTCGAAGTCGGCCAGCGCGGAATCGACGCCGACGCCGACCTCATCGATAACGCGGCACAGGCCCTCCGCTCCCGGCGGGTGCGACCCCGCCCGGGGCACCAGGCCGTGCCGATAGCGGTGGACCAAACCCACCGTCCGGTTGACCAGATTGCCTATGCCATTGGCGAGTTCGGTATCGGTGCGGTGCACGAGGCGATCGATGGTGAAATCGACCTCGCCGACACGGGGAGGTTCGCGCAGCAGCCACCAGCGCACCGCATCGACGCCGAACCGGTCGACCAGTTCTATCGGGTCGACAGCTGTTCCCGCCGACTTGCTGATCTTGCGGCCGTCGACGGTGAGATAGTCGTGCACCTGGACCTGCGTGGGCAGCGCCCGGCGCGCCGACAAGAGGATCGCAGGCCAGTACACGGCGTGGAAGCGGATGACCCCCTTGCCGACCACATGGATTCGGTGATCGGACTCGGTCCACCAGCGCCGCACCCCCTCGCCGCCCGTGCCGTAACCCAAACCGGTCAGGTAGTTGCCCAGGGCATCCCGCCAGACGTAGATCACCTGATCCGGGTCGCCGGGAACCGGAATTCCCCAGCCCCGTGCCCTGCCGCTGGATCGGGACACCGAGAAGTCCTCCAGCCCTCCGGCAATGAAGGCCAGCACCTCGTTGCGCCGTGCGGCGGGCTCGATCCGAATGACATCCGAGGTGATGAGATCGCGGAGCCGGTCGGCGTAGCGGGACAACCGGAAGAACCAGTTGACCTCCGAAATCCGTTGCGGCTCGGCGTCATGCTCGCGGCACCGCCCATCGGCCAGTTCGGCCGGTGCGTAGAACTGCTCGCAGCCAACGCAATACAGGCCGTCGTAGTGCTTGCGGTAGAGGTCACCCGCGGCGGCACAGGCCCGCCACAGTTCTTCCACGCCCGGCCGATGACGGCTGTCGCGGCTGGTGTGGAGGACATTGACGACCGATACGGACAACCGCCGCGGCAAGGCCGCGAACGCCGCCGCATTCGCATCGACGAATTCCCGCACTCCGATACCGGCCCGCTCGGCGGCCAGCACGTTCTTCAGTGAATTGTCATCGGTGCCGGTCTGGAACCGGACGCTCGCACCGCGGCCGCGATGGTGGCGAGCGAGCACATCGGCCTGCACGAGCTCGAGCGCGAAACCCAGATGGGGCCGCGCATTGACATAGGGGATGGTGGTGGTGATGTAGGTGTGCGTCATCGGAACCTCCGGGGAAAGCCGGGGCACCGATCGGCGATATGAATCGAGGCCCCGTGTGAACAGGGCCTCGAACCATTCGTTCGCGCAGCGTCAGCGGCCCCGTGAGCGGGGCATCATGGCGGGACGAACGAATGTGGTCATGCTGAAAATGCTATCCGGAGAACCGATCCGGAGCCGCTGAATTTCCGCGGCCCCCGACTCGGGGTTACTGCTTGGGGAGGGCGAGGTTCATGCCGCCTACGTCGGCTACCTTCCAGGCGTTGTTGGGGTCGACGGTGACGTTGTAGGTGACCGTGGTTTGGACGCCTTCGGGGTTCTGGGCGTTGGTGGAGGTTACGTTGAGGAAGACGTTGACCTGGTAGACGCCGTTGTCGTGGGAGACGACCTTGGCGGTTACGGGGGTGGCCGACGAGGTCCACTTCAGGGGGACCAGGATTTCCTGGAGCTTCGGGGCGGTGGCGTCGAATTTGTTGGCCAGGGTGGGGGGTGGTGTTGGCCTTCAGGCGGGTGGTCCAGGAGGTCAGGTCGGAGAAGTTGATATTGGAGGCGCCTACCGAGTAGTCGGTGGCCACCTGTTCGGCGTGCTTTTCGTCGGCTGCCTGGGCGTCGCGGTCGGACAGGTCGCCGCGGGCGGACAACCAGAGAGCCGTTGTGGTGATCAAGGCGCCGATGACCAGGACGGCGGCGGCCGCCAGGGCCAGGGTGGAGAGCTTGAGTTGCACCGTCTTCGGGGACGGGGCGGCAGTGGGGGCCGCCTTGGCGAACTCGACCTCGGGGGTCCCGGCGGGCCCGGCCGCGAGGGCCTCAGGGGACTCGGCCGCGAGGGTTTCGGGGGCGGAGACGGCGGGGGCCTCCGCGTCGACCGCGCGGTTCGGATCGGCGTCGTTGGTCATCTGCGTTCTCCTTCGGGGACTTACTTGACGTTGACCTGTACGCGCATGGCGCCGTCGCCGGTGCTGGCAAGCGCTTGCGAGATCAGGGAGCTGATATCGATCTGGGGGGCCGAGGTGCGGGCCGCGTCTACGAGCGGCTGCAGTTGGGGGGCCAGGGTGTTCAGTTCGGGTCCGGCTTGCTGTAACCAGTCGGTCAGCCGTGCCAGGAAGGTGGCCAGCCCGTTGCCGTCGACATACGCCTCGGGTCCGGGGGCCTTGTCGACGAGTCTACCGACTGCTTCGACCAGGTCATTGAGAGACTGTGCGAACTGGACCAATGCGGGAGCGGCAGCTGCCGTTGCTTCGGGGATGCCGTCCATGTTCATGGCGGTGGCCTGGAAGCTGTTCAGTAGCTGGGCGATTTTGGGTTCGCGGCTCATGATGGGGGCGGCCAGCAGATCTCCGGCGTGGGTGAGGGGCGGCATGGCGGATTCGGTGTCGTCGAAGGCCGCGCCGAGGGTGCTCGCGAGGGAGGCCGCGACCTTCGGGTCGAGCTGGTTCATGACCTGGTTGACCAGGCGGGCCACCTCGGGGATGGACAGCGGGGATTCGACCGCGGAGGTGTCGAGTCGCTGGCCGTCGGTCAGGTAGGGGCCGTTGCCGGTTCGGGGGCGGAACTCGACGTAGGGTTCGCCCAGGGCGGAGAGCTGCTCGATGGTGATGACGCTGTCGGTGGGCACCCGGCGGTCGGCGTCCACGCGGAAGCCGATCTCGACACCGCGGACGGTGCTGTGCACCGAGGTGATCTTGCCGATCTTCATGCCGGTCAACAGGATCGGGGAACCGACGCTCAGGCCGCCGGAATTGGCCAGCACCATGGAGGCATTGGTGTATTCGGCGAAAGGGTCGGCGCGGACGACGCCGAAGGTCAGGTAGCTCGCGCCCACCACGGTGACGGCGGCGATACCGCCCAGCGACGCCAGGGAACCCCACTTTGCGGAGCAAAAAGTCGAGCGCCTCATCGGACTGCTCCGATCATGCGCAGAGTGGACAGGATATTGCCGACCTGATCGTCGCGGGAGACCGAATCGACCTGCACGCCGGTGACATTCACCTTCGGTCCCTGTTCCACGAACGGAATCAGCTTGTCCCGCAACAGCGATACCAGCAGCATCAGATTCGACGACTGCGACAGATCCAGGGGGCTGCCCGAGAAGGCCAGCGGCACGAAGGCTTGCACCGCCGCATTGCCGGAGGTGGCAATGGGGGCGAGCCAGGTCAGCGAACCGCCCAGCTGGCCCAGCACGGCGAAGATCTGGGTGACGCCCGCGATGGAGTGGGCGATGCCGGTCATGGCGTCCACCGATTCCTGGCTCAGCTGGTGATCCAGGAAGTCGGCGCGATCGTGCAGCACTTGCGCATTGACGCCCAGCCCGTTCAGCAACGAATCCACATCGTCGAGATTGGCGGCCAGGTCCACCGCATTGGCGGCGGCGTTCTGGGCAATGCGCTTGGTCTCGTTCGGATCCTGCGGCAGCACCGCATTGAACCGATTGATGATGTCCTGCAACTGATTCACGGCGCCGCCCTGGGTGAAGGCGGCCAGCGCGGCCATGGTGTCCTCGAGCTGCACCGCGGGGCGGGTGCGCTCCTGGGCGATGGTGCCGCCGTCGGACAGCAGCGAACCGAAACCGTCGGTCGGGGTGGTCAGCGCCAGATGGATATCACCGAGCACGGTGTTCTGCCGCAACTCGGCAATGGTGGTGAGGGGCAACTGCACCTTGTCCGAGATATCGGCGTCGACGACCACATAGCCGCCGCGCCCGCCGGACTTGGACGCCTCCACCACGCGCACCCCGGCGACCGAACCGACCTGCGCGCCATTGGCGATGACCTTCGCCCGCGCGGGCAGATTCAGTACATTGCCGAACTCGATGTGAATGCGATAGGTCGGTCCCGATACCGTGGTGCCGGGCACCGGCACCGAGGACGGGTCGAACGAGCACGCGCCGCTCCCGGCCAGCAGCCCGGCCGCGAGCAAAGCCGCACCGGCCCGCTTGGCAGCCACACCGGCCCGCCCGGCCCCCGCCGCGCGCTGCGGCCGGACCGCCCGCGCGGTCACCGCGCCACCGTCGATCGTGATCTCCCAGCGTCCGATTCTCATCGCGCACCTGCCATTCCGAGCACGAGGGGCACCAGCAGGACATTCACCATGCCGTCGGCGGCATCGGTGCACGATCCGGGCGTCAGCGCGTTCACCGCCGCACGGACCTGATCGGCCTGCGGCGCGGGCAGGGCCGCCCGCGGGGACGCGTACCCGACACCGTCGGTCATGACGGATTTCGCGGCATTGGTCAGCACCGGCAGTTTGAGCATGATCTCCGACAGCGAGCCGACATTGGCGCGCAGCAACCGCACCAGCGGCAGGGTGTCGTCCAGGGCCCGCATGATCGGATCCCCGGCAATGGTCACCAGATCATTGAGCATGGGCAGCGCCTGACCGAGCCGATCGATCAATTCCGCACCGGGACCGAGCAATTCGTTGCTGGCGTTCTCCAGGGCGGGAGCCAGGCGCAGCAGCATGGAGCGCAGATCGCCCAATGCTGTTCCACCTTCTCGCCCACCGACGCGAAAGCATCGAAAATCCCGGCCAGATGGGCGATATCGGCATCGGGCTGCGACAGCGCCGAGCCCAGCTTCTTCACGATCTCGTTGATCTGCGGACCCGCACCGGCGGTGGCGGCATCCAGTCCGGCCAGACCGCGCGCGAGCGCATCGGGCGCCTGCGCCGCCTGCAATTCCGAGGACAGATCCGCCAGCGCGGTCAGCGTCTCGGTAATGCTCTTGGGCGTCAGCGTTTTGGTGATCGGCCGCGCCGGATCCCAGCGCTCCAGATTCTTGCCGCTGAACAGGATCGCCAGATTCCGGTCCGCCACAATCGAATCGGCGACCGTGGTGGCGGCGGCATCGGCATAGATCGGATACCGCGCGTCGACCGAGAAGCCGACTTCGACCTTGGCGCCCTCGGATTCGATGGAATCGACCGTGCCCACCGGTATGCCCCGCATGGTCACCTTGTTGCCCACGTACAGGCCCACCGCGTCCGGCATGAGCGCGGTGTAGGACTCGGTCTTCTTCATCGGATCGAAGTAGACGAAGTAGCCGACCGCCGCCAGCACGGCCACCAGCACCGCGCCCGCGACCGACATGAACCACTGCGAGCCGAGCATGCGCTTGAACATCAGCAGTCCTTTCCGGGCACCGGCACGCACACCTGCGGCAGGGTCACCGTCTGCTGGGACTGGTCGATGGTCACGCCGCCCTCGGGAATCACCAGCGCGGACAGCTTCTGCTGCAAGCCGTGCGCGGCGTCGAGGGTCGGCTGGAACTTGGCGCCGAGCTGCTCCAATTGCGTGATGGCGCCGTCGATCACGGGCTTCAGCTCATCCCAGGTCGGTTGCGCGCCGCCGAGCCGCCCGACCACATCGCTGAGCAGCCGGATGGCCTCGGCCATTTCGGTGTGCTTGGCCTCCAGCACGGTGACCAGCAGATTGGCATTGTCCATCAGCCGCCCCAGATCGGTCTTCGCGCCGTCGTACATGCGGACGTACTCGTCGGCCACCGAGATGGCATTGGACACCTGGGTGCGCTGGCGGTCCAGCGCGTCCACATAGGTGCCGACCGTCTGCAATGTGGTGCGCAGGGTCTCCGGGGCGGCTTCCAGGGAGTTGCCGAGCGCGGCGAGGTTGCGGTTCAACGTCGTACCGTCGATGGCGGCCAGCGGTGCGGCGGCGTCCTGAAAGGTCTGGGTCAGGCTGTAGGGCAGCCGCACCCGGTCCATGGGAATGGCATTGTCCCCCAACGGCTGTGCACCGGCCGGGAACACCGAGACGTAGTGGCCGCCGACGATGGTGAGCATGCGGACGTCCAGGGAGGTCTGATCCCCCAGGAACACATTGGAATTCACGGTGAAGCGCATGACCACCCGGTCCGGCTTCAGTTCCAGGGATTTCACCTCGCCCACGGAAATGCCCGCGATGCGCGCGTCGTCGCCCGCCTTCACCGACTGCGCCTCGGACAGTTCCGCGGTGTAGGTGTGCTTGCCGAACGGCACCACGAACAGCACGCCCGCCCCCAGCAGCAGCACACCCACCAGGACCGCGCCGACAATGCCGCGCCGCAGTTCCCGCTTCTTGCAGGTGCCCTCGTCGATGACCCGGTCGTCGCGAACCAGGAAGCGGGGCAATCTCATCCGTTGCATATCGCCACCCGCTGTCCCTGCACCAGCACGCCGATCACCGACGGCACCTCCGCATTTCCCTTGCTGCACAACGGCTTCCATCCGGAGGGATCCGGCAGCGAGGCATCGGCGGCGGCCAGCACCGCGGGCAGTCTGCCGAAGACCTCGAGCGCCTCCTTCGCATCGGGGAAGAGTTTGCGGATCAATGCGTCCACATCACTGCCGCTGTTGATGCCGAGGGTGCGCAGCAGGCTGTCCACCGGTCCGAGTACCGACGGCGCGGTCATGGCGAACTGAGCCAGGCCGCCGATATTCTGCTGCAGCGCTTCGAAAATATTGGTGAGCTGCTCCAACAGCGGCACCAGGTAGTGCACCCGCCCGCTGAGCCGGTCGTCCAGATCCGACATGTTCTTGATGAGCGTGCCGATCACCTGCTGCCGGTTCTCCACGTAGGAGGCCAGCTTGCCGATGGCGTCCATGGCCGGTCCGACACCGCCGCCATCGCCCTCGATCAAAGCGACCATGCTGGCGCTGAATTGGTTGATGGCCTCGGGAGACACCGTGGCCAGCACCGGCTTCAGGCCGTTGAACAGGCTCGTCACATCGAAAGACGGCACCGTGCGCTCGATTCCGATACGCGCGTCGGCCGCGATCCGGCTGCCGGGCGCCGGCTGCTGCTGCAAGTCGATGTACCGCTGCCCGGTGAGGTTCTGGTACCGGATGGCCAGCGTGGAGTTGTCGTAGATGGGCGCATCGGTTTTGACCGACAACCGGACTCGCGCGTTCACGCCGTCCAGATCGATGCTCTTCACCTTGCCGACCTGCACGCCGTACATGCGCACGTCATCGCCGACCTTCAGGCCATTGGCGTCGGTGAACAGCGCGTCATGGGACTCGGTGTCGCCGGAGACCGGCCGCTGGATCGCGGTGAGCACCAACATGAGCACCACCACGATCACCCCGGCGAACAATGCCAGCCGCCACGCCGCCGCCTTGACACTCATCGCACACCTCCCAGCAGCGGCACCGCGACGGCGGGCACGCCGCGCAGATCTACCTCGACATTCAGCACCGGCCCCTGCCCGTTGTCCGGCATGGCCGCGCGCAGGTTGTTCAGCAGCGCGGTCAATTCCGCCGAGGACTGCTGCGGCCGCGGCACCATCTGCGCCAGCATGGCCAGTAGCGGCGCGAGCATGTCGGTGAAGCCGGACAGCTCGCTTCCGGCCGTGCCCAGGGTCCCCGCGAGCACCGGCAACAACTGCCCGGTGACCAGCGACAGCCGCTGATCGAACCCGTCCCGGTCCTGCTGCAACCGCTGCAGGCTGCGGATCATGTCCACCGCCTGCACGGTCGCGCCCGCGAACTGCCCGCCGCCGTCGAAGGCCGGGCCCAATTCGCCGAACAGCTCCGACATGGGCATCTTCTGGTTCTCGGTGACCGTCCGCGCCGCGGTGATGATGGCCTGTGCCAAGGGCGTCAGCGCCTCGGTATCGGCTGCGGCCTGCGCGATGACCGAGGCCATCTGCGGTGTCAGCACCGAGCCGCCGACCTGCGACATGCTGCGCAGCATCGACCCCATGGTGGCGTCGTACACGGCGGTCGCCTTGGCCCCGGTCATATCGAGGACCGCGCCCGCTCGCAGCGGGGCGCCGCCGGGCCCGCGACGCAGCTCGATCTCGCTGATGCCGAACAGATTCGCGGGCGCGTAATCCACCAGCACCGAATCGTCCACCCCGAACAGCCGGGATTCGTCCAGCCGCAACCCGATGCGCTGGGTGCCGCGCTGATCCGGTTCGATCTCGGTGACCTTGCCGATGAGCACGCCGTTCATGCGCACATCGGTGCCCACCAGCACGCCGTCGCCGATCTGCTCGGTGCGCAGCGAGATCGGCAGTCCGGCTTCGTCTTTCTGCGACCGGTACAGCGACCAGGCCGCCAGCACCGCGACCACCAGCGCGATGGCGACCGCACCCACCGTCATGGACCGCTTGCGGTCCACGGCGACACCCGGCATTCCGTAGTTCGGCATCCTCTACCCCGTAAACGTGATGGCCGAGTTGAAGCCCCACAGCCCGATGGACAGCACCATGTCGAGGGCGATGATGGCGACCGAACTGGCGCGCACCGCCTTACCCGACGCGATGCCCACGCCCTCCGGACCGCCGGTGGCGAAAAAGCCGTAGTAGCAATGGATCAGGATGACCACCGTCGCGAAGATCGCCACCTTGCCGACCGCGGCGATCACGTCGAATCCGGAGACGAACTGGAAGAAGTAGTGGTCGTACACGCCCGCCGAGGAGCCGTGCACCAGCGTGATGAGCCCGCGGCAGGCCAGATACGACAGGATCAGCGCTATCAGGAAGGTCGGGATGATGGCCACCGCACCGGCCAGCACGCGCGTGGTCACCACGAACGGCACCGAGCGCAGGCCCAGCGATTCGATGGCGTCGATCTCCTCGGAGATGCGCATGGATCCGATCTCGGCGGTCATGCGGCAGCCCGCCTGCGCCGCGAAGCCGATGGCCGCGGCAATGGGCGCGAGCTCGCGCGTGGTCGCATAGGCCGACACCAGGCCGGTCACCGGGCCCATGCCCAGCATGTCCAGGGTGGCGAACGATTCCACCGCCACCGACGCGCCCATGACCAGGCCGAGCACGATCATCATGGGCGCACGGTCCCGCCGCCCACGATGATGGAGCCGCGGCCCCAGGTCATATTGGTGATGGCCCGCATGGTCTCGTCCCGATACCGCTTCAGCGTCAGCGGAATCGAGGACAGCACCTGCCACACGAACGACAGTACGAAGCCGAGGTTCTCCACCCGGCGCAGAATCAGCCCGCGTTTGCGATAGAAGCGCGCCGCCCAGCCCAGCCCCTTCGGGACGTACGTCGCCGACATCAGGCCAGCCTCGTGGGCAGGAACATGGCGGTGATCTGGGTGGCGACCAGATTCACGATCACGATGGACACCACCGACAGCACCACCGCGGCATTCACGGCATCGGCCACGCCGCGCGGTCCGCCCTTGGCCTCCAGGCCGCGCTGGCAGGAGATGATCACCACGATGAAGCCGAAGACGACGGCCTTCAGCAGCGATACCCACACATCGGCGGTGGTGGTGAAGGAGCCGAAGGTGGACCAGTAGCTGCCCGGCGTGACGTTCTGGCCGCCCACGGCGACCGCATAACCGGCGAGCACGCCGACGAAGATGATGAGCACGTTCAGCAGCGGCGCCACGAAGATCATGGCGACCAGGCGGGGGATGACCAGCCGGTGGATCGGGCTGATGCCCATGGTGTTCAGCGCGTCGATCTCCTCGCGGATGGTGCGCGCGCCGAGATCGGCCGCCAGTGCCGCCGCGCCCGCGCCGCCGAGCAGGAAGCCCGTGGCCAGGGGCGCGCCCTGTTTGATGACGCCGAGCCCGCCGGTGGCGCCCAGCAGCGAATCCGCGCCGAGGGTTCGGATGAGGTTGCCGACCTGCACCGAGACGATGACGCCGAAGGGGATCGCCATCAGGATGGCGGGAATCGCGGTGACCGTGACCAGTCGCCACGCCTGCAGGATGGCTTCCTTCCACTGGAACTGCCCGCGCGCGATATCGCCGAACGTTCCGGTGACCGAATCCCGGGCGATGCCCGCCGCGCGGCCGAAGGTGCGCAGCGAGGAGACCACCGTGTCGGAGAAGTTGTCGCGCACGATGCGAACCGCGGTGGGGGCGTTCTTCGGGAGGACCCGGGTCATCGCGGCACTACTTCATCAGGGCGTCGAAATCGACGTCGAGGGACGAGCTTCAAATCATCTTCTCCGTGATCGGCAACACTGCCTGCCATCAAAGCTAATGGTTACGACGAGTTACAACAAATCCGTTCGAGGTGTGATCGGAGACTCCAAGCTACTGACGGGTACACAGCGGCGCAATGCAGGTAAACCTGACATAACCGCCCGTAGATGGGGTTTCTGGAACGTGTTATCAGAGCTGATCCGCTATCAATACGACGCCCACCACTCTGTCGGCGAACTTCTCGCACGAGGCTTCCGGGCGAGTGAGCTATACCTGACCGCCCCTTGGAGTGAACTGGCAGCAATCCAAAATCATGCGGGTCGGCCGGGGATCCGCGCGACCTATATTCGGCCGAACCCTTCCCCGCGACGGCGCCCGGCGTGTTCACTGACAACCGTGGATAACACCGTGTCGGCAGTCATGGGCGCGATCGAGGCCGGTGACTGGACGGCGTTCGCGAAACTGGTTCACCCGTACGTGCATTGGACCGAAGACGGCCACACCACCCGCGGCCGCACCAAGGTCATGGCAGAGCTGTCCCACCGCGGCGCGAAAGCCGCGACGTCGTACGAACTACGCGACGGGCAGATCTACCGCTGGAACGCCTGAGCGCTACGGGCTGACCGCCAGGAAGACGAAGCCGGAGAACAACACCAGGTGCACGCAGCCCTGCAACAGGGTCGCGCGACCCGGTACCACCGTGAGCGCACCGACCACTACCGTGAGCGCGAGCAACACCATTTGCGTCGCGCCCAGGCCGAGCATGAGCGGGCCCTCGATCCAGATGGACACCAGCGCGATGGCCGGAATGGTCAGGCCGATGCTCGCCATGGCCGAACCCAGCGCCAGGTTCAGGCTGATCTGCACCTGATCGCGGCGCGCGGACCGGACAGCGGCAATGGTCTCCGGCAGCAGCACCAGCATGGCGATCACCACGCCGACCGCCGACGGCGGCAAACCGGCTGCGGCGATACCGGATTCGATGGACGGCGAGACGGTCTTGGCCAACCCGACCACGCCGATGAGCGCCACCAGCAGCAGGCCGACGCTGAGCAGCGCCCGGTGCTTGGTGGGCGGGTCCTCGTGGTCGCCGTCGACGGCGACGCCGCTCTCCTCGACCGGTAGGAAGTCGTCGGGATGGCGGACGGTCTGCACCATGACGAAGACGCCGTAGAGCACCAGCGAGGCCACCGCCGCGAAGGCCAGTTGTGAGGCGGAGAAGACCGGGCCCGGTTCACTGGTGGTGAAGGTCGGCAGCACCAGGCTCAGCGTGGCGAGGGTGGCGACGGTGGCCAGGGCCGCGCCGGTGCCCTCGGAGTTGAAGACCGCCACGCGGCGGCGGAGCGCGCCTACCAGGAGGGATAGGCCGAAGATGCCATTGCAGGTGATCATGACGGCGGCGAAGACGGTGTCGCGGGCGAGGGAGGCCGCCTTGTCGCCGCTGGAGAGCATGAGGGTGACGATGAGACCGACTTCGATAATGGTCACGGCGACCGCGAGGATGAGCGAGCCGAACGGTTCGCCTACTCGGTGTGCCACCACCTCGGCGTGGTGGACCGCTGCCAGCACCGCGCCGACCAGGGCCAATGTCACCACGGTGCCCGCGATCGGACCGAGGTCGCGACCCCAGGTAATCGCCAGCACGACGGCGGCTAGCGGCGGGACGAGCGCAGACCAGTAGCGAGTGCAGAAGCGGACCATGATCACCATCGTTCCAGCTACAAGTTCGCAATTGCCGCAAAACGAGAGTCATGGCACGCTCGGCGCGCGGTCCACATGACAGACACGCAGGTGTCCTAGGCTGCGAATGTGGACGAATCGACCGCCGATTCCGGCAATACCGGCCAACCCCACCCGCACGAGCCACACGGCGAAGGACTGGCCACGCGGCTGAACTGGCTGCGGGCCGGAGTGCTGGGCGCGAACGACGGGATCGTGTCCACCGCCGGTCTGGTGGTGGGCGTCGCGGCGGCCGCGAGCGAGACGTCCACCATCCTCACCGCGGGCATCGCGGGACTCACCGCGGGCGCGATCTCCATGGCCGCCGGTGAATACGTCTCGGTCAGCACCCAGCGCGACAGCGAGCGGGCGCTGCTGCACAAGGAGAAGCGCGAGCTCGCGGAACAGCCGGATTTCGAACTGGCCGAACTGGCGCAGATCTATCAGGACAAGGGCCTGTCCCCGGCGACCGCCCGCCAGGTCGCGCGGGAGCTCACCGCGCACGATGCCTTCCGGGCCCACGCCGAGACGGAATTGGGTTTGGACCCAACCGAACTCACCAATCCGTGGCAGGCGGCCATATCCTCGGCCGTGTCGTTCACCCTGGGGGCGCTGCTCCCCCTGCTCGCCATCCTGCTCCCGCCGGAGTCCTGGCGAATCCCGGTCACCTTCGTGGCCGTGCTCATCGCGCTGGCGATCACCGGCTCGGTGAGCGCCCGACTGGGCGGGAGCAATCCCCGCCGAGCGGTCCTGCGCGTCGTCATAGGCGGCGCGCTCGCCATGGCCGTCACCTACGGCATCGGGCAGCTGGCGGACGTCTCCGGCATCTAGCGCGGCGAGATCTGGTCCGCGGCAACTGTTTCCGCGAGCGGCGGCGCCTGGTCCGGGGCGGCGGAGTCCGGTGGCGGCGGGGCCCGGTCCGGTGCGACCGGTTCCGCGGGCGGTGGCGGGGGCAGGGGTGCGCCGGGGACGCAGACCCAGTTGACCACCGGGAACGGATCCCAGTGTCCGGGGAAGCCATTGGCCCAGCATTCCGCGCCGATGGCGGGCGGCGCTCCGGCGGGAGTGGGGTGCACGCAGATCCAGCCCGCACTCGGCTGGTCGACCGGGAGGACGAAAGCGGCTGCCTGGCAGCCGATTCCGCCTGCCGCGACAACCGGGGAGACGATCGGCAGGGGCGGGAGCACCAGGGGCGGCGGAGGAG